>CBDCVB010000002.1:0-2401346 GCA_965222895.1 Dehalococcoidia bacterium | reverse complement strand
GTACTTGTCCGCCCAGATGAGGGGTTGCGCGAGGTCGGACGCGTAGGCGGTGGCGCACGAGATGCCCAATGGGGCGAAGTCCTGCCACTTTTGGCCCGCAGGGAAGGCTTTTGCCGTCTCAATGTCGAGGGCAACGAACTTGTGTGGTGTGGTCATGATTGTCGTAGTCCTTTTTGACAGAGGAAATTTCGCTATTGCTTACGGGTCGCGAGTTCGTGTATACAACGTTGGCGCGCCCAAGGGCGGCTGGTGTTGTGTTTGCTGCTCCCGCAGGTTCTCTGGCGGTGCACCCCGGTAGGGGTATCAGCTCGTTGGTCGGCATAGTGTTATCGACTTTACTGCAGTCTTGGAATGGCGCAATCGCCTGTTTTAACAGGGGTTGGTGTGAAGTGGTGGAGTTATCGTATGATTATTGGTGTTCACCAGTTTTGATGCGCCAGTGCTGGTGTTGGGACGTTCAGGCCAGCAGGTTGTGGCTGGGCACGATAAGGGGAGACTGGAAGGGCTGCGGCGTCGGTGTTTCCGGTTGCTGGTCGAAATTGTTCGAGGCTTGAGCAAGGTAGTCGGCGTCGAATCCGAGCGATGCAGCGGCTTGATAGATGGCCATGCGGGGCAATGCCGAACTCTGGCCGGCGACCATAATGTTGTTGAGGTCGTCGAGGCCGTAGGGGACTGCTGAAATGTCGTAGACCTCGGGTGTGACGTCGAGCGCTGCGGCAACCGCCTGCATGGTGGCGGGATGCAGTCCCTGAGCCTGGGCGGTGGCCATGATGCTTTGCGCCTGCTGCGGGGTGGTGGCCGGTGGGATGGATAGGGTGGAGAGCAGGTAGTTGACGAGCTCGTTTTGGGAATGTGCCATGGCTACAATCATCTCGTGAATGGAGGTGGGCGATATGCCTTGGTCAACCAGCTTGTCGACGAAGGCTTGGATGGAATCCAGGGGCGTGTTGTGCAGTTCTGCCTGCGCAGCCTGGTAGATGGCGAGGGCGTGTCGTTGGATGGTCTGTGCCTCGTGTACCTGTAGGAAACCCTGAGCGATGCCGTTGGAGATGAACTGTGAGCAGACGCCGACGTGCTGTTGCACGAGTTCCGCCGGTGTTTCAGGCGGGTACTGCTCGGCGATGGCCTTACAGTGTATGTTGAGGCCGCTGTCGAATACGATGAGCGGCATGACGGAGGATGGCTGGCCGAGTTCGGTGGGCTGCAGCCGAGCGGTGGTGATCATCACCGGCTGTTCGGAATTACGGAATTCCTCCATGAGTTGGTCAATCTGGTCCTGGCCGGGCATCTTGGAGATGGTGTTGGACTTGGTGAGTGTGGCTCGTTGGCGGCGTGCGCCGATCATGCGCGTGTAGCCGGTGATGGCGTCCTGCAGCGCCTTGCCGGCGGCGTTGTAGAGGTGCTTGGTGTCGTCGCCGGGCTGAATGGGGTTGCCGTCGGCGTCGAGTATGCTTTCGGCGTAGTACTGGATGTCGTTAATGAGGGCGTCTGCGGATTGGGAGTGGAGCACCATCGCATTCTGGTTGGGGGTGGTACGTAGCTGGTTGGCGTGGTAGTCCAGACGTGCGGCGTCGGCCACGATGTTGAGACAGGTGCTGGCCTCGTCTGTTAACGTTGGGCTGGGTTGCGGGCTGGCGTGCTGGTCTGAATCGTTGATCCTGGCTGTGGCGAGATGCATTGATTGCTGAGCGTTCTCGTACAGGAACCGGGCGTTGTCGTCCATGTTGAGGGTGTCCAACGTCTCGGCAAAGTCGAGGGATGCCGCGAGCTCGGCATGAGCCATCGTGATGGCGGCGTTACCAGCGATTCTCGCTGACGTGCTGTCGGTTTCCGAAAGCCGGCATAGCCGGTCTACGACTAGGTTGGCGGCGCCAAGGTGGGCGAGGAGGAGGTATTGCATGGGGTTCAAGTGGGTGGTCAATGGTTTACTCCAGCGTCAAGTTGGTGATGAGGGTGGCTGCTCAGGTCGGTCGGATGTACTGGATGGGTACCGATTCCGGCGGAAAGGAGGCGGCGTACTGTCGTAGAATCGCGGAGAAGCAGGTGCGCGTGATTGTGGCCAGCTTGGTGGACAGCAGGTGCAGATGTTTACTGGTCGTTTCCAGCATCTTGAATTGGTGGAACTCGAAGTGCCTTAACTCGGTGTAGTTGCAACGGGTGCAGGTTACCTCCACATCGGTGTGTATGCTGAAAGACTTCTCAAATACCTGCTTGGAAATCTGCCAGGTGGAGCCGTGGCAGATATGGCAGTGTGATCCTGGTAAGGTAGCCTCGATTTTGGTGGTTGTCGTCATGGTCGGTACCTCGCGAGTGTTGTAGATGGGCAGGGGGCTGGCGAGCGGCGGTCTCCAGAACGGGCTCGCCAGCCCCGAGGCTGCGAGGTATTTCGCATTTGGTTTGTTGCCCGGTTGATTGAGCCAGGTGTGGCGCCGTCAGGTGGTGGAGTCTTGGGTGGACTCGTTGTAGTGTTGGATGACGGCGTTACGGGCGAGTTCCTCGGTTGGGAAGCGTGCTTCCTGCCATTCGGTTTGGTATCCGTCGCCGATGCCCCAGGCCCACGCTCGTGGGTTGCCGGTGGTGTGCACGGTATAGACGGTGTCGCCAAGCAACGCGACGTAGCCCAGGTTGTCGGGGGTTGGTTCCCAGATGGAGGTGGCCTCATCCGGCGATGCTGGGTCCGTACCCGGCGGCTCTGGTTCGGTTGCGGCGGCTTGTGGCGGAATAACCGGAACCACGGATTGCAGCGGCGGTACGGCTGCTACGGACGAGTCGATCTGGGCACGCTGCAGCTTGATGATGCGGCCCTCGTTGGTGAGGCGCTGCCATTCGTCTGGCATCACGGAATTATCGAAGGAGTTGCGAAACTGTTTGGCGAACTCGACGGCGCGTTCGATGTTGCGGTCTATCTTGCCCAGGTCTTCGGGGTAGATGAGCATATTCAAAGCGGCTTGGCCAAGGTAATGACGGCTGCGACGGATGAGGTCATGTGGGTCGTTGGTACTCATGTGAAGTCCTTGGTTGAAGCGTGTGAGCGGATGCAGGTGGAGGTTATGTTCAGCTGGTGAGGTAGGAGGCTATGGTGGTGACGAGTGGCGGCACGACCGAGTTGCCGAGTTGTCGATACGCCTGTGTGTCGGAGACGGAAGCTGGGATGATGAGTTCTGGCATCCCCATCAGCCGGCTGCACTCTCGGGGAGTCAGCCGGCGGGGAAGCCGGTCTTTTTGAGAGATGAGTATCTCCTGGCCATCCTTGGCGTAACGCGCCGTGAGGGTGCGTGCGGGCTGGTCCAAGGCTGCAATCGTGTAGCCGAACCCGTTGCCGGCGCTTTCATGCCGCAGACGGTGGCGGGTGAGTGTTTCCCACGTTTTCAGTCCCAGAGTGTACTTCTGGGAGACGGTAGCGTTGTTGCCGGAAGTGTAGGGATGTTCGGCGGCTTCGGTGCCGTCTTCTGGATGCAGGATGTCCGCGAGGTTGGGTGCGCTGGCTTGGGGCGGGAGCTGGATGTCGTCCAGTGTGGGGGTGTCGGCGCGTCGGTGTCCGGCGATGAAGATGCGTCGGCGTTTCTGGGGCACCCAGGGTCGTGCATCGATGATGCGATGGCTGACGTGGTAGCCGAGCTCCTCGGCGAGCAGGTACATGATGGTGGCGAAGGTGCGGCCCTGGTCGTGGTTCAACAAGTTGGGCACGTTTTCCAGCAGGAAGGCGGTGGGCCGATGCTCGGCCAGGATGCGGATGATCTCGAAGAAGAGGGTGCCGCGGGTTTTGTCCGCAAAGCCGTGAGGGTGGTGCATGGAGTTGCTCTTGGAGACGCCAGCCTTGCTGAACGGCTGGCAAGGGAAGCCGGCGATGAGCACATCATGGTCGGGCACGTCCGTGATGGCGTTTGCGTAGCGGATGTCGGGGAATATGTCGGACTCGAGCACGTGGTGGTTGCAGCTGTAGGTGCGGCGTGCGTAAGGGTTTATCTCGCAACTCCATACGCAGGCGCCGCCTGTGGGCTCAAAGCCAAACCTGAAGCCGCCGATTCCAGCGAACAGGTCTATGAAGGTGAACCTTTGGTCCGCTGGGTTCAGGGGTGGGGGAGGCCGGTGTGAGGCGAACAAGTATGGTTGGTGTATTTCTTGGGCGTGGCGAGACATTGTGCTCCGTGGGAGTGGTGGGATGTGTTGGTGCTTTGGCAAGATGCGGGGGTTGTTGGCGGCGCGGTGGGTTATTTTCGTTTAGGGGCGGTGCGAGGCTGGGTGACACGGAGGATGGGTGTGGAGCGGTTCGTGGCTCTGGCCACGGCGCGTTGGTTTTCCTTGGGGAAGGCGTAACGGAATTCGGCCTCGGCGGCTGCCGGAATGTGGAGTTCGGGGGGTACGCCGGCTCGCGTGAGACTGATGGCAATGCGGCCTTGGGCGATGAGTTTCTGGGCGTTGGTGGAGTCTGGTGCAGTGAGTACCTGAACTTCAGCAGCAATGTTTGGGTGTCCTTGGTGGTGGGCATTTCGGCGATACGCTGTAGCATCGTGTTGGCGTGGTTGCGTTTGTTAGTCCAAATGCGGGTCAGATTTTGTTGGACGTCTGCGGGTAGGTGTGCCATCTGCGTGACGGTGCCGCGGGCGTTGTTGATGCGCTTCATCTCAGCCGAGTCCTGCCAGTAGTCTTCGGCTGCATCGGGCTCGATGGTTTCCTCATGGAAGATATATTCCTCGGTCTGGCTCTGGTGTCCACCGCCGTGGTCGGCGTGGTAGTGATACCAAGTCATTTGGTGATGGCCTGTGTGATCAACGAAATGTGGCGTATCAGGTTCTCGGTGGCCTGGTGCTGTCCAAGCTGGATTGATTCCGTGATGTAACGTTGGTGCCACTCTGTGGGTGTGGTGTTGAGGAAGTCGAATTCCGCATCGCTTTCGTCTTGGAGCGGATGTAGCCGGTTCAGGAAAAGGTCCAGCAGCTCGTCGTCCAGGGTGTCATCCTGGGACATGAGGACGGTTTGGTAATCGGCTGACTGGTCGAGATATATGGGTGACGGGATGGAGATGTTCTCCGTGCGATCTGGCGTACGGTGGTGGATGACGAAGTTGAGGACTATTGCGGCAACTTGGCGGAATGGAGGCCGGTGTGGTGCAGCGTCGGAGGGGTCCATGAGCGGCTTCGAGTAGTAGTGGGTGATGGAGTCGTCCAGTTCCTGGACGCGTGCTGAGAGGAATCCGATGATGGGGACGTGGCTCGGGCGTGGTGCTGGAAAGCTGATGCGTCTGGTGGAGCGTTCACGGAGGTAGTGATTCATGAAGTGCATCTGGGTTTCCGAAAACAGGGAGCTGAGCTCGTCGGTGAGCTGTCCAGCGGTATGCGGCGGGGAGTTGGGTGGGTTGTGGGCCAGAGATCCGGATGGTTGCGGCATGGCTGCCAGCGCGGTGTGGAGGGGGTCGGCTGGGTTTTTGGGCGACTCGTGTGGTGCGAGTTGTTGGCGCAACTTCTCCAGGCTAGGGTCGGGCCATTTTTACCCGGGCCAGGTGTGGGTGTCTGCGGTGATGTAGTTGGCGGCCGTGATGTGGGCCATGTCTTCGAGTTTGCGCTGGATGTCGGGAATGTGCTCGGCATCTGGTTCGTGCTCGAACACGGCGTAAAGTGTGAAAAATTCCCGCATTACGGGTGATGCCGGCTGCATGGTTGGGGTGGAGTACCGACTTGGTGTGCCGTGAACTCGCCATGGTGTATGTGTTCCGTGAGGGCGTTGTGGTCTGTGGTGGCGAGTACTTCAACGATTGGGTTGCCGGAGGTGTTGTTCACATAGGTGGCGTTCATGCCGGGTGGGCCGATGAACTGTTGGACCGCGGCGTACACCATCTTGGCGCCGCGTGGTGACTGGCGGTGCAATATGAAGAGTCGAGTTTGGGGCGGAGATACCGATATAGCCGTGTGGTCGGCGCCTATCTTGATTTCGATGGGGCGGTGGTGCAGGTGATGCAGTCGTAATATCTCGGTGACAACTGGCTCGATGGTTGGAGTCATTGATACCCTTGATGTGTCGCGTTGTTAAAATCGGTGAGCGCGATGGGCGGTGGATGCGTTGCCCGCGTATTGGAAAAGGAGTTCATGGCTGGCGGGTGTCGTCGGAATTTGTGATGGGTTATGGACAGTCGGGCCGGCGCCGTCTGCGGGTTGGTCGGTGCATCAATCGGGCGTTGTTGCGCCGATGGCCGCCTGCGCGTCGATTGTGAATTCTATGTACGCGACGTAGGTGGCGGTATTGTGTGGTAAGTCGTCGAAGAGCAATCTTGCGACGTGAGCTAGGTGACGACGGGTTTGGTGAAGTATGTTGCCGTCAATGGGCGGCTGTTCCTGCATGACTTTGAGGTAAAGCATGTTGCGTCTCCGCGGAGACGCGTCCAGCGCAAGCTGGATGGACCGCTGGTCTTGGCGCCAGTCCAGGATGCGTGGTACGTCCACACGGTGGTGGACGTGTATTTTTTCCAGACGTCGTATGACTTCGACGGCATCGCAGTACAGGTTGAAGGATTCGAGGAGTCCGTAGCCGCGTTGTGCGATGAGGTCCTGCGTAAGCGCCCGATACCTGGTGGCGAGCAGGAACAGGTAGTGTCGGTATGGGTGGTCTGCTGAGATCTCGGCCTCCAGCGTTGCCTGGAGGTGGTAGGCGGTCTCGTAGGCGCCCAAGTGCCGGTCTGCGCATCGTTCGGGAGTGCGCCGGATGTAGTCGGCGATATGTTCTAGTTCGGGGAGCGTCTCCATGACGCTGATTGTGTCTAATGAAGCGCGGCTTGGGTTTTGAGCGTTGTGTGTCGTCAAACGGAAGGCCGGACGTCGTACGTCCGGCCTGGATGGTGTTGGCGCTGGATGCGGGCGGCTCAACTGTGGCGAGTTTGCAGCAGTGGCGCCATGATGTGGAAGAAGTTGGGGTTATCCGGCATATTGATGTTGATGGCGGAGTTGAGGTCCGGCATGGAGAGTTTGACGGTGTGGTTGAGTTTCATGCGCGTTACGTCGCGGATGAAGTTGTAGTTTATGTCCACGATGTCGGGGTTGCCGATGAGGCTGGAAATGGGTGCGCTATTGTCGATGCTGCCAATCTCTTGGTGTTCGCATTGGGTGTAGATGCGGTTCGGGTCGTCGCCATCTGCTACGGACGCGGGGCTGAACCGCAGCGCAGCCGTTGTGTGGTGGCTGAATGCGGTGGCGGATGCGACCAGCTGCTGGAGGTCTTGGGGTTCGATGAGGAAGGACCATTTGTAGACTTCGGTGGGAATGGATTCCCAGTCGGCGTAGCTGGCTGCAATCAGGGCGGTGGTAAGCTCGAATTCACCGCAATGGAACGTGAGAGTGGCGCTGTTATCGGAAAGGATGAGGGTGGCAGGCTGTGAGCGCAGAATGTTCTTGATGTGGCGCAGGCTGTGGGCCGGAACGGTGATGTCCCAATCGTCGGGGCCGTCGTTCAGCATAGGGACGCGGCACACGGTGAGCCGCAGGGAATCTGAAGATGCCAGTACCAAGGCGCCGTTGCGTACGCAGAGGTTGGCGCCGTAGAGATTGGGACGTTCCTGGTTGTAGGTAGCGGTGATGAGTATGCGTTGCAGAGCCTCGTCCAGAGCGGCGCCGTCCACGGTGATGGAGTTGGAGTCGTCGGCGGCGGGGGCTTTGGGCCGCACCGTGAAATCGTGGTGATTCATGGTGTTGAAGTAAGACAACGCATCGCCGGCTTCCAGGCTGAGGATGCCCAGGTGGTGGTCTGAGGTAGCATCTTTGGGAGACACCTGTTGCACGAACTTGAAGCTGACCTCGGGTGCTGAGAGGTTGGACATAAGCTCGATGAAGGGCTTCGAGTCCACGGCAACGATTCCGTTGGCGTTGCAGTTGGCCTCGATTTTGGCCGTTATCTGGCAGTCTGTGTTGCCACCTGTGATGCGTAGGTGGTCGTCCTCGGCGGCGATGAGTAGCCACGGGTCGGCTGGCATCACGGCTCGGGACGGGATGGCGCGTACGACGGGCTTGATGAGGTTGACGAGGTCTTCGCGAGTGCAGTTAAGGTCCATTTTGTCGGTTTACTCCTGCTCGAGTGGTTTTACTAGGTGCATATGATCTGACTGGTAAAGGGTAGCGTAGGGATTGGCCGTGAATTCCGGCCTGGACGGATGTATTCCGAGGAATATCTCGCCGTCGCAGCGTATCAAAGCGGAACCATCTTGGAATTGCCAACGTTCGTTGTGGGCCTGCGCTTCGTGGCTGGTATAAAGGAGCATCCCAATCGGCAGGGTGCGTTCTCGGGCGCGTATGTCGGCCGCGGTGGCGTTTTCGGGATGTCGGGTGTCCAACGCCAGCTGGGCTATTGTGTCGTACTCGGCAGTGTGGTCGGCTAGGTGTAGCGAGTCGGGATTTTGCTGGTAATGGCGGCGTGCCGCCTTTTGTATTGCCTGTGCAGCACTGGGCCGGAATATCCAGGCCAGGAAGTTCTTGGACCACGAACCGTCCAACTGTCGTGCTCGTTCCACCATGCGGGGGAGGTAGGGTGATATGAGCGCGACTCGCCGAGGCGTGGTCACGATAGTGAGCATCAGGCATTCTCCTGTGATAGTAGGATTGTTCAAGTAGGGGCACCGTGCTCGGTTGGCCTTGGCGTGTGTTACGATTTCGAGCTGCGTCAGGCGGTTGTGACTGTGGAAAGTGTAACGGCGTCTGGGTCGTGATGTCCCTGCTGGGATGGCGCGGTCCAGCGGATGCGGTGTCGTGGATTCCTGGCGATGATTCGGGCGTTGGCGATTTTTGCGCTGTGTTTTTCTACCGCAATGCGGGTGCCTCTGACTTTGATGACGGCTCGGCCTATGGATCGGCCCGCCTTGTGGTCGAGGACGATGGTGTCGCCGGTGCCGATGTTCAGGTGACCGTAGCGTTGGTGTCGGTCGGAGTGTCCAGCCGCAGGGCGGTGTTGCCTCAGATGCTTGGGCATTCTCTGCTGGTTGCGGAAGGGTTTTCCTACCGGAGTGCCGTGGCGGTCGACGTTGGCTTTCTGCCTGGAGCGGCCGTTGACGGGGCGCAGCGCCAGCACCTTGCTGGGCAGGCTTGCGATGGTCTGGAAGTCCCGGCCCGGCAGGGCCGCGTCGTAGCAGTGAGTCTTGCGGACGTTGAGTTGCTGGCGTGCCCAGGATACCGACGCGGCGTCGGTGAGTTGCAGAGGCAGGCCGGTGGCGCGCAGGTCTCTGATCAGGGCTGGCAGCACGGCGTTCATGTGCGCGGCGGATGCCAGGGCTGAGCGTTGTGTTCGTTCAAGTATTCGTTTGAGCAACTCCGGCTGGTCGGCAAGGAACTGTTCGATTGGTTGGTTGTCCTTGCGGACGTTGCAGTCGCGGCAGCAGGCGACCAGGTTGTCGACCCGGTTCGACCCGGTGGCGCTGGGGCGCACGTGGTCGAGTTCCAGTCGGACGTTGCGGCGTCGGCAATAGACGCAACGGTTGTTGTCGCGTTCGAGGATGTAGGCTCTGATCTGCCAGCCGAACAAGGTGCCGCGCTGGTACTCGACGCCTCGGATGTTGGGGTTCATCATCAGTTGGGGGTCGAACTTGTTGCGTTCCATCCGGATGTTGCTGATGGGATACATCTGTTGGAGGATACTGACTACCCGCATGGTGTCGATGCGAAGGCTGTCGACGGAGGGCGGTAACGTGCCCAGCTTGCGTCGTCGGTTGTCGAAGCGCGGGGCGCGGTAGCGGAGTCGTCCTCGTCGGTTGCGGCGGAAACTACGCCGCTTGGTGAGTGTGGCCTTGATGGTGAAAACTCGGTGCTTGATCTCTAGGGCCGCGAGGACGGTGCGTTGGCGGTCCTCGTCGTCGGTTACGACCGCGATGCCGGTGGTCTGTGAGCCGGGGTCGATGTTGATGGCAATGTCTTGTACTACCGACTGCGCACGGGTGCGGTCGAGGAGACGGATGCCGAACAGTCCCTTGACGTGGTGCGGCACGGCACGGCCCTTCTGCATGAGCTGGCGGGCCTTGGCTGGGTGCGTGGGCATGAGCGGTTGGCCATCGGATGAAAACACGGGGGTGGGTTGATGATTGGTGTAGTGCATAACCTTACGGCTAGCTCCTTTTGGGGTGCGGCGCATCCTCGCCAATGTGTGGGTCAGGCATTAGTCCGGTGAACCGGGCTGGGCTTTGGGCGCGTTGCTTTCGCATTGCTCGTCCTGGGGCCTTGCAGTTTTCATCCCGACAAGTCGGGAGTCCGGGACTGGATGAACATCCCGGAGTGCGTTCCTTACCTGACCGCCACGTAGCCGCGTATAGCGGCTGAGGCTGATAAGACTGCTGTTGATGGAGATTACGAATCTCGTCAGGGACGATTTCCGTTTTCGCCTACTTGAACAATCCTACTGTGATAGCGATGATGCCGAATCGGTCTCCGTCAATGGTGGTGGCGGCATATTGGGCATATTATCCGCGTCTGCGGTGTGTTGCGGCGGTGGGCTGGTTTCGGGTTGGTTTGGATCCGCCTCATCGATTGGCGTCTCCGGTTCCGGGTCGGCGTCCGGAGTGTCGGCGGGTTCTGGCGCCGGCTCTGCTGGGGAAACCTGGTCGGGCTGTGGTTCGGTGTCGAGCTCGGATCGATCCGGCGATTGCTCTGGGTGAACGTCTGGCGGTTGGTCTGGCGCTGTGGCCTCTGCGGGTGCGGCCGCGTCGACAGGTTCAAGGTTGGAGTCGTTCAGGTGCTGGACGATGGTAGCCATGAGCAGCTGGGAGATGATCGCCATGTGGCGCATGAACGATATGGTGAGGACGAGACGTATGTTGGGTTCGATGTACGCGGGATTGTACTCCCCGGGGTCGGGCTCTGCGGCGTCGATGTTCTGTTGCCGTGCGACATCCCAGACGTCTCGGAAGTAGGCTTCAAGCTGTTCACGAAGCGGTGTTTCGAGCACGAATTCAGGGTTTATGCCGACGTCAAACTGGTTGATGACGGTGTCGAGGGTCGCGATAATGGGGTCGAGTTCATCGTTGGAATAGTGGTGGCAAACCTGCAGGCCGGGTCCGGCGTCGGCGGTCTGTGCAATCAAGGCGCATTGGCATTGTGAGCTCGGCATCTGGCTCTCCTGTAAGCAGGTGTATGGCGGCGCTGCGGCGGCGGTTTAAAACAGGGTTTGCTGCTGGTGCTCGGGTTCGGGTGTTTCCGGCTCAGGCGGGACCAGTGTTCCCTGTACCGGTTCGGGTTCGAGTCTGGCTACGTTGAGGAAGGCGCGGATGCGTGCGAAGTTGTCGGCGATGAACGGTTTGTTCGAGCCCCGGCGCAGTCCGGCGGCGGGGTGCATCACTGGTATGAGGATGTGGTTGCCGTGGCGGAACGCACGGCCAGCCACCGGTGTGATGGCACGTACTTCGGGTTTGAACCACCTGGTGGATGGTCCGCCGATGCTGACGATCAGCTTGGGTTGAATGGTGTCGATCTGCTCTTGGAGGTATTCGCGGCAGGCTTCGATTTCGTCGGGGCGTGGGTCGCGGTTGCCGGGGGGCCGGCACTTCACGATGTTGGTGATGAACAAGTGGCGGCGGTTGATGCCGTTGTTGTGCAAGAGCTTGTCCATGTCCTTACCGGATGGACCGCTGAACGGGATGCCGGTTTTGTCCTCGTTGGCGCCGGGAGCTTCGCCGATGAACATTATTTCGGCGTCTTCGGGTCCGACTCCCGGCACGGTGCCGGTACGGGTCTCCGCCAATGGGCAGCGTTGGCAGTTATGAATGCGTTGTGCAATTTCCTGGAGGCTCATGAGGTTGGTCGTTCCTCTGCAAATGGTTGCCCGCAATATAGAACGGTGCTGGGTCTGCGCCGTTTTGCGGCTTGTTCTAAATTGTGGTGATGGTGGAAGCGGGAAATGCTTCGAGGAGCGGCATGGGCGGCTCGTCGGGACGTATCGTCTCCTGCAGCTCGGGGTTGCTCCTCAAAATCCGGATGATGTGTTGGGTGAGTTCTTCGCACTTTTCGACGTGCGAAAGCGCGGGACGGTATACCTTGAAGAATGCCGGGCCGCGGAGGAATGAGGTGGCCATCTGGGTTTCCAACACTCGGATGTTGTGGTGGATGGTCTGGTAATGATGGAGGTTCCAGCCCACGTGTCGGAAGTCCTTGTCGTAGTGGCGTAGGGATTGTACTACCACGTTGAGCGCCGGCAGGTCGGTGTCGTACTTGGAGAGGTCTCGGTGGATGGGCTCGGAGGTCAGGTTGAGCAAAGTGAGGTCGGAGCGGATTTGGCCAGCGGGGTCGTCGGCCAGGAGGTGCGAGTAGTTCATGGTGTGCTCACGTTGTATTTGGGTGTTGCCGGAATGATGGTCATATGATTTTGAAGATGTCCTGCACGATCAGTAAGATGCCTGCAGACAGGATCACGGCAATGCCGGTGGAGGTGATGGCGTACTGATACTTGGTGGGTATGGGTCTTCCTCGACGCAGTGATTCGATGGTGATGAAAATCATCTTGCCGCCATCGAGCGGCGGAATGGGCAGTAGGTTGAATATGCCGGCGCTGATGCTCAGGATGGTGAGCATTAACAGCCAACCGGTGAAGCCGATGCGTTCCACTATCCTGGCGTTGTCCACCGTGAAGCCGACTGCGCTCGTGAGCTGGTGTTGTTTAGGCTCGGACGCCAGCTGGACGAAGGCTCGGTAGAAGCCGACGTAGAGGTTCTCGGTGGTGAGGTACGTGCTTTCCAATATCCAGAGTGGAGAACGCGATGCTTGGGTAGTTGCGGCGTGGCTGCGGTATGCGAACCCGTAGAGTTGAGTGGAGGGGTCGCGGGATATGTTGGTCGAGATGTTGTCGCCGTTGGCCAGCTTGATCTTTATCGCGACTGTGTCGTGTTCGGCGATGATGTCGTAGAACTCCTGCAATGATGGCAGGGTGATGTTCTCGATGGCGACGATGGCGGCGTCGGCGCGTAAGCCTGCGGTCTCGGCTGGGCTTCTTGGGGTCACTTCGGTGATGATGAGGTGCTCGTAGTTCTGGGTGTGCGGTACGGCGAAGATGAAGCATATGGCGATGACGGGCAGGATGAAGTTGGCGGCTACACCACTCGTCATGATGAAGGCTTTCTTCAAAAAATGGGCGTTGTTGAACGCCTTGGGGTCGGTTTTGGACGGGTCCTCCGGCAACGCGACGTAGGCGGCAAACGGTATTGAGCCAATGCGCCACTGCATATCGGCAAGCGTGACGCTGCCGGGTTCTAAGTGCTTGACGCGGCCGGTTACGGTTGGGTACCGACGTGCTTGGTTGCTGATGCGTTGTCGCAGTGCGGTAGCGTCGGGGTTGTCGTTGCGGCCGCGTTGTCGGAATGGTCTTGAGAAGTCCGGTTGCCTGGTGATGGTCAGCAGGGTGAGGGAGCCGTCGGGCTCGGCCAAGTATTGGACCACCGCCAACTGGCCTGGTATGGGCCAAACGCCGTCTGGTGAAAATGATGTGGTTGAAGCATTGGTGTGGTAGATGGTACGGCCGGTGTAGTAGTACGCAACAGGCGGGCCGGCGCCGATGGAAAATGCGGTGGCGCGTACTCCCACCAGCTTGGCGGCCAGCAGGTGGCCGGCTTCGTGCCAGCCCAAAACTATCGCCAGTGTGGGGATGATGGTGAAATAGAGAACTATCTCAGGCATTGTGCAGCTCTGCTGATGCTCGCTTTAGCACCTGGGTGATCGCCATGGGCGTGATGTCGGCGGCGTCGGCGCCGTCTTTACCCGATGTTGGGATGTTGACTATGGACTGGTTGGAAAGTTGCTCTTGGATGTAGGTCATCGCAGCTCGGCCTTGGTCGTCATCGTCTGGCCATAGAATCACGGTTTCAAAGGAGTCAGCTGGTGAGTAGTCAATGTACTGGACTGACTCAACGCCGTTGGGCCAGGTCGCGACCGCAAAGCGGCGGGTGGCGGAGCAAATGGCTTCGGCAGCCTTCTCGCCCTCGACGATGACGAGTGTTGTCGCAGCTGGGTCGTGGGGCCAAATCTTGAGGTAGACCAGGCTTTCCAGTGTGCCGGGGCCCCGGTACTCCTTGGATGGCTTGCCAAAGGTGGCGTGGTCCCATCTCAGGCGGTGCATTGCTCGGTCGTGGCGCTGGTAGCGGTAGCGTCGCAGCACGATATCACCCTGTGATGTGAGCGAGTTGATGATCTCGGTAAACGAACAGTTCTGCGTGCACGTGAGGTTGCAGCCGGCATGGTAGAGTGGTGTGATTGTGATGATGCCGGAGCGGTCGGTGCAGTAGCACCGGCCGCTTGGGATGATTCGTTGGAGGCTGCGTCGGTCGTGGATGATGCGTGAGCCTGGGAAGGCAAGGTCTATGAAACGGTCGTGTTCGGGGGCGACGGGCGTTGGTATGTCGACGTCGCGTCGCCCCCGTTGGTATGGTGGGTCGTAGTTGCGGATGCCGATGCCAAGCTGTTCGAGCACATCGCGGATGTGTCGTGATTCGCACCCGTGGGAGAAGCATTTGACGGATAGGCCGTTATGGGTATCGCGTATGCTGAGGTTGAGGTTGCGGCCGCCTTCCTGGGGGTGGCACACCGACGTAGACGTCATGATGTAGCCGGGGCATTGCTTAACCACGAAGCCGTGGGATTGTAGAATTGCGCCGGCGTGGGTGGAGTCGGGGCCGGTGTATCGACGGTTGACGTCGGGTGGATGGCCCCGTGGTGTTTGGTGTGCACTCATCGAGGTGACGACAGCGCGGTGGGACGCATGGTTGGTTCTCCGTGAAGCAGACTCGCCGCTGTTGGTAGGAGGGGTTGCGCAATCTGTCGGTGTGGTCAGTCAACCTTGACGTTGATGCGTTCCGATTTGCCGATGGTGACGATGCGGCGGTATTGCTCGGGTGTAACGATACGCGCGAGCTCGTCCATGTCCACGTTAACGGGACTGGTGGGCGTGAGCTTGGCGGTGACCGTGTGCTCACCCTGATGTGTGAACGTGGAGAGTTGCTGCTGCGTCAGGTATTGCTTGATGGCGTCGCGGGCGTTGGAACGCCGCTTTTCGGCTGTGGCGTGTTCACGGGCTTCGAGGTGCGCAACGGCGTAGTCATCGCACGCTAGTTCGAGGCTTTCGTAGACGTCTTCGGGGATCTCCGGGTCTGCTTCCTCTTGCTGGGGGCCGTGGCAGGTGTCCAGCCAGGGGCAGCGACGGCACTCGTAGGACTCGGGGCCGTAGTCCTGATTTGGCAGCTCGTTGAACTTGTTGCTGGACATCCACATGGTGGTCTCGTCATTGACGGATTCCGACTGGTGAGGAAACAGCATATCGATGTGGAGCTGCCTGGTGTCCAGGTTAAGGGTGGCCAGGATGGCGGGCGCCTCGGGGTCGGTGAGGCCCTGGTAATCGGCCTTTTGGTGGAGGAATGCGAGACGTGCTTCTGTTTCCTGCCTGGCGGTAATGATGCTGTGTCGTTGGATGGCGCGGATTGACGCTGCGGTACGCGCCTGGACGCGGATGACGGTGTTGCGGCCCTGGGTCCAGTCGGGATGTTGTCCAATGGCGTGGGCGGTGTCGGTCACCTTGGCGCCGGAGATGAACGAGTTGCTGGATGTGGTGACGTTGGTGTATTCCAGGGTCCAGCCGGCTTCGACCATGGCGTCTAGGATTACACCGTTGAGGGCTTCCGCCATTCGACGGGATACCCGTAGAAAATTGTTGTCTACGGAGTTGGTCCTGGGTTCGTGGTTGGCCTTGTAGAAGGATGCGCGGCGGCAGTCTCGTAGGGATGATGCGTGGATGTCGATGGTGGTGGTCATGATGATGGTCCGTGGGTTGTGATGATTTATGACAAAGTTGATTGCAGCTCTGGCTGCTTGTGGCGGTGGTTTATGATGTTGTGGTACTCGTTGAGTTGGAGCTTCGACAGGATGTGCCCGATCTGGGCAGCGGCGTACGAGCCTTTGATGAGTTGGTCGCGTACGTAGGTGGCACGTGGGCTGATGCCGATAGATGTGCGGATGCGTCTTTGTACCTCGTTGTGGTGTTCGATGAGCTGCACGGCGAGGTTGGTGTAGTAGGCGGGTTCCCGGAGCGGCACGTCTTGGCTGGTGCAGGGTGTGGTCATGGCGTTGACAGGGTCGTGCAGGAATCCCCACGCCGGGTAGTCGTGGACGATGCTGGGGACGATGTTGTCTGCGGCCAGGTTCATCAGGACGATGTGATACCGTAGCTCGGGAGTGGCTTCTGGTGGCCGCGCTGGTGTGGTGGGGGTCATGTAACCTCTGTTATCTGGAGTGGCTCGACAATGGGCTGGTGGCCGTTGCGTATTGCTTTGCCGCGAGTTGGCGCGGACTTGATGCGTCCGTTGTCGAAGCTGTAGCCGGGCTGCAGAATGCGTTCGATGGAGGGTTGCGGGCCGGTGCCGGTGGCGAAAATCTTCGTGATGTGGGCGTAGGCGAGCACGTCCTGAGTGTCGGGGTCGCGGTTCCAGTTGAAGTTGGCGGGGGCGAAGGCTATCTTGGTGCCGGCGTAGGCGAATTCGAAGTCTTCACGTCGGAGTTGGTCCAGGATGTCGTCGGCGAATTCGAGCATACGGGTGCGGTCGGTTGGTATGGATACGATAATTCTTTGTTCGGCATCTTGCTCGTGTGGCGAGTACTGGGCGAGCCAGTAACGTCGCTGGACTTCGGCGATGCTCCAGATGGCCTGCTTGATGGAATAGATGGTGGAATCGTCCTGGCCGAGGACGATTGCGCCATTTTCAATCCTGATGGGGATGGAGGTCTCGGCGATGCCGAGGTAGTTGGAATCGGTCATGCCGAACATGGTGGCGATTTCGGCGAGGGTGCCGGATTCCGGTGAGGCGCGGTAGGCGGACTCGATTGAGGCAAGCGCAATGGCGAGCCGGTGGTCGATGGTGGGTAGGTCCTTGTCGATCGCGTTGTCGGTGATGATTGATTTGGTGTCCGCGTAAGCGGAGATGGTGGTATCCCATACTTCGTTGCGCATCTTCTGTTCCAAGATGCGCTCGTAGGGGAGACAGATTATCGGCAAGAACGTTGAGTCGGGGAAACGTTCGACGACTATGTTATGGAATAAATAGCTGAGGAGGGAATGCCCTCCGAATCCAATCCACTCGAGGATGACTTGAGGCGGGGTACCGGCCTCATTGGCGCGGGCGTACATTCTGTCTGCCATGCGCTCCAAGTCGCGTTCGATTTTGCCGTAATAGGACTGGAAGGCTTTGTTGTTGCGTAGAAAGCCTTCCGAGAGGGGTATGTAGTCGGGGAGGATAGTTTTCTCGGCTGTGGACTGGGACTGGGTTTTCTGCCACTGGCCGATGGTGGTGCGATTGCAGTCGTAGACGCAGAGCGACTGGATACGATCTGCGCAGCCGGCGGCGTACATCTTTTCGAGGAAACGCCGAGTGCGGCGTAGTCCGGTGGTGCCGACCGATACGGAAGCGATGGGCGCCGGCATTTCGTCGGAGCCGCCGGGCGTGGTTTCTTCCCAAATACGTCCCGGGCGTGGGTCGTCGGCTTGGACTATTGTGGGAGGCGGGGCGTTGTCCTGGTGTCTGGTGATGAAACGGGCGAAGCGGCTGGCTGGTTTTTTGAGCATCAAGGGGGACTCCTGGAAAACTCGGTTTTCGGTTCGGATGCCGCGTTGGCGGCTGGTTGAACGCATTGTCCAGCGTGTGGGCCGGTCGGCGTTTTGCGGCTAAATACTCTGAGTCTGCTGGGGTGATGGTGGGTATCTAAGCGATGCAAAACGTAGTCGTAGACTGTTGCGATAAGTTGGAGGAAATCTGGTGTAACGCCTCTATGGAGTCAGCTGATGGAAGCGCTAGTCCAAATGTTTGCTGGAGCCGCGACCTTGATCGCGGTGTTGGGCGGTGCGATGGCGACGATATTCTTCGCCTGGGCCGGCATCCAATGGATGATGGCCAGCGGTGACCCGCAGAAGATTGGTCAAGCCAGAATGGCGCTCATCGGCGCCGCGGTTGGTTTGGTAATCGTCGGTGCGGCGTTTATCGTGCCGGAGGTGATTTCCGAGAGGATCATCGAGCCGGCTGGCGGTACTGCAATCGAAAACTCCGCTGGTTTGTCGTGTGACCGAGTGCTGAAGAACCAGTTCGTGTTCCAGAGGGCTGCGTCGAACGGGAAGCGTATGAACGCTGTGATTAATCAAATCCAGGCTCAGCGAAATGAGTGCGCTGCCGATATTTGGGATCCCAAGGTTGCTGATAAAGCGAGTGCTGTATCTGGATCTGAGGCAGGTTGCTTGGCGGTTAGGGGTTTGTATCAGGTTATTGGTGATACAGATGTGCCTCGGGGATTGCACTTTAAACTGGTGGGGAGAAATGCTGATGGCGTTCGGAGAATCAGCAGTCGAGATAATGAGAACAACATCATCATTCACTTCGAGCACAAATATAAGCCTACGGATAGCGCGAAATGTTGGCTTTACTCGAATCGGCTGAGGACCTGGGATCAGGAATACTAATCCAATGAGGGAGGGCCGCGGGTTATCAATAGTTTCTGAATATCCGGTCCAGTTCTATACGGCTTAGCACCGCTTCGTTGTGAGGGTTCTGAGATTGGGCAGACGGATGTGCCCAGGGGGTTGCAACAGCCTGGGGGTGGCGCTGATGTGCGGAATGCTACGGTGAGGGATGCTGACAACAACATCATGATCTACTTCGATACGGAGAAAAAACCTTCTGATGGCGCGGGATGTTGGATTTATCACAGCCGTCTGAAAATATGGGATCGTAGCTACTGAAGTTTCAGGTGGGCCATTGGAAGGTTGTTTTGCTCACTGATGTGGACGTTTGGCCATTTTTACGACGGTCCCATGAGGCAAAGTGTAACGTAAGCGCATTTGGGTGTACTTTCCGTCTCAAGGGGTTTTCGTCAGGGCGATGTTTGAAATTGTGCCTACGGACGTGTACCCGCTGTGATGTCGGCAAAATCGGAGGTACATAGGGGGGTGCTGTCTTAAGGACTTATGCTTACGGCAGCCTATTGGGGTGTACCCAACTTGTCACGCCATTATGAGTGGTGTGCCATGGTGCATGGGCGCGGCCGCTGATGTGGGGATTATGTCCAGCGGGTGGAGAATGCTCGGCTTCATCCGGTCTGTTGCGGGGGTGTTGTCTCCGCGGTTTCGGGGAGGTTGGGGATGTCCTTGTGGTCCAGCTGGTTGATCTCCAGCTGGTACGCGGTCCACTTGTTGTGGTCGGTTTGGAAGGTGTTGCCGAGGACGAGTAGGACGCCGAAGGTGGCGTACGAGGCGAAGTAGACGAATTTGACGAATATGAAATAGGCGATTCTAATCGCGATGATGGCGATGAAGACAAACGAGCTGCCCAGCAGCGCGAGGTTGGCGCTGGCGTCCTTGAGGTTGGCGATGTGTATGGTCCAGTTGTGGCCGCCTTGGTTGCGGGTGTCGTAGTCGGCAGCGTTGAAAAACATATCGCCGGTGCCGGCGAGGAGGATGCCGATGGCTACACTGAACAGGGTGATCTTGACCATTTTGCGGCTGTCGCCGGGGTGGAAGCTGTTGTGGTAGTTAGGAGATTTCGCTACTACCGGGGTAGAGCGAGTTCATGTGTACAACGCTATCCCTGCCTTGCGGCTGGATTGTGCGCTTGGTGGCCTCAAGGGCCTATGGCGGTACACCCAGGGGGTTCTCCTGCCCTGGCCAGGATTTCGAGGCCCTGGCGCCGGATGTTCTCTGCCGCATTCACGTCGGCGTTCGCTTCATGGCCGCAATTCGTGCACCGGAAGTCTGATTGGTTCAGTCGGTTGCCGGCAGCGACGTGGCCACACGCCGAGCACCGTTGGCTGGTGTGATGGGCGGGCACTGGGACGAATTGCCGTCCGTACCATTCGGCCTTGTACTCCAGCTTGGTTCGTAGGCCGTACCAGCCTTGCGCGAGTATCGACCGGTTGAGGCCGGTCTTCCGGCTCACGTTGGCACCGGGTTCCGCTGCGGTGCCCTTGGCGGAGCGGGTCAGGTTGCTGGTCTGCGTGTCCTCGATGCAGGTCGTTTGGTGGTTCCGGATCAGCTGATGTGAAAGACGGTGCTGGTAACCCCTCATGCTGTCCTGGCGCTTCTGCTCAACTCGTCGGAGCTGTGCCAGGGTCTTGAGGTAGGTCTTCGAAGGTTGTGCAACCCAGCGGAATCGCCGTTTGATTGTGCCGGCCGGTGTCCGCTGGCTGGTGAACCGTGCGCGGCCGTCTTTCAGTGCGGCGTCGCGTTGCCGCTGCAGCTTGCGGAGCAGACGGCGCTTGGTCTTGAGATACTGCTTGTCGTCGATGCCGGGCAGTTGCAAAACGGCGCCGTCATCACTGACAGCTGTGATGTTGTGCTTCACGCCGGGGTCGATGCTCACCGACTGCTGGGGTGGCTCACCCAGTTCTCTGGGTTCCTGCTGATATACCAGTGAGATCACCAGCCGGCGCGGCTTCAGCGTGATCCTGATTGCCTTTGGCTGCTCTCCTTTGGGCATCCGCTCGTCGGTCTGGATCCTGATGGTGGGGAGTCCCTTGATCCGGATGGTGGCCCAGCCGTTCGGCTTCACCTTGACGTGCTCGACGCTGGGCTCGGAGATCTCGAGGGTGCGGTTCCGGTAGGGGCTTGCGGTGTTGGGCCGGCCGACGTCGGGGTGTTTGAAGTAGGTGCGGTAGGACTTGTTGACCTCGCGGGCGACGGACTCCAGCAGTCGGCGGGCGTACTTCTTGAATGTCGGGGCGTGGCGATGCAGGTCCGTGAGGTGGGCGTTCTGCAGGTTCAGGTTGAAGGCGTGTCGGTGTGCTCCGCGTGCGCTGTCCCGGTGTCGGATCAGAGCGTTGCGCAGGTGTCCCATCTGCGGCATGGCCTGTTCGAGTTGCCGGTAGCCAGCCCTTGAGGTCGTGGCCCGGTATTGCAGTGTCGTCGGTTTCATGGCCGTTGCCTTCATGTCGTTGTTTTACTGCTCTACTTCATTGAGTAGCGAAATCGCCTAAGGAACCTCTGAACAATAAGCAGCCAGACGGGATTTCGGGCAGTTGAAAGTTTTGACCTGCTCGGAGTCGCGTTTTGGGGCTATTTTCCGGTCATTTCACCCCGGTTGAGCGGGCTTCCCACCCGATTCCGGCCCCTCATTCGGCTCCCACCCGGATTTGGGCCCACTACCCCCTGGGTCAACCGGCCGCCAGCCAGCGTTGGCCTTTCTTCAGGTTGGACAGTCCCAGCAGCAGGGCCAACCGTTCCGTGTTCTTGGCCAGTCCCCGATAGCGTACCTTGCCGTAGCCGAAGTGTCCCTTGACCTCCAGGAAGGGGTGTTCCACCTTGGCCCTGATTGACGCCTTGACCCGCTCCGCCCAGGCCGCCAGGCTCCCCGGTTCCAGCTTCCGCCGCTGGCTGGGCCGCATTGCTACTCGCCAGTCCACTGCCAACCCCAGGTTTTCCTCCCGTTTCTGCACTCCCACGTACCCCGCGTCGCCCCACACCTGCAACTCCCCGCCGTGCAGCAACTTGTGCGCCTCGGTCACGTCATGGACGTTGGCCGGGGTGGTAGTCATGCTATGCACCAGGCCCGTCGCGGCGTCCACCCCGATATGCAATTTCATCCCGAAGTGGTATTGGTTCCCCTTCTTGGTCTGGTGCATCGCCGGGTCCCGTTCCCTGGCCTGGTTCTTGGTCGATGATGGCGCCTCGATGATGGTAGCGTCCACGATGCTTCCCTCCCGCATGCGCAGCCCCTGCGACTCCAGATGCCCATTGATTTCCGCAAACAGCCCTTGCCCCAATTCGTGACGCTCCAGCAGGTGGCGGAAGTGCAGTATCGTGCTCTCGTCCGGCAACGGCTCCCTTAGTCCCAGCCCCACGAAGCGGCGGACCGATTCCGCTTCATACAATAGGTCCTCCATCGCTGGGTCGCTCAGGTTGTGGAATACCTGGACACAGTGCACCCGCAACATCACCGACAGGGGGTAAGGCTGCCTTCCCCGGTCTCCCTTGGGATAGTAGGGACGGATGCGCTCTTCCAGCCTTTCCCACGGAATCAGCCCGTCCATCCGCTCCAGGAACACTTCTCGGCGGGTCTTGTGCTTCTTCCCGGCGTATTCCAGGTCAGCAAAAGTTGGCTCCTCCAGCATATCTTCACTCTCCAGTCAATCCAGCGTTTCAGCCGTGGTTTCATCCAGCGTTGCCTGACCAGTATTATAATGGCTTGACGCGCAGATTTGTTCAGAGGTTCCCTAAGTGCTATGGTGGGACTGCTTGGTTGGATTGACAGGGTCTTTGGACCGTCGCCGGTTGTTGCTGATTTCGAGCGCGTGCTGGGCGTTCACACCGAGCGCATTATCAAGGCGATTCATTCCCGGGATGATGGCATCATCAAGGCCATCCAGTCACGGGATGAGCACGTCTTCGAGGCTATCCGTTCCCGGGAGAGTGGCATCGTTGAAGCCGTCCAGTCCCCGGAGGTGCTCGCGGTGCTGGTGGACATCAGGCGTCTGCTGTCCGCCCAGCTGGAGCCCGGTTCAGATGTTGTCGATTCAGATCCGTCGTCTGTCGATAAGGGTTTGGACTGACGGTCCCGCGCCCGGCGGTTCGTTACCTTGGAAGCGGCCTGCTGGGTCTGCAAGCGCCCGCCGTTTTTCGTCGGTTATCCTGATTTCCACAGGCTCCCCCAGTGGGGCCTGTGCTTTTTTGGTTCTCCGGCGTGGGCCGGTGTCATCACCATGGGATGTCTCCGGGTTGTGGGTGAAGGCGACGGCGGCGGTTAGCGCCAGAAGGATGACGCGAAATCGTGGTTTGGCGACCGGTCAGCCGCGCTGACGCAGTTCTGCTTCCAGCTGGCGTACCCTTTCTTCCGCCTGCTGGCGTAACTGGTGCTCGGACTCCAGGCTTGGGATGTAGTCCTTGGCGCTGGGGTCGTACCAGTCCAGCCGTCCCTGCCGCCAGCAGAAGTACAGCCCCAGGGTTTCGCTGTATCCCCGCAGTTCTCCGTCGGCTAGTTCGTCCACCATGATGGGGTGGTACTGGCCGTCGACCAGACGGTCGCCAGCCAGTCGGGCGCCGTGAAACTCGCCGGTCTCGTCAAAGCGCCAGTACTCCTGTACTCCCAGGCTGGCGTAGAAATCCGGCTTGACTTCAATGTCAGTACGCCAGGTGTGGCGGGAGGCGACCTCCAGCGCCAGTTCTGGCGGCTTGCCCTGGAGCGACACCACGTAGCCGTTGTTGGCCTCGTACAGCTCCGGGTCGGCGTCGAAGGCTACCAGCAGGTCAGGGTGACGTATGGGACCACCGGGCCCGGCGCAGATGTAACGTTCGCCGGATACGATGGTGGTTTCGGGATATGCCAAGTGAGTTTTGAGACGGCCAACGTTGCCGTTTTCAGCTAGGTGCTTGAAGCTGGTCATGTCGTCAGGATGCTTCTCTGGGATGTCGGGCAGTCGAAAGGCCCGGGGATTTTGCGGAGCCGTCCGGGTGGTGTGGCGGCTGGTCATGGGTTTCCTCCCGTGGGAGATTGTGGTTACGCCATTGTGGGTAGTCGGGCGGGCTGGTGTCAACGACATGGGCCGCAGCCAGGCAATGCCTGCGCTGCGGTCCTTTTGGTGTTCCGTCTTCCGGCGGCGTCAGGTCATTCGCCGTCCACGATGACTCCCTCGCCGTGTTGATCCGCCAGGGTGGCTCCACCCGCCGCGTAGACAGCCACGACCCAAACTTCGCGTTTCCTTCGTGGTCCTGCTCGTCCAGCAGCGTGACGGTGGCCACATAGGTGGCCATACCAAAATCGGAGTAGCGAAATCGCCTCGTCGGTTCATCGTTTCTCAGTGCGTGTCCAGCCGGTAGACGTGGTAGGTCTGAGCCTTGACCTGCACTTGGTTTTCGACCATGAGGTGGGCCATTCGGTGGCTGTCCATGATCTGGATTTCGAATCCGAGCGTGCGTTGATGTCTGACCGCTTGGTCAAGGGCGGCGGCCAGGTCTTCTTGTACCGTGCCTTGGCAGGCCATGATGCCTTTGCTCACGCCGTTGATGGCCATCCAGCTGGCGAATGCGGCGACGGACGAGGGTTCCGCAAACTGCGTTTCTACGGCTCTCACCTGCAGGGTGTTGAGTCCCAGCGGGTCCAGTTCAATGACGAATTCGTTCGAGATGCCGGGTCGGTTGTAGTATTCGTGGATTACGTTGGCACCGGTGCCGTTGGTGGCTTCGAGCAGTTCTTTATAGTTTTTTAGGAACTCGATTTCGGTCGCCTGCTCGAGGAGTTGCCTAGCGTGCTCGCGTGCCACCTGGCGAGTGTGCTCTTGGCAGCGTGCCATCAGGTCCTCGGGCTTTATCTCCTCGTCTTGGAGTTTCCGGACCATTTCGTTCATAAATTGCTGGCTCATGATTTTCCCCGTTCTTGATGGCGTGAATTGTAGCCCTGTGCCCTGCAGGACTCTGGTTCTGGGTTGCGGCTGGACTTGGACTAGAGAGTGTGGACAAATTGAGCACGACCCCGGAAATGGGGTCTTCGTGCTGAATTCGCCTCAGTTTGGGCGTCTGGGGCCGCCGGTTTGGATACGGCGGGCCGACTTGGGGCTACGGACCCTGTCCCCGTGGGAACTCGTCGCGGTGCCGGCCGTCTTGAACACGCTTAGCTCCCAGCCCAGACGGGGTTGTCGTGGCTCGGAGCCGGATGGCTGCTGTCGCCACCCGGTGGGTGCGGTCAGTACGTCCGGGGTATGACCCGACCGCCATTCGCAGTGCCGGGCGTACGCCCGGTTGCGGATGATGACGGCGGCAGTCCAGTCGGCATGGGCGTACAGGCCGCAGTTCCGGCACCGGAACACCGCTTGGCTCTCGCGGTTATCCGGGTGCCGGTCTCCGCAGCGTGGGTCGGTCTGGGACGTGCCCTGCGGCGGAACGGAGACTGTCGGTATGCCAAGTTTAGCGGCTTCTTCTCGTAGTAGCTCGCCCACGTGTCCGATGGCCGATTCGGCGAGGCTCTCGTTGAGTCGGCGCTTGGCCTTGGTATTC
Source organism: Dehalococcoidia bacterium (assembly GCA_965222895.1). GTDB lineage: Bacteria > Chloroflexota > Dehalococcoidia > Lucifugimonadales > UBA3495 > Bin87. The sequence goes on along the minus strand of CBDCVB010000002.1, from coordinate 2,376,392 downwards.
TGGCTTGGGTGTTCGACGGTGCCGCGGGCGGAAGCCATCATGCTGATGGGGTGGAGGCTCTCGACGGCGACGAGCTTGGGCTGGGCTTCCAGCAGGATGTTGCGGATCTGCTGCCGGAGGTCTTGGTCGCGTCGCTGGACGTAGCGGCGGCCTCGTTCGCGTTGCTTGGCGATGGTGTGCTGGCGGCGCTTGCTGTTACGCGGCTTGCCGGCGATGTGGCGCTGGTGCTGGCGCTTTTTATTGCGGCGTCGCCCACTGCCCAGGTGGTGGGCGCGGTGCCCGGAGCTAACAGCGAGGTGGTTCTTGGCGCCGCGGTCGGCCCCGATGATGTCCTCTGGGCTCTGGATGACCAGTTCTGCAATGGGCGTCGGCTCCGGTACACTAAAGGGTGCTTCGGCTTTTTGCCGGTGGGTCGCCGCCAGGCGGTGATGCGCTTGTTCAGCGCGTCGGGGTGGTTCTCGCCGCTGCGCTTGGGCAGGTTGGGTTCCCGGTTGAGCACGTCCACGGCGTGGTTGTAGGCGAGGTTCTGCTGGGTGGCATGGTAGCCGATGGCCCGGCTGGTGTCCGGGTCGCGGCGCAGGGCGAATGTCAGGGTGCGTATCATGGCAGTGGGTGTACGGTTAGGAGCTGTTAGTGTAGGGTAGTCTTAAATTCAGCAGTATGCTCTGATGGTCGGCGATTCGTTGCGCTTCCATTTTGTCAACAGACCCTAGTACTACAACGACGGGTTGTTTGGTAGGATAGTTGTCAAGATGATAGTGGGTGGTTTGGGTGATGGATGCGGCGAGCTTCAAGCGGGTCTACGAGTGCTTTCAGGAATTTCACGCCTTCTTTGCGGCCTCCTTCGGCCGCAAGCAGTGGCGGGAGCACAGCCGAAACTATCTTCAGGGGCTGCTGGTGCAGGCTGGGGAGCGGCGCAACGCCGAGAACCGGTCGGAATCGGTGGGCATCTCGGCCCGGGCGATGCAGCGTTTTCTGACCGAGGCCCGGTGGTCCGATGCGACAGTGATCGGGCGGCTGCAGGAATACCTGGCCCCCAGGCTGGGGCACCCCGAGGCGGTGTGGGTGTTGGACGGCAGCGACTTTCCCAAGCAGGGGAGGAAGTCCGTGGGGGTAGCCCGGCAGTACTGCGGCCGGCTGGGCAAGGTGGCCAACTGCCAGGGTGGGATGTTCCTGGCCTACGTCAGCCCGCTGGGACGGGCATTGGTGGACAAAGGGCTGTATCTGCCGGAGAGTTGGACCTCGGATCAGGGCCGCTGTGCGGCGGCGGCGGTGCCCGAGGAGCGGCGGAGCTACCGGTCGAAGACGGAGTTGGCCCTGGAACTGCTGGAGCGGGCCCTGGAGCTGGGCCACCTCAAGGCCGGATGGGTGGCCGGGGACGACGCCTTCGGGATGTCGCCGTCCTTTCGGGAGTCCCTGGCGGCCCTGGGGATGCGCTACGTGCTGGACGTTCCGGGCAGCACTCCGGTCTGGCCCCTGGAGCCTGCGTGGGAGTCGGCCTGGACCAGTCCGGGGGCTCAGGGGTCCGGGCGCCCCCGCAAGCCCAGGCTCAGGGACGGGCAGCGTCGTACCATGGAGCAACGCAGTGACCAGTTGCCGGATGAGGCCTGGCGGGAGATAACGGTGGCCCAGGGAAGCCAGGGGCCGCGGAGCTATATGTTCTGCGCCCAGCGGGTGCGGGTAACCCGAAAGGGCAAGCCGGGCCAGGAGGCATGGGCCGTCTACCGCCGGAACCTGGACGGCAGCGAACCCCGCTACTACCTGTCCAACGCTGCCGAGGATACTCCCCTGGAGACCCTGGCCTACGTGGGCGGTTCCAGGTGGCCCATTGAAACGGAGTTCGAGACGGAGAAGGGCGACGTGGGCCTGGACGAATACGAGACCCGCAGTTGGGCTGGCTGGCATCACCACATAGCCATGTGCCTGCTGGGTGGAGCTTTCCTGCTGGGCCTGCAGCAGGCTTGGGGGGAAAAAGATGCCTCGGATCACCCGTCCCCAAGTGTGCCGGGTGGTGCGGGAGATGCTGCCCCGGGAACGGTTCGGGCCAGAGGAGTTGCTGCGGTGGCTGGAGGATACGCAGCTACGCAACGAGCGGGCGCGCCGCTCCCACCAGAGACGCCGCTCCGCCCGCCGTGAAGGCAGGATGGAGCCGCCATCCTAAACCCGTCGTTGTAGTACTAGGGCGGGTTGACAAAATGAGCAGGGAGCCTGGAAGTAACAGGTGTGTCGTACAGTTTCCGCCTTGCTTGGTGTCTGTGGTACTCCTAACTCTTTGAGCTAGGGTAATTGACTTGGTACCCGTGGCCGCGTTCTGCGACGGTGGCCTGGTCGGCCTTGACGCTGTTCCATTTTGGGTTGGTCAGGGCAACCTGCTGGTGGCTGATTGCACCGTAGCCCTGTATCGGGCTTCCTTGATGGACGAACCTTACGTAGTCGCCGGTGGCAACGCCCAGAACGCGCTTGGTGCGCTTCTGGTGAGCCGGCGTGGGTGTCCTTTTCTGGACGTGCTTGGGTAGCCGGCAGTATTCCTGGTGGCCCGCGCCTTTCGGGGTGCCGTACTGGTCGGGCACGATGCGTTGACGGTTGCCGCGGCCTTTGGCGTTGATGGCGATTGGTCCTGTGGGGATGTAGCGCAGCTGGGTAGGGCAGCCCGTCATGGCGGCATCCCCGTGGTGGGACTTCGCTACTGAGCAGAGCCGGCGTCCGGCGGCGGTGCTGGCTGCGCTGTGCTCCACCACTGTCCAGCCGTCGTTGCGTAGTTCTTGCAGCAATCTGGGCAGGATCACGTTCATGTGAGTGGCGCCGGCCAGTTCCATGCCGAGTTTGGTTTCCACCTCGGCCAGTTTCTTGGGCCGGCGTTTGAGCCATTGTTTGATGGGCTGGTTGCCGCGCTGCCGGTTGCATGGTCGGCAGGCGGCGACCAGGTTGTCGTAGGGGTCGGTGCCGCCGTGGGAACGTGGCACGACGTGGTCGAGTTCGAGGCGTTGACGTTTGCCGGACCGGTTGCAGTAGACACACTTGTGGTTGTCGTGATGTAGGATGGCGGCGCGTAGGTTGGTGCGGTATAGCGGGCCCTGTTGATACTCGATGCCCTGGATCTCTGGGTTGCGCAACAGTTGTGGGTCAAAGACCGAGGTTTCGACGTGTGTTTCGGTGATGGGGAGCAGTGTGCTGAGGCGACGCACCCAGGTTAGGGTGTTTTGCAACCGAGATAACAGGCTGGGTGGTAGCCAGTCAGGGTGGTGGGTGCGGTTGTTGAATCGGGTCTTACGGTAGCGGGTCTTACGATGCCGGCGGTTGCGGCGATGATTGCGACGCTGCACCATGCTGTTCTTGATGGTCTTGCCACGGTGATTGATGACCAGTGCCATGGTCACTGCGCGTGAACCGTCGGGATGGTCCTTGGTGATGGCGATGCCGGTGTGTTTGCCGCCTGGGTCAATGCGTAGTTGTAGCTCGCTGGGTTGCTTGACCTTGGGTACGTTGGTCTTGAGCAGCATGATGCTGCGGATGCCGCGGTTATGGTGGAAGACTGCCTTGCCAGCGCGTACGAGGGAGCGAGCGCGCTGGGGGTGGCAGGGTGCGAGGGGACGGCCTTTGGTGGTGAGGACGGGGATGTAATTCGGTTGGATCATGTTGCTTGTCTCCGGCGATGGTTGGCCGGTGGTTGAAGTCCTGCTCGCCAAGGTTCTGAGGAGGATGCGCCATCCGGTGATGGGGCTGGAACCGGGGATTGGGACGTTGTCCGGCAGACTCCCGCCGTGTGGTGTGAGCCACCCGGTGGCCTGGCGTATTGCTGGGCTCTCGCCGAGCCGCGTGTCAGGCCGATTCCTTGACAGAGCTCAGAGCTGAAGTAGTACCGTGAGGTGTATGTATTGGTGAACCTCCTCGAGACATAGCCCCGTGTAGGGGCAGAAGCTGCTACGTCGCGTGTCAACTCATGGCTCCTCGCCATTTGTCAACAGGCTGTAGGGTGGTCAGTTGCAGTCATGTGGCTGCTGTTGGGCCGGTGCGGTTGCTTGCCGGGTACCTGGGAGGCTGCTGGTTCCCATGGTTGTACACATACAAAATGGGCATCTGCGGATTTTCATGTTTGCATTTGCCGGTCCGCCTTTGGTTTGGATTTGTGGGGGAAGGCGGTTATGAGAGGATGAATACGGAAATTGCCGGGATGGCAAGGGTGCCGGCCATCGCTATGGCAATCCGCACAAGCTCAGGCTTGGCGTGCTCGTATGCGCTGTTGTCGGCGGGTCGAGTTTTGTACGGGTGCTGCGGGCGCGGCTGCGTAGTGGCTTGAGCCTGAGGTGGCGGTGCCGGAGCCTGGGGTTGTTCTGGCGAATTAGGCTGGATGTTGGACTCTGGTGTCTTTGGGGCAGGCTGTCTGGCGCGTGGGTAGTGACTGCTTTTGAAATGGGGTATCAGGAATTTCGATAGTGTCCGTTTTGGAGCCAATCGGCTCAACTGTGGCTGTTGGTGAGCAGCGGTGTCCGAGAACTGGACGTTATGCTGAGATCCGGAGGCGCCGTTGCGCGGTCAGGGATGGCGACGCCGTCTGTCAGTGCGGGTTCTAACAGCTGACGGGAAGTGGGTCCGCGTTGTGGGCCTGTGTCATCATTTCGGAGAAACGTGACGTTCGGACCGAACGTGGCCGGAGGTAGGAATGTGCTGGTGACCTGAGTGGGTCTATTGGGGCTGGAGGTGCCGGAGCTGGAGTTGGAACCAGCGGACGGAGCCCTGTTGGATCAGTTGCTGAACCTCGTAGTCGTTTTCGCGGCTGACGATTACGGGAACGGCGTCCCCGCCAGTGAACCTGGTGATGAACTGGGCGTTTCGCATGGCACGTTGTGAGTCGCGCTGGTCGGCGGTATATGATGCCTCGGCGGCGATGTAGAGCTGGTTGGAATGCTGGTCCTCAACCAACGCTACAAGGTCAGCGTAATAGAAGCTGCTGCGTACGCCTGGGGAGATGTCGGTTGGGTTGTGCTGGCGGAGCATGCTCCTGAGGTCCTTGCCGTCCAAGTGGTCGATGATCTGGTAGCCGAGGTGCTCGGCGATTTCGTCGGGCATTTGACGGGCGATGCGGCTGGCGACGTGGCCTTTGATCTCTCCCAGGTCGTCGGTGATGCGCTGGAGTTGGCTGGCGATGCCGGCGTTGAACTGCTCCTGCCGTTTGATGAAGGCAGTGACGTCGGCGTTGAACTGCTGTTGGGTTTCGATGAAGGCCATGGCGTGGCCGGCGAATTGGGCGAAGCGTTCGGGCAGCTGGATGAGCTCATCGGGGAGGATGAGGCTGCGGACGCTGGCCAGAAAAGCCGGGTCGTCTCGGAGCGTCTGGAGGAGGAGGAGTTTTTCCGGTTCGTTTAGGGTCATGGCGGTTCTCTCGGTGCAGCCTTGATTGTACCACTGGCGTGGAGGGCGCTGGTTAGGATGATCCACGCGCGGTTGCGGCGGCGGCGTGATGGGGCTTGTAGATGGAGCAAGCCGAGTGATGGTCGGGGCGGCGTCCGTGGAGTTCGGAAATCGGGGGATCGCAAAGGGTGGCAGGGATGCGCTTGGACGGCAACGTAGTCGTTTCCGTGCCTGTGGATACCGGCGGTTGGGCGCTTTTGCGTTGCCTTGTTCAGGGAATCCGAAGCCGGCTACTATCGGATTTCCTGATACCCCATTTCAAACGCAGTCACTACCGGCGCGTGGCCGGCGTTGTCGGCCACGGCCGCTGAGGCTATTCTGTCGGGCTGCAACCCGGTTACCTCGGTTTGGCATGGTGCTACTCCGTTGGGTGTGGTTCCGATGTGGAACCGGATTCGTTTTTGGATGGATGCGGTAGTCTGTGAACTTTGAGCACTACTATGCCGTATGTTATGGGCAGGATGGCGTGGGCAGTTACGGTGCCGAATATGACTAGGCCGCCGGGCGGATGGCCTGACTTGGCCAGTATGGCTGCGGCGATGAAACCGGCGCAGGCGGCGCCATGATGCAGACGGCAAAGCGGATTTTGCCGCGTGGATGGTTGTAGATCATGATCTGGAAGGATGGTTACGTGAAAAGGCTGGTCGTTTTTCACATGGTGTGGTTGATGTATTCGTTGATCGCATAGCGAAGTACCATGGGGTGGTGAGGTGGTATTCCGGCGATGTTGCCGATGGACTGGAAGCTGTATTCGAGGGATCGTGCGCGTTGCGCAGGGGTGGCGTCTATCCAGAGGTTCATCTGTTGGGATGACACGCGGCGGTTCAGGCTGCGGTAGGGGCCGGTGAGGTGTCCGTGGTCGATGATGGACTGAAAGTTGGCCCGGCACCTGCGGTCGCGGTTGACGATGTAGCCTGTGACCGTGAGTGCGATTATGCCGGTGGTGATGAGCGTAAGCCCGATGTTGTTGCCGGTGTTGCTGGTCGAGAGCGCATAAATGCCGTACAAAAGGGTGATGACGGCTACTGCTCCTGTTATGTAATGGATCGGTACCTGCTGGATGCGGTTGAACATTGTTGGCCAACGCGTTGGGTGACATTCCGCGGATGCGGTCTTGATGGTGTGGATGGTTACACAGGTTTGGGGAAGTTGGTTTGGAAAAGGCGGGGAGATCGAGTCGTTGTGGTCTCAGTCGACGAGCCACTGGATTGTGTCGATTTCGTCCAGGAATCGGGAGGGTTCGCACTCTTTGCCGTGGTATGAAAGAGGGGTCGTCATGATGAGGTGTTTTTTGGCTCGGGTGATGCCGACGTAGCAGAGGCGTCGTTCCTCTTCGATGTTGTCAGAGTTTGGATGTGGCATGGTGGCGTCGGACATTCCCGCGATGGCGACGGCGGGGAACTCCAGTCCCTTGGCGGAGTGCAGGGTGGTGAGCGTGAGTACGCCCTCGGGGTTGTCGGGGTCGGAGTCGTCGGTGTCGAGCGAGGTGTGAAGTAGAAAAGATTCCAGGCCGTCCCCATTGGTGGCGAAGGTGTTGAAATCCATGGCCAGTGAACGGAGCTCGACGATGTTGGCCCAGCGTTCCTGGGCTTCTTCATCGTTTGCGATGTACTCGCCCATATGCGTGAGTTCGAGCATCGCGTCGAACAGCTCCGTGACGGTGGCGTAGCGGTAGACTGATTTGAGGCTGTCCACAAGTTCATGAAAATTGGATATGGCGGCGACGGCGCGTTTGCCGAACTGTGTTGCTGCGGTAGATGACTCCTGCCAGATTTGGGAGAGGCTGGGCTGAGCGATGGCGGCCACGGCTTGGAGTAGCGTGCATTCCTGGGTGTTGGCGTACTGGGTGATGCGGGAGATGGTTTTGGCGCCGATCTCCCGTGGTGGCACGTTGATGATGCGCTGCAGTGCGGCGGTGTCGGCGGGGTTGGCCAGGATGCGCAGGTAGGCGAGGGCGTCCTTGACCTCACGGCGTTGGTAGAACTGGATGCCGCCGAAGATGCGGTATGGAATGCCGCGGTGCAGGCATTGCTCCTCGAGTACACGGCTCTGCTGGTTGCTGCGGTACATGGCGGAGAAGTCCTGCCACTTGTAGCCGTGCTGGTCCCGCAAGTCCTGGAAGTGGTCGAAGATGATTTGCGCTTCCTCCCTGGGGTCTTGGGCGTATCTGGCCAACACGGGGTCGCCGGAGGTGTTGGTGGTGTAGATGTCGTTTGGGATGCGCAGCGTGTTATGGGAGATGAGCTGGCTGGCGGCGGCCACCACCTCGGGGGTGGAGCGGTAGTTCATGCCGAGGTGTATCTCGGCGGCGGCGGGGTAGTATTTCTGGAAGTTGAGGATGTTGTCGATGTCGGCGGCGCGCCAGCCGTAGATGGATTGGTCGGGGTCGCCGACGATGCAGAGGTTTTGTTCTGGGCCGGTGAGCAGCTTGGTGATCTCCATCTGGGCGCGGTTCGTGTCCTGGAACTCGTCGACCATGATGTAACGGAAACGCCGGTGGTAGCGGTTGCGGACGTCCGCGGAGGCGTCGAGCAGCTGCGCGGTACGCATGAGCATATCGTCGTAGTCGAGGGCGTTGGCCTCGATCATGAGTGCCTGGTAGCGTGGGTATACAATGCCGGCCGTGTACTCAGTCTGGTTGGTGGAGTGGATGGCTTCTTTTTGGAAGTCGCCCGGTGTCTGCAGCTTGGCTTTGGCGAGCGAGATATGGTTGATGATCGCGGCTGGCTTGTAGCGGCGTGGGTCGATGCCGTCGATCTCCATGGCACGACGGGCTACGGAGTTCTGGTCCTCGCGGTCGTATACCGAGTAGTTGGGCGTGAGCCCGATGTGCTCGCCGTGGTTGCGCAGAATTTGGCCGCATAGGCGGTGGAAGGTGCCGATATAGGCTCCGTTGTGGATGATTCCCGCTGCGTCGATGCGGTGCGTCATCTCGGCGGCAGCTTTGTTCGTAAAGGTCACGGCTGCGATGCCGTGCGGTGGGGTGATGCTATGTGCAATCAGGTAGGCGATGCGCTGCGTGATGACACGAGTTTTGCCAGAGCCTGGGCCGGCCACGATGAGTACCGGGCCCTTGGTGGTGGTCACGGCTTGGAGCTGTTGCTCGTTGAGGCCGGTGAGGGCAATCTGCTGCTGTGGCGTGGTGGTCATACTGTTCGCTTGCTGGTGTTGAGCTGTTGGCTAGATTTTTTGATGGGTACTGCTGGAGTGCTGGTCTGTCGATCTGAAACGGTCTGGAACGGTTGCTGTGATTACCGGGAGATTCGCACGGATACTTGTTGCATGGTCTCGATGTAGCGTTCTCGTCGTTCTTGGTGCTCCTCGGCATCGCGTACCGGTTGTGGAGAGATGTTGATGCGGGCTGCTTCGGGAATGGCGAGAATCTGGTCGAACACGTAGCGCTTTTCGCACTTGCCGTCGGAGCTCACGGCGGGTATGCCGCATCGACACATGGAGTTGGGGCGATTTGGTGAAGCCGTTGCCGGTGGACGCAATCGCTTTTGTCGGGGATACTCGCCGCAGTAGTACTTGCCCGGTACGTGGGCGCCTCGGAGGTCGCGGTATCGGTAGCAAAGCCGCGTGTAGGCGGGCTTACGGGTGGTCTGGTAGTAACGGCACATTGATGAGGTCTCACTGACTGCGGGTGGCTGTGGTCCACGCCTGGTGTAGGCGAGGCCGTGTCACAGCCTCGCGGTGTCCGTTGGTGGTGTTCGTGGGCTGTATGAAGTCGAGCATTTTCTGCTCGCCGTGGTGTCTGTACTTCCGCTGCGTTATGGCGGCAGCGGTGCGGTTGTGATAATGGAGAAACGTGGAGAGCTGGTGCGCTGCGGTCAATGTCCTGGTCCGGGAAATCTGATTCTGTAGGCAATTATCGGCCGTTTTCCGGATACGCGCTTTGGTTAACTGTCCTTTGGTTCGTCTAACGCCAGCTCGAATCCTGTGATGACGGTATTCATCACGTCGTCGATGGATGCCCATATGGCTCCTCGCAAGGCGAGTCATCGCCATGAGGCCGGTCGATGATGCCGCGGATCTCATTGATCTTGTCGGTGGGGTTGCAGTCAGCCGCGTATTTGTCGCAGGTTTCAGGCAATGGGCCGGGATTGGCGTTGGCTTGTTGCATCGCCAGTAGTAGGCGTTCGCGTGCGTACTCTTGGATGCTGTTCTTCATGTTTTTGTCTACTTGGGTCATTTCCGTGGTACCTCTTTGGTGCGGTATTTGGGATGTTGTCAGACTGCCGCAGCGATGAGCTCGGGTCCGTCATGGCGTGGGCTGTTGACGAGTTGGGAGACGGGCAGGGCGTGCATGGCTTCCCAGGGTCGGGAGGTGGTGATAGCACGGATTTGTGGACTTCGAGCGTTCTGGGAGAACCAGTTGTCGAAGCTCTCGGGCTCCACGATGACGGGCATCCGGTTGTGGATGGATGCTATGAGTGAGTTGGGCTCGGTGGTCATGATGACGAGCGCCGGTGTGGGCTTGAGCACGATCAGGCCGGCTAGGGCGAAGGGCTGGTCATCCAGTCGGGTGATCCAGACTGGGCGCTTGCGGCCGGAGCGGTTCGTGGTCCATTCGTAGAACCCGTTGACGGGGACGAGGCAGCGAGCTTTGTCGAATGCCTTGGCGAAGGTTGGCTTCGTGTGTGCGGTCTCGCTGCGTGCGTTGATGAGCAGACGTTCTCCGCTGCGGGTTGGGATGCCCCACGGCACGGTGGCCATCTTGGTGCGGCGGTAGCAGGCGATGACGAGGCTTTTGGGAGCTATATTCCAGCTCGGTGGTACGGTGGGCACGTAATCTGAGTCGATGTCGAATAGCCTGGCAACTTGGCCGGAGTCGGCGTAGAGGGCGATTCTTCCGCACATGGTTATGTCTCCGAGTTCAGTGATTGACGTTTGCGGTGGGTGTTGGGTGCTGCGTGCTTGGCCGGAATGAGCCGGCAGAAAGTCGTGGCCAGTATTCCCAGGAAGGTGAAGTCGATGGTGGTGTCCAGTGGATGACTACGTGGTAGTGCGGCATCCGGTGGTCCAAAAAGAGAGCCACCGCGGCAAGCGCGGTGGTGAATGTCATGGTGCGGGGTACGTCGAACGCTGGCAGGTGGTTCGTGTATCGGACCAGGTTTATGTGCTGGAATCAGCCACATCTATGGGTTCGGGCGGTGTGAAGGTGGGATTGAGCAACATTCTGGCCAGGTGGTGCACTGCCCAGGTCATGGCGTGACTGGCGGGTGTGCGTGCATTGGAGTATTTGGCGCAGCTGGCGTAGTCGGCGAGCTGTTCGGCGGTAGCATTGACGACGGTTTGGAGTGCCATGCTGGCCAAAGGGGGAATGCCGGTGTCGGGGATTCTCGGCGGCAGGTCTGCAAGGGCGAATATACGTGCGGTGTTGACCTTCGGCGTGTGCGCTGGCAAGTCGTCGGGTGAACAGTCGTGAGACTTGAGGTATGCGGCGGTGGCGGCGGCCGCCTGCAGGGCGGTATTGTGGTTGCGGATGGCCCAGACGCATAGCACCCGGTGGCAATGGAGGCGGTAGATGACGGACGGGTGCTCAAACAGGATGTCGAGGTTGTCCGCTTCCCGGGCGCTTTGGAATAAGCCGGTGTCGGTTTGGTTAACGGCATGGTGAGACTGGAGCACGAGGTTGGAGATGATGGAATCTGGTTCGTCATCCAGGCTGCAGGCTTCTTCGGTGAAGAAACTGGTGAAGTTCTTGGTGTGCGTTTGAAGCACGTCTCGGGTCTCGGATACGGTGTGGTCCTGCAACGGCGGCACTGGGGTTGGGGTGGGCGTCTCCGGGTTTTCGGGGTTGGAAGCAGTTGCCGATTTGGTAGGCAATGGTATGCAATCGTAGCGTATGGTACGTTCTTGGTTTTTTGGGTGACGTTGGTTCGTGGTGAGGCGAACCGTTGTTCTGTTACCATTGTGCTATGACTCGTAACAAGAAACGCCGCCGTCAGTCTGCCGATTCGTCGGCAGGCTACATCCCGCAGACGAGGACGTACCAGACCCGCATCGCGGGTTATGAAGGCATTGACCGTGCTGTTGGCGATGCTGCGCGGTCGGCGTATGCGGCGTTGTATGCCAAGGTACAGCATAAGCTGTTCGCCGCTGTGGCGGCGGGCGGGTCGGCGGTGTCGAAGTAGAGCGAGTATATCGAGGAGCACGGGATACCGGCGCGGCTGTTCAACCTGAAGTTCCGGCGGTCGGGGCTGGAAGCCGACCTTGCGGCCGGCCGGGTGCAGCTCTGCTTCGGGTCCAGGAAGTTGTGGCGGAAGCAGTATGACCTGGAGGCCAATGGCTATGGCAGCCGTGAGGCATGGCTCAAGGACTGGCGAGCTGCCCGCAGAACGAGTGCTTCGTGCTGGGCAGCCGGGATGAAACGGCGGGATGCCAGCTGTGCGTGGCGTCCGTCAATGATGACGGCACGCTGACGTTGCGGATGCCGGATGGTCTGGCGGGATTGCACGGCAAGTACCTGGTGGTTCCAAACGTGCGGTTTGTCTACGGACACGATGTGGTGCTGGCGGCGCTGGGTAGCAACACGGAGTACGCGGTGTACCGACGGGAGCATGGTGAGAAGGAGGCGCGAGTTACCGCGCTCGGACAGGCTATCAGCTATCGTTTCAAGCGTGATGCGAAAGGTCGGCGGGTATTCGCCACCACCGAGTTGCCGGAGGTGGAGGTAACGACAGACCGGCGTCGTGGCGCCATCGTGGTGGACCTGAATGCGGATCATCTGGCCGTAGTCGAGACTGATGCGAGTGGCAGCTACGTGAAAGCGCGGCGGGTGCCGCTGTTGACCTACGGCAAGAGCCACCATCAGGCGGAGGCGTTGATAGGAGACGCGGTGGCAATTGTGGTGGGGTACGCGCGAGAAGTGGGCAAGCCCATCGTCATCGAAAAGTTGGACTTCCGGCAGAAGAAGGCGGTGCTGGAGGGAGAGTCGCGTAAATACTCCCGTATGTTGTCGTACTTTGCGTACGGCAAAGTGAAGGCATACTTTCTGTCCCGAGGTTATCGGGAAGGAGTTGAAATCATAGAGGTCAACCCGGCGTACAGTTCCGTCGTGGGCCGGGTGAAGTTTATGGAGCGATACGGGCTGACGGTACACCAGGCTGCGGCCTTGGTGCTGGCCCGTCGCTCTCTTGGTTGTTCGGAGCGCATCCCGCGTCGATGGGTATGTTCGGTCGGCAATGGCGTTCAGGTCGCCTTCACGATCCCCGAGAGGAAGATGGTGAAGCACGTGTGGACGTACTGGGGAGCGGTGTCGGGACAACTGAGACCGGCGCTTGCAGCGCAGCATCGGCTGGGGAGGCGGAGACGCCGACCCAATCCGGTTGGGGCTGACGTGGGTGGGAAGACACGCGCGGTGGCTGGAACGGGGATCCGTTCGGTGTTCCCGGGTGAGAGTCCCGGGTGGAGTCGTCTTGAACAGTTGGGACGGCGCGGCGGCGCGGTGTAGTCCGCGTCTGCTGGGATGGCTGGCGATGGTTTGTAACTAAAGTCAACCATTTTTACAACGGTTATGCTACCTGGGAGCCAGGTATTGGCCAGAGTGGATTATCTGGCCGCCGGCTTCGTAGAGTTGGATCGCTTTGAGCACGGCAGCTTTACCGCGCTGCGGGTCGTAGGTGCAATCGGCCCAGCCGGCGAGCTTACGGCCTTGGAACGGTACGGTGATGCGCTTTGGCATTTTGTATTGAGGCTTAAGTTGGTGGTATGAGCCGGCAGCTTTGAAGGTGGGGGAGATTGCCCGCAACTCGTCATCGACTGAGGCCCAATCTTCCTGAGCCTGCTGCAGGGTGATGGTTTGTTTTCCAGGTGATGAGAGGGTTGCCTGGATCCAGGTTTCGACCAGTTCGTTGGAATAGATGCGCCGGAAGATGCGATCACTCAGGATTGACAGTTCCTGGATGGTTCCGGATATTTCCGGAATCTGGATAGCATTGGATTCGTGCAGGAGTGGCGTCAGATAATGGGAAGGGTCATCGCGGAATCTATCCAGGATGTTGTGCAGGTTCAGGATGCGGACGATGTCGGTGCGTAGTTGGGGTACCCGTGTGGTGTCGAGCTCCATCTGCAGGTCTCGGTAGCGTGCGGCGTGTAACTGGGGTAGCTGGTTTTGCAGGTAGGCCATGGCCGCGTTGTGGGCCTTCACTTCGGGGATGTCGTAGGGAGATGGTTCCATTTTCGATGTCTCGACTGCTGGTGAGAGTATTGAGACGCAGCATAGGCGATGGTCGCAGCGTGGCGCATTGCGTCGATGTGGTTCGTTGGTGTGCAGTGTGGTGTAGTAGTCTGCGCTACTCTGACGCGTACTCGGCGAGAGCGACGCGCACGGGTTCTCGCCGGGTTTCCAGCTGTTCAGGTGGCATATCGTCGATGGCGGCTTGGGCGCACGTTGTTTCGTACTGGTCGATCATGTGGGTGAGGTCGTCGGGCATGGGCGTCATGTCGCCGGCTTTGGCAGCGGAGTCCAGCAGGTCGGGTGCGAGAGCTTTGGCCTCGTCTGCACTGAACCAGCAGAGGTCTCTGGGTTCTGCCCAGTCTATTTTCAAGTCGTCCGCCACTTGGAGCACGATCTTTTCCAGGGTGCGCTGTGCGATGGATTCGTTGGTTACTGACGTGATGTGGTTTTGGTTAGTCAAGTTTGGCTCTCCTTGTCGTTTATCGGTGGTACATCTCTAGCTGGACCGCTATGTTGCCGGGGTACTTCGCCAACGTGCGAAGGTATTCGCAGCGGTACTGCGCGCGGTGCAGTTCGTAGAGGGGATGCCGCGCGTGGTAATGGGCGAAGTCTGGCCCGGAGTTTTTGTAGTAACGTGCGGCGATCAGGGTGCCGGAGTCGGCGTCGTCTCGGGTTTGGCCGAAGACGTCGGTGTCCTCGACCAGCGGATGGTGGACTACGGAGCCGTCTGGTGCGATGAGGACGTTGGACATGGTGTCTGAGCTGTTCGCATCGAGCAGATTGAGCAGCTCTCGCGACACTAGTGGGTCGGTGGGAGCGTAGTTATTGAGCAACAGTTCCAGGGGTGTTGCGTCGATGGTGGAGTGCGTCTCCAGTTCGTATGGTGAGTCGTACTGGCGATGTAGCAGGGTTTGCTGCGGCATTTCTCCGCGGGGCATTGACTGAGGTTCTCGACCGCGGATGAGCTGGTGTGAGTGCCCGCCGACGGCGATTTCGGCGTAGGGCACGGCGGTTTGATGCTTGGCCAGCTCGAGAGCTTCGTGGTAGGCGTGCCGGATAGTCATGGATTGTTGCGTGGGACTGTCCTTGACGGAGAAATTGGTGATCACGAAGGTGGGAAAAATGGTGTGGCCCATTGAGGTTGACTCCTATGGATTCGCGGAGTGTTCGTGGAGATGATGATTGGTGGCGACGTACTCGGCGGCGTCGCGCAAGTCGAAGTGCTCTGTGGTGACGTTGCAGCGAGTGCAGGTTACGGTGTGAAGAAGGTATGACTCCTTCTCCTCGATGATGATTTCCCAATCCACCTCTGAGTTGGTTGAGCGAATGGTCCAGGTGGATAAGCGGAGCATCATGCCACCGGTGTGCAGTTCTCGGTCGTCCATCCTGGTTTGGGCGTCATGGATGTAGAGCCCAGCGGGCAGTTGGACCGGAAGGTTGTGGAAGGATCGACCGGTGGGTGAAAGGGTTATGCCGGGGTTGGGGGTTGGCGCGGTGTCGTACTCGGTGGTGCGGCATGTTGGTTCATCCTTCTGGTGAAGGGAGTCGCACGTCGGGCAGGAGAATGCGGAGACTTCTTCGAGCTCGCCGTCGTCGCAATTGGGGCACGATTGGTCGGCAACCTTGGCGGCAAATCTGTTGCACTCGGGGCAGCGTTGGGTGGCGCCATCGTCGTCGCCTCTTTTGAAGCGGAGGCCGCAGTTGTTGCACTCGTAGAGTGTCTCGTCGGGAGTATCGGTGATGGTGTCGCAGGATTGGCAGAGGTAGGCGGTGATGAGTTCTTGGGTTGTGGCCATTTTGTCCTCCGTGTTGAGGTCAGAACAGGTTGGCGTGTTCACGAGGGAACGAGTTAAAGGAAGTGCCGCGGTCCTGGTGGTCTGCCATGATGATGTTTTGGTCGGAGAGTGCCTGAAAGGCGAATGAGGAGTTGGTGACCAGGATGATCTGGGATTGCTGGGCTGCCTTACGTACCAGGTTGCTGATCACCTCGGCGGCTTGTGGGCTGGAGATGGCGTCGTTGGGAAGCATGACGAATTTGGGCATCGCCGGCGTTGAGGCTGCTGTGTGGAGCTGTTGTATGGCCTGTCGTAGCCGGTGGATCTGCTGGTCGTTCAGGCTGGGGTGTACCATGGCGCCGAGCCGGTAGTCGAAGAAGGATTCCTGGCACTGCTCTAGCGTTTGCTCAACTTGGGGGTGGAGTTCGTCGTCATCGGCAGATGCATGGTGAGTTTGTATCCGCCAAGAGCTGAGCATATGCGTGGTTTCATCAGGTAGCTGGTGGGCCCAAGCCAAGGCGAGGTGTTGCTCGGCTTGGACGGGTTGAAGGTGGAGCGTGATGCGCATTTCAGGGTCTGAGAAGGTTAGCGTGATCGTGACGGCGCTGGCGTCGGGGTGCAGGATGTCCGGGGATGGGGTCTGCCAATCGGGCTCATGGGATGAAAACGTGGAGCACAACTGCACCGCGTCTACCAGCTGGCGGCAGCCGGCGGGATAGCGGCCGGAGATGATGTTGATACGTCCTAAGTTGATGTCGTTGGAGTCAAGAATATCGCGGTATCCCGCTACGTGAATCTGCTTTATTTGGGGCATTTGCGGTTATTCTCCTGCTGGAAGGTCGGGGGGTGAGGCGTTTAGTCGAACTGGACGGAGCAGCGGTAGCCCTGTTTTTGGATTCGTTGCTCTAGCATAGCCGGCACGTCGGCGTGAGTGCCTGGTACCTTGTCCGATAGTTCGACGATGAAATGCGAGGTGCGGTCGTTGAAGATGCTGTGGCGGGTGGCGCCTACGTGGAGCATCGTAGGATGGGGTATGGTGTCGGGGTACTCACGTTTGAGCTTGCCGAGTTCGACGACTGCCAGGTGGTGGATGGACGTGATGGTGTCGGCCACGTTGCGGTGGTGCTGGGTGATAGGAGATTTCGCTACTACCGAGGTAGAGCGAGTTCATGTGTACAGCGCTATCCCGGCCTTGCGGCTGGGTTGTGCGCTTGGTGGCCTCAAGGGCCTATGGCGGTACACCCAGGGGGTTCTCCTGCCCTGGCCAGGATTTCGAGGCCCTGGCGCCGGATGTTCTCTGCCGCGTTCACGTCGGCGTTCGCTTCATGGCCGCAACTCTCGCATCGGAAGTCGGACTGGCTCAGTCGGTTGCCGGCAGCGACGTGGCCACACGCCGAGCAACGTTGGCTGGTGTGATGCGCGGGCACTGGGACGAATCGCCGTCCGTACCATTCGGCCTTGTACTCGATCTTGGTATGCAGGCCGTACCAGCCTTGCGCGAGTATCGACCGGTTGAGGCCGGTCTTCCGGCTCACGTTGGCGCCGGGTTCCGCTGCGGTGCCCTTGGCGGAGCGGGTCAGGTTGCTGGTCTGCGTTTCCTCGATGCAGGTCGTTTGGTGGTTCCGGATCAGCTGATGTGAAAGACGGTGCTGGTAACCCCTCATGCTGTCCTGACGCTTCTGCTCAACTCGTCGGAGCTCGGCCAGGGTCTTGAGGTAGGTCTTCGAAGGTCGTTCGATCCAGCGGAATCGCCGTTTGATTGTGCCGGCCGGTGTCCGCTGGCTGGTGAACCGTGCGCGGCCGTCTTTCAGTGCGGCGTCGCGTTGCCGCTGCAGCTTGCGGAGCAGACGGCGCTTGGTCTTGAGATACTGCTTGTCGTCGATGCCGGGCAGTTGCAAAACGGCGCCGTCATCACTGACGGCTGTGATGTTGTGCTTCACGCCGGGGTCGATGCCCACCGACTGCTGGGGTGGCTCGCCCAAGTCTCTGGGCTCCTGCTGATACACGAGCGAAACCACCATTCGGCGCGGCTTGAGCGTGATCCTGATTGCCTTTGGTTGCTCTCCTTTGGGCATCCGCTCGTCGGTCCGCAACCTGATGGTGGGGAGTCCCTTGATCCGGATGGTGGCCCAGCCGTTCGGCTTCACTTTGAGGTGCTGGACGCTGGGCTCGGAGATCTCGAGGGTGCGGTTCCGGTAGGGACTTGCGGTGTTGGGCCGGCCGACGTCGGGATGCTTGAAGTAGGTGCGGTAGGACTTGTTTACTTCGCGGGCGACGGACTCCAGTAGTCGGCGGGTATACTGCTTGAAGGTCGGGTCATGGCGATGCAGGTCGGTGAGGTGCGTGTTCTGCAGGCTCAGGTTGAAGGCGTGTCGGTGTGCTCCGCGTGCGCTGTCCCGGTGTCGGATCAGAGCGTTGCGCAGGTGTCCCATCTGCGGCATGGCCTGTTCGAGTTGCCGGTAGCCAGCCCTTGAGGTCGTGGCCCGGTATTGCAGTGTCGTCGGTTTCATGGCCGTTGCCTTCATGTCGTTGTTTTACTGCTCTACTTCATTGAGTAGCGAAATCGCCTAAGGCTACTGGTCGTTTGCGCTGTTAAGCGGCGACGGGTTCACGTTGCGGTTGCGGAGTTGTGGTGATGAAGTCGATGAGGGAATACTCAAACGGCCGGGCGCGGTTCAGAGCGGCGGCAGCGTAGCCGGCGTCGGCGGGGTTGTCGAACTCGGCGATGAAAACGGTCGTCTCGTTTCGGTGTCCGGTGAAGGTGGCGTAGACGGCGTCCTTGGCGAGGTTACGGCTGGACTGGCCGGAGTGGTAGGTGTGGCCGTCGTACGACGGCTCGGTGTCGGAGTTGACGGCCATTCTTTTGAGGTCGTTCAGGAACTGTGTCGAGCGGATGGGTTGGTCTACGATGCTGTACATGGTGCGGTGGTCTCCTGGAGAATTTGGGTGTTGTACTTGGTGGGCCGGCTGCTTGTGCTGGTGGACGGTGGTCTGGCTATGCGGTGTCCAGGCGTTGCCGAAGGTCGGCGAGTTCACGGTTGTTCGCGTTGATGCGGTCGGTGAGGTCTATGACCTCGAGGAGCAATTCGCGTTCCAAGATGGGCGTTGCCTGGATGTGGTCAAGGGCGATGGGACCCATGCGTTCCAGAACGCTGGAGTTGTGCTGGTACGCGATGTTAAACTGTGCAAAGTCTTCGTCGATTTGGGTGGCGACGCGTTCTGCGAAAAAGTGCTGGCTGGCGTTTGATGATCACTTGATGGATTGCTCGGCAAGGCGCTTGGCCTGCTGGTATGCAGCTTCGGCGCCGTAGGTGTTCTGTAAGGATTGCTTGATGCTGGCGTTCTCGTGCAGGTTGCGGGCCATGGTGCGTGAGTCGGTGATAACAACCATGTTGCTTGTCTGCTTGTCGTTTGGCGAATTGGCGATGGTGGCCCAGGGTTTGGTCAGGCAGCTGGCAGGTGGTGCCGCAGTTTGTCGAGGTTTCGTTTGTTCGTGTTGATCCGGTTGGCGAGCGCGAGTTTCTCGAGTAGAAGTGCGTGTTCGCGAGTGGGCATCACTTGGTTTTGGTCTTGGGTAGCGTTGTCGAGTCGCTCCAGCGTGTTGGAGTTGAGCTGGCGCAGAGTGGCGTCGCCAGGGGCGTTGCCGGCAACGTGGTGTGTGAACGATCGATTGTTGATGGCTCGTATGGTGTGCATCCTCTGGATACGTCAGTAGAAAAAGCCGACGGCGGTTCGTGTTGGTCGAAAACACGAACCGCCGTGGGTTTGACTGAACGCGTCGGGTTCCGGCGCGTGGGAGGGGTCTCGGCGACTCGTGGTAGCGTAGGTTGATGTTGTCGACGGAGATGGTGCCCTTGGTGGCGCCGGTTTTGGGTTTGATGGTAGTCGTAGGATACCTCGCGGTGTGGGGGTGGAGTTTTGGAAATGATTGGTTTCAGATGAGCGGTTTCGGCATACTCCCGGCGGGGATGATGTCGCGGGGTATGGGGAAGTGCTGGATGAAAGCTTTGGAGTAATGCATCCATCCTGAGGAAAGCGACTTGGACGTTAAGTTGATGAAGAAGTCCATGTCATCCGAGTTGAGCACTTCGAGCAATGCGGCGTGGTCTATGCCGACAGTTAAACGCTGAACAACGTTCTACGCTGAGGCCGTTGTTTGCGATGCAACCGGCGTGAGCAAGCTACGCAGGAAGGGGCTGTCTCCCAAAGCCCGCAGAAATATCCCACGGGCGCCGTTTACGTCTCGGTCCGTACCGAAACCGTTCTCGTCTCGAATTACCTTGGCGCTGCCCAATTTGGTGTTCACGGTACCGTCCCAGCTGCGGGTCTTGCTGGTGTACGCCTCGTCGACGTCGAGCACCAATGCGCCGCGCTGCCAGGCTTTCCACCGCAGGCGCTGCTTGAACTCAAAGTGGCGGAAAGTGAGCATCATGCGGGCGGTCTTGCTACGGATTCTCCGGCCGGCGCGACGGGTCATGTCGTGGGTCTCGAAAGTAGGGAGGAGGATGATCCGGTAGTTGCTGGTCAACCAGCGAGCCAGTTGCCAATGGAGCTCGTCCACCAGGTTGATGATGCGCTGCCGCATTCGGGCCTGTGCGCGGCGCATTTGCCGGCGCTTGCGCCGGTTGGGTGCCTTGGTGGTGCGACTGATGAGGTCGTCGAGCCAGTGGCAGAGCCGCTGGATGCGGCCGAAGGCGTGGTGGCCGAGCTTGCCGCAGTCGGTTTCGGAAAAGTACGTGAGAAAGGTGCGAACGCCGGGGTCGAGCGCGACTACGCCATCACCGCTTGGGGTCTCAATGTCGCGTTGCGCCGGGTAAGGAACGATGAGCCAGTAGAGGCCTCGTTCCTGTACCAGTCGGCATTCCTGGTGTCCCTCGGGGATGGCTTCGGCCATCCGCAGCGGTCCGAGAATGGTGTGGTAGACGCCATGCTCCGTCACGGCGTCGTCCGGTATGTAGCAGGACTGCTTGGGGTTTTTGCGGCTGCGGTAGCCGAGTTCGGCGAACTCTGCGTCGGCTCGCTTGCCCTGTGCTTGGTCGGACTTGAGTTCCATGTTGAAGGTCTTGACGTTGCTCATGGCGCGGCAGGCGTCCCTGACTGCGGTGCGCTTCACTTGGTAAGGAACTGAATCCCATTCGGGATGCAGGGCTTTGATTTCGGGCATCACCATGCTGGCGATATGTTTCCAAACGGCCGGGATGCCAGACTGCAGGATCTCGGCGGTAAGGTTGTAGGTCCAACGGCTGGCGGTGAGCCAGGTGTTGATAGCGAGTTTCTGGGAGCGGTCCGGATAGACCTGAATCCGGCGTGTCTGTTGCTTGGTGGCGCGGGCGGTGGCGCGGGTGGCGGAGTCCTGAACTGCGGCTGACGAGTAGAGCTTGGGGAGTTCTGAATCAGGAGCGGGGATGCGGTTGGTTGAGAACCATGAGTGGGCGGCGGTTTTGCTGTCCCAGGGTTGTGTTGTATTGATGAGCGAGTCGTGGTCTGCGGTTCCCGTAGGCAGCCAGAGTGAGTTGCTGAAAGCGGCGATCGTGTCGGACCAGTAAGGGGTAGGGTACTGCGGCGATGCGTGGGGTTCTGGGTCGCACGAGTCGCTTGGTCGCTGGTCAGGTGCTTGATGTTGCGTGTTTGTCAACATAACTCAACGTTGCTCAATATATTGTGGTCTAGAAGTTAGCCGTATTTGGGCTTGATGCAGTAGCCCGCGTAAAACGTGGTGTCGGGCTGCAGGTGCAGCTGGAAGTTAGGGTGTGGGCTGACGGGCGGTGTGACAATCTTGTCCGCGAAGCCGGAGAGTATGGAAACGTTGCGACCGAATTTGTACCAGTGCTGGGGTGGGGTTTTACCCTTGTCGCGGCTCAGCAAAGAGTCGCGGTGTTCGTCAAGGTGTTGGTAAGCGTTTGGGTACTGAGCTGCGAGGGTGGTCTCGGGTATCAGGGCGCCGGTGGACGTGTACGGGAATATGAGGCGTCGGTCGGTGCAATCGATGCCGTTGTGCATCACGGATGCTTTGACGATCGGACGGAGGATGCCTGGTTCCAGGTGTTGGTATTGGGCGTGGTCCAGGATGAAAACGTCGTCGGCTAGGGTTTGGATGCCGACGTGGATATCCGCGAGCTGCCCGAGCTGGGGTCCGCGTAGCCTGATTTGGTGGATGCGAGTGCGCTGTTGGTCGGTGGCTGGAGTCCAGGGGTCCCGTGGTTGCAGGCGGTCGATGATGATGGTGCCCGCCGGTTGTGCGGATTCGCCGTTGTGGTGAGTTACGGGGATGGGCGCTGGAGTTGCGTCCTTCGTGATGGTGGTGATGGCCGTGTAGGTGCCAAGCGCTGGGAAGACCCGGTGTTCCCGGAAGTCGATGACGGAGTCAACGCGGTGTTGGTGTGTAAGCCACTGGCGGAATAACCGCGCGCTGTGGGAGGTGAGCCAGCTGTTGGGAGTGATGAGCGTCAGGGTGCCGTGGGGGGCAAGGAGATTGATGCCGAGCTCAAAGAAGATGATGTAGAGGTCGGTTGACCCGGCGGCGGTGTACCAGTCGTGATTGATGTGGTGGCGTCTGGCGTCGAGGTTCTGGACACGCACATAGGGCGGGTTGCCGACCACGTGCGTGAATTTGCCCCATAGTTGACGGGTGGTGGACCGGATGGTGGCGTCGGTGGTGATGACCTGCCAATCGATGCGTTCGCGGGGGTAGAATGCGGCGAGGATGTTTTGGAGGTGATGCCGGCACTGGTGGATGGCATCGGCGTCGATGTCGAACGCCGTGATCCGCTGGAGCGTGGCTATGGCCTGGTGTTTGGGCAGGGTTTGCAGGATGCGGCGCGTTAGAGGGCGTAGTATGGCGCCGTCGCCGCAGGCGGGTTCGCAAATGGTGGCTGTCGCCAGAGTGTCGGGGTTATGGAGTCCGGCTTGTTGGAGAATTTGCTCTACAACAGGTGAGGGAGTGTAAACGACGCCGTTGGTTTTGGAGATTGAAGGCATTGAATCAGACTCCTGCCGGCCGTGATGCCGGCAAATTGTCTTGCTGGCGGTAGTTGGGCCGTTTTTGTGAAAGCGGAGGACGGCAACGCGTTGATGGTCTCCACTCCATCGGGCGTTGCCGTCGTTGGAAGACTGGCGGGTAGCCGACCCCCGCAAGGTCGTGCTGGTCCCGTTTGCTACGCCGGAAGGCGCAGCTAATTGCTGCGCGGCGTGGCGTCAGCCTTCCGGTTGCGCACGGGCCTGCCCACCGCGAGGGCGGCGCTGGCGCTACGCTGCATCCAGTGGGATGCAGGTGAGTGGACGGTGGTGATGGCGTCCTACTCTATCAAGAAAATGCGGGCACCGTTTTGCCGGCTAACGGCGCCCACGACGCAGGTTCCAAGACGAGCTGGATTGCTGCGTCATTCCCGAGGCAGCGACGCTGGTGGTGGAAGCAGGCTTCATCCGTGTGTCGGGTGTTGCCCGGTTCCGCGTCGTGGCAGTCCG
The DNA here is from genome assembly GCA_965222895.1 of Dehalococcoidia bacterium. Classification (GTDB taxonomy): domain Bacteria; phylum Chloroflexota; class Dehalococcoidia; order Lucifugimonadales; family UBA3495; genus Bin87. The sequence goes on along the minus strand of CBDCVB010000002.1, from coordinate 2,353,562 downwards.
GCGCACTCTCCGCGGTGTGGGATTGGCGCTTGGGTGCCGCGTTGCGGCTTGCCTCGGGGTATTTCCCCGAGCCGGACGTCACGGTTGGTGTGCCACTCTCAAAGCGACACCGCTTGTCGTCTCGCGGCCGGTGCGGCCGTTGGGGAAAACCGGCTGCAGCGGGCTCACCCCGTGAAACGGGAGAAACCGCTGGCAACGGCAAAGGAAGCCGGCGGTTGTATCAGGATGCCGTGAAGGCATTTTTAGCATCTAGCGCGGGCTTGCCTTATGGTATTTGCTGCATCGTGCGTGGTCCGCGTCGGCTGGATTCTAGAGCTTGTTGACAAATTGAGCACGGAACCCGGAAACGGGACTTTCAACGGTGGTTTGGGCGCCGCAAAACGTGGGTTCGCGAGGTGGTGATAGTCTCACGGTATGTCACTAGGAACTTACGACTCACCAACGTTTTTGGGAAAGAAGGACGTCTACCTGTTGGGGTTGACGATGCCACAAATTGGTGTGGCAGTGGGCATCGCAGCGGTGTGGCTGCTGGTGGCGATGATGTTCGCCATGTCGATGCAGATGCGTCTGATTGTATTCGGGCCGATGTACCTGTTCACTCTGAGCATGGTCTTCGTGAAGCCGTTTGGTCTGATGTTGCCGGTGATGGTTATTCTGAGCCTGAAATATATTTTTGTGAAGCCATCCTATGAAAGCAGTCCGGAGCAGCTGATTGACGGGCCTCCGGAAGTTCTGATGGCTGTTGGGGAAGTGCCAGGCATCAAGGGCAAACTGGGGAAAATGTTCCCCTTCCTGAAGCAGGCGTCGCGGGACGACGCCTTTGAGGCGCGTGCTTTGGAGGCTAAGGCTGAGGTGTCTCGGCAGACTGATGAAGCGATGCGTAATGCGCATGCCAGTTTGCTGGACATGGTTAAGTCCCTTTGGAAGGGGTAGGCATGGGTTCGCGCCAGTGGTTAGCCGGTGTGATGTTGGGGTTGGTGCTGGCCTTGGTGGGGTCTGGAACCGTGCTGGCCCAGAGTGGCGGCACGGTGCACGGTTCCGGCAACAGTCGTGAACAGGAGTGTCGCATCAACCGAAACTCAGAGCGCTGCATCTGCTGGAACGTGAATATTGCGAACACCGAATGGGTGATGGCGGAACCTGTTGTCTACAAAGGGAGGCCGTTGGCCTACATTGGTACTCCGCTACGGAGTCTGTACCTGAAGGGTTATACCGATGGATTGGTGTATCTGCCGGCGCAATTCGACGATGGTCAGGACCAGTTCGAGGGTTTGGACGGTAATCCACCGGTAGTACGGTCTGGAATCCTTGGTGAGTTTAACCCGTCGTATTTGAAGTTCGAATTCGGTGTTGAAGTGCCTCCGCCGTCTAGCGGTGGATGGAAGGTGAAGCAGGACCTGCTCTATAACGCGGATTACAGACGTGATTGTGCGTTCACGTATTTGGAAGAAGATTTGCGTCGGCTGTGGCAAATAGCGGGCCTGTTGGTGGGCGCGTTGCTGTCGATTACAGTGGCGTGGGCTGGCGTGGTGCATATGCAGGAGACGGCATCCGGTAATTCGTATGCCCGCACTCGGACGATTCTGGTGAGGGCGTTGGTGGGTGCGATCATCGTGGGCGGTTGCTATTTCATTGTTGACGCAATCAACGTGGAGTTGTTTGGCATAGCGGACTTCTGGTGGACCCAGGAGGGTGCGCTCTTCGATGGGTGGATTCAAGCCTCGCCGTGATGCGTATGTTAAATCGCTGCGTAGCAAAACGGTGAGGCTGCGGTTGGGGGACAATGGGCTTGGAGCCTTTCTCGCAGATACTGCCTGGCTCCGGTGAAATGTCGTCATGCTTGGAATCGGGAAGAGAAAGCTGCCTGAAGATGCGCTGGATGCGTTGAACGAGGATTTTCTGCGTGAGCAGGAGGAAGAGGTTGCCGAGTCGGGCAAGAGGGGCAGGAAGCAGAAGCAGGAAAAGGTTCCTAATGAAGTCAACGTGCTCACCCGGGTGGTGAAGGTTGACGAGAATTTCGTAGTAGAGCGGGGTGAGCGGCGCTTCGCGGTGTGGCGCGTGAATGGGGCGGACTACTCCGACGACCAGGTGACCAATGGATGGTCCAACTTCCTGAACTCGCTGGAGTTCCCGGTGCAGGTGCTGATTCGTCAGCATATACCCGACCTTGGTGCCGTGCGCCAGGAGCTGTTGGCGTGCCGACCCGATCATATGCGTGTTGGGAAGATCAACGAAGTGGGGGACTCTCTGCTCAATTATCTGCAGGAGATTGAAGAGACGGGGACGGTGGTGGACCGTCGGTGGTACGTGATTGCTCAGGAGGAAAAGGCGCAGGATGTGGACCTGCTGTTGTATCAGGGTCGGTTCTCGTCACGTCGAGTGGTGGGCGATGAGCTGAAAGACCTGGTGCGTGCTTGCACGTCCGGTATGGTGGAGGGTCATCGCCAGGAGACCTATCAGCTGAAGGAGTACGGGAAGTTCATAGAGTTGAACCACCGTTACGCGGCGACTTACGACATTCACAAGTGGCCACGTCAGGTTTCTCTGATGTTCCTCGACCGGCTGATGCAGATGGGCGAGGAGATGGATCTTTCCTTCTGGTACTGGCCGGTGACGCAGCGTGAGAGCCATTCCAGGCTCCAGATGCAGCTGTCGCGGTTCATCGGTGCCCGGATGGCTGCGGAGCAGAAGGGCAAGCTGGTGCCGCCGGAAGTGGATTTGGTGATCTCGGACGTGACGCGGCTATCGAGTGAAGTGGAACGTGGCGTGAACCGTCTGTTCAGGATTACGGCGACGATGACGGTGTTCGCCCGTGACCGCGATAGGTTGAAACGCGCGGGTGGGAGCATCTCAGGGTATTTCCGAAGCAGCTTGGCTGGGATACGTCTGCTGCGTTACCGTCAGGGTAAGGGGTTTGCGGCGGTGCTGCCGGCGTTGCGTCGGGGTGTGGGAGATATGTACCTCACGGATGCGCACACGTTGTTGCGTTTGTTCCCGTTTGGTCCGCCGGACCTGGACAAGCGTACGGGCACGCTGTTCGGCGTGGACCTGCGTAGCAGAACGCCGGTGATGTATAACCCATTCCACGATGACGAGATGAACGCACACATGGTGGTGATGGCGAGGTCGGGAGCCGGTAAGTCGTTCCTGACCAAGCTTCGTGTGTTGCGTGAGGCTTTGCGAGACGTAGTGGTGTACCTGATCGATCCCGAAGGGGAGTACAGCGTAATCACGGAAGCGCTGGGAGGCCGAGTGTTGATTCCCGGTTCACCAGGGTACGGTCTGAACCCGTTTTCCTTGTCGTACACCAACGAGGGAGACCTGACCACGCGTGTTGCGGGTTTGGGGAGCCTTGTGGAGGTGATGCTTTCGGGAGAGGTTGACGTAGACCGGAGGTCTATGATCGACCGGTGTTTGACGGCCTACTATGATGACGAGATTAAGAAGCATGGCCGCAATCCCGGAGTGATTCTGGGTGGCGGCGGCATGGATGGTTTCTACGATTTCCTGCTGTATGCGGAAGAGCAGCTGGGAACTGCCGGCTCGGAGATGGCGCGTCTGCTGGCGCGTTTCTCGGTGGGAAGCTTGCGATACCTGATGAGCAGTGATGGGGTAGACCTGTCTTCTGATGAGAAGCCGGTGACGTGCTTCAATTTGAAGAACCTTTCTAGTCAGCTTAAGCCGGTGGCGACGTCGGTGTGCGCCGAGGTGGTTTGGGGTCTGGCGGTAGCGCACAAACGTCCTCGGCTACTGATCGTCGATGAGTGCTGGACAGTGTTGGCTACGCCGAGTGGCGCGGCAGCTTTGATCACGATTGTGAAGCGTGCCCGTAAGTACGGGCTGGGTCTGATGACGATTACGCAGGATGTGCAGGACTTCCTGGGCGAGCACGCTGAGGGTGGTGCAGTGTTGGGCCATGCTGGCAAGTCTTTGTTGCAGAACTCGGCGACCAAGCTGGCGCTTTCGCAGGACCCGGCGGCGTTGCCGGCGGTGATTGAGGCGTTGGCGTTGGGAGATGATGCCGCGAGTTTCCTGAGGAGTGCGTTGCGGGGGCAGGGATTGTTCATCACGAATAGCGGAGTGTTCCCGCTGGAGATTATATCGACGGCAGCGGAACGCGAGCTGTTGTTGGACGATACGTGGAAGAACGTTGGCGAAGAGTTGCCTGCTGAAATGGTGATGCTGGGCGATGAGCCGTTTGAAGCGGTGGATGTGACCGGCTCGCTGTTGAGCCGTGTGCAGCGGGAACATCGGGATATGTTGGACGAATTGGGTGAAGTGATTGACGAAGAGCAAAGTGATGAAGAGGATAGCGGATGAGGATAGAGTCTAGCCTCGTCGCTTTGCTGTTGGTGTTGTTCCTGATGGGGTGCGGCGCTAACGCGCCGGTTCCCGTGGCGGCGGATGTGGTGTCCGAAAGAGTGGGCCGCACCGTGACGGCGATGGTACGGCCGACGGCCACGAGCGTGCCTAGGCTGAATCTCCCGACGTTGACGCCAATGCCGACGGCGACGCCGTGGGCTACCGCTGAGCCGGAGCCTACTTTGGACTTGTCGGGCCGGGTGGTGGTGATGGTGCCGACACCGGCTCCTGAGCAGCCCGCCACGTGTGGCGAACATTTGCGGTTGGAGCTGGAAGCCTATGATGGGGTGCGTCTTTTTGCCGAGGATGTGAATAAGCTCTACGCGGAGCTTTCTGCGGCGCGTGGAGACTGCGACTATGCGTTTGCAGGTGCTGGCAGGGCTTGCGAGCTTGGGACGTATGTGGGTGGTCTGGAGGTGGCTCCGCAGTTGCTGGATAATTACGATGACTACGTTGAGAGGAGGATAGGCGCTACGGGCCGGACATTCCAGGGGGACGTGCTGGTGCACTTCGACAACTTACCGGGCGATAGCCTCGGCGGTTGCTGGTATTACTCGCATGAGAGGTTGAGATGGGGGTGGCGGCATTCCGCGGGCGACCATGGTCTGTTCGGTGTGGACCACGGTGATTGTGACGGTCTGCTGAGGGAGAAGCTATTGGGAGATGGTCTGGAGCAGCCAGCCGATGTGGCGGGCGGTGTGGAGTACGTGTGGCGGAAGATTCCGGCGTGTGAGACGCAGGGGTGGAGTCCTTACCCAAAGGTGGTTGGGTTGGACGTATGTCGTGCGCAGTTGCCTGATGGCGCTGCGGTCATCATGTGGCAGGAGGGTTACAAGCCTTATGATGGTGAGGTTTGTTGGGCGTATGACCGGAGGATGATGACGTGGTACGACGGCTACTGATAACTATTACGGCGGCGTATGCTGCCGTGCTGCTCGCTGGTTGCGGAGCGGGAAGCGACGGATCTGGAAAGGTGAACGCTTCGCCTGCTGGCGTAGTGGTGGCGTCGAATTACACGCCGTTTCCGACGGCGACGTCGTGGCCAACGTTTACGCCTGGGCCTACTCCTACGCCGACAATCACTCCGGTGCCTACTGAGACGCCGGCGCCGACTCCGGTGCAGGCGTTGCCGAGGGTGATACTTCCCACGGAGACGCCGGTTCCGGCACCCACCGCGATGGGTGCGATGGTGAAGCCGACGGCAACGCCGGTGGTGTTGCCCACTCGATACGGGCGCGTATGGGGCACGGATGTGTACCTGAAGCGCCAGTCGCTCTTTGCTTCCCAGGTGCCTGGGGTACCGGACTACGTTGTGTCCGGTAACTTCGAGAATTTGCCAGAGGCTATGACTGAGATGGCTCGTACCACTCGATACGTGATGTGGATCGTGGTGTTCGATGTGGATGACGCGCCGGAACAGTTCCATATGCGTGGGGTGGAGAGGTGGCTGGATCTGACGGTGAATCCTGATGATCCGTTGGTGATGTTTCAGCGAGAGTACGAGATAGGCAAAAATCAATGGGTGGTTAGCTCAGGGTTGGGCGACACACTGCCGGGGGTCTGGCAGCCTGGTAAATATCGCGTGGAGCTGTGGGATGATCACGACGAGGTATTGGTGTCATGGCAATTCGAAGTGATGTAAAACGTCTGCTGGCGCTCGGGACCGTAATGGTCTTGCTGATGGTTGGGTTGGTGTCTGGCGGTGACACCGTATCTGGGAGCGATAGGGAAGGAGACTCGCCGGGAGAGGCTCAGAACAAGGTGCGTGAGGATTATTGCGCGGCTACCGCGGTGGAGTGTGGCTCGTTCTGCTTCTGGGCTCAGTGTAATGAGTGTCCAATATGCTGTGATTCAAATTGCGACTGTGATATCAGCGGTGAGCATGCTTGCGCCAGCAAGGGGGAGTTTCCGAGTTGCGGGATGGAGGTGGAATACGAGGATTGTGACACTGATGAGGATGGCAGTGAAAGTTGCAGCACCTATACGGTGTGCGAGAGTTGTGGAACGACTGATTGTGCAACGGGTTGTTGCGGCTGGACTTGGTGGATGTACCAGCAGGCCAACAACACTACGTTAAGTCTGTCTGAGAAAATGGAAAACCCACGCCTGGAGACGGCCGTGAATGCGGCGGTGACGGAGCCCAGGGATATCCAGGACTGTGTGGCGGATGGAGGCCGTGTTGATCGTAAAGGTACCACCGCGTATGAGGGCACGGTCCCGACTGCAACGGTCCTCTATACTCCCGAGTGGTATGGAACGAGGGAGCCGGTGCCGATTCCTCGGAAGCTGCCGGTGGTTGGTGCTTTGCATGAATACCCGGGCACCGCTGGGGCGCCGGTGTTGCAGGATGTGCAGCAGGACCCGGATGATGGCAAGGTAACGTTGGTGACCAACGAACGTTGGGAATTGCTGGAGTACCGTGCCTGGCCGTACGGCGGCCGCGTGCCGAATGACCAGTTGCCGGACATTGACGAACCGGTGTTGGGTCTGCCTGGTTTCCCGCAACGTTCGTTGCTGTCTCAATGGAAGAGTTTGCCGGAAGATGGGATTCTTCCGGAACCCAAGATGGTGTTTCACTACGAGATGTTTGACTGGAGTAACAGCGATGATTTCACGATGCCTTGGGCGAATAACGGCACCCTTGGGGGATTATTCCCCAGCCCGGGCCAGTTGATGATGCGTAATTATTATGATTGGGGTATGTACGCATTTCAGATCAGGCGAGCCGGTGAGCCTGGGAGGTCTAATACCAGGAATGCGCTGCTGCATCTGGGGTTGGAAGCTGGTTCAAATCCCTGTCCAGCGCATCTTACTCCTCAAGAACTTGCTGTTTATGGTGACCCGGATGTAGTTAACCCGGAGTCCAACATATGCGGGTTCCGCGTGAATATGCCGGAGGATGTTCCTTTGGGGCTTCCGCCGGGGTCGCAGGGGTTTGGTGGTCTGAAAGTGTCGGGGGTATCGGCAGCTTGGACTGAGGCTGAGCTCTTGGAGACGTACTACCCGCCTGGGCCTAGGCCAGCTGGGGATTGGTTCTACGGTCAGGTTGCTGACTATGGTATGTACCGCGCTGATAGCGGCTTGTTGCGGCAGGCTCGTGAATCCATCCTCTACCGAGTGGAAACACCGGAGGTGCATCCTAGTTTCTCGGCACAGTGGGCTATCCACGTAGACCCGATTACGGATCTAATGACTGATGATGTTGAGATGAGGATAGGGCAGTTCGGCGGTGCCCTGTCGAACGGTTGGGTAGACGTGCGTTTTTGGCCGCACTCTGGGACGCTCAGTTCTCAGACGAGTGACCACAAGTGGTATTCGTTGGGCAGGGTACAGGGCCAGACGTTGAGTTTGGTTGAAGATTACGACGGGATACTGCGGTGTTGGCAGTACAGGTCGGACAACTTCAGCAACATCGAGACCCAGCCTGGATGTCGTGTTGATGAAGACGCTGCTTCTCAGGATACTGAGTCGTTGATGCCATTCTCCGATGCTGCCTACGAGGTGTTCAGGAACTGGCGTAACTGGAACTTCCAGATCAGGGTGGTTGAGGAAGTGTTGGACCACGGGGTCCGTGTTGGTTTCATATCATCGTCGCCGTCTGAGCCGGTGGTGGTACGTATGCAAGATCCGGCTGACCAAGTTCTTGAGTTTGGTACCTTGGATGTGATCACGCCAGCTGAGCGTCCTCATACAAGGTATGTATGTACGTGGGTTGCCTCTGGGATAAGCAACCAGCTGGTGAACCAGTATGGCTCATCGCCGGCGCCGAGCATTTTCGCACAACACGAATGTAGTGCGGAGTTGGAGTTTCAATCCTTCATTGATGTGGATCTGAGTCATCCAGGGGCTGCGAGTGAACTCGAGGGTGCATTGGAGGAGGATACGCCGGCATGGCGTTATCTCCAGGAATTGCGAGATTGGGTCTTGTTGCACTGAGGAAAAACAGGGACCATAGTTGTCCGAGCCGGACAGCGCTGAAGTTGGCCGCAGCATTGGCGACCACAGCACGGACAACATTGAGGACGACACGGTGGCCTGCTGCGCCGCCACCGGTACTGCCCGACCGCCCGATGTTGCCCAACACCAGGGTCAGGTTGGCCACCGTGGCCGCCAGATACAGCTGGAATCGCGTTTTGACCCTACCGAAGTAACGGGCTTGCCGGATGCCCAACTGGACCAGCCGAGCCAATCTGTGCTCCACTACCATCCGTCGTGCTCGATACTCGTCGTAGGCAGCGCTCTGCTGCAACGCTCTGGCCTCCTGCAGCAGGGCTTCCTGCGGATGGATTTGCACCCTGCGTCCTTTACTGCCTTGGGCCGCGATGCATTCGGGCCGCCGCGCGCACGCCCCACAGGTCTCCCCATCAAATTGGAAGGCCTGCAAGCGATAGACACGACCGGTGCGGTCCGTCCGTTTCCCGGTTGGCACGATGGTGCGGGTAACCGGTCCCGCCGGACAGGTGCAACTGCCCGCGGCCAGGTCGAGTTGAAAGTCATGCTTGGGAAAGTGTTTCCGGTCGGGCCGGCCCGGCGCTTTGGCCACCAACCGGCGTCCCGCGTCGGCGAAGGCCTGGCGGGTATTTCCGTCCCCATAGGCGGCGTCGCCCATGGCTTCCGCCACCACCGAGTCGGTACTCGCTTCGCTCTGCTCCACCGGTTCCAATGCCCCCGGATTGTCGGGAGCAGAGTTATGCCCGTGGCCGGCCCGTGCAGAGGCGACTAACTGGTGAGTCTGTGTCAGGGTGCGTATGCTCATGGCGAGGTGTGCCGCCTGGATGAAGACCGAGCAGGCATTGGTGCGTATTGCCCGATCGGGAGCATGGTCCGGGAGTCTTACGACTGCATCATTGGTGACGCCCCACCAGGGGCGATCCCGTTCCATAGATTGTTCGGTGTTGGCGACTCCCTCCGGCGACACGCCTACGCTGCAATAGCAGGGGGGATGATGAGCACACGCAAGAACAGCGCCAAACCAGCGGGGCTATCCCAGTTGAACCTGAACGCGGCGGGGATCGACGTGGGCGCCACCAGCCATTTCGTGGCGGTGCCCCAAGACCGCGCCGAACAGCCGGTGCTAGAGTTCGCCGCCTTCACGGCCGACTTGTATCGCCTGGCGGAGTGGCTGTCCGAGTGCGGCGTGGAGACCGTGGTTATGGAGTCGACGGGGGTGTACTGGATACCGCTGTTCGGGGTGCTGGAAGAACGGGGCTTTGCGGTGATGTTGGTGGACCCCCGGCGCATCAAGAACGTGCCCGGGCGCAAGACCGACGTGCTGGACTGCCAGTGGCTGCAGCAGCTGCACACCTATGGGCTGCTGTCGGGCGCCTTCCGTCCCGACGGGGAGATCCGACGCCTGCGTAGCTACCTGCGCCAGCGAACGATGCTGGTGGAATACGCGTCCCACCATATCCAGCATATGCAGAAGGCGCTGACCCAGATGAACGTGAAGCTCCAGCACGTCATCAGCAACATCACCGGCCAGACCGGCATGGACATCATCGAGGCCATCGTGGGCGGCGAGCGGGATCCGCGTAAGCTGGCGCAACTGCGCAATTATCGGATCAAGGCGGACGAGGCGACCATCGCCAAGTCGTTGCAGGGGCACTGGCGGGAGGAACATATCTTCGAGCTGACCCAGGCCCTGGAGTTGTACCGGGCGTACCAAGGCAAGATTGCCGAGTGCGACTGGGAGATTGAAGCCCAGCTGGAACGGTTTGAGGACCGCAGCGACTGGGAACCTCCGGCTCCCAATGGGAAAAAGCCCCGTCAGGGGAACGCGTCGCGCTTCGATGTCCGGACCCACCTGTATCAGATGACGGGGGTGGACCTGACCCGGATTGACGGTGTGGACGCCTACACGGCCCTGAAGGTGGTGAGTGAGATTGGCACGGACATGACCAAGTGGGAGAGTGCCGGCCACTGCGCTTCCTGGCTGGGGCTAAGCCCGAACAACCGGGTCACCGGCGGCAAGGTCATCAGCTCAAAGACCAAGCCCAGCGCCAGCCGGGCGGCGGCAGCATTGCGTCTGGCCGCCAACGCGCTGCATCGCTCCGACAGCGCCCTGGGCGCCTTCCTGCACCGGAAGAAGGCCCAGCTGGGAGTGCCTCAGGCCATCACCGCCACGGCTCACAAGCTGGCTCGCATCATTTACGCCATGCTGCGGTACGGCCAAGCGTACGTGGATGCCGGCGCAGAGTACTACGAAAGCCAGTATCGTCAAAGGGCGCTCCGCGCCACCAAGCGGCGTGCCGCCCAGCTGGGCTACCAACTGGTGCCCAGATCCGATGCCCAAGCTCCGGTTGTGCCCCACGCATCAACGGCCGCGGTGGCGTGACAGTTTCCGTTAGTCCATAGCATTGCCCGGCAACACGTCCACGGCCGTGATCAGCTGGCTGTCGGTGTCCACCACGATGGCGGCCTTGTGCCCGTTGAAGCGCCGCCGGCTGCTCTGGTGACCGTGGCGCAGCTCCGGGTCATGCACCGACAGCATCCGGTCCTTGCTCACCCCATCCCTGACGCTCACCCCGTCAGCAGCATGAGCATCGCCGTCGCCGCTCTGGCGCGCGATGTCCTGGAGCAGCAACTGTCCCAGCAACTCCGCCCCAGCCACTATGCTCTGCCGCTGGGCGCTGTCCTCCGGCAATTCCACCCACGCCTGCCGCGCCAATGCCAGCAGCCGGTCCGCATCGGCCACTATCGCCCCCAAAAGCTTCCGCCGCGCTTTGCGGTCCGACCAGTCGATCGCCGCCTCGCCCTTGATGCTGGAGCCCAGGTACTTCTCGCACCCCTGGGCTTCGGCCCATTCCCTGACGTCGATCTTCGCCGCGGCCGCCAGAGCCCGCAACAGTTTGACGATGCCGTCCGCCAGCAGATTGTAGGTGTCCTGCACCGCGCCCCGTCCCAGGATGTAGGTCGTGTCCGGCGCCACCCGCATCCCACGCTTTTTCAGGTAGCCCGACTGCCGAGCCAGGCCAGGCTGCTCTCGAATACCTCCCGCACCTTCTCGTGCAGTATCAACCGCGCCCGGAACAGCTGCAGCGTACTCTTGCAAAGGGTACTCTTGGCAAAGGGTCTATCCTCAATCTCAATCCCCAACGCCACCTTCCAACGGATGTCGAAGTCGGCCCTCGCCTCAGCATCGCTCACCTGGTCGTAGGTCTGCAGTAGCAGAGCCGTGGCCAGCAGGCTGGGCGGCACGCTGTCCAGACCATTGTCCGGACCGTAGATCTCGGCAAAATCGTCATCGCTGAACAGCTCGCCCCGCAGTGCGGCCAGCAAGCCGTAGCAGGTGTCCTGGCCCACGTAGTCCGGATACAACCGATCCGCTTCCCACAGGCCCCTCTGGTCCGAATGCTTCCCCAGCATTGCCCTGCTCCGCTAGCTTCGATTGCCCGGAGTATAACCGCTCGGCGGAATCGCTCCAGTTTCCGGCCAGCTTTCTAGGGTCGCAAAACGGGGTCTCAATTGGAGGTTGTAAGTTAACGTAAACTTGGCTATTTGCCTTTATGGAGACCTTTGATGGAAGCGCTAGTCCAAATGTTTGCTGGAGCCGCGACCTTGATCGCGGTGTTGGGCGGTGCGATGGCGACGATATTCTTCGCCTGGGCCGGCATCCAATGGATGATGGCCAGCGGTGACCCGCAGAAGATTGGTCAAGCCAGAATGGCGCTCATCGGCGCCGCGGTTGGTTTGGTAATCGTCGGTGCGGCGTTTATCGTGCCGGAGGTGATTTCCGAGAGGATCATCGAGCCGGCTGGCGGTACTGCAATCGAAAACTCGGCGGGTCTATCATGTGACCGGGTGCTGAAAAACCAGTTTGTGTTCCAGCGCGCTGCCTCTAACGCTGACCGGATGAATGCTGTTATCAAGCAAATTCAGGCGCAACGATCTGAATGCGCGGCGGATATCTGGGATCCTTATGTTGTGGATGCGAAGGCTGCGACGGAACGTGTAGATTCTGCTTGGGAGACGCAGGCTGCGGCGAGTGGCTGCCATGACCCTGTTACTACGAAAGTTTATGAGAAGGTCGGGGATTCCGACGTGCCCAGAGGGCTACAGAAGGGAGGTTCTGCCACTGTCGTCAACAGGGATACGGTGAGGCATAATTCGAGCAGGGATAGTGACAACAACTTGATTGTTCATTTCGGCAACAAAAAATTGCCTACGGATAGTGCTAGATGCTGGCTTTACGCGAACCGGCTGCGCACTTGGGATCAGGAGTACTGACTCCACCAGTGTGAAGCGGGTTATCCGCCACTGTGTGGTTCTGTAAAGCGCCGCGGTTAACCGCGGCGCTTTTGGTTTAGACGGCGATTCGGGAATCGTTGAGCGTGAGTCTCTGGAGGAGCATTTTTGCAAAACGGGGTAACCGACTGTGGATGTAGCTTGTCTGGCAATCAGAACTTGAGGTTGAAGAGAGATGGAAGCACTAGTCCAGATGTTCGCTGGGGCCGCGACTTTGATCGCGGTGTTGGGCGGAGCCATGGCGACGATATTCTTTGCTTGGGCCGGCATCCAATGGATGATGGCCAGCGGTGACCCGCAGAAGACTGGTCAAGCCAGAATGGCGCTCATCGGCGCCGCGGTTGGTTTGGTGATTGTCGGTGCGGCGTTTATCGTGCCGGAGGTGATTTCCGAGAGGATCATCGAGCCGGCTGGCGGTACTGCAATCGAAAACTCGGCGGGTCTGTCGTGCGACCGGGTGCTGAAAAACCAGTTTGTGTTCCAGCGGGCTGCCTCTAATGATTCGAGGATGAATGCTGTTATCAAGCAGATTCAAGCTCAGCGTAATGAGTGCGCGGCCGACATCTGGGATCCTACTGTGGTCGAGAAAGCGGTTACGGCGTCCCATGGATGCTTCGAGGTAACAGCGGTTGGGGATACGGATGTGCCCCGCGGTTTGCATAAGGATACTACCGGTAACGTGAGGGATAGTTCGAGTCGGGACAATGAGAACAATATCATTGTCCACTTCCATACTGATAATTTGCCGACCGATAGTGCCAAGTGCTGGCTGTATTCCGACCGTTTGAGGACTTGGGATCAAGTGTACTAAGACCAACCTTTCTTGAAAGCAGGGTGTGCGTAGAAGCGCACCCGGTTTTTCGTTGGTTCAACTGTTGGTCAAGACGGGGTAAGCGTCGTTGGGTCTAGCTTTGCGTCAATCAACGTAATGTCGGTGTGAGCGAGGCGTAAGCAAGTCCAATGGAACCCATTCTGTATCTATTCGGCGGTGTTGCGAGCTTGATTGCCGTCTTGGGCGGTTCTATTGCAGCCATATTCGTGGCTTGGTCTGGCATCCAGTGGATGATGGCTGGGGGAGACCCGCAAAAGATTTCTCAGGCTCGGGCTTCGATTATCGGCACGATGGTGGGGTTGGTGTTGGTGGGCTCGTCTTTCATCATTCCTGACGCGATAAATCAAAGAATCTTGCGGCCGAGTGGCGCTCATTCTGTGATGACGAGCGCTGGCGTGGACTGCGATGGCGCTTTGAAGAATAACCTGATCTCCGCTCGTTGGGCGGGAAATGCTCCGCGTATGCAGAGGGTAGTGCAGTCGATCCAGTCCCAGATTGATGGCTGTAGCTCCGAAATATGGCATCCGGTCATTTACGACGGTGTGAACGGCAGTTGCTCGGGGCATGCGTTGACCCAAATTGGTAGCTCTAAAATTCCCAAAGGGCTCCTTATGCCGGGTTCGATGAACCGGCTGAAGTGGGGTAGCGGGCGGGATTCGGAGAACAATATCTTTGTCGACTTCGGGGCCTTTGATGACGGTCCGTCGGACAGTGCCGATTGTTGGCTGTATGTGAGTCGACTGAAGATCTGGGACCGGAGTTACTGAGATTGGTAGAGGTTCTCTCCTATGGAAACTGTTCTTTTCATGTTCGGCGGCATTGCCAACCTGGTGGCTGTTCTGGGAGGGTCGGTCGCGGCGATATTTGTCAGTTGGGCTGGAATTAAATGGATGACGTCCAGCGGGGAGCCGCAGAAGATAAGTGAAGCACGTTCTTCCCTGATTGGAGTGCTGATAGGACTGCTGTTGGTCGGAGCGTCATTCATGATCCCGGATGCGATAAACCAACGTCTGATCAGGCCGGCTACGGGTCAAAACTTGAGTGGAGTGGTGGGTTTGGATTGCGACCGGGTGTTGCAGAAGCAGTTGGTCAGAACACGTACTGCGAGTGATGCGGACAGGATGAATAGCATGATCCGGCAGGTGCAGGCAAGCAAGGAAGGGTGTGGTCTCGATAATTGGTCTCCGTTGGTGTCGCCGGTTCGAGCGGTTACTCCGAACAATCCTTTTCTATACGGCTTAGGATCGGCTCGTTGTGAGGGTCCTGAGATTGGGCAGACGGATGTGCCCAGGGGGTTGCAACAGCCTGGGGGTGGCGCTGATGTGCGGAATGCTACGGTGAGGGATGCTGACAACAACATCATGATCTACTTCGATACGGAGAAAAAGCCTTCTGATGGCGCGGGATGTTGGATTTATCACAGCCGTCTGAAAATATGGGATCGTAGCTACTGAAGTTTCATTGGATAGAGCGCGACGAAGAGGCGCTCTTTCTCGTTAGTGGATTCTGCCCATGTCGTTTGGTACGGACTTAGCCGCAAAACGAGCGAATTGGGGTTTGTTCTATGTTTGGCGGCAGGCATCCCGATTCTCGATGGTGAAAGGAGAGGTACGAATATGAGCCTCGCGGCTCGTGCTTCAAACGCGCTCGTCGGGTTGATGGGGGTGTGTTCCAGGAGCTTGATTGCATGAACAAATCGCGATTCAACCGGTTAAGTAGCGCGGTGTTGGCGCTATCAATTTCTCTGTCAGTTGCTTGCGGTGGGGGAGAAGATGAATTCGAGCTGATGGAGTTCGATGATGTACCGGGCGTCCAGGCGACGGTGGTTGCCGAAGCGGAGTTTGCGCTGAGTCCGAAGGAAGAGCTGCTGATCGAGGTCACGTACGTCTACACGCATATGATCTTGTTGGAGACTTTGCAGCAGATCAACCGTGATATGCAGCTGTTGCTGGAGTACGACACCAAGTCGGATGTGGACCTTGAATGGGTCATCGAAGTACACGATGTGACGGCTCATGCTGAGGAATTCTTCGACAGGGCTGCATCGTTAAAGGTGCCCGTGTCGTTGCAGAGCAAATATACGGGTTCGTTGCTGGACTTCCTGGAAGGGATGCAGTGGACCGGTTTCGGTTCCGATCGATTGTTGGCCGCGTCGTTGACGGTGGGCCCGTCGGGCCGGTCTCTGCAGGTGATGAACCGGCAGGAGGAAGAAGTGTTCGAAAGGTTCAAGCGAGAATCGGAATACTATTTGCGTAAAGCTGAAGCGACTATCGAAAGTGAGCTCGATACCTACCGTGAGTACCTCACGGCAATAGAGAGGTGATGAATTGAAGGATCTGATCGAAAAGCTGACCAGTAGCGGGAAGCGCCTGATTATCACAGCAGGTGCTGGTGTCAGCTTGTTGCTGGTGATAGTGGTGGGTGTGATGATGTTCTCTGGCAGTGAACCTGAGGATGACCTACTGGTGGATTTCGGTGATGGCGGAGATTTCTCCGCCACTGGGGAGTTCCCTCTGTCAGGTTTATCTGTTGAAGAACAGGTGGAGCAGACAGTTTCTGCGATGCAGCCGACTGAGACGCCGGCGCCTACGCAGGACGTTGGTGCCACGTTGGTGGCGGAGCAATCGGCTACTCGGGTAGCGATGTCGCCGGTGATACCCGTTAATCCGCTGGCGCCGCAGGCTGGGCTACGTCCGTACCTCACGGAACGAGAGGTACGGTCTATGTCCGAGTCTGGTCTCGCTATATGGGCGGCTACGTCGATGTGGCTGCACCTGCGGCAGGTTGTCTACCGTGATGTGTCCGAATGGGGCGATAAATCGGTGGATATCCACATGGCGCTGGCGGGTACGGAGTTGCAGGTTCTGGAAGCACGCTGGGAGCGTGTGAGGGAGGATGTGGACGACAACGACACGATTGGCGAGGAAGTGAAAGCGTACATCCTGCAACTGGATGACGCGGTGCGGTCGCTGAGGACGGTGTATCGTCAGCTGGAAACGACGCGGGCGCTGTTGAAGAGTGTTGATGGAGACCTTGAAGTTGCCGAGCGTGAAGCAGTGGCGCAGGCCAAGTCCGAGATTGGCCTTGGGATGGATCGTTTTGTCCAGGTGATGAGCCGCTACGGCTGTGCAATATGCGGGGAGCTGGTGCGCAAGTCTGGAGGATAGATGTATCAGGAGCGTTCGGACGGTAGGGCAACTCCGGACATCCTCTTGGATAACCGGGGCCGTAGGCCCCGGTTATCCGGCCTGAGGTGGCTGGCTGGGGGGTTCCTCTCCGGGAAATTCGGAATGGTGGTGTTGGCCACCTTCCTGGTTATAGGAGGGGTGTGGTTGGTTTACAACCGTTTTTTCGACGAGCCGGCGGGTCTGGGTGGGGCGGGGATTGTGCTGAGCAATCATCCCGAAGCCGGTCGTTCGTTGACAGCGCAGGAGGCTGGCTCGGTGGCGAGGTTTGGTGAGCCGCTCTACCTTGGTGATTCGGGGCGGCCGGTGGTGAAGCTGGACTCGACTGGTGAAGTGCGTGAGTTGACGCCGTTGGAGCTGGAATTTCCCGCTGGCAGGGTGGTGGAGCAGAGAGGCAATGGTGTGCTTTGGGCGCCAGGCCGCTTGGGGTGGGGGGTTTGGTGGGATGGTGAGGATGCGGCTGAAGGAGCGCGGAAGCATCTTTACATGGATCGTATCGGGTGGGTGACGCGGCAGAATGAGGAGTTGGCCCGTGGATTAGCCGGTTTGGAAGGTGGGATTCTGGGGTTGGCCAACATGGACTTGGAAGATTGGAGAGGCGGCCAGGGTAGGGACCTCTTCGCGTATGTTGAGAGTTACATCGCGGGCTACCCTGATGTAAGCCCAGGTTATTGGGGTGATGTGGGCTGGAAGTGGGTGTGCGATGAAAACTTGGAGGAGGAGTTGCGACATGGTGTGTCGGAGGGTTGCCCCAGTGAAGAAGTGGTGGGTGCTATCAGCTTGGTATGGATGGAGATGGGAGTCGTGGCGGAGTTACTGCGCGGCTTCGCTGCGATTGCCGCGGCCAGAGATGGCCTGACTGCGAGGCAGGCGATGATGGCTAACGCGTCCAATGAGATGAGTCTGGCGTTGGACGATATAGTTAGTGTGCGCGATAGGTTGCCGGGCGCGCTGGCGTTGCTTGATGTAGTTGCGGAACGCGAAGGATTGCGGATGCGCCACACATTTTTGGAAGGATACTGAACGATGAATGTGTCGAAAAAACGTTTTTTGCGTTACTCGATGGTGGCGCTGGGCGTACTCACGCTTGGAGTAGCAGCCTTGGGATGCGGATGGATTCCCGGTACGGGATCTAATGTCGTCCTGGTAACGGCGACTCCTACTCCTGTGGTGGTCGTGTATGGAGCAGCGGAAGGTGTGGTGCGTGAAGTCGAGTTGACTCGGACTGCAGAGGAATGGCGAAAGCGGCGTGAGGAACACTCTGGCCTGATTGAGTCCAGAGGTCCGACGCCGACCCTGGAGGCGACCCCCGATGCGGACGTGTTGGAGCAGGTAGCATCAGCACGAGTGTTGGAGGCTTACTCCGACCAAGGCTATGAGAGCCGAGATCATGGTGATTGGTTCGACCCGAACCAGGGGTTGTACTTCTACCGGGACTCGGAAGGAGACTGGACGACGTCGCGGATGCGGGCGTCGAATCCCTATGCGTCCCTGTTCTACTATGGCGGGTACTCGGACGACGTTGCGAATTTCGAGTCTGGTACGATGCAGCGGTCGTTGGCGCGCAGTCTCGCATTCGAGGTTTCTGAGTTGCTCCCAGGCGTGGGGGCTCCCACCCCCGCGATGGTGGGTCTGATCGAAGATCGGCTGGGCTGGGCGATCAGGGACCGTAATGGTCCGGTTATCAACGTGTGGAGCTCGTTTGACCTGGTGGGAGTTGAAGTGGGTTCTCAGCAGTTCTCGGTAGGCGGCGTGATGCAGCTGGGGTTGATGAAGGGTGGTGAAGGCGATAATTGGTACGACTATCTGACGCTGGGTGAGTGGATTGGGCCGGTGGTGGTGGAACGGCTGCGTTAATTAAGGCGTGTTGACAAACTAAAATCAATTGGGGTGCCCCGAGCTGATTCTGGTATGTAGCACACAGTCAGCGGTGCCAGGAGCTAAGTCTCGGCGTTGCTGTTCTCCGGGCTGGTTTCGCAGCTGAACGGACGGTGAGATCTATGGGGAGGAATAGCCGGCGGTTAGCCAGCAGTCGGTACAGGATGAACGGTTGCGCTTGTCATACTTTGGCTTGGGGTAAGTCATCATGCTCGGTTATGGGTTTCACTGTTCTCTATTAGCTTGTCAACAGTCCCTGGGAGACCGCCTTGGTCGTCAATGAAGACGCCGCCGCAAATGATCATGGGCAAAGTCTCCACGGTGGTGTTGAGAAACTCTGTTGGAGTTGATGAGTGCCAGGCTGTTTTGCGGTGGCTCGTAGAACCCTTGGGAGCGGTTGTTGGTCAGCTGGTGGCGTGATGGGGGCCGCAACGGTGTGGTGGCTTCCGGTTTTGGAAGTGTTCGTGGATGCCCGGTATGTTCAGGGATTTACTCCGTTGCTGGTTTGGCGTGGCTGGTTCCGGCGTTGGGGCTGGTGCTGTTGCGGGTGGTTGTAACGCGACAGTAAGTGAAGCCGGTGCTGGCAATAATTCGGCGAGCTGGGCTTCGACACGGGAGAGCCTTTCCTCGAAATCGGTTTGTTCTGAAGGTGGTTTCGGTGCAGTCGGGAGTGTGGCTGCGGCATCAGGGTCTGGCGCTGGGTCGTCAGGGTGATGCACGCCTTGGTCAGTGGATTCGGTTGGCGCTGGCGTCTCTGGTGTTGGTTGAATCAACGGCGGCGCGGTTGTGGTCTCTGCCTCTGATGGATGGTTCGGGTTTAGCACCTGAGGCAGCGTGGAGAGGTCCTGCTCCTCTGTGGTGTGAGCCATCTCCTGAGTGGATTCATCGATATCCCTTTGATCCTGTTGCTGTGTATCGGGAACTGGTTGGTGCGGTGTCGCATCGCGAGACAGTTCATGGTCTGTGTCATCGGGAACTGTCTCTGGTGCTGAGTCAACAGGCGTATTTTCATGGTCTGAGAGGTTTGGGGCTGGTTCTTGCTCCGGCTCCGCTGGAGTTGCCTCGTGCTCGGCATTATCTGGAGCTATCTCGATAGCCGGCACTTCTTGAGTAGGCTCATGCGCCGGCTGGTTGGTGTCTTGTTGTTCAAGCACTATGGTGTCGGTTGGTTGCTCAGACGTGTCGGTTATTGGTTCCTGCTCCGGCACATGGGTGTCGGGTGTTGGTACCGTGGGATCGCCGTTTGTCGCCTGGCCTGAGTCATCTACGGTGTTTTGCTGCGCCGTGGAATCGGCGGCGGGTTCCGGTACGGACTCGTCTGTTGATGTCGCGACGGGGGGAACTGTGGGCTTCTTGGGACGTGCTCTTGATTGCTTCTGGTGGGGTTTCCCTGGTTTCACGGGATGTTCCCGGGAGAGTTTGATGTTGAGCAACTCGGCTATTTGGTCTTCGTCGACGTCTGGCGATGGTTCGTGAGTCCAGCGTTCCATAACGTCAGCGATTGCGGACAACATTCGTTCGGTCTGGCGCACCTCGGCGCCGGAGATTGTTGACGCTAGCTGGGCGTCGGGCAAATCTGGATGAGTGGCCACGTGGCGAATCAGTGGAATCCAAAATTTCGCGTGTATGGAGTTGACGGCCAGCACGGAAGCGGTACGTGTGCTGAAGTACCGGCGGCAGCTACGGCATTGGAATGGTTGAGGCGACTTGGTGATATTCATGTTCATGCAGTCGTAGGACTTGCAGAATGGACAATGCAGTCCATGGGGCCAACGCATATTCGCTATATCAGCGGTAGCTGGTCGCTTGGCGAGGTACTCTGGCATGACGCGGGGTACGGGGATGTTGGCTGTGCTCATCTGCGAGAGTTCTCCAATGTCCGGTGTGCTTTCGGACGTGTCAGATGGTTGAGTCTGCTGGCGTGCGTACCTTCCTCGTTGTGAGGGAAGCGGGATGTTCAAGAATTGGCTTACTGCTTCTACGGTGATGTCGCGAGATGGGGTGTGTGTCCATAATGGCAGGATGCGCTGAAAACGTTCGGTAATGGACTGCGCTGGGAATGGCGCGATATCCGCCAGCTGCTGAAGTTCATCGGCATCCAGTGTATGGGGGCTGGTGAAGAGTACTCGGAGTGCATTTATCCAGGTACGCAAGCCGTGGTTGGTGTTGGTGAGGATGTTATGTCTGCGCAGGTTGACGGAGCGGTTGCAATATCGGCAGATGTACTCGCCTTGGGTAGGGGAGCCGGCATAGCTGAAGTCGTGTTCAGAGCAGTTGGGACATGGAATGCCCTGCGGCCAACGTAGTGAAGCCAGGATGTGTGCAGGATTCTGGTTTTGGTCCATGATGGGTAGAGCTGGCTGTTGCAGACCGATGATGGATGATGTGGGAGCTGACTCCGCTTGGCTGGCGGGTGTTTGCCACGACTCGATGAGGAGGCGGCGGAACTCTGCTTCGGATTGCGGGGGGGTGGAGTCGGGATGTGGAAATGCGCGAATGATGTCGTGCCGTAGTCGACGTGCCTGGCTAAGGTTGAGCAGGGTGAGTGATGTTATCTCGTGCTGTGTGGGAGCTTCTCTGAATGCGACGGTGCGTTCAATGAGGTCTATCCAGGCTTCGTCGGTAACGCGGTAGGATTCAAGCAGTGTCTTGGTACGATGGTCGAAATATTGGTGGCACGCGTCGCAGGCGAAGCCGGTCTGTGGCGGCGGTGATATGGTGCGTACTTTTGAGGAACGGCAGCTGGGGCATTTGACACCATGGGGCCAGCGCATGGCGGTGAGCAGTTCCTGCGCGTGTGGCGGTTCTACGGGCAAGAACGGGTCGTGCGGGACGGCGTCGCCCGGTGCTGGGGGGGTGTCGACGTCCGGTTTAGGTGCCGGTTCTGGTGTGGTAAGCGGCTTAGTCGGAAACTGGGAGTATTCGCGACCGCAGTTCACGCATTGGTAGTAGTGGTCTTGGTAGATGGCGTCGAGGGTTTTGCGGACGTATCCGCCGCAGCTGCATTGTGGTTGAGCTGCTGGTTGAGTCTTGGCGAGGGCGGCGCGATCGGGGCGGCCTTTGGCGGTGTTGCGCTGGTCCAGCATCAGGAAATTAATAGTATCGTGGCGGGGCGCAACTGGTTTTGCACCCCGTGTTGCGGGGGTGAATCTGACGCGGGTTGTGATGTGTGGTTGAGTCGTATGGTCGAAGTGTGCATCATATTGTTGGCTCGTTCGTCGGCTATGAAGGGATGAAACAGGCCCGCCGTTTACGGGCGGGCCTGGGAGTAATCAGTGGAATGCTGCCACGGCGTCAGCCGCTTTCGGCTTTGACCAGCCAGTTTTGGTGGGTCTGGAGAAACTCTGACTCCGACTCGTTCTGGAATATGCAAGGGCTCAGGTAATCGGGGCCCTCGCTGTAGAGTTCGACGAGCTCGGCGAACCGGCAGCGGTCCTCGTGGTCCAACTCGTCCCACGGGACGAGGGTATATCCTTGGGATGTAAACGTGGTTACGTGGTCTTGGTCTTGGAATGACTCGTTATAGAAGTTCATCACGTCGGTAAGGGGAATGAATGCCTTAACATTGTGGGGCATATGTACCTCAAACGCGATGGCGTGGTAGGTTTGCTGTGCGTGCTGGATTACTGCGGATACGTCGGATGAGTATGGGAGTCGGATCAAGACGTTACGCATGGGATGGTCTCCTGTCGTATTTGAAGCTGTTGAAAGGGTTTAATTCGATTTCGAGTTCTTGTTTTTGCGTCAAGGGTGTCGCCTTGTGAGAGAGCGTTGTGGTCGAGCGCGCATACGGCTGTGTGGGGAGTGACGCGGTAAAAGGTGAATATCCATCGTTCTGCCCCTTGGGGATTGAGATCGATTTGTGGACCTATATCGAAAATTGTACTACGATTCGGTAATGGTGGGCTTGTCCGGATATGGTGGTTGGGTGCCCGGCATGGGCAGGGAAGGAAATTCCGGGGCGAGGTACTCGCGGCCCGCCATGCGTTCTCGCAATTCGACGTAGGCTGAGATGGACGTCCGGGCTTCCGTGACGGCGTCTTCGACGCGTCGTTCGAGCTGGCCCTTGATGTACGGCAGTCGGTTTCGCAGGGTGCTGCGTACTGATTCGGCTTTGCGCCGTGCTCCCACGGATAGGTTGGGGTGGTCGATTAGGTCGTCCAGCTACTCGAATATGTCTTCGAGCGCTGAAACGTATTCGTCGGCAAACGTATCGGCGCCGGTGGCGACGGGCGGTGCTGGTCGCATATCGGAATCGCCAGCGACATAACGTATCGTCACGGGGCCGGTGGTGCCAAATCTCGTGATTGCATCAGCGAACTGATGCGGCGTCATCTCGATCGAGATTAGCAGTCCATCAGTCAGGATGTGGTCTTCGGAATTGGACCGGAGCAACTGCGCGGCGTGGACCTCTAACAGCATGGTCTGCCGGTTATCGATGTCGGACTGAAAGAGACGTCGCGATGTGCCGCGCGGCGCGCGTGTGATCGTGATGGCGCCGTATGACGGGTGCTGCGGCATGGTATCGCCAGGCTGGGTCATGATGAATCACTTTGGTTCGTGGGGCAGTGGTCGTGCCACACTCGTACCATGTCGAGGTCTATCTCGGCGTGGCCGCCCTGGGTGACAGGCTGGCTGCATTGGCAGCAAAGATAGACGCGTTTGGACTGGGGAGGCCGGTACATTTCGTCGATGGCTCCCTCGATTTCAAACGCTGCCGACTGGAAGTATCCGGATTTCGGGATGTGGTCGCGGAACTTGCGTGCCAGCTCGACCTTTTCGCTTTCCCAGAAACGCATTTGCATTCCGAAGGCTTCCAGGTTTTGGTGAGGCAGCCGCATACGCAAATCCTGGCGATTGTTGAGCTTCTCGGTGCGGCGTAAGAACTGGTTCAGTGCGGGCTCGACGTCATGGTCGACGAAAAGGAACGGCGCTTTCTGCGTGGGGTCGGCTTCGTAGCAGCGTAGCAGCCAGGCGCGGATGGGTTCCCATACCTCGCCGTTGATAACGACGTCGGTGGTCTTGCGTGTGGGCGTGTATTCTGTGGTGGT
Organism: Dehalococcoidia bacterium; assembly: GCA_965222895.1. Classification (GTDB taxonomy): domain Bacteria; phylum Chloroflexota; class Dehalococcoidia; order Lucifugimonadales; family UBA3495; genus Bin87. Next base: position 2,330,010 of record CBDCVB010000002.1, on the reverse strand, counting down.
CAACGGGGTGTCCTCGTGATTGAACAGGGGCGCGAATTGATGGTTCGCGCCCCGTGTCGTGCTGGTTCCGGATTGCTGCCCGTTACGCGGGCTTGGGGCGGGACGTTCGCTCGACGATCATGGCGTAGTTGTACTACAGCGTGTTGACAAACTAAAATCATTGGGGGTGTCCCCGACTGATTTCTGCTGTCAGCACGCAATCAGCGGTGCCTGGGCTGAGTCCCGGCATAGCTGTTCTCTGGTTGTCCGGGTGGATTTCGCTGTCGGTTGGGCGTTGCACTCGGCCCACGGGCCGGGTGAGGATTGAAACGAGTACGCTTTGCTCGATGGGTAGAAGTGGCGAGCGAGCTGCACGGTGGCTTGGTGTTAGCCTTCGTGCTCATTTGTGGGGTTGGAATGCCGTTCGTGATAGGACATTGTGCTCTTCTAAAGTCTTGACTATGTTGGGTGCTGTCCAATCCACGTGGATGCCGTGGCGACGGAGTTCGCCGATGCGGGCGTTCGGGCTTTCGTCTTGGGTAGTCCCGCAGTTCTCGCACATATTCATGTCAGCGGGTCTCGTGTAATTGTGTTCGCACTCGCAATCCCAGTACAGGGAGGTTGTGATGAAGTACTCGTTGGCGGGCTCTAAGGCTCTTATGGGTCTATCCCCGCGCGTGCGGGGGAACCTCCCCGCGCGTGCGGGGGAACCTCCCCGCGCGTGCGGGGGAACCGTAATCGTCGGGGTCTATCCCCGCGCGTGCGGGCTCAAAAGGGTAGAAGGACTAACTGGCTCTTCCCCGAGAGCCAGTTCGCGTTCCGAGTTCTTGGATTTGCCCGCATCCCGCGGGAGCGGGACGCGGTACATGATCTTGGCCCTGGCTTGTTCTTCCTTGTCCTTGCTGGGTTCTATCCAAACGCATTTGACGAAACGTTGCAGGACCTGCTTGCGCTGCTTGGGCGTTGAGTGCTTGATGAACTCTGCCACCTGTCTGGCGAATTCCAGGACCGTTGCCGGCTCGGCGATGATGGCGGCCTGCTGGTCGAGTTGGCGCTCAGCCTCTTTCCTTTTGGTCTCCAAATCGGCCTCTGTTCGGCGCAGTGGTTCCATGCGCTTGGTGAAGTCGGTCACCGTGTAGGCGCCGGCCTCGTAGGCCGCCATTACCCGGTCCTGTTGGTCCTTGGCTTTGCGGATTTGTGCTTCCAGGGCTAGGACGGTCGCTGCCTGTTGTTCGTACGGTCCGCTGAGTTCCTTCGCGATGTGGTCAATGGCTCCCTGTACGGTTTCGGGGACGAGGATGTCGTCCAGCGTGACTTCCAGGAACTTCTTGTCGAATCGCTCGATGTTGATGTACGGCAGTGGGCAGCCGGCGATGCCGTCTTCCTTGCGGGCCTTGCAGACGTAGTAGGCGGTGCCCTTCGTGGTGTTGTTGCGGACGGTGAGGGGCGAGCCACAGAGTCGGCATATGAGCAGGCCGCTCATCATGTATTCGCTGGCGGTCTGCCTCGGGTTGACCAACTTGTGGAACTTGCTCGCAAAGACTTGGATGGCCTGCTGCATCTCCTCATCGGAGACAATGGGCTCGTGCCTGCCGGGTGCGATGACGGGCGGGTCGCCGCTGGCGCTGTTGACGCCCCAGACGATGAAGCCGGCGTAGTGCAGGTTGTGGACCATCTGGTGGATGGTCGAGTCAGCCCATTTTCCGCCTTTGGGAGCGGGTATGCCGTCCTGGTTGAGTCCGGCTCGTATCTCGTTTGCGGACTGTCCTTTCCCAGCTTCGAGGATTATGCGTCGCACTATCTGGTCGTAGGGTTCGTCCGCGACAAAGATGTTGTGGAAGGCTTTGCCGCCCTCTTCTTGGACCTTCTGGAGTTTGTAGCCGTATGGAGCGGAGTTACCGGGGTAGTAGCCGCGCAGGGCTACTTGGCGTTGACCGCGGCGGACGTCCTGGCTTAGGTTGGCCGAGTAGAAGGCGTCCATGCTCTCGATCATGTTCTCCATCATCTGACCGGCGGGGCTGTTGTCGATAGGCTCCTTGATGGAGATGATCTGGACGCCGCGCTTGCGGAGCCTGTTCTTGTAGAGAGCGTTGTCGAGCTTGTCGCGGGAGAAGCGTGAGAATTTCCAGACGAGGATGACGTCGTAAGGCTTTTCTTTGGTCAGGGCGTCATAGACCATCTCTTGGAATTCGGCGCGGTTGCTGGCCAGTCCGCTCTCGGCCTCGTCGACATAGATCTTGATGACGATGTAGTTGTAGCGCTTGGCGAAGGCTTCGCACTCGGCGATCTGAGCTTCGACGGAATTGTTGATGTCCTGGCTGTCGCTGGATACGCGGACGTATATGGCGGCGTACAGGGGCTCGGCGGGCTCGATGGGGTCGGGTTCCTGCTTATAGGTTAGGTTCAGCATCTACAGCCTCCTAGCAGCTGTGCACAGGCGCCTTCGCCGGGCTTGGCTAGGCTACCTTTTCGGATTCTGGAACTGTCGCGTCCTTCTGTGCGGCGGTCCGACTGGGGGGAATTCTGCGTTGTCGTGGTCTATCCCAGTATGGGCTGCGGCACTTCGGGCATTGTTTTGGATCTTGGGTCTCATCGGGCCACCGTCCTGTTCCGTCCGGAGGCGACCATCGGTGTCCACAGCGGTCGCATTGGAAGCCTTCGAGTTTGACGTGAGGCGTGGCGTCTGGTTCTACCGCTATTGGAATACGAGGCTGAAACACCCGGGGCTTGTTCCAATAAGGGCTCTTGCATTTGGGGCAGGTTTTGGGGTCCTCCTTGTCCCGGTATCCAGTGCCGTTCCGCGGTGCCCAACGGTGGTTGCATCGTTGACAGCGGTAGCCTTCTATGATAATGCGGGGCATTCTGACCTCCTGTGCGCGCCCCTGTCGGTCTTGACGATACTATACCGATAGTGTAGGGCGATTTCAAGGTTACGTTGATGTATGATGGATGGTTGGGATTTGGGCCCTTCATATTAACCCGGCACGTCGGGGGGCCCCTCTTCCTCATTTTTATTGACAGTCTTAAGTTGCCGACGTCCTGCACGGTTCGTATACTGTGGTTGTGTCGGCGATCCGGCCGACCTCCACCCCGTCCGGCGGGGTGTGGCTCATATAAAAGTTGAGGCCGTTGGAAAGCCCTCCAACGACCTCGGCGAGCCCCACCCCGTGGACCTAGGAGTCCGGCGTTGCTCGCTTGTCAGTTTATGGGCCGTATGCCGCATTTGGCAATACTAGACCCGTTTGTGGGAGTGGGCGCGTCTTGGCCTCCACCGCGATAGGAGGTGCACACGATGCCTCGCGGTCAGGAAGTCGATTGGGAACCTTTGCTGTTCCCGATAGGTGATCTGGGCCCACCAGAAGGCCCGGAAGCCACGCCTGCGGCGTGTGTCGGCGCGTACGGCGACAATCAGGGTGCTGACCGGTTCCAGCTTGCGCTGGCCGGACTTGCGGCCCTCTTTGTCAAAGTGCACGTGAGCGCGCAGTTGGCGAGCATGGACACGACGGACGAGTAATCGGCCGTGTCCATGCCCTTACGCGGCCACCAGGTCCGGCGGCAGTTCAACTGTCTGCCGGGTCTGGCCGGCCAGCGGCGACCCCTTGGGCAGCGGCATCGCGTAGTGAATCGTTGCCGTCTGCCCGTGGATCTCGATGCGGTTCATGGCTTCGCACAGCGCTTGTCGTGCGTCGCTCATGGACTCGTGTCGCAGGATGGCCTGTGGGTCTTCCAGCAACTCGCGGATCTGCGCGTCCGTAGGTGGTCCGTCCACCGTGATGCTGGGCTGTTCGTCTTCGAGTTGGTCGAACGCGGCCTCCATCTGCTTTGTGAAAGCGTCCCTCGTATGGTCGGTGACCAGAACGTCGTAAAGCGTCTTGATCGCCAGGTGGTTGAGCTCTATGGCCTTGAGGACCGGTACGTCGCAGGAGTTCTGGCAGGCGTACTGGGGCAGCGGGTTATGGCGGAGCGCCATGGCGCAGCCGCACGGTCCGCAGGTGAGGATGCCGTCCAACGGGAACGTCGTTGGGCTGACGGTGGGGGTCATCTCTATCTCCTTGACAGTGAGTGCAGTAAATCAGCTGGTAATTCCATTGTAGTGCCGTGGCTGGGATGGCTGCGGTGTGCGTGGATGGAAACAAGAAATGAACTTGAAACGATGGAGGTTTTGATCGTGACTGAGAAATTGAATGAGACGGAAGCTACTGGTCCAGACAGGGCCACCTTTCTCTACCTGAGAGTTTCCGCGGATGGTCAGCTGCAGGTAGCCGTGGCTTACCTGCGTACTTCCGCTGAGGGAGACGAGCGTGCTTTGGCGTTGGTCGAGCAGCAGAACGCGATCCAGCAGTTCGCTGATGAGGCCGGCTACAAGGTGGTGCACTGGTACGTTGATGCCGACGGCGTTGAGGTACCGGAGCCCGCCCTGTCCCGGTTGATGGCCGATGTGGTTTCGGAAGGCCGCAAATTCAAGGCGGTTCTGGTCTGGGACCACTCCCGCCTGAGCCAGAATGCGGCTGAGTTGGCCAAAGTGAGCCGGACGCTGCGTGAGCAAGGCATCGACTTGGTGTCGGTTGCTGACGGCTCGCACTTCGTCGCTTTGGAGCGGCAGTTGGCCGAACTGAACGAAGGTCTGGATGAGGAGGCTGGCGGCTGACCCGCGCCTGCTCCCTGACGTTTGAACGGAGCCCGTCGAACGGCATCGGCGGGCTCTGTTGGTCAGTCGTTGTGCGGTGTTTGGTGAGCCATCTGGGTCAACGTTGTCCGGCGAGGGTGGCAATTGCGACCATGGTGCGTTCCTGTGTGGACGCGGCGTTGAAGTCAATGATGGCCTGTTCGGCGCGGTCGATCCAGGTGACAGCCTGGTTCAAGGCGAAGCTAGCGTCAGGGTTGTAGTCGGCGTCCTCACGTTGCCTCTTGATGCCCGCTATGATGACGGCGAAGTCTTGCACCGGCGGGCTGAATAGGTGTGGCCAACCGTACAGTGGGTTCTCGGCACGGAAGTGGCGGAGAGACCGGTAGGTCCTCGTCCAGGCGGATTGATTTGCCGGCGTCCTTTGGCCCTCGAGAAGGTTAGCGTTGCTGGTGGCCAACGCGTGAAACATCGCGTAGTAAGCGGTGCTGATGGCGCGGCGCAGGGCTTCTTGGGAAGGCTGGCCGCTGGTTAGAAGACGGCTGGCTCTGATGAGTTCTACCCAGTCCATGGAGTACCGAGCTGGTCTGCCTCACTCTGCGGGACATAGGAGATGGACGGGATCGCGTGGATCCCAGCGTTGCTCAGGGCCCCCATGAGGTAGGTATCGAAGGAGTTGAGCAGGGCCGTGTTGAGGTTCCGAGGCTCGCCGGCGTAGATGACCCATACGTCAAGGAAAGGAACGTCGTCGAAGTCGCGGGTGGGTTTGGTCCACACCTGTCTGAAAGGTACCCTGTGCTCATGGTGGATGTTCAAGCAGTCGAGGATGATGCCTTTGGCTTGGTCTGCCTGTTCTGCCGTGATGGTCATGGCGTGCTCCGGTTAGTTCAGGTGGTGGGTATGTTATAGACTTGGTAGGAGTTGGGTCAATGGACTGAAGAGCGTGGGGTACCATGTGTCGGTGTAGGCTGGCGCGTTGGTGAACGCAGGTCGGCGTCGCCACGTATTCATCGCGTACCGGTCGGTACGCTTCTGGTGGAGCTGTTCTTGGCTATAATTGGGACCCGACAACATTCGTAACGAAGGGCAAGGCCAATGACACCAGAAGAGCAAGCGCGGGAAAGAATCACCCGGATGATCGAGGCGGCTGGTTGGGCGTACCGCGAGGAGGCGCTTGCAGGGCGCCGAAGTGGTAGGGGGTTCTCCGACTACCTGCTTTATGACCGAGGTGGACTAGCTGTAGCCGTTCTCGAAGCAAAGCGGGCGGAGGTGCCTTCGCTGTCCGGTAAGGAGCAGGCCCGCGAGTACGCGGATAGCATTCCCGTCAGGCATGTGTTCCTGTCCAACGGCGACCTTCACTACCACTGGGTTACAGACTCGGGCAACCCGGTTCGCATCATGGCCATGCCTACTCCAGACGAGCTAGACCAGATTGGTCAGCGTTCGGTCGTTGATCGTTCGCCGTTGTGGGAAACGCCTGTGGACGAGAATTTTCTGCGGACGCGAACCATGCGGCCTTACCAATTGGCTGCGGTCCAGGCCGTGCAGGAATACGCAGAAGCGGGGTGCCATGGTTTTCTGTTGGAAATGGCGACGGGAACGGGCAAGACCACCGTCGCTGCCGCAATATGTCGGCTCTACCTTCAAGCCGGCATGGCAAAGCGCATCCTGTTCCTCGTCGACCGTGATGAGCTTTACCTACAAGCCATAGGCGACTTGGATCAGGCGCTCGAAGGCCAATACCGAGTGGTGGGGTACCGCGACCGCGACGAGGATTGGACAGCGCCCATCATGGTTGCCACCGTGCAGGCAATCAACGCTGCGACAAGCCACGGGGAGCCGATACCGCCTGAGTGGTTCCATCTCATCGTCTCTGACGAAGCTCACCGCAGCATCAGCGGTCCCCGACACCGGGACATATTTGACGCGTTCAACTGTGACAAGGTGGGGCTGACTGCCACCCCTCGGCAGTATTTGACTGTAGGCGATCCCAACGACGAAGCCTCAGCGGCTGGACAGGAAGCCAGAACCCTGCGCGACACGTACTACGCGTTCGGCCTCACGCCTGGAGAGCCAACCTTCGAGTACACGATGCAGCAAGCGGCCGCAGACCGGGTCTTGGTCATGCCTCACGCACTTGATGTCCGGACCGACGTAACCGTGCAACTGATGTCCGAGGAAGGCTTCCAGGTGACGCTGGAGGACTACGAAACCGGCGAAGATGTCAGTCTGGAATTTCACGAGAAGGACTATGGCCGTACGTTCCTGTCTCCAGGAACTAACCAGGAATTCGCTGAGCGTTACATTGAACTTGCTCTGCGTGAGCCGGGAACCGACATCATTGGCAAAGGCATCATCTACTGCGTGAGTCGGGCGCAGGCGGGGCAGTTCACCAACGAGCTCAACAAAGCCGCCGACGCGAAATGGCCTGGGAAATACCATTCCGATTTCGCGGTGCAGATTACTCATGACGTGGATCGCGCCACCGAAATGGGACGGGCCTTCGCAAACCAGGGCGGCCTGAATGGAGCGGACACAACTGACCCAGGGTACATAACCAGCAAAACGCGGGTGTGCGTGACAGTGGCGATGATGACGACTGGGTACGACTGCCCTGACCTGCTGAACTTGGGGTTTTGCCGTCCGGTGAAGTCGCCGACGGACTATATCCAGATGAAAGGGCGCGGGACACGGAGGTACGAGTTCACGGAGAATGTCACCGACCAGGTGGTGAGAGATCAACTGGCTCTGCGTCCCAAAGAGCAATTCCGCATCGTCGACTACTTCGGGGTATGTGAGTACTTTGGCGAAGGCGACCTCTATAGGGGAGTGGTGTTGGATCCACCATCCGTGGGTGGTTCTGACGGAGGTGGTGGCCTAGGCATTCCTGTACAACCGTACATCCGCCACGGAAAAGACCAGACTGAGTCCATCACTGAACTGTCGATGGACGCCGAGGGGGTAATCACCGACCGGTCTGCCATACTGGAGCAGCGTGAAGCGGCCAATCAGGACCTTGGAGAGGCGTTCGAGCAGTACTTGGTGCTGCATCCGATTACAGACTCCTATGAGCAGGAAAACGCCCGACGCCTGTTTGAAGCCTACGCCACGGATGAGGCTACTCGCAGGGCTATTGACAGCAGGACGTACAGCGCCCTGGGCAACGCTATTACAATCGTGCAGTACGAGCTGGTTCCGGCTGAACATCGGCAGGCAATCCCTGAATACATCAGAAATCTGAACTCCGAGGGCGCGTAGCGTCTCGAGAAAGGTAGTGAACGTGCTGAGTAACGACACCAGGAAGATCATTGACGATGCCCGCGACACGCTGGTCGGCCAGATTCCAGTCCCAATGATGCAGTGCCAGCAGATCACGCTGGCGCTGACGTACAAGTTCATGAGTGACGATGATCAACGGGCTGAACGCCTTGGCGGTGAGCGCCACTACTTCGCTGGTGATCTGGAGCCGTACAGCTGGGACAAGATAATGAGTCTCCGTCTGGACGACACGCAGCGTAGCGAACTCTACCGCGCTGGCCTCGGCGCTCTGCAGGAGTCGGACTCGATGCCGGCCGTGTTCCGAGAGATCTTCAGGGATGCTGTGGTGCCTTTCGGCGACCACCGGACGCTGGCGTTGTTCGTGAGCACCATGGATCGGATGGTGTACGACGACAGCGAGAAGCTGGGCGACGCATACGAGTACCTGTTGAAGACCGCCGAGGCGCAGGCCGACGCTGGCCAGTTCCGCACTCCGCGGCACATCATCGATTTCATCGTGAAGATCATCAACCCGCAGAAGCACGAGGTCATCATTGACCCTGCCTGCGGGACTGCTGGTTTCCTGGTGTCGGCTTATCAGCACGTCAAGAGCCAGCATGAGTTGCCGGTTGGCGGGACCTCGCTGTCCGTTCCGGACCTCACTCGTTTGGCCGACAACCTGAAGGGCTACGACATCTCGCCCGAGATGACGAAGTTGGCCATGGCCAACATGTACCTGCACACGCAGGACAAGAATCCCAACATCGACAACTACGACACGCTGACCAGCACCGACCACTGGAGTGAGTACGCCGACGTCATGTTGGCGAACCCGCCGTTTATGACCCCTAAGGGTGGCATCAGGCCACACTCTAGGTTCCGCGTGGCTGCCAAGAGGGCGGAGGTGCTGTTCGTGGACTACATCGCCTCTCACCTGAACGAGCACGGGCGGGCCGGCATCATCGTGCCGGAAGGCATTATTTTCCAGAGTCAGAACGCCTATCGTCAGCTGCGCCGCATTTTGCTGGACGAAAGCCTGGTTGCCGTCATCTCGTTGCCTAGCGGCGTGTTCAACCCCTACAGCGGCGTCAAGACATCCATCCTGATACTGGACAAGGTGCTGGCGCCGAAAACGGACTACGTCGCCTTTTTCAAAGTGGAAAACGACGGCTACGACTTGGGCGCTCAGCGCCGTGCCATCGGCAAAGACGACCTGCCCGCCGTAACCGACGAAGTCAACGAGTACCTTCGCCGGCTGCGGGTCGACGAAACGGTGGAAGAATATCAATCCACGCGGGGCAGCATTGTCGCGAAAAGCAAAATTGCCGCCGATGGCGAGTACAACTTGATCGGCGAACGGTACTCCGTTGCTGACATAGCAGAGTCCCAATGGCCATTGGTGAAAGTAGGCCAAGTGTTTGAGCGGTCAACCAAGACTGTGATTCCTAACGAGATTGAAGGCTCCGTAACTTACGTCGGCTTGGAAAACGTCTCGCAAGACACCGGATACTTGGTCGGGAACACAGTTACAGAAAACCCATCGGTCATCAAAAGTCTCAAGAATGAGTTTGGGACAGGCGAGATCCTCTACGGCAAACTCCGCCCTAATCTGAACAAAGTTTGGCTTTCCGACAGAAGCGGCATTTGCTCTACAGACATCTACGTAATCAGACCGAAGCAAGACAACGTCACCACAGAACTCTACGCTTACATCTTCAGGAGCCGCCGATTCAACGATGCCGTGGTAAGCCAAGTCAAGGGTGCCCAACTTCCGAGAGTCGGCTGGGATGCAATTGAGCGTTTGGAAATCCCCCTGCCGCCGCTGGAAGTGCAGCGCGAGATCGTCTCCGAGATTGAGAGCTACCAGCGTGTGATTCATGGGGCACGTGCGGTCGTCGACAACTGGCGACCGCGGTTCGCGGTCGCTCCGGAGTGGCCGACCGTGACATTGCGAGACGTCTGCGACATCAATCCTGACACAATCGTCCCGGCTACTGTGTACTCGGGCGACACCATCTTCTACGCTGACATTTCGTCTGTAAATAACGGCGATGGGCGTTTCCTTGGGTACAACGAGATTCGTTCGTCTCAGGCACCTAGCCGGGCTCGTCGGGGTATCCGCTCCGGTGATGTGTTGCTTTCAACTGTGCGCCCCAATTTGAGAGCTTTCACAATCCTCAAGGACGTGCCAGAGCGTGCCTTGGCGTCAACCGGGTTTGCGGTGCTGAGGGCCAAGCATGATGTCGCTGAACCTGGGTTCGTACTGGCAACTGTGTGTTCAAAGGATGCCGTTGGTCAGATGGTAGCTCGGATGGGCAAGGGTTCGTACCCCAGCATAAACCAATCGGATGTGGCGTCCATCAAGGTCTCTCTCCCGACGCTGGAAGTGCAGCGTGCCATCGTATCTGAACTGGATGAGGAGCAGGAAGCCGTTAATCAAGCGGAACGGCTTGCGTACAAGATGGAGCAGCGCATCCAGGACGCCATCGCGCGCGTGTGGGAAGGCTGAGCGGGCTTGCCTAGGCTGACCTTGAGAACCTTCGAGGTTGGCAGAACTGTTATCAATCGAACAGGAAGTAACCGCACGACTGGGCGCGGGTCGGACATCTGAACGAAGCTCGATGCGGTGACTAAGGCTGAAGGGTTTGCCGGTGGCGAATATAGCGCTACATCTGGGTTCTGCTGGGTTGACCATCGTTCTGTTCGTAGGGGCTACGCTCTTGGCAATGGAGGACAACGCCGCTTGGGAGAAGTTCTTCGCCATTGGCATGTACTTGGGAACGTGGAACACGATCCATGCGGTGACCCGTCGGGCGGCCGCGTTGCTCATTGACTCTCACAGCAAAAGGGATGTTCTGGGGACTGTATTGACGTACGCTGCGGGTTTTGCACTGTCGGCCTTTATCACTTGGTTGGTCGCCTCAGGGCTCATCAAGTTCGTTGGCGTGCTGGTCTAACGTCCGTCCAGACCAGCCTCGTTGCGGTTGGTACCGAATGGCAGGTGGGTGCTGGCAGACATGCGTTGGTGGATCGCGTGGGGCAGTGCACCTAACCCTGCTGCCCGCAGTTGGCTGGGCGATGCCTCAGCGGTAGTAGAGACGTAGTTTTCGCTGTCATCAGCTTCATGTGTCGTTGCCCAACACGCGGGCGTTGCCGAAAACCGCGGCCTTGCCGGAGATGTTTACGTTGGTCAAAGGAACCATGTGGTCGATGTCTAGCGTGCCGGGACCGGATACAACAGTGTTGGTGTTTGAGGTATATTGGTGTCAGTTCAGGTTGTTTCGGTCCGCCTTCCTTGTGTATTGGAAATCACTTTGCCCGGCGAAACCAGGCCTCAAAATATGCAACGTGATAGACAAAACCTTTGGAGGAATTATCGTGGCCCTTTCTGACATGACCCTAGCATGCAGCGACTGCGGCTCGGATTTCGTGTTCACAGTAGGTGAGCAGGAATTCCATGCTTCTCGCGGCTTCACCAACAACCCCAAGCGCTGCTCCTCGTGCCGCAACGCCCGTCGAGGTCAGCCTCGCGACAGTGGCGGCGGTGGCGGCGGCTATGGTGGCGGTCAACGTGAGATGTTCACCGTTGTGTGCGCCAACTGTGGCAATGACGCCACGGTGCCGTTCCGCCCGAGCGGTGACCGGCCGGTCTACTGCAGCGATTGTTTCAACCGCATGCGGGACTAAACGCGGCGTAGTTCCGTTTTTCGTTGGTGTACTAAAGCATCTCGCCGCCATTGTCAAAGAATGGCGGCGAGATGCACGTTTTGGTTTTGTGCCGGGTGTTTCCCTTGGATTAGCGAGGTCCACGTGACTTGCGATGTTTCTCGGCGCAGTCTGGGCAATGGGTTTGCCCTCGTATGGCAGGTTGCTGGCAGTCTCTGCATAGGCCCGCGTCTTTGAGTTTGCTGCGCGTTTCAGCAGCGCGTGCCCGACCACGTTCCCGCCGTTCCTGGGAGGTGAGGCGGACTCGCTTCGACTTCTGGGATGCTTTCGGCTTTTCGGCAGTGGTGGCGGGCTTTGAGACTTTACGTGCCGGAGTGCGTGCTGCGGCTGGTTTGGCAGGTTTCTTTTTCTTGCGTTTGGGTTCTGTCTCGTGGTCATAGGCCGGATTTGGGTGGACTGGGAAATCGAATTCCCATTCGAAGGTAGTGCCTACCGCCCACTTGTGCGGGCGGGTACGGGGATGAACTGGCGCCCGTACCACTGGGACTTGTACTCCGGTTTGTTCCGTAGCCCGGACCAGCCCTGCGTGAGGATTTCCCGGTTCAGGCCAGCTTTCTGCCTGACGTTTTTGCCCGGCTGTTCGGCAGTGCCTTTGGCCGAGCGGGTCAGGTTCCTGATGCCGGTGTCTTCAATGCAGATGATGCTGTGGTCTTTGACCAATTGGGTTGAAACCCGGTGCTGGTAGCCTCTCATGCTGTCTTGGCGCTTTTGCTCAACTTGTCGGAGCTGCGCCAAGGTTTTGAGTTAGCCGGCTGAGGGTTGTTCTGTCCGGCGGAAACGGCGTTTTGTTTTACCGGCTCGGGTCTGTTGGCTGAAGAAGCGCGCTCGCCGGTCCCGTAAGGCGGCGTCGCGTTGCCGTTGCATCTTGCGTAGTAGTAGTCGCTTTACTTTGCGGTGTGGGCGACTGTCGAAGCCGGGTGTCTGTAGCACAGTGCCGTCATTACTGAACGTGGTGATGTTGTACTTTACGCCGGGGTCAATGCCGACTGGTTGTCGGCTCGGCGGTCCGATGTCTTTGGGCGCTCGCTGATAGACGAGCGACACGACTAGACGACGCGGTTTCAGCGTGAGCCTGATGGCTTTGGGTTGTGCGTCTTTGGGTAGTCGCTGGTCGGTTCTGAACCGGATAGTGGGCAGGCCCTTGATTTTGATGGTGGCCCAGCCATCCGGTCTGAACCTGAGGTGCTGAACGGCTGGTTCGGAGATCTCGACAGTGCGGTTCTGGTAAGAGCTGGCGGTCTTGGGACGGCCCACGTCGGCGTGCTTGAAGCACGTGCGGTACGACTTGTTGACTTGGCGTGTGGCGCCCACCAGCAATTTGCGAGCGTAGCGGTTGAACGCTGGGTCGTGGCGGTGTAGGTCGGTGAGGTGGGAGTTCTGGAGGTTGAGGTTGAAGGCATGGCGGTGTGAGCCGTGTGCGGCGTTTCGGTGTCGGATTAGGGCATTGCACAGATGTCCCATATGCAGCATGGCGGCTTCGAGCTGGCGGTAGCCGGCCCGCGAGGTGGTGGCCGAGTACTGTAGCGTGGTCGGTCTCACTTCCGTTGTTGTTATACTGTTATTTTACTGCTCCGGTTGGGTGAGTAGCGAAATCGCCTGTTTGATTGCCTCATCGTGAACCTTCGCCACGGCTTGCAGTACGTGGTTGCCGCGAGGATTATCTAGGTGGCCAACGTGACGATGCCGGCGACTACTCGGCCCAGATGTTTGGCATTGTGGGAGTCCGTTCTCAGCCGCAGCTGTTCAAGTGCGGGTACTGCACCGTGATGGCGGCATGCACCAGGCTTCCGTTCGCCGGCTGCTCTTTTGGCCGTGTGATCGTTTGCCGACCCTACACTTTGGTGCGTTTCTGAATCGTCTCGTTCGCTTTGAAGAAGCTGTTGAGGTCGTGAAACACGGGAGCGTCGAAGTCAACCTGCTGCTTGAGCCGGTCGAGCAGTTGCTGGTCGCTCTGCTGCCCTACGGCTGCAGCGTCAGGATGATGACGTTGGACTCCCCGGCGCGGCGCCGGTTGGTGTCCGATATCGCGCTTCCGATGACTGCAGCGGTCGTCGGTGTGCCGGTCGCTGTCGCCAGCGTGTGGGCTCGCCGGTCAGCGCGGTCCACATCTGAGTCGTTGATGGTTACCGACGCTTCCGCGACTATGTACCTTTTGCTTCCGTCGGGGTCGTCGGTCATTACTATGATGTCGGCCTGTTCCAAATCGTCTGCTTCTTCGGCCGAGACCCTTCCTGTGTCCATCGCTCCGTTCAGCGTGCTGACCAGGTAGTCTGCTGTCTCGTGGGCTGGTGAATGCAGTCCCTGTATGTGTGTCAGACGCATATAACGGGACAGCAGGCTCTGAATGCGGCGTGCGGCCTTTCGTTCGTAGTCGGTGCCCGTCAGGTTGGCGACCCGACCGTCCACGTTGTTGACCTGACCGATCAGCTGGGCCATGTGCCCGTCGAGGTTGTCGAGTCTGCCGTCGATGCTGTCGAGCCGGTTCTCTACGGCGGTGAGTCTGCGGTCGAACGTATTGGCCATCTCCGAGACCGTGTTGGCGAGCTGGGCAACTATACCTGGCAGGTCGATCACTTCTTTGGAAAGGAGGCGTCTGCGCAGCTCCTCTTCGATCTCCGGATGCTGGTCCAGCGCGTGCATGAACTCGGTGGCCGGGTCTGGAGTGGTCATCGTTCTCCTCTGACAGTCGTGTGCCCGCAGGCTATCAGCAGCGTGCGGGCACGGCAAGTGTCTTCCTTTTGCTTTAGGCGGTTGGTAAATCTGCAGATTGCCAGACTTTCATACCGTTGGAATGCCTAATCTTCAGTGTGTGTTGCTATCCCACTGTCCCACCGGCCCGGAGCAGACGCGCCGGCGTCCAGTTGTGGGACCAGTGTTCCTCGTCGGGCGGCACGTGGCCGGCCCGCACGACTTTGCAGACGCTCTCGGCGAACTGCCGGTTGGTAAACGATCTCGCGGTCCTTATGACTACGCCCTCGTGCGTCGTTCCCATTGCGGACGGCTCCTGCAGCATCTGCTCGGTCATTTGTCTGAGCTGCTTGACTGACTGGACGGTGTCGCTCCATAGTACGGGCGTTGATGGACGCGACGGCGATTGCAGCGATGACTGGCGCTCCGGCGGCGACGTCGTAGGAGCTTCGTACTGAGGGGTGCAAGTTCTGCCACGGTTGGTGTCTCTTCGTTATGTATGCCATGGTGGCTGTGATCGTGCTGGCCCCGGCGATGACGGCGAATAGCAGGCTCGCGTACTGGATGAGCATTTTTGTGATGCTTCCCTGCGACTAGCGGCTAGCTGGCAGCGCACGCTTCTGGTCTTGGTCGGCGGTTTGTCAGTGCGGGTCCGGCGTCTTTCGTCGGGGCGACAGGTCAACGAACCCGGGCAGATCCTCGGGAAACTTCTGTAACGTCTCTCGCTGTTCGCGCAACCATTCGACGAATGGTGTCATGACCGGTCACAGATTCGCCTGAATCTTCTGTAACTGGAAGAAGGGGTTTCGGTCGAGGCTGAACGCTGCGCCCTCGCGTGTGGACCAGTCGAGGATCCATACGTCATCCTTCTCGACCGTGCCTATGGTTCGCATCAGGCTGGGGGTCTCGTAGCCCGGCACCATGCAGGGCCGGCTCGTTTCCGCCTCATCGAACGTGGCGACCGTTGCCTTGAGCCACAGTCCTTCGTGGTGTGCCTCCACGATTGTTGATCTCATCTGTTCCCTCCGGATTCACGCCGCCTCGTCGCCGGCATGAGTGTGGTTTCGGATACCCGGCTGGTTGCCTTTGTCCGGGTCTGACTTCCCCCGGATCAATGCTTGGGTCAGTCTGCCTAAGGCCAGTCCCACGAGTATCGTTGTCACGACTGCCATGATTGCCGTTTCCATCGTCTCCCCCTTGTGTGCTGCTCGGTTTCGTGCTGCTTGGGCCGGCCATCCGCAGTTTACGGACGGGCCGGTCTTTCGCCGGCAATCAGAGATTCCAGTCGAGCTGTATGCAGATTCGTCGGGGTATCTCGGCGAGTGCCCGGATGTAGCGTACGCGGAACTCCGCTCTTCTGAGATCGTCCATCGGTTGCTGTGCCAAGTGATGGGCGCGCACGTATTCGCTGGTGCTGAGCCACCGGGACGCGTGGTTCGGGCGGATGACTGCGTCCTGATCGTCGCCGAAGACGTCCGGATAGCCCTGGGGCATCTCGATGATGTCGCCGAACCCGATGAAATGTAAACATGCTCTAGACTGTCTCGTTCTTTGCGGTAATCTCGCGCCATCGTTTGAGTTCCCTTTTCGTTGAGTGGTGTTCTCGGTGTTCGGTCAGCCGCTCAACACGTCCTGCATCTTTGCGGCGTACTGCTCGTGTAGGACAAGATCATCGCTGTACGGCGGCCACGAGAACCTCGCCATTGCGAGGATGGCTGGCTCGTTCGTCGTGCTGACCACTTCCATCCATATCTGGATGAACCCGGCAGCAGAAAGGTATGCGTAGGCTTGGAACGATGTGTCCTCGTCGACCTTATGCGTCAGGACTCCCATGCCCTTGTTCCGGCGCGCTTCGATGATGTTATCGAGGTCCATGTCGTCCATCGCCGTCTTGAATTCGTCTTGGCCGTATTGGGTGTCAGCCACGTTTGCTTGGTAGAGAATCGTGAAGCGGTCGCTGTCATTGGTGGTCCTAGTGGTTGTCATTATCATGCTCCGTGCGTTCTGGCATCCGATATCCGGATGGCGTCCTCGGTTACTTTACGTTGCCGCTCTGCTCGTCGGGCATGGCCGGTGCTGCCCCCGGCTGAACTGCCGGGCCGTGGCCCACATCCCGATCGAAACAACCGGGATTGCGACCAGGAGCATAAGCAGTCGCGAGTCGGTGAAGACTTCCGCGACCGCGCTGGCTCCCACGGCGCAACCGACTCCGATGGCGAATCCGACCGCCTTCTGCCGGAACTGCTCGCCCTTTGCCCTGTCGGTCAGGCTCCTGGTCACTGAGACCATGGCCGTCCGTGTCATGGGGCGTTCTCCTCGCCGCGAGATGGGCTAATTTGGTTCAGTAGCTGGCGCCGTATTCCCGAGGCTCAATGTTGCCGGGGTTGCGCGGGACTCGGACGACGAACCTTTGTCCGTCGTAGTTTACGGTGAAGTACACTTACTCGGTGGTCCAGATGAAGAACGGCATTGGATCATCGCTGCCGTACTTTATGTCGACCTCTTCGTTAAGCCATTCCTTACCCGGTGGCGCGCGGTTTGCCGGTATGGAGGTGTGGACGATGTTGTCGAACGAGTCGTCATCGCTCATCGCCTTTACGATCATTCGGCGCCACGTTGACAGGTGCTGGTGTTGAGGCTTCATGATGATAATTGCAAACTTCTGTGCAGTTGGGGATGAGCGTTCAGTGCCGCGGGTAGTCCAATGTGGTGAAGTTTTGGCTGGTCAGAGGGCCTCCGCAGAGGTTCTGGCTGGTGCGGTAGGCGGCCAGCCTGATGCGTTCTAACAGCCACTCTGACCACTGGTTCCAACTGCCGTCGTTCAGGAGACGGTAGTACTGCTGGCGTTGCCACCAGATGTGGCGGCTGATTGCTATGGGTGCCTGCAGGGTTTGGCAAATCAGCAGCCGTCCGGTGCGGCCGTTGCCGTCGGCAAATGGGTGAATCGTCTCAAATTGACGGTGCCCCCAGATGGCTCGCAGCAGGGGGTCGGGCTCAGACTGCATCCATTCGATGAGCTGATTCATGAGCTGTGGGACGTGGTAATGGTGCGGTGGCGTCCAGTTGCCGATGGTCACGCCCAGGTTGCGGTAGTGGCCTGGCCTGATGCACCGGCAGGGAGGTGATGTCGTCCTCGGATACCCGGTCCTTGCCCAGCTCCCACACCAGCTGCCGGTCGCCACCCGTCCACCTCGCGAAGGGCGTTTAGCGCACTGCGTTACTGACCGGTCAGAGTCTCCTCTAGGTTTCCTTTCCCCAAGTTGCAGCGCTTGCACTTCGTCGTCAGATTCTCGTCCTCGGTCTCACCGCCTCTTGACCAGGGAACGATGTGATCCACATGCAACTCAGTTCCGGGAGTAGAGATTGGTGAAGCTCCGCAGGAAGTACACCTGAAGCCGTCACGCATTAGAATTCGAAATCGATGACGTTCGGAGGGCTGACGCTGCGTTCGCTTGGGGGACGAGGCTCCACTTGTCGATTTCGTACCCATGTTGGCCTGACTCGTCTCACCATGAGGTGCTTCTGAATCAGATTCTAGCTTCGCCCATTCCACAAAGGCGCGCAAGGCATCGAGCCACGATCCGAACCGGTTTTCATAAGTGCCTGCGGAGAATCGGGACCTGGGTGCCTTGACTTCACTGTACTTGGGCCGCCGTCCGTACGAAATCCATACCTCCCGCAGGTTATCAAATAACTCTGCTTCGGAAATCCCGATCTTTGACCTGCTCGGTTGCAGACCCGCGCGCTCTAGAGCGCACGGCCATGACCCGAATCTTCTGGTAAACGTGATTGCGTGGCCAGAGCCGTATTTGTTGAACTCCTCCATGGTAATGGTGTCGCGGCCGATACTTCGAGCAGTACCGGAAAGCTTGATCAACAGTTCTTCGTCGGTCAAACCCTTCAACGTTTCCGTTAGCTCAAACTTCATCGTCTCCACACTCCGCGCTACTAGCGCCCGACCTAACTCCAGTCAGAACATTGTGAATCACAAGGATCATTTTTACACCCAACCGGCGGCTCTGTCGACCACGGGCATACCTGGCCTGTCCTGGCTCACACTCTGGGAGACCGACTCCCCGCGACTGGCGCTGTCCGAGCTGCGCTCCTACCAATGGGACGGACTCTACCACCGGATGCGCACCGTCCTGTAGGAGTAGGATAGTTCAAGTAGTGATTGAGAATACGGAATCCGTAATTGCTGCCGCGTTGTGTGCGGGAATAGGCGTATCATCTAGATGATACGCATGGTGTCCACTCGCAGGCTGTCTACCAAGGGGGTAGGGGCCCGGTTGACGCCGGTGGTTGTTGAACCGGGGTGCCTGGTGGCGTATTCGGGAATGGCGGGTGCGGTTGGCACCGGGTAAGCATTGCACTTATGGCACCGGCGCGACACTTGATCTCCAGAGCAGCTAGGATAGTACGTGTCCCTGCTCGGTCGTCGGTGGTGATGGTTCGGCGTGAGTTTTCCTTAGACTTCGTGGGTGGCAAGTGACACCATGCTCATGACGTAGGCCATGCTGTTGAGGTAGCGTTTGGCTGTCAACGGGTTGCCGTATTCCAGTGCCTTAAGGGCGTCTTCCGCCTCTTGGGCGGCGTGTGCGGTGGTTTCCGAGACTACGGCAATCGCCTTTCTTAAGTCTTCTTGTTGTTCATCTTCCGATAAGGATAGCATGTCTATTGCCGAGTTGTTGAATTCTCTGAACGAGTCCAAGAGTTGCTGGCCGTTGAAGGGCGTTTTCTGTTCCATTTTTCCTCTTCTTCAGTTTAATGTTTACTTGCCGTCTCTCAATTCACTCATCGGGCCGGTTTCGCCATTTTCTCGAAGCAGGCTGGCCGCGTGATGCCTAATTTCGTGTGCTTTGCCATAATTTTGCTACATTCAGCGTGGCATGAAGACGACGGTGCGTATTTCAGGGTGGGCGGCTGCGTGTCGGTCGATTGTTTCCTTCACTTGGTGCCAGGGCAGTCCGCCCAGTCCGGTGCCTAGTGCCGGTATCCCGACACTCGTGATGTCAAGGGCTTCGAGTTGCTGGTACATGCTGTCCAAGCCTTGGTCAATCCACTCTAGCCTTGACGGTTTTTTCCAGTGGACCTTAGTCGCTAGGTTGACGACGTAGTGAGGCTTTCGTTCTGATTTGGTCGGCATTATCTGCGGGTTGCTGACCGTCAGCGTGCCGCTTTGGCAGGCTTTGCGGTATGGGCTGACTATCCCTGGGTAACGCTTGGCGAACTGTTGGGCAAGTCCCTTGCCCATGATGCCGGCGCAGTTGACGGGGTTCACGACTGCGTCGAGGTCGTTGGCCTGCAGGATGTCGCCTCGTCGGTTCTCGGAGCCGTGTGTAGATTGCTTGACCAAAATTGTCACCTTATGTCCTTTTTGGGGAATTTCTCTACTGCTTGTGCAGAGCCAGTTCGTGCGTACAGCGCCGGTTCCGCCTGGCGGCGGGGTTTTATTGCGCTTGTTGACCACACTGGTCTCCGGCGGTACACCTAGGCTAATGTCTCCTGCCCTAGCCAGGATTTTCAGGTCCTGGTGCTGGATATTGTTCGCGGCATTGATGTCGGCATTCACCGCATGACTGTGGTCCAGACACTGGAATATTGCTTGGCTGACTCGGTTGCCGTCATCGACATACCCGCATGATGAACACTGTTGCCTCGTGTGGTGGGCGGACACGGCTATGAACTTGTGCCCGTATCACTAGGACTTGTACTCCAGCTTGGTGCGAAGTCCGTGCCAGCCCTGCGTGAGGATTGTGCGGTTCAGGTCAGCTTTCTGCCTGACGTTCAGCCATTGCACGAGTGGTTGTCGATTTTCTCGATTTTCTCAAATTGTTCCGATTGGAGACCGATAAAGCGAGAAATCAGGGATGCTAAGAGGTTCAACCCTCAACAGAGTTTCCGACGTTTCCAGTTTTACCCGTTCGCGAAGTTGCATGAGCAACCTGCCCAAGACATTGATTCCAACTAGGGTTTGATAGTCCACTGGCTTGGCGCCCCAGAAGTCATCGCGTCGGGAGTGTTCAACTATTGGCAACTTGCCGGTTTCCAGCAATAGCTCGCTGAACGAGTCCAAATTCTGGGCGAGTTTTACTTCCAAGCACCAGCGCATAATCTTCACCCGAACCGCATTCCAATCAGGGCGAGATTGATTGAGGTGTGGCCTGCCGTTCATTTTTGCTGACATTGGGCTTTTCTGTGCGATGATGAGACGTTGCACATCTGGCTTATGAGGAAATCGACACGCTTGGTACAATGCCTCAGAAGTACGTATGTCAACACCGTTTACGACTAAGGGGAAGCCTCCGGCCATGTTCGACAACCCGCCGTGCTTTTCTTTGGTTTTGAGAAAAACGGCAGATTTGGAACGGCGGTACGTCCGGATCTGGTGGTTTCCAGCGGTATTGGTTGAGGCAATTGCAGTGGTCAAGGTCGTGCGTCGTGCGTTTACGGCCTTGATTCCGTCGTTTTCTGGTGCCAGCCCCAGTTCTGGTTCCGTCATGTCGGTTTCTGTTTCGAAATAGTAGTCTTTGGCCATTGTCTCTTATCCGCTGAGTGTAGTCCGCATGGGTTGGTTTTTTGTGGAACTAGGTTCGCGTGCAGGAATGCTGTTGAGTTACGCGATTCTCTCGTATAGGGCTACCGAGTCTCTGACTCCCGGGAACGATGGTATATCGATTCCGTCGATGTACTCGAACGATGATTCGAGTACGTCTTGGAACATGTCACCACCTGTGCAGCCGTTGTGCTGCTCGCCGATGTAGACGAAGTACTGGCCCTTGAAGTGTTTGAGGGCTTCCCCCGATTTCGTTTCTGGAGTCGGCCATGACCAGAGCAGGTTAAGGTCGTTGAGCTCCGTGATGGCGTTCAGCGCGTCTACTTGGATGACGCTCATGTGGTACGTGCTGCCTAGAGCGTAGGGGTTGCCGTCCAGGGGGTGGGCGTCAGTCGGGATGACGTTCACGCCGGCTTCCGTCAGCCGTCGTGCCAAGTAGGCGTTGCCGGCGCCGACTTCGAGCACCTCAGCGTGTCCCAACCTTTGGACCATCCATTCGATGGCTTCCGGCGTGATGACGGGGAACCCGTATTGTGCTGTGTACTTGCTCCTCAACTGGTTGAGCGTGTGCTCGGACGCTTTGTGTGCGTTTTGGTCGAGCCACTGGTCGAAGTCGTTCACGAAGGCGCTGAGGTAGTTCTTGAACACGCTCTGCCCTTTTGTGGCCTTTTCGAGTGTGTCCTTGGCGGCTTGGTAGGAGGTGTTGCGCAGAATGTCGAATGCCAGTTGGGCAGGCGGTTCGTCTTTGCACTCGTTTAGAGCCTCGAGGGCAGCCTTCGACGTTACATCAATGAGGACGCCGATGAGGCACGTTGACATTTCGTTGGTGCGAATCAGCTTCCTCAAGTCCTCGTGGACATCGGTGCCGTTGATGGTGACCATGGTTCTCCTCCTTGTTCATGGAGTTGCTTATTATCGAACAGCTGAAAATGGGCTGGTTGTCTGCCACGAAGTTTCGCCGGCTTGGTTCTGTTGTGGTCAAGTGATGTTGGCGGGCGGTGCCTGGTGCCGCAGTGGCATTTCTCGGTTCGATGAGCATCACTGGGCATTGGTGTCGTCCCCCTGTCTCATCCGGCCATCCCGACGGCCCTGACCTGGATCTCGTGGCCCTCGCAGTGTCGGCGAATTTCATCGTCCACGGTCTCCCGTTCCCGGCCGCAACCTGGGTAGGGGCATTTGCTGCCTTTCATGACCGATTGGCGGTTATTTCCGATTCGTTGGTTGCTCAATTTATAAGTCTCCTTGATCGTGTGATAGTTCAAAGAAAGGCGGCCCGTCGTGGGCCGCCTTTTGCGCTTTGAGTGTTGTACTGCTGGGCTATTTCTGATGCTGCCCGGGCCTCGTGTTATCGGCGTGAAAATACGGCTGTAACTTCTTGGATACCTTCGAAGTGATGGTTGGGATGCTCCTGCTCCAGTCGGAAATCTGACTGTAGCACTTCGTAGGATGCCGGGTCGGCTTTGCTCATGTCTTGCAGGTCGCCGATGTAGACGAGTTTTCGGTCGGTGATGTTCCTCAGGAGCTCGGCTGTGCTCGGATGCGGCTGTGGCCATGACCAGAGGACGTCGCATTCTTGGTACTCGTGCAGGGCGTCAAGGCCGTCGTAGCGTTCTACTTCCATGTGTGTGACGTTTCCGAGGGCATAGTCGTTCATGTTGAGCGGATTTTGGAAGGTTCGCGTGGTGGCCTGAGCGGTGATCATTTTGATGTTCTCGGGTGAGGTTCCCGGTCGGAGCCGTCTTGAACTGTTGGGACGGTGGCGTGGCATGGCCCGCGTCTTCAGAAAAGGCTGACGTTGGTTTTCTTACTAAAGTCAACCATTTTTACAACGGTTCAGTAAGTTGAGTTGGCGAGCACGTGCCGCTGGCGGTCGTTTACGACGATGTGTCGCAGCTGACTCGCGAATTGAGCTTCGATGTGGTTACTGCTGGTCTCGATGGCCTGCTCGGCCAGTTCTTGGGCTTTGCTGTACAGACCCGCCGCGTTGGGTTTCCCAGCGTTGGAAAGTGCTCTGGCACAAGCCAGTGCCCTGAACGCCAGTTGGCGTCGCGTTTCGCCGTTGCTCATGGCGTTTGCGTTGGTCAAGATTTTACCTCTGATTTGATGGCTTGGGCTCGTCGTTCGTAGAAGTCGGCTTGGTCTGGTGCTAACCGGCTGGCTTCCCGCAGTCGTCGTGCCGCCAGTTGGCGGCAATGGTTGGCCTCTTTGTGGCGGCCGTTCATCTTTTTGATAATCGCGGTGTCGCGCAGCTCGTTGGCTGTTTTCGCCAGGTTGTAGACCGTATATGGGTAAGGGGCTTGGTCTGGCACGGTGACCAGTGACTGGGGTGCTTGGTCGTCGTTTTGGGCGCAGTTTCCGTTTTGACGGTGTACTGAGCCGCATGAGGTGCAGTATTGTCGGGGGCGGTTTGGTGGGGTTGTGCTTGATGACATTTCCTAATTTTCCTTTGGCCCATGGGCCATCTATTTCAGATTACGGGTTGCTAGAGCAGTAGTTCAGAAAATTGTGAAACTAAGTATGCGTGTTAGTGAACAGCAACAAGGGCCGTTGCAAAGTCTCGGTACGTTTCTTTGGCCCTTGGGGGCACTATGGTCCAATGAATTTGTCTTTTCGTTTATTGTTACGCAGTGTCACGTTGCCAGTATTCAGAGTTTCACGATTTTTCGTGGTAAGTTTCATAATTCTCGCCAGTATTGGTTGCTGGGCGTAGCCCCGTTGCCTGTGTGCAAGCTCCCGGGCCCTTGAGCCCCGCGTTCACTACTCGAGGCTCCCCCATTTCTCTGGCCCGATAACTCCCGTATGCCTCGTCCCCGCCCTCAATCCCCACACCCTGAACCTGCTAAAACCTGATCCTCCGAAATTACTAGCGTCGCATCAGCGCCTCCGCAGTGCTGCTTTGATGTTGAAGCTGCGCTGTCGCGCCGAGTCTGGCGTTAATAGCAGGTACTTTTCAAAGTTTTTCCAGTAGATGTCGTTGGCTATTTCTATAGGGTCTGTTGACAAATCAACGTACAACGGATCGCCGACCAACCTACCACTTATCTGAATTTAAGACTACCGTCTCCTAACACCTGAGGAAATTTCGCTACTCAGTATTCGGCCAAACGGCGGGTGAAAGTGGTCACAATCGGTACGAATCTCGTCTCGGGATTTTGGCCGTTGCGGCATAACGGTCGCGTTGTTGGTTACTTATATGTTGCTGTTTGACGCGGATTTCTCTGCCAGCGTCATCGGTCAGTCGCCCGGTCGCGTAATTCCTTGGCGCGGTTGATGATTTGAGACACGTCCTCCGTGGTACTTTCCAGGTAGTCCGGGTATTGCGTTAGTTCTGGTTGACGTCTTGCCCGGTACTCAGCTTGACCCTCGTACTCCGTGTAGACGTCGGGCGGAATGGAGAGGCTGAAATCGCGCATTTCGTGGTCAAAGTGCCGGACGGTACCCAGCAGGTCGCTGATGCTGTGGGTGTTGGAATATCCTCCCCCGGCGGCGTCTATCAGAGCTTTCATGCCGTGTTCCAGCGCGTTCTGGGCCTGTTGGCCGATGACGAGGTCGTTGCGGCCTGCCTCTGCCAAGAAGACGAACTCGTCCAGATGTATTTCTGCGTGGCGAATTCTTTCCTGGTAGTTGGACCAGTCGTATTGGTACTCGGTTTCTTCATCTTCGTAGTCACTGGGACTATAGTTTTCTGGATTGCGCGGCATGATGACACCTTCGCGTACGGCGTTGGTTTCTACGCTGTTGATGTAGCGCCTGTTGAAACGGAACTGGTCGCGTGTGCGCCAGACCAGTTCTACCTGCAACTTTCGTCCGTATGTTTCTGCGGCGATTTTATTGGCGACTTGGGTTGCCAATCGTTTGCGTTCAACGTCTGGTTCTGTTTCTCGGACCAGCATGATGTCGATGTCTGATTTCAGTTCATCGTGGTCGCCACGGGATCGGGAGCCAAACAAGATGGTTAGATCAGACTGCTCATGCTGTTGCACTAGTTGGGCTACTTGCAGCGCTCGATGATCGTGCTTCTGCATTTGTGCTGCTCCTGTCTATTCTTGGTCTTCACGACGCCAAGCTTGGGCGTCGTTTGATGTCGGTATCATTTTACTCGTTGGGCCTTGACTGCCCGACTCGGATAGCAGATTGGGGCAAGCAGGGCTTTGACCATGCTTTGTGTGTTGCCGAATGCGTCTGGAAAGGCAGCATTCTCAGGCGACCATGCACCGTTGATGAATTTTCTAAGAGGGTGTGTGACAATGGTCTAAACGTGCGCTGGCGGTTCTTGGAGTGATAAGGGGATGGCGGTTACGCTGGGGGCATGAGCAGAAAACCTTATCCCAGCGATTTGACCAACGCCCAGTGGGAGGAATTGGCTCCCCTGCTGCCACCCGACACCACCAGAGGCCATCCCAGGACCACGGACCTGCGGGAGGTGGTCAACGGGATTCTCTACGTGCTGCGCGGCGGCGTACCCTGGCGGCTGATGCCCCATGACCTGCCACCCTGGGGCACGGTCTGGTGGTACTTCCGCAAATGGCGGGATGACGGGACCTGGGAACGAGTGGAGTCGGCCTTGCGGGCCCGGGTGCGGGAAGCGGCGGGCCGAGAGGCCACGCCCAGCGCGGCCATCATAGACAGCCAGTCGGTGCAGACCACTGAAAAAGGGGGCGGCGCGGCTATGACGCAGGTAAAAAGGTCGCCGGACGCAAGCGGCACATTGTAGTGGACACCATGGGATTACTGCTGGCCGTGGTGGTTCATGCCGCCAATATCCAGGATCGGGACGGCGCCAGGCTGGTGTTGGTGAAGTTGCTGAACCGATTCCCCCGGCTCCGAGTCATCTGGGCTGATGCTGGCTACGCTGGCCGACTGGTGGCCTGGGCTTGGGCCACTGGCGGTTGGCTGCTGACCGTGGTACGGCGGCAACCGCATCGCCACAGCTTCGAGGTG
Source organism: Dehalococcoidia bacterium (assembly GCA_965222895.1). Classification (GTDB taxonomy): domain Bacteria; phylum Chloroflexota; class Dehalococcoidia; order Lucifugimonadales; family UBA3495; genus Bin87. The sequence goes on along the minus strand of CBDCVB010000002.1, from coordinate 2,304,238 downwards.
TTGCCGCGCCGGTGGGTGGTGGAGCGCACCCTGGCGTGGCTCAGTCGATGTCGCCGGCTCAGCAAAGACTATGAGGAGCGCACCGAAAGCAGCGAAGCCTGGGTGCATATCGCCATGGTCCACCTGATGCTCAAACGGATCCAGCCCTCCTGAATCTATTTGTCACACGCCCTCTAAGTCACGCGCGATGGCTTGAGCGTGGATCCGATCGGTGTTCTTGGGTGAGAGTCCCGGGTGGAGTCGTCTTGAACAGTTGGGACGGCGCGGCGGCGCGGTGTAGTCCGCGTCTGCTGGGATGGCTGGCGATGGTTTGTAACTAAAGTCAACCATTGGCCGTGGTAGTCAGGATTGCGATTGCGATGAGGGCTCCTATGGTCAGCACCGTGATGGTGCTGGGCGTCGTCCTCATGCGGTAGGTGACTAAATACAGGACCATGGTCGCCGCAGCGGCGGCGTAGCTTGCCCAGGCGTGTTGCAGGATGGTGCTGACGACCACGGCCAAGCCGATGGTCATGGCGACCTGGATCAAGATGCAGCGGTGAACGTTGTCCGGTGCTAGCCTGACCTGTTCGAGGTTGCGCTGGTGGAATTTTGGTAGCTGGCTTACCAGGTGCGGGTTCCGCACGGCATCTCCGGTGGTTGGCCGGCATGTACCGGTGTGCGGTCAGTTTTTGATGATTTCCGAGAATCCGTGGCCGTTGGCCTGGCCCATGACGAGCAGGTCCCAGAAGGCAGCGGGTTGCGTCAGGTCGAAGTGGAGGTCGGGGATCTCGGCGTTGGGGTGGTAGATGCTCCATTCGATGCCGTTGGTGACGATGATGCGGCCGGGGAACTGGCTTTCGCGTCTGGCGTAGTCGACCCACTCGTCCTGTCCCTTGGGGTCGCCCAGCGTCTTGAGGATGAGCATGGCCGTGTCGTGGCCGTTCACGGTCAGGATGACGTGTTCGAATGGCTTGAATTCCATCTGCTGGCGGTGCGGGGCGAACCCCAGTGCATCGAGCATGGGCTCCACTAGGCTTGTCATGACGTAGCTGTCGCTCTCGTGAATGATCGGGGTGCTCGACGTTGCTCGGGCCACCGTTTTGTCGATGGTGTCCAGCAGGCGCCTGGTGGCGTACGGGAAGGTGGCCGACATCATGTTGACGGTGGGATCTGCGCTCATGGAACTCCTTGGGTGGGCACGATTTTTCGAAGGCGGATGGGACGCATGGTCGGACATGGGCCGGTATCCCCGTGGCTGGCTAATTGCGTAGCGGACACCGGTTGTCGAGGTTGAGACAGCACCGGTTGATGTTGCGCACTATCTCTTTGAGGTACTGCTTCGTGGCTGGGCTGGGGTTGTGCCAGGTTCTGCCGTCGTCGTCTGATACTGCGAACGTGTACTCGACGGCGGGGCAGTCGACTCCGTCGAGTAGGGGTGCCTGTCGCTCAGTTCGGTATTTGGCCAAGGTGGCCAGGTCGGGTTTTACGACTCCGGAGTAGTCCTGATAGATGGCCAACTGGTTTTCCTCCGTTGAGGTTCGGCAATGGTGGTCGTGATTGTTCTTGCTGCGGTTCGTGATGATGCTGGCTGACCAGGGGTCGAGTTGGTAGGCGATTTCCGCCAGAGCGTCTTGGCTCATGAGGCGTGGGTGGCCGCCGCTGAACTCGTCGGCGTTGGGGAAGATGGGACTGTGGATCGTGACTCGGTGGGCGACGGCCAGGTGCCGTGATCTTGGGTCGAAGACTGCGAACTCGGGTCCGGTCGGAGTCGCCGTGACGTTGATCTCCTCGCGCAGCTCGCGCTGCAGGGCGTTCAGCATCGCCTCCGTCAGGCTGGTGCCCCGGTCGGCGGGCTTGATGTGGCCGCCCAGTGTGATGACCAGTTTTTCGGAGAGGAACAGGTGCTGGCTCACGGCGTAGCGGACGAGTCGCTGGTGTTTGGCCGCCAGCGTGTCGCGGGCCAGGATGTCCTGCTTTTCGATGTCGCGCCACCATCGCTGCCAGCCGGCGGGTGGCAGGTCGTTGTGGGGTTCGGCCTCACGGGTTTCCTCTGGGGTAGATTTGTGCCTCGCGCAACATCGTGCGCTGGCCGTCGGCGATTAATGTCTGGTAATCGCACTGGTTCTTGGGCGGGTCAGCCAGATATTGGCCTGCCATTATGGAATTGACCGAGTCGCGATGCAGGTCGGCGGCATCGACGAATACCTGAGCCACTGCTGCGTAGGTAAGGTCTGGGTGGGTAGTTGAGATGTGGTCTACGAAAACGACGTTGGTATCCGGGCCGTGTGTGTGTTGTTGCAACACCTCGACGAACCAATGGGGTGGGATGAGCAGATAGGTCTGATAGTCGTTTCCGCTGGGTTGGTCGAAGCAATGGCTGGCAAGCGTGCGTAGTCGCGCGGGAGTCATCTGCTCGAGTTCTGATGCGAGGTGTTCCTTGTTGGTCGTCATGAGGATGGTGCTCTGTTATTGGAGTGTAGTCGTGCTGGGGCCTCAGGCTCTGGTTAGCCGGATAGCTGTAACGTCATACGGGCAGTCTGCAATGCGCAGGCGGTGTCGTTGATGTCCTCGCGTTCGTACTCCTGGTGTTGTTTGCACCAGGACCAAAGGCAGCCGTGGTTGAGTTCTTGGACGAGCATGATCTCCTGACCTTTAGGCTGGTGTTCGGGCATCATCTCCAAGCAAGCGATGCCGTTGTTGAAGTACCACGCCTTGCAGTGTTGGTTTTGGCAGGTGTAACCGCCGCCCATTGTGTTTGGTGCGGTGTCGGTTCCGCAGAATAGGCAGGCCATGTTGTTGCTGAGGATATTGATAGTCAAGGTGGGACCTCTGGTGTTGTGGTATGCGTGTCTTGGTGCTGGTTAATCGGGGTGCCCCGGCTGGGGTGCGCCTGGTTGGACAGCGCGGGACTGATGCATTACATCAGTCCCGCGCTGAGGTGCGACGGTGTTGGGAAGTTGGCCGGCGTCGACCGTTTGTTAAGATGTCGATAATTCGCGGGGTTTCGTCACGGTAGTGTTGGTTGAAGATGGCGGCGATGGTGCCTGGAATCTGGTACTGTAACTCGCTGTTGAGCCATTGCTGAGGCTGGGTGAGGTTCTGCGGTGGGGTGAGGTAGGCGTGTCCGAGTTGGTACGAAGGCCCGAAATCGTTGAGGGCGACGACGATGGAAGGCACCTCAACCTGTCGGGCAAGCAGGATGTGCTCCCTAGTCTGGGGCATGGGGCCCGTCGGGGGCAGCAACCACCAATACGGCTCCGTCCATCTGTGCGGCGCCGGTGATCATGTTCTTGATGTAGTCGGTGTGACCTGGGCAGTCGACGTGGGCGTAGTGGCGGTTGGCGGTTTCGTACTCAACGTGCGCGATGGCGATCGTGATGCCGCGGGCCTTCTCCTCGGGTGCGTTGTCGATGCTGCCGAAGTCTCTGAAGTTGGCGTTGCCTTCTTGTGCCAGGACGTGGGTAATGGCGGCCGTGAGCGTGGTTTTGCCGTGGTCAACGTGTCCGATGGTGCCGACGTTGATGTGTGGCTTGCTGTGGTCAAATAGTTGCTTGGCCAATGGTGATTGCTCCTGTGGTGTATGTTTTGATATCCAGTCGCTGCTGGGTGAGGTGGTGCTGCCAGCGTTTGGTCACACGGGTTGGTGGGACATCGAAGCGCGGCCGGCGGAGTCATATTCGCCGGAGCGCGTGTTGATAACATTACTTTTGGAGACGGTGAGCGTCGGAATTCTGTTGGTTTGGAGTTGACTCCAGCTCAGGAGTTTTTGCCTGTGCTTGGTGGCTCGAACGTATCTGAGTTGATGACCGTGGTGCCGAAGTTGCTCGGTTCTGTCATTCCCGCTTGTTGGCGGAGCAGTTGAGCCACTTCGTCCGAAAGGTCGGCGAGGGGTTCCGCCAGTCGGTCATCGTATGATTCCGCAATGGTGTCAAGGGCTTCGTCGAGCTCGTGCTGTTGCTGAGACGTCAGTGTGCTCAGGTATTGGAGCAGTTGTGTGATATCGCGGCCATTGACGCGTTCTCGTTCTAGGATGTCAGCCAGGTGCCATGCGAGCAATGGCTTGTTGAGGTCGGCGTATGTTCCCGGCGTCTGGGCTGACCAGCACTGGTTGTATACGATTTCTTGGCCGAGGGCATTGTGTTGCAAAGGTTCGTTGTCGGGCTGGGTCATGATGTTCTAATCTCTGGTGGTTTGGGTGTGCTCTGGGTGGTGTTTTGCGGCTCAATATCTACAACGACGTGTTTTCCAGTTTCTGTGGTCGTCGGTGGTTGCGGAGAGTGCGGTATGCGGCGGCAGCAGCGAGCGTGGTTGATGCGGTGACGATGGTCCAGATTGGGGGATGGCCGGTCTGAGTCATCAATAAGGTGCCCGTGATGGCGGTTCCTATCGCTAGAGCGACCAGTATCATGGCGGTGCCGTAGGTGTGGCCGTCGTAACGGTCGCGGTCCATTCTGGCGAGAATTTGCCGGTCGGTGCACAGGCCGGGGCCGTGGGCGAAGCCCATCCGCCACGATCTGTTGCCGGTGAAGTACCATCCGATGGCTTGGTTGCAGCGGTCCTGCGCACAACGGTGTTGTATGAACTTGGCTTCCGACGCCTGCTGGGTGGTTGAGTAATACACGATCTGCCCTAGATGTTTTGGACAGGTGTCTGGATGCCGTCTGGTGGGGGTTGGAAGCAGTTGCCGATTTGGTAGGCAATGGTGTGCAATAGTAGCGTATGGTACGTTCTTGGTTTTTTGGGTGACGTTGGTTCGTGGTGAGGCGAACCGTTGTTCTGTTACCATTGTGTTATGGCTCGTAACAGGAAACCCCGCCGTCAGTCTGGGCAGTCGTCTGATGGTTATATCCCGCAGACGAGGACGTGCCAGACCCGCATCGCGGTTTATGAGGGCATTGACCGGACTGTTGGCGATGCCGCGCGGTCGGCCTACGCCGAGTTGTACGGCAAGGTGCAGCGTAAGTTGTTCGCCGACGTAGCGGCGGGCCGGTCGGCGGTGTCGAAGCAGCGCGAGTATATCGAGGAGCACGGGATACCGGCGCGGCTGTTCAACGCGGTGCGGATTACGCTGGACGGCAAGGTGTCGGCGGTGTGGGGGTCCCATGCGAGTGGGAACTACGTGAAAGCGTGGCGGGTGTCGCTGGTGACCTACGGCAAGAGCCACCATCAGGCGGAGGCGTTGATTGGAGACGCGGTGGCGGGCGTGGTGGGGTACGCCCGAGCAGTCGGCAAGCCCGTCGTCATCGAAAAGTTGGACTTTCGGCAGAAGAAGGCGGTGCTGGAATGGGAGTCCCGGCGGTACCGCCGGATGCTGTCCGGTTTCAGCTACGGGAAGATCAAGGCATACTTCCTGTCCCGGGGTTACCGCTGACAGGGGGTATGTAACGGCTGTTACGAGGGCGCATGATGGGTGACCTCCAGGTCGAGCTTAGGTTTCGGCCAGGGTTCGGGCAGCAGCCAGACGCGGGTCCAGAGACGGCCCCGGAGCAGCAGCCGTCGCAGCCAGTCGATGCCGTGGCGGATGACGCTGACGGTGCGCGCCGGACGGCTCCGAGGGTCCCGATGATTGGGAGCCAGCGCTTTGGGCGGTGTCCGCAAGTTGCCTGGGGCAATCCTGCGGTCCTGGGCGTCTTCCACCCTGGTGCCATAGGCCAGGGCCAGCAGCGTGGCCACCGACAGCACCAGCCAGTGGCGGGAGACGCGGGCCGGGTCGGTGCGGCGGGTCTTGTCCCATTTCCAGCCCAGACTCTTGACGGCCTTGAAGCCCAGTTCGATCCAGAAGCGCAGGGCGTACCAACTAACCCCGGCGTCCTCTGGCGCGAGGTCGGTGAGGATGATCCAGGGTTCTTCCTGCTCGGCGTACCAGACGGCCAGCAGGGTGCAACGGCGCTGGGCGGTTGGGGGACCGAAGGCGGTGCCGCGGCCGATCCAGGCAGTGTCTGGAACGGAGACGAAGGCGCGGGCGGGCAATCGTTTGCCGCCGTCGGCGCAGAAGGTAATGTTCTTTCGATACCGCATATAGGGATGCCAGCCCTGAGCGCGTATCTGCTGCCACAGCTTGGGACTGGATATGCCCCGGTCGCAGAGGACGATGACGGTCATTTCCTCGGGGACTGCTGGAGCCAGTTGCTGGAGCAGTTCCACTATGGGGTCCATCCAAGAGCCGGGCTGGGTGGCGCGGTGGATGCGCCAGGCCACGGGAATCGCGCAACCCCGGTAGACCACGCTGATGACGATGGCGGTGGTGTCGTCCCCTTTCAACGTGGGGTCAACCGCCAGCGCCAACCGGCCGGAACTCCACCACGCAAGGACCCACCGGAGCAACGGCGCGAAGCAGAGACTTACGTCCAGTTCGGTCTTGCAGGGACGCGCCCGGTCGCCGCCGTCGTACAACCACTCTCTGAGATACTGCCGCAGGCTGTTCCAGTTGCCCCGGGGCGAGAGGGCGGAGGCTACGGCGTTCTGGCAGGCGCTGCCAGCAAGGATGGCCCCGCACACCCACATGGCCAGGCCGGTCAACTGTGGCTGAGAGAGGTGAGGTAAATGCGTTTCAATGACTTGCTGCATCTGATAGCATTCTCTGGGAAGGCGCATGGAAAACCTCCGGGGTCTGGTCTTGACATAACCAGAATGCCGGATTCCTCTGCGCCTTCCTAAGGCGCTCCCAATACCAATTTCAGCCGTTACATACCCCTGTCAGGGGGGTTACCGGGAAGGAGTTGAAATCAAAGAGGTCAACCCGGCGTACAGTTCCGTCGTGGGCCGGGTGAAGTTTATGGAGCGGTACGGGCTGACGGTGCACCAGGCTGCGGCCCTGGTGCTGGCCCGTCGCTTGCTCCGAGCGCATCCTGCGTCGACGGGTATGTCCCGTCGGCAATGGCGTGTATGTCGCCTTCGCCGTACCTGCAAGGAAGCGAGTGAAGCACGTGGACGTACTGGGGAGCGATAGCGGGGCAACTGAGACCGGCGCTTGCAGCGCAGCACCGGCTGGGGAAGCGGAGACGCCGCCCCAATCCAGCTGGGGCTGACGTGAGTGGTAAGACACGCGCGGTGGCTTAAGCGGGGATCCGATCGGTGTTCTTGGGTGAGAGTCTCGGGCGGAGTCGTCTTGAACGGTTGGGACGGCGCGGCGGCGCGGTGTAGTCCGCGTCTGCTGGGATGTCTGGCGATGGTGTGTAACTAAAGTCAACCATTTTTACAACGGTTTTGCCCCATTGCAACCAGTTTCTGGAACTGGGTGTTGGTGAACAGACGTATGGCGACTGGCACCATCGCCTCGAAGCTGTCTTCCGATACATGGTTGTCCATGTACGCACCATGCCTCAGGTCGGCAGGCAGCGGTTGTGCAAATGGCTATGCGTGAGGGTGGTGTGGTTAAAAATAGTCAGCCCCGCGGGGCGAAACCCGCAGGGCTGGGCTCTGAGGCGTGCCATTTCTCAGCCCTTCCGTGGTACAAGCTCTCGCAATCCTGCATCACGTGCGCGTCGGTCTAAGAGGCGTCGCCGGGGTCGGCCGGAGCCTTCCCTGAGCTGAGGAAAATTTATCAGTGGTAACGCCGTTGTGTCAAAAAGTGCGCAAATACGTGCGTGATTTACGTTTTAGGCGCATGAAGCAGCAAATTCGGGCCTATGCAGCAAGGGGTGACGTGCGGTATTCGCCGGATGACTGTGATTGAGTCTAGGGCGAGTTGCGCCAGTTTTCGAGGTCTGCTGCGTTGCAGTAACCGATGAGTGGGTCTTCGGGCGTTATCTTGATGATAACGTAGGAGTATTCGTGGCGTTTGGCAATCTTGCGTACTTCGTCGTCAAGGGGATGTGTGGTCTCGTCGACGTGCCGCACCTGGAGTGGTGGCGTGCCGGCCGTCATCTTGATGATTTGGTTAGCCATGATGCGTGATGCCCACCGCTCGGACACTATGGTGTCCTTTTCCTCGGAGTTCAGGATGGCCATGATGCTTCAGGGAACCGGGGTGCTGAACCGAGGGCCGTGGTGCTTGATGAATTCCGCCCTGGTGCGGAACACGGAGTCCTGCACGACCTGTGGGATGGTTTCCATCTGGTCCTGGAAGGCGGACGTGAAAAGGTTGCGGCTGATTTCGAGTTTGTTGTTGAGGAAGATGGCGGCGCCAGCGCAGGCTTCGAGGCGTGGGTCTGAGAGCTGGTCCTCGGGGTCTTCCAGGATGGGCGGGTCGTCTGTGGAGTTGTGGATGGTCTGATGGCAGGCAAACGGGTAGTTGGCGAGTGATACCAGTAGGTCCTCGGGGTGCCAGGGGCCGAGGTAACCGGCTGGGCTGGTCTTCAGGAAGGGGCACTCGTTGCATGGGTTGCGGAAGTTGGTCTGCAAGGGTTTTACACCAATTTTGTGATTTGTAGAGGTTGGTCCGAGGGTTCCAATGCTTCAAGCATGGCGTCGATGGCTGCCGGCGGCAGGCCAGCCTGTTGGGCTGTCTCGCGTAGTGTGGCAACCGTATGTGGAGGCAACTTCGGCGTTTTGACGCCCACGCGTTGGGGTGAGTGGCCAAGGACTTCGGCGAGCTCTGCGAGCTTGTAGTTGTCCAGGCCAGCCTGACGGGCGGCGTGGACTATCTGGCTGGCCTGCCTGCGGTTCGCCAACCTTGGGTTGGCGTGTGGAGTATCTCTCAAGATGAGTGCAGCCACAGCGGAGTCCCAGCTGGTGGCGGCTTCAAGCATGGCGATACGAGCGCCGTGCGGCAGGCGCAGCCGGTTCGCGACGTTGATGAGCTGTATGAGGTCGGCGGCGGTTATGTCGTGAAGTCCCATGATGGCGGAGTCGAGCCTGGCGCTGATGGTTTCATCGAAACCGCACCACGCCAGCGCGGTATTGTTGGCACCTGGGGAGTTATAGCGCGTCTCGAGGTGGTCCAGTGATGCTTCCATGTGTTCCACCACCAGGTCGGCGGGGAAACCCTTTGGGTATGGGTCTGCAACTGCCTGGATGTACTTGACGCCTTGGTGTATAAACGCGACGTAGGCGATGAAGCCCTCGTCATGCGGAGTCGAGTCGTTGCGTGGTGGGGTCTCCACTGGGAGGTCGGAGAGCTGCTCCAGATGTTGGGCCAACATATCGATGATGGCGTAGTTGTAGTAGAGACCAGGGAGTAATCCCAGGGTTGAAAGCGGCATCTCGGTGAGCTTCTGGGTGAGTATGGGAAACCCCTGCATCTGCGGGCTGACGACGAGTGGAATTGCGTCGTTATAGGCTTGGAGAGCTTGCTCGCAGAGTTGAGCCAGCTGGCGGGTGGCGTCTTCATATTCCTGCTGCGCTTCGCGTTTGGCGTTTGTGAAGGCGTCGTACCGGGTCTGTATGCGGCGTGCTTCGGCTTCGTCCATGGGCTCGAATATGGGTTGTTGCGCGAGCTGCTCCATGGTTTCGATGCAAGCGGTGTGGTATGCCTGACTCCAGGTGGAGTCGTTGGTGTGGTCGGCGTTGAGGAGCGTCTGTATGTACCGGAACGCTGCCAGGGCGTGTACCGGTTGCCTACGGTTGGAATACCAGCTGCTGGCGTCTGAGGCGTGTCCGAACTGGCTGAGACTCTCCATGATCTCAGCCATGGCGAACTCGATTACGGTGTGCATTTTCTGCGCTTGGCCGGCAAGTCTGCTGTGCATCTCGTGTAAAACCGTCTGGGAGGCGGTATCGGTTTGGCTGGTCTCTGCGGCAGAGGCCAGCCACTGGGTGGCTATTTCGTGGCACGCTGATGCGTTGGCGATGTCGGCAAATGCGGCGTCTGGGTTGTTGACGTTTTGGTACTTTCGTGTGTCCGTCAGGGCACGCTCGGCTTGGGTGAGCATTGCGGTGGTGTAAACAAGGGCGGTTTCCGTTGTTTCGGGGGCGAGGTTGGGCTCATGGTGCGTGTCGTAACTATGTTCTGCGCGGTACATGATTACTCACTGGGTGGGATGTGTTCGGCGTTCAGCTGTTGGGCTCCGCAAGTGCGAAGTAAGAAAGCTGCTGGTGATTCATGCGCAGCGGGGACAGGTTGATGTGATTCTCGGCGTAACTGATGTGGATCAGGCCTCGTTGGCTGCGTCGCCACTCGGTGGCGCCGTGGCGCTCGATGGCACAGGGTGTAGTGCATAACCTTACGGCTAGCTCCTTGCGGGTGTGTGGCATCCTCGCCAATGTGTGGGTCAGGCATTAGTCCGGTGAACCGGGCTGGGCTTTGGGCGCGTTGCTTTCGCATTGCTCGTCCTGGGGCCTTGCAGTTCTCATCCCGACGTGTCTGGAGTCCGGGACTGGATGAACATCCCGGAGTGCGTTACGTACCTGACGGCGATGTAGCGTAACCGTGGCACGTGTGCTACGGAGACGCTGAGGCTGATAGAACAGCTCAGGTGTAGGTGTCGGATCTCGTCATTAACAATCTCCTTTTCCTGCTTCTTGAACTATCCTGCTTTCCTTGTGGGCTGACGTATTTGTCGTCAGCAGTGATGATGAAGCGGTCCAGTAGTTTCATCAGTAGCCCGACGACTCGTCGGATCTGTGCCATGAGGCAAACCTCGCTGTTGGTGAGCGTTGGTGGCGTTGGACGCGACTACCGAGCAGCTCGGACCGCTGGGCTGGCCATCTGGCGCTGGTTCTGCGCTCATGAGAGTGCTTCTGTGATCTTGTGCGGCGCGCCGTGTCGCTCCGCGTACGCTTCGTAGAGCGCCTGTGCGGCAGCGTATAGGCTGTGATGCGGGTAATACTCTTCGGGGTGGTCCCCCAGTTCGCCGATCTCCTCGGTCATTGGCTCTAGCACTGCTCTCCAGCCGTTGGGTGTATCCGTGTCTTGTGAGAACATGGCCTCCATGTAGGGGCGATCGGTGATTGGACGGCAGCTGATAGAGAATTTGCTGAGCAGTTGCTCGTCCTTATGGTTCGTCATCCACTGGTGGTGTCGGTCAAAGACCGACGCGTCCCAAAGAGTAGATGTGTCCAGGATGTCGGTCATGCTGGAGTTTCCAATGATGAGCAGTATATCGGCTCTTGTATGTCCTGGTCCCTGTTGTGGGGCCTGGTCCAGATGGAGACGCACTAGGTGTTTGATGACGGCCGTTTCGTCCGTATGCCAGGCTCGGGCCATGGCGCCAATCTCGGCGGCCTGCTCTGCGGTAAGCTTGATGGTGGCCGTGATGATCCGGTCGGTATTTGTCATTTCTTTCTTACGCTCCGTTTCACGCGATCTGTCAAGATTTGCTGAGGCGTTGCTACCTTACGCTATACTGCGGTGGTTTCTCCTGATCCGTAGGATAGTTCAAGTAGGGAGTGTGATTGCTACATTCGTAGTCTGCGTCAGGTGTGCTCCCGGTTCTCCGGGAGTGGGCTTGGGGTGCTCTGGTTTCCCTCGGCTGGTCCTTGTGCCTTACAGTTGCCTGCCAGTAATTGCTGGTGGTTTCCGCCCCCCTTGGGGAGGCGGAGACGAGTCTGGGACTGGATGAACATCCCGGAGTGCATTGTTAGCCTGACGGCGACGTAGTTGCTCCGTGGCACACGTACCACGGTTCGCTGAGGCTGATAGCATAGTTCATGGGCAGATGTCGGATTTCGTAAAGAACAATCTCCTTTTTCTCCTTCTTGAACTATCCTACTCAACCTGTTGAAATTTAATCTACCATAACTACCAGCGGCACATCAGTGCCGCCGTAGTGCTGCTTCGATGTTGATGCCGAGCTGGCGTAGCGTGGCGGGCGTGATTTGGAAGTATTTCTCGTGGTTTTCCCAGTAGCTGTCGTTGGCGATTTCGAGAAGTTTCGCGAAGGTTTGCATTGGAATTTCTTGGGCGGGCAAGGGTTCCCATGCTTCGCTAGTTTGCTCTGAGTGGAGTTCCGCTAGTGCAGGCAGGCCTTCGTCGTACATCGTTTCGGGCGGTAGCTGGTTGTAGGTGAGTGCCATCCGGACGGCTTCGGTAGCTTCCTCGTCGCCATACAGGCGTCGTGCGGCGTGCATGGCTTGGTCTTCGGTGCCCGTGAATTCGACGACTATGTTGGTGTAGGCGTGGTCGGGGAACGATTCCAGTTCGGTTAACTGTTCCCGACGTATCCGGTGGTGGAACTTGAACTCGTAAACATCGTGCTTGGTATGCAGGGCGGCGTAGGCCAGGGCATCTTGTTGTTGCTGGTCGAGTTGGTGGCCCAGGATTTCCCTCGCAAACTCCCTCATGTGGTTGGGGTCCGGTGGCTCTACGCTGCACCAGACGAGGATGGTGTGTTCGCCGTCTTGGTCGGCAAACAGTTCGGTCTCGACCTCGGCTTCCTGTTTTTCGCCGTTTTCCCACTCTAGTTGGATTTCCATCATGATGTGCTGCACCCTGCCAGAAATTGCCCGTGGGATTCTCCCTGGCTGGTTTTCCGGTCCTGCTTTGATTTCGACCGTCTCTTGGTCGAGTGTGGTGATTTTGGTACTTCGCAGTGTGATGATGGCGCGCTCTGTCATGATGGCGGGCTTACCGCACGCAATGGCATTGGCCATGATGAGGGCGCCGTGGCCCTGCGGTGCGGCGAGCAATTTGGCTTTCCAGATGTTGGGTTCAATTGGTGCTTCGTTGGTTGGTGGCATGCTGGTCATTTGCTCCTTGGTGGGTGATTTTCAAGATATGCTGGCGTCATGGCAGGATAGAGCGTGTTGACGAATTGAGTACGGAACCCGGGAATGGTGTTGTGGCCTAGTGGCGGCGAGTAATCCCGTGGGCGTGTTCCGTAGCTAACACTAAGGCGTTATGATTGGTGCTTGCAGCACATAGTCAGCGTTGCCGGGAACTGGGTCTCGGCATTGCTGTTCTCCGGTGATCCGGGCTGGTTTCGCCGCGGAACGGACGGTGAGATGTATGGGGACGGAATAGCCGGCGGGTATTCAGCCGTCAGGACAGGAGGAACGTTTGCGCTGGTTACGCTTGGGCTCTGGGTTAGCTATCATGCTCTTTTATGGGTTTCACTGTTCTCTATTAGTTTGTCAACAGGCCTTAGTAGATGCCCTGTTGCGATGATTCGGCTATTGGCCCCCACTCATTCGCTGGTTACAGCGGTGGGCCGTAGCACGACGGAGTAGTTGGTGTTGGGGACTATGATTGATAGCTCCCGCTGGAGGTCTAGCTGAGGCAGCGGGTTGAGGCGGAGCATCTCGTGGATGGCCTGGGAGACAGCGCGTTCGGGATTGTATAGGCCGAGGCGCTGACGGATGTGGTTACGGCGACGCGCTACTGTTAGCTCCGAGGTTTGACCCGTGATGCGGTCGAGGATCCGGTTTGCCAGGTCGGGGTCAATGTCTGTGTCTGAGACTTGTGAGATGGAGCCATCGGCGTTGAAGAACACCGGCGTGTCGAGGCGGTAGTGGGAGTTTTGGCCGTCTGGGAATGACACGGTGGCGTCCATCGTGATGTTGTTGACCTCTGGTGGCAGGTTGATGAAAGAGGTGAAGACCGGTATGCCGTTGATTCGGTGTTGGGTACCGGCTTCGTCTTGGTACGTGACCGCGTTGAGGAAGGCTATTGGAGATTGGACCTTCTTGTTTTGCTTTTGCCTTACGCGTGCGATGTTGTGGTGCTCTAGTGCGATGGCGAGCGCGACGAGGTTGTCGGTGGGCTCGATTACGCAGGTTGGGCTTTTGTGTCGTTTCTGGGGCTGCGGTGTGGAGTCGACGTCGTGGCGGCTTTGCAGGTGGGGCGTACTGGTGTTCATGTAGTGCCCGATGACGTTGCTGCCTTGGCGCCAGTGGCGTTTGACCTGTACTCCGTTGGAACGGCGATGTGCCTCGACCCAACAGCCGTTACGGTAGTGAGGGCGTGTCCAGGTGGTGGTTTTCATAGGATCTCTTCCTGATAGGAAATTTCGCTACTGTTTTAGGTAGAACGTGTACAGCGCGGGTCCGCTGGTGGGCGGGGTTTGTTGCGCTTGTTGACCGCAGGGGTCTCCGGCGGTACACCTAGGCTAAGGTCTCTTGCCCTGGCTAGGATTTCTAATCCCTAGTGCCGGATATTGTTCGCCGCATTGATGTCGGCTTTGCTTCGTGTCCGCAGCTCAGACAACGGAATACCACTTGGCTAACTCGGTGGCGGTCGAGGTTTAGCTCTGGCAGTTGGATGTTTGTGCAGTGTTCGCAGGTCAGCGCCGTCACGATGAATGCGTTACGGTGGTGTCGTGGAACAATTCTCTACTGCATTGATGCCTTCCGTCGGCAGGGGCCGGTTCCGGCGTAGGACTCTATTAGCAGGGCGTCAACGCCCTGTTTTTTGATTTCCTTCTGTTCGTGTAGGGCTTCGCTCAACGTGTCGTAGCACCTGACGATCTCATCGTCTTGTATCACGTGGTGGTGGAACTCGTTGGCCTTAGACTTGGTAGCCGGCTGTTTCGGCCGTTGGCTGGTCTTCACTGTCTGCTGACCATGCTCTCTTGGGGCATCGACGGTCTGTTGGGGTTGGTCGCGTTCCGTCTTCTGCTTGGGTTGGTCGACGGTTTCCGTCGGTGGCGTCGGGAATCCGACTAGCGGTATCTGAGCTGTGGCGGCTTTGTTTTTCCGTGCCATATTTACTCTTCTCTTGCGGCGTCCAGCATGGTGATGTTTTCCGTGATGCGGTGGTTTCGGTGCTTGGCTAGTTTTAATCCTCACTCGGCCCGTGGGCCGAGTGCAACGCAGTTCAAGGAGAAAATCGAATCCGCTCCAGCGCGTGAGTCGATGCGGCGGACACGTCCCGGTAACGCTCCATGGCATCTTGGCATCGTTTTACCGCCCTATCCTTTTCTCCCTCCAGCATCTCTTGCTCTAATTCTCTGGCCTTCTCTATCGACATTTTCCATCACATCCTGTTGGTTGTTCCTGCGCCGGTGCGGGAACCCGCACCGGCGGCTTGGTGGGTTAGGGGACGGGTAGACCAGCGTCTGGCCCGGTTGTCCACCGGGCGGCGCGGAGGACGCAGTGGGCACTACAATTGCAGTAATCATCGTGCCCACGCCCTTGGCAGTCAATCGCGCCAGCAAATTGAGGGTCGTGGCCGATTAGCTCGAAATACGCTCGCCTAGTACCCTTCAGGTGCTTTTCCGCCGCTTGGCACTCGCGGCGCGCTTGCAGCCATGCCTGTTTGGCAATGACTGCTCTTTCGTCTGTGGTGGCGATGGGGGTTGTCATTTTGTACCTCCGTTTGTGTGTGATTTTCCTGTTGCCGGGCTGGGGGGTCAGCCCCAGCCCATCCTACCTAAATCTCCATAACAACCTGCTCCCAAATCGGTTGGGCATCCCACTTGGTCCGCCAACCATCGTCCCAGCCTGATAGGATTGCGCCGCATTTGCAGCCATCCATATCTGTGGCGTAGTAGCCGCACCTCTCGCAATCGACGTATGGGCCAGCATGATGCTCACTCCTGCAGTCAGTGCAGGTAGCCTTGTCCACTTTGGTAAGCCCAATCTCCAGACGCGACAATGATTGGCCAATCAGCAGGATAAGGTCTGCATCATCAGTCCAGTTGCGGAGCCGGTCGGCGAGGTTTCAATCCTCACCCGGCCCACGGGCCGGGTGCAACTCCTAACTCATGGCAAAGTGTGAGCACATTTTGTTCAACTTAACTGGGGAATTCAAGCACGGGTCAAGTATGGACGCGCACCCTCAACTGGGGAGTCCGGTCGCAATAGGTTCGCGTTACGCCAAGAGAGGACCGGTTAAGTCAGCGACGTTGCCCTGCCCGTATTCTTCGACGCGTTTATCACGGCCCTCGGGCAGCTTATAGAATCGAATGCTGTCGTGCTCTTCGTCGATGATATCTAGCAGCCGGCTCTTCATGTGGTGAAAGGTAACATCGTTGACGGTGCATTCGAACACGGACTTCTGGATGCGCTGCCCATAGTCTTGGCACGTTTTGGCGACCCTTCTCAGCCGGGACCGTCCCGCGGGGGACTGTGTACTCACGTCATAAGTTATCAATACCACTCGCCGGTCGTCGAGTTGTCGGGTAGCACGATGTTGGACAGGAACTTGTTCTCGACGGTGGAGATGCCAGCCGACACTGCCTCGAGCTTTGCCTTGATGACGAGCGGCAGGTCACGCTACCGCTGGCGGCATGCTTGGTCATGTGCTTCCTGCTGGGCTTTCTTGGAGCGTTCTCGGCGTGGGTTGTGGTTCGTGTAGCAGAAGACGTCGGGATCCGGTATGTGCATCAGAAACTGGATGCGTCGGTTTTCCATTTCGAACGTGATGGCCGACCGGTTGCCTTTAGTGGCGTACTGGAAGCCGTCGGCGCCGTAGCGTTCGAGCGTTTCCTCAATGTCGTTTCTGGTCCGCATGGCGGTGCCGGTCGTGTTTCGGGCGTAGGTCATTGTGTTCACCATGGGAATATAGCCGTCTTGATATCACGCTTTGTTTCTGCATGTCTTTAATTCTTTTGGTCGGGGAAGCAGTTGCTTATCCCAGTTCGCACGGCTGGCAGGCGTTTTGAGTTGGACGGTCGTTTTCGTCTCGGCAGATGTGGTGTCGGTCGTCGTGGGTTTGGTCCAGCATGCGTTCCATTCGGATGTACTGCTGTTTTACCTCGTGCCAGTAGGTGTGGACGGTTTTCTCGCCTTGGCTCAGTCCGTGCGCTTTCACCGTGAGATAGTACCGGCTGGGCAGGACCTCCTTGGTGTCGTTGTCATCGTCGTTCAACGGCTGGTATTCGTTTACTTCGACGGTGGCTTCACCGTCCACGATTTTGTAGCGGCAGAAGAAGCCGGGGGCAGCGCCCACCCATTTTGGGTTCTGTTCGTCGTCTGAGAGGCGCTGGTACGGCAGCCGGATGCGGTCGAAGTCGAATCCGAACCACCGCAGGGAACTGTTTGGCAGTGGGGTGTTCCACAGGTCATCCTGTACCATCTCGGCTGCGGCTGGTGTTCGGATGTCAACGAAATGTAGCTTCCCGCACCAGTTTTGCTTCCATGCGGTGGCGCCGCAGTCGCATTCGTGTGGGTGCTGCCATACGTCGCCCACCAGCCGGCTGTGGCCGTGCGTCGGTTTCCAGTTGTGGACGTGGGGTGCCAACGTCAACGCGTCGTAGCTGGTGGCGCCGGCCTCCAGCGTCTCGAGATCCTCGTCCTCGGCGTCGCGCAGGGCGGCTTGAAAGATCTGTTCTTTGGTCATGGGTATTTCCCCTAAAATGAAGTGATCCCGGAGGGATTCCTTCCGGTATCGTGGTTGCTTGGGCTTGGTTGGTTTCTGGAGCCGGCGGCGGGACTTGAACCCGCGACCTGTCGCTTACAAGGCGACTGCTCTTGCCGCTGAGCTATCTCGGCGTTGGCGGAAGCGGAGGGATTCGAACCCCCGAGGGAATTACCCCTTCCAGTTTTCAAGACTGGTGCAATCAGCCAGGCTCTGCCACGCTCCCTGAAAAGTTTGGAGGAACCGGCGGGATTTGAACCCGCGAGACCTGGCAAGTTCCAGGTCTGGGCGCTTAGCAGGCGCCTGCAATAAGCCGCTCTGCCACGATTCCTCGTGAACTGATGGAGCCCGGACGTTGTCCTTTTTGGGACGTCGTCCGGGCTCTTCGGTTCCGGTGGTTCGGTTGCTCATTTTTCTCTGGCATACGTGGGGGGAATGTTCGTTGTCCGGTGGACACTGCCCGGCGTTTGATTGGGGTTCTCCAACTGGTTCTGCAGACTAGGGGGTGTCGTCAAAAGAGTTTGCTCCAGATCATCACTGCGCGGAGTTGGCAGGCCGCCAAGTATGACGCCGTCTTTTTGGCATACCGGGTTGCCACTCCGCGCCACTGCTTGAACTCCAGGAATCCGTTCTCCACTCATCGGACTGAGGCTGATAGGTTCGTTCGTGGTAAGAGTACTGCAGCGATTACGAAAACCGTCACAGCTCTGCCTACTTGAACAATCCTACATTGGGAGGACAGCGAAAGAGGGGCCGGCTGCTCCCGTTCTCCGTTCATGGATTTGGCAGGTCAGTTGTAACTGTTCAGACTTGGGGGAAGTGAGCAGTTGTCGGCAAGCGGCGAGGGGATTCAGTCCTTGGGCGCGCCAGGTGCCGAAGATGGAAGCCAGGGTCATCTTGCTTCTGCTGCCTCGTTGCGACCGGGTGCCGCCGCTGATCTTGCGACTGACGACCAGGTGGCGCAGGCTGCGTTCGGCGGCGTTGTTGTCCGGTGGCGCCTCCGGTTCGGCCACGAAGACGAAGAGCTCTTTGATATGGCGCTCGATGCGTCGGCATAACTTGGCCTGGGTTGCCGAAGGGTCGTGAAGGAAGGGTTGGCAAATGGCCAGCAGCTGCCGTTCCAGGGCCAGTTGGGCGGCGCGGCGCCGCTTGGTCTGGGGATGGGCGCTGGCTTTGGCCCGGTCGTAAATCTCGTGGACGGCGTCGGCCCACTGCGCCAGCTTTCGGTCCTTCGGATAGAGGGCCTTCAGGTCGTGGATGTCCCGCAGCAGGTGGACCCAGCAGCGCTGTTTGGGGCCGTCGTAATGGTGGTAGGCGGCGTAGAAATCGCTGACCAGCACACCGGAGAAGGTGTCGCCCAAAGCCTCATCCACCACTTCCTTGTTGCGACCCCGCCGCAGGAAGTAGCGCGCCGATGGTGTGCTGAAAGTCCACACGTAGCCGTTGTTGCCGTCCTCACGCCAGCCGGTCTCGTCGGCATGTACCACTGGGCTGGCGCGGATCTGGGCCAATATCTGATCCACTGCGGCCTGGGCCTTTTGCGCAGTGCGATGCACCGCAGCCATGATTGCTCCCAGGCTGAGGCTTAGCCCATGGACGGTGCGCAGATACCGCTGGATGACGGCGATGGGCAGTCGGCCCTCCTCTCGGAGCGTGGCGATCAGACTGACCAGGTTGATACCCAGACGCTGCTGGCCCAGCACCACGCCGTCCAGTTGCGCCGGGGGAACGCAGCGGCGTCGGCACCCCGGACAATCCCTGGCGATGTAGACGTGCTCGGTAACTTCCGCCGGAACCTGGGGCAACTCGATGACCTCCCGCGTGCGCTGGGTCCAGCCGCCGGATAACAGCGTTCCGCAGTCGGGGCAGTGGTCCACCACATGCTCCACCCGACGGGTGGGCGTCATGCGACGGCGGGCAAAGCCGTGGGGCCGGGGCTGGCGTGGCGCTTTGGGCTGGGCCGGTTTCCGGCTGGCTTCGGGTTTGACACCGGGCATCCCCCGGGCGCCACTGGGTTTGGCCCGCCCTTCCAGCTGAGCAATCCGCCTCTCCAGGCGCTCGATGATGGCCTGCTGTCGGGTTATGATGGCCTCCTGCCGTATGACGATGGCGATGAGCACATCGCGGTCAGCGGTGGACAGGTCAGTTTCCGAATCCATGCCCGTTATATGACATAACCACAACCCATCGCGCAAGCCATCCCCGAACCTCTTTGAACCAATTCCCCCACCAACTCTGAACAGTTACCCGAAATGCCGTGTACTTGCGTATGGATTCAAGCAGGTAGGACAATACAGTGTCGGTCATTGCATCGCCTTGATACTAATGTTAGACGGAGCGGCCAGATCGGTCAAACCCGCCGGGGTTGGGATACCGGCAATGTGTGTGCTAAAATCGGGCCTCAAGAATGGCGAAACTTACTGACGCGGCGGGCCTGCTGCCGTTCACATACCGCTAGCTCACAATGCCACGCTAACCTGACACATCGCGAGGTGCTTTATGGCGAATGTCGTGCTCTCAAATACCAACTACAACGTCGTCGGAACGCGGCCGATCCGCCACGACGGCGCCGACAAAGTAACCGGGCGCGCCAAATACGGCGGCGACTTCGCCATGACCGGGATGCTCCACGGCAAGGTGCTCCGGAGTCCCCACGCCCACGCGCGCATCAAGTCCATCGACACCTCAGCAGCCGAGGCCCTGCCCGGCGTGCGTGCGGTGGTTACCGGGGCCGACCTGCCCATCGCCGGCAAGGACAGTCCGTCGCTGTCGGCCCGCGCCAACAGTGACAACGTGCTGGCGGGATCGAAGGCGCTATACCGCGGCCATCCCATCGCCGCCGTGGCCGCCGACTCGGTACACGTGGCTGAGGAAGCGGTTGAGCTTATCAAGGTGGAGTACGAGGTACTGCGAGCCAACTCCAACGTTTTGGAAGCGATGAAGGATGATGCCGAACTGCTCCACGACGACCTGACCACCACCGAATTCGGAGAGGCCACCGACCAGCACAGCAACATCGCCACTCGCTTCGTTTAGGAGCAAGGTGATATTGAGCAGGGGTTTGCCGACGCCGATCATGTCGTGGAGCGGGAATTCAGCACCCGAACCGTCCACCAGGGTTACATTGAGCCGCAGAACGCCGCGGCGCTGTGGAACACCGATGGCTATCTGACCGTGTGGACCAGCACGCAGGGCGCTTTCACGACCCGCGACGCTCTCGCCGGCGTGCTTGAAATCCCCGTTTCGCAGATCAAGGTCGTGCCCATGGAGATCGGCGGCGGATTCGGCGGCAAGATTCCGCTGTACCTGGAACCGCTGGCCGCGCTGTTGTCCAGGAAAACCGGCAGTCCCGTGAAGATGCTGATGACCCGCACCGAGACGTTCGAGTCGACCGGCCCCACGTCCGGTTCCTGGTTCAAGGTGAAGATGGGCGCCAAGAGCGACGGCACCATGGTGGCAGCGGACGCTGTGCTCTGTTACGAAGCGGGCGCATATCCGGGTTCTCAGGTTACGGCCGGCGCGCAGTGTGTGTTTGCACCCT
Organism: Dehalococcoidia bacterium; assembly: GCA_965222895.1. GTDB lineage: Bacteria > Chloroflexota > Dehalococcoidia > Lucifugimonadales > UBA3495 > Bin87. The sequence goes on along the minus strand of CBDCVB010000002.1, from coordinate 2,283,599 downwards.
ACGAAATTCCCAATCAGCGCGCAGAGGGCTATGACGTAGTTACCAACAAACCCCGCGTCGCCGCTTACCGGGCTCCAGGTGCCCCGATATCCGCCTTTGGCGGCGAGCAGATCGTTGATGAACTGGCGCGCAAGTGCGGCATGGACCCGCTGGAATTTCGGCTCAAGAACGCCAGCAAGGAAGGAACGCGCCGGGTGGACGGTCCCGAGTTTCCGGTGATCGGCAACATCGAAACCCTAGAGGCCGCCCGGGACACCGACCACTATAAGTCGGGGTTATCCGGACCCAACCGTGGTCGCGGCGTCGCCACCGGATTCTGGTTCAACGTGGGCCTCGCCTCCAGCGCCAGCATCAGCGTGCATTCGGACGGCACCATTGGCCTGGTGGAAGGATCGACCGACATCGGCGGCACCCGGGCATCGCTGAGCATGCAGGCGGCAGAGGTGCTGGGCATACCCGCTGAGAACGTTCGTCCCAGCGTCGGGGACACCGATTCCGTGGGCTTTACCTTCCTGACTGGCGGCAGCCGCACGACGTTTGCCACCGGCTGGGCTGCGCATGACTGCGCCCAGGAAATCAAAAGCAAGATGATTGATCGCGCCGCGCAAATTTGGGATAAAGATCCCAACGAGATCGACCTGGCTGACGGTGTCTTCAAGCACAACTCCGACGAGGACTTGCAGATGTCCTTCAAGGAGCTGGCCTCGCAGCTGGGCCGCACCGGCGGCCCGATCTCCGCGCAGGTGAGCGTCAACCCGCCCGGAGTGGGCAGCGCATTCGGAACCCATGTTGTAGACGTCGAGGTTGATCCCGAAACCGGCAAGGTGGAGATTCTGCGGTACACAGCCGTGCAGGATGCCGGCAAGGCCGTTCACCCCAGCTACGTTGAGGGGCAGATGCAGGGCGGGGCCGTACAGGGAATCGGCTGGGCTCTCAATGAAGAATACTTTATGAGCGACGACGGCAGTATGGTGAACTCGAGCTTCCTGGACTACCGGATGCCCACCAGCCTGGACTTGCCCATGATTGAGACCGTAATCGTGGAAAAGGCCAATCCGGGTCATCCGTTTGGCGTTCGCGGGGTCGGCGAGGTGCCGATTGTGCCACCGATGGCAGCCATCGCTAACGCTATTCACGATGCGCTGGGAGTCCGTATGGGTTCGCTGCCCATGTCCCCGGGCGCGGTGCTGCAAGAACTCTGGAACCAGAACGGCGGTTAACCAGGCAGTACGGCAGACTCAAACAGGCGGCCCCGACTACGGACGGGGCCGCTTTCTTTTGGAGTCAGAAACCGCCGCCGGCAGCAGTCGGTGATGACAGTAGCCGGTTGCCCCCGGGGACGCCAAGATGCACAATAGTCGCTGGGTATGGCAACAACAGGCAGAAAATCGGGCATTCGCATCGGCGTTCCCAGCATTGCATCGCGTACTATTCCGTGGTTCTTTGGTATATTCAGTGTAGGAGCCCTATCATTGACAACCATCGGTACCTGGTCCGCGGTGACCGTGGGGGATGTGGGCACATGGCACGAGATCACACGGGTGGCAATAGACCAAGCCACCCGGGCCGCGGCGGCATCGATAGCTGGAGCCGCCATAGTGGTGGAGGGAGCAGACATGGTAATCGGGGCGATGATCAGGCAACGGGCGCGAGAGAGAGGCCGCGAAGAAGGCCGTGAGGAAGGCCGCGAGGAAGGCCGCGAAGAAGGCCGCGAAGAAGGCCGCGAAGAAGGCCGCGAAGAAGGCCGCGAAGAAGGCCGCGAAGAAGGCCGCCACAAGATCCACCAACTCTGGGTGGAGTGGAACCAGCGAAGGATTGACGCTGAACACCGGGGAGAGCCATTTACCGAACCCCCACCCCGGACCAACGGTCAGAATCCGGCGGCCTAGCTGTTGACAACCGACAGCGACCTGCCGCCATATCAAACATTGGAAACCGTAGAATATTCGAACTTCAACGCACCGTTCACGTTGCCAAGCCCATCCGATATCGGAGAGTCTGATATCGGATGGGCTGAAAACTCAACTGAAGACGATGCCGCCCCTACACCAACTCCCGTACCAGACCCGGACAATACCGACTCTTCTACCGATAACTAACCCCAAACACTGCCCGGAGCCTTCGCCCGCTACCGCTTACGGGTGCAGTTGTTTTCTACCCTGCAATTCCGGCCGACCTCCAACGCGCTGCGTGAATGGCGCGGTGAGCGTGCCGACGTGGAATACGTGCGGAGATCATGCACCTGGCGGCCACCTCCATGGATGCCACGGTGGACAGCGCCCTGTCGTTGCTGCAGGAAGTAGCCGACGAGCTTGGGCATCGCGCCGTAGCCTTTGCGCCCGCCTTTCAGGTAAGGCGCATCCAGGGTTTCGGCCAGAGGGCCGGCGCTATGACACTGCCGCCATGACGACGGCAAGGAACCGCTAGCCGGTTCTCGGCACAGCCGAGGGCAGCGAGGGCACCGGATTTTGGCCAGTCTGTCGCTGGCCAGACGAAAAGTGCGGTGAGTCCGCGTTGCAAGTATCATGCCGACAGACCATCAGGGCGTCGTCAGGCGGTGTGGGATTAGGGCGGTTGTGCGGCTCTAGGGCGGGAGAACGCCCCCCGGAACGTTCTCCCGGGGATTCCACCACCCCGCGGTCAACTCCGTGATGGACTAGTTATCCCCCGTCCTCATGCTCCTCGACCCGTCCGGCCACGTCAACGCGCTCGCCTACGGAAACCCCCTTGAAGACATTCGCCGGTCCACGGACCCTAACGCGCTGCACGTACTCTCCCCGATCCATACCTCCAGAACCCCCGGCCGATTTTTGGCTCCTCAAGGCGAATGGCCGGGTGGGCCGTGTTGATCTCCGCTACCATCCTTTCCCCCGAGGCCCGCTCTGCGCTGTGGCCGAAATACGCTGCCACATTCTCGCCTTCAACCGATACCGCAGCCCAGTACGTCCTCTGTTTTCTAGCGGGCTTGTCTTTCAACCAGTCACCCAGTAGAAACACCAGAAATGCAATCACAATAATTACGCCGTGAATCACCCACTGGATCATTGGATCCGGCTCGAAAGGGCCGCATGGAGCATGACTATCCAGGAGGGTCCCACAACTTTCAGTTACGACGCCAATCCAACACAGGACGTGAAAAAATTGAACAGCATATAAAAGAAAACCGGGATGAGCACCACGAACCCGCCAAATTGTAAGAACCTGTTTACAATCTCTTCAGGATTAGTGCGGTGAAGGCCAGCACCACCATTTGCAGGCTGGTATTGAGCTTCCTTTCACAGTTCTTCCAGAGGCGGCGGCACTTTTCCAGCCAGGCGAAAGACCGCTCCACCACCCAGCGTTTCGGTAGCACCACGAAGGTATGCAGTTCGTTGCGTTTTACCACTTCCACCGAGGCTCCCAACATGCCTTGCACCGCCGCGGCAAAGGGTTTCCCGGTGTATCCCCCATCCACCAGCACGTTCTGCACCTGGCTCAGGTCCTCCCGGCGATGGTCAAACATCGTCAAGGCCCCGGCCCGGTCAGTGACGTTGGCCGTGGTTATGTGGATCGCATGGGGCAGCCCCTCCGTGTCCACCGTGATGTGACGCTTGATTCCGGACACCTTCTTGCCCGCGTCATAGCCCTTGTGCCCGGCGGTGTCCGTGTTCTTGACGCTCTGGGAGTCCACGATGCAGAAGCTGGTCGGCTCTTTCCGTCCATTGCTTCGCCGCGCCGCGCCAACCGATTTTTAGGACCTGCTCCAGAATGGAATCCTGCTCTGGGCCGGGCCGCTCGCTCCATTGCCGGAAATACTGGTAGCCAGTGCGCCAATCGGGGAACTCCACGGGCAGCATTCGCCATTGGCAGCCGCTTTTCAGGAGATACAGCACCCCGCAGAAAACGTCGTACAAGTCCACGGTGCGGGGCTTGGTCCGGCGGCGGGCCGACTCCAGTATGGGAAGAATCCGGGCAAATTGTTCCCGGCTGATGTCGCTGGGGTAGGAATGAGACATGCTTACCCCTCCTCCGGCAATAGTCTCAACTTAACATATTCCAAAGATCGTCAACAGGCTCTAAGATAGTTGACACCTGAACCAGCCAACATGTCGTCAAGGTAAAACATCCCACGCAGCCAAGACCAAGCAACAGCCACCAAGCCAGTTGCCGGTTCAGCCAACCTGGCAGAAGATTAATCTCCCACCAGGTTTTCTTACGCCGGCTGCAGTACTCCACCAGCAACTTTATGATGCACGCGCCCGAAAACGAGCAAAGCAAAACCTCAAACGGCAAACGCCATCCGAGACGCCACCAGAGCAGCCAAGAACTCAGACGACCTGTACAACGCCCTCAGCGGCCAGCTGGGCGCCACAAACAACTGCCCCATCACGGTGGTGGACGCCCACAGCATCGCGCTGCAGTCAATCGAGGACACGGGATCAGACGACCCCGACAGCCCAGCCTAGAACGGCTACGAAGCCGACCAAGAGGGTGTGCTCAACCACGCCCTATACCACCGCGGGCGGCCGGGAGAATGCGGCCCGAACTGCCCCGCCTTGCTCAACCAGTAAACATCTGAACGAAAACCCACCCAACGTAACCCGAGGCAACATGCCCGCACACATCGTCCACGGAGACCCCTTCCTCACCAGCCGGGCAATCAGGAAAATCAGAGGCGACGCCGGAGTTCAGGAACAGGTCCTGTCCAGCCAAGAATGGTTGCAGGCCACCCAGTCAGACCCAGAACAGGTCATAAACGCCTGTAACACCAGGCCCTTCCTGGAGAAGACCAACGTCGTCATGGTAGAAGGCGTACTCGCCACCCGAGAGAGAAGCCGCCAGCCAGCAAACGACCGTCCAGCCACACGCCGGCGCAACCGAAAAGAGCCCAGCTGGGAACAGCTAGCCGACGTCATACCGAGGATGCACGCAGCCACCGTCCTGATACTCCTGGACGAAAAGGTGTCAAGCACAAACACCCTTTTCAAAAAGCTGTCCCCTCACGCCACCGTCCACAACGTGCAAAAACCAACCGGCGAAGCACTCACAAGATGGGTGTACAACTGTGCCCAAGAGAAGAACTCCCGAATCAGAGCAGACGCCGCCAGGCTACTCGCCGAACTGACGGGCCAAAACCTTTGGGCAATGGAACATGAGCTGGAAAAACTCAGCCTCTACTGCGACAAAAAAGACATCGAAGTCGACGAGGTCAACCTCCTAGTCGACAACGCTAGGCAGACCAGCATATTCGCCGCCATCGACGCAATCGTCGCCAGCCAGACGGGGCCCGCACTGCGGATGATTGCCCAACTGATGGCCAACGGAACCGATCCCCTCAACTTGCTGGGCATGATTCACCGCTAACTGCGGCTCATGGCACTGGCAATCGACCTCACAGAGAGAGGAGTGCCACAAAAACAGTGGGACCCCGCACTGGGGTTCACGTCTGAGTTCGTGGCACGCAAGACATCCGAACAGGCCATGCAAAAAAACAAGGCCAGCCTGAGGCAGATGTACGACCAAACCCTCAAGGCCGACCTGTCCATAAAACAGGGCAAGCTCGAACCCGAAAACGCCGTCGAACTGCTGACCTCAACCCTCTGTAACACGTAAAAATAACCCAAGACTGGAGCATGCAGAGGGAAATGCGACGGCACTGTTGACGTGCGTTCACGCCACATCCAAACAGCCGCGGAAACTGGCCTACCCAAATGGGGGCCACGTTCGAAGACCAACAACTAATCGACAGCACATCCATTAACACCAATTAACAGACCTGTCGACCATCAGCCCTGGCTCCGACGGCAGCGTGACGTGCCCGTTCCACGGCCTGACTTGGAACAAACAGACGGGCAATCTCGTGAAAATGCGCCCCTACCGAGCATCGTATCCTGACAATCAAAAAACTACGACACCACAATAGTCATGGCCCAAATGTACCACGACGCACGACACGTCAACTAGTAATAGTTCAGACTTCGGGGGATCTGTTGGCCGGCGGTGTCGCCGGTGAGGGCGAATCATACGTAAGCGAGGCTATGTGCGGGTCCTCCATGGTCGTTCGTCCCTTCAAGTCTGACCAGTTACGGCCCAACCCTGCCATTGTCCCTACGCCATGCCAGCGGATATAATAGCACCGGATAGAGCAGGTACGGCGAGCACATCCACGCCAGGCCCTCGAGGCTCACTATGACCACCGCCAGGACACCGAAATCTCCAGCGCGCTTCCGACTGCCGGATCCGCCTCAGCGCGAACCCGACGAGATGACCAGCTACGACCACCTGCATAAACCCGGCAGCGCACACTACCTGGCGTTGCACTTCGGCCGGCCCGACACCACGCTGGTGGAAGCCGACCGCTGGATCATCGCTCACCCGGACGCGTACCGATCCAGAGCGCGCCGGCCTGACCTGCTCATCGCCTTCGACGTGAACCCAGCCGACTACGAGGCCAGCAACGGCTACATCATCTCCGAGCAGGGCAAGCCGCCGGACTTCGTCATGGAAGTCGCCTCGGAGAGCACCGCAGCAATCGACGTTGGCGAAAAGCGTGAGGAGTACGCCGCCTTGGGCATTGCGGAATACTGGCGCTTCGACCAGTCGGGGGAGTATCACGGCGCGCGCCTGGCTGGCGACCGCTTGGTGGACGGTCAGTACGTGCCCATCGCAATCGAGGAATTGCCCGACGGTAATCTGCAGGGCTACTGCGCAGCGCTGAACCTGAATCTGCAGTGGAACAGCGGGATGCTGGTATGGCAGGACCCGGCGACCGGCCGCCCCATTGTCACCATCGAAGATGAACGCCAAGCCCGTGCCGAGGTCGAGACGGAAGCCCGCGCTGAGCGCCAAGCCCGTGCCGAGGCCGAGGTGGAAGCCCGCGCTGAGCGCCAAGCCCGCGCCGAGGTCGAGGCGGACGCCCGCGCTGAGCGCCAAGCCCGCGCCGAGGCCGAGGCCAGGGTGCGGGAGCTGGAACAAGAACTCCGCCGACTGTGCGACGGCTGATGACCGATCAGAAACCGACGCAAGGTGGTAGAATGCCGTTCCTGGCATTGCGCCTGGGCAACACCGCGCACAGGGGGTGAGGGTTTTGGGCGTTTTCAACTGGCCCGTCCGTCTGGACAGCATGGACGGCCAACGGTCGCTGGAAATAGAGGCCATGGTGGACACCGGGGCCAGCTATACTATGGTGCCCGCCAACCTGCTGCGGGAACTTGGGGTGTCGCCCATCGACAAGATTAGCCTCGTGCTGGCCGACGGGCGGCCCGTGGAGTACGACCTGGGGGAGGCCATGGCCACCATCAACGGCAGGAGCATCCCCACTCTGGTGGTCTTCGGAAATGACGACGCCCGCGCCCTGCTGGGAGCCTACACGCTGGAAGGGCTTCGCCTGGCGGTGGACCCGGCCCGTGGCCGGCTGGTCCCGGCCACCACCGCCTGGGCGTAGCGCGCAGTCCGCTATTACCACAGCAGTTCCACCCACCGAGTCTGAACAGTCACGGCCTGTCCTGCCATTGTCACTACGCCATGCCAACGGATATAATGGCGCCGGATAGAGCAGGTACGGCGAGCACATCCACGCCAGGCCCTCGAGGCTCACTATGACCACTGCCAGGACACCGAAATCGCCAGCGCGCTTCCGGCTGCCGGACCCGCCTCAGCGCGAACCCGACGAGATGACCAGCTACGACCACCTGCATAAACCCGGCAGCGCACATTATCTGGCGTTGCACTTCGGCCGGCCCGACACCACGCTGGTGGAAGCCGACCGCTGGATCATCGCTCACCCGGACGCGTACCGATCCAGAGCGCGCCGGCCCGACCTGCTCATCGCCTTCGACGTGAACCCAGCCGACTACGAGGCCAGCAATGGCTACATCATTTCCGAGCAGGGCAAGGCGCCGGACTTCGTCATGGAAGTCGCCTCGGAGAGCACCGCAGAAATCGACGTTGGGGAAAAGCGAGACGAGTACGCCGCCCTGGGCATTACGGAATATTGGCGCTTCGACCAGTCGGGGGAGTATCACGGCGCCCGCTTGGCTGGGGACTGCCTGGTGGACGGTCAGTACGTGCCCATCACAATCGAGGAATTGTCCGACGGCAATCTGCAGGGCTACTGCGCAGTGCTGAACCTGAACCTGCAGTGGAACAGCGGGATGCTGATATGGCAGGACCCGGCGACCGGCCGCCCCATCGTCACCCTCGAAGCTGAGCGCCAAGCCCGCGCCGAGGCCGAGGCGGAAGCCCGCGCTGAGCGCCAAGCCCGCGCCGAGGCCGAGGCGGAAGCCCGCGCTGAGCGCCAAGCCCGCGAAGCTGAACGCCAAGCCCGTGCCGAGGCCGAGGCGGAAGCCCGCGCCGCGCGCCAAGCCCGTGCAGATGAGCGCCAAGCCCGCGCCGAGGCCGAGGCGGACGCTCGCGCTGGGCGCCAAGCCCGCGCCGAGGCCGAGGCCAGGGTACGGGAGCTGGAACAAGAACTACGCCGACTGCGCGACGGCTGATGACCACCGACTGCTAGCTTCGCTGGCCTGCGCGGCTTGAAATGTGCAAAACCCCGGCAAAGTCCACGTCAGAAACCGACGCAAGGTGGTAGAATGCCGTTCTTGGCATTTTGCCTGAGCAACACCGCGCACAGGGGGTGAGGGTTTTGGGCGTTTTCAACTGGCCCGTCCGGCTGAACAGCATGGACGGGCAACGGTCGCTGGAGATAGAGGCGATGGTGGATACCAGGGCCAGCTATACTATGGTGCCCGCCCACCTGCTGCGGGAACTTGGGGTGTCGCCCATCGACAAGATTAGCCTTGTGCTGGCCGACGGGCGGCCCGTAGAGTACGACATCGGGCGCGCAATGGCCACCATCAACGGTCGCACTGAGGCCACCTTGGTGGTGTTCGGAAATGACGACGCCCGCGCCCTGCTGGGAGCCTACACGCTGGAAGGGCTTCGCCTGGCGGTGGACCCGGCCCATGGCCGGCTGGTCCCGGCCACCACCGCCTGGGCGTAGCGCGCAGTTCGCCATTACCATATTCGCCATTACCACCGCAGCCCCCCACCACCGCAGTCCCCCATCACCACAGCTGATAGAGACGATACAACGATGTTCAACGCCATAATGTTCAACGCCATGACCGCCGCGCGCACCGGGGCTTTCCGCTTTGCCGGGAGCCTCTGCGCTCTGTCAGCCCCCCCCCCCTGACAGGGGTAGGTAACGGTTGAAATTGGTCTTTGATGCGCCTTGGGAAGGCGCAGGGGAATCCGGCATCTTGGTTGTGTCTAAACCGGATGCTGGAGGTCTCCCATGCGCCTTCCCAGAGAATGCTATCAGATGCAAAAAACGATTGAAACGCATTTACCTCACCTCTCCCAGCCACAATTGACCGGCCTGGTACTGTGGGTCTGCGGGGCCATCCTCGCCGGCAGCGCCTGCCAGAACGCCGTGGCCTCCGCCCTCTCGCCCTGGGGCGCCTGGAACAACCTCCGCCAGTATCTCCGGGAGTGGCTTTACGACGGCAGCGACCGAGCGAGCCCCTGCCAGACCGAACTGGACGTAACTCTCTGCTTCGCTCCATTGATCCGGTGGGTGCTGGCCTGGTGGCGTTCCGGCTGCCTGGCCCTTGCGGTGGATCCAACCCTCAAAGGGGACCAGACCACTGCCATCGTCATCAGCGTTCTCTACCGCAGTTGCGCCATCCCCGTGGCCTGGCACATCCGGCACGCCGACCAGCCCGGCTCCTGGATAGACCCCACCGTGGAACTGCTGCAAGCCTTGGCCCCAGCGGTACCTGAGGAAATGACCGTGATCGTGCTCTGCGACCGGGGCATCGCCAGTCCCAAGCTGTGGAAACAGATCCTGGCTCAGGGCTGGCATCCCGGTATGCGCTATCGGAAGAACATCACTTTCTGCGCCGATGGTGGACGCCGGTTGCCCGCCCAGCACTTCGTCTCCCGCCCCGATACGGCGTGGATCGGCTGCGGCACCGCCTTCAGCACCCCCAAGGCAAAACGCCGTTGCACCCTGTTGGTGGTCTGGTACGTCGAGCAGGAGGAACCCTGGATCATCCTCACCGACCTTGCCCCCGATAAGGTGGGACCCAGTTGGTACGCCCTCCGCTTCTGGATCGAACTGGGCTTCAAGGCCATTAAGAGCCTGGGATGGAAATGGGACAAGACCCGGCGCACCGACCCGGCCCGCGTCTCCCGCCACTGGCTGGTGCTGTCGGTGGCCACGCTGCTGGCCCTGGCCTATGGCACCAGGGTGGAAGACGCCCAGGACCGCAGGATTGCACCAGGCAACCTGCGCACGCCCCCCAAGGCACTGGCTCCCAATCATCGGGACCCTCGTAGCCGTCAGGAACGCGGAAAGGCGGGCTGATGCGCGCGGCGTCGGGCGGCTGGGCCCGGTTCGGACTTATCGCGCTGCTGGTGGCGGTGGCATTGGGAGCGGGAGCGCTGCTCCTCTTCTCGGCTGGTCCCGTCTGGGCGCAGGCCGTGGACTACGACACGGACGGCGACAACCTCATCGAGGTTTCCACCCTGGACCAGTTGAACGCCATCCGCTATGACCTGGATGGCAACGGCACAGTGGCCGCCGGCGACCAGGCCAACTATGATATCGCCTTCCCCAACGCGCTCGCGAGCATGGGCTGCGCCGCCACCTGCACCGGCTACGAGCTGACGACGGACCTGGATTTCGACACCGACAGCAGCGGGGCGGTGGACAGCAGCGATACCTACGCCTCATGGAGCCCTATTGGCACGTCTGCCAGCCCCTTCGTGGCCACCTTCGACGGCGGCGGGCACACGATCTTGAAGATGACGATCAGAGCCAGCGGGAGCAACGTGGGCCTGTTTGGCAGTACCAGCATTGCCGCGATCATTCGCAACCTCGCGCTGTTGGCGGTTGACATCGACCGAGCTCCCGGACAGCCCCGGATCGATGCGGTCGGAGCCATCGTCGGGTTCAACCGAGGCCGCATCGAGCGCAGCTACGCCGCGGGCTCGGTGCGGGGGGTCGAGCGGGTGGGTGGGCTGGTGGGCGACAACCAGGGAACGATCGCCAATTCCTACGCCAACGTAACCGCTGGCGGCAGCCGGTATATTGGCGGCTTGGCGGGTCGCAACCATGGTTCTGTGGCCATCATCACCAACAGCTACAGCATAGGATCGCAAAGTGCGAGGTCAATGGTATATTCCACGCTGACAGGGGTAGGTATAGGGTTTTTACGGCGGGACATGGCGGGTAATCTCCAGGTTGAGCTTGGGTTGTGGCCAGGGTTCGGGCAGCAGCCAGACGCGGCTCCAGAGACGACCCTTGAGCAGCAAGCGCCTGAGCCAGTCGATGCCGTGGCGTATTACGCTGACGGTGCGCGCCGGACGGCTACGAGGGTCCCGATGATTGGGAGCCAGTGCCTTGGGGGGCGTGCGCAGGTTGCCTGGTGCAATCCTGCGGTCCTGGGCGTCTTCCACCCTGGTGCCATAGGCCAGGGCCAGCAGCGTGGCCACCGACAGCACCAGCCAGTGGCGGGAGACGCGGGCCGGGTCGGTGCGCCGGGTCTTGTCCCATTTCCATCCCAGGCTCTTAATGGCCTTGAAGCCCAGTTCGATCCAGAAGCGGAGGGCGTACCAACTGGGTCCCACCTTATCGGGGGCAAGGTCGGTGAGGATGATCCAGGGTTCCTCCTGCTCGACGTACCAGACCACCAACAGGGTGCAACGGCGTTTTGCCTTGGGGGTGCTGAAGGCGGTGCCGCAGCCGATCCACGCCGTATCGGGGCGGGAGACGAAGTGCTGGGCGGGCAACCGGCGTCCACCATCGGCGCAGAAAGTGATGTTCTTCCGATAGCGCATACCGGGATGCCAGCCCTGAGCCAGGATCTGTTTCCACAGCTTGGGACTGGCAATGCCCCGGTCGCAGAGCACGATCACGGTCATTTCCTCGGGTACCGCTGGGGCCAAGGCTTGCAGCAGTTCCACGGTGGGGTCCATCCAGGAGCCGGGCTGGTCGGCGTGCCGGATGTGCCAGGCCACGGGGATGGCGCAACTGCGGTAGAGAACGCTGATGACGATGGCAGTGGTCTGGTCCCCTTTGAGGGTTGGATCCACCGCAAGGGCCAGGCAGCCGGAACGCCACCAGGCCAGCACCCACCGGATCAATGGAGCGAAGCAGAGAGTTACGTCCAGTTCGGTCTGGCAGGGGCTCGCTCGGTCGCTGCCGTCGTAAAGCCACTCCCGGAGATACTGGCGGAGGTTGTTCCAGGCGCCCCAGGGCGAGAGGGCGGAGGCCACGGCGTTCTGGCAGGCGCTGCCGGCGAGGATGGCCCCGCAGACCCACAGTACCAGGCCGGTCAATTGTGGCTGGGAGAGGTGAGGTAAATGCGTTTCAATCGTTTTTTGCATCTGATAGCATTCTCTGGGAAGGCGCATGGGAGACCTCCAGCATCCGGTTTAGACACAACCAAGATGCCGGATTCCCCTGCGCCTTCCCAAGGCGCATCAAAGACCAATTTCAACCGTTACCTACCCCTGTCAGATATTCCACGGGCCGCGGCGGCTCCGGTTCAGGCACAGTCGGGAACGAAGGCGGGATAGTGGGCGCGAATACCGGGTCCGCTACAGTCAGCGCCAGCTACTGGAATTCTGATACCTCATCCTCACCCTGGAGTTATAGCGGCTTACGTCCCGATAACCTCAAGAAGACCACCGCCCAGCTGCAATCGCCCACCGGAGCCACCGGCATCTACGCGACCTGGGCCGCCGCCATATGGGACTTCGGCACGTCCAGCCAGTACCCGGCATTGTTGTACGACACCGACGGCGACAGCACGCCCAGCGCCTACGAGTTTGGAGGGCAGGGCCGCTCCCTGCCGACGGACTACGACAGCGACGACAACGGCCTGATCGAGGTCGATAGCCTGGTCAAGCTGAACGCCATCCGCTGGGACCTGGACGGTAATGGCGCCTCTACCAACGCGGGCTACGCGCTGGCCTTCCCCACTCCCGCAGTGGGCATGGGCTGCCCCGTCACCGCCACCGATGCCGATGACAACGACTGCCTGGGCTACGAGCTGACGGCGGACCTGGACTTCAACACGGACACCACCGGGAGCTCCGCCGCAGTGGTCGACAGCAGTGACGACTACTGGAACGGCGGGTTGGGCTGGAGCCCTATCGCCAGCGAGAGCACGGCGTACATGGCCGTCTTCGACGGGGGCCGGCACACCATCGCCAACCTGTTTATCAACCGCCCCACGTCGAACATGGTGAACTTCCGTGATGCCAACAAGTCGAACTATGTGGGGCTGTTCGCCAGCCTGATGTCGCCGGGAGAGGTCCGCCACCTGCGTCTGACCGGCGTCTCGGTGACGGGGCGCGGCAACGTGGGCGCGGTGGTGGGCCATATTACCCTGGGCAAGGTGAGCCATGTTTCCTCGACCGGCGCGGTAACCGCCGTGGGCAGCAGCGGGGGCGACGGGCAGAAGGCCGGCGGCCTGGTGGGAAGCACCGGGGCGAACACGACGGTAATCGAGTACAGCTACTCGACGGCCACGGTGACCGCGGGGGATGACTACGCCGGCGGGTTGATTGGGGAAAGCAAGGGCAAAATCCGGGCCTCCTACGCCACCGGCGCGGCAACCGCCACCGGCAACTACGCCGGCGGCCTGGCGGGCTCGGCCGACTACAGCAGCTCTATCATCGTCAGCTACGCCACCGGCGCGGCCAGCGGCGCCGACTACGTGGGCGGTCTGGTCGGACGGGCTAACGGCGATATCGCCTACAGCTACTCCCGAGGCGCCGCTTCGTCCACCTCCAGCCCCGCGGGAACCAACGTGGGCGGCCTGGTGGGAAGCCAGGTGGGGACCATCATCGCCAGCTATTGGGACACCACCACCAGCAGCATCGCCGACGACAGCGACGCCGCCACCGGCGAGGGCAAGACCACCTCCGATCTCCAGACGCCGCAGGCCTACGGCAGCGGCGCCGCCATCTATGCCGACTGGAACGTGGACGTGGACAACGCCGACAACGACAACACGAACACCACCGGCACCGACGACCCGTGGGACTTTGGCACGGCCAGCCAGTACCCGGCGCTGAAGGCGGACTTCGACCGCGACGGGACCAGCTCAGCCGCGGACGGCGACTTCGGCCGCCAGCCCCGCACCGCGCCGGTGGTGGCCAACACCGCGCCGGCCTTCCCCGTTGTCGCGGCGTTCACTCCAAATGAGGGCCAGACTGCGGTGGGGACGATTCCGGCGGCGGTGGACCCGGAGAGCGACGCGCTGACCTACCAGATGCTCACCGGCGCAGCCGACGGCGACCACGCCCTCTTCAACTTCAACGTCGGCACGCGGGTTCTGGCCTTCAAGGTTGCCCCGAACTACGAGGCGACCCCGACGAAGACGACCTACACGGTCAAGATCCAGGTGCGGGACACCAAGAACGCCGCGGGCACGGCGGACAATACGTGGGACGACACGGTAACGGTGACCATCCGCCTGCAGAACGTGGACGAGCCGCCGGGAAACCCCACGGGGGTCCAGGCAGTTGGGATAGTCAACGGACTGCGGGTGACCTGGACCGCGCCGGACATGGCGGGCAAGCCGGCCATAGACGACTACGACGTGCAGTACAACCGGCGCACCAGCGCCGCTGGCGTCAACCCCGCTGTGTGGGCGGCCAATTTGGCTGTCAACCACGTGGGGACCGGAACCACCGCCACGATAACCGGCCTCACCCCCGGCGAAACCTACCGGGTGTTCGTGCAGGCCAAGAACGCCGAAGGCGCCTCGCAGTGGACATTCCCCGTTGAGGGCGTGCCCCTCGCGCCGCCCGTGGTGCCGCCCGGCACCGTGGACTATGACCTGGACGACAACAACCTCATCGAGGTTTCCACACTGGCCCAGCTGAACGCCATCCGGCACGACCTGGACGGCAACGGGGACTCCACCCACGCCGACTACACCGGCGCCTTCCTCAACGCCGCTGCGGACATGGGCTGCGCAGCCACCTGCACGGGCTACGAGCTGACGGCGGACCTGGACTTCGACACCCACGGCGACGACGATGCCGTTACCGCCGCCGATACCTACTGGAACGGCGGCGCCGGCTGGTCCCCCATTGGTTCCTGGAGTTCCCCCCTCGCCACCACCTTCGACGGCGCCGGCCACGCCATCGCCAACCTGTTCATCAACCGGGGGTCCGCCGACAACATGGGGCTGTTCGGTGTTGTTCACAACGGGGGCCGGATTCGCAACCTGGGCCTGGAGGGAGTGAACATAACGGGCCGAGACAATATCGGGGCGTTGGCCGGAGTGACGTACGCCGCCAGCGCCGTTGAGGCCGTCTATGTCACCGGAGTAGTCTCGGGAAGGGAATGGGTCGGCGGGCTGATCGGGGAACATTTTCCAACCGCCTCGCTGCGCAACAGCTACAGCGCCGCCAGCGTGACGGGGAGCAGGTACGCCGGTGGGCTGCTTGGCTATGTGCCCAACGCCCATGCCGATGTCTATTACAGCTACGCCCGCGGCATTGTTTCCGGCCAAGAATCGGGCGGACTGCTCTTCTCCTCCAATTCAGACTGGAGCATCACCGGACATCAGACCTACTGGGACACTCAAACCAGCGGCCAAGCCACCAGCAACGGCGGTACGGGCCAGACCACCAGCAACCTGAAGACGCCCACCGACACAACCACCGATATGGACGCTTCCACCGTTGGCAACCAGAACATCTACTCGTCCTGGCCAGTCGCCACCTGGGACTTCGGCACGGCCAGCCAGTACCCGGCGCTGAAGTATGACACCGATGGCGACGGGGCGGCGTCCTGGCAGGAGTTCGGGCGGCAGCGCCGCTCCGCGCCGGTGGTGGCGCCGGGCACGGTGGACTACGACACGGACGACGACGGCCTCATCGAGGTGGACAGCCTGGTCAAGCTGAACGCTGTCCGCTGGGACCTGGACGGCAACGGGGCGTCGGCGAATGCGGGCTACGCCACCGCCTTCCCCAATCCCGAAACCGGCATGGGCTGTCCCATCACCGCCACCGATGCCGACGACAACGACTGCACGGGCTACGAGCTGACGGCGGACCTGGACTTCGACCAGAACAACGACAACCGGATTACCAGCGCCGACGCCGCCCGGTGGAACGGTGGCTCTGGTTGGGAACCCATCGGGGGCAACTCCCTAGCCAGCGTTACCATTGGATACCCCGGTTTCACAGCCACTTTCCAAGGCAACGGCCATACTATTTCCCACCTGTACATCGACCGTCCGGGGCGCAACGCCGTGGGGCTGTTCGGCGCTACTAAGGGGAGGAACAGCGTCATCCGCAATCTGACCCTGGCGGACGTGAACGTCGCAAGTAAAAGGAATGTGGGGGCGCTGGTGGGGAGCAGTTGGGGCTCAATAGAAGGGGTCCACGTCAGCGGCCGAGTTTCCGGCGATCGGGCCGGCGGGCTGGTGGGCCAACTTTCCGGCAGAGCCAGCCGCAGCCACTCCGAGGTCGTCGTAACAGGCGGGAGCGCCGGCAACCGCCTAGTCTCTTTCGGCGGTCTGGTAAGCGTACTGACGGGAAGCGTGGAATCGAGCTACGCCACGGGCAGCGTTACCGGGACCCATAACGTGGGCGGGCTGGTGGGATTCATGGACGAGGACGGCCGGGTCAGCCGGTGCTACGCCACCGGCGACGTAACTGTCTCAGTGACCAACGGTGGCGGTCTGATCGGCCTGAACAACAGTGGTTCTATTAGCGCCTGCTACGCCACCGGGGAAGTATCCGGCAACGGTAATATCGCCGGCGGACTGGTCGGCTTTAGCCGCAACCCTAGCGGCAACCGGGGGGCCATCGTCGCCAGCTACGCCCGGGGCAGGGTCACCGCCACCGGCAGCAGAACGGGTGGGCTGGGGGGCAAGGGCGGCGCCAGCGTCACCAACAGCTACTGGGACGTCACCACCTCCGGCATCGCCGACGACAACAACGCCGCCACCGGCGAGGGCAAGGCCACCTCCGAGTTGCAGTCCCCCACGCAGACTAACGGCTACGCGGGCATCTACGCCAACTGGAACCTGGACCTGGACGGGGACGCCAACACCGACGACGATCCGTGGGACTTCGGCACGACCAGCGAGTACCCGGCGCTGAAGGCAGACTTCAACGACGACGGCATATCGACCTGGCAGGAGTTCGGGCGGCAGCGCCGCTCGGCGCCGGTGGTGCAGCCCCCGGTGGTGGCGCCGGGCACGGTGGACTATGACACGGACGGCGACAACCTCATCGAGGTCGATAGCCTGGCGAAGCTGAACGCCATGCGCTGGGACGCGGACGGGGACGGCGCCGGTGGCGGCTCCGACTATGACTCCGCCTTCCCCGACGCGGCCCCCGGCATGGGCTGCCCCAGCGACTGCACCGGCTACGAGCTGGAGGCGGACCTGAACTTCGACACCAACGGCAGAGTCGGCGCCGACTCCGGCGACGACTACTGGAACGGCGGCATGGGCTGGGCGCCCTTCTGGTACTACGGGACCTTCGAGGGGAACCGGCACACCATATCCAACCTGTACGTCAACCGGCCAAACCAGGACTACGTTGGGCTGTTCTCCACCGCCGGCGCCTACGCCGAGGCGAGCGAAGTCCGCAACGTGGGACTGGAAAACGTGGACGTAACCGGCCGGGAGTACGTGGGGGGACTGGCGGGCCGGGCCTACGGCTCGGTGCGCCGGGTCTACACCACCGGCGAGGTGAACGGAGAACATTACGTGGGCGGGCTGGTGGGAGAAGCCCGCAGCCTGATTAGCGAGACCTACTCCAAGGCCGACGTGTCCGGCGACGGTTGGGAGAGCAGCAACGTTGGAGGGCTGGTGGGATACCTGAGACTGGGGACGGTCAAGGTCAGCTACGCCACCGGCGACGTGTCGGGTATGACCTGGGTCGGCGGGCTGGTCGGCCACAACTCCAGCTCGGACGACGGGGGCATCATCGCCAGCTACGCCACCGGCAACCTGGGCTTTGCCGGCCTGGAAGACTCGGGTTCGATCCCGGGGCGGTGGGTAGACGGCTTCAGTTCCAGATACTATCTCCCCTACACGCCGACCTGGGTGGGCGGACTGGTGGGCGACAGCAGCGGCCCGATCACCGCCAGCTACTCCACCGGCGGTCATCCGATCAGCCTGGCCGGGTACCAGCCCGGGGAGCGCAAGGACCGCTCCCGGCGGGACCTCGCCTATATGATGGAAGTCCACTGGAAAATCGGCGGACTGGTCGGCAAGAGCTACGGCGGCCAGGAACAGGACAGCTACTGGGATATCGTCACGTCCCGGCATAGGCCCGGAGACGACTCGGATTGGGTCTATGGCAAGGGCAAGACCACCGAGGAGCTGCAATGGGTCACCGACTTTACCGGCATCTACGCCAACTGGAACGTGGACCTGGACGGGGACGGGATCGGCGATTACCCGTGGGACTTAGGGTCCAGCGCCCACTACCCGACGCTGAAGGTGGACTGGAACGGCGACGGCACCGCGACGGCCTACGAGTTCGGGGGCCAGGGCCGGTCGCTGAACGACCAGGTGCCCAAGGTCGTCCGCGATACCGGGGTGGAGCACCGGGTGATGGTGCCGGAGAACACGCCGGGCGGCTCCGACATCTTCGGCTCGCCGGTTCCCGCTATCGCGGGGAGCAACCCCCGCTACGCCACCAGCGGTCCGGACCGGCTCCACTTCGGCTACAGTCCGACCACCGGAAGGTTGAGCGTCTCGGGACCGCTGGACTACGAGAGCCGGCAGGAGTATCGCGTCACGGTGACGGCTACGGCGGGCGGAACGTCAAGTTCCATCGACGTAATCATTGAGGTAACCGACGTGCCGGAGCCGCCGGGCGCGCCCACGGGCGTGACCATTGTCCCCCACAAGGGAAGCCTGGAGGTCTCCTGGACCGCTCCCGACATGGCGGGCAAGCCGCCGTTGCGCATCTACGAGGTAACGTACTATCACGATGGCGATAAGGCGAAGATCACCGCGGCGGGTACTACGACCTACACCATGACCCATCTGACGCCCCTGATCACCTACGCGGTGCGGGTGCGGGCGCGCAACGTCGACGGCTGGGGGCCGGACAGCGCAGTGGCCTACGGGACCCCCTATTGGTTTGCGCCAGCGGCGGCGGCGACCGGGGCGGAGCCGGGGACGCAACGGTTCCGGCGGTCGGCGCCGCCTCCGGGACAGCCGGCCAACCTCCGGGCGACGCCCCAGGCGGACGGCACGACGCTGGTGACCTGGGACGCGCTGGCCGAGGCCGGGGACGATACCTTCTACCGGGTGCGGCGCCGGGTGGACGCCGCCGACGGCAGCTACTCCGTCATCGCCCGGCGGGTCGAGGCTGCCGGCAGCGACGGGGTGGTGGCGTACCGGGACGAGGGGAGCGGCCGGGAAACCGGGCAGCGCTACCTCTACTCGGTGCGGGCCTTCGACGCAGACGGGAAACCGCTGGGCCGGTGGACTCAAGGGGTGCGGGATAACCGTCCCCCGGCCTTCGCCGAGGACAGCGCAGCGGCCTTCCAGGTGGCGGAGAACACCGCCGCCGGTACGGACATCGGCAACGCCATCACCGCCACCGACCCGGACGACGGGGACACGCTGACCTACCTGTTGGGCGGCGCCGACGCCGACCACTTCGCCATCGACGCCGGCAGCGGCCGGTTGCAGACCAAAGGCGCGCTGGACTACGAGTCCCGGGACTCCTACGCGGTGACGGTAATCGCCGCCGACGGCGCGGGGCTGTGGGTCGGCTTGGACGCAACCATCACGGTGACCGACGTGGATGAAGCCCCGCGGCCCGGTAATGTTCAGGCGGCGTTGCAGTCCGATGGCTCGGTGCTGGTGACCTGGCAGGCGCCGGCCGGAGCTGGGGATGACACCTTCTACCGGGTGCGCCGCCGGTTGGACGCCGCGGACAGCAACTACCGGGTCATCGCCCGCCGGGTAGAGGACACCGACAACGACGGTGACGCCGAGTACCGAGACGCGGGCGGCGACCTGGAAGCTGGGCAGAGTTACCTCTACTCGGTGCGTGCCTTTGACGGAGACGGGGGTAACATCGGCAAGTGGACCGAGGGCGTGCGGGTGTCCATCCCGGCCAACTGACCCACCTTCGCAGGGGATAGTAACAGTTCAGACTCGACGTGGGATTTCCATACCACTCCGTCATTCCGGCCTTGAGCCGGAATCCAGAGACGTGTTTTAACCGCAATGCTGCTTATACTCGGCTTCCTGGATTCCCGCTTTCGCGGGAAAGACAGTTTGGGGCCAGGATACTACCTTCAAGTCTGAACAGTTACAGGGGATTGACTGAACCGCAAGCGGGGCAAGGCAGATGTAACTGTTCAGACTTGGTGGGGGAATTGGTTGAAAGAGGTTTGAGGATGGCTGGCGCGAGGGGTTGTGGTTATGTCATATACCGGGTATGGATTCGGAAATCGACCTGTCCACCGCTGACCGGGATGTGCTCATCGCCATCGTCATACGGCAGGAGACCATCATAGCCCGACAGCAGGCGATCAACGAGCGCCTGGAGAGGCGGATTGCTCAGCTGGAAGGGCGGGCCAAACCCGGTGGTGCCCGGGGGATGCCCGGTGTCAAACCCGAAGCCAGCCAGAAACCGGCCCAGCCCAAAGTGCCGCGCCAGCCGCGGCCCCACGGCTTTGCCCGCCGTCGCATGACGCCCACCCGTCGGGTGGCGTATGTGGTGGACCACTGCCCAGACTGCGGAACCCAGTTGTCCGGCGGCTGGCCCCAGCGTACTCGGGAGGTCATCGAGCTGCCCCAGGTTACGGCGGAAGTTACCGAGCACGTCTACATCGCCAGGGATTGTCCGGTTTGCCGACGCCGCTGCCTGCCCCCGGCGCAACTGGACGGCGTGGTGCTGGGCCAGCAGCGCCTGGGTATCAACTTGATCAGTCTGATCGCCACGCTGCGGGAAGAGGCCAGATTGCCCATTAGCGCCATCCAGCGGTATCTGCGCACCGTCCATGGGCTAAACCTCAGCGTGGGAGCCATCATGAGCGCCATTCACCGGACCGCGCAACAAGCCCAACTGGTGGTGGCGGGGATAGTGGATCGCATCCGCGCCAGCCCATACGAACCCTTGACCAGTTACCATGCTGACGAGACCGGCTGGCGTGAGGATGGCCACAATGGCTACGTGTGGACTTTCAGCACACCATCGGCGCGCTACTTCCTGCGGTGGGGTCGCAACAAGGAAGTGGTGGATGAGGCTCTGGGCGACACCTTCTCCGGCGTGCTGGTCAGCGGCTTTTACGCCGCCTACCACCATTACGACGGCCCCAAACAGCGCTGCTGGGCCCACCTGCTGCGGGACATCCACGACCTGCGAACCCTCTACCCCGATGACGCGCCACTGGCGCAGTGGGCCGACGCCGTCCACGAGATTTAGACCGGGCCAAAGCCTTCACGCATCCCCAGGCCAAGCGGCGGCGCACTGCCCAACTGGTTCTGGAACGGCAGCTGCCGGCCATCTGCCAGTCTTTCTTGGACGACTCGTCAGCGGCTCAGGCCAAACTGTGCCGACGCATCGAGCGCCATATCAAGAGCCTGCCCCGTACTGGATACGGGGAATTGTTCGTCTTCGTGGCGATACCCCAAGTGTCCTCAGACAACAACGCCGCCGAACGCAGCCTGCGCCACCTGGTCGTCAGCCGCAAGGTCAGCGGCGGCACCCGGTCACAACGGGGCAGCAACAGCAAGATGACCCTGGCTTCCCTCTTCAGCACCTGGCGCGCCCAAGGGCTGAATCCCCTCGCCGCCTGCCGGCAACTCCTCTCTTCCCCTCAACTCTGAACAGTTACGGTCAGTTGTATCCTGCTTGGCATGTTCGATCTCAGCGAGCCGCTTCTTGAGCAGTCCGAGCGTTTTGGGTATGCCGGTTCCTTTGCGCCGGTTCGCCAAGAGCATTGGCAGAGCGTTTGTTTCCGACCCGACGGGCGGTTCTGGTCCTTTCACTCAAATGCAATTGGGTCCGCCAATCAGGATTCTCAGGGAGTGGTCGTTCCGAGCTTCGCCGTTTTCGGCTTCTCGCTTTGCGTCGTGCGCGTCACGGCCACTTCTGGGTTCCTCTGGATTTTTCATGGGTTTTTCCTTCACAGATATCGCCTGGTGACTGTTTCCCGACGTTTTGTTCCATAGGTGAGCGCCTCCTCGTAACGCCGCACCGTTTCGTACCTGTCGATGATTTCTCTGGCGGCACAAGGTTTCTTGTGCGCTGGTCCTGAGCCACAGTTCGGTTAGGGAATAATCCGTGGTATGCAGTGTTCGGTCGCCCATATCCCGGGAGTCCCAGTTATCGTGGACGGTTCCGTCCACCACCGCGACAGCGTGGGTTTCACTGCAGGCAATGTAGGTGAGCGGTTGCTCCGGGCCGGGGAAAAGGTGTCCCAGGAGAATTGGGATTTCCCTGAGATCCAGGTGCTTTCGCATGAAGTTTGACGTGTCCACACTGGCTTCGAGCACAGGTTGCATCCCGTAATTCAGGAAAATATCTCGGTGCAGTCTGGGATCCATGCCATCGTCGGCATCTTCTGTTGGGTACTGCGTTTTCATCCTCTTAGTAAGGGCTGTCCAGATGGGGCCGTAGTTTCCGCCGCCGGTGGCCTCGTTGAGTGCCCTGACGGCGCAGTCGCCTGATTCCGCAGTTCTCCGGTTCCGGTCTGGCTGGTTGGCCAGCCACGTTTCTCTTTCTTGGTTGGATGGCCTGTATTGCAGGTCAGCGAATTGGGCATGGTAATCTTGGGCTCCGTCCAAGATTTTTTCATCTGACCAATAAGCGGCGATTTCCATCGCCGCCTCGACAGCGGCTGTGGTTTCGGGGGCTGCTGCGGTCGTGGTTCGTTCTATGATTGCTTCCCTTTCTTCTTGGTTCATTGATGGATCTAGCATTGCCCTGACAGTTGCCTCATCGTTGAGTTCGATGGCTATCTCCAATGTCGCGTTCGCGGCGTACAGGTATGCGGCGGCGGTGGTGGATTCCAGTAGGGGATCGTTGCCGTTTCGACGCATTTCCGCCCATTGTGCTGTCCGCGTTCCTTCTGTTGCAAGCGTTCCGACCACGTCTTCGCTCATGTTTTGCTCTCTGGCTAGACGTGCTAGGCGTCCGCCGTAAGACAGCTGGGTGAGCAACCGGTCTGGGATTTCGAGGTTGAGCCGGTAACCCATGCGATTCACCTCGTGCTGCACGGCCTCGTGCAGCTGGGCTTGGTCCCACGGTGCATGTTCCATGGCTTGCTTGGCTTCGACGGCCGCTGGCAGGTCGATGACGCACTGCACGTAACGTTCATGGACATCGCCGTGGTAGGTCACCGGGTCACCCGTCAGCTGGCGCAGGGACAGGTTTCGGCTGTCGTTCATCACCTGCTCGAGTCGGTAGGCAGTTTCCTCGCCACAGAGGTTTTCGACGTAATCCAAGACGTGCTGGACTCTTTCAAGATCCCACTGAAGACCGGTTTCGACCGGATCTTGGGTTGCTTGTAAGTCATCGAGATTTTCCGTTGCACTTGGCTCCGCTGCTGAAAGATAGTGTTCAAGGATGATGGCTGACACATCGTCTCTGAACTCTACCGGCACCTCGGCTAACAGATCATGAATACTGCGTTCGTCGTCTCCTCTGGAGCAGCTCCCGATTTCGTAAATGAGCTCCGCTGCTTCTTGGACTGACGGGTTTGGTTCATTGACCCAGTCCAGACTCCGGATTTCCTCGGTAAGGTCCGGCTCGTCTTCCGGATACCCGTATTGCGTTGTGTCGCGTGGCATGTTGGTCTTGGTACAGACAGGAACGTTGCGAAACTCAGGACGCCCGCGAAGGGCGTCGGCAGGACAACAACATGGCTTTGGCTGTTTGGAGCTTCGGCAAACCCATGGGGCGGATGTGGGTCTAGACGCAGCGCGTCGCTGGCAGTGGTTCCGCTTGACACGACTAAAACGCCCAGGACGCATTTGCTTCGCGTCGGGCGAAGGTTGAGGCACCCGAAGTCATCTGGGGCGGGGACTTGGCTCCGCCTCCGAGCTCCAGGCGGTGGGAAACGTGTGCTGCTTCGTCTTCCTTGACAATCGGGCCGGATCGTCGGGATCTGGTCCCCGACGGAAGAGTTGCGCGCAATCTCCCTGGCAGGTGCTGCCGCCCTTGAGGGCAGCTAACCCGCCACCTGCGGCGCGGGTGCCGTTCCGGAGGGCGGTGGGGTCGTAAGTGCTTTGACCGATGGAACTGGGGCCGATGCGAACCGCTTTGCCAATGTAAATGGGTAGTGGATCCAGTCCACCTTGAACCCTGCGTCAGGCTCTACGCCTTTTGGCCTTTGTCCCGACTAAATGATACCACGGATCGTAACGCCTTACGTTCAAACAATGCGGCTCGTGCCGACAACTGGCCACTGGTGACCGTCGGCGTGGCTGTCGGTCAAGCTGTACTTGGTCCCATCGTGGACCGGCGTATCGGCCTGGGACCAGCCTTGGTGGGTTACCCGACAATGAGGCGATTCCGCTACTCGACGGGTCTGAGTGGCCGAGACTACGTCTGGTTCAGCAGGGGTTGGCAACTGCTCACGAAATAGAGGGTTTTAGTATGTGATGGTAGTCAATGGTCCAACCGACCGACGACGTACGGTGTCGTCTCAGATACTTTGCTGGGGAGGATTAGTCCGCACGCGTGTTCTGGTATGCTGTCGTCATGTCACGTCGCCGCAAAGGCCATCAAGCACCCGCCGGCTTGAACCCAGCGCAGGGACCGCGGGTCGTCACCTACCAGACGCGCATTTCCGATTATGCTGACGTGGATCGGGCAGCGGAAGATGCTACGCTATCAGCGTATGCCAGTCTGTAGGGCCAGGTGCAGCGGAAGCTGTTTGCCGAGGTTGAGGCCGGCCGTTCGGCTACCTCGCTGAAAAGCGCGTACCTGGAGCGGCACGGGATACCGGTGCGGATGTTCAACGCCGTTCGGGTGTCGCTTGAGGGCAAGATGTCGGCGGTGCAGGAGACTATGGCGCTCAGGCGGGACAGCTTGCAGCGTCGCATCACCCGGGCGGAGCGGCAGATAGCCAGATTTGCTGGGGGTGGCCACCGGGATCAGGTTCATCAGAAGACGCGGCGGTGGGCCAATCTGCGGCACAAGCTGGCTATATCGGAGCGTGTTCCACGCCGATGGGTCTGTCCCGTCGGTAATGGCGTCCAGGTCGCCTTCACCGTACCTGTAAGGAAGTGAGTGAAGCATGTGTGGACGTACTGGGGTGCAGTATCGGGGCAGTTGAGACCGGCGCTGGCAGCGCAACACTGGCTGGGGAAGCGGAGACGCCGACCCAATCCGGTTCAGGCGGTCGTGAGTGGTAAGACACGCGCGATGGCCTGAGCGGGGATCAGTTCGGTGTTCCTGGGTGAGACTCCTGGGTGGAGCTGTCTTGAACTGTTGGGACGGCGCAAAGGTTTGGCTGACTCTGGTCTGTGACTAAAGTCAACCATCTTTACAACGGTCATCGGGTCAACGAGGTGAAAATACGGCAACCACCTCTCGGATACCCTCGAAGTGGTGGTTGGCACGCTCTGATTCCAGCCGGAACTCGGACTGCAGCGTTGCGTAGGATTCCGGGTCGGATTGCCTCATGTCTTGCTGGTCGCCGATGTAGACCAGTTTGCGGTCTTTGATGTTCTTCAGGATGTCGGTGGTGCTCGAGTGCGGCGATGGCCATGACCACAGGACGTCGCAGTCTTGGTACACGTGCAGGGCGTCGATGCCGTCGTAGCGTTCGACTGTCGTGTGCAGCGCGTTGCCGAGCGCATATGTGTTCCCGTCCAGCGAGTTTCGGTCGGTGGGAAACACGGCGAAGCCCGACTGGTTGATTTCCTTGGCTAGGTAACCGTTGCCGGTGCCGATCTCGACGTAGGGGCCGTCGCCGGCCTGCTGCTTGATCCAGCTGATGGTTTCTCTGGTCACCACCGTGAAGCCGAATTTTTTGATGAATCGGTGGCGCATGGCCCTGACTATCTGTGGGCTCATGCTGGATGCGTTTCGGCTCGCCCACTGGAGTTCGGACATGTCTTCCTGAGTCAGTTGCTCCAGAAGGGTGTCGCCTGCAGAATGGCGGTTTTCGTCCAGGTGCTGGAGCAGTGAAGCTCGGATGACACGTTCTCTGGCGTTCACCATGGCGTTGTAATAATACTCGGCTGCGGTTTCCCCCAGCGTGGGTTTGGTGCCGTTGTTTGGGTCGTCCATGATGCTGGCCGCCATGATGGCGGCGTCGAGCACGATGGAGTCTTTCTTGTAACGGTCCTTGACCTTGGTGAGGTCGTACTCAAGCAGGGCCTTGGTGAGCGTTTTGTTTTCATGCAGCAGCATTTTATTCCTCCGCTTGGTGGTGGTTTCGTCGAGGGTGCTTTTTGCATATGGAGTCGTCGACCACGTCCGGGCGATTGTTGGTGTCGGTTGATGGTCGTCAGGGCAGAAGCAGCATCGTGTGTTCGTAGCGGCTGCGGTGCCGGTCTACGTTCCGAAGGTTGATGTCGGAGGCCGGGACGGTGTGGTTGTTGAGGAAGGGGTCCGGGAATATGAGAGACGTGATACGGTTGATGATTCGGGATGCGAGTTTCATGATTTGCTGTTGTTCCTTCTGGGGCGTGTGGTGAAAAAGTGAGAGCCGCCAGTGGTGTGCCTTGGCGGCTCGGTGGCCGGTGCGCGCTCTTTGGTTCGGCGTGTCACCCAGCGTATGTCGTACAGCGGCCCGCTACCGGGATACCCGGCATGTCATCAGCCGGTCTCCGGACGTACTGTAGCGGTTGTCAGGTTCTCGACTATGGCGTGCTCGGATGAGGTCCCGTCCTTGTGGTGGACGGTGATCATGGTCCCGACGTTGGGTGGGTATTCGTGGTCGCGCCATTTGTCGACGGCCGCCCATTCTGAGCTGGTCTTCGTCCACGTAAAGTATCTTGGCGCCGACTCGGGGTGGTTGTGGTAATAGGCGTACTCCGTGCAATGGGTTTCGTTTTCTCTGGCCGTCTTGAAAGATCGTCCGCAGTCCGCTCATTCTTTCTTGAGTCTGGGAATCATTTTGCTGAAATCAACCATGGTATTCACCTCCGGTTGTGGACGTTTCGTGGGTTTGGTTTGGCGGTTGGTGGTGGGCTCCGGTGACGTCCAGCTTGGAGGTTGTTATTCCGCGTGGTCGTCAGTCTGGTCCGCTGATGATGTCTGCCTTGAGCCGGTCGGGAGACCGGGCTGCCGAGCTTTGCCAGAATTGGCAGACGGTGTCTTGGTCATTGACGCTGGGGCGCATGGATGTAAATCCGTACGCGTTCATGTGCGTCTGACTCTGGACCAACATGGGTGGGTTGCCGAAGCAGCGTCCGCGTCCGTTGTGGGGCTTGGGGTCGAAGAAACGGCATTCGCCGCAAGTTGGGCGTTGGTGGGTACTCATAGGAGATTTCGCTACTACCGAGGTAGAGCGAGTTCATGTGTACAGTGCTATCCCGGCCTTGCGGCTGGGTTGTGCGCTTGGTGGCCTCAAGGGCCTATGGCGGTACACCCAGGGGGTCCCCTGCCCTGGCCAGGATTTCGAGGCCCTGGCGCCTGATGTTCTCTGCCGCGTTCACGTCGGCGTTGGCTTCATGGCCGCAACTCTCGCATCGGAAGTCGGACTGGCTCAGTCGGTTGCCGGCAGCGACGTGGCCACACGCCGAGCAACGTTGGCTGGTGTGATGCGCGGACACTGGGACGAGATGTAGTGGCGGAGCTGCCAGCCCTGCAGGGTGCTGCGCTGGTATTCAACGCCTCGGACGTCGGGGTTCTGCATCAGCTGGGTGTCGAAGCGTAGGTATTCCACCCTGAGCTGTTTGATGGGGTAGAGTTGCAACATGGTGTGTACGATGGTGTCGGCGTCGTTCACCAGGCTTGCCGTGCTGGGTGGAAGCCAGCCCTCGGCGGAGTTGTTGGCGCGGTTGTTGAACCGGGCGGGACGGCGTCGTAGCCGGCAACGGCGGTTGTGGCGGCAGTCCCGTCGGTTGTTCAGGTTACGGTGGATGTCCCGGTTGCGATGCTGGTGCTCGTAGGCCCCGACGGCTGAGCGCCATGCGGACGGCTTCGGTAGCCTGTGCTTCGCCGTGCATGTGTCGGGCGGTGTTCATGGCCTGGGCCTCGTTGCCCGTGAATTTGATCACCACGCTGGCGTAGGCTTCATTGGTTGTTCCGAGCGCATCCCGGGTCGACGGGTAGGTCCCGTCGGCAATGGCGTGTATGTCGCCTTCACCGTACCCGTGAGGAAGCGAGTGAAGCACGTGTGAACGTACTGGGGTGCGATAGCGGGGCAACTGAGACCGGCGCTGGCAGCGTAGCACCGGCTGGGGAAGCGGAGACGCCGACCCAATCCGGTTCAGTCGGACGTGGGTGGTAAGACACGCGCGAAGGCTTGGGCGGGGACCAGTTCGGTGTTCTTGGGTGAGAGTCCCGGGTGGAGTCGTCTTGAACAGTTGGGACGGCGCGGTGTAATCCGCGTCTGCTGGGATGGCTGGCGATGGTTTGTAACTAAAGTCAACCATTTTTACAACGGTACCGCTTGGTGGAAGTCGATTAGGTCCATCAGGCCTTGGTTGGGATGATGTTCTGGCCTCGCGATGGCGACGTTCGAGCCGATGGCAAACTTGATAAACATAGTCTGGCCGTTCGGTAGGGAGAATACGCTGGTCTGGTCCGTGGTTTTGAGGACTCCTGTCGTTGGTTTGTTGATTGTTAAGGCGATTCAGGCCTTAGCCCCAATCCACCGAAAAGATGAGCGTGGCATCGTGGTGAAGGGGTGAGAAAGTGCTCCCGGCTTCGGGGATAATGGTTTTTGAAACAGAAAACCACCCTGAAACAAGGAGCGCCCAATAGATGCTACCACCGGAGCGCCCCGAGCGCATCCACGTCGCCTTCGACGATCACCGTCTGGTGTCCAACGCTGGGCTACTGCTGCCGATCACTTTGGCCCAGCACCTGAGACTGCGTGAACTCGTCGACGACCACGTTGACCTGGGAGATGCGCCGGGTCGGGCCAACGCTGTCGACAAGATGCTTACCCTGGTGGCCTCGGCGCTGGCCGGTGGCGACTGCATTGACGACGCCGACGCGCTGCGCGCTGGCGGGACCGAGCGGGTACTGGGTTGCAAGGTGAAGGCGCCATCCACGCTGGGAACCTTCCTGCGCAGTTTCCGGTGGGGCCACGTGCGCCAACTGGATCGGGTGAGCCGGGAGTTGCTGGCCCGGGCTTGGGCGGCTGGCGCCGGACCGGGCGATGATCCATTGACCATCGACTTGGACTCCACTCTCTGCGAGACCTATGGGCTGTCCAAGGAGGGCGCGCAGCACCACAACTATGCCGGCCAGCGGGGCTATCACCCGCTGTTGGCCGTGGCCGCCGGCACCGGCGACGTGCTGATGGCACGGCTGCGCCAGGGCCGGGCCAATACGGCTCGGGGCGCCGACCACTTCCGGCGCGAGACGGTGAGCCGAGTGCGCTACGCCGGAGCCACCGGACCACTCACCGTGCGTGCCGACAGCGGCTTCTACACCCATGCCATCATCGCCGTCTGCCGCAAGATGGGTGTCCGCTACTCCATCACCATCCGCCAGCACGCCAGTGTACGGAACATCATCGAGGACATTCCCGAAGCGGACTGGACGCCCATCCCGTACTGGATGGAGGGCGCCGCCGATGTGGCCGAGACAACTTACACCCCCTTCCAGAATGAGGCCGACGCTGTGCTGGTGCGGCTCATCGTCCGGCGGGTGAAACCCATGCCCGGCTCCCAACTGGCCCTCTTCGCCAACTACAGCTATCACGCCTGCGTCACCGACCGCGAGGGGCAAACCCTGAACCTGGAGGCCGACCATCGCCGCCACGCCGAGATCGAGAACGCCATCCGCGATCTCAAGTATGGCGTGGGCCTCAACCATTTCCCCTCGGGTCGTTTTCCCGCCAACGCCGCCTGGCTGGCCGTCCAGATCATGGCCCATAATCTGGCCCGCTGGACCGCGCGTATCGGTCTGGGCGAGCAACTGGTAACCACCAAGACCCTCCGGCGGCGTTTCTTCTCCCTGGCCGGACGCATTACCCACAAGGCGCGGCGCCTCACCCTGCACCTGCCCCAAGGCTGGCCCTGGCAGAACCAGTTCAACTCCGCCCTCGCACGACTGCGCGCCCTGCCCCTCCCTTCCTGACGCCACCCGATTGCCCAACCGCTTCGCGGGTCTGCGCCAGGCTGGGACCAGCGTGTCTCCTGCTGAAATCTCACCGCTGATCTCACCCCTCGCCGGGGCTGCGGCCCGTCAAATATCCCCTTGGCGTGGCAGCCACACCTTGTGCCAGTCCCAATCCGTCGGCATCAACGCCCTACCCACCCTTCTCTTCACCTTTCATTCCTCGTCTGATCAACCTCACCACATTCCATCGGTGGATTCGGGGTAAGCAATCTCGGAATTGCGGTTGATATGATGGGCAGGACAAGTGAGGCGTGGGCGTTGTACAGCAAGGCACTCCAGGTCGATTTCAATTGGGCACCCGCGCACCACAACCGTGGAGTTCTCTTTTTCCACCTGCGAGAGTACGACGATGCCGTGCGGGCGTTCAACAGAGCGGTCCATTCCGAACCGGACAATTCACTCCTTTATTTCAATAGAGGTGTTTGCCTTTTCGAGATGCAGATGTACGGAGAGGCGCTTTCCGACTTGATGAGGGCTGAGGCGTTGGGCCACCGCTCTGGGGAGTTGGTTTATCTGACGGGAATGTGCCGGGCCCGGTTGAACGAGTTCACGACCGGTATTAATCTGCTGCAAAGGCTTGTCGATGATCCGTTCTTACCTTCCAGAACGTTATCGATGATATGGAACAACACAGGTGTGATGGCGCACAAGATGGGGGATCTGCGGAGAGCTTTCCAATGTTTTGCGAAGGCTACCGTGGTGGACCCGCTCAACTCGCAGGCAATGGATAATGTTGACCGCATCGAAGAGACGATGAGCGGTCAAGAACTCCGAGTTACTGAAGAGAGCGTTGTGGATATAACCATCGGGCCGCTGTCAGGTCTCCTCACCAGTACCTCACCTTCCGAATTGCTAACGGCTGTAAACGTGGCGACTAGCCTGGCTACCATCGGGATGGCTCTTCTTTGAGGTGCACGGCCTACGCCTGTTGGAGAGCGTGCTCTGCGCCGTTTCTTGTGGATCCCCGACACCTCCCTATCAGGCCGAAGTCAGTCAGCATCGGTGGGTATTCAAGATTGACACGATTGCGATCATGGCAAAAGAGGGCTTCGTGGTCATTCCCATTCGTTTAGGCATTGGAGACTACGGCGCTCGGAAACAGCGTTCCTGTAGAAAGACATCGGGAATTGTCCCGTGAGAGCTTGGGGCACTCAATGACGCGGGACAGGTGGTCTTAAGAGGCGGCGATTTGCCCGGCTTCCGGCTCGGAGACTCCGCGCAAGACCTACGGGCAGTCAGCGTAGCTGAAATCGACGGACGTTTGCAAGCTTCACTTCGACAGGGCCTGCAGGATAGAGCGCTGGTGCAGGTTCGCCGTGAATTCCACCAGCGGTTCAAGTTCGCCGTCGTCAGCGGCTTCGAGGGCGTCGATGTAGTCGTCGCGGTCGTCGCGTGTCACGACGATGGGCAGGTAGTCGTGCTGAATCAGGTGCCAAGTGACGAGGGCCTTGGTCACGCGAGCGGATCAGCATCTGTGCTGGAGCCGTACCGGCTTTGCGGTCATGCCAATGGGTCGGGAGCTGGTGGCGAAGTAGCCCGTTTGCCACACCCGCCTCGGTACCTATCGGATTATCTCAGGCTTTGGTTAGCCGTTACGCCCCACCGCTTGGGCGCACCGCAGTTCCCTGGATTTCGGCAGATGGACGTCTATCGGTCGGATCGGGCACGCAGACGCGAGCTTGGAATCCGTAGCATCGTTGGATTAATTGGTGGATCCACGGAGGGTTGATAATCTTGTCCAGTTCTACACCACCAGCGTTCAGTAACTGGTATAGGAACGCAGTTGAGATGCTTAGGACCCTCTTGAAGTCCAAGTAGAGAGGCGTCGCATCGTCCGGGCGTCCAAGCACACTGGGTGCGATCATGTGGTACCGTTCGTGCCGGTTGGTTTTGACAAACGACCAAGCAGCGCTGTTTAGGCCATGCGGCCTTCGGATGTCGATTTCCTCAAATAGCTTGCAGCACTGGATATGTTCCAGCAGGTTGGCGTCTGGTTGTGGCTGGCCTACATTGCTTGGCGGACTTGCCCTCCTGGCTTCGTAATCACTGATTAGGTCGCACTCCGGCGACATGATCACTACCAAAGGATGTTTCACCCTCGTCACCTGGGCGGTTCCATCCGGGGCGGTTAGGCCGGTTGGTACGAATTCATATAGGTTGCGAAGGACCTGTCCTTGCCGCAACCTATCCTGAAAAGGCAGTGATGTGGGCGCTGTCGCCACTCACTCAGTCCTCAAACGTCATGCTTGGGCTGGTGTGTGTACCGACTATCCTGACCATCTCGGTCCTTGGTGGAGCTGCCGGAATGGCCGGAACAGGAGGTTGGTCGACGTAGAAGTTCCAGCATTCCAACGCCGAGCCAAGATTTTCGTCAACGCCATCCGGTGGCATATACATGGCCAACAAATAGGTCAGGTACCGCTTCTTCCACGGCGACGCTTCGATGGTGTCCGGAATGGCGGTTATCGGCGTCCGTTCGCCATCGAACATTTCGAAATTGTGCCCGCGGAGTCTACCCATCCCCGTCCGGCTGCAACTTCTCACGAAGGACGTCGGTGATAGCCCAGCGAAATAGGTGGCCGGCCCACTTGTTGAATTTGTCTGCGGCGTCGAAAGCGTCATTAGAATCGCACCTGCTGTGTGTGAAGAAGTCGGCGTCGATGAGATAAACGGATGGGTCATCACCATCTCTGGCGGCAAGGCCGTGTTGCAACAGGACTTGACCGCCGGCAACATCCGGGATGGTGAGCACCACTTGAGACTGGGATTGCTGTACTGCGTCCTGAGGGATTTCTGGAGAACCGAGTACACCCAAGAAAATTGGGTTTAGCAATTCTGACCAAGGGATGGCTTCCAGACCGTAATGGGTTCTGTCGAGTACGTCCCGGTATCTCAAGCCAATTCGGGTGTAGAAAGCCGGGGCGTATATTTCCTTCAATATGCCCTCCGCACGTTGGATTTCCCTTCGGAAGTCGGTCCATTGATGGTACTGGCGCTCCTGCACGGACACAGAGTCTTGTGCCAGCAAAATCGTGCGTGTCCGATCTTCGGTCTCGAACAAGTACGTGGGCGGCACTTGCGGTCCACCGAAGCCTTGGATCATCTCCCGGAATTCCGTCGGGACATCAGGTAGATCTGGTGGTCCTTGTTGTGCATACCACGGGTATTCGTTACGGATCTCCTCCTGGAATTGGACTGGCGGGCCAGACGTGATGCTCAGGATCGTTGGGAACCTGAGTTGGAGGATTACCTCTTCCAGGGGATTGTCCCTGTAGATTTCTCTGGGTGTGGGTGGAAACGGCATGATTGTCAATCGAGGGGGAGTACGGCGGCAATCGTAGACCAATTTGGTCAACGGTGCAACGGGGGACGGTGCTCGCAGTATGTCGGAACCGGGTCCATATGGATCGCCGACCCGACAGCCTCCGACCGAGCCGTCGATCCTGTAGAATCCAGCGTTCTTTCGGGTTGACCAACGCCGCTAGTATTGTGACGTTGCTGCGCAATCCGGAGATGAATTCGAGCAAATTCCCCAGCGCTATTGAGAATAATGATACTCAATATTTTGACTCTGTGCAAGAGCGTTGGTGTCACGGATGGTGATTTCGAGCTTCACAACCGGGTGAGGTCGGCACAAATCCGATTTTTATTCTAGCACGGTGCAGTTGCTGACTTGTGCTATGCGTGAGTACGCCCGTGGTAAACCAATGTCATCGTTGTGGGACCGCATCGGGTTCAAGTCCTGACTCGGCGGGCGCGTCCGCGTGCTTGGTGCCTGTTGCGGCTCATCAGGGCTTCCAGTTTGAGACTTCAACCCCCGAGCCGCCCGTACAAGTCAGGTTGTCAGCCGTTCTCTGTCGGCCGAGGGAACGTGGGTTTCTCTACTAGCCGCTGACGAATGAGCGCTTGGAGACGAAGAAGTGGCCGATTCGGCAGATTTCGAGGCGCGTCAGAGCGGTGGGGAGGCCCTAAATTCTACCGAGATGAGCAAACCTCACGCCGACATAGCCCGCAGGATCGAACGCTGGTGTAGTCGGCGCGTGAAGGCGACCAGTGGGTCGAGGTCGCCGTCATTGGCGTGCTCGAGGGCGGAGATGTAGCCATTGCGGTCGTCGCGGGTGACGACGATGTGCAGGCAATCGTACTGCATCAGGTGACAGGTGGCGATGGCCCGCGTGACGCGGTAACAGTTCAGAGTTGGTGAGGTAAATTGGCCGAAAGTGGGTTGTGGGGCACTGGCGCTACCGGTGGTGGTTATGTCATATAGTGGGCATGGACCAGGAAATTGATCTCAAGACTGCGGACCGGGATGTCCTGATTGCCATCATCGTCCGGCAACAGGCGATCATCGAGCGGTTGGAGAAACGGATTGCCCAATTGGAAGGCTCGGCCAAAGCCAGGGGCTCGGGTCGGATGCCCGGTCTGAAGCCCAAAGCCGACCG
This sequence comes from Dehalococcoidia bacterium, assembly GCA_965222895.1. GTDB lineage: Bacteria > Chloroflexota > Dehalococcoidia > Lucifugimonadales > UBA3495 > Bin87. The sequence continues at coordinate 2,248,905 of CBDCVB010000002.1, read as the reverse complement.
GAAACTGGCCCAGCCCAAAGCGCCTCGCCAGCGCCGTCCTCACGGCTTTGCCCGCGCCCGCATGACGCCCACCCAGCGGGTGGAGCACGTGGTGGCGGAGTGTCCTGACTGCGGAACCCAATTGTCCGGTGGTTGGACCCAGCGCACCCGGGAAGTCATCGACCTGCCCCAGGTTCCGGCGGAAGTTACCGAGCACGTCTACATTGCTCGGACTTGCCCGGCCTGCCGACGCCGCTGCATTCCCCCAGCGCAACTGGACGGCGTGGTGCTGGGCCAGCAGCGCCTGGGCATCAACCTGATCAGCCTGATTGCCACGCTGCGGGAAGAGGGGCGACTGCCCATACGCAGCGTCCAGTGGTATCTCGATACCGTGCATCAGTTGCGCCGCAGCGTGGGAGCCATCGTGAGCGCCATCCATCGCACGGCGCAGCGGGCCCAACCGGCAGTGGCCGCGATCCTGGAACGCATCCGCGCCAGCCCGGTGGTTCACGCCGACGAAACCGGCTGGCGGCAGGATGGCAACAACGGCTACGTGTGGACCTTCAGCACTCCCACCGAACGCTACTTCTTGCGGCGTGGTCGGGGCAAAACAGTCGTGGACGAGGCGCTGAGCGATTCCTTCTCCGGAGTATTGGTCAGCGACTTCTGCGCCGCCTACCACCATTATGATGGTCCCAAACAACGCTGCTGGGCCCACCTGCTGCGGGACATCCATGACCAGCGAACCCTCTACCCCGATGACGCGCCACTGGCACAGTGGGCCGAAGCGGTCCACGGGATTTACGACCGGGCCAAAGCCTGCACCCATCCCCAGCAAAAGCAGCGGCGCACCGCCCAACTGGCACTGGAAAGGCAGTTGCTCACCATCTGCCAGCCTTGCTCGGACGACTCGTCAGGGGTTCAGGCCAATCTGTGCCGACGCATCGAGCGCCACATCAAGGAACTGTTTGTCTTCGTGGCCGAACCGGCGGCGCCACCGGACAACAACGCCGCCGAGCGGAGCCTGCGCCACTTGGTCGTCAGTCGCAAGGTCAGCGGCGGCACCCGGTCGGAACAGGGCAGCAACAGCAAGATGACCTTGGCCTCTTTATTCGGCACCTGGCGCGCCCAAGGACTAAGAAGCGTCTGCTCAAAGCCGACGCAGCCAAGCGGGAGACCTTCGTGGCGGAGTATGCCGCCCTGGTGGACGAGGCGCAGCAGGTGGGAGCCAAGGTTTGCTTCGTCGACGAGGCCCACTTCCGGGCGGATGCTGACCTGCGGGGCAAATGGGCGCTCAAAGGAGAGCCAGCCCTGGTGGACTCGACCAGCCCGCGCTGGGGCGAAAAGGCCAGCTATTATTCGGCGGTGTGCCTGGAAACCGGCGAGGTGGAATGGATGGAACTGGAAGGCAACAGCAACTCTGCAACCTCCGCCGCTTTCCTGCGGCAACTGCGGGAGCAGCACGCGGGACCATTGACGGTGATTTGGGATAATTCCCCGGCGCATCGCGGCGATGTCCTGCGGGCCTACCTGGCAACTACCGGATTGCGCCTGCGCCTGGTGAACCTGCCGGGCTACAGCCCAGACTTCAATGCGGATGAAGCGATCTGGGACTGGGTGCGCCAGGAGGTGACCGCCAACTTGTGCCTCGGCGCCAAGTCCGCAGTGCAGGAGAAAGTGAATAATTTCTTTACCCAACTGGCTGGCCGGCAACCAGAGGTCAAACAGCGCTGCCGGACCGTGCTCCAAACCCGCGCCGAAGGACTGCTGGGGAAGGCCCATGCCGACCCTCATCGCCCTACAAATGTAGATCCCACCTTGGCTTCGGTTTAGTTTCATCAGCAAGGGAAGGAGGAAAGCGAATTCCAGCGGACTAAAATTTCGTGGCACTGCGACGATCGAAATATCGGCGAGAGTTCAGCAATGTGATGTACCCGGGAAACTGGGCAGGGGGTTGAGGGAGGGTCCTGTTCCCAAACTGAAGCCAGCAACAGGTGCCAAAGAGGATTGGGAAATGCCCAAAGGACTGGGAAAGCACACTCCGACTTTCAAGGCCAAGATGGCCCTAGAGGCGGTGAAGGGTTAGGAGTCGGTGACGAAAACAGGCCGCCCGGTACCAGGTCCACCACAGGCGGATCTAGGCCTGAATGATTCGCCTACTACCTCAGCCGATAGCCCAACCCTCGGAAAGAGCCTCCGCCTGCTCCAGCACCGTCTGCGTGGCCTTTTCCTGCTTGTCGGGAGGGTAGCCGTGTTTGCGGAGGATGCGGCGCACTAGGACGCGCAGTTGCGCCCGCACGTTCTCCCGCAACGTCCAGTCGATGGTGACATTGTTTCGGATAGTCTGGACCAACTTTTGGGCTATGGCGCGGAGCGTGTCATCGCCCAGCACTTGCACGGCGCTGTAGTTGGTCTCCAGAGCATCGTAGAAGGCCAGTTCGTCATCGGTCAAACCGAGCCTTTCACCACGGGAAGCCGCTTCCCGCATATCCCTGGCCAGTTGAATCAGCTCTTCAATGACCTGGGCCGCCTCTATGGCCCGGTTCTGGTAGCGGCGTAAGGTCTGTTCCAGCATCTCGGCGAAGGAGCGGGCCTGGACCACGTTGGTATGCCTGCGGGTAGCCAGTTCGCCCCGCAGCAACTTTTGCAGCAGTTCCACCGCCAGATTGCGCTGGGGCATCCCCTGTACTTCGGCCAGGAACTCTTCGGACAGCACGGATATGTCCGGCTTGTCCAGACCCGCCGCGGCGAAGATGTCCATGACCCCTTCCGATGCCACTGCCCGAGAAACTATCTGGCGTACCGCTAGCTCCAGTTCCTCTTCCGGGCGGGCTTCTCCCGCTGCTCGCTTGGACAGGGCTGCCTTCACCGCCTGGAAGAACCCCACGTCGTCGCGGATGCGGAAAGCTTCTGCGTGGGGCACGGCTAGGGCAAAGGCCTGGGAGAGTTCCCGCACCACCGCCATACAGCGGTCTTTGCCGTTTTCCTGGGCCAGAATGTGTTCCTGACCCGCCGGAATCAGCCCCAACCGCTCCTGTGGCGCGCCCGTCGTCCATTTCGACCAGTCAAAGCCGTGGAACAGGGCGCAGCAGACTTCGTGCTTCTCCAGCATCACCGCAACCGCCTCTTCCTTGTCGATGGCGGTCCGCCCGGTGCCGCCGCTCTCGGTGTAGGTGACCAGCGCCTGCCGCAGGTCGTTGGCCAGACCCAGGTAGTCCACCACCAAGCCGCCGGGCTTGTCCTTGAACACCCGGTTCACCCGGGCGATGGCCTGCACCAGCCCGTGGCCCCGCATCGGCTTGTCCAGGTACATGGTGTGGAGGCTGGGCGCGTCGAAGCCGGTCAGCCACATATCCCGCACTAGCACGATGCGGAAGGGGTCGTCGGGGCCTCGGAAGCGGTTCGCCAAAGTCTCCCGCCGGGCCTTGTTTCTAACGTGCTGCTGCCACTCCGGTGGGTCGGCAGCGGAGCCGGTCATCACCACCTTGATGATGCCAAAGGCATCATCTTCATCGTGCCAGTCAGGGCGCAGGCGCACCAGTCCCTTGTAGAGGTCAACGCAGATACGCCGGCTCATGCATACCACCATCGCCTTGCCGTCCAGGGCTTCTAGGCGCTGCTCGAAGTGGTCAACGATGTCCTGGGCTATCTGATTGACCCGGTTTTCGGCGCCGACGACAGCCTCCAATTGGGCCCACTTGGTCTTCAACCGCTCCTTGCGCTCAATCTCCTCGCCCTCGGTGGCCTCCTCGAAGTCCGGGTCAATGGTGGGACGCTCGGCATCGTCCAGTTCCAGCTTGGCCAGGCGGCTCTCGTAGTGGATGGGCACCGTGGCCCCGTCCTCGACGGAGCGCTGGATGTCGTAGATGCTGATGTAGTCGCCAAAGACGGCGCGGGTGTTGGCGTCCTCCAATTCGATGGGAGTTCCGGTGAAACCGACGAAGGAAGCGTTGGGCAGGGCGTCGCGCATGTGTCGGGCGAAACCGTCGATGAAGTCGTACTGGCTGCGGTGGGCCTCGTCGGCGATGACCACGATGTTGCGCCGTTCCGATAGCGTAGGATAGGTGTCGCCCCGCTCCTCGGGAAAGAACTTCTGTATGGTGGTGAAGACCACGCCACCGGAGGCCACCGACAACTTCTCTCGCAGGTCGGCGCGGCTTTCGGCCTGTGTCGGAGGCTGGCGCAGCAGGTCCTGGCAGCGGGAAAAGGTGGTGAAGAGCTGGTCGTCCAGGTCATTGCGGTCGGTGAGGACTACAATGGTGGGATTCTCCATGGCCGGCTCGCGGACGATGGCCCCGACGTAAAAGGCCATGGTCAGGCTCTTGCCCGAACCCTGGGTGTGCCAGACCACCCCGATGCGCCGGTCGCCGGGGTCACCGCCCGGCCTCCGGCCCGATTCATAGCGGCCCTCTTCCTCGCCAACCCGCCGTTCTTCCTGTTGCAACTCCGCTGCCCGCAACGTCTCACCCACGGCGGCGCGGACAGCGTGGAACTGGTGGTAGCCGGCCATCTTCTTGACCAGCCTGCCGCTGCCGTCGTCGTCAAACACGATATAGTCGCGGAGCAGGGCCAGAAAGCGATCCGGTTGGCATACACCCTCCAGCATAACCTGCAACTCGGCTAGGTGGAAGTCGGCCAGAGTTTCGCCGGTGATGGTGCGCCAGGGCTTGAACCACTCCCGCCCGGCGGTGAGGGTACCGATGCGGGCCTGGGTACCGTCGGACACCATCAGCATTTCGTTCATGGAGAACAGGGCGGGCAGTTCGGCCCGGTAGGTCTGAAGCTGCTGCCAAGCGGTCCAGATGGTGGCGTCCTCGTTGGCGGGGTTCTTCAGCTCAATGATGCTCAGGGGCAGGCCGTTGACGAAAAGGACGATGTCGGGGCGGCGGGTGTTCCGGTTCCCGTTGGCAGTCTCGGTGACGGTAAACTGGTTGACCGCCAGCCAGTCGTTGGCTTCCGGTCGGTCAAAGTCAATGACCTGGGCTGGCTCGCCCCGGATGGCGCCGTTGTCGGCACGGTACTCCACCGTCACACCGTCCACCAGCATCCGATGAAAGGCCCGGTTGCGGGCCTCCAGCGTCGCCCCTTCGGGATGGGTTAACTTGCGCAGGGCGTCATCCAGCGCCGCGGCGGGCAGGGACGGGTTCAGCCGGGCCAGGGCATCCCTCAGCCGCCCCTCCAGCACCACCTGCCCGTAGTCAACCCGCTTGGCTTCCGGCGCGCCGGGCGCAATGTCCGGCCCGTGGGCCACGCGCCAGCCGAGGGCTTTCAGCCAAGCCAGCGCGGCCTGCTCAACGTCGGCTTCGGTGAGGGTGGTCATGGAGATGCCTTGTCTGACCTAGCCCATGGAACAAGTTCTACTTCGCCACGCGATTTCTGAATCATTCGATTACCATATTCTCCGTTGTAGTCGAACATATGCAACAACGTCAGTTCTACGTACCATTGCCCAAGACTCCATGCTTCGAAGTAGGCAGATGTGGAGATGTCGCCGTACTTCTGCTTGGGGTGAACTAGATTGTTGCGTATTTCAACCACCGCGTGCGGTCCGTGTTTCCAACTGTGGACTGCCCTCAATGCTTCACAGTCTGTAGGGATTTCATCAGAAATTCCGTTTCCTTCCAGACACTTTGCTATTCGAACTCCAGGCTTCCCTCCAATCTCCTTGTATGACAGGCGTTCCAGAGCCGCCTGAGTAAGAATAAGACTGGCATCAATGCCGACGCCATGGCCGCCCAAATTGCTGCTAACGTAAAACCCCACGAGCATGCGAATCAATTCTTGCTGCTCTTCATAGGACTTCAAAAAGCCCGAGAACACTTCCGAAAGGATTTCCCCATGGTTGCGGTCGAACCACGACGGCGGGTTATACCAGGGCGTTACTTTGTGCGTCCCCCATCGTTCCCATGCAATTTGACCGTTCTGGTCATTGCCCTTTACCAGCGTCACTCCACAGAAAGCGCCGCGCGCAAATGACAAGAACAGCCGAAGCCCTTCGAGAAGAGGTTGGACATCCTGCACAGAGAAACTACTTCCGTCAGAACGTTTGATGGTTCCGGTATGGGTGACGGCGTAGCCCCCTTGCGAATCCAACAGCTGCTTGACTTCGGGTAAATTGGATTCACTCGTAATCTCGATTGTCCAGTTGTGGGCTTTCATTTGGACGGTGCCAACCCGATTTATGTTGCCATCTTTTTCTATCCGCTTGTCCTGCCCACCCAGGAATTTGGGAAAATTAAGAACGCCAAACTCTACCGACGAGAGACTTTCCCCTCTGAGATGTATTGATACCGGTTCCTTCTTAGGGAAAAGAGCCAGACCGATTTGGGAGTCCTCCGCAATTCGCAGGCTTGACTGTCCGACGATGAATTCCGATTTCTGGTCGAATATGGAGGCGGTTATGTAGTCATTGTCGCCAAAGCTGAGATTCTGAAGCCGAAGATTGTCAGCCGTCAGGCTGTCTTGGCATTCGATTACGAGACCAGGCTCCGGTAATAGCCGCAAGATCGCCTTCGCGGGCATTTTCACCTGCTCACCGTTAACGTCAAAAACAATGTTGGTTTCCGTCAAGGTAATGGGAGCGTTTGCTTCGTACTTCACTAACTCACCTCATTAGTTCCTGCGTTTACCCTAACCTCCCCCGACACCAGCTTCGGCAACAGCGTATCACGCAGTGCGGCGAGGGTGTGAGATTCGCAGGTCGCTGCAATTATGCGGTCTACCGATGGGTGAATTCTCTCGGCAAATGCCTCAGCCAACCTCTTTGATGGCAGCGGTACCTGATACCTCGCCATATCTTGCCACTTTGTCCGAGGCATCCGGGTCCCAGTCGATGCCGCGTCCGTATAATTGACGAACTCCGTGCTTGATACGTGGCCCAGGATGTACCCGAACCATTCTGGAGACTTGGGAGACACCACCACTATGTCTGTAGAGCACACGCCGTCCAACGGCGCAACACCCACTTTATGGAAGTACGGCCTGAGCTTGCCGAAGAGGATATCCCCTTGCTCGAAAGCGAACTTACCGCTCTCTACACCATCCGCGGTGGTCCATTCGGCCAACGCGATACTATGCTTTGGCATATGTTCCAGAGCGATGTAGGCCGTGCCTGCGTCAATCTCTCCCGGCTTCACCCCTCTCCTGCATTCTTTGGCAACCTCCCCCAACGCCTTCACCCCCCACCCCTCCGGCACCTCCCCCAACTCCGAGTCCACCAGCCGGTCGGGGAACAGGTCCCACAGCTCCGGGGGCAGGTAGGGTTCCCGGCCTTCCAGCTTGGCGCGGACCGGCCCGAAGTCCACGAACCAGTCCTGGAAGATGGCCCGGGCCATGGCCTCCAGCGTCTCGTTCATACGCCGGTTCAGTTCAATCTTGTCGTCCAGCGTGCCGAGGATGTGGGCGATGGCGCGCTGTTCGGGGAGGGGCGGGAGAGGAACGGCCAGATGATCCAGCGAATCCACCGGGACTCGCTGTCGCCCGGAAGTGCCGGTCATTTGACCAATGGCGTAATTACGGACCTCATCCCATTGAGTCAGATAGTAGGCAAAAGCGTTGTCAGTAACGCCAGGACGCCCTCGAATCACTATGAATTCCGTGGAGCCGTGAGCCACTTTGGTAGTTTGTGGCGCGCAGTAACGGGCAATCTTCCCGTTCTCTAGGCACGGAGTAATTCTAGCCATGAGGGTGTCGCCGTCTTGGAAACGAGACCCTCCGCCCTTATACGGGCGTTCCTCCGGCGGGTAAGTATTTCTCGAATCTGCCTTGACAGCAGCCATTTCCACGAAAGGGTAAATGTCGCCCCGGTCAAGACGCACCGCAGGGTTGACCTGAACCGCCTGGCTGAAAGGCATCTCGCGCCATTCGCCTTTCGTGTTTCGTTCTCCGGTCATGCCGATTTCCTGGGACGGCGCAGGGCCAAGGCCTTGACTACGGCGTTACCTGCGCTTCGGGTATCATCGGCGTCGCAGTGTTGGCCTTCCCACCAGTATTCGCCGGCGCCCAGACATATTTCGAGGACGGTCATCAGGGGCTCCTCGAGGTCGTCATAGCCATCTTCGTAGCTATCCACAACCACGCGCATACCAGGCGGGTACACCACCAGCAACTCGATTAGTTCTTGAACTGTCATTTCCCCTCTTGTAACGCCCTTCCTCATGCTGACGGCGATTCCCGGTCTCCGAAGGGATTGGACACCTGTACACCCATCGGCTCGAAGTGCCGGACGTTGCGGGTCACTACGGTCAGGCCGTGTTCCAGCGCCGTGGCGGCAATCATCAGGTCTGCGCTGTCGTATCCCAGAGATGCTGACAGACGTCCCCACCGCTGCGCTGCGGGAACATCCAGGGGTAATACTCGGTCTCCATACCGGGTTAGCAATCGAGCCAACCAGACGGACAACTCGCGGGCGAAGGGAGCGTTGTGGCGTTCCTGCTGCGTGATTCCCCGCCGTATCTCGCCGATAGTGACCGCGCTCAGGAACAGTTCCTCGGGTTGCTGCGCCGCTACCCACTGAGTGTCTTGAGGGTGTCTGTCAGGCCGGCGGAGGGCAGATACTACATTCGTGTCCAGCAACAACATTACAGGTCCAGCGGACGGGGCTCCAGCGGCCATCGCTCAAAATCGAAGTCGCCGCCTTTGGGTATGGCCAACAGGTGATCCACAAAGGTGGGAGTGTTGTCAGGCTCCCGCTTGCGCAGCCGCTCGTACTCTTCAACGGCTATCACGACCACTGCAGGCTTGCCCCTTCGGGTTACTTTCTGGGGTTCTCCTGCCAGGGCGGCATCCACCACAGCGCTGAATCGGTTTTTTGCATCCTGTAAGGACCATTCAAGCATAACTGCCTCCGGCTAGATTACATGGCTAGATTATAGCCAATCCGAGAACCCAGCTTCAAGGTGCCGCCGCGTTTAACCCACGTCGCCGAACCCCAGCCGTTCCAGGTTTTCCGCAATGGCGGCATCCAGCCGCCGGGCTTCTTCCTGCTGTTCCCGCCACTGGCCGGTGAGGCGGGCCATCTTCTCCTGGAAGGGTTCGCCGTCATCGAGTTGTGGCTCGGCGCCCACGTAGCGGCCTGGGGTGAGGACGTGCCCGTGCTTGCGGATTTCCTCCAACGAGGCGCTCTTGCAGAATCCAGGAACGTCGGCGTAACCACCGGGGATATCGCCGCCCCGCCAAGTGTGGTAAGTGTTGGCGATGCGGGCGATGTCCCCGGCAGACAGGTCCCGGTGGGTGCGGTCCAGCATATATCCCAACTTGCGGGCGTCGATGAACAGGGTCTCGCCTGTGCGCTCTTCGTCGCGCCGCCCCCGGCGCGGGAACCAGAGGCAGGCGGGTATCTGGGTGGAACGGAACAACTGTCCCGGCAGGGCGATGATGCAGTCCACCAAGTCAGCTTCGATGATGTTCCTGCGGATTTCCCCCTCGTTGGATTGATTGGACGACATGGAGCCGTTGGCCAGCACGAACCCGGCGATGCCCCGGGGCGCCAGGTGGTACAGGAAGTGCTGCACCCAGGCGAAGTTGGCGTTGCCCACCGGCGGTACACCGTACTCCCACCGCTTGTCGTCCCGCAGCCTTTCGCCGCCCCAGTCGGAGACGTTGAAGGGCGGGTTAGCTAGGACATAGTCCGCCCGCAGGTCGGGGTGGCGGTCGTTGTGGAAGCTGTCGCCTTGGGCAATCTGGCCCTCGATGCCCCGGATTGCCAGGTTCATCCGGGCCAGCCGCCAAGTGGTGTAGTTGGACTCCTGGCCGTAGATGGAGATGTCGCCCCTGGCCCTGCCGCCGTTGCCGTTGCCCGTGGCGTGGGCGCGGATGAACTCCACCGACTGGACGAACATGCCCGACGACCCGCAACACGGGTCATAGACCCGGCCCTGGTATGGCTCCAGCATCTCCACCAGTAGCCGCACTACCGAGCGGGGGGTGTAGAACTCGCCACCCTTGCGACCCTCGGCCAAGGCGAACTGTTCCAGGAAGTATTCGTAAACCCGACCCAGCACGTCGGTTGCCTGAGTCTCGGCACCGCCGACCTGGATGTTGCTTACCAGGTCCACCACCTGCCCCAGGCGCTGCTTGTCCAGAGCGTCCCGGCCGTACTCCTTGGGCAACACGTCCCCGAGCGCCGGATTGTCCCTCTCCACCGCAGTCATGGCATCGTCCACCAAGCGGCCGATGGTAGGCTGTCGGGCCTGCGATTTAAGTATCGGCCAACGGGCTTCGGGAGGCACCCAGAAGATGCTTTGTGCGCGGTAAACGTCCGGGTCTTCCGGGTCGTCCAGACCACCAGCCTCCGTCTCAGCGCGTTTCTCTTCAAAGGCATCGGAGATGTACTTGAGGAATATAAGGCCGAGGACCACGTGCTTGTACTCGGCGGCGTCCATGCTGCCGCGCAGAGCATCGGCCATCTGCCAGAGCGCAGTGCGGTAGCCTGCAACCTTGTCGCCATCACCCGAAGCAGTCTCAGGGCTAGAGGTATTCCGTTTCCTCCGTTCCGTCGTCATCGCGCTTTGCTCCCCTGTTTGCCCTTGGAGCGCCACTCGGCCATCTCCTGCTTGGGATTCTTGCCTGCCGGGCCATAGCCATGCTCCACTAGGAAGCGGGGAACACCGCGGTACTCAACCGAAATCACGGCGGACTCAGCGGTCTTGTCATGCCCTGGCAGGAAGAAAGACCCAATTGCTGTCTCGGCACCGCATCCGCACCAGCACTCCCCCGTCGGCAGCAGGCGTTTGCTTGAAGCCATATCAGGTGCCCTCCCAGATTCCCTCACGTTCTTGAACCTTATTCAAGGATATGCCCCTTGCCGCACCTGGTCAATGCTCCAACAGCGACGGACGTGACGACACGAGATCATGCGGCCTACCTCCGTCACAGTCCCAGTGTTAGGGATACTCTGAACAAGTCTGGCGGGATATGGCATAGTAAGTCTGGAAGCCCCGATGCCGGTGGAGGAGTGAGCGCAGATGGACCAGCCGACGTTTGCTGACCTGGAATACCAGGGCAAGAAGCGCAAGACCCGCCGCGAGCTGTTCCTGGAGCGCATGGATGGACTGATTCCGTGGCAACGGCTGGAGGAACGCATCCGGCCCTGCTACCCCAAGGCGGGCCGAGGCCGCCATCCCTACCCACTGTCCGTTATGCTGAGAGTCCACTGCGTGCAGTTGTTCTACAACTCAGCGACCCGGGCATGGAGGACCTGCTCTACGAGGCGGCCTCGGTGCGGCGGTTCGTGGGGTTGAGGCTGTCGGAGGCGATGCCCGACGAGACCACGATTCTGAACTTCCGCCATCTGCTGGCGCAGCACGGCCTGGGTCAGGGGCTGTTCGCAGCAATCAACGCCCATCTGGAGTCGCAGGGACTGCGGCTGCGGGAAGGGACCATCGTGGACGCCAGCATCATCGAGGCGCCGTCGTCCACGAAGCACCGGGCCAGGGAGCGGGACCCGGAGATGCATCAGACCAAGCAGGGGAACCAGTGGCACTTCGGGATGAAAGTGCACATCGGAGTGGATGCCGACACGGGAGTGGTGCACAGCATGACCACCACGGCAGCCAACGTGCACGATGTTACGGAGGCGCACAATCTGCTGCACGGGGGCGAGACTGTGGTATGGGGTGATGCGGGGTATCAGGGGGTTCACCGGAGGGAGGAGAACATGGAGCTGGCGGTGGAATGGCGGGTGGCGATGCGGCCGGGCCGACGGCGGAAGCTGGCGCCTGATAGCGATGAGGCGCTGGCGGAGCAGGCAAAGGCGTCGGTGAGAGCCAAAGTGGAGCATCCCTTCCTGAGGCTGAAGCGGGTGTTCGGCTACGCCAAGGTACGCTACCGGGGCCTGGTCAAGAACGCGGAGCGGCTGGCGCTGCTGTTCGGGCTGGGCAACCTGCTAACGGCGGAGAGTCGCCTGGCGGCCTGACGGGGTAGAATTGTGCCCAAATCGCCCCCATACCACCGCCGGAGCCGGTGCAAGCCCATCACGGCCCCGATGAGAGCAAAATCAGAGGGCTGAATATCCGCAAAAACGGGCAGAGGGCCAACTATTTCCGGAAAACTGCCCCGGTAAACACAATCCCCGGCTCTTGCCGGTCTTGTTCAGAGTATCCCTAATGCAATTTATTTTTCAGTCGCTCATCACGCATATTCTGCACAACCCCCTGGTACCGAGCCTTTGCCAAGGGCGTCCGTCGGCAAATTGCTGAGCAATGTCGATTCCAGCGTTGCTATGATCCCAGCGTTGCCGAGGGCGCGTCTTGAATCTATAATAACGATATGGTACGGAGGGTTTCTGATGGGTGTAAAAGCGCATATATCGAAATGGGGCACCAGTTTGGCGGTGCGGATCCCCAAGCCAATCGCTCAGCAATGGGGAGTGCAAGAAGGCTCACCGATCGAGATTGTCTCTCAAGGTGATGTGGTAACGCAATAGGCCGTTAGGGGCTTGTGCCGAACAACTGGTTAGGGGGTTGAAAAAATGGAAGAGAGCATTGTGAACGCGATTGGCGCATCCTTGCTGACAGGGTTGTGTATTTTGCTGTTGGCCTTATTGTTGCTCAAAAGCAGACAGGCACACCTAGAAAAACGGCAATCGCAAGGGAGAATAACCCTGCTAAAAGAAGCACACGCCCGATGTTTGCGTCATCAAGCATCATCGCCGATAGCACCGAGCCAGCAACAAGAAGTATCCCAAGAAGAACAGAAATGGCGACCCACATCATCATCAACTCCGCCGCCAGTAGTTCGCCTTGTATGCCCCGCCGCAGAATCTCGCGGCTGGCGAACTGCTGCGCCTCAAACAGGTCAACCAGGTCGCCGACCGTGTTGATTAACAGTCTCCCGTTGTCAGCGTTGTATTCCCGCAACCCTTCCAGCGTTAGTCGGTTGCTTTTGCCCCGGTTGCAGGTAGGGTGCAGCAAGGCCAGGTTGTACAGTTCGTCGTCGCCGGGAGTTCCTTCCGACGGACGACGTGCCCGAATGTGGTCTACTTCCAGCAGTGTCAGATCCAGTTCGCCGTTGGGGAATTGCGGCGGCACGTAGCCGCAACCCCAACAGGCCGGCCCAAAGGTATTAATCAGCAGTTGCTTGGCTTCCTCTTTCGGTATACGTCCCGACCAGTTGGCATTTTGAACAGTCCGACCATGCCGCCGGAGCAGTAATGGGTCAATCTCAGGGTCGGGGTTAGCATCGTTGCGCTCCGGCAGTTCGTTGGGGCCAATGACATACCCGCTGGTCCACTGCTGCGGCAATTGGAATCCCTTGCTCTTTTTCACCGACGCCATAGCGTCTATGGTAGCGTCAGTCATGCCCGTCAGCCGGACGCCGGTGAGGTAAAAGCGACGTTTGAGCATAGTCCAGCTCCGGTAAGCCATATCGCTGGCAATCCACTGCCGCCCCAGATTCTCGGCGGCAACTGCCGTGGTAGCGCAGCCGGCGAAGATGTCCATTACCACGTCGCCGGGGTTGCTTTGGTGTATTCTCCGCTCCTGGTACTGAAGTTAGTAACTGACCTTACGCACCGGCTGCAGAAACTGCTATCTTTGAAGCATGAATAAAGAACTGACCGAACTCTATAGCGATTACCTGCTGAGCTCCTTTGGGGCGGCGACAGCCACCGGCCTGTCCAATATGCTGGAAGGGGAAGTCAGCCATGACCGGATAACCCGCTTGCTGTCCCAGGAGGGCTACGACTCCAGGACCCTCTGGCAGCTGGTCAAGCTCATGGTGCGAAAGATCGAACCGCCCAATGGCGCGCTGATATTTGACGATACCATTGAGGAAAAGCCCTATACCGACGAGAACGAGATCGTCACCTGGCACTTCGATCACAGCAAGAACCGAACCATCAAGGGCATTAACATCCTCAACTGCGTTTACCACGCGCAGAGTATAACGCTGCCAGTGGCCTACGAAATCATCCGCAAGCCCAATATGTTCAAGGATGCGAACACCGGTCGGCTCAAGCGCAGGAGCGCGGTCTCCAAGAACGAACTGATGCGCCGGATGCTCAAGGTGTGTCAGCAGAACCAGCTGGAGTATCGCTATGTGCTGGCCGACAGTTGGTTTTCGTCCAAAGAAAACCTGAGTTTCAGCCACAAGGACTTGAACAAGGAGTTCATTATCGCGCTCAAATCCAACCGGACAGCAGCATTGAGCCATGCAGCGAAACTTCAGGGCAGCTTTCACCGGATCGACACGCTGGACCTGCCGGAAGGTCAACCAGTGCGCGGCTGGCTGCGGGGACTGGACTTTCCGGTCCTGCTGCTGCGCCAGATCTTTAAGAACAAAGACGGCAGCACTGGGACTCTCTATCTGGCTTGCAGCGAATTGGACAGTGAAGGCGAGAGCATTAGAACGATCTACCAACAAAGGTGGAAAGTGGAGACGTTTCACAAGACGCTCAAGGGCAACGCCGCGCTGGCCAAGTCGCCGGGGAAGACCGTCCGAACTCAAAGCAACCACTGTTTCATGGCAATCTACTCGGCCTGTCGCTTGGAATGGCTCAGTATGACCCACCAGCTGAATCATTTTGCCTTGCGAACCCGGATATATCTCAAGGCGGTTCGCCAGGCCTTTGACGAACTCCAACTCCTCAAGGCTGCGTAACATCAGTTAGTAAAGCCGGTAGGGTTGAGCACCAAGTTCTGCGGCGGATTGCCAGTGTCAGCGGCGGCGTATCGCTTGAGGCCAGGCCACCGGCCCCGCTTGGGATGGTAAATCAAGTCTGCTTCGTCCAGTGCGTCCAGCCGGGCGTGTATATCGTCAATGGATCGGTAGCCGGGGATAAACTCCCGCTCGATGTATTCAGCATACTTGCCGGTCTTGGGAACGGACCACACCCGCCCCATCCCGAATACGTCATAGTTCTTCCAGGGCAAGGTGCTGGGGCTGCCCTGCTTGGCGCTGTGCATCGGGCCAGTAAGATTGTCACTCCGATAGTGCCCACGTTCATCCGTAGACGGATACGCTACTTGCAAATCAGCATCGGTCTTGGCTTCCGTGATCGCGTCGCCGTTCCACGTATGAACATCGGTTTTGCCGTAGAACAGGATGGTGTCCAGGATGCGCCCCCAGCGGGTGGAGTCGTTGTGGGACGTGGCCCGGCGCCACACGATTTCGTTGCGGAAGTTATCGGCCCCGAAAATGGCGTTCAGCAGCATCCGCAGGTAACTGTTGGCCCGGTCGTCGCAGTGTACGTAGATGCTGCCCGTCGGCTTTAGAACCCGCCGGCATTCCAGTAGCCGGATTACCATGTATGCGATATAGACGGCCTGGTTCTCGTGGCCGCAGGCTTCCACTGCTTCAATCGCCGCGTGAACCGCCGGGTAATCGTCGGCAATACTGGCTTTCCAGGCCGGATGCACGTCGGTGTCCCAACCCCACACATCCTTGACCCTAGTACTCAATCAATCTTGAAATTGAAGGGATATAGGCGATGCAGTTTGGCTCGGGCGTCCTGGGTGTTGAACCGCCAGTTGATGGTGGCCCTCGCCGCATTGCGCTCGGCCGCATAGGCGTTGATGGCTTGCTGCAGGGCAGTCTCGTCGGGATTACGCCCCTGGAGACAGGCCCGGGTCAACACGCTGAACTCGATCTCCGCCATCCCTTCGGCAAGCTCAGGACAGGATTGAGCCAACTGGCGTGCTTGGGCGTGTGGTGAAACTCCAGCCACTTCACGATGCGCCGGGCTTCGGCGGCGGGGAAGGTCTCATAGAGGGAAGCCATGCGGTGCGTGTTCAGGTTGTCCAGAACCACCCGCACCACCGGGGCATCGGGGTAAGCCTCATCCACCAGCCAGCGCATCTGGTGGGCGAAGTCTTCCATGGTGCGGCGCTCGGTAATCGCCACGTGTCGCCAGCCCGCCAGGGGCTCGCAGGTCAGGAAGATGTTGCGGGTGCCGCCGCGGCGATACTCGTAATCCTGGCGCCGCGGTGGTCCCGGTTGCACTGGGATGGGCGCCCTGGCGTCGGCCAGCAACTGGGTCGAGGTCTCATCGAAGCAGACCACCGGCCGATCGGGGTCGTAGGGCTCAGCATACAAGTCCAGCACGTCCTCCATCGCCGCCACGAATTCGCCGCCTACTTTCGGGATGCACCACTGCTGCTTCCGCCACGGCTGGAGGACGTTTTTTTGAGCCTCAACCGCACCGTCTCGTACGATAACGACTCCACCAACCCCAACTCCACCACTCGGTCGGCCAGCAGCTGCAAGGTCCAGTGGTCGTGGCCAGCGGGCGCTGGGCTGCACGCCAGGGCAATCAGGTGGGCCTCGCCCTTGTCGTCCAGCTTGCGATACCGGTTGGCCTGGACCCGATCCTGCAACACGCCATCCAAACCTTCCTCAGCGTACCGCCTTTTGGCCCGGTACACCGTACCCTTGGACACGTCCAAAGCGGCCACCACCTGAGGTGCGTTCCATCCCTCATCAACTTTAAGTAGAATGCGCGCCCGGGCGACGATGCGAGCCGAACTTTTGCCGCTACGTAGCAGTCGGCTCAGTTGCTCCCGCTCCTCCGGCGTCAACCGTACTGCGTATTGCTCCAGGGCCATGTTTGCCACACCTCCCCACCATTCGATCTTGCGGTCAGCGTAGCATTTGTAGGCCTTTCACTAATACAACTTACAATACTGATTTGAACCAGTACTAGCCTGACCATAGGCGTTCGGGTATATTGCGCCTTCTGTAGGGTCAGCATCAGTCCAGCATCGAGCTCAGTGGCTGGTACGGGTGGATCTCGATGCGCACCTGGCGAACCTATCCGGAAGTACTGCCGTCCTTGTGGGGCGGTGTATCCCGGCGGGGAGTGGGCTGACGAATTCTGCTTTCTTCGTTATGTGTTTTTACTCCCCGGCCTGTCGCCCCAGTTGTTGTCGCTCCTGTTCGGCCGGTATCTCGAAGGTCGAGACGGTCTTGCCGCCAATGAACGCGAAGGTGGGGGCCCAGCCATTTCTGACGGAGGCGTCAATCTGTTCTTGGGTGCCGTAATTGTGGCGGACCAGATAGTCCGCCAGTTCCTGCTCGGTGGCGAACGGTGGTGTCACTGGGGTGCCCTCGGTGACGGTCTCATAGACCTGATACCAGGTTGGTTGTTCCTCGTACTCAGGCCGTAGGGTAGGATCGTTGGGCTCGGGCGGCTCGCCCCAGAAGTCCTCGTAGGTCGGGTGCTCGGTCAGCAGCTCCGGATTCTTCAGTTGCATTCAGTGTTGCCCGTGTCGCCACTGCTCGGACTCCTCGTTCCACTTGGCGATCGTCTGCGCGCAGGTATGTATTTCCATAGGCAGGCAGTCTCCGTCATCTCCTGTTGGATGTTCCTACCGGGGTGGTACCATTCTGATTTCGCGTCCTAATTTCGTGCTCCTTTTGGCGTTGGTGCGGCTTCTGGGCTTTGTTGCTCTAAGCTTGGTTGCTGGCCGCCAGTGCCGGGCGTTTCCTGAGAACGGACGAGACCTCGTGCATGTGGGTCAGTATCTCGCGGTAGGACCGCAGCGAACTGGTTTCGTAGTATGGGATTCCCCGTTCGCGGCAGAACTCCCTGACGATGGGACGGGCCCTGCCGAGCTGGTTGCGAGGCATCATCGTGAACAGATGGTGTTCGATTTGGTGGTTGAGACCGCCGTATAGGAAGTCGGCCACCGGGCTGGGCCTGACGTTGCGGGTGGTCAGTACCTGGGTGCGCACGAAGTCCAGTGGGTTGTCGTCATCCAGGATCAGCATACCTTTGTGGTTCGGCGCGAATATCATGCCGTAGTAGATGCCGAATATCGCCTGGTGGACAAGTGCGAAGGCCAGTGCCTGCCAGGGGCCAAGCGCGTATATCAGCAGGCTGCAGTACAGTGCGGTGTGCAGGGCCATGAACGTGGCTTCGATCGGCCAGCTGCTGGGGCGGTACCTTCCGGCCAGGAACAATGTGCTGGCCCACCGCATGCTCATGGCCTCCATGGTCAGGAGCGGTATGAAGTAGAAGGCCTGGTAGGCGGTGGTCCGCCTGATGATGCCCCTCAGGCGTTTGGCTCGTTCTTCTGAGAAGACGAGCACCGGGATGAGCGTGTGGGGGTCTTCGTCCAGGTTGTTGGGAGTGCGGTGATGCTGGTTGTGCTGGTTTATCCACCACGACTGGCTGACGTTGATGAGTGCGCTGGCTGCGTAGCCGATGATCCGGTTGTTGCGAGCCGACCGGCAGATGGCCAGGTGTCCGGCGTCGTGGCCGATGTAGCCGATCTGTCCGAACACAAAGGCCAGGAACGCCGCGTTTGCCAGCTGGAGCCACGTGTTGCCCACGGTTAGGAGGACCGTGATGCTCAGGGCCAGCATGGCGCCGGTGGACGCCACCTTCAGGGCGTAGTAGCCTGGCTGGCGCTCCAGCAGGCCCCGTTCGCGTATTCGCTGGGTCAGCTCCGCGAAGTCGGCAACTTCGGTGCTCTTGTTCCCCTTCTGTCTGATGTTGTTCGCTGTTTCCGTTTGCAAGGTCATGTTTCGGTTTACTCTTCTTGGGTGCGTGTGTGGCTTTTCGGCCGGCTGGCCGGTCTCTCGTTGATGGCGTCGGTGTCGATGGGTTATATTTCCATTGCCTCCGTGCCGGGCATTTTTCTCCTGTTGGTCTTGTGTTCTTCAGGGGGGCCGTGGGATGCTGCTCCCGTAGGGATAGGCGTCCGTTTCCTGCTGATTAACGACAATAACGAATGCCAGTAGCGTCGACTGTTTTTGCCGGTCGTGATGGGGCAATCATTCGGTACGGAGGTACCGTTGATTACAGACCGACAAGTCAGGCTATTGAGGCAGAAACGTATGGAAGGAAAGACACAGGAAACTTCCCCGATCGCGGCTGCGGAATCAGCCGTTAAAAGCGGCCGGGTGTTGACAAACACCCTTGTACGCCAAAGCCGACTAGGAAAGCAAAAGCACCGCTTGGTGCCCGAAGGCCTAAGCAGGCTCGCCAAAGCAAAATCCCAGAGGCATCCCTTGAACCACATCAACAACCAAGTATGACAAACATTGCACTTCTTAACCGGACGCCACCCCTTATCATCACTCTAAGAACCACACAAACAGGGACGACCCAGGGTTTTGTACCTATCAGTCGCGATAAAGGTGAGACGCCCTTCCAAGTCCAACTGCGCGATGCCGGGTTCTCCTGGGTGTGTCCAGATGGTGTCCCATACCGCGCAGGATAACCCGCAGGATCCGCCTTACTATGCAAGAACAAGACGTACTCCTGATCTGCCGTCAACTGCAGCACATTGTACCTCAAAGCTTCCGACGCTCCGTCACCCGACGCAGTCTTGACCTCAGCGGACTCCACAACATAAAGCGTTTCTCCAGCTTGGGCATCCCCCTTCAGCGAACCCCTAACCCGGCAACGACGGAATGTTCCCGCGTTCCGCCGGTTTAAGGCTGCGCCGAGAATCCGTTAGTTGAGGGGCACCGGCTCTTCGTTCGCAATCGCGCTCTCGAATCGTTCGCGGAGACTATTAGCGTCAGTGCTCCCCAAGACAGCCGCTCGACCAGCGTTGTCGTCCACGTCAAGGAGCAGGTTTCCAACACCGGGCACCACCACGTGGTACCCCTCAGCGGGGTCTGCTCTGGTAACTCGGCTTTGTACAATCAAGCGGCATAGGCTAGCGTGTCGAGCATCCTGTGGTACAAGAGGCGCGGGACTTTTATCGATTCGTGCTCGCGCTCTCGGCTTTGTACAATCAAGCGGCATAGGCTAGCGTGTCGAGCATCCTGTGGTACAAGAGGCGCGGGACTTTTATCGATTCGTGCTCGCGCTCGGACGGCATAAAAGTTCCCTGCTGCACCCAGAGGTGTCGTCTGACCATGGCGATGGCGTCGGCGAAGGAAGGGCTGGTTTTGTCATACCACGCCGCGGTGCGCGGCGCCATGCCGCCACGCTGTTCGATCAGGATATCCGCGGCCAGCGTCACCACGCTGAACAGGCCAAAGAGCGCGGGGGTGGTTCGGGCGATGGCTCGTTCCGACCACTGGCGCTGGGTTTCCATGCCCAGGTGAGCCCGCAGCTCCTCAAAGGTCACCTCGACCTGCCACCGCAGCAGATACCACTGCAGTATCCGCAGGGGTTCCGCCTCGGTGTCGGTGCATAGTAAAGCATAGGGCCCGCGGCGCTCCGCCAGGTATCTGATGACGACCCAACGTATGGGAAGGCGCGGCGGCCCGCCGTGGTACCACAGCGCTACGCCCGAAGCGAGCTCGACCATGGCGGTACTGCCGTCGGAACCGGTGGCGCGGTAGGGAATCCATTGTGTAGCGGGATCGTCCAGCACCGCCGTGGGACTGGGCAGTCGCGCGCCGACCACCCGGGGCCGCCCGATCTGGCCGGGCCGCCGCGCTGGCGCGGGCTGGTACAGGGACGCGTCCTTGCGCAGTTTGGTGACGACGACAATCGGCTTTGACATACTCTGGCAATGCCGCAGGAACTCGCGCTTGGCGTAGCCGCCATCGGCCACCACCACCAGGTCCCTCTCCGGCAGCCAACGGCGCAGGCAGACCAGCATCTGCTGGGCGTAGTCGGTTACCGTCTTGTGCCGGCGGCCTTTGCGCCGGTCGTAGCGGGCCGACACCACCAGCGCGGTCAAAAACGGCAGCGCCCAGTATCGACCCGCCCACCCGATACGCGTCAGCAACATCAGGCTCACCCATTGCAATCCGGGGGTCATCACCACCTGGTCGTCCTTGGACCGCACCGGATCCCGATACCACCCCTTGGCCGCAATCTTCCGGCCCCAGCGTCGCTCCACCGTCTCGTCAATGCCGAACACCAACGGCTCGGTGGACGAACCAAGGCGCCCGGCCACCAGCAGCAACAGCGCCCGGCTCAGTTGCAGTGGCGACCATCGGGCGCGGTTGAGCACGTGGTGATAGACGGCGAAGTCGCCGTGCTGCCCAATCCCCAGGATGTTGAGGGCGGAGGACACGGTGCGTTTGCCGGGAGACAGGATCGCTCCCATGGCCAGGAGTCGGGCTTTGCGCCAGGTCCTGGGGTCAAACAGGTGCTCAAAGGGCAGCAGCAGGGTTACTATGACTGCGGGCAGGGTGGGCATACTCGACCTCTTGTGGTGATTTGGTCGAGCTTGCCCTGTTCTTATAATTTATCTAGCTTTTGTACAAAGTCGAGCTCTGGTAATGAAGAGGTAGGATTTGCCGGGTTCCAACAGGTCAGGGGCTCCTTATATTCTGAATTACTGACCGTTGGACATATCGGCACCCTCTTGGCTGACTGTGATCATGCCGGAAAGCTCTCCTTTGAGCGACTCAAACACAACGACGGAGTAGTGCGTAGCCGGCGCGGAGTCCTCCACTTGGCCAGTCTTTCCCATGACCTGGCCGAACCAGATGTTGTCGGCGAGGCCGGACAGTTTCCGGTCATCCCTGATATCCGTTACCCACAGCGGGGCTCCGGTTGCCAGCGGCAACGGCCCGCCTCGCGCGTACTGGCCTACACCCAGGGCCAGTAGTAGGATGGAAACACCGATGAGGGCGATCCAGAGTGCCCTACGATTTTTGATGTTGTTGATCATCTTAATTACCCCACTTTTCGCGGTAGTCCGCCTTGTCGTGGTCACCCAGACTACACCTCGTTTGAACCGTGTCCTCCATTATGTTGGGCGAATAAGAGTGGGCCAGGCGTTGGGCGTGCCCCGACTCGTGAATCCCCACGAACGCTTTGCGACAGGAGCTGGTGTATTGGTTCATCCAATGCTCGTTGAACTTGATGGTATCCTTCGCGACAGGCCACCAAATATAGAGGCCAACCCAGGACGCTCCCGGTTTGTTCACGTCCTTGAAGACCAAGTCCGTGGACGTATCCGACGTATCCGGCGCCAAGTTGACGCAGTTATCGCTCCCCTTGAGGGCTTCCCACTTGGATTCGCAGGGGCTACCCGCCGCGTTATACTGCGTCTTGTCCTCGTAGCGGATCTCGCAATCGTTCACCGAGTCAACAATCCGAAAGTAGGCTTGGATGGAGCTGGCGGTGCCGATGGAGGCCAACAAGGAGATGGCGAAGACCGACAACGCAACCGTTTGGAGTGAAAGTTTCATGTCAATTAATTCCTTTCAGGCGAATCTGTACCTGCCCAGAGCACTAGTACTGGTTCAGATCAGTATTGTAAGTTGTATTAGTGAAAGGCCTACAAATGCTACGCTGACCGCAAGATCGAATGGTGGGGAGGTGTGGCAAACATGGCCCTGGAACAATACGCGGTACAGTTGACGCCGGAGGAACGCGAGCGACTGAGCCGACTGATACGTAGCGGCAAAAGTTCGGCACGCATCGTTGCCCGAGCGCGCATCCTGCTCAAAGTAGTTGAGGGATGGACCGCACCACAGGTGGCGGCCGCTTTGGACGTGTCCAAGGGTACGGTGTACCGCGCCAAACGACGGTACGCTGAGGAGGGATTGGCGGGAGTCATCCAGGATCGGGTCCAGGCCAACCGATACCGGAAGCTGGACGATCGGGGCGAGGCCCACCTGATTGCCCTGGCGTGTAGCCCAGCGCCCGCTGGCCACGACCACTGGACCTTGCAGCTGCTGGCCGACCGAGTGGTGGAGTTGGGGTTGGTGGAGTCCCTGTCCCATGAGACGGTGTGGTTGAGGCTCAAAAAAACGTCCCCCAGCCGTGGCGGAAGCAGCAGTGGTGCATCCCCAAGGCAGGGGGTGAATTCGTGGCGGCGATGGAGGACGTGCTGGACTTGTATGCTGAGCCCTACGACCCGGACCGGCCGGTGGTCTGCTTTGATGAGACTTCCACCCAGTTGCTGGCCGACACCAGGGCGCCCATCCCAGTGCAACCGGAACCACCGCGGCGTCAGGATTACGAATATCGCCGCGCCGGTACGGGCAACATCTTCCTGACCTGCGAACCCCTGGCGGGCTGGCGACACGTGGCGATTACCGAGCGCCGCACCATGGAAGACTTCGCCCACCAGATGCGCTGGCTGGTGGATGAGGCTTACCCCGATGCCCCAGTAGTGCGGGTGGTTCTGGACAATTTGAACACGCACCGCATGGCTTCCCTCTATGAGACCTTCCCCGCCGCCGAAGCCCGGCGCATCGTGAAGCGGCTGGAGTTTCACCACACACCCAAGCACGCCAGTTGGCTCAATCCTGTCCTGAGCTTGCCGAAGGGATGGCGGAGATCGAGTTCAGCGTGTTGACCCGGGCCTGTCTCCAGGGGCGTAATCCCGACGAGACTGCCCTACAGCTAGCCATCAACGCCTATGAGGCCGAGCGCAA
Organism: Dehalococcoidia bacterium; assembly: GCA_965222895.1. Lineage (GTDB taxonomy): Bacteria > Chloroflexota > Dehalococcoidia > Lucifugimonadales > UBA3495 > Bin87. The sequence continues at coordinate 2,225,682 of CBDCVB010000002.1, read as the reverse complement.
TGCGGCGGGGGCCACCATCAACTGGCGGTTCAACACCCAGGACGCCCGAGCCAAATTGCATCGCCTATATCCCTTCAATTCCAAGATTGATTGAGTACTAGTAGCCCAACAGCTTTGAACTGATGGATAATGAGGTGAATTAAAGGAGCTAAAGAATAAGGTGCGGGGAGTGAGTGATGGAGAAGAAGTACAGGGTCAAACTGAGCGTGGAGGAGCGGGAGGAATTGAAGGCAATGGTAACGAGAGGGCGGGCGGCGGCCTACCGGCAGACCCACGCCCGCATCCTGCTGTTGAGTGATGAGGAGCAAGGGGACGGGGGCATGAAGGATGAAGACATTGCCCGGGTTCTCCAGATTGGCCGGGCGACGGTGGAACGGGTGCGCCGCCGCAAGGAGCAACTGAACCGGAGGCAGAAGCGGTTGGACGGTCAGGGGGAAGCCCATCTGATTGCCCTGGCCGGCGGAGAACCGCCCGAGGGTCGGGCCGGTTGGACGCTGAAGTTGTTGGCAGACCGGTTGGTAGAACGGGAGATAGTGGAGAGCATCAGCCCTGAAACGGTGCGCCAGACGCTCAAAAAAACGAACCCAAGCCTTGGCTGAAAGAATGCTGGTGCATTCCGCCCCAGGGCAGCGCCGAGTTCGTGTGCGCGATGGAAGACGTGCTGGAGTCTATCAGCGCGCCTATGGAGACAACGAAGTGCTGGTGTGCCTGGACGAGACCGGCAAGCCGCAGGTAAGCGAGACCGGTCAGCCCCGCCCGTCGCGGCCTGGGGCGGCCCAGACCTACGATCACGAATACCACGCAACGGGGTGAGCAACCGGTTCAGGTTGTTCGCGCCGCTGGCGGGGTGGCGCCGGGTGGAAGTTACGGACCGGCGTACCAAAGTAGATTGGGCGCGGGTGGTCAAGCAACTGGTGGACGAGGACTACCCGGACCAAGACCGGATCGTGCTGGTGATGGACAATTTGAACACCCATCATCCAGCCTCGCTGTACGAGGCATTCGAGCCGGCGGAAGCGCGGCGCATCGCCGAACGTCTGGAGATTCACTACACGCCCAAGCAGGGCAGTTGGCTGAACATGGCCGAGATCGAAATCGGGGTGATGGTCCGCCAATGCCTGGACCGGCGCATACCGGACCAAAGCGTCCTGCGGCGAGAGGTGGCAGCGTGGCAGCAGCAGCGCAACCAGGACGCAATACGGGTGGACTGGCGCTTCACCACCGCGGACGCCCGCATCAAATTGAAGTCCCTGTATCCATCAATTCAAAGATGTTGAACTACTAGTACTCTGTTTCTGCCCTACCACCACATTCGGGTTTCGTCCAATTGTCGATTGGCCCTAATATTACAACGACGGGTTGTGGTGGCACTTCGGAAACGCTTCGTAATGCGGGTCTGCTGCAATAGCTGGCGGACGCAAATCTAAGAAGGGAACAAACGGGCATCAAAGGTCGCACCTCGGATGCGTCGTTATAATACTAGGCGGGGCGTTTCTACTGAGCCTGCAACAGGATTGGGGGGAAAATGATGCCCCGGATCACCCGGCCGCAGGTCTACCGGGTGGTGCGAGAGATGCTGCCACGGGAACGGTTCGGGCCGGCTGAGTTGCTGCGGTGGCTCGAGGAAACGCAGGATAGTAACGAACGGGCCAGGCGCTTCCATGCCAAGCGCCGCGCCGCCTGCGGTCGCGACGCCTCCGGCCTCCCTCCTTAACCCGAATCCACCGAAGCGATGGGCCGTGACGTTGACACAAGGGATGATGGGCAAGGGAAGGCGAACGGGCCTGGCCTGATTGCAATAGATGGGGATGCGGGCGGCGTGAGGTAGCCGCACAGCTACGATGATGGCGGCCCGCGGTGGCGATGCTGGGCGAAATTGTCAGGGTAGCGTGCAGCAAGAGACGCTTGGGGACCAGCCTGGCGCAAGTCTGCGAGGCGGTCGGGTAGTCTGGTGAGTGGGTCAGAGCTCCGTCGGCGTTGACACCAGCGGCGCCGTCAGGCTGGGAGTGGAATTGCGCGCAACCGTGCCAGGGCGCGACTGAACTGGTTTTCCCAGGGCCAGCGCTGGGGCAGATGCAAAGTGAGGCGGCGCGCCGAGCGGGTGAGCCGTCCCGCTAGGGAGAAGAAGCGTCGTCGCAGGGTTTTGGTGGTTACCAGTTGCTCGCCCAGACCGATGCGCGCGGTCCAGCGAGCCAGGTTATGCGCCATCACCTGGACGGCCAGCCAGGCGCCGTTGGCGGGGAAGCGGCCCGAGGGGAGATGGTTCAACCCCACGCCGTACTTGAGGTCGCGAATGGCATTCTCGATCTCGGCGTGGCGGCGATGGTCGGCCTCCGGTTCCCGGGTCTCCCCCTCCCGGTCGGTGATGCAGCCGTGATAGCTGTAGGCGGCGAAGAGGGCCAGTTGGGAACCGGGCGTGGGTTTTACCCGCCGGACGATGAGCCGCGCGGGTGCGGCGTTGGGCTCACTCTGGAAAGGGGTGTAGGTGGTCTCGGCCACGTCGGCGGCGCCGTCCATCCAGTAGGGAATCGGCGTCCAGTCGGTCTCGGGTATCGCCTCGATGATATTGCGCAGGCGGGCGTGCTGGCGGATGGTGATGGAGCAGCGGACATCCATTGCGCGGCAGACCGCGACCAGGGCGTGGGCATAGCAGCCGCTGTCGGCCCGCACCGTGAGTTGTCCTCTGGCCCCGCCGTAGCGTACCCGCCCCACCGTTTCACGCAGGAAGTGGGCGGCGCCCCGAGCCGTGTTGGCGCGACCCTCGCGCCGCCGCGACATCAGCACGTCGCCGGTGCCGGCGGCAATGGCCAGCAGCGGGTGATAGCCCCGCTGTCCGGTGTAGCTGTGGTGGCGCGCCCCTGCCTTGGCCAGCCCGTAAGTCTCACAGATGGTGGAGTCCAGGTCGATGGTCAACGGCCCGTCGCCGGGTCCGGCCCCAGTCGACCAGGCCCGGGCCAGCAACTCCCGGCTCACCCGATCCAACTGGCGGACGTGGCCCCACCGGAAGCTGCGCAGAAAGGTGCCCAGGGTGGATGGCGCCTTGACCACGCAGCCGATGGCGCCGGCCGTCCTGCCGGTGCGCAACACGTCGGCGTCGTCAATGCAGTCGCCCCCAGCCAGTGCCGACGCTACCAGGGTCAGCATCTGGTCGCCCGTGTTCGCCCGCCCCGGCGCAGCTCCGAGGTCAACGTGGTTGTCGACGAGTTCACGCAGACCCAAGTGCTGGGCGAGGGTGACCGGAAGGAGCAGCCCAGCATTGGCCACCAGGCGGTGGTCGTCGAAGGCGATTTGAATGCGGTCGGGGTCGTTGCGTGGTAGCATCTATTGAGTGCTCCTGGTCTCGGGGCGGTTTTGTCTTTCCAAAACCATTATCCCCGAAGGACAGGAGCACTTTCTTACCCCTTCAGCACGCCGCGACACTCATCTTTTCGGTGGATTGGGGCTAATACAACCCCGGCGTCAGGCTCTCACCCCAATAATAAATCGGAACCTGCGGACAGCAGCTGCACAATCACCAGCGTCATCAACCCCGCTGCCACGTCGTCCAGCATGATTCCCCAGCCTCCGTGCAGCCGCTCCAGCCGGCGGCACGGCCAGGGTTTCAGCACGTCAAGCGCCCGAAAGATAACAAATGCAATCAGCAGCCACCAGATGCCGACCACCCACCCGAGCAACACTGCCGGCAACGCAGAAATCCACATCCCTACGAACTCGTCCCACACCGCGGTTCCCGGATCCGGTTCCGCTTCGGTGGACATTCGTCCCGTCGCCCAAACACCAACGATCAGCCCCGCCATAATCAACAATGCCACAATCAACAATGCCGCGAATATTCCCGCCCCTATTCCGAGCGACAACAGCGACCACAAGCCGTACAGGATTACCGCCGCCGCCGCCGAACCCACCGTGCCCGGCGCGATGGGCGAGAAGCCGGCGCCAAAGCCGCTGCCGATGACCCATGCCGCCCGGTCGGCCAGCGACAGCTGACGCCAGTCAGGCATAACCCAGCCGGTCCAGGTCCGCTTCGCTCATGCCCAGATGATGGCCGATTTCGTGCAGCAGCGTCGTGCGAATCTCGCGCTCCACCGCATCATGGTCGCCGCACATCGACAGGATGGGCAACCGATACAGGTAGATGCAGTCGGGCAGCAGCGGGTCGGCCAAGTGGCGCTCCGGCAGCGGCACGCCGACGTACAGCCCGAGCAGAGTTTCGCCGTGGTCATCGCCGTGATCATCGTCGTGGTCGCCAAATCTACCCTCGGCCTCGGGGCCGGGAACGTCCTCCACCACGATGTCGATATTCTGCATCGTCTCCCGCACCGATTCGGGCAACTCCCAGTAAGCCTGCCGAACCAGCTGCTCAAATTGTTCTATCGACAATTGCATGAACCCCCTCTCCCTTGACGGGAGCGGGTTGGGGTGAGGGTGCTAATCCTTCAACTCCAACGTTCTCGAAAACAAAAACTATTCAGGATCAGCGATCCCATCGGCGAAATCCTGCTCATCCTGCTTCTGACGATTCCGCCCTCACCCTCTGGGAGAGGGTCACACGTACCCACTTTAATCTGTCATTGCGAGGAGCATAGCGACGTGGCAATCTCATTGATGTTGAACACACGTCGGCGAACCGCCGTTGCTACGGCGACGAGATTGCCACGCTACGCTCGCAATGACAAAGCGGGTACGCATGAGCTGGGACAGGGGTTGGGGTGAGGGCCGCGTGTCATTTAGCCCCGACGCGCTCCCGGATAGCCTTCAGGATGTCCACGTTGGGTTTGTCGGGGCCCCGGCGCTCCTCTCCGAATCCCGGAACCTCCAGGAAGAAGGGCACGTCGGCAAAGGCGGGATGGGACATGATGTTTTCGAATCCCTGCTCGCCGATGAGGCCCTCACCGATGTTGTCGTGGCGGTCAACCCCGGAGCCGCAGGCCCGCTTGGAATCGTTGGCGTGCACCGCAGCCAGGCGATCCAGGCCGATGTCCCGGTCGAATTCGTCAATCATGCCGGCCACGCCCTCCGGGTTGGTGAGGTCATAACCGGCGGCGAAGGCGTGCTGGGTGTCCAGGCAAATGCCCAGACGGGGGCTGTCCACGGCCAGGAGCACATCGCCCAGCTCGCTGAACTTGGCGCCGATGTGCTGACCCATACCGGCCATGTTCTCCAGGCACAGCAGCGGCCCTTCGGGTGTCTGTTCCAGCACCCGGGTGATGCTGTCCACCACCTGCTGGAAGATGGCGTCGTAGCCGGCGCCGCCATGGCTGCCCGGGTGGAATATGACGCCGCCGGCGCCAATCTGCTCCGCCAGGTTCATATAGTTGACCAGCGAAGTAACCGACTTCTCAATGTTGTCCGGTTTGGGGTTCCCGAGGTTAATCAGGTAGATGGCGTGCAGAAAGGGCGGAGCCAGGCCAGCATCGGCGCTCTTGGCGCGAAAACCCTCGGCATCGGCATCAGTCAGCGCCTTGAACCGCCACGACCGGGTGGACGAGCCGAAAATCTGGACCGCCTCGGCGCCAATCTCCGCGCCACGGTCGATGGCGTTGGCGATGCCGCCGGCGGCGGAAACATGTGCTCCGATAATCATTTTATTTTCCTCGCAGAACTTGGTACTGTATTCTGAACGCAGTATCGCAAAATCAGGCCGCTGCCGTAACCGCTATGTCCGTGCTGCTTTCACACATTCCCGACACGATGACGGCGCTGGTCGTGGTTGAACCCGGCCAGCCGCCTACGGTGGAGTTGGTCGAACGACCCACGCCGGTTCCCGGCCCCGGCGAGGCATTGGTGCGCGTTGATGCTTGCGGATTCTGCCACCACGACCGGCTGGTGATGGATGGCACCTTGCGACGGGGCGTAACACCCGGCGTGGCTTTGGGCCACGAGATTAGCGCCACTGTGGTCGCCACCGGAGATGATGCTGTCAATCTGGCGACCGGCGACCGCGTGGTCAGCCTGCTCACCGCTGCTTGCGGACGGTGCGCCCGCTGCCGGGCGGGACGTGAGCACCGGTGCCTGGATGGTTACGGCATTGGACACGGGCGCGATGGTGGATTCTCGCAGTACATCGCGCTGCCGACGACTGCGTTGGCCGTCGTTCCGCCGCACATCCCGCCGGCATCCGCGGCCCTGCTGGCCTGCCCCGCCGGCGTCGCGCTGGAGGGCTGTCTGGCCGCCAACGTCGTTGCCGGCGAAACCGTGGTGGTCACCGGAGCCGGCGGCGGGTTGGGCGTCCACGCCGTGCAGATTGCCGCCGCGTTGGGCGCGCAGGTCATCGCCCTGACCACCTCGCCCGACAAAGCGGCGGCGTTGGAGTCGTTGGGCGCTACCCACGTCATAGAAGTAGACGCTGAAGTTGACGCTGAAGTTGGCGCTGCGCTGGAATTTGCCGAGATTGTCATGGCCCTGACCGACGATGCCGGCGCCGATGTGGTCATCGACACTGTTGGGCCGCCGCTGTGGCCGTCCGCGCTGCGGAGCCTGGGCCAGTACGGACGCCTGGCGCTGCTGGGCGATTTGACCGGCGCGGCCGTGCCGTTGCGCCTGGCCGAAGTAATCTTCCGCGACCTGCGCCTGGTGGGTCATTCCGGCGTGTCGCGCGCCACTCTGGAGCGCACCATCCGGATGGCGGCAGCCGGCGAACTGCGCCCGGTAGTAGCCCAATCTCTGCCGATGACGCCGGAAGGGCTGCTGGAAGCGCGGCGGTTGGTGGCAGAGGAACGCCCGTTGGGTCGGGTAGTCCTGACATCGGGAAGTTTGCCCGCACCCTAACCCCCACGCGTACCCACTTTGTCATTGCGAGCGTAGCGTGGCAATCTCGTCGCCGTAGCAACGGTGGTTCGCCGACGTATGTTCAACCTCATCGAGATTGCCACGTCGCTACGCTCCTCGCAATGACAAACTAAAGTGGGTACGCGTGACCTTACTCCACGGATTGAATCAGCCCCTCTCCCTCTGGGAGAGGGATAGGGTGAGGGCGGACTCCCAAAGCCGGGATGAACCGCCGCTTACGCTCCGGCGGGCCGGCGGCCCAGGCTGAAAACCTTGCCAAACTCCCGCCGCTCCCAGATGACCAGGAATTGAGCGGCGATGAAGATGGAGCTGTAGGTTCCGACGACTACGCCGATGGCTACTACCAGCAGCAGCTCGCGGATGGACTCACCGCCAATGAGCAGCATCGCCATCAGCACCAGCAACGTGGTGAAGCTGGTGTTGATGGAACGACCGACACTCTCGATGATGCTCAGGTTCACCGTGTCCTGCAGCGCACGGTCTGGCACCCGGATGGCATTCTCCCGGATGCGGTCGAACACCACGATGGTGTCGTTCACCGAATAGCCCGCCACCGTCAGGATGCCGACGATGAACATGGAGTTGACCTCCATCCCAAACAGCCGGCCCAGGATGGAGAACACGCCCAGCACAATGACGGTGTCGTGGGCCAGCGTCACCACCGCTGCAACACCGTAGCGATACGCCCGCGGCACCCGGCGGAAGGCGTACCAAATGTAAATCAGGATAAACACCGACGCCACCAGCAACGCCAGGAACGTGTTGCGCACCGTCTCATCGGCCACAATGGGCGACACGGTGTCCACTCCCGACGCCTCAATCGCGCCCACGGTTTCTTCCAGAGCATCCTGGATGCGTTGCCGTTCCGACACCACGTTGCCCGACGCCTCTGCAAGCACGCGGGTACGAATCAGCACGGAATTACCGCCCACCGACTGCACCAACGCCTCGGGATGACCCAGCGAGGCCAGCAGGTCGCGCACCGCTTGAGTTTCCACCGGCGCTACGAATGCGATATTCAGCACGGAACCGCTGGTGAAGTCAATGCCCGGACGCAATCCAGAGTTGCCGGTTGACCAGCCCGGCGGCGCAATCATGGACAGAAGCCCCGGAATAATCAGCAGCGCCGAAATGACAAAATACCAGCCCCGTTTCCCGACGATGTTGTACATCTAAAAAACCACCTGCCCAACTCGCTAACCGTCGTCGCCAGCTTCAGATAACCCGCATCAGAATGAACTTCGCGACCAATGAGACCCGTAGCCTCACCAAGCCGACAAGAAGTATACACCAGCCAATCATACCCAGAGAACACACGCCTGCCGCCCGTCCGGGCCTTTCTGATTGCACACCCAACTAGTTTTCCACGCTCGTCCCGAGCCTGTCTAAAGGCCTCCGCAGCTTTAGATGCCTCGCTCGTCCTGCCCACGCGTACCCACTTTAACCTGTCATTGCGAGGAGCATAGCGACGTGGCAACCTCGATGAGATCGAACACACCTCGGCGAACCTCCGTTGCTACGACAATGAGATTGCCACGCTACGCTCGCAATGACAGATTAAGTGGGTACGGGTGAGGCTCATCCTGATCTTGTCGAAGGGCGGAGCACTCTTGCTGCCGGCATTCTCTCCTCGCCCGCCGGGACAGGGGCTGGGAGTGCGGGTGGACTCAAACCCCGCCGCCGCCGCGGCCGTGGCAATCCCTTGCCTTACCCGGCGATACGCGCCCCGTGTGTATAATCTGACCACCATCCACCGGGGGGCCACCTTTGCCGCTAATCCTCGCCAACGCTAACCTGATTGACTGCGTAAATCCGGGTGTAACTGCCGACGCCAACGTTGTCATCGACAACGGACGCATCGCCGAGATAACTGCCGGCCGGGTTCCAGCTGCCGGTGAGCACACCCGCGTGATTGACCTAATGGGCGCTTTTCTCCTGCCCGGGTTATGGGACGTGCACATCCACCCCGAATACCCGGTACCGCCGGGCACTACGGTGGCGCAGGAAACGGCCAACTTCGGCCGGCAGCTGTCACTGGCGCTGACGGAAGGTGGCGTTACGTCGGTGCGCTGTGGAGGAGCGGCGCATTTTATGGACGTGGCCTGGAAACGCGCTTTTGAGACCGGCGGCTTTGAGGCCGGCGGGATAGTAGGCCCCCGGGTGTTTGCATCCGGGTATTTTCTGACCACCACCGGCGGGCACTTCCTCACCTCCGGCCAGGCGCGGGAATGCGACGGCCCATACGGTTTCGTGCAAGCCATCCGGGAGCAAATCAAAAACGGTGTCGACCACATCAAACTGAACCTCACCGGCGGCATCATGGGCCCCGACTGGGACCGCCATTGGCATTCTTTCCTGCTGGAAGACGAGCTGGCCGCCGCCTTTGCCATTTCCCGTCAGCGTGAGTTTCCGGTGATGGCCCACGCCGCCAACCCCGACGCGGTAAAGTCCGCCGTCCGGCTGGGCGCGCACACCGTGGAGCATGGCTACATTATGGATGATGAGTGCATCTCCATGCTGGCCGACTCCCAAACCTGGTATGTCCCCACGCTGGCTATTTCCCATCTGACCGAAGGGCAGGCCCAGAACGACTACGAGAAGCGATGGCTGGCAGAACGCAACATCGCCAACGAGCTGCAATGTCGCGCGGACGCCGCCGCAGCAGAGCACGCCCAATGGTTCCGCCGCGCCCTGGACGCCGGCGTACCGATGGCCCTGGGGTCGGACATCCGCCCGCTGCGGGAAGCGGCGTTGCTGGAGGCGGGATTGTGGGTGCGCGACGGCGCCACCACCTGGCAAACCCTGGTGGCCGCCACGCGCAACGCTGCAACTCTATGCGGCGCCGGTGATCGGTTGGGTACGGTGGAGGTCGGCAAGCTGGCGGACTTGATCGCCGTCGCCGCAAATCCGCTGGAAGACATCAACAACCTGCGGCGACTCCGGCTGGTCGTCAAAGCCGGCCGCATCGTGTCGGACCGGCGGCCCACGGCCCACCAGTAACCGAGCCAATATCGCCCGGCCCTCGCCCCCCGGCCGACATCGCCCCGATCCCCTCTCCTGAGGGAGACCTTTGCACAAACTGTCATTGCGAGCGAAGCGCGGCAATCTCGAAGCACAAGATACGACCGTCGCTACCGGAACGAGATTGCCGCGTCGCTATCGCTCCTCGCAATGACAAAGTTACGCAAAGGTCTCCGAGACAAAGTTACACAAAAGTCTCCGAGACAAAGTTACGCAAAAGTCTCCGAGACAAAGTTACGCAAAGGTCTCCCAGACAAAGTTACGCAAGGGTCTCCGAGACAAAGTTACGCAAAGGTTTCCGAAGGGAGAGGGGCCGGGGGTGAGGGCCGTCTCCACCCCAAGCGCATCCGTTGGCATACTCCGGTTGGTACGCTCCGGTGGTATACTCCGGTGGTATACTCCGGTTGTTACGGAGGTGACGTTATGCCGTTCGGAGGAAATGATTGGTTGGCCCTGAACCGCGAGGAGACGCTGGAGCCGGAACTGCCCATCTGCGACCCGCACCACCACTTCTGGGATTTTCGCGACATTCGCATCCCTTACCAGCGCTACCTGCTCCACGAACTGGCCGCCGACGTCAACAGCGGACACAACGTGCGCTCGACGGTGTTCATCGAAACGCGGGCGATGTACCGTCAGGATGGGCCGCCGGAGCTGCGCTCGGTGGGCGAGGTTGAGTTTGTGCAGGGGTTGGCCGCCGCCAGCGCCAGCGGTTTGTACGGCCCGTGCCGGGCGGCAGCAGCCATCATCGGCAACGCCGACCTGAAGCTCGGCGCCGCCGTGGAACCGGCGCTGGACGCATTGCAGGCCGCCAGCCCCAACCGCTTCCGGGGCATCCGCCAGGCCGCCGGCTGGGATCCGCATCCCGAGGTGGAAAATCGGGCCGAGCAGGGGATGCTGGCCGATGCCAAGTTCCGAGAGGGAGCGCACGTCCTGGCCAGCAAAGGGATGTCGCTGGAAAGCACCGTGTACTTCCCCCAACTGCCCGAGTTGGTGGATTTCGCCAACGCCGTGCCGGACTTGACCATCGTGTTGAATCACATTGGCGGTCTTTATCGGACGGGGCCGTATGGCAATCGGGATGATGAAGTGATGCCAGCCTGGCGTGAAGGCGTGGCTGCCGTGGCCCAGTGTCCCAACATTGTGCTCAAACTGGGCGGCGTCGGGCAGCCTCGCTACGGTTTTGACTGGCACACCTGGGACATTCCCGTTGGCTCGGAAGAACTGGCCCGTCAGCTGGGGCCGCTGATGAATTACTGCATCGAGCAGTTTGGCCCCAACCGGTGTATGTTCGAGAGCAACTTCCCGCCCGACAAGGTGTCGTACTCGTACAACACGCTGTTCAACGCCTTCAAGCGAATGTCGCAGGGGTACTCGGCAAGCGAACGCGCCGACCTGTTCCACGACACGGCGACGCGGGTTTATCGCATCGACGTGTAGGGGCTTGCTGGCGCGCCAGGGCCTTTAGATTATCGGACACGCCGTAAGGGTAGGTGTGCGGTGGTAGGGTGGTTCGATTTTGTGGTTTGGTTTCTCCTTGGCCAGGTGGGTTGTTGCTGGGGTGATGGTGTCAGGCGTTGCGGTTTCGGGGCGGTGTCGGAGCACGGCCCCGACGCTGTTTTTACGCGCAGATAGATTTGTCCTAGGCTTCCGTGTCCCGCGGGCAACCGGCTGATGGAACCGGGGCAGCGCGGCACGGGGCGGTGGTGACTCCCGCTGGGCTGTCTGGCGTATTCCCGTTGAGTAAGGCGGGTGCAGCCGGCGCACAGCCATTCTGCTAGATAACCGACTGGGCCGTTGCCGACCCGAAACCGTATGGGCCTTGTTATTGGCATTTCCGGCGAGAATTGCGAGTTCGGGCCGGATTGCCTGACGAGATTCAGAATAGGGGTTTGGAATCGGGGGGCGCAAGGGGAGAGTGTCATCGGTTGGGAGAGGGGGACGATTCCGGCATGGATGGACAGGATGGACAGGATTGGGGGGTGGGTTGGGGTGGGTAGGGCCCTCACCCCCGGCCCCGCTCCCGGTGGGAGAGGGGAGAGCCATTCCGGTGCATCACACCTATTCGACGTAGGATGCGTTTGCAGGGCGGGTCTTGCCGCCGTGGACGCTGGGTTCGGCGCACCATTTCAGGACTCCATTCGGACCCCGGCAAGTTTGCACACAAAGTAACTTACACTGTCGATTGCGTGGTCTAGCCGGTGGGTTTGCAAAGTAATGGGAGCCACTGATGTGGCGGAGTCTAAATGACGCTCCAATCTCGCCATGTCGCGGGCGACTTGCCAAAAGTAAAAGCATTTACCGGCAAGGCCCGACAGCGCAATTCCGAACCCCGAGAGCATGATGAGCATGAGGGGACCATAAACTGGCGAACCATAGATGTTCACCCGTAAATCGATAGCCGCCAATACAGCAGCGCTCATTGCATACATAAAGCCAAAGGGGACGGCGCCAGCGAATAGCCACCATATAGGGTGGGGCCGGTCAGAATTTCCGGACTCAAGGGGTTTTTGACCTGCCGGCTGGCCTGCGGCCAACTCAAAGCGCAGCGTCAAAGCCTCGATGCGCCGGTCTAATGAAGCGCGCCATCCCTTGAAAATGGACAGCGTCAGCAGCCACAGTTTGATACCCAGCCAGCTACCCAGGGCAACCGAAACAGACATGGCTATGCCCTTGGCTGTAGCCGTCTCTACGGACGTTGCGGGCAAAGCCATCAACCCGACGATTAACCCTGAACCAACGCCGCAAATGACCAGCCTACCTTCAATCGGACTGGCCCCTCGCGCAGTGGTCAAAATTTTACGGTACATCGGTCATTCCCTCGCGCGGGACAAGAAAATTTTAGTCGAGATTACCGCTTCCGCAGCTACCACAATAGCGCCGCACACTGAAACGACCACAGCAGCGCTAACTAGAGATATGTCCAGAACCACTACTACGACCTGGTGAGGAAGGGAACCTTCATCGAGAGACAATCCAACCAGCCATTCCAATCCAATGCCAGATAGAACCAGCACTGCCGACATCGCCAACGAACCGATGAATATGGTTCCTGCTAACGCTACACGGTAAAAAACCTCCCGCAAATCTCTCCAATACCTCATTGGCTAACTATAGTATAAACCAGGGTTATTAATAGAGCGCAAATCGGAACCAGGGCAAAGGCATTCTGCGAAGCGTTGCTGTTGGTTAGATTATCAGGCGAGCGTTGGGGGGGCGGGTCTTGCCGCCGTGGACGCTGGGTTCGGCGCACCATTTTTGGGCGAGGCGGCGGACGGCGCGGTAGGTGGTTTGGTCGAAACCGAGCAGGTCGCAAACCACCCGCCGGTCCAGCAGGGCACGGTTGGAGTCGGCGTCGGCCAGGTAGGCGGGTTGCAATTCCCTATCGCGGAAGTCGTCGAAGATGGTTTCGGCGGTGGCGAGCTGGTCGTCGGTGAGGGCGCGGAAGTCGAGGACGGGGAGGGATTCGGCGGAGCGGATGGTCAGGCCGGCCTTGCTGGATTGCTGGCGGCTGGCGTGCCACCAATAGGACAGCAAACCCAACGTGCTGTTTCCCCACACCGAAAACGCGTAGTCAAATCGTATGTCGTCGAAACCGACGTTAGGCCATACTCTGCCGCCAATAGATTCACGCTCCGTGAACGCTATAGCAAGGGCTTGTGAGCCAAAAGTGAAATCGCGGTTGATATGCACACGGCTAGCGGTAGCCCAAACGTTAGCAGCTTTCTCTGCCAAATTGGGGCGTGCTTGTAACTGCGAGTCCGGTTCGCAAATAATTCGGGTTTCCCTCTTGGCATCGTGATTCCAAAGGCAAGGATAAGTAGCAGTGACACTGGGCTTTGTTTTAGCAAAAGGGGCGCGTGGCGGCGGGCCACTAATGTCCAGATGGTACAAACCAAGTTTGCCCACGCTGGCCAACGGAACCGTTTTCAAATACAGCGGCGTTGGTTCGGCGGGTAGCCATAGTTGGGATTGGGTAAGGGCATATGCGGTTTGCGCCAGTGAATAGTCCAGCAAGCGGACACTACCCCAATGCTCGCTATCGCCGGTTTGCGGGGCGGTCAGCATCTCGCCAATTATGTCATCTCCGACCGGCAGATTAGTGCCGCCGTAAGGACCATCCTCAATCCGCCAGATATATTCGGAGTCGATGATGTTTTTAGAAATGGCGCTGGCGTGGGCAAAGCCTGCGGGACGGTGGCGCAGTGAGGTGAAGTGGGTGCGGGGGGACGGGGCGCCCACAAGGGACGCCCCTACGTTTTTGCGGGCGATAACCAGGCATTCAGCCATTCCGGTGTCCGACGAAAAGGACATTTCCTTGCCGTTGGCGGCGATGCTCAAAACATCCAAGTCAGTGTAGTCGTCCACCAGCATTTGCCGGAAAGCCTGCCAAGAGAGACCGGCGGCGGCGGACAAAGGCAATACCAAGGCAAGCACACCGCCGGGCTTGAGCTTGCGATGGGCCAACCCGGCAAAGGCGGACGCAATGCCGGCGTTGCCATGGTAGCATGTCCCATCTTTCAATTCAGTGAGCCGCTTACCCATATCCTGTTGGTCTGTATCGCTGGCCTCGAAAGCCGCGAAAGCAGGGTTGAATACGCCAATATGCGATGCTTCATGGCCAGTGTTCCGGGTAAACGGCGGGTTCATTATCACCAAGTCAAAGCTGGCGTCCGGTATTTCAACGTTGACTTGCGCGGCGGTTTCTTCGCCGGCGCTGCCGGTGCGGAGGGCCGGGTCGCTGGTGTTGAAAAGGGTGTACACATTCGAAGGCTGCAACAGTTCCAGGGAGCCGATTTTCACGGTGTCGTCTTCCTGCCGTCCGTAGGGCATGGTGTAGAGACGGGAGTTGCGGTAGCCGATGTTGGGCTGGGCGCCGGCCAGGGTTGCGCCGGTGATGTGGACGGCGGAGGGCATTACGTCGCAGCCGTAGAGAACCTCCTCCAGCATCACCGGATGCAGTGCGGCCGGGTCGCCGCCGGCGCGTTCATGGCGGGTGGCGATTTGCTCGTAGACGGCAGACAGCAGGGCACCGGTGCCGCAGGCGAAATCGCCGATGCGGAGATTGCCGATGGCAGCGGGGTCGGACCAGTTGAAGGAACTATCCCCCTCACCCCAGCCCTCTCCCACCAGGGGAGAGGGGGTTATGGAGCTGCCCTCCGGCTGGGGGGAGGGGGTTATGGAGCTGCCCTCCGGCAGGGGAACGGGGGTTATAGAGCTACCCTCCGCCAGGGGAGAGGGAGTTTTGAGTTTGGCGACGGCGAGGCGGGCTAACAAAGCAGCGGAGGCGGGGAGGGTGTAGAAAGTAGCGAGGTACTTGCGGTCGGCGATGAGGCGCTGGAAGATACGCCCGGTCAGGTCATGGGCATTGTCCACTCCGGCGGCGTTCACCTGCTGGGCGGTAGGCTGCAGCACATCCAGAACCTGGGCGGCTTCTCCGGAGGGCAGTTGCATTAAAATGTCTTTGGCGATGGCGAAAATTGGGTAGTAGTTGATTTCCAGGATGCGGTTCCAGGCCGCCAGCGTTGCATCCTGAAGAGTCGCATCCTGAAGATTGGGCGCTGCCGGGCCGCCCAACAGTCGCAACGGCCTGACGTCGTCGTGCATCCCGGCGATGCGTTCGTGGAAAATCAGGGCGTTGGCCAGAATCGCGCCGGCCATGCGGCGGGTCTGCGGCACGTCGGACATTCCCAACAGCCCGGCGATGTCGGCAGAGACTCGAGGGCGCAATTGCGACATCCGGTCCAGGACGGTTGCCGCCCGCTCG
Source organism: Dehalococcoidia bacterium (assembly GCA_965222895.1). Taxonomy (GTDB): domain Bacteria; phylum Chloroflexota; class Dehalococcoidia; order Lucifugimonadales; family UBA3495; genus Bin87. Next base: position 2,210,105 of record CBDCVB010000002.1, on the reverse strand, counting down.
ATGCCGCTTTCCAGGGTATCCGCGGCCCGCTCCACCTCCTTTTGAGGGACGGACACCAGTCGGATCAGGTCGGCCAGGTCGGTTACGGAGCCGGTGAGCCAGCCGGATTGTGGGAAACGGCTGCCGTCTTCGTAGCGGACGCAATAGGACAGCGCGGCGGCAGTCAATGTGTCGGCCAGGTTGTAGGAGGTGGCGATGGTGGCGGGATAGCGCAGGGCGATGGCGGCCTCGACGGTACGAGGGTCGTCCATAATCCGGTTACCCAACCGTGGGAGCGCATCTTTTTCGGGGTCGGCGCCGGGTTCGTATTCCGCCTCAACGACGACCGGGGAGCGTCCGGCGGCGGTGATGAGGATGTCCGGGTGCCGGCCCGGGTTGCCAACGATGGTTTGGGTTTGCTCGGTGCGCACCAGGCAAGTGGGGAGCATGGGCCGCAGCAAGTCGCCCAAGGCGTTGTTCGCGCTTGGTTCGGTTTGGTGTTGGGTGGTCATAGTCGGATTGTAGCATTGCGACCTCCACCCAAAAATGCCTGGCGCGCACGCAAATGCCGGGCGCGGCGCAGGGCCTTTCGGTTTTTCGGTTGTCATTGCGAGCGCAGCGTGGCAATCTCGTTACCATGCTGGTGTTTCTGCCAAACTGCCTATCCACTCCGACGGGATTGCCACGTCGCTACGCTCCTCGCAATGACAACCGAAAGACCCGGTGGCGCGGCGAGGTCAGCCGCGCAGCGGTCGGAAGAACTCCCTGACTTCGTTGGCCAGCAGTTCCGGCTCTTCCAGGGCGGCGAAGTGCCCGCCCTGAGGCATCTCCCGCCATTGGCGCACGTCGTAGGATCGCTCGGCCCATTCCCGCGGCGGTCGGGCGATTTCCTGGGGGAACGATGCGATGCCCGCCGGAGCCTGGATTCGTTCGTTTTGCGCCATCTCCCAAACGATGCTCTGGTTTTCCTTGTACATCCGCACCGACGACCCGATGGTGTTGGTGACCCAGTAGATGGTAACGATGGTTAGCAGTTCATCTTTGGTGTAGCGGGATTCAACGTCGCCGTGGCAATCGCTCCACGTGCGGTACTTCTCGATAATCCAGGCGGCCAGGCCAACCGGCGAATCGTTCAGCCCGTAGGACAGGGTCTGGGGCTTGGTGCCCTGAATGTGATTGTAACCGCCCTCGTCGGCAAACCAGCGCTCACGCTGCGCCGAGTGCGCCACCTCCGCCTCGGTCAGCGGACTCGACCCGGCGCCCAGATATGGCGTGGGACGTGTAACGGAAGTGAGGTGGATTCCATACATCTTATCGTGGTGGGCATAGCCCAGGCGAGAGGTTACGCCAGCCCCAATGTCTCCACCCTGCGCCGCGAATCTTGGGTAGCCCAGGTTCTCGGTCATCAGTTTGGCCCACATATCGGCCACTTTCTGAACCTGCATACCAGGGCTGTTCGACGCCTGGGAGAACCCGAAGCCCGGCAGGGAAGGCGCCACCACGTCGAAGGCATCGGCGGCGTCGCCCCCGTGGCTGGCCGGATCAGCCAACAGCGGGATTATCTTGGTCATCTCGAAGAAACAGCTGGGCCAGCCGTGGGTAATGACCAGCGGCATGGGATTCGGCCCGGCGCCGCGCTCGTGGATGAAATGGACATCCAGCCCGTCAACGGCGCTCTTGAAGTGGTGAAACGCGTTGAGTTTCCGCTCCTGTGCCCGCCAGTCGAAGTCGCTCCGCCAGTATTCCGCCAGCTCCTTCATATAGTCCAAGTTGCTGCCGTAGTTCCAGCCTGAATCGGTGACTTCGTCGGGCCATCTGGTGTGATTCAGACGCGCTTGTAAATCGTCCAGCACCGACTGGTCAATGGCAATCTCGAAGGGATTAACTTCCATGACGTAACTCCTCTGCTCTGCCGTTTCGGCTTCATTCCATCAGGTTCAGCGCTCGGTAGCGCGCACCACGCGGCAACTCGCCCAGCAGCGTCTGCCGCTGGGAAGGCCGGCTGACGCCATTGTACATCCCGATGCCGGAGAACGGTGGGCCGTAGCAGGTCAGGGCCTTTCGGTTGGCCCCCCATCATTCCGGCCCCAACCGGAACCCGGACAATTACTAACATGGATGCACAGGATGGACAGGATTTGCCGAATAGACCAACCACATCCTGTTTATCCTGTCCATCCATGTTAGAGGCGGATTCTCGGGTTTACGAAGTGGCCTCCGCCGCCGCACGCTCGTCTGATCCTCATGCATACCCACATTGTCATTGCGAGCGTAGCGTGGCAATCCCGTCGCCGTAGCAACGGCGGTGCGCCGACGTGTGTTCAGCCTCATCGAGATTGCCACGTCCCTCGACGAGCTCGGGATGAGCGGGCACTCCTCGCAATGGCAGATTAAAGCGGGTACACGTGAGCGTCCTGATCCCGTCGGGGGACGCTCGCAACGATAGAACTAACCGAATACCGGTGATGGTGGAGGCAGTCTCTACCGACCGCCCTCGGCGGACTGCGGACGCTGACCCGTGGTGCGGGGGCGAATTTTCTCCGGAGTAAACAGGTTTGCCGAGCGGCTCAGACCCATGGCCTGAAACGCTTGCAGCAGGTTGCGGCTCACCACCACGGCGGTGAACATACTGACCAGCACACCGATAAGCAGCGTGAGGGCAAATCCGTTAATCAGCCCACCGCCCAAGCGGTTGCCGAACCACAGCAGCACGACGCAGGTTATCAGCGTACTAACGTTGCCGTCGCGGATGGCTGGCCACGCCCGGTTGAACCCGACTTCCATGGCGGAGGCCAAGCTCCGGCCAATGCGTATCTCCTCTTTGAGGCGCTCGAAAATCAGGATGTTAGCGTCCACCGCCAAACCAATGGACAGGATGAAGCCGCCGATGTGAGGCAGCGTCAGCGTGATGGGCACCAGCTTGAAGATTGCCAACGTAATGACGGCGTAGAAAATCAGCGCCAGCGCCGCCACTACGCCGGCAGCGCGGTAGTAGGCAATGACGAAGATGAGCACCAGCGCCAGACCGACCATGCCGGCCATCAGGCTGCGCTCCAGGGACTCCGCTCCCAGTATCGAGGTCACCGTGGATTCCTGGATCAGTTCCAGCGGCACCGGCAGGCTGCCGGATTTGAGCTGCACGGCCAGCCGGCGCGCCGATTCGCGGTTGAAGTTGCCCGAAATTTGGCTGCGACCGTCGCGGATGTGTGCCCGGGCCACCGGCGAGATTAGCTCCTCACCATCCAGGAACACCGAGATAACCTCGCTGGTTTGCGGGTTGGTCTGGACGTTGATGGCCCCGGTCAGCTCACCGAAAATCTCGGCGCCCCGGTCGTCGAACTGGATGTTCACCACCCATCCGCCGGTCACGGAATCGGTGCCCACAAAGGCATCCTCCAAGTCGTCGCCGGTGAGCCCGATGCGGCTGTCCTCATAGGGCGGCAGGCAGGGGAAGTCGGCAACGGGAGCCCCACACTGACGCCGCAGGAACTCGAGCTGCGCCGTTTCCCCGATCACCCGTTTGGCATCCTCAACACCGCCGGTTACGGAGAACGCCTCTATCGGACCGAACTGGTCGGCCATGAAGGTTTGCAGCGTCCGCCGTTCGTCGATTCCCACGGCGGTGTTGGTGCTGATGCGGAACTCGTTGCCCTCGACGTTGGTCAGTGAGAAATCTACATAACCACGCTCCGACAGAAACTGGCGCATCCCGGCGGCGCTCACCTCAGCCGCCTCGGTGAACAGCACGGTAACCACCGAACCGCTGGCGCCGGGTAGCTGAACGATGATGCGGTCATCGCCAAACCGCTGCACGATGGGCTCCTCGGTGCCGTACAGGTTCACGCGGCGGCTGATGATGCTCAGCACGCCGTCCATCTGTTCGGCGGTGGGCGGGGGAATATCGTCGTTCACGAACGCTACCGGCTCGCCGAAGGCGTCAATGAGCGCTTGACGCACGATTTCCCGGCGTTCCGGGGGCAGAAAATCGCCGTTAATGACGAAAGCCGGCGTGTCTCCGATCTGGCCTACGCTGGCGTCGTAATCCGCAGCTGCCAGCGCCTCATTCACCAGGTCGGCATTTACTTCGGTGTCTTCCGCAAACTCCACGGAAATGGTCGTGCCCGTCTTCGCCTGATACACCAGGTGAGCGCCGCCCTGCAAGTCCAGGCCCAGCTTGAGACCCAGGGGGCCGGTTTCGGCGCGGTCCACCCGGGGCAGGCCAGGGATGCCGATGTGGATTTCGGGGAGCGCCAGTGCGACCACCGAGATACCCAACACCACCAGAATAAAGACAGTCAACAATACGGTGCGTCGTCGCATGGGGCCTAATCACACCTCGGCGTTATCGGGATCGGGGCCAGCATCGCCAACACCCGGGCGACGAACTCGTACACATAGGGACGTTCCCCTTCGATTTCATAGGGTTCCATGTTGTCATGGAAAAAGTGCTTGTGGAATTTCTCCGCAGTAGTGAAGGCAGTGCCGATGAACGGGTCGTCATACTCGTTCGTGAGCCGGTAGATTGCGTTTTTCATGCTCCGGTGGCTTTCGTACTGCCAGCCGCGCTGCTGGGCCACTGCGGTTACGGCGTGGTTGGCGGCCCCGTACAGCTTTTCAGCGGCCTGCAGGTGGTCGCCCTGGGCAAACTCTCGGTCGGATTCGGCCAGAAAATAGCGGGCGGTTTGGGCGTGGTCCTGGACTGTCATCTCTCTGGTGGTCATGACGGGTCTCCACCATTCGGGTGGTCGTCAGCAATGTCCAGCATCGCTAATACCCGGGCGACGAGCTCATGCACGACCGGCTTTTCCCCCTCAAGTTCGTAGGGTTCCATGTTGTCGTGGAAAAAATGCTTGTGGAATTTTTCGGCGATACCGAAACCAGCGGTTATGAAGGGGTCGCCGTATTCTGCCTCCAGCCGATAGATGGCATTTTTCATGCTGCGGTGGCTTTCGTATTGCCAGCCGCGCTGCTGGGCCACTGCGGTTACGGCGTGGTTGGCGGCCCCGTACAGCTTTTCAGCGGCTTGCAGGTGGTCGCCGGTGGCAAACTCCCGGTCGGATTCGGCCAGGAAATAGCGGGCGGTTTGGGCGTGGTCTTGGACTGTCATTTCTCTGGTGGTCATGACGGGTCTCCACCATTCGGGTGGTCGTCAGCAGTGTCCAGCATCGCTAATACCCGGGCGACGAACTCGTGCACATAGGGACGTTCCCCTTCGATTTCATAGGGTTCCATGTTGTCATGGAAAAAGTGCTTGTGGAATTTTTCGGCGGCAATGAAGGCAAGGGCAATGAACGGGTCGTCATACTCGTCCGTGAGCCGGTAAATTGCGTTTTTCATGCTCCGGTGGCTTTCGTACTGCCAGCCGCGCTGCTGGGCCACTGCGGTTACGGCGTGGTTGGCAGCCCCGTACAGCTTTTCCGCGGCCTGCAGGTGGTCGCCCTGGGCAAACTCCCGGTCGGATTCGGCCAGGAAATGGCGGGCGGTTGCGGCGTGGTCCTGGACTGTCATCTCTCTGGTGGTCATGGCGGGTCTCCACCATTTGGGTGGTCGTCAGCAGTGTCCAGCATCGCTAATACCCGGGCAACGAACTCGTGCACGACTGGCTTTTCCCCCTCCAGTTCGTAGGGTTCCATGTTGTCGTGGAAAAAATGCTTGTGGAATTTTTCGGCGATACCGAAACCAGACACCACCGAAAGGTCTCCATGTTCTTTTGACAACTGATAAATAGCGTTTTTCATCGCGCGGTGGCTTTCGTATTGCCACCCCCGTTGTTGCGCCACCGCGGTAACCGCGTGGTTAGCGGCGCCGTATAGCTTTTCCGCGGCCTGCAGGTGGTCGCCGGCGGCAAACTCCCGGTCCGATTCGGCCAGGAAATAGCGGGCGGTTTGGGCATGGTCTTGGACTGTCATCTCTCTGGTGGTCATGGCAATTTCTCTCCACCATTCGGGTGGTCAGCGTTAGCGTCCAGCATCGCCAATACACGGGCGACTAATTCATGCACTACCGGGCGTTCACCTTCGATTTCGTAGGGTTCCATGTTGTCGTGGAAAAAATGCTTGTGAAACTTTTCCGCCGTCGTGAACGCAGACACAACGGAAAGGTCGCCATGCTCTCTGGACAGCTGGTAAATCGCGTTTTTCATGCTGCGGTGGCTTTCGTACTGCCATCCGCGTTGTTGCGCCACCGCGGTTACGGCGTGGTTGGCGGCGCCGTACAGCTTTTCCGCGGCTTGCAGGTGGTCGCCGGCGGCAAACTCCCGGTCGGATTCGGCCAGAAAATGGAGGGCGGTTGCGGCGTGGTCCTGCGTCGTCATCTCTCGGGTGGTCATAGAGCTTTTGCTCCATCCAACAGCCGGGCGGCCAGCGCCAGGGCATCCTCGCGGCTGGCAATCTCGCCGGTGGCTTCGGCTTCGCGCAGGCTTTCCAGGAGGGCGCCAACTTGCGGGCCTGGTGGTATTTTCAGGGCGTCCATCAGTTCGTTGCCGTTAACTAGACCACGGACGCCGCCCTCCCGTTGAGGTGGTTCCGCTCCCGCTTCGAGCACAATGGCAACCATTCTAGCATAGTTGGCCCAACGCTCCCCCGACAGATCCGGGCCCCGCGCGGCTAGGAAATCGGCCATGGCCAGATACAGCGTATCAATCGCCGCCGGCCCCAAATCCCGATAGTAGCGGTAGATGGCCCGGCGTGATGGCATCTCGTCGCCGTGGCGCAGTTGGCTGGGACGGAGGTGATGCCGCACCATCGTCGACACCAACGACCGCACCGGCCGCGACATTCGCAGCGCCGACAGCCGGGCCTCGGCGACCTCCGCGCCCAGCTCGCTATGCCCCAGGAAACGGATGCGACCCGTGGCATCGGGGCCGCGGGTTTGCGGCTTAGCGATGTCATGAAGCAACGCCGCCAGCTTGAGCACCGTGCGACGGTTGTGGCCGTCACCCACCGGCTCGCTGAACCAGGCGTCTCCCAACGCCGTCCAGGGCGCCATGGTGTAGATGGCGTTGTTGCGGTGGCCGGCCGTAACCGCTTCGGCGTACTCGACGCAGTGGAGCGAATGGCCCCACACGTCCCAATAATGGTGGGAGCGCGGCTGCTCGCAGTTGCGCGTCGCTTCCAGCTCCGGAATGACGCGGCAAAGCAGGTCGAGCCGGTCCAGAATCTCCAGCCGGGTGCGCGCGCCGTCAGCGGCCAGTATCGCCATGAACTCATCGCGAATACGTTCTCCGGACACGCGGTGCAGCAGGGGGGCGTCGCGGCGGATGAGCCTCACGGTGTCCGGTTCCATCCGAAACCGGAGTTGGTTGGCCAGACGCACCCCGCGCAGCATCCGCCCCGGGTCGGCCTGGAAAACGCCATCACCCCCGGCGCGCAGGATGCCGCGCGCCAGGTCAGCGCGGCCATTCAGCGGGTCTACAACAGCCGCGATGCGGTCGTCAGTATTCCAGCTGGCCAGGGGCAGCCCCAATGCGTCCACGGTGAAATCCCGCGCCCGCAGGTTTTCCTCGAACGGGCCGTCGTAGCCAGCAATATCAATGAGAAAGGGTTTTTTGCCGGGTTCGAGCACGGGCAGGGCGACGCGGACGATGTTCCAGGGCGGCAGTGGCACGAGAGCGCCGCCCAGCAATTCGGCCACGGCGCGCGCGGCCGGCGTTGGGTCGCCGGGCACGGCGAGGTCAATGTCATGAATCTCCCGTCCGAGCATGGCGTCGCGGACGGCTCCGCCAACTACCCAGACAGCTGCGTCGGGCGCGTCGGCGAAAAGCCCGGCCAGCCGGGTCAGCAGGGTGGTGGCGTTAATTTCATCAAACGTTTGCATTTTCTTCCCGGTGAGATTCTACGGCAGCGTTTCCATACTGCCAATACTGAACCACCAGCTACCTGATCCGCTAGTTGATTGACGGTTGCGGGCCAGTGCCCTATAAAGAAATTACTCCGCTGCCAATAGCGCAAGTCCACTAGCGTAAAGAGGGAGGACTATTTTGACACTGACGAAAGAACGTTGCGAGCAGGTCGCCAACATCGTTGGCGCGACGCTGGCGGAACGCTACACCAACGAGTTTGTGTTTGAGCCAATTGTGGTAGCGCCGGCCACCAGCGTGTACGGCGATGATTATCTGCGCATCTTTATTGTCTTCGACGGCGACATGGCACAGTTTGACACCAAGTGGGATGTTGACATGATTGGACTGCTGCGCACAAAGCTGGAAGCGATAGATATTGGGGAGTTCCCCAACCCACGGTACATTGAAAAATCCGAGTGGCTGGACCCGGAATTGTTCGATGGAGGGAAGCGCGGGGTTTATCTTGGAGGCTACTGATTTTATTGCAACGGCCCGTGAGCTGGCTGATACTACCCGCGTTGGCCGTCCACGAGAGACTAATCTGCGCCGGGCCGTAAGTACGGCCTATTACGCGCTTTTCCATAGTCTGGCGGCTTGCTGCGCCGATACGGTGGTCGGGGGTATTGGCTCTAATCGTAATATGCGGGCGTGGTACAGAACCTACCGAGCTCTGGAACACGGACTCGTCCGGAACCGCTGCCTGCATCGCGACACTGCGAATTTTCCTGATGAAATTCGATCCTTTGCGAACGTATTCGTTGCGATGCAGGATAGAAGATACGACGCAGATTATGCCCCCGATGCCGCATTTCCTAAATCTGACGTTATACGGGACATAGCTCGTGCCGCAGGCGCTATAACGAGTTTCTCAGCAGTTAACCTTACCGACCGGCGCGCTTTTGCCGTCCACGTTTTGTTTGGACACAACCGGGGATAGCTAATCTGCGGCAGCGTCGGTTTGCGGGTTTACCGCCGTTGGGCGACCGTTGGTGGGGTCGAACTGGGGCAGCTCGGGAATACGGTTCATCCGTAGCGCGGCGGCCTCCAGCTCGGCAGCGTCGGGCGCGCCGGTGGGCAGGTATTCAACCTCGCCATCATCAGTAACCTTGAGGCGGAAAAACTGGTCATGGGCAATCAGGTGGTCGATGTACAGAATGCCGTTGAGATGGTCGGTTTCGTGCTCCACGGCCTGGGCCAGGATGCACTCGGCCTTCAGACGCACCAGCTGGCCCGACAAGTCCTGATAACGCACGCGGATACGGATGGCACGGTTCACCATGCCCCGGTAGCCGGGCAGGCTCAGGCAACCCTCCTCGACTTCCCGCTCCCCCTCACGACGCATCACCTCCGGGTTGACCAGCACCATCGCCTCTTCCCAATCCTGCAACTTGATGACCACCATGCGTTGCAGCGCGCCAACCTGGTTCGCGGCCAATCCCACGCCATGGTGCGCATCCATGGTCTCGATCATGTCTGCGGCCAGTTTGGCCAGTTTGGCGTCGAATTGGGTTACCTTGCGCGCGCGCTGCCGCAGGATCGGATCGGGAAATACACGCATCTGCAGCACGGCCAAAATAACACCCCTGGGACGGCGGAGTACCAGCCGTCAACATTGCGAAATTCGTAATCAGTAAGCGGAATTATATGCTGGCAACGGCGGGGGTGTAAAGCCGGGTGCCGGCTCACGCGTACCCACTTTGCCAAACCGGGATACTCGATCTACTGTCATTGCGAGCGCAGCGTGGCAATCTCGTGGGCGCAGCAAGGGCGTTTCAGCGTGGGTCGGCCACTGCCGGAGCGAGATTGCCGCGAATGCCTGACGGCATTCTCGCAATGACAGACTAAAGTGGGTATGCGTGAGGCCACGCGGCACAGACTAAAGTGGGTACGCGTGAGGCCGCGGCGCGGGCAGCATTTACAGGCCCAGCACTTCGCCGTCCGGGGAGACGTCCATTTCCATTGCCCGGGGCTGGCTGGGCAACCCGGGCAGCGTCTCAATCCGGCCGGCCAGCGCGTAGAGGAACCCGGCTCCCACCGATGCGCGGATGTCCGAAATCGGGAAGGTGTATCCCGACGGGCTGCCCCGGAGCGTGGGGTCGTGGGAAACGGACAGGTGCGTCTTGGCCATGCAGATGGGCAGGTTACTCCACCCTTGTTCATCGAAGAACCGGGCCCGCCGCCGGGCGTCCGGAGTCCAGCTGACGGCGGCCGCTCCGTATATCCTGCGGCAGAGGGCAAGCGTCTTTTCTTCGATGGTGGCATCCAGCGCATAGGCATAGTCCACCTGAGCGGGGGCGACACTGGCATCACTGGCAACCCGCGCTACCGCCTCGGCCAGGGCAACACTGCCGTCGCCGCCGGCGGCGAATCCGGTGTATTCCGCGGTGGCGTAGGCGCCCGCTGCTTTGGCAATATCGGTCGCCGCCTGCACTTCATCCGGGCTGTCGCCATCGAAGCGGTTGAGGGCAACCACCACGGGAAGGCCAAAGCTGCGCACGATGCCGATGTGATGAATCAGGTTAGCGGAACCAATCTCTACCGCCTCCCGGTTGGGCTGCGCCAGGTCGCGGCGGCGCGCTCCCCCGTGCCAGCGCAGCGCCCTGATAGATGCCACCAGCACCACCGCGCTCACCGGCAGCCCGCTCTGCCGGGCCTTGATGTGCATAAACTTCTCGAAGCCCAGGTCGGACCCGAACCCGGCCTCGGTAATTACGTGGTCGGCATAGCCCAGCCCCAGCCGGTCGGCGATTATGGAGCTGCAGCCGTGGGCGATGTTGGCGAAGGGGCCGGCATGAACCAGCGCCGGCTGGCCCTCCAGAGTCTGCACCAGGTTGGGCATAATGGAGTGGCGCATTACGGTCATCAGCGGGCCGGTGAGTTGCAGGTCGCCCACCGACACCGGCTGGCCGCCCCGGTTCGTTCCCACCACTATTCTGGAGAGTCGGGAGCGCAGGTCATCGAGGTCGGCAGCCAGCGCCAGGATAGCCATAATTTCCGAGGCCGTTACGAAGTCGAAGCGAGTTTCCCGCAGCGGGCTGTTGGCGCTTCCGCCCAGCCCGGTCACCATCTGCCGCAACGCCCGGTCCGACGCGTCAGTGACGCGGGACCAGGTTATACCTTCCGGGGCCATATCACAGGCGTTGTTCCGATAGACGGCGTTTTCCACCAGAGCCGCCAGCAGGTTGTGGGTAGAGCCGACGGCGTGAGCGTCTCCGGTAAAGTGGATATTGATTTCGTCTTCGGGAACGATACGGGCCTTCCCGCCGCCGGTGCCGCCGCCCTTGATGCCGAAAATCGGCCCCAACGCCGGTTCCCGGAGGTTCACCACCGGCCGGTATCCCAGCTTGCCCAGCCCCTGAGTCAAGCCAATGGCGGTCGTGGTCTTCCCTTCACCCGCCGGCGTGGGCGTGATTCCCGTAACCACCACCAGCCTGGCCTGCCCAGCGTCTTTAATGGCGTCAAGGCTAATCTTGGCCTTGTAGCGCCCAAACGGAATAAGGTGCTCCTGGTCAATGCCCATGCGGTCGGCCACTGCGTCGATACGGTCCATTCTGCCCCCGATAATAATTCCAGCTCGTATAATAATGCCGGCTCGTAATCACCCTGCGCCCAGCCCCGGCTGTGGCCGGACTATACGTTTACGCCCGCCGCCGGCCAAGTTCGCCAGCAACGCCATGCGCCACTGTCATAGCGGCGCTCGAACTGCACCGCTAAACCTGGTTATCATACCTGTCTTCACCACAAGGTGCGACCTACATCGCCGGCCTTGGAAAGGACCGAGCGGGGGTGAGAGTAGTTGGGATGAGCTTAGTGTACAATGACGCAAATAGTCCGAACAGCGAACGTACACCCCAGTCCCGCCACCGCAACAGGTGAGCGTAGAAGCCATGCCCGCACTGGACTACATCACCATAAAAGGGTTCAAGAGCATCAAAAGCGTCGATGGCCTAAAGCTCAACCCGGTCAACGTGCTGATTGGACCGAACGGCTCTGGCAAGTCGAACTTCATCGAAGCCTTCTCGTTCCTGCAAGCCATACGCATGGGGGAACTTCAAAGCTACGTCAAGCGCGCCGGCGGTGCGGACCGGATCCTGCACTTTGGTTCCCATATGACTAGCCAGTTGGATATTCACGTCTCGTTCGCAAACGAAATGAAGCAATACCAAATAGGGCTTGCCCCTACTGCTGATGACTCATTTGATACAACCGAAGAGTATGTTTATTTCTGGAATAGATCCCTCGGGTGCTCACACCCCTACAAAGAATCACTCCAACGTTATGGCAATGAAGCAGGAATTGCTGATTCTAGACACACAAAGGGAACAGCATCCTTTGTACGTAACTATCTCAACACTTGGCGGCTATACCACTTCCACGATACCAGTCACGTATCTCCCATGAAAAAAACGGGAGACGTGAACGACAATCGCTATTTACGGCCTGACGGCTCGAACCTCGCCGCATTTCTGTATTTTTTGCGCCTGAAACAAGAAAATTCCTACAATCTGATTCGACGCACCGTCCAACTGGTCGCGCCATTTTTTGACGACTTTACCCTCGAGCCTCTGGCACTGAGAGAAAATGCTATCCGACTTGAATGGCGTCATCAGGGGTCGGACGCTTATTTTGACGGTTCTTCCCTATCTGACGGCACTTTGCGCTTCATCGCCATGACAACCCTTCTGCTACAGCCGGAGCAGCTTCGGCCATCAGTTATTCTTCTGGACGAGCCGGAACTGGGCCTGCACCCTTATGCCATCACGGTACTAGCCTCGTTGGTTAAACAAACGTCCATTCAAACCCAAGTTATTCTCGCAACGCAATCACCTATCCTGCTAGACCACTTTGAACCGGAAGATGTAATCGTAGCGGACCGGATGGATGGAGAAACTAGATTCACTCGGTTGAACGCAGAGGAATTGGCGGTGTGGCTGGAGGATTACAGCTTGGGGCAGTTGTGGGAAAAGAACGAAATTGGCGGCCGTCCCTCCCTCGAGTAAGCCGTCCCTCCCTCGAGTAAATGGAGATTAGGCTGAATGACTCGACTGCTTATTCACGTCGAAGGTCAAACCGAAGAATCCTTCGTGAATAATGTTCTGAGACCGCATCTCTATGGTATTGGCTATTCCCGGGTGAACGCGCGTTTGATTGGGAACTCCCGTCAGCGCAGCAAGCGTGGCGGAATCCGACCATGGACGGCGGCGCGCCGGGATATAGTGAATCACTTGAACACTGACGCCGGGTGCATCACCAGCACAATGGTGGACTACTATACGCTGCCGCAAAACGGGGACAAGGCTTGGCCGGGGCGTGCGGAGGCCGGTAATCTTCCCTTTTCAGATAAGGCGTATACCATTGAAAACGCGCTCCTGTCAGATGTCTCTAACCTTATGGGTAACAATTTCAATGAAACCCGATTTGTTCCATATGTGATGATGCACGAGTTTGAAGCTATACTCTTCAGCGATTGTGAACGGTTCGCCCGCGGGATTGGCCGGCATAATCTGGCCCCACAGTTGCAGCAGATTCGAGACCGATTCGATACGCCAGAAGAGATTGACGATTCGCCGGAAACTGCACCCTCCAAACGAATTGAAACGCTAGTGCGCGGATACGAGAAACCTTTACATGGAACCCTAGCCGCTCAAGAAATTGGGCTCAACTCAATTCGCAGGGAATGTCCCCACTTCGGGGAGTGGTTAGAGCGCTTAGAACGTTTGGCAACACTGGGTAGGGTGTGAAAACCCAGCAATTACCCTCCGAGGACGGGGCGATGGCGTTAATCCAGCCGCAGAGGGTCGATTTCCACGCGGCAGTTGCGGGGGAGGTTTTCGTCTTGCAGGAACTGCCAGAGGCGGGCGCCGCGCAGCAGCAGGCGCCAGCGGTAGCGGTTACGGACTCGCTCCGGCGAACACGGTGTTGGGCCGATGATTTCCACCGCTGCGTCGCCGAGCCGTTGCACTTTTTGACGCCACCGTTCCGCCAGCTCCCCCAGCGTCTGCTGCACGGCACGCACGCTTGAATCGGCGCATATTACCTGAGCCAGGCGGTTGAATGGAGGGTTGCCCTGCTGCCGGCGGCTGGCTATTTCAATGCGGTAGAACCCGTCATAATCCTGCGCCGCCGCCGCCACGATGGCGTAGTGGTCGGGTTGGTAGGTCTGGATGATGGCGCGGGCCGGTTGTCCGCCGCGTCCGGCGCGACCCGCCACCTGACAGAGCAGGGAGAAGGCCCGCTCGCCAGCGCGGAAATCGGGCAGGTTCAGTCCCAGGTCGGCCAGCAGCACCGCCGACAGGGACACATTGGGCAAGTCCAGCCCGCGGGCCACCATCTGCGTGCCCACCAGAATCTGCGCCCGGCCCTCGGCCAGACGGTTCATCGCTGCTTCCAACGCCGCCGGGTCCCGCACCGAATCGGAATCCCAGCGTTCCACTGCCACGCCGGGATAGCGGCCCTCCAACTCGGCAGCAACCGCCTCCGTGCCGGCGCCCATCTCGCGGATACTCCCGCCCCGACATTGCGGACACGCGCGAGGCAAGCGCCGGTTGCGATTGCAGTAGTGGCAAAGCAGGCGGCCGGTATCGGCATGGTAAGCATAGGCCACCGAGCACCGACTGCACAGCACCACGTAGCCGCACTCACGGCACTGCATAAACGCGGCGCTGCCCCGGCGGTTGAGAAACAGCACCGCCTGCTGGCCGGCGGCAACCGTGGCATCCAGCGCAGCGGCCAGCGAACGGCTGAACACGCTGCGGTTGCCCTCCCGCAATTCGGTTCGCATATCGACAATTTCGGAAACGGGTAGCGCTACCGGAGTCCCATCGGCGCCGGGGATGCGCTGGGGCAGATTCAGCAGTCGGTGGCGTCCGCGCTGCGCCTGAAAATAGGTCTCCACATCGGGCGTGGCAGACCCCATAACTACCACCGCGCCGCAGCGTCGCGCCAGGGCCAGGGCCGTGTCTCTGGCATGGTAGTGGGGTGGATACTCAACCTGTTTGTAGGCTGGCTCGTGCTCCTCGTCAACGATGATGATGCCCGGATTGGACACCGGGGCAAAAAGGGCGCTGCGTGGCCCAACCACGATGTCTGCCGCCCCGTCCCTAATCTTCCACCACTGGTCGAACCGTTGCAGCGCAGTGAGCCGATGGTGCAACACCGCCACACGGCCGGGAAACCGGTCGTTCACCGCGCCCACCGTCTGGGGCGTCAACGCAACCTCGGGCACCAGATAGATGGCCGGCTTGCCCTGTTCCAGAGCATGAGCGATGGCGTGCAGGTAAACCTCGGTTTTGCCGCTGCCGGTAATCCCGTGCAACAGGAAACTGCGCGGTTCGATAGCGGGGTCGTCCAGGGCGGCGATGATGCGCTGGGTGGCGTCCGCCTGGGCATCGGTCAGCTGGGCCGGCGGCGGGTTCACCGGCGGAGTGCCGGCGGGGATGGCCGGCTCCACCCGCTGCCACTCCTCGGCGATGAGGCCCCGGCGCAGCAGAGCGTCGGCCACGCTGCCAACGCCGGTGGCGGCATAGGGCGTGCCCGCTTCGCGCACGGCGGCCAGCAGTTCCGTCTGTCGCGGAGAGCGAACCGGAATCGCAGCGGCTCCGTCTTCGTCCGACGCTGCATCATATGCGGCAACCAGCGTCCGTTGGTAGCGGTGAGTGCGGGGACGGGGCAGACTAACCTCCTTCAGCACCATCCCGCGCGCCACCAGGCGTTGCAGCTCCCGACGGGCCGCGATGGGACGGGCGGGTTCAACCTGTTTCAGAAATTCGGGTTCCTCTACGGTGCGGCCCGATTCGGCCAGTTGCAGCCAGGCGTCGCGCGTCGATTCCCGCAGCGATGCCAGGTCGGCGGCATCGTTGGCGCCGGACACGGCGGTAAGCCGCGAAAGCTGGTGGAGGTGGAATCCGGTAGGCAAGAGGGGCAATACGGCTTCAAAGGACGAGCAGAGGTAGGTGCGTCCCATCCACTCGGCCAGCTCCAGCCCCAAAGCGCTCACCAGCGGGGACGGTTCCACCGGATGCAGTATGTCGCGGGTGTCCTCCTCGGCAACCGCCGACGCATCGGCCAAACCAACGACGAGGCCCGGCACGTAGCTGAGCCCGAACTGCACCCACACCAGCTGGCCCGGCTCCACCGCCAGATGCCGCGGGATTCGATACGAGAATGTTTTACCCGGGGAAATCCAGTCGGCGTCGATGGCGACGTCGGCATAGTTCACGTTTCAACTCCGGCGCAAAGGTCCTGTCCAGGCAGGACGATTCGAGGCGGGTTCCAATATGCAAAACCGCCGCATCCGCGCCGGGGAACGGCAACGGGCGGCGGTTGATGGTTCAGTATGGCGGAACGCCGGTCGCAACCGTTGCGACGCGTCACATTGCTGATTTAGTTAAATGGTGGCAGTTTACCGATTGGTGCGGTAGGTCGTGCGCTCCTTGATACGGGCGGCGCGCCCTTGCAGGCCACGCAGGTAGTACAGCTTGGCCCGGCGTACCTTGCCGTGCCGGGTTACTTCCAGCGACTCAATGAGCGGAGAATGCAGCGGGAATACACGCTCAATGCCAATGCCGGCGGTGATCCGACGCACGGTAAAGTTGGCCGACGGCCCTTTGCCATTGCTCCGGCGGATGCAAACCCCCTGAAAAGCCTGCACACGTTCGCGGGCGCCCTCACGGATGCGGAAGTTCACGCGCACCGTATCGCCGGGGCCAAACTCGGCGATACGCTCGTTAATTTCGGGGGAAACCAGTTCGGATGCTTTCATAGTTGCGTCGCCGTAGTGGTGGGTCATCCAGTCATCAGCCAAAGAAAGCGCCCGCCATCAGCGGCGGAGCGTGACGGCATTATAGCACAACCAAGGCTACCCTTGTGGTTTCAAAACACAAACCCGGGCAACGACGGTTGATTTGGCTGGATAAGCTCGACCGCTGTCAGATAGACCTGCAAATCGTCCTCTACTACTTCGTACCAGATTTCCACTCTAGGGTTGGAATCAGGCTGGAAGTTCACCCAGCGTAGGTCAATGGCTTCACCAGGGGCTTCAAACGCCGGAAAGCAATACGGGTCCCGGCTGAGTAATAATATCAGGCCGTCCAACTTCGCCTGACCCGACGCAGGCTCGATCGCATTTATCTCGATAGCGGCCTCCCACAATTCATCAAATTGAGTAGTGGTGAAAACTCGATAGCGCCGGTCACCCCGGTGTAACATCACGCGCTATCTTACGGCCCTCCTTTTTGATGCGTTCCAAAATGCGCAACCCCCTGACTCGAGTTTCTTCGTCGGGTGGGCCGGGCCGCCTGATTCCGGACAACTCGTAAGGCATCATTTGCCGGGTGGCGGTAGCGTGCCAGGCCAAATCATCGTGGGAGTATGCTTCGATTTGGCCGCCGGTATACTCCCAGAATCGATGCACCTGTTCATCCAGAAAGCGGCAATCGTTCTCAGTGAGGGCGGTAGGATCCGCATTCTCGTTCGGCAACCACCGTTTGCGGACGGCCCCCGTTGTTTCGAATACCTCTTCCTGCACACGCACGATGCCGCGCTCTTCCAGGTCCTGGATAGCAGCCTGCCACCCGTCGGCGTATGGGCCATGATCCATATGGATATAAGTAGCGCCGGTGATCGGCTCTCCGGTGCGCTGGTAGGCGGCGCAATCGGCGTAATACATCAGTTTGACCAGCTTGGTTTCCCCAAAGTGGTCGTCATGCAGTGACCGCTGAGCCAAATACACGATGGCAGCGGAGAGTTTATCCGGATTGGTGAAGAACCTGATGTATTCAGCCATGCTGGTTCTCCTCGTTAGTCAACACGGGCGCCGGTGGCTCATCATACAATCGCCGGCAACGCGTCAACAATGGGCCGGATGTCAGCATAGCGTTCGCCGGCCCAACCCGACTCGTGTGCAACCTACTGCCGCACGTACTTGTCCACGCGTTCCTGGGCGCCCAGGGCCATGTAGATGTTGCCGTTGCCGTCTACCCAACTGCCGTGGGCCGACTCGGAATCCCAGCGCGCCAGGACGTTGCCGTCGGTATCCATGATGCTGACGCGGGGCGACAATCCGGGGACGCCGCCTTCGCTGATGACGAACGCCCCCTCGCTGTCTATCGAGATGTCCAGCGGCCGCCGCAGATCGTCCCACATCGTGATGTACTCGCCGTCGGGTGAGTACACCTGGATGCGGCTGTTCTCTCGGTCGCACAGGTACAGGTTGCCGTTGGCGTGCGCCACGATGCTGTGGGGCAGGTGGAACTCGCCCGGGCCGCCCTTGCCCGGCTCGCCCCAGGATGACTTCAGCTGGCCGTCTGCCGAGAACCGATGCACCCGGGCGTTACGGTAGCCGTCGGACACGTACAGGTCGCCGTTGGGCGCCGGCACCAGCTCGGTGGGATAGTTGAACGGGCCGGCCGAGCGCGGGCACAGCTCGCCGGGAATCTCGCAGCCGGTATCGGAGTGCACGCCGCGCTCCCCAATCACCTGCAACGGCTTGCCGTCCAGCGTAAATATCACGCACACCGAGTCGGTGCGGTCGGTGATATACACGATGTCATCCTGAATATAGATGCCGTGAGCCTCGGAGATGGCCCGCAGACCCCAGGATCCCAGATAGTTGCCGCCTGGCCCGAAAATCAGCACGGGCGGGTCTTTGCGCTGAAACACGTACACCCGATGCTGCGAATCGGTGGCCACCGCCGAGGCGTTGCCCATGGTCATACCTTCGGGCAACCGCGCCCAGTTTTCTTCCAGAACGTAACTGTATTTGCCGGAACCTACGGTAGTCATAATCATGCCTCCTGTCGCGGGTGGGAGCGGGTCAAACGGCGGGTTTAATTGTCAGCGGCGGGCGCCTCAACCTCCGGCGGGATGGTGAACACCGGAGGGCCGGCAGCGGTGTGGCTGTGGTTGATCAGGGCCAGCATTATGCGGTCCGTGTTGCGGCGCATCTCGTCCTTCAGCTCGTCGCGCAGGCCGTCCATCTTGGTGTCCAGCTTGGTATCCAACTGGTCGATCCTAGTGTCCAGTTTTTGATCCAACTGCTCTATCCTGGTGTCCAGTTTTTGATCCAACTGCTCTATCCTGGTGTCCAGTTTTTGATCCAACTGCTCTATCCTGGTGTCCAACTGGTCGATCCTGGTGTCCAGTTTTTGATCCAACTGCTCTATCCTGGTGTTCAACTGGTCTATTCTGGTGTCCAGTTTGCGATCCAATTGGTCGATCCTCGTGTCCACGCGGTCAATTCTCCCGTCCACTCGGCCAATCTCTCCGTTGATACTGTCCAGACGAAGGTTCATTTGTTCCATCTGCCCCTGTACCACGCCGATATTGCTGACAATAGTTGACAGCCGAACCCAGAAGGTCGTAACGACAGCAATGATGGCAGCGACCAATCCTCCATATAAAGCGAGCAAAGCTGCTATGATTGCTATGTCCATTGCTCGGCCTCCATAGACCGTATCAAGGTTGCCCTCGCCTCATTCTAGCAGACCTCAGCATCGGTCAGCCGGCCAGGAAGCCGTTCAGCAAATGCTCGCGGATGGTGTCGGCCACCAGTTGGGGCCGTTGCAGAGGCACGTCGTGAATGCTGTCTTCCATCCACACGGTTTTGCTGCAGGGCAGCAGCGATTCGGCGCGGGCGATGGACTCCTCGCGGCGGAAGCGCCGGTCGTTGGCGTCGGGGTTGGACTGCCGCGCCGGCAGCATCAGCACGGGGCATTGCAGTTGGGCATACAGTTCGGCCGGCTTGTGATCCCACAGCGCGTCGATGATGCGCAGGTGGTTTTCCCGGCGCAGGTTGGACTGTATCGTACCGTCTTCCAGGGTGCGGAAGTTGGCCAGGACGGCCTCGGTCACCGCCGCCGGCGGGTTGGGGCCGAAGCGCCCGTTGGATTCCACCCGTTCCCGCATCATCTCCGGGGTGAAACCGGTGAATATGGGTGGGGCCATCTCCTCGCGAGCTTGCTCCGGTGTCCGGCCGGGTCGGTTGGAAATGTCGATGGTGCCGCCGTCGACAAACACAATGCCGCTGATGGTGTCCGGTTGGGCCACCGCCAGCTCCAGCGCCACGTCCGCGCCCCAGGAGTGGCCCACAATGACAGTGCGCTGCCAGCCCATCGACGCGATGAACGCCGCAGCATCGCCGCAAACGGTGGTGAAATCGTAGCCCTCGTCCACCTGCGCCGACTGGCCGTGCCCCCGCTGGTCGAGGGCAACCACGCGAAAATCGGCGGCCAACGCCGGAGCCACCAGGTCCCAGATGTGGCACGTGGAAGCCAGGCCATGCAGCAAAAGCACCGGCTGCCCGTGGCCACCCCAATCCCGGTAGTGAAAGGGAAGGCCGCGCAGGTTGATATGGTGGTCGGTGTGGGTAGGCATAAATCAAGCAATCCAAAGCATCAGGTTGGCGCCATTGTAGCAACCCGAAGCCCTCCCCGGTAGGTGCATCCTCCCGGCGCAGGGCAACTCAATTACCGTCCTCATTCCGGCCCGAATCCGGAACCACTACCGTCCATCACACCGGACAAGGCCCGCCCATCCTGAGCTTGTTGCCTGAGCTTGTTGAAGGATAGGACACCCACCGGCCCCGTATGCCTATCCGCCTTTCCAAACCACCCTCGCAGCCCGCGAAATCATCGGAGGTCACAATCCCTGCGGCGGCTATCACCCCTGCTATAATGCGCCGGGCGGCCACCCTGATTCCCCACACCGTCCCAACCCACAGGAGGACACCCGTTATGTACGCTCTTTTCGTTACCGTTGACATCAAGGATGGCTACGCCGACGAGTTTGCCGCGGCCAGCCTGGGCGACGGGCAGGGTTCGGTGCGCGACGAGGAAAACTGCTTCCGCTTCGACATCCTGCGCAACCCCGACAACCCCAACCAGTTCTACCTCTATGAGGTTTACGCCAACCGCGAGGCCCACGCCGCTCACCGTGAGCAGCCGCACTACACCACCTGGCGCTCCGCGGTGGAGCATATGTTCGACGGCGACCTGGGCCGCGTCGAGATGCAAACCGTGTTCCCGTCGGACTACGGCTGGAAGGCTCAAAAACCGGGCCTGGTCAACTGGTAAGGCGTACTGGTGATGATGCTGGCAGCGCTGGCTTGGGCCGCCGGGGCGCTCAAAGCCGAGGTGGTCGAACCCGAGAACACCGCGTAACTGTTGGATAGCACGGTTGCCCTGGGTAGAGGCGATGATGGGAACCTTTTCACCCTAACCCTGGCCGTATCCCTTGGCCGTCTCCCTTGATGGGAGAGGGGAGAGTTGGCGAGCCTAACTCGCCGGCTGTACCAGCTCGATGAGCACGTCATCGGGGCCTTCGATATAGGCCAGATGGCTGCCCGTGGGAGTGGCCGTGTAGGGCAGGACAACCCGGATGCCATCCGCCTGCAACCGCTCAAGCTCGGCTGCCAGGTCTTCGACATCGAAGCCAAAGTGCTCCAGACCCAGGCGGTTGAGCTCGGCCACGCTGCGCTCGTCAGACGTCCCGGGCGGCTTGGATGATACGTTCAACCGACACTGCCCGCCCATCTGCATACCGATGGTAATGGTGTTGGGCATAACCTCGCGCTCCGAGACGATTTTGGCCGCGAAGTGTTTTTCATACCAGGCGGCGGTAGTGTGGGGGTCAGCAGCCCTGATGTGCACGTGATTGATTCGATACTCCATAACGTTGCCTCCCGTAATGTCTGAATTGTGCGTCAGATGCGGATGATACCTGATAGCGCCAATAACGGGAACCAAACCCGCCAAAATGCTAAACTATCGCGACGTGACGTATAAGTAGGACGCTGCGGAGGTTGTATGCAGTATATCCTAGACCTGTTCACTCCTGAGACTTGGCGAGTATTCCGAGAATCGGGAGCAAAAGTAACCGGCTTCCGGTCGCGTCAGAAGAATTTGGCAAGTGAACGAGTAAATCAAGGCGACATTTTTCTGTGCTATCTGACGCGTCTGTCCAGATGGTGTGGCGCGCTCCGCGTGGAATCTGACATGTACGAGGACGCTGGACCGCTGCTTGCCGAGCTTGACCCTTACACGGAGTTCCCAATACGATTTAGAGTCAAACCTATAGCATTACTGGCGCCCGATATGGCTATCCCTATTCGCGAAGATAGTGTTTGGAATTCCTTGTCCATAACGAATCAGTACAATAAGGATTACCCATACTGGACTGGATTTTTCCGTAGCTCACTTAACGTTTTTGCCGAAGCCGACGGTAGTTACTTGCTGAATTTAATAGAGCGGCAGCAAGATAGCCCGAATATTTACCAGCTCACTGACAAAGATAAGCATACACTGACCGGCACAAGGGTGGTGCGCACTCCAGATCGGGAAGTCGAAATCGATGTGCCCGACGATACCTTCGCTGACGGATCTGCGGCGGAGCACATACCGGCAACAACCCGACAGGAGTCGGTGCAGATACAAGCAAAAGTAGCGCAAATAGGTGCCGAGATGGGGTTTCGCATCTGGGTGCCCCGGAACGACAAAGGACAAGTTCAGAAATATATTCCAAGCGGTATGCACAGTGCCTTTCTGGAAGAATTGCCGTTGAACTACAACGACACCACCATCAGGACCATCGAGCAAATTGATGTCTTGTGGCTCAAAGGCCGGTCAATGGCTCGAGCGTTTGAAGTTGAACACACCACCTCTATTTACTCGGGCCTGCTGAGGATGGCCGACTTGCTAGCCTTGCAGCCAAACATGGACATTCACCTCCATATCGTGGCCCCGGTCGAGCGTCGAGAGCAGGTGCTTAGAGAAATTAGACGGCCCGTATTCTCGCTGCTAGAAAGAGGGCCGCTGTACGAGCAGTGTTCATACCTTTCTTATGATTCGATCAATGACTTGGGCGATACGCCTAACCTGCAACACATCAACGACTCCATCATCGGCGAATATGAGGAAACTGCCGAGGTTTAGGGTGCCTCAATCCTCTAATAAGCAAACGGACGGCGAAACCAAACCTGTCATCCCTCCGGTCTACACGCGCATCATCGATATGGTGCGGCAGATTCCTCGTGGGCGTGTGGCTACTTACGGCCAGATTGCGTTGATTGTCGGCGGCTGCACGCCTCGCATGGTGGGCTTCTGCATGGCGTCGCTGGACCGCGATACCGATGTGCCGTGGCAGCGGGTCATCAACCACCAAGGCAAGATTAGCCCCCGCGGCGTCGGCCTGGGCGCGCAGCTGCAACGGGAATTACTGTTGCAGGAGGGCGTGGAATTCAGCCAAGCCGACCGCATCAGCTTTCGTCGGTTCGGCTGGTTGGACCCTTATTAGCCCCAATCCACCGAGAAGATAAGTGTCGCGGCGAGTTGAATGGGTAAGAAAGTGCTCCGGTGCATCTGGGATAATGGTTTTCGAGACAGCAAAACAACCCCAGACCAGGAGCGCCCAATAGATGCTACCACGCAAGATGCTACCACGCAGTTCCCCCGACGGCATCCACATCGCCTTCGATGACCACCGCCTGGTGGCGAATGCCGGCCTGATCCTTCCCACGACCCTGGCCCAGCACCTGGGTCTGCCCCAACTGGTCCAGCAGCGCCTCGACCTGGGCAATGCCCCGGGGCGGGCGAACACGGGCGACAAGATGATGACCCTGGTGGCGTCAGCGTTGGCTGGCGGCGACTGCATCGACGACGCCGACGTGTTGCGCACCGGCAGGACGGCTGGCGCTCTCGGCTGCGTGGTCAAGGCGCCATCCACGCTGGGGACCTTCCTGCGCAGCTTCCGGTGGGGCCACGTCCGCCAACTGGATCGGGTCAGCCGGGAGTTGCTGGCCCGGGCCCGGGCCTGGGCCGCTGGGGCCGGACCCGGCGACGGGCCGTTGACCATCGACCTGGACTCCACCATCTGTGAGACTTACGGGCTGGCCAAGGAGGGGGCGCGCGACCACGGCTACACCGGCCAGCGAGGCTATCACCCGCTGCTGGCCATTGCCGCCGGCACCGGCGACGTGCTGATGGCCCGGCTGCGCAAGGGCCGCGCCAACACGGCTCGGGGCGCCGCTCACTTTCTACGCGAGACGGTGGGGCGAGTACGCTACGGCGGGGCCAGGGGACAACTCACGGTGCGGGCTGACAGCGGCTTCTACACCCACGCCATCGTCGCCGTCTGCCGCAAGATGGATGTGCGCTACTCCATCACCGTCCGCCAGCACGCCCGCCTGCGGAATATCATCGAGGCCATACCCGAAGATGCCTGGACGCCGATTCCCTACTGGATGGACGGCGCCGCCGACGTGGCGGAGACCACCTACGTCCCCTTCCAGACTGAGCCCGACGCGCGCCGGTGCGGCTCATCGTCCGGCGGGTGAAGCCAACGCCCGGTACCCAGTTGGCCCTCTTCGCCGCCTACCGCTATCACGGCTGCATCACCGACCGGGACGGGGCAACCCGGGAACCGGAGGCCGACCATCGGCGCCACGCCGAGATCGAGAATGCCATCCGAGACCTCAAGTACGGCGTCGGGTTGAACCATCTCCCCTCGGGCCGCTTCGCCGTCAACGCTGCCTGGCTGGCGGTGCAGGTGATGGCGCATAACCTGGCACGCTGGACCGCGCGCATCGGTCTGGGTGAGCAACTGGTAACCACCAAGACCCTCCGACGACGCTTCTTCTCCCTAGCGCGGGACGGCTCACCCGCTCGGCGCGCCGCCTCACTTTGCATCTGCCCCAGCGCTGGCCCTGGGAAAACCAGTTCAGTCGCGCCCTGGCGCGATTGCGCGCCTTGCCACTCCCAGCCTGACGGCGCCCGTCTGCCACTGACCCGCCATCCGGCCAACTGAACGTCCCCGCCAACTCGCGCCAACTCGGTCCGCGAGGGGCACTTCCTGCCTACCGCCTGTCGAATTCCGCCCGCCATGGCCGCACGGCCGCCATCATCGTGCCGGTGTGGCTGCCCTCACGCCGCCCTCATCCCCATCTACTGGAATCTGGCTAGGCCCGTTCGCCTTCCCTTACCCATCATCCCTTTACCCATCATCCCTTGTGTCAACGACACGGACGTCTCCCTTCGGTGGATTCGGGGTTAGAGGATCCCGAAAAACGGCGATAGCAAAGTCTCCTGCCAATTCGGTAACGATTTCTCCGCCGGAGAATCTCCTGTGAGGCCACGCCACCGCGACATCCCCGATAACCACGCCAACTACGTGCTTTGTGCCTGAGCGCTGCCCCTTGAAGGGCAAAGTCGGTTGGTTGACAGAAAGAACGCGCGAATGCGGAAATGCTCTATGCCACTGCCTCCAGGTTGTGAGTTGCGCGGGGATAAGGTCGAGGCTGACGCCAACTCGTGGCCCGGCGATGGCTTTGCCCAGGGGTTGGGACCAGATAGTGCCGGGTCGTGGTCGAACCAGGTCATTGCGCCCTTGTAGAGGGCCCCTTGATTGCCGAAGACGGTCGTCGTGCCGCCAATACGGCGGTCGTGTACCATCGCGGTGTAGCAGAACGGACACCAACTGACTACCACTGGTACACCACCTACCTCGTCATTAACCAA
The DNA here is from genome assembly GCA_965222895.1 of Dehalococcoidia bacterium. Taxonomy (GTDB): domain Bacteria; phylum Chloroflexota; class Dehalococcoidia; order Lucifugimonadales; family UBA3495; genus Bin87. The sequence goes on along the minus strand of CBDCVB010000002.1, from coordinate 2,184,779 downwards.
TTCCCGTATGTGACAGAATGCCGGCAGGATAAGCCCTTGCTTCACCGTTGATGGATAGGCCGATAACCAGTTCGTCGTCGGGCAGGTCGGCGTTTCCAGCCGAGACGAAGTCTGGGGTGTAGATGGGGCGAATGTCGTCGGGTCGGCGCACCTGGACGTAGTCGCCGTCGGAGAAACCGGTTGCTGGCCGACCCTCGGCGCCGAAAATCTCGTCAATTGCGCCGATGGTGGGCGCGCGGCCGACGTTGACAGTGGCGGCGGTGTGGTTGGCGAAATCTGTGGCGTCGGTGCGCCCACACGCCGTCACCAACAATGTTGTAATTGCAATCGCAGCTATCGCCGCGGACGCAATCGCCGGGATTGGGCGCAATTTGACGAATTCCATGCCGGTATTGCGGTTGTATCAGGTTGCCGTTGGGAACGTTCAGCGCGGTTGGCTCAGGCGGGTTCGCTCAGTCTGGCGACGTCGCGATCCGAGGTGGATTGACGGCGCAATCTTCGTAAAAGCGTCCATCGGTGGGGGGAGATTATTACTGCTGCCAGCAACAGGCCTACCGAAACTACCACGATGGCCGGGCCGGTGGGCAGGTTGAGGTAGAAGGACAGGTAGAGGCCGATTACGACGGCGACCAGCGCGGTGGCGACCGTGGCCGCCATGATGGTGGGCATTCGGCGGGCGAGCAATGTTCCCGTTACCGCCGGAACCACCAACAACGACATTACCATTACGTTGCCGACGGTTTTCAATGCCGCCACCGTGGTGAGCGCCACCAACAGCGGCAGCATATATTCCAGCAGGCGCACGGGGACTCCGGACGCTTCGGCAACCGCGGCGTCGTAGGTGGTGAACACCAGCTCTTTGTAGAACAGGCGCACGACGAGCAACACGCCGCCGGTCAAGAGGCCGACGGTCAACACATCGCCCCAGGATGCGCCCAACACGTTGCCGAACAGGATGCTGAACAGGTCGCCGGCATTCGCATTGATAATGATGACTCCCACGGCGAATCCGCCAGCGAACATCACGCCGATGACCGCATCAATGCGAATGCCGGCGCGGCGCGAGATTGCAGAGATGGTGAGCGACGCGGGAATGGCCCAGAGCAACGCCCCGAGGAATATGTTGAATCCCAGCAGGAACGCCGCTGCCATGCCGGTAAGGGCCGAGTGGGCGATGGCGTCGCCGAGGAATGCCATGCCCCGCAGCACGACGAAGGTGCCGACGACGCCGCAGGCGATGGCAGCCAGCGCTGACACCAGCAGGGCGCGCTGCATGAACCCGAATTGCATGGGCTCGATGACAAATTCCAGCAACAATCGCTCCTGGACGGGTTGGCAGGGGTTGTGAGGCGGTGCAGGGCACGCCGGCCAGATTGACCACGCAGCGCAGCGGGCGAAATCCTGGTGCGCCGTTACTGCAACAGCTCGGCCAATGAATCGGCGTTGGCGCGCATCATGTCGATGTAGGAGGGATAGTCGGCGTCCGGCAACGAGCGCACGGCGCCGACCTGAATGTTGCCATCGCGGGCCACCTGGGTCACTGCGTCGTCGGAGAATTGGGGCTCGGCAAATATCGCCGGAAGGCCACGGGATTGCACGAGCTCCAATACCGAAACGATGTCGTCGGGCGACACGTCACCGCCGTGGCTGCCGATGAAAGCCAGCACCTCAAACCCGTAACGAGCGCCAAAATACCCGTAAGCATCGTGGAATGTTACTAGCACCCGGCGTTCTGCGGGGATGGTTTCGACGCGTTCAGTGATGTAGTCGTCCAGTTGCTCGAGTTGATGGACGTAACTGCTGGCGTTTTCCAGATACTCGGAGGTGTGTTGGGGGTCGGCTGCGCTGAGTCCGTCGGCGATTTGGTTGACGTAATGCACGACGAAATGCGGGTCTTGCCAGAAATGCGGGTCCCGTCGGTCATGACCGTGTTCATCTTCGACGGCATCAGCGCTGTCATGTTCACCGACGCTTTCGGCGTCGTCGTGTCCGTCTGCGTCGTCGTGTCCGTCTGCCTCATTGTGGGCAATGAGTTCTGTCATCTCGCTGGGCACCAGCCCGTCGGAGGCGACCATTCGGATCGCATCTGCATGGGCAGCGCCGTCCAGGAGTTGGTCGAATTGTGGCGCGAGGCCGGCTCCATTGGTAACGATCAGGCGGGCTTGGGCGATTCTCACACTGTCCATGGGTGTTGTCTGGTGGGTATGCACGTCGCTGCCTGCTGGCGCCAGGTTGTGTACGTCAACGCGGCTGCCGCCAACCTGATGGATGAGGTCGGCGAGTACCGCGTTGGTGGTCACCACGTTAATCGGTGGGGATTCCGCCGGTGCCGTGTTGGTCGGTGTCTCCAATCCCGCCGGGATGGTTGGAGGGAGCGCCGGCCCGGCTCCGGCGCAGGCGGTGAGTAATGCGGCTGAGAACAGCAGTAAGGCCAGGGCACGGAATTTCATGCTGGTTTTATTATCCAAGGCAGTGCGCCGGTTGATTGGGACGGCAGGTATGGCGGCACCGACCGGGGGTTTTTGGTCGATTCAGCTATCAGTACGTGGTATCAATAAGATTCGCAATTGATTGTTCGTATCAATAATGGGCATGAACAAAAAAAGGCGATTCAGATTCGGGCGCAGCGCGCGCAGCGGCCATAGACTTCCAGCCAATGGCCGCTCATCTGGAAACCAACCGCTTCGGCTGCGGTTTCCAGGAGCGCTTCCACGTCGCAACCTACCAGGTCCGCGGACTTGCCACATACGGCGCAGAGCAGATGGTGGTGGTGATCGCCGTGGCTCAACTGGTAGCGCATTTCGCCACCTTCCAGCAGTACCCGGCAGACGAGGTTTGTATCGACCAGGAGGCGCAGGCCCCGGTATACGGTGGCGCGACCCACGCAAGGCAGTGCGGCGTACAATTCCTCGGCGGTGAATGGCTGGCTGCGAGCGGCCACCGCGCTGATGACCAACCGCCTGGGTTCCGTATCCCGATACCCGAGGTTTGAGAGCTCGTCAACGATGTGATCCACAACTGCGGCGGAGCGCGGTCGCGGGTGACGATGGCCCTGGTGTTTAGGGGTTGCGGTTGTCATAAAAGATACGCTATCTCATTAACGCCGACACGTCAATTCTGCCGCGAGGCTCACACGTACCCACTTAATCTGTCATTGTGAGGAGCTACGAGGTGGCAACCTCGATGAGGCTGAACATACGTTGGCGAACCGCCGTTGCTACGGCGACGGGATTGCCACGCTACGCTCGCAATGACAAAGTGGGTACGCATCAGGGCGAGGGATCTCACGCGCACCCACTTTATCCGTCATTGCGAGGAGCGCAGCGACGTGGCAATCTCGATGAGGCTGAACGCACGTTGACGCACCGCCGTTGCTACGGCGACGGGATTGCCGCGCTACGCTCGCAATGACAAAGTGGGTACGCATCAGGGCGAGGGATCTCACGCGCACCCACTTTATCCGTCATTGCGAGGAGCACGGCGACGTGGCAATCTCGATGAGGCTGACGCACGTTGACGCACCGCCGTTGCTACGGCGACGGGATTGCCACGCTACGCTCGCAATGACAAAGTGGGTACGCATCAGGGCGAGGATCTCACGCGCACCCACTTTACCCGTCATTGCGAGGAGCGCAGCGACGTGGCAATCTCGATGAGGCTGAACGCACGTTGACGCACCGCCGTTGCTACGGCGACGGGATTGCCACGCTACGCTCGCAATGACAGTTTTGCCACAATGGGTACACGTGAGGGCGAGAGATGACTTGACGCTGAGATGGGATTGGGGATATATTCTGCGCAATATGCCGGTGGCTGGTGGGGCCACGAGCGCGACTACTCGCTGAGTGGGAGTTTGATCTTATGCCTATTTATGAATACGCCTGCCCGACCTGTGGGCACAAATTTGAGAAGTTGCAGTCCATGTCCGCATCCGGGGCTGACTGCCCGCACTGCGAGCAGCCGGCGAAACGGGCGATTTCCGTTTTTGCCGCCGTAAGCAAGGGCGACGGGTTCGCCAGCGGTATGGCGGATTTGGGTGGCTCGCCCATGCCCATGCCGCTGGGCGGCGGTTGCGGGGGAGCCTGCGGCTGCGGGCACTGAGCCCCGACACATTTTGGGAGAAACGATCGCCGTCCGGAGAACTGGGCGGCGATTTTGATTTGGGTCTAGGATGCTGGCGAGACGGAAGATGCGGATTCGCTGACGGGACGCCCTTGCGACGCCGCCCAACGGTGATACAAAAGGGCGGCAATTCCCACTGCCAGCAGCAGAACTGCGCCCAACACCGCAGTCAGTGCGACGCGTATGGTGGCGTTGAACCAGAAGCCGCCGGGGAACATTATCAGCAGGTAGTCGGTGCCAGGGTCCAGAATCCACAGGTCGTTGGCGAAGCTGAGCCGGTGAAAGAGCAGAAAGAGTTGCCCGAACCCGGTGACTGCCGCCAATCCGAACCCGAACAGGCTGACGACGGTGATGGCGCCGGCCCACACCGCCGCGCGCGCGGCAGTTGGGATGTAGTTCCGTCGTTGGGACGCAAATCCGGTGGCTGCCACCACGACTATCCAGGCTGCGGCGCCGACGGCTACCCAATAGGTACCGCGGACGAGACGCTTCACGTCGTACATATGGGCAATCTCTCGGTCATTGAAGACCTGCTGTTCGACACCGTAGACCGTAGCGCGCACGTCGAGTGGTTCGGCGCCGGTGTTGAAGTAGGTACGTAACTCGCCGCCGATTCGGTCAAGGTCGGCATCGGTGATGCCGGTTCGCTGGGAGATGCCATACCGCTCAAAACCGTTCCGATACAGGCCGGGGTCGTTGATGGCCCAGGCGACGGAACCGGCCACCAGCAACAGTAGAAACGCGGGCACCGTCAAAACCGCTCCGGCCCTGCCGACCAGCGCAAGACCTACCAGATGAATGGGACGGGTTGCCATGAAAATCACCGTATCACCGCTGGCGCCAGTGAGCAACTCGGTGTTGGGGGTGGCGGCACGGTGTATACTGCCGGCGTTATGACTACAGAGCAGCATTCTCCTATTCCTGAAGAGAAAATCAGCGAGTTTCAGTCGTTAATCGATATTGTGGCGCGGCTGCGGGCGCCGGGGGGTTGTCCCTGGGATGCGGAGCAAACGCACGAATCGTTGAAACGGAATTTGCTCGAGGAATGTTACGAAGCTCTGGAAGCCATCGACAACGAATCGCCGCTGGAGTTGGCCGAGGAGTTGGGCGATATTCTGGTGCAGGTGGCCTTTCACGCTGACATTGCCCAGCAGGCCGGGACTTTTGCAATTGCGGACGTGGTTACAGCCATCAATCGCAAGTTGATTCGGAGACATCCTCATGTGTTTGCAGACGGTTCGGCCACCGACGCGCGGCAGGTGGAGCGCAACTGGGAGCAGCTGAAGGCGATGGAGAGGCGGGAGGCTGGCCAGCCCGAACCCTCTGCGATGGACAGCGTGCCGGAGGCATTGCCGGCGTTGACGGCGGCGCAGTTGATTCAGGATCGGGCGGCCCGGTTCGGATTCGACTGGGACGAAGTTGGCGGCGTGCTGGACAAGATTGTCGAAGAGATCGGCGAGTTCAGGGCGGCGGCTACTGAAGCGGAGCGCACCGCAGAGTTTGGCGATATTCTCTTTGCGCTGGTGAATCTGGCGCGTTGGAACGGGGTGCACGCCGAAGATGCCCTGCGACAGTCCAACGGGCGTTTTCGCGGCCGGTACCGCGCGATGGAGCGAATGGCGCGAGAACGGGGCTGGGACTTCACCGCGCTGCCGCTGGACGATAAAGAGGCGCTATGGCAGGAAGCCAAGCGCGCCGAGGCGGAAGCCGCCGATAGTTAGTCAGCGGATTCCGTTAGGCTGTGGCCGAGGAAACCGGGTTCCAGGAAATAGATGCCGCCGGTGGCCAGGGAGGCCAGCCCCGCCAGCGCCAGCCATTGCCGGTTGGAGCGTCCGAACGGCGTGAAGCGGTTCATCAAAGGGCGCTTGGGACGAAGCCGCTTGAGTTTCCGGCGCGCTCCGCTCAGTCGCATCGCTTCGGCGATGGCATCGTTGAAACCGCCCTGGCGGTCGATGAGACGGTGCTCCAGAGCGCGGTTCGAGGTGTAGATTTCCCCGGTGGCCAGGGCCGTAACCTGCTCGGTGGTCAACTTGCGACTGTCCGTCACCACTGAGACGAACAGGTCGTACATCTGCGAGATCAGGTCCTGGAACTTGTCCGCCTCTTCATCGGTGGGATGGCGCCAGAATCCCGACATATCCTTGAGCCGCCCGGCTTTGAAAAGGGAGATTTCGATGCCGAGCTTGCCCAGCAGTTCCTGGATGATGGGGCGCATATAAATGACGCCGATGGAACCGACCAGGGCGGCGCGGGACGCCACGATAGTGCCGGCGCCGCAGGCGATGTAGTACCCGCCAGATGCGCCCAGACCGCGGATGTAGGCCACGACCGGCTTGCGTTGGGAGACGCGGCGCACGTTTTCAAAGAGGAGATCGCTGGCGGTGGCGGAACCGCCGGGGGAGTCGATGTCCAGTACCAACGCACCGATTTTGCGGTTGCTGGCGACCCGGTCGAGGAGGACCGCATAGTCCGGCTCGCGAATTGCCGTGCCGATGACTCCGTGCATCTCGATGACGGCGATGCCGGGTTTGCGCTTGAATAATGGCATTTTGTCTGGCCCCTTATTGATGACGATGTTCCGGATGATTCAATTATACATTCGCTATGCGTTCGACATACGTTCGGCAAAGGTTCGCACCGTCGCGCGCGCCAGTATTCGAGAAAGCAGCGGGTTAGTGCGGGTTGGTCATTGACACCGGTTGGCGGCGGGCCTACCCTTGCGGCATACATTTTGCTAAGTGAGCCGGTTCGCCAGGTGAACCGGAACCACACCGGTAGCAATGCGCCGCTCGCTGCAAGGAGTTCGATTATGCAATTCGGTCTGTTCATGATGCCGCTGCATCCGCCGCATCGTTCCTACGCTGATTCCTACGACCGCGACCTGGATTTGCTGCAAGCAGCCGACAAGCTGGGGTTCCACGAGGCCTGGATTGGCGAGCATCTGACGGAACGGTGGGAAAATGCGCCATTCCCGGACCTGCTGATTGCCAAAGCCTCGGCACTGACGGAAAACATTCGACTGGGGACCGGAGTTACGCTGCTGCCCATCCACAACCCCATTGAGCTGGCGCACCGGCTGGCGATGCTGGACCACTTGACGCGCGGCCGGCTGTACTGGCTGACAGGGGTAGGTAACGGTTGAAATTGGTCTTTGATGCGCCTTGGGAAGGCGCAGGGGAATCCGGCATCTTGGTTGTGTCTAAACCGGATGCTGGAGGTCTCCCATGCGCCTTCCCAGAGAATGCTATCAGATGCAAAAAACGATTGAAACGCATTTACCTCACCTCTCCCAGCCACAATTGACCGGCCTGGTACTGTGGGTCTGCGGGGCCATCCTCGCCGGCAGCGCCTGCCAGAACGCCGTGGCCTCCGCCCTCTCGCCCTGGGGCGCCTGGAACAACCTCCGCCAGTATCTCCGGGAGTGGCTTTACGACGGCAGCGACCGAGCGAGCCCCTGCCAGACCGAACTGGACGTAACTCTCTGCTTCGCTCCATTGATCCGGTGGGTGCTGGCCTGGTGGCGTTCCGGCTGCCTGGCCCTTGCGGTGGATCCAACCCTCAAAGGGGACCAGACCACTGCCATCGTCATCAGCGTTCTCTACCGCAGTTGCGCCATCCCCGTGGCCTGGCACATCCGGCACGCCGACCAGCCCGGCTCCTGGATAGACCCCACCGTGGAACTGCTGCAAGCCTTGGCCCCAGCGGTACCTGAGGAAATGACCGTGATCGTGCTCTGCGACCGGGGCATCGCCAGTCCCAAGCTGTGGAAACAGATCCTGGCTCAGGGCTGGCATCCCGGTATGCGCTATCGGAAGAACATCACTTTCTGCGCCGATGGTGGACGCCGGTTGCCCGCCCAGCACTTCGTCTCCCGCCCCGATACGGCGTGGATCGGCTGCGGCACCGCCTTCAGCACCCCCAAGGCAAAACGCCGTTGCACCCTGTTGGTGGTCTGGTACGTTGAGCAGGAGGAACCCTGGATCATCCTCACCGACCTTGCCCCCGATAAGGTGGGACCCAGTTGGTACGCCCTCCGCTTCTGGATCGAACTGGGCTTCAAGGCCATTAAGAGCCTGGGATGGAAATGGGACAAGACCCGCCGCACCGACCCGGCCCGCGTCTCCCGCCACTGGCTGGTGCTGTCGGTGGCCACGCTGCTGGCCCTGGCCTATGGCACCAGGGTGGAAGACGCCCAGGACCGCAGGATTGCACCAGGCAACCTGCGCACGCCCCCCAAGGCACTGGCTCCCAATCATCGGGACCCTCGTAGCCGTCCGGCGCGCACCGTCAGCGTAATACGCCACGGCATCGACTGGCTCAGGCGCTTGCTGCTCAAGGGTCGTCTCTGGAGCCGCGTCTGGCTGCTGCCCGAACCCTGGCCACAACCCAAGCTCAACCTGGAGATTACCCGCCATGTCCCGCCGTAAAAACCCTATACCTACCCCTGTCAGGGCTGTACTGGGGGATTGGGCATCGGGCGATTCCCACCGACCTGGCGTTGTTTGGCCTGGATCCGTCCAAGGGCGAGGAAGTGCGTCGCCGTTCCGCCGAGGTGCTGGACGTAGTGTTGAGTATGTGGGCATCGGAAGGGAAATTTTCCTATCACGGCGAGTTTTTCGACATTGACGCGCCGGAACTGGACCCGGTTCTGGAACGCGGGCTGCACATGAAACCATTGCAACAGCCACATCCGCCCATCGGGGTGGCGGCCACGTCAATCGGCAGCAGCAGCATTCGCGTCGCCGGACGGGAGGGCTGGATACCGATGAGCAGCAGCAACCTGGCGCCGCAATTCCTGAGCGACCACTGGACGACGGTCGAAGATGCGGCCGCCGAGGCGGGTCGCGAGGCGAGCCGCAGCAACTGGCGCATCGGACGGGACGTGTTCGTGGCCGAAACCAGCGAGCAGGCGCGAGAACGGGCCTACGCCGTGCTGGGTCGCAACTATCTGCAGCACCAGTTGCCGAATCGCCTGGGATCCGGATTGATCCAGGCCACCAAGATTGATCCAAACATGAGCGACGATGATCTGACGGTCGAATACATGATGGAGAACATCTGGATTGTGGGGGATCCTGACGAATGCGCGCAGAAGATTCGTCAGCTTTACGATGGAGTGGGCGGATTTGGCCATCTGTTGTGCATCACCCAGGACCCGGACGATCACCAGTGGGAGATGGATTGTTTGCGGCTTATCGCCGAAGAAGTTGCGCCGCGGGTCAGCGACTTGACGGGGGAAACGGAGTAATCCCTGGCCGGATTGGTGCAAAACGCTAGGGGCGGGTGAAACCCGCCCCATGAATTTCAGGTCATGTAGTAGTGGCCTGGTGCTGGATAATCGTCACTTCTAATTGCCGGGCAACTTCGTTAATCTCTTCCGGCCAATCGTTGCTGGTAGCGATAAAAGCATCGGTTCTGGTATCGGTGACGCGTCCGATTATCCCGGCCCGTCGGGCGGCGGTTTCCAGGTCGTCCCGGTTGAAGGTAATTGATGCTTCGATAACGGCGTAGCGGTCAGGTTTGCCGTTTTCTGCCATGCCGCGGGCGATGATGTCTGGTCTGAGTCCATCCAGATATTCGCCCCGGCTAATCCGGTCGTTCCGACGTGCATTCAGAAGTAAAGTGTTAATCCACTCACGGTCGGCTAACACCGGGCCGTCAAGCCATCCATCCAGAATTACGCCGACTTCTTTGGCGCATAGATTTTCGTAAGAATAGCCCCGCAACTGCCCTACGGAACCATCGAGTGACCGGATTGCGCGAGTGTTGTCGTCCAGGCGTTCGTTAGAATCGCCCCGCAACTGCCCTAGGGAACCCTCGAGTGACCGGATTGCGCGAGTGTTGTCGTCCAGGCGTTCGTTCACCGCGCGGAATTGTTCCTGGACATTGCGGAATTGTTCCTGGACATTGCGGAAACCTTCACGGGTTTCTGCCCGCAAATCCTCAAAACTGCCTTGCAGTTCGCCCAACTGCCCCTGCACTTGCTTCATCTGGGCCGGCAGTGCCAGAAAATCCTCGGTGAGCAGGACACGCAACAGCGGTTCCCTCACCTCCGGGTGGGCGGCGATGGCGTCGATTATCTGCCGCAGCAAGTGGTCCGGCGGTAGGTCAAATTCTAGTGCAGTGGATGTCATGGTGGAAATTCCGGCGTGGGCCCGCGCCTATGGAACCAATTTTCAGGCTACCACATTGGCGGGCTCGCCGGGTTACTTGAAGGCCGGTAGGACGTGTTTGCCGAACATTTCGATAGATTCCATTACTTTGGCGTGTTCGACGGTTTCGGTGGCCATAAGGAACTGGAGCTGGTCGACGCCGGTTGCTTCATGGAGTTTGGCGGCCTGGATGCAGCTTTCGGGGTCGCCGGCGACGATGACGCCGCGGTCGGCCAGCGTGTTGGCGTCAAATTCCTCCCAGATTTTTTGAGCCAGCGCGGTGCCGCCGGACAAGTCCACGGCGCCGGCCGCACCGGCTTCCGCGTCCGGTTGCACTTCGATGTAACGGGAGAAGTTTTGCTGCAGGTGCTCGGGGACACCACCCCACTGGTCCAGCAGGCGGGCGTACACGTCTTTCTGATCCTGGACGTAGGGGCGTCCGGGGCCGAAGAAGGCTTTCAACGAGTCGGCGCAGAGTTCTCGGGTGGATGAATTGTCGGCGCCGCAGAGTCCGAATACTGAACTGAGCCACTGGTTGTTGACGGTGTTGCCGACGGGAGTCGCATTCTTGATGTTTTCGCGGTAGGCCGAGATGTGGGGCGCGAGGACAGAGGGCGCGGAGATGCCCAGGGCCATGACGCCGATGCCCTTTTCGGCGGCCAACTCGTAGGTGGCGGGTTGGAGGGCGGCCACCCAGATGGGCGGGTGCGGCTGCTGGTAAGGCTTGGGCAAGACCTGGCGGGGCGGCACGTTCCAGTATTTGCCTGCCCACTCGAAGTAGTCGGATTCCCAGATTTTTGGGATCATGTTCAGGGATTCTTCCCACATTTCGCGGGTTTCGCGCGGGTCGATGCCCATGCCAGTCTGCTCGTAGGCGGCGCTGCGACCGGTGCCCATATCGACGCGACCGCCGGACAGGTGGTCGACCATGGCAACGCGCTCGGCGACGCGCACCGGGTGGTGGTAGGGAAGAATGACGACGCCGAAGCCCAACCGGATGCGCTTGGTGAGGCGGCTGAGTGCTCCGAAGATTACTTCGGGACAGGGGGACATGCTGAAGGTGGTGAGGAAGTGATGCTCCACAAACCACACGTAGTCGAAGCCCATCTCGTCGGCGAGACAGATTTGCTCGATGGTTTCTTCGATAACGGCGTGGTCGTCCAGCTCAGGACGCTGCATTTCGTAGGCCAGGCCAAATTTCATGTTGAACGTCTCCCGGTATCCGATGGCGTTGCATCGGTAGCGACGGCGGTGGTGGATGGCCCGATTCTACCCGTCGGCAGGGGAACCGGCAACCGGGCGGAAGGCTGCATAATCTCTGCACAGTTGGGTCATATCATACGGGGCACGATTCTTACGGGGAACGATGGGTTATGCTGTAACGGAAAATGCTGGAACAGCCCGATTCATGGAGACCGATTATGATTTTAGCGCGCCGACAACTGAACTGGGCCTTGGTTGTTTACTGTCTGCTTACGGTTGCGCTGGTGACTGTAGCCTGCGCGTCACCGGTGGCCGAGCAGGATTCCGCTCCGGAGGTTACTGATGCGCCGGCGGCAGTTGCGGCGCCAGCAACCGCGATGTCGGCGGCAGCGACCGAACCGGCGGCGGCTCCCGTGGCAACTGAGGCGCCAGTGACGCCGGCGTCAGCTCCGGTGGAGTCAACCGCGCCGGCGGCGGTTGTGGCGCCAGCGACGGACACTCCGATGCCGGCGACAGATGCGGCTGCATTCGAGTTCAGTCTAGGTGAAGGCACCGAGGCGCGTTTCAAGGTTGAAGAGGTGCTGGCCAGAACTGGGTTCAAGGTTGCCACCGGCATTACCGATGAGGTGTCCGGTTCCATCGTGTTTGACGCTGACGGCGGCATTGCTGATGAGAGCCGTATTGCGGTGCAGGCCGGTACGCTGACCACCGACAGCAATCGGCGCGACGGCTACGTGCGCGACCGGACGCTGGAGACCGATACATACCCGGAGGTGGTCTTTGAGCCGACTGCCATCAGCGGGTTGCCGGTTCCGTTGACCGACGCGGCCGGCTATCACGAATTCATCATCACCGGAGACCTCACCATCAAGGATCAAACCCGCGCGGTAACCTGGGATGCGATGGCGGAGTTCGGCGAGGGTGGTGCGGTGTCGGGACTGGCGAGCGTAGAGTTTACCTTTGACGACTTTGGAATGACCAAGCCGAGCGTCGCCGTTGTGCTCAGTGTGGAGGACACCATCCGGTTGGAAATTGATTTTGTGGGGACGATGGCCGCCCGATAGGGGTTGGCAATCGGGCGCCGACCGGGGGTAATTGCGGTTATGTCGACTGTACTGGTGGTTGAAGATGACCCGCACACGCGTGAACTGGTGCGTCTGTATCTGGATCGGGATGGGCATCACGTTCTTACGACTGACAACGGCACAGACGGGCTGAACACCGCGCGCGTCGAGTCGCCGGACATCATCCTTCTGGACCTGATGCTTCTGGGGATGAACCGGTTGGATGTTTGCCAGGCATTGCGCCGCGAGTCGGATGTGCCGATTGTGATGCTGACGGCTCGCGTCGAAGAGGACGACCGCCTCAACGGGTTTGACCTGGGGGCGGATGACTACATAACGAAGCCATTCAGCCCGCGGGAGGTGGCGGCCCGGGTGCGGGCCATACTGCCGCCGGGCGGCCCGGGATCGGGTTGATGGCGATGGTAAACCGGGACACCTGAGCTGGGACGAGCTGACTGTCGACCTGCGGGGGCATTCCGTCGAAGTGGCCGGTGTGCCGGTGCGGTTGACACCCACTGAGTTTCGCCTGCTGGTGATGTTTGTGAAGCAGCCGGGAAGAGTCTTCGAGCGCGATCAGATTATCGAGCAGGCGTTTGGATACGACTACGACGGGTTTGACCGGACGGTGGACGTTCACATTTCCGGACTGCGTCGCAAGCTGGAACGTGGCAACGGCGGCAAACGGGTGATTCATACGGTTTATGGTGTGGGTTACCGGCTGGGCGATGGCTAGGATGGACTCGGTCAGCAGCGGCGGCTGGAGGCGGCCATTCAGCAGCCTGCGCGTGCGGATGGTTTTGATATTCGCTGGCGTTTTGGTGGTGACGCTGGCGCTGGCGAGCGGTGTGAGCGGATTCATTACCCACGCGGCGCTGTATTCCCACGACGAAATCGACCGCAATTTCCAGGAACGCCGACTGAGTCGTTTCGCCGCCAATTGGCACGATGCGCACCGGAGTTGGGAACGGCTCGACACTGCCGTGGCCGGGATCGGGCCGGCGCTGGGGCGTGAGGTCATAATTCTGGACAACGATGGCAAGGTGGTGGCCAACTCGGGGCGGGGCCAACGGTGGGATGATGATTTCGTTGTAGCGACGCGGCTGTCGCTACCCGCGACTGAGACGGTGGCAATCAGCGATGACAGCGGGGATACGATAGGTTACCTGCTGATCAAGGACCCGCCCGAGGAACCGTTTGCTCCGCCCGCAGTGGCGTTGGTGCAGGAGAACGTTACGAAATCGCTGTTGATCGGCGGCCTTACGTCCGGGTTGGCCGGAGTAGTCGTTGTTGGGGTGATGGCATCGAGGGTGCTGGCGCCGTTGGCGCAATTGAATCGGGCTGCCTTGCGATTTGGTCGGGGCGAGTTGTCGCAGCGCGTGCCGGTGAGTGGGCCGGCCGAATTGAAGGGGTTGGCGACGGCGTTCAACACGATGGCCGAAGACCTGGAACGGAGCGATTCGCAGCGGCGCCATATGACTGCCGACGTTGCCCACGAGTTGCGGACGCCACTGTCCAACATTCGGGGGTATCTGGGGGCGATCAAGGACGGGGTGCTGCCGGCAGACGAAGCCACGATTGACACGCTGCATCAACAATCGACGCACCTGTCCCAGCTGGTTGATGATCTAGCGCTGCTGGCGCGTGCCGAGGCGGGTGCCTTGAGCCTGGAATTCCAAACCGTCCCGCTGTCGCCGATTCTGGAGGCGGTGGTGGAAGCGTTTCGGCCCCGGGCTGCCGCAGCCGGCGTTAACCTGGAACTCGAATTTGCCGATGGGCTGCCTGACGTTACGGTGGATGCGACGCGAGTTGCTCAGATCATCGGCAATCTGGTAGACAATGCCGTTGTCCACACTCCACCGGGCGGTACAGTTACGGTGGCGGCCAGTGCGTTGGCGGCCGGTGCGTTGCCGGATGTACGAACCGGGAACGGAACGGTGTATGTCTCGGTTGCCGACACTGGCGCGGGCATCGCTCCGGATGATTTGGAGCAGATATTCGACCGGTTCTACCGCACCGATCCGTCGCGGTCGCGGGCGACCGGCGGGTCTGGGTTGGGTTTGACGATAGCCCGGCAACTGGCGGTTGCTCACGGCGGCGCACTGACGGCGGAGAGCACGCTGGGGAAGGGCAGCCGGTTCATCTGTGCGTTGCCGACAACCCGTGCGGAGTGACGGATGAAGGACGGGCGAACTAGCCCGGGATGAGCACGATTTCGCGCTGGACCGGGGAAGATGCAAACGGGCCATCGTCGCTCATGTAGGCGTCGATTTCGGAGCGGACGCCGAATTCGGGCAGGTAGATGCCCGGTTCGATGGAGAAACCCACGCCGGGGATGATACGCCGGGTATCGTGGGTTTCAAAGTTGTCCAGGTTCACGCCCTCGCCGTGGACGGTGTGGTAGATGCTGTGTCCAAGGCGGTGGGTAAAGTAGTCGCCGTAGCCGCGGTCGGAGATGTAGCGGCGGGCAACGTCGTCAACCTGCCAGCCCTGTACCGAATCGCCGAGGGAGTGCCGTTCCCGGAGGAAGGCCAGGGCAGCGTCGCGGGCGCCCAGGACGATGGCGAAGACCTCGGCGTGGCGCTGGGGCGGTGTTGCGCCCACGTAGGCGGTCCAGGTGATGTCAGCGTAGACGCTGCCGGGGGTATCCTCCCGGGCCCAGAGGTCGATGAGCACCCAATCGTCCGGGCTGATGACGCTGCTGCCGGATTGAGCCGGCTCGTAGTGTGGGTCGGAGCAATGGGCGTTGCTGGAGACGATGGGGCCGTCGGTGGTGGTGAGCCTCTCCTCACTGAACCGGCGGCGAATGAACTCGGAGATCTCGAACTCGGTTGGATGCATGGAGAGGCGTTGGCCGATCAGCGCGAAGGCTTCGTTGACGATGCGTCCGAGGCTGTCGGCGGCGCGAAGGTGTCCGGCCAGTTGTTCGGGAGACCAACGCTGGGTGGCATACTGCATCAGGTCGGCGGAGGATACGACCTCCGGCCCCATGCTCCTGACCAGCTCGACGGTGCCGGCGTCGACGCGAGAGACGCGCGGCAAGCCGTTGCGTGGTGAGTATTCCATCGCGACACGATGGACAGACGTTAGCGTTTCCTGCAGCGCGGTTTCCAGGGATGAACGGCTGCTGTATACGACGGTTTCCACGCCGGCGCCGGCGAATTTGCCGGCATCCACGTGGTGGGTGAGCAGGCGGGCCGGGCCGTCTGCCGGGACGTACAGGAATACGGGGCGGGTAACGTGGCCGGACGGGGTGGCGACCTGATTCAGGACCGGGTTGCAGCCGAGATAGTCGTAGATGAGCCAACCGGGAAGGGATTCAGCCTGCATGAACTCACGGGCGTCGCGCAACATATTTTCGTTGGCCATCGTTCGTTCACCCGTCAGGCGTAGGTGTGGTGCAGGCCGCCATCCACGATTATGTTGGCGCCGGTGAGGTAGGACGCTTGTTGGGATGCGATCATGCAGATGATGTCGCCGATTTCGTGGGGTTCGGCCATGCGTTTCATGGGGATGCCGTTGATGGTTTCCTGCAACATCGACTCAGCAAGCGAGGCCACGGCGTCTTCATTGGCATCCTCCCCCAATTCGCACTGGGCGCGCTGGCGCAGGGTTTCCTGGGTTTCTTTGGAATTAACGCCTTCATAGATGACGTTGTTAACGGTGATTTTGAAGGCTGCGAGTTCGGATGCCAGGCCCTTGAAGTAGGCGAGGATTGGAGCCATGGTTGCCGATGAGAGGGCGTTTTGGTGCGACACTTCCAGGGCGGACAGGGGCAACAGGTTGATGATGCGGCCTTCGCGCAACCGTTTCATGTGGGGGATTACTTCCCGGACCAGGTGTACGGCGGACAGGAAGTTGCGATGCAGGGCCGGCTCGATCAGCTCCTCCTGGAGTTCGTCCACGTGGCCGAGTGGCTGGTTATTGACTACGGTTACGAGGACACCAACATCGCCCTGACGGTGCAGGGTTTCCCGAACCAGTCGCCTGATGTCCTGCTCTTTGTCCAGGTCGGCAATCATGCCGCGGAACCGTTCCTGGGGGATGTGCAGCCGCGCCAGCTCGAGTTCTACCCGGTGCATATGTTTGCTATCGGGCGCGGAGATTGCGAGCAGCGCGCCTTCGTTGGCCAGGGCTGCGGCAGCCGCCGTGGCAATCGCCAGTTGCGAATCGACCACTAGGGTTACTTTGTTTTCTAACCCAAGATCCATCAGGCTTCCCCCTACACTTCCCTTTTGAGTCAGATCGTTGGGAGTTAGATGACGCCCGCTTCGGCCATCTGGTCAACAGCGGCGTCGGAATAACCCAAAGCGGTGAGGATTTCGCGGTTGTGCTCGCCGAGCAATGGCGGGGGCTTTTCCAGGGCGCCGGGAGTGGCGGAAAATTTGACGGGCAAACCGGTCTGCTTGATGCTGCCCAGGGTGGGGTGCGGCATTTCTAGAAGCATTTCACGGTGCAGAACCTGGGGGTCGTTGAAGACGTCGGCCAGGTCGTTGATGGGGCCGGCCGGCACGCTGACCGCCTGCAAATCGGCTACCCATTCGTCAGCGTCTTTGGCGAGGAAGAATTCCTGCAACAGCGGAACCAGCTCAGACCGGTGGTTCACACGCACGCTGTTGCTGGCGTATTTGGGGTCGTCGTGGAGGTCCATACGGTTGATGCCTTCGCAGAAGCGATCCCAAAGGCGGTCTGAGCCCACGGCGACGTTGAAGTATTTGCCATCTTTCCCCATGAAGGCCTGGTAGGGCACTAGGGTGGGATGGGCGGCGCCGAGTCGCTTGGGAGCCTCTCCGGTGGCGAAGTAGTAGCCGGCCTGGTAGGTCATCCACGCAACTTGGGCGTCGAGCATGGACAGGTCGATGTTTTGACCCTGGCCGCCGGAGTTGTTGCGGTGGAAAAGCGCCGTCATGATGGCGAAGGCGGCCCACATACCGGCGCCGATGTCGGCGACGGCGATGCCCACCTTCTGCGGGTCTCCGCCCAACTCGCCGGTGATGCTCATGATTCCACTGATGCCCTGCATAATCTGGTCGTAAGCGGGGCGGCTCTGGTAGGGACCGGTGGCGCCGAAGCCGGAAATTGAGCAATAGACGATGGCGGGATTAATCTTCTTGACATCCTCGTAACCGAGGTTGAAACGGCCCATAACGCCGGGGGTGAAGTTTTCGACTATCACGTCGGAATCGGCGGCCAGTTTCAGGAAGACCTGCTGGGCCTGCTCGTCGCGCAGATTGAGGGTAAGGCTGCGTTTGTTGCGGTTGACCGAAAGGAAGTAGGCGGACTCTTCGCCGATGAAAGGCGGGCCCCACTTGCGAGTGTCGTCGCCGCTGCCCGGCATCTCGATTTTGATGACATCGGAGCCGTAATCTCCGAGCATCAGTGCGCAGTACGGTCCGGCCAGAGCGCGGGTCAGATCCAGCACCTTTATGCCTTCCAATGGCCCCATAATCGAATATCCCTCCAATGCCGCGGCAGGGTGAGCAGGCCCAGCCTTACAATTGCTGGCGTATTATAGCGCAAGAAGCGGTGAAATTATGTAATCAGGGCGGCGATTATGTCATCCGGGGTACCGAGAATCAGCGCAGGCGGCGGCAACGCCGGCGGGTTCAGGCGCGGCACTCTGCCAAACCGTGGCCCGGCGCCCGTGGCCGGGTGTCGGATGTCCAGAGGTTCCGCATGGCGATATGCGGTCGTGCGACGTTGGCAGCGACGCGGAACTGCTCACCGCCTTCTGCACCGCTTGCGCCGAGGAGAAGGACACCGCCCAAGTGCTGTGCTTCCAGCGCACCATGGCCAGGGGCGAGGTAGTGGGCCTGAAGGACCACCATCGGAACAACACACGTAAGGAAGAAACACTATGAGATTGGCAGCCTAATTCAAGGGTGGGATTCTATCCCACGCCGCCCCGGGTCGTGGGCCTGGCGGCGGAACTGGTGGTGGTGGGTGGAGGCCGCTACCGCAACAACCGCCAGACCCTCCGGGTTCTCGACCCCTGCTGCGGGGCAGGAGAGGCCCTGGAACAGTTGGCCCAGCGGCTGACCCAACGCTGGGCCGTCCCTGTGGAGACCTGCGGGGTGGAACTGCACAAGGACCGGGCCGGGGAAGCGGCGGACCGTCTAGACCGCGCCCTGGCCGCCGACCTGTTCCAGACCTCGATTGCCAACGGTGCCTTCGACCTGCTTCTGCTCAACTCACCCTACGACCATGACTTGGAAGACAAGCGGGTGGAACATAGCTTCTTGACTCATTGCACCCGTTACCTGGCCTATAGGGCGGCGTCCTGATGTTCATCGTGCCCAGGCAACGGCTGGCGGTTTTGGCCCGCTACCTGTCCTCCCACTATTGGGACCTGCGCTGCTGGGCATTTCCGCGACCGGAGCGGGAAGCCTTCGATCAGAAGGAGTCCATCGCCAAGCGGGTGGTGGAGTCCTTCCCGCCCCTCTACCGGCCCTCGGAGAACGGCCACAATATGCCTCGCCTGCCCCGAAAGCCCCTGGGACGCCATACGGGGAGCGGCCCTCTCCCTCGAAGCCCACCGGGGAACCACCGTCGTCGGGGAGATGGGCACCGGCAAGACCTTCATCGCCACTATTCGTCCCGTTTTACCTTCCAAGTCATGCACCCTGTGGAGCTAAACTCCCAAACATAAGGGTCTTCGTCTGAGAGATAACGTACGGAGGGTTTCCCCAAAATGTAGCCGCTTTCCGGGATCTCGTATTCGGCAGGCCCGGTGAATTCTTTGTACCCCACAACCGTATCTCTCAAGGGCGGCATACCAGACGTCATTGATGCAGAGCACGAAGGCCCAATAGAGTCGGCGTCGGGGCCATCCGTAACTAGGACGCTGCCATATGGTATCGCGCTGGATTCTCCGATTCCTTCAACGCTGAGGTCGTGGTTGTACGGGTTCAACCAAACAACCTTCTTACTCTTGGCCGATTTCCACGCCTCCAAATCATCTTGTGGACGCGTCAGCGCACTACCGCAAGCATTGAGGGCAAAGCCCCCCACAACTGCACAGAGCACAAATCCGACTGCCAGAGTCTTATATGTAGAACCCCACACGGTTCCTCTCCGCCCGACGCACTTCGCAGATAGCAATAAAGTCGCATTTTATCAGACCCTGCAAACGAGCATAAAGGCGGCGGCTCGGTTCAAGGCATCGCGGCTGGAGTCCTGGCCGACGCCTGCGGCAAGTCTCTCACCTTTACCGGCACATTGACCGGTAGTGTCCCGTCAATTAGGTGTAAAAGCGCGTCGCCCTGTTTGGTGTTGTCAGGCCGCTGCGTTCAGCATATTGGGCTCCGGCAGCGCCTCGTTGCCGCGGGCGTTGGGGATGGTGAGGTAGCGGCGGGCTTTGTGCCTTCCTAACCGGGCGATTGATTGGTATTATGGCGTCATGGGAAATGTTGCGTCGTGAAAAGGAGTTAATCATGGGTTACACGCCGAGACAACTAGGGCACATCAACCTTTTCGTGCGGAATGCGGAGCAGGCTCGCGAATGGTATGGGGACGTTCTGGGGTTGCATACCTACGGGTTCTTCCCGGGTCGAGCCGCTTTCATGACCGCCGATTTGGAAAACTCCCACGAAATTGCGCTGACCGAGGTTGGTGAAAATGCCGAAGGCCCGCACGGTGGGCAGGTTGGTCTGAACCACATGGCCTGGTATATGGACAGCCTGGATGACTTGAAGGAACTCTATCATCGGGTCAAGGAGAAGGGCATTCAGATTGACCGGGTGTCTGACCACGGACACGCCATCGGGATTTACATTCGGGACCCTGATGGCAACGGCATTGAGCTTTCTTACGAGTTGCCGCGCAGCGAGTGGGGGCACGATGAAAGCCAGTACATGATTGGCGGAACGGAGAAAGGCCGTTTGTCCGGCCCGTGGGATGAGGAAATCGCCAGCTACGCTGCGGCCGGCAGATAGGCTATCCGCTGATTGTTGGAACACTTTGGGGGCGCTCACCGGCGCCCCGGTTTTTTTGCCTGGCGTCAATTCGATTGGGCAAGTTGCAGCGTTGGAACACATCGCCCTGTGGAATTGTTCGTATGGTAGTATGGCGCCATCACTGCCACATCAATTCTTTGCCACCATTTTGGGAGATTCACCATGACCACCACTCAAAAATCGCCCGCCACCGAGGGATACAGCGTTATCGGGAGCCGGCCGATCCGCCACGACGGAACCGACAAGGTAACCGGCCGGGCGCAGTACGGCGCCGACATGAACCTGCCGGGATTGCTGCACGCGAAGATTTTACGCAGCCCTCACGCTCATGCTCGCATCAAGAACATCGACACATCCCGCGCCGAAGCGATGCCCGGTGTGCAGGCCGTGGTTACTGCGGCCGATTTTCCGCAGGCGGCGGGACGGGTCATCGACCTGGGCGAAGGGGCGATGATTAACCCCAAGTTCTTGAGCAACAACGTATTGGCCGCTGAGAAGGCCCTTTACAAAGGACACGCGATTGCCGCAGTGGCCGCCGATGATCCGCACACGGCGGAGCTGGCATTGCAACTCATTGACGTGGAGTACGAAGTTTTGACTCCCGTTACCGACGTGCTTGAAGCAATGCGCGACGATGCGCCGCTGGTTCACGAGCGCCTGGCCAACCTCAACGACCCCAACGTCCGCCCCGGCGGACTGATGGCGGAGGGCGAAACGGGCAAGACGGGCAATGTTCCCAATCGCTATCACTACGAGATTGGTAACCCGGACGCCGGGTTTGCCCAGGCCGACATCGTGATCGAACGGGAATTCCGCACCAAAGCTGTGCATCAAGGGTACATTGAGCCGCACGCCGCGACCGCCCTCTGGAATGCTGACGACACGGTTACCATCTGGTGCAGCAGCCAGGGCCACTTCAACGTGCGCGACCAGTCCGCCGTGGTGCTGGGCATTCCGGTATCTCGCATCCGGGTGGTTCAGATGGAGATTGGCGGCGGGTTCGGCGGCAAGACGCTGGTGTACCTGGAGCCGGTGGCCGCGGCCTTGTCCCGCAAGACCGGCCGGCCGGTAAAGGTTGCCATGTCCCGCACCGAGGTGTTTGAGGGAACCGGGCCAACCTCCGGCGGCTACCTCAGGGTCAAGATGGGCGTAACCAACGACGGCAAAATTACCGCCGCGGACGTATCGTTGTATTACGAGGCCGGCGCGTACCCCGGCTCGCCCGTGAACCCTGGAGCCCAGTGCGCCCTGTCCTGCTACAACATTCCGAACGGAAAGGTAGAGGCGGCGGACGTGGTGCTGAACCATCCCAAGACCGCCGCCTACCGCGCGCCCGGTTCGCCGGCGGCGGCATTCGCCGTCGAGTCGGTTGTTGACGAAATCTGCGAAGCGGTGGGTCTGGACAAGCTGGAGTTCCGGGCGCTGAACGGCGCTCGCGAAGGAGACCGGCGGGTCACTGGGCCGCTGTTCGGCAGTATTGGCTGGCAGGAGACGGTGCAGACTGGGCGGGACCACGACCACTGGAACGCTCCGATTGACCGGGCACCCGAAGCCGAGGGCAAGAAGGTAGGTCGCGGCGTGGCCGGTGGGTTCTGGTTCAACGGCACCGGGCCAGCCAGCGCCATTGTCAGCGTGTTAGCCGACGGACGGGTATCGCTGGTGGAGGGTTCGCCCGATATTGGCGGAAGCCGGGCGGTGGCTGCCATGCACGTGGCCGAAGTGCTGGGCATAGCGGCCGAGGATGTTACGCCATCGGTGGGCGACACCAACTCGATTGGATTTACTTCGATGACCGGCGGCAGCGGTGTTGCATTCAAGACGGGTTGGGCCTCCTACGAGGCGGCCAATGACGTGCGCGACCAGATGATCCAGCGCGCCGCCCGCATCTGGGACATTGAGCCGGACAACGTTGAATTTACCAATGGCGTGATCCAGCACAAATCGGAACCGGAGTTGCGGTTCACCTTCCAGCAACTGGCCGCCCGCCTGAATGGGACTGGTGGGCCGATTGTGGGGAGCGCCAACGTCGATCCCCGGGGAGCCGGCGGAGCCTACGCCCTGCACATCGCCGACGTTGCCGTGGATGTGGAAACCGGCAAGGTGGACATCCTGCGCTACACGGCCATCCAGGACGCTGGCACCGCGATTCACCCCGCCTACGTGGAGGGGCAGATTCAAGGCGGCGCGGTGCAGGGGATCGGCTGGGCGCTGAACGAAGAGTATTTCTTCAACGACGATGCGCAGATGCAGAACTCCAGCTTCCTGGATTACCGAATGCCGACGGCGCTGGATTTGCCGATGATTGATGCGGTGGTGGTCGAAGTCCCCAACCCCGGCCATCCCTACGGAGTCCGCGGTGTCGGCGAAGTGCCCATCGTCCCGCCCATGGCCGCCATCGCCAACGCCATCCACGACGCGGTTGGCGTTCGTATGACGAACCTTCCGATGAATCCGGGCGCCGTCCTGGAAGCGTTGTGGGAGCAGAACGGCAGCTAACCGCGGTCCAATTTTTGCGACCGTGAGGCCGGAGATGCGGATTCCCACCGAAGCGAACGCCAGCAGTGGAAAACGCGCTCCGGCATCCATGAAGAATCTGGAGGAATGATATGGCAACCCAGCAGCAAACCGACGCCAAGCCTTACGTGGTTCACGCGGTGGGGGATCCTTCGGAAACGACGCAGACGCCGGGGATGGTTCGGCAGCCGGCGATTATGCCCGGCAAGGGCGAGACCACCAAAATCTGGATGGGCAAGGTAACCGCCGCGCCGCGGGAGAAGGGGCCGCCCCATACGCATCTAGAGGCTGAGACTGCCGCCTACGTGATTCAGGGACACGTGCGGGTCTGGTTTGGCGAGAATTTTGAGCAGTCCATTGAAGCCGGGCCTGGGGATTTTATCTTTGTGCCGGCCAACACGCCGCACATCGAAGAGAACCCCTACGACGAAGAGCAGGTCGGTATCCTCTGCCGCGCCCCCGACAACCTGGTAGTGAATCTGTAACCAACTTGTGGCACAATGCCACACTGAAACCAATCATTCCTGAGGAGGGATAAAATGGCAGACGTTAAAGTAGAAATTCGGGGAAACGGCCCCCTGCGGGTCATCGGAGAAATTGACATAGTGGACCAAAGTGGCAATAGCTACGCCATCCCCGAGGGCCAGTGGGTTTCTTTCTGCCGATGCGGACAGTCGGGCAACAAACCGTTCTGCGACGGTACGCACCGGGACTGCGGTTTCGAAGCTTCCAGCGAGGCCAGGTAACTCATCGCAGTCGCTGAACCCGCGTTATGGAGCCGCCAGCTGCCGGGCGATGCGTCGTGGTGGCTGGCGGCTCTTGTATAGTCTGACGGGGCAGGACTGTTGCGGCAGGCTACGGTTGCATCGCCGCCGGTTGTATCGCAGGGGTATAATCTGAACCACACGCTGATTGAAAATGCACAATAACGGACAAGGTTAAGGGGGCGCCACATGGTTACGACGACGCCGGCCCGCGCGGCCGCCGAGCTAATTTTCCAGCAGTACAAAGCGGTGAAACCCTTTGACCGGCTACCCGACCCGCTGTTTCCCAGGACGCTGGAAGACGCCTACGCGATTCAACTGGAATTGCACTGTATGCTGTCGAGTATCTGGGGGCCGTTGGCGGGGTACAAGTTGGCCTACACCACACCGGTAATGCAGGAGCGGGCCGGGCTGGACCACCCGGTGCTGGGCGGCGTGTTCCAGAAAACGGTGGGGCGCTCTCCGGTGGTACTGAACTACACCGAGTACGTGAACTTGGGGATTGAGCTGGAAGTCGGGGTTACGCTGGGCAAGGATTTGCCGGCATCCGGCGCGCCCTACACCAGGGAGACCGTCGCTGCCGCGGTGGCAGAGGTGGCGCCGGCTTTTGAGATTGTCGATATTCGGACACCGCCGGATCTGACGACGGAAGAACGCACGTTGATGAGCGTGGCCGTCAATATCCTGAATTCCGGCATTGTGCTGGGAGACCCGATTACCGACTGGCAAAGTCGCGACCTGGTGAACTGCAAGGGCGTGATGACCATTAACGGTGAGCCGGTGGGTGAGGGCTACGGGCGGGACGTGATGGGGCACCCGTTTGAGCCGCTGGTGTGGCTGGCCAACGAATTGTCAGCGCGCAACCACCCGCTAAAGGCTGGCGACGTGGTTATCACCGGCAGCCTGGTCCCGCCCACGCCGCTGGAATTCGCGTCGGAGGCCCGGGTGTCCATCGAAGGCTTGGGCGAGGCGATTGTGGTGGTGGCGTAGGGGGGAAACCATTTGCCTGGATTGTCGGGTTCCGTGTTCTACATGGATGGACAGGATGGACAGGATTTTGATTGTTCCGTGTTCTACATGGATGGACAGGATGGACAGGATTTTGATTGTTCCGTGTTTTACATGGATGGACAGGATGGACAGGATTTTGATTGTTCCGTGTTTTACATGGATGGACAGGATAGACAGGATGTCCCGGGGCATTTGGTTTCATGCGCCGGATTCAATCCAGATGGCGTACACTGCCCGGCGGGACAGGCCGGTGGCGGTTACCACTTCGGCTACGGCATCACGGCCATGCATTCCGGCGGCGCGCCGCTGGGACAGAGCTTCCCGCGCTGCGTTGAGAACCAATGTCGGAGCGGCGTTGGGCAAGGGAGCATCGGCGGGGACGGGGCCGACGATGATGGTGAACTCGCCTCGTGGTACGGTGAAGTGCTCCAGGGCCTGGCCTGCTGAACCGCGCCAGACCTCTTCGTGGAGCTTGGTTAGCTCGCGGCAAGCGGCGATTGGCGGGTCTCCCATGATGTCCCGAATGTCGGCCAGCGTGGCCCGCAGGCGATGGGGAGCCTCGAACAGCACCAGCGTGCGGCGCAATTCGACGGCCTCGATGAGGCATTGATGGCGTTCGGGCCGGCGCCGGGGCAGAAACCCCAGGAACAGAAAACTGTCGGCGTCGAAGCCGGCAACCGATAACGCGCCGGTGATGGCGGATACACCCGGGATACTGACCACCGGGTAGCCAGCGTCGGCAACGGCGGCGGTCAGGCCGGCCCCGGGGTCGCTGATGGCCGGGGCGCCGGCGTCGGTGGCGTAGGCGACATCACCCTCGGAAAGGGCATCCAGGATGGCGGGCAAACGACGCTGCCAGTTGTGCTCGTGGCAGCTGATGAGCCGGGGAGACGCTGACAGGTGGGCCAGGAGGCGGTGCGTTACCCGGGTATCCTCGGCAGCGACCAACGGGACCGCCGACAGGATGCGGGCCGCCCGAAAGGTGATGTCTTCCAGGTTGCCGATTGGAGTGCCGATTACGTACAGGACGCCCACCGGGACAGTATACCCGGCGGGTGAATCATCCTTCGACAGGCTCAGGATGAGCGGGTGATTGGTTTGGGCGGATGACGAGAATGCCCTGTGATAACATTGCCGTCAGTTTTAACGAGCCCGTGGCGGCTCGATGATGTGAGCAGGAGTTACGTTTATGCCGGACCTGAATGGCGGTCATCTCTTTATTCGTTGCCTTAAACAGGAAGGCGTGGAGAAGATTTTCACCATAGTGGGTGACACTATCTTGCCGTTGGTGGATGCTGCTGCCGACGAGGGCATTGAGTTTATCGACACGCGGCACGAAGGCGCGGCGATGCACATGGCCGATGGTTATGCCCGGATTACTGGCAAGCCGGCGGTGGCGATGTTCACCGGCGGGCCCGGCTTCGCTAACGCTATCTCCGGCTTGCCGGCGATTTATACATCAGAGAGCCCGGTCATCTTTGTGGCCGGATGCGCTGAGCTGCCCGAAAAGGGGCAGGCCACTTTCCAGGAGATTGACCAGGTGGCGATGGCGGCGCCGGTGTCGAAGGGGTCTTGGCTGATTCACGACATCCACCGCATTCCGGAGTACGTGGCAACGGCCTTTCGCACTGCGATGAGCGGGCGGCCGGGGCCGGTGCATCTGACACTGCCGATTGACTTGCAAGAGGCGCCGGTTCGCGAGGAAGACCTGCCGCCGTACCTGCCCCAGGAATACCGCAATATGGGGCGGGCACACGGCGACCCAACGCTGATTGAGCAGGCGGCCACGCTGATGGCCAACGCCCAGCGTCCGGTGATCATCGCGGGCAACCCGGCGCGCTACTCGGTGGCGCCGGCACAACTGGAAGCGCTGGCCGAGGCCACCGGAGTTCCGGTATTTACGGTGGAGCAGGCCCGGGGCCTCATTGACGACCTGCACCCGCTGTGTTTTGGGTATGCGGATGGGGCGCTCAACCAAACGGCCCGGCGGTTCCGGGAAGCCGACGTGGTTCTGCTGCTGGGCAAGCGTCTCGACCACCGCTACCGCTACGGCGGCATCTTTTCGACGGATGCCAGGCTGATTCAGGCCGACCCATCGGAGGCGGAAATCGGGCGTAACCGGGGTGTCGCCGTTGGTTTGCTGGGCGATCTGGGGGCCATCGTCGACCAACTGACTGGGGCGGCGCGGTTCAATCGCAATCTGGCGCCGTGGATTGACTCCCTCAAACAGGATCGGACGGCGTGGATGGACAGTCTGCGCAGCAAGGCCACGGGCGAGGCCCCGATGCACCCGCTGGACGTGTACACGCGGATCGAGCATCTGATTGATGAGGACACGTTCATTGTGCTGGACGGCGGCGACTATGTGCAGTGGGGGCGCAGCTATTTGCCGGCCCGGTCGCCGGGGCATTTCATCCGTCTGGGGCCGTTGAGCCATCTGGGCGGCGCGATTCCCTACGCGATGGCGGCGAAACTTGCCTACCCAAAGAGCAAGGTGCTGGCGTTCATGGGGGACGGTTCCTTCGGGTTCTACTCCATGGAATACGACACGTGCATCCGGCACAATTTGCCTATCACCGGGATTATGGGGAACGACAGCAACTGGGGCATCGACAAGACGTTCCAGCTGGCCTATTTCGGACGGGATGTGGGCACGAGTTTGCGCTACGTGCGCTACGACCAGGTGGTTGAGGGCATCGGCGGCTATGCTGAATTGGTAGAGCAACCTGATGACGTTGCTCCGGCGGTGGAGCGGGCCATCAATTCGGGTAAACCGTCGCTGGTGAACATAACGGTCAAGTCCGGGGCGAGCCCGTTGGCGGACGCGATGATAGCGCGCCGGACGGGGCGTTAGACGGGGATTCCGGGATTGCCGGCGGACGAATTGTGGAAATCTGCGTTGGTTACGAGAAGAAGCGATAACCTAGCGGTTTATGGCGAAATTATCGGCGAAGCGATGCGAAAACCCTACCGGATGATGAATTCGACGGGGAAGATGAAAATACTTGTTGACAAAGGTATTGCAAAGGTATAAATTGCCGGAAATGCCACCGCAACACGCGGTACAGCCAACTAACGAGGAGGCTTTTATGCTGAAGATTGGTCACGAGGTTGTTCGGCCCGGAAGGCACTGGGGCGACGACACTATCACGATCCCGGTTCCGGAAGAACTGGAAACGGTACCTGGCATTCCGATGACCAGCCGTGAGACTGACTGGTACGCCCGCGAATATCCGCTGGAAACCATGAACATCACGGAGCGGGCATCCCGCGACTGGGCGAACACTTTGCGCGACCTTCACGCTGAGATGCGCGAGATCCGCAAGGAGCACGACAAGCTCAACAGCAACCTGATTATGGCTGGCCGAGCCACTGCCGAAATGGAGCCCACCGCCCAGCCTAGCGGCGATGACATCTCCGAGGCCATCAAGGAAAAGGCGCGCCAGTTGGGTTACCTGGAAGTAGGCATCACCAATTACGACCCACGGTATGACTACAAGAGCAAGCGCGGCTTCACCGTTTTGCCCCATGCTATCTGTTTGGCCTTTGAGCAGGACTTCGAGCCCACGCAGACCATCCCCAGCGTTGACGCGGAGATCGTTCACTCCAGCACCTACCGGACGCAGGCAGCGGCCGGCCTGGAGCTGGGCAACTTCATCCGCTCCCTGGGCTACAAGGCCCACGTCGTCCACTCCAGCGACGCCACCGGCCCGGTCATCCCCATGTTCGTGGCGGCCGGACTTGGCTCCCTGGGTGCCTGTGGATACCTGCTGTCCCCGCACAGCGGCAACCGCATGCGGCTGATGATGATTACCACCGACGCCAGCGTCACCTATGACGAGCCCGTTGACTATGGCATCCACGCCTTCTGTCAGGTTTGCCAGGTGTGCGTGAACCGCTGCCCGGGCCGCGCCCTGATGCGCGACAAGATCTGGTGGCGTGGCATCGAGAAGAACAAGCTGTACTTCAAGCGCTGTCGGCCGGTCATGGCTCGCTACCTCGGTTGTGGCGTGTGCATGAAGGTTTGCCCCATCCAGAAGTATGGCCTGAAGAACACCATGGAGCATTATGCCGCCACCGGACAGGTGTTGGGCAAGGGCACCCATGACCTCGAAGGTTACAACCTTGAGGGCAAGGGCTACTTCGGCCCCGGCGAGCTCCCGGTCTTCGAGCGCAACTTCTTCGAGATGCCGCACGGCAACTCCGACGAGTGGTCGTTCGAGCAGATGAAGGACGCCGCCCGCGACAACAACGGCGAGGTTCCGGAAGAACTGGTCGAGGACCTGAAACTCCAGATCTCCCGTTCCATCGCCTTGCAGTCCGGCGACGTGCTGCAGATGATGGCCGAGGACCAGGACTACATCTAGTAGTTCTGCCTCACCCAGCCATAACGGCAAATCGGCCGGCGGGAGCAATCCCGCCGGCCTTTTTTGTGCTGGCAAACGAAACGCATACTGGCTCGGGGGCGTTGAACAACAGGCGATCTCCGTGGAATAATCGGCTGCGGGCGTGGCTAACATCGTGGGTATGGCCAGTATCGGAGGAAGATTGATGGCGGAACAAGGCGGCTTCCCCCTGGATGACGGCGCGGGGTTACGGGTAGTTAACGCCCGGGCGTTCAGCCAGAACAAATTCGACTGGAGCTGGTTTGACGGGTATGACAAGCTTCGGGTGTTGACCTATTCCGCCAGCATTCCAGCAATAGTCAGGATGCTGGACGAGTTCGGGTTTGGGGAATTCGAATGTGTATTCGGGTCAGAAGCCACGCTGAGGGACGTGAAATATATCCTCGCGTTCCAGCAGGTGGCGGTTGGTGATGTTCGGGCGGCCATTATGGGCCTGCAGGACGAAAGGCACACCCATATATTGAGCGAAGTGAGAGCGGGGCGGGCGCGGTTCCGGGTGTTGCGGCAATCCATCGCCCATGCCAAGTTATACCTGCTGGAAGATTCCGTAACCGGGCACACGCGGGTCATCGTGGGGTCGGCGAACTTGTCCGAACGGGCTTTTTCCGGGTTCCAACCGGAGACGTTGGTGAGTTTCGATAACGACGCGTTGGCGTGGGAGCACTACACCCAGATGTACGATGGCATCCGAAATGCCGCTTCAAACGAAATTCCGTTGCCGGAAGACCGGATCGTTGAGAGGGACATCGAGCTGGAGGAGGTGCCGGCCATCGCGGATGGTGCGACCAACCTGGTGATCGACCAGGTGCATGCTGAAGAGTTAACGGTAAGCGTGCCGGTGCAGGTCGAACGAATCGAGAAACTGGTGGTCGCGCTGGAGCCCAAGATTTCAGCGGTGGTTCCGCCCTTCCGCAGCGGCAAGCAGCAGATTACGCCTCAAATCAAGCGGGAGATCAGCCGGATCAAGTTGGTAAAGTCGGCTGAAGAGGCTGATAATCGGTATTTGTCCATCAACCGGTCGCAAGGCACGGCAATTTTAAACGGGGAGTCGTTCTCTTTGGAATTTGATGACGCCCTGGTGCGAACGGACGCACAGCTGATGGTCGAATATTTTCGGAATTTCGAGAATTTTGAGGGCGACGTCGACCGATTGAAACGGGACTATTTTATCCTGTGGTCGTGGATGTATTTTTCGCCGTTCATGTGCGATGTGAGGTCGTTGGCGCTGATCAGGGGCAGGGACGTTATCCGATACCCGTCGTTTGCCATCGTATTTGGCAAATCAAACTGCGGGAAAACCAGCCTGGTTGATACATTGATGACGTCCATGCTGGGAAGGGCGCACAACGTGGAAAAGTCCAATTTCACCGCGGCGCGTTTACGGGCGTTGCAGCAGGGTTTCAAACGGCATCCGGTGGTCTTTGACGATATCGGCGGGCGGGCTTTTCGCACCTATGGGAGCGACATGATCAAGGACGAATTGTTGCCACCGGTGGCGGAGTATCCCGGCTTCGTTCTGTCGATGAACCGCCAACCCAAATCCTTCCCCGACGAAATCGTTAAGCGTTCCCTGATGATATACACCACGACTGCTCTCCCTCAATATGATGAAGAATTGAGGCAGCGTATGGATGACCGGATCAAGGCGGTGAGTGAAGGGTTATCCAGCCAGCTATACAAACGATACCTGCGGGAAATGCTGGCGCAATTGGATCTGGAGCCATTGCCAGAAGACTGGTTGCTGTTATCGTCGTCGACTTTGGCACGTATCATCTCTGAATCCACCGACGCTTCCGGGGAGGCTTGGTGCGCTCCGGTGACCTGGCTGGACTACGCCAACAAACGGTATGACCGGATCAAGGATCGTCTGAGCGGGCTGCTTCGACCGTCGGCGATGGCTAATCACGAAGGAGAAACCCCGAACGGATGGGCCATAGAAAACGACCGGATAATCGTATGGGAGCAGCGCGATGCGTTTGGTCGCCGGGGTTTCGACTGGGAAGACGTGCCGTCTACACTGGTAGACGAAGACGCGAGCGGCGGCAACCGGACGGTGTTGCACACGGCTCAACTGGAGGAATTTCTGGACCGGAAGATCCGGCCGCACCGGGGGAAACGGTGGCGATGGTTGGGCGCTCTGGGCGGTCGGTGAACGAATCCGGAGGGATCGAAGCCGCCGTATATTCCAGGCTGGCGGTGGTTGGCTTTGGCTTGAGTGCCGGGAGCCGGGTTTTGGGAACATCAACGGCCTTCTGATGGGCTTTGGATGGTCCTTTGACAAGCTCAGGATGAACGGAGAATGTGTTGGGTGGTTCTGCGACGAGCTCAAGACTATCCTTCGAGGAGTTCACGGTGTGCGGGGGAAATATTGGGGTGGCCTATCGAACGGCCTTCAACGCGGCTGGTTGATTGACAATGCGGGTGCTGCGGTAGGAATGCGCCGCCGTCGATTGCGTTGTGACGAATGTTTTGCCTTCGGTGCTGATTGACGTTGCCGATGGAGTGATTGACCCGGGATGGGGCCACCCATTTGCACGTTTGCATCCGACGGTAGCCCTGGCGTCGGGGGCGCACCGGATGTTGAGCCAGCCGGCTGCGGTGCCGCTGCAATATGGCGCGGCGCAAGGGTCCGGGCCGTTCCTGGAAGGCTGGCCGGGTTCCTGTCGACTCAGGATGCATACGGCGGTAATGTTGACCCGGCGACGCTGTTTCCGATTGCCGGGGCTTTGCGGGTGGTGGACCTGGCGGCCACGCTGGAGTTCGGTTTGTTAGGGGAAAACATCGTCAATCTGCGGCAAGTCTACGGCCAGCGGATGGATGCAGTGTCCAATGCGTTGCGCTTGACGCTGGCCGACGAAATTAACTGCACCGAACCGGGTGGCAGTTTTTTCTGGCTGAATTTATCCGGAGGATTCGACGCGGATGCGCTGTTTCAGCAGGCCCGTCTCGCCGGTGATTCGTACCGAATGGGTGCTGCGTTTTCAGCCTCTGGGGGTTCCGCAATTCGATGCGGATGAGCATTGTCCGGTAGAATCTGACGAGCCGCTGGAGGGGCTGGGGGGGGGGTTGGGAAATGCCATTGACGGGTACGTTGGTTAAGGCCACGAGTGTAGCGGGTTGCGTCAAAAAGTGTGTATACACAGCCTCGACTATAATCATCATCATGCCAAGGAATATGATTGTTTTGCGCCGGAAGTATTGACAACAACTGGAGGGGCCGGTATCTTTATTGAAATTTGACGTATCTACGCAGTCCAACTAAAAGGAGGAGGATATGCTCAAGATTGGTCACGAGGTAAGGCGTCCAGGCAGGTATCTGGGCGACGCATCCGTAACTATTCCCGTACCGGAAGAGTTGGAGACGACTCCTGGTATCCCCATGAATCAGCGCGAGGTTGACTGGTACTCTCGCGAGTATCCGGTTGAGACCATGAATATCACCGAGCGCGCATCCCGGGACTGGGCCAATACTTTGCGCGACCAGCACGCCGAGATGCGTGAGATCCGCAAGGAGCATGACAAGCTGAATCGGAACCTGGTTATGGCCGCCCGTCTCACCGGCGAGCTGGATCCCACAACCGAGGCCAGTGGCGATGACGTGTCCGAAGTCATCAAGCAGAAGGCCCGCGAGCTCGGCTTCATCGAAGTCGGCATCACCGCGTTCGACATCCGCTACGTGTATCAGAGCAAAAAAGACTGGGTGAAATTCCCCCACGTCGTTTGCCTGGCCTACGAGCAGGACTTCGAGCCGACCCAGACGATCCCCAGCATCGACGCTGAGATCGTTCACTCCAGCACGTACCGCACCGAAGGCGCGGCCGGCCTGGAGCTGGGCAACTTCATTCGCGGCTTGGGCTATCGCGCCCAGGTTCACAGCCCCAACGACAACACCGGCCCCTACATTCCCATGTTCGTAGCGGCTGGCCTGGGTTCCCTGGGTGCCTGTGGCTACCTGCTGACCCCGCACGTCGGCTCCCGCTGCCGCATCATGATGATTACCACCGACGCCAGCGTCACCTACGACGAGCCCGTTGACTACGGCATTCATGCCTTCTGTCAGGTTTGTCAGGTGTGCGTGAACCGCTGCCCGGGCCGCGCCCTGATGCGCGACAAGATCTGGTGGCGTGGAATCGAGAAGAACAAGCTGTACTTCAAGCGCTGTCGGCCGGTCATGGCCCGCTACCTCGGTTGTGGCGTGTGCATGAAGGTCTGCCCCATCCAGAAGTACGGCATGAAGGCCACCATGGAGCATTATGCCGCCACCGGACAGGTGTTGGGCAAGGGCACCCATGACCTCGAAGGTTACAACATCGAGGGCAAGGGCTACTTCGGCCCCGGCGAGCTCCCGGTCTTCGAGCCCGGCTTCTTCGACATGCCGCACGGCGACACCGGCGATTGGGCCTTCGACCAGTTGAAGGACGCCGCCCGCTCGAACGGTAACGACGTTAGCGATGAAATGCTTGCTGAATTCCGCTCGCACGTCGTCCGCGGCCTGAACCAGAGCACCGACAACGTCGACATGATGTACGAGGAAGAAGACTACATCTAAAAATGTAGCCTACTGAATCGGTCGGTTCTTCGGAACGGACTCAAAGGGGGAAGGTTTTCACCTTCCCCCTGTTTTGTTGCACTGTTGGACCGAATCGGGTCAAAAAGAGAGGGCGGCTAATGTGCCGCCCCCCTTGGGGTTTGGAGTGTTTCGCGGGATTTAGAGTTGCAGGGATTTGGGATCGACGGTGCGACGTGGGGGAGCGCCGGCGCTGTTTGGCCGGTCTTCCCGCAGGTTGGCCACAAGGTCGGCCAGAGCGGACTGGTATGTTTCGCTGTCGTCCGATTGGCCGGTGAGGTCAAATACGCGATTGTCTTCCGCCAGCAGACGGGCATTGCGGTTACGTCCCCCGGCCATGATGCCGTCGGCATCGACCAGGAACATTGTCCACTGATCCGACGTTTTGCCGGATTCTCGGGCAGCGGTGATGTCGTTGCGGACGGTTTCGCTGTCGATGCCAGCGGCAGTGCAAACGACAATCAGGCGGTCGTAATGGCGCACCCAGCGCTCAATTTCTTCTTCGCCGGAGGTGGCGCGGCGGTCAACCAGAGGGTTGCCCCGGAAACCTTCTGCGAACACCCAACTGCGTATACCCTGGGCGCGCAGGTTTTGTTCCAGCTGGCGTCCAAACGCGATGTCGGAATTGGCGCAGGATATATGCACCTCGCCGGTGGAGATGGTGTTGCCGACTACCGTGTCCTGGAAACCGGCGACGAAAGCGGGCAACCCTGACCCGATGAAGAACGATTCGGGCAGCGCCCCGCCGGAGCGCAGGAGGGTGTCCAGTCCAATGGTGCTGGGGGCATCGTGGCGGATGCTGTCCAGGCCGATGGCGGTGTTCAGCGCGCAGTTTTGGAACACGGTGTAACCGATGATGCAATCATGAAAATCGGCCTGGTCGGCGCCCGCGTCGTTGAGGACAGCCTCGTAGAAATCGGCCTGGCTGAGGGTGGCGCCGGACAGATTGGTGCGCGACAGGTTGGCGCCGTTGAAGCTGGCGCCGGTGAGGTTGGCGCCGGTGAGGTTGGCCCGGTCCAGGTTGGCCCGGTCCAGGTTGGCGTTGGTCAGGTTGGCGCCGGCAAGGTTGGCCTCAGACAAGGTGGCCCGATCCATATTGATGCCGGAGAGATTGGCGCTACGGAGGTCGGCTCCGCGCAGGTTGGCGCCGGGGGCCAGGGAGCGACTGAGGTTGGCCTCGCGCAAGTCGGCCCGATAAAAGTGGGCGTCGTTGAGGTAGCTGCCAGAAAGGTCGCCGCGACGAATCATGGCGCCCATGAAATCGGCGTTCCTCATGTCGGCGCCGCGCAGGTCCACCATTGGCATACGGGCGTGGCTCATGTAACCTGCGTTCAAATCCATCAAACGATTCGGGTTTGCTTCTCGCCACTCGGCCACGGCGTCGCGCCCACGTTTCACAATCTGAACCAGTTCGATGTCGGCCATAATCAAGCCTCCAATAGGTTGTAGATGCCGAGTTTAGCATAGCCGGGGTATTCTTTTACATGGATAAACAGGATAAACAGGATATTGATTGGTCTAACGAGGGGCTACTGTACCCGGTAGCGACTGCACGCAGCTTCGTCGAGTTCGACCCCCAGGCCGGGCGCCGTGGGAGCGAGGAGGCATCCGTTCTGCAATTCGAGGCGGTTGGTGAAGATGGGTTCTGAGCGGGGCATAAATTCCACGAGGGACGAATTGGGGATTGCGGCCAGCAGGTGGGTGTGCACCTCCGGAACGACGTGGCCGGCGACGGGGATGCCGTGGGATTCGGCCAACGCCGCAATTTTCATCCAGGGCGTGATGCCCCCGGCGCGCGCAACGTCGATGATTGCGACATCCACCGCCCGTGCCTCCAGCGTGCGCCGGAAGGGGTCTAAACCGTACAGCCGTTCACCGGCGGCGATCGTAACGTCCAGCGATTGAGACAGGCGGGCCAGGCCGTCGATGCGCTGATGGTTAACTGGGTCTTCCAGCCAGATGATGCCAGCTTCTTGCAGAGCGCGTCCGGTGGCCGACGCCTGTGCTTCGTCCCAACTCTCGGTCCCGTCCACCATGATGCCGACGTGGGGGCCCACCGCATCCCGAACGGCACGCACCCGGGCTGCCTCGGCGTCTGGGCTGCCGCCGGCGCCCAGGCGCAGCTTGATTTTGTCGTACCCGGCGTCCACGTGAGCGCGGGCCGAGTTTTGCAAATCTTCGATGGGCATGCTGTACCACAGGCCGTCACTGGCGTAGGCGGGCACACGGTCGGACGCGGCCCCCAGGAGTTGGAACAAGGGGACGCCCAGGGTTTTGCCGGCGGCGTCCCACTGGGCGATGTCCACGGCAGACATCGCCATGGTTGCCATCCCGCCGGGGCCGACCCAGTTGGCGGCACGGGTCATGCGGAGGTAGGCGGCTTCATGGTCGAGAACATCCAGACCAACCAGGAGGTCGCCCAGTTCAACGGCAGCGGAGGCCATCGCCCGCACCAGGCTGCCGCGGTTGGCAACCACCCAGCCGACACCTTCCACGCCGTCATCGGTGCGAAGGCGGGCCAGCACGTGCCAGTTGCTGGCGACATCGTGGCCGGCGGCGGTGTATTCCAGCGATACCGGGGTTTCCAGGACCTCTATTGAGACGCTGTCGATGCGCATGAAAGCCATCCTCTTTGCGTATTTGTAGGACTGGGAAACGGTTTGAACCGGATGCACCGAGCCGGCAAGTGAGGTGAGTATACCCTCGCATCGGGGCTAATTGCCGCCGGTTAGGGCACCCCGTATAATGCCGGCATAATCCCAACTTGACACTCCCCTATCACACAACGGGTATCATGCTGCTTACCATCGACATCGGCAACACCGCGGTTACCATTGGCGTGTTTCGCGACGGGACCGACCGCGATGGCGAAAACCCCGCGGCTCGACTGCAAACTACGTTGCGGGTTGCGACCGACTCCCGCCGCCTGGCCGACGAATACGGGATATTGTTGAAGAGCCTGCTGGAATTTCGCGGGATTGTCACCGACGACATCAGCGCGGCGTGCATCTGCTCCGTGGTACCGCCGCTGACCGGGATGTTTGAAGAGGTATGCCGGAATTTTTTCGGCGTGTCGCCCCTGCTGGTGTCGTCTCAGATTGACCTGGGGATGCCGATTCGCTACGACAACCCGAGGGACGTGGGCGCCGACCGCATCGTGGACGCGGTGGCGGCGGTGGCGCTGTATGGCGCACCGGTGGTGGTGGTGGATTTGGGGACTGCAACCGTTTTCGACGCGGTGTCCCGCGACCGTGAATACCTGGGTGGAGCGATTGCGCCGGGGATTAACCTGTCGGCGGACGCGCTGTACTACAACACATCGCAATTGCGGCGGGTGGAACTGATTGCGCCGGAGCTGGCGGTGGGTAGGAATACGACCGCTGCCCTGCAATCCGGCATCGTTTTGGGTTACGCTGGCCTGGTTACCACCATGGTGGAGCGGTTCAGGGCTGAAATTGGGCAGGACGCCAAGGTGGTTGGTACTGGCGGACTGGTAACGGTAATCGCCGAACATGCGCCGATATTCGATGACATCAACCGGGAACTGACGCTGGTTGGGCTGGACATCATCTATCGAAAAAACACGCGGCAGACCGGCGCACAACCGCCAGCTGCGGGCGGCGCCGTGAAGGATTAGACGATGCAGAGCGCTCTCGCAGACAAGAACATAGTCCTGGGCGTGACGGGCAGCATTGCGTGTTATAAGGCGCTGGATTTGGCGAGCAAGCTGGTGCAGGCCGGGGCCCACGTTGAGACCATATTGAGCTACGGGGCGACGCAGTTCGTTACTCCGCTGGCCTTCCGCAGCCTGACCCACCGGAGCGTGATTACCGATACGTTCGATGCCAACTCGGAACATAGCGTGGAGCACGTTGCGCTGGCGCGTTGGGCCGACATTGTGGTGATTGCTCCGGCCACGGTGCATTGCATCGCCAAGCTGGCCGCCGGGCTGGCTGACGACCCATTGACCACTACCGTAGTCGCCACAGAAGCGCCGCTGCTGGTGGCTCCGGCGATGGACGCCAATATGTTCGACCACCCCGCGACGCAGGAGAACGTGGCGCGGTTGCGAAATCGCGGGGTGTTCATAACCGGGCCGGCGCCCGGACGCCTGGCATCCGGCCTGATGGGCATGGGCCGGCTGGTGGAGCCGGCAGACTTGTTGGGGCACATCGCCGCCGCTTTGGGCAAGCACGGAGATTTGGCCGGCCGGAGGGTGGTGGTGAGCGCGGGCGGCACGCAGGAGGCCATTGACCCGGTGCGCGTCATTACCAACCACTCCTCAGGGCGCATGGGTTTTGCGGTGGCCGAGGCAGCCCGGGATCGTGGCGCGGATGTGGTGCTGGTAACCGCGCCGGTCGCTTTGCCGGATCCGCCGCAAATTCGGGTGGTGCCGGTGCGGTCGGCGCAGGATATGTGCGATGTGGTGCTGGCCGAAACCGTCCACGCCGACGCTCTGATAATGGCGGCGGCGGTCGCTGACTACCGTCCTTCGGTTGCCGCCGAGCAGAAAATCAAAAAGACTGCTGCCGACGAGCTGACCATCGAACTGGACAAAACCACCGACATACTGGCTACGGCGCGGGGCGATTTTGTGCGGGTCGGTTTTTCCGCCGAGAGCGAAAATCTGGAGACCAACGCCGCCGATAAAGTGCGTCGCAAGGAACTCGATCTGATTGTCGCCAATGACATTACGGAAGAGGGCAGCGGGTTCGGCGTGGACACGAACCGGGTAGTGCTGATTGACCGGGAGCTGGCGGTCGAGCGATTGCCGTTGCTCACCAAGTATGAGGTGGGCCACCGGATACTGGACCGGGTGGCCGTATTGCTGAAAGCGCGTTAGCGAAGGGCGGAACGCACCGTCGGGCTGCTCGAAAAGTCAGGTTTTTTGGGGAGGGCGCATAATGCGTATCGGAGTATTTGTTGGGGCAGCCACTGCCGATTTGATGAGTCTGGATGACCTGATTGGCCGTATCAAACAGGCCGAAGACGACGGGTTCGACAGTTTCTGGGTGCCGCACATCTCCGCGCGCGGGTACGATGCGCTGACCGTGCTGGCGTTGGCCGGGATGCAGACCAGCCGGATCGAACTGGGGGTTGGCGTGGTACCCACGTATCCGCGACACCCGGTGGCGCTGGCGCAACAGGCTTTAACGACGGCGGCGGCCAGCAACAGCCGATTCGTGCTGGGCATTGGCCCGTCGCACCGGCCGGGTATCGAGGGTAGCTTCGGTTTGTCGTATGACCGACCGGCGCTGCACGTGCGGGAGTACCTGTCGGTGCTGCGTCCCCTGATGGAGACCGGGCGGGTGCAGTTCTCCGGCGAGTTCTACAACGTGAACGCCGAGCTGGATGTGCCGAACCGACCGGAGTGTCCGGTGCTGATTTCGGCGTTGGCGCCCCGGATGCTGCGCCTGGCCGGGGAACGGGCCGACGGGACCATTACGTGGATGGCCGGGCCGCGCGCGATACGCGAGCACGTTGGGCCGCGCATCAGACGGGCGGCGGAGGCCAGCGGGCGCAATGAACCGCGTGTGTGCGTGGGACTGCCGGCCACGGTTTGCGACGATGAGGCGGTGGGACGGCGGCAGGCCGCCGAAGCCTACGAACGCTACGGACAACTGGTGAACTACCGACGCGTGCTGGACATCGAAGGAGTGGAAGGCCCGTCGGAAGTGGCGGTGGTGGGCAACGAAGCATCGTTGCGCCGGCAGTTGGAGGAGTTCGCAGCCGGCGGCGCCACCGATTTCCTGGCTAATATTTTTGCGCCGTTGGGCGATGGTGAAACGGGGCAGCGGACTTACGCGGCGCTTAAAGACCTGGTCGGAAAAGTATAGAGAGGCAGAAAGTTTGCCAGAATGTCGGGGCGACCAATCGGCCGCCCCGTACTAATTGACGCGGTTCCCGTGACGACCATTGTGGGCTGCCCGGTGTTCCTAGCTGACCGCTTCTTTGAAGCGGCGGATGGCTTCGATGTGCTGGTCGGGGCCTTTTAGGCCGGCGCGCATGGTGTTGATGGACAGGTGGGTTGCTCCCGCTTCGTCCCAGGCGGCGCCGAGGCGGTTCCAGTCGTCGGGGTTGTCGCTGTCCATGAGGGCGACGCGGCCTTCGATGCCAACGTCGTCGGGGTTGCGTCCGTAGCCTTTCGCCAGCTCGCGCATCTCGGCGATGCGCTCTTGGCCGGCGCCGTCGGGCTGGAACTGGGGGAACCAGCCGTCTCCCATGCGGGCAATGCGGCGCACGACCTGGGGCGCGCCGCCGCCGAACCAGACGGGTATGGGTCGCTGGACGGGCAAGGGGTTGATGCCGGCGTGGGTGATTTTGTGGTAGCGACCTTCGAAATTCACCACTTCCTGCGTCCAGAGCATACGCAGCACCTCCACCTGCTCGGCGGAACGACGGCCGCGATTTTCCCAGTTCTCGCCGAGGGCTTCGTACTCGACATCGTTCCAACCGACGCCGATGCCCAGGCGCAGGCGTCCGCCGGTGAGCACGTCAACCTCGGCGGTTTGCTTGGCGACCAGGGCGGTTTGGCGCTGGGGCAGGATGATGATGCCGGTGCACATCTCGATTTTCTCGGTTACGGCGGCGAGGTAGCCGAACATAACGAAGGGCTCATGGAAGGTGTCGGCGCTGCTGTAGGGACGGTTCCATTCCGGGCGCTTGCTGATGTCGGCGCCGAGTACGTGGTCAAAAACCAGCAGGTGCTCATAGCCCAGCGCTTCCGCGGCCTGGGCGAAATCTTTGACGGCGGCGGGGTCGGCGCCGATTTCGGTCTGGGGGAAGATGGCTCCGAGTTGCATGGTGATTTGCTCCTTACGAGGACGAGGCGGACGAGGACGAGGTGGGCAGACGACAACCGGGTGAATATCAGGTGATGATTGCTGGTGATGTTCCAAGCGATGATTGATATTAACGCCGCCAGTATCGGCGGAGCGGAGCCGGGCGTCAACCCTGGCTGGTCGCGGCGTGGTATCAGCGTTTGTGGTGGCGGGGCCGGGCCGGGTTTGGTAATATTGAAGGGCGTTGGGGATTAGTCTAGTGGTAAGACGCCTGACTCTGGATCAGGTATCACAGGTTCGAATCCTGTATCCCCAGCCATCCTTGAGACGTTAATCCCTTTCCTGCGCCTGGCTTTCTAATGAAAGATAGTGCCCGATACGTGAAAATAGTCGAGTGGTTTGATGAAGACCAATGTTACGTGGGCAGCGCTCCGGGTTTGATTTTCGGTGGTTGCCACGGCGATGATGAACGGATGGTGTTCGAGGAGTTGTGCCAGATCGTAGACGAAGCGATTGAGATATATCGGGCTGACGGCAAACCATTGCCGCCGGCCACATCCGGACACGACCTCGCCAACAATCTGAGTATTCCGGTCTAGACCAAGCCGACCAGGGCACCGCACGGGTCTGTAATCTCAACGCCGGCAACCCGGTGGTTACAGCTTTCCGGCGGCGCGGAGTTGTCGGCGCGCCTTGCTGATGCCGCCGAACTTGAGGCGCAACAGGCCTTTGACGTCTTCCCACGCAGTTCGCAAGATCCGAACGCGGGAATCAGGATCGTCAGTCCACTGCACGGGTAGCTCGCGGATGCGGTAACCGCATTTCTGGGCCAGAATCAGCAGCTCGGAGTCGAAGAACCAGCCGTTGTCCTGAACGAGCGGCGCAAGGTCATCGGCGGCGCGGCGGCTGATGGCCTTGAAGCCGCATTGGGCGTCCCGAAACGACGTGAAGAACATGAGGCGGAACAGGAGGCTGTACCCTCGGGAGGTTGTCTCGCGTTTGAGGGTGCGTCCGACCACGTGGGAATCGGGCAGCAGCCTGGAACCGATGGCGATGTCATAGTTGTCGCGGGCGATGGCGTCAATCATGGGCCGGAGATGGTTGAGGTCGGTGGAGAGGTCAACGTCCATGTAGGCCATGATGTCGGCGGCGCTTTCGGTCCAGGCGCGGCGGAGGGCACGCCCGCGTCCCCGCTGTTCGAGGCGGATGTAGCGCACCGCGGGGAACTCGGCGGAAAGCGCTTGCGACTCAGCCTGGGTGCCATCGGTGGAGCCGTTGTCGGCTATGACGATATTCC
This sequence comes from Dehalococcoidia bacterium, assembly GCA_965222895.1. GTDB lineage: Bacteria > Chloroflexota > Dehalococcoidia > Lucifugimonadales > UBA3495 > Bin87. The sequence goes on along the minus strand of CBDCVB010000002.1, from coordinate 2,142,945 downwards.
ACTGGCAATCCGCCAGCACAGTTGACAGATAATCGTGCAGACGCCTTATGCTTATGGGCAGGGCGCGTTCCTCGTTGAGGCAGGGGATAACAACGTCGACGGTGAGTGGCATCAGGCGGCATTATACCAACGCCGTGTTCGGAATGCCGAAAGGTTCGGCCAGTGTCATCGCGCGGCGAAACGTCATAAAACCGGCCCGGAATAGGTCAATCGCGTGCACCATCCAAATTGACAAAGAGCGGCGTTCGGTGCTATATTCCGTCCGTTTACACTGTTGCGTTGGGTTGCGCCAGCCGGCCTTTGCGGGCGGGTGGTACGCAATGAAAACTCAACTCAAAGAGTTTGCTTCGTTGCTCGGACACACCAACCTAATCAAATCCGGGGACGGTGTTATTTCGTAACTGCACCGTAGCTGTGGCTTCGACCCAGCCCGATGGCGGGACGTGTGGTATGAGGAACTGCGGCCGGTTCGGAGGAACTGCCAGATGCAAATGAACGACTTCGTTGTCCGATTCGCCGGTGAAGGCGGGCAGGGCGTTGTCACTTCGGCGGAAGGACTAGCGCAAGCGTCCACGCAGGTGGGCTATCACGCCTTGACCTATGCCACCTTCCCGTCCCAGATTCTGGGGGGCCCGACCTGGACCCAGGCCCGGATCTGCACTGAGCCGATTCTGAGCTCGGGCGACGAGGTGGACGTGCTTGTTGCCTTCAACGAGGAAGCCTACGAGACCCACGCCGATGAGGTGCGCGACGGCGGCGTAATCATCTACAACGCTGATGATTTTACGATGACCGACCCACGCTCCTTCGGGCTGGCGGTCGACACGCTGGCGCGATCCACCGGCAACAACCGGGCCGCCAACATGATTGTAATTGGAGCGTTGGCGCAGCTGGTTCATATGCCTCAGCAGTATCTGGAAGACTTTGTGGAGGCTCGATTCCGGCGCGGTCGGGATAACGACGACGAGATTATTTCGTCCAATATTGAGGCCATGAACCTGGGTCGGCAACACGCTGCTGAAAGCGGTTTTGTGCTGGGCGAACTGGCGCCGCCGAACCCTCCGGATTTCAAGCAGATGATGCTGAAAGGCAACGAAGCTATCGCATTGGGCGCTGTTCACGCTGGCGTTGGCTTTTACGCCGGTTATCCAATCTCGCCGGCCACCACCATCCTGCTCTGGATGGAGCGGAACCTGGTTGGCCAAGACAAGTTTGCCTATCAGGTGTCGTCTGAAATCGAAGCGATCACCGCTATTATGGGCGCCGGTTACGCCGGCAAGAAGTCCATGACCGCTACCGCTGGCCCTGGTATTTCGCTGATGAGCGAGGGGCTGGGTTTGGCCTGGATGGCAGAGATTCCCCTGGTGGTGGTTGACGTGCAGCGCGGCGGCCCGGCGACGGGCTTGCCCACCAAGACCGAGCAGTCGGACCTGATGGCCTGTATGTATCCCGCCCACGGGGACGTGCGAATGCCGGTGATTGCGCCGGGCTCGGTGGAAGAATGCTTCTTTGGAGCGGTGCACGCCTTCAACTGGTCGGAGCGTTATCAGGGGCCGGTAATCCTGATGAGCGAAATGTCCATGGCCGAGCGGGTGCAGAACATACCGCGGCCCGACCTGTCCAAGATTGCGGTGGAAAACCGGCTGACCTACGAAGGCAGCAACGGATACCACCGCTACTCCGGCAATGAGTTGTCTCCTATGCCGCTGCCGGGCCATCCGGGAGCATACGTTGCCAACGGCAGCGAGCACGACGAGATGGGTGATACGACTCACCTGGCCAGCCGGCACATTCAGATGACGGAGCGCCGGTTCAGCAAGATTAAGCTGCTGGAAGAGGAACACTACGAGTCCGACAACACCGACGCCAGCATCGTAGTGATGCCTTGGGGCGGTTCCAAAGGGCCGGTGCGAGAAGCGTACAATGCCCTGCGGGAGCAAGGGGTGGATGTGGGCTGGTACTACTCCATGTTCCTAAACCCGATCCCACCCAAACTACTGGAAGAACTACGGAGCAAGGACCTGGTAATCGTCCCTGAACTCAACTATCAGGGCCAGTGGGCGACCATCCTGCGCTCCATGGGCGTGAAAGCGGAAGCCATCACGCAATACACGGGCCTGCCCTTCAAGGTCAGCGACCTGGTTAGTCGAATCAATGAGATAGTATCCCCGGCCAAGGAGATAGCGCGGGTATGAGCAAGAAAAACCCGGAATACGACTTCAAATGGTGCCCCGGTTGTGGCGACTTCGGTGTGCGTCGCGCGCTCGAGCTCTCTATGATCAACAGGCTGGAAGAAGTGGGCGAACCGATTGAAAACAATGTAGTAGTTGCCGGCATCGGTTGCAGCGGCAATCTGGTTCACCTGCTGGAAGGCCAGCAGCCTTACGGTTTCCACGGTATTCACGGCCGCACCTTGCCGGTGGCAATGGGCGTCAAGATGGCGCGGCCCGAATTGAATGTGGTGGTGGTTGCCGGCGATGGCGACTTTCTCAGCATTGGCCATGAGCACATTGCTCCCCAGGCGGCGCGCAACCTGAACATCACCGCTGTAATCATGGATAATGGTGTCTACGGGTTGACCAAGGGCCAGAGTTCGCCGACCACCGAGATGGGCGTTGTAACCAGCAGCACTCCTTTCGGCAAGATTGAAGCAGAACTGGACCCGCTGGAACTGTACCTTACGCTGGGTGTTTCCTTTATTGCGTCGGGCTTCTCCGGCCAGCCGCGAGTGCTAGCTCAACTCATCAACCAGGGCATGAAGCACGAAGGAATGTCGATGATTCACGTGCAGTCGCCCTGCGTTACGTACAACGATACGTTCCAGTTGATCAAGGGCAATGCCAAAGAAGGCATCGCGCCGGCGTTGTGGGACATTCCGGAAGACCACGATCCCAGCAGCAAGCAAGCCGCTTACGAGCTGGTGCAGCGTGGTGGGCTTCCGGTGGGTGTAATCTATAACGACGAAACGCGCCTGTCGCTGGAAGGGAACCTGCAAAATATCCGCAGCAAGGCCCGGGAACGCACCGTTGAGCAGCTGATGGACGGCTATACCTTCTAGTCAAATCCGACACAATCGGCAAACCAGCGCCCCCGGCGGTTATCCTGCCGGGGGCGTTTTGATTTGGGAATTATCCAAGAAACTTGACATTGCTACCTTCGTCAGATTGGCAACCTGTGGGGCCTAATCTGCTCCCATCGTTCCTGCGCCCATTCCCGCCGGCGGGCAAACGCTCCCGATTGTTCAGCACGAAGGGCCGATGTTGCGATTCGCCCTGACTCGAATGCCAGGTCTATCGTCTCTGCGGGTGTGAGTCGATTGCTCTTATCGCTGTTGCAGGGCGCACAGGATAACGCCCGGTTCCAGCAATCATCGTTGGAACCGTCACGGGCATTCGGCTCTACGTGGTCCAGCGGCAACTCCCGCCGGTCTTCGGCTTTGGTCTGTCCGCAGTACCAGCAGGCGGTTCCCCACTCTTTGACAAACACGGCCCATATTTCCTGCGACGGTTCCACCGGATGTTGTCGGAATCGAATGGGCGGGGGGTCCCGCAAGCCCAGTCGCTGCTGTGCGCCGTTAGTAGTGCGTTGCGGGAGTTCCCGCGGGCCGCGCACCCGGATGATGACTTCAGGCCCCAAATCAGGTTGAACGCCCGTGTCCCGCTCCGAATACTCGCCCTCGGTGATGATGCGTAAATCCCGCTGCTTGTGAAACTGCCGCCGGACTACCGTCCAGGCCCTGGGCGACATATCGCAGGCAATCCACCGACGCCCGGTCAGCTCGGCGGCAACGGGAACGTAGGCACATCCGGCAAAACAGTCCAGCACCACGTCGCCGGGGTTGCTGGACGCCTCAATTATCCGTCGGGCCAACGCCTGCGGCTTTTGCGTCGGATAGCCCGTGCGCTCACGCGCCTGGGAATTGAGTACCGGAATTTGCCAAACATCTCCAGCCCTAACCCCGTGCTCATTGATGTCCGTCACATAGACCTCACCATTCTTTATCCGCGTGTGGTAATTCTGCTTTCGTTTCAATGACTTCTCAGTATAGGAGTCGTACTGAACATTAAAGGTGTGCTCCGCCTCTCCCTTATCATAGAACAGGAGCGTATCGTGCAATTGTTGGAATCTCTTAGCCGTTCCTGTCCACCGTCGATAATGCCAGATAATCTCATTCTGAAAATGCACCGCTCCAAATACAGCGTCCATCATTTGCCGCAGGTAGGCGTTGGCTTCGTGGTCGCAGTGGAGATAGACGCTCCCATTGGGCTTGAGAACCCGCCTGACCTCGAGCATCCGCATGGTCATAAAGGAGATGTACGCCGCCGTGCTCTCCGAGTGCGTGTACCGCGTCGCCTCTATTAACAGCCGGGCCGCACGGCATACGTCGTCCAGCATCTCCCAATCGGTCTCGGTGACCTGATACCGGAAATCCCAAATGTCGCTAAACTGCGCGGTTGTCCCTATCTGGTCGGGGAACTCTATGCCCGCATCGTAGGCGTCGTCCTCGTTCTGCACTCCCCATTCGGCCAGCAGGTCGTACTCGTGTTCCAGCTCGGCGTCCGTTAGCGGTGGACGCAGCTGGCCCGTGAAGGTCTGGTTCTTGCCGAAGGGCGGGTCAATAATCACCAAGTCCACGCTTTCGGTGTCCAACGCTTGCAGGAAGGGCAGATTGTCGCTGATAAAGACGGTTCGATTCAGGTTGTCGGTGTTGAGCATTGCCATGCCGCCTACATCCTGAACATCGCCGGTTGCAGAATCCGGCCCGGCCCCGTCAGGTCAACGTACCGGAGCCGCTTGCCGATGCAACCCCGCACCAGGTCGGCCATCTGCGACAAGGTGTCCATCGGGCGGTTGTTGTGCCGGCTCTCAAACTCGTTGACGTAGCGGCCCAGATGCTTGACCGACATCCAGTGGTAAATCCCGACGTAGCCCCGTTTCAGCAGTGCCCAGAACGATTCCAGCCCGTTGGTGTGCGCCATATCCCGCACATATTCGCCGACGCTGTGCGCTACGGCTTCGTGGGGACGGTTCAGCCGCCGGTAGGCCGCCGCTTCGTCCGTGTACACCATCGCCGTCGGTTCCGTCCGGTGGTGAACAAACTCCCGGAGCGTGGGGCCGTCCGTCCGTTCCACCACTTCGGCATCAACTTGATTGGTCTCACGGTCTTTGACACCGGCTACGGCGGCCTTGCCGACCGCGCCGCGCCCACGCCGCAGTTTCTGGTCTTCGTGCTTGTTGCCTTCCTTCCCGCCGATGTACGTTTCGTCCGCCTCTACCGGCCCGGAGAACACCGGGTCGTCGCCAGCCATCGCTTCCCTGATACGGTGCCCCAGGAACCAGGCGGAAGGTTGCCTAATGCCCAAGTCACGATGCAACTTCATGCTGGATACGCCCTTCAGATTAGTGACAATCTGGTAGAAGGCAATCGCCCACTTGCGGAGCGGAATCTTCGACGATTCCATGACCGTCCCCACCTTCACGGAGAAATAAGAGCGGCAGGCCGAGCACCAGTAGGGCATAGGCTTGGCATTCGGAACATCCTTGGTCCGGTCACTGCCGCAACGGGCGCAAACACGGCCTTCGGGCCAGCGGATACCCTCGAACCATACGCGGGCGGTATCTTCGTCGGGGAACAAATCCATCAACTCGATAATGCCAATACCCTTGCGAAAACTCTTGCCAGCCATCGTCATTTACCATCCTTGTTTGATGCTATGATGGTAGCCTAATCTGATGGCTTTGTCAAGTTTCTTGGATAATTCCCTTTGATTTCTGCGTGGTTTGATTTTTGCGTGGAATGGTTGACTACGGCTGACAGTCAGTTTGTGCTAGTGGTTTCACGGTAGCCAGCACCGGAGGTGGGGTTGCCGTAGCTGTCCGCGGGGGCTGCGTCTGGGTTGTCGGCCTCAAGGGACTGGTACTTTGAGGGGCATTTGACCAGGATGTTGTCGGTTACGAAAACGTGGTTTTGGGCATCGTAGCTGCCTTCCAGGATTACCTCCGAGTGGGGATTGAAGAACAGATCGGGCAGGACGCCAACGTAGCTGGCGTGGAGCTCTGGGGAGCCTGACGTCACGCCGGGCGTATCGGGCGCCTTGTTGCCCATGGTGAACCGCGATTGAGTCGAATTGCTTTCTCGCCGGAATGTATCGGGCACCAGGGCGCCGGACACGCGGAGGGTCTGGCCGTCCTGAAGTTGCGTATCGTCCAAGAATTCGCCGACGGTTACGAAGAACAGGGCATTGCCCGGGAAGGCGGCGTACACCATGTAGATTACGGCCAGCGCAACAACGCCGGCCAGGATCGCCAGCCGCACGCGATGACTACGCCATCCCGATTGCGCTTCGGAGTCGTCATCCTGCAACAGGGCGACGGTATCAGATGTGTGTGGCAGACGGTCGTCGGCTTGCATTGTGATTATGGTCCGGTTGGGGCCGGATAATCGGCCTAGGTTTCCCGCTGATGATTTTAGCAGGTGAATTATACGCCTGGGTTAGAGTAGAGCCTGTTGACAATTAGCAAACCAGCCCGTGGATTCCCGCTTTCGCGGGAATGACGGTGTTTGTCTCTGGAATGACGGTATTTGTCAACTTGGCGGGGATGGCGATGTTTGTCAACGTCGGGGGGATGACGGTATTTGTCAACACGCCCTGGCACAGTGTCATGGAGAGTTGGAACGGTTACGAGTTGCCGCTGCCGGATGTGTTTTGCGGAGCGCCGCGCAGCTCTTCGCCGAAGTCTTGCAGGTCTCGTTGGATGGCCTGCCGCTTCCAGGACACATAGGCTGCGTAGGCGAAGAACACTATCCACACCACGGCGAATGCGGCGAACAGGAAGGGGAGGTTATCAGGTGCGTCGCCCATATCAGGTGGAGTCTCCCTGGGTGTTGACCGGAATGAGATTGCCAGTGGTTACGACGGGATCGTCGAATTGCAGGTCGGAGTTTTGCAGGCGGAGTTCGGACAGTTGGTCTTCCACCCGGCGCAACGCCATACGCTCCATCACCAGGTAAACGAACAGGGCCAGCATGGCGACGAAGGAAAAGATGAGGATGCGGGCCATGACTGGCTCCAGCGCATCGTCCGCCGACTCCGGGCCGATGACCTGCACCGGGTGGATTGATCGCCACCACTGCACGGAGTAGTACACGATTGGCACGTCGACGAAGCCGATGATACCGACCACGGCGGCCCAGGAGCGGCCCTGCTGCGGCGTTGGCGCGTAGTGTCGAATCATCAGGTAGGCCACGTAAATCAGCCACAGGATCAGAGTGGTGGTCAGGCGCGGCTCCCACGTCCACCAGACGCCCCAGACGGGCCGGGCCCAGATGACTCCGGTAACGAGGGCCAGCGTCACGAACACCACGCCAACTTCGGCGGCGGAGTGGCCCAGTCGATCCCAGCGGTCGGTGCGGCGGATCAGGTAGCCGATGCCCGCAACGGCGCAGACGAAGAACCCGATGAAGGAAAGGAGGGATATCGGTACGTGAAGGTAAAAGATGCGCTGGATGTGGCCCAGGTTCAGATCGGTAGGAGCCACCATGAATATCAGGTAACCATCCACCAGCACCAGGACGGCGGTTAGCAACAGCAGCCAAGGCCATACACTCCGAGCCGCGGCACGCCCGGGTCGGCCGCTATCTCGACGATTGGCTATTGATGCCAAAGTAAATTATCCCTCGAAAACAAAACCAAATATCCACGAGCATATTACCAAAAAGAGGGCGTCGAATACCACAAGCAACGGTACCCAACGAGTCCATATCGCCAGGGTCGGCCCGCCTTGCAGCGCCAGCGCGGAGGCTTCCACGGCGCCGATGATGACGGGTACCACGACGGGGAAAAACAGCACCGGGAGTAGAATCTCCCGCGAACGGGTCTGGGCGGCGATGGCTGAGAAAAACGTGCCGACGGTAGCGAAACCCAGTGTGGCCAGGAGGATGATTAACCCCAGCGCCGGGGATAGGGTTGGCAGGTCCAGCATTACCGCAAAAACCGGCAGCAACACCGCCTGAATTACCAGCATAAAGATGAGGCTGCCCAGCGTTTTGCCCAGAAAGATGGCGTCGCGGCTGACGGGCGCAACCAGCAGTCCGTCCAGCCCACCATCTTCCAGCTCGCGGGCGAACGCCCGGTTCATCGCCAGCACTCCGATGAAAGCGTAGGCCACCCAGAGCAGGCCGGGGGCGACGGCGGCAAGGCTGCCGGGCGTGCGGTTCAAGCCGAAGTTGAACACCACCACCACGATGAGCCCGAATACCAGAGCGGAGATGACCACGTCCCGCGACCGCAGTTCGAGGCGCACGTCTTTCCAGGCGATGGCCAGCGCGGCCCGCAGGATTCCCATATCAAGGCGACTCGTCGAGTGACCATGCGCCAGGCCGGTGCGCTAGAGGCTGGAATCGAGCGATTCGCCAAACAAGTTGGCCATAACATCCGGAGTGAAGGTAAGGGTGACATCGCCGGTATCAGGGTCCTTCTCTCCCAGCCTGGCAAAGGCTTTCCGCAGGCGTTTGTGTTCCTTTTCGAGCGCTTTCCGCAGCATTTTCTGCCGCTGCGCGGCCCTGATTTCCGACGCTTTCTCAAACATCTTGCGTACTCCATATCAAGGCGACTCGTCGAGTGACCATGCGCCTGGCCGGTGCGCTAAGGGCTGGAATCGAGCGGTTGGCCAAACAGATCGGCCATAACCTCCGGAGTGAGGGTAACTACTCCGGTATCGGGGTTCTTATCTCCCAGCTTGGCGATGGCTTTCCGCAGGCGTTTGTGTTCCTTTTCGAGCGCTTTCCGCAGCATTTTCTGCCGCTGCGCGGCCCTGATTTCCGACGCCTTCTCAAACATCTTGCGTACTCCTTCGAAAAGCCCGGCCAGAGGCAGGATGAACAGCCAGTAAAGGTCTTTGACTGCGATTTCAAAGCTTTGGTAGGCCCAGAACCGGAGCATTCGCAGATTTGCAAAACCGCCACACTCACGCAGCCGGTGATTGCGAAGCCGGCAACCTGCCACCAAATACCCCGGTCAGATAGTTCACCGGGCAATTCCGACGGATTCATTGTATCATTCTGGCCGTAGCATTCTTGCCGGGCGCGGCCGCGACTGCAAGGCTTTCTGGAGGCCGTCTGCGGTTGTTTGGTCGGCTGACGCGTCGTAGGCCAACCTGCCGCCGGATAACCCCAGCACCCGATGGGCCCAGGCGAGCCCAAGTTGCTCGCTGTGGGTAGTCAACAGGACTGACTTGCCGGCGGCGGCCCAGTCCCCGAGCAATCGTCCCAGCGTTTCCGTGGACGCCTGGTCCAGACCGGACTCGGGTTCGTCCATTAGCAGGACGGTTGGTTCGTGGAGGATGGCCCGCGCCACCGAGAGGCGTTTTTGCATTCCGTGAGAAAGTGTCCGTACTTTGCGGTTGCGGCGGTCGGCGAGGCCAACCTGCTCCAATACCTGCTGGATGCGAAGGTCGATATTGGCGATACCGTACAGCTGTCCGTAGAAGAGCAGGTTTTCCCGGCAGGTGAGGTCGTTGTACAACAGGGATTCGTGGCCGACGAAACCGATGAGACGGCGAGCAGCGTTGCCGCCGCGGTGAACTCGGCGGTTGCCGATGTGGAGTTGGCCGTCATCGGGCCGGGTGAGGCCGGCCAGGATGCGCAAAAGGGTGGTTTTGCCGGCGCCGTTGGCGCCGAACAGGGCGGCGATTTCACCCCAGCCCACTTGCAAATCCAGATTGTGCAGGACGCGGCGGTCGCCGAAATCCTTGCGCACGCCGGTGGCGGAGATCGCCGACCCCACGTTAGCCGTGACAGTCATTGCTAGGGGTCCGGGCTCCGGGTCCGGGTGCCGAATCCGGCGGTTCAGGCATTGCCGGCGTGTCCCTCAAATTGGTCGCGCAGGACTTTTTTATCGAACTTGCCGACGCTGGTTTTGGGGATTTCGTCGATGAACACTACGTCGTCGGGCAGCCACCAACGGGCGAATTTGAGCTGAATGAAATCCAGGATGGTGTCGCGGGTGAGTGTGGCGCCGGTATCAGCGCGGGCCACGACGCAGGCGAGGGGACGTTCCTGCCATTGGGGGTGGGGGACGGCGATGACGGCTGCTTCCAGCACGTCGGGGTGAGCCATGATTGCCGACTCGAGGTCTACCGACGATATCCACTCGCCTCCGCTTTTCACCATGTCTTTGACCCGATCGACGATCTGGATGTAACCGTCGGGGTCGATGGAAGCGATGTCGCCGCTGTGGTACCAGCCGTCCACGAAGGTTTCCGAGCTGCGCGGGTCGGCAACATATTGGTCGGCAACCCAGGGGCCCCGGAACCAGAGTTCACCGCGCTGGTTGCCGTCCCAGTTCGCCTCGACGCCGTTGTCATTAACCAGCTTCATCTCGATGCCGGGAGCGATTACGCCTTGCCGAGCGCACAAGTCGAGGCGTTCGCTGGCGGATAGTGAATCGAGCCAGCTGCGCCGGCGGTTCACCGAGATAAGGGGTGCAGCCTCGGTCATCCCGTAGGCGTGAATCATTTCGATGCCCAAGCGGTCGCGGTAAGCCTGTAACACAGCCAGCGGAAGGGCGGAACCGCCGCTGATAATCTGGCGCAGCGATGACAGGTCGTACTCGACGCCCGAACGTTGCAGGTAGTCGAGTACGCCAATCCAGATGGTGGGCACGCCGGCGCTGAAGGTTACGCCCTCAGATTCGACCAGTTGGCAAATTTCCTGCGGGCCGGGCCGCACACCGGGGAAAATCTGGTCGGCGCCAACCAGCGTGGAGCTGTAGGGCAGGCCCCAGCAGTTGGCGTGAAACATGGGCACCATGGCCAGCACCCGGTCTCGCTCCGATAACGACAGCACGTCAACAGTGGCCGAGGCCAGGGAATGCAGGTAGACGGCGCGGTGGGAGTAGGCGACTGCCTTGGGCAACCCGGTGGTTGCCGAGGTGTAGCACAGGCCCATGGTGGCGTATTCGTCAACGGCTACGGGATTGTATTCCGGTGAAGCGCTGGCTAGCATGGACTCATAGGAAACGGCGCCGGGGAGCGTGGTGGATACATCCGACGGTTCGCCGAGGATGATGTAGTTCTGCACGGTCTCGAGGCGACTGGCGATGGATTCGATTAGCGGAGCCAGGTCGGGGTCGATGAGCAGGGCTTTGTCGCCGGCGTGGTTGATGATGTACACCATGTCGTCGGCAGCCAGGCGGATGTTGATGGTGTGAACGACGGCGCCGATGGTGGGCGGAGCGAAGTAGGCTTCCAGGTGGCGGTAGGTGTTCCAGCCGAAGGTGCCGACGCGGTCGCCGAAACCGACGCCCAGTTCGCGAAGCGCGTTGCCCAACCGGGCAGTGCGCTCGAACATATCGGCGTAGGTGTAGCGATGGGTCCCGTTGTCAACGCGGGTAATAATCTGCTTTTTAGGGAACTGGACGGCCGCGCGTTCGAGGATGCGGTGCGCCAGCAATTCGTACTGCATCGTCATGGTTGAGCTCCCTGGACAGGTGATTGGCCGGATGTGGGTGTTGCGTTGATGCGTCAGGTGATGCGTCACGTGTACGGGGTGTTGGGTTAGGGGTGCTTGATGCTGACGCCGCCGTCGATGGCCCAAGTCTGGCCGGTTACGTAGGTCGCGGCGGGAGAGGCCAGGTAAACGGCCAGGTATCCCACCTCGATGAGGCGACCCACTCGGGCCAATGGGACGGTGTCGCCGGCGGCGGCGTCGCGCGCTGCGAAGGTTTCGGGTGTCATCTGCGCCGGGTCGGGGAAGGTGCCGGGCGCGATGGCGTTGCAGCGGACGCCGTAGGGCGCCCATTCCTGCGCGACGCACTCGGTGAACCGCATCACGCCGGCCTTGGACGCATCGTAGGCGGCGGACAGGGGGCGCCCGCGGAAGGATGCCCAGCCGCTGATGTTGATGACGGAGCCGGCCCGGCGTTCCAGCAGGTGCGGGCCCACTGCGCGGCAACCCTGGAATGCCTCGGTGAGGTTGATGTCAACGATGTTGTGCCACTCCGCTTCGGTCATTCCGGGCAGGTCGTTGTCTGGCAACTTGACGACCGGCTTGCGAATGGCGTCGCCGACGCAGTTGATGAGAGTGTCAATCTGCCCGAACTCGGCGATGGTTTTGGCGGCGATTTCAGCCATGGGTTCGGCTTTGGTGGCATCGCCGGTTAGAGGCAGGCAGGTGCCGCCCATGGCGCGGATTTCCGCCGCCACCTGGTTGACGCCGGTGGAGGTGAGACCGGTCACGGCGACGTCGGCGCCGGCTTGCGCGAAGGCCAGCGCGATGCCCTTGCCGATACCCCGGCCAGCGCCGACCAGCAGTACTTTTTGGCCGGAAACGTCAAAAATATCGAGGCTCATCTGGGGACTCCTTGGTGGGTTGCCGGTTGGGTGGGTTGCGGGTTAGTCCGGGCAATGTTGCCATACTGCAGGCGGCAGGGCAACTACGGGAGGGGTTCACGCGTACCTGCTTTAGTCTGTCATTGCGAGCGCAGCGTAGCAATCTCGTCGCCGTAGCAATGGTGGTGCGCAAACGTGCGCTCAACCTCAACGAGATTGCCACGTCGCTACGCTCCTCGCAATGACAGCAGGCCAGTTTGGTTTGGCTAAGCAGGTACGCGTGAGTGAAATGGGGCTACGAATGTGTCAACGTTGGCGAAGTTGGCTGCCGATCACGTGTTTGCCTCCGACTGGCGCACGGTTTTGCATACGTCGGCAATGCGGTAGAATCAGACACGCTTCCGCCAACAGACAATGCGAGGTGGGCATTATGCCTAAAGAAAGCAACCGCGTGATATTTCCGCCGGAGGGTTGGGCCAACAGCCTGGAGGTGGAACACGTGGGAGCCGACCAGTTTGGCAACGGTCTGGTTTATGATACGCGGCTCAATGGCTCGCCGCTGGTGCGCCTCATTTACGACGCACGGGACATGGAGATTACGGTGCGGTGCCTGCGCTGCGAACAGCAATCGCAAGCGTTCGGCAGGTTCCAGGCCCACCCGATGATTGGCATTATCAGCATTAACGCGACCGCGTTGCTGGTGCCAATGAACACGCCCAGAATCATGCGGCACCTGGCGCAGACGCATGATGAAACCCTGGACGACATTGACGATGTGGACTTTTACAACTGTTTGCTGGATAGCTGCGAGCTGTGATGGGTTGCAGCATTGCATACTGTGAATAACCCATGGCATGGGAGATTCATTACTATGCCAGAGTAAACGGAAAGAGCCCGTATGACGATTGGTTCGGCAGCCTTGATGCAACCGTGCAAAGCTATATTGTCGGTACACTGGACCGCATGGCGGAAAATGAACATCTGGGAGGTTGCCCACCCATTCGACACGGTAATGGACTAAGGGAAAGTCGGTTTCATTCTCACGGCGGGTGGCGGATTTGCCTTATTCAGGAAAGTAACCGGATTATCATCTTTTGGGGCGGGAAAAAGGAAGACCAGATCCGGGATATTGAACGCGCGAAAGGCTATCTGGCGGAATACCGGGAGTGAAATTATGCCTTTGCTTGACCACGAAACTGCTATGCGCCAACATTATCGCCGCAGTGCGGATTTGAGAGAATTGCAGTACGGAACTGCATTAGACTACTTGGTAAGCGGCAATGCGGAAGACATCAGAATCGCATACCGGATTCTTCATCGGATGGATTATACCGACCAGGAAATCAGCGAATTACAGCGACTCACAGTAGGGGAAGGCCGAATGAATTACGATTACATCATCGTTGGCGGCGGTTCCGCCGGATGCACGCTGGCGTCCCGGCTGACCGAGGATGCCGACGTTTCCGTGCTACTGCTGGAAGCGGGCCCGGACTATCCGGATTTCGATCAACTGCCCGTTGACCTCAAAAACGGCAACAACGTGTGGCGCTCCGCTTACGGCCCGCACAACTGGGGATACACAGCGAAGGGAACGCCCCAGCAGGAGGAGCCGATCATCATTCCAAGGGGCAAGGCGATGGGCGGTTCCAGCAGCATCAACGGGCAGGTATTGTTCAGGGGAGTGCCGGAGGACTACGACAACTGGGCGATTTGGGGCAACGACGAGTGGTCGTTTACCAAGGTGTTGCCCTACTTCCGGCGGCTGGAAAACGACCTGGATTTTGGAGGCGACGATTTTCACGGCAACAGCGGCCCGATACCGGTGCGGCGTTACAAGCGAGAGGAATGGCTGCCGGTGGCAGCGGCGTTTTACGATTCGTGCCGGGAGTTGGGGTTTCCGGAAGACGCGGACCAGAATCACCCGGATTCCAACGGCGTTGCGGCGCGTCCGCTGAATAACATTGATGGCGTGCGGATGAGCACGTCACTAACCTACCTGTCGATGTCGCGTCACCGCCTGAATCTGACGGTGCGAGGTAGCGTGGTGGTGCGGCGCATTCTGTTTGAAGGCAAGCAAGCGATTGGTGTGGAAGCGGAAAGCAATGGAGAAAGTTTCACGATATTCGGCGAGCAGATTATCCTCAGCGGCGGGGCGATAGCATCTCCGCAAATCCTGATGCTGTCCGGGGTGGGCCCGGCCGACCATTTGCGGGAGATGGGTATACCGTTGGTTCACGAATCTCCGGGCGTCGGCGAAAACCTGCGCGACCATCCGGCAGTGTTCAGTCTGTTTCGGGGCGTCGGCGACCCGCCCGATCTCGATGCGCCGAGCATCCAGGTGGGGCTGCGTTTCAGTCCGCCGGGGACGGGCACCAGGGGCGATATTCAGCTGGCGCCCATTCTGATGACCAGCGAGCACCGGCCGGCCAGCGTCCAGATTGATTCGGACGATTTCCACTTTGGGTTTAGCGCGGCGCTGCAAAACGCCACGACCGCCGGCCGCTTGCGCCTGGCATCTACCGACCCGCACGTGCAGCCCGAATTATTCTACGACTACCTGTCTGACCCGGTTGACCGGCAGCGGTTGCGGGCGGCGGTGCGGCTTGGTCTGGAAATCGCAGAGCAGCCCGGGTTCCGGGAGTTTGTCGCCGAGCGGCTGTCCCCCACCGACGAAGAATTGGCTTCGGAAGCCGCGCTGGATCAGTGGCTGCTGCGCAACGCGTACACGCAACACCACTCGTCGGGCACCTGCAAAATGGGCCCTGGTTCCGACCTGGACGCGGTGGTGGACCAGTATTGCCGGGTCTACGGCATGGAAAACCTGCGCGTGGTAGATGCCTCGGTGATGCCGGATGTGATTCGCGCCAATACCAATGCTACGACCATCATGATTGCCGAGCGGGTGGCTGAATTCATCAAGGAAGGGAAGTAACGGAAGGCAAGTAACGGCAGAAAGGCAACTAACGGCAGGAGAGCAACGGAAAAGGCGGATGGCGCGTTTTTCAGGGGACAACCCGGTGATAAAATTGAAACGCAATTCGCTCCGGCGATTCCGGTTCCACGGATAGCCTCAGCCACACTACCAAATGCGCAGGACCAACCGCGCACGGCCAACCGCGGTCTTGGACTCTGAAGCAAATAAGGACAGCGAAAACATGACCACCAACAGCACGCGAATCGAACGTGATTCCATGGGCGAAATGCAGGTTCCGGCGGATGCACTCTACGGCGCATCAACGATGCGAGCCGTGCTCAATTTCCCCATCAGCGACCTGCGATTCCCCCGGCAATTCATCAGGGCGTTGGGTCTGATTAAGATGGCGGCGGCGCAGACGTACATGGACATGGGCATCATGGACGGGGCGATTGGCGATGCCATCGTGGTGGCGGCGCAGGAAGTGATTGACGGCAAACACGACGACCATTTCGTGCTGGATATTTTTCAGACCGGGTCCGGCACTTCCACCAATACCAACGCGAATGAGGTGATAGCGAACCGAGCGTCGCAAATCATGGGAGGCGACCTGGGATCGCGTTTGGTGCATCCCAACGACAATGTGAATCTGGGGCAGTCGTCCAACGACGTCGTACCGACGGCGATTCATCTGGCGGCGCTTTTGGGTTTCAAGGAAGATCTGTTGCCGGCTCTGGAACGGTTGCGCGTTGCGTTGCAGGCCAAATCCGACGAGTTCTGGCCGATCGTGAAAACCGGACGGACCCACCTGCAAGATGCGACTCCGGTGCGGTTGGGTCAGGAATTCAGCGGGTACGCCGGCCAGGCCAGCTACAGCATTGCGCGAGTGCAGCGTGCTCAGGATGCGCTGGCAGAGGTGGCTCTGGGCGGGACCGCAGTTGGAACCGGCGTCAATACGCACCCGGAGTTCTCGGCCCGTACCTGCGCCCGCCTGAGTGAGATGGCCGGTGTGGACATTAGGGAGACGGGCAACCACTTCCAGGCGCAGGCTTCGCTGGACGGCATTGTGGAAGCCAGCGGTCAACTGAAGACGGTGGCCATCAGCCTGCATAAGATAGCCAATGACATTCGGTTTCTGGGCTGCGGGCCCCGGGCCGGCCTGGGCGAAATAAACTTGCCCGAAGTGCAACCGGGCAGCAGCATCATGCCGGGCAAGGTGAACCCGGTGATTGCCGAGTCGGTAATCCAGGTGGCGGCCCATGTGGTGGGGAACGATGCGACCGTCGCCCTGGCCGGAGCGGGCGGCTACTTCGAGTTGAACACGATGATGCCGGTGGCGGCGTACAACCTGCTGCAATCGGTGGCGTTGCTGGCGGCGTCGGCGCGCAACTTCGCCGACCAGTGCGTGGCGGGCATCACAGCAACCGACACCGGCCCGGCAATGGTTGAGAAGGGGTTGATGCTGGGCACGGCGCTGGCTCCGTCAATCGGGTACGACGCGGCGGCTGGGATTGCCAAGAAAGCGGCGGAAACCGGCCAGACTATTCGCGATGTGGCTCGGCTCGACACGTCCCTGACCGAGGCGGAGCTGGACGTATTGCTGAATCCGGAAGAGATGACCAAACCCAGCCTGGAAGTGCGGGGCGGAGGCGGTTAGGTTCGACGGGTTCAGGGCGAGGAGGAACTCTCTTCTGGGCGGATAATTGATAAGCCTTGTCTGGAGCCACCGGGTCAAGTTGACAAAAAGGGCTTGGCGCAGGTATAATTTGAACATTATCAATGTTAATTTTGCAGCTAATTGCTATTGCCCAGAATTATCGCCTGCACCCTCGTCTCTGATTAACCCACTTTCTCGGCTTGCTGTTGTCGGCGGGCCGGGTTTTTGTGTCTTTGCGTTGCGAGCGGAGGGGCAGGCTTTCGCGTCGTTTACACCCCAACCCTGAACCGTGTTAGGAGTGTTGTATTTATGGTATTGACCCGAAAACGCCAGGGCCGCAACGACCGCGGCTTAACCGCCCGCGATGTGAAGACTTATTCAGAGTCGAGCATCGCCAATGTGCTCGAAGTTCCCAATCTGATCCGCAGCCAACTGGAATCTTTTGACTGGTTCAAGACCAAAGGGCTTGCCGAGACGTTTAAAGACTGCTCGCCCATCGTGGCGGGTATCACCCGACGGTTTGCGAATGGCGAGGCGTCGCGTCGCGCGGAGCGGTTCGAGCTGTACTTTCTGGATCACTGGTTTGACCCGCCGCAGTTTAGCCCGGAAGAGTGCCGCGAACGGGAGATCACTTTTTCGCAACCGCTATACGTGCAGGCGCAGTTGCGGGACCAGGAAACCGGCGAGGTAACACAATCCGATATTTTCTTCGGCGATGTGCCGATGATGACCGATACCGGCACTTTCATCATCAATGGAGCCGAGCGGGTGCTGGTGAGTCAACTCCAGCGTGCGCCCAGCGTTTATTACGAGCGCGAACCTTCGCAAGACCCGCCGTGTCCGGAGTGCGGGAAGATTGAGAATTGGTACTACAAGGGACGTATCTCGGCCAGCCGGGGCGCTCGCATTGAGCTGTCCACCTGGACCCACTACTACGCGCGTCGGCGCAACCAACCGGAGGCCGTCAGCGTCAGCGTAGACCGCAAGCGCCGCATGAGCGTGTCAAACTTCTTGCACGCGCTGGGAGTAGTGAGCGCCGAAGAGATGCTGGCATTGTTTGCCGACCTGGACCCGGGCGAATGCCGGCCGTTTGTCGCCGGGATCCAGCCGGCCGAGGACCGGGATTACAACCCCAAGGAAGAGGAATTGCGGTCTTTGTGGGATCGCATTCACCCTGAGCGCGAGTTTGTGCAGGAACAGGCGTATCGCATTGGCCTGGCGCAGCGCAACCTCTACAAGTGGCTGCGGCCCGGCGAACCGGCCGTCCAGGTGGATGGCGCTTGCACGTTCATCATGAACCACTTCTTCGATGGACGGCGGTTTGATTTGGGTGAGGTTGGTCGCATCAAGGTTGACCAGAGGCTGGGTCGTTCCGAGTCTCAGATTCTGACCGATGCCCAGAAACTGGCGCTGGAATTCGTGCGGGAGCAGCACGCAAAGTCCGGTGACGGAACCACGGCCACCGAGATTTTTGCGGCGTCCGGCCACGAGTACCGCATCCTGTCGGACCGGGATCTGGACGCACTCATCATCTTTGGCTACCTGACCCGCCGGGCGGATCGCCGCATCGAACCCGTCGAGCTGTTTGCTCCCGGTGATGACGAGCGGACGGTCAACCTGTGGTCTTCGGATGCTGCCAACTCGGCGACGCTGTTGTCGCAAGCCGAGGGGTCGTCCGAGGAATCTCTGGCGGTCAAGGTTCAGGTTCAGGTTACCGAGACGTTGGGTGATCCGGTTGCCATCTCCGTCAATCCGCTGCTGGCGGGCGTGGTTGCTGACGACGCCATAACCTGCGGCGAAATCACGATTGTGAAAAATCGCTTCCGCGCTGAGCACAGCATCGTTGAGGCTGGCCAGCTTATCTATGCCGAACGGGCGACGCAAGGGCCGTTGCAGTCATGGGAATTGACCCCGATCCGCGCCCGCGCCTCTCGCATTGTGGGTGTGGTTACCGAGGTGAATACCGGGCCCAACGGCAATATGCACCGGGTGAGGTTCAACCTGCCTGGCATTGAGCTGCCGGAGCGCCGGGTGTTGGATTTGAACGACATCATCGACACGCTGCGGGAACTCATCAAGCACCATACCGAAAACCTGGAGCCACGCGACAACATTGACCACCTGGGGAACCGCCGCGTGCGCGTCGCCGGTGAACTCATGCGCGACCAGGTTCGTATTGGCCTGCTGCGGATGCACCGGATGTTCCAGGACCGGGTGGGACGGCTGGAAAAGCCGGAAGACGCAGTGCCCGCCAAGTTGGTCAACGTGCGTCCCGTTACGGGCGCCATTCGTGAATTCTTCGGCGGGGACAAGCTGTCCCAGTTTATGGACCAAACCAACCCGCTGGCCGAACTGACGCACAAGCGCCGACTGTCGGCGTTGGGTCGGGGCGGCCTGACTCGGGAGCGCGCGGGTTTCGACGTGCGCGACGTTCACGCCTCGCACTACGGGCGCATCTGCCCCATTGAGACACCGGAAGGCGCGAACATTGGATTGTTGAGCAGCCTGGCGGCCTATGCGCGCATCGACCGGCTGGGCTTCATTGAAACCCCCTACTGGCCGGTCATCAAGCAGCTGTGGCTGGGCGATTGCCGCGAACCCGGGTTCCCCGGGTATTTCGACCTGCTGGGCCACGAAGTGTCGGTTGACGTAAAGACTCGCAAAGGCGAGGTGATTGTGGCCGCCGGGGAGGTCATTTCCGAGGAGCACGTGCGCCGCCTGCGCCGCCTGTCCGGCGACACGGTAATTGACGTGATCCCGTTTGTCGATACCCGGCCCGAAAGCATTCAGTACCTGACTGCCGACATGGAAGAGAAATTCCGGATTGCCCAGGCCAACTCCGACTTCGATGGGTTGAATCAGTTTACCCAGGAACAGGTGGAAGTGCGGGAAGGGGACAATTACCGGCTGGCTTCGCCGACCACCGTGGAATATGCCGACGTTTCGCCGTTGCAGATTATGAGCGTTTCAGCGGCCTTGATTCCTTTCCTGGAGCACGACGACGCCAACCGGGCCCTGATGGGGTGCAATATGCAGCGTCAGGCGGTGCCGTTGCTGCAACCCCAGGCTCCGATTGTGGGCACCGGCATTGAAAGCCGGGTGGCACGGGATAGCGGGCAGGTGTTGCTGTCGAGAGTGGAAGGGTCGGTGGCATCGGTGAACGGGCACGAGGTGCTGGTTACCGACGCTGCCGGGGTGGACCATTCCCATCGGTTGATCAAGTTTGCACGGACGAATCAGGGCACTTGCCTCAACCAGCGCCCGTTGGTGCAGAAGGGCGACCGGGTGCGAGCTGGCGATACGCTGGCCGACAGCTCGTCGACCGACGGCGGCGAACTGGCCCTGGGTCAGAACGTGCTGGTCGCGTTTATGTCATGGGAGGGCTACAACTACGAGGATGCCATCATCATCAGCGAACGGCTGGTGAAGGATGACCAGTTCACCTCGGTGCACATTGAGAAGTACGAAGTGGAAAGCCGCTCCACCAAGCTGGGCGACGAAGAAATCACCCGGGACATCCCGAACGTAGGGGAGGGCAACCTGCGCGACCTGGACGAGCGCGGCGTCATCCGCATTGGCGCGGATGTCGGGCCGGGCGACATCCTGGTTGGAAAGGTTACCCCCAAGGGTGAAACTGAAATGACTGCCGAAGAGCGTCTGCTGCGGGCTATCTTCGGCGAGAAGTCCAAGGATGTCCGCGACACATCGTTGCGGGTTCCGCACGGTCAACGGGGCAAGGTCATAGCGGTCAAAGCCCTGAGCCGAGCCGCCAAGGACGATTTGCCTCCGGACGTGAATGAAGCGATTCGCGTGTGGGTGGCCCAAACACGCAAAATCTCAGTGGGCGACAAAATGGCGGGACGCCACGGGAACAAGGGCGTGGTTTCACGCATTTTGCCCGAGGAAGATATGCCGTTCCTGCCCGACGGAACTCCGGTGGACATCATTCTGAATCCCATCGGCGTGCCTTCGCGGATGAACTTGGGTCAGGTTTTAGAAAGCCACCTGGGTTGGGCCGCGCGCAGCCTGAATTTCCAGGCGCTGACGCCGGTGTTCGAAGGCGCCGACGACGACAACATTGAGGACTCCCTGGCCCGGTGGTGGTTCGCCCAACAGGCTGGAGCCACCGACGCCGAACCGGAAAGCAATGTAGACCTCGACCGGGTGTATGCCTGGTTGCGCGACCAGGGCTATGATCCGGAATTGTTGTATGACGAAAACCAGAGGGGGCAAGCCCGTAAGGCCTGCCTGTACCTGTGGCTGCGTGATGTCGCCGGCGAGCAACCGGACGGGATGTCCCTGCCGGAAATGCACAAAATGGCGCTGGACGTGCATCGGGAGCGGTTGATCGCCCCGCCGACCTTTGCCAAATTCCAGCTCCACGACGGGCGTTCCGGTGAAACGTTCGACCAGCCGGTGGCGGTGGGTAGCATCTATATGCTGAAACTCATCCACCTGGTGGAAGACAAGATCCACGCTCGTTCCACGGGCCCGTACTCGATGATTACGCAGCAACCGCTGGGCGGCAAAGCCCAGTTCGGCGGCCAGCGATTCGGCGAGATGGAGGTTTGGGCGCTGGAGGCGTACTCCGCGGCCCACAACCTTCAGGAAGTTCTCACCATCAAATCCGACGACGTTACCGGTCGGGTCAATACTTACGAATCCATTGTGAAGGGCCATGCTATCAGCCAACCCGGTGTCCCTGAATCGTTCAACGTGCTGTTGAAGGAGTTGCAGAGCCTGGGCCTCAACGTTCAACTCGAAGAGGAAGGTGAACAGGAAGAGCCAAGCCTGGGGTTGCCAGGCGACGATGACGACCTCTTCTCCATGGAGGTGAACTAGATTATGGTCAGAATGCTGGATAACCGCGAAGCCACTTCGCAAGATTTCAACGCAATCCGCATTTCGATTGCCTCGCCCGATCAGATTCGAGCGTGGTCATCGGGAGAGGTGATGAAGGGCGAAACCATCAACTACCGCACGCAGCGCCCGGAAAAAGACGGCCTGTTTTGTGAAAAGATTTTCGGCCCGACGAAGGACTGGGAATGCCAGTGCGGCAAGTACAAGCGGCAAAAGTACAAGGGAGTCGTTTGTGACCGCTGCGGGGTTGAGGTCACGCGTTCCAACGTGCGGCGTCAGCGGCTGGGCCATATCGCGCTGGCCGCTCCGGTGGCCAACATCTGGTTCGTGAAGAATACGCCCAGCGTGATGAGCCTGGCACTGGATGTGAAGCTCTCGGACCTGAACCGGATACTCTATTACTCCGCCTACGTCATCAACGAAGTTGACATCGACCTGATGCGGGAGCGGCTGAGTGAGCACGAAGCCGAGGTTGACCTGCTCCGCACCGAACCGATTGCCGTCGCTGAAGCGGCTCTGCAACGCCTGGCCAACCGCATCGGCGCCTGGGACTTGGAGAGTCGCCGCGCGGAGGCTGCCGCCGCGATTGGCGACCATCCCGACGCGCTGAAACGAGCCGTTGCTG
Organism: Dehalococcoidia bacterium; assembly: GCA_965222895.1. Taxonomy (GTDB): domain Bacteria; phylum Chloroflexota; class Dehalococcoidia; order Lucifugimonadales; family UBA3495; genus Bin87. The sequence goes on along the minus strand of CBDCVB010000002.1, from coordinate 2,120,559 downwards.
CGGCACGCGTGGCGTTGGGTCGGCTGGCCAGCGGGAGCACAGCCAATGGCGCGGACGACGTGCTGGCGCTGGAGTCGCTGGTTTCCGCTGCTACTGCGGCGGCGGCCGGGATTGGCAACGTCGGGAGCTTGCTGCTCGACCCCAATCTGCTGGAATCGCGCGAGGCGCTGGTGATTGCCGCCGCCGACGGCGACCAGGTTGCCAGCGCAATTGCGCGGTTGTACCGCGGCAATACCAGCATCGAAACTGATGTGCAGGGGTTGAACGATAGCGTGCAGGCAGTGAACACCGCGTTTGCTGCATATCGCGATTCCGACACCGAAGCGACGCAGGACAATCTGGCTGACGTAACGGATCGACTGGAAGCCGACATTACGGCAGTAGTCGATGAAGTCCTTTTGCTGACGCTGAACGATTTGCGTTCCAGCGTCGCAGAGAACGCCGCTGATGATTTTGCTGCAGCGTCGCAGCAGCCCATGTCCGACGATTTGGCCGAGATTCGCGAGTCAATGATTCGCGTGGAGCAGGCGGTTCGCACGTGGAACTTCCGCCGGGGTGAGGACAATCCGGAGGGTCGGGGCTGGAACTTGCCAGCGTTCAATGCCCTGCTGGAGCGGTTGCAACCCAATAGCGATGAATCGAAGGTGATTGCGGACCTGGAAGCACGCGTGGAGCGGCTCCAGAGCGGAGGGGCGCGCGCTGCCCAGCAGAAGGAGATGGACTCCTGGCGCAAGCAGTTGCCGGCCGTGCAGAACCTGATTGGCACCGTGGATGATTACCTGGCGCGCGCCATCGCCGAGCGCCGGAAAGAGGCCGTTGACATCATCCAGTCGATGCGTTGGCTGCGCTGGGATCCGTCGCAGCGGCCGCGGCCGGCTGACCTGGACTGGCTGTGGCCTGACCTGAAGTTGCCGGCGTCGGCGCGGGAAGACGATGAGCTACCCGACGAGTTTTATATCGCGCGAAGCGGGGCGTTGGGTTTGCACCTGACGACGCTTTCCACGAGTCGTTTCGACCGGTTGAAGCCCTTCTGGGGCGATGCCTTCGACGCTGAGATGGGCGCCGAGCCCGTGCTGGAGTTTCTCAAACTGCTGGATCGGGACCTGAACCAGGAGCGGTATTATACCGAACTGGAAATGCGGGCGACCTCGTCGCAGATTCGCACCAAGGCCGGCAAGCGAATGCGCCTGCTGGAGACCTTCCGCCGCAGCGAAAACCGGATGCAGGACATGATTATGACCGTGCTGCCGGTGCTGCCGCCGGAATTGCGTCCGATGGTGCAGCTCGACGGCGGACGGTTCGCTACCAGCGACCTGAATGACCTGTACCGTCGGGTGCTGTCACGCAATCATCGGTTGAAGCGGTTCGCCAGTATGCGCGCTCCGGGTCTGATGATTCGGAACGAAAAGCGGATGCTGCAAGAGGCGGTGGATTCGCTGATTGACAATGGGCGGCAGGGTAAAGCCGTGAAGGGCAAGCGCGACCACGCCCTAAAGTCGCTGAGCGACCTGTTGAAAGGCAAGCACGGGCGGTTCCGGCAGAACCTGCTGGGCAAGCGCGTTGATTACTCTGGCCGTTCTGTCATCGTGGTTGGGCCCGAGTTGAAGATGGACCAGTGCGGACTGCCCAAGCGCATGGCGCTGGAGCTGTTCAAGCCGTTCGTGATGCACCGTTTGGTGCTGAGCGGCCTGGCCCCGAACATCAAGGCGGCGAAGCGCATGGTCGAACGTGCTTCTCCGGACGTATGGCACATCTTGGAAGACGTAATCAAGAATCGGCCGGTGTTGCTGAACCGGGCGCCCACGTTGCACCGATTGGGGATCCAGGCGTTCAAGCCGGTATTGATTGAGGGCAGCGCGATTCAACTGCACCCGCTGGTGTGTTCCGCTTTCAACGCCGACTTCGACGGCGACCAGATGGCGGTACACGTTCCACTGTCCGCGCTGGCGGTGAACGAATCCGGCACGGTGATGCTGAGCATCAACAATATGCTGTCGCCGGCATCGGGCGACCCGCTGGTTGCGCCGACGCTGGACATGGTGATGGGATGCTATTACCTGACCGAGATGCTGGCGTCCGGCAAAGGCGCTGGCGGGGTGTTCTATGATATTAACGAAGCCAGAATCGCTTACTCGGAAGGCGTGATCGAGCTGCGCTCGGCCATCACCGTGCTGTCCGTGGCGGGTCACGAAGGCAAGATCGAAACGACCATGGGTCGGCTGATTTTTAACGAAGTTTTGCCCGACAAGCTGGGCTACAAAAACCGGTTGATGGACCGTGGCGCCATCAAGGAACTCACCACCGAGTTGCACCGGAACCTGGCCAACGAAGAGACGGCGCGCGCGCTGGACAACATCAAGGACATGGGGTTTTTCTACGCCACGAAGTCCGGTATCACCATTGCCATCAACGACATTCAGGTGCCGGAGCGCAAGCACGGGATCCTGGATGAGGCCACCCGCAAGGTTGCCGACCATGAAGACAACTTCATGATGGGCATGATGACTGAGGAAGAGAAGTACGACCGCATCATCGAAACCTGGACTCAGGCATCGGATGATATGCAATCCATCGTTGAAGACGAGCTCTACAACTTTGGCGGCATTGCCGTGATGGCGATGTCAGGCGCCAAGGGAAACATCTCGCAGATCAAGCAGATGGCGGGAATGCGTGGGCTGATGAGCGACCCGGAAGGCCGGATCATCGAGCGACCCGTGAAATCGAGCTTCCGGGAAGGGCTAACGGCGCTCGAGTACTTCATTTCCACCCACGGAGCGCGCAAAGGCCTGACCGACACTGCCCTCCGGACCGCCGACAGCGGTTATCTGACCCGGCGTCTGGTTGACGTGTCGCAGGAAGTGATTGTGCAAGAACACGATTGCGAATTTGCCGAAACGTTCTACGTGGAACCGCGGCCCGATGATGTGTCGCTGAGCAGTTTCCCGGACCGCATCCTGGGTCGGATGGCCGGCGACGTTATCGCGGATCCGCGCAGTGGTGAGATCATCATTGATCGCAATGAGATGATTGAAGAAGACATCGCGCAGGCGATCAAGGCTGCCGGCATCGATCGGGTACCGGTGCGCTCACCGCTGACCTGCCAAACCCGTCGCGGAATTTGCCAGATGTGCTACGGTCGGCTGCCGGCCACCGGCCTGTTGGTGGAAATCGGTCAGGCGGTAGGTGTAATTGCTGCCCAGAGTATCGGTGAGCCGGGCACGCAGCTGACCATGCGTACTTTCCACACGGGCGGTATCGCGGGGTCGGACATCACCACCGGTTTGCCGCGGGTGCAGGAACTGTTTGAAGTGCGCCCGCCCAAGGGAGCCGGCGTGTTGACTCACATCGACGGCGTCGTGGCCATTGAAGAAGACGTTAATGGTGCGAGGCGCATCCGGGTTACTTACGACGAGGAGGAACGCCACGAATACCCGTTGCCCGACGGCGCGATACGCCTGGTGGAGCCCGGTGAGCCGGTAACCGAGGGCAACCTGTTGGCGGTGGTGATGAACAGCAGCGCGCCAGCCGTGCCCACCGATGACGATGGTGACGCGACCGACGCGGGCAACGCATTGGCCGGCGCCAATATTTTGCAAGAAATCCGTTCAGACCATCCGGGTGAGGTTGAAATTTCCGCGGACGGCGTAACTGTGGTGTGGCGCGAGGAAGAATCGCGCGCCTACGAAGTGAACTCCCAGATGGCGCTGAAGGTTACGGAGGGTCAGCAGGTCAGGGCCGGTGAGGCCCTGGTTGACGGGCCGCTGGACCTGCGGGAGTTGCTGGATGTCAGGGGCCTGGAGGGGCTGCAACACTATCTGGTGGACGAAGTTCAGGAAGTTTATCGTTCCCAGGGCGTGGGTATCCACGACAAGCACATTGAAGTCATTCTGCGGCAAATGTTGCGGCGGGTGCAGGTGGAATCCTCCGGGGACACCGAGTTCATACCCGGGGACGTGGTTGATAAATTCCGTTTCCAGGACCAGAACGCGCGGGTTCTGGCCGAGAACGGCGAGCCGGCCACCGCCATGACCATGCTGCTGGGCGTCTCCAAAGCGGCGTTGACGACGGACAGCTTCCTGTCCAAGGCATCCTTCCAGGAGACCACCAAGGTGCTAACGATGGCCGCCGTGGCCAGTGACCGCGACTGGCTGCGGGGTTTGAAGGAGAACGTTATCATCGGACGGTTGATTCCGGCCCGCCTGGAATCGTTGCTGGATTCGGAAAACCAGCTGATTTTGGAAGAAGAGATGCAACGGTTGGCGAACGAATTGATGGCTCCGTCGTGGTTATCCGGCGAACTTGATGGTCCGGAGGGCATACCTCCTGGCGAGGACGGCGTGGAAACGGCTGCGCCCGCACCCGTTGACGAGATTGATGACGAAGTTATCTCCGGACAGCCATTCGTCCCGTTGGATGCGGGCGAAGGGTTGGGCGACGCCGGGTTCCAGGTTCGTTCTGCCGAGGAAGAGGACGAACTCGTCCGACGCGCGCAGTCGCTCACGGAAAGCGACTCGAACAGCGAACAGGAAGTAGCGGCGGCAGTGTCGCGGGTCTTTTCGCCGTTTGAAGAAGAGGAGGACGACGTTCCGACGCTTTAGAGCAATTCTCCAAATGAGCAGTGCAGTTTCAAGGCTGGGGCAGTTAGCTGCTGCCCCAGCCGATTGTCAATCGGGGGATTGAGTGTTAGCCTTGAGTGCCATCTTTCGAATCAGCAAATTCAAAAAGAGGTATTGTGGTTCTCTCTATTGACTTATCAGTAAATTTGGCACCAAATATGGACGCCGGGTTCTTCGTGGCGAGTCCGGTGATGATTGCGTCGGGCACCTTTGGTTACGATGGTTATATGCTGGGCATTACACAAGAAATGCCATTGAAACAACTAGGTGCGGCTCTGCCGAAGACCTTCACCCGCCATCCGCGGAAAGGCAACCCGGAACCTCGGTGGTTTCCAGAGTCATTCCGCGAAGGGTTGGCAGCCGGCGAAACTACGTTGCTGAATTCCATTGGATTGCGAAATCCCGGAATTGAAGCTGCGATGTCGGATATGGCGCCACAGTGGGCCGAAATGGATGCCAACATTGTGATGAGCATGGCCGCAGACAGCCCGGAGCAATGGGAAGAAATGGCGTCATTCACCCGCGGGGTCAGTGGGTTTGGCGCCATAGAGTTGAACCTCAGTTGCCCCAACGTGGACGACGGCGCGATGTTCAGCCACTACCCGCATCTCACCGAGGCGGCGGTGGCTGGGGTGCGGCGTCAGACCGAACTGCCGGTGTGGGCCAAGTTGTCCCCCAACGTGCCGGACATAACCGAGATTGCCCATGCCGCAGTTGGGGCCGGAGCGGACGCGTTGACCATCTGCAATACCATTCCCGCAATGCACATCGACATAGATGCGGGCCGCCCCACGTTGGGCACCGGCGTCGGCGGCCTCTCCGGGCCGGCGCTGCGGCCGGTGGCCATGGCATTGGTGCACCGCGCGGCTGGCGCCGTCAACGTGCCAATAATCGGCGTCGGCGGCGTGATGACGGGCCGCCACGCCGTGGAATTCCTGATGGCGGGCGCCTCGGCGGTGCAGGTGGGCAGCGCAAACCTAGCCGACCTGAACGCACCGTTCCGTATCCTGGCGGAGCTGCAAGCGCTGCTTGCCGAGTGGGAAGTCGACAGCCTGGCTGAGATTATCGGCAAGGGCCGGTAGGAATTTCGCTCTGTCGGGGCTACCAGGCGGATTCCAGTAAAGAGGCCAGTTCGGCGGCGCTCTGCACCGGGCGCACGTTGCGGTGCAGTCCGAAGTCAGTGAGGGCGTCTTCCGCAATGGCGGTGATGCCGCCGGCGGGCACGCCGACATCGCGGAGACGGGTCGGCATACCGACTTGCCGGAAGAAATGGGACACTGACTCAGCGGCTGCGTCGGCGGCTGCGCCGTCGGTCATGCTGGTGTTGCGGGCCCCGAAGGCGTCCGCGAAGCGCGCCTGACCGCCCAGGTTGTGGTCTCGATTGAAGCGCATCCCGGGCGCGGTGGTAATCGAGTAGGCGGCGCCGTGGCTGCATTCGGCGTAGCGAGTGTCCAGGCTGTGGGCCAGCGCGCTGACGACGCCCAGCGCGGAACCGTTGGCGCCAGTATCCCAGGCGCGGTTGTAAATGAAAGCGGCCACGCACAAATTGACCCGGCCCGAGCCATCTGCCGGGTTTGCTGGCACCTGGGGCAGGTTATCCTGCAGCAGATTCAGGGCTCCCACCAAATCAGCGGCGGCCATCGGGTTCAACCGGGGGGCCTGCAGTGCGCTGGCGACACCGCTGAACAGGGAGCCGGCTGCGCTGACGCACAGTTCGGCCGGGGCCGTGAGCAGCGCGGCAGTGTCCCAAATTACGGCAGACGGTCGGGTTTTGGGGTCAAACATTTCGAGGCGGTGTCCCGTTTCGCCGTCGATTACGGCGGTGCCGGCACGGGTGGCGGCGGTGGTCGGGGTGGTGAGCACCAGTACGTTAGGCAGTTTGGGCGCCATCAAACGCGGGCTAACCGGAGGCTGGCCGGGCGGGTATTTGGTGGCGTGGTCGTTGGGCGTGCCCCCCTCGGCCAGCATGATGATGATGGCGCGCGCGGTGACCACTGCGCTGCCGCCCCCCACCGCAATGATAGCGTCGGCTTTGGCCTCCTGCGCCAGCTGCACCCCGCGCAGGACTGAGGGCACTGGTGAGCCGGTTTGCACGCCGTCGAACACGCCGGCCGGAGCGACGCCTAAAGCATCGGTGATGCGTTCCAGCAAATCGGTCCTGGTCGCGATTGACTGGCCGCACACGATAAAGGGTCGTTTCGCACCCACGCGGGCGACTTCCTGCTTCAGGTTGGTCAATGCGTCATCGCCGGCGTGTACACGCACCGGATATGAGACGTGGCGGAATTGGTTGACGGCGGGCATGGCTGGGTTCCTTGTCTGGGTTTCTGGGCGGGTTGGATTTGACGGATGCGCCGCAGTGTACTACTACCCGATGCCGGTTGCTACCGTGGTCGGGTTAGGCCGAGGGCATTTCGATTGTCGGGTGCCACCCGGAGACCTGGAGTTGGACGGGCCGCCAGCGGGTTCAGGGGCGGAGCCGGGTACGGGTTGGCCGTATGCTAAAATCGACGGTATGGGTACTGATCGAACACCACGCGGCGCGGCGCTGGAATTGCGCCTGGCCAGGCAACGCAACCGGGCAATCAGTCTGCTCGGCTCGGCCCACACTGCGATGCAAAAAGGCCAATGGAGCCACTCGGAAGATTTGCTGTGGGGTAGTTTGGTATCGGCGAGTCGTGGCGTCGCGTTGTGGCGCGGGGAGTCCGTGGACGACGATGCAGAACTGCGGAAATTCGTGCAGCGCCTGGGTGAAGCAGAAAAAGACCGCTACATACGTGATGCGTTCGATCACCTGTCCGCCTTTGCAGAGGCGGCAGAGCGGGTTCGCGACCGGCGCAGCCGGGTTGATTATCTGTTTCTGGCGATGGATGACTTGGCCGAGGCAATCGAGAGGCTGGTGGCGCGCATACCCGGTGGGGGTGGGCAGGTTCCCGATGCCGACCCTGACGACGCCGTGGTCGATTTGGGCGAGTGATGGCTATGTCGAACGAACCGCTGACCTTGATTGCCGACCCCCGTCCAGCGCCAATACCGCGGGTTCCAGGCGTTCCGGCAGTAGGCACGGTTGCCATCGAGACCCACGGCTGCAAGCTGAATCAGGCCGATAGCGCCGTGTTGGCCGGCGAGTTTGCGCGGGCCGGCTACCGGATCGTGGGCTCGAACGCCGACGCGGACATCATCGTCGTGAATACCTGCACGGTTACCGCCACTGCCGACGCCAAAGCCCGTCAGGCGCTGCGGGCCGCGCGACGCTCCAACCCCGGCGCGGTAGTGGTGGCCGCGGGATGCTACCCCCAACGGGCGGCTGACGAGTTGCGTCGTATGCCGGAGGTTTCGTTGGTGGTGGGCAATGAGGAGAAACCGCAACTGGCCACGTTGGCGCTGGCGGCGCTGGCGGTGCAACGAGGCGACTTGCAACGCGCTGGGATTGACCCGCCTGGCGAAACCATGTCTGGCGAAACGGTGTCTGGTATAGCGCGACGCAGCCGGGCGATGGTCAAGATTCAGGAGGGTTGCGATCAGGTTTGCGCCTATTGCATCGTGCCCAGGGTAAGGGGCCGGGAGCGCAGCATCTCGCCGGACGCGCTGGTGGATACCGTTCATCAGCATATTGCCGACGGCTTCAGAGAGGTTGTGCTAACGGGCACGCAGTTGGGAACCTATGGGTTTGAGTTTCCTGATGTTGACTTGGCGGGGTTGCTGGATCGCATCCTGGCGGAGACAGACGTACTGCGGCTGCGGGTGTCCTCCTTGCAGGCGCATGAGATTAGCGCCGACCTGCTCACGCGGTGGAACGATTCCCGACTCTGCCCCCATTTTCACGTGCCGTTGCAAAGCGGGTGCGACGTTGTACTGCGGGCGATGCGCCGCCGCTACGACACTGCCACTTTCCGGCAGGCGGTGGAGCTGATTCGAAGCGCCATCCCTGACGCCGGCGTTACTGCCGATATAATCGTGGGTTTCCCGGGCGAAACTGAGGCCGACCATGCGGAGAGTCAGGCGTTCGCGGCGGAGATGTGGTTTGCCGACCTCCATGTGTTTCCATACTCGCAACGCCCGGGCACCAGCGCGCACCACTACCCAAGTCAGGTCGGAGCGGTGGACAAACGGCGACGCGCGGCGGCGATGGCAGAGGTCAAAGATGCCGGTTTCACCGCGTTCCGGCGTGGGTTGACCGGGCAGGTGCGAGACGTGCTGTGGGAAACCGCACGACCGGTCGGGGATGAAGGGCTGCGCTGGCGGGGATTGACCGATAATTACGTGCGGGTTGAGACCACCTGGCACGCCGAATTGGGAAACCGCATCACGCCGGCGCGATTGACCGGCATAGAAAATGGTGTAATGACCGCTGAGCTGCTGTAGGCACACACTGTGCGCCTGTGACGGCAAACTGTGCGCCGATGACGGCAAAAGGAAAGCGGTTTAAAACTCCACCGGTCTCAAATAGCTCATGTCCTGGCGGCGTTCCAGGTAGCCGGCTCTGGTCTCGTGGCCGTGGGGAAATACCAACAGCCAACCCTGCCGCTCCGCCTCGTTGAAGACGTCCTGCTTCTGGGTAAGAGTTGATTCCGGTTCGTAGTCGTAGGACGAAATAACGGTGAGACCCAGATGATGCGGTGTCGGCACCAGGTCGCCGAGGTAGACGATCCGTTCGCCGCCGTGGCTGAACACAACCATCTGATGTCCGGGGCAGTGGCCGTCGGTAACCAGCAGGTTTAATCCGGCGAACAGTTCGGTATCGCCATCCAGCAATTCCAGTCGGCCCCGCTCGCCGATGGGGGCAAAGTCTGCTGCTCGGTAAACGTCGGCGTGTCGTGCGGAGGGATTTTGCGCGTCTTCCCAACTGGCACGCTGGACGTAGTAGGTGGCGTTGGGGAAGGAAGGGACCATGTCGCCGACGCGATCCATGCGGGTAGCGCCACCGGCATGGGTGAAATGCAGGTGGGAGAGCACGACGGCATCAATGTCACGAGGGCCGAATCCAGCGCCTTTGAGGCTGCGCATGAGGCGGCTGGGGACGAGGCCGTACATTTCCTTATCGCGGAAGTGGTCTTTGGGTCCGACGCCGGTGTCAATCAGGACGTTTTTGCCATCGCATTGCAACAACAGGCAGTTGAGGCCCATTGTGATGCGATTTTTGCGGTCGGTGGTAACAGCGTTTTCCCACATCATCTTGGGAATCTGTCCGAAAATTGCTCCTCCGTCGACTTTGAACACGCCGTCACTTAGAACGATGGCACCGTTAGCAAGCATCGTAACTCTCCTTGATTAATCGTTAGAATCCGGTGTTCGGCCACTAGCGACCACAACCGCCAAATTTGTATGATTCATGCCCACTTACATTGAGTGGTGGCGTTTCCCTATCCAGCGCAGCCGAACTCGGAAATGACGTTTGTATAATCTATAGGCATCGCCAACTAATCTACTCCACGGGTGCCTTTTGGTGTCAATATAAAAAACGTCCAAATTTGTTATTTTTTTGGAATGCTACAAAATTAACACGTTTGCACCAATTGCGAACCGGTAAAAGCGCGATTGCAAGGGGGATGGCAATGCTGCCCATGGGAGCGCGCCCGGCGCAAGCATCGCCGGCCAGTCCGGAACGCAAATACCGGTCAGTCCCTGGTGGGCTCAGGCTCTGATATGCGCTCAGCCGGAGGGAGCGACCACCACACCGCTGCTCTGCTGCGTTGGCGGATTTACTCCGCGCTGGAACCGCCCGGGAGCACACGGCACCAGGACCGGGATGGCAGCTCGCCCCGGATTGCTTACCTGGTTGAGGCGCTGTTGGTTGGAGTCATCCTGATCAATTCGGCGTCGTTGATCCTGTGGACGGTGCCCAGCCTGAAGCACGATTACGTATTCTGGTTCCACGTCATCGAATTTTGCACGATTGCAGTGTTCCTGGCAGAATACGCCCTGAGATTCTGGACGGCGCCGGAGGCGAACCCTGGGGTGGGTGACTGGGGGCAACGCTGGCGGTATGCACGTTCGCCCAGCGCGTTGATCGACGCGCTCGCGCTGATACCGTCGGCGGCGGCGGTGGTTGTCTTGCTGGTGGCGGGTGACAGCGTGAGCCTGTCGTTCCTGCTGGCGGTTCGGCTGATTACCCGCTCTGCCAAGCTGGCGCGGTATTTTCCGGGTGGGCGCAGATTGGGAATGGCGATGCGGCAGAAGGGAAGTCAGTTGCTAACCACGGTGGCGGGCCTCATCTTCGTGCTGGTCATCGCGGCCTCGCTGATGTTCTTTGCCGAGTCAAACGCGCAGCCGGACAAGTTCAACAGCATTCCGGCAGCGATGTGGTGGAGTGTCGTAACGCTGACAACGGTGGGCTACGGCGATACGGTGCCGGTGACGACAATGGGCCGGCTGCTGGCCGCGGTTATCGCGGTACTGGGCATCGGATTGTTCGCCCCGCCGGCGGGGATACTGAGCGCCGGACTGCTGGAGGCGGATGTGAATGATGGAGTGGCCGGCGGGCAGCGGAACACCGGAAGCTTCTGTCCTCACTGCGGGCAGCCATTGACTGCCGGCGACGCAGACCACCGGCCCGGCTCAGGGTAACCACCGGACTATCAGCCGAATAATCAACCGCCGGACAGTTTCTCGTCGGCGACCGACAGTCGGTGGAGCACGCGCTCCCGACCCAATGCTGCCAACATATCGAACAGCGGGGGAGTGGCGTTGCGCCCCGACATGGCGACCCGCAAGGCGCCCAGGAACTGACGCCCGTTGAGCCCCAGGTCGGTGCCCGTGGCGCGCAGCATCTCTTCCAGGTGTTCAGTGGTAAATCGGGACGGATCGACATCGGCCAAATCGCCGGCAGCGCGGCGGACTGCGGCCAACGTACCGGGGGAATCCATGTTGCGCTGAATCAGCATGGCAGTGTCGTATGCCGGAGTTTCCTCGAAAAAGTAGGACAGCATATCCGGGGCATCGGAAAGGGTTTTGAGCCGCTCCTGGATCAGTGGAACGAGGCGGAGCAGGTAACTCTGATCGATGGGCAGCAGGTGGTCGGGGAGGTCGCGCTGGAGGAACGGCAGTACGCGGGCGGCCAGGTCGCCGGCCTCCAGCTGGCGAATGTACACGCCGTTCATCCACTGGAGCTTGTCCAGATCAAAAATGGCGGCGGGTTTGCCCACCCGTTCCAGGGTGAAATGCTCGCGAATGGTGTCCACCGGCATCACTTCGGTTTCGCCGTCCAAAGACCAACCGAGGAGCGCCATGAAGTTGACCAGCGCTTCCGGCGTGTACCCGGCATCGCGGTACTCCATCACAGAGGTGGCCCCGTGGCGCTTGGAAAGTTTGGCTCGGTCGGAGCCGAGGATCATGGGCAGGTGGCCGAAACGCGGCATCGGCAATTCCAAAGCGCGGTAGAGTTGCACGTGGCGGGGGGTGCTGGGCAGCCATTCCTCGGCGCGCAGCACGTGGCTGATTTGCATGGCGTGGTCGTCCACCACAACCGCCATGTGGTAGGTGGGGAACCCGTCGGATTTAACCAGCACAAAGTCGTCGGTCAGCTCGTTCTGCCATTCCACGTGGCCACGGATGGCGTCGTCCACCGACGTATTGCCCGACTGCGGCATGGCGAAACGCAGCACGTAGGACATCCCGGCGGCTTCGTTGGCGGCGCGCTCAGAGTCCGACAAATATCGGCAGTGGCTGTCATAGCCCTGTCGCACCTTGTTGCGGGCCTGCTCCTTGCGCAGGTCGGCGACGCGCTCGGGGGAGCAGTAGCAACGGTAAGCGTTGCCGGCAGCAACGAGTTGTTCGGCGGCGGCGGCGTAACGATCCAGGCGTTGGGACTGGAAGTAAGGCCCAAAATCCCCGCCGACGCGTGGGCCTTCATCCCAGTCTATCTCCAGCCAATCCAGCCCGTTCAGGATGTTGTCCACCGCGCCTTCGGTGATGCGGTTCTGGTCGGTATCTTCCACCCGAACGATGAAACGCCCGCCGTTGCGACGCGCGAACAGCCAGTTGAACATGGCAGTGCGGATGTTGCCGATATGCGGGTCGCCGGTGGGGCTGGGAGCATAGCGGACGCGAACGGGATCAGGCAAGGTAGTTGGCCTCCTCAAAAAAGTGCGGTTCCCGGCCAGTTAGCGGCGGGCCGGGCCTAATACAATTGCCGGCGCGCGGGTTCATTGACACTGGCATCGCCGTTGATTATAATACATCGCAATTACTCCCCGGAGGATTTCCCGCCCACTAGGGCTGGCCCGAAGGGGTTATTTTTGATCTGATAGCAATGATTGAGCCTCCGGTCAAACGCGCCGTCTCGTTCTTTGACGGTCAAAACCTGTTCTATCACGCAAAGGCGGCGTTTGGCTATGACCATCCGAACTACGACCCCAAAAGCTCAGTGACGCAATATGCCTAGCGAGCGGGTGGGTGAACCACGGTGTGAGGTTCTACACTGGCCTACCTGATGCCGGTAGAGACCCAACGCGGTATAGGTATTGGCAGCGGTGCTTTCTCGGTATGCGTCGTGTTGGTATAACGGTGACATCCCGACAGTTGCGCTATCAAATTGAAAACGTAACCCTGACCGACGGCACGAATCAGGAAAACGTAATCGCGCGACAGGAAAAAGGCACTGACATCAGAATTGGCTTGGACGTGGTTAGAATGGCACGCTTGGACCAGCTTGATGTCGCCGTGATTTTCAGCCAGGACCAAGACTTGGCTGAAGTAGCGGAAGAAATCCGGGAGATTGCCCGTTCTGAGGACCGTTGGTTGAAGATTGTGTCGGCATTCCCGGTTAGTCCGACTGCTTCGGCAGCTCGAGGAATCAATAAGACTGATTGGTTCAGGATGGACCGGGAATTCTACGACGCTTGCCTGGATACACGGGATTACCGCTCGCACACGTAGATTTCTATCCAACCGAATCGTGTGCTGAGCGTAGCGCATTTTCGCTGCTATCCTTGCTGACGATTGATCCGTGCCCAGCTGTCGCGCAGGGTGACGGTGCGGTTGAATACCGGCGCTCCCGGTTGGGAGTCAACGCTGTCGGCGCAGAAGTACCCCAAACGCTCGAACTGGTAGCGGTCGCCGGGGTTGGCGTCGGCCAGCGCCGGTTCGGCCAGCGCGGTGATGACTTCCAGAGAATCCGGACTGATCAGGTCGGTGAAATCGCGCTCCGATTCCGCGGCGGCGGTAGCCGGAGCGGGGTCGGTGAAAAGGTTGTCGTACAGGCGCACTTCCAGCGGCGTGGCGTGGGCCGCGGAAACCCAGTGGATAGTGCCCTGGACGCGACGACCGTCGGGTGCGTTGCCGCCGCGACTGTCCGGGTCGTAGGTGCAGTGTACCTCCACAACGTTGCCGTCGGCATCCTTGACCACGGCGGTGCAGGTCACCAGGCAGGCGTAACGGAGTCTTACCTCCCGGCCGGGCGCCAGGCGGTAGAAACGGCGCGGCGGGTCCTCCATGAAATCTTCCCGCTCAATGTACAGTTCGCGACTGAACGGCACGTTGCGGGCGCCCATGTCGGCGTCTTCGGGGTTGTTGATTGCCTCGAAATATTCGCTCCGGTCTTCCGGGTAGTTGATGATAACCAATTTTAGCGGGTTGAGCACAGCCATGCGCCGGGGCGCGCGGCGGTTCAAGTCTTCCCGCAGGCAATGCTCCAGCAACGCCAGCTCGGTTACGGTGTTGCGTCGGGCCACCCCGACCCGTTCGCACATGTCGCGGATTGATTCGGGGGTGAAACCACGGCGACGCAGGGCGCTGATGGTGGGCATCCGGGGGTCGTCCCACCCTGAGACGTGGGATTCTTCGACCAGTCGGCGCAGCATACGCTTGCTCATGACGGTATGGGTCAGATTAAGCCGGGCGAATTCGATCTGTCGGCTGCGGTACACGCCCAACACTTCCTGGCACCAGTCGTACAGAGGGCGGTGGTCTTCAAACTCCAGAGTACATAGGGAATGGGTGATGCCCTCAATGGAATCGGACAGCGAATGGGCGTAGTCGTACATTGGGTAAATGCACCAGGCGTTGCCGGTGCGGTGGTGCTCGGCGTGGCGGATGCGGTAGAGCACCGGGTCGCGCATATTCAGGTTGGGCGAGTCCATGTCGATGCGAGCGCGCAGGACGTGGGCGCCGTCGGGAAACTCGCCGGCCCGCATTCTCCGGAACAGGTCCAGATTCGCTTCGACGCTGCGGTTGCGGTGGGGACTGGCACGCCCGTGCTCGGTGAGGCTGCCGCGAAGTTCCCGGATTTCTTCCGCCGTCAGGCTGTCGACGTAGGCGTTCCCATCCAGGATCAGCTGCTCGGCGAATTGATACAGCTGCTCGAAGTAGTCGGATGCGTAATACAGATGGCGCCCCCAGTCGAAACCAAGCCAGTGGACATCCGCCAGGATGGACTCGACGTATTCGATGTCCTCGCGGGTTGGGTTGGTATCGTCGAACCGCATATGGCAGCGGGCGCCGGCGAACTGCTCCCCAACGCCGAAGTTGAGACAGATTGACTTGGCGTGTCCGATGTGCAAATAACCGTTGGGCTCGGGTGGGAAGCGCGTGATGACCCGGCCGTCATAGGCGCCCTGGGCAAGGTCTTCCGTGATAATGCTACGGATGAAATCGGCCGGGGCATCAGCGGCGCCCGGGTTGGGATTGGTGGTCATGGTGCGATTACCTAATCTGGTGGATTCGTAACGTCAGTGCGGTTTGCAGGCTAAATTATATCGTGCTACGTACTATTTGGCGCTGCTCAGGCAGACCGTGCCGGAATATTTCGCAATCTGTCCCAGGCTAGCGCCAGCTCCAGGGGCAAGGGTGCGTTGAACTCCATCCATTGTCCCGTGGCGGGATGATGCAAGCCAAGGTGTGCGGCGTGGAGGAACTGGCGATCCAGCATTTCGCTGGCGCGCCCATAGACTGCATCGCCCAAGACGGGGAAACGCCGATGGGCGAGATGCACGCGGATTTGGTGAGTGCGCCCGGTTTCCAGCGACAGGGAAAGCAAGGTGTGACCCGCTACCGTTGCCTCCGTTTGATAGTGAGTGCGGGCAGCGCGGCCATCCTCAACGACGGCCATGCGCTGGCGATGGTACGGATGGCGTCCGATTGGGGCGTCGATAGTGTCGGCTTCCGGCGTAACGATGCCGACTGCCACCGCCTGGTATTGCTTTGACACCGTCCGGTTTTTCAGCTGTTCGGTGAGGTGTTGATGGGCCAGCTGATTCTTGGCGACAACCAGCAGCCCGGAGGTGGCAAGGTCCAGGCGATGGACGATGCCTGGGCGGATTTCGCCGCCCACGCCGCGAATGTCGGGGCAGCGGGCGAGCAGGGCGTTTACCAGCGTGCCATCCGGATGGCCGGGGCCGGGATGGACTGCCAACCCGGGGGGCTTGTCGACCACGGCGATGTCGGAGTCTTCGTAGACGATGGTGATGGGGATGTCCTGGGGTTCCAGGTTGGCTGCCGTTTGCGCCGGCGGAACGGTAACTATAATCACATCGCCGGCTCGCACTCGCTGGGCGGGCCGGCCGGGTTCGCCATTGATGGTTACGTTTCCGGCGCGGGTGAGGGCGTGCAGGCGGTTGCGGGAGAGGCCGGTATCAGCCAACTCGCGGCGGTCGGCCAGCCAGGCATCGAGGCGCGGCGGCGACGGATTGGCGACCACCAGTTCGTGCCGCCCGATGTTGGTGGCGATGGTCACAGTGGTAGCTCTCTGGCCGACAGGATGCGTTCGCGAACCCCGCAGTCGGCGCACCGCGCGCCATTGGGCAGGTGAATCATCAGGCCGTCGCACACCGGGCAGGCCGCCAAGGCAGCGCGGGAGTCGGACGGTTCAGCGAAGGCTGTGTCGCGGTCGCCGTCGCGGCGGAGCAACAGCCATCCCATCAAGATGAGGCCCGTAACGATGGACGAATCGGCGAGGTTGAATACGGGCCAGGGGCCGATGTCGATGAAGTCGGTAACGTGGCCCAAGAGCAGACGGTCCAGCAGGTTCCCGGCGGCTCCGCCCAGCATCAGGGCGATGCTGGCGCGCATGATTCGGCCGGGTTGCGCCTGGCTGCCGTAGATGAATCCGAGCACCACGATGCCGATGACGGAAACGATCAGCAGCACCAGATTTTGGTCTTGGAAGAGTCCGAAGGCGCTGCCGGTGTTGTGGACGTGGGTGAACCGAAAAACACCCGAGTAGGGCCACGAATGACGCCAGTCCAAGGTCTGCCGGACGACGAACTTGGTCAGCTGGTCGGTCGCCAGCACCAGGGCCGCCAGCTGCAGGAGGTTCCAGTCCAAATAGATGGGCCGGCGCCGGTGGGTGGGTTTGGACATTGGGGCCGGGTTAGAGCAGATGGTCGCGGAAGAACTGCACCACGCAGGAGGCCATTTCGCCCTCCTGTCCCACCCAGAAGTGGTCTGCGCCGGGAATGAGATGGTAGTCGGCGGGCGGGTTGAATCCGGCCAGCTGCTCATCAACGCCGTCGGAGTTCGCCAGGCGGTCGCGGTCGCCGGTGATAATCATGCGCGGGGTCTTGTCGGACTGCAGCGGGCTGTCCGTGATGGCCTCCAGGGATGGGGCAACCAGGGCAATGGCCCGGGGCTTTTTGTACAACTGCTTGTGGGCGCAGATGACGCGCGTGCTAAAAGAATAGCCGCCCAGTCCGATGCGTTCGTCGTTCACGTCGGGCAGGGCGCCGAGGAAGTCCATGGCAACCAGGGTTTCCTCGTATTCCTTCTCACCTTTGGAATGTTCGCCCTGGCTGTTGCCAACTCCGCGAAAGTTGAAACGCAGGGAGGCAATGCCAGCGTCGGCGAGACCAAACGTAACGGCGACCACCACATTGTTGTCCATGTTGCCGCCGTTGAGCGGGTGAGGATGGCACATGACTACGCCGGGGAACGGGCCCTCACCATCCGGAAGGGCGATGAT
The DNA here is from genome assembly GCA_965222895.1 of Dehalococcoidia bacterium. GTDB lineage: Bacteria > Chloroflexota > Dehalococcoidia > Lucifugimonadales > UBA3495 > Bin87. The sequence continues at coordinate 2,103,048 of CBDCVB010000002.1, read as the reverse complement.
GCCCTCGAAGGTCATGCCTTTGGCAATGAAACTGACCGCACTTTGTCGCATATTTGATTCCTCCGAGTGGGTGCGCCGAGTGGGTGCGCTGCTACCGAACGTGCGGGGATAATGATAGCAGGTTTGGCGAGACGCCGGTTTCGCAGGGTTGATGCCCTCGGCGCTATTCAGGCTGCGGTAGAGCCAGCGCACGGTTGATGCTAGAATGGCACGAAACCGCCGCCATCATGCGGCCCACGCCCTCCCGGAGGCACTATGGCACTGATTGACCTGCGTAGCGATACCGTTACCCAACCCACCGACGAGATGCGCCGCGCGATGGGCGCCGCTGAAGTTGGCGACGATGTGTTTGGCGAAGACCCGACGATAAACGCCTTGCAGGAGCGGGCCGCCGCGTTGATGGGTCAGGAAGCGGGTTTGCTTACCGCCAGCGGCACCATGAGTAACCTGATTGCCGCCCTGGCGTGGTGCAGCCGCGGCGACGAGATGATTATGGGTCAGGAAGCCCATATGTTCTGGAACGAATCCGCCGGGCCGACCGCATTGGCGGGCGCGCAAATCCGGCTGGTGCCCAACGATGCCAACGGTCGCATTGCCGCCAGCGACGTGGCTGCCGCCATTCGGGACAGTTCCAACATCCATGTGCCGGCGACGACGCTGGTTTGTCTGGAAAATACGCACAACCGGTGCAGCGGCGGAGTCATGACGCCGCAAGATACCAGGGAAGTGGTGGAGGTGGCCCACGCCGCCGGCGCAGCCGTGCACCTGGACGGGGCCCGAATCTTCAACGCCGCGGTTGCCCTGGAGGTGCCGGCCGCCGAGCTGACGCGGGATGTTGACGACGTGAGTTTCTGCCTTTCCAAGGCATTGTCCTGCCCGGTGGGCTCGGTGCTGTGCGGCTCCGAGGAGTTCATTGGCAAAGCGCGCAAGTGGCGCAAGATGGTCGGCGGTGGGATGCGTCAGGCGGGAGTGCTGGCGGCGGCGGGCCTGGTGGCGCTGGACTCGATGGTCGAACGCCTGGCCGATGACCACGCCAACGCCCGACGGCTGGCGGCGGGCCTGGCCAATATCGACGGCCTGACGGTTGATCAAGACGGCATACAGACCAACATCGTTATCTTCGAGGTGGACCGGGACCAGGTGGGAGACGCTAGAGAGGTCATCGCCGCGCTGCGGGAGGATGGGGTGCTGGTGAGTCACAGCCGGGACCAGGCCTTGCGGATGGTCACACATCGGCACATCACGTCAACAGATGTTGATGAGGCATTGTCGCGCGTGAACGGAACCGTCCGGCGGCTGGCAACGGCGTTGTAACGCCGCTTACCGCCAATCGTCGGGCGAGCATCCGTAGACGCCAGCATTGAGGATGGTTATGGCTGATTTCAGCATCGACCGGAGAACAACCGCGTTGTTGATCGCGGATTTTTACGCTGACGCGATGGGTACATTGCCCCATGCCGTCGAGCGGGGGGTGGTGCGACGCACGGTGGGATTGCAGGCCGCCGCCCGCGCCGCCGGGTTGATGGTGTGCTACTGCGCGACGGTGTTTCGGCCCGGTTATCCGGAGATCAACGAGCGCAACAAGACGTTCAGTGCACGGAAGGCATCGGGTCAACCGGCCGTTTTTGACCCGTTGGAGGTAATCCATCCCGAGGTGCGCCCGCGCGACGGCGAAGTGGTGGTCGGCAAGCATCGGGTCAACGCGTTGTTTGGCACCGGGCTGGATGTCGCGCTCACCGGCAACAACATTGATACCATCATCTTGTTGGGGTATGCCACCAGCGGTGTCGTGCTTTCCACCACCAGGTACGCATCGGACCGGGATTACCGGCTGTACATCGTGGCCGATTGTTGCGCCGATAGCGACCCGGAGGTGCACGACTTTCTGATTGGCCGGATACTGAACCGGCAAGCAGACATCGTTACGGCAGACGAGGCGATTGCCGCCATACAAGCGGCCTGACTGCCTTCTGTATCTGACGTCCTTCTGCATACGTCCTTGTGTATAAGGTCGCTGGCAACGTTGTGGCCGGCGGCGGGGTCGCACAGCACACAAAATGTTTCGGCGTTCAGCTAATCCCGGGGCAGATGTAACGGTTGAAGTCGTCAGCCGAGCGTTGTACGCCGGTTATGCGGTGGAAGCCGAGGTAATCGTAATACCCCGCCGCCCGTTGCAGGTAACCACCGGGTGGGCACGCCTGGCGCAGACGGAATTGTTGCGCGTCGATTCCGCTCGGGATGCTTTTCCACAGATGATGCAGTCGCGGAGGCGGGCGCTGCCCCTGCCGCCGGGGCCGAAGAGCGTCAATTATGCGTTTGCGGAGAACGTGTCGATGGAGCCGGGGATTGAGTACCGGTATCCGGTGCAGTTGCGGTTGCCGCCGGCGGCGCCCCCGACCGTGAAATGCAAACACGCGCACATCACGTGGGAACTCTCGGCGTATGTCGAAACCCGGGCCGACTGGATGCCGGGCGGCGACGGGTTGCTGGCCGACCTGACCCAGGTGCGGGCCGGGCAGTGCGCCCAGGAGCTGGTGGTGTTCGCTCATCCCAGCGCCGCTGCGGTGGGGGGTGAAGAATTGCCGGCGCACCCCAGCGCCGCCCGCCAGCATCGACACGTCCGAATGGCGCTGGCACTGGAAACCGGGTTGGTATCCAACGGCGGTATCGTGGCCGGCTCGCTGTCGGTTCAACCGCAGTCCTCTTTTGGAGCCACGGAGCTGCGCGTGGAACTGATGCGCTGGGAGCGAAGCGGGAACAAGCAGGCCCGAGTCATCGAGGACCGGGAGGTACTACAGCGGCCGGCAACGCTGGTGGGCGGAGAACCCACCGAATGGGCGTTCAAGTTGAGGGTGCCGGAGCGGTTGATGCCGTCGGTGCTGGCGCAACATAGCTTCGTCGGGTGGCAAGTCAGGGCGGTAATTGCCCGCAGATTCATGCCCAACCTGAATGTAACCCAGCTGATTCAGGTGTACACGTCCCCCTGAACTCGGTTGGCCCGTCAGGAGTGCTCCCGTCAGGAATGCTACGGTTGGCCCCACCAGCGGCGCAGGCGTTCGGCGATTGCGGCCTCCGAGCCCTGGTCGGACGGTTCGTAATAGCGTCGGTCTGACAAGTTGTCGGGCAGGTATTGCTGGGCTTCAAAGTGGCCTTCGTAGTCGTGGCTGTACTTGTAGCCAGCTCCGTAACCGATGCCTCGCATCAGGCCGGTAACGGCGTTGCGGAGATGCAGGGGCACCGGCTCATGGGGCAACTTGCGAACATCTTCAATTGCCCGTTCCAGGGCCAGGTAGGCGGCGTTGCTCTTCGGGGAGGTGGCAAGATACACCGTGGCTTCAGCGAGGGGGATGCGACCCTCCGGCAGTCCGATGAAATGCACCGCCTGCTGGGCGGCCACGGCCACGGGCAACGCTCCGGGGTTGGCGAGGCCGATGTCCTCGGCGGCCAGGATTACCAACCGGCGTGCGATGAACAGGGGGTCTTCGCCGGCCTCCAGCATCCGGGCCAGCCAGTACAACGCGCCGTCGGGCGACGAACCACGCACCGACTTAATGAAGGCCGAGACGGTGTCGTAGTGGCTGTCGCCGGCCTTGTCGTATTGTGGCGTCCGGCGTTGCAAGGCATCGGAGATGGTTTCCATGCTGATGACGTGCTGGCCGTTGGCGTCGGGTTCGGTGGCGAGGGTGGCCATCTCCAGAGCGTTCAGAGCAACACGGGCGTCGCCGTTGGCGATGTTGACCAGATGAGCCAGCGCATCCTCACCGAGCGACGGCAACAGCGAGCCAACGCCGCGCCGGTCGTCGGACAGCGCCCGTCGGATAATGTCGGCAACCTGCTCTGCTTCCAGCGCGTGTAGGGTGAACACCCGGCACCGGGAGAGCAGCGGCGCGTTGACCTCGAAGGACGGGTTCTCGGTGGTTGCGCCGATGAAGGTGATGGTGCCGTCTTCGACGTGGGGCAGTATCACGTCCTGCTGGGCCTTGTTGAAACGGTGGATTTCATCTACGAACAGGATGGTGGGCTGCTGATACAACGCGCTGCGTTCACGCGCGTCCGCCACCGACCGGCGCAGGTCGGCAACGCCGGAAGACACCGCGCTGACGGGTTCGAAATGGGCGCGCGTGACGGTGGCAATCAGCCTGGCCAGCGTCGTTTTGCCGGAGCCGGGCGGCCCCCATAACAGGATGGACGGCACGCGGTCGGCGGAAATGGCGCGCCGCAACACCCGATCTTCGCCGAGGATGTGCTGCTGCCCGACAAACTCATCGAAGGAGGCGGGGCGCATCCGCTCCGCCAACGGCGCGGTGTGCAGGGCGTGGGCCAGCCGATCGTGCTCGAAAAGTGAGCCGGACTCTTGCCGGGCGGTCATCGGGATGCACTGGGCACGAGCTGGCGGGGCGGAACCTGGTCAGACTGGCGCGGGCCGCTACGACGCGCTGTTGCGGAAATGGGGCATCACCTCTTCGGCAAACAGTTGCATTGACCGAGCCACTTCCTCGGTTGTAAGGATGCCGCCGATGTTGAACCAGCACATGAACTCCTGGGCGTTGTAGCGCTCGTGGAACCATTCCAGCCGTTCGATGACCTGCTGCGGCGTGCCGATGGCGCCCAATTCGCCGTAGATGTCATCGTAAGTCAGCTGGCTGGCGCGGGACGAACCCCGGGAGTTATTCTGCATACTGCGCAGGGTGCCCAGGTAGTTGTTGATGGTCGGCGCAAAGTTGGCTTTGGCTGATTCCGGCGTTTCGCCGACGTGAACCGGCACGTTGACCACCACCTTGACGGCGGACGGGTCGTGGCCGTGTTCGGCGAGGGTTTCCCGGTAGACGGCCAGGCCGTTGCCGACGCCCTCTACCGTCACAATCATTGGGGTTACCAGGATGTTGTGGCCGAGGCTACCCACCAGCGGGAAGGTGTCGGCGCCGTTGGAGGCGATGTAAACCGGCGGGTACGGCTGCTGGATGGGCCGGGGTTCAAGACGTACACCCTCCGCCTGATAGAACCGGCCGTGGTAATCCAGCTGTTCGTCGGTCCAGGCTCGGAGCGTCATTTCCAATCCTTCCACGAACCGGTCGTTGCGCTCCTCAATGGGGATGCCGTAGCCGCGGTAGTGGTTGGGATTGGAACCGCGCCCAATGCCGAAAACGGCTCGCCCGCCGGATAACACATCCAATGTCGCTACCTCTTCGGCGATGCGCAGCGGATGGTGCAGGGGCAGCAGGTTTACCGCGGTGCCCAGCATGATTCTGCTGGTGGTTTGCGACAGGGCCGATGCGATCATCAGCGGAGCCGGCATTACGGAGAAGCGCCGGGCAAAGTGCAGTTCGGCCAGCCAGGCCATATCGTAGCCAAGTACGTCGGCGAGTTGCACCTGCGACAAAACGTCGGCGAACCGGGCAGCCGGAGTCTGGTCTTCCGCGCAGGGCATTTGATAAAAAACTCCGAACTGCATGGCTATCTACTCCCTGGCATGATCCAGCGGTTGGTGAGGCTGGCTTCGACGATGATTGGCCGGCGCGGATTTAAGGCAGGCTTGAAGATTTAAGGCAGGCTCACAGCGGGATGTTGCCGTGTTTTTTGGCGGGCAGGGTGTCGCGTTTGTTCTGCAACATTTCCAGGGCGCTGATGATAACCGGGCGAGTTTCCGCCGGGTCAATCACGTCGTCGAGATAGCCGCGGTTGGCCGCCACGTAGGGGTTGGTGAACCTGGCCTGGTAGTCGGCGATCAATTCGGCGCGGCGGTCGTCGGGGTTGTCAGCTCCGGAGATTTCTTCGCGATAGATGATGTTGACCGCCCCATCTGGGCCCATCACGGCGATTTCGGCGGCGGGCCAGGCCAGGTTGATGTCCGAGCGCAGGTGCTTGCTGCTCATCACGATGTAGGCTCCGCCGTAGGCTTTGCGGGTGATGACTGCCACCTTGGGCACCGTGGCTTCGGCGTAGGCGTAGATGAGCTTGGCGCCGTGGCGAATGATGCCGCCGTATTCCTGGTCGGTGCCGGGCATGAACCCCGGCACGTCCACCAGCGTTACCAGCGGCACGTTGAAACAGTCGCAGAACCGCACGAAGCGGGATGCCTTGGCCGAGGCGTTGATGTCCAGCACACCGGCCAGGAATGCCGGCTGGTTGCCCACCAAACCCACGGTGCGGCCAGCCATCCGGCCAAAACCCACCACAACGTTGGCGGCGTAGGCCAGTTGCACTTCCATAAATTCTTCGTCGTCGACCAGACGGTAGATGATTTCCCGCACATCGTAGGGGCGGTTGGGTTCGGGAGGGACAATGGCACGCAGGCCATCATCGGTGCGCGACGCAGAGTCGGCGGTGCGGTAAACCGGCGCATCATCCAGGTTGTTGAGGGGGAGGAAGCTGACCAGCCGGCGCACTTCCGCGAGGCAGTCCTCTTCAGAGTCGTGCACGAAATGGGCCACGCCGCTGCGGGAACCGTGGGCATCGGCGCCGCCCAGTTGTTCGTGGGTAACGTCTTCCCCGGTTACCGCGCGCACCACGTCGGGGCCGGTGATGTACATTTGGCCCGTGCCGCGCACCATGAAGACAAAATCGGTGATGGCGGGCGAGTATACCGCACCGCCGGCGGCGGGTCCCATAATCACCGAGATTTGCGGAACCACTCCAGAATACATCGTGTTGCGCAGGAAAATGTCGCCGTAGGCCGCCAGGCTCAATGCCCCTTCCTGGATGCGCGCCCCGCCGGAGTCGCAAATGCCGATCATGGGGCAGCCGGTTTTGGCCGCCAGATCCATGACCTTGCAGATTTTTTGTCCCACCACCTCGGACAGTGAGCCGCCGAAAACAGTAAAGTCCTGCGAGTAGGCGAAAACCTGCCGTCCGTCGATGTTGCCGTAACCGGTAACCACGGCGTCCCCGAGCACGGTGCGGTCTGCCAGGCCGAAGTCGGTAGTGCGGTGCGTTACGAAACGGTCGATTTCCTGGAACGAACCTTCGTCCATCAGCAGGGCCAGACGCTCGCGGGCGGTTAGCTTGCCGCGCTGGTGCTGCTGGTCGATGCGCCGCTGGCCGCCGCCAAGTTTGGCCTGCTCACCGAGCCGGAGCAGGTCGCCGAGGTTTTGATCGGTGATTTGGTCATTGCTGGTGGACAAAGCAACCTCCAGAGGCAATGCTATCAAACGCCCAGCCTGCGGGCAACTTCTACGAACGGCTCATGCGTACCCGCTTTGTCATTGCGAGCGTAGCGTGGCAATCTCGTCGCCGTAGCAACGGCGGTTCGCCGACGTGTGTTCAACCTCATCGAGATTGCCACGTCGCTATGCTCCTCGCAATGACAGATTAAAGTGGGTACTCGTGAGCTACGAACGGAAGCACATCATACCCAACCAGTTCGCAGTAGATATAATGGGTGGCCCGGCCAACCCGCTATCGGGCGCGCCGACGAAGGCATTGTGAGACGAAGGCATCGTGAAGGTTACCGATTCACATAACGACAACTATGCTGCCACCCCTTGCCCTACGGTGGTGAAGGGCGTGACGTGGCATTGGGGACAGCGCACCTACGTGATGGGAATCATCAACCTGACGCCCGATTCGTTCTCCGGGGACGGTCTGCGAGGTGATGTGCCGGCAGCGGTTGCGTTGGCACAAGAGATGGAGGCGGAAGGCGCCGACATCATTGACATTGGCGCCGAGTCCACGCGGCCGGGCGGCGCTCCGGTGTCCGCCGATGACGAGCTGCGTCGGTTGCTGCCCGGGCTGGCGGCGGTCTGCGGTGCAGTCGATGTTCCGGTCAGCGTGGACACGTACAAAGCGGCGGTGGCCGAGCGAGCTTTGCAAGCCGGGGCGTCCGTCATCAACGACGTATGGGGATTGCGGTCTGACGAGCGGATGGCGGGGGTAGCAGCAGACGCCGGGGCGCCGGTGATTTTGATGCATAACCAGCACGAGGCCAGTTATGGCGACCTGCTTCCTGACATTATTGCCGGCATCGCGCGCAGCACGTCGATAGCCCGGTCGGCGGGGGTGCGGGCAGATAACATAATAATCGATCCCGGTATCGGATTCGGCAAAACCGCCGACCACAATCTGGAACTGTTGCGCAGGTTGCCAGAACTGAAAACTGCCGGCTTTCCCATGCTGGTGGGAATATCTCGCAAATCTACCATTGGCCGCATATTGAACTTGCCGGAGCAAGAACGGTTGGAGGGGACGGCGGCAGCGGTGTCGATGAGCATTGCCGGCGGCGCCGACATCGTGCGGGTGCATGATGTGAAACAGATGGTGCGGGTGGCGCGGATGACCGATGCCATTGTGCGTGGCTGGAGGCCGATGGGATGGCCGAGTCGGTAGTTGCCTACCTGGGATTGGGCAGCAACCTGGGCGACCGAACGGCCGCGTTAGCCGAAGCGCTGCGGCTGCTGGATGGCGCAGCTGGCGTGGAGCTCGCAGTCTGCTCGTCGGTTTACGAAACGGAGCCGTGGGGCGTTACCGAGCAACCGGCATTCCTCAATCTGGCGGCCGGCGTCCGTACCACTCTGGAGCCGCGGCAACTGTTGGCGGTTTGCCAGCGGGTTGAATTGCAGGTTGGTCGCACTGCAACCTACCGGTGGGGCCCGCGCGTGATCGACGTGGATATTCTGCTGTACGGCGAGGAGATTGTGAGCTTGGAATCGCCCGATTTGCAAATCCCGCACGCGCGAATGAGCGAACGGGCATTCGTCCTGGTTCCGTTGGCCCAGATTGCCGATAGCGTCGTCGTACCGCCGGCGGGAACAACGGTGGGTCAATTGTTGGCGCGGGTAGACGGCGCAGATGGCGTCAAACGATGGGGTGCGTTGCCCATTTACGGAGGGTAGCCGCCGGGATGTGTGTCTCCCGATGATCAGCGCCCCGGTCCATGGAGGGCCGGCTGGATCCCAGAAAACCCCGGCCTGCAGAAACACCTTATAGTAGCTGACGGACTGGAGTCCGGTTCAGGACTGCAATGACGGAGGGGAACAATCGAAAGGCTTGATCCGAAACGTGGGTCCTCACGCGTACCCGCATCAATCTGTCATTGTGAGGAGCACAGCGACGTGGCAATCTCGATGAGGCTGAACACCCGTCGACGAACCGCCGTTGCTACGGCGACGGGATTGCCACGCTACGCTCGCAATGACAAAGTGGGTACGCATGAGGCCGTGGGTCAGGTTGACAAATTGGGCGTTGTTGCCGGACAATGAACGCTGCAAACGCCCGTTCCCAGCAGGCAGGCAATGCGGGATTTCGTAGGCCGTTTGTTTCATTTACGCATATCCAGCTCCAGATTCGGAGGATTTCCACAATGCCGGACAAGCAACTAATTTTTGACGACACCGCTCGAAGCAGGTTGATGAGTGGAGTGGACCAGTTGGGAACCGTGGTCGCCCTGACGCTGGGGCCCAGTGGACGCAACGTTATCCTGGGGCGGACCTGGACTCTGCCCGTGGTATGCAGCGACGGGGTAACCATCGCCAAAGAGATCGAATTGCCTGACCCTTACGAGAACATGGGCGCGCAGGTGGTAAAGGAAGCGGCCTCCAAGACCAACGACGTGGTTGGCGACGGTACCACCACCTCGGTGGTGCTGGCCCGTTCCATAATTCGCGATGGGTTCCGGAATGTGGCGGCCGGCGCGAACCCGCTGGCGTTGAAGGTTGGGATTGACCAGGCTGTCAACATGGTGAAAAGCGAAATCAGCGCCCAGGCCGTGGCGATTGATAGTCGAGAACAGGTTGCTCGGGTGGCGGCGTTGTCGGCCCACGAGGAAGCCATCGCAACGCTGATTGCCGATGCCATGGACAAAGTGGGCCGCGAGGGAATTATCACGGTCGAGGAAAGCCGCAGTCTGATTGATGAACTGGAAGTGGTAGAGGGTATGCGGTTGGACCGGGGCTATCTGTCGCCCCATTTTGTCACCGACACCGACCGGATGGAAGCTGCGCTGGAAGAACCCCTGTTCTTGCTTACCGACCAGAAACTCTCGTCGGCCGCCGACGTGGTGCCCACGCTGGAAGCCGTGGCCCAGGGTGGTCGGCGTCCGCTGATCATCATTGCAGAAGAGGTGGACGGTGAAGCTCTGGCAACCCTGGTGGTAAACAAGCTGCGGGGCACGGTGAGCAGCCTGGCAGTCAAGGCGCCCGGCTTCGGCGAACGGCGCAAGGCCCTGCTGGAAGACCTGGCCATCATGACCGGCGGCACCGTGATTGCCAGCGATACCGGAATGCGGCTGGACGCGGTGGAACTGGCGCATCTGGGTTCGGCGCGCCGGGTTCTGGCCACCAAAGACGACACCACCATCGTGGAGGGCCGCGGCCACGAAGACGACATCGCGGGTCGCGTCGCTGAATTGCGTGTCCAGATTGAGGACACCACGTCGGACTACGACCGTGAAAAGTTGCAGGAGCGGCTGGCGAATCTGGCGGGCGGAGTGGCGGTAATCCGAGTCGGCGCGGCTACCGAGCCGGAGCTGAACGAACGCAAGAGTCGGGCCGAGGACGCTTTGGCCTCCACCCGCGCAGCCGTAGAGGAAGGTGTCATCCCCGGCGGCGGCGTTACGCTGCTCAGGGCGCAGGATGCCCTGGACTCCATGCTGGAGGGCGCCACCGGCGACATAGCCGTGGGCATCCGCCTGGTGAAAGAAGCCCTGGAAGCGCCACTCAACATAATTGCTGAAAACGCGGGTTTCAAGGGAGAGGTGATCGTAGCCAACGTCCGCAGCGGCGAGGGAGATTACGGGTTCGATGCCGACCGCGGTGAATATACCGGCCTGATAGCGCGTGGGATTATCGACCCGGCCAAGGTGACGCGCGCTGCTCTGGAGAACGCCGGCTCCGTGGCCGGTATGTTGCTGACCACGCAGGCGGTCATCACTGAAATCCCCAAGTTCGAGCCCCTGCCCGCAGACATTCAGGACTTCATGCACGATTAGTCGCACCAACCGGACACCGTGGCCCGTCGCGTCCCATTCTGGTCGGCGCGACGGGCTATTTGTTGCAGCCTACCGCAACGACTGACGACAATGACTGACGACCTCCGCCCAACCTACGGCGTGCTGAACCGCGCGGCCATTCGCCAATTGGTGCACGGCGACCCTGCGCTGTTGACGGATTACGTTGACCTGCAGCAGCAACTTCAACCCAACGGCTTTGACGTAACGGCAGGTTCCGTGGCCAGGTTTCCTGAAACAGGATTGGCGGGGAGCATTGGGATTTCGGACGCCGACCGAAGGGCGCTGCAATCCAGCGAGTTAGAGTTCGATGCCGACGGCTGGACACTGCTCACGCCAGGGCCGTACTTGATGACCTTCAGCGAGGTGGTGAACTTGCCGCGGTGGTTGATGGCGCTGGCTCGCCCTCGGTCGAGTCTGCTGCGTTCCGGAGTGGCGATTCATACCGCCGTTTGGGATGCCGGATACTCGGGGCGTTCCCAGGCCCTGCTGAACGTGTACCATCAAAACGGTTTTTGGTTGCAGCAGCGCGCCCGGGTCGCCCAGCTGGTTTTTATCCCGCTGGCCCAACCGGACGGCCAGGGGTACACCGGGCGTTATCAACGGGAAAATATCTGATGTTGGGCGGCTTCTGATGGATGCGGGCGACGGCGTTGCGGGGGGCGCTGATGTTCGCCAGCGGGTTGACCGTTTGGCGCGGGAGGTTGGCTTCGACCTGGTGGCGGTGGCCGACGCTGGCGACTTCACCGCCGACCGCGACGAGGCTCTGCAACGCATCGACGGCGGGTTGATGGATGGGTTGCCGTGGTTCACCAAAGATCGAGTGCGGCGCGGAACTCATCCCGAAGCGTTGCTGCCGGGCGCGCGGTCGATCATCTGTCTGGGGATGAACTACTACAGCGTCAATCAGGACGATGCTATGACCCAGGGCGGGGGCAAAGTTGCGCGCTACGCACGGGGACGGGACTATCACCGGGTGATGAAGCGCCGGATGCGTCGGCTGGTGTTGCAATTGGCGGCAGAGCTGGGCGACGAGTTTGCGGCCCGCTGGTACGTTGATGACGGCCCGATGCTGGATCGGGCGGCGGCGGCCCGCGCCGGCCTGGGATGGTTCGGCAAGAACGGCAACATACTGACCCCAACGTTGGGGTCATGGGTGTTGTTGGGTCAGATTATCACCGACCTGCCTCTGGTTCCGGACCGGCCCCTGGCGAAGACTTGTGGGCAATGCTCGCGGTGCATACCATCCTGCCCCACCGACGCCATTGTTGCGCCTTATGTGGTGGACAACCGGCGTTGCATCAGCTTTCTGACCATCGAACACGCTGGCGTAATCCCGATTGAACTCAGGGCGGCAATGGGCAACCTGGTATTTGGCTGCGATATTTGCCAGGAAATTTGTCCGGTCAATCGGAAAGCGCGGGCCACCGAGGACGCCAATTTTGGTCGCCGGGATCTGTCCAGTTTGGATTTAATTGAGCTGCTGGAGATGACCGAGCCGGAGTTTCGTCAGCGGTTCGCCGGTACACCCCTCATGCGCGCCGGCTGGTTGGGGATGCGGCGGAACGCCTGCATTGCGTTGGGCAACAGCGGTGACCCGGCTGTGGCGCCGGCGCTGAGGCGCGCGCTGCACGACCCAGCGGCGGTGGTACGCCAACACGCGGCCTGGGCCTTGGGCATCGTCGGAGGCGATGTCGCCCGGGAAGCTCTGAACGCAGCGATGGCAACCGAAGCCGACCCCGGCGCGCGGGACGAGATTGAGCTCGTGCTGGGCAGAGAGGGCGGCGAACGCAGCTAGCTCGCCGGTTCGTCGGGGGGGCGTTGCGGTGGGGTGAAACGCCGGCCACGCTGGCGATTGGCTCCGCGCGAAGCGTTGCTGCGTCGTGGCCGGCCGGCTGATGCCGCGAGTTCCGGGGGTGGGTAGATGGCGTTGTCGTGCGGCGGTTCGGGCGGAAGCTCCGGCGGTGCGGCGGGCTCTGGGGACGCCATGCTGTGGTCGGGCGCACGGGGTGGCCGGTTAGCAGGGCGATTGACGACGCGACGCCGGCGTTCGCGTTGGGCGTTCATCCGCTCTCCTTCGGCAGCGAGCAGGGCATCAATTTGCACCAACGCCTTTTCCCGACCATCTCGAAGCTTGAGCATCTCGCACTCCAACAGGAAGAAGTCGCTTTTCGACAGCAGATGCAGGTTGCCCTGGAAGGCCAGGTGCCAATCCTCGGGCGACCACTTGCGGATGTACTCCAGGCGGTACGCCAGCATCCCCGCATCGATGTATTGTGACTTGTCCAGCACAACATCAGGGGAGATGCCGATGCGGTACGGCCAAGTGGTTTTGCCCTCTTTGACCCAGGGGCTGGAACCAACTTCCTCGTAGGATTTGGTAACCGTAGCGGTGGCGGTGAAGGCGCGGATTCCGGTTACGTAAAAAACGATACGGTCGTCCGGCTCAACGCGTTGAACCTTGCGGCGGTACTCTGCCTTGAGCCCCTGGCTGGTGAATTGCAGGTTTCGGGTGATGTCAAAGTTCTGCTCGTTGCAGTTGATCATCCAAAAGTTATGAGGCATACATATTCCCCGGATGTTAACGGTGGATGTTAACGGTTTCAAACCGGGCGGTTGGTGCATTTTAGCATAGCCGCGGTTGGCCTTACGGCCTGTTGACGCGGGGAACAGTCGACAGGCCCTGTGATGGGGCACCGTAGGATGGGGCACCGTAGATTGTCGGGAAGCAGTGAATGTTGTACTATCTTTGAGCCAAACGACAGTTCGGCCAAAGAGTTCCACTGGGAGATTGGATATGGTCAGCACCGGGTCAGGACAACGGGAAATCGCCATTGTTGGGGTTGCAGAATCCGACGTGATGGGTAACGTGCCCAACAAATCGTCATTGCAACACCATGCTGAAGCGGCGCACAACGCGCTGGCGGATGCCGGATTGCGGATGTCGGACATCAACGGGCTGATGACGGCCGGATTCAGCACGCTGGCCACCGCTGAGTATTTCGGGCTGCAGCCGTCGTTCACGGACAATACCTCGGTGGGCGGGTCGTCATTCGTAATCCACGTGGCGCACGCAGCGGCGGCGATCTGCGCCGGTTACTGCGATACGGTGCTCATCACCCATGGGCAGGCGGGGCGTTCGACGCGGGTGCCGGTTCCGCCGGATCGCAACCTGCCGGTGGCTCAGTACGAGATACCCTACGGGATGATTGGTCAGCCGATCAACTATGCCATGGGTTGCACGCGGTATATGCACGAATACGGTGAGGAACGCACCCGCCAGGCCCTGGCCGAGATCGCGGTTTCCACCCGCAAGTGGGCTAATCTGAACCCAATGGCGTTCATGCACGACACGCCGATGTCGTTCGACGAATATCACAATTCGCGCTGGGTGGCCTGGCCTTTCCACCTGTTTGACTGCTGCCTGGTTACGGATTCGGGCGCAGCCATCATCGTTACGACGGCCGAAAAGGCCCGCGACTGCAACAAGGCGCCGGTGTGGGTGTTGGGCGCCGCGGAAGGCCACGACCACAACCTGATTAGCTTCATGCCCAACCACACGTCAACCTGGTCGCGGGAAACCGGCCCGCTGTCGCTGGAGCGCGCCGGCTTGACCCATAGCGACATCGACCTGACGATGATCTACGACTCCTTCACCTACACGACGCTGGTTACCCTGGAAGGGTTGGGGTTCTGCGGCCCCGGCGAAGGCCCCGATTTCGTCGCCAACCAACGCACTGCGCCGGGTGGGGAATTTGCGCTGAATACCAACGGTGGCGGGTTGTCCTACAGCCACCCTGGAATGTACGGCAGTTTCCTGCTGGTGGAAGCGGTGCGGCAAATGCGCAACGAATGTGGCGAACGACAGGTGTACCGCCAGGGTTCGACGGATCTGGCGGCGGCGGCCAGCATTGTGAACGGCACCGGAGGTTCGCTGTCATCCACTGGAACGGTGGTGTTGGCTACCGGCTAGGGCAATAACAAGTCCGGCGATTGTAGTACAATGGGACGGGTAAAGAGCATCGCGGAAGAATACTGGATAGCTTATTACCTGGTTTATGTTGTCTGCGTAGGATTTGGCATATGGAAATACCAGCCGTTGCACGAGCAGGGGAAAGATGCTGTCTACCCGCTGGCGGCGATTTTTGGCGTAGCGGCGGGTTCCGCCTTGCTGGTGGCGATTCTCTTGGAGGTAACAGGTCGTATGGTACTGCTGATTCCGGATGCGGTGAGAAAATTGAAAGAACAGGGTCGACAGGAGGGCCGAAAGGAGGAACGCAAGCGCGTAAATGAAGCTTTGGAGCGGTTAGCGGCCCGGTCGAAAGGCGGGGGTTCCATAACGTTGACCCCTGAAGACGTAAAGCTCCTGCGCGGCGCATCCGACAATAATTCCTGATGCCATTGTTTAGCCAGTTGGGCAACATTGCTGCCCCGGTTGTCTATAGCCGACGCCGGGGTCTCATTTTGTCAGATTTCTGCATTACTAAGTTACCACCTGCATTTCACCTATGGACATCGTAATCGTCGGTCTGCCTCAATCCGGCAAGACCACCCTTTTCAACGCCCTGACGCTGGGCAAATCGGATGCCAGCGGAGCGGCCGGATCGGCTACTGAGATGCACCTCGGTGTGGTCAAGGTGCCCGATGAGCGCCTCGACTACCTGGCCGGCATATACCGACCTCGTAAAGTAGTGCCCGCCGAGATTCGCTACTCTGATTTGCCCGGCCCGGAGTCTATGGCCAAGTCGCAGGGCATCAGCGGACGCTATCGCAACGTGCTGCAATCGGCCACGGCTTTCTTAGTGGTGGTGCGCGCGTTCAACAATGATGCCGTCCCACACCCAAATGGCGAAGTGAACCCGGCTGCTGACTTGGAAACCATGCTGGGCGAGCTGATGTTCGCCGACCTGGAAGTACTGGAGCGAGCCTCGCGACGCCTGGCCGACCAGGTATTGAAGACCAAACCCGCCGAGCGCGCAATGGTGGTGCGACATCAAGAAGCCGTGGCCAAAGCGCGCCGGGCGCTGGATGACGGGACGCCGATGCGGTTGCAGAACCTGACGGACTCCGAGCGGGCGTTTCTGGTGCACTACCAGTTGCTGACGGACAAAGCGGTGATTGCGGTTTTCAACATCGACGAGGGCGCCGACGAGTTGCATAGCTCCGACATGGACATTGACGCCAACCTGGTGCGCGGAGTAGGGGAGGTGAGTATCAGCGCACGGGTTGAGGCGGAACTGGGTTTGATGGATGCCGACGAGGCCGATGAGTTTCGTACTGACCTGGGCCTGGGCGAGTCTGCCACGTCCCAGGTGGTTCGCGCCAGTTACGACACGCTGGGGCTAGCATCATTCCTCACCGTCGGGGAAGACGAGGTGCGCGCCTGGAGCGTGCCGCAGGGGATGCCGGCCGTAGATGCCGCCGGTGTGATACATACCGACTTCACGCGGGGCTTCATCCGGGCGGAGGTTATCGCCTACGATGATTTCTACGCGTGCGGCTCAATGGCGCAAGGTCGCAAGGACGGCGTGCTGCGCTCTGAGGGCAAGTTGTATCCGGTGCGCGATGGCGACATCATCAACTTCCTCATCAATACGTGATGCTGGTATGCGACCATCGCCAACGGCGCTCGACGCATGATCTCCCTTCGACAATTCCAGCCGGCCGACGGTGCAGCGGCCCGCGGTTTGTTCCGGCACGGTCAGGAAGATTTTGTGGAGAGTTACCTGCAAACCGAAGCAGACCGGGCCGGTTTTCACGAGTTTGTCGATGGCGCTATCACGCGGGACCTCGCTGACATCCAGCAGAGCTACGTCCAACGGCGAGGGAGCAACTTCCGGATTGCCGAACACGCGGGCGAACCCGTTGGGTGCGTCGGTGTATACCGGCGCAGCGATGAGGAAGCGGAAATTCGCCGGCTGGCTGTGGACCGCAATGCTCGTAGAATGGGCATTGCATCGCAATTGCTGGATCAGGCGGAATAATTTGCCCGCGCTGCCGGTTACGCACGGACGACGGTGTGGACGGCGAATCATCTCACGGCGGCGATGAGCTTTCTGGCCAGCCGAGGCTACAGCGAGATTGAAGACCACGCCTTCCCTCATACCAGCCTGTCGCTGCACCTTTACGCGCTGGATTTGTGAGGCGCTGCCGGCCCATTATCCGTGCCTGGCGGCGCCGGACAGTGGACGCGCAAAGCTGATTTCGTGGCCGTCTGGGTCGGTGATGTGATAGTAGCGTTCCCGCCACGGGGCATCCGCGGGCGGCCCATCAGGGGTGTAGCCGGCATCAATCATGCCACGATGGTGAGCGTCAACGTCATCCACGTACAGGATGCAGCGGCCCCACCAGTTCACGTCGGCGTCGTGGGCGAGGATGAGGTTCAGGTAGCCGTCGCCGATGCTCAGGGACGTGAAGCCAGCGTCGGGGCCGCCATACAGGATGGGGATGCCGGCGCCCTGGTGATAAAAGGCGACGGAGCGCGCCATGTCCCGCACGGCCAGCGTGATGGCGCTGATTGATTGTACCGTCATCGTAACCCTCTTCAAGTTCACCGGCGCGAGTGTAGTAACGCGATTGCAGTAGCGCGATTGTAGTAGAATGAACCCGGCACCGCGTTGTCCAGACGTAAAACGGCGATAGTATGACACAACCAAACGCAAACCAACCCGACAGCCTGCGTCGGCTCGAGACAATCCTCATCGAGATGGGGTCTCTGGTTGTCGCGTTTTCCGGTGGCGTGGACAGCGCCCTGCTGGCAGTTGCGGCGAATCGTGTCCTGGGCGACCGGGCGCTGGCAGTAACCGCCATTTCGCCGGCCCTGGCCGCCCGCGACCTTGGCGACGCCGAGCGGGTGGCAACCGAATTCGGCATCAATCACCGTGTGATCCGCACCGATGAGCTGGAACGGGACGGTTACGTCGCCAACACGCCGATGCGGTGTTACTTCTGCAAAACCGAGCTGTACGACCAGCTGGCCGTCGTTGCCGCCGATGCCGGCATCACCTGGATTGCGAACGGCGCCAACACCGACGACCTGGGCGACTATCGACCCGGCATGACCGCTGCCGCCGAGCACAGCGTCCGCAGTCCTATGGTCGAAGCCGATATGGACAAGGCGCAGGTGCGCGAGGCGGCCCGGTGGCTGGGTGTGCCGCTCTGGGATAAGCCGGCCCAGCCCTGCCTGTCGTCGCGGATACCGTATGGAACGCCGGTTACGATAGAGTCGCTGGGACGCATCGAGGCCGCCGAAGATGCGCTGCGGGAGCTGGGTTTGCGAGAGGTGCGCGCCCGGCATCATGACCGGTTGTGTCGTGTGGAAGTTGGCGAGCACGAAATGGCGTTGGCCTTCGAGCAGCGCGATGAGATCGTGCGCCGCC
Organism: Dehalococcoidia bacterium; assembly: GCA_965222895.1. Classification (GTDB taxonomy): domain Bacteria; phylum Chloroflexota; class Dehalococcoidia; order Lucifugimonadales; family UBA3495; genus Bin87. The sequence continues at coordinate 2,084,730 of CBDCVB010000002.1, read as the reverse complement.
TGAAGACGCTGGGATACCTGTGGGTGTCGCTGGACCTGAGCGGCTTGCGTTCGGGCAGCCTGAACGACGTGCTGTCGCTGCCCGTTGCAACATGATAAGGAGCATTTGACCGACGGTGTGCGGTCGATTAGCATAACGAGAGGTAAACTGGTTGGGAGATAGCCATGACCGCGCAACTCAACGAAGCACAGACAGCATTTTGCGAGGCGCCGGCCGGCAACATTCGATTGCTCGCCCCGGCTGGGTGCGGTAAGACATTGTCCATTTTGCACCGTTGTCTTCACTTGGCCCAGCAGGGTGGTCAGAGTCGTCCGCGGTCCCTCGTTGTCGCTTTCACCCGCGCAGCAAGGGACGAACTGCAGTCCCGACTAAACGAGGACGACCGGTTCGCGGTTCTTCGAGACGTGACGGACATTGCAACCTTGAACTCTTGGGGATTCCGTCGTGTCAAAACGGTGGCGTTCAGTCCGCGTCTTATCACCACGAAAGATCAATATCATTTCACGGTGTTGAACCAGCTCCAACCTATTTGGCAGCAGCACGAGCGTATTAAGAGTGCTATCGAAAAGAGAAAGAATTATGCACCTCGGATGCTTATGAACGTGATAGACACGTTCAAATCATTGGGATTTGACCATCAGAGACACACTGACTATGATTTGTTTGGTCAACATCTTGACTACCTTGAAAGCCAAAGCCTGACGTGGCGTATGGAGGAGCAGTTCAACGAGCTAACCAAGCTTGGCGTACTTGAGACCAAGTTCACTGCAGGCGGTTCGGAGGTGCCAAAAGCCGGCAGGGAGGAAGTCTATCAGGCATTTTTCCGTTTCTGGAGCGATGCTGCTGAACAACTTATCGGCAATGCGACTTTCACGCTGGAAGACCAAAAATATTTCGCCTACCTGGACGAACGTCAGAAGCTGGAGGAAAGGAGTCTTCTCTCGGGTGCGGCCCGCTACACGCACGTATTCGTGGATGAATTTCAGGACATTAACCCGTTGGATTTAAACCTCGTCAAGGCGATAGTACAGCGGAACCGCGCTACGCTAACGGTAGCGGGAGACGATGACCAAGCGATATTCGAGTGGCGAGGGGCAACCCCAGAGTACGTGTTAAACCCCGGCAAGTTCTTTGACGCACCATTTGAGACGCATATACTGGACGTGAACTATCGCTCTCCGACCAACATCGTCGCGTATTCGAAACGGCTGATAGAACACAATCAGCGTAGGATCGAAAAGCGCATGACCGCATTCTCAAAGCAGAACGCGATCATTGAAGTCAAACATACCTTAGACCTTTCAAACGCTCTAGACTACGTCTGTAGTGTTATTGAAGATTCCATTGCGGAGGGGACAAGCCCAGCCCAAGTAGCCATCGTCGGCCGGAAACGAAGCCAAATCATCCCGTACCAGGTCCATTTTGCGTCGCGCGGTATCTCCTTCTGTGCCGCGGAAGATCTTTCGGTGTTCCTCAGCGAAACGTTTGACCGTCTCCTCAGCCTCATCGAGATTAAAACTGGCGCATCGTCACGGCAGCGGACGTCGCAGGTTGTGGCAGATGTTCTGCAATTGTGCGACCTGGTCAAACGTTACCCATTGAGTAAAGCGGATAAGGAGAGTGTGCGTAAGCACCTGCTGACGTCACGTCCGGCTTCTGTCGAATCTGCTATTGACACGCTCTCGGACTATCGTGGCAACTTGAAAGGTAGTAACACTGACGGCCAGATGAGCATGACAATGGTGAATGCGATTAGAGAATTTGTGGCCGTAGGTACTGTGCGGGATACCCTGCTAGCCCTTGGTGGGGACTTCGAAGGGTTGCAGTTTGACTTGGGCAAAGCGGAGGACGACATTTTTTACACTGATCCACCGTTCTTCTACTTGGCCGAGTTTGCCTCCTCCTATGGAGACGACTATGACAGATTCGTTGAGGATATCGAGCGGGCCAAAGAGCAGCTGGTATATACTCCGCCGTTCAGCGATGAAGAACGAGGGCATTCCACAAATGACCTTTGGAAACGCCCCGTGCACCTGATGACCGCTCTGCGAGCAAAGGGCAAAGAATTCAACACAGTTGTCCTATTGGATGTAGTTGATGGCATCTGGCCTAATAAAAATGCTAAGACCAAAGCGGAGTTGGAAGCAGAACGTAGGGTCTTCTACGTGGCTTTTACACGAGCACGCGAACGAATCGTAATGCTCATCAATGACCGTATGGGAAGCGACAAGTCGGTTGTTTCGCCGTACATCAGTGAGTTGGGATTGCCCGTTGCCTAAATCAGCATCCTTATGAAAGCCGCCTACATCCAGTCTGTTGGAGGCGCCAGCGGCGATATGCTGCTGGGGGCGTTGCTGGACAGCGATGTCGCGGTTTCGGTCATCGAAAACGTTGTGGCGGCGCTGGGAATTTCGGGCGTGGAATTGGGGTCGAAACCCGATGTGCGCTGCGAAGTCAGGGGCACGAGGGCATTGGTGGATGTGTCGGCGGCCCGGCGGTATACCCCGCACGAGATGCTGGACGCCGTTGCCCACGCCGAGGGGTTGTCGGAGCGCGTGCGTGCCGGGTCAACATCGGTGCTGAACTCCTTGTTCGATGCCGAGGCGCGGGTGCACGGCCACGACCGCGACGCCATCCATCTGGACGAGCTGGGCACCGCTGACACGCTGGTGGATGTGGTCGGCGTGGTGGCAGGTCTGGAGCACCTGAGCGTTGACAAGGTGTACGCGTCGCCGCTGGTGCTGGGAGAGGCAACAGGCCCAAGGCGTCCCGGCGGATACAGCAACCCGGCGCCGGCCACGCTGGAAATCATCGCGGCGTCAAGGTCGCCAATCGCGCCGGAACGACCCATCTATGCCGGTGTGGGGGAGTTGACCACGCCGACCGGCGCGGCCCTGATTGCATCGCTGGCCGAGTTTCGCCAGCCGGCCATGACCCTGGACCGGATCGGCGTTGGCATCGGCGGCAAAGATCCGGCGGCCTTCCCCAACGTGGTGCGGCTGTGGCTCGGCGAAGCGGCCAGCGCTGACCTGCAAACTAACCCGGACGGCGACCGCAAACCGCCCCTGGCCCGCTGGCAGGACAACATAATCCTGCTGGAAACTAACCTGGACGACGCCACCGGGGAGCAGCTGGGTTTTGCGATGGAAATGCTGTTTGAGGCCGGCGCCCTGGACGTGTGGCACACGCCGATACAAATGAAGAAGAACCGCCCGGGCGTGCTGCTGTCGGCGCTGGCTCCGTCGGCGCTGGAGTCAGAGATGGCGGAGGTATTCCTGCGCCACACCCCTACTCTGGGAGTGCGGGTGCGTCCGGTGGGTCGCTATGTGGCGGAGCGGGACGTGGTAACGGTGGAGACGGAGTACGGGCCGATAAGAGTCAAGCGCAAATGGCTGGGCGGGGAGATGGTAAGCGCGTCGCCGGAGTACGAGGATGTAGCGCAGGCGGCCCGGGAGCGGGGGGTGAGTTGGGGGGAGGTTGTGGGGGCAGTTGCCGACCGCGAATGATTACAATTCGCCGGCTTGGCGGAGTTGCTCCGCAAACATCGCGGTAATGCCGGCAAATTCGACGGGTTCCTGGACGTAAAATTCTACGAGCGCTTGCCGGTCGGATATTGGGAGCGACATGAGGTCTTCGCGCAGCGTCCTGATCCAGTCAAACCGATAGAAGCGGATGTCCAACTCATTCAAGCCCATGTCCGTGATGGTCGCATTGGCTCGCTGGCGCCGTTGTTCCGTTAGGCCTGGCTTGGCGGCAATCTCGCCGGTTTCCTGGCGGTAGTCGAAGTATTGATCCGGCCTGTCCGTTGCACCATCGGCGCAGGGATCGACGAATCCGACGTCAGGCCATTTGCCCTGCTTGTATTCTCCGTTGCATCTTTGGCAACCGAATACCCAGTTTGACCAGTCGTAGGCGCGTTCCGGAGCGTAGTTTAGCGGGACGAAGTGATCTACGGTTGGGGTACGCCCACCTACCTCCGCTTCTGTATCGCATTCCCGCTCGCAGTAGCCGCAATTGTTGCTAAATCGTCTGCCTAACTCTGGCCGGAACTGGCTCCAGAAATAATCAGTCGGCCGACCGCTTCGGTTGTTAAAATGGTCAATCCAACCTTGCGTAAATTGCCGGCCGTGGGTGTCAACGCCGTCGGGCGCGGCTCCGCGATCGACCCAACGCACGGAGTCTAGTCGCCGTCCTGTGATAATTCTGACTGTCTGGACAGCAGGAATCGCTGCATCAAATCCGCGTACCGCTCGCGTTGAGCGTTTAATGGACCGCGGGACAGCAGGTCTTCGTTGACCTGACGACGCAATTCTTGGAGTTCCGTTTCTTCATCGTCAGTGAGACTATCTTTCTCTCGCAGTTCACGCAAACGACTGGCACGACGTACCGTGAGTTCGTCAGTTGGCTCATCCACGTCCATGAAAGTGCGCAAAATCTCGTCAGTAGTCCAGCCGATAATGTCCTGCTCGTTTGTGGTGGCGGTGATGACTCCGTTTGCGTCCCGGTGGAGCAGGTGGACCTGGCCGGCCATCAAACCTGCAACTACGAACGGGGAGTGAGTAGTAGCGAAGATTTGCAATCCGGGGAAATGCTCCAGCAACGCCGGAATCACTCGTCTCTGCCATGTGGGGTGCAGATGGTTCTCAATCTCATCAATCAGCAAAATCGCCGGCCGCTTCTCCCACCCACCTTCAAATTCGTAAAAACGTGCAATGCGCAGTGTTAAGTACCAAACCCAAAGCAGAGTTCCTTGTGTTCCGCCACTCAAATCTCCTACAAAAACCTCTTCGTCAGAACCCATACCAACCCCATCATTCACTGAGGCTCCCATGGAGTAATGCACTACTGTGGTTCTGCCTACATCTAGGTCATGTCTCGAGGGCGAAGTAGCAAGGATTTTTTGTATTCCGACATAGTCTGTAAGTTGATTATTAGCAAGGACTTCGTGAGAAATCGAATACGTGCATTCTAATGATATTTTCTTTATCATAAACAATGCGCGAGCAGTGTCCTCGGTAATGGCGGTGCCTTGGACGAGAGTAGCTACGACATTCATCGCGCAATATACATCGCTACCATTGAACACATGCAGGGAATCTTTCAAACATACGTCTAAATCATGAGTATTATTACGTTGGTCAAGCAAACCGAACATCGCCGTATTATCGTCTTGCAGAGGCAAGTTTATTCTAGTCGCTGGAATGACCACGAACGGTTGCTGCTTCCTGACACGATCGATTTGGGCGTGACGTATGAAGTCACCACTCGTTGCACTGTCGCCGCCGAAAGCTCTGAAATACGATAGCGTCGTATCTTCATCACGATGGATGCGAGAACTAGCACGAGCCGCCAACGACCTGATGATGGTGGACTTGCCAGTAGCGTTAGGCCCAATGAGCAGGTTCACCCGTTCATTGAACTCGAACTCAACGGGTTCGGTAAACGGCGGTATGCCGCGAATCGTCATCCCAGTGATATGCATGGTCGCCACCTCTCTACTACCACCACGCCGCCTAATACCCTTCCCACAACCGCCCCCACTCCGTCTTCAGCGCCTTCTTTATTCTGCCCTTCCCCACTGTGTTCAGCCAGTAGCCGTTGTGGTAGAGGTTGCTGGCGGTGTAGGCCCAGGCGGCTATGGGGGAGCGCAGCAGGGCGTTTTCCAAAGGCTTGAGCGGCCCCCAGTAAATTAGTTTTTGGCCTCTGCTGGCGAAGGTGTTTTCGGTGCCGGAGAAGTTCCAGTTGACTTGGCTGATGTCCGGTTCGTCGCCGACCACCTCGATGTGGCGCATATCGCCGATGCCCAGGCCGCGCTCGTGGGCCAGGCGGATGAAGTCGATGGACAGCGGGTTGAAGCCCATCATGGAGGCGACCACGGCATCGACGGCTACCTGGTCGGCGCCGGCGACGATGCGGTTCTTGATGTGCCAGCGCATGGCCCGGGGGCCGGGGCCGTCGCCGGCGAAAGTGCCGTCGGTTACGGCGAAGATGCCCGGGTGTATCTCCTGCTGGATGGCCAGCAAATCTACCAGCGTTTCGTGAATCACCGAATGGGTCCAGTGGCGTTTGCGGTGCAGCAGGCCGCCAAAGGCGTTCTTCATGGCGCCGGTCATGGTGGTAAAGACGTGGGTCTTCATGGTGGGCAGGTGCACGATGTTCTTGCCGGCGAAAATCTGCGGTATCTCGATGCCTTCGGGGTAGATGTCGTCCAGCACCAGCATCTCGGCTTTCGGTTCGTAGCGCACCCACGGCTCCGGCGGCGTGTCCAGGTGGACGGTGCGCAGGTTGTACTTGTCTTGCACCGGCTTATGCTTGTTGTTGACTTCACCCTCGAAGGAATCCACCACGACGGTGCCATTGTGGGCGGCAATCAAGTCGGAGTGGCCCATATTCTGCAACGCGCAGACGACGCCTTCCAGTTGCCAGGGTGCGGTGGAACAACCCGGATACCAGTGCTGCCAGGAGATGTTGATTTTCAGCAGCGTTTCCAGGTCGGTTGACAGCGCCTGCTCGGCGCCGGCCAGCCGCATGGCCCGCTCCACATCGGCCAGCACCGTCTCCGGCGTGGTCGCCACCACGGACACCACCGGAGTCTTTACTGGCTGGTAGGTGGGGGTTTGACCGGCGGCGTCCGGCCCTGCAACGGTGGCCATCAATAAATACCCTTTACTAACATGGATGCACAGGATGAACAGGATTTTCGCTGATTAAGTCTTATCATTCTGGCTATCCTGTCGATATATGTTCGATTATTTCGCTGCTGCTTTGGCGCGAAAGTGTGGGATGACTTGCTCGCCGAAAAGGCGGATGGAGTTCATCACTTCTTCGTGGGTGGCGTGGCCAGCCTGGAAGATGGGCATTATCTCGTCGACACCCATGGCCTCGAACTCTTCGATGACTCTGATGCACGCCTTCGGGTCGCCGACGCAGTAACCGCCGCCGGCCAGCAGTTCCTCGGGCGTGGGCGGTTTTTGCTGCTGGGGGTCTTCCGATTGCGGTTGGGAGTCGAGGCCGCCGCGCACTGCGCCGCCCTGGACGTAGAACTGGTATTCCTCGGGGACAGCATCGGGGTCAACGCCGGCCCATTCCAGGGTGAACCGCTGCCGGCTTTGTTCCAGATACCAGGCGGCGACCTCGGCTCCCTTTTGGCGGGCGGTGGCGTCGTCCTCGTCGCAGAAACCGATGGTGGATGCTACCACCTGTCGGTTGGTGAACCGGCCCACCGGAGTAGCGTTTTCGATGGCCTCATAGTAGGCGTTGACCAGGCCGCGGGTCTTGTCCGTGCCGCCCAGGGTGTTGACCAGGCAACCGACGCCCAGTTGGCCGGCCAGGCGGAAGGTGTCCTCCTGGGTGCAGGCCATCCACAGCGGCGGATGGGGTTGCTGCAACGGGCGGGGAACAACCTCGCGAGGAGGTATTGTCCAGTTCTCGCCGTCGTGGCTGAAGACGTCATCGCACCACATGCGGGGAAGGCATTCCAGTGTTTCCACCATCATGCTCTGGGTCATTGCCACGTCGGTGCCGAAGGGAGTGAGCTGGTAGGGGCCTTTGGTGCGCCCTACGCCCACGTCCACACGCCCGTCGCTGAGGATGTCTAGGGTGGCGGCGCGGGCGGCGACGTGGAGGGGATGATGCACGGGCGCCAGCACAACGCCGAATCCCAGGCGCATCTTCTTCGTGTGCTGGGCCATCACCGCCAGGGTTACTTCGGGGGCGGACGAGTGGGCGAACTCGGTGAGGAAATGGTGCTCGACCAGCCAAACGCGCTCGAAGCCCATCTCCTCGGCGTACTGTACTTGCCGCACCGCGTTCCAGAGGGTGTCGTACTCGGCGGTGTCGGTCCAGGGGCGGGGCATCTGCAGTTCATAAAACATGCCGAATTTCATGGCTCAACGTCTCCAGGTTTTGTTGCAGACTTCGGCATGAATATCAATATAAGTATCAATGCACGAGGTCGGTGTGCGCGAGGTTGGTATGCACGAGGTTGGTGTTGCAGTCAGATAGCAGTCCAGCCGCCGTCGACGATCAGCAGGTGGCCGGTGGTGGCGCTGGCCGAGTCGCTGGCCAGGTAAATGGCCGCGCCCACCAGTTCTTCGGCTGCCATGCGCCGGCCCAGGGGCATCCGCAGGGCCAGATCGGCCTGGACGGTATCGTCGTCGCGGGTGTCGGCTTCCAGCAGGCCGGGTGTGGTGGTGGGGCCCGGCCCGATGGCATTGACGGTGATGCCGTGCTCGGCCCACTCCAGCGCCAGGACCCTCGTGAGGTTGGCCAGGCCGCCCTTGCTGGCGCAGTAGGCGGCGCGGTGAGGAGCGCCCACCAGGGCCAGCTGGGAAGATATGCTGATGATGCGTCCGAAACCATTAGGAATCATGGCCCTGGCGGCGGCCTGGGCGCAGAAGAAGGCGCCCTTGAGGTTGGTGTCGAGGACGGCATCCCAATCCGCTTCGGTAACTTCCAGGGCGGGCGCGCGGCGGCGGATACCGGCGTTGTTGACCAGGATGTCGAGCCGGCCCAGGTCGGCGGCAGCCTGCCGAACCGTGGCGTCGATGGCCGCCACCGACTGTACGTCCATATCGTATTCAAGGGCGGTGACGCCTTCCGCCCTGATGCGGGCGGCCGTTTCGGCCACGCCGGCCCTGGAGGCGTCGGTGGGCAGGTCGCTGACGGCGATGTCGGCGCCGGCCTGGGCGAGGCCGAGCGCCAGCGCGGCGCCGATGCCGCGGGCCGCTCCGGTTACCAGCGCCTTGCGACCGGTGAGGTCAAGTCCGGGGTAGGGCATGATGGCGCGCGCCTTCCTAATATGGGTATGATTGTACGGGTATGATGGCCGGGGGTTGCGCCGCATTATACAGGGTTGCCACGTCCAACCTGTCCAGAGTAATTGTCAAAATGTTTATACCGGGTATCCCAAATTATTGACACTGCCGGCAGGCGCTGTTAGCTTACGGCCTTAATTGATGGCGGTGAGGATGGCGATTACGTTTTGTACAGTTGCCATGCGCCGCCGCTTAAATTTCCTACCCACAGGGAGACAACTATGTCCAGTTTGAGAAGTTTGCCCGCATACTGGCGATCCGGAGCGGTCGTCGGTGCGATTGCCGTGCTGATGCTGGCCCTGGTGGCCTGCGGCGGGGGCGGCGCCGCGGAACCGGCAGCGAACACCCAGACACCGGCGGCCGATACTTCGGCATCGGCTGATACTACGGCGGCGGCCGGTACTACGCCGTCCGCCGATACTCCGGTTCCGCCAACCCAAACCCCGTTGCCGGCCCCGGAGACTCAGGAAGTCGTTACCCTGCAAGTTGTGTGTATCAACCGGGCGCTGCGACCCTGTGAACTCATCGACTCCTTCTTCATTCCCCGGGTAGAGGAACGCACCGGCGGCCAGGTTCTAATCGAAATTTCGTCATATCCCGAGCTGGGCCTGGGCGGCCCGGACACGATCCGGCTGGTCAATGACCAGACTCTGGAATTTGCTGAAATCTATTCCGGCTACGTTGGCGGCGACCTGCCGGTAATTGATGTAGGCAATCTGTGGGGTCTTTCCCCCAGCAACGAAGCCCACCTCGCCCTCACCGATGCCATCGAGGATGATATGATTCGCATCCTCCGCGATGCCACCGGCGGCGAGCCAATTTTCCGCAACTACTACCCTAACCAGTACATCTTCAGCCGTGAGCCGTTGGAAGACTTGCCGTCTTATGAGGGCAAGAAAATCCGGCAGCACAGCACCATCTTGGGCGACTTGCTGGCTGGGTTGAACGCCGAAGGCCAGTTCGTTGCCTTTGCCGACGTTTATACCGCCCTGGAGCGCGGCGTTCTGGACGGCGGCGTAACCGGCGGCACGCCCGGCTACGGCCAGCGCTGGTATGAGGTTACCGACTATCTCTACGGCCCGATTGTGGGTTCCATCGGCGTCACCTATGTAACCGTGAGAGGTGGTTGACCAAATCTCACGCGAAGCGCTCCTGCCTCGTGAAGAGCAGATGCGGTTGCGGGAGCTGATCGACTTGACCATCGTCCAGACCGGCGACCCAGTGCTGGCGAGCTTGGGCGTGGAAGGGGTGCAGGCCCAGATTAGAGAGAGTACCGGCGACCCCAGCAGTTGGGACCTGATGCGGTTCTGTGCGTCGGAGTTCCGCCCGCGGGCTTATGAATAAGGTACGAGCAATAGCGCGCTATCATAACGCCTCCATCATGCGGTGGGGGCGTTTTTATCAGAGTACAGTTAGCGTTGACCCCACCCGTTGCCAGCGTTAACATACCGCCCACGATGTATGCTCTGATACTGGCCGGCGGCAAGGGCGAACGGTTGCGTCCTCTTACCGACAAACTGCCTAAACCAATGATCGCCCTCGGCGGCCAGCCGCTGCTGTGGCATCAGGTGCGCTGGCTCCGGCGCGGCGGGGTTACGGACGTGGTGTTCCTGGTGGGTTATCTGGCCGAAGCAGTGGCTGATTATTTTGGCGACGGCAGCGCCTTTGGCATCCGAGCGCACTACAGCCGTGAAGAAACGCCGCTGGGTCGCGGTGGCGCGCTGAGAAAGGGGCTTGAAATGGTGCCGGATGGAGCGGATGAGCCGGTTATCGCCATCAATGGCGATATAATTACCGAGGTCGATTTAGACAGATTGCTGGCTGACTACCGCGCCCGCACCGCATCAAACCCCGACCATCTGGCGACGATTCTGACCGTGCGTATGACCAGCGCTTATGGAATAGTTGATACCGACTCTGCTGGTTTGGTCAGGGATTTTCGCGAAAAGGCGCCGTTACCCTACGCCATCAACGGCGGCGTGTATGTTTTCAATCCGGCAATCAGGGAGTGGTTGCCCGCGCGGGGCGACCATGAAGACACCACCTTCCCGACGCTGGCGGAGCAGGGGCGAATGTCTGCGGTACACACCGACCAATTCTGGCGCAGCGTGGACTCGATGCACGATTTGGCGGATGTCGAGCAGCATTTGACCGGGAGGTCCGTGGCCGGCCAGCAGGCGGTACGGTGATAACGCCAGCTAACGCTAGGACGATTGCCGACATGGCAGCCGCAATCAAAACCAACATCCAGTTGGCGATTGTTGGCAAGGACGAGGTGATTGAATACACCCTGGCGGCGCTCTTCAGCGGCGGGCACATCCTGGTCGAAGATGTGCCGGGCATTGGCAAGACCACACTGGCCCGGTCATTGGCCTACTCGCTGGCGTGTGATTTCCGGCGCATCCAGTTCACGCCTGACCTGATGCCGTCGGACATCACGGGTGTTCACTATTACAACCAGCGCAGCGGGGAGTTCGAGTTTCGTCCGGGGCCGGTTATCTCCCAAATTGTGCTGGCCGACGAAATCAACCGCGCCACGCCGAGGACACAGTCGGCGTTGTTGGAGGCAATGGCCGAGCAGCAAGTTACCGTGGATCAGGACACCGTGGAGTTGCCGTCGCCGTTTCTGGTGCTGGCCACCCAAAACCCCATCGAGCTGGAGGGCACGTTTCCGCTGCCCGAAGCTCAAATCGACCGCTTCCTGCTGCGGTTGCGCCTCGGGTATCCATCTGAGGATGACGAAACAACGATGCTGGAACGGTTTGAGGATGATAATCCGATGCGGTCGCTGCAACCGGTCGCCACCGCCGCCGAAGTGGTACGTGTCCAGAACCTGGTGCGTCAGGTGTACATCGACCCGGTGCTGCGAACCTACCTGGTGCGGCTGACCCGGGCCACGCGCAGCCATCCCGACGTGGAACTGGGAGCGAGTCCGCGGGCGACGCTGGGGCTTTACCGTTGCGCACAAGCGCTGGCCGGTATCCGGGGGCAGGAATACGTAACGCCGGACGACATCAAGGCATTGGCCGTACCGGCGCTGGCCCACCGGATCATCCTGAAAAGTATGGCGCGATTGCGGGAACGCAGCCAGGAGTCAGTGATTGCCGAATTGCTGGAAGAGCAACCCGTTCCGATTTAGGCGTTTTGCCCGCGTTGCCTTATGGTGAGGGCGTCCGTAGAATTGAATAGCGGAGTCAGCCGTTGGCACGTTGATTTTAACTTGTACCCAGGCGCTCAGGAGTTTGTTTTGACCACTGCAGATCAATCCGAAATTATCCTTTATACGCATCCGGACTGCCCATTCTCGGCGCAGGCGAAGATGCACTATCGCCGCCAGCGGGTGGCGTATACCGAAATCGACGTGTCGAAGCGGCCCGACCAGGTGCCGGCCTTGCTTGAGCTATCCGGCGGAGAGCGGATTACGCCGATTATCGTGGAAAACGGCACGGTAACCATTGGATTTCAGGGCGGTTTTTGAGACTTCTAGTATGAGGAGCCGTGGGCTCCGGTAGGTGCAAAGAGTCGGATTTATCGGCCGGTTTGCGGTGCAGCGGACTGGATTGCAGCATCGTGCGAGATAGTGTCAGGCCGCCATTGCGTGATTGGAACGCAAGTGCTAATATCTGCGTAATTCAGGTGCGAAGGTGAGGAAGGATAACAAGGTGAGGAAGGAAACCATGGCAATCAACGCTGAGACACTCAATCTGGACAAGGACAAACTGGCGGCTTTGGAACTTGCCCTGGGCAAGATCGAAAAAGACCACGGCCGCGGCGCAGTGATGCGCGGCAACGACCAGGTGGCCCACCTGATTACCAATGCGATCCCAACCGGCTCGCTGTCACTGGACCTGGCATTGGGCGTCGGTGGATTGCCGCGGGGCCGGGTTACTGAAATCTATGGCGGGGAGTCGGCTGGCAAATCCACGCTGGCGATTCACATAATGGCAGAAACGCAACGGATGGGTGGTGTGGCAGCGTATATTGACGCCGAGCACGCGCTGGACCCGCAGTATGCTACGAATTGCGGCCTCGACCTGGACAACCTGCTCATTTCCCAACCCGACTCTGCCGAACAGGCACTGGACATCACCGAGCAACTGGTGCGCAGCGGAGCAATTGACGCCATCATAATTGACAGCGTGGCTGCGCTGGTGCCCCAGGCCGAGGTCGACGGCGATATGGGTGATGTGCATGTAGGGATGCAGGCCCGCCTGATGTCGCAAGCGCTGCGGAAACTCACCTCTGCAATCAACCGGTCGCGGACTGCGGTGGTATTCGTCAACCAGATTCGGGAAAAAATCGGAATTTCCTATGGAAGCCCGGAGGTTACACCCGGCGGGCGCGCATTGAAGTTCTACAGCTCGGTCCGTATCGACCTGCGCCGGAGCGAATCCCTCAAGCAGGGTACGGAAATCATTGGCAACCGGGTACGGGCCCGCATAGTGAAAAACAAGGTGGCCGCGCCTTTCCGGGTTGCCGAATTCGACATAATGTTCAACCACGGAATCAGCAAGATGGGCGATCTGCTGGACATAGGTGTAACGAGAGGCATCGTTAAAAAGGCTGGCGCTTTTTATTCCTATGAGGACACGCGTTTGGGTCAAGGCCGGGAGAACTCCAAGAATTTCTTGTCCGAGCGTACCGACATCGCGGAAGCCATTGAGGCGCTCATTCGCCACGTCGAAGAGCCAGATTTAACCCCTCCGGATGAAGCCGGCAACGGCCATAGCGTCGCCGACGCAACGAACGCCGATTCGCACGTCGCCAACGCTGACGCGGTTAGCCTGAATTAATATGACGGTCAATACTCTGGGTCAGTCGCTGGCGCCGGAAGACCCACAGGATGCGGATAATTCCTACGATCGAGCGTTGCAGGTAGCGTATCGGTTCGTAGGGTTTCGGCCCCGGTCCGTTGGTGAAGTGCGCCAGCGCCTGAGTAAAAACTTCGCTGCCGATTTGGTGGAACGGGTGGTGTCAACGTTCATCCGGTACGGCTACCTGGACGATGCCGAATTTGCCCGTCAGTGGCGCACAAGTCGGGAACGACGGAACCCACGCGGCGCCACGTTGCTGCGACGGGAGTTGCGCGATAAGGGAATCGCCGAGGGATTGATCGACGCGACCCTGGGTGATGTGGACGACGCGGAAAACGCTTATCGTGCCGGAAGGAGACGAGCGGAACGATGGATATGGTCGGAGGGATTGCCCTACCATGTATACCGACGCAGGATGTGGGGCTATCTGCAGCGTCGTGGCTTCGGCGGCGGTGTTGCCCATCAGACGGTGGCCAGGTTGTGGGAGGAATTCTCTGCCCCTGACTCCGCCTAGAGGCGCACACGCCCCACGGCGACAAGGACGCCGCCGCATGTGCTCAATATGGGCCACAAGTTGAAAAATCCAGGAACTCTTATTCCAGGACCTCCCAGCAAAAACAGCGAGATTATCAGCGTAAGGACAACGGTTCCGCCGGCTATGAACATCAAGCCACGACTACGCTTGAGGTTTACGGCACGGCTGATGAGCGTGCCGGCTGCATAGCCAACGGCGATGGGCATTACGATGAAGGCCAGACCCCCCGATATACGCACTGGCCAACACCCAAAGGATTACTCCCAATACCACGATGACAGCTGCCGCTGCCAATGCGCGCAAATAGTTGGTTGGACGCACATCGAATGTGGGCAACGGTTGGGCTCGCCCGCACTCCCGGCACCGGATACCTACCGGAACTTGTACCAGGCATTGCGTGCACATGGGGCGCCGGCACTGGCCGCATGACAGCCCCGTCGAGACGGTCGGATGCCAGTGGCACGTGATGGTCTGATGTCCGGTTTGCTGTTCTACCATGCTGGTATGTTCGCTCGCTTGGGCCGGGGATAGGGGTGCGGGTAATTATAACCCGTCGGGCGATGGAGGGGCGAAGGGATTGGAGCGCGCGATTAGTCTAATTGCCTGGCTAGCCACTGTGATCGATCAGGGATGTCGCGGTCTCTCAGGAGGCGGTTAATCAAAACCGGGATGGCTGGCACGCCTGGGGGCAACCCTTCTCCATTGGACGTAATGCGTTTGACGAAGATCAATACGGCTCCGCTGGCGGCAATCGTGGCCAACTGCCCCGGTGCGCCTGCCATCAGCCATTGTTGGGGCAGGAGCAAACACACCAGCGGGTATGTCGCTAGCACGACGGCGAGGCATTCCGCAGAACGGCGGGTAGCCGACCATCCGAGCAAGTACGGTATCAACGCGACCAGAAAACCGGGCGGAGACATTGCCAATAACCCGCCGCTCCATACCCCCACGCCGCGGCCGCCGGTGAAACGCAAAAAGGGAGACCAGTTGTTGCCGACAATGGTAAACAGCGGAGTGACCGATAGGGCCCATCCGTATGCTTCCAGTCCCAGGACGAAATGGACCAACAAGATTGGACTTCCACCGCGGGCGAGTTCGATGGCTCCTGCTACAGGAAACCAGTGCTTGCCAAGCTGGCTGGCGAGGTTGCTGGCCCCGACATTTCCGCTGCCATGGGAACGCAAGTCGATGCCGCCGACCGCTTTGGCAATCAAATAGGTGACTGGCACGGCGCCCACCAGATACGCGAAACCCCAAAGCGCGATGAGGGTTATCATGGGGTACGGCCGTTATGGCGTTAGCATTCCAGCCCAGGTTGACTGGGCGACTAGCGTAAGGCTGCCAACCGACGGGCGGCTTCTTCCAGCCGCTCAACCGATTCCAGCGGCGGGCCGTTTACGCCGGGGAGCGGTTCTTTGGAATTGCCGCTGTGGTGGTAGTCGCTACCGCCGCATGGGATCAGGTCGTAGGCCCTCGCCACGTCAGCCAGCCAATCGACGGTTGCCTCGTCGTACATGGAGTAATGCACCTCCATGCCGTGCAAGCCAGCGGCTTTCAACTCTTCAACCGTTGCGATGAGTGATTGTTCAGGTTCGGGTTCGTTGCCGCGGCGCTCGAACCAGGGGTGAGCGAAAACGGCGACGCCGCCAACATCGTTCAACAGCTTCACTGCATCGGGGGGCGTTAGTTTGCTGCGCTCCACGTAAGCCTTGCCGTTACGTCCCAGATATTCTCGAAACGCGTCGGAACGCTCTTTGAAATATCCGGCTTCAACCAGGGCGTCGGCGACGTGTGGCCGCCCTACTGAAGCGTCGCCGGCGATTTCCAGCACCCGCTCCCATTCGATGTGCATACCGAACTCGGCCAGCTTCTTGACCATCCCCTCGCCGCGGGCCAGCCGACCCGCTCGGAAGGTGGCCAGTATATCCTGAAACCCCGGGTCGCTCACGTCCATAAAATAACCCAGCATATGCACTTCGCCGCCGGGTACATCGCAACTCAGTTCGATGCCTGGAATCAACCGCATACCCGGAACGGTGTCAACGGCGCGCTGTGCTTCCACCAGGCCGGCGGTGGTGTCGTGGTCGGAAACCGAGATGGTCTGCAGGCCTTTGGATGCGGCCAACTGCACCAGTTCCGTTGGCGTCAAACGGCCGTCGGACGCGGTGGTGTGCATGTGGAGATCAACGGTGATGGGCATTAGCGCTCCAGGGAGGTCGCGAAGTAGTGCCAGAGTTAGTCGACAGTGCGGTCAATTCTGACTATTTCGACGGCGCGCCCCGAATCGTCGTCAATGTCGATGATTACCGAGTTCAGAATGCAGGGTCCTTCAGCCGGCTCGAATCGCTGCGGCAAACCGGTGCGGAACTTTTCCAGCACCGGCGCACGCTCCGTTCCGATAACTGAATCCACCGGGCCGGTCATGCCCAGGTCGCTGACGTAAGCAGTGCCGCCGGGCAGGATGCGCGTGTCGGCAGTGCCGACGTGGGTGTGGGTGCCTACGACTGCGCTGACGCGGCCATCGAGATACCATCCCAAGCCCTGTTTCTCCGAGGTAGCTTCGGCGTGAAAATCCACGATTACGAACTTGGGAGGTTGGCCTAACGCTTGTTGAGCCTCGTCCAACCTCTGGTCGGCTTCGCGAAACGGGCAGTCGATGGGGGGCATGAAGACACGACCCTGCAGGTTCAGCACCATGACATCGCCTTGCATTAACCAACCCCGGCCGGGCGCGCCAAAGTAGTTGGCCGGACGCAGCAACGGGAATTCGTCGAAGTGGGGCAGGATTTCTTTCTTGTCCCAGATGTGATTGCCCGAAGTCATCACATCTACGCCGGCGTCGAGCAGTTCCTGGGCCGTTTTGGGGGTTAATCCAAACCCGCCGGCGGTGTTCTCGGCGTTGGCGGTCACCAGGTCAATGTTCAGATCCCGGCGCAGTCCCGGCAACAGACGAGCCAGAGCTTGCCGACCCGGTTTGCCGATTATGTCGCCAATCATCATGACTCGCATGGTGGTGGTTATCTCCCAAGTCAACAGAGTATTCTTCGGCCAAAGTAATGGGTCCGAAGCAGCAGGGGGACGCTTCGGACCCTCAAATCCGGTGCCAGACCAGACTGGAATTGGTTAGCGGGCGATGCTTTCCTCACGCGTCTCCCGTATCACCGTAATCTTGATCTGGCCGGGGAACTGCAAGTCCTGCGAAACCTTGCCAGCGATATTGCGCGCGAGGGTGGCGCAGGCCACATCGTCCACGTCGGTGGGACTGACCATCACGCGTACTTCGCGGCCGGCCTGGATTGCGAAAGCGCGCTGCACGCCCTCAAAGCTGTTGGCGGTGTCTTCCAGCTCACGCAGGCGTCTGGTGTACTGCTCGATGGATTCTTTGCGAGCTCCGGGGCGGGCGGCGCTGATGCCATCCGCAGCGGCGACCAGGAAAGATTCGATGCTGGTGTGTTCGTCGTCGTGGTGCTCCAGCACGCAGTTGGAAACGACCCCGGTGACCCCGTTGCGGGTGGTAAGGTCGTAGCCGATTTCGGCGTGTGGGCCGGGGATCTCATGGGTCATTGCCTTACCAATGTCGTGCAACAGGCCGCCGGAGCGCGCCACCTGCACGTTGGCGCCGACCTCCGCAGCCAACATACCGGACAGCAGGCCGACTTCGATGGAGTGGGTCAGTACGTTTTCACCGTAGCTGTAGCGGAATTTGAGCCGACCCAGCAGTCGGATCAATTCCGGGTCCAGCCCGCTGACGCCCACTTCAAAGGTGGCCTCTTCGCCGGCCTTCCACATGGTTTCTTCGATGTCGCGAATTGCCCGGTTGACACTCTCCTCGATGCGGGCGGGCTGGATGCGCCCGTCCTTCACCAGTTGGGTGAGCGCCAGTCTGGCGATTTCACGGCGGACCGGGTCAAAGCACGACAACGTGACGATGCCCGGGGTGTCGTCGACGATAATATCGACGCCGGTTTGGGCTTCCAGAGCCCGTATGTTACGTCCTTCGCGGCCGATGAGACGACCCTTCATCTCATCGTTGGGCAGGGAAACAACAGCGGTAGTGCTTTCTGATACTACGTCGGTAGCAAGACGGTTGATGGCGAGTGTAACGATGCGCCGGGCGTTTTCGTCCGCCCTGGACTGGTGCTCCTTCTCCAACTCGTAATAACGGCGAGCCAGGTCGTGGGAGGCTTCCTCTTCACTGCGCTTGAGCACGATGTTGCGCGCTTCGTCAATGGTTAAAGACGCAATACGTTCCAGTTCTCGGGTGTGTTGTTGCTTGATTTCTTCGGCTTTCTGCATGGCGAAGCCGGCTTGGGATTCCCGGTTTTTTAGCTCCGTCTCCTTCCCCTCCAGGCTCGCCGTTTTCTGGTCGAGTTGTTCTTCACGTTGAATATAACGACGCTCGATCCGGTTCAATTCGCGTCGTTGGTCGGTGATCTCCTTGTCGCCGGCTTCTCTGACTTTCAGCGCTTCTTCCTGGGCTGCCAGAATGATTCTGCGCGTTTCAGCCTCGGCCTGTTCGACAGCGGATGCAGCCTCCTCGCGGCTGCGTTGCAATTTGTTGCCGTCTTTTTTGGTGCTAAGCAGCAGCCAAACGACTGCCCCGATTCCTGTTGTTAACCCCGCTGCCGCGAGGACGGACAGGATAATAAGTAGCGACATAGACCCTCCCAAGTCCGTCCGAGCGCGCGCTCGGGATAGGTTTACCCTTATTACATCCTAATGTCGGGTATAGGCAAAGTCAAGAAATGCGCTGCCTGATCAAACCGGGTTGGCGTTGGGTCGGGGCGTTGCATAACGGCGTCCGAGAGGTTGCCGACGCTGGGTAAAAGGGCTGGGAAAATGACGGCGGCGGCATGGCAATGCGGCGTGGTAATATGGCAGCACATTGTTGGATATTCACGCTGGAGGTTGGCCGTATGGCGTCGCATTCCCTGGGGTTGTCATTGCATGAGGCGGCGCGCCGTATGGGTGTCCCGTTCACGGTGGAAAACGAGCCGGTGGACCGGTTCGTGAAAGCCAACGGGCTGAATCTGCACTATCTGGAATGGGGCAATCCTGACCTGCCGACGATTGTGATGCTGCACGGGATCAGTCAACAGGCTCACAGCTGGGATTTCATCAGCCTGCCGCTGTCGGTGGATTACCACGTTCTGGCGTTGGACCAACGGGGCCACGGGGACACGGATTGGTCACCCAATGGCGACTATTCCACTGACATTTACGTTCAGGACGTGGACGGTTTCATCAACGCGCTGGGACTGCGCAACTTCCACCTGATCGGCCATTCAATGGGCGGGCGCAACAGCCTGGCCTGGGCGTCCGGACGGCCGGGGATGCTGCGGTCGCTGACGATTGTGGACACCGGGCCGGAAACGCAAAGGCGCGGTCAGAACCGAATCCAGGAGTTCCGCGAGCTGCCGGACGAACTGGATACGTTGGAGGAGTTTGCCCAACGGGTGATGGAGTACACGGGCCGCAACCGCGAACAGACGATGGGCGCGTTGAAATACAGCATCCGCCAGCGCGAAGATGGCAAGTGGACGTGGAAGTACGACAAAGCGATGCGAGTGCGAGGGTTCCGCGCTGCTGCCTGGACGCCGGAGCAGCTGTGGGCCGGCTGGCGCAAAATTGATTGCCCGGCGCTGGTGGTGAGGGGCGAACGCAGCGATATTTTCGCAGACGAAACCATGGCGAAGATGGCAGCGGAGCATCCCGACTGCACGACGGTTACCGTGGCGAACGCCGGGCATCTGGTGCAGGGCGACAACCCGCCCGACTTCCTGGCCGCCGTGCGTGGCCTGCTGTCCCGCTTCGACTAGTCGTCGTGCCGGGATGCGCCCGGATCGTCGCTCAGAAGCCCAGCACCCGCGGGAGCAACTCGCCCAGCGCATAACCCAGGGCGGCTGATGCAGCGCCGATGCCGAGTATTTCAAGTCCTTGCAGTAGGGGCGACTTGCGCACGATGCGGCCTTTGGCCAATCCCAGCGCGAACAGACCGGCCAGGGACAAACCGATCGACAAACCGATGGTTACGCGGCTGATGTCAAGGAAGAAGTAGGGAGCAATCGGCAGGATTGCCGACAACCCGAAGGAGACGCCCATCACCAGCGCGTCTTTGACCGGGCTGCCGCTGATGTCCGGGCTGATGCCGAGTTCCTTTTCCAGCAGGGTGTTCAGCCAGAGGGTTTGGTCCTGGGCGATGTCGTTGGCCAGGTGCACAGCGTTTTCGTAGGTCTGTCCCTCGCGTTGCAGCAGGATGACGAGCTCAGCGAACTCCTCGGCCGGCTTCTCTTCCAGCTCGCGCAGTTCCCGGGCAATCTCCCCATCGCGAACATCCTGCTCGGCGCGGGAACCGAGATAGGCGCCGGCGGCCATGCTGATGACGCCGGCGGAAATCGCCGCCAGCCCGGCAACCAGCACCGTGGAAGTAGTGCCCACCGCGGCCGCCACCGATGTGGTCAGCGCAACGGTGCTGATGATGCCGTCTTGCGCCCCGAACACCACTTCGCGCAGCCGCCCCAGGTTTGCCACGCGGAAGGGTTCCCGGTCCACTTCCATGGCCGCCGTGATGTAGGTGTCCAGGTCGGGCGTAACTTCCTCCCCGAATGCCGCCGCCCCGGATGCCGCCGCCATCGCAGGCTCGGCAGCGCCGGCTTCGGATAGGGTCTGGGCGATGCGGGCGGTGTTGCCGTCGCGGGCCGGCGCGGAATGCAAAGCGTCCAGGGCGTTGGTGAATGCGGTCTGGTGGACTTTTTCGCGTTCCATCGCCAGGGTGAAGGCGCGCACGGCATCGGTGCGGCCCTCATCGTGCGCCTGCTGGATCATGCGGGGATACGTGCGGCTGTATTCCCGGGTCTCCCCGGCAATGACTTTGGTCAGATTGGTTTCGGTGTCCGCGATGTCGCCGGATACGCGGAGGTGATTAATGCCGTGAATGGTTTCAGCGCCGGCAACCTCCTGGAATACCTGCGCCACTTCGGGCAACCCGTCCTCCATAGCCTTGTGCGCGTAGGCGGTGTAGGTCAGGTGGGCCAACGCTTCCGACACTATGGCTTGCCACAGGTTGCGGTCGGTTGGCGACAGCTCAGCTATTGTGGTGGGCTTGGCGCTCATTTCTCAACCCCTGGCAACATTGCGCCTTTTGGACTCGGAGCTATGCAAATTGCCAACCGGGTAGCGTGGCGGGCGTCGCCATCTCCGACGTAGCCGGGCTCGGCGTCGCACGCCGCGAGCCGGCCTACAGACGCGGCGAACCGTGGTGCGCCATTACCAGCCAATCGTCGCCCGAGCGGACGAAGATGTTGGTGGCCAACACCCCAAAGCCCTGGGCCTGGCCCTGCACCACGCTGGTGATGCTTTCTACGCAAGTAACAAAACCGCAATTACCCTCAACGGCCACGTGAACGTAGTGAATGTTGAAGTGCATTAGGGCGGCGCCGTTGAAAATGCTTTGCCAGGAGCGGCGGATGTCGGTCCAGCCCACGATGGGCTGCCAGCCTGGGTGGACGCAAAGCGCCCGCTCCGACCGCTCGCAGACCGCGTCCATCTCAGCGATGTCCAGGGAGCCAAAGGCGTCGTAAAAGCGCTGGTTCGCGTCTTTCAGAGACTGAATTTCGTCGGGTTGCAGCGTCATCTGGATAATCCACTCGTGGTCAGGTCAGCAGTTTCTTGGCAAAGTCGTCCACCTGGCGCAGGGCCGCGTCTCGGGGAGCGCTGTCGGCAAACACCATGGCCCGCGCCGCGCCGGCGTCCTCAAACGCTTTCAGAATTTCGGGGTCGGCGGGCTGGCCGAAGACGGATACTTCTATCGAGTCAGGGTCACGTCCGGCATCCGCGGCCAGGCGCGCAATTTCCTGGCGGCCTTCCCGCAGTTCTTCCGGCGTGATGCGGTTGGGCATCCAGCCGTCGCCCCAGGAAACCACCCGGCGGAAGACATTCCTGGCGCGGCCGCCAATCAACACCGGCGGGTGCGGTTTCTGCGCCGGTTTCGGCGATGAGTAGATGGGCGGGAAGTCGATGTATTTACCGTGGAATTCACCCGCGTCTTTGGTCCACAGTTCTTTCATGGCCTGGATGGACTCGCGGGTGTAGCCGATGCGCTGGGCGAATTCGATGCCGAACAGCTCGGTTTCTTCCCGGAGCCAGCCGGTGCCGATGCCGAAGAGGAACCGACCGTCGCTGAAGTGGTCCAGGGTGGCTATTTCTTTGGCCAGCAGGATCGGATTGCGTTCGGGCACGAGGCAAATGCCGGTACCCAGTTTGAGCGTGGACGTTACCGCAGAAGCCCGTCCGAGCGCAACGAAAGGGTCGACGCATTCGTAGTACATCTGCGGGATTGTGCCATCGGGGGATCCCGGCCAGGGCGACTTGGGGCCGGCGGGGATGGCCGGGTGCTCTGGAACCCAAAGCGATTCGAACCCATGACCTTCGCAAGCTTGCGCCAACTCGGCGATGTCAATGGAGGATTGGGTAACAAACATCGCGATGCCAATATTCATGGACACTAACCCCTTTGGTACGGATTGCAGACCTGGTTCGCGGCAAGTTCCCGCAGAACCGGCCGGCTATAACAAACTGATTATAGCAAAAGGAGGGGGCCGGAACCGACTTACGCCAGCCCCGGCCCCCTGGTCGTCACCAGTGAGCGGCGGTTGCCACCGGTGAGCGGCGTTTGGTTACGCCTGGGGTGAAAACGCCGCAGGCACCAGGATTTTGGTCTGCTGACCAACCAGAAATTCCCGGGTGGGCGGTGGCCAATGCGGTGAGGACGAGGCTTCGGCGCGCGTCTTGTCCCGGTCCGCCAGGTCGGCGTAGGGCCAGATGTGGACCCACTTGTTCAGCCCGCCGAATTCGGAGTACAGGCCGGCGGCCAGCGGTGAGAACTTTTCCCGGTGCTCGATGGCGGCAGACCAGATGTCCAGCACTTTGGGCATCGTTCCGTTCTGGTACTCGTAAATTCGCATCTCGTAGATATTGCCCAGCTTCTGCCCGCCGCCCATGGGCCGCATGAAGGGCGCCGGGTGATACACCTCAGACTCCATGTGCTGGATGGTGCCCTGGCTATCCGGGGGCCAGTTGGGGTCTTTGCTGGCGGCGGCGCGCACTTCCTCACGCTCATCCAGGCTCTCGTAGGGCCAGATGTGGATAACCTGGTTCAGCGGGCCAATTTCGGTGTGAAAGAAGGCCGCCAGCTTGGAATACTTTTCGCGATGGGGCAGAGCCTCGGCGAAGGCATCTTCAAAGATGGGAACTCCGCCGGGCTTGAGGTCATAAGTCCGGACTTCGTAAATCATGTAACCGCACCTCCTTGTGTGCAAGGTTTCGCCAACGCCGGCTCGCACCAAACGCCGGCTCGTACCAAATTTGGACTGGCGGCGCAACCGGTGCATTGTCGTCGACAGAGGCAGTCTAGCAGAATGGCGTAAGTAGCGGCAAGGCAGCGCGCCCTGAGGTAACTGTTCAGACTTGGTGGGGGAATTGGTTCAAAGAGGTTCGGGGATGGCTTGCGCGAGGGGTTGTGGTTATGTCATATAACGGGTATGGATTCGGAAATCGACCTGTCCACTGCTGACCGCGATGTGCTCATCGCCATCGTCATACGGCAGGAGGCCATCATAGCCCGACAGCAGGCCATCATCGAGGGCCTGGAGCAACGGGTTGCTCAGCTGGAAGGGCGGGCCAAACCCAGTGGCGCCCGGGGGATGCCCGGTGTCAAACCCGAAGCCAGCCAGAAACCGGCCCAGCCCAAAGCTCCTCGCCAGGGGCGGCCCCACGGCTTTGCCCGCCGTCGCATGACGCCCACCCGTCGGGTGGAGCATGTGGTGGACCACTGTCCCGACTGCGGAACGCTGTTGTCCGGTGGCTGGACCCAGCGCACGCGGGAGGTCATCGAGTTGCCCCAGGTTCCGGCGGAAGTTACCGAGCACGTCTACATCGCCAGGGATTGTCCGGGGTGCCGACGCCGCTGCGTTCCCCCTGCACAAATGGACGGCGTAGTGATGGGCCAGCAGCGCCTGGGTATCAACCTGGTCAGTCTGATTGCCACGCTCCGAGAGGAAGCCCGACTGCCCATCGCCGTCATCCAGCGGTATCTGCACACCGTTCATGGGCTGAGCCTCAGCGCGGGAGCCATCATGGCTGCGGTGCATCGCACCGCGCGAAGGGCCCAGTCCGCAGTGGACCGGATTCTGGCCCAAGTCCGCGCCAGCCCAGTGGTCCATGCCGACGAGACCGGCTGGCGTGAGGATGGACACAACGGCTACGTGTGGACTTTCAGCACCCCATCGGCGCGCTACTTCCTGCGGCGGGGTCGCAACAAGGAAGTGGTGGATGAAGCTCTGGGCGACACCTTCTCCGGCGTCCTGGTCAGCGATTTCTACGCCGCCTACCACCATTACGAGGGCCCCAAACAGCGCTGCTGGGTCCATCTGCTGCGGGACATCCACGACCTGCGAACCCTCTACCCCGATGACGCGCCACTGGCGCAGTGGGCCGACGCCGTCCACGAGATTTACGACCGGGCCAAAGCCAGCGCCCATCCTCAGACCAAGCGGCGACGCACCGCCCAACTGGCCCTGGAACGGCAGCTGCTGGCCATTTGCCAACCCTTCCTTCACGACCCTTCGGCAACCCAGGCCAAGTTATGCCGACGCATCGAGCGCCATATCAAAGAGCTCTTCGTCTTCGTGGCCGAACCGGAGGCGCCACCGGACAACAACGCCGCCGAACGCAGCCTGCGCCATCTGGTCGTCAGTCGCAAGATCAGCGGCGGCACCCGGTCGGAACGGGGCAGCAGCAGTAAGATGACCCTGGCTTCCCTCTTCGGCACCTGGCGCGCCCAAGGACTGAATCCCCTCGCCGCTTGCCGACAACTGCTCACTTCCCCGCAACTCTGAACAGTTACGCCCTGAGGTGAGTTCCCATGCGTACACACTTTGCCAAACCGAACCGGCCTGCCGTCATTGCGAGCGCAGCGTGGCAATCTCGTCGCCGCAGCGAAGTCCGTTGCCGGAACGGGATTGCCACGTCGCTGCACTCCTCGCAATGACAATTTGGCATGGCCGTGGTTGCCGGCGCATCGTTCGCATTGGCCGGGGCGGGTTGATATAATCGGTATCAATCCGGTGTGGCCGGTGTTGGAAACGACCAGAGACGACAAAACACGGCGGCGAGACCAGCTCCGCCGGCACAACAAGGAGGTTACTGGCTATGGGCGCAACGGAAATGGTGGCCAAGTGGATTGTTGATACTACCTACGAGGACATACCTCCGGATGCGATCCGGGTGGCGAACGAGTCCTGTTTTGACCTGCTCGGCGTTATTCTGGCCGGCTCTACGCAGAAGGTTGGGGATATTATTCGGAGCTATGCCGGCGAGTTGGGTGGCACCGCAGAAGCCACGATACTGGCCTCCGGCGAGCGCACTTCGGTGCAGAACGCGGCGCTGGTTAACGGCACAATGGGTCACGCGCTGGACTACGATGACTTCGGCGGCTTCGGGCACCCGACGGTTGCGATTTTCCCGGCGTTGCTGGCCCTGGGCGAGAGCATCGGCGCCACCGGCCGCGACCTGATGGAGGCCTACATCGTGGGCTGTGAGGTCGGTTTGGCGGTGGACTACGCTACGCACTACCACAGCCAGCAGATGCACCGCGGCTTCCACAGCACTGCTATTCTGGGCCGGTTGGCGGCGGCGGCGGCCTGCGCCAAGCTGCTCAAACTGGACGCCCAGCAGACGTCGATGGCGCTGGGCATGGCCGGCTCGATGGCGTCCGGCGTGATTCACAACTTTGGCACGATGACCAAGCCGTTGCACGCCGGCATGACTTGCCGCGACGGCGTGATGGCCGCGCAACTGGCGCAACGCGGTTTCACCGCCGGCGACCAGATTCTGGAGCATCCGGTGGGTTTCACCGCGACCGTCATTGGCGAAGAGGATGTTGACCTGGAAGCAGCCGCCCAGCGGCTGGGCAAACCCTTCCGGGTGCAGGACGCGCTGATTATCAAGAAGTATCCGTCCTGCGGCGGCAACCACGCCATGCTGGACAGCATCTTTGGGTTGATGCGGGAGCACGAATTTTCGCATCAGGACATCGCCAATGCCGAGGTTGTGCAGTCCTACGCCTCCACGGTCATGCTGTACGAAGAGCCGGAGTCAGACCTGAAGGGCAAGTTCAGCGCCAAGTACAACATGGCGGCGGCGCTAGTGGATGGCGAAGTCGGTATCGACACTTTCACCAATGACAAGATTGCTGAACCGGCGGTGCAGGACATGATGGAACGGGTGTCCCTACGGGTGCAGTCCAAGTGGGAGCTGGGTGGCAGCACCGTATCCAAGGGCGTGCCCATTCGCATCACGCTGAACGACGGGCGAGTTTTCGAGCACGAAACCCCGCGCGGCGAGATTCTGGGCAGCCAGGTAAATCCCTGGGGCATGGAAAACATCGCCAGCAAGTTCCGTGAGAACGTGGGCCGGGTGCTGTCTGACGAACGCACCGAAGACGCCGTGCAACAGTGGTCCGACGTAACACAGGTGCAGGACGTGGGCTCCGCAATCCGTGGAACGCTGGTGCGCTAACGGCGGTGTCCGGGCGCACTGCCCGATTAGATGATACAGGGGCGGCGCAACGCGTCGTCCCTAGCGTTTGCGGGATGGAATTATAGGGGAGAGGAGCGGAGTCCACGCGGACGAAGGAGGACGAAAGTACATGAAAACAACAGCCACTTTCGTCGGGTTCGCGGGAGTGTTCCTCGTGGGAATGTTGCTGGTGGTAATCGGTACAGCGGCCTCGCAGTGGGTAGATTGCCCCGCGGCGTTGGAGCAGTTTCCGGCGGCTGAAACGCGCTGTAATCTATTCTCTGGCTTTGTCTATGGTGGCGCGCTGATGGCAGTGGTAGGTGTAGCGGTGTTCTCCTGGGTTGGTATGTTTGGCAAGTGGCCTGACCAACACCAGTAAGGCGGCTGATGCTGGGAAGAAGAATCCATTACCTCCACTGGCTACTGTTCTTCCTGTTCTTTGGAACAGCAATCGGAGCTTTCGTGGCTTGGCAACTGACTGAGAGCATAGGAACAGCCGGTTTAGTTGCCACTGGAGCGGCATTTTTCGCCACCACCAGTGCGTTTCTGGAGAGGCTGTTCCCGAGGGAGGGATAGCAAACCTGCGAGGGCTATCGGCAAAGGGAGGGACTAAACTCCCTTTGCCAACGTTTGGTGTGTGACTGCCTTGGCTACGTCCGCAAGCGGATGGAGCTGCATCACTCCTCCTCATCCATTTCCGGCATCAGGACGAATTCGGGGTAAGCTTCAATTCCCAGTTCGCCAGCGTCTTGGCCGAGGCGCTCCACCTGATTTGACACCCGCGCTCCCACCGTCATCGCCATCAACCGCCAGAGCGTCCACGAAACCCCGAACACGAATGCCCCCACCGCAGCCACTCCCGCCAGCTGCGCCAGAATGTTGCCCCCGGCGATTATGCAGACCGCCAGGGTTCCCCAGATGCCGGCGAACAGATGGGCCGGCACCGCGCCAACTACATCGTCCAGCTTGAGCTTTTCCAGCAGCTTGATGCCCAACGTGCAAACGACGCCCCCAACGGCTCCGATGATGATTGCCCAGTAGTGCTCCACGAAATCGGGGCCGGCGGTAATTGAGACCAGCCCGGCGATGGCGCCGTTCAGGCAGGTGAACAGGTCAATGCGACCGAGCAGGGGGCGCGATATGCCCAGCGCAGCGATGACCCCGGCCGCCGCCGCCAGGTTGGTGTTGACCAGCACGTGGCCCATCGCCACCACGTCCGCAGCGCTGCCCAGCGCCAGCTGCGACCCGGCGTTGAAGCCGAACCAGCCAAACCACAAAATGAAAACCCCCAGCGTAACCAACAGCACGTTGGAGGGCGGAGTTGGTCTTACCGTTCCGTCTCTGCGGAACTTGCCCAGCCGTGGCCCGATGACCAGCATCCCGGCCAGCGCCGCCCAGCCGCCGGTGCCGTGTACCACGGTCGAACCGGCGAAGTCCTGGAACCCCATGGCGTCCAGCCATCCGCCGCCCCAGGTCCAGGCGCCCACAATGGGATAGATGAACGCGGCAAGCGCCAGCGTAAAGAGGAAGAACGACCACATATTGACGCGTTCCGCCAGAGTGCCCGACACGATGGAAGCGGCGGTCGCCACGAATACCATCTGAAAGAACCAGTCCGACATCACGGAGTAGCCGTTCTCTACTACAGCTGCCACGACGTTGGCATCCCCGGACACCAGCGCAATCTCGTAGGCCGACGGCCCATAGAGGAACTGGAACGAGCCGATGACGTGCCAGACCTCGGTGTACATCAGGTTGTAGCCGATGAAGTAGAAAGCGAGCCCGGCGATGGAATACAGCCCGATGTTCTTCATGCAAATCATCGAGGCGTTCTTGGTGCGCACCGAGCCGGATTCCAGCATGGTAAACCCGGCGGACATCCACATCACTAATGCGCCCCAGACCAGGAACGAGAAGGTGTTGAGGACGAACTGCGTTTCTGCGTCCACGCCGGCGGCATGGGCTACCGGCGTCCAGACTAAAAACGCCGCCACCGGAACGATAATCGCTCCAAAAATGGCGGCGACGGAGTAACGACGGGAGAGCGTCATTTGGCTACGGTTGCAGGTGGCTACGGTTCCAGCCGGCTACGGTTCTAGTCTGATACTATCGCCCACGTTGATGTCGCCGCCTTGCAGCACTACGGTCAGAATGCCGCGCCGCCCGAAGATTTCCTGCTGCAGGCCGGGTATCAGCGCGTCCATCTTCTGGCAGGGTTCGCAATCGCCGGTTACCTCCAGTGTAACGTGATTGTCTTCCGTGCCGATGAAGAACACGTTGCCCTGGGTGGCTTGGGACAAGTCCATGCCGGTGACGGTGATGTTTTCCTTGACCTGTCCGGGTTGAAGGCCGTATTTGTCCAGGGTTTCCTTGTCCATAACCAGCACCTGGCGCAAGTTCCTGGGGTTGCGGCTGCGGTCACCATCCAGGCCTTCTGCGGAGATTGCGCGCGCAGACTCCACCGGATCGGAGGGATTGCCTTTGACGCGGGCGATGTGGAGATTAACGATGTTACCGGATTGCATAAGGTGTCTCCTCGAATTGGCTGCGGATTCGGACGGGCATTCAGATACCGGAATTGTAAGGTACGGCGGGAAAGGTTGGCAAACGACGCGGCGCGACGGAGATAGGCGGCAGCTCCGGGTTAAGCGGTAACACCGGGTTCCGGGGTTGCCCTGGGTTGCGCGGTAGCCGGCGGCCCGCGCCTTGGGTAGAATACAGTCCAATCTACCCTCCGGCGCTGGCCGGGGTTATGCGAGGACCTGTTATGGCTTACGAGTTTATCAAGACGGAGGTGGTGGACGGAGTGCTCGTGATGACGATGCACGACCCGCCGACGCGGAACGCCCTGGGCACCCAGATGGCCGCCGAGATGTTCGAGCGGCTGGACGAATTTGAAAACAACCCGGAAGAACGCGTTTTGCTGCTGACCGGCACCGATCCGTCGTTTTGCTCCGGCGCCAACGTGCGCGGATTCCGCCAGCGCATCGAGGAACGTGAAGGTCAGGCGGAGGATGAACCGCTGACCTGGGGCAAGATGGAATACATGCAGGGCCGCCGCCAAAGCGTCGAAAGCGGGCCGCGCGTCAACTTCGTACCGCTCCGCATCCACAACCTGCAGAAGCCTTCGATCGCCATGGTAAACGGGCCGGCGGCCGGGGTCGGCTGCGGCCTGGCGCTGTCGTGCGACATCAGGGTGGTTGGCGATAGCGGGAGGTTGTCGGAGCGGTTCGTGCTCAACGGCCTGATCCCGGGGGACGGCAGTTGCTGGCAGCTGCCCAAGCTAATCGGCACCAGCAATACGTTGCTGCTGCAGTACACCGGGGACTGGATGGGCGGCGAAGACGCGGTGCGCATCGGGTTGGCCAGCAAGAGTTTCCCCGACGACCAGTTGATGGAAGGCACCATGGAGTTGGCGACGCGCATCGCCAAAGGGCCGACCGTGGCCCATTCCCTGACCAAATACCTGGTGCAACAGAGCATGGGTCTGTCCTTCCGGGAAGCGCTGGAAATGGCGTCGGCGGCGCAGGAGCACGTGCGGCGGACGGAAGACCACAAGATTGCCGTGCAGTGGTTCCTGGACAAAAACCGCGGTATGCCGCCGTTCGTGGGCCGATAGGTTCGATTGGCGGACTAAAATCTGCGTCGTCTGGCCCTTGACGGGCGCCAGGGTTGCCCCTATAATCTTTTTTTACCAACTGAACCGAAACGGGTTTCCGAGGAAACCTGTTGAGCCGGGGCCGGAAGGTTCCAGAGCACGGGCAGTTGGGCAGATTAACAACTGAATAGGAAGTTTTGAACTGTAAGAACCGAGTCTAGTGAATTTGAAGTTCCTAGCGTGGGTCAAATTATTAAGGGCTTACGGTGGATGCCTTGGGACCAAGGGCCGATGAAGGACGCGGTAAGGCTGCGAAAATCCTCGACGAGCCGTCTAACAGGCGCAGTCGGGGGTGTCCGAATGGGGAAACCTGTGCTGGTGATGAGCCGGTACACTCCGAAAGGAGGGGTAAGTGGGGGAACTGAAACATCTAAGTACCCC
Source organism: Dehalococcoidia bacterium (assembly GCA_965222895.1). Classification (GTDB taxonomy): domain Bacteria; phylum Chloroflexota; class Dehalococcoidia; order Lucifugimonadales; family UBA3495; genus Bin87. The sequence goes on along the minus strand of CBDCVB010000002.1, from coordinate 2,053,950 downwards.
GAGGAAAATAAATCAACCGAGATTCCCTCAGTAGTGGCGAACGAACGGGGAATAGCCTAAACCGTAGCGACCAAACGGCGTGAGGGCCTGTGTCGTTGCGGGGTAACAGGACGTTTCTGGGATCGCCTCATCAGATCCCGAGGAGTTACAAACTCCATTTCTAGCCGAAAGACCTGGGAAGGTCTGCCATAGAAGGTGACAGCCCGGTAGGCGAAAGGGATGGAGCTCCTGAAGCAGATCCTAAGTACCATGGGGCACGTGAAACCCTGTGGGAAGTCGGGGGGACCACCCTCCAAGGCTAAATACTCTTGGTCACCGATAGCGTACCAGTACCGTGAGGGAAAGGTGAAAAGAACCCCTAGCGGGGAGTGAAATAGACCTGAAACCGTAAGCCTACAGAATGTCGGAGCCCTGCAAAGGGTGACGGCGTGCCTATTGAAGAATGATCCGGGGACTTACTGTATGGAGCGAGGTTAAGGGACTGTAGTTCCGGAGCCGCAGCGAAAGCGAGTCTTAATAGGGCGACCAGTTCCATGTAGTAGACCCGAAACCGGGTGAGCTACCCATGGCCAGATTGAAGGTTCGTTAACGCGGACTGAAGGATCGAACTCGTAGCTAGTACAAAAGCTTGGGATGAGTTGTGGGTAGAGGTGAAATGCCAATCGAACCCGGAAATAGCTGGTTCTCCCCGAAATGCATTTAGGTGCAGCCTCGGGAACTAGGAGGACGGAGGTAGGGCACTGAATGGGCTAGGGGGCGTGAGCCTACCAAACTCAATCAAACCACCAATGCCGTTCTACCGATACCCGGGAGTGAGACAGTCACAGATAAGTGCGATTGTCGAAAGGGAAACAGCCCAGACCACCGGCTAAGGCCCCCAAGAGTAGACTAAGTGGGAAACGAGGTGGGGTTCCCAAAACAGCCAGGAGGTTGGCTTAGAAGCAGCCACCCTTTAAAGAGTGCGTAATAGCTCACTGGTCGAGGGATCCTGCGCGGAAAATGTATCGGGGCTAAAGTTTGCCGCCGAAGCCGTGGATGTACAGGTACAAGTGGGAAAGAACCAATGCCGTGGGCGCCTCTTCGGAGTAGCCCGTGCGGCGGCGGAACCGGAAAGCTTGATTTCTGCCTGGGCATGGTAGGGGAGCGTTCCTCGTGCAGCGAAGGTGAACCGTGAGGTTTGCTGGAGCGCGGGGAAGTGAGAATCCCGGAATGAGTAGCGTAAATCAGGGTGAGAATCCCTGACACCGAAAGCCCAAGGTTTCCTACGCAACGTTGTTCGGCGTAGGGTTAGTCGGTCCTAAGCCGTAGGCAAGAGCCGAAGGCGATGGACAGCAGGTTAATATTCCTGCACCGCTATTGTTTCGCTTTAAAGCCAAGGAGGGGTGCGGAAGGCTAGGCGGGGCGTGCCCATTGGACATGGTGCGTCCTTGCTTGTAGGCGTGCCGGGGCAGGTAAATCCACCCTGGTGATAAGCTGAGGAGTGAGGGAATCCTAACCTACGGGAAGGGAAATCTCGTTGATGCCATACCGACAAGAAAAGCTTCGTGGTTATGGAGCCGTAGCGACCGTACCGTAAACCGCCACTGGTGGGCTAGGATAAACGTCCTAAGGTGTTCGAGCTAACCTCCGCTAAGGAACTAGACAAAAGGGCCCTGTAACTTCGGGAGAAAGGGCCCCCTGGAAGGTGAAACCACTAGCTGGTGGAGCGTTCTGGGGGCGCAGAGAAGAAGGCCGGGCGACTGTTTAACAAAAACACAGGTCTGTGCTAAGGGGAAACCCTACGTATACAGGCTGACGCCTGCCCAGTGCCGGAAGGTTAAGGGGCGGGGTGCAAGCTCCAAACTGAAGCCCCGGTGAACGGCGGCCGTAACTCTAACGGTCCTAAGGTAGCGAAGTCCCTTGTCGGGTAAGTTCCGACCCGCATGAATGGTTGAACGACTTGGCCATTGTCTCGGCGGAGGGCTCGGTGAAATTGCGGTGCCCGTGAAGACGCGGGCGACCCGCGGCAGGACAAAAAGACCCCGTGGAGCTTTACTGTAGCCTGGCATTGGGCCGGGAGCTGTCATGTGTAGGATAGGTGGGAGACTTTGAAGCGCTTACGCCAGTAAGTGTGGAGTCGCCGTTGAAATACCACCCTTGGCTGTTTTTGGTTCTAACCCCAGCGCAACTGGGGAACAGTGTTTGGTGGGCAGTTTAACTGGGGCGGTTGCCTCCAAAAAAGTAACGGAGGCGCCCAAAGGTTCGCTCAGGACGGATGGAAATCGTCCTTAGAACGCATTGGCATAAGCGAGCTTGACTGCGAGACCTACAAGTCGAGCAGGGACGAAAGTCGGGCAAAGTGATCCTACGGCACCGAGTGGAAGGGCCGTGGCTTATCGGATAAAAGCTACCCCGGGGATAACAGGCTTATCTCGCCCAAGAGTTCACATCGACGGCGAGGTTTGGCACCTCGATGTCGCCTCGTCCCATCCTGGGGCTGTAGGAGGTCCCAAGGGTTCGGCTGTTCGCCGATTAAAGGGGTACGTGAGTTGGGTTCAGAACGTCGTGAGACAGTTCGGTCTCTATCCGCCGTGGGCGTAGGAGGCTTGCGGGAACCTTTCCCTAGTACGAGAGGACCGGGAAGGACAAACCTATGGTGTTCCAGTTGTTCCGCCAGGAGCAGCGCTGGGTAGCCATGTTTGGCAGCGATAAGCGCTGAAGGCATCTAAGCGCGAAGCATCCCCCAAGATTAGGCCTCCCTCCCTGCTTCGGCAGGGGTAAGACAGCAGCGAGACTAGCTGCTTGATAGGCCGGATGTGTAAGGCTGGTAACAGCTTCAGCAAACCGGTACTAACCAGTCGAGCGATTTGACCCACGCTAAGAGCTTCAAAATCTCTTGGCTCGGTTCGGATCGTTTATAGATCAAGTTCATACTTCCCGTTCAGTTGGCTTCATCACTGCGGGGTGGAGCAGTGGCAGCTCGTCGGGCTCATAACCCGAAGGTCGTTGGTTCGAGTCCAACCCCCGCTACCAAAGTCGTAACGAAAAAGGCCCCAGCATCGCTGGGGCCTTTTTCGTTTTTGACCAGAAGCCTTGCCAGGTCAGGTTACGTTGAAAATCCAGCGAGCGATTTCAAAGGTGAACCGGGGCAGCACTCCCTCTCCGGAAACTGTTACCGGGTCTTCCAGCACTTCCGGTTCCTCCTCATCTTCTCGGTAGACGTGCACCCGTCGGTTTTGCGGGTCGATTAACCAGCCCAAGCGCGCGCCATTGTTCAGGTAGAGCTGCATTTTGGCCTGGAGGGGCGCGATGTTGTCCGAACCGGAGCGAATCTCCACCACGAAGTCTGGACAAAACAAGTTGGGTTCCCCGGACGGATGCGGATGAGTTGCCCACTGCTCAGGGGACGTCCATGAGGTATCTGGCGCCAGCAGGCCGCCGTTGGGCATCCGAAACGCCGCATTTGAATTGCGAGCATGACCGCCAACCCCGATCGCCCACACTCCCAACTGGAGAAACAATGCGCTTTCGTGAGCGTCGCTGGGGTGATTTACTGGGGGCATCGCGATTATCTCCCCCTCCGGGCTCAGTTCGAATTGCCAGGGGCTTTGCCGGTTGTGCTGGCAGAAATCTACAAACAGCTTTTCCAAGTCTCGCCCTTTGACCGAGATGCCCAGATGCCTGGGATCAAGCACGAAGGCATGATCGGGGACGATACGCGCGCGCAAACCGGAGGTCATGATGCCGCTCCTATTCACCAGGGGTTTCGGCGTTAGTCCGCCGCCGGCACTCCGGAGGCTGCCAGGCGATGCACCACGTCGTAGGTGTGGAACTCGCCCGGGCCCAGCAGGAAATCGGGCGGGCCGCCGGCGTGGGCCGAGCGGAAAGCGTCGCTTTTCACCCAGGTCTGATGGTGTTCCTCGTTCTCCCAGTGGGTTACGACGAGGAAATCCTCGTGGTCTGGTGTCTTGGTCATCTTCCAGAGCTCAAAGCTGATGAAGCCGGGATGATCCTGCACGGATCCGCGGGCCTTGAACATACTTTCGAGGGTGTCCCCGTAGCCGGTTTTTACCTGGATGCGGTTGGTTGCGATGAACATGGTGGCCTCCTGTCGAGTCCGGTGTGGGTTGGGTTGGCTAATCTGCGGGTTCTTCATACTGCAATCAGGTCGATAATGCCGTGAGGTCGTCCAGTTGTGGCAAGGTTGCTTTGGCCAGCAGTTCCAGCGAGCGCAGGCCCCTGGCGCGGTCGGCTCCCCAGTCGTGGCAAAGGACTAGCAGCGTGCCGAAGCCGCCGGTGTCCTCGTACAGCTGTCGGATCTGGCGGGCGCACTCGTCGGGGTCGCCAACTATCCAGAAATTGTTCAGCATATACTCGGGCGTCAGGGCGGAATCCGGCAGGTCGGGGCTGGTTTTGATGCCGTCGAGTCCCCGCTGACCGTGGCCCAGCAACGGCACGAAGTACTTGTTGAACGTGGTTGCCGGCGGACCGGACATCACTTCTTGCACCGCCTGCTCAGTTGAGTCCGCCACGTAGACTTCACGGGCAATGCGCCACTGCGACCTGGACACGGAACGGCCGCCGGTTTGAGCGCCGCGAGTGTAGGCGTCCCAATGGTTGGGCAGGTGGGTGTGGTGCAGGAACAGGGTGCTCATGGGCCACCATCCCATCTCGCCGGCGACTTCGAGAGTGGGCGACAATGGACTGCTGCCCGCGACGGCGATGGGCGGGTAGGGTTTCTGAAAGGGGCGCATATGGTAGGCCAGGCCCAGCTCGGGGCGCGATGCTGGCATCTTGACGTCGTAATGCTCGCCCTGGAAGTGGAAGCCTGCCGGGTCATCGCTGGTCCACATCTTGACGATGAGTTCGGCAGCCTCGCGCATTTTGTTGCGCTGCTGGCCCGATTCCCGGGTTGACCCGAACAGCTCAGAGTCGGTGGGCACGCCACCCGAGCCGATGCCGAAGAAGAAACGCCCCCTGGCCAGGTGGTCCAGCATCGCCATGCGGTGGGCAATCATCACCGGATCGTGGAAGGCGAGCAGGGAGACCCCGGTGCCCATAATCAGGTTCTTCGTAACTCCCAACGCCCGCGCTATGAACAGGTCGGGCGCCGGCATATTCTCCCACTCAGTGGTGAAATGTTCGCCAATCCACGCTTCGGAATAGCCCAGCTCATCGGCAAAGGCCATCAACTCCAGGTCTTCGTCGTAGGTATCGGCGTGGAGCCGGCCCGGCGGATGCAGGGGCATATTGAACAGGCCAAGCTTCATATTGGTCACTCCGGAGTGATGGACAGTCGGGTTCCGGGTAGGGTTAGAGGGATTGGGCGACCTTGCCCAGTACCGAGATGGTGCGCTCCATCGCCCCCTCCGGATCATCCCCGGCGAGAACCGGCGTTACCAGCAATTCGGTCATGCCCATATCCAGCATTGCCGTCATGCGTTCGCCGATAGCGTCCTCATCTCCGGTCAAAACGGTGCCGGCAATCATGGCGTCGCTCCAGGTTTCCTCGGCTGCCTCCGGGTAGCCGGCGGCAGCCCACATCCGTTGGTAGAAAGGCATACGCGGGTAGTTGGACAGCTGCTGCTGCACGGCTAGACGAATGGCGCCTTCGTCGTCGCTGATGCAAACCGGCGCGTGGGCGATGAGCGGCGGAGTTTCGCGTCCAGCCTGGTCCGAACCCCGGCGCATGGCCGGCAGGGCCTTGTCGCGCAGATAAATCGCCGGCGATACCCAGCTGATGGCCCCGTCGGCCAGCTCGCCGCACAGCTCAAAAGAGCCTTCCTGCAGGGCCGAGGCCATCACGGGAACGTCCACCGGCCTAGGGATGCTGGCGTGGGCGGTATACTCCTGGCCGTCGAAATCGACCGAGCCAGTGTGCAGCAGGTCCCGCAGGATTTGCAGATATTCGCGCAAGTTGGTCAGCGGAGACCGCAGATTGAACCCGAACATGGAACGCATGGAGGGGCGGTGGCTGGGGCCCAGGCCAAGACGCAGCCGCCCCGGCGCCAACTGGTCGATGACCTGCACCTGCTGGGCCACGACGATGGGATGCCTCGGATACGTGGGGACGATAGAGGTTCCGTAGAGGATGTTATCCGTTTGCACGGAAGAGGCCGCGAAGAGCGTCAGAGCGTCCAGCCCGGTTCCGCCGGTGGTGAGCCAGGTGGCGTTGATGCCGGCGGCTTCGGCGCGCCGCATGAGGTCCAGAGATGCTTCCGCGCTGGGAGCGCCGGCGTGCAACCCGATTCGTTTGGTAGCCATTGCCTTACCTCGTTATGGTACGTTGTTACGGCGCGTTGTTGTGGCCCTTTTGTAAGTGCCTTGGGGCCATTTGGTGAGTGCCTGAGATGCCCATATCCTAACACCTGCTACTGGTTTTGTAGAGGAAACAAGCGGCGAGAGGCCGGCCCCGCGCCCGAGCCGGCAGGTTCAGGCTTCGCCGACGCCCGGAGCATAGTCGGCGCCAATGTGCCCCGCGGCTTCCAGGGCGGCGTATTCGGCGGCGCTGTAACCGAGCAGGTCGCAATATACATACTCGTTGTCCTGGCCCAGCATCGCCGGCCCCCGGCGAATGCCCAGCGGGGTATCCGACATCCGGTAGAGCGGGCCCGGGTACAGGTGTGTGCCACAGTCGGCCTGGTAGGCTTCCCTGAAAAACTCCCGACTCTGGATGTGGGGATCGGCGAACGCGTCCGCCTGATTCATCACTGCCCCAGCCGGCACACCCGCTTCCTGCAAAATGTTCATTGCCTCGGTGGGGGGTTTGGCGCTTGTCCAGGCGGCGATGTGTTGGTCGATTTCGTCCTGGCGGGCCGCCCGCGCCGGTGCATCCGCCAGGCTCGTATCCGATGCCAGCTGGGGCGCTCCGATTACCTCGCACAACGCCAGCCATTGCTGATGGTCGTAAACCGTGATGACCAGCCATCGGTCAGCTCCGGCGCACGGGTAGCAGTTCTGCAGTGCGGTGGGATGGCGGTTGCCCAGCGGCCCGTGGGTGCGCCCGTTCATGGCGTAGTCCAGGTAGTATTCTCCCAGATAGGGGAAGAAGTTCTCGGCCTGGCCGAGTTCCACCAGTTGGCCTTCCCCGGTGCGTTTGCGGTGGCGCAGCGCGGCCAGAACGGCAAACGCCCCCTGGACACCGGCGGCGGCGTCCGACATCAGCACAGTGGTGTTGTAAGACGGGTCGGTGTCGGCATAACCGCGCAACTGGGTGTGGCCTACCACCCCTTCGATGTGGACGCCGTGGGCGCGGAAGTCGCGGTACGGGCCGGTGCTGCCGTAGGCCGGCATCCGCAGCATGATGAAATCGTCCTTGACGGCTTTCAGGGATTCGTAAGAGATTCCCAGCTTCTCCATGGTCTCGGTGGGGTTGTTCTCGATGAGCACATCGCTGACGGCGACCAGGCGGTCAAAGACTTCCCGTCCACCCGGCTCCAGCAGGTTCACCGTCATGCTGCGTTTGTTGCGGGCGTGGGAGTTGAACATGGGCGACCGATTGAAGGGGCGTTCGCCGGGCACGCGACCGGGAAGGCCGCCCGAGTAGAGCGGCAGGTTGTCGATGACGGCCTGGGACGGATGCGGCGCGGCGCCTCTGGTCAGCGGCACGAACGTGTTGGTAGATTCGACGCGGATGACTTCGGCGCCCAGATCGGCCAGGAATGAACCGCAATAGGGGCCGGCCCAAACCACGGTGATTTCCAGTACGCGCAAGCCCGCCAGCGGCAGCCGAGCCATTGCTACTCTACCCGTCCGGGCCCGTCCGGCCACTCAGCGCAAAATACTGCGGCATCCCCGACGAGGCCATCAATGCTGGTCTGGTGAAACCCCAGCTCCGCCAGTATCTCCAGCGTGTGCTGCCCCAGCAGTGGGGCGGGATTTCGCAATTGCCACGGCGATTTGGACATCATAAAGGGCCGACCGGGGTAGCGCAGGTTGCCCGCCACCGGGTGGTCGGCTGCTGCGAAGGCCCCGCGCCCGTTGAAAGATGGATCAACATCCAGGTCGGCCATGGTGTTGATTGGGCCGGACAGAACCCGGCTGGCCTGCGCGGCTTGCCAGGCTTCGGCGCGGTTGCGCTCCAGTATCCAGGGCAGAAAGTGTTCGGATTCGAACTCGTCCTGCATTGCCGGGTCGCCCTGGCTGTTGGGGTCTTGCCAGCGCTCCGTAGTCAGCTCGGGCGGGTTGCCCAGCATCGCCACGGCCCGCGGGAAGTACATTCGGCTGCCATTGATTTGCAGGTAGCCGTCGGCACACGGATAAACCGCGTTGGGAAACCCGCCGGAGCCACCCGACGCCGGCCGGTGGCTGATTTCGCCAGTGTACTGATGGGCCAGCAGGGCGCTCTGGCGGCGGTCGACGGAACCCAACTGGGTATCCAGGATGGACACGTCAATGTGTTGCCCAGGCGGTTCGTCGTCCGGGTCGAGCCCGCAGGAACCGACCAGACTGGCCCCCATCGTGGCCACGGCAGCCACCGCCCCCGCCTGGTACAGTCCAACGTTACCGCCCAGCTTGAGCGGTTCGCGGTCCGCGAGGCCGGTGGAGTGCATCTCTCCGCCCATGCCATAGAAAACGATTTCGGAGCCTCGATAATCGCGGTACGGCCCGGTTTGCCCAAAGTTTGAGATGCTGGTGTAGATGAGGTCGGGATTAACCTGGCTCAATTGGGCGTATGAAATGCCCAAACGGTTGGCGACACCGGGTCGGAAGTTTTCCACGACGATGTCCGCCCACCGGGCCAGTCCGGTGACGATGTCCGACGCAGCGCTGTTTTTCAGGTCAACGGCGATGCTGCGCTTGTTGGTGTTCAGATGCAGGAACAGTCCGCTCTTTTCCGGGTGGCGGACATCGCCGGGGAACGGGCCAATCCGGCGCGCGCCGTCTCCACCGAGCGGTTCGACCTTGATAACGTCAGCGCCGAAATCGGCCAGCAGTTTGGTGCAATAGGGGCCGGCGATATAGTGGGTGAAATCGAGGACTTTCAGGCCAGCCAGCGCTCCGTCGGGCATAATTCCACATCCTGCCGCTTTTGCAGTGCGGTGCGATACAATTGCACAAATTCGTTTGAGGGTCAACCGAATGGTTGCGGGGAACAATTGGTTGCAGGGAACAATGCCGGTTTTTGAGTACGCCAGGATTTTACCGTGCCGGCCCGACGCAGCATGGGCTCCGCTGGTGGATTTTCCCAGCCGGCCGGCGCACTCCGAACAGTACCGGCAGGCCGACTTGCCTGATGGCGGTGAGCTGGCGCCGGGCCACCGCATCCGGTTGCAAATCGCCCGCGACCGCTTCACCAGCGTGGTTACTCAAGTGAGGCGCCCGCATCAGCTGGCGCACCGCACCACCGGGCCGGGCTTCTGGGTGGAATACCGTTACAACCTGCGAATTTGCGACGACGCCGACGCTGGGTATTCGTCCGAAGATTTCGGCCGGGGACATCTGACGATTACTACGGAATACGGCGGCTGGTTTGGAACCCTAATCGCCAGGCTAAAGCCCGGCGCCTGCCGACGCTACATCGTCGACGAGATGGACGCCATAATCTCGGCGGCGGAATCGGTCGTAGCAGAACCGACCGAGGATGGCTAGTTTCCCGCCTTCGGCTGGACGCCCCTTCGCTCACCTGAACCGCATAACATAACCGTACAATACTATTTTGGAGACCGCAGTGACCGCATCCGAACACGTTCCAACCCAACCAATCGCGCCCCAGCGCCCGCACACAATTACCACGCACGGCGACGAGCGGGCTGACCCCTGGTTTTGGCTCCGCGAGCAAGACGACCCGCAGACGATGGAGTACCTGCGGGCCGAAAATGCCTTCACCGCAGCGTTTATGCAGCCGCTGGAAGCGTTGCAAGAGGCTATCTACGCGGAGATTCGCGGTCGCATCAAGGAAGATGACAACACCGTCCCGGAAAAGGAAGGCGAGTTTTACTACTACGTTCGCTTCGAGGAGGGCGGTCAATATCCGATCTACTGCCGGCGCCGGGGCAGCGACGACGGCCCGGAAACCGTGCTGCTGGACGTGAACCAATTGGCGGAGGGTCGGGATTACACGCGGGTTGGCGCCTTTCGCAACAGTCCAGACCACAAGCTGGCGGCATACGGTGTGGACTTCGATGGCTCCGAGCAATACACCATCAGGTTGCTGGACCTGGAAACCGGGCAGACCTTGCCGGATGCGATCCCCGGCACGTACTACAGCATCGAATGGGCCAACGATAACCGCACGTTTTACTACTCGGTGCTGGACGAGCACCACCGCCCGGTGAGCATTTACCGGCACGTGCTGGGCACTGACCCGGCGCAGGATGCGCTGGTGTACCACGAAGATGACGCCCGGTTTTTCGTGGGGCTGGGCAAGTCAAACAGCGGCCGCTTCATCTACGTGGTGGCGGGCGGCAACAATATGTCCGAGTGGCGGTTTATGGACGCCAACGACCCGCAGGCCAAACTTACGCTGGTGGAACCTCGGGCCGTGGACTTCGAGTACGACCTGGCCGACCACGGCGACCGGTTCTTTATCAGACACAACGGTGACGACGCCCGGGATTTTCAGCTGGCGACAGCCCCAATATCCAACCCCGAACGCGCCAACTGGACCGAGTTTATGGCCCATGAGCCGGGCCGGCCCCTGCTGGATTTGGACGCCTACCGGGAACATCTGGTAGTGGCCTGCCGTCAGGATGGTCTGCCGCAGGTGATGATAATGCGGCTGGGCGACCACGATGTGCATTACATCGCGGGGATTGAAGAGGAAGATTTTGCCATGTCGCCCCGTGGCGGCCGCGAGTTCGATACTACGTCGCTGCGCTTTTCCTACACGTCAATGAAAACCCCGGCGGCAGTGTACGACTACGATATGGACACGCGGGAACGGGTTTTGCGCAAGCAGCAGGAGATTCCTTCCGGCTACGACGCCGACCGATATGACACCCGTAGAATCTGGGCCACTGCCCGTGACGGTACGTCGGTTCCCATCAGCCTGCTGATGCTGAAGGGCACACCCGTGGACGGCTCCGCGCCGCTGTATCTGTACGGCTACGGGAGCTACGGCCTGACCATGGAGGCCAGCTTCGGCATCACGGCCCTGAGTCTGGTCGACCGTGGTTTTGTGTTCGCCATTGCCCACATACGCGGCGGGATGGAGCTGGGGTGGGACTGGTACGAGAACGGAAAGTTGCTGAAAAAGCGCAATACCTTCCACGACTTTATCGACTGCGCCGAGCATCTGATTGCCCAGGGATATACGTCGGCGGGCCGTATCGCGGCGGCGGGCGGCAGCGCCGGCGGGATGCTGATGGGCGCAGTGGTGAACGAAAGGCCGGACCTGTTCGGTTGCGTGGTGGCCCATGTGCCGTTCGTCGATGTGCTGAACACCATGCTGGATGATTCGCTGCCGCTAACCACCATGGAGTACAACGAATGGGGCAACCCCAACGATGCCGAATACTACCGCTATATGCGGACTTACTCCCCCTATGACAACGTGCGGCGGCAAGCATACCCGGCCATGCTGGTTACCGGCGGCATCAGCGACCCGCGCGTAACCTACTGGGAGCCGGCCAAGTGGGTCGCCAAGCTGCGGGATATGCGTACCGACGCAAACCCGCTGCTGCTGAAAATCCACATGGATTCCGGCCACGCCGGAGCATCGGGCCGGTTCGAGCGCATCAAGGAAGTTGCCGAAGAGTATGCGTTCATCCTCAACGCATTGGATTTGGCCGTGTAGGACCGGCGCCCGCGGTTAGAGACCGATGAATCTACGGGCGTTCTCGCCCAGGATGCCCTCCACCTGGGGCGAGGTCAGCGGGAGCGTCGCCAGAAACTCTGATTCGCTCGCCATGTCGGCAAGGGGGTAATCGGTGCCGAAGCACACTTTGTGGGCGCCGTGTTTGTTGATGATGGCGGTCAGGGTTTCGGCAGTGAGTTCGCGCAACGACGGCGGCCAGGTTGTATCGACCAGAATGTTCTCCTGGCCCAGCAACACGCGTTCAGCTTCGTCAAGCATATAGAATCCGCCCAGATGCAGAGCGATAATTTTCAGCCTGGGAAAGCGTTGCGCGATGTTCATGATGCGCTGGGGCGCGGCGTACAGCGGCGTATGGTCGGCGGAGTTCGGCAGCCGCCCCGAATGGATGGCCAGGGTCATGTCCTCACCCAACTCCTCGTAGACGGGGAACCATTGCGGGTCGTCGGGGTAAAACCCGTTGATTACCGGGTGCATCTTGATGCCTTTGACGCCGTTGGCGCGCAGATACCGGATTTCCGCCGCCTTGTCGGTGAGGTCGGGATGCACCGCGCCGAAGGGCGCCAGGGATTCGTCGGCAACGGAAATGAGCCAGTCGTTGGCGGGGCGCACCTGATCGGCACGGATGGCTACGCCCAGGACGATGGCCTTGTCCACCCCGGAGGATTCCATGTGCTCCTTGATGCCGGCCACGGTGTTGGGCGCGATGGGAGCAAAACCGAGGTCGGATTCCATGTTGCCGGCAACCGCATCGGCGATACGGTCCGGCCAGATATGGGTGTGAACATCAACGCGCATGACGAGACCTTCTTTTGTCACCTTTGGGAACGCATCGCAAGAGACGCGCAGAACCGTAACTGTTCAGACTTGCGGGGAAGAGAGCAGTTGTCGGCAAGCGGCGAGGGGATTCAGTCCTTGGGCGCGCCAGGTGCCGAAGAGGGAAGCCAGGGTCATCTTGCTTCTGCTGCCCCGTTGCGACCGGGTGCCGCCGCTGATCTTGCGACTGACGACCAGGTGGCGCAGGCTGCGTTCGGCGGCGTTGTTGTCCGATGGCGCCTCCGGTTCGGCCACGAAGACGAAGAGTTCTTTGATATGGCGCTCGATGCGTCGGCACAGTTTGGCCTGGGTTGCCGAGGGGTCGTGAAGGAAGGGTTGGCAAATGGCCAGCAACTGACGTTCCAGGGCCAGTTGGGCAGCGCGTCGCCGCTTGGTCTGGGGATGGGCGCTGGCTTTGGCCCGGTCGTAAATCCCGTGGATGGCGTCGGCCCACCGGGCCAGCTTTTGGTCCTTCGGGTAAAGGGTTCGCAGGTCGTGGATGTCCCGCAGCAGGTGGACCCAGCAGCGCTGTTTGGGGCCGTCATAATGGTGGTAGGCGGCGTAGAAGTCGCTGACCAGCACGCCGGAGAAGGTGTCGCCCAGAGCTTCATCCACCACTTCCTTGTTGCGACCCCGCCGCAGGAAGTAGCGCTCCGATGGTGTGCTGAAAGTCCACACGTAGCCGTTGTGGCCATCCTCACGCCAGCCGGTCTCATCGGCATGGACCACTGGGCTGGCGCGGATCTGGGCCAATATCTGATCCACTGCGGCCTGGGCCTTTTGCGCAGTGCGATGCACCGCAGCCATGATGGCTCCCACGCTGAGGCGCAGCCCATGGACGGTGTGCAGATACCGCTGGATGACGGCGATGGGCAATCTGGCCTCCTCCCGCAGCGTGGCGATCAGGCTGATCAAGTTGATACCCATGCGCTGCTGGCCCATTACCACGCCATCCAGTTGCGCCGGGGAAACGCAGCGGCGGCGGCAAGCCGGACAATCCCTGGCGATGTAGACGTGCTCGGTAACTTCCGCCGCAACCTGGGGCAACTCGATGACCTCCCGAGTACGCTGGGTCCAGCCGCCGGACAACAGCGTTCCGCAGTCGGGACAGTGGTCCACCACATGCTCCACCCGACGGGTGGGCGTCATGCGACGGCGGGCAAAGCCGTGGGGCCGGGGCTGGCGTGGCGCTTTGGGCTGGGCCGGTTTCCGGCTGGCTTCGGGTTTGAGGCCGGGCATCCCCCGGGCGCCACCGGGTTTGGCCCGCCCTTCCAGCCGAGCAATCCGCCTCTCCAGGCGCTCGATGATGGCCTGCTGTCGGGTTATGATGGCCTCCTGCCGTATGACGATGGCGATGAGCGCATCGCGGTCAGCAGTGGATAGGTCAATTTCCGGATCCATGCCCGTTATATGACATAACCACAACCCCTCGCGCAAGCCATCCCCGAACCTCTTTGAACCAATTCCCCCACCAAGTCTGAACAGTTACGCAGAACCAGCCCGCAGGGTGGAGTTGTCAACTGACATGATATTATATTGCAGGAAGCAGGTTCGTACTATGGTGTTGGGATGATTCGGGAAGCCATAACAAATACGGTGGCCGGGCAATCGCTGTCGATGGACGAAGCGGTGGCTGTGATGCGCGAAGTGATGGAAGGGGAAGCGACGCCGGCGCAGCTGGGGTCATATTTAACCGCATTGTCGCTAAAAGGCGAAACGCCGGAGGAGATTGCCGGCTTTGCCACCGTGATGCGGGAAAAGTCGTTGCGGGTTAACATCGCCGGCCCGGCGGTGGATACCTGCGGCACCGGGGGAGATTTCAAGGGAACCTTCAACATCTCGACTGCGGCGGCATTTGTGGTTGCCGGCGCCGGCCTGACGGTGGCCAAGCATGGGAACCGGGCGGCATCGGGAGCGTGTGGCAGCGCCGACGTGCTGGAAGCCCTTGGGGTGTGCATCGAATTGTCGCCCGAGGCGGTGGAGCGGTGCCTGAACGAAATCGGCATCGGGTTCATGTTCGCGCCGGCGTTTCATCCGGCGATGCGATATGCGGGGCCGGTGCGCCGGGAAATCGGTATCCGGACCGTTTTCAACGTCCTGGGGCCGATGACGAATCCCGCCGGCGTATCGTCGCAGTTGATCGGAGTCGGTTACCCTGAGGTGGCCGGCAAGATGGCCGAGGTGCTGCGGATGTTGGGAGCCCACCACGCCATTATCGTCCACAGCGACGACGGCATGGACGAGCTGTCGCTGGGTAGCGATACCACCGGCTGGGAAGTATTGGATGGCGAGTTGCGACCGTACCTCGTGCAGCCGCGCCAGTTGGGATTGCCCCATGCCACCCCTGATGAATTGCAGGGTGGCGACCCTGACCAGAACGCCGCAACCATGCGCCGGTTGCTGGCCGGCGAGGGTGGCCCCATGCGCGATGCCGTAATCCTGAACGCCGGCGCTGCCCTGGTGGCCGGCGATGCAGCAGCATCGCTGGCGGAAGGCATCCAAATGGCGGCGGCATCAATCGCCGATGGCAAAGCGGCGCAAAAGCTCGAAGCGTTGATCGAGATGACCCAACGCCTGGCCGAATAGACCGCCGAATAGACCGCCGAATAGACCGGGGGAGACTGAAACGATGCCCAGCATACTGGACAAAATCGTCGCCAAGAAACGTGAGGAACTGGCCGCGGCGGTGGCCAGCACACCGATGGCCATGCTCCGCGATATGATTTCCAGACGGCCCACCGCGCTGGATTTCCCCGGTGCGCTGCGCAAGGACGGCATCAGCCTGATTGCCGAGGTAAAAAAGGCATCGCCGTCGAAAGGGCTGCTGCGCGCCGACTTCGCCCCGGTTGCTCTGGCGCAGACGTATCGCGAAAACGGGGCGGCGGCGATCTCCGTCATCACCGATAGTCATTTCCTGGGCGAACCGGCGCATCTGACGGCGGTGAAGGAAAGTGGAGCGTCAGCAGACTTGCCGGTGTTGCGCAAGGATTTTATCTTTGACGAGTATCAGGTTTACGAGGCGAGGGCGATGGGCGCTGATACCTACCTGCTCATTGTCGATATTTTGTCCGCAGCGCAACTGTCTGAACTGATTGCCGTGGGCGAGTCGCTGGGTATGACGCCCCTGGTTGAGACTCACGACGCCGACGAGATTGCGACTGCGGCAGATGCTGGCGCCGAAGTCATTGGCATCAACAACCGCAACCTGCACACCTTCGTAACCGACCTGGCTACCACCGAACAACTGGCGCGGTTCGTCCCGGCCGGCAAGGTCATCGTGAGCGAAAGCGGCATCAGCACGCCTGGCGACCTGGCGCGGCTGATGCCGTTCCAGGTCGATGCGGTACTGGTCGGCGAGGCGCTGGTGACTGCGGAGGATACCGGAGCCAGAGTGCGTGCCCTTTCGGGCGTTGCACTGCCTGCGGGTCGATAGGGTGCCAGAGTTCAGGACGATGTTCAGGACGATGGTGAAAATCTGTGGGGTGCGTCGGCTGGAAGACGCGCTGACCGCCGCTGATGCCGGAGCCGATTACGTGGGCATGGTGTTCGTCCCCGGCCGGCGTCGCAGGATTGAGCCGGCCGACGCGCGATTGATTGCCAATGGGCTGCGTGAGTCTTCAACCGCCGCGCCCAAATCGGTGGGTTTGTTCGGCGACCAGCCTTTGGACGAAGTACTGGAAACCATCGGAGTGGCGGGAATCGACTACGCCCAGCTGTGCGGCGATGAAAGCATTGACTATTGCCGCGCAGTGCAGCATCGGGCCGGCGTCATCAAGGTGCTGCACGTTCCGGCCGACGCCGACGGGGCAACTATCCACGCCCTGGAGCGTCGGATTGGCGCGTTCGCCGATGCTGGCTGTACGGTAACTCTGGATAGTGAAGTCGTTGGGCTGCACGGGGGAACCGGCCAGTCGTTCGATTGGCGGGTAGCGTCGGCGCTGGCCGAGTGCGGGGCGTTTTTGCTGGCCGGCGGTCTGACGCCTAACAACGTGGCCGGCGCGGTGGAATCGGTGCGCCCCTGGGGAGTGGATGTGTCCAGCGGAGTGGAAACCGACGGCGACAAGGATGCGGACAAAATCCGGCGGTTCGTGCGGAATGCGCGGGCGAGCGGCCAGGCGTGAGGTTACGAATTCGATGGCAACTGATACACCAGTGAGACTTCCGGACGACCGGGGCCGGTTTGGGGATTTCGGCGGCAAGTTTGTCCCCGAAACCGTGATGGCCGCACTCACCGAGCTGGAGCTGGCTTATCGCGCAGCCCAGGATGACGCCGGTTTCGCCGAGCAGCTGACCAATTTGCTGGTCAACTACGCCGGTCGACCCACCGCGCTGTATTACGCGGAAAACCTGACCCGGCACTGCGGCGGCGCCCGTATCTACCTGAAACGGGAAGACCTGGCCCACACCGGAGCCCACAAGATAAACAATGCCCTCGGCCAGTGTTTGCTGGCGCAGCGCATGGGCAAGCGCCGAATCATCGCCGAAACCGGAGCTGGCCAACACGGCGTGGCAACCGCCACCGTTTGCGCCATGCTGGGGTTGCAGTGCATCGTGTACATGGGTGTGGAAGACACGGTACGCCAGTCGCTCAATGTGTATCGGATGCGGCTGTTGGGGGCGGAGGTTGTGGGTGTTGAATCTGGAACCCGGACCCTCAAAGATGCGATCAACGAGGCCATCCGGGACTGGGTGACCAACGTGGAAACCACCCACTATCTCATTGGCAGCGTGGTTGGCCCGCATCCGTATCCGATGCTGGTGCGGGATTTCCAGTCGGTAATCGGGCGTGAAGCGCGTGAGCAGATTTTGGCCGCCGAGGGCCGGTTGCCCGATGTCGTGGCGGCCTGCGTGGGCGGCGGAAGCAATGCCATCGGCACATTCTACGAATTCATTGGCGACGCGAGTGTCCGGTTGGTTGGAGTGGAGGCTGCCGGGGACGGGGTTGACACCGGTCGCCACGCTGCAACTCTGTCGGCCGGCCGGCCCGGCGTCCTGCACGGCTCAATGTCTTACCTGCTGCAGGATGAGCACGGCCAGGTGCAGGAAGCGCACAGCATCTCGGCAGGACTGGACTATCCCGGAGTTGGGCCGGAACACAGTTGGTTGAAGGAAACCGGCCGGGCCGAGTACGTGTCGGTTACCGACGAAGAAGCGCTGGAAGGGTTTCGTCTGCTGTGCCGCACCGAAGGCATAATCCCGGCCCTGGAATCGGCCCACGCGATTTACCGGGCGAGCCGGATGGCTGCCGAGATGCCTTCCGACCAGATAATCCTGGTTTGCCTGAGCGGGCGCGGGGACAAGGACGTGCCGTCTATTGCCGAACGGGAAGGCATAGTTGGCTGACCAACATCGAACCTGGCGCCGAACGGGGTTGTGGAGTTGGGTGGTAGCGGGGATGCGAACAGCTCTGATAGTTCCGCTTTTGTGTGTCGTGGCGGCTGCATTCGCGATGACCGCCTGCGGCCCGGGCACGGATGCGCTAAAAGGAGCCGCCCGCGTCGCCGACGAACTGGCCACTGTCGTGGATTCGGCAGACGCGACGACGGAGCCGTCATCGACCGGGATCGACCGACCAACGCTCCCGGCGGACGTGAAGTCGGTCATCATGGTTCTGAATAGCCTGGCAACCGCCGATAGAGGCAGCGATAGCCGATACCGGCGCGACGATTGGCGGCATTGGGTGGACGACGACCGCGACTGTCAGAACACCAGGGCCGAGGTACTGATCGAGGAGAGTTTGGCCGAGGTGGATTTCGCCGGCAACGAGGATTGCCGCGTCGTGGCGGGTGAATGGCTGGGGCCGTGGAGCGGAAAGATTTTCACCGACGCCTCCAAGGTGGACATTGACCACCACGTGCCTTTGGGCCACGCCCACGAAGCCGGTGGCTGGTCGTGGGATGCTGAACGCAAACGGGCTTTCGCCAACGATATGAGCAACCCGGCCAGTCTGCAGGCTACCAAAGCCACGCTGAACCGTGCCAAGGGCAAGCAACCGCCCGACCAATGGCGCCCCGATGATACGCGCGGTTGGTGTCGGTACGCCGGGGACTGGATAGTCGTCAAGGCCCGGTGGGAGCTTACCGTTACGGAAGTTGAAAAGCAGGCGCTGCTGGAGATGCTGGCTTCCTGCTCCCATGACGACTCATGGGGGTTGCGCGGACAACGCCCGGAGTAGGGGCGTTCGTCGCGCTGTGCTATAATCGCCGTCGGTTACAGTAAATACGGCCTCCCGGCGCGTCGCCGACCACCGGGCGGTAATACTGGAGGCAAGCCATGGAAATGGGACTGGATGGCAAGGTAGCAATCGTTACCGGCGGCAGCGAGGGCATCGGCAAAGCCGCCGCCCTGCGAATGGCCGGCGAAGGCGCCAACGTGATTATCGTTGCCCGCCGGCAGGACGTGCTGGACGCAGCGGCTGACGAAATCCGCACGGCTACCGAGGGCGAGGTAATGGGCATCTCAGCCGATGTCACCGAGCGCAGCACCGCCGCCGATGTGGTCAACACCGCCGTTGAGAAATACGGCCGGCTGGACATTCTGGTCAACAATGCCGGCACCTCGATGGCCAAAGGGTTTGAGCAGGTCAGCGACGATGACTGGGAGTTCGACTTCGAGCTGAAGGTTTGGGGAGCGATACGGCTGATGCGCGCGTCGATTCCGGAGATGCGCAAGGTTGGCGGCGGCCGGATTATCAACGTAACCAACCTGGGAGGTCGCACGCCGGGAGCCAACTCGATGCCCACGTCCATCTCCCGCGCCGCCGGTATTGCCATCACCAAGGGTTTGTCCAAGGATTTGGCCAGCGACAACATCCTGGTGAACACGGTTTGCATCGGCTTAATCAAGAGCGGGCAGCACGAGCGGCGCTACAACGCCCGTCTGGAGAACGAGCCCGATCTGGATGTCAACGATTTTTACGCTCAGCTGGCCCAGGGACGCGGTGTCCCGTTGGGTCGAGTCGGCGAAGGAGCAGAAGCCGGCGACGTGATCGCGTTCCTGGCCTCAGATCGGGCCAGCTACCTCAGTGGCGTGGCGATCAACATCGACGGTGGCGCGTCGGCGGTAGTGTAGTCGGCGATGTCGTAGTCGGCAGTACTGTAATTGGTGTCGGCCTTGCGGGGGCGGCAGGATAAATCGGGTACAGATTGGTGATTAGTGTGAGCGATTCATACCTGACAGAGTTCGAGGCGCCCAACCGATTGTTGCTGGGCGCGGGTCCATGCACCGTGCATCCGCGTGTGTTGCGCGCGATGACGCAGCCGGTGATAGGGCACCTCGACCCCAAGTTTTTCCAAGTCATGGACGAAGTGTGCGAAATGCTGAGACAGGTGTTTCACACTGAAAACTATATGACCGTCCCCATTTCCTCAACTGGCACCGGCGCCATGGAAACCGCGTGCGCCAACGTGCTGGAACATGGCAACACGGCCATCGTGTGTCGCAACGGATATTTCGGCGACCGGTTGGCTGACATCACCGAGCGGTGCGGCGCGAACACGGTCATGGTCGATTCACCGTGGGGCCAACCATCCGACCTCAACGGTCTCGAGGACGCCCTGAAGGCAAACCCCAACACGCGCATGGTCGGGTTGGTACACGCCGAAACATCTACCGGCGCACTGTCGCCGCTGCCGGACGCCATTGAGCTGGCCCACCGCCACGGCGCGCTGGTCGTGGTTGATGCCGTTACATCGCTGGGCAGCCACGAAGTGCGCGTCGATGACTGGGATATCGACGTGTGTTACAGCGCGAGCCAGAAGTGTCTGGGGGCGCCTCCGGGCCTGGCCCCCATCAGTTTTGGTGAACGGGCGATCAAGATTATCAACGAGCGGCCCACCAAGGTGCAGAGCTTTTACTTCAACCTGAAGGACATTGCGGATTACTGGAATCAGACCCGCGCTTACCATCACACTAGCCCTATCACGATGACCTACGCGATGCGCGAATCGCTGCGCATGATGATGGAAGAGGGTATTGAAGAACGCCACGCCCGCCACGCGCGGGTCGCCGGCGCCCTGCGGGCGGGATTGGCGGCGATGGGACTGGAGTTGACTGCGTCCCCGGAGCACCAGTTGAATCCGATCACCGTGGTGAACGTGCCCGAAGGCGTCGATGATGCCACGGTACGGCGTCGCTTGCTTGACGAGTGGAACATTGAGGTCAGCGGCGGCCTGGGCGAGTTTCGCAGCAAAGTCTGGCGCATTGGGATGATGGGCGAAGGCGCGCGCGACCGCAGTGTCCTGGCGGTGCTGTCTGCCCTGGAAGTCATCCTCTCCGACGCCGGATACGAGGTTGCCTTCGGCGCCAGCGTCGGCGCAGCGCAACGCTCGATGGCGATGGATAACGCCGGTTAGGTTCGGGGTTCCATCACGGCGGGTTCTGGCGCACGGCGGGTCTGGCGCAATGGCCCGCCGCCGGTTCCGCATCAACGCCGCCGGCTCCGCATCATGGGCGCTGCTCGGCCCGGTAGGCGGCATCCAGCACCTGCACTACGTGCAGCACGCGCACGTCCGACCCGACGTTGCGCAACCCCTGTTCCAATTGAGAGATGCAGCCCGGGTTGGCCGAAGCGACGATTTCGGCGTCCGTTGCCACTGCGTTGTTGACCTTGCGTCGTTGCAGCCGGCCCGACATCTCCCGCTGAATCAGCGAGTAGAAGCCGGCGGAGCCGCAGCACAACGCAGACTCAGCCATCTCGGTCAGCGTGAGGCCGGGTATGCTCTGCAAAACCTGACGCGGCGCGGCGGTAATTCTTTGCGCGTGGGCCAGGTGGCACGGGTCCTGCATCGTTACATGGCAGCGATACTCCGCCTGTGGTGGGTCCAGCGGCAGTGCGGCCAGAAACTCGGTTATATCCTGCGTTTTTGCTGCGAACTCGTTGGCGGCGGCAACGTAGTGCGGGTCGTCCTGCAACAGGTCGTTGTATTCCTTCATCGCAGAGCCACAGCCGGCCGACGCGGTGATAATGACATCGACGCTGGCCTGGAGGAAGGCATCAATGTTGCGGCGGGCCATGCGCCGCCCGAGCTCCAGGTCGCCGGCGTGCAAGTTTAGCGCACCGCAGCACCCCTGCGCCGGCGGGACCACCACGTCGCATCCGTTGCGCTGCAGCACACGGACGGCGGCATACATCGCCTCGCCCTGCATCAGGGGCATGACGCATCCGGACAGCAGTCCGACGGTCATGCGGCGCTCGCCCTCGGCGCGATAAGTTTTGTTGCTGGCGCCAAAGAAACGCGCGCCCATCACCGGCATCTGCGTTTCCAGATCGCCCAAACCACCGGGCAGCCAGCGCAACAAACCGGATTTCCGCGCCAGCTTCTGAAAACCGGAGCGTTGGTAGGCGCGCATCAGGTGGCCGGCGAGGCGCAGGCGTCGGTTGTGCGGCAGCGCGGCCCGCAGGAACAGACGAGATAGCCGGTTCAACTCCGGGCTCTGCTGGCCGTGCTCGGCAACCTGCGCGCGGGTATGTTCCATGATGCGACCGTAAGGCACTCCGGACGGGCACACTGCCTCGCAGGCGCGGCACTGGAGGCACATTTCCCAATGGGACACCAGACGGTCGCTGATGCCCGTGCGACCTTCGTGGACGGCTTTCATCAGGGCAATGCGCCCGCGCGGAGATTCCGCCTCCAGGCCCGTTTCTACGTAGGTAGGGCAAGCACTGAGGCAGAGTCCGCAGTGAACGCACCGGTACATATCGGGTTCAGCCGGCGCGTCGGGCCCGGCGAATCCCGGCCCGTCATTGAGCGAACCCAGGAACGGAATGCCATAGGGGTAGCCATGCCCGTGGTCATCAACGGTTTCAGCAACCGGCGTGTCCGGTTCTCCGGCGCTAACCATCATAGACCTCCGATGAACCGGCCTGGGTTCAGGATTCCAGTTGGGTCAAATTGTGATTTGAGCCGTCGCATTACTGTCATGCTGGAAGGCAGCGGGCCCCACACATCCAGGTGTTGCTTCACCGACTCCGGGCAGCGTTCAACGATGGCGCTGCCGCCTGAGGCCACCGCTGCTGCCTGGATACCCTGCAACGCTGCCGCTATTGCCTGGGCATCGCTAATCGCCCGGGCACCGCTAATCGCGTTGGCATCATGGTCGGAGCAGCCTTCCCACCACAGCAATCTGCCGCCGCCGAAACCAACGTCGGCGACAACGCCCGGCGGTGGCAAGGCGGTAGCCATGGGTAGCTCCATCCCCAGGATGTCCGGCAACGCCGCCGGTTGCGAGTTGACCCGCACGGAGATGGTTGGCCGGGCGTCGAGATTGGCGGGCAAATCGGTTAATGCAGCAGTCAAGGCAACGGTTTGGTCGCCCTTCAGAGTCCGCATTAAGACTGCGTTATCCTTCCACAGGGCCACGGTTTCCTTTTGGCGACGCTGCACGGATGATGGGCGTCCACCAATGATGGCGATGGCGATGTAGTCGGCTGGTCCAATATCGCCGAGGGCGGCCAGCCGTTGCGCGGCGGATCGGTTCAGGATGTGTAAGCCCAACGGTGCGAAATGCTGCGCCTGCAAGTTCTGGCACGCGGTGGCTGCGGTGTACAGGCCGGAGAATCCCCCAACGATTGCCGACCATTCCGCTGGGGCCGGTGCAATCTTGAAGGTGGCTTCGGTGATGACCGCCAGCGTGCCCAGCGAACCGGCATAGAGACGGTTGAGGTCGTAGCCGGTGACGTTTTTGACCACCTTGCCGCCGGCGTTGGTCTGGACGCCCCGCGGGTCCACAACGCTGATGCCGATGAGCCAGTCGCGGGGCAGACCGTAGGTTGAGCGTAGGGGGCCGCTGGTTCCGGTGGCCAGCGTGCCGCCGATAGTGGCGCGGGAAGCCAGAGGCGCGGCGATGGGCACGTACTTGCCTTCCTGCGCCAGCGCCGATTGCAGTTGCGCGATGGTCATGCCCGCCTCTGCGGTAATGGTGAGATCGGCGGGCTGGAAATCCAACAGATGATTGAGTCCGGTCAGGTCCAGGGCGATGCCGGGCTTGGTGGCCGGGTTGCCCAGATCGATCTGCGTCCGCCCACCCATCGGATAGACGGCGGTGTTGGTTCGATTTGCCCAGGCCATCACGGAAGCGACGCCACTGACGTCGATGGGCCGCACCGCCGCGACGGGCGTCAGCGTCCCGATGCCGTATTGCCGCAACTGACCTGCCGCCACGATGGCATCAGGGCCGAGGAGGTCGGCGAGTTGGGCGGAGGCTGTGCTGGCGGCTGTGGTCGTCATATCGAAAAGCCAGGGATGCGGGGTCGCAGGTTTGAGGTGTGACGGGAGAGTCGGTACCACCCAGCAACGGGTTCAGGCGTTGGCGGGGCTTGTTCGAGCCCCGGTAGTGGTGGGAAGTGCGGGCGCGCTTGCCGGCCGGTGTTCACGCGTACAATCCGGCGGTGTGGCTGGCCGGATGTGGCGCGGGATGGTAATAGGAGCCGTCGGGGAAGATTTTGCCCGGGTTCAGTCTGTTTGCCGGCGCAAAGGCGTTTCGGGTGCGCTGCATCGCCGCCATATCCTCGTCCGTGTAAACGAGGGGCATGAATTCCTTTTTTTCCAGGCCGATGCCGTGTTCTCCGCTGAGCGTTCCGCCCAGAGCCGCGCACTCCTGCATCAATTCGGCGGCAGCGGCCATGGCGTTTTCCATTACGCCAGGTTCGCGGGCGTCGAACAGCATACAGGGATGTAAATTGCCGTCGCCGGCGTGGAAGACGTTGGCGATGGTGATGCCGTATCGCTCGCTAACGTCGGTTACCTTGCGGAGCATCTGGGTGAGGCGAGTGCGGGGAACCACGCCATCTACCAGGTAGTAATTTGGGGCGATGGTTCCGAAGGCGCCGAACGCCGTTTTGCGACCAACCCAAAGGCGCTCCCGTTCGTCGTCGGCCTCGGCGATGCGGACATCGGCGGCGCCGGTGTCCCAGAGCGCGGACTCGACTTCCAGGCTCAGCTCTTCAACCTCTTCGTGCAGCCCTTCCAGTTCGATGAGCAGCACGGCTCCGGCGTCGTTGGGATAACCGGCGTCGGTGACGTTTTGCACCGCTTTGATGCTCAGTGCGTCGATCATTTCCAGGGCGGCGGGGATTATCCCGTGGCCCACGATGGCTGACACTGCGGTGCAGGCCAAATCAATGTCGGCAAATATGCCCAGGAACGTGCGCACCGATTCCGGTACGGGCAGCAGCCGCACCAGGATTTTCGTGGCGATGCCGAACGTACCCTCCGAGCCGACGAATGCGCCGCGCAGGTCGTAGCCGACCGTTTCGCGGGCCATGCTACCCAACTCGACCACCTGGCCGTCCTCCAGGATGACCTCCATGCCGATGACGTGGTTGGTGGTGGTGCCGTAGGCAAGGCAATGGGGGCCGCCCGCGTTTTCGGCGATGTTGCCGCCCAGACTGCAGGCCCGCTGGCTGGAAGGATCAGGGGCATAGCGCATCCCAAACTTGCGAACGTGGGTATCCAGGTCCAGGTTGATGACCCCTGGCTCAACCAGCGCAGTGCGGTTGGCGGTGTCGACGTTCAGGATGCGGTTCATCCTGGGGAAGGCAATCTGCAAACCGTCCGGCGGCGTGATGGCGCCGCCGCTGAGTCCGGTGCCGCTGCCGCGCCCCACGACGGCAACGCCGGCCGCGTAGGCCAGGGATATAACCTGGCTGGCCTGTTCGGTGTTGGCGGGCAGGACGACCGCCCGGGGCATCGAGCGGTCGACGGAACCGTCATATTCGTACACCAGCAGGTCTTCCGGATGGACGATTACGTAATCGTCTCCGACGACGGCCTGCAGCTGGGTTATCAGGTCAGTAGCGGCCAACGGTTGGCTAGTCTTTCCGGCGTTGATAAATCTGTACGCGGTGCCGGTTGGATTCGGTTACGTATAGCCGTCCTGCTGAGTCAAGTCGCACTGATACCGGGCCCCAGAAGTAGGGTTCGATCTGGGATGAAATGAGATAGGGCGTATCCAGATGAGGCGGCAGCTCCGGCACCAGGTTGGACATTTCACGGGTGTTGCTTTCATCGGGGTTTACGGACATAAAGTCCTGCGCCCACTTGGACAGGGTGGCTTGCCCCCGCAGTGACTGGACGAATCCGCCGCCGGAATCGAACAACTGGACGCGCTCGTTGCCCCAGTCGGCGATGTAAACGTACCCGTCAGAGTCCACACACACGCCGGAGGGACGGCTGAGTTGTCCATCGCCGGCGCCGGACGAACCGTAGGTGGAGACGAACTGGCCGTCGGCAGTGAACCGTTGGACCCGGTCGTTGCGCCAGTCGGCAACGTACACATCGCCGTTGCCGTCCACTCCCACGCCCCACGGCATATTGAACTGGCCAGGGTCGTCGCCGGCCTGGCCCCAATGCCCCAGAGGTTCGCCTTCACGATTGAATCGCTGCACGCGGTTATTGCGCTGTTCGACAACATAGATGGTATCGTCCGGCGCGATAGCGATTCCGGAAGGGGCGTTGAGCTGACCCGCTGCGCTGCCCTTTTCGCCGAATTGCCGAATCAGGTTGCCGTCCAGATCGAATACCGTAATCCGGTGCAGATGCTCGTCGGTGACGTGTACGTGCTGCTGGCTGTTGACCGCAATGGCCACCGGCAGCATCCACTGACCTTCGCCACGGCCGTAACCCTTGCTGAATTCGCCCAGATAGTCTTCTTCCCAGTTCAGAATGCCGATGCGAACCAGCGCCGCGCGGGCCGTGTCGCAATGGCTGAGCACCAGAATGCGGCCGTCACCAGTTACCGCGGAGTCGTAGGGGTTGATGAACCCACGCCCGCTTTGATTGGTGGTGAGGCCGACCGTCTTGATGTATTCCACCGGGCCGGCGCTAACGGCAGCGCTAGTAGTCATAGCAGGATCTCCTAAAGTTAAAGCAGGTCTCGAAATTCGGCGATAGTCATGCCTGCGTCCGCAATAATCGCTCCCATCGTGTAGGGTTTGACAGGATTGTTGCGCGGAATTACCAGCCGCATATCTCCCTTGTCCACAATTATATGCTTTCCCGGTCGTTGAATCCGAAAGCCCGCCTTTTGAAAAACTCGCACGGCAACTAGATGATTTATGCCGGGCAAGCGAGGCACGGCTGATCCGTCAGTAGAACTGAATCAACTTCAACCTCACAGCCTTCACGTTGGTACTCTGCTTTACGCAGAGCCGCTTTTGCTGATATTGAATCCAGGTATTCAGCTATGGCGATGCGAATGTTGGCAATCGCCTCTTCACGAGAATCGCCCTCCGACCAACACCCCGGCAATGCCGGGCATCCCACCGTATAGCCCTCTTCGGCTTTGATAAGGATTATTTCGTATCGCATGGCGCAGAGTCCTTTCTTCAAACCGTGCCATTTACGCTCGGCGGTGAGATTATCTTGGATTAGGATCGTAGCGTCGGGCAATCGCGTAACCGACTATTGCTAACGAGGAACTTAACGCGGCAACTGACAGCCGCATCGCACTAGAGACTCTAAATGAGTAGCACGATGCGGTTATCGTTTCACCTAGTGGACTAGGCTAGGCCAGTTGGTACTCGCGAGTTGCCGTGAGCAGACGCAGGAGGTTGGCGATGCGCTGTTCGTCGGCCTCAGTGCGGTGTTCGGGGCGCAGGTCGGCCGCGCCCTGTTCGGCGGCGAATTCACCCAGTGAGTTACGGGTGTTGTTCGTCAGAACCAGCGGGCCGAGGAGGTCTACGCAGCCGTCAACCTGGTCTTCGGGCGAGAGTGGGCCGTCAACCTGGGTGGCGAGGCGGTCGATGATGGCCTTGACGCCGGGGTTGCCGGGATCGCCCAGTTCCTTGCCAACGAAGTTGACCCGCTCGACCAACGCCCCGCTGTCAATCCACTCGGCTCCTTCGTGCCATCCTTCAACGCTGGGTGGCTGGAAGATGCCCTGCCCCATGTAGACGGTGTGGCGTGCCAGTTGATCGGCTCCGAAGGTTGGCTCCTGGTAGGTACCGGCCATGCGCACGGCGCCAACAACCAGCTCCACCGGACCCTTCACGCGGGCAAATCGCGCCGGCTCGGACTTGAAGTAGTCCGAGTTAAACAGCGTACGCAGGATGGCGCTGATCTCGTAATTGGAAGCGAAGTAGGACGCCACCATAGATTCGATGGCGGCTTGGCCAGCTTCGCTCACCGCGTCTGCGGCGAAGAACTGGAACAGTCGGGTGCACAGGAAACGGGCGGTGGCGTCCTGCTGCACGATGATGTCGATAATGTCATCGCCGTTGAAGTTGCCGGTGTGCCCGAGGAAGGTCTTCTCACCGTCGTCGTGGTCGTGCTCCCGATACTGGAAGTGCCAGGCGATGCGGCTGTAAGGCCAGATGGAATCGCGGCTGGCACGCGTCGCCATGTACTCGGCGTTGCCCAGAGTCCAGCCGGTGAAGGCGCGGGCGCACTCCTTGATGTCGTCTTCGGAGTAGTTGCCGATGCCCATTGAGAACAGCTCGAGCAATTCCCGGCCGTAGTTCTCGTTGATGTCGCCGTTATGATTGTCATGATTGTCGAGCCAGATAATCATGGCCGGGTCTTTCGACAACTCGACCAGCATGGTGCGGAAGGAACCGAGGGCGTGCCGCCGGAAGGTCTCAATCTGGTTCATCAGGGCGCGCGCCTGGTTGAGCTTGGAGTAGCCGGTGGCGAACAGGCCGTGCCAGAAAAGAGCGATCTTTTCTTCCAGCGGGTTCTGCGTGGTTACCATCCGGTACATCCAGTAGGCGCCGGCGCTGTTGAGTTCGCGCATCTCGGCCATATCCGAGTGGAACCGGCGGATCAGGTCATCGGGCATCGCGTTGGCATCGCCGGGATTCAGCAGGTCTTCAACCACGTTCTCGTAGCCGTGGGCCACCCGCTGCTCCAGTTCGTCGCGACTGGCGCCAAATCCGGCGCGGCGCATCAGGTGAGCCATCAAGGCAATGTCGGCATTGCTCATAATTGCCTCCGTATTATTCTGGTTCCGTATTGTTCAGTGCCGTTTGGTTCAGGTGCCGTAGGGTTTTGGCGAAAGATTGGGCTATTGCAGCGATTCGCCTAGCGGCGGAGGAAGTCGAACTGCTCGAAGCGGCCGTTCACGATGCCAACCGGGTCGAGTCCGAGCCACTGTTCCGCAATAGAGGAGTAGGTGGAGCGGAAGTCGTTGTTGTAGTGCAGGTCGCCGTCGAGTTGGTCCGGCTCCGCCAGGGAAGGATACTCGCCGTACAATCCGCCGTTCACCGAGTTGCCCAGGATGAACGCGGTTCCGCCCGAACCGTGGTCGGTTCCGGAGCCGTTGTCGCGGATGCGTCGGCCAAATTCGGTCCAGACCAGCACGATGGCGTCATCGCCGCGGCCGTGCTCTTCCAGGTCGGCCATGAAATCGCTGATTGCGCCGGAAACCTGCGTCCACAGACCACCGTGGACTTTGATCTCGTCGCCGTGGGTGTCAAAGCTGCCGTGCTGGGTGTAGTAGATGCGCGTGCCGAGGTCGGCGCACATCACCTGGGCAACGTTCTTGAGCGACTGAGAGATGGAATTGTCGGCGTATTCGATGGTGGACGAGTAACTTTCGGGGGCGGTGCGCAGGATGTCGGCGCCCTTCAGCGCGTCGCGCCCGGTTTGACCCAGATAGTCCATTACTTCGTCCTGGACGGCTCCGCCGTACATCTTGCCGAAGGCATCCAGGCACAGGCCGCGAATGCGGTCTTCCTCAACATCAGGGAACAGGCCGTAGGTTTCCAGGTTGCCCACCGAGGCTACCGGTACGCCCGGCGCGCCCATGGAGCGCGGCAATCCGCGACCGAAGTTCACGCCGGTAATGACGTTCTGCGCTTTGGGGTCCAGGTCGCGGATGACGCGGCCCAGCCAGCCTTCCGTGGCAATCTTTTCCGGCTCGCAGGTGTGCCAGATGTCCATGCTGCGGAAGTGGGAGCGGGTGGGATTGGGGTAGCCAATGCCGTTGACAATGGCCACTTTGCCCTCATCCCACAGCGCCTTGATGGGCGCCATATTGGGGTTGAACGCCAGCTGCCCGTCAATCGGTATCACCTGGTCGGTGGGGATGCTGACGTTGGGCCGAAAATCGTGATAATGACCGTCCGCATAAGGGATGATAGTGTTAAGAGGGTCGTTGGCGCCGGTCAGTTGGACCACAACCAGTGATCGGGTTTTGTTGGTAGTCGTCATCTCGGTGAGGCCTCCTCAACTGGTGTGCCGCCGCAACTGGCATTCTGAACCTACCGTCTGAACCTGCCGTGCGGTGGCGGGAACCTTATTGGCTGATGCTGGCAGTTTATTCGCCAGTGCTGGCGATGTCAACGGAAAGTGTCCCAATGGTGTGCTGTTTTCGTTATCGCCCATCGGCTCGTAACGGGGCCCGGCGCACTCACGCGCCACCCGTTGCGCTGACCGTTGTTGGTGTGGTTGGCGCGGCAATTCCTGGTCTCTAAACCGGCGCCGAGCGCCAGATTTGCTCACGAGTACCCACTTTAATCTGTCATTGCGAGGAGCATAGCGACGTGGCAATCTCGATAAGGTTGAACAAACGTCGGCGAACCGCCGTTGCTACGGCGACGAGATTGCCACGCTGCGCTCGTAATGACAAAGTGAGTACGCACAAGCGCCAGATTTGGGTTTGATACCGGGTAGAGGGTTGGTTATACTACCCGACGGCCCAGTCGGGGCTGGGAATAGCGCCGCCCGGCGCGACCCAACCGAACCGGATGACCGGACCAGATGGTGGTAACCAGCGGAGCCGGCGGAGTTCCCGCTGACCCAGCGAGTACCGGACACCAGGAGCGACGAGCATGGACTTCAAACTAGCGGTACTGGGCGGTGATGGCATTGGCCCAGAGGTAACGGCGGAGGGCGTCAAAGCGCTGGAGGCAGTGGGCCGCGCCTTTGGGCACAATTTTGCGCTGGAGTACGGCGACGTTGGGGGTATTTCCATTGACCGCCACGGCGTGCCCCTGACGGATAGCGTCCGCGACCTGGCATCCGACGCTGATGCGGTGCTCTTTGGCGCAGTGGGTGGGCCCAAGTGGGATGACCCGTCCGCGCCGACGCGACCGGAGGACGGCCTGCTGGCCCTGCGGGCACATCTGGGCGTGTTCGCCAACATCCGGCCCGTCAAAGTCTACCCCGAATTAACGGGTTCCAGCGTATTGAAGCCCCACGTGCTGGAAGGCGTGGATATGGTGGTGGTGCGCGAACTCACCGGCGGGTTGTACTACGCCTTGCCGAAAGGCCGCTCCGAAACTCCCCAGGGCATGGTGGGTGTGGATACTATGCGCTACACCGAGTCGGAAATCGAACGGGTGCTGCGCGTTGGGTTCGAGCTGGCGCGAGGACGGCGCAAAAAGTTGACCTCGGTGGATAAAGCCAACGTTTTGGAAACCTCCCGGTTGTGGCGCACCGTTGCGACCCGGCTGGGCGAGGAATACCCCGAGGTGGAGCTGGAACACGCCCTGGTGGACGCCTGCGCAATGCAACTGGTGCTCCGCCCAGCATCCTATGATGTTATCGTCGCCGAGAACACCTTTGGCGACATCTTGACCGACGAAGCGGCGATTCTGGCCGCCTCCATGGGGTTGCTGCCCTCGGCCAGTTTGTCCGGTGTGCCCGTGGCCGGAGCGAGGACGCCCGGCTTCTACGAGCCCATTCACGGAACTGCGCCCGACATCGCCGGCAAGGGCATCGCCAATCCCTGCGGTTCCATACTGAGCGCCGCGTTGATGCTGCGCTACTCGCTCGGTCTCACCGAGGAGGCAGCGGCCATTGAGCGGGCGGTACAGTCGGCGCTGACCCAGGGCTACCGCACCGCCGACATTGCCACCAGCCAGGATACGGCAATTGGCACCGAGGAGATGGGCGCACTCATAGTTCAGGCCATCGGGTAGCGGGCGGGCAACACGCGATGTTCCATTTGCTGGGTGGCGCCGGGCTGGCTGTCTCGATTCTGGTTTTCGTGGCCAGCGCGCTGGTGGTCATTTTCCTCGGTGTGCAGTTGGCGAAATACGGCGACGCGCTGGCGTCGCTGACCGGATGGGGCCGGCTGTTCGTCGGGAGCATCCTGGTGGCGCTGGCCACTTCGCTGCCGGAGCTGTCCAACAACATCACCGCGGTGCGAATCGACAATCCCCAGCTGGCGCTGGGCAATGTGGTTGGCGCCAACATGGTCAATATGTTCACAGTGGCGATGGTGGCGTTATTGTTTGGAGGGCGACGATTTTTGCAGCAGGTCGCGCCGGAGCAGGGTTATCTCATCGTGCTGGCGGCGGCGTTGACGGGGCTGGCGGTTTTGTTCGCCGGACTGAAAATCGGCATCAACGTCTGGCAGATTGGTTTGTCCTCGGTCATTCTGCTGGTGGTTTACGTAATCGGAATGCGAATCGTATACCAGCGAAGGCCAGCGGAAGATGAGGGCGCTGAGGCAGAGGACGCCGGGATGACGTTGGCCAGGGCCTGGACGATGTTTGGCCTGGTGTCGCTGGGGGTCATCATCGCCGGGGTGTTCCTCGCGCAGAGCGTGGACCGCGTTGCGGACCTGACCGGCATTTCCTCAGGTGTGCTGGGGATTCTGGCAGTGTCCATCGTCACCACCATGCCGGAGGCGTCGGCGGCGATTGCGGCGGCCCGGATGGGCGCGGCGGATTTGGGAATTGCCGGGTTGTACGGAAGTTGCGTGTTTAACGTAACCATCCTGTCGTTTGCCGATCCTTTTTTCCGGAGAGGCGTGGTAGTGAACTACCCGGAACCCGAGCACTTCGTCGCCGGGATATTTGCCGTCGCGCTGATACTATGGGGCGGCCTGCTCCTCTGGGGCCGTAACCGGATGCCCCAACCGGCAATAGTCACCGGCTTGGCGCTGATGGCGGCGGCATACCTGGTGGGAGCCGTCTGGGTAGCCTTGCTGGGAGCGCCGGAAGATGGAGCAACCGCGGGGACGGTGGCCAGGTTGGTGAGTCTAATTGCGCCGGGGTAAATGTGGCCGCGCTGGACTAGATGTCGGCGCCGGGGTAACGTTCCAGTTCCACAAAGCCCTGGCTGGCATCGTCCCAGGCGAACAACGCAGCTTCGATTACCCTCTGGTCGACAATCCCGACCACCAGCTGCTGCACCGGGTAGGCGGGGCCATCTCCCCAGGGACTGGTAGCGACGGTGTGGTCGGTGTCGGAAAGGTAGGCGCGGCCGTTGGGATGCGAGTGATAGATGATGCGAGCGGGCGCATCCGAATCAAGGCTGTTGTTGAGAGCAAGCAGGTCGGCGGCATTGAAAACGTAGGCAGTTTCGGCGCTGCGATCCGCCGCGGTGGGGTGGTTGCCGGAGGCTTGGGCGTTAGCCGCAGGACGCATTGTGTCTACGCTGTCGCCATCGGCAGCGCCGGTGAGCCAACCGCAGCATTCGGCGGGGTAGGCGGATCTGGCCTCACGATAAATAGAATTCAGGATCGCCGGCGGAATTTGCAAATGATTGGTTAAATTGGCCATAAAACCCCCTTGTTACGAATTGCGTCAAGATGATATGCTGTTTCCAGCGCGTTTGCTGGTATTGTCGTAATACTCCGGTAATGAGGTTACGGTAAACTGGCACCAGAAATTGAAACCTGCGCCGTAACTGCGTAGGTGCTCCAACAAATAGGACAAAGGAAATGCAAACCGTAACTCGCAAATCGTTGAAGCTGAAAGCTTGTCCCCGCTGTGGTGGCGACGTCTGCCGTATGCGCGACACTTTTGGAGTTTATCACCAGTGCGCTCAGTGTGGCCGAGAGATTCGGCGACAGGTTGGGTATGCTACGCCGTCGGAAACCGTAAGCGCGACAGCAATGAATATGCCGCCCCACCCGTCCGACCATAAAGAGAAGCTGATGGTCTAGTCGGCAACCCGCGAACAAGCAACCGGAGGAAGTGGCCTCGGACTTGTCGCCGAGGCCACTTTCCTTTTTTATTGGCCTCGGGTTTTACGGGCCCCGGTTTTGGCTGGCGCCGGGTAAGACCGGGATTCCGTCCGCAGCGCATTCATAGTTTCTTAACGAAGTGAGACCAAAATCGGACACGGACTGGTAGATGACCCACGGTCACGGGTCAACAGGAGATGAGAAAATGGCAATGAATGTTCGCGTTCAGGAACGCTCCGAAGCGGTTCGGCAGCGCCGGGTGCTGCTGCGCCAGTGTCCCCATTGCGGCGGCGACGTGCGCCTGGTCCGGGACATTTACGGCGCTTACCGGCAGTGCATCCAGTGCAGCCGGGAAATCGATCCGGAACTGCTGACGATTCCCGCGCCGATGCCGGCGGAATCACCCCGCCATCGTCATATAGAAGAACGCCTGGCTGCCTGATGCCGGAACCGTTGCCCAGCGACCGCGGGGTTCCAGCTGACGCCTGGGGCCCCGTTAGTTTTTACCGGCGGCGGAATGGGTGAGCGTTGTCGTCGTGGCGTTCCTTGACCAATTCGGCGAATTGGCGAACGGAGTCTTCCTGGGCGGCGGTTTGGATGGAACCGGGCCGCATCTGCCGGATATAGTCGATGGCTTCTTCGGCTTCCCAACCCGTATTCACCAGGTATGCGGCCAGGACGGTGCCAGTTCTCCCAATGCCGGCGGCGCACGTTACGACCGTGGGACGCTCCCACGTTTCAATCTGCTGTTCCACATAGGAGACGATGCG
Organism: Dehalococcoidia bacterium; assembly: GCA_965222895.1. Taxonomy (GTDB): domain Bacteria; phylum Chloroflexota; class Dehalococcoidia; order Lucifugimonadales; family UBA3495; genus Bin87. The sequence goes on along the minus strand of CBDCVB010000002.1, from coordinate 2,019,771 downwards.
GTCGAGTTGTTCTACCGATGGAGCCCCGAAATCGGGCACCGGCTCAAACAGTTCCTCGAATCCCCAGGGCTCGCCGGAGATGGTGTTTTCTTCCAGCCGGACGATGGCGGTAACGTCGTGACGCTCGAAGTAAATCAGGTGGCGTCGCTCGGTCGGCCCCATTGAACCCGCCAGGGATCCGTGGAGAATCCAGCTGAAATTGCGAAAACTGTCTTGCATCGAGAGCTCCGGACCGGTGTTCAGCGGGTTTATGCCGCAGCGTTAGTCGCATCAATGGCGATTTGTAAGCGTCGGTTCAATTCGTCGCTATCCAGACCTGCGATCAGCACTATCTTGTCGCGGGAACTGAGGCCGCGCACGATTGTAACGTCCGCTCGCGCCACCTGCAAGCAGTCCGCCAGCAGCGTGATGACAGCAGCGTTGGCCTTGCCTCTGGTGGGAGGGACGGCTACGCGCACCCGCACACTGTCCCCATGCCAGTCAACTATCTCAGAGCGCCGTGCGCCCGGCTGGACACGGAGTGTGAGGCTGGATGCAACGGGTGCTGACATCAACGCGCGCAATCGGTCTGGTATAGTATTGCCGACGGCGCAACTGATACGCGCCGCGGTCAAGGGGGCCAGGATGGAGTATAGCAGTATTGCGCTTGAGGTGGAAAACCAGGTTGCGACACTGCAGTTAAATCGCCCCGATGCGTTGAACGCCCTGAGCCCGGAATTGCTGTCGGAATTCTCCCACGCGGTGGCGACGGTGGGCCGCGATGAATCGGTCAAAGCCTTGGTGGTGCGCGGGTCTGGTCGAGGTTTCTGCGCCGGCGCGGATTTGCTGTTCTTCGACCGCGTGTTCGATGACCTCGCCCAGCTTCCCGATTACGTGCGCGACCTGAACGGGGCTTTTTTTGCGCTGGAAGCCCTCCCGATTCCGACCATAGCGGTGGTGCATGGGTACGCGCTGGCGGGCGGCATGGAACTGATGATGGCCTGCGACCTGGCCATCGTGGCGGAGGACGCGCGCATTGGTGACCAGCACGCCAACTTCGGGTTGATACCAGGCGGCGGCTCCACGCAACGATTGCCGCGACGGGTGGGTATGCCCCGCGCCATGGAACTGCTGACCACCGGCCGGTGGCTGTCGGGCGATGAAGCGGTGGAATGGGGCTTGGCGCTGCGTTCCGCGCCGGCAGAGTCTCTGGATTCCGAATTGGAATCTATTTTGGCCGGTCTCCGCACCAAGAGCCGAACCGGATTGGGACTTATGAAATCCCTGGCGCGAAGTAGCCAGGACGTGCCCCTGCGCGACGGTGTGGCATTGGAGGGGGCAACGTTTACCCATCTGTTCTCTACCTCCCCACACCCCAGAGAGGGCATTGAGGCGTTCAAAGACAAGCGTCAACCGGAGTTCTGAACCCGGCGTTGTGAACCCGGATTCTGAACCCGGATTCTGAACATCAATGGGTGTGCGCCATCCTGCCCTGGCGGCGGTGGCGAATTCAATAGCGAAAAAGGATTACAGGTTTGAAGATACGGGAAATACTACAGCAACGTCGGACAGTATCTTTTGAGTTTTTCCCGCCCCGGGAAGCCGACGGGATTCAGGGAGTGATTGACGTAGTCAAGGGACTGCAACGGTACGCGCCGGATTTCGTGTCCGTAACCTACGGCGCGGGTGGCGGAACGCGGGCGTACACGGAAGAAATCACCGTGCGATTGCGTGAGGAAACCGAGCTGGAAGTGATGGCCCATCTAACCTGCGTGGCGCAAAGTCGCGCCGAGGTTCACGGTGTGCTGGAACGTCTCGATGGCGCCGGCATTGAAAACGTGATCGCGCTGCGCGGCGACCGCCCGGAGGGTGTGCCCGCGCCCGGCCCGGACGACGACGCATTTCCCCACGCGTCTGACCTGATTACTCACATCCGCAGCAACTTCGACTTCGGGGTGGCCGCCGCCTGTTATCCGGAAGGGCACACTGAATCTGCCGACCTGTCCTCCGATTTGGAATACATCCGGATGAAGCAGGACCTGGGCGCGGATTTCCTGATTACGCAGCTGTTTTACGACAACACCCACTTTTATGACCTGCGGGAGCGGGCGGCCAAAGCCGGCATCAACCTGCCCATCGTTCCGGGCGTCCTGCCGATTTTGAGCACTCCGCAGATTCGCAGGTTCACCGCGCTTTGCGGGGCCACGATTCCACCCGACTTGGACCGTGAGTTGGACCGTTACGAAGACGACAATCGCGCGGTGCGGGCCATCGGAATCAAGCACGCTATCAGCCAGGTGGAAGACCTTTGGGCCAACGGCGTCCCCGGCGTCCATTTTTACGTCCTCAACCGTTCGTACTCGGTATCCCATATACTCCAAGCGTTGAACATTGACGGACATATCGCCGGCTGATCCCACTTCGTCAGGTTCCCATGTGGTCAGATTGCCATCCCGTCAAGTGAATGTAATGCTTAGCACCGGAGTAGACCTGATTGAGATTGACCGGGTGGCCGGTGTGCTGGAGCGCTACGGGGATCGTTTTTTGCGCCGGATTTTCACGCCTGACGAGATTGCGTACTGTCGGGGACGTGCCCAGAATCTGGCGGCGCGGTTCGCTGCCAAAGAAGCGGTGATGAAGTCGTTGGGCACCGGATTCCGCGGCGTTGGCTGGCGCGATGTGGAGGTAGTCCGGGCTCCGAGCGGCGCCCCCAGTCCCCGACTGCACGGCCGGGCCCGTCGTCGCGCCGAACGGCTTGGTGTGACGGAAATCGGCATCAGCTTGTCCCACTCCAGGGGGTTCGCTATGGCTTTTGCCGTGGCCAGCCGGCCCGACACCACCGAGTCGCTGGCTGCGGGCGCGGTTACGCTGTGGGGAGAACCAACCGCGCCGCAGGCCGCCTGACGGTTTTCGGAGTGCTGAACGCCGGTGGTTCCAACAAAATGATTGCGCCGTTGGACCTTACATATGTGGTGTCAGTAGCTCAGATGCAGGCTCTTGAAGCAGCATCGGAGCGGAGCGGTGTCAGTACCGACACGCTGATGGAGAACGCCGGATTGGCTTGCGCTCGACAGGTTCGCCACCGGTTGGGCGGCGCTGCCAGCAAGAACGTGGTCATCCTGGTTGGTCCCGGCAACAACGGCGCCGATGGACTCGTCGTGGCCCGGCACCTGAGACGATGGGGCGCACAAGTTTGCTGCTACGTGGTGAGGGGGCGTCCCGACACCGATGCTAAAATGGTATCTGCCTTGGCGTATGACGTCGGGATAATTGATGCTGCGGAGGACGGGGACATGCAGCAGCTTGACGCGCTGCTGCGGCGATGCGATGTGGTCGTAGATGCGATCCTGGGAGCTGGCACGTACCGGCCATTGTCAGGAGTGATCGAATCCGTAGCTCGTCGGGTCAACGCGCGAAGGGTTGGCGGCCGATTTGAGACGGTTGCGCTGGATCTGCCGACGGGGGTGAACCCGGATACCGGGGATGTAGACGAAGCAACGATTCAGGCCGACGAAACGCTGGCGCTGTGCTGTCCCAAGGTCGGCATCGCGAACTTTCCCGGCGCCGGGTTTGCCGGACGCATCACTATCCTGGACATCGGACTGCCCGCCAACGTCCTGCCCGATGCGAACCTCAAGCACGAATGGTTTACGGATACCGCGGCGACCCGTTTGTTACCCGGTCGACCCCTTAACTCGCACAAGGGAACCTTCGGGCACCTGCTCATCGTCGCCGGCTCCCGGAACTTTGTGGGAGCGGCGTTTCTGGCGGCACAGGGAGCGCACCGGGCCGGCGCTGGGTTGGTTACGCTGGCGGCTCCGGAATCGGTGTACCGGCTGGCGGCGGTGAAGCTGACGGAGACCATCCACCTTCCGTTACCTGAGGATGCCGACGGACGCATCGACTGGACGGCGGCGGATGAACTGCGTCAACGGCTGCCCGTTTATTCCGCGTTGGCCATCGGTTGCGGCATGGGATGGTCGCCCGGCACAAATCAGCTGATGGAACGCCTGTTGCTGGACGCCGATAACGGTCCGAGTTTGCCCGTGATCATTGACGCCGATGGGCTCAACAACCTGTCGCGCTGCGCAGACTGGGCAGCCAGGTTGCACGCGCCGGCCGTTTTGACGCCGCATCCCGGCGAGATGGCAACGCTCACCGGTCTTCCAACTACTGGCGTGCAGTCGGATCGCACGACCGTGACCGGCGATGCGGCGCGACACTGGCAGCAAACGGTGCTGCTCAAGGGCGCCCACAGCATTGTGGCCGCAGCCGACGGACGGCAGAGACTGTTGCCCTTTGCCAACCCGGCGTTGGCCGCCGGCGGCACCGGGGACGTGCTCACCGGCATAATTGGCGGACTGCTCGCACAGGGTGTTGCGCCTTACGATGCCGCGGCGCTCGGCGGTTACCTCCACGGTGCGGCGGCGTCGGATGTGCGCCACGTGATGGGCGATGCCGGCGTTGTGGCGAGCGACCTGCTGGAACGGTTGCCGTCGGTCATGAATGCAATGAAAGACCGACGAGCGCGTTGAGGGGAGCCGTGGTTAAGTTTTCTGTTGAGCAAATCAGCCGGTTGGCCGGCACACCCATCGCACGGATGGCGACGGCCGATTCCGCCGGGAGACCGCACGTGATTCCGGTTTGCTTCGTGTATGACGGTGGCTGCATATACTCCGTGTTGGACGCCAAACCGAAGCGCGCCGCGCTGACCGGCTTGCGTCGGGTGCGCAACATCCTCGCCAATCCCCAGGTGTCGCTGGTGCTGGACCATTATGACGATGACTGGGCTCAACTCTGGTATTTGCTGGTGACTGGAAGAGCGGAGTTGATTGAGGGGACCGACGAGTCTGAGAGCGCCATCGCGTCGCTGCGAGAGAAATATCCGCAGTATAGGCGGATGGAACTAACTGGCAATCCGGTGATTAAGATTACGCCGGAACGGGTGACCGGCTGGTCTGGTAGCTGAGACACGGGTTCTCCTTGACCGGGCGGTTGGCTGCCCCTAGAATGCCGGCAACCCACCCTGCTTCACCCCTCTCAACCGGAACGTTGGGCGGCTCCCCGCGCTGGGGGCGGCGATGCGAGTAACGACTTTATGAACCAATTGGTATTTTTGCATGGGCCGGGCGCCGGCGGCTGCGCGGATTCTTACGTCAATCAGTTGTCCCATTACCCGGGCAGCCTGGCGCCCAACCTGCCGGGCCACCCTCATGGCACACCATGCAGCAGCGTGGAACGGTACACCGACTGGCTGCGGGGTTGGTTGCACGGTCAGGGGATGACCAAAAATTTGGTGCTCAGCGGTTTCACTCTCGGCGCGTGCGTGGCGTTGCAATACGCGCTGGACTACCCGGATGAGGTGAAAGGGCTGGCGCTGATGACAATTGCGATGCGGCCCAAGCAGAGGCGGCCTGAAGATTTGCAGTTCCGGCTGGATGCCGCCGCCGACTCCGTGGTTCACGAAAAATGGCTGGGCATGATGGACGGCATAATGCATTTCATCGAGCCCAATCTCCGCGCCCAGCTGCTGCAGCGGCACCGTGAAGTCGGGCCGTTGGCGCAGTACCGTGACCTGGTTGTCATCGACCGCTTTGACGTGCGCGACCGGATTCACGCTCTAAAAACGCCGCTGCTGCTGATTCAGGGCGTGGACGACCCGCTGGCCACCGGCGAGTACGAAACGGAAATCCAACGCTCAGTTCCCGGTTCGCGGTTAATTAAAATGAAAGATGCCGGACACTTCCCGATGGTGGAAAAATCGGACGAAGTGAATGCGGCAATCGACGCGTTTCTCGCCGAGATTGCATAAATACACCAGCGACAACATTTAAAAAGACAGCAACGCTTACCAAGACAACAAACTTTACCAACGTCGATTGGAGGACATATATCGTGGACGGAGTTACAGCAATTGCCAATGTGCTGAAAATGGAGGGTGTGGAGTGGATCGCCGTGATGCCCTCCAACCCACTGATTGAGGCTGCCGCCATCGCCGGCATCCGGCCGGTGGTTTGCCGGCAGGAGCGGACCGGTGTGCACATGGCCGACGGATTTACACGCGTCAACAACGGCAAGAAGACGGGTATATTCCTGGCGCAAAACGGCCCGGGCGCCGAAAACGCTTTCGGCGGTGTGGCTCAAGCCTACGCAGACTCCGTGCCAATTCTCTTCCTGCCCGCCGGTGTGGCGCGCAACCGGATTGGCGTGGAACCGAACTTCCATCCGGTGCGCGCCTACGAGTCGATTACCAAGTGGGGCGCCCACATCAACTACGCCAGTCGAGTGCCGGAACTGATGCGCCAGGCGTTCACCAAGTTACGCTCCGGCAAACCGGGCCCGGTGTTGCTGGAAATCCCCCAGGACCTGGCGTCCGATGAAATTAGTGAAGAAGAATTTGACTACATTCCCCCGGCGCCCATGCGAACCGCCGCCGACCCGGACGCCATCGCCAGCGCAGTGCGCGGGTTGATGTCGGCCCAGCGTCCGGTAATTATGGCCGGCCAGGGCGTGATGTACGCCGAAGCGACCGACGAACTGATGGAGCTGGCGGAATACTTGCAGATTCCGGTGATGACCACGCTGGAAGGAAAGAGCGCGTTCCCGGAGAACCACCCCTTGTCCCTGGGCATCGGCGGCTCCAGTCAGACCGGGCAGGTGCACCGGTTCCTGAACAACGCCGACGTAGTGTTTGGCGTCGGTGCCAGCTTCACCAAGAGCAGTTTCACGGTGCCTATCCCCGCCGGCAAAACGCTCATCCACCTCACCAACGGGGAGGATGACATCAACAAAGACTACCGCTCTCAATACCCCATCCTGGGGGATGCTAAACTGGCGCTGCGTCAGTTCATCGATGCGTTGAAGGCTCAGGGCGTACAGCCGCGCGCCGCCAATCAGGAATTGGCCGACGACATCAGCGCCGCCCGTGAGGCATGGATGGCCGAATGGCTGCCCCGACTCACCAGCAACGAAGTGCCCCTCAACCCGTACCGGGTGGTGTGGGACATTATGCACACCGTAGACCTGGATAACACCATCGTTACCCACGAGTCGGGCAGCCCGCGTGAGCAGGTGTCGCCGTTTTGGGAAGCCAGAGCGCCGCGCAGCTTTATCGGATGGGGCAAGTCCACCCAGTTGGGTTACAGCCTGGGTCTGGCCATGGGCGCCAAGATGGCGGCCCCGGAGAAAATGGTAATCAACTTCATGGGAGACGCCGCGTTCGGCATGGTCGGCCTCGACGTGGAGACCGCCGTTCGAGCCGGTATCCCCATCACAACCGTGGTGATGAACAACTCGACGATGGCGATTTATCCTGACAGCCGGATTCCCACCGCCGTCGAACGCTACAACATCAAGGAGTTGAGCGGGGATTTCTACCAAGTCGCGCTGGCGTTGGGCGCCTACGCGGAGCAGATTCACACGCCGGAAGAAATAAAACCCGCCATGCAGCGGGCCATGGCAGCCAACGCCGACGGCCGGCCGGCCCTGCTGGAGTTCATTACCAAAGAGGAAGCAACGTTCTCCAAGTTCCGCTTTGACTAGAACGCCGGAACCTGTGGGATTGCCGCCGCCCAGTGACACTTCCCCGTAGCGCAATCGCCGACCGTCGTTTTAGACTGGTCGGCGATTGCATTTTACGGGGGGGATGATGGTGGTTGCCAATCTGAACGCAGCGGGCAACGCACGAAAGGCGTTCGAGGATGAACTGGCACGCCTGGCGGCCGGCGATGTGTTCGCACCGGCAGAGGCCAGCAGTTTACCCGACAGCCACGTGTGTCCTGAACCTGAGCATCCCACGCCACCGGCGCCACCTGACGAGCCAACCATCCGTGAACTGCACCACAGCCAGCGCCCTCGGGAACGACTGCGGGAGTTCGGGCCGCAGGCATTGAACCAGTCCGAGTTGCTGGCCATCCTGTTGCGCACCGGCATGACCGGCGAGAACGTGCTGAGCATGGCAACGCGCATCATTGCGGAATTTGGCGGCCTGGATGGCTTGGCGCGAGCCGAGTATGGCGAGTTGAGCCGGCAACGGGGATTGAGCGATGCCAAAGCGTGCCAGGTAATCGCCGCGCTGGAACTGGGGCGTCGCGTGGCTGCGTTGCCTCCCGTTGAGCGGCCGCAAATCTCCTGCGCTCGGGATGCCGCGAAACTGATTGCTCCCGACCTGGAAATGCTGGACCAGGAACACCTGATAGTGCTGCTGCTCAATACTCGCAATCATGTATTACGGAAGCGGACAATCTACGTGGGCACGGTCAACAGCAGCGCCGTGCGACCCGCCGAGGTGCTGCGCCCGGCGGTGCGGGAAAATGCGCCGTCAATCATTGTCGCCCACAACCACCCATCCGGAGACCCGACGCCCAGCCCTGAGGATGTGTCCGTAACCCGCGACCTGGTAGCCGCCGGCAAGTTGATGGACATTGACGTGCTTGATCATCTGGTCATCGGCGGTAGCGGCAACTTCGTCAGCCTGAAGGAAAAGGGGCTTGGCTTCGGTAAGGCGTAACCGGCCAGGTATCAGGGTGTTAGACTAATCGCCATACCTGATTGGGAGGCAACCGTCGGATGAGCGATTACTTTTTGGATGCAGAGAGCCGGGGGTACAAGGAATTGGCGCCCGGCGCCCAAACCCGCACTTTCTGGGGCGAACAGATGCTGTTTTCGCTGGTGGAAGTTGAGGCTGGCGCGCTGGTGCCGCTGCACACCCACCCCCACGAACAGGGCGGCATCATCGTTTCCGGCGCGCTGGAAATGGGCATCGGCGGTGAGGTGAAAGTGCTTCAGCCCGGCGATATGTACATCATCCCAGGGGGCGTTGAGCACTACGCCCAGGGGCAGGAAACCCGCGCGGTGGCGCTGGACGTTTTCAGCCCGGTGCGCGAAGAGTTCAAATACTAGCTGCGGTCGCTGAAATAATCGGCGACCGCCAGCACCAGATTGCCCATGTGCGGGTGTGCGGGTTCGATGTCCACCGTGATGCCGGATTCCTGTAATTTGCGCGTGCAAACCGGCCCCACTGAAGCAACGGCCACGCTGCCCTCCAGGCAGGCTCGCAACGAATTCTCCCGGCCCGCGCTCGCGGCGATGGCGAGCAGGTTCGGCACCTGGGGCCGGCTGGTGAAGGCCAACGCGTCCACCTCGCCCTGCTCCATCTTGTCAATCAGACCCAGCACGGGCCCGTTGTCAGCCGGCAGTCCCCAGTTGTACAGGGTCAATTCTCGGTAGTTGGCGCCCTGCTGCCGCAGGTACGAGGGCAGCTCGGAGTCGGGGCCGCCGTAACGCTGCACGATGACCTCCCGCTGACCTAGCGGTAAACCTGACATCGCCGCGGTGAGGTCGGCAGATGTAAACGGCTCCGGCGGCATGATGTCGATGCGAATTTTGTGGCGGCGCAGGACGCGGGCCGGCTTGGGGCTGCGCGCCACGACGGACACGCCGGCTAACGCCGACACGAACTGGTCCTGAACGCCCATGGTATTGGCGATTTCCAGCATCGCCTGGGTTCCCACGCCGGTCAGGAATATCGCCACATCGACGTTGCCATCGCAGACGTCGGTGATGGCCTGCTGTACCTCTGGGCTGTCATCCAGGTAATGTTCCTGGAGGACGGCGGCGCCGTAGGGCACTCCGCCGTGCCGCCGGATGAGGCCGGCCATTTCGTCGGGCATCCGCGCCTCGACGAAGGCCAGCACTCGTCCGTTTAGCGATGTTTCGGCCATTGGGTTAGTTGAGCGGCGCTATACCGCGCACTCGCCTTCACCGCGTTCCAGCACGTACTGGTTGGTGCGCTCCCAGTCGAAGTACATCTCCCCACCGCCTTCGGATTCGTGGCCCACTTCCTGGGCCCGCGCGGCGACTGAGGTCAGCGGTTCGGGCCCGACACGATCAAGGAAATCGTTGAACCGTTCGCCGTCATTGCTGCGGTTGTCCTTGTAGTAGGTAACAATCTCTTTGAGGACGGAGGGCACGAGCTTGGCTGGAACCTTGACCCTGGGCACCCGCGTGCCGATGCGGGAGTCTTCCACCCGGCTGTCTCCGTAGTTGCCGCCGAGGAACAGTTCGTAGGCTGGGATCTGCTGGCCGTCAACGCCCTTCACGGCGGCGCCGTGAAAGCCGATGTTGGCGATGTGATGCAGGCCACACCCGTTCGGGCACCCGCTCATCTTGATGCGGATGTCGTTGACGCCGGCGTCTTCGTTCAGGCCATTCCAGCTTTCCATCTCGGTGCGCAGCGCCTGGGCCAGCCCCATCGACGCCGTGATGCCGAGTTTGCAGCTGTCCGTGCCGGGGCAGGACACTATGTTGTTGATGTGGCTGTGGCCGGCTTCGCCCAGCTCCAGGGCTTGCAGGGCTGCCCAGACCTCGGGCAGGTGGCCGCTGGGAACCCAGCGCAACACCAGATTCTGCTCCTGCGTGGTGCGTATTTTTCCGCCCGTGTATCGCCGCACGATTTCGGCAAGGCCGCCGAACTGCGCAGCAGTCAAATCGCCACGGATGATTTTCACGTAAATCGTGTTGTAACCGTCCTGCCTTTGCGCCACCACGTTGGTGTCCAGCCAGCGCTGGTACTCGGGAGCGCCAGGGACGCCATTCGTCGGCGCCGGCTGAGCGGGCGGGTCTTCCCGCTGAATATCCTCGGCGACCATGAGCGGCTGGCAGTCGATGGGGCCGATGTTGGCCAGCTCGGCGTCCACCAGCTGCCGGAATTCGTCCAGCCCAATCTTGTCAATCAGAACCTTCAGGCGCGCCATCATACGGTTCTTGCGCAGGATGTCCGCGTTGTTGAAGACCGTCCAGATGGCCAGCGCCACGCGCAGGTAGTCATCCTCGGAGACCCATTCGTACAGGGGTTGGGCCAGCCGCGGCATAATCGAGGTGCCGCCGCCGCAGTAGACCCGGAATCCTTTGCGCTGCACCCCATCAACTTCTTTGTACTGGGAAACGTAGGTAAGGTCCTGGATGGCAGCGGCCACTTCGTCCCGCTGGTCGTTGCCCGTGAAGGCGGTCTTGAATTTGCGCGGGAAGTTCTGGGTGATGGGATGGCGCACACCAAACCGCACGTAGGCAGTCAGGTACGGTGTCGGGTCGAAAACTTCTTCCGGGCTCACGCCGGCAGTGGCGGCGCCCACCACGTTGCGAACGGTGTTGCCGCACGCCTCGCGTGTAGATAAGCCAACCTTGCCCAGCATCCGCAGCACCGTGGAGGTTTGCTCCAGCGGGATGTGGTGGAACTGGATGTTTTCCCGCGTGGTGATGTGTCCCTTGTCCAGCGGGGCGTACTGCTCCGTAATTTCAGCCAGGCAGTCAAGCATATCCGCCGACGCAATTCCGCCGGGGAGTTTAATGCGTATCATCTGGACATCGGCCTGGCGCTGGCCGTAGACACCTTGCCGCAGCCGGAAGGGCGTAAAAACGGTGTTGTCCAGCTCGCCGACGCGGAACCGGTCTACCTCGGAGTCAAAGCGCTGGATTTCTTCTTCCATGAACGGAATGATGTCCGGCGAATCCTGCGCCAGCTCCAGACTGGATTCATGAATTTTGTTCAGGTCGGGAACGTGAGGTACGCTGGTCAAGATGTCCTCCTGCGAGTCGGGGCGCAAAAAAGCCCACCGCTGCCAGTTGGCAAACTCGGTGGGCGCAGGTTACGGGCCTGATATTTCGTCAGGTCAGGTTTGGCCTGCCCCCGTTGTCGGGGGACACGTACAGGCGCAAGTCAGGTTACATTTGCAATTACTCTGCATTTGCAAAAACTATACAACCGAGGTCGGGAATTGTCAACAAGTTATTTTGGTCACGCGTAGCCACTTTAATCTGTCATTGCGAGGAGCGCCCGCTCATCCCGAGCTCGTCGAGGGACGTGGCAATCTCGATGAGGTTGAACACACGTCGGCGAACCGCCGTTGCTACGGCGATGAGATTGCCACGCTACGCTCGCAATGACAAAGTGGGTTCGCATGAGGTTATGTGTTCCTCGTGGTTCGATCAAAATCGGGTCAGAAAACGTCGCTGCGATTCACATTTGGCGCAACGAATTAGCGCAGCGAATTTAGCGTAGCGAGCGTTCCGATTTCAGCGCCCGGGTGCTGACCGACCCGCCCGAAATCAACCAGATAACTCGCTCGGCGATATTGGTCGCGCGGTCCGCAATCCGCTCCAGGTCGTGCGCCACCCACAGCAGGTAGGTGGCCCGCTGGATGTTGCGCGGGTCTTCCAGCATATAGGTCAGCAGCTCGCGGTAAATCTGGTTGTAGAGGTCGTCAACGGCATCGTCATCGGCGCAAACCTTGCGCGCCAGCTCCTCATCCCGGTCGGCGAAGGCTTGCAGACCCTCGTTCAGCATCTTGAGCGCCAATTCAGCCATCCGTGGAATATCGATCAGTGGTTTGAGCAGGGGTTCCTGGTAGATGCGCAGGCAGATTTTGGCGATTCCCTCGGCGTAGTCCCCCATGCGTTCCAGTTCCACACCCATATGCACCACCGACATCACCGTGCGCAGGTCGGTGGCGGCCGGCTGCTGGGTGGCCAGGATGCTCAGGCACTTCGTTTCCAGAGTGTCCTGCAGGTTGTCAATCACGTCATCGTTTTCGATAACTTGCTGGGCCAGGGCGGCGTCGCGGTTTTGCAGCGCACGGATGGCCTGTTTGGTGGTTTCCTCAACGAGGCGACCCATTTCGCCCAGATCGGATTGCAAGGTTTCCAGAAGCCGGTCGAAGTCGGACCTCAGCATTTTGGCGCCTCCTTGTTTCTGGTTGGTCGCCGCCCCGGGGAATTTAGCCGAATCTGCCGGTGATATATGCCTCGGTACGTTCGTCGCTGGGATTGGTGAACATGCGGGCGGTTTCGTCGAATTCTATCAGGTGCGCCACACGATTCTCGTCAGGCATCAGGAATGCCGTTTTGTCCGACACGCGACCGGCCTGTTGCATATTATGCGTCACAATCACGATACTATACTGTTTTTTGAGTTCCTGCATCAGTTGTTCGATAGCCAGCGTAGCGATGGGGTCCAGCGCGGAGCAGGGTTCGTCCATCAGGATAACGCTGGGGGAGACCGCCATCGCGCGGGCAATGCACAGGCGTTGTTGTTGGCCGCCGGACAGCGCCAGAGCGGATTCCTTGAGCCGATCCTTGACTTCATCCCAAAGAGCGGCGCGGTGCAGGGATTCTTCAACAATGTCATTCAGCTGGCCGGTGTAACCGTTAATGCGCGGCCCAAAGGCGACGTTATCGTAGATTGACTTGGGGAACGGGTTTGGACGCTGGAACACCATACCAATCTGGTAACGAATTTGTGTCGGGTCGGAACCGGGGGCGTAGAGGTTGAATTCATTGAACCAGATCTGGCCTTCCATGCGGAAGGAATCAATAAGGTCATTCATGCGGTTGATGCAGCGTAGCAACGTGCTTTTGCCAGCGCCACTGGGCCCGATGATAGCGGTAATTTCGTTTTCGGTGATGTCCAGATTTACGCCTTCGATAACCTGATTGGCGCCATAGTAGACGCCAACGTCAACGGCGCGGATAACTGACTGAGTGGTTGCGGCGGGAGTCGCCATGGTCGCATTTACCCTCGGTGTCGGTTTTGCAGGCGGTTACGCAGGAAAATGGCAAAGGCGTTCATGCCCAGCAGAATCGCCAGCAGTACAATAATACCGGCAGCAGCCAGTTGATGGAATTCTTCCTGCGGCTTCGATATCCAGACGTAAATCTGGATGGGCAATACGGTGAAACGATCCAGCGGCGAGGTTGGCGCGAAGGGCACGAAAGACAGCGCACCCATTATCACCAGCGGGGCGGCTTCACCCATCGCCCGACTGACCGCCAGGATGATGCCGGTCAGAATGCCGGGCATTGCCTGTGGCAGCACCAGTCGCCAAACCACCTGCCAGCGCGTGCCGCCCAAGGCGTAGCCACCCTCCCTGATGGACGGCGGCACGGCCCGGATTGATTCCTCGGCAGACACGATGACCACGGGCATAATCAGCATGGCGAGCGTCAAACCGGCGGCCAGCGTGCTCTTGCCCAGCGAGAACAGGGCAACGAAGATAGTGAGTCCCAGGATGCCGTAGACGATGGACGGCACCGCGGCCAGGTTCTTGATGTTGGTTTGAATGAGGTCGGTGATGCGGCTGGCCCTCGCGTACTCTTCCAGGTATATGGCAGCGGACACTCCCACCGAGAACGATATAAAAATGCAAATCGCCATCACCCAAAGCGTACCCACGATGGATGGGAACAGGCCGGAATTGATGGCTTTGCTGGAGGCATTCTCCGTAATCAGGTCCCACCTCAACCACGACCAGCCCTCGGAGATTACGGAGTAGAGCAGCGCGGCCAGCATCAACATCGCAACGCTTACGGTGACGATGCAGATGGCATGGAAGATGCCGGCATTGCGCTTGCGTCGAGCGAGCCGCCGGCGGTAGCCGGGCGCGGTGTCAACTGCCATTATTCGTACACCTCGCGGAACCGGGCCACGACGAACTGGCTGATCAGATTCATCACCAGGGTGATGACGAACAGCGTAATTCCGACGGCGAACAGCGCCTGGAACTGTGCGGTGCCGGGTATGGCGTTGTCGCTGAAGTTGGTCGTGGCCATGAATCCGGTCATAGTGTTCACCGGCTCCAGCGGGTTGAAGGTCAATTTTTCGTTCTGGCCGGCGGCGATGAATACAATCATCGTCTCGCCAACCGCTCTGGACATTGCCAGTATGAAGGCGGCCACAATGCCGGATAATGCGGCCGGCACCACGACCTTGACCGCCACCTCGACTTTGGTGGCGCCCAGCGCGAACGCGCCTTCCCGCAGGCTGAGGGGCACCGCGCGCATCGCATCCTCGCTGAGGCTGGACACCATCGGCACAATCATAACGCCCATCACGATGGCGGCGGACAAAGCGTTGAAGATGCCAATGTCATCGCCGAAAACGCGCAGGAAGGGAGTGATGAAGAACAGTGCGAAAAAGCCATAGACCACCGTGGGAACTCCGGCCAACACCTCGAGCACGGGTTTGGTAACGGCGCGCACCCGAGGTTTCGCATACTCGCTGAGGTAAATGGCGCACAACAAACCCAACGGAACGGCGATGCACATTGCCAGCAGCGAGATCATCATTGTGCCGACCAGCAACGGCCAGACGCCGTAGGAACGGGGCACCAGCAGCGTGCGCCATTTGGTGTCGGTAAAGTAGCGTTGCCACCGCACCGATTCCGGAACGGCGAACGACTTGGTTTGCAGCGCGGTTCCAGGCACACCATTGGATATGGCTGCCACCGTTATCTTGTACGACCTTCCGGGCGAAGCGTCGGTGATGACGCAGGACACCCGGTCAGCGCCCAGCAATTCGCAGTCGGACACGTCGGTCTTCAGAGTTGGTAATATGGACACGGCGTAGCCACTGACCGGCGCGCCGGCGATGGGTGGCTCCCAGGACACATAGATTAGCGAATCCGTGGTGCCGCGCACCGAAACCAGGGGGATGGCGCCCGGGGCGGCTGTGCCGGGCGGGTTTGTTGCCGGAGCGGTCGATGCCGGAGGGGTCGTTGCAGGGGAAACTTGGCTTGCCGCGTCCGCCGGCTCGCCGGTGGCCACGACTTCGGTTGGTTTGGCCTCATAGAAATCTGCGGTGAAGAAACGCACTCCCTCATAGAGCAGCACCGCCACGATGCCAACGGTGACCATGACGGATACCATCGCCAATAAAAAAAGCACCGACTTGATAACTTTTTCAAGTAGGTGCTTTGAGCCACTGGATGCAAGTGGCTTGTCGACAGTTGACGCCGGGTCAATGGCCGACCTGGAGCCGGGTATTTTAGCGAAAAGCACGATGGCTCACCTCATCGGCGCGGCGCTCTTATGCGCCGGGGCATCCAATGTCGTTGACCGTGAAATGTCCTGCTGCGCTCATCGTTTGGTCATATTATAATAGGTGTGCCCCGATTTTCCGTCAACCCGCCGGGAGCGTCGCGCGTACCCACAATCTGTCATTGCGAGGAGCATAGCGACGTGGCAATCTCGATGCGGCTGAACACACGTTGGCGAACCCCCGTTGCTATGGCGACGAGATTGCCACGCTACGCTCGCAATGACAAAGTGGGTACGCCTGAGGCCGGGAGCCGAAAATCGTGTTACTCGCGACTCAATAGTGGCCCGGTGCGGTACGCGTGTCGGGTGAACAGGGGGAGGCAAGTTGAGCCAAAAATTGCAACTGAGCGTGGTTGACCAGTCACCCATGCGCGAAGGAAGCTCCGCCGGTGTGGCGCTGCGCGAGACCATCCAGCTCGCGAAGGCCACGGAAACGATGGGATACGAGCGCTATTGGGTGGCAGAACATCACAACCTGCCCAATTTTGCCGGCACCGCCCCCGAGGTTCTGGTTGGGCAGATTGCGGCCAATACCCGGCGCATCCGCGTCGGTTCCGGCGGCGTGATGCTGTCGCACTACAGCTCCCTGAAAGTGGCGGAAACGTTCCGTATGCTGGACGCTTTCTACCCCGGCCGCATCGACCTGGGCATCGGGCGGGCGCCCGGCAGCGATCAGATAACCGCCGCCGCGCTGGCGTATCCCAGCACCCCGAAAGACATTCGCCATTTTCCGCAGCAGGTGCGGGACGTGGTGAATTATCTGAACGACTCGCAGCCCGACGACCACCCCTTCAGCGCGGTGGCTGCATCCCCGGACGAACCGGACACTGCGCCGCAGGTCTGGTTGCTGGGATCCCGGTACGAGTCCGCGTTCATGGCCGCCAAAATGGGCCTGCCCTTCGCCTATGCACACTTCTTCGGTATGGGCGCCGATGACGGCCCGCAAATCGTGGAATCGTACCGGCAGAATTTCGAGGCCTCGGAGCACCTGGCGCAACCTTTGGTGAACGTGGGGGTGCAGGTATTGTGCGCCGACACCGAGGAAGAGGCGCGGCGCATCGGGTCCAGCCGCAACTTGGGTCGCCTGCGGTCGGTAACGGGCCAGGCCAGGGGCATTCCATCGCCGGAGTTGGCGGCATCGTACAAGTATCTGGCCAACGAGTGGCAATTCATACAGCAATATCTCCGCAATTGCGTGGACGGCGACCCGGAACAGGTGAAAGCAGGGCTGGAGCGGGTGTCGGAACAGTACCAAACCGCCGACTTGAGCGTGGTTACCATCTGCTACCACTACGCCGACCGCGTGCGCTCCTACGAACTGGTGGCGCAGGCGTGCGGGTTGGAGCCGCCCGACTTGGGCTGAAAACCGGGGCGACAGCGAGAGACTGCCAACCCCGGCTTCCGGGCAACGTCGCCGGCTTCCGGCTAACGTCTATTGATGCGTATGCCCTGGTGCGGGGTTACGCTCCCAGCTTGGTCGCCAGGTCGACGAAGCTGTCGGCCACCACGTTGAACGATGGGTCCGGCGTCGGGTCCGGCGTGCGGTCCGGGCCATGTTCTTTGGGACGCGGCACGAATCCGGTGCGGAGACCCACCTTGGCCGATGCGAGCAGGTCTCCCTGGTGGGCGGCCACCATCATCACCTGCTCCGGTTTGAGGCCCAAGAGTTTCACTGCGGCGCCGTAGCTTTCCGGGTCTGGCTTGTAGTGCTGGGCCACTTCGGCCCCGAGGATGCAATCCCAGGGCATCCCGCCGTTCTTGGCCATGTTGGTCATCAGGGCGATGTTGCCGTTTGACATGGGGGCGATGATGAACTTGTTCTTGAGGCGGTAGA
Organism: Dehalococcoidia bacterium; assembly: GCA_965222895.1. Lineage (GTDB taxonomy): Bacteria > Chloroflexota > Dehalococcoidia > Lucifugimonadales > UBA3495 > Bin87. The sequence continues at coordinate 2,002,088 of CBDCVB010000002.1, read as the reverse complement.
GTCCGGGCACCGTGTCTGCCCACGGGCGCAGGTGGTGCCAGAAGTACGTTACCTCCATCTTCTCGTCGTCGCTGAAACCGGAGATTTCGTATTCTTCAAGCACATCGTCCAACGACATACGATGCAGCGCGTCCAGGTTAGTCCACGGTAAATCGCCGTGCCGGACCTTATCCATGTAGGGACGGTACTTGCCTCGCCAGGAGTCGGCAAACGCAGCCCAGTCGCGGTCAATCCCCTTGATGCGCCCCATGTTTGCGCACTGTTCGGTGATGCTGGAACGCCAGTCCACCACTGTGCCGAATACGTCGAAAATGCAGGCTTTGACGTCAAGACCCAGCGCTTCGTTTGCCATAACGTAGACCTCCTGTTGGGGCTGTTGGGTGAGTTTTGGAACGCGAATGTTGCGCGAATGTTGGCGGTAATCCTAGCATACCCGGAAACCGGGTTCGTGCGCCCCCGCGCGACCGGCCGGTCAACCGGCGATGGCCAGCAAGATGTCGGCCAGCTCCCGTGGCGTTGTAATCATCGGGTCGTGGCCGGTGTCGATGCGGTGCACGCCCCAGTTTGACGCGGCTGCCTTTTCCGCCACCGCCTCAAACCCGGACTCGCTGCACAGCACGAATTCGCGGCGCAGGGCCTGCGCTTCCGCTCTGCCGGTGCGCACCGGCTGCGAGAACGTGAGGGTAGGCTGCGGACTCAGCCTGGGCAGCACGAACCGCTGATCATCGGCATCGGTGATAGACCAGCGTTCGGCGATTTCGTCGGCGTGGGTCGGCGCCGGCATGAACGGCGTGCTGTCTGCAATGTGTTGCCGGATGCGTGCGACGAATTCCGGGCCGCGCACTGCCTCCAGCTGGTCGACCATCGCTTCGCCATCGGCGGGAACCACGCCGTTGACGTAAACCAGGGCAGCGATCCGCTCCGGGCAAACCTCGGCAACGCCGGTGATGACCATGCCGGCATAAGCGTGGGCCACCAGCACGGCATCTTGCAGGTCGTTGGATTCCAGCAACTGCGCCACGTCCCTGATGTGCAGGTCCAAATTGAACGATGCCGGAGGCATCAGGGCCGCCAGGTGGGCCCGGTCGCCGAGCCCGGTCAAGCTGGGGGCCAGCGCAGTGTGTCCAGCCTGGCGCAGGAGGGGCGCAACCTTCCACCAGCACCATCCGCCGTGCCAGGCGCCGTGAATCAGTACAAACGTGGCCATATTTGCGCCATCCTCCTTACCTACATCACAACGACCGAGCGCAGCACTTCTCCTCGGCCCATGCGCTCGAATGCGGCTTCAACCTCATCTATCGTGATGCGTTCGCTGACAAAACCGTCCAGATTCAGACGGCCTTGCAAGTACAGGTCAATCAGCATAGGGAAGTCTCGGGTGGGCAGGCAATCGCCGTACCAGGAGGATTTGAGCGAACCGCCGCGTCCGAAAACCTCGATCAGCGGCAGTTCAATTTTCATCGTGGGGTCAGGGACACCAACCAGCACCACGGTGCCGGCGTGGTCGCGGGCGTAAAAAGCCTGTTCGTAGGTGGTTGGGTTGCCCACGGCCTCAATCGCCACGTTCACGCCGTTGCCGCCGGTGAGTTCCCGGATGGCCGCTACTGGGTCGGTTAGGGTGGAGTTTATGGTGTGGGTGGCTCCGAATCCTTTGGCCCAGTCGAGCTTGCGGTCGTCGATGTCCACCGCGATGATGATGTTGGCGCCGGCCAGTTGCGCGCCGGCGACCGCTGCGTTGCCGACGCCGCCGCAACCGATGACCGCCACTGAATCGCCGCGACTGACACCGCCGGTGTTGATGGCTGCGCCCAGGCCGGCCATGATGCCGCAGCCAATCAGGCCCGCCGCGAGCGGGCTTGCCGCCGGATTGACCTTGACGGCCTGGAGTGCGTCCACCAGCGTCAGATCGCAGAATGCCCCGATGCCCAATGCGGGCGACACCGGCGATCCGTCGGTCAGGGTCATTTTCTGCTCGGCATTGCGGCTGGAGAAGCAGTACCAGGGCCGGCCACGCACGCAGGAACGGCATTGACCGCACGGGGCGCGCCAGGCAAGAATCACAAAATCGCCGGGCACAACATTGCTGACTCCGCCCCCGATTTTCTCCACGATACCGGCTGCCTCGTGGCCCAGCAGGAACGGAAAGTCATCGTTGATCGCGCCTTCCCGGTAATGCAAATCCGTATGGCAAACGCCGCAGGCCTGGACTCGCACCAGCGCCTCGCCCTCGCCGGGGTCGGGAACCAAAATCGGTACCAGTTCCACCGGCGCGCCCTTCGACCGCGCGATGACTCCCCGCACTTCATTAACTGCCATTTTACGAATGCCTCCGTGCCGGCGTCAGAAAACCACCGATGATGCTCGCGATACAGCGATGCACACGATGATGATGCTCACGATATAGTGCTGCTCACGATATAATGCCGCAACCCGCTGGCAGCGTCAAAGGTCGCCGCCGGTTGCCCAACCGAGGCAATTATGCCAAAACGCGTGATTATCGACACCGACCCCGGAGTGGACGACACCGCCGCTATCCTGCTGGCGCTGGCCAGCCCGGAGTTACAAGTCGACGCGCTAACCGCCGTTTACGGAAACGGCTCAATGGCGCAGTGCGCCAGCAACGCCCGGCGGATTCTGGCCGTGGCCGGCCGCAGTGACATCCCGGTGTACCAGGGAGCCGAAGGGCCGTTGCTGCGCCGCGCCAATGACGGTTGGGCCTGGCACATTCACGGCGGAGATGCTCTGGGGGGCGTGGCCGCTGCCGTACCCGAACCGTTGCCCGATGCCGCATCCATCGACCGGGTAGCCGCACTCGACCGGGTGGCCGCACTGGAAATTGCCCGGCGCGCGCTGGAGGCTCCCGGCGAAATTACCGTCCTGGCCCTGGGCCGCATGACCAACGTCGCGCTGGCGTTGCGAATTGCGCCGCAAATTGCAGATGCGCTAGCCGGGGTGGTGGTAATGGGCGGCGCGGTCCGGGTGCCCGGCAACGTTTCTCCGGTGGCGACGGCGAACCTGCACGAAGACCCTGAATCGGCGGCCATTCTGTATGAATCAGGTGTACCGATCACTCAGGTTGGGCTGGACGTTTGCGATCGGCTGGGCTTTTCCACCGGTCAATTCGAGCGACTGGCACAGTGCCCGGCGCCGGCGGTGGCCCTGCTGGTGGCGGCTTCGGAATTTACCCGGCAGGCGTACCAGCGGATGGGTCGGCTGGCCGACGGGGAAGCAGTGCGGTACAACGATATACCGGCAATGGCATTCGCCATCGACCCAACCCTGATGGAGTCTCACCGGATGTACGTGTCGGTTGACACCGCCAGCGACTTGACCCGAGGGCAAACGGTGGCAGACTGGTATGGCTCTACAGGCTTCGCGCCCAATGTCGATGTTTGCCTTGACGTGGACGCCCGGCGCCTCACAAACATGGTAGTCGACCGACTGGTGAGCCATCCCTGGCCCGCCCACTAAGAGCCTATCCTAAAAACAAAATTCGAGCTAAACTGGTCGTATGACGAAAGCGAAGGAACCCAAGCCGCCTCGACCGAAGCGCGCCGGCCCAGCCACTCCGACCAACCCCACCACCGGCTCCTTTCAGGTATCCGATGAATTGTGGGAGGCACTGGCTCCACTCCTTCCCCAGCGGGTGAATACCCATCCCTTGGGCGGAGGCCGCCCCCGGGTCCCGGACCGGACCTGCGCCAACGGTATCTGCTACGTGCTGCGCACCGGTTGCCAGTGGAAGTCCCTGGATGCCACCGGCATCTGCTCCGGCTCCACCGCCCACCTGCGCTTTCAGGAATGGGCCGCCGCCGGGGTGTTCCGGGAGCTGTGGCGGGCGGGCCTGCAAGAGTACGATGAATTGAAGGGTTTGGACTGGAGTTGGCTGAGCATGGACGGGGCCTTGACCAAATCCCCCCTGGGCGGGGGAAAAAACCGGGCCCAACCCCACGGACCAGGGCAAGAGCGGGGTCAAACGCAGTCTGTTGACCGAAGCCGGGGGCATTCCGGTGGGGCTGGCGGTGGACGGAGCCAACCGCCACGACATGAAACTGGTGCGGGCTACACTGGACAGTTTCCCGGCGCCGCGCCCCGCGCCCACTCCGGAGCGTCCCCAAGGTCTGTGCCTGGACAAGGGCTATGACTATGCGGAGGTGCGCCGAACCCTGGAGGAATTCGGCTGCACCGCCCACATCCGCAGCCGGGGTGAGGAGGCCCAGGCCATCAAAAAGGAGGCCGGCTTCAAAGCTCGGCGCTGGGTGGTGGAACGCACCCACAGCTGGATGAACCGCTTCCGGCGCATTCTGGTGCGCTGGGACAAGTCTCCCACCAACTACATAGCCTTTCTTCATTTTGCCTGTGCCCTTATTGCTTTCAGGGCTGCCGGATTATTAGGATAGGCTCTAAAAAGCCACGCCCGTTGCCGAGCGCGGCTACCTCGTCAACGCGGTTGGTCAACGGGATTGGTGAACGAGGTTGCGCCGGACTTACGACAGGGCGGCTACCGCGGCCTGAACCTCTGCGTAATCGGGTTCAACGCCGGGGCTTTCCGAAACCCAGTGATAGCGCACCACACCGTCTTTGTCGACAACGGTTACCGCGCGCTTGGCGGCGACGTATCCCTGCATTCCGGCCAGGCCGGGCAGCGCAACGTCGTAGGCGTTTACCACCTCGCGGTTGTAGTCGCTGAGGAAGGTGTAATTGACATTATTGGCGGCCTTCCAAGCAGCCTGGGCGAAGGGCGGGTCAACGGTGATGCCGATGATTTCCGCATTCATGGCGCTGAACTGGTCGATGCGTTCGTGCAGGGCGCACATTTCGGTGGTGCAAACGCCGGTGAAGGCTCCGGGGAAGAATGCGAGCACCACGTTTTTGCCCCGGTACTCGCTTAGGGTGCGCTGTTGTTGCGGGGTTTCATGCAGCGTGAAATCGGGGGCTGCCTGTCCGACGGTGATGGCCATGAATGGACCTCCTGACTGGTATGACGGGATAACGTGACTGTGCTGCTACCGATTTGGTGTCGGAGACGCGTTAGTATTTTACCATGCTCGAAGCAGGGCAACGGCGGGCGGCGAATTTGAAAAGTATCAGTTACCGTTCGTTAAAGCAAAATCGAATTCATGAGGGCATCGTCTAGTTTTACCCGCTCGTCAACCGCACGTCGCAATTCTGAATGGCAACTGCTGCCGTGAAATAGCCGAACCAGTACGCCTTCTGCTTTCGCAACCGCAATCGCCGGAATGAAGTCGCTATCCCCGGCCAGCAGCACAGCCTGCCCGATATGGCCTTTTGCTGACAGCTGAACCATATCCACGCCAAGCAAAATGTCAACCCGTTTTTGTTCAAATATGGGATGTCCGTTGGCGTCATTACCGCGAAATTCCAACCGACCCAGACGCACCTCGAATCTGGGCAGCATTTCGAGAGCATCGTGAAACCGCCGGGTGTTGTTGTATCGGGTTTGCTCCTCTTCGGATGGTGTGCGACCTCGGTAGGGAAGGCTATTATAGTAATAAGTCCGGAGAATTTCCCCGCCGTTAGCCATCCGGTCGGCAAGCTTGCCAAAATCTATGTTGACCCTGTTGAACTCATCCACGAGAACCCGCTGCAGGTATGCGCCGTCAATGAATAGCGCAATCCGGTCGCCCATTTTACCTTCCACTGGTTTGGATTAATTAAAGGGCGGTCTTGCGAGCCGCCCTACAGTTTAAAGCCTGGGGTGCGTTTGCACGGACGCCAGGGAGTATTTGGAGCCATTTTACGGCATATTGCCCGCATCGTCAAATGTGATTCGCTATGAGTGCGGTCGTTCGGGGGCCGTGCTAAACTGGCCGCCAACCCGCGCCCGCGCTGTTGGGAGCCTGAAAATGTTCTTTGATTCCCGTCGTTCTACCGTCCACGCCACCCACGGAATGGTTGCCACCAGCCAGCCCCTGGCCGCCATGGCTGGCCTGCGTATCCTGATGGCCGGCGGCAACGCCGTTGATGCTGCGGTGGCCACGGCCGCCACGCTGAACGTGGTCGAACCCATGTCCACCGGCGTCGGCGGGGACGTGTTCGCGTTGATTCGGAAGGCCGCCAACCGGGAAGTGGTGGCGCTCAACGGCAGCGGTCGCACCCCGGCGGCGGCCAGCATCGCCGACTTGCGCGCCAAAGGACACCACCGGATGCCGGCTTTTGGCGCACTATCCATCTCCGTCCCCGGCACGGTTCACGGCTGGGAGGTTTTGCTGGCCGAGCAGGGCACCATGAGTCTGGCCCATGTTCTCGAACCGGCAATCGAATACGCCGAGCAGGGGTTCCCGGTTAGCGACATCATCAGCTTCCAGTGGCAGCAGACGGAGGGAAAACTGGCCGCATTGCCGTCCGGTCAGGAGTTGCTGCAGAACGGTCGTGCGCCCAGAGAAGGCGAGTTGATGCGGATGCCGACGCTGGCGAAAACGCTGCGCACGGTTGCAGAAGGGGGCAGCGCGGCGTTTTATAAGGGCCCAATCGCGTCGGCGATGGCCGGTTTCATTCAGGAACAAGGCGGTTGGGTTTCGGAAGACGACCTCGCCCAACACCATTCGGACTGGGACGAACCCATCAAGACCGATTATCGCGGCGTAACGTGCTGGGAGTGTCCGCCCAACGGTCAGGGCATCATCGCCCTGGAAGCCCTGAATATCACCGAGGGGTTTGACATCGCCGCAATGGGGCCGCAAAGCGCCGACCGGTATCACCACCTGGCTGAAGCCACTCGAATGGGATTCGCCGATGCCTTCGAGTACCTGGCTGATCCAAGGAGCGTGGAGGTTCCGACCAGTATTTGGGCCTCCAAGGAGTATGCCGACCAACGGCGCGAACTGATTGACCCCCAACGGGCGATGCAAACCGCACCCTACGGCAAGATGGTTCCCGGCAGCGACACCGTTTACATCAGCGTGGTAGATGGGGCCGGCAACGCCTGCTCGCTAATTAACAGCGTCTTCGCCAATTTCGGATCTGGCCTGGTGGTGCCGGGCACCGGCATCGTGATGCACAACCGGGCGGCGCTTTTCCAGCTGGATCCGGAGCATCCCAATGCCCTGGCCGGTCGCAAGCGGCCCTTCCACACCATCATCCCGGCAATGGCCACCCGCGATGGCGAATTGTGGCTGAGTTACGGTGTGATGGGTGGATTCATGCAGCCCCAGGGACATTTGCAGGTCATCAGCAATATGGTCGATTTCGGTATGGATTCGCAGGCTGCGCTGGATGCCTTGCGGTTCCAGGTTGCTGGCGATGAACTGTGGCTGGAAGGCGACGTTGACAACGAAGTGGCCGCCGAGCTGCATCGCCGAGGGCACCGGGTCAACGTGATGCACGGCCCGCAACGGGGCGGCGCCGGTGGCATGGGCGGCGGCCAGATAATCAGCCGCGACCCGGATTCGGGCGTCCTCAGCGGCGGCAGCGAGCCCCGGAAGGACGGCACCGCGGTCGGCTGGTAAACCTGCCGGTTTGAGGTTGTCCAAACGCGTCGCAAACAGACGCCTCGCCGAAATGTGTTGACCGCCCGGCTAACGGGACAGCCATTGCCGGAACCGCTGCCAGCCCGTTTGCGGCGGCTGTTCAACCGGGCGGCCACGCCAGGCCGGCGGGTTTGGCGTCGTCATACGCTGTAGGAACATCCATACTACCGCGACGGCGATAATGGCCAACCCGACCAGGGAAAACCATATTGGAACCGGCAGAAGCACGCCGGCCCCAGCCAGAACTACCCCGGCGATTGAGAGCTTGGATGGCGAAATCAGACGTTTGCGCGTCGGTGGCTTCGGAGCGAATGGCGATGGCTCGTCGTCAACGGGTATCACGACACGAGGCGTGGCCGGTTGCTCGGAATTGCTCCCCGGAGGTTGAGCATCCAGATTCCTGAGGATTTGCTCTATTTCGTCTTCGTAACGGTCTTTCATCATCACACGTCCCGGTTCTGGCAATGTCATGTTGAGCGAGCTGTGGTCGGAGTGAGTTCTGGATGGGTTGACATTTTGACAGATTATAACCCGATACCGTCCGCAGCGTAACTGCCAGCGTAACTGCAAAATATTGTTTGCCGCAAACCTGCCGGAACCTGGGCGGCGGTGGTGGTGGGCAATAATCGAAATGCCGTGTTGAGCAGCGCAAATTCGTTGACGTGTCGGGGCTTTGACAGTATAGTTATGGGCCGGAGTCGAATATGCCCAAGCGTACTTATCAACCCAAAAAGCGACGCCGTGCCCGAGTGCATGGCTTCCGTTCCCGTTCGCGCACCTCGGATGGCCGTTCGGTTTTGCGCCGCCGCCGTTTCAAGGGCCGGCACAAGCTGACTGTTTAGTTGACCCACTTTGTTTCCAGCGGCCGCCCACGGCTTCCCTAGTTCAAAGGCTTCCGTAGTTCAGATGCAGCAACGTCATCGTCTTAGCGGCGATGCCCGTATCGGGGAAATCCACCGTCAGGGACGCAGCGCCGCTAATGACCTGCTGGTTATTCGCCTGCTGCCCAATGGTCTGGATTGCAGCCGTTTCTGCTTCATCGCCGGCAAACGCGTCGGCAACGCAGTGGTGCGCAACCGGACCAAGCGACGTTTGCGTGAGGTAATCCGCAATTCCCATACCCGCCCGGGTTGGGACTCCATCCTGATTGCGAGGCGTGGCGCCGGTGAGGCGAAGTTCCCTCAACTTGAGCGTGCCGTGCATAATCTGTTGCGTCGCACCCGGTTGAATGAAGCCGAACCTGAAGTTCTTGAGCCCGTGAACCCGCAGCCCGTAACCGCAACACGGGAGGCAACGCGGTGAAAATCGCAGCGGTTGCCACCATCCAGCTGTATCAGCAGGCCGTGTCCCCCTATCTGCCAACGGCTTGCCGCTTCGAGCCGACTTGTTCGCAGTACACCGCTGATGCGGTCGAACGCTACGGCGTGCTGAAAGGCGTGTGGCTGGGTATCCAGCGGATTCTACGGTGTCGCCCCAGAGGCGGCAGCGGGTACGACCCGGTAATTTAGTCAATCAATATGTCAAACATTTTCCCGCCCTTCCGCAAACCTCGGGTTACGCCCAACTCTACCAACGAAGATGTCGCCGAAGATGCTGCCATGCCTGGCCGCCGTAACAACGGCCTGGCGTTGGCGCCACGCTGGATGCTGGTTGCGGCGCTGGCGGCCATCTGCCTGCTGGCCGTCGCCGGCTGCCGCCCGAACCTGGGAGCATCCACCAAGGGTTGGGGAGCCGTGGCGGTGGCCAACGGCGTGGTGTATGCCACTACCCTGGACGGGCAGGTGCTAGCTCTCGATGATTTTGGCGACGGAACCGTCAGCACGCGGTGGCGGTCTTCCATCGGCGGAGAAGACGGATTTTTTGGCGCGTATAACCCGCCCGCCGTCGGACAGCATCTGTACGTAGCCGGTATTGATGGAATCCTGTACGCGCTCGACCTGAACGCTTCCGGCGGGGTGGTGGGAACGGTCTGGCGTAACCCCAACGTCGAACCGGCAGAGATTGTGCCGCTGGTGGGCAGCCCCGGCCTGGACGAAGCGGGCGGCATCGTGGCGGTTGGTTCAGAGGACGGCGGCTTGTACGCCTTCATCGCGTCAACCGGGGAATCGTTGCGATGGTCTCCATTCCGCACCGATGAAAGAGAGATTTGGTCTACTCCGTTGCTGCGCAATGGCGTCGCGTATTTCGGTTCGCAGAACGGCAAGGTGTATGCCGTTAGCCTGGCTACCGGCGAGGTGAAGTGGGAATACGCTACCGGCGGGGCAGTGGTCGCCAAACCGCTGATTCATCAGGATATGCTGATTATCGGCTCGTTTGACCGGCAGCTGTACGCCCTCGGGCTGCAAAGCGGCGACTTGCGCTGGCAATTTAGCTCCGACAACTGGTGGTGGGCCACCCCGGTGTCGTCGGGCCGCATGATCCTGGCGCCATCTATGGATGGCAAAGTGTACGCCCTGAACTCCAGCGGTGGGCTGCTGTGGGCCTATGATATGGGCGCGCCGGTGGTGGCCGACCCGGTGTTGCTGCAACGGGGTTTGGCGGTTGCCACCGTGGACGGCAAATTGGCCGTGCTGAGGGCCACCGAAACCGACCACGGCCAAGCCCAGGAAATCGCCTCCCTGACGCTGGGCAACGCCGAGATCAAGGCGCCGCTGATTATCTCCCGCAGCCAGGCCAGCTCCGACTCCGTCCAGCCCGATTCCGTGTACGTCGGCTCCGATGACGGCACGGTGCGTAGGGTGGAGGTGGTGTCTGGCATCAATATATTGTGGTGCTACGACACTAAAGAAAACACCAGGTGCAACTAGGACAGGCGTTGCCGATGGGTAGCGAGCAGGACAGGCGTTAGTGGAAATTCTCTCCATATTCGGGTTGCTTTGGAACGAAGTAATTATTCGTCCCATGCTCAACACGCTCATGGTGTTGTACGTCCTGTGCTACTCCCAGATGGGAGTGGCCATCATCATGTTCACTGCGCTGGTGCGAATCTTGACGATTCCGCTGACGGTGCGCCAGGTGCGGCAGATGCGCGCGATGACCGGTCTGCAACCGCGGGTGCGGGAGATCCAGCAACGGCACGCCGGCGACCGGCAACGCATCTCCCAGGAAACCATGCGCCTGTACCGGGAAAGCGGCGTGAGCCCAGTCGGTTGTCTGGGCCCGCTCATCGTGCAGATGCCCATTCTCATCGGCCTGTTCCGGGTACTCATTCAGACCCTGTTCAACAATCCGGAAGACTTGGTCAATCTGTCCGGCAAACTGTACACCTGGATTACCTTCGTACCCATTCATGCGGCGGCGCCGGTCAACAGCACCTTCCTCTGGCTGGACCTGAGCCAACCCGACCCGTCGCCCATCGTCATGCCCATCCTGGTGGCGGTGTCCACCTGGGTGCAGCAAAAGATGACGCAGATGCCGTCTCCGGACCCGCGTCAGCAATCCAGCCAAACCATGATGCTCTGGATGATGCCCATATTCCTGGGGGCATTCTCGCTGGGGTGGCCCAGCGGATTACCGCTCTATTGGGTGGTTTCCAACATCTTGGGTATCAGCATTCAGTACTTCATCACCGGATGGGGGCCGCTCTTCCCACTGTTCCCCAAGCGCGGTGCGGAACCGGACGAAGTAGCCCCGGCGAGCCCCGCCCCTGCCCCACAGGAGAACCAACCTGATGGATCAAATAACTCAAACCGCACGGACCGTAGAAGAAGCCGAAGGGCTGGCGCTCGCAGCGCTCGGCGCAGACCGCAGCGAGGTCGAGGTAGAAATACTAAATAGAGGCCGGCAAGGGTTCCTCGGCATCGGCGGCGAGATGGCCGAGGTGCGTGTTACCCGCATCACACCGCTGGCAACTCCGGATGGCGACGTCGAAGGCCGCGCTGATGCCGGGCCTGATGCCGACTACGAAGCTGAAGATGGCGCAGAATCTGAAGACGGTGACGGCGACGAATTTGAAGACGACTATGAACCGGACGAGGAAGCGGCTCCCCGCCGGCCCCCGGTCGTGTTGGCCGATGCCGATTCCCCGGCGGCGGCGGCGGTGCAGGCGGTCGAGCGTATCCTGGAAACCGTGGGAGCAGAGGTTGACGTCACGCTCCGGTCGGAATTCGACGAGGCGTCCGGTGGGCCCATCATCGACATCGCCGGGCCGGATTCCGGGTTGTTGATTGGCCGGCGCGGCAACACGCTCCAGTCTTTGCAATTTATCGTGCAGAGCATCGTGCGTCAGCAGTTCGAGCAGGACGTGCGCGTCGCGCTGGACGTTGAGCAATACCGGCAACGCCGTGAAGACTCCCTGCGTGAGATGGCTTCCCGCGTCGCCGAAAGGGTCGTCCAAACCGGGCGCAGCATCACGCTGGAACCGATGACGCCATCGGATCGCAGGGTAATTCATATGTACCTGGACGAACGAGACGGCATCCGAACCGAAAGTGTGGGAGTGGGAGAGAGCCGTAAAGTCCAAATCATCCCGCAACGCGATTAACCGGCAACGCGATTAAACGGCGTCCGGGGCGTTGACCCAGAGCCAACCACAAAATAGAATGCTGACATGACCTATTGGCTGCCCAGCAGTTCAGGTTCCCATCCTTTCGATCATCCCCGAGAGGAATGCGGCGTTGTAGGTATCTACACGCCGGGTGTCAACAGCGCGCCGCTCACGGCCATCGGCCTGTTCGCGCTACAACACCGGGGGCAGGAGTCGGCGGGGGTGGCCGCTTCCGACGCCGGGGAGATACGCGCCCACACCGGGATGGGTCTGGTTACGGAGGCGTTCGCCGACGGAGACCTGGACCGCATCACCGGCGACTTGGCCATCGGCCACACCCGGTATTCCACCACCGGCGCCAGCGCCTTTTGCAACGCGCAGCCCTTGCTGGTCGACGGCATCAACGGCCCGCTGGCCGTCGCCCACAACGGCAACATCATCAACGCCGTTCAATTGCGGGAGCAGTTGCGGACCAGGTGGGATTGCGTTTTCGATACCACCACGGATTCCGAGGTCATAGCCCATCAGCTGGCGAACGCGCCCGGAGCAACCTGGGGGGAACGACTATTCCACGGAATGCGAACCATGCAGGGCGCATTCTCACTGGCGCTCCTGACGCCCGACCGGTTGATTGCGGCGCGCGACCCGCTGGGAATACGTCCGTTGTGCCTCGGCAAGCTGGATAACGGCTGGGCCGTGGCGTCAGAGACCTGCGCCCTGGATCATATGCAGGCGGAATTCGTGCGCGAACTTGAACCGGGGGAAGTGGTAACCATCGGCGCGGACGGTGTGCATTCAGAGATTTACGCCGGGGCGGCCCGTCGCAGCCGGGCGTTGTGCGTGTTCGAGTGGATTTACTTCGCGCGCCCGGACAGCGTGATGGACGGCAAGTTGATGCACAACGCGCGGGAAGGTATGGGCGCGCAGTTGGCCAGGGAGCACCCGGCAGACGCTGACTTGGTGATTGGCATTCCCGACTCTTCCACCGCAGCGGCAGTTGGCTATTCCCGCGAATCGGGCATTCCCTTCGCCAACGGCCTGGTGCGCAATCGCTATGTGGGCCGCACCTTCATCGAGCCGGAACAGCAGCGTCGCGACCGTGGCGTCCGGCAAAAGTTCAACCCGATGCCCGCAATCTTGCGCGGCAAGCGGCTGGTAGTGGTCGACGACAGCATCGTGCGCGGGACTACCACGCCCCACGTGGTGGAATTGCTGCGGCGAGCCGGCGCTGCCGAAATTCATCTGCGTGTGTGCGCGCCTCCAATCAAACACCCCTGTTACCTGGGCGTCGATATGGCCACCCGGCAGGAATTGATCGCCGCCAACAAAACGTTGGACGAGATTAAGAGCATTACCGGCGCCGACACCCTGGGGTATTTGAGCGTCAACGGTCTGATGGGCCTGGTGCGCGGACAACAAGGCGGGTTTTGCGATGCCTGCTTCACCGGCAATTACCCCGTGCCGGTGCAGTTGGATTTAGGCAAGCTGGCGCTGGAGATTGCGGCGCCCTAAACGATGACGTTGAGGCAGGCGGCATGACTCCATCGGGAACCTACGAGGCTGCCGGCGTCGCGCTGGACGCGATGGAAGGGTTGAAAGACCGCATCAAGGCTTTTGCGGGAATCACCCACGGCCCCCAGGTGCTGGACGGCGGCGGCGGTTTTGCCGGCCTCTTCGCACTGGATGCGATCGACGAACCCGTTCTGGTGGCGAGCACCGACGGCGTGGGCACCAAGCTGAAAATTGCGTCGCAGTTGGGACACTTCGAGGGCGTGGGCCAGGACCTGGTTACCCTCAATGTCAATGACATTCTGACCAAAGGCGCCCGCCCGCTTTTCTTCCTCGACTATGTATCGTTTAGCGCGCTGGATGAACACCGCCTGGAGATGCTGATGCGTGGCATCGTCTGGGGGTGTCGCGAAGCCGGCTGCGCATTGATTGGGGGCGAAACCGCCCAGTTGCCCGGTGTCTACTCCGACGCCGATTTCGACCTGGCCGGGTTCGTGGTCGGGGTTGCCAGCCGCAGCCGGCTACTGGACGGCAGCGCCGTGCAACCGGGCGACCGATTGATCGGTATACCCTCCAGCGGCGTTCACACCAATGGGTTTGCTCTGGTGCGTCAGGTGTTTGGCGTGGATGAAGACCCAACGGTGTTGCACCGGCCCGTGCCGGGCTTGAACCGCACTTTGGGCGACGAGCTGATGGTGCGGCACCGCGCTTACCACCCCCTGCTGGCGCCGTATCTCCCGCATCTGAAGGCATTGAGCCACATCACGGGCGGCGGTTTGCCGGGCAAGGTGCCTGCGGTGTTGCCGCCGGATGTGGCGGCGGAATTTCGGCTCGGTTCGTGGGCCATCCCCCCCATTTTCGCCGCTGTGCAGCAGGCCGGCGGAATCAGCGACGCCGAGATGTATCGCGTGTTCAACATGGGCTTAGGAATGGTGGCGGTGTGCGACGCCGCCGGGGCGGTTGCCACGCTCCAGGGCGTGCCCGATGCCGTTGACGTGGGACAAATTGTGGGCCGTGCCGGTGAAGCCCGGGTGATATTTAGAAACGCATAGCCGGCCGCAAACCGCCGGTCGCACCCGAACGCACACGGGTGGCAGCGGGCGATTTCGGGTGCTGTTCCGGACTCCCCCTGGCCATCGTTATCCCATCAAGCGTTATCCAGTTAATCGTCATCCAATCAGAGGAACGTCCAGGCAATGGTTATCCAATCAGGAGAATGTCCAATTAGAGGAAAGGTAATTTGAAAGCGTTACTGAGCGTCTATGACAAAACGGGTATCGAAGATTTGGGCCGGCGGCTGACCGGCGCTGGCTGCGAACTGATTAGCACCGGTGGTACTCACCGGAGTCTGTCGGATGCCGGGATCGCCGTTCGCCAGGTGTCGGATGTAACTGGTTCGCCGGAAATTCTGGAAGGTCGCGTCAAGACCCTGCATCCCACAATTCACGGCGGCTTGTTGGCGCGGCGGGATTCGGCCGGCCACATGGCCGAGCTGGAGCAGCACGGCATTGATGCCATCGACCTGGTGGTAGTCAACCTCTATCCCTTCGCAGCAACCGTCAGCAAGCCCGGCGTAACGCTGGATGACGCGCTGGAGAACATCGACATCGGCGGGCCGACCATGCTGAGGGCGGCGGCCAAGAACTTCCCCTCGGTCGTCGTCGTGGTGGATCCGGCAGACTACGATTGGGTCGCCGACGCCCTGGCCGGCGGTGAGCTGAGCATCGAACAGAGGCGCGGCCTCGCTGCCAAAGCCTTCCAGCACGTTGCTACCTACGATGCCGTGGTTGCCGACTATCTGGCATCCGCCCCGGCCTCTGAATCCGCGCCCGCTGCCGAAGCTGAAATGCCGCAGCAGGTAACCATCGGATTGAGGCGCACAGCGTCGCTTCGCTATGGGGAGAACCCGCACCAGCGGGGCGCATTGTACGTTCCAGCCAGCGGCGGCTCCGGCGGCCTGGCTCAGGCGCAGCAGCTGCATGGTCGTGAGCTGTCCTTCAACAACCTGATGGACGCCGACGCAGCCTGGCGAATCGTCAGCGAATATACCGACCCGACGGTGTGCGTCATCAAACACGCCAATCCGTGCGGCCTGGCGTCCTCGGATGACGTGGCGGAGGGTTACCGGCGCGCCTACGAAGGAGACCCGGTTTCCGCGTTCGGCGGCATCGTCGGGTACAACCGTCCGGTGACGGCGGCGGCTGCCGAAGCCATGGACCCGGTATTTTACGAAGTGGTCGTTGCGCCGGGCTACGACGACGACGCGTTAGCCTTCCTGCAACGCAAACGCAACCTGCGGATACTATCGGTTGAGCCGGCCGTGTCCGGGCCCGGAGCTGCTGACTATGACGTCAGGCCATTGAGCGGCGGCGTGCTCGTCCAGACTCGCGACACCATTGCCGAGTATCCCGACCAATGGACGACGGCCACCAAACGGGCGCCAACGTCGGCCGAGTTGGCTGACCTGGCGTTTGCCTGGAAAGCGGTGAAGCACATCAAGTCCAACGCCATCGCGTTCGTCAAAGACCGCACCCTCGTCGGCATGGGCGCCGGGCAGCCGAACCGCGTCGTCAGCGTCCACCTGTCCCAACGGGCGGCGGGTGAGAAGTCGGCGGGCTGTGTGCTGGCATCGGATGCTTTCTTCCCATTCCCGGATAACATTGAGCTGGCGGCAGACGCCGGTATCACCGCCATCGTCCAGCCGGGCGGCTCCATTCGGGATGATGAAGTCATCGCGGCGGCGGATGCGGCCGGCATTGCAATGCTGTTCACCGGTGTGAGGCATTTCCGCCACTGACGTTCCGTTGGACGCTTATCTGGACATCGAAACCACCGGGCTATCGCCCGCATTTGCGCAGCCAACTGTGGTGGGTATCGCCATTGATTTCCCCGGAGACTGGTTCATCGAGCAACTGGTTGGTGATGACATTACCGTTGACGCCATTCTGCACGTTCTGGAAGGCGTGACCACCGTTTATACTTTCAACGGCGCCAGTTTCGACTTGCCCTTCTTGGCCCGACGGCCCGGCGTTGATTTACGCTGCCGGATCGAGCACCACGACTTGAGGTGGACTTGCTACCACGCCGGGTTGAAAGGTGGTCTGAAAGTCATTGAGAAGCGGCTGCGCATCTCCCGAAATCTGCCTGACCTCAATGGCCGCGACGCCGTTGACCTCTGGCACAAATATCACAATGAGGGCAATCAGGACGCACTGGATATGCTGCTGGAATACAACCGTGCAGACGTAGAAAACCTGTACGTTTTGCGGAATATCTTGGAAACGCAGAGCGACTGGAGGTAACAGGTTGGAGTTAGGACTGAAGGGCAAGAACGTGGTGGTTACCGGCGGCGGCACCAATATTGGGCGAGCCATCGTGCTGGCTTTCGCCGCTGAGGGCAGCAACATTGCCATCGCCGAGCTGAACCGGGCCGCCGGCGACCAGGTGGCTGCCGAGGTTCAGGCGATGGGCACCGGCGCATCTGCCACCGTCATTGACGCCGACGTAACCGACCAGGACAAAACCGACGCCATGATTGCCGACGCCATCGGTCGATTGGGCAGTGTGGATGTGCTGGTGAACAACGTGGGCTGGACGGTGGACCGGCTGTTCATGGAAAAACCCCGCGCTGAACACATCAAGGAAGTGGACGTGAACCTTTGGGGCGCCATCAACTGCATCCACGCAGTTTTGCCGCACATGATTGAACGGGAATCCGGGTCAATTGTCAGCATCAGCAGCGATGCCGGGCGCATGGGCGAGTATCGGGAGGCCGTCTACTCCGCTTGCAAGGCTGGAGTAATCGCGCTGAGCAAGGCGGTCGCCCGCGAAACCGGACGCTACGGACTGCGCTTGAACATGGTCTGCCCCGGTTTGGTGGTGCCACCCCAGGCTGAGGTAACCAGCACCGAAAGCATGTGGAGCCAGGGTATGCAGGATATTTTCACCGAGGATGTCCTGGAGCGTGTGCGGCGCGCCTACCCGTTGCGGCGCATGGGCACCGCGCAGGAAGTCGCCAACGCCGTGGTCTTCCTGGCGTCCGACGCGGCCAGTTTCATCACCGGCCAGACCTTGAGCGTGTCCGGCGGCTACACCATGATGTAACCGAGATATACGCGCGCGCGGCAAAATGAATGTTCGTCCTAAGCAGGACAAAGTTCGTGCGGAGTAGGGCAAAGAACGTGGGGGCGGCAAATCTGCCGCCCCCACTGCGTAACCGGTATGTCTGTTGACGGTTACTTTTGGTTGGTGCCTACCAACGCCCAAGCCTTTTCCTCGATGGAGGGAAGGACGGCCTGCACCAGATTGTTGTCGAGCCCGGTGGCTACCGTCGGGTAGCCGGCCCGGTCAATCATGTTGGCCAGGTTGCCAGCCTTGAATTGCTCAAGCGTCCACGCCAGGGTGTGGCCGCTGGTGGTGGTGTCCCAATACACGCGAACGTCCTGATTGCGCGGGCCGTAGTGGTAGTGGGGAGCGATCTCGAAGCAGTCGAAAGCCAGCAGCTCGAACTCCTGCCCTAGGTGGTCGGTCAGGACGTGGATGGCGACGCCGCGGTCGTTGGCTGCGCCGATGTTGTCACGGAATTCCACACCGAAGCGAATGTTGCCAGCCTCGAAAATGTGGTCGCCGCGGAAGTGGGTTACCGTGCGGCGCTCGTCGCGAGACTTGCCCAAGGCGCACGCCTCCACTTCGTCCATCTTAATCTGGTCGACCGGGTTTGCCTGGATTTCGCTGGCCAGGTCATCGTAACCGGAGCGGCGAACCATGGCGGGCAGGTTGGTGCGGATGTTGCTCAACGTCCAGCCCAACGGAGTGCCGATGGTGGTCTTGTCCATGGGCAGCCGGATGTTCATGTTCTCCGGGCCATAGTGGTAATGCGGGGCCTGGTCGAAGCAGTCGAAGCGCAGGATTTCAGTATCCTGGCCGTCAACGTCTCCATATACCTGCACCATCAAACCCTGGTCGGGCATGATTTCTCGGCGGTATGACAGGGTTACGTCTACCGGTCCAACATTGATGACGGTATCTCCCTTTTCCATTTTGTCCTCCTGTTTGCGGACGAGATTAGTGTGCCAACGAACCAGTCAACGACATCGTTCGTATAAGTTTGAGCAAATTATAGCACTGCGCACGTGCTTGGCAAGCCTAATTGCCAAGAATGCGACCATGCGGATTTCCGGGAATTTGCAAATGCCCGCACCCGGCGTATTCCGCCGGAGCCGGCCGGGCGGGCTATTTGACGTATAATGTTGGCCGTTTGCAGGGACTGGAATGCCGTCACGCCGCACCGAAATCACCGCCAAATTTCCCGGAGCCAAATACCCGGTTGGAAGCCGTGTTCAATTTCGCATCAGCAGCGAGGCGACCTTGGCCGGTCAGGTAATCGGGTTGCGGGTAAAGTTAGCCGATTTGGTGGTGGCCGGCGGGGAGCAATGGGAAGTGCCCTACGCGGCAATAGTCGACGTTGACACGGCGTTTGAACCGGAGATGTCACTGCAAGATGTGCAGAAATTGGCCGACCGACTTCTTATCCGTCATAAAAAGCACAGCGGGCTGGCTCGTGCATGGCGGTGTGGATTTGACCTGGCCCCCGCCCGTGCTGGAGTGTGCGACTACACGGGCCAACGCATTAATCTGTCAGTCAGTTATTGTCAACGCGCGACTCGAGGGGAGATTGAGGATACCATTCTGCACGAAATCGCCCATGCCATCGTGGGGCACCAGCACAATCACGATGCAGTATGGAAGGCCACAGCACGGGAAATCGGATGCACTGGCGAAAGGTGCCACCGAGTGGAACACTCCGCAGCGCGCTGGGTCGGAGAGTGTGGTTGCGGGCAGCAGTGGTTCCGGCACCGCTTGCAACGCCGGATGTTGCAAGACCGGGTGTGCGCCAAATGCCGAGGTGTCATAACATGGCGCCGCAATGCTCAATTTGCTGAATGACCGCGTATTACTCCGCCGCCCGCAGTCGAACCTGGCGCGGGCGGCGGAGTAACCGGGTGAATGCGCCGGTTTGGGCAGAGTTTGGCGCGCCCGCGCCCGGTGCTATAATCCTGACGCTGCCGGGTGTGAGCGCATTTGACGCCAATCTGGCCCGCAGCCAGAGGCTCCTTGATGAAAATAGGCGTGAGTATTCCCCGCTTGCCGGACGCAGCGGGCATCCGCGAGTTTTGTGAGCGCGCTGAACAGTTGGGGTTCGAGTCGGTGATGGCCGGCGACCACATCGTACTGCCGGTGGCGGGAACCAACCAGTATCCTTACACCCCAACCGGCGCGTTTCAGCGGCCGTCCGACGAGCCGTTCCTAGAAACTATGACGATGCTGGGCTACATGGCAGCGTGCACCAGTGAGATACGTCTGGGCAGCACGGTGCTCATCCTGCCGTATCGCAACCCGGTGGTGCAGGCCAAGATGTTTGCGTCTCTGGACGTACTGTCCGGCGGGCGCATGATTTGCGGGGTCGGTGTAGGTTGGCTGGAAAAAGAGTTCGACATCCTGGGCGTACCTTACGCAGACCGGGGGCCGATGACCGACGAATTCCTGCAAATCTTCAACGCCCTGTGGACCGAGGAGCAGCCGGAAGTCAACGGCAAGTATTATCAGATTGACGGCATATATTTCGAGCCCAAGCCCATTCAGCAGCCCCGCATACCGATTTGGGTGGGCGGACACACCCGCCGCGCGCTGCGCCGCACCGCCAAATACGGCGACTGCTGGCACACCACCCGTCAAACCCCCGATTTCGTCGCCCAGAACCTGCCTTATCTGCGGGAGCAAACCGAGCTGGCGGGGCGAAATCCAGCCGACATTACGATTTCCCTGAAACGCAGCCTCCACTTCACCGATATGAACGGAGCCGACGAGGGCGTCGGCGTGCGTTCCGGCGGAGCGCTAATCGCCTCCACCCAGGAAGTGATCGACGATTTGCACTACTGCAACGAACTGGGCATCGACCAGCTGACCTTCGATTTCCGGGTTGACGGCATCGGCCCGTGCATCGAAGTGATGAACCACCTGGCCGAAAACTTGCTCCCAGTGGCCAACCGCCTGGCATCGTGATGCCCTGACTCCGCGCCTGCTCTCTTTCTGCTCTTTGATTGGAGCGGGTTGGGGAGCGGGCCGGTGTTCACGGCCCCGGCAACGACTACAGTCCGCTTTCCTTAAACCATTCGGCCCGTTCCACCAGGTGCTCGGCGGTGTCGCGCATCCCTTCAACCTGCTGGTCGGTAACCTGTCGCTTGATGGAACCCGGGACGCCGGTTACGAAGCTGCGGTCCGGAACGGCCACGCCGGACAGCACCACCGAGTTGGCGGCGATCAGGCATTCCCGGCCGATGGTAGACTCGGTGAGGAATGTGCAGTTATTGCCCAGCAGACTGCCCGCGCCGATGCGGTCGCCATGCACCACCACACAATGGCCGATGGACACGTTGTCTTCAATCACCAGCCCGTCGCCGTGGACCACCGAGCCTTCCTGAATGTTTACGTTGTTGCCGATGGTGATGAGTTCGCCATCCCCTCGTATCGTAACGCCGGGCCAGACACTGCTGTGCTCCCCAATGACGACGTTGCCCACCACGTAGGCAAACTCGCTCACCCAGGCAGTGGTCGCTATTTGGGGTGTAATCCCCCGCAGGCTCCGAATCAAAACATACCCCTCGCAAAATAATGCACCGCCGGTGGTTTGAGCCAGGGCGCGGTTTTCTGCCAAAAGATTATAGCGCAGGCGGACGGCGGCAGAAAGATGACTTGAGGTAACCGGAGGGCGTTTCACGTTGCTCCGGCCGGCCGCCGCGCTGGGTCGATGTACAGTGCCTTCAGCAGGAAAAATACGGTCAGGAAAGAATCCACCAAGATGCCCAGCGCGAACAGTGTCATTACTCCCTCAAAGCTCGGCTCCCATACTCCCATTACGTACAGCAGGAACGCCACCAAGTAAACCGTCCCGTTAGTCAGAATAGCCT
The DNA here is from genome assembly GCA_965222895.1 of Dehalococcoidia bacterium. Taxonomy (GTDB): domain Bacteria; phylum Chloroflexota; class Dehalococcoidia; order Lucifugimonadales; family UBA3495; genus Bin87. The sequence continues at coordinate 1,980,636 of CBDCVB010000002.1, read as the reverse complement.
GGTAAGCCATATATTGCGTTTTCCCCAGACCGTAAAACACCGAGTCTATTACCGTGTTGAAGGAAAAGAGAACGTAAGGAACAAACAATATGCCGAAAGCGGTAACGGCCCACCCCACAGTCGCCACATCATCCGTCAGCGCCCCGGCGAATATGGGGAAAGCCGGCGCCAGCCCAACCCAAATGACCATCATGCCGGCCGTAATCAGAATGGATGAGAGACAGAGCTTGCGCACCTGCTCAATGTCGCCAGACGCATTGGCGACCAACGCCTTGGCCGATTCGGCCAGGGCCAGCACCGGCACCAGCATAAAACTCCAGAAAATCTGGATGGCGACGTAGTAGCCGCCGATTTCCTCGGCGCCGACGGTGTTTACAATGCGGATTATCATGAAGAAATAGGCGACGTTCCGAATCAGGCTGTCCGCTCCGCTGCCCAACCCCACGCGCAGGTATTCCCGCATATCGGCGAAAGATGGCAGAGTGGTGAGCGCGCCCAGCCGGATTTCTTTGGCCCACAGCAGCAGCGCAAACCCCACCACGAAAAGCCCTACGCTGGCCAGCAGCGTTGACCAGCCGATTCCAATCACGCCGGCGTCCAGCGAAAAGGCGTAGCCGCCGAAGAACAGGCTGTCCAGCGCGAACCGCAGCGCCACGTTGGCAATCGCCATCACGAGCACTAGTGTCCGCAGCCCCAGCGACTCGAACAGAACCACGACGGCGGCCGCCAGTATCGTGAATGGGATGCTGAATATGCTGACGCCCAAAAAGGCTCGTGTCTGCCCTTGAATCTCCGACGAGGTTCCAATCAGCGTAATGAAGGCATCCCTGAAGAAGAACACGCCCACCGAGAAAAACAGCGAAGCCAGAAAGATGAAAGTGAAGACGCTTTTGGTCCGGTCCAGCCGTACTGCCGCTCCACCGCGTATCTGCGAGCCTACGAAGAAGAAAATTGCCAGTACGGTTGCTTCCTGGAAAATCTCAACTACCAGCCCCACGAACTGCCATTGCGACACAATGGCCAAGCCGCCCGCATCGGGTAGCTCGTTGCCAATCAGGTACACCCGATATAACTGGTAGATATTGGGCAGGCCCAGGAACAGCAGAATGAATACGAACAGCCGCCAGTCCCAGACCTTGACATAGTAACGAATATAATCTAGCACCGTCATTACTGCGTCTCTGACCAACGAGTGCCCCGTAATCGCCGGCCCGCCGGGTACGCATTAACTGGGTTAATTTCTTGACCTGGCCGCGCACCAGTGCGGATAACCGTTTTCACTCCCGCCACTGCTTGACTGCCTGGCGCGCATCCCGTTCCCGTTCCCGCTCAATCATGGTGCGCCGTTTGTCGTATTGACGTTTGCCCCGGCCCAAACCCAGTTCCACCTTTGCGTAGTGGTTTTTCAGATACATCCTCAATGGAGTCAGGGTCAATCCTTTCTGGGCAGCCTGCAACGACAGGTCATTCATTTGGGCACGGTGCAGCAGGATTTTGCGCGGACGCCGTGGTTCGTGATTCAGGTAGCTCGCCGCATCATACGGGGCGATATGCACACCGTGCAGCCACATCTCGCCGTTTTGCGACCGCGCGTAGGCATCCCGCAGGTCGACTTTGCCGGCGCGTATTGACTTTATCTCAGTGCCGGTCAGCACCAGGCCGGCCTCAACCCGCTCCAGGATTTCATAATCGTGCAGCGCTTTGCGGTTCACCGCAACCTGACGATTATCGCCGTTGGTCGCGGTTTTGGCATTTTTCTTGCTGTTGCGGTTTTTCCTGGCCATCAGATTCCTGGGTATCGGGACTGTCCGTACCCCATTGGTTGTTGTGAGATTGCCTATTCGTTATTGCAAGCCATTTCTATTGTAAGCCATTTCGGTAAGCCATTGTGTACCAGTTATCGCGACATGACCCGACTGTTCAGGATTACGATGGCCTCCTGCAAAGCGGGGTCGGCGGCGAGGTCGACGGGCAGCTGTTGCACGTCCGATACGATTTCGATGTCCGGCGTTACACCTTGCCCCTCTATTTGGGTGCCGTCGGGCAGGTACCAGCGTCGGATCGAGAAGTAGATGGCGGAACCGTCTGAAAGCAGGCGGGTGATGTTGACGCTGCCCTTGCCGAACGTCGTGGCGCCAACCACCAGCGCCCGGTCGTTGGTCTGCATGGCGCCGGCCAGGATTTCGCTGGCGCTCGCTGAAAACCGGTTCACCAGCACCACCATCGGTATGTCTACGCCGGGGCCGCGCCGGTTGGCATCGTAGTCAGTGCGGTCGCCCGCTGCATCAACTTCATACAGCACGGAGCCGCCGTCGAGGAACAGATCGGCCACGCTGATGACAACGTGCAGCAGCCCGCCGGGATTGTTTCGCAGGTCCAGAATCAGTGCGGCGCCGTTGGCCGCGGCAAACTCATCGAGCGCCCCGCGCACCTCGTCCTCCGTGGTGTTGGAGAAACCGTAGACCCAGAGGTGCCCGACCCCGTTGTCCAGCATCTTGAACGCAACGCTGTCGATGGGAATGCGTCCGCGGGTTACAGTAATGCTGATGTTCTCGCTGCCGCCAACGTGGCGCACCAGCAGGGTTACGTCGGTTCCGCCCGGCCCCCGGATCAGGTTCACCGCCTCCACGAGCGTGAGACCCGCGATGTTCTCCCCGTCTACCTCCAGAATCAGGTCGCCCGGAAGGATGCCGGCGGCTTCGGCGGGCGCGCCGGGTATGGGCGCGATGATGGTCAGGCCGGCTTCGGTGAGCGTAACCTGGGCGCCGATGCCTTCGAAAAACCCCCGATAACCTTCCCGCTCGCGGGCGTATTGCTCGGCGCTCAGGTAGGACGCGTGGGGGTCGTTCAGCGCCGTCAACAGCCCGCGGATGGCGCCGTCGGACAGTTGCTCCGATGTTAGCGTCCGGTGGTCAACGTGCTCATCCAGCAGAATGCCATACGCTTCCACGACGCGGGCAAGTTCGGGGGGAAGCTCCTGGGCCGGCTCCGGGATTGTCGGCTCCCCATTTCCGGCAGTGCAGCCCGCCGCAAGTACGATAACCAGCGCCGCAAACGACCACAGCAGCATCGGAATCAAACGGCTGCTGGAAGGGCGAGCAAACATCGGCGCATTGTAGCATAGCGACTGCCCGGCCCCCGTTGTAACTACGGCGTTGTAACCACGGCGCACCCCCGGTTGCACGACGGATTGGCGCAACCACGGCACAGCGCCGCCGGGGCATCGACGCGCGTTGACACCCAGTCGCGCGCGCTGATAGCATCGTCCGCACGGTGAGCGCTTGCCCAGGAAGTCTAAAAGGGAGGCTAAATTGGTCGGAATCGCTGCTTACGGCGCCTATATCCCCCGTTTCCGATTGGGAGCGGGCACTGATGGCTGGAACTCCCGCCAGGAGCGATCCGTCGCCAATTTCGATGAAGACAGCGTGACGATGGCCGTGGCCGCCGGCTACGATTGCCTGGGCGACCGCGACCGGAACGCCATCGACGGCATCATCTTTGCAACCACGACGCCCCCTTACGCCGAGAAGCAGTGCGCCGCCATCGTGGCCGCGGCTCTGGATTTGCGACGGGACATTTTCGCCACGGACATCACCGGCGTCCTGCGCGCGGGCACCAGCGCCCTGAAGGCGGCATTGGACGCCGTGGCCGCCGGCAGCGCAACCGAGGTGCTGGTCGTGGCTGCCGACAGCCGGCAGGGGCCGCCTCGCGGCGACACGGAACGGTCGTCGGGCGACGGCGCGGTCGCCTTCATCGTGGCGGCTGAGGGAGTGATTGCAGAATCGGTCGGCAGCTATTCCATCACCGACAATATGCTGGACACCTGGCGCGCACCCGGCGATGCTTTCGTCCGCACCTGGGAAGACCGGTTCGCCACCGAAGAGGGGATCGAACGCATTGTGCCGGAAGCCGTGTCCGGTTTCTGCGACCGCGCTGGCGTTGCGCCGGCCGATGTGAGCAAGGTTGCCCTGTACGCTCCCGACGCCCGGCGACACTCCCGGCTGGCCCGCCAGTTGGGGTTCAACGATGAGCAGGTGCAGCCGGCCGGGTTCGGGATGGTGGGCAATACGGGCGCAGCCTTCTCCACGATGTTGCTGGCGGCAGCGCTGGAATCCGCCGGCCCGAACGAATTGCTGCTGGCAGTATCCTACGGGGACGGCAGCGACGTGCTCGGGTTCCGGACCACCGCGGCCATCACCCTGGCACAACGCCCGACGATGGGTGTCGCCGGGTGGGTTGACAGCAAGCTCATCCTGGGTAGTTACGAAACCTACGCCCGCTGGCGTGACGTGTGGACGACCGACGACGCAGCCCGTCGGCCGGCGCCCGCTTCGCCGTCGGTATCCGCGTTGTGGCGGGAAGGGGACAAAAATGTGCGCCTGTATGGCGGGCGTTGCCGAGCTTGTGGCTACGTGCAGTATCCGGCGCAGCGCGTCTGTGTAGAATGCCGCCGCCTCGATGATTCCGAACCGGTGCGACTGAGCGACCGGCCGGGCGAAATCTTTACCTACTCGATGGACCACATCGCCGGCGCCGTGGACACCCCGCTGGTCGTGGTGGTGGTAGATTTTGACATCGGCGGGCGCGTGTTGTGCATGATGACCGACCGAGACCTTGACGAAGTTCGGGTGGGACTGCCAGTCGAGATGAGTTTCCGCAAGCTGCGTGTGGTCAACGGTATCCACAATTACTACTGGAAAGCGATACCCCAACGAAGGCCGGCCCGGGTGGCCGCTGCCGCCTGATTAGGAGATTAATATGCCCGGAATACGAGACCGAGTGGCTGTCGTGGGAATGGGATGCACCCGCTTCGGTGAACGCTGGGACGCCTCGGCCGGCGACCTGATGGTCGAGGCCGCCTACGAAGCTTACGAGGATGCCGGGCTGGGGTCGGAAGACATCCAGGCCGCTTGGTTGGGCACCGTCAGCAGCTTCCGCACCGGTCAACCCTTGGCCGAAGCGTTGAAGCTGGACTACATCCCCATTACCCGCGTCGAAAATGCCTGCGCCACCGCCACCGATGCCTTCCGCAACGCTTGCTACGCAGTGGCCGCCGGCGTCTACGACATCGTGCTGGCGATGGGTGTGGAAAAGCTCAAGGACAGTGGTTTCTCCGGGCTGGCCATTGCCGCCGGGCCCGGGGCCGATGTGGAACCGCCGACGCCTCCGCCGGCGCAGTTCGCCATGGCCGCCACCCGCTATTTCCACCAATATGGCATCGACTACGACGATGGGAAACGGACGCTGGCCCAGATTGCGTCCAAGAACCATCACAACGGCACGTTGAACTCAAAGGCGCACTTCCAGCGTGAGGTCAGCGAAGACCAGATTATCAACGCCCCCATGATTGCGTGGCCGCTGGGTCTGTACGACTGCTGCGGTGTCAGCGACGGCGCCGCCGCTGCAATCATCACCACGCCTGAGATTGCCCAAACTTTGCGGGATGATTACATCCTGGTCAAGGGGCTGGGCTTGGCGGTGGGCGCGTTTGGAGTGCTCCGCAACGATTGGGATTTCACCCATTTCCCCGAAACGGAGCGCGCCAGCCAGGCCGCCTATGCCGAGGCGGGTATCACCGAACCGCGCGCTGAAATTGACATGGCGATGGTGCATGACTGCTTCACCATCACCGAGCTAATCATAATGGAAGACCTGGGCTTCAGTCCCCGAGGTCATGCCAGCGCCGATGTCGCCAACGGGTCGTTCTCACTGGAAGGGGACCTGCCCGTAAACACCGACGGTGGCCTGAAATGCTTTGGACACCCCATCGGCGCCAGCGGCATCCGCATGATTTACGAGGTGTACAAGCAGATTCAGGGCAAGGCCGGCGGTCGCCAGCTACAAAAGGCCGACCTTGGCATCACCCACAACCTAGGTGGGCGGCCCGGCTCCTTCACCTGCTCCGTAGCCATTTTCGGCCGGCCGGATTAGTCCCGATAGTTCAGCGTTTAGGACGGAATTGCCGGGCGTCGGTTCAGACCGTCTGCCCGGTGAACCGCCAACTGGCGAGGGACGCGGCCGGCACCCGCACCGCTACACCGCCTTCGTTCAGGTTCAGTTGCGGTTGGTTGGACAGACCCAGGCAGTCGGCCAGCGCATCGACGTATCCCTGGGTGAAGCGCAGGTTCTTGATTGGCGTGGTCAATTCGCCGTTTTCAATCAGGAAAGTTCCGTCGCGGGTCATGCCCGTCATCACGCACCCTCTGCTGTGGGCCAGGCGGGTGTAGTAAAAGCGCGTAACGTAGATCCCCCGCTCCACCGATGCTATGAGTTGCTCGGTACTGCGGTCGCCGCCGGCCATGAACAGGTTGGTCGCAGCGGGCCCGCCCGTAGCGCCCCGCTGATGTCCGGTCGACGCCAGGCCGGCTTTGGAGGCCGTGTAGTTGTTATACACTGGGCCGCGAACGATGCCATCCGTTACGATGTCCACCCGCTGCCGTGGCACACCCTCTGCATCGAAAGGCACGGGCCAGCCGGCGGGGTCGATTCCATCGTCCCAGATGGACACCAGGGGACTCATGGCCGGCTCGCCGATGATGCCGTTCATCCAGCTGCGTTGGTCCTGAACCATCTGCGCGCCCATGCCGTAGGCGCTGAGCGCTTCCAGCACATCGTCAACTGCGTAATGTTCCAGCACCACCGGATAATCGCCGGTTGCCAGTGGTTGCGGGTTGCTGCCTCGCAGCGCTTTTCCGATGGCTTCCTCGGCCAGGGATTCGGCGTCGATGTCGTTGATGCGACCGCCCCCGTCCTTTGACCAGCCGGTGGCATCGTCGCCGCGCGCAGTGATGAGCAAACCGGCAAACGTGCCGGCGTGGTAGGCATCGGCGCCTCGAGTGCTCACCACGGCCAGTTCGGTAACCCCGGTGCGGCAGAATCCGGCGGCTTCCAGCCTGGCGTCGGCGGCTTTCCGGCAAACCAGACCGGCGATGGCGGCGCGCCGGTCGGGGTCGCACGACACAGTTGTAGCATCGCACGCCTGGACTTCCGCAACGGCGTGCGGTTCAGGCAGACCCGGAAAGTCCCCGTCTTCCGGCATCAACCGGGCGTGCTCACCGGCCTGGCGCACCGCACCGGCCAGTCCGCTCGCTGAGATATTGTTGGTGACGGCCCGCCCCTGACGTTTCCCGTTGGCGACGCGGATGTGGGCAATCGCGTCTTCGTGATAGACATTCTGGTGGATGCGGTTGTTGGCGAAACGGGTGAGAGCCTGTTCCGAAGCGCTCACGTATATGTCCGCGTCGGCAGACCCGGCGTGGCGTAGCGCCTCGCGCAACAAAGACCGTATTTCGTCCCGACCCAGCACGGCAATCAGCAGGCGGAAGTAACTAACCCATCACTCCGACCCGAACGTTGCGAAAACGGGCCGGGCTGGTGCCGTGGCTGGTGTGGGCAATCTGGCCTGGTTGTCCCTTTCCGCACCGTGGGGTTCCCCAAAGTTGCCAGCTTGCCGGGCCGCAGATTGCGTCGCAGCTTTGCCAGAACTCCGGGGTGATTCCCGTGTAGGTGCAATTTCGCAGCAGGCGGCCCAGCTTGCCGCGCTTAATCTCACGGCCAACCTCGGTGCCAAACTGGAAGTTATAACGACGGTCGTCGATTGACCAGGATCGATTGGTCTCCACGTAGATGCCGTCGTCCGTGTCAGCAATCAGGTCGTCAAGCGCCCAGTCACCCGGCAGGAGGTTTACGTTGGTCATGCGAATCAGCGGTATGCGATTCCACGATGCCGCGCGCATACAGCCGTTGGAGGGCAACCCCAACCGGGTTGCCGACTCTCGCGACATCAGGTAGCCCACGAATTCCCCGTTGCGGATGATGTCGGTGGATTGGGCCGGCAGACCCTCATCGTCCCAGCCGAACGTGCCCAGCCCGGTGGGACTGGCGCTGTCTCCGGTGATATTCACCTGCTCGGAGCCATATCGGAACCCGTGCAGCAGGTCGGGTGTCAAAAATGATGTGCCCGCAAATGCCGCCTCGTCCCCCAACGCTCGGTCCAGCTCGACCGCGTGGCCGCAGGATTCGTGGATTTGCAACGCCAGCTGGCTGCTGTCAATAATGAGATCGGTCGTGATGCCAGTGGGACAGGGTTCGGCGGTAAGTAGTTCGGCAGCCTCTTCAGCGGTGCGCCGGGCGTTACCGGGCAAGTCCATCGCAACGATAAACTCCCAGCCGGCGCAACCCTGCTGCCGTCCGTGGGATTGCGGATACGAACGGCGTTGAATCTCGCCATCGCCAACTGCGGTCGCCTGGATTCCGCCGCCGGCCTCATGGATGGTTTGGGTAACCAGAGCGCCCTCGGTGTTAGCGAAGGTGCGATCCTCCCTGATGAATACCAGGTTGGCCATCCGGGAACTGACCTGCTCGACGGCAGCCATCTCGCGGTCGGCGGCGAGCAACAAACGGAGCTTGTCATCCAACGCTATGGTGGTCGGGTCGATGCTCACCGGCGTCGTGTAATCGCCCCGACTGCTCACCGGTGTACCCAGCACTTCGGCCACCCTCCGACTGGTACCGTTGTGGCGAGCCGACGCGCGGGCGATTTGCACCGCCTGTCCGGCGGCGCGGTCGGCGGCGGCGACAGTGAGGTTCCGCGTGGACGCGAAACCCCACGAACCGTCAAACAGCGCGCGAATCCCGAGGCCCATCGATTCGTCGGACGACAGGGTTTCCACGACGCCGTTGCGAACTACAATTCGCTCTTCCCGATTGTGGACGATGCGAACATCCGCGTATTGCGCCCCACGGCTACGCGCCGAATCCAGGGCTGATGCGATAATCTCGTCCATGTCCGACTCGATGGCCTTCGACTAGACCGGCAGGAACGGCTCGTCGGAGGCCGGCGGCAGCTGCTCGAAGGCATTGATGTTGAACGCCAGCACCGAGTAGTAGCCCATCAGATTGGTCAGTTCGATCAAGCCGCGCTCGCCATACTCCGCCAGCGCAGCGTCGAATGTAGCCTGGGATACGCGCCTCGTGCGGAAAAACTCCCGGCCATAGTTGATTACGGCTGATTCTGCGGACGACAACGCCGGTAACTCCTGCTTGTCGCGCAGGGCATCCACGAGTGCATCGCTCAACCCGGCCCGGCGGCCGGCGGCGGCATGGGCGTGCCAGATGAACTGGCAGTCCAGCTCCCGGGCGGTCGTGATCATCGCCAGCTCAGCCACATTGTCGGGCAGCGTCGAACCTTCTGCCCGGAGGTAGGCTCGCAGGGCCTCGCCGCGTTGGGCAATCTCGGGGACGTGCAGTTGCACGGCGATGGGTCCAAACTCGGGTACGGCTCCGCCGCGGGACGACACGATGGCGTCGAATGCAGCGACCTGATCCGGTGGCACCTTTTCACGGGCGGCGATGGGAAAGCGTGGCATAGTCAGTTCTCCTGTGTAGCATAGTCTTGTGCAGCATATTACTGTGTAGCATGGTGGCGTAGGGGGTGTTTACTGGCAGTGTGGGATGACTGCTTCGCCAAAGAGCTGGATGGCGTCCATGATGCGTTGGTGGGGCGGCCCGCCGGAGTGGGCGTGGCGCAACCGCAGCAGGAAGTAGTCCGCGCCGGTGGCTTCCTGCCAGCGGTGGAAATCATCCACAACTTCCTGAGGCTCACCAATGATGAGGCGGTCGGGCGCCAGGTTGGTCATGTTAATTTCGGCTTCGGTCTGGTAGCGGCGGAATTCGTTGAGCCCGTTGCGCCAGTAGTATTTGTAGGCGTCAATGACCTCCGGCCCGTAGACCCGCTCGGCCTCGGCGCGGGTGGGAGCAACCCAGGCGTCGCGCATCAGGCACAACACCGGTTCCTTGCCGGCAGCTTCGGCGGCCTGCTGGTAGGCGCCGGTCAGGGCAATGGTGCTCTCCAGGTCGGTGCTGGGGCCCGCGACGAAACCGTCGGCGATGTTGCCGGCCCGCCGCGCTCCCGGCGCTCGGCTGGCGCCAATCCAGAGTGGAGGCGCCGGATCCGAGTAGGGTCGCGGCGTGATGGTGATGTCCTCCAGGTTGAAGTGTTCGCCGGAGAAATCGAACCGCTCGCCCTTCCAGCACTGGCGAATAATCTCAATTTCCTCTTCAAACCTGCTGACGCGCTGTTCGACCGGGACGTCAAAAGTGCGGAAATCCACCGGCTGATACCCAAGCCCAACACCCAGGATGAACCTGCCGCGCGACACGATGTCGAGGGTAATAACGTCCTCGGCCATCTTCACCGGATGGTGCAGCGGCAGCAGAATTACCGACGTGCCGAGATTCAGCGTGGTGGTTTGCGCCGCCACCGCCGCTGAGACGATGAGCGGCGACGGCAAGAACCCGTCCCGGTCCTGGTGATGCTCGCCGAAAAAGCAGGAATCGAACCCCACCGACTCGGCCAGCTTTGCCTCGGCAACCACCTCCTCAACACGCAGCGCCAGATTCTCCCCAGAGGGAGGGTCGGCGATCGAACTGTAAATGCCAAATTTCATCTTGTGTCCCTAACCGTTCCACTGTGGCATCAAAATCTTCACGATGATAACAGACTCTGCCAATGGTCCAATCCTGTCCAGCCGGTTTATCGGCAGCTGAAACCGGCTACCTGAAATGAGGCAGCACCCGGTTGGAGAACAGCTCCATCTGCCTGAAATAGTCCTCGGGTTCGCCGGCCAGGAAGCCAAGGATGAACTCACGTACGCCGGCGTCGATGCGCTCCTGGATGGCCCCGACGCAATCCTCGGCGTTGCCGGTGATGCACAACGCGCGGGCGATGTCCTCGGCGCTGCGCTCGGGAGTTACATAACGCTGCCCGATGTGGGACACCGCCGTGGCCAGCGCCTTATCGGGGTCAACGTCGATGGCTGTGGGTTGGTTCAGGCCCCAGTTGTAATTGCTCAGGTCGCGGCCCGCTTGCTCGGCCAACTCTCGGACGTTCTGATTGGAACGGCGGATCCGGTTCACCGTGAACAGGTAGGGATACCAGCCATCGCCGTCGATGGCAGCCCGACGCACGGCCGCGTCGCTGCGACCGGCAACCCAAATGGGCGGGTGCGGTTCCTGCATTGGCCTGGGCAGCAACGCGATGTCGTCGAAGTTGAAGAACCTGCCGTGATGCGAAATGCTCTCCCCCGTCCACAGTTGTTTCATCACCTCCAGCATTTCGTCGGTGCGACGGCCGCGGGTGTTAACCGGTATCTCCAGCGCTTCAAACTCCACCACGGTATCGCGCTGTCCGCTGACCCCGATGCCAAAGTCCAGACGGCCCCCGGAGATTTGATCCAGCGTTGCCACCAGTTTGGCCAGCATCACCGGGTGGTACAGCGGGGCAATTACAATGCCAGTGAGCACTCGGATGCGGCTGGTCGCGCCCGCGGCCGCAGCCATCGCCGGTATGCCCATCATGGTGGGGCGCGGCGGTTTCCCGTCCATAACGTGTTCGCCGACGGCTACGCGGTCGAACCCGAGGTCTTCGGCGCGGCGTGCGAATTCCCCCACGTTCCAGTAGTTATCAACGCTGAGGTTGCACCCGAACGTGATGGTGTCATTCGGCATTGGTACACTCCTTGTCGGGACGGGAAATCGTGTCGGGACGGAAAACCGGGTCTGGACGGGAAACCGTTGGCCCGTTATCGGGCCAGCATTTCGTCGGTAATTTCGGCCAGCTGCTCGGCGCTGAGGATGCTGACCCACTTCCGATGCAACTGGCCGTTCGCGTTGATGAAGAGGGTCGCCGGCAATCCCAGTACACCCAGCTCGCGCACCACGGCGGGATCGTCGGTGTATCCCGCCGGGTAGGTAACCGACAACTCGTTGAGCAGTTTGGTGGCATCGTCCTGGTTGCCAAGGCTGAAGAACCGGCCCAGGTCTACGCCGACTACCAATGCTCGACCTTCGTTTTCATCGGCAAACGCCTGGAATTCGGGCATCTCCGCACGGCACGGCGGACACAGGCCGGCCCAAAAGTTCAGCACGACGGCCTGACCCCGCAGGTCGGACAGCGCCACCGCTTCGCCGCCCACCACATCCTGACCCTGATAGAGGTGGATGTTAAAGTCGTACACTGCGTCGGCCGGCCGGTCTGCTGGCGTCCCGCCTGAGCAACCCACGACTAGCGCAAGCAACATCCCAACGACTGCCAACCGGAGCACACCGGCGCCCGTTTCCTGGGTTAGCAGACGATATGGCGGTATGTTTGGCACTCGGTCAGGTTAACACACGGTTCGGTTCATGTTAAGCGGCCGGCGTGCCCGACAACAATACGATTCTCCGTGCCGCCGTTGTGTGCCGGAGTCCCCGATGGTACTATCGTGGCCCCCTATAGTCGCCCGCCTGGGTTGCCATTTGCGACCCGATAAACCGACGTCGTCTACCGACCGCTGCATGAACCTATTCGGATTGACAACGCTCTCCGCGAGCACACAGCGACGTTTGGCCCTGGTGGCATCGTTAGCGGTGGTCGTGTTGCTGCTGATTTTGATGTGGCAGTTGGTTACGGTGCTGGTTCCATACGCCTTCAGCGCCATCGTTGCCTTCCTGCTGATGCCGCTGGTCAACGCATTGGCTGCCAGACTGCCCGGCCACCGGAGGCGACCCGGGGTAGTGCGGGCGGTTACGGCCGGCCTGGCCACCCTCCTGGTTTTGCTCGTGGTGGTGGCGATCGTTGCCGCCGCGTTATTCAGGCTGGTTGAGGGTACGTCCACGCTGGTGGAACGTGTGCCGGCAATTGCCAGAGACATCGAACTAACTGTGAACGCGATAGAGAAAGCCTATCGTGAGCGCGTTCCGCGGGAAGTACAGGCCCAAATAGACCCCCGTCTGGAAACCGCCGGCGCCGCCGTCATTTCCTCGGTTTCCAACTCGGCCTTGCAGGTTTTGGGAATCCTCAAGAGCGGCCTGTCCCTGATCATCGCCCTCGCCGGCGCTCCCATAATTCTGTTTTACCTGCTGTATGATGCGCCGGCGATAGGACGCGGTATCCGGCAACTATTACCTGGGCCACTGCGGAATGATTTGTGCAACATCGGCGGGTTGGCCGGGTCCGTAGTCATTGCGTATATCCGTACCCAAATGCTGATGGCGCTGATGGTCGGCGTAGTCATTGGCCTGGCGTTGTGGGCGATGGGAGTTCCGGCAGCAGTAATTCTGGGAGCGGCGGCCGGCATGGGTGAGCTGATTCCAATTATCGGCCCGTTTTTGGCGTTCGTGGTTGCCGCAATTGTGGTGCTGATAACGAACCCCTCCCTGCTGCCTTTGGTTGCATTAGTTTATCTGGCCGTGCAGTTGGTGCAAAACTCGCTAATAATGCCGCGCATTCAGGGCCAGACGACCGGCTTGCATCCTTTGGCCGTTATGTTCTCCGTGGCGGCCCTGGGTTCGGTCTCGGGATTCTGGGGTGTATTGATCGCCGTTCCTTTCGCCGCCGCCGCATATCGAGTATTGACCTACTCCCGAGAAACCTGGAATTCAGCAGGTTCGCCAGGCCCGGATGACAACGACCACCACGCCGGAGCAACTGGCACGGCAACGGTTGCCGACGAAGTCGGGCCGCTTCCCGACGAATAACACAACCCCGGACCCGCGCGGGCGCCGTTGTTAGCGTGTACCGACGCGGTGGTGTACAATCGGAACGTTTACAGCGGGGCGTTTACAGCCGCCGGGAGGGAGTTGAAATGCGTATTTTGTTGATTGCCACCAATCGCCACAACCGCGTCATGAGTCGGATGCGGGCCCAACCGATTCCCATCGGGCTGGCCTACGTCGCCGGGCACCTGGACCGCACCAGGCATGATGTCAAGGTCTTCGACCTGATGTTCGCCGACACCAACTATCTGGACGAGGTTGAACGCATCGTAACCGACTTCCAACCCGATATGGTTGGCATTTCGATACGAAATCTCAGCAACCATAGCTACATGGATCCCCAGTGGCAATTGCCCATTACCAAGGGCGTTATCGAACGCATCCGGTCCATCTCCAATGCGACTGTAGTGTGCGGGGGGCCGGCATTCAGCATAATGCCGCAGCAGATTTTCGAGTTCGTGCAGCCTGACCTCGGCATCGCCGGCGACGCCGGGGAAACCTTTGCCGAACTCGCCAGCCGCGTCGAGATTGGGGAGCCCGACTACCGTGGCATGGACGGTGTGTTGTACCGGGAAAACGGCCAGGTGGTTTACAACGGAATGCGTTGTTCTTCCGATTTTGGGAGCCGTCCCAGCCTGGATGACCTGGATATGCCCAAATACGCCCAGGCCGGTTTCGGCGTCAGCGTCCTGACCAAGCTGGGCGGTTTTTATTACCCCACCTCGGCAGCCGACTTTCATACCGCCGAAGGAGCCTGGCGGGTAATTCGCCCCATCGACGAAGTTGTGGAAGAGGTGGCGGACGTAACCGGCCGCTACGGGCTCCGCAAGATTTTCTTCGTGGACAACTGTTTCAACGTGCCGCTGGAGCACGCCAAATCGCTGTGCAACGCTTTGATGGAAGCCGACATCAAGGTGCGGTGGAACACCTGCCTGGCGCCCTATGCCTGCGACGATGAGCTGATCGGGTTGATGAAGCAGGCCGGTTGCGGTCTGGTGATGATGGGCGGCACCCGCGGCGGCGACCCTCACGAAGGCGACAACGATACATCCCGCTACGCCTCCCTGAAAGAGACCACCGAGCTGTGCGAAGCTGGCGACCTGCACTACACCATCTCCCAACAATTCGGCGAGCCGGGCGAAACCAGGGACTCGGTTGAACACAAGCTGGAGTTTCTGCGCGGCTTGAAGCCGTCGCTGGCCAACCTTCGGGTGGGGGTCAGCGTCATGCCCGGCACGGATGTGGCCGCCCGGTGCCTGGAAGAAGGCATCATCAACGATGAATCGCAGCTGATTGAGCCCACCTTCTATATGGCAGAGTCAGTCCGCCCCTGGCTGGTCGACTATCTGCGCGATCAGGTAGACGCCAACCCACGCTGGAGCCTGACGTAAAGCCCCTGGGACGGTTGATATGACCCAAACACAAGGCGCCAACCGGGTCACCATCGGCGACGACCTCACGCGGCGCATGGCCCATCTGCTGCGCCGCGTCGGCTTTGGCCCCACGCGGCAGGAAATTGAGCGCGGAGTCGCGCGGGGCTACGAGGCCACCGTTGAGGAACTCCTGCATCCCGAAGTGCAGCCCGACTTGGAGATGGAGGACTTAATCCGCCGGTACCACGTTGACCAGAACAGCTTGATGTTGCTGGAGAGCAGCCAGAGTTACTGGATGTACCGCATCATCAACACTAGCCGCCCGCTGGAAGAGAAGATGGCGCTGTTCTGGCACGGACTATTCGCCACGGCCTACGGCAAGCTGAACCACGCCAAAGCCGTGGTGAACCAGACCCACACTTTCCGCAGGTTCGGTTTGGGCAAATTTTCCGACATCCTGCTGGAACTGTCCCGCGACCCGGCGATGATTTTTTGGCTGGACAACAAGGACAACCATAAAGACGCTCCCAACGAAAATTACGGCCGGGAGCTGCTGGAATTGTTCTCCATGGGCATCGGCAACTACACCGAAGGCGATGTGAAGATGGCCGCCCGGGCGTTCACCGGCTGGACCATCGCCAACCCCGATTATATGAGCATCCGGGCCAGTCGCGATTCTTTCTGGCCCTACGGCAGGATCGACTGGCAATTCAGCTACCGCGCAGACGATCACGATGCCGGCGAGAAAACCTTCCTGGGACAAACCGGCGCGTTCGGCGGTCAGGATGTCATAGACATCATCGTCCGTCAGCCGGCAACCGCCAGCTACATCGCTGGCAAGCTGTACAACTTCTTCGTCGCTGACCAGCCCGACGAGGCAGCCATCGCGTTGCTGGCCGAAGAGTTCAGCAAAACCAACGGCGACATCAGGGCGGTGATGCGCTGCCTGTTCCGGTCCGACTTTTTCGCCTCGGAGTCGGTACGCCTGGGCCGAGTTAAGAGCCCAGCCGAACTGGTGGGCGGCACGGCGCGTCTGGCCGGCAGCCACCGCTCGCCGGAGTGGACCATTGTCAATTTGGCCATGGACGTCAATTTTATGGGCCAGGAGATTCTGAACCCGCCCACCGTGGAAGGCTGGCACACCGGGGCCGAATGGATCGACACTGGCAACCTGGTGGAGCGCATCAACGCCGCCGGCATCGGTATGCGCGACTTGTCGCAGCCGGGGTTGCACGCCATCGTGAATCGGGTGAAGTCGGCTGGCGATGTGTTGAGCCCCAGACAACTCGCCGACGCCTGCCTCGATGCGGTGGGTATGTTCGAGGTGTCAGTAGCCACCATGGAGAGTCTGGTGGCCATGGCTGCCCCGTGGGGCGATGTCCGCTTCGACCGCGCCGATACCGTTGGATGCTCCGAAGAACGGGTCACCGAGTTGTTGCAGCTCATCGTAGCCTCGCGCGAGTATCAACTGGCCTAGTTATCCACCGACTGCCGTGATGACTTCTACCGCCAATTTTACCTACAGCCACACCGTTGGGTTCCTGGCCTTCCTGGGACGCGGCTTCATCCATCCGGTCGACTTGGCGCTGGCCGACGGTGGGGTGATGTATGTGCTGAATCGGGGCGGCCCGGAAACCACCGCCCGTCTGAACCACAAGCGGGTTTGCGTCTGCACGGCGGATGAGGCGTACATCGGCGAGTGGGGCACCGGAGGCACCGAGGATGGTCAATTCTGGTGGCCCAGCGGCATTGCGCGCGACGAATCAGGACGCCTGTTTGTGACCGATGAGGCATTGCAACGGGTCAACGTGTTCGCCCCCAATGGCAGTTTCATCCGGCATTGGGGTGAAACGGGTGACGCGCCGGGACAGCTGAACCGCCCGGCATCCATCGCGGTCGCCCCCGACGGTACGCTTCTGGTCAGCGACGGCCTCAATCACCGGGTGCAACGGTTCACGCCCGACGGCGAATTCCTGCACGGATGGGGTCAGTACGGCAAACAGGCCGGTCAGTTCGACACCCCCTGGGGCGTGGCGTGCGACCGCGACGGGCACGTTTTCGTGGCTGACTGGCGCAACGACCGGGTGCAGGCGTTTGCGGCGGATGGCCGCTTCATCGGGCAGTGGGGCACATCCGGCGATGGCAAGGGTCAGTTGAGCCGACCGGCGTCGGTCGCCGTCGATGACGAAGGTTATATCTACGTTGCGGACTGGGGAAACGAGCGGGTGCAGATATTTGGGCCGGACGGCGAGGTTGTCGCAACGCTGCGGGGCAACGCCACGGTGTCGTCATGGGCAGCGGACTACCTGGCCGCCAACCCGGATGAGGCGGCGGCACGTGAGCAGGCGGATTTAGCTCCGGCAGTTACCCCCTGGCGAGATAGACACCGGGAGACTTCCGCCGGCGTCGAAGCGCTGTTCTGGGGCCCAACATCGGTGAAAGTAGACGATGACGGCAGGATCTACGTCGTCGATTCCTGCCGTCATCGGGTTCAGATCTACCGCCGGGAACGCTAACCGTTATCCGGTTATTTTCTGCAGCAGCGGTTCCGCCCGGTCGGGCAGCAGGTCGGCCTCGAAGGTGTTGATGAGCATGGCCAGCATGGTGTAGTTGCCCAGCACCAGCGTCAGCTCGATGGTGCCTTGTTGCCCGAATATCTCCAGCGCGCTCTGATACCCACCGCGGCTAACCTGGTGATTGCGCAGAATCTCGCGGCCCAGGTGGATGACCGCCGACTCGTCGGCAGCCAACGCTGGTAGAGCCTTGCCATCGCGAATGGCGTCGACGACGCCGTCGGGGACACCGGCGTCGCGGGCCGACTCGGCGTGGGCGTTCCAGATGTGCTGGCAGTCCATTTCACGGGCAGCCACCAGCATCGCGAGCTCGGCGGCTTTCAGAGGCAGGCTGGAGTGATTGCGCAGGTACTGGTTCAGGCCGGTGGCGTGTTTGCTCGCCTCCGGAACGTGGGACATCACCGATCCAGGGCCGTACTGGGGAACCGGGCCGCCCTGCAAAATCTCGTCGAAAGTTGCTTCCTGTCCGGCTGGTGAGGTTGCTCGGGACGCTAGCGGTAGTCGTGCCATAAGGGTTTCTCCTCGCAATGTGGGTGTAGGGATCAGTCCCTCTCCCTCTATGGGAAAGGGTTAGGGTGAAGGGTTTAGAGTGCGACAGGGGGTGGAATAATTAGCGGTAAGGCTTTTTGCCGGTCTTTTCCTCGAAGAGTTTCCAGGTATTGTCGTTGAATGGGTAGTATTTGCCCGGAGAACATTGCTCGATGGCAAGTTGATCCTTGATGACAGCTTCAACTTCCTCGCGCTGGTGGGCGATCTGGATGACCTCATCAGCAGCGCTCGCCGGCACCACGACCACACCGTCGTCGTCGCCAACAATGGCATCCCCCGGCCGCACCAGCACGCCGCCGCACTGAATGCAGTCGTTCACCTGCCACGGCCAGAATTCGGCAGGCCCCTGTTTGGCGGTGGCGTTGGCGGAGTACACCGGGAAGCCGTATTCCTTCAGCGTGTTGGTGTCCCGCACGGCGCCGTCGGTTACCAGCCCACCAACTCCACGCTGGTAGAGGCGATAAAACTTGATGTCGCCCCCGATGCTGCTGTACGGCCAGCGCATGGCATCTATGGCCAGCACCTCACCCGGCCCGCACAGCTCAAAAGCCACGTACTCGGCAGAGTCGGAACCCTTGGGTTTGTCCGCAGCCAGGTCGGGACGGTGCGGCACGAAGCGCAGGGTAACGGCTCGGCCCGCCATGTGTTGCCCGGGCTGAAGCGGGTTGGCCCCCTCAATCATGCTCATCGGCCACCCCATAACCCACAGCCCGTCGATGAGCGTTTGAGTAGGGATGGCTTTGAGCGCAGCCAGCGTTGCGTCAGACAAAACAGTTGCGGGTTGCGCGGTAGTCATCGGTGCCGAATTCCTGATCAATCGACGTAAAACGGAGGCCGGAAACGGGTTGCATTGTAGCAGAAAAAACAAGGCGGCCCCGGGAACGGGGCCGCCTCATATATCCTGTGAGCGCTAATTAAGAACGCTATTCGGAGGGCCAGCCGTCCGGAACCTCACTGGCGCTCAACGCAGCCCGGATGGACGCGGCAGCGTCTGTCGTCACCCAGCTACTCCAGATGTCGGCGTTGCTGTTGAGCCACCACAAGGCCGTGTCGTTGATGTCGGCGTCGGGGTTCGCGCCCCGCCAGCGCACCACGGACTTATAGATGTCGATGTTGAAATCCCAGTTGCGCAGCATCGCGATGACGTCCGGAGCGGCTCCGGGCAGATCGGGGTTCACGGCAATCAGGATGGTCGCATTCTCGTAGGCGCAGGCTTTGGTAGTAAACCAGCACTGGTCGCTGTAGGCTGGCTCGGTGAGGCGAACCAAGTCCAGATTCAGCGCCGGGTCGTTGGTGCCCCACTGGTATCCCAGCCAGGGCTCCTCGCGAGCATAAGCGCCCTCCAGGTCGGCGTTCAGCGCCGCGCCGCTACCGGGGTTCACGATTTCGACGTGGTCGTCGAGGCCGTATCCAGTAACCTGCTTGGCGTTAACCTCTTCACAGGCCCAACCGATGACACAGGAAACCAGCCGAGCCTTGTCGCCGGTCTCGGCTGTCTTGAACAAGTCCTTGTACTTCGAGTCGGTCAGATCTTCAACGCTGTCCAAGTCAGGATACTGTTCCTGGAGATAGGCGGGAATCACAAAGGCGGACTGCCAGTCTTCACCCAGGCTGGTACCCACGGACAGCACGGCGCCGTCGGCGCGCGCGGCCGCCCAGGCTTCGTCCTGGTTAGGTAGCCAGATTTCCATGGTCACGTCGGTGTCGCCGCGCTTGAGGCCCTGGAACAGGGGCAGCGTGTCGCCGGCTTTGGTCTCAGTTGGGTAACCGTAACCCTTGTCGGCTATGTACTGGGCAATCCTATTCTGGATCAGCGCGCTGTCCCAGCTCAGGTCGCCGAAGATGATGGCTTCTTTGGGGCCTTCCGGCGCCGTCACTTCCACTTCGACGACGCGCGTTACCTCAACCTGTTTCTCGACTTCTACTTCCTTCTCGACCTCAACGACTTTTTCGACCTCGCGGGTCACTTCGATCTGCTGCGGTTCGGCTGGCGAACAGGCCACGATGGCGATTGCTGTAACGATGGCCAGCGCCATCGACAGCGCGATAAATCTCAACTTGGTAGGCAAAGCAGTCCCTCCCTTGGGCAAGCTCGTAATTTCCGGGCAAGCCCGGTTGCAAAGCAGTGTCGATATTTATAACAGCCTGGGTTGGCGGTGTCAAACCGCGCCAGTACACTTTGGAGCCATTTTGCGCCGTATTGCAGTTATGCCACGTAACATAACGTGGTGTTCCGTAACCATTATTCACATAATGCGACGAAAACTGAATATTAGCCTACCGGCACGAAGCTAACGACCGTCCGACAACGCCTCCTGCCGACTGCGGGCTACCGATTGGGTCAATCGGTCGATCACGATGGCCAAAAACACGATTGCCAGCCCAGCAATCGCCCCGTTGCCGGACTGTGTCTTCTGCAGGGCGCGCAGTACGTTGTCCCCCAAACCTCCGGCGGCCACCATACTGGCAATCGTTACCATCGCCAGCGCCATCATCGTAGTTTGATTAATGCCCGCCATTATGGTGGGAAGCGCCATGGGAATCTGCACTTTGGTGAGAATCTGCAATGGCGACGCGCCAAAGGAACGCGCTGCTTCCACGGTCTCCGGCGATACTTGGCGTATGCCCAGATTGGTCAGGCGAATTACCGGCGGCACTGCGTAAATGATCGTCGCGAAAATGCCCGCCGGTTTCCCCAACCCGAAGAACAGTATTCCAGGCAGCAGGTAAACGAAACTGGGCATCGTCTGCATTCCGTCGAGGATCGGCCGCATTATCCGGTCGACCGTGTGGTTCCTCGCGGTCAGTACACCCAGCGGCAAACCCACCGCCACCGACAATACAACCGCCACCACCATCAGGGCAATCGTATCAATCATATTCTCCCAAAGGTCCATGAACCCAATGTACAGGAGCGCCGCCGCCGTGAAGATGGTCAAGGGCCAACGGCCCACTGCGAATCCCAATAAGCAGAGAGCCGCCACGGTCGCCGGCCACGGAATCCAGGTGAACGCCTTCTCGATGTAGACCAGAGCGTAGGTCACCCCGGTGCTCAACCCGTTGAAGAACCAGCCGCCGTTTACTGTCAGCCACATAACGGCGTCGTCAATTACACGGCCGGTTACGTCCCGCACCGACCGCTCCAGCGTGATCGTTGCGCCGTTACTGGTTGCCACCTCGGTGGAAGCCACGGTGGTCGGGAACCCCATCCCCGGGCCCCAGATTGCAAGGCTCGCTATCGACACGATCAGGACGAACGCCGCGGCAAGCCCCCATTTATACAGGCTGGGCATACCTTGCAGAGTGAAACGGGTTGCCACTTTTTCCGAACTCGTGCTTACCTCCGCAACTACCGGCCCGCCGGTTTCCGGCTCGTCACTGGTTATTGCTGCCATGATTTCTTCCTGCGGTGGAGACGCCCGGAACGGAGTCGGTCACTGCCGTTCAGGTCTTCATGTGAGACTTACCGATTGTCTGAATCCGTGGACTGTTCGCCTGTGGAGCCGGCCTGGGCTGCCTCAGCCAGCGTCGAGTTTTCGGCTGCGTTCGCCTCATAATCATGTTCGGCGGCAGAGGTTTCGGCCAACGCCTCGGCCAGCGCGCTCCGATGCACCTCTCCCACCAGAACGTTGGCGTCATCAACCACGGGAATGGGAAAGTCGCTGCTCATCGCCCTTGGGATCAGCTCGTCGAAGTTGGTGGTCGGTGGTACTGCGACATACTCCCGGTCAACGAATTGCCAAGCCTGGTCGAAGCGCTTGACTCCGGCCCGCACGGCCTTCTCGGCATTGGTAATGGACAGCAGCCCCATGTAGCGTTCCCGCATATCCACCACCCAGGCCGCGTCGCCATCGCTGTTGCCGATGGTGTGCAGAGCGGCGCGCGGCCCCTGGTGCCCCATCACGGTAGCCTTGGGCGTGACCATCACCTTGTTGGCGGTCAGCACGCTTTCCAGCCGCACGTCCTGAGTAAAATCGCCCACGTACTCGTCTTCGGGGCGCAGCACGATGTCCTCCGGCGACCCGATCTGTGCGATTTGTCCGTCGTGCATAATCGCAATGCGGTCGCCCAGCTTCAATGCCTCGTTGAGGTCGTGGGTGATGAAAACGATGGTCTTTTGCAGCTCGGATTGCAGTCGCAGCAACTCGTCCTGCATCTGCCGTCGGATTAGTGGGTCGAGGCCGCTGAATGGCTCATCCATCAGCATGATGTCGGTATTGACGGCGAGGGCGCGGGCCAGACCGACGCGTTGCTGCATCCCGCCGGACAGCTGGCGGGGATAGGAGTTTTCCCAATCGCCCAGGCCAACCAGGTCCAGCACTTCGCGAGTGCGGGAGTAGCGTTCTTCTTTGCTGACGCCCTGCACCTCCAGCCCCCAGGCCGCGTTGTCCAGCACGTTGCGGTGGGGCATCAGGCCGTAGTGCTGAAATACCATGGCGACTTTGCTGCGACGGAAGGTAATGAGGTCTTTGTCGGACATTGTGGTAATGTCCTCGCCATCAATGGAAATCTTGCCGGCGGTCGGTTCAATCAGACGGATCAGGCACCGCACCATGGTGGATTTGCCGCTGCCGGAGAGGCCCATAATCACGAAGGTTTCGCCGCGCTGAACGTCGAAAGACACGTCCTGCAAGCCGACCACGTTGTTGAATTCGCTCTGGAAAAATCCCTTGCCTTTGCCTTCGTGTTCCGGGTTCAGCACCTTCTCTGGATCTTTGCCGAAAACTTTCCATACCGAACGCACGCGGATGAAAGGTTGCTCGACGGCACCCGACGCTTCAGCAAACGCACCGTCGATCGCATCGTCGATTGATTCGGACACGGTCGGTGCGACGGTGGACGGGTCATTAGCGGATGGATCGTTAGCGGACGGATCGTTGGTTGTGACCATCGGACAACCTCTTGGTACTTCGCGTTTCTGTCACCGGGGCGCATTTTCCCGGGGCCTGGGGCAGCCTCTGCGAGCACTGGACTCAACATTTGCAACGCATTATTCGCGCTCAATTGCTGGCCCACCGTAGGCCCGGAATCGGCGTTTTGTCAACCCTGATCCACGCCGACCTACCACAAGCCACAGTTCGCATCCAACTGCTCACCGTTTTACCGGCGGTTGCGGATGCTGTACACTACCAGCCAGTTACGACATCCGCTGTCATCGTATTCCCGTTTGGCATCGTATTCTCGTTTGTCATGGTATGCTCGTTGGCGGTCGCAAGTCTGTTGTGGGAGCGAAACCACCTAGTGGCACAAATCACGATTATCGGCACCGGCTTGATTGGCACCTCGCTGGGGTTGGCCCTCCGCGCCTCCTCGCTGCGAAACCTAGTGCTGGTCGGCAGCGACGCCGAACACGCCGCCAGAGCCGGAGCCCAACGCCGAGAAGCCTTCGACCGGATGGAAAGCCGGCTGGGTAACGCTATCGAAGACGCCGACATCGTTGTGTTGGCCACTCCGGTCATGGCGATGCGCGAGTTGATGGAAGCCATGTCCCCCTACTTGCCGGAAGGCTGCGTAGTTACCGACGTGGGCAGCACCAAAACCCAGGTGCTGCAATGGGCCGACGAATTGCTGCCGGACTCGGTGGATTTCGTTGGGGGCCATCCCATGGCCGGCCGTGAAACGCCGGGCCCTGAAAACGCCGATGGCCAGCTGTTCGTGGGCAAACCCTACTGCGTCATCCCCAGCCCCAAAGCCAGCCAGCGCGCCGTCGGCGAAGTCGCCACACTGGCTGAATCGGTCGGCGGCGAACCCTATTTCATCAGCGTGGATGAACATGATAGCTTCGTAGCCGCGGTGAGCCACCTGCCCTTTGTGCTGTCCACCGCCCTGGTGGGTTGCACCAGCAAGTCGGCCAACTGGTCTGACATCGGGCAGCTGGCATCTTCCGGTTACCGCGACATCACCCGCCTGGCATCCGGCGACGCGGTGATGCACCGCGATATTTGCGTCAGTAATCCTGAGCCGATCGTGGCCTGGATCGACGCTTTTATCCGGGAGTTGTACGAGTATCGCAAGCTGCTGGACACCGACACCGAACCACCGGACGCAGAAGCGATGCTCACCCTCTTCGAGGATGCCAGGCTGGCGCGGGCAAAGTTGATGGCCGGCTTGGTGAATCCGCGTTCCCGCGAACAGGAGAAGACACCCGAATACCCCACAGTTGGCGAATCCATGGGTCAAATG
This sequence comes from Dehalococcoidia bacterium, assembly GCA_965222895.1. Classification (GTDB taxonomy): domain Bacteria; phylum Chloroflexota; class Dehalococcoidia; order Lucifugimonadales; family UBA3495; genus Bin87. Next base: position 1,956,422 of record CBDCVB010000002.1, on the reverse strand, counting down.
TTCCTCGGGAGTATTGGGGAGCGCGCGCGTCGTTTGATGATGGGCGAACGGCCCGACGACAAAGAATCCACCCGTCGTCCCAATGACCGAAAATAGATTGCGGGGGATGTAACGTGGATCAGATTGTCCGCCGACCGGATAACCTCGTGGGCGCCCTGGCCGTCCCTGGGGACAAGTCGGTGTCCCATCGCTCACTAATCCTGAATGCCATTGCCGACGGCGCCGCGACGGTTACGGGGTTGTCCGATGGCGAAGACGTTCGTTCCACCGCCGCTTGTCTGCAGGCGATGGGCGTAACCATCGAACCGCTCGGTGAACCCGGCAGCGTGCGCGTTGGCGGGCTGGGACCGCAATTGCAGGAACCGACGGACCTGCTGGACGCCGGGAACAGCGGCACGTCGATGCGACTGCTCTCCGGGTTGCTGGCCGGTCAGGACTTCCTGGCCGTGTTGACCGGCGATGGTTCGTTGCGCACCCGACCAATGGGCCGCGTCGTGCAGCCGCTTCAGCAAATGGGCGCGTCCATAATGGGACGCCACAGCAATACCCTGGCGCCGCTGGCGATACGCGGCGGCACCCTGCGGTCAATCGAGTATCAGATGCCGGTGGCCAGCGCACAGGTAAAATCCTGCCTGATGCTGGCCGGACTGTCCGCCGACGGGCCCACCGTGTTGCATCAACCGGCGCTGTCCCGCGACCACACCGAGCGCATGATGTCGGCGATGGGTGTGCGACTGGATACCGACGGGCTGGCGTTGACTCTGCATCCCGCTCATCTGAAGTCGGTGGACGTGGCGGTGCCCGGAGATATTTCCTCGGCGGCCTTCTGGATGGTGGCGGGGTTGATTCACCCCAACGCCGTAGTTACGATTCAGGGCGTGGGCCTGAACCCCAGCCGGGCCGGCATCATCGATGCGCTGCAAATGATGGGCGCCGGCGACGCATTGAAGCTTGAAAACCGGCGCGTCGAAGGCGGCGAACCCGTTGCGGATGTGGTCGTCTCGTCGGGAAGCCTGAAGGGTATTGACCTCGGCGGCGAAATCATCCCGATCATGATTGACGAACTACCCGTGCTGGCGGTGGCGGCCTGTTTTGCTGAGGGCGACACCATCATCAGGGACGCCGCTGAACTGCGTGTGAAAGAATCCGACCGAATTGCCACGACGGTCTCTGAACTAACCCGCATGGGCGCCAGCATTGAGGCTCGGGCAGACAGCATGGTCATACATGGAACCGGCCGATTGAGCGGCGCCGAAGTGGAGAGCCACCGCGACCATCGTTTGGCAATGTCGCTGGCAATCGCCGGCCTCGCCGCATCGGGCGACACCACGATACACGGCGCCGAGGATGCTTCCGTTTCGTACCCGAATTTCTGGGAGCACCTGGAATCCCTGACCGGCTGAACGATTCTGTTTATTTGTAGATGGTGGTACTATGCGGCACAAGGCACCGTGTGCTACCAGTCAACTCTCTGCGGGTACGGGTCAACCCCCTTCATCTCGATATTGCCGGGGTTGACTTATCGGCTTGGCTCCGTGCCCGCGGAACCTTCGGGTTCCTGGTTGACCAGCCTCAGTTCGTCTGGTGCGGACTACGTTACTGGTGAATATAACAATAGGCACCGCGGGATGCTTCACCAGTCCCGCGCTCTGCGGCGGCAGATTAAACAGTGTTATTAGGGAATACGCAGTGTCTGCCGCAAATAAACCACCGGATAACATTGGCGAGGTGAACATTACCCTTTTGCCAATTCGTTGGCATCAGGAGACATTTTATGAACTCCGTTTCCGTCATTGACACGAACAAATCGCCCCAAGCTCCGGTGCATCCGGCAGTGGCGCGGCGTCTGCTGTTCGACGGCCAGGCCGCCGTCTGGCGGCGCTATCCCTTCACCGTCATTCTCAAGTCCCCCGCTCCCGAACCGGAGCATCCGGCAGAGGCATCCGGACTGCGCGTCAAGATTGACCCGGGCAGCCGCACCACCGGCTTGGCAATGATTAACGACGCCACCGGCGAACTGGTTTGGGCGGCAGAATTGACACACAGAGGGCTAAATGTCAAGGAACGATTAGATAAGCGCCGCGCCATACGCCGAGGCCGCCGCAGCCGCAAGACCCGCTACCGGCCGGCCCGTTTCAACAATCGTTGCCGTCCGCAAGGCTGGCTGCCGCCATCGCTGATGAGCCGTGTGCATAACATTGACACTTGGGTAAGGCGACTGCACAAAGTCGCTCCCGTATCAGCCATCAGCGTGGAAACGGTGCGGTTCGACACTCAAAAAATGCAGAACCCTGAAATCTCCGGCGTGGAGTACCAGCAAGGGACGCTCCTGGGCTACGAAGTCCGCGAGTACCTGCTGGAGAAGTGGCAGCGCACCTGCGCCTACTGCAAAGCGAAAGACGTTCCCCCGGAAGTAGAGCATATCGTTCCCAAGTCCAGGGGCGGCAGCGACCGGATTAGCAATCTGGCCCTGTCCTGCCACGACTGCAACCAGGCCAAGGGGAACCAAACCGCCGAGGAATACGGACATCCCGCAGTACAGGCTCAGGCCCGAATACCCCTGAAAGACACCGCCGCCGTCAATGCAACCCGTTACAAAATCCGCGACACACTCGGTGACCACGGCTTGCCCGTTGAAGTAAGCACGGGAGGACGCACCAAGTTCAACCGCACCAGAATGGGCTTGAACAAATCGCATTGGGCTGATGCTGCTTGTGTCGGTGAATCCACTCCCGAAGGGCTGAAAATCCATGCCGGCCGGCCTGTCCCGATCCGGGCCAGAAACCATGGCTATCCGATAGGCCGCCGCCAGATGAAAAAGATAGACAAGTATGGCTTTCCCAGAAAAGAGAACGCCAAAAGCGGCAAGCGCGTTTATGGTTTTCAGTCCGGCGACATTGCGCGGGCCGAAATACCGGCCGACACGTTGGCCGTCTCACCATCAGGAAAACCGGCAGGTTCCGATTCAGCAAAAACTGCGGCACGAAAATGGACGTTGACTACCGGCATCTGACCCTGCTGCGCCGTGCCGACGGCTACGAGTACGCATAATTGAAAGTCAGGCATCGTCTATTAGTAAACGGAACCGCCCGAATGGACGGCGGCAGCGCAGTAGACGGGACGAGGCAGTTTGACCAAAGCCGGGTTGTTATATCTACTAACGGCGGCCCTGCTCGCCGTCGGTACGTTGACGGCAACGATAGCGGTATACTTAATCTGGGAGTGTGAAGTTCCGGAAATACTGTCCGATTCTATCGTGAATACGGCGGCGGTGCTTGCCGCATTTGCTTTCGTAGGAGCGCTTGAAATGTTTTTCACCATGCAACAGCGACGCCAGCACGAAGAGGAACATCGGCAGTGGATGGCTATGCTGGAAAAACAACGGGAAGAGGACATTGCCCGGCGGACCGAAGATGCCGCCCGAATGGAGCGGATGTTCGATACCATGATGACCCGCTTTCTGGAATCCATCGAGCGTATTGACCGCCGCAACAACGGCAATAGCGCTTCCCATCCATCCGATGACAGTGAAAGCTGAGTTGCCGGCGGCCAGCTCCGCTGCGCCAATGCTGGTGGTCATATCGGGTCCATCCGCATCGGGCAAGGGTACGCTGATGACCGCCCTGCGCAAACTGGAACGGCCCTGGCACTTTGCGGTTACCGCCACCACCAGACCGATGCGCCCGGGCGAAACGGACGGCGAGGATTATATTTTCCTGGATGTCGCTGACTTCCTGCGGATGCGCGAGCGCGACGAGTTGCTGGAAAGCGCCCAGGTGTACGACCGCTGGTACGGAGTCCCACGCTGGCAGGTGCGTGACCCACTCATCGCCGGCAAAGATGTTATCCTTGAAATCGACGTGCAGGGTGCGGCAACGATTCGCGGCATCGCTCCGGACGCGCTGACCATCTTTGTGATGCCGGCGACTCTGGACGAGTTGCGCAACCGGCTTGCGGCCCGTGGCACCGAAGACGAAACAGAAATGCAACGGCGTTTGCAAGCGGCGACCGTAGAGTTGGACCGAATTGGCGAGTTTGACTACCGGGTCGTCAACCGGGACGGCCAACTGAACGCCGCCGTTCACGAGATTGACGCCATCATTACTGCCGAAAAGTGTCGGGTCAAACCACGCTTCGTGCAGATGCTGTAACCGGAGGCCACGATGACCGACGACGCTGGGCGTCAAACCGCAAACGACACCCCGGCCAACGCTGCATCTGAAGTGCTGCGGCCCCGCCTGCCCGATTGGCTAAAGGTCAAAATGCCCGGGGGCCCGCGCTACATCGAGTTGAAGCAATTGATGCGCGAGAGTCAATTGCACACGGTCTGCGAGGAAGCGCACTGCCCCAATATCGGGGAGTGCTGGGAACGGTCGGCGGCCACCTTCATGATCCTGGGCGACATTTGCACCCGCGCCTGCGCCTATTGCGCCGTCACCACCGGCCGGCCCGGCGCCGTCGACTTCGGCGAACCCTTCCGTCTGGCGGCGACCGTCAAGCGCATGGAGCTGAAGTATTGCGTCATCACGTCAGTAAACCGGGATGACCTTCCGGACGGCGGCGCCAGCGTATTCGCAGCCTGTATCAAACAGGTGCAGGCCGGCGTACCCGGATGCAAGGTGGAAGTGCTGATCCCCGATTTCCAGGGCAACTGGGACGCACTCGCCACGGTGGTTGCCGCGCGACCCCACGTGCTCAACCACAACATTGAATCGGTGGAACGCGTGTTTCACCGGGTACGGCCCAAAGGCGACTATCATCAGACTCTGGAACTATTCCGGCAGGCCAAGGCCATTGACCCTAACACGGTTACCAAGTCTGGCATCATCGTGGGCATGGGTGAAACGTTAGACGAACTGCTGCAAACCATGAAGGACCTGAGGAGCGTCGACTGCGACCTGCTCACCGTCGGACAGTACTTGAGGCCGTCGCTCAAACACATCGCCATCGACCGCTTCTACACCCCGGATGAATTTGCAGAAATCCGGTTGGCCGGAGAAGCGATGGGGTTCAAGCACGTTGCAGCCGGCCCGCTGGTGCGGTCCTCTTACCACGCCGACGAGCAACACGAAGCGGCGATGGTTGCGCCGCACCCGGTCGCCGGCAAACCTCAGTAACCGCCCAAAGCGTGGTAATGCACCGCCGGTCGTTGGTGCGGCGAGGCGCGGAACTTGCCTAACGCATAAATCGGTTGTCAGCGTTGTTCAGCGACAACGGCGCCACCGGGTTGGCCACGTCTGCTGGCAAGGCCAACTCGCCGGTACGCCCGCGCCAGCGAGCCGCCAACGGCCAGTATTGCCAGCTCGCGTCGGGTTCCGTATTGGTCGGCGTTTCGGATGCGGCAACGGCAGCATCCTGGTCGCCCAACGGGTCATCCGCATCGGGTCGCCAAGGCCAGGGCAGGTGGCGCAGCCAGGGGTTGGAGCCGCCGAAGCCGCCATCGTAATTGTTAATCTCGGCCACCACCGCCATCACCTGGTGCGGGCGATGCAGACGGTGCGCCGGCTGTTGCGCAATAATGGCGTCGGCATCAATGGTGGCCCACATTGCGGCAGCAGACCGGACGCCGGCGTCGCGGGCGCAGGCGATGTCCTGCGGGGCGTCGCCAACGTACATGGTGTCAGCCGCCTCAACTCCCAGACCTTCCAGCACGTGAAATAGACCGGTCGGGTCGGGCTTGAACGGCCGGCGGTCGGTTTTGAACGACGTGTATTCCACCAGGTCAGCCAGGCCCGATTGCCGCAACTCGGCCTCCCCGAATTCGGGAATCTTGTCAGACAAAATACCGATGCGGATGCCCCGCCGGCGCAACGCGCCCAGCAGCGAGGCCACTCCGGGATATAGATAGTTGCGGTGCCCCACGATGGCGTGGTAATGCCGCAGGTAGGCAGAAAGAATAGTGTCCAGTTCACCCTGGGAATTCGGTGCGCTACCAAAGAACCAGAGCAGGTGCTGATGGAAGGGTCGGTGGAATTCGGCAGCCACCGCCTCGGCGCCCGGCGGAATTATGCCCAAATCAAAGCCGGTGCGTTCCATCAACCGGAGGTGTATGTCCCAGCTATTCCAGAGGGTAAGGTCCCAGTCGAATATTACGGCGCGCATGAACTATGTGGCCCGTTGCCCGCTGCGCCGCGGACGCTCAGCATTGCCCCGGATGACTGGCTCCGCCGCCCTGGTAGTCGATGGCGCTGGGCATAACCGTAGTGCCGGGGTGTGCGGCCCGGCCCAGGTTGACCGTCACCGCCCCGCTGGCGTAATGGAGCACGCCGCTGATCTCCAGCGTAGGCGAATCACCCAGATAGGTGATAGAACCGTCGGCGCCAATCTGGAAGGGACGGTCGTGGCCGGGGTAGATGGTATTGGCTGCTGCAATAATCTTTTGGACACTCTCGCGAGCGTCGGCCTCGCTCCAGAAGATGATTGCCGGCGTGCCGCGTCCGACGGCGCCAGCGTCCGACATCGCATCGCCGCCCACGCAGACCGTGCCGGAAGCGGTTTCAACAACCACACTGATGTGGCCGCGCGTGTGGCCCGGAGTTTCGATCAGGCGAACGCCGGGCTCGAGTTCAGTCTCGCCGCGAACCTGTCGCACGTTTTGCTGCAACAGGGTGTCGGCAAAATAGCGGGCGGTGGCCAGGTCGCCGGGCCGCGGGTTGCGGCTATACTCTATCTCGTCGGCATGGACCACGATTTCCGCGTTGGGAAACAGGTCGGTATTTTGCGAGTGATCCCAGTGGGAATGCGTCAGGATAACCCTACCAATGTCGTCCGTGGCAATGCCCTGGGCGGCTAACGAATCCACCAGCAGGTTGCGTCGGCCGAAGTGGGCCACATCAACTATAGACAGCACGTCGCCGCGAATCAGCGTTACGGTACACAAACCCAGGCGAGTCTGGTCAGTGTTTATGCTATAACCGCCCATGAGTATTTCCAGTTCCGGCATTGTATCCCTCCTGCCCACGATTACGGTTTCCCAACGATAATGAATTGCTGACCATCATGAATTGTCGACGATCATGAATTGTAGATGATGAAGCCTAACGCTCACGGTTGGGATTATAGCACCGCAGGTTATTGTTACTTCCCCGCCGGGCGTGTCAGATCCACAGGGGCAGGATGGACCTTACGCATCCCCACTTCAATCTGTCATTGCGAGGAGCATAGCGACGTGGCAATCTCGATGACGTGGCAATCTCGATGAGGTTGAGCACACGTCGGCGAACTGCCGTTGCTGCGGCGACGAGATTGCCACGCTACGCTCGCAATGACAAAGTGGGTACGCGTGAAAAGTGGGTACGCGTGAGAGGATGACGAATTGACTTCGATTGACATGGCGCTCCGCAACGGCGTGGTGTATGCAACGGCCGGCGGTGGCAGCAGACCACACGATGCAGTCGCGGTGAGCGCGGGCCGCATCGCTGCCGTGGGTCGTTTTGCCGACATCGCGCCGCTCATCGAGCCCGGAACCACCGTGATAGATTGCGGGCAGCGCGCCGTCATACCAGGCATCGTTGACGCCCATTGCCACCTGTTCGCTCAGGCATCGAGGGCCGTGCAAGTGGATTGCCGACCGGCCACAACGCCCAACGTGGACGCGGTGATTGCCGCCCTCCGCGCTGCCATCCCATCTACCGGATGGGGTTGGATACGGGGTTACGGCTACGACGACTCACCCGGCGGACTCGGCCGGCACCTGACTCGCCGCGACCTGGATGCCGTATCTGCTGAACTGCTCGTGCGTGTCGAACACCGGTCTGGCCACGCCTGTGTGTTGAACTCGGCCGGCCTGGATGCCCTTGGCATCGACCGGCGCACGCCCGACCCGCCAGGTGGAACCATCGTGCGCGCCGACGACGGGCAACCCACGGGCCTGCTGCTGGACATGGCGGATTGGCTGTTGGCGCCTGGCGACCCAGGCGGTGTGCGTCGGGATGACGCTGCGTTGGGAACCGCCCTATGGCAATTGAGCCAACGCCTGCTGCACTACGGCATTACCGGGGTAACTGATGCTGGCGCCCAAAACGGTATCGCCCGATGGCAGGCGTTCAGCGATGCCGTCGCCGATGGCCGTTTGCCGCTGCGCGTGACCATGATGGTTGGTCATGCCAGAATCGACGAGGTGCATAGCTCTGGCTTGCGTTACGGCGATGCGATTCACGGCGGTATGCTCGCGGTGGGTCACGCCAAAATAATGCTCACCGCTTCGGGGGGAGCGTTGCATCCTGATCCCAACGAATTATCGAAAATGGTGCGCAGCGCCCACGCGATGGGTTACCCGGTCGCTATCCATGCGGTTGAGCGGGATGCAGTGGTGGCCGCCGCCATGGCCCTGATCGACGCCAAACCGTCAGCGGTTCCAGGGAGTGATCGCATCGAACATTGCGCCGAGTGCCCTCCGGACGTGGCCGAGTTGGTGGCCCAATCGGGCGCAACGGTGGCGCTAAACACCGGGTTCCTGCACTACGACGGAGAGCGTTACCGATGCACTGTACCCGAAGATTTGTTGCCGGACCTGTACCCGGCTGGGGCGTTGCTGGCCCGGGGAGTTCCGTTGTTATTGGGTTCGGATGCGCCGGTGATTGAGCCAAACCCGTGGGCCAGCATCGCCGGCGCGGTGTCCCGACGGTCAGCCGAAGGTTTCCCGTTGGGCGGCCAGCCCGTCCCGTCGGTTCAGGATGCGCTCCGGCTGCATACCGGCAACGGGTGGATCGCGGTCGGCAAGCCCGCTGATCTTGTCGTCGTGGCGCCAGACCCGACGTCCACGCCACCCGGAGAACTGCCTCTGGTACGGTCGGTGTTGACCGTGGTCAATGGCCAGGTGGTCTGGCGTCAGGGCGTTTAACGGGAGCGCTCACGAATAAAATCCACCATGTCCGACAACGAACGCCGGGGTGGGCAATCGGGTAAAACGGCCAGCGCTTCAGACGCCGAGGAGCAGTATTCGCGAATTACAGTAAAGCAGTCCGGGATGATGTTCGAGTCGGTAATCATGCCGATGGAGCGGTCCAGCAGCTCAGTTACGTTCCCCTGGTCCGATTTTATGGCGGCAAACAGGGCGTCGATGGGATGGTCGTTGGGGTAGCGTTCCATCAGCATGATGGCCGGCAGCGTCAACACGCCTTGCAGCAGGTCGTTGCCAACCGGTTTGCCGATTTCTGAGGCATCGCCCTGCACGTCCAGCAGGTCGTCCACAATCTGGAATGCCATGCCGATGTTGTACCCGTACTGCCGCAGCGCTTTCACCTCGTGTTCCGGCGCGTCGCTCAGGATGGCGCCCGACTCCGCAGATGTGCAAAACAGCGAGGCCGTCTTGCGGTAAATGCGTTCGTTGTACAGTTTGCGGGCTTTGGTTGGGTCGAACGTGGTGAAGAACTCGATGAGTTGGCCGCTGGCCAGCTCCATGATGGTTTCGGAGAACCGCCGAATGACCCGCACCACGCCAGTATCGCAAACGAAAGTGGCCGACGTGGCGAACAGGTAGTCCCCCAACAGTACCGCCACGTGGTTGCCGTACAGCTTGTTGATGGTCGGTTTACCCCGGCGCATCCCGGCGTTGTCCACCGTGTCGTCGTGAATGAGCGTGGCAAGATGCAGCAGTTCCACCGCCGATGCCATGATCAACGAGCGTTCCCGTTCGTGTTCGCGGAACTCGGCCGCCAACAGCGTTAACGCCGGCCGTACTCGCTTGCCCCCGGAACTGAGGGCATAGTCGAGCAGCGGGTTCAGGTCGGCGATGTCGGTCTGGCAAACGCCACGCAGCCGTGCTTCGACTTTGACCAACTGGCCGACTACCGGAGCGTAAATGGCAACGGTTTGCAAATCCGGCCCAAGCTGCACGACGTGGTACCCGATGATTAGGCTGGGACACCCAGTTGGTTGCTTTCTTCCTCGGCGACCTGGGTGTCCAGTTTGGTGTAGAGCGCGGCGGGATCCCGCAGCAGGTTTCCCGGTTGGATGGCGGCGAAAAGGGCGTCGCAGTCCCAGGATTCAGCGGACACGTCGCCGTCCAAACCCAGGAATTCGTGCAGCTTCTGGCCGCTGAACGGCAGATACGGCATCAGCATGACTTTCAGGGCGTTGAGAACTTTGATGGCTGCGGTCAGGGAACGGGCGGCGTCGGCCCGGTCAGTTTTGATTGCCAACCACGGCGCGCGCGTGTCCAGATAGCGGTTGGTCTCCTGCGCCAGTGCAAAGGCGTGGGAGATGCCGGCGCGGAAGTGGGTGTGATTCAGGCTGTCCTCGACCGCGGCCATCGCGCGCCGCGCCGACTCCAGGATCGCCGCTTCCGGTTCGCCAGCCGGGGCAGCTTCCACCGGAACCTGGCCGTCGAAGTTGCGGTAAGTGAACCGCAGCACCCGGTTCACCAGGTTGCCGTAGGTTGCCACCAGTTCATCGTTGTTCCGCCTCACAAACTCTGCCCAACTGAAATCGGTGTCTCCGGTCTCCGGCATATTGATGGACAACAGGTAGCGCAACGGGTCGGGGTCATAGCGATCCAGGTAGTCAGGTACCCAGACTGCCCAGTTTTGGCTGGTGGAAAATTTGCGGTTCTCCAGACTCAGGAATTCATTGGCCGGTACGTCGTAGGGCAGGTTCAGCCCGCCGTAACCCATCAGCATCGCCGGCCAGATGATGCTGTGGAAGGGGATGTTGTCCTTGCCGATGAAGTAGTACGAGCGGGTGTCCGGATCCTTCCAGAAGTCTTCCCACCGGTCGGATTTGCCGCTGCGTTCGGCCCACTCAATGGCGGCGGACAGGTAGCCGATGACCGCCTCGAACCAGACGTAGATGCGTTTGTCTTCGTAACCGTCCAACGGCACCGGCACACCCCAGGTGAGGTCGCGGGTGATGGCGCGGTCTTTGAGGCCGCCTTGCAGGAACCCTCGGGTCGAGTTGGCGACGTTGGGCCGCCAGTGCGGGTGCTTGGCAACCCACTCCAGCAGCGGCTCCTGGAAGGCGGACAGCCGCAGAAAGAAGTGCTCGGAATCTCGGAAGTCCGGCGTCTCTCCGCAAATGCTGCACCGTGGCTCAACCAGATCTATCGGGTCTAGGGTATGGCCGCAGTTATCGCACTGGTCGCCGCGGGCGCGCGGATTCTGGCAGTGCGGGCAGGCGCCCTCTACGTAGCGGTCGGGCAGGAACCGCACGCAGCCCACGCAGTGCGCCAACAGCATGGTATCGGGATAGATATAACCCAACTCTTGCAGACGGGTGAAAAAATCCTGCACGACGCGCTGGTGGTTTTCGGTATGCGTGGTGGTGAACAGGTCGAATGTGATGCCCAGGCGCTGCCAGGTATCCAGGAACTGGGTGTGGAACCGGTCCAGCACTTCCTGAGGCTCGATATTCTCCTGATCAGCGCGGATGGTAATCGGCGTGCCGTGGGCATCGGAACCGGATACCATAAGGACTTCATTGCCTTTCATCCGGTGGTAGCGGGCGAATATATCGGCGGCCAGATAGCAGCCGGCAATATGGCCCATGTGCAGCGGGCCATTGGCGTAGGGCCAGGCAACCCCGATGAAAATCCGTTCCGACAAGGTCGATTCTCCTCAATCCGCAGTCAGCGCGACAGGTGGCAGTAATTCTAGCATAAGCGCCCGCCACAATAGACCGTGCGACCGCGCTGAATTCAACGAACCGGCAGTGTTGGGCCGGCCAAAATTCAGCCCACGTCGTGGGGTCCCGATTCAACGCGACCCGCCGCCGTTCGGCGAACTCCAGGCGCAGGGCAACCATGGCTTCACTCGCCCGCAGAGTCGGCCGTCGATGACGCGACGTCAACGCAGTTGGGCGCCCCGATACGGATACCGGGGGAGGTTCACCTTGTGGGGTTCGCGCTGGAAATCCACCATCTGCTGGCCGGTAATGTTCAGTTTGCGCAACCACTTTGTCTCTTCCGTATGCCAAAACTTCATCATCGACCACTCGCCATCTTGGTCATATCGAGCCTGGTCGCAGGAGAGCACACCTCCCAATGACAGATGGATGCTGTCCCAGTCAACGGCGACGGACCTCCAGTCCGGGACCAACCTACCATCCCGCGCCCGGCCCGGATACTGCAAACACAGCCGATGCCAGTCCGAAGGATGGTTGATCTCCCAAACCCTCACCTCATGTTGGAACTCGAGCCGCCACGCCGCCAACGGAAATCCCGCAACGTGGTCGGCAGAATAGATGGCATAAGCCATCACTTCAGATGTAGTTCCGCCCCTGAAAGTTGAGGTGCCCTGACCCAAAGTATCGGGCACAGACCCGACAGAATACGGGTATCGCCAGGACTCCGGATCGAACGTTTCCATCCTTTCCGGATACATCAGACGCTCACCCGGCATTTGAGGCGACGTCCACACCTGGGTCTCCACGTCAACCGGATCGTACCACCACGCGAACGCGGGGTTTTCGACGATCCTCCGCGCCAGATCGGCATGGTCCTGAGCGTGTTCCAACGCCAGCTCCCGGGCATTCAACTCGCTACGAATATCGGACCAGTCGACGGCGCACGAAAGCAGCCAGAAACTGATCATCGGATCGGCAAAATACTCCAGTGGCAGGTGCGAATTGTGCGATATATCCAAAAGCAACGCACATCCCACTGGAGAAGCCAACAAAGCTCGCGCTTTGATCTCATCCGTCATCATGCTCACGTTTCGGCCCGGGACAAATTTAGGGACCTTTACACAGAACGGTATCGGCCGCTTTGGAAGCCGCACCCGCATACCTTCCACCTGCGTCCGTCACCAACAAAGCAGACGACATTTGCAGATAGTCATAGCGCGTGCCCGTCAGACACGGAGCATTCACTCCCGCGACCATCACGGGATGTAAACCCTCGTTCACGGTACGACACTGAACCCAACCATTAGCTGCATTGGAAACAGTTGCTGTGTTACAAGCGCTCGTGTCCACGTCCCGACGGCTGCGCACCGTGGAAAACCTGGGTTGCAGCAGGACGTCATCGTAGGTGAGGGCTAACGGAATTTCGTAGACTGGCATGGGTGCTGTTCCCGGCAGTGTTCCAGGCATTACACGATTGTCGTGGTGGCCGGAAATTTGCAGTTACCCTAATATTAACATACGTCATCCCGGCATCTTGCGGATGCAGAGTGCGCGGCGCCAACATGGGCGCACCAAACGCGCCTCTGGCCCGGTCCCTCGTGTTTCGAATCCAATCGTGATTGACACTAATCGGCCCGAATGGTACCATATTGTGCGTTCTTTCCGCATTGATGGGGAGTAGTAAGGAATACAGGTCTGTAGAGAGCCGGCGCGTGGTGTAAGTCGGTGACCGTGAATCCTGAACTCGCCCCGGAGCGACCTGGTTGAACCGTTGTTGACATCTATTGTCAGCAACGTGTGTAGGGCAGGCGGATCAGCCCCGATAAAGGCCGTGTACAAAGCGTTCCCAGTGGCAACCAACGCCACGGGGAAAAGAAGGGTGGTACCGCGGGCCCTGTAACCCGTCCCTTCGGGGTCGGGGTTTATTTTTGTCCCGACTACACAGGCAACCGGATTATCAGCAAGAGAAACTGACGCAGGAGAAACTGACGATGGAACTAACCGGCGCGCAAATTGTTTGCGAAAGCCTTCTGCGAGAAGGTGTGGACACAATTTTTGGGCTGCCCGGCGGGGCTGTATTGCCGTTTTACGGCGCCCTCTCCGGCTACGCCAACCTGCGCCACATCCTGGTACGCCACGAACAGGCCGCCGCGATGGCTGCGGACGGATACGCCCGCGCCACCGGCAAGGTGGGCGTATGCTCCGCCACTTCGGGGCCCGGCGCAACCAACCTGGTAACCGGCCTCGCCTCGGCGCAAATGGATTCAGTACCCATCGTGTGCATCACCGGTCAGGTTCCCAGGGCGGCAATCGGCCGCGACGCATTCCAGGAAACCGACATCACCGGCATCACCCTGCCGGTAACCAAGCACAACTATCTTGTGCTTGATGTTCGCGACATCGCGCCGGCCATCAAAGAAGCGTTCTATATCGCCCGCACCGGGCGACCGGGCCCGGTCCTGATTGACATACCCAAAGACGTTCTCGCCGGTGAAACCATCGAGTTCCAATGGCCGGAGAAAGTCGATCTGCCCGGATACAACCCTCCCGGCGACCCCGACCCGAAGCAGGTGCTGGCGGCCGCCCGTCTGATTAACGAGGCTCAGCGGCCAATCATCATGGCCGGCCACGGCGTGTTGATCTCCCGAGCGTGGGATGAGCTGCGCGATTTGGCCGAGAAGGCGCAAATCCCGGTTATCACCACACTGTTGGGTATCAGTTCGCTGCCCACCGACCACGTGCTCAACCTCGGAATGCCCGGGATGCACGGCATGGCGTATGCCAGCCTGGCCATCGACCGCTCCGACTTGGTGATTTCCCTGGGCGCCCGCTTCGACGACCGCGTTACCGGCCGCATCAGCGCCTTTGCGCCGGATGCCAAAATCATCCACTGCGACGTTGACGCGTCGGAGTTCAACAAAAACGTCATCGCCGACGCGCCGGTGTTGGGCGACCTCAAGGCTACGCTCCGCGCCCTCATCCCAATGGTGGACTCCACCGTCCACTTGGACTGGATCAAGGAAACCGACGAACTGCGTGCCGGGCATCCATCGCTGTTCATCCGCGAGTCCGATCAGTTGTTGCCACAACGGGTGTTGAAGGAACTGTCCGACGTTACCGGCGGCGACTCAATCATTGTAACCGGAGTTGGTCAGCATCAGATGTGGGCGGCCCAGCACTACGGCTATCGCAATCCCAACTCGCTGATTACCTCAGGTGGCAGTGGGGCGATGGGTTTCGAGGTTCCGGCCGCGCTGGGCGCAAAGGTGGGCCGGCCCGACAAGACGGTTTGGTCTATCGCTGGCGACGGCGGGTTCCAGATGACGCTTTGCGACCTGGCCACTGCGGTGGAGAACAACATCGACGTCAAGTTTGCCATCCTCAATAACGGCTCACTGGGCATGGTGCGCCAGTGGCAGGATTTCTTCTACGAAAAGGACTTTTTCGCCACCATCTATAAAGGCAACCCCGACTTTGTAAAACTGGCCGAGGCCTACGGCATCCGCGGTATGCGTGTCACCAAACTTGACGAAGTTTCCGGCGCCATACAGGAAGCAATGGAGACTCCGGGGCCGGTGGTTGTTGACTTCATCGTCAAAGAGGACGAGTTCGTGTTCCCGATGATCCCCGCCGGTGAATCGGTCCACGAAATGCTGGAAGAACCCGACGTTCAGGGGGTGGGCGTTGAATCAGCATAGCAATCAGCACACTATCATTGCGCTGGTGCAGGACCGGCCCGGTGTCCTCACTCGTCTCGCCAGCCTGTTCCGCCGCCGCGGCTTCAACATCGCCAGCCTGGCGGTGGGAGCGAGCGAACAGAAGGGCCTGTCCCGCCTCACCTTCGTCGTAACCGGCGATCAGTACACCGTGGAACAGGCCACCCGGCAGCTGGATAAACTCGTCGACGTGGTCCGGGTTTCCAATATCTCCGGCGAAGACGTGGTGGCGCGTGAACTGGCGCTCATCAAGGTCCGGTCGACGCCCTCCAACCGCAGTGAAATCCTGGAAATCGCCAACCTTTTCCGGGCCAAAGTCGTGGACGTGGGCGCCCGCTCCCTGGTCATCGAAACCACCGGGGAGGAAGATAAAATTGATGCCCTCTACGATCTGCTGCGTCCCTTTGGAATCCTGGAACTGATGCGCACCGGACGCGTGGCCATGGTTCGCGGCAAAGCCGAAGGACGAGTTAGCGACGACGTGGGCGCCGACTTTGAACATCTGAGTCGTAACGGCCTTGCCTCCGCCGGAGCCGCACGGTTCCAGCCCGGCCACTACGAAGGGGTCTAGCCGGCCAGTTCTCCAAAATGGAATAACCGCACCGCACGAATCAAAGGACGAACAAGAATGGTTAACATTTATACGGAAAAGGACGCTAACCTGTCATATCTCGACGGCAAAACCGTGGGCATGATTGGCTATGGCAGCCAGGGACACGCCCACGCGCTGAACCTCCACGACAGCGGCGTCAAGGTGATGGTCGGTCTCTACGAAGGCAGCGCCAGCAGGGAGGTTGCCCGCAATGCCGGCCTGGAAGTCGGCAGCGTGGTTGACGTTACCAAAGCCGCCGACGTGATTATGGTCGCCATCCCCGACCATGTGCAGAAAGACGTTTACCGGGATGAGATAGAGCCCAACCTGACGCCCGGCATGGCGCTGATGTTCGCCCACGGCTTCACCATTCATTACGAGTTTGTGGTGCCGCCCCCGTCGGTGGACGTGCTGATGATTGCTCCCAAGGCTCCCGGCCACCGGATGCGCGAGCACTTTGTGCAGGAAGGAATCGGTGTGCCGTGCTTGCTGGCAATCCATCAGGATGCTACCGGCAACGCCAAGGAGACCGGCCTGGCCTATGCTGCCGGCATCGGTTGCGCCAAAGCCGGGGTGCTGGAAACTACCTTCAAGGACGAAACCGAAAGCGACCTGTTCGGCGAACAATCCGTGCTGTGCGGCGGTGTAACCGCCCTCATCAACATGGCTTTCGAAACGCTGGTGGAACGCGGCTATCCGCCGGAAATCGCCTACTTCGAGTGCCTCCACGAACTCAAGATGATCGTTGACCTGATCCAGCAGGGCGGCTTCAACTATATGCGCTACTCGGTCAGCGACACTGCGGAGTACGGCGATTTGACCCGTGGCACCCGCGTCATCGATGAAAACGTGCGCACCAATATGAACAACGTGCTGGACGACATCCAGAGCGGGTCGTTCGCCAGGGAGTGGATGGCGGAATGCGACGAAGGCCGGCACAACTTTCTGCGCCTGCGCCAGGAAGCGCGCACCAGCCGAATTCACGAAGTGGGGCGCGGCCTGCGCGAAATTATGCCGTGGCTGAACCCCCGCGAAATCGAATAACCAATTGCCCATTAACCAATCGTTCCTTCTTCTTTGTTGGGATAAGGTTAAGGTGAGGGTGAACTCCCCAATTCGGGCAATCCGGGTGGGGCAAACCCTCCACAAAGGTAACCGGAGGAGGTGACCTATGGGCATGGAGGTGCTGTTTAGAGCAGTTCACCATCGCAGTCTGGTCCTGGCAGGGCTGGATGCGGTGGACTGCGTGTGCCTGCCCGGCCTTTCCCTGCCTGCCCGTCCGTAACGGGTAATTAATCCTGGCCCCACAGAGGGCACGCCAAGACCTTTCGGAGGGAAAGGAACTATTATGACCACACAAGTAAAGTTTTTGGACACGACGCTCCGCGATGGCGAACAGTCAGCCGGCATCGGTATGACGGTTGACGAAAAGCTGCAAATCGCACGCCAGCTGTCGCGCCTGAAAGTTGACATCATCGAGGCCGGTTTCGCTGCCAGCTCACCCGGCGATTTCCAGGCAGTGCAACGCATTGCCCAGGAAGTTCGGGGCCCTGTCATCTGTTCGTTATCCCGCGCGGTTGCCGGCGACGTCGATGCGGCGTGGAATGCCATCAAAGACGCCAGCCGGCCGCGCATTCATGTCTTCCTGTCCTCCTCGGAAATCCATCAGATGCACCAGTTGCGGAAAGACCGCGAAGATGTGATGACCATGGCGGTGGAAATGGTGTCCCGGGCCAAGTCCTATTGTGACGACGTTGAATTCTCGCCCATGGACGCCACCCGAACCAACCCCGATTATCTCTACCGGATGCTGGAAGAGGTCATCAAAGCTGGCGCGGTTACCATCAACATCGCCGACACGGTGGGTTACGCCATTCCTTCGGACTTCCAGACCACGTTGCGGGAAATCCAGCGGAGCGTGCCCGGCGTCGACGCCGTTACCCTGTCCGTCCACTGCCACAACGACCTCGGCCTCGCGGTTTCCAACAGCCTGGCTGCCATTGAAGTCGGTGCCCGTCAGGTCGAGGGGTGCATCAACGGCATCGGCGAGCGTGCCGGTAACGCATCCCTGGAAGAAATCATCATGGCGCTGGACACGCGGAAAGACCTGTTTGGCGTCGAACTGAACGTCGACACCACGCAAATCTATGCAACCAGCCGTTTGGTGAGCCGCATCACCGGCATGAGCGTACAGGCCAACAAGGCCATCGTTGGTGAAAACGCCTTCCGCCATGCCTCCGGTATCCATCAGGATGGCGTGCTAAAGGACCGCTCCACCTATGAAGTGATGAGCCCCGAACGCGTCGGACTACCGCCTGAGGTTCAGTTGGTGCTGGGCAAGCTCAGCGGCCGCGCCGGGTTGCAGGCCCGCCTCGAGGCCCTGGGTTATTCGCTGGATCGCGAAGAGGTAACCGGCGTATACCAGCGGTTCCTTGAGCTGGCCGACAAAAAGAACGAGGTTACCGACCGTGATCTGGAAATCCTCATGGACGAGGAAAATCGCACGGCATCCGAACCCATCACCTACTCGTTGGAAACGGTACACTTCACCAGCGGCGACAAGGACATTCCAACGGCCACGGTGCGGGTCATTGGCCCCGATGGTGCAGCGTACACGGACGCTTCAACCGGCAACGGCCCGGTTGACGCAGTTTGCCGCGCCATTGACCGCGTAGTGGGATGCACCACCACGCTGGCTGATTTCCAGGTGCAGGCGGTCAGCGAGGGCCTGGATTCGGTTGGTTCCGTAACCATGCGCATTGAAAACGGCGGGAGGATATTCTCCGGTCGTAGCGCGTCAACGGACATCATCGTGGCCAGCGCCCAAGCCTATCTCAGCGCCGTCAACCGGATGCTGGCTGCTGATGAGGCCGAGGCCCTGCCTGCCGTCGGCACTACGCCAGACTAGTACCGCAAAAGCAACCAGGCAATTGCCCCTCTGCCAACCGGCGAGGGGCTTTTTGTTACAACAACGGCATCTGATACGCGCGGTCGGCGTCGGTCGCATTGGCGCCCAGATGTGTGGCGGCATAGCCCATCCGACGCAGACGTTCGGCCAAGTCCGGGAATCCGAACACGGTAAACACTCGTTGCGGCTGCACTGCCTGGACGTAGCCCAGCAGGTCGTTGAAATCGGCGTGGTCGCTGTACGGGAGACTGGCGTCCCCTGGCCGGCCGTTCCCCCAGGGGCGGCTGCCAGCCGCAACGGCCCAGCCGGTAATCTCCAGGTACCGCACCGGTCGGTGGTCGGGACGGTGGCTGGAGATGTGCTCGCGGCTCTTCCGGCTGGGCGGGAAAAGCAGCACCTCGTCCGCGCTGGCCGTGCCATCGAAAATGCGGTATTGGCCGGGGAAGGATACGCCAGCGTCCTCGTACTTTCGCGCCACGTCGTAGATGCCGTCTTCACAGGCGACGCGGAAACCGGCCTTCAGCAGATGGTGCAGCGCCTCTTGCGCCTTGCCCAATCGCCATCCCAACACCACCGGCAGCGCGCCCTGTTCCAGCCACTTGGCGATGACGCGCACCGCGTTGGCGACGGTATCTTCCTGCGGCGGGAAAACGTAATCGGGCCGGCCGTAGGTGCTTTCGATTACCAGCGTGTCACAGGGCACCACTTCCAACGGTTCGTTGATTGGCGAGGGTTGCACCCGAATATCACCGGTGTAGAGCAGCCGTTCACCGCTGGACCGTTGCGTCACCAGCGTTTGCGCTGAACCGAGGCAGTGCCCGGCCGGATGCAGCGAGATGGTGTAGGCGGGGAATTCCAGCGGCTCGCCATAGTCCAAGGTGATCGACTCCGACCGACGCAGGTAATCCCCGAGCAACAGTTCCGTACCAAGCGTCAGCACCGGGCGACGATGCCGCGCCGTGTGGTCCGAGTGGGCGTGGGAAATAACCGATAATTCCTGCTTGCGTAGCGCATCCAGCCACAAGTCCAGGCCCGGTAAATACACGCCTCTGTCAAATACTACATCCACCTGACCAACCCAACCCTACGCAGCGGCGTCGCCGAGTATAGCATGCACGTGGTTTCCCGGTGGGAGACCAACTTTGCACTGGTCGCCGGCTACCGGGTACTGCGCTATAATCATGGCATCCCAAACCGGCTGGTTCCATGTGCCTAACTCGAACCCAACGCATGGCCCGGCCGGCCATACCAGGAGAAGCTAATGCCCGGCCAGATTGGCGACATTGCAACCGATTTCACCCTGTCATCACCCTACCACGGGGATGTTACCCTGAGCACCTATCTAGGTACCCACGTGGTGGTGCTCTCGTTCCATGTGTTGGACTTCACCGGTGGTTGAACGGATCAGGCAACCTCGTTCCGCCGCTTCAACGCGCAGTTCGAGGAGCAAAATGCCCAAGTATTGGGCATCAGCTGCGACCACGTAGCCGCTCATCGCGCCTGGACCACCTCAATGGGTGGATTGCCTTACCCCGAGTTGTCGGACTGGCATCCCAAAGGTCAGGTTACCAGTGCTTACGACCTCTGGAACGAAGAGCGCGGCGCCGGCACGCGGTCGGTAATCATCGTCGACCGTGAAGGCGTGATCCGCTACCGGGAAACTTACGAACCAGGCACAATACCGGACCCGGAGACCATCCTCCAGGTGGTGGCGGATTTGGGTTAGGTCATCCACACGCTGGCGGCAAGTGCCCCCAACGCGTTGCCAGCGTGCTATCCGCCGATTCCCTCGATGCGGTACTGAACCGAGCCGCGAGGGGTGGCAATAGTTACCTCCTCGCCAGAGGACCGGCCCATTATGGCTTGCCCAATTGGGGACACCGTGGAAATTTTCCCGGCGGCAACGTCTGCTTCCCTGATGTCTACCAGCGTAAAGACGCGTTCCTGCTGCTGGTCCATGTCGCGCAGCGTTACACGAGAACCAATGCTGACTTTCTCAGTGTCGGCGTTGGCAGCGTCCACGATTTCCACCCGCGCCAGATCGTTGTCCAACTGGCGAATGCGACGTTCGACCAGTTGCTGCTGCTCCCGGGCTGCGTCCAGAGGTGAGTTCTCCCGGATGTCTCCGTCGGCTCGCGCCAGGCGGATGGCATCACGAATCCGCGGCACTTCATCGCGCAATCGCTGCAACTCGGCCTGCAATTCAGTATGGCGTTCCTGGCTGAGACGTGCCGTAGGTCCGCCGGCCCCTGAGGTTAGCTGACCGCCGGAGCCGACCCGTTTTCGGTTACGGCGGGGCGCAGCAGCGTAGCGGGCCAGGCTGATTTCAGTCCAGCCGCGGCGGTTCGCAAATGCCAAAAACTTCTTCACCGGATCCAGCCGGATGGCCGGATTCTCGATATTTTCGGTGGTCCATTTGGCGTAGTCGCCAACTTCAATCGCGTGCAACTCCGAGATCAAATTGTCCCGACCGACCCGCGATTGGAACCTGAGTAGCTCCTGCTGTCCTTGCAGTACTTGCTTGCTTTCTTTGAGATGGTTCACGAAAAGGTTGACTGCTTCCGCGATCGACATTTGAGGTTCGTTAGTCAACTGTTTACCTCCGGCTCAGGAGCCGTCTCGGGCGCTGGCGTGGAATGTCATCATAGCATTTTGGCCCTTATACCGGCAATCGGGCTGATTTATCGTAACTGTTCAGAGTTGCGGGGAAGTGAGCAGTTGTCGGCAAGCGGCGAGGGGATTCAGTCCTTGGGCGCGCCAGGTGCCGAAGAGGGAAGCCAGGGTCATCTTGCTGCTGCTGCCCCGTTCCGACCGGGTGCCGCCGCTGATCTTGCGACTGACGACCAGATGGCGCAGGCTGCGTTCGGCGGCGTTGTTGTCCGGTGGCGCCTCCGGTTCGGCCACGAAGACGAAGAGCTCTTTGATATGGCGCTCGATGCGTCGGCATAGCTTGGCCTGGGTTGCCGAGGGGTCGTGAAGGAAGGGTTGGCAAATGGTCAGCAGCTGCCGTTCCAGGGCCAGTTGGGCGGCGCGTCGCCGCTTGGTCTGGGGATGGGCGCTGGCTTTGGCCCGGTCGTAAATCTCGTGGACGGCGTCGGCCCACTGCGCCAGTGGCGCGTCATCGGGGTAGAGGGTTCGCAGGTCGTGGATGTCCCGCAGCAGATGGACCCAGCAGCGCTGTTTGGGGCCCTCGTAATGGTGGTAGGCGGCGTAGAAATCGCTGACCAGCACGCCGGAGAAGGTGTCGCCCAGAGCTTCATCCACCACTTCCTTGTTGCGACCCCGCCGCAGGAAGTAGCGCGCCGATGGTGTGCTGAAGGTCCACACGTAGCCGTTGTTGCCATCCTCACGCCAGCCGGTCTCGTCGGCATGGACCACTGGGCTGGCGCGGACTTGGGCCAGAATCCGGTCCACTGCGGCTTGGGCCTTTTGCGCAGTGCGATGCACCGCAGCCATGATTGCTCCCAGGCTGAGGCTTAGCCCATGGACGGTGCGCAGATACCGCTGGATGACGGCGATGGGCAGTCGGGCCTCCTCCCGCAGCGTGGCGATCAGACTGACCAGGTTGATACCCAGGCGCTGCTGGCCCAGCACGACACCGTCCAGTTGCGCCGGGGGAACGCAGCGGCGTCGGCACCCCGGGCAATCCCTGGCGATGTAGACGTGCTCGGTAACTTCCGCCGGAACCTGGGGCAGGTCGATGACCTCCCGCGTGCGCTGGGTCCAGCCACCGGACAACAGCGTTCCGCAGTCGGGACAGTGGTCCACCACATGCTCCACCCGACGGGTGGGCGTCATGCGACGGCGGGCAAAGCCGTGGGGCCGGGGCTGGCGTGGCGCTTTGGGCTGGGCCGGTTTCCGGCTGGCTTCGGGTTTGACACCGGGCATCCCCCGGGCGCCACTGGGTTTGGCCCGCCCTTCCAGCTGAGCAATCCGCCTCTCCAGGCGCTCGATGATGGCCTGCTGTCGGGTTATGATGGCCTCCTGCCGTATGACGATGGCGATGAGCGCATCGCGGTCAGCGGTGGACAGGTCGATTTCCGAATCCATACCCGTTATATGACATAACCACAACCCCACGCGCCAGCCATCCCCGAACCTCTTTGAACCAATTCCCCCCAAACGTGAACAGTTACGATTTATCTGGCGGGTGAATCGGGCCGGGTTTTCGATTGGCGACGCCTGGGCTGCCGATGCTATCGTTTATCAACTATCAGCGCGTTCGTCGTTCCGGCGTAGGCTGGAACCCAGGATATTCGCCGCCGCACCAACGCAGCCGGCGGCGAACAAATCTGCATTCCGAATCAAGGCCCAAATGATGGGGACAATCGAAAGGCCGCGCTCTGCGCCCCTTCGGTTTGGGTGACCCGGCGGCGTTGCGGCAGTCCAACAACCTTGTGCTATCCTACCGGAGTAACGAAAACAACGCGTTGACACATTGGCGTTGGAAGTGCTGGTGTTACCAGAATTGAAACAGGAGGGCTAGGTTGCGATGAAAGCTATGCAAATTACCGAATACGGTGGCCCCGACGTGATGAAGTACGTCGACCTCCCCGACCCGATTGCCGGCCCGGAACAGGCGGTGGTCGACATTCAGGCGGTGGGGGTGAACTTCACTGACATTTACAGCCGCGAGGGCGTTAACCCACCCGGGTTGCCGTGGGTCGCCGGGGTTGAGGGCGCCGGTGTGGTCAGGTCGGTTGGCGCCGGAGTAACCAACGTGGCGGTCGGGGACAACGTGGCCTACTGCAGCTTTCCGGGCTCCTACGCCGAGCAGGCGGTCGTGCCGGCCTGGCGGTTGATCAAAATGCCCGACGGTCTGTCAACGCGCGATGGCGCCGCCGTTATGTTGCAGGGGATGACCGCGCACTACCTGTGCCACGACACCTATCCCGTACAGCGCGGCGACCGAGTGCTGGTCCATTCCGGGGCCGGTGGTGTGGGGCTGCTGCTCATCCAGATGTGCAAGATGCTGGGCGCCTACGTTTACTCCACCGTCTCCACCGACGCCAAAGCGGAACTGGCGCGCGGCGCCGGGGCCGACCAGGTCATCCTGTACACCCAGCAGGACTTTGCCGAAGAGGTCGCCAAAGCCACCGACGGAGCCGGCCTGCACGCCGTCTTCGATGCAGTGGGTAAAGACACCTTTGACCAAAGCGTAGCCTCCTTGGCTCCGCGCGGTTATATGGTTCTGTACGGGCAGGCCAGCGGGCCCGTGCCTCCCATTGACCCGCGAGTGCTGGGAAACGGTTCCAAATTCCTGACCCGCCCCGGCCTGGGCGACTACACTGCCAACCGGGAAGAACTGGACAAACGGGCCGGCGCCGTGCTCGGCTGGGTGCAGTCCGGCCAGCTCAAGCTACGGGTGGAACATACCTTCGCGCTGTCCGACGCTCCCGAAGCGCATCGGCAGCTCGCCGGCCGGGCGACCACCGGGAAAATCATTCTCACTCCATAGCGGGTGTTATGTTGTTGACCAATCCGCAGCCACGAATCGCTGATTTCGCCCGGGTTCCCGCGTCCCACGGCGCACTGAAACCCGGCGGACTGATTCATCTCACCAGTGGCGATATGCCGGCCGGGGCCACCTGGCCGGCTCCAAAGGGCATTGTCCTGACCAACCTGGACTGGATTGCTGACATTGCCCTCCGCCACGGCTTGAATGACCTGACCATACCGGCTGGCTCAATCGTGCTGGAGCGCATATCGGCCACCGGCGGACGGTGCTTCTGCTATCCCGACGGCTCCTGGCTGATTGGTCTATCGCGACCTCGGTTGCAACGCTGCGGGCGTCGGGGCGTGGAAGGCATCGTAGCCCACGAATTGCTCCACGCCTGGCTCTGGTCGCAACATCTATACCGGGGCCACGGCTCCGTTTTCGAAGGCCATGCTGCCGCGCGAGGCATCCCCCGGTGGTGCTCCGCATACCGGGAAGTCAGGCGACTCGGCCCCCAGCAGTTGACGCTATTCGACACTTGGCCCGCTGCTCCGGAGCTTGGCTACTAGCCCAAGCTCCGGAGCGCCAACCCATACCCAAATCGTACCGGTCAAAACCCGAATTGTACAAAGGGCAGGGCAACCCCTATAATGGTGGCAATCACCCCTGCCGAAGGAGGCCACAATGCCCACAACGGTGAATCCCGACGAAGTTTATGAGGCGCTCCGAACCGTTTACGACCCTGAAATCCCGGTCAACGTGGTAGATCTGGGCTTGGTTTATGATGTCCAGGTCAGCGATGCCAACGATGTTTTCGTCCAGATGACATTGACGTTCCCCGGTTGCGGAATGGGGCCGCATATCGCCCAGCAGGCGGAGTGGGCCATCCAGGACGTAGATGGCGTCGAGGAAGTCAACATCGAATTGACCTTCGACCCGCCCTGGTCTCCCGACTTGATTAGCGAGGAAGCTCGCAATATGCTGGGTATCTAGTCTCAAACTCGCCCTGGCAAGACACGGAGTGATATGGCAACGCCACAGCAGGCCAACCCCCAGCAAAACGCCCGCCTACAGCAGATCCGGCGCCAATTCGAACAGAAGCGACAAATCACCGAACGGTTCGCCTCCATCCGGACCACAATTGGCGTCTACAGCGGTAAAGGTGGTGTGGGTAAGACCACCGTGGCGTGCAACCTCGCCACTACGCTGGCGACCCAGGGTGAACGAGTAGGGCTGCTGGACGTAGACATCGACTGCCCTAATGTCGCCCGCGTAATGGGCATCCTCGATAAGCCCGACTACAAGGATGGCCAGATTACTCCGGCTGCGGGCCACGGCGTCAAGGTCGTGTCCATGGCCTTCTTCCAGGAGAATGAAGACGAAGCCATCATCTGGCGCGGCCCGATGATCCACAACGCCATCAATCAGTTTGTGCAGGCGACGGATTGGGGCGAGCTCGACTATCTGATCGTTGACCTGCCGCCCGGCACGTCCGACTCTCCACTTACGGTAATGCAGACGCTGCCGGTGGATGGATTCGTGGTGGTGAGCACACCCCAGGATCTGGCCATCATTGACGCCAAACGCTGCATCAATATGATCCGCAAGCTGAACCTGAATATCGTCGGCATCGTCGAAAACTATTCCGGCGACATATTCGGCGAAGGCGCCGGACGCAAGCTGGCCGAGGACATCGACACTCCGTTCCTGGGCAGTATGTCGTTGCGCGGATCCTATCGCGACACCAGCCGGCCCACCGTGCTGGTCGATGAAATCGTTACCGCCGAGTATGCCAGCGTGGCCGATCAGCTCCGCAGCAGCCTGAAAGCGCTGGGCCGCGAAGCCTGATACCGATTCCCCAATCTCCGGGCAACAATTCTCCAGGCAACCATACGCCGCCGGCCACAACCACGCCGGCGGCGGCGCGGTTCAAGACGCCTCGCGCGTCAAACCCTCTTCCAGCGCTAACGGTTCGGTGTACGCAGGTGGCAGGGCCTCGCGCGCATCCCGGGCATCAACCAGTTGCATACTCAACAGCACTTCGACTTCTTTTTGAATGGCATCATGCGCAAACGGGTTCAGCTCACCCATCTGGCGGAACTTGCGATAGCGCTGTTTGACCAGTTTGCTGGCTGAGATTCGGCTCGCTTCCGCCAAATGTTTGTAGATGGCCAGTTCCATGCTTTCGGCGGCCTGGCGTGGGTCGTTGTGAGACCCGTCGCTGGGCTCGGGTATGATTTGGTCGATGATGCCGAGTTCCTGGCAATCGCGCGCGGTGAGCATCAGCGCCTCGGCCGCCTCCCGTGTCAGGTAACGCTCTCGAGTGGGCCCGCGTATCGTGTGATGCAGCGAAATTGGCGAATAGATTGCATACTGCTGCATCAGGATGCGGTCGGATAAACCCATCGCCAGCGCCGCTTCATTGCCCGCCTCACCGATGATGACCGAGATTATTTGTGTTTCGACCTGCAGCATCATTGACAGGCTGCCGGCGATGGCGTTGCCAATGCCCTGCTCTTCCGATTCCAGCCTCGGGTCAGCCCCCTGCGAGTCAATGAACGAGACCAGCGGCAAACCAAACCGCGCGGCCAGGCGGATTAGCCGCTGGGCCTTGCGCAAGCCGTCGGGATGAACGTGGTAGTGACCGCCTTCGGTATCGTGGGCATGGCTGCGCTGTTGCCCGATTGCCACCACCGCCTTGTTGCGCAGTAGACCGATGCCACCGACCACCGTGCGGTCGTCGCTACTCACCCGGTCGCCGCAAATCTCGAAAAAGCCTTCGAGTATGTGCCGCATATAATAGAGCGAGTCGGGTCGTTCTTCATGGGTCGCGGCGTCCAGCGATTCCCACGTCTCGGTGTCGTCTGCCACCGGCACCTGCAGGCGCGATAACGCCCGTCGCCCCAGGCGCAACGCCGTCGGATCGCCGAGGAGCTTCAACAGTTGCCCGATGCGCTGGGGGAGCCGTTCGCGGTCCACCACATTGTCCAGCAACCCGCGCTTCAGGTGATACTCAGCGGTGTGCACGTCGGCCGGCAGCTGCCGGCCCGTCGCTTCCATCATGGTGCGGATCGAAGACAACCCGACCACTGAACCCGGTTCAGCGATGATAATGTCCGCCAGATTGGCAAAACTGGCGTAGGCCTGGCCGGTAGACGGGTTGGCCAGCACCGCGATGAATGGTGTCGAAGCCTCCCGCAGTTGATTGACCGCCGCCACCGTCTTCGCCATTTGCATCAACGCCAGCACGCCTTCCTGGGTGCGCGGCCCGCCGCCGGTTACCAGGGCAACCACCGGCAGCGTGCGCCGAGCGGCCATCTCAAATGCCAACGCTACCTTTTCTCCCACCACGCTGCTCATGCTGCCGCCCATGAACCCGTAATCCAGCACGATGAGCACTACGTTGGCGCCGGCGATTTTGCAGGTTCCGGTTACCGCCGCTTCCGTCAGCCCGGTGCGATCCTGGCTCTCGGTCAGTTGTTCGTCGTATTGCGTGCGGTTGGAGAAAGCCAGCGGGGTCACGGAACGAACGTAGCGATTTTGCTCGCGGAACGACCGTCGGTCGACGATTAGTTCGATTCGTTGACGCGCGGACAGCGTGTAATGAAACCGACAGAACGGGCACACTCGATAAGCCAGGTAAGCCTCGGAATCGCTGATGCGTTCGTGGCAAAGCAGGCAGTTGTCATGCACTGCCGACAGATACATCCCATCCAACCCATCATCGGCGCCGAACAAATGCACCAAAAAGTTGGTTAAATTGCGCACCGGCACGAAAATCTCCTCCGTTGGCGGCCAAAGCAACCGGACACCGCCCACAATCTGGATCAGTTAGTCGGTTGCCGATTGCCACACTACAATTGTACACAATCGTTGTTGCGAGGGTATTACCAATCAATTGGCGCAACCTGGCGGGATTGTCGTTCCGTTTCCGCCCGATTAAGAACCGGCTGACTGAATCGTCAACCGCCGTTTGCCACATAGCCGACACTAATACAGCGTGTGTGTTCCGAACCAACCCGGCGGAGCATCTAACCCGTGTTCCCGGATCCTTCCAAGCTGAAACTGACCAGTGTCGCCGGAGTGTCCGGGTCGGTTGGCTGACGGCGTATTGCCGCCCAGTCGGACATTCGCACCCCCACCGCCCAGGCGATACCCCGCGGCGTTACCACCAACGGCAATCGGTCCCGCCAGTATCGGGGAACACCGGCGTCGACGAACACGTCCTGCAACTTGCGGCTACCCGACATCCCCAGCGGTTGAATGCGATCCCCCGGTTGCCACGTCCGCACCGTTGCGCCCTCGGCCAATGCGGCCGGGGAAAGATAGACCGCCGTCGGTTCGCCGGTGTCCAGCGGCGCATCAGGCGATAGCGTTGCAGTTCGACTGGTTACTTCCCACCCGTCCCGTTTGGTAACCGCCACCGCGATTGGTCCCCAGGGTAACGCCAGCCGAAACTCGCCGCTCAACGCCGGATAGGGGCAATCCGTGCTACCCGCCAGGGCCAAAATCATCCAGCGTCCCTGCGTAGTCAGGGCGTACTCGCCAGGCAGCGACACCTGTTTCCCGGTAGATGACCCGACGGCGGCGGCCATCCCGGAGAGGTGCCCTTCGGTCAACCGTTTGCTGTCCCCGGTCAGCAGCGTCCAAGCCCGCCGCATCAGCAAAGGACGCAGGGCGGGGTGCGCCGCCGCGATGGTATCCCGGTTAAGATATAGCACGCCGTCATCGGTCAACGGTTCAGGCGCCACGTCAAACCACAGCAAGTCCGCCTGTTGTTCCAGATAGTCCAACTGTATTGTGGCAGTGCGGGACAGCCGGGTCAGCGCGTGGGTAATCCGTGGGTTAAGCTGCTCCGCCAATGCCGGCATCAGATCCAGCCGCACCCGGTTCCTGGCGAATTCCCTCATGTAGTTCGTGCTGTCATCCCGAAAATCCACTTGATGAGCCCGGCAATAGGCGATGGTATGCAAACGTCGCATCGGCAGCAGCGGCCGCCAAACCTTCAATTCGTGGGGGGACTCCTGCGGCGTCTCATCGGATTGGGCAGATCTGGCGCGCGATTCTTCCGGATACGGCCAGTCGTCAAATTCGCTCATTCCCCTTAGCCCGTGCATACCGCTGCCTCGTGCCACGTGCAGCAAGACGGTTTCCGCCAAGTCGTCCGCGGTGTGCCCCAACGCCACCAGCCTGGCGCCAACCTGTCTGGCCACCCGGGCGAGAAACGCGTAACGCAAATCCCGGGCCGCCTGCTCAAAGGAACTTACTCCGTGTTCCCTTTGGTAGGCCGCCACGTCCACCTCTTCTATGATGCAGTTGGGCCACATTCGGCGGACGAATTCTGCATCATCGTACATCTCCTGCCCGCGAAAATCGTGAATCAGGTGGGCCGGCTGCAACGTGAAGCCTTCATACTTCCTGGCGCCGCTCAGCATACGCATCAGGGCGCACGAATCCGGGCCGCCCGATACTCCGACCACCACGACATCACCGGGCGCCAGCCTGGCCTGCCGTATTGCGGTTCGTCCCAAGATGTACATTTGCATCGTCGGCCAGAATTTGTCGTTGCTGCGTCTCCGGGGCGTCTTTCTGCTGATGGCGGGTAGCCTCCTAATATCCGGTGCGGTTGGCCGGCGAGAGGTGGTCAACCGCGTTGTACCCGCTCAAACGCCGCCCGCGCGGGCCGGTGCTGACGGTGGTCCTGCTGCCCAGGGACAGGTCCATGTGGTTTATGTTGGCCAATGGCAGGTCGATGATTGCCGCCACTATGCAACGGATGGTGAAATTGTGCGTAACCGCGATGACCGTTTCGTCGATTTCATGCCGCCCGTTGATGTCGTCAAACGCTGCCATGGCGCGCCGTTGCACGTCGTACAGTGACTCGCCGTTGGGCATCGTTACGCTGGGCGCGTCCTGACGCCAGCCGGCGTACAGGTCCGGCCAATCGTCGCGCATCTGCTGCACCGTGATGCCTTCCAGGTCGCCCATGTCCATTTCCGAAATGCGCGGTTCTTCAATCACTTTGAGGCCACAATAGTCGGCCAGCCTTTCGGCCACATCGCGCGCCCGCCTCAACGGGCTGGAATAAATCGCCGTGGCCTGCCAGGTCAGGCTGGCTACAGCCATGTCGTGAGCCTGCCGGTGGCCCCGGGGCGTGAGCAGCGAGTTGGTAACTCCCTGCAACCGGCCGGCGGCGTTGATGTCAGTCTCGCCATGCCGCACCAGATGCAGCTTCATGCGGAATGCCTCGCGGGGTCGCTGGTGAGGTCGCTGTGGAGACGCTCCAACCGGACGCGGTTGATCCGCGCGCCGGCCATTTCGGTAACCGTTACCACCAGGTCTCCCGCCAGCACGGCGTCTTCCTCATCTGGAATTTCACCCAACTCCGCAATCACCAGCCCGGCGACGGTGCGATAGTCGCCCTCCGGCAACGCCAGTCCCTCTTCCCCCAGCCGGTCGTTGAACTCAATGATTGTCATGCCGCCATCTACGATCAACGCCCCGTCGTCCGTATGCACCAGGCTGTCGTCCGCTTCCTCCGAAGACGCATCCTCGTCCACCATGGTTCCGACGATGACGCCGGTCAACTGTTTGAGGGTAACCAGACCGGCGATCCCGCCATATTCGTTGGTTACCATCATCATGGAAACGCGTTTGTCCTGCATCGTATCGAAGGCGTCCGCAACAGTCACGGTTTCGGGGATGAAATCTACTTCGCGCATATCGTCGGTAACCGCGCGGTCGGGGCCGGTCAGCCCCTTGCCCTGTGCAATCAGCACCTCTTTATTGGACAACACTCCCAGCACGGTTTCCTGAGTTCCTTCGTAAACCGGAAATCTGGTGTGACTATGTTCCGCATAAATTTCCAGGAATTCCTGCATGGTGGTTCCTTGTTTGATCCAGACAATCTCGGTGCGCGGTGTCATTATCTCGGCCAAATGACGGTCGCGAAAGTGGAATACCCGGTGTAACCTCTCCGCCTCTTCCGATTCCATCTGACCTTGCTGCCGCGATACGTCAATCATCATTCGCAGTTCGCCTTCGGTGAACGTAGTTTGCCAACTGCCCGATGGCGTCCTGAGCAGCTTGTAGATGAGCCGGGGCACGACCGTGAAGATGTAGATGAACGGCGTGGAAAGCGTCATCATCAGGGACACCGGACGCACCGCAATTAGCGACCAGCGCTCCGAGTAAGTAGCCGCCACCGTTTTCGGTGTGATTTCTCCAAATATGGAAATGACCACCGTCATGACGAGTGTTGTTAGCAAGGCCGCGTAACCCGAATCCTGGAGCCATTCCGCTGCCATCGCCGTGCCGATGGCAGTAGCGAAAATGGTGAAGGCATTTTGGCTCAGCAGAATTGTGGCAAAGAACTTTTCGTGCTGGCCCAGCACCCGATCCACCAGGCGCGCCGTGGCGTGTCCCTGCTCCGACAGGAACCGGATGCGGATTTTGTTCACCGCAATCAGCGCGGCCTCGGCGCTGGTGAAGAAAACGACCCCCAGGAGACTGATGACCAGAAACGCCAATTGCAAACCAAGGGGCAAGGCGAAACCGCCGTTCGCGTCTCCGGTCTGCAACACAATAACCCAGTTGGATAAGCCATCGGACGATATGTCCAGCATCGGGGTAATGCACCTCCGGTCGCTGCTGGGCGTCGCAATATGGCCACGGCGCCCGCACGATTCTGATTATTACTGAAAAGAATAACATCGCCGCCGTTTAGCGTAAAGTTGCCGGCCGTTCGGGCTCAGCGTGTTATCCTGTGAATCCTTATGCTGATTCTAGGAATTGAAACCTCTTGCGATGAAACCGCCGTGGGAATCGTGGCTGATGGCCGGGTTTTGCGTGCCAACGCGATTGCATCCCAGGCGTCCTTGCACGCCCCCCACGGCGGTGTGGTGCCGGAACTGGCTTCCCGCCAACACATCCGGGATATGCAGCCTACCTTGGAGCGGGCGCTGCGCGACGCCGAGGTGGGCCTGCATGAAATCGACGCCGTGGCGGTGACCCACGGGCCGGGATTGGCGGGTTCGCTCATCAGCGGCGTCAACACTGCCAAAGCGATCTCGCTGACGCTGGGTGTGCCGCTAATCGGCGTGAATCACCTGGAGGGGCATATCTACGCTGGTTGGCTCGCCGCCGCCGACTTGTCTCCGGCGGAGGAGCCGGGTTTCCCCCTGGCGTGCCTGGTAGCCTCCGGCGGGCACACCGACCTCATCCTCATGGAGGGCCACGGTGATTACCGCCTGGTAGGGCGCACCCGGGACGACGCGGCCGGTGAGGCGTTCGACAAGGCGGCTCGAGTGCTAGGGCTCGGCTTCCCCGGCGGTCCCGAGATTCAAAGAGCGGCGGCCAGCCTGGAGGATATGGAGCATCAACCGGGCCTCGACGAAACACTGGATCTGGCGACAGCGCCGCTCCCCCGAGCCTGGATGCGTGGCACCCTGGATTTCAGCTTCAGCGGTGTAAAAACGGCGTTGTTGCATCGTGCCCAGCGCGTCGGCTTGTACCCTCCATCGGACAGCGTGGCGGACAGCGTGGAGGTGGAAACCAGCCGGCTGGTCGCCGTGCTCGCCGCCGAATTTCAAGAGTCGCTGGTGGATGTGCTAACGGCCAAGCTGCTGGACATGGCCGAACGCTACGGCGCGCGCGGTCTGATACTCGGCGGGGGTGTAACTGCCAACGCCCGGCTGCGGCAGCGCGTGCTCGCCGATTCGCCCCGGCCCGTGGTCATCCCGCCCCCGGTGCTGTGTACCGACAATGGCGCCATGATCGCCGCCAGCGCTTTCTACCAGTACCGCCGTGGTGAGGTTTCCG
The DNA here is from genome assembly GCA_965222895.1 of Dehalococcoidia bacterium. Lineage (GTDB taxonomy): Bacteria > Chloroflexota > Dehalococcoidia > Lucifugimonadales > UBA3495 > Bin87. The sequence goes on along the minus strand of CBDCVB010000002.1, from coordinate 1,923,390 downwards.
ACCTGGCTTTAGACATCGACCCGTCGTTGCCTTTCGGGCACGTGCAGGAACACTAACTGCCAGCCCTGCTGCCGGCGCCCGGCCGGTGCGCCAACCGGTTGTTTTCGCGGTTGGTCCCCGACGCTACGGCGTGTTATCCCCCACCGATAACGATACGCTCAGCGGGGGCCGGTCTCGGTGGTCGAACCGCTGCCCGCCAGCTTGCGATTCAATCAGGACGGTAGCGAATGCAATCAGGTCGGTCGATGGCGCCGTGGAGGCCAATTCGATAACCCAGCCAACGCCGGTTATTCGCAGCTGCCGCCCGCCGGAGTAAGTCGCTCCCCGCCAGACTAACCCTCCGATAATCACAGTCAGCGCCAACAGCGCCAGCGCAACCGCGTGTATGTTGATTACTGGAATAACTGGGCCGGGCAGTTTGTCCACCAACCAGTACGCCAGCGCCAGGTAAATCAGCGCCCCGCCCGCCACGAGCATGACGCGTTGCCGCCAGGACAGCCCGCGCCTCGATTCATCCCGAATCGTCAGCCCACTGATGGAGTTGCTGGCGTACATTTCGGTTGCGCTGGCTCGTGGCCCGGTGGTAGCGCTGATGAGCCGCCGATTGGTTGCGACGAGAATATGTCCACTGGCGGTCGGTTCGGCGACCAATCCGACACCGGCATCCAACATGGCGCTGACCGTTTCTCCGGTCAACAACGGGACGCCGCGAATGCGTGAGAGGTATGACGTGGTCATGGGAATGGGTGGCCGTTTTGGGCGCCGTGAAATCTGGTCGGAACAAATGCTAACACACTTCAATTGACGTTCCAGTTGGCAGCGTGATACATTCTATGCGAAAAGCTGTGATGGAGACGAGTAGGCAGGCTGCAAGTGCAGTAGCGAGTCTGGTTCGGTGAGAGCAGGCGCACTTACCCCGCTGAAAATCACTCTGGAGCTGCCGGCAGAAAGCCGTTATCGGATACTAACGGTGAATAAGCTCAGGCCGGGTTCGTCGCCCGTTAGCAGCGACGGGACATGATGGTGTCCTGCTGGAGAGGTTAACGGTCGTTATACCAAAACGGCCAGTTGGCAAATAGGGTGGTACCGCGGATTTTTCGTCCGTCCCTATGGGGGCGGGCTTTTTTTATGCCCGGCTCGGGAATCGGCCACCTGATGTTACGGTCTGGCAGGCAGAACGAAACTGTATGGAGATACACCGTGAAGCTGAAAGGATCGGAAATCATCTGTGAGAGCCTTTTGCGCGAAGGCGTTGAGGTGCTTTTTGGCCACCCCGGCGGAGCAATTTTGCCCTTTTACGACGCCCTCTGGTCATACCCGCAGTTGCGCCACGTGCTGGTTAGACACGAGCAGTCGGCGGCCCACGCTGCCGACGGCTATGCCCGGATGTCTGGCAAGCCGGGGGTGTGCGTTGCCACATCCGGGCCGGGCGCTACCAACCTCATTACTGGCATCATGAGCGCCAAGGGAGACAGCGTGCCGTTGGTGGCCATCACCGGTCAGGTTGCCCGCGCCGCGATGGGCACGGAAGCATTCCAGGAGTGCGACATCTGTAGCATCGCCGCGGTGTGCACCAAGCGCACCTACCTGGTGCTCTCCGCTGCCGACCTGGCCCGCACCATCAGCGATGCCTTCCGCGTGGCGCAGGAGGGCCGGCCCGGCCCGGTTCTGATTGACGTGCCACGGGACGTGCAACTGGAAGAAGCCGAATTCGAGTACATGCCATGGGTCGCGCCCCAGAACCCGGCGCTGCCTGACGACACGTTGACCAATATCCACAAGGCTGCCGACATTATCAACGAAGCCGAACGGCCGGTAATCATCGCTGGCCACGGCATCGTGCAGTCAAGGGCCTTCGAAGAGCTGCAGGCCCTTGCCGAACGCACCGGCGTGCCGGTCATCAATACGCTTTTGGGATTGAGTGGCTTCCCGCGCAACCATCCTCAAAGCCTCGGTATGCTGGGGATGCACGGCATGTACTGGTGCAACATGGTTGTGGATCAGGCCGATGTCATCATCGGACTCGGTATGCGATTTGACGATCGCGTTACCGGGCGGGTGTCCGGGTTTGCTCCTCACGCCCGCATCATCCATCTTGATATTGAGGCATCCCAGATTGGCAGGACAATTCCCGCGGAAGTGCCATTGGTCGGCGATGCCAAACCCGTGCTGCAGGCGTTGCTGCCGTTGGTGTATTGGGTCGACCGCCCGGAGTGGGCTGCCACAGTGAACCGCCTCCGCGAGGATCACCCTTCCCTGGCCATTCCCGCCAGCGACGCGCTGATGCCCCAGCAAGTCCTGACCCAGATGAACGAGGTGATCCAGGCCGACGAAAACGCAGTGGTAGTCACCGGCGTGGGTCAGCATCAGATGTGGGCGGCGCAGTACCTGTTCCTGAATCAGCCCAACTCCTTTGTAACGTCCGGCGGGTTGGGCGTCATGGGATTCGAGGTGCCGGCTGCGTTGGGAGCGCAATTGGGGCGGCCGGGCGCTACCGTGTGGTCGGTGGCCGGCGACGGTGGGTTCCAGATGACATTGCAGGAACTGATCACCGCCGTGGAGGAAAAACTCCCCGTCAAATTCGCCCTGTTCAACAATGGCTATCTGGGCATGGTTCGCCAGTGGCAGGAAATGTTCTTTGATGGCCACATCAAGGACGTTCCGATGCCAGGGCCCGATTACGTCAAACTGGCCAACGCCTATGGAATCCCGGCGCTGCGGGTTGAACATCAGGAGGACGTGGCCAACGCGTTGCAGGAGGCCAAAGCCTACGACGGCCCATTCCTCATCGAGTTCGTGGTGGAGCGCGAAACCAACGTGTATCCGATGGTGCCCCCCGGAGGGTCACTCGGCGACACCCTGGAGGACCCACGCACCACGCACACGGCCCACTAGATCAACCAACGCCACCCACTTGCCCACTACTGCCGATGATGGTAGAAATGATGATGGTAGAAATAGGGAAAGTCGCAGACCAACAACCGCTTGGTAGAGGTACAATATGCCCCGGGTTACTATTCAGGAAGCCTCACGAATTCTAAACGTTTCACAGGACGTGATTCGCCGCGATGTCCGCGACGGCAAGTTGCAGGCGTCCAAAGAGGGCGGCCCCAATGGTTCTCGTTGGATGGTGGACGTCCCCGACAATCTGGATGACTATACCGACGAGTTAAAAGAGAACATCCACCTTCTGGCCCAATCGATTACCCCGTGGTGGTACGACAACCCCAACAAACGAGGCTTCGTTCACTACCTGGAAAGCCTCGGCATCGAAGAGGTGGAGCCATTCTTCCTGTGCGGCCTCAGGGGTAACGACATCTTCCCGGCCACCGGCCATGAAACCGGCGACCGTTGCCAGGAGTGCATCCTGGAGGCAATGGCCCAGGGACTGCCTATGGAGACCCGGGAATAATCCCCTGGCGGATTGCAACCTGAAGAATTGAAAACCCCTGGGTTTGTCGTCCAGGGGTTTCTTACCAACGCCGGCGCAATCCTCTCGAAGGGATCCCAGCTTGCTACGGGATGCGATATACCCAAACTTGGTGCATAACGTCCGGTTCACCCTTGGGCAACGCGGCAAACGGTTCGGTTACGGATACCAGGCTCCAGGCGCCATCGGCCACCATCTTTTCCTGTTGCTCTTTGAACCCCAGCTCCACGTGAGCATCGGGGCGCAGGCTGAACACCATGTGCCCGCCGGATTTGGTGACGCGGCATAACTCTTCAAACGCCTGCGGTGGGGCATGGCCTGGCGTGAACACCCCTACGCTGATTACGGCATCGTATGCGCCCGACGGTAAATCCAGATGATCGCCTAAAGTCATCTGCTGGAAATCGTTGTAGCATCCCTTGGCTCGCGCCTCATCCAGCATCCCGTTTGACAGGTCCATGGCGCAGATGTCGCCAAAGCCCAACCGTTGCAACTCAACGCCAACCAGTCCGGTTCCGGCGCCGGCGTCCAGCACTTTCGCGGTGGCGGCAACATGGCTTGCCAGCACCTCGGCGGCGCGGCGTGGGCCCACCCAGGCGAATGTATCTTCCAGGTCCTGGTCGTAATCTTTGGCCCACACGTCATATCGTTCGGCCAGTTCTTCGTTATTTCGGGATGAATAAATCCATTGGACTCGCTGTTCCGAATCCACGTTTTCCAGGTCAGGCATCGCAGTTTTGACTCCGTTGGGGTCCAGGGTGAGGCTACTTCACGCAAAGATACTGCGCCCAGCCCAGTTCAGCATTCTGCACGGCGTTCACCATCTTCAGGTACGCATCCGAGAGCGCGGTAAAGCGTTCCAGCCGCTCGGCATCGTTGGCTGACGCAGCCATTTCGGAAAGGCATCCGTAGCTGCGAGCCAAGTGCGCCGACAAGTCCCGTGCTTCCAGTACCCGGAATCCGGTTGCGCGCAAAGCATCCATATAGGAATAGAAGCTGAAATCGGTATCGAACAGCAGCCGGTCGTAAACGAATGCACGGGCCTCGTCGCTGATGTCAGGCTTCGGTTTGATGAGGTCGTCAAACACCATCGTACCGTTCGGACGCAATACCCGGTACGCTTCCTGCAACGTCTTGGTCTTGTCAGGAATGTGATAGATGGTGGCCTGACTCCAGACGTGGGTAAAGGTACTGTCCGCAAAGGGAAGGTCAGTAGCCGAGGCTTTGTGAAACTCCACGCGGCTGGCCAGATCGGGGGAATTTTGCAGCGATTCGATTGCGTTGGCAATGCGAACCCCACTCAAATCTACCCCGGTAACCATCGCTCCCGTAGCACGACTCAGCCACATGGCGGTGTTGCCGTTGCCGCACCCCAGGTCCAGCACCTGGGCATCCTCATCAATGCCGGCATTGGCCAGCATTATCTCGTTCAGACGTGAGCAGGCCGACAGAAAACCGGCCCGCACGTTCCCGGACTCGCCGGCCAGAGGTTCGCCGGCCGGAGACTCGTTGGCCGGCTGGTCAAAAACACCCCAGTGGAGGCTGCCTTCTGAATCCCAGAAGGACCGGTACAGGGCGTCTTCGGCGTCGTAGTACTCTTCCGTCTCGCGCTCAGAAAATCGACGCGGGTTCGGCATACATGGCCCCTTCGATATATTCCAGGAATCGGTTGTTCTCGTCGGTCAGGATCATACGCGGTTCCACCGGATGGTCGGTAACCTCGTAAGACAGGATGACCAGACAGTCGCCCTTGTGACACATACGAGCGCCCGGGCCCTGCACTGAAATCGTGCCGCTGCCGCGTTCGCCGGGCAGCGCGTAGGTTTCCCAACGGTTGCCGTTGTTGGCGTTACAGATGACTACCTTTTCAAATTCCCAGATATCGGCTTTTTCCATCAGTTCGCGGTCAATGATGATGCTTCCAACGTAATCCAGATTGGATCCGGTTACCCAACATCGGTGAATCTTTGATCTTAGAATTTCGCGCATATTGTTCTCCTTTTGGTTCTCCCCGTGCGCGCACGCCATTTCGCACGGCAGCCGGCATCCACCGGCATCGCTTTTCGGGATTGCTCCAGGTTGCGGAAGGACAGGCTATCATCGCGTCGGCTTGAGCCGACCGGATGCCTGGGCGTACCTTCAATCAGCCAACCCGGGCAGAGACGAGCTAATGGCAGGGCGCTACTCCCGCCGCTCAATTTTGCGTGCCGCAGCTAAGGCTCGCAGGGGAGCCTGTGCTTGCACCGTGAGCGGAACCGCCGCATTTGCGCGTGCCTTGAGGCTCCGCGAATGTTAGCGCCGTCAATTCTGTCCTGCAATTCGCGGGACTGCTTAGAATCTGGTTCCGCCGGTATCTCGTGCGCTGTTAGCGCGGCTGCACTCATGTGGCCTCCTTGCTTAAGGGCAGGTTAATGGGTGTGCAGACCTGCATAGATTTTCCCGCAGTGTAGCCGTGCAATTTTGGGGTGTCAAATCCTAAAAAGCGACCAAAAACGGCACTCGGTTACGAAATCTGACTCATTTGTGCGCTGATTTATCGTCTAATTGCGTAATTAGAATCGTTTCGTTATGTTAATGGCCCATATTGTCTAGCGCTCTAAAAGACGAAATGAGTTGCATAATTCCGCTGGCACCGCCTTCGCGTTCAGCCCTTCTGACCTCGGGGCGCGTCATTCTGCCGCGTCACCCGACGATGGCTCACCGCCTGGCTCGGTGTATCATTCCTCCGTCGAAACATACCCATAGCAGATTGTTCACGGAGTTCCAACATGGTTGACCTGCTCTTTACCAACGCACACCTGATTGACGGCACCGGAGCGCCCGGCTATCGCGCCGGCGTAGCGGTTACCGGCGACACGATTGAGATTGTAACCGGCGACGTGTCGGCCATCGACGCCGCTCGCACCGTCGACGCCAGCAGATACGTCATCTGCCCCGGTTTCATCGACATGCACTCTCATTCCGACTTGATGCTGCTGACAGAGCCAGCCCACGAGGCCAAAATCCGCCAGGGCGTAACCACCGAGGCTCTGGGCATGGATGGCCTCTCCTACGCTCCCACCACGCCGCGCGGCCTGGAGCAGCTCCTAGTGTACTTGGCGGCAGTCAACGGCACGCCCCCGGATGTGAGATGGAGCAGCGTCGCCGACTTCCTAGCGTTGTTCGACGGCAGCGCCGCCTGCAATGTTTGCCATTTCGTGCCCCACGCCGCCATCCGGGTGGCCGCCATGGGCTGGTCGTCCCGCCTGCCCACCGACGCCGAACTTGCTCAGATGCAGGAACTGACGCGCCAGGGGATGCGCGACGGCGCATTTGGATTTACCACCGGTCTCACCTATGCGCCCGGCGCCTACAGCAACACCGACGAACTGGCGGCCATCGCTACCGTCGCCGCTCAGGAGGGCGGTTTCTACTGCACCCACGCCCGTTACACCCTCGGCGACCGCCTGCTCGACCCGTTCCGCGAGGCGGTCGAGATTAGCCGACGCTCCGGCGCTCCGCTGCACATCTCCCACTACCACAGTCCCGTAGCCGGCCTGGGCGCTGAGATGACGGCGCTAGTTGATGAAGGGCTCAGCCGCGGTCAGGACATCACCTACGACCAGTATCCCTACCCCGCAGCCAGCACCATCCTGCACTCCCTGCTGCCGTATTGGGTTCATGCCGGCGGCCCCCAGGCCCTGCTCACCCGTATCGCCGACCCCAACGTTCGCAACCTCATGGTGCGTGCCGTCGAACCGCAATGGGGCGGCCAGACGCTGGACAACTACATCTTCGCGAACATCGCTTCGGACCAGAACAAGGAATGGGAAGGTCGTTCGCTGGAAGAGCTGGCCCAGCACCGCGGGGGTCGCATGGTCGATGCCGTCTGCGACCTGCTCCTCGAAGAGAATTTGCAGGTGGCTTTCGTGGCCCGCACCGGCAACCCGGAAAACATCCGCGAAATCGCCGCCCACCCGGCGCAGATGATTGGCACCGATGCCATCATGACCGGGGGTCGTCCCAATCCGCGTACCTACGGCACGTATCCGTATGTCCTGGCGCAGTTCGTGCGTGGCGAAGGCTTGTTCTCTCTGGAAACCGCCATCCGCAAGATGACCGGCGCACCGGCCCAACGCCTCGGCCTCGCCGACCGGGGAGTTCTACGCAACGGCGCCAAAGCGGACCTGGTGCTGTTCAACCCCCAAACCGTCGACACGCCGGCAACCTTCGACGACCCGCGCCAATACCCGGTCGGCATCGACTACGTGTGCGTCAACGGCCAGCTGGTCATCGACAACGGCCAACACACCGGGGCGCGGCCGGGGCGGGCGCTGCGCAGCCGCTAGGTTGGCCGATCAGTTAGGAGATTACATACCGATTCCGGAGCAAGTTCGCCGGTGGCTCCTTCTAATCTTCCGAGCCCGTGCTCCGGTCGTTCTGTCGTATTTCCATTGCATCTGCCGGTCTCCTAATGCTGGCTTTGCGGGAGCGTTCCTTGCCTAGCTGGCGACTGGCAAGATTTTCTGTATGGGATGTGTAATTCCCATCCGCCAAGCATCCGCTAAAAGGTGATCAGGGACTTCGGGCTGAGGACGGTTCTGGTGAGCTTGCATACGTTCTTGATGCCATTTCGTGCTGTATTCCTCTCGCAGCCGGCAAATCATTTCCCACGCAGCGGTGGTGTGGGCCATCCAACCACGTCCATAATCTCGTTCCGCGGAGGCGAAGTCATACACCGGGCTCATTCCGTCGTATTCTTCGTGCATCCAATTCAAGAACTCATCGCTTTGCTCGTGTATTCGCTGGGAATACTCACTGTGCCGCTTGTGGAATGTGTTTACTCCTTCTGGGGATGTAAATGTTACTTTGCCAGGGCGATAATGTACGGGCCGGCCCATGGTCCAGACAGTGTTCTGGCCATGAGCGTCATTCTGAGAGCTACACCAATATTCCCAGTCAAATATGGTTGCTGCCTGCACCCAGGCATTTCCGTCTTGGTAGCCGAGCATTTCCCAATCAACTTCGACCATCGCCTTGCGCTCTAATTCTTCCTCGCAAATCTTGGCAACCAGTTGCTTGGCAATATCGGATTCGAGCCATTCGACGGATTGTTCGTACTTCTCCAGATGGGCCTCGAGTGCTTCTCGGCATATTTGGGAAATGTTCATGGTTTCCTTCAAGGGCTGGAGCTGCTGGTGCAGTTCTTTGGGGATGTTGATGCCGATTCTCATTGTGCTATCGCCTCCAATAGATTATCGTATGCCGTATAACAAAGCCAAGCATACGGCATTCGATTTTTACCGTCAATAGTTCCACAGCCGCCGGTTGCCACGTCGGGCGCCACAAGTCGCATCGATTTTCCGACGTTCCGGCGCGAGGGAATCCGGTAGCGTGCTTAAGTGTCTTATGCCAGCGACCGCCCGTATTCTACGAATCGGCTAAAGACATCAACGTCCCCGGCTTGCTATCAGGTTTATCCATATTCCGACTATATGGCCCTCCCGAATTGGCCGTCAAGTTTCATGCGATCCCCCGCCTTGCCCCGCTCCGCCGCATAAGGCATAATCCCACCACCGTATGCCCAGAACCTGAAGCCGGCTGGCCCGTCGGCGCCGGAGGATTAGTATGGACTTTGAACCCACCTATACTGCTGAACAGGAAGCTTTTCGCACCGAAGTGCAATCCTGGCTTTCTGATAACATTCCCGGCGGCATTCAGCACCCCGCTGATTCAATCGACCTGACCTACGAGCAGTACCAACTGCGCCGTGAATTGGGCCGGCGACTCGGCGAACAGGGTTGGCTCTGGCCCACCGCTCCCCGGGAATACGGCGGCGGCGGCCTGACCGTCGACCACTCGGTTGTCCTGGAGGAGGAAATCGACGGTCACAACCTGTCGCTCCCTCCCTACTACGACTCCGGCGGACGCCTCGGCGGGAATTCCATCCTGGTATGGGGTTCCGAGGAGCAGAAGCAGGAATTTCTGCCCAAGATATTCAAGGGCGAAATCCGCACCTGGCAACTGCTGACCGAGCCCGAGGCCGGCTCCGACCTGGCCAACGCCAAAACCGCCGCCCGTCGCGATGGCGACGACTATATTATCAATGGGCAGAAGGTCTACGTCGGCAGCGCCCACGGCTCCGACTATATGTGGACCATCACCTGCACCGATCAGGAAGGCGAACGCCATCACAACCTCAGCTGGTTCATGGTGCCTTCCAACCTGCCCGGCATCAGCGTGTTCCCCATGGACCTGCTGTCGTCTGCCGGCGAGTCCGGCGCCGGTTCCGGTGTCAAGAACATTGTTTACTTCGACAACGTGCGCGTGCCGGCCCGAAACCTCATCGGCGGCGAGAATGAAGGCTGGAAAGTCGCCACCACCCACCTCGAACTGGAGCACGGCACCGGCGGCAAAATCGGCCGCAACTGGATCGTCGACCGTATCTTCGACTACTGCAAGACCAACAATCGCCGCGGTCGGCCGCTGAGCCAAGACCCCGACGTGCGCGAGCGGTTGGTTGACATTTACATCGACGCCGAAATTGGCCGCCTGTTCCAGCTGCGCAACTACTGGATGCGACACAGCGGCGCCAACGTTACTTACGAAGGGCCGCAGGCTTCCTACTTCCGCAAGCAGTCGGGCCTCCGTGTGGCAACCGGCATCCTGGACATCCTGGGGCCGGCCGCTCTCACCAAAGATGACAAATGGGGCGCCGGCGAGGGACACTTCGAAGCCCACCAACGCGCCGCCATCATCGCCCTGCACCCTGGCGGCACCACCGACATCCAGAAGGTCATAATGGCCCGGCGCATCGGCATCGGTCGCCAGCAACGGGAGCGCGCCGGAGCGTTGGCCTGACCTCAGATTATCTCCGCTGAACCGACTGATCACTTTGCGCCGCGACATTTGTTCGGGCTCAGGAGCCATAAACGATGGATTTGTCCCTGACCGAAGAACAGGAAATGCTGAAAACGGCGGTGCGCCGGTTCGTCGATACCGAGTATCCCAAAGACGTTCTGCTGGAGATGTCCGCCACCGGACAAACCGCTCCATCCGAACCCTGGTCGAAGCTGGTCGCTACCGGTTGGCTGGGCATCATAATTCCCACCGAATACGGCGGCGAGGGCGGTTCGTACACCGATGCCGGTGTCCTGTTTGAAGAGTTGGGCCGCGGGCCGGTGCCAGGGCCGCATTTCAGCAGCGCCGTTCTGGGTGCGCTGGCCATCCTGGAAGCTGGCACCGAGGCGCAAAAACACTCCATCCTCCCTGACGTTGCCGCCGGTCGACGCACGATTTCCCTGGCCGTCACCGAAGCGGACTATCAGTGGGACGAGGATGAAGTTCAGGCCATTGCCTCCGCCGACGGCGACGGATACCGCATCACGGGCAGTAAGGTGTTTGTCTATGACGCCGCCGCGACCACCGACCTGATTTGTGCCGTGCGCACCGAGAACCGACAGCACGTCGGACTGGTGATGGTGCCGGCTGGCGCTCCCGGCGTGTCAATCCGAAAGCTGGAAGGCTTTGCGTGGAACCTGTCAGAAGTCCGCCTGGACGGTGTTCAGGTCGCCCAATCCGCCGTCCTGGGCGGTCAATTCGACGGTGGATGGCCGGCGCTGGAGCGTGCGGTCGGCAGCGCCATCCCGCTGCTCTGCGCCTATCAGGTGGGCGGGTCACAGCAGGTGTACGAAATGTCGGTGGAATACAGCCGCACCAGAATCCAGTTCGGTACTCCCATTGGACGATTCCAGCGAGTGCAAGACCACATCATCAACCTGGTCAACGAGCTGGACGCCGCCCGCTGGACCACCTACGAAGCCCTGTGGAAGCTGGATTCCGAGCGCACTGCTGCGGATAGCATCCACCTGGCCAAAGCAGTGAGCAGCGTCGCCTATTACAACGCCTGTAACCATGCCCACGAGGTACACGCTGGCGTCGGCAGCACCACCGAGTACGGCCTCACCCTGCACACCACCGCGTCGCGGACGCTCTATCAGTTCCTTGGCGACCCCAAGTTCCACCGCCGTCGCCTGGCCGACGCCCTGGACTTGTAAACCAAGCCCAGCCCCCGGCTAACATTGGGGGTGCAGCCACGTGGCAATCAAGGTTCTGATTCTTTCGTCTTACCCTCTTTGGATTCCCGCGAAAGCGGGAATGACGATATTTATCACGGGAATGACGGTATTTGTCAGCACACCCTAGGGACTGGTTCGCTCAATCTGCTCAATATCGGCTTCCAGCCGCTCGATGTCAGCTTCATCCAGGTTGAAATACTTGGCCTCCGGATGGTGAAACACTAGCGCTGAAACCGACCCCTCCGGGTCCATCATGTAACCGTCGGTGAGCTCCACCCCGATGCTCGCCGTTGCTTCCAGCAGGTCGAACAACTTCGCCTGGTCTTCCAGTCGGGGACACGCCGGGTAGCCAAAGGAAAACCGTTTGCCGTGATACTGTGCCCGGAACAAATCCCGTTTTTCTTCTTCATCTGCCATCCTCATGCCAGACCCTTCGCCGATGTTCCACATATTGCGAATCCGCTTGTGGAGCAGTTCGGCAAAGCCCTCCGCCGATTCGATTGCCAGCGCCTGCAAGGAATGGGAATCCAGGTACCGCCCGTCACTCTTCCATTTTTCCGACAGCTCCCGCACGCCCGGCCCCACTGTGGTCACAAACATTGCCACGTAATCGTCGGGGCCATCGCCCACGGGTCGCGCGTAGTCGGACAGGCACAGGCCATCGCGCCCCGCTTGCCGCCCGAAATAGAACCGCTCCAGCTCGTGGGAGCCGTCTGCCGCGTAAATAATCAGCCATTGCCCGTCGGAGCGGCAGGGGAAAAACTTGAACACGGCCCCGGCGGTAATATCGGCGCGAGCCAGCACAATATCTTCCACCCGCTGCACCTGGCGTCGCAGTTCCAGCGCTTTCGGTTCGCCGTCCACCAACGCCGCGGTGAAGCGGCCTCGATAACCCAGGTGGCGCACGTACAGCATCTGCGGATTGATGTAGCCGAAAATCTCGTCCAGATCGTGGTCTTGCACCACGTGCAGGCGCAAATCAGGCGGCTGCGGCGATGATTCCAGCGGGGTGATGGGAGAGGTATGTCCAACGGATGTCATCAGGTTATTGGCTCCGGGCGGCTAGTTCCGCCGCCAACTCGACGGATTCGGTTTCCAGACGGGCGGACATTCGCTCTCGTTCGTCAGCATCCTGAATCAGGTTGGCCAACGCCAGGCCGGTCATTGCGTCCGGCGCGTAGGCCACCAGTCCGTCATATTCCGGAGCAATGCGCAGACGAGTGAACCGATTCGACAGCGCGGCCCCGCCAACCATCACCGGCGCCCTGATTCCGGCGACCCGGAAATCCTGCACCGTCTCCACCATCATCTGCGCCGATTTCACCAGCAAACCTGACAAACCGATAATGTCCGGCAAGTGCTCGCGGTAGCCGGCGATCAGATCCTGCGGTGGCACCTTGATGCCCAGGTTCACCACGTGGTAACCGTTGTTGGACATGATGATTTCGACGAGATTCTTGCCAATGTCATGCACGTCGCCCTTCACGGTCGCCAGCAAAATCCGTCCGCGAACGGCTGCGTCCGAGCGCTCCATATGCGGTTCCAGGTGAGACACGGCAAATTTCATCGCTTCGGCGCTTTGTAAAACCTCGGCCACGATCAGCTGGTTAGCGTTGAACTGCCGACCCACCTCGTCCATGCCGGCCATCAGCGGCCCGTTGATAATGTCCAGCGGCGCCCGTTCCTGCATCGCCAAGTCCAGGTCGTTCGCCAAACCCTCCTTGCTGCCCTCGATAATGCACTTGGCCAGGCGTTCGTCCAGCGGCAGGGCCAACCGTTCCTCGACGGTCGAACGGGGAGCCCGGTCGCGGAAATGCGCGGCGAAGGCGGCCACCGGGTCATCTCCCCGGTTCCAGATGAGGTCTTCCGACAGCTTGCGTTCCGCTTCGGGTATCGTGGTGTAGCGCTGCATCATCTCCGAGTTGACGATTGCCATGTCCAGCCCCGCCTGGACGCAGTGGTACAGGAACACCGAGTTGAACACCTCGCGCCCCGCCGCCGGCAGGCCAAAGGACACGTTGGAAATGCCCAGGACGGTTTTGGTGTTCGGCAGCGCCGCTTTGATGAGCCGCACTCCCTCGATGGTTTCGGCGGCGGATCCAACGTAATTGACATCACCCGTCCCAGCCGGGAACACCAGCGGGTCGAAGATAATATCCTGCTCAGCCACCCCGTACTTTTCGGTCAACAGTTGGTGCGAGCGTTGGGCGATTTCCACCTTGCGCTGCCGCGTGATGGCCTGTGCCTGGTGGGGATCATCGTCAATGCAACCCACTACCAGCGCGGCGCCGTAGCGGCGGGCTAATGGCACCACGCGCTGGTACCGCTCCTCGCCATCCTCCAGGTTGATGGAGTTGATGATTGACTTGCCCTGCAAGCGTTTCAGCGATTCTTCGATGACGTCCGCATCCGTAGAGTCAATCATGATGGGCGCTTTGACTCGCCGGTTGAGCTGGTCAAGAAACTTGATGACATCCGACGTTTCGTCCCGGTCCGGGTCCTGCAGACACACATCCAGAATGTGGGCGCCGTTGCGAACTTGGCGGCGGCCCACTTCGGCGGCCTCCTCAAAACGATCGCCACTGATCAACCGCTTGAACCGGCGGCTCCCCAGCACGTTGGTGCGTTCGCCGATAATCGTCGGGCGGCTGTCCGGGTCGATGAGCACCGCCTCAATGCCGGATACGCGCGACGCCAGCGGCGGTTTGGCATTCCGTGGCGGTTTGCCGCTCATTGCCGCTGCAATCTTACGGATGTGGTCGGGGCCGGTGCCGCAACACCCGCCGGCCACGTTCAGCCAACCGTTTTCGGCGAAACGGCCCAGCGTGGCAGCCAGCATCTCCGGAGATTCATTATAGTTGCCGTCCTCGTCGGGCAGCCCGGCGTTGGGCACGCAGGCGATGTTGGTCTGCGACAACCCCGAGAGCGTGCGCACGTGGTCGGTCATAAACTCGGGGCCGGTGGCGCAGTTGAAACCCACCCACAGCAAATCCCGGTGGGCCAGCGACGTGTAAAGAGCCTCCGCGTCTTGCCCGGCCAGCAGCGTCCCCATCGGTTCCACGGTGCCCTGGACGGCAACCGGCGTGGTGATTCCCAACTCGGCAAACGCGCGGTCGATCCCTTCCAGTCCGGCTTTTACGTTGATGGTGTCCTGGCTGGTTTCCAGCAGCACCATGTCAACGCCGCCTTCAATCAGGCCCGCCGCCTGCTGGTGGTAATCGGCGGCCAGTTCGTCAAAGGTCAGCCCGCCGGTTACCGAGATGGTGCGCGTGGTGGGTCCCATCGCCCCGGCCACAAAGGTCAGTCGCCCCGGCTGCCGTTCGGCCATTTCATCGCTGACCTTGCGCGCGATGACGGCAGCTTCCCGGTTGATGCGTCGGGCGTGGTCGGCCAGTCCATACTCCCCCAACACCAGCGCCGTTGCGCCAAAAGTATTGGTTTCGAGAATATCGGCGCCAGCTTCCAGATACGCCCGGTGGATGTTGGCGATGATGTCGGGGCGGGTGATATTCAGGTACTCGTTGCACCCTTCATATTCCTCGCCGCCGAAATCCGCCGGCCCGAGGTTGCGCGCCTGAATTTGCGTACCCATCGCGCCGTCCATTATCAGAATACGGTCAGCAATTAACGATTTCAGTGCATCTATTCGTTCAAAAACATCCATAAATTACAACACATCTATGCATTCGATTTACAGTCAAGGCTACCCGCAATACCCAGCGATGTCAAACTACCCCGCTTCAAGTTCAAGAAACTGGCTGATGGCTTGACACAAGTGGACCGCCAATAGCCGAATCTCCCCAGTCAGAGGGTTGCGACAAGCGCCTTCTCTACTTCCTCAGTCAACTCGATGGGAATGAAGTAGCTACCGGGGAAGAGGTAATCTGCACCCGACTCGTCAATGACCCGAATCAGATCAAGCTCCGGTTCTCCATCGTCGGGCAATGTACGGTAGATTTTGCGAACTTCCAGCGAAACCGGATAGCCTTTGTTGTCGACGCAAACAACGTACTTTGCGGTCATAGTTGTCACCTCAAGATGCGCGCTATCTTTATCTCCTTTCTGCCTATGCCGTGGGCTTCGTACCAATGCACCTCGGCATCGTACACTTTGCCATCCGGGAAAAGAACAGGCGCAATCCTTTTTAGTTTTCGCCACCTTCCCGGCCCGTAGCGACTACGCAAACGCGCCACGTCACGTATAGAACCAGATACAGCGATGTTTTCAACCTCACTAATTGGCCCGACTGTTTCAAAGTACATCGTACCAGTTAGCTCCGCTTCCTGTTCCTAACAGAACGGCAAGCGGACACATTGCGGGTTTTGACGGCGTGTCGGATTAATCCGGCACTACCCAAACCGCACGGCCAACTCCCCCCGGTTTCGCCCCAGCCACGCCGTATTGAGCTGGATACGTTCCAGTGCCTGCCGGATCGTGCGCTCGGCGGCCGGGGTGGGATGAACCTCGAAAAACGCCGCCACGTCGTCGCGCATCGCATCGCTGCTGAAGGCATTGGTAATGGCCACCAGGCGCATCAGCCCGAAGCCCCCGCCGCCGTAGCGACGGTCGAACTCGTCCCACTGCTCCTTGAGAAATTCCCAGGCCAGGTTGCGCCCCTTGTGGTTGGCGGCCACCGCCGAAACGACGAAGATGGTGTCCTGCAGGCGCACGTCGTCGGTCAACGACCGGTCTAGCGTTTCCCGTAGCAGTTCCTCCTGCTGGAAGCGTGCCAAAGACATCATCAGCCGGAGTTTCTCCTCGTGCAACTCGGCGGCCCGTTCCAGTTCCCAAATGCGGTCGTAGAGGGCACGGTCTCCCGACTGCGCCACCAGGCTGAAGACCACGCCGCGCAAGTCGGGTCTCACGTTGCCGGGATCCGACTGGTAGGCGGTGAACCGTTCCTGAGCCTGCGCGATTACCTCTTCATCTCCGTACACACCAGCCTGGCTCAGCACCGTCGACCGCAACAGCGAGTCCAGGTGGCCCTCGCTGGGCCTGGCGTCCCATCCCGAACGCTGGGCCGCCGGACCGAACAACCGGCGGCCAAAGGCGCGGTAGGATTCCAGGTACGGTTCGTCCGAAATGAGGCTTTCAATCTCCCGCAGGTTGGTGGCCAGGTCGCTCCAAACGGACGCGTCCGATTCCTGCTGGTAGACTCCCGCCAGCGTCAGGAACCGCGTCACCGGCAGCAGGCCAGCGCGCGACAGGGCGTAGGCGTCGTTCTGGATGCCCAGCCGGTCGGTGGCCGGCAGCGCCTGCGATGCGATTGCCGGCGCCAGTCGATCCCAGTCCGCATCCGTGTAGTTGACCCGATAGAACCCGGTCTGGTCCGGGTTCACCTTGAACCAGTCGGGTTCCCGCGGAGCGGCAATTTGTATCGTGCCGGTGGCGGCGCTGATCAGCGTAGCCGTTACGCCAGCGCCGGCGGCGGCAACGGTTACCGGCACGGGCCAAACCTGCTCTTCATCGTCGGCGCTCCCGTCATCCGGCGCCGAATCGAAAACGAACCGCTCCTGCTTGATTTCCAGCGAAAGTCCGCTGCTGGTTGGGGTGGCGGCCACATCCAGCACCGGATAACCCATCTGGCCCGTCCAACTTCCCATCATTGAAGTCACCGGCTCCCCCGATGCTTCTTCCAGCGCCGTCCACAAGTCAACGGTGCGGGCGTTCTGGTAGGAATGCCGGTTCAGATAGATGTTCAGTCCGATGCGGAAAGTGCTGGCTGACAAGAAGTGCTCCAGCATTCTCAACACCGAACCGCCCTTGCTGTAACTGATGGCATCGAACAGCTGACTTACCTCCGCCGGATTGGCCACCTCCTGCTCAATGGGGTGGGAGTTTTTCAAGCCATCCAGGTTGAAGGCGCGGTTGGTGTCCATGTTGACGAACTGCGTCCACATGGACCACTCCGGGAACAGCCAATCAACCGCCTTGGTGCCGACCCAGGTGGCAAAACTCTCATTGAGCCACAGGTCGTCCCACCACTGCATCGTCACCAGGTCGCCAAACCACATATGAGCCATTTCGTGGGCAACCACCTCGGCCACTCGCTGCCGCGTGCCGGCCGATGAGTTGTCGGCGTCCACCAGCAGCGCGGTTTCCCGATAGGTAACGCAGCCCCAGTTTTCCATGGCGCCGGCCGCAAAGTCGGGAATGGCCAGGTGGTCAAGCTTGGGCAGAGGGTAGCGGATACCGAAATAGTCGTTGAAAAACGACAGCAGCTTGACCGAAGTATCCAGCGCAAAGTCTCCCTGACGCTCCTTCCCCCGCGTCGTCCACACGCCCACCACTGTGCCGTCAGCGGCTTCCTTCTCCACGTGGCTCAGATCTCCAATGACGAAGGCAAGCAAATATGTTGACATAACAGGGGTTTGGCCGAAAACCACGGTCCGGGTGCCCTCCGTTGGCCCAGCTTTATCCTCAATGATGGGCGTGTTGGACACCGCCTCCATCGCGGCGGGGATATGCAGGGTAACCCTGAAGGTAGCCTTGACTGCGGGCTCATCCCAGCACGGCAATGCGCGGCGCGCGTCGGTGGCCTCAAACTGCGTGGTGGCCAGGTACGCCGTTTCACCCTCTGGGTTGGTGTACTGGCTGCGATAGAACCCCCGCAGTTTGTCGTTCAGCTCGCCGGTATACGTCATGCGCAGGTGGGTATTGCCCACCAGGCCATTGGCCGGCGCCCCCTCAATCCTGATGGTCGCCTGCTCGGCGTCTTTGTTGTAGGAGATACCGGTCGCCGCCAGCTCGTGGGAACCGTCCACATCCGCCCAGCCGATGGTGGCGGTGTTGATGTCTATTTCATCGCAGTTCAGGACGATTTCAGTCGTGCCGGGTTCCATGCGGACCGTAATGTCCACCTCACCGGCGAAAGTAAAATCGTCGAAATTCGGCGTCAGCGTGAGGTCATAATGGACGGGTCGGACGTTTTCGGGCAGGGTCACGTTTTCGCTTGACGGCATCGGTTTTCCTCCGCAAAAGACTGGGCAAAGCAATGTTGTCGAAAGTGTATCACAGCCCCAAATCTCGCCTGCCTTGCGCCCACGCGACGGCAATCGCGCGAAGGCCCAAATCTTGCTCATCCTGTTCATCCATGCAAATAACCCCGGTTTCCCCAGCGAGAGAGCCACGCCCTACCAGTGCTATAATATCCAAGCTTTCAGAACCAGTTAATATCGTTGGAGGAGCGTCATGGCTGCTAGGACAATGTTCGAAAAAATTTGGGATGCCCACGTGGTTCACGAGGAACCTGGGCAGCCTTCCCTGATCTACGTTGACCTTCACCTGGTGCACGAAGTTACCTCGCCGCAGGCATTCGACGGCTTGCGGATGGCTGGCCGTCCGGTGCGCCGCCCCGACCTCACCGTCGCCACCGCCGACCACAACACCCCGACCTGGGAGCTGACCCGCCCTATCGAAGACCAGATTTCCAAGGCGCAGCTGGATGCCCTGGATCGCAACGCCGCCGAGTTCGCCTTGCCTTATTATTACGACCGCTTCAGTGAGAATCAGGGTATCGTCCACGTAATCGGCCCTGACCTGGGCTACACACTTCCCGGCAAGACGGTGGTATGCGGAGACAGCCATACCTCCACTCACGGCGCGCTGGGTTGTTTTGCGGTCGGCATCGGGACGTCGGAAGTCGAACACGTGCTGGCCACGCAAACGCTGCGCCAGACCAAACCGCAGACCATGGAAATCCGCATTGATGGCCCGCTGCCCGGCGGGGTGTCCGCCAAAGACGTCATACTCGGCATCATCGGTCGTATTGGCGTCAACGGCGGCACCGGCCATGTGATCGAGTACACCGGCGAAGCCATCCGCGGCTTGTCTATGGACGGACGCATGACGGTGTGCAACATGAGCATTGAGGCCGGCGCCCGCGCCGGCATGATTGCTCCCGATGAAACCACATTTGAGTACGTCCGCACGCGTCCCTACGCTCCCAAGGGCGCCGAATTGGAAGCGAAGATTGAAGAATGGCGCGGCCTCGCCAGCGACCCGGGCGCCGCCTACGACCAAACGGTCATCATCCCGGCAGCTGAACTGTCGCCTTTCGTGACCTGGGGAACCAAGCCCGACATGGTGGTGCCAGTCACCGACCGGGTGCCCGACCCGGCGTCCTTCGGCTCGACCGCCGAACAGGAAGCTGCCGAACGCGCCCTGGAATACATGGGTCTGGAAGCCAACCAGGCCATCCAGGACATCAAAATCGACCGCGTGTTCCTCGGAGCCTGCACCAATGCCCGCATCGACGACTTGCGCGCCGCCGCCAGCGTCATCAAGGGTCGCCAGGTCAGTTCCGACGTATACGCCATGGTGGTGCCCGGCTCCGCCCGCGTCAAGATGCAGGCAGAAGCCGAAGGACTTGACCAGGTGTTCATCGACGCCGGTTTCGACTGGCGTGTGGCCGGGTGCTCCATGTGCCTCGGCATGAACCCGGACATCCTGGAGCCTGGCCAGCGCTGCGCCTCCACATCGAACCGCAACTTCGAAGGCCGCCAGGGCAAAGGCGGGCGTACCCACCTGGTCAGTCCCGAAATGGCCGCCGCCGCCGCCATAGCCGGCCACTTCGTGGACGTGCGCGATTTCTAGGACATCGTGCCAAACCCTCACGAAGGCCATCGGACCAATCCGCAGATTCGCTACACTTCACATGCCCGAATAAGGATGATACAACGGGTCCTTACACCCGAAGAGGTTGAATCCGTAATTGGCGCAGGTGAGTTGGTTGAAGACTACCCTGATGACACCCCTGAGCCCAGTAAACTGCTGTTAGGGTGGGTTGGTTCAAGGCCGGTGCACGTTCTTTTCTACGATGACTCTGAGAGCAACCGGCCAGTCATCATAACTTTATACGAGCCGTCACCTCGACTTTGGCTGCCGGATTTCAAAAGGAGAAGACGATGAAATGCGTCATCTGCAAGAACGGTAAGACCACGCCCGGTGTGACTACCGTACCTCTATTCAACGATTCGGCAACGGTAATCATAAAGGATGTACCTGCTGACGTGTGCGATAACTGCGGCGAAGGCTACACAAACTCTGCGGTTACTGAGCGCTTGCAGAAAATTTTTGAAGACGCCATCAAAACTGGTGTAGAGATAGAAATTCGTTCTTACTCACCGCCGAAAACCATGACGATCAATCCCTGATTCCCTCTAAGGAGCTAACATGGAACCCTTTGTCAGCCTGAGCGGCGTCGTTGCCCACCTCGACCAGGTCAACGTGGACACCGATATGATTATCCCCGCCGTCTATCTCAAAAGCATCGAGCGCACCGGCTTTGGCCCCAATCTGTTCGACCGCTATCGCTACCGGGAAGACGGTTCGGAAAACCCGGATTTCATCCTGAATCAAGGTCCTTTCCGCAATTCCAAAATCCTGGTATCCGGCCCCAACTTCGGCTGTGGCTCATCGCGTGAGCACGCTCCCTGGGCCCTGGAAGATTTCGGTATCCGGTGCGTCATCGCCCCCAGCTTCGCCGACATCTTTTACAACAACTGCTTCAAAAACGGCGTCTTGCCGCTGATCCTGCCTGAAGCGGCGGTGCGGCAGATTATGGACAAGTCCAAAAACAACCCCGGCCTGGAACTGAAGGTCGATCTCGAAGCGCAACAGGTCCGCGACAACGATGAGGACATCGTGGTGGACTTCCAGGTGGACGAGTTCCGCCGCTATTGCCTGCTCAACGGCCTTGACGACATTGGCTTGACCCTACAGCACGAAGACGCCATATCCGCATTCGAATCCCGCCGGTCGTCGTAAAGGGAGAGGGTTGGGGTGAGGGCGAAAAACCCCCGGCCCTACTCTATACCGAAACGACGCCGAATCTGCTCTGCGTAATCGGTCTCGTACCGCTGCATACGGCCCTGCCGCACCTGCTCGTCCAGCGACGGCCGCCGCACGCCACGCGGCGTCAGCGGCGCAAACCCAATGATGTCGGCCTCTGCCAGCTCCGCAACCTGCGCGTCGGTGCGGCCTAGCAGCTCACCCAGCAGCGTCTGATTGTGTTCACCCATGATGGGAGCCGCTTTTGGGTCGATTGCCGGAGTGCCCGACAGTTTCCACGGACGCCCGGCGTAAGGCAGCGGAGGCATCCCCGTGGCCGGGTGGTGCTCAATAACTTCGTAAAATTCACGAGCCTCCAGGTGCTCGTTGAACAGCAGGTCCTTGCTGTCCATCACCGCGCCGGCGGCGACTCCCTTCGCCTGCAACTGCGCCATCAGCGCTTGGTTGTTGTGTTGCCGCGTTTCAAAGGCCAGCATCCGGTCCAGTTCTGCGCGGTGAGTGATGCGACTCAACACATCGGCGTACCGACCATCCGCCGCCCAATCCGCCCGACGCATCACACGACACAACGCCTGCCACGCCGCATCGTTGTCGATAGCAATGGCAATCCAGCGGTCATCCCCGGCGCAGGGATAGCATCCGTGGGGCGACATTGCGGGGTCTTCGTTGCCGGCCCGGGGTTGCACCCGCCCGTTTACCGTCCAGTCCAGCAATGCCTCTGGGATGGTGGCGCTGCAAGTTTGGGTTTGCGAAATGTCGATGAACTGTCCCCGGCCCGTGTTGAGCCGGTGCATCAGCGCCAGCATCACCGCGGCCACCGTATGCTCGCCGGCGGTGTAATCAGTGTAGGGAATTTCTGACATGACGGGCCCGCCGTCCTTGTAACCGGTCATGTAAGCCAAACCCGCCGCGCCTTCCGTGGCCGGGCCGGTCGCCCCGAAATTGGCCCAGGGCCCGTCGAACCCGTAACCCGTAGATGACACCATGATGATGTCGGGACGGATCTTGCGCAGGTCGGCGTATTCCAGGCCAAAATTGCGCACCACCCGCGGCGTGAAGTTCTCGGCGAAAACATCGGATATGGCGATGAGGTCGCGCAGCACGGCCCGGCCTTCATCGCGGCTCAGGTCCAGGGTCAAGCCAAGTTTGTTGCGGTTTTGTTCGTAGAAATTCGCGCCCCGGTTCCAAAAATCGCCATCCACGTCATTCAGATACAGCGAGTCGGTGCGGTAACTTTCCAGCCGCTGTACCGATTCCAGACGAATCACCTGGGCGCCCATATCACCCAGCCACTTCATCGCCGATGGAATGGCGATTAGCTGGCCCATCTCAACGATGCGTACCCCCTGCAATGGCCCCGCCATATCAGATTACCTCCGACGCCCGCAGATACGCCAACCCGGGCGCGTCATAACCCAACCCGGCCAGAACGTCAGCTGTATGTTCGCCCAACAACGGCGCCGCAGACTCAACCTGCCACGGTGAGTCGCTGAGCAGGAAGGGCGCACCCGGAAACGTAATCTCGCCGAGTTCGGGATGTTGCAGCGGCACGTAGTACCCACGCGCTCGAATCTGTGGGTTGTCAACGGTTTCAGCCGGCGAATCGATCACGCCGTAGATGAAGCGTTTTTCGTGGGCGGCGTAGAAAATCTCCTGTTTCTGTTTGGTGGCGAAAATCTCATCCAGGATGTCGCCCAACGCCTCCGCGTTTTCCAGGCGCGCCGAAGGATTGTCAAATCGGGGGTCGTCCAGCGCCGGCGCTTCCAGAAAATCTACCATCACTTGCCAGTTCACCGACGCCCCCAGCCCTGGGTTGGGTAGGACGTACCCATCGGACACGGCCCGCAAGCGCGTCAAGTCTCCGGTGTGGTTGGGTTGTCGGCGTCGCACAGCGCCGGAGTAGGTGTAGTTATTGGTAACGTCGCGCAACGCCGAGGCCAGGCTCTCCTGAATGGATACATCCACCCGCTGGCCCTCGCCGGTGAGCCGCTGGTGGTACAGGGCCATCAGCGTTGCGGATGCCAGATTGGTGCCGGCCTTGAACTGCGCCTGATGCAGTGCGTGGGTCAAAGGTTCCCGGTCGTAGCCACCGAATATGTACATCAACCCGCCTAACGCGTACTCCACGATCTCCGTGGCCCGGAAATCGCGCCATGGCCCGCTCTGCCCAAAGTTGGATACCGAGGCCAGCACCAGCCGGTCGTTGCGCTCCCGCAAGGTATCGTAGTCCAGCCCCAGCGACGGCAGAACCCGTGGCGCAAAATTCTCGACCACCACATCAGCGTCCGCCAGCAAATCCAGCAGAATCCCCCGACCAGTATCGGTTTTGAGATTGAGCGTAACGCTGCGCTTGTTGGTATTCAGGTACAGAAACGGCAGGCTTTTTTCGTGGTGCGGTTCGTCGTGATAGAACGGTGGCAATCGCCGCGCCGGGTCCCCTCCCGGCCGCTCGATCTTCAACACGTCGGCCCCAAAATCAGCCAGGAGCTTGGTAGCATAAGGCCCGGCAATGTGATGGGTCAGGTCAATGACCTTGACGCCCTGTAGTGCTCCAGATTCCAAACCAACGCCCCAAAACTGTCAGGATGCGACCGCCATTCTACGCAGTTTACCCCACCGAAACAATGATCCCCGTTTCCTCAGCCAGTCAAGCCCTCCGTCATTCCGAGAAGCAAAGCAGCGTCGCAATCCCATCGGCGCACCGCGCCCGTCTGCCGCAAAGGGTCCCAACTACCCCCGATATCCGGCGGTATCCGGCTCCCCTCTAAGAGCCTATCCTAATAATCCGGCAGCCCTGAAAGCAATAAGGGCACAGGCAAAATGAAGAAAGGCTATGTAGTTGGTGGGAGACTTGTCCCAGCGCACCAGAATGCGCCGGAAGCGGTTCATCCAGCTGTGGGTGCGTTCCACCACCCAGCGCCGAGCTTTGAAGCCGGCCTCCTTTTTGATGGCCTGGGCCTCCTCACCCCGGCTGCGGATGTGGGCGGTGCAGCCGAATTCCTCCAGGGTTCGGCGCACCTCCGCATAGTCATAGCCCTTGTCCAGGCACAGACCTTGGGGACGCTCCGGAGTGGGCGCGGGGCGCGGCGCCGGGAAACTGTCCAGTGTAGCCCGCACCAGTTTCATGTCGTGGCGGTTGGCTCCGTCCACCGCCAGCCCCACCGGAATGCCCCCGGCTTCGGTCAACAGACTGCGTTTGACCCCGCTCTTGCCCTGGTCCGTGGGGTTGGGCCCGGTTTTTCCCCCCGCCCAGGGGGGATTTGGTCAAGGCCCCGTCCATGCTCAGCCAACTCCAGTCCAAACCCTTCAATTCATCGTACTCTTGCAGGCCCGCCCGCCACAGCTCCCGGAACACCCCGGCGGCGGCCCATTCCTGAAAGCGCAGGTGGGCGGTGGAGCCGGAGCAGATGCCGGTGGCATCCAGGGACTTCCACTGGCAACCGGTGCGCAGCACGTAGAAGATACCGTTGGCGCAGGTCCGGTCCGGGACCCGGGGGCGGCCTCCGCCCAAGGGATGGGTATTCACCCGCTGGGGAAGGAGTGGAGCCAGTGCCTCCCACAATTCATCGGATACCTGAAAGGAGCCGGTGGTGGGGTTGGTCGGAGTGGCTGGGCCGGCGCGCTTCGGTCGAGGCGGCTTGGGTTCCTTCGCTTTCGTCATACGACCAGTTTAGCTCGAATTTTGTTTTTAGGATAGGCTCTAACTGTACGGGAGAGGTTCGAACTCCCACCCGCACTCTTGCATATGCTTCCAATCCAACCCGGCCCCATCGTCATTGCGAGGAGCGCAGCGACGCGGCAATCCCGGTGGCGAAATGCACCCGCCCGGCACCCCTCACCACCGTCGCCCGCCCGGGAGAGGGGCCGGAGGTGAGGGGCGCTCTCGCTGGTGCGAACTCCCCGCCTGACTGGGTGATATACTTGCCCCACTACGCCGTTTTTGCGCTTCGCAAACGCGCCGAACCCACAATCGCTAGTGAGGTAACCCCGTGCAAACTATTGATGCAATCGCCGAAATTTTGAAGCGGGAGGGTGTCAAATACCTGCCCTGCTTCCCCACGACGCCAGTCATCGAGGCCTGCGCCGCCGCCGGCATCCGTCCCATCGTCTGCCGTCAGGAGCGCGTTGGCGTCGGCATCGCCGACGGTTACAGCCGGGTTACCAACGGCCGGCCCCCGGGTGTATTCGCCATGCAATACGGCCCCGGCGCCGAAAACGCCTTCTCCGGTGTCGCCACGGCCTTCTCCGACTCAGTTCCAATCCTGCTCCTGCCTTTGGGACACCCACGGGATCGCCAGGGCGTTTTCCCCATGTTTGATTCCATCGAGAGCTACGCTCACGTGACCAAGCACCTCGAGCGCATGAACCTGGCCCAGAACACCAGCCAGACTATGCGGCGCGCCATCAACGCCCTGTACACCGGTCGCCCCGGCCCGTCGATGGTCGAAATTCCCGCCGATGTGGCCCTCGAAGAAGTGTCGGAAGAGGCTTTCTACTGGGGCGGCAACGTCCGTCCGGCGGCGTCCCAGGCTGACCCTCGCGATGTCGAAGCCGCCGCCCGCGCCCTGTGCTCTGCGGCGCATCCGGTGATTCACGCGGGTCAGGGCGTAATGTACGCCGAGGCCACCGACGACCTCATCGAACTGGCCGAGTTACTGTCGATACCGGTGATGACTACGCTGCTGGGCAAGAGTGGCTTCCCCGAACACCATCCGCTGGCGCTGGGCAGCGGCTCCGGCGTCATGTCGGGCACGGTGTATCAATTCGTGCGCCGTGCCGATGTAATCTTCGGCGTTGGTTGCAGTTTCACCAAACACGGTATGTCCATGAACCTTCCCGCTGGCCGCACCCTGATTCAGAACACCAACGATCCGCGCGACCTGAACAAGGACTACGACATCCAGTTCCCCGTAATCGGTGATGCCAGACTGGCGTTGCGTCAGATGATCGAGGCCTGTCGTGAAATCGTCGGCGACAGTCGCCGCAACAACGCCGAGATTACCGGCGAGATCGAGTCTACGCGTAACGCCTGGCTCGCCGAGTGGCAGCACAAGACCACTGACAACGGCCCGCTGGTCAACCCCTATCGCGTCATCACCGACTTCCAGCGCGCGGTGCCTTCGGACGAAGCCATCATCACCCACGACTCCGGCAGCCCCCGCGATCAGATTACTCCCTTCTACCGGTCCGGCGGCCCCCGCACCTACCTCGGATGGGGCAAATCCCACGGCCTGGGTACTGGCCTGGGTCTGGTCATCGGCGCCAAACTCGCCGACCCCGAAAAGATGTGCGTCAACTTCATGGGCGACGCCGCGTTCGGCATGGTTGGCCTCGATTTCGAGACTGCCGTCCGCAGTAACGCTCCCATCACGACCGTGGTGCTCAACAACTCCACGATGGCGGTAGAGACCGGCGCCATGCAGCGTTCGCACGACCTGTACCAGTCCCGAGACCTAGGCGGCAACTACGCCGACATGGGCCGCGCCATGGGTGGTTACGCCGAGCGCATTACCAACCCCGGCGACATCATCCCGGCATTCCAGCGTGCCCGTCAGCAGAACGCGGAAGGCAACGCGGTGTTGCTGGAATTCATCACCAACGAAGAGATTGACTACTCCCACAAACGCGCGTTTTAGCCTGCGGAGCAGTCAACGCCAGGGAACATTGCCAGCAGCGGGCGCCATCATCTGACGTCCGCTCTTTTGCTATGGGATGTCCATGGGGAGCCAACCAACGCATCAACCGGAGACGCAGCCAGCGACGGAACCCGCCGTTGCAGAACCCGCCGTTGCAGCAGGCGACGCCGCAACCTATCTGAACCATGCCGCTGAACTGATGGCAGACGGCCAGCTCGTTGCAGCGATGACCGAGCTGGATCTGGCGGCGCTGGTCGCACCCGACAATCCCGACGTTCGGAGTCGTCGCGGCGCGGCAATGGTTTGGCTAGGTCGGCATCAGGCTGCCGTTGACGAACTGAACATCGCCCTTGGTCTGGACGACCGTCGCCCCGAAGCGTGGCTGCACCGAGGACAGGCCCATGTCGGGTTGCAAGACTGGATCGGAGCCGACTCCGATTGCAGTCGTGCTCTGGAATTAGCGCCCGGTTCGGCGGTCGCCTGGGAGACCCGAGGCCGCGCTCGCTATCACCTCGGTCGGTTTGACGCCGCCAGCGCCGACCTCGCCCAAGCCATCGCCAGGGCGCCGACCCATCCATCCGGATACTACTGGCGCGGTCTGGCCAGACGAGATGGCGGCCATCCGGAAATGGCGGTGGCCGATTTCACTGCCGCTATCAAGTTGAACCCACGGCACACCGAGGCATACGTGTCGCGCGGTAAGGCTTACGCTGCCTTGGGGAATCCGGCGGCGGCTCGCTCCGACTGGGCCATGGCTGGGCAGTTACTCCATCAATCTCACTGAACCTACCACGGAGGCATCACAATGGCCGACCTGCATTCCAAATACCTGTTCATCGCCAGTATGGACGTTGACCCCGACCGCGAGGCGATTTTCAACGACGTCTACAACACCGAGCATTGCCCGTTGCTCAACCAAGTTCCCGGCGTCCAAGCCGTAACCCGCTACGAAACCCAGCGTCTGGTAATGGCCATGGGCGGAGCAGTGAGTGAGATCGAGATACCGGGAACGCCCCGGCATCACGCCGTGTATCAGCTGGATAGCCCTGAAATCCTGACCAGCTCCGAATGGGCCGCCGCGGTTGACGCCGGTCGTTGGCCGGAGCAGGTTCGCCCCTACACCAACAACCGGCGCCACGTGCTGCTGAAACTCACGTTCCCGGAGGCATAGCCTCGCCAAACGCCGGCGCGTTAATTTGCTCCGCGTAATCGTGGGTCCAATACGTCCCTCAAGGCATCGCCCAACAGGTTGACGGCGAACACGGTGATGGCGATGGCCAGCCCGGGGAAAACACCCAACCAGGGAGCCACGTCCAGCGAGTTTTGCGCCACTCCGTTCAGCATACCGCCCCAGGAAGGAACGTCCGGGGGAATGCCCACCCCCAGGAAGCTCAGGGATGCCTCCACAACAATGGCCCATCCCAACGAGATGCTGGCCAATACGATGAACGTGGCAGCGCAGTTGGGCGCCATGTGGCGCAAAATGATCCGCCAGTCGCCGGCTCCTACGGCCCGCGCGGCCAGCACATAGTCAACCTCTTTGATGCTGAGCGCTTGCGAGCGTATCGTCCGGGCCGCACCCGGTATGAACACCGCACTCAAAGCAATCACCACATTGGTAACCGAAGCACCGAGGCTAGCCATAATCGCCAGTGCCAGGATCAGTGCCGGGAACGACATCATGGCATCCATGATGCGCTGAATCACCAAATCGACTATGCCGCCGAAATACCCGCTCACGATGCCGATAAGAGCGCCGATTGTTACTCCGAAACACACACTCAACAATCCAACCACAAGCGAAATGCGCGTACCGTACACCAACCGGCTAAATACGTCCCGCCCGATTTGATCACCGCCGAGCCAGGTTTCGCTGTTTGGAGGGTTGAACACATGGCGAGAGTTGGTTTCCAAAGGATCATCCGTGGCTATGAGCGGCGCGAATATCGCTACTAGAACCAAGAATATTACCAATACCGAGCCGAATGCTCCCAATGGTTTGCGACGTCCAAACCCAACGACATTTTGCCAGAACGTTGGTCGAGGACGCATCCCTGCCGACGTTTTTTCCAGTTCAGCCAATGGCCCTGCTATTTGCTGTGCCATAGTTAGCCCTCCGTTAGGGGGAATTGCAATATGCTGGGTTGGTTATTCGTAACGAATCCGAGGGTCGATCCAGCCATAAAGCAGATCAACGACCAAATTAATCGCCAGCACCAGAAAGGCGATCACCATCACGATGCTCTGAATCATCGTGTAATCCCGATGGAAGATGCTGTCGATGAGCAGGCGCCCCATTCCTGGCACCACGAAAATGGTTTCAATAACTACGGTTCCCGCTATAAGACGTCCGATTTGCCAACCTGAAATGGTGATGACGGGCAGGAAAGCGTTTTTCAAGGCGTGGCGAACGATGACTGCCAATTCCCTAAGTCCTTTGGAACGGGCCGTACGAATGTAATCTTCTCTGAACACCTCCAGCATTGAAGACCTGGTAACCCGGGCGATCAGCGCCATATTATAAAATCCCAACGCTAGGGCTGGGAATATCAACTGCTGAAAGTTCACCCACGGGTTTACCCATATATGGGTGAAATCCAGGGGTGGTAACCAGTTGAACCACTTCACCAGGAAATAGATGACCAAAATACCGGTCCAAAAGGTAGGCATCGCAATTCCGGCGATTGCAATCATGCGGGATGCATAATCAGCTATCGAGTCCTGCTTGACTGCCGACAAAATTCCCAACGGTACAGCAACCGCGAACGCGAACAACAACGCCATGAAGGTTAGTTCGAGCGTGATCGGTAACTTGGTGCTGATGTCCTCAGAAATCGGCGTGTCATAATACATTGAGGTGCCGAAATCCCAGCGCACCAAGCCCCAAACCCAGGTAAGGTACTGGACCGTCAACGGTCGATCAGTTCCCAACTGTTGGCGCAGTACGTCAAGTTGCTCCTCAGTAAACTGGCCTTCACCGTCCGAACCGGCCAAAAGCAGGTAGGCAGGGTCGCCTGGTATCAGCCGCATCAGCGCGAACACCATCAGCGTTACGAGTAACAACGTGGGAATAAACAGCAGGAATCGCTTGGCCAGGTATCCTTGCATAGTCCCCCCAGAGGCGGATTCAACCCGATTTACAGGTTAGCGTACGGGTGTAGTTCCTCGTCCACGAATTTTGGTTCATCTTCGGGGCTAGCTTCGGATCCCCGGCGTCGTCAACAGGCAGGATCGCACCAGAGGTGTTCTTTACTATTGTGTGCCGAGAACGTCGACGGCAGGTTGAAGTTTTGAATGCGGGCGTCAACCACGAACACGAGGCGGCTCCAGTGGGTGATGACAACATGGGAATCTTCGTTCCGTATGTAATCGGCCATTCGTTGTACGATTTCACGCCTCTGGGATTGATCTGGTTCCTTGATTTGTTGGTTGAATAGTTCAGTAATGCGCGCGGGTTCCCAGCGGCTGTAGTTCCGCGTTCCGGTTGCAAGATAGGAACCACCGATGATGGCATCCGGGTCCAGTATCAGGAAGCCATTCCCGTGCACACCCATGTCCCAGTCTCCGCCTTCATATCGGACATATCCGGCTGTTGGTTCCGCGGGTTGCACTTCTGCTGTGATGTTGACGAAACGACGTAGTTGGTCAGCTGCCAACTGGGCGTTATCCGGGAATCCCAAGAAGTTAGCGGCTAGAATGGTGGTCTCAAACCCGTCCGGATGACCAGCTTCGGCTAGTAGTTCTTTGGCGCGGGCAAGGTCGTCGGGATGCTTTTCTCCATCGGCGGTCTCACGGTAGCCAGGGAGTTGCAGAACTTCTTCCGTGGTCAGCGAGAACCACTGGTCCGGTGGGAATGGCCCGCCCATAAAGTACCGGCCGTTGCCAAATATTTCGATGAACGGTTGCCGGTGGATGGCAAGGTGAATGGCTTGTCGGACCCGAACGTCGTCAAAGGGTGGTCGCGTGGTGTTCATCATGACACCAACCCAATTGGTGGGTCCTGGGAAATGAACGGTGCCCTTGTCGCCGAGCCGCCGCTGTAGCTGCTCTCCCTCACGAATGTTCAGGTTGCTATTGGCGTAGGTAGTCATCATCACTTGGCCTGATAGATACGCGGCCAGGATCGTGCTGCTGTCGACGATAATGAAATATTTCAATCCGTCCACATATGGGCGACCCTCTTTGAAGTATTCGGTGTTCTTTTCGTATTCTATGGATATATCCTTCTTATACTCCTTGAACCTGAAGGGGCCTGAGCCCAGGATGTTCTCCTCCTTCTTCATGTCCACACCCGTTTCAACTAGGTGCTTGGGCATGATTTTGATGAATTCGGTTGCCTGGAACTGCAGAAATGCGGCCGCCGGGAATTTCAGGGTTACCGCCACCGTTTTCGGTTCGATGGCTTCGGATCCTTCGTAATAGGGACGAAACTGGCCGGCACGCGGTCGCGGGACATCGTCGCGCACCATCTCGTCCAAGCTGAAGACCACGTCATCGGACGTAACGGGCACACCGTCCCACCAATTGGCATCTTCGTGTATTCGGAAGGTGTAGATGGTTCCGTCTTCGCTAATGTCCCACTCAGTCGCCAGGTCGCCCCGGATGTCCAGCGGTTCGGCGGTCTCGCCATTGTATTGAACCAGACCATTGAACATGGGGGCGGTGGGAGCCATACAAGTGCCTCCGGAACCGCAATGCCAAACGCTCCAGTGGGCAACGCTACCTGCGTTCTGTGCCGTGATGATACCGCCATATTGCCCGGTGTTGGCCGTCTGCGCCGGAGTGTCAGCCTGGTCCGGAATCGCCGTCGGGGCGACTTCGCCACTGGGACTGGACGCGGATGAGGTCGTGGGTAGAGATTCAGATCCAGTGCTTGATGGGTCGTCCGGAGCCGAGGAGCCGCAGGCCACTATGGCGATCGTCGCAACAATTGTTATGATTACGACGACAACACGTAGTTCAAAGGATGCCAAAGAAGGTTTCACCATTATTTTCACCAAGCCACGACGAATACGTCCAGCATCAACCTAGCGTCGATGCGCTGCCGGCAGCACAATACCAATGAAGATTATCAAAGTCAACGATGGATAATCAGCAATCATGCCGGCAGCAAGACTTCAGGCGGTTAGGTGATCCGTTAGACTCGGCGTAGATTCGGAGGTCCTAACACGCCGGATCGCACCAGAGGTGTTCTTTCATGTTGTGGGCTGAAAACGTGGACGGTAGATTGAAATTCTGAATTCTGGAATCAACCACCCAGACGGTCAATGTCCAATGAGTGATGGCGACATGAGAATCCGTATCGCGCAGGTATTTGGACATCTCCTGAACTATTTCCCGCCGTTTGGACTGATCTGGTTCCTTGATTTGGGCGTTAAATAGTTCGGTAATTTGAGGAGGTTCCCAATCACTGTAATTCCTGGTGCCGGTCGCCAAATATGAACCGCCAATAATTGCGTCCGGATCTAGAATCAGGAATCCGTTAGCATGGACACCCGAGTGCCAATCGTTCGACTCGTACCGTGCGTAACCCGCCGTCGGTTCTGCCGGCTGGACTTCGGTCCGAATATTTACAAACCGTCGCAGTTGGTCGGCAGCGAGTTGGGCCATTTCAGGGAATCCTAGGAAGTTGGCCGCCAGCGTCGTTGTTTCGAAACCGTCTGGATACCCTGCTTCAGTCAATAGCCGCTTTGCTTCCGCAATATCGTCAGGGTGCTTCTCTCCGCCGGCGGTTTGACGGTAACCC
The DNA here is from genome assembly GCA_965222895.1 of Dehalococcoidia bacterium. Taxonomy (GTDB): domain Bacteria; phylum Chloroflexota; class Dehalococcoidia; order Lucifugimonadales; family UBA3495; genus Bin87. Next base: position 1,890,729 of record CBDCVB010000002.1, on the reverse strand, counting down.
GGAATTTCCAATAGCTCCTCAGTTGGCAGAGAGAACCATTGGTCTGGTGGGAACGGCCCACCCAGAGGGTAGCGGCCGTTCCCAAAAATGTCGGCGAATGGTTGACGGTGTATTGCGAGATGAACGGCACGCCTCACGCGCACGTCATTGAAGGGTTCCCGGGACGTATTCATCATAAATCCGGCCCAACCCAATGGCCCCGGATAGTGAACGGTTGCCCGATCTCCGATACGTTGTTGCAACTGCTCCCCGTCACGTACGTTAAGGTTGCTGTTGGCGAAGGTGGTCATCATCACTTGACCGGACAGGTACGCTGCTATGATGGTGCTGGTATCCACGATGATGAAGTACTTCAGACCGTCAACGTACGGCATACCGTCCTTGAAGTAGTCCTGGTTCTTCTCGTACTCAATGGAAATGTCCTTCTTGTACTGTTTCAACTTGAAGGGGCCGGAGCCGAGAATATTCGCCTCCTTTTTCATATCTACGCCGGTTTCGACATGGTGCTTGGGCATAATCTTCACGAATTCGGTGGCCTGATATTGCAGGAACGCGGTAGATGGGAACTTCAAGTAGACTGCCACGGTTTTCGGATCGATAGCTTCGGAACGTTCGTAGTAAGGCCGGAATTGGCCAGACCGGGGCCGCGGCACGTCACTGCGCGACATTTCGTCCAGGCTGTAAACTACGTCGTCGGAGGACACGGGCTTACCGTCCCACCAATTTGCGTCGTCGTGCAAACGGAAAGTGAAGACCTTTCCTCCGTCGCCGATACTCCATTCGCTGGCCATGTCGCCGCGGATGTCCAACGGTTCAGGAGTCTCACCGTTGTACTGAACCAATCCGTTATACATTGGGGAGGTCGGCGCCATGCAAGTGCCACCTGATCCGCATTGCCAAACGCTCCAATGCGCCACGCTTCCGGCATTCTGCGCGGTGATGATGCCGCCATATCGCCCGGTGTCGGCCGTCTGCGCCGGAGTTTCCGCCTGGTCAGGGATGGCCGTCGGAGCGACTTCGCCACTGGTACCGGACGCGGGTGAGGTCGCGGCTAAGGTCGCGGGTAGAGATTCAGATCCGGTGCTTGATGTGTCGCCCGGAGCCGAGGAGCCGCAGGCCACCATGGCGATCGTCGCAACAATTGTTACTATTACGACGATAATCCGTAATGTTAAAGATATTAAAGAAGGTTTCAACATGATTTTCACTAAACTCCGACGAAATTAGTCCGGCATCAACCTAGCGTCGATGTGCTGCCGGCAGCACAATACCGATGAAGATTCTCGAAGTCAACAACGGATAATCAGAAATCATGCCGGCAGCACTTTTGGTAGGTTGGATGATCCGTTGGGTCCGGTGTAAATTCGGAGGTTCTAGCACGCCGGATCGCACCAGAGGTGTTCTTTCATTTCGTGCAGGAACAGAGTGGCCGGCACGTTGAAGTTCTGGATCCTGGAATCGACGATATGTACCACTAGCTGCCAGTGTGTGATGGCGACGTGTGAGTCGGTGTTGCGGAGGTAGTCCGACATCTCCCGCACGATTTCGCGCCGTTTCGCCTGGTCGGGTTCCCTGATCTGCTGGTCGAACAGCTGCCTAATTTCGGGAGGCTCCCAATCGCTGTAGTTGCGGGTCCCGGAGGCCAGGTAAGATCCGCCGATAATGGCGTCAGGGTCAAGAATCAGGAACCCGTTGCCGTGGAACCCGGCTTGCCAGTCGCCGGCTTCGTAACGGGCGTAGCCGGCAGTAGGCTCGGCGGGTTGGACCTCAAGCCGGATGTTGACGGAGCGGCGGAGTTGGTCGGCGGCGAGCTGGGCCATTTCGGGGAAATTGACGAAGTTGGCGGCCATAATTGACGCTTCAAGCCCGTCGGGATAGCCAGCCTCGGCCAGGAGTTGCTTGGCGCGGGCGATGTCGTCGGGATGCTTTTTCCCCTCGGCAGTGACCCGGTAGCCCGGCAATTGCGACAATTCTTCACTACTCAGTGAGAACCACGTATCCGGTGGGAATGGCCCGCCCATGTGGTACTTGCCATTGCCGAATATGTCTATAAAGTCCTGGCGGTGCAGGGCCAGGTGAACTGCGTGGCGCACCCGGGGATCGTCAAAAGGTTCGCGATTGGTGTTCATCATGAAGCCGACCCAGGCTACTGGGCCGGGATAATAAATCTTGGCTTGGTCACCGATGCGCCGTTGTAGCTGCTCACCTTCCCTGATATTCAGGTTGCTGTTTCCGAAGGTGGTTAACATCACTTGGCCTGAGAGGTAAGCGGCGAGGATCGTGCTGCTGTCGACGATGAAGAAGTACTTCAGTCCGTCAACGTAGGGCAGTCCTTCCTTGAAGTAGTCCTGATTCTTCTCATATTCGCTGGACACGTCCTTTTTGTGCAGCTTCAACTTGAAGGGGCCGGAGCCCAAGATATTCTCCTCTTTTTTCATGTCCACACCGGTTTCCACGTGGTGCTTGGGCATGATTTTCATGAACTCGGTGCCCAGGTACTGTAAAAAGGCGCTAGAGGGGAAATTCAACTGGATTTCCACGGTGGTGGGGTCGATCACACGGGAGCCCTGGTAGTAGGGCCGAATTTGTCCGGCGCGCGGGCGTGGTACGTCCTCACGGACCATTTCATTGAGGCTGAAAACCACGTCCTCAGCCGTTACCGGCATACCATCCCACCAGCGGGCGTCCTCGTGTAGGTAGAAGGTGTAGCGCATGCCGGCGTCGTCGAGAGTCCATTCTCTGGCCAGGTCGCCCCGAATGTCCAATGGTTCCGGCGTGGTGCCGTCGAATTGCACCAAGCCGTTGTACATCGGAGCGGTATGGGTCATGCACGTTCCGCCGGATCCGCACTGCCAGACGCTCCAATGGGCGACGGCGCCGGAGTTTTGGCCGGCGATCACGCCGCCATAGCGGCCCTGATCAGCGACCAGCGGAGCCATTTCGGTGGCTTCAGGAATCGCGGTGGGCATTGGGCTGTCGCCTGCGTCAGCTGGTGGAGCGGTGGTGGCAATCGCGTCGGCAACTGACGCGGGCGGAGCGACTGGGGCGCCCGAATCGCTGGGTGCGGTAGAACCGCAGGCCGTTACCGCAGCGATAGCCAACATCGCTACTATGGTTACGATTAAACGAGGGATCAAGCGGTGCTTTACAATATTCACGGCGCTCACCTCTAATTTGACGACGATTAAGACGAAGTTTGTTGAAATTACTAATCTTAATCGTTTTGAACGATAACAATAAAGATTATCATTGTCAATGGGGTTGCTTTCGGCGATCACGAGAGGCATTACCCGGATAATTTGCGAAATCCGTCGCCCGACGGTGTGGCTCTGGGAATCACATCCGTAATAGACCGGCAAACGCCAAGCACGAATCGATCGGGTTTTACCCACCCCGCGACCGATTCCGAAGAAAAGAAAGAGGCCGGCAGTTGCCGGCCCGTAATGGTGCAGTTTGGACGGCAGGCACACCCGCTTGGCAGCCTGGCCGCGCCGTCAGCGGTCGGCCATTTCGGACCAAATCCGGTTGGCGCGGGGCTTCAAAACAGCGTAGAGGGCATCGTTCATCGGCGTGGGAATTTGCAGTTTGCGTCCCATTTCGATGACGGTGCCGGTCAGTCCTTCCAGTTCCACCGGCCGGCCCTCCGCGAAATCTTTGGCCAGCGAGGCCATCCCGGTGGCGGGAAAATTGTCCAGCGCAGTCATGGACCATTCGAGCGAGTCGGGTTCCACTGGTGCGCCGGACGCTTCCCCTACCGCCAATGCTTCGGCGATAGCTTCCCGGATTACGGCGCGTGTCTCCGGCACAGTCCGCAGTTCGCCGTAGGTACAGCCGCTGGCGGCGCACACGCCGGCCGAGCCGGACAGGTATGCGAACTTTTTCCAAAGCATACCGGTCATGTTCTCCAGCAAGTCCACCCGCCAGCCCGCGTGTCGAAATACCGACCAGAGGTTTTCCCCACGCGGCGTAATGCCGGGTGTACGTTCGCCGAAAGACGCTGCGCCGGGGCCGCCCTGGGTAACCACGCCAGGTTCGCTGATGCGGCCTTCCATGTACGCGGAGCCAATCATTACCCGCCGGTTGCCGTAAACGGACGTCAGGCGGTCGCCGTTGTCGATGCCATTTTGTAACGTCAGGATGATGGTGTCCGTGCCTACCATTGGGCCGATGAGCCGGATTGCGTCGTCGTTGTCGTACATTTTGACCGTGAACAGAACCAGTTCCTGTACGCCAGCCGTGGCCGGGTCGTCGGTGGCGTTGCCAGGCACAGTGAATGTACCGTCATTATCGCTCTCGACACGCAGACCGTTGCGCTGGATGGCTGCCAGGTGTGCGCCTCGGGCGATGAACGTTACATCGTGGCCGTCCCGAGCGAGCAGGCCGCCGAAGTAACCGCCCACTCCGCCCGTTCCCATTATCGCGATTTTCATTTTGCACCCACCTATAACATTCAGACAGCAGCATTCAGCCAGAAACATTCAGGGGAATTGTTCAGCCGGATTGTTCAGAGAGATTGTTCGCGCTCCGACACTGGGTAACCGAAGTCGTCGCGCAGGTCCCGTTTCATCACCTTGCCCATGACGTTGCGTGGCAGTGCGTCAACAAACACCACCGAACGAGGACGTTTATAGCCGGACAATCGGGCACGGCAGAAGTCAATCAAATCGGACTCGCTGACGGATTGGCCCTTGCGGACGACTACGGCGCGGACTTCTTCGCCCCATTCCAGGTCGGGAACACCGATGACGGCGGCTTCGTCCACGTCCGGATGCTCGACCAGAGCTTGCTCCACCTCTTCGGGCGAAATCATCTCGCCACCACGCTTTATGAAATCGCGGGCGCGCCCGGCGAGGTAAATATAACCGTCGGCATCTTGCCAGGCCAGGTCGCCGGTATACAGCCAGCCGGCGCGCATGGCGTCGGCTGTAGCAGCGTCCTGCCGCCAGTATCCACTCATCATGCGGGGTCCGCGGGCGACAATCTCGCCAACATCGCCAACCGGCATCGGTTCGCCATCTTCCGATACTATCTGTACTTCGACATCATCCAGGGGTTTGCCAATAGAGGTGAGTCGTTGCAATTTCGCTTCGATTTCATCCGGCGTTCCTGCCAGCACATGGTCTTCCGGTGGCAACATGGTGATGGTGGATGCCGTTTCGGTTTGACCGAATGCGTTGATGAAGCGAGCGCCCGGGAACTTGCCGATGGCGTCTCGGATGACGGGCAGGGGCATTGGCGCTGCGCCGTAGGTGATGACATCCAGAGACGACAAGTCATAGTCGGAGAACCGTGGGTGGTCCATGATGTGCTTGAGCATAGTGGGCACCAGCATGGCCCGGTTCACGCGGTGGCTGCCGACCAGGGACATCCATACTTCCGCATCGAACTGCGGCATAACGACCAGGGTGCGCCCCCCGAACACCGCGGCCAGGGTGGCCTGCAACCCGGCCACGTGGTACATAGGCACCGTCAGGAGGTTGCATTCCTCAACGTCGGGATCGGCGGGGGTTACGTTGGAGAGCAGGAACGTGCCGAAGCTGTCGTGGGTGAGTTGCACCCCCTTGGGCACGCTGGTAGTGCCGGAGGTGAACATAATCACCGTAGTGTCGTTTTCGTCACCTTCGGGGAAGTGCAGCTGTTCCGCGTCGTGGTTGGCGGTCAACCCGTCGTAGTAAAGGCGACCATCTGTCGCAACGGTATCCAGTATGACGATGCGCCCATTGGGCACCGAACCGTCGTCGGGCACCAGCGGGAGATACCGTTCGCCCAGGAACAGCAGACTCGGCTCGGCAATGGCGAGCATTGTCGCCAGCTCATCCTCTTTGGCGCGGAAGTTGATTGGGACGTAGATGGCATCCAGTTGTGCGGCGGCGAAGTAGATTTCCAGCAGGTGGTGGCAGTTAGTCTGCATGGCGGCTACCCGGTCACCGGCGCCGATGCCCAAATCGGCCATACCGTTGGCAAGACGGTTCACCCGGTCTTGCAAGTCCTGGAAAGAAAACCGGCTACCATCGTAAATGATCGCAGTGCGGTCGGGCACGATTGCCGATGCAATCATCAGAATTTCAGTCGTGTTCATCCTTTCTCCGGAGTCTGAATACTAGATGGCTTCGGAATCCATCTCGGAATCCATGAGGGTGGCCGCAAGGTATCTTTCCCGGTCCAGGCCGCGACTCTGGCCCGTGTCGCCTTCCGACGCCAGGAGCGACCGCATTTCGCTCACGTTCCCGGGAGCGGCGGCGAGTTCGTTAGCGATTGTCCAGGCCGCGCTCTGCAATTGGTCGCCTTGAACTATGCGACCGATCAGCCCATAGCGCAAGGCTTCGGCGGCATCGAACCGCCGCCCGGTGAGCAGCAGGTCGAGCGCCACAGATGGCCCGCAGTTGCGCGGCAACGTTTGACTGCCACCGGCGGCCGGAATCATGCCCAGGCGGACCTCCGGCATCGCGAACACGGTGTCTACGCTGGCGACTCGCACATCGCCAAGCAATGCAATCTCCAGCCCCGACCCGATGCAATAACCGTGGACGGCGACCACGATTGGTTTGGACAGGTGGATAAGTTGTCCCCAGACGTCCCGCTGCCAGCGAACCTGACGGGCGACGACCTGAGACGGCGCCGTGCCGAACTCGGTCAGGTCGGCGCCGGCGCAAAAGGCTCGACCCTCTCCGGTGATGAGGAGCGCGCGAACATCAGGGTCTTCCTCCGCGGCCGCCAACGCCGCTGCAAAATCATCCCGCATCGCCACCGAATACGCGTTGAGTTGCTGGGGCCGGTTCAGCGAGAGATGAGCCACACCTTCAATTTTTTCGTAGATGATGGCGCTGAACGGTGTAGTCATGGGCTACGGTTGCCGTGATTGGTCCAGTTTTCTGGTCAGTCCAGGGGAATTGCCCGGCGACACATCTCGTCAAGGTCAACAACGGTACTACCGGCGCCGATTTCACCGAGGGCATTGGCGTCACTAACGCTGAAGGTTAACAGGTTGTGCAACTCCGCAACCCTTTCCACCTGGGGGCGCCGTATGTGCCAGTTGTGGTGGGAATTCGCAACCTCAATGCCGTGAATATCATCTTCGATGACGATGTTGGGCGTATAGTAGCCCGGATGGCAATAGGTGCGAAAAAGCCGGCCGCCGGGTAGATAAAGTTCCGTGCAGTGATATTCGTCGAACGGGCTGCGCGCCGGGCGCACGTCGATTTCCCGACCGGGGATGATGATTACCTGATTGGGGAAATGCTGCTCTACAACGCGGTGCAGGTCGAAACCCCAGTTACGCCTCCAATGGTCAGTTACGGCGATTCCGTCCAGACCGGCGGCGCGAATCTGAGCTATCACCGTCTCAGCTATCTCGGGAGTGGGTGGCTGGAATCGGAACATCTCCCCAACGTGAGTATGTATGTCCAGCCGCACCTTCATGACGTTGGCAGTATCTAGCGGCCCGTGAACTGGGGCGAACGCTTTTCGTGGAACGAACTCAACCCTTCACTCCGGTCGTCGGTGCTGTGTAGGATGATGCTCAGGTCGGCTTCCAACCGCAAGCCCTGCGCCAGGTTCAGGTCGCCGGCGGCGCCGACCGCTTCCTTGACGAACCTACTGGCAATTGGCGCTGCCGCGGCGATTTCGTTAGCCAATTTTGCAACTCTGTCGTCCAATTCCAACGACGGAACGGCGTGACTCACCAGCCCAATGTCCGCCGCTTCCGATGCCGTTAACAACCGACCGGTGAGCAACAGGTCCCGGGCGTGGGCCGGGCCAATGATACGAGGTAGACGCTGCGTGGCCCCATCGAACGGAAAACCCAATGCAGCCAGGCTGCCGGCTCCGATATTCGCCGACTCAGCGGCGACGCGGATGTCGGCGGAGAGAGCCAGCTCAAGTCCGTGGCCGGTGGCGTCGCCGTTCAGTTTGGCTATTACTGGCATCGGCAGCGCAGCGATGGCTTGACTGACCCGCAGTGAATCCAGCCAGGCGATGCGTTCCGGCATCGGCGCCCGTCGAACCTCGTCCGGCGGCGACGCCCGTCCCACCGCGAATACGTTCCCCGCGCCCGTAATGGTCACCACCGCAACGCTGTCTTGCAGCGCAAGTTCGCCGCAGCAATCGCGCAAATCGGCCGCGACCGCCGGGTTTATCGACGCGGCAACGCCATCCGATGCGATTTCGATAGTCGCAAAAGGTGGCGAGATAGTGCAAGTGATGTGTCGGTACCGCATAACAGGCCATTCGGGATCGGTAGTCGTCGTATCGAATTGAATGGTAATGGGGACGGTTAGAGTTGGCAAGGCCAACCACCGCAAGGCACATCTTTATCGCGGCGCAGCATTGGGATAGAATGCCGATGTTTGCAGAGTGATGAAATGTCAATCTCCAAAGTTTACGAAAATGCCGCTGCCACCGTCGCCGATGTCAAGGATGGCGCCACCGTTTTGATCGGCGGCACGGCGCGAGATAGCGAGCCAACCCAGTTGCTGGTCGGCCTGATTGCGAACGGGGCGAGGAATTTGACCTGCGTCTGCGACTTCGGCAGCTGGGATGGAGCGGATGGCGTTTTCCGACTGGCTGCAGCCGGCCGGATTGCCAGGTTGATCTCGCCGTGCCCGTTCGTCGGTGAGAGTGGCGGCGGTGAGAGTGGCGGCGTGTTACAGACTTTGTGGGCGTCCGGCGAACTGGCGGTTGATGTTGTACCGCAGGGAACGCTGGCGGAGCGACTCAGGGCTGCCGGGGCGGGTATCGGCGGCGTGTTCGTACCTGCCGGTGTCGGCACTCGGTTTGCCCGAGACAAAGAAACACGCGTGATTGACGGCGTGGATTACGTGTTCGAGCCGCCGCTTCGTGCAGATTTCGCACTGCTGCGCGCTTATCGAGCCGATAGGGTGGGAAACCTCGTGTACCGGGGGCCGCAACGTTTTTGGAATTCAGTGATGGCCACTGCCGCCCGCGTGTGCGTCGCTGAGGTTGATGAAATCGGCGAGCCCGGCGCAATCGACCCTGAACTGGTCATCACGCCTGGAATATTCGTCAACCGTGTTGTCGCGACCGCACCGGTTTCCACCGCACCGGTTGCCCGGGAAGATTAGTTAATGCCGCTCTCTAAACTGGACAACGCGATGATGGCCCGCCGTGCGGCCCGCGAAATTGCGCCCGGAGCGGTGGTGGCCGTGGACCAGGGGCTGCCCCAATTGGTCGCCGAGGCGATGCCGCCAACGCTGGGCGCCTGGTTCTGGAATAGTAATGGGACGCTGGGCGATGTCCCTTTGGGGGCGGCCGATGCGGCGGCGTTGGCGCGGAGTGGTTGCGTTGACCTCGCGCTGGTCAACGCGGCGCAGGTGAATGTTCAAGGCGACTTTGCCGGGGTGTTGAATGCAGCACACCCAGGTCTTGGGCCGCCGGGCAACGTGGTAGATCTGGCGGCCAGCGCACGCCGGGTCGTAGCCATGCTGCCCCACGTCGGAGGGGACGGTGCGCCGAACCTCGTCGAATCTCTCGCGTCCCCGGCGGATGGGGTTGGTTGCGTCGATGCCATCGTTACCGACGCTGCATTTGTTGAGATCAGGTCTGGCAAATTCGTGCTATCCGAGCTGGCGCCGGGTTGGACGGCGGCCGACGTCCAGGCCGTCACCGGGCCGGAGTTCTCTGTTTCGCCGTCGCCGCGGGAAATGGACTTTACGCCTCCCACCGGCCGGCCCGCTAACAAAGTTTACCCAGACGGAACCTCGGCCGTAGCAGATTTGCCAGCTGGCGCTACTGTATTCATCGACGGTTTCGGCGGGCCGGGCGGGATGGCGCACTACTTGCTAATTGCGCTGCGGGACCTGGGCAGCCGCGCCCTGACGATTGTCAGCAATACCGCCGGTATCGCACGGGTAGTTAGCTTCGGCACCCCACCCGGCAAAACGGCCATCGACCACAGCGTGTTAATCGAAAATGGGCAGGTTGCCAAGGCCGTCGCATCTTTCCCCGTTTCGCCATCAGTGTCCCGTCCTTCCGAGTTCGAGCTGGCCTACCGCCGCGGCGAGGTTGACTTGGAACTGGTGCCGCAGGGCACGCTGGCGGAGCGGTTGCGGGCCGGCGGCGCCGGTGTCCCGGCGTTCTACACGCCCACCGGCGCCGGCACCCTGATCGGTGAGGGCAAAGAGCAGCGTACTATCGACGGCCGGCATTACATTCTGGAGTACGGGTTGCGCGCCGACTACGCAATAATCCGGGCCCATAAAGCTGATACGCTGGGTAACCTGGTGTACCGGGGAACATCCCGAAATTTCAACGCCGTGATGGCTCCGGCGGCCCGGATCACGGTCGTAGAAGTCGATGAGATAGTTCAACCCGGTGAACTGGACCCGGAAGAAATTGTTACGCCGGGAGTTTTTGTGCAACGAATTGTACAAAGGCCGGCCGGTTTCACTGGTTACGAGTAAACTGGCTACGAATAATCGGAGACCGATATTCCATGACTGTTGAGAAGGAACGGCTGGACCGGGTCATCATTGCAATGCGCGTGGCGCGGGAACTGCCGCCCGGAGGCTACGTCAACCTGGGCATTGGTATCCCGACCCTGGTGTCCATGTTCGTTGCCGACGATAGCGTCGTTTTTTATCACAGCGAAAGCGGGGTCCTGAACTGCGGCCCGCTGGCCAATGACGGTTACGAAGACATTGACCTGATCAACGCCGGCGGTCAGTTTTTGCAGCCGGTTCCGGGGATGGCGTATTTTTCATCCGCCGACGCCTTTGCCATGATTCGCGGCGGCCACGTGGATGTTACCGTGCTGGGCGCCCACCAGGTGTCGGCAACCGGCGACCTGGCCAACTGGATGCTGCCCGAACGGGGAGTTGGCAATATCGGCGGTGCGATGGACCTGGCGGCGGGCGCCGGCAAGGTAATCGTGGCGATGGAACACAATGACCGCCAGGGCAATCCAAAAATCGTGGAGGAATGTGATTATCCGTTGACCGGCCGTGGTTGCGTGTCATTGGTTGCCACGGACGTTGCGGTGTTGGAACCCACACCGGAGGGGATGGTGTTGCGGGAAGCAGCGCCGGGCTGGACGGCGGCAGACGTACAGTTGGTTACCGGCGCCAGGCTCATCATCCCTGACACGGTTGGGGAATATGAGGTTTAGCGATACTCTAACTGTGGTAAAGTTGAAAAACGCGCCACGGCTGACGCAGAAACTGCGGATGGCCGACGCGAAGTTATGTCACCAATCAGGAGCGCCGGGATGGGCACGTTCGCAACTACAGTTCGCGTCGGTAACCCTAATGGGGGAGACCTTGTTGAGGTAGAGGCGCTGGTGGACACCGGAGCGTCAGATTCTATGTTCCCTGCCCCTTTGCTGGAGTATCTGCGTCTGCATCCCCGCTCTCAGGTTGATTATGTTCTTGCTGATGGCAGCGAAGCGCAATACGGACGGGGACAGGCGGTCATCAACATCGATAGCCGGGAAGGAATTTGCCCGGTGGTTTTCGGACCAGAGGGCGATGACAATTGCCTTATCGGCGCAACTGCCCTTCAGATTTTGATGTTCGTAGTGGACCCGCCCAACGAAGTTTTGATACCAACCAGCCGCGCCAGGCTTGGCTATGGCGGCAAGCTGTAGTGAACCGCAGCGGTGGCAGGGCGTGAAGTAGAGCGTAATGGAAGGCGATGAACTGCTGCTGGCCATTACCCACTGCATTGAACTGGAAAAAGTGCGGGCTGACGGAACACATCATTCCACGCAAGTCCGAAAGAGTCGCTAATGCTGCGGTTGCTGGTAACTGTTCACGTTTGAGGGGACCAGATCGGTTTACAAAACAGATTCTGTGCTTGGCCACCTGTCCAAAACCAGTCGCAAAGGCCGGAGGTCCCCCTCAAGTCTGAACAATTACGGTTGCTGCTCTTCGTTTGACTTGCCCTGAGTAGAGTGATACAGTCAACGAACAATCGAATCTCTCACGCAATTCTGGCGGGAGCTTGGGTAAACTAGGCTGAGAGGGCGGCCAAATTCGTCGCCGACCGTCTGTACCGGATCCGGGTAATGCCGGCGCAGGGACAGCACGCAAGGTGTAAACTAATCGCCAGGCCCGCTAGCCTGGCGGTTTTGCATTCAGAATTCCATGAGCAAAGGCTGACCGATTCGGGTGGCACATGATAGGAGAGTGACAGCGATGACCGATGAATTGATGATAGGGGGAGTAGCCTTTCACTCTCGGCTGATTGTCGGCACTGGACGGCATCGAACCATGCAGGACATGGTGGATTCCCTGGAGGCGTCCGGAACGCAGATGGTTACGGTTGCCATACGCCGGCTGGATTTGGACAATCCGGAAGAGAAAACGATTTTGGACTACGTGGACTGGGGCAAGTACCAAATACTACCCAATACAGCGGGTTGCCGCTCCGTAGAAGAAGCCCTGTTCGTAGCCCGGTTGGGCCGGGAAGTAACCCAGACCGATTTCGTGAAATTGGAAGTTATTCCGGATGCCAAGTATCTTTTCCCGGACCCCAACGGCACCCTGGAAGCGGCACGACAATTGGTGAAGGAAGGCTTCAAAGTCCTGCCTTACATCCACGCTGATCCCGTTTTGGCCAAGAACCTGGAGGAAGTGGGCTGCGTTACGGTGATGCCGTTGGGTTCAGCCATCGGTTCCGGTCAGGGCATCCATACCGGGGAGGAAATCCGGATTATTCTGGAGAACGCCACCATCCCCGTGGTGGTTGACGCCGGGTTGGCCGTGCCCTCAGACGCCTCCAAAGCTATGGAGATGGGCGCCCATGCGGTGCTGGTTAATACTGCCATCGCGCAGGCACAGGATCCGTCGTTGATGGCTGATGCCTTCCGAAAGGGCGTTGAAGCGGGTCGTCAGGCGTATCTGGCGGGTCGCATTCCGGTGCGAACCGAGGCGATTGCCAGCAGTCCGCCCACGGACGTGCCCGAGCCGGTTTTGGCCGATTAGTTGGTGGTTCCTCATGCCGGCGGCCTTGCCGTATCCCTGCCTGTGCCTGGTAACTGACCGGGGCGTTTGCCCAGCGGACGAGATTCCAGGGCGTGTGTCTGCTGCCGTCGCGGGCGGCGTAGATATGGTGCAGCTTCGCGACAAGGAATTGCCGGGCAGTGTGATTCTGGACCTGGCCGTTGCACTGCGCCGCGTTTGCGATGACTGCGCGCTGCTGGTGGTTAACGAACGAGCTGACGTGGCCGTAGCCAGTGGGGCCGAAGGCGTGCAGCTGGGAGAACTGGCAATGCCTACAGAGTCAGTTCGGCCCCTGGTTGGCTACCAGGCTTTGATTGGGCGTTCCGTGCATTCCGTCGAAAGCGCTATCCACGCTGCCGAGGGCGGCGCAGATTTTCTGCTCGTCGGCACCATGTTCGCCACGCGGTCGCATCCGGGTGAAGAACCGTCCGGGCCCGGTTTGTTGAATCGTATCCGAACCAGCGGCGTGCAGTTGCCGCTATTGGGTATCGGCGGGATCACCAGCAGCAACGTGGGTGACGTGATGTTGGCTGGCGCGCACGGGGCAGCCGTCATTACCAGCGTGTTGGCCAGCGCAGATCCGCAAATGGCGGCCCGGAATCTGAAATCCGCGATGCTGGATGCCATCTCGAATGAAGGCGATCCAGGTCTGCGGACATTCACGGCCAATCAGCCCGGCAACAACAGGAGGTGACCGGTCGGCAATGATTACTCTGAAAGTAAACGGCAAACCCAGGGAAATTGTGGACGGATTGGACCTGCAGTCTTACCTCACCACCATCGACGTCAATATGCGGTTCATCGCGGTGGGCTATAACGGGCAGGTAATCCGTAAAGAGGATTTCGTTGGCCTGCACCTCCACGAGGGCGATGCCCTGGAGATAGTGCGGCCAGTGGGCGGCGGTTAGCCGGATGGCGCAAAACCCCGAGAGCGCAGAAGCCGCATTAGACCGGGTATTGCTGGGGGTGGCGGATGCTCACCCCCAGCAGGTGGCGGGCTGGATGCGCAACGAACCGGGCCAGTGGGGATTTCTGGCTGGCCAGGCGATACTGGCGGTTCGACAGCTGGCAGACCGCCGCCTGGAGGAACCGGAACGCCGTTGGGTCTGGCACCGAATGTGGGTAGTACTGCAGGACCGCAAATGGCGGGAACAGACGGAGCCAACCGGCACAGAGCCGGACTAATCGCCGTTCCCGCAGTTTCGTGCGCAGGTTCGCGTGGTTCCAACCTGCCTCATCCAATTACGGCGATGGATTCTATCTCCACGTAGTAAGCCGGGTTTGCCAACTCGCTTACCACTAGCAATGTGCTGGTCGGCGGATTGCTGGCGAACAACTCACCGCGGACGGCGCGCACCGCTGCGGCGTGTTCGATGCCTGTTACGTAGGTAGTGGTTTTCACAATGTCGGACAAGCTGCCCCCAGCGGCTTGGATAGCGACCTCGATGTTGCGCCAAATCTGCCGAGTCTGCGCCTCGGCGTCTCCGGCGCCAACGACGTTCCCGTTGGCGTCTTGTGCCACCATGCCAGCGATATACACGGTGTTGCCGGCCTTGACGACTGCGGTGAACCCGGACGGGGATGGGTCATTGACGCCGCTGGGATTGATGTAGGTTTTATCGGGCATGGTGTTACTCCTTTGGCAATGTCGTGTGGCAATGTCGTGCGAATTATAACGCCGCCAGGCCCGTTTGGGCGGCGGGGGTTTCCAGAGCGCGCGGCGGCAGTTTGGGCGCTTTGGCGAAGAATATCAACAACCCGGCAACAGCGTACATGGCGGCCAGCACGCTAAATACTACGGTGTAACTGTCGGTGGTCGCGTAGAGGGAGGTGCCGAACACTGGAGCCAAACCGAGGGCGGTGGTTTGTATCGGCCCGAGGGAGCCCAGGATGGCGCCGAAGGAGCCCCGCCCGAAGTACTGAGCCAGCAGCATATGTTCCAGCGTGCCGACGGTGTTGGAGAAGAACCCCCACAGAATGGCGAATGCGTATGCTGTCAACACCGAGTCCACTGCTGTCATCAAGAATAGTTGGGACAATACGGCTCCCGTAATTGTTAGCATCATACATTGGCGTGGGCCGAATTTATCCGCCAGGAATCCCCAAATCAGCGTGGTCAAAGCCAACACCGCGCCCAGGCTGCCAACTCCCGTTGCCTGCGGATTTGACAAACCGGGTCCCGATTCACTGACCAGGAACAGAACCAGCATAAAACCCGTTCCTGCCGAGGCTACAATCGCGAAAATTGCGGTGCCGGCAATGCACCAATAGGCGCGAGTACGTATCGCTTCACGCACCGTCCAGCTAAATTCAGGCGCCAGATCAGGCGGGGGACGAACCGGCGCCCTGCGGTCGGCGGGAGCGTTGCCCGATAGGGCGGGATTCGGGACGGGGCGGGCGCCGTCCGGCAGCAACCCAATCTCTTCCGGATTCCGCCGCATTATGAAAAACACGGGTACGGTAAGAATCAACATGAACACGGCCAGGTAGCTGAAAGATGCGCGCCAGCCGTGCGACAGCGCGATCAGCGAAATTATCTGGATGTTGATTGCACCGCCGATTGGGCGGGACATCCCGGCTAGCGACAGCGTAATGTTTCGGCGCCGGCGGAAGAAATTTACCGTAGCGGTGCGGGGTACCAGGCCGATGAGGAAGGGGTTGCTGATGGCCCGGCCGATGATGTAGGCCGCGAAAAATTGCCACAGGGTGGATGTGCTTACAGACGACAGAGCGAATAACGCACCGGCGACGACAATCAACCCTATCGTCATCAACGGCCTGGGGCCGTAGCGGTCGGCCAAGCGGCCCGCGAATGGGGCCAGGAGCCCCGAGCACCAGGTGCCGGCGGTTACTGCCATTGACAGGGTTGAAAGGCTCCATCCAGTGTCTTCAATGATGTAAATCTGGATGGTTCCGAACACCACCTGGGACACGCTGGAACCGGCTGCGGTGGAGAGGGAACCCATGGCCAGCACCAGCCAGCCGTAATAGAAGGGTGTTGGCGGACGCCAGTCTAGGATTCTGCTAGTAATGGACGGTTTCAGCGGACACTCGCTAATGCAGCAACTTGAGCCGGAGAGCGCGGCTGCCAATCGGATGAAGACTCAGCAACGGCTACTATACCCCAACTGTTGAACTCGGTAAATCTGATTTCGGCCTGGCTGGCGGCCAGAGAAAAATTAGGCGGGGCGGTCATCGTGACCGCCCCGCCTGACTCCCTGCTGGATTCTATTAGTTTAGAAATCCATCTGCGGGGGGGCGCCCCCAGCCGACATCGGCTCAGGAATTTCGGTAATCATGGATTCGGTGGTGAGTACCATGGCGGCTACAGACGCTGCGTTCTGCAATGCGGAGCGCGTAACCTTTACCGGGTCGATGATGCCACGTTCGAGCATGGGGCCAAATTCTCCCAGCTCGGCATCGTAGCCGTAATCATCGGACTGATGCTGCACCTGGTTGAGCACAACGGCTCCCTCGGAACCGGCGTTCTCCACGATCAGCTTCAACGGCTGTTCCAGCGCGCGACGGATGATGTTCACGCCCACAAACTCGTCGACCGTCAAACCTTCGATGGAGTCCAGAGCCCGTTGGGCACGCACCAGAGCGACTCCGCCGCCAGGAACGATGCCTTCTTCCACCGCGGAACGGGTGGCCGACAAAGCGTCTTCCACACGCGCCTTACGCTCTTTCAGCTCGATCTCGGTTGCGGCTCCGACCTTGATGACGGCCACGCCACCGGACAGCTTGGCCATCCGCTCTTGCAGCTTTTCGCGGTCGTACTCGGAGGTGGTGTCTTCGATCTGGGCCTTAATCTGGTTGATGCGGGCCTGGATGGCCTCTTCGGAACCGTGGCCTTCCACGATGGTGGTGTCGTCCTTGGTGGACGAAATGCGACGGGCGCGGCCAAAGTCCTCGATGGTCGCCGAGTCCAGACGGCGGCCGGTTTCTTCGCTAATGACGGTTCCGCCGGTCAGGATGGCAATGTCTTCCAGCATGGCCTTGCGGCGGTCGCCGAAGCCGGGGGCCTTGACGGCCAGCACGTTCATGATGCCACGCAGCTTGTTGACTACCAGAGTGGCCAACGCTTCGCCGTCGATGTCCTCACCAACGATGACCACGTTCTTCTGACCGGCTTGCAGCAGCTTTTCCAACGCCGGAACCAGGTCGGCTACGGCAGAAATCTTCTTGTCAGTGATGATAACGCTAACGTCGTCGATGGAGGCTTCCATGCGATCGCTGTTGGTGATGAAGTAAGGAGAGATGTAGCCGCGGTCGACCTGCATCCCCTCAACGTACTCAATCTCATCGGTCAGGCCGCGGGACTCTTCCACGGTGATGACGCCGTCTTTGCCCACTTTCTCCATGGCCTCGGCGATGGTCTCACCGATGGCGTCTTCGTGGGCGGACAGGGAGGCTACCTGGCCGATGCGCTCGCGGGTTTCCACCGGCTGGGACATGCCCTGCAGTTCGGAAACGATGCTGCCCACGGCGCTTTCGATGCCGCGCTTGATGGCCATGGGGTTCGTGCCGGCCGTAACGTTCTTGAAGCCTTCGTGAATGATGGCCTGGGACAGCACGATGCTGGTAGTGGTGCCGTCGCCGGCGGCGTCGTTGGTCTTGGTGGCGGCTTCTTTCAGCAGCTGGGCGCCCATGTTCTCGAAAGCGTCGGGCAGCTCAATCTCTTTGGCGATGGTCACGCCGTCGGAGCAGACCTGGGGCGGGCCAAACTTCTTGTCCAGCACGACGTTGCGGCCACGGGGGCCCAGGGTAATCTTTACCGCGTCGGCCAGAATGTCGATGCCGGTTCGCAGCGACTTACGAGCGTCTTCGGAGTATGCCAACTTCTTTGCGGGCATTGCTTTTCTCCTAGTTTGGGTTGTGCGATTGAAGGGTATATTGCCTGTGTGTACGAGAGTTTCAGTAATGCGACCCGGGGCTAGCCAAGTTTGGCGAGCACGTCGGATTCGCGCATGATCAGGTACTCATCGTCGCCGTCCTCGTACTCGGTTCCGGCATACTTGGAGTAGATGACCTTATCGCCCACGGTAAGTTCCATGGCGATGCGGCTGCCGTCATCGGCGACGCGGCCGGAGCCAACGGCAACGACTTCGCCTTCCTGGGGCTTCTCTTTTGCGGTATCGGGAAGCAGGATGCCCCCACGGGTTTGGGTCTCCTGTTCCATGGGCTTGATGACGATTCGCTCGCCTAGGGGTGTGAAATTGGCCACTGATTGCCTCCTTGTGGTGTGATGTTGAAATTTGGTGCTGGGACGCGCTGTCCATCCCGCGCTTATGGGTTCACTTTTTGCTGGCGTAGTCCGTGGTGTAAAACCCGGAGCCCTTGTAAATTACCGGTACGGCGTGAAACTTCCGGCGCGCGACGCCGGCGCACTGGGGACATTCCGTTTCCGAGGATGCTCCGAAGCTTTGCCGCTGGTCATACTCGTACTCGCATGAAGTGCACTGGTATACATACCGGGGCATCGTTGCCTCCTTCCGTCAAGCGGAAGGATGGCCGTCCGCTAACGTTGTCTTTCAATTGTTACGCACCCCGGTCGGTATTCCAATGGGCTTAATGTTAAAATTGCGTAGGAAATTATATGCGTAGGAAATCACGAGGGATGGTGCTGCAATGGTCAGCGGTAATTACCCAACCACTTCTTTGCGCTCCCCCGGCGGCGACGAGTATCCGGAGCTGCAACCGGAACTGGAAAGCATCTTGCGCAATGCGGTGCGGGCTCTGGGTGGCAGCGCCGCAGTAGTGGCCACGTGGGACGATGCCGGCCGGCGTTTCTTCATTACCGGCTCCTACGGCCTTGATGCCGGGCAAATCTCCCGAATGCGGCCCCTGTTGAATGAAGCCATTCCTGACCTGGCATTGAGCCGGGAGCAATTCGCCCTGCTATCTGCGTTGTTCCCTCAGTCGGCCTTGCCCATATCCACCACCGGGCAGTCGCAAAATCCGGTGATGGCGGTGCCGCTGCGCACGGGAGGCGAAACCGTCGGATTGATACTGGTGCTGCGGGCCTCCGAGGCGGCCAACTTCTCCCAACTGGACCCGCCCGTATTGGCGGCGTTTGCCGAACAGGCCGCCATCGCAGTGCAGTCGGCGCGGCTGGCCCATTTGCTCAAGCAGGAGAAGCAACGGGTAGATTCAATACTGGAAGGCAGCGCCGACGGCATTTACACGGTGGACGCGTTTCGCCGCATCGTCAGCGTCAACCCAGCTATGGAAAGATTGTTAGGCCGGCCCGGCGAGGAACTGCTCGGGTTGCCGTGCTCGGTTGCCCTGAACTGGCGCGATCGCGAAGGCCGTCCGATCTGTCCCGGGCGTTGCCCGATGGTGCAACCTGCCGACGCCAATCTCGACAACGTTACCGAATTGGCTGCCACCGCGCTTTCCCGCAGCGGTCAGCGAACCGAAGTTGCGTTAGTGTATTCGGTGGTCCGCACCCCTGAAATGGCGCCTCTGAATGCAGTGGTCAACGTCAGGGATATGACCCGGGTGCGAGAGATGGAGGATATGCGTTCTTCGTTTTTGTCAATGCTCGGTCACCAACTCCAAACGCCGCTGGCCATCATCAAGGGATACACCAACACCATCGGGCGAGCCGACGCCGAATGGGACACCGCCACGTTGAGGCGCAGTATGGAGGCCATTGAAGAAGAAACCGACCATATGAGCCGGTTGATGAACCGGCTGCTGCTGGCCTCGCGTCTGGAAACCGGAGCGTTGCCATTGAATTGTGAGCCGGTGCAGTTGTCCGCCTTAGCAGAGAAAGTGGTCGGCAGAATGCAGTCGACTTCCAGGATTCACCAGTTCACAGTGGCCTTTCCTCCCGACTTTCCCACCATATACGCAGACCCCGGGCTGCTGGAAGAGGTGTTGATTAACCTGGTGGACAATGCCGTGAAGTACTCGCCCGGCGGGGGGCCGGTGGACATAACCGGCGCTATCGACGCCGGGAACCGCGTTTGTTTGACAGTGACCGACACGGGTGTTGGCGTGCCGCGTTGGGAGAGCCGCCGCATATTCGAGAGGTTCCACCGATCTCAAAACCCGGTGTCGGTGCAAACCCGTGGCATGGGCATTGGCCTGTACATCTGCGACGCCGTAATGACGGCTCACGGCGGTGAAATCAGCGTGGACAGCAGCCGGGGGCAAGGCTCCGCTTTTACGTTGACGTTCCCTGATATTCCGGAGCGGTAAACATGACCTCACCCGAGAGCCGTACCATCCTGGTGGTTGATGATGAGCCGCACATCGTGCGCTTTACGGCCATGAATCTGGAAGTCGAAGGCTTTCGCGTCGAAACCGCCAGCAATGGGCTGGAAGCGCTGGAGGTACTTGATCAACGCGGGCCCGTCGACCTGGTGGTGCTGGACGTGATGATGCCCGAACTGGATGGCTTTGAGACCTTGCGGCGCATCCGGGGCCAATCATCAGTGCCGGTAATTTTCGTAACGGTGCGTGGAGATGAAGCTGACCGGGTAGCCGGTCTCGACCTCGGCGCCGACGACTACCTGACCAAGCCGTTCAGCCCCCGGGAGTTGATATCGCGCATTCGGGCATTGTTTCGGCGCATTGAGGCGACGGACCCGCCGCGTCTGCACGAAGTGGTGGTCGATGACTGGCTCACCATAAATTTTGACCAGAGCATGGTGATTACGGATGGGCGTAAAGTTCACCTGCGCCCTACCGAATATCGGCTGCTGTATCAGCTGGTAAACAACTCCGGCCAACTACTCAGCCACGATAACTTGCTGGAAAGAGTGTGGGGCCCGGAGTACCGGGGTGAGCACCAATACGTCCGCACTTACGTTACCTACCTCAGGCAGAAACTGGAACGCGACCCCCGCAACCCGGAGTACATATTGAGCGAGCGGGGACTAGGTTACCGTTTTAAAGAGCTGGACCACTGAGCCCACGGTTGCGCTCCATGGCGATGCGTTGCGCCGTTTCCTCCGGAATCCGGTCGGTGAGGGTAATCCGGTCAACCCACTTTATGCTGGCGTAGCAGGCTTGCCCGACGCTCACCAGGCGGCAGGGCCCACCGTGTTGTTCCGGCAACGGTGCGCCGTTCAGCCGCGTGGCGAGCAATACCTCGCTGGCTTCAGCTCCGGCCAACTGCGCGGCTCCGGCCAACGGCACGGCGCCCGGCAACTCTACGGCAATAGTATAGTCGGCGGCCGATATTGCCGCGTAGCGAGCGCGCTGCGATACGCCGGCGTCGTTGAGCAGAGTTTGCAGGGGCACACCTTCCCATTGCTGGTCGGCCACTTTCCAACCCTCAACGCATCGGAAATCGTCCGTGATGGCGCGGTCGGTCAACCGAACCAGGTCGGATGCGGAGTAGCGTCTGGGCCGGGTTACCAATCCATCAACCACCAGTCCGGGCCAATCGTCGGGGCGCCCGTGGTGGTTATCGAAAACGGGTAATGAGCTTCTGGTGGTTGCAGAGTCGTCTGAGGGCATATGCGTACCTCTTTTTGCCAGCAATCAGGGCCGGCAGTGGGGAATCAGCTTCAGGCCGGCACGCCACGCGTCATCGTAATGGCTACGGCGACTATTATAATGATTAGCGCCACATTGATTCGGGCAATCCAAACGATGGTTTTGCGCAAAAATGGCAAGCGCGGATGGGGCTCGTCACCCGCTTGCATGGCCTCAATCAGGCGGTTGACATACGGGCCCAGGATGAAATCGTGCATGAAGCTCAGCCACACGACAACCGCAACGAGTGCAACTTTGAGTTGCAAAGCGCCGATGAAATGCCCGCCCGCGCTGAAGAACTCGCCGAAGCCGACACCATACCGGGTGGGCAGTATGTACAACCCGGTGGCAATCATCAGCACGATACAGGTCCAGGAGATGACCCGAAACCGCCGCGCCGTCGCTGCCAGCATCCCTACCGGCGGATTGCCGGCTCCGGCGGGTTGGCCCGGCGCCGGAGCAAAACGGCGCAGCACCGGGATCAATACCAAAGCCAGGAACAGGCTGCCGCCGATCCAGACTATGCCGGAACCCAAATGTATGAAAACCGCCGCTTGATACACGGTGCGCCCGATTAGCCCTTTTGGTTAGTCTCTGCTCATAGCGCCAAACTGACAGTCCCAGCATACACCAGCGCGCCAACTACGGGCGCGAAGGCGTCATCGGCGGTTGAATGCGGGCCTGGGGACGGTTATGCTGGTATTCAGCCGCCGCCGCTCGATTCGGAGCCGGCTCCAGGGACGGCGCCAGGAGAGAATGACGATGCGTTTGGAAGGTAAAGTTGCCATCGTGAGCGGCGGCGCTCACGGAATGGGTTCCGTAGAGGCGAAGCTGTTCGGGTCCGAGGGCGCCAAAGTAGTTATTGCTGATATTCGCGACGAAGACGGGCGCAAGGTCCAAGCCGAAATCAACGAGGCTGGTGGGGATGCCGTCTACGTACATACCGACGTCACCGAAGAAGCATCGTGGGTGAACGTGGTGTCCGAAGCGGTTTCCAACTTCGGTCGTCTGGATATTTTGGTGAACAACGCCGGTATCAGTAGCCGCGCCGTCCCCGACGATAACAGTCTGGAAGCGTGGACGCGCATCATGGACATCAACTCCACGGGCGTCTTTCTGGGTACGAAACACGCAATCGAGCAAATGCTTCAGAACGGCGGCGGTTCAATCGTCAACATCTCGTCCATCGCCGGATTCGTGGGGATGCTGAGCGGCCACCCGGCCTACAATGCATCAAAGGGCGCGGTACGGATATTCACCAAGGCAATGGCGGTGCGCTACGGCCAGGAAAACATCCGGGTGAACTCGGTGCATCCCGGCTTTATGCCGCCGATGATGGGCAACGTTTCCACCGAAGACGTACGCACCGGCCGCAGCAGCATGATTGCAGAGCAGGTACCATTGGGTCGCGAAGGCCGTCAGGAAGAAGTCGCCAACGCCGTGTTGTTCCTGGCCAGCGATGACGCATCCTACATCACCGGCACCGAGTTGATTGTTGACGGCGGGTTCACCGCCCGTTAGACACTAACCCGTTTGCCGGCTAAAGCAGTTGCTGAGGTTGCCCAAATGCCCATCGTTGAAGTAACAATTGTCCGACGCTGCGCGCGTTGCCGCTATGAAATCGGGACCATGACCGTCAAAAAGGACAATATGCGCCTGATGACCAGCGAGTTGGCGTGGTGTGAGCGCTGCGGCGCCGATTGCCAGGAAGTGCGCGACATTATCGACCGCGCACCCACGGTGGCCGGGGAGCAGGCGAGCTATCCAGGCAACCCTCCGGCGGATGCCCTGAGCGCAGCGGAATTTCGGCGACGTCGCACTGCCCGGCCGGGCGCATAACGGAGAAGGCGGCATTGATGTTTGCGGCAGACGCTATTTTGGAACTGGGCCGATTGGCCGAATCCCCGGAGGCTGATCGGGTCGGCGGAGATTTTGACCTGGGTTTGGGCGCGTTGCTCATTGCAGCCGCCGAATACCCTGATATTGATATAGAAAGCAGCGTGGCCAACCTGGACCGTATGGCCGAAGCCGCCGGCGGGCGTCTCGCCGCCGACTCGACCAGCTTGCAGCAACTCAACACCATTACCGACCTGCTGTTCGGCGTCATCGGATTTTCGGGAAACACCGAGGATTACTACGATCCCCGCAATTCGTACCTCAATGACGTGTTGGAGCGGAGATTGGGCATTCCCATAACGCTCTCGGTCATCTGCATCGAGGTTGGCCGCCGGCTTGGTGTGCCGGTGCAGGGGATTGGTATGCCGGGCCACTTTTTAATCAACCACCGCGATGAGCCCAATTTCTTTGTGGACACGTTCAACGGGGGCTTGTTGCTGAATCAGGATGAATGCGGGGCGCTGTTGCGGCAATCCGCCGGCGACCAGGCAACCCTGGAAGCGCATCATCTGAATCCAATTACGCCCCGTGAAATGCTGGCGCGCCTGCTGCGCAATCTAAAGGCAATTTATTGGGACCGCGAAGATTTCGACCGCTGCATTTCGACCATCGGCGGGTTGATGGCAGTGTTGCCCGACCGCCCGGAGGAACGGCGCGACCGTGGCGTGGTGCATCTGAAAGCCGGGAATCACCGCCAATCCGCCGAAGATTTTGAAGCATATCTGGAAGCAGCGCCGGGAGCCGAAGATGCCGTCACAGTGCGCAACGCGCTCGACAGGCTGCGAACCGGTCGAAGCGAATAGCGCAACCGACTATCCAGCGCAAATATGCTTCGCTACATTCTCATCGGCATCGGCATCTTCGCCATCATACCCATCGCCTGGCTGGCCTGGTGGCTGGTCGCCCCGCTCATCACGTCAAATGAGATGAGCAAAGAGTTCCCCAGGGCGAGCCGGGCGGCGGTGCCGGTCGGCATGAGCATGGCCGAGGTGGAAGCATTGATGGTGACAGCGTCCCAAATCGAAACCGAGGTCGCAGAGCAGATGCCGGCAATACCGTCCGCCGGAGGCCAGGCGGCGGAGCCAACGGTATATTTGACCGGGCAATTCAAGGACGCCGACTCACTCCATACCGGCTCCGGCACGGCAACGGTGTACGATTTGGGCAACGGCGGCGAATCCATACTGCGGCTGGGAGAATTCAGGGTTACCAATGGCCCAGACCTGCGCGTCCTGCTGGCCTACGTTCCTGATCCGTCGGATCGCGATGAACTGGCTGCCGGAGGCTTTATTGAACTGGAAGAGCTAAAAGGCAACGTCGGTTCGCAAAACTACGAAATCCCAAAGGGCGTCAATTTGAGCGCGGTGCAAAGTGTGGTCATATACTGTCGTCCGTATCACGTCATATTCGCCGTAGCCACATTGGAGTCTGCCGGAGGTTGATTCCTTTGCCGGCGCGGGAACCAAGAGCCGACGCGGGGAATCAAGCTTGAAGCAGGTGATGGTATGGCCTATCTTCCGATCGAAGACTACGGAATCGTCGGCAATATGCGGACTTGCGCTCTGGTCGGAATCAACGGGTCGGTGGACTGGTTTTGCGCTCCCAACTTTGATTCACCCAGCGTATTCGGCGCCATTTTGGATGACCAGAAAGGAGGATACTTCCAGATTGCGCCACCGTTGACTCCGCCCCCGGTACACAAGCAGGTTTACTGGCCGGAGAGCAACGTGCTTATTACCCGGTTTCTGTCGGCGAGCGGCGTGGCCGAAGTCGTTGACTTTATGCCGGTTTCTACGGAGCAGCACCCCCACCGGCACACCGAGCTAATCCGTCGGGTCAGTTGCGTGCGCGGGGTGATGCCTTTCATTCTGGAGTGTTACCCGGCCTTTAACTATGCGCGGGATACCCACACTATCGAGCTGAATGAGAGGGGCGCGGAGTTCCGGTCGCAGAGTCTTGGGCTGCAACTGTCCGCTGGCCGCGCTTTGGAAAAACAGGGCAACGGGGTTGTGGCGGCTTTCGTGCTTGGCGAAGGTGAAACGGAGACCTTCTCCCTCCGAGTGCTGGACGAAGAGCCTGCCGACTACCACTCGCCGGACGAGGCTGAGAGTGAACGGTTGTTTGAAGAGACGGTGAGTTACTGGCGCGGCTGGCTGTCCCAATGCACCTACAAAGGGCGGTGGCGGGAGATGGTGGAGCGTTCGGCGCTGGTGCTAAAGCTGCTCACCTATGAACCCACCGGAGCGATTATTGCGGCGCCCACGTGCAGCCTGCCGGAAGACCTGGGCGGCGTGCGCAATTGGGATTACAGGTACACCTGGATTCGCGATGCCGCTTTCACGCTGTACGGTCTGCTGCGCATCGGGTTTACCCACGAAGCAAACCGTTTTATGCGTTGGCTGGAGACCCAGATCGACCAGGATGACGACTGGCAGAATTTGCAAATTCTGTATGGTATTGACGGACGGCGCCAGCTGGATGAGATAACGCTGGACCATCTGGACGGCTACCGGGGTTCAAAACCGGTACGCGTAGGCAACCAGGCTTACGCCCAGCTGCAGATGGATATTTACGGCGAGTTGATGGACTCGGTGTACTTGTTCAACCGGTATGGCGAGCCGATTTCATTCGACTTCTGGACTAAACTGCGGCGGATGACTAACTGGGTTTGTGAGAACTGGAGACTGCCGGATGAGGGCATTTGGGAAACCCGCGGCGGTCGCCAGCACTTTGTGTATTCCAAACTGATGTGCTGGGTGATGCTGGACCGGGCGATCAAGCTGGCAGAGTTGCGATCCTTTCCGGCAGAACGCGCTCAGTGGGCGCAAACTAGGGACGAAATTTATGAAGAAATCCTGACCAGGGGGTGGAGCAACGAGCGACAGGCCTTTGTGCAGCACTACGGCAGTGACGCCCTGGACGCATCCAACCTGATTATGCCCCTGGTGTTCTTCATGTCTCCCACCGACCCACGAATGCTTAGCACCATTGACGCTATCAATACCAGTCCGGGGAATGGCGGGCTGGTGTCGGACAGCCTGGTGTATCGGTATAACAGCGAGCAATCACCGGACGGCCTGCTGGGGCAGGAGGGCACTTTCAATATGTGCACGTTCTGGCTGGTGGAAGCCTTGACCCGGGCCGGCTGGGGAGACCCCCGGCGGCTGGACCAGGCGCGGTTGATGTTCGAGAAGATGCTGGGATACGCCAATCACCTGGGGTTGTATGCGGAAGAGACCGGGCCGCGCGGCGAAGGTCTGGGTAATTTCCCGCAGGCATTCACTCACCTATCGCTAATCAGCTGCGCTTTCAACCTGGACCGGACGCTGAGCGGAAACTACTAGCCGGCCGCAACGCTCCGCGTCTTGCGCGGAGCGCCAGTATAAGACCGGCTTGCGGTGGGTAGCTTGGTCGTTATCCGGCCCCGTTGTTGTGTTACGATTTCGCAACTTATCAAAACAACATGGCCGGAGGTATTTCCGATGCCCATTGAACAAGTAGCCCCTCGACTCGAACGCATCATCGACCTGGATCAAGAAGTGGAATGGCTCGCCAGCGGATTTGGCGGGGACGGTACGGCGATGGGCCTGCCCTGGTGGCCGGCCGAAGGCCCGGTCTGGATCCAGGAAGGTGGCTACCTGTTGTTCAGCGACATCGGGCAGAACCGGCGGATGCGCTATAACGATGCCGACGGTCTGTCGCTGTTCCAAACCGGCACCAACGAGGCCAACGGACTGACTCGCGATCCGCAAGGACGGCTGCTGGCGTGTGAGCACGATGCCCGTCGGGTTACCCGACAGGAAGCCGACGGCAGCATTACCGTGGTGGCGGACAACTACCAGGGCAAACGCCTGAACCGTCCCAACGACCTGGTGGTGAAATCCGACGGCGCCATCTACTTTACCGATCCATACCGAGACACCTACCCCGATATGCAGTTGGGATATGCCGGCGTCTATCGGGTGTCGCCCGACCTCGCTGACGTTACGCTGCTGGTGGACGACTACGTTGGTCCCAATGGCCTGTGCTTTTCACCCGGAGAGAGCATCCTGTACATCAACGATTCCCGCGTGGGCCTCATCAAGTCGTGGGACGTTCGCCCTGATGGCGGCATCGAGAATCCCCGGTTGCTTTGCGTGCTGGCCGACGAAAGGCCAGGAGTTCCAGACGGGATGAAATGCGACCTCGAAGGCAACATATACAGCACCGGCCCGGGCGGCGTCTGGATTATCGCACCGGATGGGCGCCACCTGGGTACGATCGCGTTGGGCAGTGGCAAGCGAGCCACCAACGTCGGCTTCGGTGGGGGCGACTGGCGCACGCTGTACATCACGACATTCGAGGAACTGTGTCGGGTGCGCGTGAACATTCCGGGGGTGGCGGTGCCTCGAATCATTTGATGCAACCGCTTGCGGCATTTTAAACGAAACCCACCGCCGGCTATCCAGGGCCGGCGGTGGGTTTAAATACTCCCCGTCGACTTGGCTATCTGCCGCCACGGATGTAATCGGCGATTTTTTCACCAATCATGATGGTGGTGGCGTTGGTGTTGGCGCGGATGCAATCCGGCATCACCGACGCGTCGGCGACTCGGATATTTTCCAGGCCATGGATTTTGCCTTGCTGGTTAACCACAGCCATCCCATCGCTGGCTGGTCCCATTTTGCACGTTCCGGAGACGTGATGAGATGTCCCGGAATTGCGCATCAACCAGTCGTCCAGAGCCGAATCTGAAACCAGTTCGGAGTCCACCGGGTTAACCCGCTCCAGCAGGAGGCCCCGGTAGTTCTGATGTTCGCCGATTTCGATACACGTCCGAATGCCTTTGCGCATCCGCTCCAGGTCAAACGGCTCCTCGTAGTAGTTGTAGTCGAGGTAAGGGTATTCCAGCGGGTCGTTGGACTTCAGCCGCAGCTCACCCTTGCCCAGCGCCAGTTGCAGGCTGGCGCTAATGCCGATGTAATTCTCGTCGTCATCAATGATTACCTGCGCCGGCCGGTGCTCGGAAGTCATTAGCAGTGGAGAAATCTGCATATCATTGCGCAGGTACGAATCCTCCACCGTGTAGCGCAGTCCCACCTGGATGGCGGCGGCCTGCACGTCGGGGCGGTCGCCGGCAGCTCGGAACAGCACGCACGCGGATGGATGGTCGCGCAGGTTCTGTCCCACGCCGGGTAGATCGTGAACCACCGGGATTCCCACCTCGCGCAGATGGTCTGCCGGGCCGACGCCGGAGAGCAACAACAGTTGCGGTGATGCGATGGCTCCGCTGCTGACGATGATTTCGTTGCCTTCAACGGTGAAGCGTTCGCCGCTGCTTTCCACCTCCACGCCAATGGCTCGCTTGCCGTCGAACACGACCCGGCAAGCCTGCACGTTGGCCCGGATGGTCAGGTTGAGCCGGTGGCGCGCCAGGTTGAGGTAAGCCAAAGCGGTGCTGATCCGCACTCCGTCCAGCGTGTTGCGTGCCCGCGGCGATACTCCGGTTGATTCAGGGTGGTTTTGATCCGGATCATCATTGAACCCCAGCGCGACGCAAGCCGCTTTGAACGCTGAGGAATGGGGCAGCCACTCGTCGGGCCGGTAACGGCGCACCGGAATCGGGCCATCGGTGCCGTGCCAGTCGTCCTGGAAATCGTGGTCGTTTTCCATGCGGCGGAAGAAAGGCAAGACGCTGGTGTAGCCCCATTCGTCGTTGCCCCACTCGGCCCAGCGGTCGTAGTCTTCCGGGATTCCCCGGTACAGCACCTGGCCGTTAATTGCCGAGGAACCGCCGGTGGCTTTCCCGCGCGGGATAACCAGGTCGGTTTGCTGGGCGGTTACCCGGGCGCTGTACGCCCAACTGTGCGGGCCGTAAGCCGAGAAAAACACGTTATTGCCCAGCTTCAAGTCGTCAGGCAAATGGTCGAAATCGGGATAGTCGGGGCCGGCTTCAAGCAGCAACACTGTCTTGTCCGAATCCTCAGAGAGGCGCGTCGCAATGGTGCCGCCAGCCGACCCGGCGCCCACCACGATAAAGTCGTATCGCATCAGAACCTCCGTAGATTGAGTACTTTGATAGGCGGATGTAATACTATCCGACCCGTTAGCGCCGGGCAAGGAATCAGCATCGGTCCAGGCACCGAATCCCCGTTCCCGGTGACATTTCATCATTGTGGGTTATTTCGACCCTATGATAGAATCGGCGCCGTGATGATGACGACTGGTGATTTGGGTTGTTGGGTTGCGCTGAGCCAGGTGCCGCGCCTGGGTGCGGCGCGATTCCGTCTGCTGGAAACGTACTTCGAGGGCGACCTGGCCAAAGCGTGGACGGCATCCACCCGTGAACTGCGAGCCGCCGGAATCGGTGGAGCGGTTGCCCAGAATGTGGCTGCGACCCGCAATGCTATGGAACCCGAACAGGAACTCGAAAGGCTGGCGAAATGTGGGGTCGTCGCGTTGACGTGGCGTGACGCCGCCTACCCGATGCGCCTGGCGGAAACTGCTGATGCTCCGCCCGTGCTGTACGTCAAGGGCACGTTGTTGCCGGCAGATGACACCTCGATTGCGGTGGTGGGCACCAGGCGACCGACCGAGTACGGCCGCCGCATCACTGCCGATCTTTGCGCGGCGCTTGCTGCCAGAAACGTAACAGTGGTGAGCGGTCTCGCCCTGGGCATTGACGCCCGAGCGCACGCCTCCGCGTTGGATGCTGGCGGGCGCACCGTAGCGGTGTTGGGCAACGGTCTGGATATCGTGTATCCCAGCGAAAATAGTCGGCTGGCTCAGCGTATCATCTCCGATGGTGGTGCCCTGGTCAGCGAGTTTGCCCTTGGCGTTCGGCCAGAAGCATCCCACTTCCCCCGTCGCAACCGCATCATCAGCGGGATGACACTGGGCACCCTGGTTACCGAAGCCGGCGAAACCAGCGGCACACGTTGGACCGTATATCACGCTCTGGAGCAGAATCGGGAAATATTTTGCGTGCCGGGCAGTGTTTACTCGGCCACCAGCAAGCTCACCAATCGGTTGATCCGAGAAGGCGCCAAGCTGGTAACCGAAGTTAGTGATATATTGGTAGAAATAGGGTTGGATGATGACCCTAAACAAATGCAGCTTGAAATGGATAGCGATAGCCAGATTGCCGCTGCCAACCCAGTCCACTTATCAAACACGGGGTCAGAGCCCGGAGCGAAAGGCAAAACACGCAGCGCTAACCCGATGTGGTGTGATTCAGCGATAATCGAGTCCGCGGACCCGGACGAAGCAGAACTGTTGAATCATCTGACCACCGAACCGACCCACATCGACGACCTGGCCCGCTTGAGCGGACAGCCAATTCACCAGGTTAGCGGCCTGCTCACTATGCTGGAGTTGAAGGGTTTAGTGGAACAAGTCGGCAGTATGCACTACCTGTTATCGCGCTAAGATCGCACTTATCCGGAGACAATCCAAACTGATGCCGCCCAAGACCGGGACCGAAAAACCCGCCGCCAAACCTCGCAAAACTACGACCCGCACCGTCAAAGCCAAGTCCGCCGCCGCCAAAGGCAAAGCCGGGCAGACTACTGCTGCCCGCCGCCGTAGTGCGGTAGCATCGGCGGACGGCAAACGCCTGGTGATTGTTGAGTCGCCGGCCAAGGCGCGCACGGTCGGCGAAATTCTGGGCAAGGACTATGTGGTAACGGCGTCGATGGGGCACGTCCGAGACCTGCCGAAATCGACACTGGGCGTGGATACGGACAACGACTTCACCCCCAAATACGTCACGCTCAGGGACAAACAGACGCTGGTTACCGATCTGAAAAAGTCGGCCCTCAAAGCCACCGAAATCTTCCTGGCGACTGACCCGGACCGTGAGGGGGAGGCCATTTCATGGCATCTCCAGAACGCTGCCGGTTGGGGCGAAGGCGACCGCGTTCCGAAGCGAGTGGTCTTTCACGAAATCACCAAGCAGGCGGTGGAAGAAGCCTTCGCGCAACCTCGCGAGATCGATATGCAGTTGGTCAATGCGCAGCAGGCGCGTCGGATCCTGGACCGCCTGGTGGGTTATGAAATCAGTCCGTTGTTGTGGCGTCGTGTGCAACGCGGGCTTTCCGCCGGCCGGGTTCAGTCGGTTTCCTTGCGGATGATCGTTGACCGGGAACGGGAGATAGCTGCTTTCGTCCCCGAGGAATGGTGGACTCTGGAAGCAGACCTGCACAAAACCCTTGGCTTGGCGGATGCCCCGGAGTCGTTTACGGCCACGTTGCACTCAAGGATGGGCGCGCGCCGCCGCATAGCCATCGCTAACGAAGACGCCGCCCGGGCATTGGAGGCAGAACTCTCCGGCGCTGAATATTCCGTGGAAGGCGTTGAGCAAAAACCGCGCCGGCAGCGTCCTTCGGCCCCATTCATCACCAGCACCATGCAGCAGGACGCGGGCCGCAAGCTGAGATTCACCGCCCAGCGCACGATGGCCGTGGCGCAGCAGTTGTACGAAGGTATGAACGTTGGGGCAGAAGGTTCGGTTGGGCTCATCACCTACATGAGAACTGACAGCGTTAACGTCGCCGAATCCGCCGTGCGAGAAGCGCGCGAATTCATCGGAGAACGGTACGGGAAAGAGTTCGTTCCCGACAAACCACGGGCGTACCGCACGCGCAGCAAGAATGCTCAGGAAGCCCACGAAGCGATTCGTCCGACGTCCATACGACGCGATCCGCGCAGCATGGCAACTTATCTGAACCCGGAACAGCTGCGGCTTTACACCTTGATTTGGGAGCGGATGGTCGCCAGCCAAATGTCGGATGCCGTTCTGGAAGCCACCACCGTACAAATTGACGCGCGTTGTCCGGCGCCTTCGGACTCACAGTTCCGTTTCCGGGCCACCGGTTCGGTGCTGCGCTTCGCGGGATTCCGAGCAGTCTACATGGAGGGACGGGACGATGCTGGCGACAATGAAGAAAACGCGCTGCCTCAGCTATCAGCCGGCGACGCGCTGACCAACGAAAAGTTGGCTGCCAATCAACACTTCACGCAACCACCACCGCGTTTCACGGAAGCCACGTTGGTGCGGGCAATGGAAGAGAAGGGGATCGGTCGGCCCAGCACCTATGCGCCAACCATCGCCACGCTCATCGACCGCGGGTATGTGGAGCGGGAACAAACCCGGTTATCGCCAACACGAACCGGGATCACGGTCACCGACCTGCTCACCGAGCACTTTACCGACGTGATGGATCTGGACTTCACCGCTCGCATGGAAGAAGACCTGGACGACGTGGCGCAAGGCGAGCGGGAATGGGTTCCGGTGCTGCGCGACTTCTACCACCCATTTCACCAGGCGGTGGACAAGGCCAACGAAACCTTCGCCAGCGCCGAGGCCACGGATGAGGTCTGCGAGAAATGCGGCGAACCAATGTCCATCAAAACTGGCCGCTTTGGGCGGTTTTTGGCCTGTACCGGGTATCCGAAATGCCGGAATACCAAGGACATGGGCGACAACCCGGACCGGCCCTTCGAGGAAGAAACCGACGAAATTTGCGAAAAATGCGAGCGACCTATGGTGATCAAAGTCGGGCGCTACGGCAGGTTCCTGGCTTGCACCGGGTACAACGCGGATGAGAACCCCTGTGAAAACCGCCGCAATCTGGTCAAAAAGAGCGGCGTGCCGTGTCCAAAATGCGGAGGCGACCTGGTGGAACGCCGGTCTCGCAAATCGCGTCGGCCATTCTGGGGTTGCGCCAATTACCCTGATTGCGATTTCCTGGTCAACACGCAACCGCTAACCAGCAAGTGCCCAGTTTGTGAAGGGATGTTGGTAGCGGCCGCCAAGGGCCAGGCTGCCTGCGTTGACGCCGCTTGCAAGTGGAAAGGCGACCCACCGACCGCCGGAGCTGATACGCCAGCCGAGGCGGCGGAGTTGGTAACCGTTGGCGACTAGCGCCGCAATTGACCCGGAATCAACCCCGGCGTGTGGTGACTGTGCCCCGGCCACTCCGGAATTGCTGGCCCGTTACGACCGTTACTTGACGGGTCAACGGCGGCTATCCTCCAACACGCGTCGCATCTATCTGGCCGACTTATCAAGCTATCTGGCTTACTGCCGGAAGGAAGGCCTGTCGTTACGGGATATGGACCGGCAGCTCCTGCGCGGTTACGTTGCGCATCTGGCCACGGCCGGCAGAACCGACGGCAAAGCGCCCGCCGGTTACGCTCGGGTTAGCGTCGTCCGCAAGCTAACTG
Source organism: Dehalococcoidia bacterium (assembly GCA_965222895.1). Taxonomy (GTDB): domain Bacteria; phylum Chloroflexota; class Dehalococcoidia; order Lucifugimonadales; family UBA3495; genus Bin87. The sequence continues at coordinate 1,857,178 of CBDCVB010000002.1, read as the reverse complement.
CGTTGCGCACATTCTATAAATTCCTGGTCCAGGAGGGTTGGTTCGCCACAACCCCGGTGCCATCGGCCCGGTCTTTCCCCATCAAGATTGAAAAACCGCTGCCATCGTTCCTGGGCAAGAACGAAGCGGTACGGTTATTGGCGGCTCCGGACGACAGCTCGCCCCTGGGTCTGCGCGACAAGGCCATTCTGGAAGTGTTGTACGCGTGTGGCGTTCGGCTGGCCGAGATCGAAGGCATGAACGTGGATGATGTTTACCCGGAGCGGCACGAGATTCTGGTGCGTGGCAAGGGGGATAAGGAACGTTGGACGTTGTTCGGAGAACCGGCGGCGGCGGCGCTGAAAAACTATCTGCAAGATGGCCGGCCTCACCTGACCGCAGGTAGCGCCAGGGTCAATCCGCTCTTCGTCAATCGTTACGGCAATCGGCTGTCGCGGCGCAGCATCGAAAAGGTGGTGCGTGGATACGCCGCCCGCGCGGGACTCAAGGCCGGCATCCATCCGCACACGCTGCGCCATAGCTTCGCCAGCCATATGCTGGAAGGGGATGCCGACCTGCGGGTAATTCAGGAGCTGCTCGGACACAGCAATGTGTCTACCACGCAAATCTATACCCACATCACCAAGCAGGAGGCGCGGCGGGCGTACCTGAACTTTCACCCCCGGTCCGAAGGTTCTGGCGGTGCAGACGTAGCGTCGGACGGCGTGGCAGTTGTCGACTCACCGGCTACGGATCCGATCTGATCTAACCACCCGGTTGTTCCTTCACCAAGAACATCCACCAAGATCGTCGCCACTGAGAGCGTCAATGTGACCAAGATTCTGGTATTGCACGGTCCCAACCTGAATATGCTGGGCCAACGGGACCCCGGGCACTACGGCACCCTGACCCTGGCGGACATCGATCAGCGAATCGCTGAAGTTGCCGGAGCACACGGGGTTGATGTGGAGTGTTTCCAGTCCAACCACGAGGGCGCGCTCATCGATTGTTTGCAAGCGCAACGGGGGTACATTGACGGCGTGGTGGTGAATGCTGGCGCCTTGACTCACTACGGTTTGTCTCTAAAAGATTCCTTGACCGATGCTGGCGTGCCGGTGATCGAGGTGCATCTCAGCAACATTCACGCCCGCGAAGAATGGCGGCGGCGCTCCGTTCTGGCCGACACCGTGCGCGGCCAGATTGCCGGTCTAGGGTGGAGAGGCTATACTGCTGCTGTGGAAGCCTTGGCTGGAATCATCGCCGACGAAGCGTCATAACGTCCCGGGCGAACTTTCACGCACCCACTATTTTCGCGCGCATCATACCTGATTACCGGCGTCCGGGTAATCCGCCTATGGGAGCACCGACATGAGCCTCAACTTTAGCGACCTCAACAAGGGCATGGTGATCGAACTGGAAAACCAACCCTGGCAGGTGATGGATTACGAGCGCCATAAGATGCAGCAACGCGCACCCGTTACCCGCATCAAAATGCGCAACCTCATCAGCGGGGCAGTGATAGAGCGGACCTTCCAGCGCTATGACACCGCATTCAGCCTGGCCGAAATCGATGCTCGGGACACGCAATACCTGTATACCGACGGTTCGCACTATTTCTTTATGGACCAGGAGACCTTCGATCAGCACGAATTGACCGAGGCGCAATTGGGCAGCTCTTTGGGTTATCTCAAAGAGAGCATGATGGTTGAGGTGGTGTTCTACAAAGGCTCAGCAATAAACGTCAACCTCCCCATCCACGTGGACCTGGAAGTTGTTGATACGCCCCCGGCGTTTCGGGGTGATACAGCCCAGGGGGGCAACAAACCCGCCACGCTGGAAACCGGCTTGCGAATTACCGTGCCCATGTTCATAACCCCGGGAACGGTGGTTCGAGTCGACACCCGTAACGGTTCCTATTCCGAACGCGTGTCATAGACCGGATATTCGGTGACCTGCCACACTTTGCAGCGCTGATGCTCTCGCCGACCGTTTACTCCGTCGCCCAGGTGGCGGTGTATCTCAAGGAAAAGCTTGAGTCGGATTCGCTGCTGTCCAGCCTGACTGTGCAGGGCGAGGTGGCCAATCTGCGGACGGTAACGTCGGGGCACTCGTATTTCACCATGCGCGGCGATGGCAGCAGCATCCGCTGTGTGATGTTCAGGGGCCGTTCCGGTCAGGAATACCTGGACGAGGGTCAAGAAATATTGGCCGGCGGGACGTTCACTTTCTATCCGCCGTCAGGGGAGGCCAACCTGCAGGTCGTCGCGGCCTTGCCAGTAGGGGAAGGAGCCCTGGCCCTGGAGTTGGCCCGGCTGCGTCAGGCGCTGGAATCGGAAGGGTTGTTTGACCCGTCTCGAAAACGCCCGCTGCCGCTATTCCCCCGGATGGTGGGCGTTGTAACGTCTCCGAGCGGCGCCGTGTGGCAAGACATACAAAACGTGGTGCGCCGCCGCTACCCGTTGACCCAATTGCGACTGTGTCCATCCGCCGTGCAGGGCGAGGCAGCCGCCGGCCAAATTGCCTCCGCCATCACCAGGCTCAACACCGAGTCGATGGTTGACGTGATTATTGTCGCCCGCGGCGGCGGGTCGCTGGAAGACCTGCGGTGTTTCAACTCCGAGGAGGTAGCCCGCGCCATATTTGCGAGCAAAGTTCCGGTAGTTTCAGGCGTTGGCCACGAAACGGATTACACCATCGCTGACGACGTGGCAGACCAACGGGCGCCCACTCCGTCCGCCGCCGCCGAACTGGTTACGCCCGACCGCAGGCAATTGTTGGCCAACGTTCACTCTGGACGACAGCAGGCTGCCTACGCGATGAACTCAGTAGTGACCAGGCACCGTAACCGCGTGGAAGGGTGGTGGCAACGTCTCAAGCGACGCGCCCCGGATGTCGGACTCATGAAACGACAGGTCGACGATCTGCAAACCAGGGCAGCAACCCGAGTATTGCTGCGCAACGACTATCTCAAGCGCGACGTTTCGATGCTGCACGCCCGACTCACCGCATTGGAGCCCGCTGCGACATTGCGTCGCGGTTATGCAGTGGTCAACCGGTCGACAGACGGAACCGTAATCACCGACCCTCGGCTGGTAGCAGACGGCGACCCGCTCGAAATTACTGTCGCTGGCGGGGCTTTGGCAGCGACTGCCGGGAGTCAGGCCGACCACATTGCTCAAAGTCGCCAGGAACCGGCGCCGGCGGTGAGCCACATCGAACCGAACCCACCGGCCGTATCTGCCGACGACGATTCACTGTTACCGGCACCCGGCCCGGCCGCTCCCGGACGTCAATCTCGTCGCGGACGCGTGGCTGCTCCGCCGCCTCCTCCAGCGATGCGGCCGCTGCTCTGACTCGTGCCGCTGAGTCGATGCATTCAATGACGGAACCAATCACCGACGCATGGCACGCTGAACTGGCGGCGCAGCCCTTTGAAGAGGTATACCGCCGCCTGGAAGAAACCGTGTCTCGACTGGAGCAGGGTGAACTGTCGCTTACCGATTCGGAACGTCTGTATGTGCAAGGCATGGAGCTGGCGAACAGATGTCAGCAACTGCTCACGGAGACAGAATTGCGGATTACCCAGGTTGGCGAACCTGATGACGGCCTTTCGACCGGCACACCGCCGGCAATCAATGCCAGCGACGACTGGTCGATCCCTCCGGCTCCGGAGCCGGATGACCCGTCGCTGTTTGAAGATGACGACGACCTCCCATTCTGAAGTTCGGTTCTGAAGTCCGGTGGGTAGTCGTGACAACCACGTGCTGCGCGTAGGCTGGTTTTCCACCGGGCGGGGCGAAGGCTCGCGCGGGCTGCTCAATTTCGTTTGCCAGGCCATCGCTGACCGCAGGCTGGATGCAACCATCGACTTCGTGTTCAGCAACCGGGAGCCCGGCGAAGCTGAAGGGTCGGATGAGTTTTTCCAGCTGGTTGAGCAATACGGGATTCCGCTGGTTACGCTATCATCCACCAGGTATCGCCGGGAGCGCGGCGGCGGCGGGATGAATCGGCACCGCGCCGGATTCGACCGGAAGGCGATGCGGTTGTTGGAGCCTTATCAACTGGACGTATGCGTTCTGGCCGGGTATATGCTGATATTCGGCGCCGAGATGTGCCGGCGCTACCCGTTGCTCAATTTGCACGGGGCATTACCCGACGGTCCCACCGGAACATGGCAATCGGTAATCTGGCAGTTGATTGAATCCAGGGCCATCCGCACCGGAGCCATGATCCACCTGGCCACCGAACAGGTCGATAGGGGCCCGGTGTTGTCCCATTGCTCGTTGCCGATCATCGGGGGCGCATTCGACGCCGACTGGCAAGCAGTGACCGATGGCGGCATTTCGGTGGAGGAGTTGCAATCTGCCGAGGGCGAGGACAACGCCCTGTTTCGTCGCATCCGTGCGGAAGGTTACCGCCGTGAACCACATTTGCTCTTAGCTACGTTGCGGGCGGTGGCCGACCGGCGGCTCCAGGTGCGCCCAGGGGAAGCGCTGGATGGAGACGGAGAACCACTGGCCCACACCTACCGTCAAGGTCTGCCGTTGACCAACGAAATAGAGGCGGCGATTGCTTCAGAAACGGCGTGATTAAGCGGTTTTCTTCCGGGGTTCAGCCGCCGCCTGCGCCAGAGCGGTCTTAAGCGTCACGTACCTGCCACCGCTGCGCCGGTACAGACGCGGGGAAGCGTCGCCGGTGAAAGCATCGCTGTGTACGACGCAACGGGAGATGTCGGCGAGGGAAGGCAGCTCGTACATCACGTCGAGCAACGCGCCCTCTATGATATGGCGCAGTACACGAGCGCCGGTTTGGTATGCCAGCGCCCGCTCAGCGGCGGCTACCATTGCATCGTCGCTGAATTCCAGTTGAACGCCGTCCAATCGGAAAAGCTGCTGATATTGTTTGACGATTGCGTTTTTCGGCTCCACCAAAACCCTGACCAGCGCATCACGGTCCAGCGGCTGTAGGGAAGTTACCACTGGCAAACGTCCCACCAATTCGGGGATGAACCCGAATTCCAGCAAATCTTCGGGCGTCAACTGTTCCGGTGCGGTGGTTGACGGGTCGGCGTTGTCGTTTCGGCTCGGGTTACGGGCCAGAAAACCCATGTTCGAGCCGATGGAAAGCCGTCGCGACGTGATCTCCTGCAATCCTTCAAAAGCGCCGCCGCAAATGAAAAGGATGTTGCGGGTATTTATCTGCAACATCTCCTGATGGGGATGCTTGCGGCCACCCTGGGGGGGAACATTAGCGACGCAGCCCTCGATGATTTTCAGCAATTCCTGCTGCACGCCTTCGCCGGCGACGTCGCGGGTTATTGAGCGATTCACACCTTCTTTACGGGCGATTTTATCGAGTTCGTCGATGTAGATGATCCCATGTTCCGCCCGGGAGATGTCCCAGTCGGCAGCCTGGATTAGCCTCAACAGGATATTTTCGACGTCCTCGCCCACATATCCCGATTCGGTCAAAGATGTGGCGTCACAGATGGCGAAGGGTACATCCAGCGTGCGAGCCAGCGTTTCGGCCAACAGAGTTTTTCCGGATCCAGTCGGCCCAATCAACAGAATGTTGGACTTCTGAACCTCGATTCCAGGGTTTGCCGCTTCGCTACGAATCCGTTTGAAATGGTTATAGACCGCCACCGACAGCGTCTTTTTGGCTCTCTCCTGGCCGATGACGTATGCGTCGAGGTGGGCATAGATTTCGCGCGGCACCAGGGTCGGTGACGCTACTTCGGGCCGGTCGGCAGAGTTGGCAGTCAGTTCAACGCGGTCGTCTCTGGACTGGATGCGCTTTTCCTCGGCAGCCGGGCGTTTCTTGTTACTCCGTTCGGCTACATGGGCGGCCAATTCCCGGATGCAATCGAAGCAGATGCCGCCCCTGGGTTGCCCAGGTGGTCGCATCAACCGCCCCTGCGGGTACGAGGATCCGCAGAAAGCGCACCGTTGGGAGTTGCGGTTAGCGCTGCGGTTGCTGGTGCTCATTCCGCAATGTCCCTCCGGAGTTATTGAGTGGCGATAAGGTGTTTAGGCAGCTTCGGCGGTTACTTCCTCGGTCGGCGCGCCCAGAATCTCATCGACGAGACCGTACTCAATGGCTTCATCGGAAGTCAGGAAAAAGTCGCGGTCAGTGTCGTCAGCAATCTTTTCGAACGGCTGGCCCGTGGCTTCGGAGAGGATTTTGTTGAGCCGCTCTTTGAGCCGCACGATCTCGCGAGCCTGAATCTCGATGTCAGCCGCCTGGCCCTGGAAGCTGCCCACGTTGGGCTGGTGCAGATGGATAGTCGAGTTGGTCAGGCAGTATCGTTTGCCTTTGGCGCCGTTGGCAAGCAGAACGGTTGCCATGCTGGCGGCGGTGCCGACGCAAATGGTGGACACTTCCGAGTTGATGAGCTTCACCGTGTCCAGGATCGCGAGCCCGGAGGCGATGTATCCGCCAGGGCTGTTGATATACATACTGATGTCCCGGTCCCGGTCTTCGCGTTCCAGGTACAGCAATTGGGCAATGATGACGTTGGCAACCTGATCAGTAATCGGAGTGCCCAGGTAGATTATCCGTTCCCGCAGCAGCAGCGAGTAGATGTCGAAGGCGCGTTCACCCCGGGGGCCCGATTCGATGACCATGGGGACGATGTTGCTGGGTTGCAGCAGGGGAGAATCTTGAAAGGGCATAACCATTGCGGTCTCCTAATACTTGGACGCCAACGGTCCTGAATTTCAAAGCTTGGGTTAGGCGGCGGCTTTAATCAACGAGTTCGGTAATTCCGTCAGTACGTGGTCGACAATACCGTACTCGACTGCACTCTCGGCATCCATCCAATAGTCCCGGTCGGAGTCGCGCGAAACCTTGTCGAACGGCTGACCGCAATTGTCGGACAGGATCGTATTCAGGCGTTGGCGCAGGCGCAGAATTTCCTGAGCGGTAATTTCGATGTCGGAGGCCGAACCCTGTATGCCGCCCATCACCTGGTGAATCAGAACAGTAGAGTTTGCTGTACAGTACCGCTTGCCCTTGGTTCCGCCGGACAGGATCACTGCCCCCATGCTAGCGGCTTTTCCCAGGCAAACGGTCGAAACGTCGGGCTTGATCAGCTGCATCGTGTCGTATATTGCCATACCGTCCAGCACGGATCCGCCTGGCGAGTTAACGTACATCACGATGTCCGTTTCGGAATCTTCCCAACCAAGATAGAGCAGCTGAGACACGATGGCATTGGACACTTCGTCATCTACGGCGGTGCCTAGATAGATGATGCGAGCCTGCAACAACAGGGAATAAGGATTGAAGGCGCGCTCGCCCTCCGTGGTAGGTCTGATGATCCCCGGCAGCACGTTGGTAGGCAGGGCCAAGCCCGAGGAATTTTGGTCATTCAACATCTGGTTGATCTCCTGAAGTACAACGGAGTTTGGTTAGTCTCGGGTTTCTTCCTCATCATCGTCGGCAACGGCATCGTCAGCGACTGCATCGTCAGCAACGGCTTCGACCGCCGCATCGTCCGATTCGGTTCCTACGATAGCCTCGACTGTAGCCTCTTCTGCTTCCCCGGCGTCTGGGTCATCGGATTCGTCGCCGGCGTCGAGGTTCCCCTGGGTGATTGCGGTCAATCGTTCCATGACGCGCCGGCTGTGGAGCGACCCCCGGATACCTTCTCGGGTGGATTCCGTCCCGAGGTATTCGCGCAGCTGCTCCAGATTGTCCTGTTCCGCACCATCGCTGGACAATCCCAGCAGACGGTCGGTTTCGGATTGCACGTCTTCGTCTGAGATTTCGATTTCTTCGACCTGGGCCAGTTTGCGCATCACCAGGGCGCCAGTCAGTCGGCGTTCGGCGTTGGGGCGCATTTCTTCCCGGAATTCTTCCAGCGATTTGCCCAGGAACCGCAGGTAGGTTGTCAGGTCCAGGTTTTGTTGCCGCAGCATCCGGTCGCGCTCTTCCTGCATCGATTCCAGCTCGCGCTCGAAGAGTATCGGAGAGGCGTTGACCACGGCCGCTTCGCACAAGGCTTCCAGGCTTTGTTGTTCCAGCTGGTTACGGGCGGCGGATTCGGCCTGGGAGGTCAGTGATTCCAGGATGTTGGCGCGCAATGCTTCCAGATCATCGAAACCGTCGCCGATGGATTTGGCGAATTCGTCATCAAGTTCGGGCAGGTTCTTCTCTTTGACGGACAGCACGGTCACCTGGAATTGAACGTCTTTGCCGGCGTACTGTTCCCGAGGGTAGTCCTCAGGAATCGTTACCGTGAACTCGCGCTCATCTTCCTCAACCATACCCAACAGGTTGGGGGCAAAGCCCGGGAAGGGAAGTACGTTTGCTTCTTCGGGCACGTACTCAACGTCGTCGTCTTCCACCGCGGTTTCATCTTCGATGGTGCCGCGCACGTTGAGGTTCAAACGATCCCCGTACTCTACCGCGCGTTCCACGGGTTCCCAGACGGTTTGCTCTTCCTGGATACGTTCGATCACCCGGTCAACGTCCTCGTCGGTTACTTCCGTGGTATCTGATTCGACGCGAATCGATAGGTAATCTCCTAGGTCTACGGTGGGTTCAAGGGGAATGGTGGCCGTGAAGGAAACCGGTTCCAAGTCAGTAATTTCTATGCTGGGTTCGGCGAATGCCTCAACTTCCTGTTCACGCAGCACCTGGTCCAGCGTTTCGGGCACCATGAAATCCAGAGCTTCTTGGAGCAACGTGGGTCGGCCCAGCATTCGCTCAACGATGTGGCGAGGAGCCTTCCCCCGGCGGAAGCCAGGAATGTTAACTCGCGACACGGTGCGCCGATAGGAACGGTCGATAAACGGGTTCTCGTCCTCCTCGGCTAGTTCCACCGTGAGCGTCAGTTCGATGGGTGATGCGTTATCCCTGGTGACCTTCACCGTCGATACACTCCTAAAACGCCAATTGGGGTTACAGCAAACGCCGGGCAGGGCGGTCGATGCCGGCCTGCCCGGTTCGTGCTGAGAGTATAGCATACCGAATGAATACGGCGAAACCCGGCGCATAAACCGGCGCGGGCAACCGCCGGCCAGTCCGGTGCGCTGGCTGGCGGCGCCGGGCGTCGACGATGCCATGGTCCGAGTATTTCCAGCGGTTGACCAGTTGGAACCGATTTTTTATTGGCGTCAATATTAGGGAACCTCTGAACAATAAGCAGCCAGACGGGATTTCGGGCAGTTGAAAGTTTTGACCTGCTCGGAGTCGCGTTTTGGGGCTATTTTCCGGTCATTTCACCCCGGTTGAGCGGGCTTCCCACCCGATTCCGGCCCCTCATTCGGCTCCCACCCGGATTTGGGCCCACTACCCCCTGGGTCAACCGGCCGCCAGCCAGCGTTGGCCTTTCTTCAGGTTGGACAGTCCCAGCAGCAGGGCCAACCGTTCCGTGTTCTTGGCCAGTCCCCGATAGCGTACCTTGCCGTAGCCGAAGTGTCCCTTGACCTCCAGGAAGGGGTGTTCCACCTTGGCCCTGATTGACGCCTTGACCCGCTCCGCCCAGGCCGCCAGGCTCCCCGGTTCCAGCTTCCGCCGCTGGCTGGGCCGCATTGCTACTCGCCAGTCCACTGCCAACCCCAGGTTTTCCTCCCGTTTCTGCACTCCCACGTACCCCGCGTCGCCCCACACCTGCAACTCCCCGCCGTGCAGCAACTTGTGCGCCTCGGTCACGTCATGGACGTTGGCCGGGGTGGTAGTCATGCTATGCACCAGGCCCGTCGCGGCGTCCACCCCGATATGCAATTTCATCCCGAAGTGGTATTGGTTCCCCTTCTTGGTCTGGTGCATCGCCGGGTCCCGTTCCCTGGCCTGGTTCTTGGTCGATGATGGCGCCTCGATGATGGTAGCGTCCACGATGCTTCCCTCCCGCATGCGCAGCCCCTGCGACTCCAGATGCCCATTGATTTCCGCAAACAGCCCTTGCCCCAATTCGTGACGCTCCAGCAGGTGGCGGAAGTGCAGTATCGTGCTCTCGTCCGGCAACGGCTCCCTTAGTCCCAGCCCCACGAAGCGGCGGACCGATTCCGCTTCATACAATAGGTCCTCCATCGCTGGGTCGCTCAGGTTGTGGAATACCTGGACACAGTGCACCCGCAACATCACCGACAGGGGGTAAGGCTGCCTTCCCCGGTCTCCCTTGGGATAGTAGGGACGGATGCGCTCTTCCAGCCTTTCCCACGGAATCAGCCCGTCCATCCGCTCCAGGAACACTTCTCGGCGGGTCTTGTGCTTCTTCCCGGCGTATTCCAGGTCAGCAAAAGTTGGCTCCTCCAGCATATCTTCACTCTCCAGTCAATCCAGCGTTTCAGCCGTGGTTTCATCCAGCGTTGCCTGACCAGTATTATAATGGCTTGACGCGCAGATTTGTTCAGAGGTTCCTTAGGATTTTCAAAAAATCGTCAAACTGTGCATTTTGGGTAGCAGGCACAACCGCCCATGCCTTTGCTAAATTGTAGACATAACCCGGCAGGCAATTTCCTGTACGGCTATCCAAACTGCGCTTAGAGGGGAATACCAGTTGCGAACGTCGCCGCCGGACACCGCCGTAGCCGAGGCTATGCCCTCTACCTGCGTCCCGGCAATCGGGAGTGGAAGGGAGGATTTTCTCCCGGTCCAACCAGTGCTGCGCCGTGGGGATTGGCAGCAACCATGACGCTAACTACAGTTTTGTCTGGGTTCAGGCCGGTAGCTTCTTATGACTCACCATTAATGGGCCCATCCCAAAGCAATCCGGCAACCTCGGATCCAGTGCATATCGACCCGGCACGCCAAGCCGTCGAAAGCGACGTTGGCTCTGCGGGGGAGTTTTTGCATCACCCGGTCATGGTTGACGAGGTGATGGAGATGCTGGCCGTTCGCACCGGTGGCGTGTATATCGACGGGACGCTGGGCGAGGGTGGACACACTCTGGCGTTGCTGGAGTGGTCCGAACCGGACGGTTTCGTGCTGGGAATTGACCGTGACCCGCGGTCGTTGGTGGCCGCCCGCCGTCGCCTCGAGTTGTACGGCGACCGGGTCACCACCGTCCACGGCAATTATTCGGCAATGGCACAAATTGCGGCTGACCACGGCGTCGAATCGGTCACCGGCATACTGCTGGATTTGGGATTCTCGTCCCGACAAATCGGCGGTAACGGATATGGTTTTTCTTTCCAGACTGACGAAGCGCTGGATATGCGATATGACACCTCCGGTGAATCGGCCGCTGACATCGTGAATGCGGCCGAGGAAGTGGAACTGGCCAACGTTATCTACCAGTTCGGAGAGGAACGCCGCAGCCGGGCAATCGCACGAAGCATCGTTGCCAACCGTCCCATCACCACCACGGCGCAGCTGGCCGATGTAGTGGCCCGCACCATCGGCCAGCCCAGGCGAGGCCGCCATCCGGCCACCCGCACCTTCCAGGCGTTGCGCATCGCGGTAAATCGGGAGCTGGAACATCTGCAAGATGGTTTGACAGCGATCCCCGGTTTGCTCGCCGCTGGCGGACGCTGCGTCGTCATCAGCTATCACAGTCTCGAAGACCGCATCGTCAAGGGATGGGTTGAACGTGAGACGGCAACCTGCATATGCCCTCCCGAACTCCCAGTTTGTGTATGCGAGCACGTACCGACATTAAGAACGATTCGGCGCCGTGTGATTCGACCGTCCTCGGCAGAAATTGCTGCCAACCCACGTAGCCGCAGCGCCCGGCTCAGGGTCGTTGAACGCTTCTGAATTCAGTTGTGCAGCGCCGAATCGGACCACCTCATCGCTCTACTTTCATCCATCAAAGGCAGGAACTGACATCAAAGGAAGGAACTGATCAATGGCCAGGGAACCTATTTACGCCGCCATCGACATCGGCACCAGCAAAGTCTTTTCCATCGTGGCGCGGCTGGGGCCGGAGGGCGAGCTGAAACCGTTGGGAACCGGCACCGCGCCATCCGTTGGTGTACGACAGGGAACCATAGATGACCTCGGCGAAGTCAAGGAGTCGGTCCGCGACAGCCTGAACGAATGCCTCCGTTATGTCGGTCGAAATCCGGTCAGCGATTTTTTTGCCGTAGTGAACGGCGACCATCTGGTCAGCGAGAACTCGTCCGAGTTGCTCAGCGATGGCAATGAGCAATTGACCGTAACGGAACAGCACCTGCGGGAGTTGATCGGCGGTTCGTCCGGTATGTTGCAGCAGCAGATGAATAGTCGCACTGAACAGGTTCTGCACATCATCCCGATGCGCTATCGGCTGGATGGCATGGCCGGGGTTCGCAACCCCACCGGACTGCACACCAACGAATTGCAGGTCGAGGCGCATATCGTGCGCGGCAAGTCGGTACCCTTGGGCAATACGGTACGGGCATTGCAAACGTCGAAATTGCGTGTCGAAGGCCTGGTGGCTCATCCCCTAGCCTCGGGTGAGGGGATATTGACTGCGGACGAGCGCGAAATGGGTGTCGTTGCCATCGACGTAGGGGCGGGCACCATAAAAATTGCGTGCTATCGGGAAGGAACCCCATGCTTCTCGTCGGTCATCCCCCTCGGCGGTAACCAGTTAACCCGCGACTTGGCCATCGCCCTGCGAGCGCCCTACCAAATGGCCGAAGAACTGAAAATCGAGCACGGCCAGGTCCTACCCGAGGCCATACCGTCCACCGACGAAATAATCATGCCGGAGACGCAAGTTCACCCCAAACGCATCGTATCGCGGCGGGAACTCTGCGAGCCGCTTTATCTGCGCTCGCTGCAAATTCTGAAACTGATTCAGCAGGAATTATCCCACGCCGACACCGGGAGTCCGCTGGCCGGAGGCGTAGTGCTGACCGGTGGCGGATCCAGGATGCCGGGTTTCGCCGAAATGACCGCACGCGGACTGGGAACGCAGGTTCGGATTGGTGTGCCTCTATGGTACGCCGGCCTACCCGAATCCCTGCGCCAACCGGAATACGCGGCGGTTTTAGGCGTGCTGCAATGGGCGGTGAGGCATCGAAACCAGCCTGATCGGGGCCGAGTTCGGGGAGAGGGAGATCGGAACTGGTCACCGGGATCGTTCCTACGCCGTCCATTCTCGCGATCCGGAACGCGCCGGCAGGAGCCCGACTAGAAATCCCTGGTATCAGGCCGACCCGCGAACATGACGACGCGCTGGGAATCGACTGTTGCCAACCAGCCAAATGTAAACGAAAAGTCGATTTTTGAAACCCAATAACAGCAGGAGGAACAACCACGATGATATTTCCAGATAATTCCGCTTCCTGGGAACCCACCGGTGGCTTTGAAGAAGGCGACGGCATGATTCCTGAAATTGGCCGCGGCGTCCCTCTGATCAAAGTACTTGGTGTTGGCGGTGGCGGCTGTAATGCGGTCAGCCGCATGTACAAGGATAAGCTGCCCGTCGTTGAATACTATGCCCTCAACACCGACGCACAGCATCTGTCCCGCTGTGACGTGCACTATCGCATCGCACTGGGTCGCAACCTTACTCGGGGGCTGGGTGCGGGAGCGCAACCTGAGCTTGGTCGGCAGGCCGCCGAGGAAGCCCGGGGCGATATAGAACAGGCGGTGCGGGGCGCCGACATGGTTTTCCTGGCGGTAGGCATGGGCGGTGGCACCGGCACGGGCGCGGCGCCCGTGGTGGCGCAGATTGCCAAAGAATCCGGGGCGCTGACCGTAGCCGTGGTCAGCCGGCCTTTTGCGTTTGAAGCTCAGGCCCGCCGTCGCAACGCCGAGGAAGGTTTGGAAAAGCTGCGCGACCACGTGGACACCATGATTGTCATACCCAACGACCGATTGCTTGCCATCAACGACGAGCAGGCCGATTCCTACACCTGGGAAGACGCCCTGAAACTGGCGGATTCGGTGCTGCACCAGGGCATCACCGCCATCGCCGAGGTTGTGACGGTGCCGGGCGAGATCAACGTGGACTTTGCGGATGTCAAAACCATATTGGCCGGCGCCGGGCAAGCCTGGCTGTCCATTGGCCGCGGTCAAGGCCCGGGGCGGGCTCGGGAAGCGGCCCGGCAGTGCACCGAAAGCCCCCTGCTGGATATATCGCTGGAGGGTTCCCGCCGCATTCTGTTCGTGCTCACCGGCGGCAATGGTATGTCGCTGCAGGAAGTTCAGGAGGCAGCCGCGGTGGTGGAAGACCTGGCCGACCCTAACGCAAACATCATTTTCGGCACCAGCCGGGACGCTCGTCTGGATGAAGAAGTGAAAATGACCATGGTGGCCGCCGACTTCCCAGAGGTAACGCAGCAACCGGAGGACGACATCGCCAAGTTGCTCGGCGAAATGGACGTCCCGGACCGGCGGGATTACGACTTGCCCACGTTCCTGCAACAACGGCAGAACCGACGGGGTGGCTTTAGGTAGGTCCTGGTAGGTTAATTCCTGGTTCTCCAGCCCCCTCCCTTGATGGGAGGGGGTTTTTGCTGGGTCGGATGCCACCTGTCCTGTCCTGTCCTGGTTTCGCCGCACCGGGGGAAATCTTCGTCAGCAGGCGTGGATGCTCGGAACCGCTCGAAAATCGCCGAAACTTGCAAACGCCGCTTAATTGAATCTGCGCTGGCGGTTAGGATATACTCGGTACCACAACAAATTGTGGTAAATGCAATCAAAAGCACTATATGTGCTAATCACAAGAATTATTTGAGAAAGCAACCAAATTTGGATTAACCCATGAAGTGTCCTCAATGCGACCAAAACCACAGCAAGGTTACGGATTCTCGGGAAACCGATACCGGCATCCGCCGCCGCCGTGAATGCCTGGCTTGTGGAAATCGCTTCACCACCCACGAACTGGTCAGAATCCCTACGTTGCAAGTCGACAAACGCGACGGGCGACGGCAGGACTTCAGCCGGGATAAGTTGCTGACCGGCATCAATATGGCGTGTACCCGCCGTCCCATCCCGCAGCGCGAACTGGAGCGTCTCGCCGACGATATTGAGGCCGAGTTGCGGCGGATGGGCAGCGGAATCGTGAAGTCACGCGACCTTGGTTTGATGGTTCTGGAACGCTTGCGGCTGTTGGATGAGGTGGCATACGTGCGTTACGCATCCGTATATCACGACTTCCAGAGCGCCGCCGATTTCGAAGAACAGGCCAGGTCCTTACGCCTGGGCCAGCCCGAACCGATGGTGGGCTTCGCCGCCGTAACCACCCGTCGCCCGTCCACCGGTCGCCGCGGCCGATCAACACAACCACCCGCAAAGTAGGGGCGTTCGCCGTTCGATAAACTTCGCGACTCTGGGCGCAACTGCGTAGCCACCATCGTAGTGCCCCGTGGATCAAAATGAACCCACTTGCTCGCCAATCGCACATCACTAGACTGGAGGTGTTCAACACCATTATGAGCAGCAGCGTTCAATACTCCGCCCTAACCCGGTTGTTGACGCACAACAACCGGGTCCACGATTTGGAGGATGTGCTGCGGAAGATGTGGGTCCCGTCAGACTGGATGGTCAACGATGCGGACATTGGTGGCTCGTGGATTCCAAACCCCTTCGCCGAGTTGCAGGACGATATCGCCCGGGAATCCAGGGCGTGTCTGGTCAGTTGCTGGGCAGCTTTGCCGATTTCCAGCGAAGGAGAAGACCTGATTGCATAAGCCCGATCAAGCCGACGATTAGCCGGGGTGCGTATGGCTCTCAAATGCAAACCGAGCCTGCTTATCCCGGCCTGCTGCGGGCCTGCTCGCAGCACGGCAAGGTTTCGCGATAGCGCCGAAATTGACCCGCAGGAGCCAAGCGCTCTGGAGCACTACAGAAATGCAACAGATGGTTCAGTACAACGTGTATATTTTTTGTGAGTCATGCCCGGAAGGTCATGAATCACAAATCGTCAGCCGGCTCAAGTCGGTGTTCCCGGTAACCTCGTGCCAGAGAACTGGTGACGGATTCACGATGCGACTCGACGCCGATCACCGGCTAGCCGATGGCGAGTTGAAAGATTTCGCCGATGTGGTCGGTGAGACGCTAACCGGACTGGGTATCCGTATGACGTCCGGGGTCGTGCGTCGGGTCACCCGGCCAGCACCCAACGCATCCGGGGCGATGGGGCGTGTGCAAGACGTCGCGGCCTCGCTGACGGGCTTCGACTTGCGTCCGGTGCGGGAAGTTCCAGTCCTGTATTTCTACAAGGGGCTGCGATTTGATCTGGATGTTACAACCAGGCTGTCGGGAATCAAACGACCGGACCATATTAGCGCCCCATAGCGTCGAATTGGTACTCGACATGGATCAGTACACGGATCAGTGTGGCAATTAATTGCCCGAATGCGTTAACGTGATGTTTCAGGTTTATAACGCAAATCTGGGACATTTGTTTGAAAACTTGAGCCATTTTGTGAATGATTTTGAAGGAAGGGAATTGTGGATGCAACAGCAGGCAGTAGCAGCATAATTAGCGAATCCGCGTCTGCCGATGTGGTCAGGAAACGGATCCGGGATGCAATGGTCGCGGCCGGCATCGCCGCTTCATATAACCAACGGACTGGCGAACTTACCGACAACGCCCGGGTAGTGCTGAAACGACGCTATTTGTCCAAAGACCGGGAGGGCAACATCCTGGAAGACCCCGATGGAATGTTCCGCCGCGTGGCGCACAACCTGTCCGAGTCTGACCTGCTCTACGACGTTTCCAATGCGGAACGGCAGGACACCGAGCAGCGTTTCTACGAAATAATGCAACGGCTGGAGTTCTTGCCCAACTCGCCAACGCTGATGAACGCGGGACGGGAGTTGCAGCAGCTGTCGGCCTGCTTCGTGTTGCCGGTGGAAGATTCGCTGGACTCAATTTTTACCAAGGTGAAGCAGACCGCCCTCATCCATAAGAGTGGTGGCGGGACCGGTTTCGCCTTTTCACGGTTGCGTCCGGAGGGCGATGTTGTTGGTTCTACCGGTGGTGTCGCCTCCGGCCCGGTCAGCTTCATCAACGCCTTCGACGCTGCCACCGATGTGGTCAAGCAGGGCGGTACGCGGCGCGGCGCCAACATGGGAATATTGCACGTCACGCATCCCGACATCATGGCGTTTATTTCCGCCAAGGCAGACGGCCAGCACTTGAGCAATTTCAACATCTCGGTGGCCGTTACCGAAGAGTTCATGCAGAAGGTACACCAGGGCCAGGACTACGACCTCGTCAACCCGCGGACCGGCGCCATCGTCGGCCAACTCAACGCCCGCGATGTGTTCACCAGCATGACCGAGCTGGCCTGGCGCACCGGAGACCCCGGCATCGTGTTCCTGGATCGCATCAACCGGGACAATCCGAACCCGCAGCTCGGCGACATTGAGTCGACTAACCCCTGCGGCGAACAACCGTTGCTTCCGTATGAATCCTGCAACCTCGGCTCGCTGAATCTGGCGCGAATGGTTCGCTACACCGATGATGACGTGGCAATGGACTGGCAGCGTATGGCCGAGGTAATCACCGCCGCCGTTCACCTGCTCGACTGCGTTATTGACATGAACGATTACCCCATCCCGGAAATTGCCGAGATGAGCCGCAAAACCCGGCGCATCGGTCTCGGGGTCATGGGCTGGTCGGATTTGCTGATCCAACTCGGCGTCCGCTACGACAGTGAGGAAGCCCTGGAGTTGGCCCAAGAGGTTATGCGTCGCATCCAGGAGGAGACTTACCGGGCATCCAGCGAGTTGGCGATGCGCCGTGGCGTGTTCCCGGAATGGGAATTCAGTGTGTACAACGACGGGCCCGGGTCGCAGCCCATGCGAAACTCCGCGCCCGTAACCATTGCTCCAACCGGAACCATCAGCATCATCGCCGGAGCATCCAGCGGGATCGAGCCGCTGTTCGCGTTGTCCTATGTCCGCAACGTAATGGACAACACGCGCCTGGTGGAAGGAAACACGTACTTTGAAGCCGTTGCCCGCCACGAGGGTTTCTATTCGCCTGAGTTGATGGAGCAATTGGCTGCCAGCGGCTCGCTGGACGACCTGGCGGTGCCCAGCTGGGTAAAAAACGTGTTCCGGGTGTCCCACGACATCAATCCTCAGTGGCACGTTCGGATGCAGGCGGCCTTCCAGACTTATACCGACAACGCCGTTTCCAAAACCATCAACTTCCCCCACGATGCAACGGTTGATGACGTGGCGGAAGCATACCGCGCGGCCTACGAGCTGGGCTGCAAGGGAATCACGGTTTACCGCGATGGCAGCAAATCCGAGCAGGTGCTGAGTACCGGCGCCACGACGGGAACGCAGGCCGGCGAGGTCCCTGATGTCAGAACCATCGAGGTGCCGGGGCCACGGATTCCCCGCGAACGTCCCCGTCGAACCCAGGGCATCACGGAGCGTGTCCGCACCGGGCATGGGAACATGTACGTAACGGTGAACTTGGACGAAAACAACTCGCCCTTCGAGGTGTTTGGCACCATGGGCAAGGCCGGCGGATGCGACGCCGCTCTGCTGGAGGCAGTGTCCCGTCTGGTGTCGCTGGCGCTGCGGGCCGGTATCGAGACCGAAGAAGTGACCCGACAACTGCGGGGGATCACCTGCTGCCCGGCCTGGGACGAGGGGACGCTGGTTCGCTCCGGTCCGGATGCCGTTGCCATCGTGCTGGAAAGAATCACGCAGGAACCCGGCACGGGGCATGGTGGAGCCGCCGGAGTGCAGTTAACCCTGCCTTCCGGTGCCCCCGGCTATGGCAGTGACGGCCCGGAAGTGCGTCCCTGGATGCCTCAACAACAAACGCTGGGCAATGCTGCGCCGGTTGGCGTAACCAACGGCAACGGTTCCAATGGCGTCCCTGACGTGCCCGGAACCTACACCCGGCGTTGTCCGGAATGCAACGGCGCCGCGGTGAGTCAGGAGGGTTGTCTGACCTGCTTCTCCTGCGGCTGGACCAAATGTGAATAGTACAGTCCAGTCAACCCAGCCGCGGGGGATGACTGGGATGAAAAGGATGGCGGGTGGCAGTGGGGCAATTGAATAGCGAAACGATGTATGACGTTCGGGAACGAACCGGGTTCCAATCCGATTGGGCGCGCGGAGTATCCGAAGGGTGGATCAATCCGATGGCGGATGCCAACACACTGCAAGCGCTCCGCGTTCACTTGGCACGTTCTTCCCACGCTGCGCCCGTCATACCTGGATTGCCGGACAACGTTAGGTTGATCACATTTCCAAGATCCGCTACGCATTCGCTGGGGCGCGTGGAGTTGCGGTATGAAATCGTTGAAGATGATCTGAAAGTATGGCTCGAATCTATGGACCCCGTTTCCTGACTTTCCGTATCGCGTCAATTTTGCGGGGACTCAAAGGCGGCGCAGCTATCCCGGCCAGTTCGTAAGATATTGGCTGGCCGTCTTCGGTGGAAAGCCAACCCAATTCCTGGCGTGAGTATTCCTCGATGCCGGCGGCGTTGAATCCGGCGAAGCGTTGTACTTGCGCTTCGAGAATCTCTTTGTCGGCTAGACTGAGGCATTCTAGGTTCGCGGCGCGGCGCGGCGATAATCGGTACTTCTGATAACCGGACGTCGCTGTGTCATACACCACCGTAACGTCGCCGTTCCGCTCCATATATTCACGCACCTGGTACCAGTTTTGCGGATATGGGCCGTGGGGAAAATGCAGGTAAGTCGTACCCGTGATGGGCGCGCCGCGCTGCACGTATGAATCGCAATCGGCGTAATACAGCAACTTGGCCAATTTTGTGATCCCAAAGTTGGCGTCATCGCCCGATAGCTCGCTAAGGTAAATAGTCGCCTCTATCAGCTTGCCGCGGTCTTGCTGGAAATTTATCTCCAACGTCATAGCGCTCCCCAATACCAGATGGGACGTCCGGGAAATGTTCGTTCTTCCGTCGTAATTTTAGGGTATTGACGTGTCAACGGCAACACAACGATCCGGGCAGATGCGTTCAGGGCGGTTCGACTATCCGATTTGCCCTGATACCCCGTCGGTTTTGCCAGCGCCGTTACCCGGTAGTGCGCAAATGGTAGCAACTTCGCTTGCGGGAAAATCGCTTGGATTCCGAATCGAATCCGGAATAACAGGAACAATCGAAAGGCCTTAGCACAGAACAGGGTGCTATAATCAGCCACCGGCGGATTCTGGCGCCGTGTTGAATTAAACGCGGCGTGCAACGAGGCAAAGGATGACACAAACTACCGACAACAGCATCAACCGCCCGGCCATCGCCATCACCATGGGCGACCCCTGCGGCATTGGCCCGGAAGTAGTGGTGAAGGCGCTCGCCGATCCGCGTGTTTATGCCTCGTGCCGCCCCATGGTGGTGGGCAATGCCTACGCCATGCAGCAGGCCGTCAACCTCACCGGCTCGGCCTTGACCATCAGACGCACCGATGACCCCGTCGGGACGGGCGAAAACCCGTCAATAGTAGATGTGGTGGACATCGGAAACCTGAACCCGGAGGACATCTCAGTTGGCCAACTCAGCGTCGCCTGCGGTAAAGCAGCGATGGAATGGGTCAGCAAGGCCGGGCAACTGGCAATGGCGGGCGTCGTTGACGGGTTGGCAACCGCGCCGTTGAACAAAGAAGCGGCAGCTATGGCCGGCTACGAAGCCATCGGCCACATGGAACTGTTGCAGGAGCTCTCCGGCGCCAGGACGGTGGCAACCATGCTGATGGCTAAAAACCTGCGTGTGGTTCACCTCAGTACGCACCGCTCGCTGCGGGTGGCCTGCGACTACGTGAAGCAAGACCGCATCCTGGACTACCTGCGCCTCACCGACCGGAGTTTCAAGCAGTGGGGATTCGAGAACCCCCGGATTGGTGTGGCGGCATTGAATCCTCATGGCAGCGACGGCGGCCTGTTGGGTAACGAAGAAGCTGAGGAGATTGCGCCCGCGGTGCTGGCAGCCAAAACGGAAGGCATCAACGCCACCGGCCCGGTGCCGGCCGACGCCATTTACCACCAGGCCATCAACGACCGTTACGACGTGGTGCTCGCCATGTATCACGATCAGGGTCACATTGCCGTCAAGGTCTATGGGTTCGAGGAAAGCATTACCGCCAACCTGGGCCTGCCTTTCGTGCGCACATCGGTAGACCACGGCACCGCGTTCGACATTGCGGGCCGGAACGTGGCCGACCACACCTCGATGGTGGAATCCATACGGATGGCCGTGGCGTTTGCCCGTGGCGACGGAATCACCGACACCTGGGCCATCAACTGAACGGCCGGGACGGATAGCCAAATGAACATTGGATTTATCGGCGGCGGCACCATGGCCGAAGCCATCCTGGGCGGAATGCTCAGCGCCGGCGTGGCCCAGTCGGACACAGTGATGGTGGGCGAGCCCGTACCGCCTCGTCGGGATTATCTTGTTGAGCGCTACGGCATCGGAGTAACGGCAGACAACAGCATCGTATTGGCTCACTCCGACCTGATTGTGCTGGCCATCAAGCCCCAGGATTTGCCCAAGGTTTACACCGACATCGGCGGTTCTTTCACCGGTCAGCAGGCGCTGATGTCGATTGTGGCCGGCGCTCGGATGCAATCCCTGGCGGACGGCGCCAAACACGACGGCATCATACGGGTTATGCCCAACACGCCGGCTCAGATTGGCGCTGGGATGACGATGTGGACGTGCGCCAAGTCAGTGAGCGCCGAGCACCGTGCAGCCGCGGCGGCCATCCTGGGAACCATTGGCGATGAGATTTACGTTGACGACGAGAAATATCTCGATATGGCCACCGCACTGAGCGCCAGCGGGCCGGCTTACGTCTTCATGATTGTGGAAGCCATGATTGACGCCGGCGTTTACGTCGGATTGCCCCGTGATACGGCGCGCCGGCTGACCCTGCAAACCGTGAAAGGCAGCGTGGAGTTGGTCTCCGAAACCGGCCGCCATCCCGCCGAACTCAAAGATATGGTTACCTCCCCCGGCGGCACAACCGCCGAGGGTTTGCAGGTTCTGGAGCGGGCCGGTGTGCCGGCGGCCATCGTTGATGCGGTAAACGCCGCCTACCTCAAGTCCATACGCCTCGGCCAGGCATAACTAAAACAGCGCCAACCGGATTCAGGACACACCTTGGAACTGCTCCCATTAATTAGCTTAGTCATCACGCTGTGCTATATCTTGCTGTTGGCGCGGATTGTGCTGGGATTCGTGCTGCAATTCATGACGATGCAGGGCAATACGGTGCCCGAGGCGTTGGGGAAGGTTTACGACGTAGTGTTCATGCTGACCGAACCGGTGTTGGGCCCAATCCGCCGTATACTGCCCCAGTTGGGGATGATCGACCTGAGCCCTTTGGTGGTAATGATCATCCTGGTGGTGATCCAGCGGTTGCTTACCCGATTCCTGGTATGACCGGGCACGTCGCGCCAACCGTCGGATGAAAGGCATTGTCGCAACCGCGGCCCGCCAACCCGGAGTTCTGGACTGCAGGTGGCCTGAACCCT
Organism: Dehalococcoidia bacterium; assembly: GCA_965222895.1. GTDB lineage: Bacteria > Chloroflexota > Dehalococcoidia > Lucifugimonadales > UBA3495 > Bin87. The sequence continues at coordinate 1,834,840 of CBDCVB010000002.1, read as the reverse complement.
GCCGACCTTGCCGTGGTTCGCAAAGCCCTCGGGGAACCCGCAGCACGATGCCCTGGTAGCCAACTGTCGCCGCCATCGTTACCGCCGCCATCGTTAGTGGTACTTTGCGGTTTGCCAGGGACTGGTAAATCCTACTTCGCGCAGGAGCTGACGGCCAGAGCGCCGTTTGTTTGGGTCAACAGCGATCGGACGCGTAAATCGCTTATCAGCGCGCCCCGTTATACCCGTGGCGAGCATCGCCGTGTTTTTGCGGTGATGCACGCGATAACCCGAGAATTATTGGCTGCTGGCCGTTCGGTAGTTTTCGACGCCACGAACTTGAACGAGGCAGTAAGGCTCCCCCTGTACGACGTGGCCGCTGAGGCCGGAGTTGAGCCTATACTGGTGCGATTCACCGCCGAGCCACTGCTGGTGCGCCGGCGTCTGCTCGACCGCTCCCACGGCGTCGGCGATGCTGCCGGAAGCGATGCCGACTGGCGCATCTACTCGCGCATGGCGGTCGCCGACCAGCCCGTGCCGCGCCCCCATCTACTGGTGAGCCGGCCGGAACAGGCGGCGCCGGTGTTGGAAGAAGTCCTGCGCTGCACCGGTTGGGCGTCTGATTCCGAGACGTAAACTGCCGAGGGCGGGCTGCTGTCGCCCGGCGGTCGGAGACAACCGCCGTGGCCTTGGGCCGGTTGTGCCCAGGTCAACATAGCGGCATAATCGGGCCATCACAGGTTGACCGTTTCAGCGGCACAGGAGCGTGAGCATGGGAACCACCGTAAATGTCGTTGCTGGCGACATCACAGACTTTCCCACCCCGGCTTTGGTTGTCAATCTTTTCCAGGGTGTTACCCAACCCGGCGGCGCCACCGGAGCCATCGACCAGGCTTTGGGTGGTGCGATTGCTGCGCTAATCGCCGACGGAGAAATCAAGGGCAAGCTGGGTGAGTTGACCCTGCTGCATACTATGGGGCGCACCCGGGCCAGCCGCGTCGTCGTGGCGGGGTTGGGCAAAGCCGACGGTTTTGACGCCGGCGCAGTACGTCGGGTCAGCGGAGATGTAGCCCGTTTCCTGCGGCGGAAAGGCGTCGGCGAATTTGCGACCATTGCTCACGGCGCCGGCATTGGCGGCCTGGATGCCCGTGAAAGCGGCCAGGCCATCGCAGAAGGCACATTGCTGGGACTGTACAAGTTCGACGCCTACCGCAGCAACGGCAATCGGGACGGGGCCGATGACGGCGAAACCGCAGACCGCCACGCCAACATCGCCACCGTCGCCATTGTTGAGCGGAACGCCGGCAATTTTGATGCCTTGCGATCCGGTGTCGCCGTCGGAACGGCGCTGGCCGAGGCAACCACGCTGGCTCGGGATCTGGTCAATCATCCTGCCAACGTGATGACACCGACGCGCATGGCGGACGCCGCCCGGGAGGTGGCCACGTCTGCCGGCCTGGAACTGGATGTCATCGAGCGCGACCGAATGACCCAGCAGGGCATGGGCGCGCTGCTCGGCGTGGCGCAGGGGAGCGAAGAACCGCCGAAGCTCATCGTCCTAACCTACCGGGGCGACCCGGAAAACCCGGACAACAATCTCGGTCTGGTGGGCAAGGGCATCACGTTCGACACCGGCGGCATCTCGCTCAAACCGGCTACCAACATGGAGGCCATGAAGGGAGATATGGCCGGTGGCGCATCGGTTATCGCCGCAATGCGGGCAATCGGCAGTCTCAAGCCTCGCATCAACGTTACCGGCCTCATCGCCGCCGCCGAGAATATGCCAGGCGGCCGCGCTCAACGCCCCGGCGACGTGGTTACCGCCATGAACGGCAAGACCATCGAAGTAATCAACACCGACGCCGAGGGTCGCCTGGTGCTGGCAGACGCGCTCTGCTACGCCCGCCAGCTCGGCCTCACCCGCCTGGTGGACGTGGCAACGCTCACCGGCGCGATGGTGGTCACGCTGGGTAAAGCCTGCACCGGGATTATGGGCAATTCAAGCGAATTGGCCGACAGTGTACGCACCGCCGGCGACAGCAGCGGCGAGCGGTTCTGGGAATTGCCCATGCTGGAAGACTACCGCGAGCTCATCAACTCGGACGTGGCCGACATGAAAAACACCGGCGGCCGACAGGCTGGCTCCATCACTGCGGCCATGCTCCTGCGGGAGTTTGCCGAGGACGCCGACTGGGTGCATCTTGACATCGCCGGCACAGCTACCGCGTCAAGCAACAAGGGACATCTGGTCAAAGGCGCAACCGGCGTGCCGACCCGAACGCTGGCGCAATTGGCGATGAACCTGGCCAACGGAGATTAATCCGGCGAATAGCGAAGTAAACTTGCAAAATCAGGCAACCAGGAGGTTGAACGATGGTTACAGTAGGCAGCGGCGATTTCACTTATGATGTTCTGGACAACTGGGCCAAAACCCCGGATGGCTGGTCAATCGGACAGGCGGAACCCGCCTGCGACTCACAAGATCGGGTGTACGTGTTCAACCGCGGAGACCACCCGCTCATGATATTCGACCGGGAGGGCAACTTCCTGAACGAGTGGGGTCGGGAATATCTAACCGATGCCCACGGCATCTTCATCAGCGGTGAAGACCACGTATACTTGCCGGTGCGCGAGTCTCACGCCATCGTGAAGTGTACACTGGACGGCAAACCTTTGATGACGATGGGCGTGTGGGATGCCCCCTCTGATACGGGCGGCGCGCGCCCGGACGGCACGATGTGGAAGGCTGCTGGGCCGTTCAACCGCTGCACCGACATCGCCCTGGCCCCCAACGGCGACCTGTTCGTATCCGACGGGTATGCCAACAGCCGGGTGCATCGGTTCTCGCCCGATGGTCAACTGCTGCATTCCTGGGGTCGCCCCGGCAAGCGCGGGCCGGGTGAGTTTCACATCCCCCACGGCATCTGGGTGCATTGGGATGGCCGCGTGCTGGTGTGCGACCGGGAGAACAACCGAATACAGATTTTCACCGGCGAAGGCGCATATCTGGATATGTGGACCGATTTGGCGCGCCCGTGCGACATCTACGTCGACCCTGACGGCATCGCCTACGTGGTGGAGCTGGACGCCTTCCTGACCGTGCTCAACATGGACGGCGAAGTGCTGGCCAAGATGGACATTGGCGGCTCCGGTGGCCACGCAGTATGGGCAGACTCCCATGGCGACCTGTACATCGGCCACAATCAGGAAGGGAGCCGGCTGGTCAAACTGGTTCGGCGCTAGGCTGCTGCGCTAACTAAACGGCTGGGCGGAGACGCCAGAATTCTCCGCCCTATCCCACAGTCCCGGTTTCCAGGGCAGCTTCCGCCAGGCGGGTGATTTCGACACCGGGCAACTTGCGGCCCTGCACGCCCATGAGGCGCAAGGGGCGGCCATCGCGGGTAATGCGGATGCGGTCGAGAACATCCTGCCACGGCGCAACAAAATCGCAGGCGCCGTCGCCGTTGGGGTCGTCGCCACCCTCCAGGCTTTCGCCGGAGGGTAGCGTTAGGGCAATGCTGTTTTCCAGTTCGTTGGTGGGAGCCATTAGCAGCACGGGCAGGTCGCTTTCTGACAAACCCGCCTCTTGCAGCAACGCACGCACAGTGGCGGACACGCCGTGCATCCCGAAAACGACGAGATTGGCAAAAGGCGCGTTCCGGTCTTCGAACACGCCTCGAAACTTGCGGAACACTTCGTGGGCGCTGGTGGCGGTGGGTTTCACCAGGAAGAGCGCCGCGGCTGGAAATTCGTTGCCGGGCAAGTCGGCCTCAGCCAGCTCCTCGCGCCACCGCACCAGTTTGTCGTGATCGTGTTCGTCGTAGTGGTGAGACATAACGTCAGCCTCCGGCGTCAAACTGTACGAGGATGCCGTCGGGGTCGTAGACGTAGAAACTGCTTACTTTGCCGTCGGCATTGGTCCAAACGTCCATCGGCGCTGCCAGCGGCACGCCCTGAGCAGCCAGGTTTTCGGCCAGCGCCCTGGGGTCGGCAACACTGAAGGAAATGTGGCTGATGCCCACCTGGTCGAGTTTGATGGGCGTGCCATCCGCGGATTCACCCGGGTGGCAGGTCATGGTCAACGTCGGTTTGGCCCCGTTGGCGTAGGCCAGCCGCACCTGGCGGCGGGTGTTGCGATTGTGTGCGTACACGTGCGGAAGGCCGCCCGTGGTGGTGTCCTGAATGAGGTCGCTGACCACCGACATTCCGAGGACGTCGCAGTAGAACTGCAGCGAAACGTCAAGGTCGGCCACACAGATGGCGATGTGGGAGACTCCGGAAGCGTTCATTGGCATTGTACGACTCCTTTGTTAATGCAAACGCGTGCAAGTGGCAGAGTTCACGAAAATTTGTCAGGCTCGGCGCCCGGTGGTTGCTGAGGTTTCCCTTTTCGAGCATCCTCATAGCCTTCGGAGTAACCCTCTCGACGCCCCTCCTGATGTCCCTCTTGGCGTCCTTCCTGTCGTCCTTCCTGCCGCCCCTGCTGACGTCCTTCCTGCCGCCCCTGCTGACGTCCCTCTTGGCGTCCTTTCTCCAGTCCTTCCTGACGCCATTGTTCTCGTTTCTTTTCGGTGTACTCTCTAATCCAGTCTGCAATTGCCATGACTAGCTCCTTGATTTGCAACAGACCCCACGCGATGAATCCCGACGCTACGAAACTTGCACCTATACCCAATAGTATATTGCGCGCTACCTCGTTTGCCGTCGTGTTGCCGGATTGGTAAGCAAGTTCCAATATTGTCAGCGTGATCGAGCTGGACATCCCCCCGACTAACGTAAATAGCTGGAACCATCGCCGATCTCTCCGGTTTATTCCCCAGATTGTTTCACGGTCGTTGCCATAATCGGCTTGTCTCATCGTACCATTCAGGCGAATTGCGAATCAGCCGCCGCCGCTATCGAACTGCACGAGGATGCCGTCGGGGTCGTAAACGAAGATGCTCGACACTTCCCCGTTGGGATTGACGAATCCATCCATCGGCCCGGCCAGTTCAACACCGTTGCTGATGAGTTCGTCCGCCAGCGCCTTGACGTCCGGCACCGAGAACGAGATGTGGCTGATTCCTACTTGGTCCAGCTTGATTGGCGCACCGTCGGCGTCGTCTCCGGGGTGGCTGGTCATCACCAGAGTCGGAACCGCTCCGTCGCCGTAAGACAGCACGGCTTGTCGTCGCGTCGACCGGTTGTGAGCGTACACGTGGGGCAAGCCCCCGGTTGAGGTGTCCTGGACCCGATCGACTGTAACGGTCATGCCCAGTATGTCACGATAGAATGCCAGAGCCTTGTCCAGGTCGCGCACGCAAACGGCGATGTGGGACACTCCGGATGAATTCATTGCCATGGTTAGCCTCCTGTAATCCAGTCGAAATCCGGGTATCAAATGTGGGTATCATCAGATGGGCGTAATGCTACTGCCCACCGCCGGCGATGTCAAAGCCGGGCGCCGCTCTGATATGGTCCGCTTCGCCCCACCGTTCCGCGCGTCTCCACACGATTGCCAACGCACCGCATCCCAGTAACGTGGCGGCAATGTCGGTTGCCGGGAAAGACCACCACACCCCCCAAACACCCAGCATCGCGGACATCACGCTCAAGAACGCCAAGAGGAAGATTACCCGTTGCGTGATGGTCAGCGCCACCGATTGCCAGGCTTTGCCCAGCGCCTGAAATGCGATCGAGCTCACGAATTCGACGCCAACGATGGGCAGCGCGATCAGCACCACTCGCAAAGCGGATGATGCCTCAGCGGGCAAGGCTCCCGGCTCGGCGAAGATTCTGATGATGTATGCTGACATTGCCGCAATCACGCCAATCAGGATCGCGCCGGCGATGACGGCTCCAACGCAGCTTTGCCAGATGGCCTGGCGTACCCGGTCGTAGCGTCTGGCTCCGTAGTTGTAGGCGGCCAGCGGCAAGTAGGCCAGTGCAACACCAATAAACGGCGCCAGCGCCAGCTCCAGAACGGAATTTATGGCGCCGAATAGCGCGATGTATCCGTCGCCGTTCGCATAGCCGCTGAGAATGTTGTTGATGAAAACGACGATGAAACTGCGGGCAACCTCGATGATGCAGATTGGCGCTCCCAACGTAATGATCTGCCAGATCAGCCCAAGTCTGGGGCACAGCGCATCTCGGTTGATTCTCAAGGCGCTGCGTCCCGACAGATAGAACCACACCATGTAACCGACGGCTACGCCCTGGGAAATGACCGTTGCCGCCGCGGCTCCGGAGACACCCCAGCCCAGGACCAGCACAAACAGCGCATCCAGCGCGATATTGATGACGGCGCCTCCTGCCATCAGCAGCATTGCAATCGGCGGGCGCCCCTCCGCCATCAGGAAGTTGTTGGCGGTCATGGACACCATCACGAACAATGAGCCCGGCAAGATGATGACCAGGTACTGACGTGCGTAAATGGCGGTTTCAGTGGAGGTTCCCATTAGGTTGATCAACGACTGGAGTTGGGTAAGCCCAACCACGGCCACCACCAGATACATCGGCACGATGATTGCCAGCGCAGACCCGACCACCCGCGAAGCGAGGGCGACGTTGCGGGCTCCCAACGCCCGGGAGATTACGGACATTCCGCCCAAGCCCGTCAGTAACCCCAGACCCACCGCCAGCAATTGCGCCGGGAACGCGGCTGACAGCCCGCTCAATGCGTCCACACCGACCGCGTTGCCGACGAAGGCGCGATCAACAATGCTGTACATCGCCATCACCACGATGGCCAGCGTGGGCGGCGCCGACATCGTAGCAAGCAGACGCCACATGGGCGCGGTGCCCATCGCGTCAGCCTGCTGCGTTGCCTGCGGAGTAGATGGTTGAACTTCCGACATACTGGTAGCGGGCTATTTTGACCCGGTTCGACGGCGAGTGCTACAATCAGGGAACATGATTATCGTGATTCGGATGCGCGAATGCATCCAACTTGGCGCGGAGTCTGGAGACATAGCGGTGCGCTAACGGCAGCAAGGAGGTGGTGATATGTCCGGCCATTCCAAGTGGTCTACCATTAAACGGCAAAAAGGTGCGAACGACACCAAGCGCGGAGCCCTCTTCACCAAGCTTGCCCGCAACATCTCGCTGGCCGTTAAAGAAGGCGGTGGCGGTGATGCGGAGATGAACTTCCGGCTGCGTATCGCTATCGATCAGGCCAAGTCCGCCAATATGCCGCTGGACAACATCAATCGGGCCGTTCGCCGCGCCAGCGGTGAAGGGGGAGAAGGAGTGGAGGACTTCGACGAGGTTACCTACGAAGGGTACGGCCCCGACGGTGGAGCCATTCTGGTGAAAGCCCTCACCACCAACCGGAACCGCACCGCGTCCGAAGTCAGGTCATTGTTCAACAAAACCGGCGGCAACCTTGGCGACTCCGGCTGCGTTGCCTGGAACTTCGAGTCGCGCGGTGTCATCACGCTGGAGATAGATGACCCGCTGGTTGCCGAGGAATTGAGCCTGGCGGCCATTGACGCAGAAGCCGACGATGTGAAATTTGAGGACGGTATTCTCGAGGTGTTCACTTCCCCGGAACATCTGCTATCGGTGAAAATGGCTCTGGAGCAGGAAGGAGCCGAACCGTCATCGGCCGACCTGTCCATGGTCCCCAAAACGATAATTCCATTGAACGCCAAGGCGGCGGAGCAAACCCTGCGATTGCTGGACGGACTGGAAGAATTGGCTGACGTGCAAAAAGCCTATACCAACGCCGATTTCCCCGCCGAAGTTTTGGAGCGATACGGCGCGTCGGCGTAAAGCCCGGCGTATTTCGTGCCCGTTTATTCAATGCGCGTATTGGCCATCGATCCAGGGACTCTGCGTATGGGATACGCTGTTCTTGATGGAACCGCGACCCCGGAAGCCGATGATTACGGCGTGGTAGCCCTACCAGCGTCCATGCCTATCGAGAACCGGCTGTACCAACTCCATAGCCACATCCTGAATATGATCCACATCTTCCAGCCCGACGCCATTGCGGTCGAAGACCCATTCGTCGGCAAAGGCGAGCGTGCGTTCATTAAATCGGCGCTCGCCATTGGACAGGCGCAGGCCGTCGTGTTGATTGGCGCGGCCAGCCAGGGAATCCCAGTGCATCGGTACGCGCCGGCCACCGTGAAACGCGCGGTAACCGATTACGGCGCGGCCACCAAAGAGCAGGTGCAGCGGATGACGGCTTCTACGCTGGGCCTGACCACGATGCCGGAATCCGATGCTGCCGACGCGCTGGCCGTGGGACTGTGCCACCTGTTTGAAACCGGTCCCGGAGATTTGGCGTTGCGGGAGATCAGGCCGGGCGAGGAACGCTAACCGGTGCTGGTCGGCGTGCGTGGCGCGCTGGAAGCCGTTGGCCCCGATTGGGTCAACGTGCAGGTCGGCGGAATCACATTGCAGGTCTTTGTACCGGCATCAGCCATCCACGCGTTGGGCTCAATAGGAACGCCGGTGCGGCTCAGCACGGTGTTGCGAATCCAGAACGAGCAACCCGTTTTGTACGGATTCTCGGATGCCGGGGCGGTGGAGTTGTTCGCCGCGTTGACCGGCGTTTCCGGGATCGGACCGCGTTCTGCAATGTCGGTGCTGTCGGAGCTGGGAGAAGATGGTTGCCGCCAGGCTATTGCCGCCGAAGATGTTGCAGCATTGAGCCGGGCGCAGGGCGTGGGTCGGCGCACTGCCCAGCGTATCGTGCTGGAACTGCGCGGGAAGTTGCCCGAAGCGGATGCCGGCGAGGGCAGTAGCAGCGTCGACGGCGACGTGGATGTTGTGGAAGCGCTGACGGCCTTGGGAATGTCCCTGGCAGATGCCCGCCAATCAGTGGCGGCGCTGGACCTACCGTCCGACGCCTCCACCGAAGACAAGATACGACAGGCGTTGATGCGGATTGGCGGCGGTTGACACTCCACAGCGTCAGCGACACAACATGAACCGACCGGCATTCCGGTATAATCGAACACGATTGGAACGTATCCGGCACTAACTTGGCTGGCGCTGACTTACCCGGACTCACTGCACCCGGAGCTGAGGGAATGGCTGATTTTCAGCTGGTAGCCGATTTCGGATTGATGGGAGACCAACCGCAGGCCGTGGAGAAACTTGCGGCCGGGATCAGTGAGGGCCTGGGTTATCAAACCCTGCTCGGCGTAACCGGCAGCGGTAAGACGTTCACCATGGCCAACATTGTGCAGCAGACACAACGACCCACGATTGTGATTGCCCACAACAAGACACTGGCGGCACAGTTGGCCACCGAATTCAAGGAATTCTTCCCCCACAATGCCGTTGAATACTTCGTCTCCTACTACGATTACTACCAACCTGAAGCCTACATCCCGCGCACCGATACCTACATCGAAAAGGACAGCAGCGTTAACGAGGAGCTGGACAAGCTGCGCCTGGCGTCCACTACATCGCTGCTCACCCGGCGGGACACCCTGATCGTAGCCTCAGTGTCGTGCATCTACGGTTTGGGAGACCCATCCGACTACTTCGAGATGGTTGCAAAGGTCGAAGTAGGTCAGGAGTACAACCGTCGCGCGCTGCTGCGCCAGTTAATTGATATGCAGTACGAGCGTAACGATACCGACCTGGCGCGGGGCCGGTTCACCGTGCGCGGCGACACACTGGAAATCGTACCGGCCTACGAGGAGTTCGCGGTTCGCATCCAGTTCTTTGGGGACGAAGTGGAGCGCATCCTCACGCTGGACACTCTCACCGGCGAGGTTCTCAACGAGCGCCAGGATTTTGCCGTTTACCCGGCCAAGCACTTCGTAACCAGCCGTGAAAAGCTGGACGCCGCCCTGATCGACATTGAGGCGGAGATGCACGAACGGGTCGCGTGGTTCAGGGAACAGGGCAGGTTGCTCGAAGCCCAGCGCCTGGAACAGCGCACCCGCTACGATATGGAAATGCTGGACGAAACCGGGTTCTGCGCCGGCGTCGAAAACTACGCGCGCCACCTTTCCCGTCGTGAAGCGGGCAGTCCGCCCTGGACATTGCTGGATTACTTCCCGGATGACTACCTGATGTTCGTGGACGAGTCGCACATGACGCTTCCGCAAGTACGGGGTATGTATAACGGCGACATTTCGCGCAAAAACACGCTGGTGGAATTTGGGTTCCGGTTGCCGTCCGCACTGGACAATCGCCCCTTGCATTTCAAGGAATTTGAAGACCACATCAACCAGATTGTTTACGTGTCCGCAACACCGGGCCCGCTGGAACTGGAAAAATGCAGCACCGTAGTTGAGCAGGTGATCCGGCCCACAGGATTGCTGGACCCGACGGTTGAAGTTAAGCCTACCACGGGTCAAATCGACGACCTTCTGTACGAAATTCGGCTGCGGATCGACGCGCAGGAACGCGTGCTGGTAACGACGCTAACCAAGCGCATGGCCGAAGAGCTCGCCGACTACCTGTCGGAAGCGGGGATTCGCAATCACTATTTGCACTCCGATATAGAAACCCTGAACCGCATCGAAATCCTGCGCGACTTGCGCCTGGGAATCTATGACGTGGTGGTGGGCATCAACCTGCTGCGGGAAGGCCTCGACCTGCCGGAAGTCAGCCTGGTTACGATACTCGACGCTGACAAAGAGGGGTACTTGCGTTCCACCACGGCGCTGGTCCAGACCATCGGACGCGCCGCCCGTCATTCCTCCGGCCACGTCATCATGTATGCTGACCGCATTACAGATTCCATGCGACGCGCCATTGACGAGACCTACCGTCGACGTGACATTCAACACGCGCACAACCAACGGCACGGGATTGAGCCTCAATCCATTCACAAGGCCGTAAAAGACCTGACCGACGATCTTCGCGGCGTCGCCGAAAACAAGGCGGCGTATCAGGTTGCCCGGGAAGAGCTGTCCCGGGATGACATGTACCGGGTGGTCAAAGACCTGGAGTTTCAGATGAAGCAGGCAGCCCGTTCACTGGAATTTGAAAAGGCGGCTCACCTGCGCGACGAAATGCTGGAACTCAAAAAACTGCTGATGGTCGAAGAGAAGATGTTGGCAGTCAGGTAGCGGAGCAATCCCTACCACTGTTGCGCCAGGTTGGTCACCAAGTTGTAGATGAACCAGCCGTCGCCGGTCTGAAAAGTCTGCGGTTTTGCGGTTTGGGCGTCGCGCATGATTCCGATGCCGTCGCGGTAAGGCTCAAAGGACACGATGCGGTCATAGCGCACACGGAACCGCTTGCGGGCGCCGTGAAAGTAAATGTGCTTGCTGGTAATGCCCAAAAGCCCGGTATCAGCGTGGACGGTTTCCTCCCACTCTATTGGGCGGCTGCGAAAAGTTCGGGGGCTGTAGTACAGTCCTTTGGCGACGCGGATGCTTACGCCGTGAGATGTACCGCTCCGTTCTCGCCGAGTAGCTACTTCGTAATAATCTACCCCATCAATTACCCAAACCAGCTGCTCCGATTTCATCAGGTTGAACGGCGGCCTGGGGATATTGCCCAGCCGGTCTGGAATAATCCCCTCCGCCGCCTCTCTGATAACCGCCGATTTGACCATATTGTTGTAAGCGCCGTTCGCGTCAACGTCCGAGTGAGTAAGGTCAAAATGTTGTAGGTAGCGAATTAGCGCATTTTCCTCGTCCAGCGAGAGAACACCGTCCTCCAGGGAACCCTCAACCGCGGCTTCCCACGCCTGCGACAGCAACAACCGCCGTTCGGTTGACGACAGTTCCGATTCTTCCAGCGTAGCCGCCAGTTCGCCCAGGTGGTTATCGTTGCCCGTTGTAGCCAGCGCCGCCAGCCGGGCGTCCAGCATCAGGCGGTCGTGGACGGCACGCTCGAGTTGGGCAACGGCGACTTGGCCGGCCGCGTTCTCTGCTTCCAGAGCGAATCGGTCGTGGAAATCGCGCAGCCGGGCCTCTTCTTCCTGCGTCAGAATCCCGTCCGCCAACCCTTCTTTGACCGCCTGATGCCATCCCTCGGCGATAACTGCCCGAATGCCATCGTCATCAACAAACGAACTGCCGGCGATGGTCGATAGATGATGCAGCAAGGCTGCCTCGCTGAAATCCGGGTTGCCAGCCGCCTCTGCCACCAACCCCACCATGCGCTGCCGGCCACTTTGATGCGTTTTTTCGCATTCCTTGTGCTGGGTGCGCATAAAGCCGGCTTTGCTGCCGCAGTATTTGCAGTTGCCCATCGGAGGTTCCTTACCCACAGCGCTTCCTGATCCGCGGCGCTACCGGATTTGCAATTGACCGTCCACATAGTCATGCAGCTCTTGGAGCACAGCGGCATTTTCTTCCAGCGTGAACTCGTCAACCAGGTAATCGTGTTCGCCGCTGACGCCGCTAACCGCGCCGGCGTCCACCAGGTAGCGGATGCAGGCCGCGTCGGTTTCGATGTCGGGCAGCAAGTTGCGCCCCACCTCTACGGACAGGGCCGCAACCAAACCATACCCACCCCAGTTGGATGTACTGGCCGCAATCAGCCGGTCGCAGCGGGTAACCGCCGGGTGGTCGGGCAGGCGGTCGGCGTCTCGAACCACGCTAGCCAGGTTGCCCATCCCGATTTCGTTGCCGCCATCGCCGATGCCGATGGACGGCAACCCCAGGCCAAAAAGCCGGTCGACGCGAGCGGTTTGGGGGGAAATGTCAATGCCGCGCATATTGCGATAGATGCCACTCGCGTCGGGCGCGCACCGCTCTATGGAGATGACCAGCGCCGGGTTGTGTCCATCCACGATGTCGGCGGCGCTGCGTTCGTTAGCAGATTGATCGTTGCTGATTGCATAATCCAGCACCGGCGACGCGTTATGCTGGCTGGCCAACCAGGACGACATCATCCCGGCCATCGGTTGGTCGGCGACGTAGGCTACGGACTGCCTCAGGCCAGCCAACGCGTCGCCAATGGCGAACGCCCCGGGCGGGCCGTCGGTTTCCGGCGCATCGCTCATCAGGATGTAGAACCCGGTTACAATCAACACTGGCCCCGGATGCGCCAGCGCGTAACGCGCTGTCTGGGTGCAAAAATCGGCGGGCAGGTGAGGCCGCAGCGCGCCGATTCCACGCCGATCGTGGTTCAGGATGATGTCTTCGATGGTGTGCATATTGGCCGTTTGCATATCGGCAATGATACCACCAAGTTAATCCCACGGGTTAATACCGGAGGAGCATGGGCGTGATGATTTCTTTCGCTGCATCCAAGTCGTCTGCAAAGTATTCTTTTGGGATGCGGGCCAGCAGCTTCAGCGAGTTGAGCGTGTTGGCCACATCTCCGCTCAGACCAGCGATCACAAACCGGCTGGCGTGTTGGGTCATGGCAGTATTGACTAGCTGCCCGATCATTACCGCCGCAGTATCGTCCACGTAGGAAGTCCTCGACAGGTCAAAAATCACGTTTTGGTATTCTGCTACATCGCGACCGACGAGGTTGGTCAGTTCCCGCGCCGATGCTACGGAGATTTGTTCCGGAAACATTATCAACCCGGAACGAGTCTCGAAAGGGTCTGCTGTAGCGTCGGCATCCTCCCCAAGAATGGACTGGTCCAATAAAGGCACGGAGAATAGCCGGCTCATTTCGGCTCTCTCCACGTGGCGCGCGCTAATCAATGCGGATATCACTAATCCAAACAGTACGGCATAAATGAAATTTATGAATATCGCGATTAAGGCAGTCAGCAGCATCACGAACGCGTGGCCCCGGTTAACGCGATGGATGCAGGAGATGAAACGCCAATCGATAAGGTTCCAGCCATTTATGATGATAATGCCGCCGATAACGGCAAGGGGTATTTCCGAGGCGAGTGGCCTCATTACGATTACCATCAGCAGCAGCAAGAGAGCGGCAATCAGGCCGGCAACCTGAGAACGCCCGCCGCTGTATACATTTGGGAACGAGGCGATGGTCATGGCTCCAGGCAAACTGCCAATCATTCCCGCTACGATATTGCCGAACCCAATACCGATTATGGTCCGGTTGGGTGAGTGGCGCGAGCGCGTGATTACATCCAGCTGCAGGCAACTGACCAAAGTGCCACCTGCGGGAAGCAGCGCCATTACAAAAGCCGATTGAAGAACTCGTATCAGAAACTCCAACGAGAGTACCGGCATTTGCAGACTCGGCAGGCTGAAAGGGATGGCGCCGATGACCGGAGCATGGCGAAACCAGAGAGTCCCCACCAAGGTCCCCACTAGTAGGGCCATAAACTGCGCCGGGATAAGTCTGGCCGGCCGTCCTCGCCAGAGAAATCCGACTAAGATTGTAGGAATCGCAACGGCCACAGCGTCACGGTTAGCGTGTACCAACTGGCCCGGCAGGGCCATGATGGCGCCAATCAGGCCGCCACCTGTTGCAGCAAAACCAAAGATGGTCGAAATTTGCGACGTTATCAGCAAGATCCCGGCAGCGGTAAAGAACCCGGACAGCAGAGTGGAAGGCGTGTAGGATATGTAACGTCCCCATCGTAGGACGCCAAAGGCGATTTGCATGAGACCGGCCAGCATCACGGCCGTCAGCGCCTCGGCGGGGTTGTCCGCATATTCGGTCACCACGACCGCCATCGTGATCGCCGAAAAGATATTGGGTCCGCCAATCATACCCCGGGTGCCTCCGAACATCGCCGATAAAGAGGCACACCGCGATGGATCCGTAAAGGCCGGCCACCGGCCCCAGACCTGAAATTGCACCATAGCCCATCGCTATTGGCAACGACAGGATTCCCGCAGTAATCCCGCCGAATGCGTCACCGCGCAGGTCGCTTAGCCGGTACGTAAACCTATCCGGAAAAGCTCCCGACAAACGTCGCATCAAGTCCATTTATGCGCCGACTGCTACGGCTGAACCCGGCATCCCATTCGTATCAACGGGTAACGAAACGCGGGGGAACTTGGCGCCGCCAGCGCTACAGGACAGCATAATCGGCGTCGCGCCGGTCGGTAATGAACATCTTGCCGGGGGCATGGGTAATCATCAGGGGTGGTTTGCAATTCAACGCCACGGCCTGGGGAGTAACGCCGCAGGCCCAGAAGACCGGGGTCTCGCCGTCCCGAATTTCAACGGCATCACCGAACTCAGGGTAAGCCAGGTCTCGAATCCCAATGGCTGCCGGGTCACCAATGTGAATCGGAGCGCCGTGCGTATCGGGGAATCGTGAAGTTACCTGCACGGCACGCACGATCTGTGCTTGTGGGATGGGCCGCATACTGACGACCATCGGCCCGGAGAACGCGCCGGCCGGTCTGGTCGCGATGTTGGTGATGTACATTGGCACGTTGCTGCCGGCTTCCTGATGGCGCAACGGGATTCCAGCATCTGACATTGCCGCCTCGAAGGAAAAACTGCAACCCAGCAGGAACGACACGAGGTCGTCGCGCCAAACTTCGGCCACCGACGTGAATTCTCCGGTCATTTCGCCATTTTCGTATATGCGATACGCCGGTATGTCGGTGCGAATATCTGCGCCGGGGGCCATGATTGCAGGTTCGATTGCCCCAGCCTCGATCACTTCCAGCAGCGGGCAGGGACGGGGGTTGCGCTGACAAAACAGCAGAAAATCGAAAGCCAGGTCGCGGGGCAGGACAGCGAGGTTGGCCTGTACGTACCCGTTGGCCAGACCGGCCGTAACGCCGGAGTACCCGCCGGCGCGGATGACGCCGCGAATGTCGGCAGGTTGGGTGGGCAGCAAAGTTGAAGTGGACATTATCCCCTCAAATCAAACGCGACCGATAACGAACGGTGGGGCGGCGCTGGCGAAGGTTCGTCGGCCGCCGTATGCTAAAATTACGCATCATTGGGCACATGATAGACACACAACCCGGCGTAGTCAATTTGACATATGCTCCGGTTGACCGGACGGCGGGGGCGAACCCGCAGGTGTTGGAGAGGATAGTGGCGCAGCGCGGTAAGGATTGCCGACTTGTATAGCGTATTTCTGTTGACTCGCCCCGGCGATAACATGGTTTCGCTGGTCCAGCAAATCGACCAGACCGGGTTGTCCTGCCGCGCCGGCAGCGACATGATGGAGCTGGCCGACGTTGCCCACGCCATGAAACTTGACGTCGTGATACTGGACCTGGCAGCGGTCGGCATCGGGGCCCGGTCAGTCATTGAGCAGGTTACGGAACTACAGATTCCCACATTGGCGCTGTTGGAGTTGTCGTCGCTGGAGCAATATGACCCTGAGATCAACGCGGACGATTTCATAGTAACGCCGCTGGACTCCACCGAGCTGTTGGCAAGGGTTGGGCAAATCGTATTTCGGAAGAACGGCCGGGTTGGACAACCGCTGATTCGCGTTGGAGAGCTGACCATCGACCTCCAAAGCTACGAAGTGGCCATGGCCGGCCGTCGTATCTCGCTCACTTACAAAGAGTTTCAGTTGCTGACGCTACTCGCATCCAACCCGGGCCGGGTATACACCAGGGAAGCGCTGCTAAATCAGGTGTGGGGATACGATTACCTTGGCGGCACCCGCACCGTCGATGTCCACATACGACGCCTGCGTTCCAAGATTGAAGACCCCGACCACCTGTTCGTGGAGACCATCTGGAACGTGGGGTACCGGTTCCGGGACATCGCCGCCGAAGGCTGACAAACAGCCGTCCGGAGTTCAGTTCACGTTTGGTTCAATCATCAAGGTGCTGCTGAAACCGGGTCAGGAACCGGTCCCGTTCGGCAACCAAACCGGCGTGAGTCGGGTCGGTCAGATGGGGGTCGGCATCCATGATGGACAGGGCTTCCTGACGGGCCAGCGCCATCAAATCCTGGTCAAACAGGTTGGCGATGCGCAAGACCGTCTGGTCGCCACTTTGCGAGGTGCCAAAGATGTCGCCTTCATGCCTCATCTGCAAGTCAATCTCGGCCAACTTGAAACCGTCGCGCGTAGATTCCAACGCCGTCAATCGTTCCCTGGCTCGTTCCGACTCCGACTCGGACATCAGCAGGCAGTAGCTTTTGTGCTCGCCACGGCCAACCCGCCCCCGGAATTGGTGCAGCTGGGCCAGTCCAAACCGGTCTGCCCCGTCAATGAGCATCACGGTAGCGTTGGGCACGTCGATGCCGACTTCAACTACAGCAGTAGCCACCAGTAGATCCAGCTCGCCGTCCCGAAACTGACGCATACCTTTCTCTTTATCCCGGGACGATAACCTGCCGTGCAGCAACCCGAGTTTGAGATCCGGGAACACCTCGGTTGACAATCGTTTGTGCTCTTCGACGGCGGCGCGCACGTCCAGCCGGTCCGATTCTTCCACCAGCGGGCAAATTATAAACGCCTGTCGTCCGGCATCGATTTGCTGACGCACAAACCCGTAGGCTGCGGTCCGTTTGTCTTCTGGCACGATGCGAGTCAAAATCTCCTGGCGACCCGGCGGCAACTCGTCAATGGTGGACACGTCAAGGTCTCCGTAGAGCGTGAGTTGCAGTGTCCGCGGAATCGGAGTGGCCGACATCATCAAGGAATGGGGTTGTTCCTGGCCCTGGCTCCGCAGCGCCGACCGTTGCTCAACGCCAAAACGGTGCTGTTCGTCCATGACGGCCAGCGCCAGGTTGGGAATGTCAACGCCGTCCTGAATCAACGCCTGCGTGCCGATCAGCAGGTCCATGTTGCCTTCCGCCACCATCCGCAGCACTTCGCGGCGTGGGCGGGCGCGTGTGCTTCCGGTCAGCAATCCAACCGTGAACGGCCCGGCCATCTGCGGCAGGTAGACTGATAGCACGTTGTCTTGCTGCATCGGTTGGTCGAAGTCCTGCAGCAACTCGCTCACGGTGCGAAAGTGTTGCTCGGCCAGCACTTCGGTGGGCGCCATTAGCGCCGACTGCCGGTGCGCGGATGCGGCCGCCAGCACTGCCGCCAATGCCACCAGAGTCTTACCGCTGCCGACTTCGCCCTGCAGCAGTCGGCTCATCGGTGGGGTGCCTCGCGCCATATCCGACAGAATCTCCGCGATGCAGCGTTCTTGCGCACGTGTGGGCGTGAATGGCAAACCGGCCAGGAATCCGTCCACCGTAGCCTGATTGTATTTGACAAGCACGCCAACGGCGTTTTCCTCGCGGTGCCGGCGACGGCCGATGACGGCAAGCTGGAATCCCAGGATTTCATCGAATGCGAGGCGACGCCGGCCAGCCTCGGCGGCGGCCAGGTCTTTGGGATAGTGCAGGTCGGTGATGGCGTTGCGCAGCGGAACCAGCCCCGTGCGACGTCGCACGTCCTCGGTCAGCGAATCGTCCAACCCATTGACGTACTGTACGATGGCCTGCCAGGTCAGGCTCCGCAGGTTGCGCGCGGTCATCCCCTGGGTTAGCCGATAAACGGGCGTGATGCGAGCGGTGTTGACCGGCGGCTGTCGTTCGGTGACTACGTCGAACTCCGGAGAGGGCATCACCGGCCGGTTGCGGTAGGATTCGACTTTGCCGGTAACGGTCATGTGGCTCCCGGCGTGGAGCGAACGCGCCAGGAAACCCTGACCGAACCATTGCAGGTCAATGGTTCCGGTTTCGTCCTGCAAGGCGCCCTGCGCCAGCGGCAGGTTGCGCGGGCCCACTCTAGCGGGACTGATGTTGGCCAAGGTTCCATCGAGAGTAAAGGTTGCGCCCGGATACACGTCGGCAATGCTGGTAATTTCGGAGCGGTCAACGTGTCGTCGCGGCATCATGTACAACAGGTCGCGAACGGTGCCAACGCCCAGGAGTTCCAGGCGCCCCACGGTTTTCTGGTCCATTCGTCGGATTTTGCTGACCGGTTCATCAGGGTTGCCCGGAGATGCGGCGGGAACCGGGCGTCCATAGTTGGCCCGGTGCGCGCGCGCCAACGGCCGCGCATCTTCGGTGGGAAACAGCGTGGGCGCTACGACAGCGTTGGTGACCCCGGAAGCATCCGGAGGCATTCCGTCTAATGCGGCTAATCCGGCTGTGGACGCCACTGGGCCGTTGGACGAGTTGTCCAGCGCTTTCTGCCAATGGGCGACCCAGGCGCGGCGTTCGTCGGGCGTCAGGTCGCGGTACGAAGTATTGACGAGATACGCGGTTGTCCCGGCATCATCGCCCAGAAACCCGCGCAACTCCGATTCCCAGCGGTCAACAAACCGGCGGATGCCGCCGCTAACTGCGGTGTCGGCGAATCCCTTGCTCTCTTCCAGTGTCAGGATTTTCCGGAGCGCCTGTCGCCACAACGGTTCGTTTTCAGACCCGGCAGAATTCATCAAAGGAAACCCAGCGGCGATGAAGCCATTGCGCCTGTTGTCGTCCGATGCGCGGGCGCAGAACGCACTGTCCGACGCCACCTACCTACGGTTCTCGAAGCAACGTATGCCGCCGTTGCGATTACATCAATGTTGCCACGGCAACGGCGCCCGGTCCACCGTGCGTCCCGATGGCAGACCCGATCTGCACTGTATAACTCTGATCGGCCGGCGCCAAATCGCTGAGTCCGGCCCGCAATGTCTCGGCGAGTTCTGGATCCGTGGAATACGCAACTGCCAGTTTGGAAGCCGGGCCGTGGCTTCGCACCAGTTCTTCCAACCGTTGCATCGCTCGGCGCGTATTGCGCGGGCGATCTACCGGCAGCACTTCACCATCCGACACTCTCAGGATTGGCTTCACCTTCAGTAGGGATCCCATGAACGCCTGGGCCTTGCCGATGCGCCCGCCCTTTTGCAGGTATTCGAGAGTGTCCAGGGCGCAATAGGTGAAACCCCTCGAGGCACGCGTATTGGCTGCTGAAAGTACCGACTCCACGGTGGCGTCTTCGGCGGCGGCGTCTTCGGCGGCGGCGACCACTTGCAGCATATGTCCGGCGGTTGCTGTGTTGGAGTCGATAACCGAAACCGCGCCATCCGGCAGTGCGGCGGCGGCCTGAATCGCGGAGTTGTAGGTGCCACTCAACCCTTTGGGCAGCGTGATGCACACCACTTGATCACCGTTGTTAACCAGCGGTTCGAGGTGTTGTGTAAAGTCCATTACGGTAGGCTGCGAGGTGGTTGGAAGTCGTGGGGACGCCTGCAGGCGGACGTAGAAATCTTCCCGAGTAATGTCAATTCCTTCCCGATAAGCCACGTCATCAATGAGAACGTAGGCAGGCACCACGGTAATGCCGAGGCGTTCTGCCAGGGCCGCCGGAATATCAGCCGTGCTGTCAGACACAATCTTGATTGCCACGATTAACTACTCCACCGACGCCAGATAAGGATAGTGTGGTTGGCCGCCCTCGAACACGTCAACGTGCATACCGAGGTGTAAATCTTCCAGTATTTCCTGCGCCTGCGCGCTTTTTTCCGCATCGGCGCCTTCACCCCAGTATATGGTTACGATGCTGTCTGAGTCCGCTTCGGTGTGGGTTAGCCCGTCGAGGAGGGCGGTTTCAGCTGAATCAGCCAACGCAGCCAGAGTTCCGTCAAGTATCGCCATGTACTGGCCTTGTTTGACGGCCCGACCGTCAACAATGGAATCGCGCACTGCCTGCGCAACCTCCAGTGTTTCAACTGCTTTAGTGGCTGTTGCCATGTTGGCCAAGTTCTCATCAACCGACAGTTCGGGGTTGAAGCCCAGCATCGCCGCCGTGCCCTGTGGCATCGACTTGGTGCCAACCACGTGCAAATTAATCTCGCCGGTGTCGGCTCCGGTGGCCTGGTGGGCGGTCAGAATCACGTTGCCGTTGTTGGGCAGGACGATGACATCCCTGGTGCCGGCTTGCCGGGCGGCTGCAATCAGCTCGTTGGCGCTGGGGTTCAGAGTTTGACCGCCGGGGACTATTGCGGCGCAACCCGCGTCCTGGAAGATTTCGGCAAGGCCTTTGCCGGAGGCAACCGCTATGACTGACAACCCGGGGCGAATCTCAGGCGGCGCCGAGCGTTCCCGATGGCCAACCGTCCAGTCCCGATTTTGCAGGCTCATATTGTCAATCTTGACTTCGTCAATGTCGCCAAAAGCCACGCCGTAGGTCAACGCCGTGCCGGGGTCGGCGGTGTGCACGTGAATGCGCACGGCGTTCCCACCACCCACAATAACGGTCGATTCGGCAATCTCGCCGAGGCCGGCGCGGAGAGTGTCCACGTTGATACCCTCGCCGTGGATTACGAACTGGGTGCAGTAGCCGAACTCTTCGCTCTCGTGGGCGTCCAGAAAATCAGCGTCAATGGCCACGGAAGCGGTTTGGTGCGGATCGATGACGCCGGTGATATTGCGCAGGCCCAGGTCTATGGGCGGCCCGTGGTTGCCTCGCAAGTGCTGCAACGCCCCGCCAATCACGGCAACCACGCCCAGTCCCCCGGAATCGACCACCCCGGCGTCTTTCAGAACCGGCAGTTGCTCCGGGGTGTACGCCAACGCCGCAATGGCGCCGTCGTAGGCGACTTGCCAGAGGGCAATTACATCCCGCCCTCCGGCATCATTGGCGGCCATGGCGGCATCCGAGGCGCCCCGGATTACGGACAGCATGGTGCCTTCCCGGGGCTGGCTCACCGCCTGGTAGGCGGAATCGGTCGAAGATCGAAAAGCAGCCACCGCGTCGGAGGATTCGATAACGGCTGCTCCGGCAACGCCGTCGGCAAATCCGCGCAGCAGTTGCGACAGGATTACACCGCTGTTGCCCCTAGCGCCCCAAAATGCGCCGGTGGCTACGGATTCCGCAACATCACAGGCATCGGTTGCATCGACGTCTGCTTCCATCTTTTCAATGCCAGCCCGCAGGGTCAGCAGCATATTGGTGCCGGTGTCGCCGTCGGGTACGGGGAACACATTGAGGGCGTTGGCAGCGTCGCGGTAGAGCTCCATGTACGACACGGCGCCTTTCATGGCCTGGCGCAAATCGGAACCTTGCAATACGGTTTTGGACACAGTCATAATCGCAGCCAATGGTCTAATTTAGTGCCCGGAGTATAGCACAGGGTACTCGAAACCCGACTCTGGAATTGTCGCAGTTAGTGACAATATTCGGTTGACCGCTGGCGAAAATCACCCATAGAATGACGACAGAGCGACGACTATCCGGGCCGAGGGTTCGCCCGATGGCCCGTGCGGGGCGGAACGATGACGTTAGCTGGCCGGCCAGACCAAACAACCGAAGATGAACCCAGGTCGGTGTCCCCGGCAGCCCAGGGCGATGACGAGCCGCAAGATACGCGATTGCGTCCGGCGCGATTGCAGGACTTTGTCGGGCAGGCCCAGGTGCGCGAAAACCTGAGCATCGCCATGGCGGCCTCTCGCATTCGCGGCGAGCCGCTCGATCACGTAGTCATTTATGGCCCGCCCGGTTTGGGTAAAACTACCCTCGCCAATATCATTGCCAACGAGATGGGAGCCGCCATCAAGGTAACTTCCGGCCCGGCGGTGGAACGCGCCAGCGACATTGCGGCCATCCTGACCGGCCTGCAGCCCAACGACGTTTTGTTTATCGACGAGATACACCGGCTCAATCGGGCGGTGGAAGAGGTGATGTATTCGGCTATGGAGGATTTTTTCCTGTCGTGGGTGGTTGGCAAAGGGCTGTCGGCACGGAACATCAACCTTAGAATCAATCCATTTACCCTGGTGGGCGCCACCACTAGGTATTCCCTCATCAGCGCTCCGCTGCGCGACCGGTTCGGTTCGGTGTTTCGGCTGGATTACTATAATGACGCAGACATGGAAACGGTGGTGAACCGGTCCTCCAGCATCATGGGCATCGATTCTGATGCAGATGGATTGCACGAAGTGGCCGTCCGGTCGCGCGGAACACCCCGCATCGCAAACCGACTGCTGCGCCGCGCCCGCGACTATGCCCTGGTCAAAGCTGATAACCGCATCACCGGCCCGGTGGCCCGCGACTCGCTCGACCGCCTGGGTGTGGATTCGAGGGGACTGGATGAAACCGACCACCGCTTGCTCACCAACATCATCGACAAATTCAACGGCGGGCCGGTGGGCCTGGACACGCTGGCCGCATCGCTCAGCGAAGACGCCAGCACAGTAATGGAAGTGCTGGAACCGTTCCTGCTGCAACAGGGCTTCCTGGAGCGAACCCCCCGTGGGCGCGTAGCCACCCGGTTGGCCTACGAATATCTTGGATGGCCCTGGGCCGGATCTGCGAGCGACCCCAGGCAACAGGCTCACCTGTTCGATTAGGTATTACCCGGGTTAACGCCCCGATTCTATGTGGGGGAGGGTTGGCGTATTTACATAACGTAACAAAATTGCCGTTCGCGTCATGTTTATTTATGGCGTTGATTGACATAACGAACAATAATGATGGAGAGAGCTCGCGCCCAGCCTTGAATACTGGCTACCATCTGAATACAATGGTTTGGGTTGATTTATGCTGTGTCCAGAAAACAATCAATGAGCACCCCGGCAACGCGCGCCCCGGCAATGAATTCCCCGGTTGCGATGCAGGGAAACGCTATCCCCGTTGGTTTATTTGAACGAACCGCCGGTGGATTGCGCTTGTCCGATTCGGAAGCGCACCGGCTGATTGCCGCCGCCGACGAAGCCATCGGGGACCTGTGCCTGGCGGCGGCTGAACTCCGCGACCGCGGCAAGGGCCGAATCATCACCTTCTCACCCAAGGTATTCATCCCTCTGACTCGGTTGTGCCGCGATTTCTGCGGTTACTGTACTTTCCGGCAAGCGCCGGCAGAAGCGGACAACCTGTATCTCTCCGAGGACGAGGTTTTGGCGGTAGCGAAAGCCGGCCAGCGTCTCGGATGCACCGAAGCCCTGTTCACGTTGGGCGAGCGACCCGAACAGCGCTACCCCGAGGCACAGGACTGGTTGAGTGCTCACGGCTACCGCACGACTCTGGGTTACCTCACCACCATGTGCCAGCGCGTGTTTGAAGAAACCGAGCTGTTACCCCACGGCAACCCGGGCACGATGAGTCGGCGGGAATTGCAAGCATTGCAACCGAGCAACCCGTCGGTAGGCATCATGCTGGAAAGCGTGAGCCCGCGCCTCTACGAGAGTGGCGGCCCGCACGAATTTGCTCCCAGCAAACGACCCCGGGTGCGTCTTCGCACCATCGAACTGGCCGGCGAATTGGGTATCCCGTTCACCACCGGCATTCTGATCGGCATTGGTGAAACTCGCACGGAGCGCATCGACTCGCTCCTCGCGATTCGCGATTTGCACGAGCGGTTCGGGCACGTACAGGAAGTAATCATACAAAACTTCCGCGCCAAAACCGACACACCCATGGCAGGCGTGGCCGATGCGCCTCCGCTGGAGTTGCTGTGGACAACGGCAGTCGCTCGGCTGATACTCGGCGCCGGTGTGAATCTGCAGGTGCCGCCCAATCTCAGCGAGAACTACGAACGATACATCGCCGCCGGAATCAACGACTGGGGCGGTGTGTCGCCGCTGACCATCGACTACGTAAATCCGGAAGCGCCTTGGCCGCAACTGGCCGAACTGGAACGACGCACCGCGGCAGCCGGGTATGAATTGCGACCCAGGCTCCCGGTGTATCCGGAATACTTTGCCGGCGGGTCGCAATGGCCGCTTCCGGCAGCGTTACGCGCAAAGCTGCTCAAACTGACCGATTCGGAAGGTTACGTGAAAGGGGGAATCCAACGCTATGCCGGAATCCAATAACCAGAACTCGCCTAACCAGAACTCACCCGCAACGATGTCCGCTTTGGTGTCAACGTTGCGCCCCGAAGTGGCCTCGGCGCTGGATCGTGCCCTTGCCGGCGAAGACATCTCGGTGTCGGACGGGGAAGTTTTGTTCGGAACTTATGGGCCTGAATTCACCGCGCTTATGATGGTTGCGGACGAACTACGCCGTCGAGCCGTTGGCGACTTGGTGACCTATGTAGTCAACCGGAACATCAACTTTACCAACGTGTGCATCAAACGCTGCGGCTTCTGCGCCTTCAGTCGCGACTTTAGGCAGGAAGAAGGTTATTTCCTGCCGGTCAACGAGATAATCCGGCGCGCCAAAGAAGCCCAGCAGTACGGCGCAACCGAAGTGTGCGTCCAGGCCGGTTTGCCGCCCCAGATGGAGGGCGACCTCTACATCAAGCTGTGCGCAGCCATCAAGGAGGAACTCCCGGATATGCACGTCCACGGGTTCTCCCCGGAAGAGGTGCTGTACGGCTCGATACGTTCCAAGTGCTCGATCCGCGACTACTTGCAGGGCCTGAAAGACGCCGGCGTGGGCAGCCTGCCCGGAACCTCTGCTGAGGTGCTGGACCAGGAATTGCGCGACCTAATTTCGCCGGGTCGCATTACGGTTGACCAGTGGATTGAGGTTATAACTACCGCTCACGACCTGGGCATACCCACCACGTCCACGGTAATGTTCGGCCATGTGGAAACCAACACGCAAATCGTCCAGCACATCGCCCTGTTGAGAGACATCCAGAAAACCACCGGCGGTTTCACCGAGTTTGTTCCGCTGAGCTTCGTTAACTCGGAAGCCCCCATGTTTCTGCAGGGAACGGTGGACAATGTGCGCTCCGGCCCGTCGGGAATGGACGTAGTAAAGGTGCATGCCATCGCCCGCATTATGCTGAATAACTGGATTCCCAACATCCAGGCGTCCTGGGTCAAAGAAGGCAGCCGGATGTCGCAACTGCTGCTGACTGCCGGCGTCAACGACCTCGGCGGCACGCTCATCAACGAAAGTATTTCCACCTCCGCCGGCGCTGCCCACGGTCAGCTGATGCGGCCGGCCGAGTTCCGCGGCATGATCCGGGAAGCGGGACGCACGCCCGCAGAACGCTACACAACCTACGGCCTGCGACGTGTATTCAGCGAAGTGGATGAGATTGTGGACCCGCTGGATCTGGTCGGCGATAACGTAGAGGAGATTTTCGGTTCCTACAACCAGCTGGTTAAACTCGACACCTACCGCTTCGAGCACCCGCGCGCTGAGCGGGAGCGGGCGGAAGCCCAACAGCAGGTTTAGGCAGTGGAGGGAACCACTCAAGGGCTGGTACTGGCGCTCGCCGGCGGAGTCGGTGGCGCCAAGCTGGCATTGGGCTTGACCAGAGTCCTGCCGCCGGAGCGCCTGGTTATCGTCGTCAATACCGGCGACGATGAAGAGTTCCACGGCCTGCACGTCTCGCCAGACCTGGACACGATGACGTACACGTTGTCCGGTTTGTACAATCAGGAGACCGGTTGGGGTATGTCCGGCGACAGTTTTAACACCCTGGGGATGCTCAACCGGCTCGGCTCCGATACCTGGTTCAACCTGGGCGACCTGGACTTTGCCATGCACATTCGGCGCACCGAGCTGTTGCGACGCGGCGCCACGCTGTCCGAAGTTACCGCCGAGTTGACCGGACGACTCGGCATCCAGCACCGCGTCGTTCCGATGAGCGACGATCCGGTGCGAACTGTCCTCGACACCGATGCCGGTACGCTGGCAATGCAAGAGTATTTCGTCCGTTACCGCGCTGAACCCAAAGTGAACGCCATTCGCTACGTTGGCGCCGCCGCAGCGAAACCTTCCCCGGCGTTTGCGAAGGCGTTGCAAGAGAGTGAAACCATAATTTTTTGTCCGTCGAACCCATATCTCAGCGTGGCCCCCATCATGGCTATTCCCGGAGTTCGGGATGCAATCGCAGCGCGCTCCAGTAACCGAATCGCGGTAAGTCCAATCGTGGGCGGCGCAGCCGTGCGCGGTCCGGCCGGTAAAATCATGGCGGAGCTGGGCGGGACGGTTTCGTCGGTCGGTGTGGCACGGGAATACCGGGACTTGTGCGACATCCTGGTGGTAGATTCGCAGGATGCAGACCTCGCTGACGACATCTCACACGAGGGAATCCATCCGGTGGTGACCGATACAATCATGAACAATGATGCCGACAAAATAGCACTGGCGAAATCAGTTTTGGAACTGGTGCGCCGAGTGGAGCGTGCCGTATGACCACCGACATACCGGTCAATGGCAACCCAATGGTCGTGCCGGTGATACCGATGAAGCCGCTGGCGGATTGCAAAACGCGCTTGTCAAGACGTATGTCTCCGGGCGAACGCGCTGACCTCACGATGGGGATGTTGCGCCGGGTGCTGCTTGCCATCCGCAGCTCCGGAATTGAGGTCTTCTGGGTAGTTGGCGGCGACACGCGTGTTCGCAACCTGTCCCGGAACCTGGGCGCCACCTGGATGGAGGACTTGGGTCGCAACCTGAATGACACGCTAACCAAATCATTCGAAAACGCCAGGATGCGGGGCGTGTCGGCGCTGTATTTGCCCGGCGACCTTCCGTTCATCAAACCCAGCGACATCCACCAGCTAATCCGCAGCGCGGAACATCAGCATAACGTAACCCTGTCACCGGCGCGGCGCGACGGCGGAACCAACGCCATCCTGGTGCCTTACGACCTGATTCCCTATTTCCGGCCCGAGTTGGGCGGCGACAGTTTCCGCAAGCACGTGTCCACGGCGGCTCGCATGGGTGTATCGCTGGCCTTTTATTACAGTTCCGGCATGGGTTTTGACCTGGATGATGGTTCGGACTTGGACGAATACGAGGTGATGGAGCCGGGTCTTCTGGAGCGCCTGATGGGAACCCGGCGTGCTGGGAGCCAGTGAAAGCCATGGTTCGATTGGGATGCCTATTGCCCACCCGCGGGCTGTTGCTTGCAGATAAAAAACCCACCGACGCAGAATCCGTGCTGCGACTCGCCACGTGGGCCGAAGAAGCCGGCCTGGACTCAGTATGGGTTGGGGACAGCTTAACCGCCAAGCCGCGCTTGGAGGCCATGACCACCCTGGCCGCCATCGCTGTCCGCACCTCCCGCGTGAGACTGGGAACGGCGGTTATGCTGATGGCCCTGCGACATCCCGTGCTGTTGGCTCAAATGATGGGCACGGTTGACCTGATTTCCGGTGGCCGGTTGCAGCTCGGAATTGGCGTGGGAGGCGCGTTCAACCCGATGCAGCAGGCCGAGTGGCGCAACGCGGGTGTAAATCGGCGCACGCGGGTGCCTCGGCTGGAAGAAATGCTGGCAGTCGTCAAGGGACTGGGCAGCGGCCAGCCGTTCACCCATTCCGGACCAAACTTTGAGCTCGGCGATGCGGTAATGGAGCCGGCGCCGGTACAACCCGGGGGTGTGCCCGTTTACCTGGGCGTGCACTGGCACGGGCGCGGCGATGGCCAGGGCGCACAACGGGAACGGCAGGCTCGCCGCGCCGCACGTCTCGCTGATGGCGCAATCTCCATCTCCGCAACTCCGGACGAATTTGTGGAGCTCACCGACACGGTGCGGGGCTATTGCAAGGAATACGGCCGGGATCCTGGCGCAATGTCCTCGGTGATGTATCTCACCGTAAACCTCGACGCAGACACCAACCGGGCGCAGGCTGAGGCCGAAGACTGGTTGCTGGGTTACTACGGCGCCAACATCTGGGGGGATCGGTGGGGGCCGTTTGGCGACGCCGAACGGGTCCGCGAACGTATCCAGGCTTATGCCGAAGCCGGCGCCGATCAGATTGTGGTGCGTTTTGCCTCCTACCGACAGGAAGAGCAGATGCAGACCTTCCTGGAACAGGTGTCCCCTTACTTCCGTTAATAATTGTTGAGCGAGGTTTCGAGTGTATCCAGTTGAACTTTCCGGCCAAAACGCCGTAATCTTCGGCGTCGCCAATGACCGAAGCATCGCCTGGGCCATCGCCAAAACTTTGGCCGACGCTGGAGCTCGCATCGCGTTGACCTATCAAAACGAGCGCCTCAAAGATCGGGTAGCGCGTCTCGCCGACACGCTGGACGACGCGGTAATCCTGCCCTGCGACGCCTCGGAAGATGAACAGATCGGGCAGGTGTTTGAGATGCTGGCCAGCGAGATGGGTTCGCTGTCCATCCTTGTGCACAGCATCGCTTTCGCCAATCGAGAAGATTTGTCCGGTCGGCTGGCGGACACCGGGCGCGACGGCTTCCGTCTCGCACTGGAAATCAGCGCGTTCACGCTGCTGCCCATGGTGCGCCACGCGGCGCCACTGATGAAATCCGGGGGCAGCGTCATTGCGATGACCTTCAACGCCTCCAGCCGGGTCTATCCCGGCTACAACGTCATGGGCACCGCCAAGGCGGCCCTGGAGCATGAAGTACGGCAACTCGCCCACGAATACGGCGGCGACAACATCAGGGTGAATGCAATATCTGCCGGCCCGGTGGACACGCTGGCGGCGCGCGGAATCAGCGGTTTCCTCGACATGAAACGCGCCCACGCCGACAAAGCTCCATTGCGGCGCAACATCACTGCCGACGAAGTTGCCAAGTCGGCTCTGTTCCTGTGCAGCGACCTTTCCAGCGCAATTACCGGCGCAGTTCTGCCGGTTGATGCCGGATATCACATCATGGCGGTCTGACGCTGCTCCGTAACCCCGTGCCACGCTGCCATCCCGTTCGTCTAACGTAAAGACCCGCATACGATAACGAAAAGGCCCGCATCGGTCGGATGCGGGCCACCGTAATTGGGTTTTCAACCAGCGTTCAGATTGCTTCAAGTTGCTGCCGATCGGCGGCCGCCTTGTCGCTGAGTCCCAGTTCGCTGTACGCTTTGGCGCGGTTGGCCCATGCCTCGCGGTAACGGGGATCCAGAGCAATCGCCTTGGTGAACTGATCAACTGCCTCGCGAACGCGCCCCTGGTTGACCAGCGCCAATCCTCGTTCCGTCATGCCGGCAGCAGTAAGGGATAGCGAGATTTTGAGAGGCTCAGCGGTGAATCCAGAAATCGGCTCAATGCCGGGCGCCGCGTCTGCAGTCGCGCCCACGCCGGCGGGTTCCGGTGTGGCCGGGTTATTTTGCGTTGACGCCAAGACAGGTTCGGCTACCGGAGTTGGCGCCGCCCCTTCCTCAGCGATTCCAGGGGAATTACCAACCGTTTCGCTGCCGCTGGGCAGCGTCGTAGCCGTTGCCTCCGCGGGGTCCGCAGCTGCATCCTCGCTAGCGTATACCCTGGCAAGCTCCCACCCGCAGTTGGTGCAAAAACTTGGGCCCGGGTCATGGACGTGTTGACACCTTGGGCAGGCCACCGTGGTGTCTTCCTCCTCCTCGGCTTCGACCGGACGCCGCGCCGGTACGAACATCAGCGCCAGCATTGGGAACATGCACAGCGCCGTCAGGCCGTTTGGGAAACCGGGAACCAAACCCACCGCGGGGATGGCGGACAGTGTGGCCCAGATCAACATATTGTGGCCCTTGTTTCGGGCCGCACGTGCCGTCCACCACACCACGAAAAGAATCAATAATATTTGGAGCCATTCGTTCATACGTGCTTACATCCGTTGCTCTTGCACCCATTATAACGGTAATTCGTAAGAGTCGGCAAACAGGCTACAACGTCTATCGAACCCGCGCACTGGTAGCCCCGCGTTTGCGCCTTCAGCGAACCGATACAGGAGGTTGCTACCTGATAGCTGACCGAATCAGCTGTGCAGCCCGCTATTCCGATGGTTGCTGTGCAAAATCGCAACCAACCATGGCGAAACACGGCGCAAATTGACAGGCCAATCAGGGAAGTGCTATCGTAACACAGGAAAATCGAGCGGTAACGAGCAGCGTTGAACCGCGCTTTTTTGCGCTTAAAATGAGTCAACGCGATGAAGGGAGTTAACAAATGGATTTGACGATTTCGGTGCTGAAAGCTGACGTTGGTTCAATTGGCGGGCACACCAAACCGTCGGACCGAATGATGGCAGCCGTCCGCGCCGCAACTGAAAGGGCGATCCGCGACGGACTGTTGATTGATGCCTACGTCGGGCACACCGGCGATGACATCTGCATGACCACCACCCACACTCGGGGCGACAACGACGATGCCGTGCACCAGTTTGCCTGGAACACCTTCCTGGAGGCAACCGAAATCGCCCGCCAGTACGGCCTTTACGGAGCTGGTCAGGACCTGCTCGTTGATGCCCCTTCGGGTAATATACGCGGAGCTGGCCCAGCCGTAGCGGAGATAACCTTCGACCACGATCCGATCAAGACCAACCCCCTGCGTCCGGCCGAGTCGTTCTTTGTTCTGGCCGCCGACAAATGTGGCCCGGGCGCCTACAACTTGCCGATGTTCCTCGGGTTCGCCGACCCCATGTACTGCGCCGGACTAATGCTGCCGCGTCTGGGCGAAGGCTTCACATTCAACATCATCGACATGGACAATACCGATGGCGACAGCATCATTTCGCTGAACGCGCCCGAGGATTATTACAAGATGACCGTGTTGTTGCGCGACAACGAACGGTTTGCCATTGAGAGCATTACATCCCGCTACTGCGGGCAAACCGCCGCCGCGATATCGGCCACCCGCCTGCACAATATTGCTGGCAGCTACACCGGCAA
Organism: Dehalococcoidia bacterium; assembly: GCA_965222895.1. Lineage (GTDB taxonomy): Bacteria > Chloroflexota > Dehalococcoidia > Lucifugimonadales > UBA3495 > Bin87. The sequence continues at coordinate 1,803,641 of CBDCVB010000002.1, read as the reverse complement.
GGATGATCCAGTTGCCGTGGTTCGCAACCAGGGTATCTTCCCGGCTCCGGAAGAATTGATTTCTCCCTACACGAAGGCCCACTACATTGGCGGGGACGCTCGCGGCTCTCACGTAATGCCGCTGATGCCGGTGGCAATCAATACCGCCGTTACGGGTATGTACTGCCTGCCTCTGATTTCCTGCGTCGGTTTCAGCATTAGCGCAGAAGGCAAGTTTTCAGAATCATCGACCGATTTCTTCGACAACCCGGCCTGGGATTACACCCGCCAGCTGGCGCAGCAAAAGGGCATCGAAATGCGCTCACAGGGTTGGTCTGGCGCGGCCATGCTGCCCTACGCAGAGCTGGAATACTCGGGCTTCCGCCAGTCGATTGGCGACTTGGTGGCCAGGTTTGCCATCCGCACCAATGGACATCAGCCCGCCGCCGAAGCCGCCGCCACCGCCGACAACGACTAATTACCTACGAATAATAACCTGGGAAACAGCAACTGAATAAGCCCCGGCGCCCGAATAATTCGGAACCGCCCGGGGCTTTTCGCCGGCCGCCAGGTACCGATACTAGCTCCTGAAAATTCCATTGCGCTCGAAAATGGCGGCCAATTCGGCAATCCCCTCAGAAACGGTTTCTGCAGTGGGGTGTCCGAAACAGAGGCGGGCGAGGTTAGAACCATTGCCTTCCGGAGAGAACATCGTACCGTTGTAGTAGCCCACGCCTTCCTCAAAACACTGGTTCTGGAAACCGGCCAGGTCGGTGCCTTCCGGCATCGTCAGCCAGACATAGAGGCCGCCCTCAGGGCGAGACCAGGTAGCGCGATTGCCGAAGTGTTCGCCCAGGGCCGCCAGCATGGCGTCGCGTTTCACGCGGAGCGCCTGGTTCTCCTCGTCAATGTGGTCGTACATATTGTTGCGGAGATATTCTTCAATCGCCAACGCCGCAAATTGATTGACGCCGCCGGACTTGAAACTCGTCGCCCGCTGTCGCACCGACTCCGGCGCCACCACATAACCCATGCGGACCCCTGGCGCTATGATTTTCGACATGGATCCGACGTACAGCACCTGCCCGGAATCGTCCATGCTGCTGATTGACGTTACGTCCTCCCCTTCAAACCGCAAATCGACGTAGCAGTCGTCCTCGAGCACGGGCACGCCGTGGCTCTGGCAAATCTCCAGAGCGCGGCGGCGGCGTTCCAGCGTCATCGTCCAGCCCAGCGGATTCTGAAAAGTTGGGATGGTATACAGGAACTTGACCCGCTTGCCGGCAGCGACCTGCGCCCGGATCGTTGCATCCAGCGCCTCCGGTATCATCCCTTCGTCGTCGCACTTCACGCCAACCACTTCGGCGCCCCACAACCGCATCTGACGCATCGTGCCGAGATATACATACTCCTCGGTCAAAAGCACATCACCAGGGTCGGTCAAGGCCTGAATCAGCATATTGATGGCTTCGCCGGAACCGGAAGTCAGGATGATGTCGTCCGGCGAAACGTCCATCTGGCGGTCGCGTTGCAGCTTATCGGCTACCAGTTCGCGCAGCGGTCGATAACCCGCTGCCACCGGGTAATATGCCAGGTCACGTCCTTCCCTCTCGAGGGCTACTCGCAATGCGTCGGACAATCCTGCCAGCGGAAGGGTTTCAGGATCGGGGTACGCCACCGCGAAATCGTACCTGGCATTGCGATTTTCGCCGCGCAGTGTTATGGGCGCCCGCTGCGCGAATAACCCATCGTAGTTGAACTCGGTCATGTTCTTTCCTCCTGGTTAGTAGCGGGGCAGCGGCGGGCCGGTTACTCGACAATGCGAATCGCCAGGTCTTGCAGCTGGCTGGGTTCCACGGGCGACGGAGCGCCGAACAGCAAATCGGATCCGCTTTGTGTCTTGGGGAAGGCGATAACCTCCCGCAGCGAATCAGCGCCGGCCAGCATGGCCACCAGGCGGTCGATACCGGGAGCGATGCCACCGTGGGGCGGTGCGCCGTAGTCGAAGGCTTCCAGGATGTGCCCGAACCGGTCGGAGATTTCCTCCGGTGAATAACCCAGGATGGCGAAAATCTTTTCCTGCAACCCGCGCTGGTGAATGCGGATACTCCCACTGGCCAGCTCCGAGCCGTTGCAAACCAGATCGTAGGCCCGCGATGGGATGGCCGACAAGTCCCCGCCGTCCAGCATCTTCTCGAAGCCAGGAGCCGGCGCGGTAAAGGGGTGGTGGGTGGAATCCCAACGATTGTTGTCGTCATTCCAGTCAAAGAGCGGGAAGTCGGTAACGAAGGCGAACAACAACACGTCCGGATCGGCCAGTTGCATTTCCGCGGCGATGTGACTTCGCATCGCAGACAACCACTGGTTGGCCATTCGGGGCGGGCCCGCCATCAGGATTATCAGGTCGCCACGGCCGGCCCCGGCACGTTCAGCAAGCCGTCGCACCCACTCAACGGGCATCCGCAAGCCGGGAGACAGCAACGCATCGGCATCAGTCAGAGTGTCCAGCGTCCCGGCTCCGGTCAGCCTGACATGGCTCATGCCGCCGGCTCCGAACCCCTTGGCTGTGTCCTCCATGCGGTGCATATCGGAGCCGGACAACCCTCCTTTGCCGGGCACGGCCATCGCCTTGATGATGCCGCCTTCGCTCAGGACGTTGTGAAATACCCGGAACTCGGTTTCTGCTGCCAGATCGCTCGCGTCGGCCATTTCCAAACCGTAACGCAGGTCCGGTTTGTCGCTGCCGTACCGAGCCATTGCATCCACGTAAGTAATGCGAGGGAAGGGCGTTTGAATTTTGAAACGGGGCGTAATCTCCCGCACCATACCGGCATACAAACCCTCAATCAGCGTTAGCACGTCCTCCTCATCGACGAAACTCATCTCCAGGTCCAGCTGGGTAAATTCGGGTTGACGGTCGGCCCGCAAATCCTCGTCCCGGAAACAGCGCGCAATCTGGAAATAGCGTTCCACGCCGCTCACCATCAACAACTGCTTCAGCTGCTGTGGGGATTGCGGCAACGCGTAGAAATTGCCTGGTTGCATCCGGCTGGGCACCAGGTAATCCCGGGCCCCTTCCGGTGTACTTTTAATCAGGATGGGGGTTTCGATTTCCAGGAAGTCCCTTGCGTCAAGATAGTCTCTGATGTACTTGACCACCTGGTGGCGCAGTTTCAAGTTGTCCTGCATACTGGGACGGCGCAAGTCCAGGTAACGGTAGCGCAGGCGTAGGCTCTCGTCCGCTTCAACGTCATCGGTGATGTAAAAAGGCGGCGTCAGCGATTGATTCAGGACTGTGACCGCGCCAACCATCACTTCCACATCCCCGGTGGGCAGCGCGATGTTCTCGGAACCCTCCGGGCGCTTCTGCACGACGCCATCCACCTGCACGCACCACTCGGAACGCAGTTTCTCGGCTTCGTCGTACATGGCCGGGGCCAGCTGCTCCGGATTGAAAACGACCTGCACATACCCCGACCGGTCGCGCAGGTCAACGAAAATGATGCCACCGTGATCGCGGCGCCGGCTGATCCAGCCGGACAAAGTAACGGAAGCGCCTGCTTGGGCGGCCCGCAGGTCGCCACAGTTTTGGGTTTTCAGAGTTTCAACTCCTCGAGATAAACTGACCGGACGCCGGCTGAGCCTAACTCAACAGGTCCAGAATGTTTTGGAACGGACTGTCCGTCGCGACGCCACCGTTTGCAATCGCATCGGCCAACGCGGCCGGGTCTGATACCGGCGGATAACAAACGGTGTCTAGGCAAACGTGCGCCTGCGCTGGTACGTCGGTGCGCTCATTCGTAACCAGCTTTATCAGCAGACTGGGGTGATTCAGGGCCATTGCCGCGGTCAGCATAGCGTCGGCATCGGGGCTGCCCGGTCTGCCTTCAATTGTAACTTCGACCACCGAGTTGAGATACCGATCCACCGCGATGGCATAGTCGGCGGCCAGTTCACCGTAATCGCGGTGCGCTTCGACATAGGCGCTCAGCGTATGGCGCGCCGCCTGTCGATACCGATCCTCATTGGTGGCATGGTGCAATCGCAGCAGCCCGGTTGCTGCGGCCACATTTTCCGCCAGAGGCTTCTCACGAACCCGGAGGTAACCGGGACGTTCACCCACATCTTCAATGTCGCAGAACCCGCCCTGGGCAGCGTCGAGGAAACGATCGAGCAAGACGGCCGCCGCTGCCTCGGCAGCATCCAGATACCGACCGCCGTCAATGGCCGCGGCGTCGTAGCCATCCAGGGCCGCCAGCAGATAATGAACCCAGTCGACCAGGAGGTCACCCTCCTGCGGATGGTTCGTTTTCGCCGCGGCGAACGTGTGGGGCAACCGGCCCGAGCGAGCCGTGTCAACCAGTTGGTCCAGGCAGGAGAAGGCTATCTCCGCCAATTCCGGCCGACCTGACTTCCACGCCGCCGACAGGAGAAGGGAAACCGCCTGGCCGGTAATTGATGCGTAGCAATACGGATCAACTTCCGGAGCTGATTGGGTCTGCCTTTGGTGGGCCGGCAAGCCAAAATACTCGGAGTGCGCGCCCTGGCTCCCGCGGATACCCGCGACTGCCGGGTCGTACAACGTGCCGACCAGGTAGTCTATGCTTCGGGAAGCGGCGCGTTGATAGTCAGGACGTTGCAGAATGATGGCGGCGTCAAGCAACACGCCGGCCAGGGCGATGTTGTCCTCGGCCATCTTCTCGTGTTGCGGTTGAGTCCAGTTTGCGTAAGTGGCAAACCGGAAAAACCCGCCATCGACGTCGTCATATAGCTCGCTTCCGGTAATAGCATCAAGGGTTTTTTCCAGCATGGCGCGGAAAAAAGGTTCGCCCGACGTGCGATATTGGTGCAGCAGCAGCCGGAGCATTGAGGTCGAAGGGAACTTGGGTTCCACTCCAAAACCACCGTGGGCCGGGTCATACGCGCCAGCGGCGCGGCGCGTGATGCTGTCAACAACGGACGCATCGGGTTCGCGCCCGGCGGAAACCCGGGCAACATGCTCCCGCCGTTGCCGCAGGATGTCGTTACCCTGTTCGTACAACTCGGGCTTCTGATCCGCGTAGGCCCGGCTCACCTCGTCCAGCATCGCCAAAAACTGGTCGGGAGGCAAGTAGGTAGCGCCGGCAATGTAACCGCCGTGCGGGGTCAGGAACGAAGTCGTTGGCCAGCCGCCCACGTTGTATCGGGCGTTGATGTCCGGGCGGTGGTCGGTATCGACTTGAATGGGGATAAAGTTCCGGTTGATAAACCGGACCACATCAGCGTCAACATAGGTGCTGTCCGCCATCACGTGGCACCAATAGCACCAGACTGCGTTTATGGACAGCAATACGGGCCGGTCGGAGGATTGAGCATCCGAGAAAGCGTCGGCGCTCCACGCTTGCCAAGCCACCACTCCGGTAGCTGCATCGGTTTTTGTATCCACAGCTCTCGTCTGCTTGCTAGCGGCGCCGGGTTACTCGTCACCCGGTTCGTCGAGCAGGTAGGCCAGCACTTCCGGCGTAAGCGGCAGTGTCGTCACGCCGTCGTTAGTCACTGCGAACCGCTCCAATGCCTCATTTATACGGCTGCTGTAACGCCGGCGCAATTCCTGGCGACCCTCTCGGCGACCCTTTTCCCGGATTTGCTCTCTCACTGCTGCTCTGATTTCCGATGCTTTCTCAAACATCCTTCGCACTCCGTTAAATGACCAAGCCAATGGCAGGATGAATGCCCAGTAAAAATCTTTGACGGCGATTGCGAGAATCCGGTAGGCCCAGAAGTCTGAGCCGTCCCACAGCCACAGTATCACCGCGCCGGTGCATCCGACGATGGTGAAGCCTGCAACCTGCCATCCGATGCCGCGATCAGCAAGTTCACCCGGCAATTCAGACATTGACATTGTACCATCTTGGTGAATTTGGTTTGACGCTCTCGCGCTGCCGGGCCAACATCAATTCGCCGGGGATCAGCGTGTGCGCGGATTAAACGCGTCGTTCACCGCATCCCCCAGGATATTGAAGCAGAAGAACAGCAACGTCACGGCCCCTATAGGGAACAAAATGAGGTGCGGTTCGTTCCGTAGCACGTTTATACTGCCGTTTTCGTACATCATGCGGCCCAGGCTGGGCACCGGCGGGAAGACCCCGATTCCAATCCAGCTGAGCACTAGCTCCGCCCCGGCTACGCTGGCCAGCCCGGCCGAGATAGATACGATGAGAGGGCTGAGTATGTTCGGCAAAACGTGGACGCGCAGGATGCGGGCAGTAGATGCGCCCATCACCAGGGCCGCCTCCGTGTACTGGCTTTCCCGGGCCTGCAGTACTTGCCCGCGCACCAGCCGCGCCATACTGAACCAGCCAAAAATGGACAGAGCGACGGATATTATGGCGAAATCCACGATGCCCAGGCGGATTATCCAGTCGATGCCGGTACCGTCCTCAAAACGCTGCACCACCTCAACCAAGCGCGGTTTCAGAGTCGCGACAAAAATCAGGATGAGCAGAATCTCGGGAAAGGACGAAGTAATCTCCCCTGTACGCATGATTACTGCGTCAATCCAGCGACCCATATATCCGCTGATGAGACCCAGAGCGATGCCCAAAATTAGCGTGCCGCCCAGCAACGAGGTGATAGTGATAATGACAGTGGTTCGCAGGCCGTAGATGACCCGGGTCAGCATATCCCGGCCCAGGCGGTCGGTGCCAAAAGGATGGGCCAGCGACGGTTTCGCCCGGCTGTCCTGCAGGTCCTGATGCGTGTATTCATAGGGCGTAATCAGCGGCGACAGCAGCGCTCCGCCGTACATCAGGATGATGAGGGACAGGCACACCATCGCCAGTTTCTTGCGCGTTAGCCGACGAAAAGACAGGCCCCAGTAACTATGCCGCCCCTCGCTGGTGAAGTCCCTGGACAGCGGCCCCTCCACCGGCAGTTCGTTTTCCGGCCAGTTGGCCTGGTCGGCCTCGTCGCCATGATAGGCATGACCACGTTCGCGGTCGTGCCACCCGGAACGGTCAGGCAGCATTCCCGGCTCCCAGACGTATGCGCGGGTCCAACAGTGGGTACATCAGGTCAACAACCAGGTTAGCCAATAGGAATAGCGTAGTTGTGCTAATCGCAAAAGCCATTATTACGTAGTAATCCCGCTGGAACAAAGCCTGAATCCCCAACAGTCCAACTCCGGGGATGCCGAAGTATCTTTCGACGATGAAAGACCCTCCGGCCAGACCCGCTATCGTGAATCCAAAGGTGGTTACCACCGGAATCATGGCATTGCGCAAAATGTGGCGGTAACGCACTAAGGTCTCGCTGAGACCTTTGGCCCGCGCCGTGCGGATATAGTCCTGCCCCAGCACGTCCAGCACGCTGGCCCGCACCAGTCGCACCACGAAGGCGATGCCGGGCACGCCCGTGACCAACGCGGGCATCACGATTTTGGGCGAAAAGAACCCATCCCACCCGCTGGACGGCAGGATGCCCAGCTGCAAGGCGAATACCAGCAACAGCACCGGGGCGGTAATGAATACCGGCAGTGACTGAAAGCCCAGCGCAACGGCGACCACTACGTTGTCCCAACCGGTGCCCTGGCACAGTGCCGCGAACAGCCCCACCGGAATCCCGACACCTAATGTGATGATGATTGCTGCCAGATTGAGCTGTAAAGATACCGGAATTCGCTTGGCTATCAGCTCCTTTACAGAAGTGTTTCCGTAGCGACTACTCTTGCCGAAGTCCAAGCGTGTAACCACACCCTCAACGTAGCGAAAGTATTGCACTGGGAGGGGGTCGTCCAGGCCTAACTCCCGACGGATGCGCTCATGTACCTCTGGATCATATTTCTGGCCGAGCCGGATTTCTACCGGGTCGCCGGGAGTGAATTGGAGTAGGGTAAAGGTGATGAAGGTAACGATGAGCAACAAAAACGGCATCCACAACAGCCGACGCAATGTGTAAGCTCCCATGTGCAGCCGTCCGTTTCGTGATGTTGACTGTCGCCGGGGCGACGCATCAGTCGCCCCGGCCCATTGCCAACCCTATTGGTTGAAGTACACGTAGCGGTACTTGGGAATGCTCATCTTGAGCAGGAAATAGTCGGACACTTCCGGCTTGATGAGGGCGTAGCCCTCGCCGCTGAACCAGGTCCACACCCACGGCGCATCGTCTAGAATTAGCTGCTCCACCTGGTTATACAGTTGAAAACGCCGCTCCCGGTCGCGCTCCACGGACGCCTCTTCCAGGAGCCGATCCACCTCGGAGTTGCTGTAGTTGGTGTTGTTGTTCTCGCTGCCCGTGCGGAACAGTATGTCGAGGAAATTCTCCGGGTCAGGATAATCGGCAATCCATCCCAAGTCGAACATCTGATACTTGCTGTCGTTCACGTCCTGCAGGAAAGTGGCCCACTCGGTTTGTTGGATGTCCACCTCGATGCCCAACTCGCTGCTCCATTGCTCCAGCATCACTTCCAGATAGCTGGGTATGGCGGCGCCAAAACTCCCCGAGATGCTGAGTGTGACGCGCGGGAAATTTCCGGACTCCAGGTCGGCGGCGTAAGTGGACTGCTGCAGCAGCTCGCGGGCCAGCTCGGGGTTATAGGAGTAGCTGCGCAGATTTTCGGTGTAAGAGGGGAAACCGGGCGGTATCACGCCCCGCGCCGGCGAAACGCGTCCGTCCAGCACATTCTCCGCTATCGAGTCCAAGTCGATGGCATAGTTCAGCGCTTTCCGCACGTTCACGTCGTCAAATGGCGGCTCATCTGTGTTCAGGCCGACATAGAAAACGTCGAAATCCTGCGGCGAACGGTGCAGTTGCGGATTCAACGGGTCGTTGGGGTCCAGCAGCCGCGGCAGGTCATCGCGGCCCACGCCCGTCAGATGTATCTCGTCGTTCTCGTACATAATCATGGCCGAGCCGCCGCTCAATATCATCAGGACGCTCTCGATGTGCGGCGGCCCCAGGTGATAAAGGTCGTTGCGTTCCAGAATGAGCAGCGCGCCGACATCGTAAATTCCCAGCTTGAATGGCCCCGTGCCGTTGGGCTGCTCCAGCCAGGAATCATCAAGTGTAACCTGGTCCGGGTCCAGCACATACGCGGTGGGGTAGGACAGTTTGGAGAGGAAGTAAGGCTTGGGCGAGTCGATGGTGAATTCGATGGTGCGGTCATCAATCACGCGCACACCGCTAACTTCGGAAGCGCTGCCGTCCAGTTTTTCGGGGACGCCGATGATGTCGCCCAGATAGTTTTGGGCGTTGGTCGAGAGGGTAGCCGGGTCGGCGGCCCTTTCAATCGACCATTTGACATCACGGGCGGTTACGGCTTTGCCGTTGTGGAACATCGCGTTTTCCCGCAACACGAAGGTATACACGGTTCCGTCGGCGCTGATGGAACAACTCGCGGCCAGATCCAGCACGGGCTGGTAATCCAGGCTGAGCGTAACCAGACCGCCAAATATCTCGCCGACCACCACGCTCGACGTAACATCGCCAATCTGGTGGGGGTCCAACGAAGTGGGGTCAGAGAACAGTCGCACCAGCGTCCCACCCTGGGGAGGCCGGTTGTCAAAAGTCAGGTCGGCGGATGGAGCGCACCCGGTATCGGGCGACATGGCCGGTTGAGTCGGCGCTGCCGACGCCACGGCCGGCGCCATAGTCGCGGCGATGGCGGCGGTGGGTGCGGGCGATGTACTGTTAGTTTCCCTGACGCTTTCCATCGCCGGCGAGGCCCCTTCCGGTTCTCCGCTGCCGCCACACGCCGCCGACGTAACCATGAGGGCGACCACCGCGGCGACCAAAAGGTAGCGGAACAATTTGCGGGACATATTTCCTCCGAGTCAGTTGGTATAGATGAATATGATACGAAATGCTGACCCGAAACGGTTTCTTGAGAATCCGCTCAAATAAACCGCTTCGCTGGATTGTATCCAATCCTCCCTACCCGTTCAATCACATAGGTTCAACCCAAGCCCTTCCAAGTATCGCCGAATCTGTCCAACCACTGCCCCTGTGTGGTGCGCAATGTATGGCGCGTTTAGGGCGACTCTGGCGTAAAATCCTTTGCCGTTGTCTCGCCATATTGTCCGTATCGGCAGTGTATGCTAACCTAGAACACGCGCAGGGCACCCTGCGGCGCTGTCTGCGGCGAGCATAGCCAAGTGGTCGAAGGCGCCTGTCTGTGGCACAGGAGATCACGGGTTCGAATCCCGTTGCTCGCCCCAATACCCGATTAGCGAGTGCCTCCTTAGCGAGCACCTCCGCAACGCGCGCCTGTAGCTCAATGGATAGAGCACTGGGCTTCGGACCCAGGGGTTGCGGGTTCGAGTCCTGCCAGGCGCGCCACCAGATAATTAGCCGAGGGTTAGCAGGCACTGACCCTCGGCCGTTGTTTATCGCCCGCGGTTATTCGGGCCGACCACCCATCGTGATGTTGACCATCACCTCGTTCCCGTCGCGAATGATCGTGAACTCGGCAGTATCTCCGGGACGAGTGTGTTCGATCACGTAGGCAATCACGTCGTCCATCCCCTTGATTGGCTGTCCATTGATGGCCACGATGATGTCACCGCCAATCGGCAGTTCCAACCCGTTGACCACGGTGGTTTGGTTCGAAGGCTGCAGGCCGGCCCGCTGGGCCGCGCTATCGGGGCTCACCGCCAACACCAGGGCGCCTCGGGTGTCGTCGGGTAACCCCATCGCGCTGGCAATGTCAGGCCCCAGGGTAGCGCCGCGAATTCCGATGTAGGGGTATTCGTACCGCCCATGTTCAATCAACGCCGGAGCAACCAGCCTGGCCAGATTGATGGGAACCGCCAATCCAATACCGGAGAAAGCCCCGGTTTCGCTGATAATCTGGGTGTTGATTCCAATTACTTCGCCGTAACGGTTCAGGAGCGGCCCGCCGGAATTGCCGGGGTTCGTAGCGGCGTCGTGCTGTATAACCCTCGGCACCGAAAAATTGCTGTCGGTAGGATTAATGGTACGTCCCACGGCGCTAATTATCCCGGACGTCATCGAGAATCCACGGGAGAAGGGGTCACCGATGGCCACGGCCAGTTGACCTGGGGCGATGGCATCGCTGTCCCCCAAAGCAACCGGCGGCGGGCGAACCTCGTCGTCGATGATGCGGATAATGGCAAGGTCGGAATCCGGGTCTGCTCCGACGATTTCAGCGTCAGTTTGGCTACCGTCTGACAGCACCACCACTATGCGATCGGCTCCGTTAACCACGTGTCGGTTGGTCAGGATGTGGCCCTGGGCGTCCCAAACGAACCCCGAACCGGACGCTCTGGACAGGAAATCGTTGGGCGCCCTACCCGGAATGCCTTCGCGCATGGTCACTGACGCAATTACTCTCAACCCTACGATTGACGGTACGGTGCGGTCGTAAATATCCGACATCACCAGGTCGTGGGCGGTGACAATCTGACCCGGAGAAAGTTCTATATCGGCAACTTGACCATTTGCGCTGGACGATTCCGGTTCGGTCGTGGTTGAATTTGCTTCGGCGGCGCTTGATATTGCCGCCGCTTCCACAGTTGCCGAGGCTGCCGTTTCAATACGCGGTGGCTGTGTGAGGCGCACACTAACCGGGCTGGCGCTTTCCGACTGGCCGCAAGCCATTGCCATCGTCAGGCCGAGTGTTCCAACGGCCACCACGGCAACTTTCAACAACGCCCTGGGGTAATCAACCAGCGAATGTTTTCTCATTTTTCTAATCCTTTGACCGGCCGACCCGTCTGCGACGGACTCTTGGGGAGCATTGCGTCGGCGCGCCAGTGGCGAATCTGTTATCACATGATACAGCCCCAGATACGACCCCAGCCGTCGGCCGGATTCGCTCAATCCCACGTATTACGCCCTAATGCTATACTACGGCCGGCGGCCCGTTCCAACAGTGGCCTATTGTATCCACTCCGGGCGTGGCGCTGCCCCTCGAACGCCGTTTAATCACCGAAATGCGAGCACCGAAATGCAAGGAGAGCAGTGATGCTGTACGAGCTACGAATTTACGACGCGGTGGCGGGTCGCTTGCCTGACATCAGCAACCGATTCAAAAACCACACCACGGGCCTGTTCCGCAAGCACGGTGTGAAGTACCTGGGTTTCTGGACCGATGAGATCGGCCAGAGCAATCGGCTCACCTACATCAACATCTTCGATAGCATGGCCGACCGGGAAACGCGCTGGGCCAAATTCGGCGGCGACCCGGACTGGCTGGAAGTTCGCAAGCAAACCGAGGCCAACGGGCCGTTGGTCGATGTGGTTACCAACCGATTCCTGCGCCAGACACCGTATTCCCCGGAACCCAAAATCAATACCGCAGTGCAGGAGCTTCGCATTTACGAAGCAATGCCGGGTCGCCTGCCCGACGTTCACAACCGCTTCGCCAACCACACCATTGGGCTGTTCGAGAAGCACGGCATCGAAAGCGTGGGCTACTGGTCGGAAGACGTTGGCGCCAACAACCTGCTGGTTTATATGCTCGGCTATCCGAGCCTGGGCGACCGGGAAAAGAGCTGGAAGTCCTTCCAGGCCGATCCCGAATGGAACAAAGCCCGCGCCGCCAGTGAGGTGGATGGGCCTATCGTTCGCAAGTCGAAGCACAGCATAATGCGCCCCACCGATTACGCTTTCACCAGCGACTAATCCTCTGGCGGGTAGACCCCGGGTTCGGGCAATGTCGTGTTTGCAAGACGGTGCCCAAAATCAACCCCCCACTCTTAAACGAGTGAGGGGTTGGTTCATTCCTGGTGGGCCAGTCGCCTGTCGGGGCCGATGGGCACGGTTCGCCGGTTCCAGGTTTCAGAACGGCCATCGCCGCGTTAATCCTCATCAGGGTATCGGCTATTGAAGTATGGAATCACGGTGTCGCCCATTTGCTCCACCACCCGCATCGCCATCCTGGCATCCATTCCGGGATACCAGACCCGGAACATGAAATGGTTCGCGCCGACGCGTTGGCGGTGGTCGTCGATCTGCTGAATCACCTCTTCGCCGCTACCCAAAATGAACCGGTCGCGTGCCAGTTCGTCGAAGGGTACCCGAAAATTCTCATCTCCCGGCAATGCCTTGTCCTGGCCCCAGTCGGCATAGGCCTGATACTTGGCCTCCAGATACGGTTGCACGTTGCGGACTGCTTCCTCGTGCGTAGGGGCGATGTGCATTTCTTTTATGATGGGCATTTCGGCGGGCATTTCCTTGCCGCCTGCCTTCAGTCCTTCCTGATAGATGGCGGTCTGGCGCTCCAGGGTTTCCAGCGTGGCGTGAGGATTCACGAACCAGGGCAGGCCCAGCTCGCCGGCCCGCCGCACTACCGTGTCAAAATTGGCCGCTACCCAGATGGGTGGGTGTGGCCTCTGCACAGGCCGAATCGCGCACGTCGCGTTGTCCAGATTAAAATGTTTGCCGTGGAAGGTTACCTCGTCCTCGGTCCACAGTCGCTGCACCAGTTCCAGCGACTCCATGAACCGGCCCACCCGGTGGCGCCGTTCCACGTTGAATGCCTGGTACTCGATGTCTCGGTAGCCCAGGCCCACGCCCAGCACAACGCGCCCCTCGCTGATTACGTCCAGTGTTGCCACGGACTCTGCTACGTCGGCCGGCGAATAAAGCGGCAGCAGCAGAATCGAAAGCACCAGCTGCATATCCCCGGAATCGGCAGCCAACCGCGCCAGGAGGGGGATGCTTTGCAGATTCTGGTAGGGCGGCGACAAAAAGTGCTGGCCGCAGGCAATCGAACTGAACCCGGCGTCCCGGGCAAGACGCGTCAGTTCTACTGTCTCGTGGAACCGTTGCGTCGCAGAATCGGTAGACGGATGCTGAGGCATGGTCATAATGCCAAATTTCATGGGTATGCTCCGAAATTGGACGTGCGAATGGCGTCCCAGGCAGGATTCGAACCCGCGGCCCGCTGCTTAGAAGGCAGCCGCTCTATCCACTGAGCTACTGGGACGCACTATGATTAAGATAGTAGTCCATTTGACCGACTGTCAACGGGGGTTCAATATCCCGACACCATACCGATGGGACTGCTGACGATTTCTTGCTACTTATATCAGGCATATCGTAACCAGTATTGCATACCGGGTTGATGTCTGAGAAAATTACCAAGTTGCTCATCACTTGGCAATGATTGCGGCGAACCGCAACCTGATTCCCGTTTCTACCACCCTCCACCAACGGCCACCCGTGACGACCCAAAACGACAACCCCATTCGTGTCCTGGTTGCCAAACCCGGTTTGGACGGCCACGACCGGGGCGCCAAGGTTATCGCCCGAGCCCTGCGCGATGCCGGTATGGAAGTGATTTACACCGGCATTCGCCAGACGCCGCAAATGGTAGTTCAAGCCGCCGCGCAGGAGGATGTAGCTGTCCTGGGATTGAGCATCCTCTCGGGTGCGCATATGGAATTGATGCCTGAGATAATGCGCCTGCTGCGCGATCAGGATATGTCCGACGTGCTGGTTGTGCTGGGGGGTATTGTGCCGGAGGAAGACCGGGAACCGCTGGCGGCAATCGGTGTTTCAGCCGTATTCGGGCCGGGCACATCCACCAACGACATCATCAACTACATCAACCACAACGTGCCGGTGAATTAGCTGTATGTTTCAAGAAAACGACCAAAATGGTTTGACCGTTTCTTGCGGATACCACCCACCGGGTCTATAATTCGCCGAAATTTCAACGCGCAAGGCCCGAAGGTCTCAACCGATATGAACTACAACGTAGCCCAGTTGCTGAAAGAGCCCACCGGTTCCCAGCGCAACTTCAGCATCGGCGAGACTTTTGCCGATGCTGACCCCTTGGTTGAACAGGTCGTGGGCGTAGGTCGCATGGTTCGCACGCATCAGGGTATATGGGTCCAGGCCGACATGACGGCCACCGTGTCCCAAGGTTGTAGTCGCTGCCTGGTAGAGTTCAACCGGACTTTAGAATTGGAACTTGAAGAGGAGTACCTGCCGATGGTCGACGTCAACAGCGGTGGCCGGATCGATCTGCCCGAAGAGTGGGGTGGCATGGTCATTGACGACGACCACACGCTGAACCTCACCGAAGCCGTTCGACAGACCGCTATCACCGAGTTGCCATTGAAACCCCTCTGCCGACCCGAATGCGGCGGAATCTGCGACCGGTGTGGGACCGACCGTAACACGACCGATTGCGATTGCTACGCGCTGGACATCGACCCCCGGTGGGCAGCGCTGCGCGCACTTTTGGTTGACTAACTAATCCAAGAAACCGCTCCGCGGCCGGCTGACCCTTTATCGTCAACTCGCGCCGCGCAAAATGGACAACACATGGGCGCACTACCGAAAAAGAAGCTGACACGGGCCCGCAAAGGCCGGCGTCTTTCGTCTTCCGCATACCAACTTCGCGCAATCAATCCGTCCCGTTGCCCCCGGTGCCGCACGGCCAAGCGGCCGCACACCGCTTGCCCCGGTTGCGGCTACTATCGGGGTCGTCAGGTAACGGTCTGAATATCCCGATCCGCCTGCCGTTGATGCTCCGGGGTTAGAATCCTGGCGAGCGTTGACGCAGGTTATTTCATACAGTGGCATTCAGTGACATTGAAGTAGTTTGGAGTGCGGTGGTATGAGTGAAATTGAACTGGCGCCAGTTTATTCTTACATCTTTCCGGGTCAGGGTACCCAGAAGGTCGGAATGGGTCGGACGCTGTATGCGTCATCCCCGGCAGCGCGGACGGTCTTCCAGGAGGCCGACGACAGCTTGGATATGCACCTATCCAAGTTGATATTCGAAGGCCCTTCCGAAGACTTGCAAGACACCGCCCACGCGCAACCAGCCATCATGGCGGTTAGCATTGCGATTTGGCGGGCGTGGCAAGAATTTCTCGGCTCAGCTTCGCCGCGACCCGCCGCAGTAGCGGGGCACAGTCTGGGCGAATATACCTCCATGGTGGTCGGTGGCGTGATGGATTTTGGCGACGCCATCAGACTGGTCCGAGAGCGTGGCCGCCTGATGCACGAAGCGGGCGCCGCCCGTCCCGGGTCTATGGCTGCCATTATTGGCCTGGACGAATACACAGTTGCTCAGGTTGCCCAAGACTCTGGCGTCGAACTGGCCAACATCAATTCTGATGACCAAATCGTCGTCAGCGGCGACAAAATAGCGCTGGCTCGCGCTATGGACCTTGCATCAGCGCGAGGCGCCAAAAAGGTGGTGCCGTTGGCCGTTAGCGGAGCCTTCCACTCGCGGCTGATGGAATTCGCCCAAGCCGGGTTGTCCGACGCCATTGATGGCATTCGTCTCCACGATCCGGAATTCCCTGTCATCGCCAACTCAACCGGCGAACCAATCGTGAACGCCGAACGCGCCCGCCAGGAATTGCTCACCGGCCTCTGCAACTGCGTGCTTTGGAAGCACTCCGTACAATTCATGGTGGACTCGGGAGTCAATCGGTTTATTGAGTTTGGGCCAGCCCGCGTGTTGTCCAGCCTGGTACGCCGGATCGACTCGGACGTGGAAGCTTTGACCCTGTCCGACCCGGATTCCATCCGCAAGATGGCGGAAGCGCGACCGTAGCGTCCGCTATTCCGCGCAAGGGTTCAGGTTTTTCAGTATGACGCCCGCAAGCCCACCGTAACGTGGCCACTCAGCCCCGTCTTCGCAGTCTCCGTAACGGCCCCGTGGGTCGGCAGGCCAGGATTCTGGCCTTGCAGATGCTGTTCGCCGGCGACGTTCGCAGAACGACCGATACCGATCTCCTGGCCTGGTTGTGTCACGACGAACCCGCGAGTTCATCGGTGCGCGCGGCCTCAGGCAACATGGTCGATGGAGTCTACGCAGACCTGGCCCAGTTTGATGGGGTAATCAAACGGTTCGCTCCGGCGATCCCGGTCAATCTGCTGGCCCTCGTTGACCGGAACATATTGCGTGTGGCAATCTATGAGCTGACAAATCGCGACACTGTGCCCCGTCAAGTGGTCGTCAACGAAGCGGTTGAATTGGCTTCAATGTTTGGCAGCGAAAGCAGCGCTCGTTTCGTAAACGGAGTGTTAGGCTCATATCTGGCCGATTTGGCGACCGCCGCCGAACCGCCAGTTCAGTTGCCCGGCAACTCCACAGTGGGCGGTGTTCCCAAATGAAATCAACCATCCGGCGTCTCCACGCCGACATTTCACGGAGATGAACCTTTGAGTACCGTTTTTGAGCGCGTAGCGGAAATCGTAGTTGACAAACTTGGCGTCGATGCCGCTGACGTTAAGGAAGGGTCTTCGTTCCAGGACGACCTGGGAGCCGATTCTCTCGATCTGGTTGAGTTGATCATGGCCTTCGAGGAAGAATTCAGCTCGGATGGCAACGCCATCGAAATCCCAGACGAAGATGCTGGCGAGATTCATACCATCGCCGATGCGGTGACCTACCTGCAAGGCAAGGGAGCGCAAGACGAGTAGGAACCTACCCGTTGCGCATCCATCCATACCCGCCACGGATACCAGTCCATCATGGATACACTGGAAGACGTGGCCCAACGAGTCAAGGATTGCACCGATTGCCCATTACACCTGGGTCGCACTAACGCCGTTCCTGGCGAAGGCCCGCCGGACGCCGAGCTGCTATTTATTGGGGAAGGCCCCGGCTTCCAGGAAGACCGTCAGGGTAGACCCTTTGTGGGGCCGGCCGGTGGATTCCTTGAACAACTGTTGCAGTCCATCGGAATGACGCGGGACCAAGTGTACATTGCCAATATGGTCAAGTGTCGGCCGCCCGACAACCGCGATCCCAGCCCAGGCGAAATTGCCGCCTGCTCCAAATACCTGGACCGCCAGATACAATTGATCGACCCCCGCCTGATCGTCACGCTGGGTCGATTTGCCACCTCCCGATTCATTCCAGGCCAAAGCATCAGCAGCGTCAGGGGCCGACTTCGCGCCGTGAACGGGCAGCAGATATTCCCGATCATGCACCCCGCCGCCGGGTTGCGCCGTCAGGAAATGCGGGCGTCCATCGAGGAAGACTTCCAGAAGCTGGCCGGTTTACTGGACGTGCTGCGCATGGAAGCCGACCCGCCCTCCGTTGGGCACCGTATCCGGGAGCCACAGGCCGACTACGAACCGGAAACCCAACCACCCAGGCAAAATCCGTCGTTCTGGGACTTGCCAACGCCCGACCTCGCTGACCCTCCGCCCGAATCTGCGGAGTCGCCACCACCTCACCAACCTCCCCCAGGCCAACAACGACTATTCTGACCGGAGTACACGTGGTTAATCCAATCCCTTACGACGATGATACTGCTCCTCCCCTGCGGGTCTTGCCGCTGGGCGGCCTGGGTGAAATCGGCAAGAACATGATGGTGCTGGAGTGCGGCGATGACATCGTCGTAGTGGATTGCGGAATCCAGTTTCCCACCGAAGATATGCCCGGCGTTGACCTCATCATCCCAGATATATCCTATCTGATCGCCAACGCCGATCGCGTGCGCGCAATTCTCATTACCCATGGCCATGAGGATCACATCGGGGCATTGCCGCACATTCTCCCTGACCTGGATGTTCCGGTGTACGCTCCCCGGCTGGCCCACGGGTTGATTACCGTCAAGTTGAACGAACGTCGCCACACCCGCGACGCTATTGTCTATCCCGTTGACCCTGAGGAACCCGTCGAATTCGGCGACAACTTCCGGGCAACGTGGTTTCGAGTTTGCCATAGCATCCCTGACGCTATGGGAATCTGCATTGACACGCCGTGGGGCAGCATCATACATACCGGAGACTTCAAAATCGACCACACCCCGGTCGACGGACACACCATCGACCTCACCGCTCTGGCCCAACGCGGCGCCCAGGGCGTGTTGTTGCTGTTCTCCGATTCTACCTATGCTGAATTGCCGGGGTACACGCCATCGGAACAGCTGATGAGTACGGCTTTGGATCGGGCCATCGGCGATGCGCCGGGTAGGGCCATCGTCGCCACGTTTGCGTCGCTAATCAGCCGGGTCCAGCAGGTCATCACCGCCGCCGAGAAGCACAACCGCAAGGTGGCGTTCGTGGGTCGCAGCATGGTGGCCAATGTGCAGATGGCTACGGAAATGGGATACCTGGAAGCGCTGCCCGGCACCATTATTCCAGTGGGAGACGCCGCCGGATTGCCGCTGGATCAGATTGTCTTGATGACCACTGGCAGTCAGGGTGAACCAACCTCCGCGCTGGTGCGTATCGCCAAGGGCGAAAGCCGCGACGTGAACCTGCTCGCCGGCGATACGGTCATCATTTCAGCCACACCGATACCGGGCAACGAACGGGCGGTGAGCCAGACTATCGACAACCTGCTGCGTCAGGGGGCGAACGTGCTCTACGACCGGGTGGCCCAGGTTCACGTGCACGGGCACGCCAGCCAGGAAGAGCTGAAACTGATGCTTAACCTGACCCGCCCCCAGTACTTCGTTCCCGTGCATGGCGAATATCGCCACCTGCGTGCCCACGCCCAACTGGCCTGGGAAATGGGTGTCGCCCCGGATGGGATATTCGTGCTGGAAGACGGCGACATTTTGCAGATTGACGGAACCAGCGCCGGCGTAGTCGAATCCATCCCGGCGGGGCATATTTACCTCGACGGCCTCATGGCCATGGAAACCGACAGCCAGGTTTTGCGGGATCGTCGTTCGCTGGCCCGCGATGGCGTCGTGGTGGTGTGCGCCGCCGTGAACCGGGTTGGCTCGGTGGTTGGCCCAGTTCAGGTGGCCGCCAGCGGCTTCATGGAGAACGCTGACGCCGCCGACGCCTGTCTCCGGCTCGCGCAGGCCGTTGAGATGAATGTGTCCGGGGATAGGAACCTGCGCAACCGGGAGGCGACGGAAGCAAAGATCCGCAAATTTGCAAGACAGTTCCTTCGCAACGAACTCAACAAGCGTCCTATGATAGTGCCGGTGGTTCTGGATACCTGACCGGGAACCGGCGTCGCCGGCATTTCCCACCTGGGCCGTTGACCCAATGGAATCGGAGGCCCGTTGCCTCGCGCCTGGTTCGGACAATTCCGGGCCAGCGATGAGGTCAGGGAACCTCGCCACCGCTATTGCCATAGGAGGAACGCGAAATGTCGGCAGCGGTCGCATCGGGCAGCAAGGGCAAGGGCCAAAACAAACTAACCGCCACCGCCACTAACTGGACCCGGCTGGCCATCGAAACCGGCATCTGGCTGTTGATCGGATTGGCCGGGGCAGCGGTGGCGCTGTGGGCGCCGGGTGCGACACTATGGCTGGCGCGCACGCTGGCCTACGGATGGGTCGCCGTTGGCCTGTTTTCAGCGCTCTCCCTGATTTTGCTCGTCCACAAACCGCTCGCTCTGTTGCGCGGTTGGCGTTGGTGGTTGTCCGGCGGAATAGTCGCCGCCGCTGCAATCATCGCCTTATCGTTCGTACCGGGAAATCAGGGCGCGTTGTACGTCTATGGCCTCTCTGGTGAATGGGGCTATGCAGCAACTGGTGGAAGCCTGACCGTCGCCGTTATGGCGTGGGTCATTGCCGTTGCACTGACCGTCCTGCTGGTCGTCCCTAACGCCCGCCGACGGTACTTCTCAGCGGCCAGGTTCGTCGGTATTGGCAGCTGGCTGGCTGCCAAAGGCGCCGGAAAAGGGGCTGTGAAACTGGTCGGCTGGATCGGGTGCGGCGCAGCGGCCGCCGGCAAGACCACAGCGAAAATCGCATCGACCGCAACCCACACCAAACTCCCCAAACGGGCGGCCCGGCCAGCCCACGTCAAACCCAGGCCACAACCGGCCGCTGATGCCGAAGCTGCACCGGATTCGCTGGCTGCCAACCCTGCCGCGCTGCTGACATACACGTCGCGAGGCAGCGGCTGGCAGCTGCCATCGCTTGACACACTGGCCCCAGTGGAAACCCACCACGTAGATCAGTCCGCAATCGCCGCGATGTCGGAAAATATCAAAGAGGCGTTGTCTGAGCACGGCGTATATGTGGATGTGGAAGATGTCAAAGTGGGGCCACGGGTGGTGCGCTTCGGCCTGGTGCCCGGTTATATGCCCCAGAAACTGGACAAGGACGGCGCCAGTACCGGCCAGCGTCCCAGCCGGGTCCGCGTGGGCGACATCACCAAGCGGCAAAAAGACCTCGCGCTGGCCCTGAAAAGCCCCTACATCCGAATCATCGAAACCCCGGAACCGGGCGAAGGTCTCGTGGGTCTCGAAGTTCCGAACCCATCGCCGGGCAAGGTGTTAATGCGCTCCATTGTGGAGGGTTCGGAATTCGGCAAGATTGTCAACAAGGGTGGCCTGGCATTCGCGTTGGGTGAAGATGCCGGCGGGCAATCGCTGGTGCTTGACCTGGCCGCCATGCCCCACGTGCTAATCGCCGGCGCAACCGGGTCTGGCAAGAGCGTCTGCATCAACTCGCTGGTCGCATCCCTGCTGATGACGCGCCCGCCCGATGAACTGCGGATGATAATGGTCGACCCCAAGCGGGTCGAATTAACGCCGTTCAACGGTATTCCTCACCTGGTGTTGCCGGTCATCGTCGAACCGGACGAAGTTTACCCGGCGCTGCGTGGCCTCATCAACGAAATGACCCGCCGGTATCGGATGATGGAGGAAATCGGCGTTCGCAACATCGCCGGCTACAACAGTAAAGCGTCGGAGCCGATGCCCTTCCTCGTGCTGATAGTGGACGAACTGGCCGACCTGATGATGACCGGCGGTCTTGAAGTGGAACAACAACTGGTGCGCCTGGCGCAGCTGGGGCGCGCCGCCGGCATCCACATGGTGCTGGCTACACAACGACCGTCCGTTAAAGTGGTTACCGGCCTGCTCAAGGCCAATGTGCCAGCCCGCGTGGCGTTCGCAGTGGCATCTCAAGTCGATTCGCGGGTCATACTGGATGGCGCCGGCGCAGAAGCTCTGATGGGTAAAGGCGATTTGCTACTGCTGAACAACGATTTCCCGAAAGCGCGCCGTGGTCAGGGGACGCTCGTTTACGACGACGAAACCGACCGCATCACCAATTTCTGGCGTGAGCAGATTGGGCCCGCACTGCCTCCCATCTATCTGGACGATGCAGAACCCAACGGAAATGGCGGCGACCGGTCTGGCAATGGCGACATCGATGATGTCTACGACGGTGACATTCTGCAACAGGCCCGGGACCTGGCGTTGAGAAACCCGCGCCTGAGTTCGGCAATGCTGGAACGCCGGCTCAAAATACGGAAATCCATCGCCGACGAGATAATCGAAGAGCTGCGGGGCGAAGGACTCGTCATCACCGTCTAGCGAGGCTTTCCAGTCCGGGTTTTGTGGCGCCGCCCGTTTCAAGTCGGGTAACGCAATAGTCGGTCATCGCGGTTCGGGCGCTGCTACCGTGTGATAGTCGTTGCCATCGGTGGTATGATGCCATTGCCTTACCCGCACCGGAGCCGCATTGCTGATTGATTTACACGCTCATACCTACCCCAGGTCCGATGACAGTTTCATGTCCGTCGACGAACTGTTGGACGCAGGGCGTATCGCCGGCCTTGACGGGATATGTCTCACCGAGCACGATGATTTCTGGCCGTTGGACTGCGCCGCTGCGTTCAGTCGGCGACACGGCATCCTGGTGTTGCCAGGCGCCGAGATAAACACCGACGCCGGTCATGTGCTGGTCTTTGGACTGCGACGCTACCGCTTTGGAATGCACAAGCCAACCTTTCTGCGCGCGGAAGCCGATAGCCTGGGCGCCGCCCTGATTGCCGCCCACCCCTACCGCCGCCGCTACCTATCTGAACCCGGTCAGGATCCGGCCCTTCGAGCTGAAATGCTGGAACGCGCCCGGTCCGACCCGCACATGAAACTTTTCGACGCAGTGGAGTCGCACAACGGCCGCGGCGCCGAGGACGAGAACCAGTTCGCCGCCGACCTGCGGAATCAACTCGGGTTACCCGGCACCGGCGGCAGCGACGCCCATCGGCTCCACCAGATTGGCACCGCGGCGACTCTGTTCCAGCGGCCCATCGCGTCGCTGGAGGACTTTATCTCCGAGGTCAAGGCGGGTCGAATGGAACCGGTCGACCTTACGACTTCGCCTGCCAGGACATCCATTTCGGTGCACTAACCATGCCGCCGGTATTACAAATCGAGGACTTGCGCGTCGAGTTCAGCGTGCCCAATGGCACCGTCCACGCGGTGAACGGTGTGTCCTTCTCCCAGGAAGAGGAGGAGATATTTTGCATAGTCGGCGAGAGCGGCGCCGGCAAGAGTGCGATGGCGCTGGCCATCATGGGCCTGCTACCCGACAACGCCGCCATCACCAGCGGCAAAATCCTGTTCGACGGCGTAGACCTGGTGACGGCTACCGACGAGGAATTGCGCCTGTTGCGCGGCAAAACGATGTCGCTGGTTTTTCAGGACGCTCAATCCGCCCTCAACCCCGTGCAGACCATCGGCGCACAACTGACGGAAGTCATAATCACCCACTCGCAACTGAAGCGCCGGGCGGCCGCCGCCGTGTGCCAGGAAATGCTGCGCGAGTTGGGCGTGCCGGACCCGAAACGAATTATGGGCACCTACCCGTTCACCCTCAGCGGTGGCCAGTGTCAACGGGTGATGCTGGCGATGGCTTTGGTGATGCGACCTCGGCTGCTGATCGCCGACGAGGTAACATCCAGTGTCGATGTCACACTGCAGGCTGAAATCCTGGAACGGTTGAAAGAGCTGAGCCGCGATTCCAAATCGGCAATTCTGCTCATCACACACGACATGGGTGTGGTGGCTCACATGGCGCGACGGGTGGGAGTGATGTACGCCGGGTTTTTGATGGAATACGCCGAACTCCTGCCCATATTCCAACAGCCGCGCCATCCGTACACCTGGTCGTTGCTGCAAACCCTGCCGCGCCTGGATTCCGCCGGGCGCCGTCTGAACGCGTTGCGCGGCACACCGCCGGATTTGATGACCCCGGCTGATCAATGCCCATTCCTGCCGCGCTGCCCCAAGGCGCTGGGGCAGTGTCGCGAATACGCGCCGCCCCCGCTGGAGGAATTGACCGCCGGTCATCTCACGGCCTGTTACAACCCCGTTACCTATCCGGCAGTCCAGGCTAGAGCCTGTTGACAATTGGCAAACCCACCCGTCACTCCTGCGAAAGCAGGAGTCCAGAGGGGGTGTGATGAAAGAATCAGAAACGATGTTAAAGACTTCGGCCATTGGATTCCCGCTTGCGCGGGAATGACGGTGTTTGTGGCGGGAATGACGGCATTTGTCAACACACGCTAACCCATCAGCGGCGTTATCGAGCGGATACTAGGTCGGCCACTAGCAGCTCCAGCGACACCGCCGGTTCCAGGCGGCCGGTTTTGATGTCCAGGTCGCTTCTCAATACCCGCTGGTACATCCGGCTAATATTCGCCATCGACGTGCGACGCGCCTGACCCAGCGTTTTGCGAATTACAAAATCGGAGTTGGTGCCCATGCGCCGGCCCATCTCCGACGGAGCAACGGCACGGTCGCTCAGGTCTCGGGCCAACGCCATCAACCGCAATTGCCGCTCGATCATGGCAATCAGGTACTGAGGTTCGCGGCCTTCGTATATCAACTGGGTTAACAGGCGCAGCGCTTCCCCGGGGTGCCCATCCACGATGGCGTCCACCGCAGCGAAGATGTTGGTTTCCTGCGCGTATGACACCAACGCCCGCACGTCTCTCTCATTGATCTCGCGACCGGTGGCATACAACGCCAGTTTGTCCAGTTCCCGGTCCAGAGTCCACAAATCGCTGCCCACCATCTCCGAAATCGCCCGGATCGCAGGCGGAGATATGGACCCGCCCTTATCCTCGGCGTTTTGCTTCACCCACCGGTCCAGTTCCGCCCCCGCCGGAGCAGTTTGTTGATGCACAGTAGAATGTTCGGCCAACGCGCGGAGCATCGGGTTGCGAGCCGAGATAGCGCCTTCGATGAAGATGAGTAGAGTGCTGTCCGGGAATTGCGGGATGGCTTCCGCAAGTTGTGTCCATCCCCCGGAGCCGCCTCCCCCGCGTCGATTGCTGCGGGGACGGGAACCGGAGCCAGCCCGCCCCCCGGCCGCCGGTTCCTGGGTAGCAACTGCGCCCTCAATCTCCACGAGGCGCGTGGGTTCCAGAAACGGTAGCGAACAGCACATCGACAGAACTTCAGCGGGTTGGGCCTGCGCCGCCACTACCCGCTGCCGATTAGAGTCCATCAGGTCGTCGGCGCCGGCCGCTTCCCGGAGTCTGCGCACCTGCTGCGTGACCAGGAACGTATCGCCGTACACCACATGCACCGGCATGGTCAACCCTCCGGTGTCCGTCGAACCGCGCTAGTTCTCGACCAACTCGGTGAGTACGCCGAATACCGAACGCGGGTGCACGAAACCGATCGTACCCGACAACCCGTGCCTCGGTTCGTTGTCGATCAGAGCAAGGCCGTTAGCCGACAGAATTTTGAGCTTCCCGGCAATGTCGTCCACGTTCAATGCCAGGTGGTGCAATCCTTCACCGCGCCGTTCGATGAAACGACCGACCGCGCTCTCCGGGGACAGCGGCTGCAGCAACTCAATGCGGGTTTGGCCAACCTCGATTAGACACGCCCGCACACCCTGATCGGCCATTTCAACCACTTCGGCGTCGGGGGCGCCGAAATTGGCTGCAAAGAAACCCAGCGCGGCGCTGATGTCATTCACCGCAACGCCAACGTGGTCGACATAGTTCACTGCGCACACTTCGGCCATCATTCCTTACCCTCCACGGATCAACGAGATTGCCGGCCGTTAAACCGGATATTGTGCCAGCACCTGCCGGGCGATAATCATCCGCTGCACTTCCGAGGTTCCTTCGTAAATCGTCGTAACGCGGGCGTCCCGGAACAGTCGTTCAACCCTGGATTCTTTGAAGAACCCAATGCCGCCGTGTATCTGCATCGCTTCGTAGGTGGCCGCATTGCACATTTCCGAGGCAACGAGCTTGGCCATGCACGCCTCGTTGATGAAGGGCAAGCCCTGGTCGCGCAATGTGGCGGCGTGCATCGTGGCCACCCGTGCCGTATGAACGGCGGTCGCCATATCCGCCAGCTTGAACTGGATAGCCTGGTGATGTGCCAGTGGCTTGCCGAACGTTTCCCGCAGCTGGGAATACCGCGCGGCTTCTTCCAGCGCGGCCTGGCCGATGCCAACACATTGGGCGGCAATGGATATTCGGCTCGAATCCAGAATGTCCATGGCGTAGCGGAATCCCATGCCGGGTTCGCCAATTACATTTTCGTAAGGTATCTCGGCATCGTCAAATACGATCTCGCAGGTGCTGGATGCCCGAATGCCCATCTTGTTGTGCTGTGGGTTGATGGCCATTCCGGGTGTACCGGCTGGGACGATGAAGGCACAAACGCCGCGGTAGCCGGCAGAACGGTCCTGGTTAGCGAATACGACGAGGGTTTCGGCCACATCGGCATTGGTGATGAACTGCTTGGATCCGTTGAGCACCCACGACCCGTTTCGTTTGGTGGCGGTGGTTGCCATGGCGGCGGCATCAGAGCCGCTGCCGGGTTCCGTGAGCGCCCACGCCGCAATACCCTTGCCCGACGCCAGCGACGGAATGTACTGCTGTTTCTGCTCTTCGTTGCCGAATCTGGCGATGGTTTCAACGCCAAGTCCGAGATGGGCCGCCAGGGTCACGCTGGTCGCGGCGTCGACCCGCGCCATCTCTGAGATTGCGATGGACGACTGTCTGAACCCGCCTCCGCTGCCCCCGTAGGCTGGGTCAACCCCGATCCCCGGCAACCCCAGTCGAGCCATGCCGCGCCAGTTGTCCCAGGAGAATTCGGCCTTTTCATCCAACTCGGCGCTGCGAGGCATTACCTCCCGTTCGGCGAAGTCCCGCACCAGGTTTTGCAGCATCCGTTCTTCTTCGTTCAACATCAAGTCAATCACGGCAATCCTCCGTGTTGTGATTGTTTCAGCCTGGCATCTCCACGGCCGCCAGCCGCTTTAGCCTGTAAAAGCATCGGAGCAGGCCGGCGAGTCAGTTTATCATAGCCCTGCTACCGGCTCGTATTCCCCGAATACCCGGCGCAATACCTCGCAAATCTCGCCAAGGGTGGCGTATTTTTCGACGCATTCCATCATCAGTGGGATGGTGTTGGCCTCTGGGCTTCGTGCGGCATCCGCCAAACGTGCCAGACTAATCTGCACGGCCATGTTGTCACGTTCGCGACGCAACGATTTCAAACGCTGAATTTGTTCCGCTGCGGCGTCGGCATCCACCCGCAGCAACCCGGAAATGGGTGGCGATTCGGTAACGTACTGGTTCACCCCAACAACGGTGCGATCGCCATCGTCAATACTCCGTTGGTGGCGGAACGCCGCTTCCCCGATTTCCCGCACCTGGAACCCATCCTCGATGGCGGCTACCGCTCCGCCCATCCGGTCGATGCGTTCGATATATTCCAGCACGCCGGCTTCCAGTCGGTCGGTCAGGTCTTCGACGTACCACGAGCCCCCCAGCGGGTCCACCACGTCGGCGGCGCCGCTCTCGTGGGCCAGAATCTGCTGGGTACGCAACGATAGCTGCGCCGATTCTTCGCTGGGCAGGCTTAAAGCTTCGTCCTTGGAATTGACGTGCAGGGATTGGGTGCCGCCCAATACCGCCGCCAGAGCCTGCACGGTGCTGCGTATCACGTTGTTATCCGGCTGCTGGGCCGTCAACGTAACACCGGCGGTTTGCGTATGGAAACGCAGCATCATTGAGCGCGGGTCGGTGGCGCCGAAACGGTTTCGCATAATGCGCGCCCACAGACGCCGCGCCGCCCGGAACTTGGCTACTTCCTCGAAAAGATTGTTCTGCGCCACAAAGAAGAAGGACAGCCGAGGAGCAAAATCGTCCACCGCCAACCCCGCGTCCACCGCAGCCTGAACGTAGGCGATGGCGTTGGCGAAGGTGAACGCCAGCTCCTGCGTGGCGGTGGCTCCCGCTTCTCTCATATGGTAGCCGCTGATGCTGATGGTATTCCAGCGTGGCACATTCGCGGCGCAATATTTGAATACATCCACCACCAGGCGCATCGAGGGGCGCGGTGGGTAGGCGTAAGTGCCACGGGCGATGTATTCCTTCAGGATGTCGTTTTGCAGCGTCCCGCTGAGCTGTTCCGCGCTCACGCCCTGCCGCTTTCCGGCTGCGATGTACATGCACAGCAGCACCGATGCAGTAGCATTGATGGTCATGGACGTGCTGACCTGGTCCAGCGGGATGCCATCGAACAGGGTTTCCATGTCGGCAAGCGAGCAGATGGGCACACCAACCTTGCCGACTTCACCCTCTGCCAAAGCGTGGTCGCTGTCGTAACCGATTTGCGTAGGCAGGTCGAAAGCGACTGACAACCCGGTCTGTCCGTTGTCCAGCAGGTAGCGATACCGTTCGTTGGTAGCGGCCGCGGTGGCGTAGCCGGCGTACTGGCGCATCGTCCAGATACGGCCTCGGTACATGTTGGGCTGCACGCCACGGGTGTACGGGAATTCGCCCGGATAGCCGATGGTTTCCCGATAATTGGTGGCTTCATTCGCGCCGTCCTCCGGCGTGTAAACGGTATCCAGCGTAATACCCGAGTCAGTCTCGAAGGACTCCCGCCGTTCCGGGAAACGCGAAGTAACTCGCGAAAGCGTGGAATCCCGCCAATCCTGCTTGCTTTCCGCCATAAGATTCAACCCTCCGGGCCGATTGAGCCAGCCTCATTTTCCATCGCCATTTTACCACCCAGCAGCCATTGGGTCCGACGCCCGGCGGGTTGACACTTTACGAAACCCGTTCCTATACTGATTGGGTTGCAAAATCGCCCTGGTACTCTAACCGGTGCGCCAGCAATGCCTAGTTCCAGGCGGCTTGGTCTATGTCCCTCGTTCCACGTCCAATCAACGACCCTCTGACTGGCTGATGAGCAGGAAGAACATTGTCGTCGTCGGCGGCGGTACGGGCAACCACACTACCCTGACCGGCCTTCGAACCCAGGATTGCAACCTGACTGCCGTTGTTGCCATGACGGACAGCGGGGGCAGCAGCGGCCGCCTTCGGGAAGAAATGGGGCACCTGCCACCCGGCGACCTGCGCCGGTGCTTGATGGCGCTGGCCGAAGATACGGACGCCGGCAACCTGATGCGCCGACTCTTCGAATATCGATTCCCGGCTGGCGAAGGATTGAACGGCCATAGCTTCGGAAACCTGCTGCTGGCCGCTCTGACTGAAGTCACCGGCAACACCATCACCGCTATCGGTGAAGCCGCGCGCCTGTTGGGTATCAGCGGCAACGTCCTGCCGGTTACGTTGACGCAATCCACGTTATGCGCACGCCTGGAAGACGGCACCAGGCTGATCGGCGAGTCTGCCATCGACCTGCGCAGCGACAAGATTGACATTGGCGTTGACTATATCTACCTGGAGCCACAGGCCTACGTGTATCCGCCGGTGCTGGAGGCCATCACTGCCGCCGACGCCATAGTTCTGGGGCCCGGCGACATCTACACCAGCGTACTTCCCAACCTGCTCGTGGAAGATGTCGCGCAGGCCGTCAACGAGTCAAGGGCAGTCAAGATTCACGTGTGTAACCTGATGACCAAGCCTGGTGAAAGCAACGGGTTCCAGGCATCCAATTTTCTCGCTTTGCTCACCGAATACCTGGGAACGCGGCAGCCGCTGGATTTCCTGCTGGCCAACAACACTCCTCTGCCGCCCCGATTGCTGCACCGCTATGCTGCCGATGGCCAATACCCGGTAATCTTGGATGAGCCGGCCTGTATGCCCGTAGTCGGGCGCATTGTCCAACGACCTTTGCTTGCTCCGGGCGTTTTCCTGCGCCACGACCCGGGCGCCCTGGCCTCCGCCATCATGGAGATTGTGGTGGGAGCCAGCGACGCACAGGACGCGGCTAGGTCTCCGTTCGTTTTCGACTGCGACTACCTGAGTGGCCCACAACCCTTCGGCAACGAGTATGGCGTGCGGCCATTTCCGGTCGACGATGATGCCGCCGACGCCGGCGCTACGCTGACCGTCCGCGGCTCCGACCCGGACAGCGGTTAACACTTGATGTGCGGGATTGTCGGATACGTTGGTGACCGGCCGGCGTGGCCCATTGTTTTGGAGGGCTTGCGCCGTCTTGAATACCGCGGGTACGACAGCGCCGGAGTGGCAGTCCTGGAACCGAATGGCGGCCTGCGGCTGTGCAAAACTGTGGGCCGGGTACACGGCCTCGTCGACGATTTCGTCGGCCCGACGCCCCTCGGCCTGGCCGGCGTCGGACACACCCGCTGGGCTACTCACGGGCGTCCCTCCGAATCCAACGCCCACCCACACACGGATTGTTCCGGCACCATCGCGGTGGCCCACAATGGCATCGTCGAAAACTATCTGTCCCTGAAGACCGACCTCAAAAAACGCGGCCACCACTTCAAATCGGAGACCGATACCGAGGTTATATCTCACTTGATTGAAGAGGGCGTGCGCGACGGTCTGACCTTGCAAAACGCCGTCTTGCGCATGGGCAGCATGGTTGACGGCCCCCAAGCGGTAGTCGCCGTCCAGGAAGGTGACGAGGACAGCATTTGCGCGTTGCGGTTGGGCCATGCCGGCGGAGTGGCCGTAGCGCACCACCAGGGACAGAGCATCGTGTCCAGTGATTTGCCGGCTCTGTTGCCCCTCATCGGCGAAACCGGACAGCTTCCGGTGGCGTTCCTCGAAGACGGCGAGGCGGCGGTCATCACCCGTCGCGGGGTGACTTTCCTGGACAGCAACGGGCGCGAGGTGACTAAGCCAATGCGCCCAGTGTCGCTGGAGGACGTGCTGATCGACCGGGGCGGCTATCGGCACTTTATGCTCAAGGAAATCATGGAGCAGCCCCAGGCAGTCGTGGCGGCGCTCCGCGATCGTCTAGATTTCGGCCACGGTCGGGTATTGCTTCCAGATTTGGAAATGACCGACACCGAGATTGCCCAGCTGCGGCGCGTGGTTCTGATCGGATGCGGCACGAGCCTGCATGCTGCCCAGGTCGGCCGGCATCTGGTAGAGCGTTTGGCGGGAATACCCGCAGAAGCCGAGTCTGCATCGGAATACCGTTATCGTGAGCCATACCTGGATGAACACACTCTGGTCGTCGCAATCGGCCAGTCGGGTGAAACTGCGGACACGGTAGCGGCCATGGCGCAAGTACGCCGCAGCAAGGCGCGGCTGATCACAATCTGTAACGCCGCCGGAAGCCAGGCGGCGCGCCTCGCTGACGCCACGTTATTGATGCGGTCGGGTGTCGAAGTTGGGGTTGCCAGCAGTAAGACGCTGACCGCCTCGCTGACCATTCTCAACCTGCTGGCCATGCGGCTGGGAACGGCCCGCGGCTTTCTGGACGCTGCGGCGAATCGCAGCCTCATAGACGAGCTGGCCCGACTCCCCGGACGAATCGCTGATATCCTTGGCAACTCCGGGAAAATCGAAGCGTTGGCTCGACAGTTCTACCAGCACCGCAATTTCCTGTACCTGGCACGCGGCATCAACGCCCCGATTGCAGCCGAAGGTGCGCTCAAGCTCAAAGAGATTAGCTACATCCACGCCGAAGCATATCCCGCCGGCGAGATGAAGCACGGCCCCATTGCGTTGATCGATCACGAAATGCCCACCCTGGCCATCGCCCCCCGCGATGCCCTGTACGACAAGATGGCCAACAACATTCAGGAAGTGAAGGCCCGCGACGGCACCGTGCTCGCCGTGCTGACCGAGGGGGATGACCGGTTGGCCCCGTTCGTGGACGGTTCGATTTTCATACCCGACGCCCCACCGAACCTCACGCCGATACTCGCCACCATCCCGTTGCAGCTGTTTGCTTACTACATCGCGGTGCGGCGCGGCTGCGACGTGGACCAACCCCGGAACCTGGCCAAGTCCGTTACCGTCGAGTAATTTTCGTCCGGTCTAATGGGCAGTTTTGGCCGACGGTTTTATGCTGCTGCCCGCCCTGCTCTTCGCCATCGTGCAGGGGGTAACAGAGTTCCTGCCGGTTTCCAGCAGCGGGCACTTGCAAGTGACGACGCTCCTCATTGGCACGCCGGCGGACGGGCTGTTTACCGTTGCCGTTCTCCACGTGGTAACGGCCTCGGCGGCGATACTCTACTACCGACGCGCCTACTGGCTGGCCATCAGGAATGTCTGGAAGCCCGGACTTGCCCGTGGCTTTGCCCTCCGCTACGCCGCCGCACAAATCGCAACGGCTGCCATCGCCTTACCGCTGGCGCTGGGATTGGCTCATACCGTTGTGTATCGGTGGTGGTTGTCTGCCTGGCTCATCGGAGCCATGATGGTTGTCAACGCTGTGGCGCTGGTGGCGGCGCCCCGAGGGAATGATTCCACGAGTGAAGAAATCCTGCCAACATTGTCCTGGCGGGCAACCCTGCTGGTGGGGCTGGCCCAGGGCATAGCGGTGGTGCCGGGATTGTCCCGCTCCGGGCTGACGGTGGCAGCGGGTTTACGGCTGGGTCTCAGCCGGGATAGCGCGGTTAGGATTTCGTTGCTGTTAGCGCCGCCGGTTATGCTGGCGGCGGCAATTGTCTGGTCGGTGCAAACCTGGCCTGAACCGCTGCGCTGGTTGGCTTCGTGGCAGTCCGCCATCACATTGGCCGGAATGGTCATAGCGACATTTGCCATCGCAATGGGAACGCTGCATTGGGTTGTCATCTGGGTTCGCAGCGGGCGGCTTTGGTGGTTTGCGCCGTGGAGCGCCGCGGCCGGCGTCGCCACTCTGATCATCGCAGCAGTCCGATGACACCGACGCTGGTCAGCAATGACGTCATCCCGCAAACACGACCGGTGTACATAGTTGTCGACGGACAGTATCATTGCGGTTGGTTTGCCGTTATTAGCCGTAGGAGGAAACACTGGCTTGATTGACATAATTCAGTACCCGAAAACGGAATCAGGGCCGTACCTGGACCTCCAGACCGCCGATACGGCGCACCAGTTGGCCGAACTGGGCAATCGGTTGCACGGGTTAAAAATGATCCACATTAACAGCACGGCTTACGGTGGCGGGGTGGCTGAATTGTTACACTCGCTGATTCCGCTGAGTAACGCGCTGGGCGTCGAAACCCAACGCCTGGTGATGACCCCGAAAGACAGCCGGTTTTTCGACGTGACCAAGCGCATTCACAATATGCTGCAAGGCGCCGAGGGACGGCTTTCCGAAGCCGAGCTGGCAATCTATTACGGTTGCCTGGACGATGTGGCCGACGAGATTAACAACTCTGGCTTGCAGGCTGATGTCTGGTATTTCCACGACCCGCAATTGTTGCCCTTGGGTCGCCGTCTGAATCCTGACGTCGCGCCCACACGCATCTGGATTGTTCACATTGACTTGACCAACCCCAATCAGTGGTTGCTGGACGAATTGCTGCCGTTAACCAGCGCCTACCGTACCATAGTTTGCTCGCTGGAATCCTACGTCCCCCAACGGTTGCCCGCCGGATTGAACGTCTTTATCGCCCCGCCGGCCATTGACCCATTAACGGGCAAGAACGCCAAAATGCACGCAGACGACGCTGCCCGGGTTATCTGCTCCCTTGGCATCGACGTCTCCCGTCCCCTGGTTACACAGGTGTCCCGATTCGACGTCTGGAAAGACCCCTGGGGTGTCATCGACGCTTTCCGGATGGCTCGCCAGACCCATCCGGGGCTGCAGCTCGCGCTGCTGGGATTGAGCCAGGCCGATGACGATCCGGAGGGCGTCGCAGTGTTAGAATCGGTACGCGAGCACGCCGCCAACGACCCTGACATTCATATGTTTTTCTCGCCAGACAGTTTGCCCGCCACCAACGACCAAATCGTCAACGCCTTGCAAACTCACTCACTAGTTTTGGTGCAGAAATCCACCCGCGAAGGATTTGGCCTAACCGTGTCGGAAGGCATGTGGAAGGGCAAGCCCGTGATCGGCGGCAATGTCGGCGGCATCCGGTTGCAAATCGTGGATGGCGAATCCGGCTATCTCGTTGATTCTGTGGAGGAAGCTGGGAATCGCATGGCGCAACTGCTCGACAGCCCCGAGTTGCGGGCCACCATTGGGGCCGCCGCGCAGGATAGGGTGCGGCAACGGTTTCTGATTCCTCGACTCCTGCACGATTACCTGCGAGTCGGAGAACAGGCGCGCGCAATTGCATAATATGCTTGAAAACCGACCGGGGGTGAGATAAACCAATGCCTCACACCACCGTCCTCGTAATGATAGACGGGCTCGATCCCGAATATCTGGAAACCTGCCCGGCGCCCAACCTGCTGCGGCTCTCGAAAGAAGGGTTTCGGGTAACGGGTGGGGGGATAATGCCCAGCGTTACCAACGTGAACAACACGTCGATGGTAACGGGACACTACCCCGCGCAACACGGCATCGTGTCCAACTACTGGCTGGATCGGGAAGCTGGTATCGAAGAATACGTGGAATCCGGCCAATTCATCTGCTCGGATACCATTTTCGCCCAATGTCGTCGCGGCGGCGGAAGATCCCTGCTGGCGGCTTCCAAAGACAAACTGGGCCGCCTGCTGGGAGATGATGCACACCTGGCCTATTCTTCCGAACAACCCACTCCGGAAGCTGTAACGGCCGCCGGCGAACCGCCGCACGTTTATTCGCTGGAGGTGAACGGGTGGACAATCGACTCCGCCCGCGTTGCCTTGCAGTCCGAACACTACGACCTGGCATTCATCGCCACCACCGATTACGCGATGCACACCTACGGCCCGTATCATCCCGAATCTGCTCGCCATGTCGCCATCCTGGATGGGGCGATTGGCCGTCTGGCGAACGATGTACCGGACGTGCAGTTGCTAATCACCGCCGACCACGGAATGTCAGACAAACGGCGTATGCTCCACCTACCGGAGATTTTGGCCAAACACGGGATCGGCGCTCAGGCCATCCCCATCATCAAAGACCAGTATGTTGTGCATCATTCCAACCTGGGCGGTTGCATTTACGTCCATTTGGACGACCCGAGCGCCACTGCCGACGCCATTGGGGCGCTGCTGGCCGCTGACGGAGTGGAAGACGCGCTGCCCCGAGATGTGGCCGCCCAACGCTTCCTGCTAATGCCCAGCCGGATGGGCGACATTCTGGTTACGGGAGCGCAAGACGTTGTGTTCGGCAATCCCGGGGAAATTTCTCTACCGCCGGGGTTGCGTTCCCACGGATCGGCCCACGAAAGCACGGTTCCCATCATCGGATTTGGCGGCGACTTTGGCGGCTTCGCTTTCCACGAGAATCGCGACCTCGGGCGTTACGTCAGCGAACGCGTCCTGTCCTAACCGCCCCTCGCAATGCAGTGATACAAATGACTACCGTAGAGGTGCGAGCTCCGGCGACCACGGCAAATCTGGGCCCGGGATACGACTGTCTGGGGATGGCACTGGACATTTGGAACCGTTTGACAGTTTCTACGCTACCTGCCGGCAGCACGCCAACGGTGCAGGTGAACGGCGAGGGTGAAGGCGAGTTGGCCGGCGATACCGACAACCTGACCTACCGGGCAATGGCTTTCCTGTACGACGAAGCCGACACGCCAATTCCGCCTCTGGAACTCGTTTGCCAAAACGGTATCCCGTTGAGCCGGGGAATGGGTAGCAGCGCGGCCGCGATAGCCGGCGGGCTGGTGGCCGCCAACGCATTGCTGGGCGAACCGTTCTCCGCCAACGACTTGCTCGAAATGGCGGCCACCATTGAAGGGCATCCGGACAACGTGGCGGCGGCCGTACATGGCGGGCTCCGGTTAGTCGTGATGGAGGACAACCAAATATACACGGCGCCCATCAGGATTCCAGCGGATTTGCAGGCCGTGCTGTTCATACCGGAAAATCGCATCGCCACCGTGGATGCCCGGCGGGTGCTGCCCTCCGAAATCAGCGTCGCCGACGCGGTGTACAATATGAGCAGGGCTGCCTTGCTGGTGGCCGCCATGGAAGGCAACCGACCGGAATACCTGAAAATTGCTACCCAGGACCGCCTGCATCAGCCCTACCGCGAAACGATTTTTCCGCCGATGAAAGTGATTTTTGCAGCAGCTCGCGACGCCGGCGCGTTGGGTGTTTTCCTGTCGGGCAGCGGCAGCGCCATCATGGCTTTGACTCAGGAGCGCGCCATGACGGTGGCCTACGAAATGTTCGACGCGGCCCGATTGTGCGGCGTAGATGGTCGGGTCGAAGTTACCAGCCCGTCCGAGCTGGGCGCACACGTGGTATCCCTTTCGTCCAACGACTGACCAGGTCGTCGTTTGCGATTTGCCAGATGGCATTGTACGTTCACAAATATGGCGGTAGCTCGGTTGCCGACGCGGGAAAAATCGTCAACGTCGCGCGGCGGTTGGCTGATGTACACGATGCCGGGCATCAGGTTGTAACCGTGGTGTCTGCGATGGGCGACACCACCGACGAATTGATCGAGCTGGCGCAAACCGTCGCCCGGGAACCCGACCCGCGCGAGCTTGACCTGCTACTGTCCACCGGCGAGCTGGTGTCGATTACCCTGCTATCGATGGCCCTGCGCAACCTCGGTTACGACGCCATCAGCCTCAGCGGGGCGCAAGCCGGTATTCGCACCGACAACACCTTTGGTAAGGCGCGCATCAGCGCAGTTGACCCCGACCGAGTGCGGCGCGAGCTGGCGGCCGGCCGTTTGGTCATCGTAGCGGGATTCCAGGGTTTGACGCCCGACGAAGACATTACGACACTGGGGAGAGGCGGTTCGGACACGACCGCCGTTGCACTGGCCGCCGCGCTTGACGCCGACCGTTGCGACATTTATACCGACGTTGAGGGAATATACACCGCCGACCCACGGGTCGTCGCCGGCGCCCGAAAACTCACCGGCGTTGGTTATGAAGAGATGCTCGAACTTGCTGCCGCCGGCGCCAAGATGCACCCCAGGTCAATCGAATTGGGCGCCGTTTATAATGTCCCTATCTACGTGGCGTCCAGCTTCAGCGCCGCCCCCGGCACCCTGATCCACGCGACACCGGATGACGAGAACATGGAAGACCGTATCAAAGTAACCGG
This sequence comes from Dehalococcoidia bacterium, assembly GCA_965222895.1. Taxonomy (GTDB): domain Bacteria; phylum Chloroflexota; class Dehalococcoidia; order Lucifugimonadales; family UBA3495; genus Bin87. Next base: position 1,766,672 of record CBDCVB010000002.1, on the reverse strand, counting down.
AATCGCCTATCAAACCAACGTTGCCAAAGTGACCGTGCAAGGCGTGGCGGACCAGCCCGGCGTGGCCGCGGCGTTGTTCGAACCCCTGGCATCGGCCGGCATCAGCGTCGACACCATTGTGCAGAACACCAGCGCCGACCGCATGACCACCGACATCAGCTTCACGGTGGCCACCACCGACCTGTCGCGCGCCCTGAGGGAGATCGAACGGCTGCAACCCGCCGTGGGCGCGGCAACAATCATCAGTGATGACACTCTGGCGTCGGTCAGCGTGGTGGGTTCCGGTATGCAAAACACACCGGGATACGCCTCTCGGATGTTCCGAATTCTGGCCGACGGTGGCATCAATATCGATATGATTACGACATCGGAAATCCGAATCTCGTGCATAATCAACCAGCAACGGGCCCACGATGCGGTGCGCCTGCTGCACGAGGGCTTCCAGCTGGACCTCGCCAGTTAGCCAGCCAGCCGGCCGCCCGGGATGTCTACCTGCTACCTCTCGGTCGTAATCCCGGCCTACAACGAAGAGGACCGGCTTCCGGACACCCTGGTTAAGGTTGCCGCGTATTTGAGCCGTCAGTCCTACGACTGGGAAATCATCGTCAGCGATGACGGTAGCGAGGACGACACGGCGGCAGTGGTGCGGGACTCTGCCATCCACACCGCGAACTTGCGCTTGCTCACCCTCCCGCACCGCGGCAAAGGCTCCGCCGTAAAACACGGGATGTTGGCGGCAAAGGGGCAACACCGCTTTCTGTGCGACGCCGATCTGTCGATGCCCATTGAGCTTCTCGAAACGTTGTTGCCGCCACGAGCGCCCACCACCGATATTGTCATTGGCTCCCGTGAGGCTCCGGGCGCGCGTCGCATTGGCGAACCACTAGGGCGTTGGCTCATGGGCAGACTATTCAACGCGATGACGCAATTCCTGGCGGTGCCGGGCATCTCAGACACCCAATGCGGTTTCAAGGTGTTCAACGCATCCGCAGCCCAAACCCTGTTCCCATTGCAGACGCTGGACGGGTTCGCCTTTGACGCCGAGTTGCTTTTTCTGGCGCGCCGCCTGGGGCTATCGATTGGCGAAGTAGGCATCGAATGGCACTACCGAACTGAGAGCAAGGTACGTCCCGTCCGCGACGGATGGCGCACGTTGCGCGACCTGCTGGTCGTGCGCTGGCGATGGTTCACGCGCGTTTATCAGGACCGTCACCACGCCGCGTCCTGAACGGTGTCAATGTTTGTCCGTTCGCGCTCTTTCAATGGCGTCCAGCCGATGGCATCCAGCGTCGTAGATGTCGCGAGCCCTCCGGAACCAGAGCCGAAAACTGCCAAACCCGCTTAAATCTGCACCGACCGGCGATTGATCTACACGTATACACTGGTGTAATTCTAATAGATATACCAATATCAATCTTTTTGATTTCTCAATTTTGTCAGTAAGGGGTATCACGCTGATGATGACGAACGACATTACGCGAAACCGTGTCATTCCACCGGGTGCGAAGACCGGGGGCGCTCGGGTCAGGATAAATCTCGGCAAAGAAGCCGTCAAACTGGCGTTGAGCGGAGATTGGGAGCGCGCCGTCGAGGTGAATCGGGCCATTCTCGAACTATTCCCTGAAGATTGTGAAACCGGCAACCGCCTCGCCAAAGCACTGATGGAATTGGGCGATTACGCCGAAGCCGGCCGTGTCCTTGAGGAGCTATGCCGACTTTCACCGACCAACATTATTGCCCATAAAAACCTGTCCCGCCTGCGTAAGTTGGAATCTACAGCCTCCGGCCAACGTCGGAGTGCCGTCAACCGAGCCCAACCAACGCGCAACTTCAACGAATAGGGTAGCAATTCCCGCGTGTCGAAAACCGGGACTGGGAATAGCGAGCAATCCCCGATACGCGTGGCGCAGGGCGGTAGAATGTCGCCGGTCAGGAAGTCTGCCCAGCGCCTCTCGCTCGGGCATCCAGGCCGACGGCGGTTCTGGACCGGAACGGGCGTACCCGATTGCGTTCGTGGGGCACGCCCATGGGCACTACAAAAACCGCATCCTGACCGTTGGCGTGAGGCGAAAAGAAGTCGATAACGGTGTCGTCGTAAAAGGTCAGCCCGGTGGCCCCCATCCCAACCGAGTGCATACCGAGATACAGCCTCCCGCCCAGCAGGCCGGCGGCAGTCTGCACCACTCTGTAACCCCGAGGACCGAACTGGCGGTGGGCCGATTCAAGATCGGCGGTAATGAATGCGACGGCGGCGGCATCAGCCGGCAGGGCCTGCTCAAAACCCAGGTGGCCGGCAGTATCGCGGAAATCGCCAGCTTTCAGCAGCCGCAGCCCGTTGTAAAAGCGATTGTAGTAATATGCGCCCGGCGTCATACCCTCCACGGCGCTGACTATGATGTACAGGTTGAGCAACGGGCCAGCGCCGCAGTAAACGCCGGCTTCGTCCAGACCATGCGCCGCCGCGTCTATTACGCTACGAAACGCCTCCCACGGTATGGGTTCAGAGCTAAATCTACGGGTAGACCCTCGGGAACGGACGCATTCACCCAAGGTGGTGGACGGGTAGGCGTTAAGGTCGATCCCCGCCTGAAAATTGCCGTCAGTTCCGGAGCGCAACGGCCTGAACCCTTCTCCCGTCCCGTCCAGTTCATCCCGCCCAGAGTCTGCCGGGGCCCCGGCGGCATTCCAAAGCGCCGTGTCTTCGCGCGTCCGCAATGCCGATGCGAAATGCAACTGGCGCGACAACGGGTATTCAATCGCGCCGGCTTGAAGGTCATTGCTGGTTTGCGGAAGTATTCCGGGCACGTCCCCGGAACCGACCCGCAACTGCCCGTCCGGCGTTCCCAACGAGGCCAGCATAGATGGTGCTTCGTCAAGGCCATCAAGCCCCAGGAAACCGCCAACCAGGCGGTCCACAAAACCGCACCGCAGCGCCACGGGCACACCCTCGGCGTTGCCCGAGGCCAGCAAGTTGGCCGCAACGGTGCCCAAATCCCAATAGCAATAGCGATATCCACGCTCGCGGTACTTCCAGGCGCTCCGCCAGAACACTGTGGTGAATACCAGAGTCGCCGGATAAGCGGCGTGGTTGCCCGAGGCAGCCCCCAGCCACCGGCGCAAATCACCGTTTCGCAATCGGGCCAGCGTGAAATCTCGAGGATTGAAATGGTAGACACCGGCGCGGAGGCCGTCCAGGTCCCCGCAAACTACATAAACCTCGGTTGGATACAGTGCGCCGGCCGATGCTGCAGCCCGGTAATGCACCTCGCCGTCCCGCAGTTGCGCGCGCTTGATAACTGCCGCGGAGTGATACAACAGGCTGGCCAGGTTTTCCAACGTGAGCGGGTTCGTGCCTGGCGAATCGCCGCGTATGGCGTCCAGGGTGTGCATTGCTGTACCTGGTTGCTCAGCCACGGCCGGCAGCGGGATCGCGCGCAGCTCAGGGTAAATCTTGTATAGCGGCGGTTTATTGTTCAGGTTGATATACTGCAACTTGGTCGCATCGTTGAAATCGCGGGCGATGTTGGGGTCGGATAAATTATCGTTGGCAGTCATGGCTAACCCCTTTCGTTTAGATGATTAATCTGGCGCAATGCCCATAGTGGATCGTCGGCAATAGCTTCAAATCAAGCTCCGCGCCGGCGGTATATCTCGACGCCGGCCGACTCGATAACCGAACCTTTTATTGGCGGGCGCGGCTTCTGCACCCGCACTCGTACACCGCATACCGCCGGGTTTTGCTCAAAAACACCATTGGCAATGGCAGCGGCGGCGGTTTCCAGAAGATTCCTTGGCTCGCCTTCGACCACGGCCTTTACCACGCGGTAGAGGTGGGTGTAACTGACGGTATCTTGCAGACGGTCGGAGTCGCCGGCCGGTTGCAAGTCCAGCTCGACTTCCAAATCTACCACGAAGGGTTGCCCGAGGCGACGCTCCTCGGGATTGACACCGTGGAACCCGTAAAACTGCATACCGGACAGGATGATACGGTCGGGTGGCATCAGCGAATAACCCACCGGCCGGAAGACCGCATGGTATCCGGGGCTAATTCGATCATACGCCGGGATTTCCGGCGGTTTGAGCGTCGATTGCAGCGACCAGGGCTAACAGGTTCTGCGCCCGTTTCACCACCGGCACATCAACCATGCGCCCATCGATAGACAGCGATCCCCGACCTGCCGCCTCAGCCTCTTCCCACGCAGCGACTACTTGTCGGGCGTAGGCGACATCGTCAGCATGGGGTGTGAATGTCTCGTTGATGATGTCAACTTGCGCCGGATGAATTGCGAACTTGCCGGTGTATCCCATCTGCCGGGCGTTGTTGGCATCGGTTCGCAATCCCTCAGGGTCTCGAAAACCGACGAAAGGGCCATCCAGCGCAGCAACACCGGCGGCGCGGGCTGCCACCGCCACGGCGGAGCGCGCGTAGTAGCACTCTTCGCCAAAATCGCTGCGAATAACACCCATGTCATTGGTGTAGTCTTCGGCGCCGAATGCGATGCCGGAGATGCGCCGTGAAGCGCGCGCCATGTCGTAAACATGGACGATAGCCATTGCAGTTTCAATCCAGGGAATAACCTTGATGCTGCCTGGGGCGACGCCAGCCCTGGCCTCCAGTGGTTCCAGCAGCCGATCAACCTGTTGCAGGTCCCAGGCGGTATCACCTTTTCCGATGCTGATGCCGGCTAACTCCGGAGAGACGATGGCAGCCAGCTCGCCGCTGGTGAGCCCGGTATCCAGCGAATTCACCCGCACCATAACTCTTTTGCCGGCAGCGGCCAGGCGTGGCACCCATTCAACGGCCAGCTCGCAAGCCGCGGCCTTTTCCCCCGGCGGAACCGAGTCTTCCAGGTCAACCATAACCACATCCGCCGGGAAGCCTAGCCCCCGTTCCAGCATGTTGACCCGGTTTCCGGGTACAAAAATCAGGCTGCGCAAAAGTTCCAATGAACCAGTCCCTCCAAATGAAAAATACGTCCGATAAAAACAGCTGGGGGTTCAGAAATCGCCCCATGAATAGCCCGACTTGACGTCTACTTTAAGGGTAACGTCCAATTCCAGAGCGGCCGGCATTTCATCCAGCACCAAGGCGGTCATTGTACCCATCTCATCGCCCGGCACCTCAAAGACCAGCTCGTCATGCACCTGTAAAATCATCTGGGAGCGCATCCGGTCGCGAATCATGCGGGCGCGCACATTGATCATTGCCTTCTTCATAATGTCAGCGGCGGTGCCTTGCACGGGCATATTGATGGCCATGCGCTCAGCGGCGGCGCGGACGTTGTGGTTGGTAGACTGAATATCCGGCAGATAACGGCGACGGCCCAGCAGCGTCTCGGCGTACATGGTGAGGCGCGTGTTTTCCTTGACCGACTCCAGATACCCATTGATACCGGGGTAGCGGGCCAGGTAGGTGTCGATAAATTGCCGGCCCTCTTCCCGGCTGAATCCGGTTTGCTGCGAGATGCCATAAGGGCCGAGGCCGTAGATAACGCCGAAGTTCAGTATTTTGGCAATCCGCCGCTGGTCGGAGTCCACCTCGTTGAGCGGCACGCCGAACATCTGGCTGGCCGTGGCCGCGTGGATGTCTTCGCCCCGGCGGAACGCATCCAGCAGCGACTCGTCCTGTGAGAGATGCGCCAACACCCGCAATTCGATCTGCGAGTAGTCAGCTGACAGCAACTGGCAATCAGCATCGGCGACGAAGGCACGCCGCACCTGCCGTCCCAGTTCGGTGCGAACCGGAATGTTCTGCAGATTGGGATCGCTGCTGCTCATGCGCCCGGTGGCCGATCCGGTCTGGTTATAAGACGTGTGGATGCGACCGGTGCGAGGGTTTACCATCTCGGGCAACGCATCGACATAAGTCGATTTCAACTTGGTTACCTGCCGGTAGTCGAGAATCTTGTCGACGACCGGGTGCATTCCTTTCAGGGATTCAAGGGCGTTGGCATCGGTGGAATAACCGGACTTGGTGCGGCGTGTGGTGGGCAGACCAAGTTCGCTAAATAGCAAATCGCTCAACTGCTTGGGCGAGTTGATGTTGACGCCGTGCCCAATGGTCTGGAACAAGTCCGTCTGAATTTGTTCCAGTTGGGTGTGCAAGTCGCGGGACATCTCGTGCAGGATGCCGGAATCCAGTTTCACCCCCGCGCGCTGCATCTCCACCAGCACGGGAATCAACGGCAGTTCCACGTCGGACATTAACGCCGTCAGTCCCTGCGTCGCCAGCGGTTTCTCAAAGTGTTCGCGCAATTGGAATGTGCAGTCTGCATCGGCGGCGGCATAGGGCGCGCCGTCCGCGATGTCCACTTCGTTGAAAGTTTTCTGGCGCGCGCCCTTGCCGATTAGGTCGGTGATATTGGTCATTTCCGTGCCGAGCACTTCCAGCGCCAACGGTTTGAGGCCAAGGCGATGTTTGCCCAGCAGGTGAGCAGCAATCATCGTGTCATGGTCGATGACGCCATAAGGGTCGATGCCATAGTTGGTCAGCAACGTCAAATCGTAATTGGCGTTGTGGGCGCTGCGTTGGAATCCGGCCTCGGTGAACAACGGGCGCACGTTCGCCATTACGTTCTCCAGCGGCAATTGCTCGCCTGATGCGTGGCCCACGGGTACATACCAGGCGACCCCGCCGGCAATGGCAAAGCTGAGGCCCGCCAGGTCTGCGTTCATGGCATCAGTGCTGCTGGACTCGGTATCGAAGGCAAAGGCGCCCGCCTTCCGCAGAGCGGCAATCATGGCCTCAAGCTCGGCCTCAGTGGTTACCACTCGATAATCGCCGTCCGGGGGAGCGGAGGCAGCGGCAGTCGATTGCTGCGCCGGCGTTGAGTCTCTGCTCTGACCCGTATCAGCCGTTTCCCACGGTGCGTCCGGGGAAGGCACGCGCCCGACGATGGTGTGGAATTCCAGAGCGGTCATCAGGGAAACCACGTCGGCGCGTTCGTAGCGGCCAAACCGGCAGGCATCCAGGTCCAATTCTACCGGAACATCGCAGCGGATGGTGGTCAGAATTTGATACTCGAAGGCAGCGTCCTGATTATCGACCAGGTTGGTATGGATGCGCTTTTGCGGTATGTCGTCGATGTGTTCGTAGATACCTTCCAGCGTCTGGTAAGCGTTCAGCAAAGTGATGGCGGTTTTCTCGCCGACGGCCGGCACACCGGGGATGTTGTCTGATTTGTCCCCCACCAGTGCCTTGAAATCCGGCTGCTGGGCTGCCGTCAGGCCACCGTAGCGCTCCGCCAGTTCCACCTCGTCAACGATGCGGCGGTCCCGTTCGCTACTGGCCAAATCGATCCTGATGAGGGGCGAAATCAACTGGAAAGTATCGCGGTCGCCGGTGAGGATGATGGTTTCCACATTGGATGCTTCGGCCTGTTTGGACAGGGTGCCGAGCAGGTCGTCGGCTTCAAATCCGGCCAGCTCGTATACCGGCACGGCAAAGGTGCGCATCAGCTCTTTGACCCGGTCGAACTGCCCACGCAACTCGGGGGGCGTCGGTGGGCGCTGTGCCTTGTATGCGGGGAACCGTTCGTGCCGGAACGTTGGCGCCGGCGTGTCGAACGTGATGGCTACGTGCGTCGGCTGCCACTCGTTCAACGCTCTGATAAACACGCTGGCAAAGCCGTATACGCCGGTTACATCCTCTCCGGTGGTGGAAACGGTGAGATTCCGATTGACGCTGATTGCCCGGTAGGAACGGTGCACCATCGCATGACCGTCAATCAACAGCAGCAGCGGGGTGGTTCGGCCCGCCGCGCCAAAGGACATTGACATCGACATTTGGCTGTTGGTGGACATCGGGCACCCCCGTCCTGAGATTGCAATTCGCCTGGCGAGCCGGGCGTAAGCCGGTGCGATGTGGTCGCATTATACATCAGCACACCCCCGCTTGCGGTTGGTAAACTGTTCCGGAAGGCTGCGAGGACTATGCTACAATTGCGTCAATTTCCAGTTCCAGACTTGAGCCTGTTCCAGACTTGAGCCTGTTCCAGACTTGAGAAAGCTGACACGATGCCTATTCACGAATTCCGCTGCGACCGGTGCGGTCAACGCCAGGCCCGTTTGATATACAGTTGGACTCCCGCCGACGGTTTGGAGTGCAAGGGATGCGGCGCCAACGACCTGACGAGACTGGTGTCCGGTTTCTCCTTCCACCGGTCGTGGGGCGATAGCCTGAACTGGATGCCTGACAACTCAACGGCCGATCTGGACAACCAGCACGCCGGCAGCATTGACGCTCATCTGGGCCGAATGGACGAAGCAATGGGCGGCCAGGTTACGCCCGATTTCCACGAGCACCGGCACGAAATAGCGCACCCCGACGACTAGTCATCATGCCCATTTACGAATATCGCTGCCAACAGTGCCAGGCTGTGTCGTCCTTTTTCGTCCGTTCCATAAATACTCCAATCGAACCGGCGTGCGACGGGTGCGGCAGTGACCGGATGCAACGGCGGATGTCGTCCTTCGCGATGGGCAAAACCACCGCCGGCGTCCACGAATCAACCCCCGGGTCCGTTGGCAACCGGGACTACTACAGCGATCCACGCAACATCGGGCGCAATGTTGAAGCCAGTTTTGAGAGACACGGCGTCGAAATGCCCGCCACCGTCCGAGAATCCATCGACGCCGCCCGCAGCGGTGAAACTCCCAAAGGAATAGACGTATGACCGATGCCGCTCACCGCCATCCGACCGAATTGCTGCCTGTACTGGTTGGTCTCCTGGAGGGGCTCAGGTCTTCTGACGCCATGCCCGAAGGACTGATGGGCGGCGAAATTGGCTGGTTGACCAGCACGTTCAGCGACCCGCTGCCCGCGCCCGTGGGAGCAGCCCAGCCCGCCGGCTACAACGATGCCATCACGCAATCGACAGCGGCCGACAACGTTCTGAGCCTGCTGGAGTTGGCTGGCGAGATACCCGGAGACGCTGCCCAGCAGTTGAGGCGTTCCCTGCATGACGCCTCCCAACGCATGGGGGCCGCCCTCCGCCGCAGCCAGGCGGATCGTATACGAGGTCTTTACGTAATTATCGACCCCGAAGTTACGGGCGGGCGCGACCCAATGGAAATCGCCCGAGCCGCCATCAACGGTGGGGCGCGTATGCTGCAACTGCGCGACAAGCTGCGTGACAAGGGGGAGCAGCTGCCGCTGGCGACTGCTCTGCGCGATTTGTGCGCGGCCAACGACGCTTTGCTGATTATCAACGACCACGCCGACCTCGCTGCCGCCATCGGCCCTGACCATGTGGGATTACACGTCGGACAAACCGACTTGCCGGTCGCTGAAGCCCGCAAAATCCTTGCGCCCGGGCAAGTGCTGGGTCGTTCCAATCGAGACCCCGACCTGATCATCGAGTCGCAGCAGATGGGCGCTGACCACGTGGCCTTCGGCGCAATGTACACTACAACCACCAAGCCGATGATACGCAACCCGCAGGGGCCGGAGCGCCTGAAACAGGCCCGCGCCGCCGCTCAGGTGCCTCTGGTAGCGATTGGAGGCATTACAGCGGCCAACGTTGGGCCGGTGGTTGAGGCTGGGGCCGACGCAATCTGCGTAACCGCCGCGGTGGGCAGCGCTCCGGACCCGGAAGCCGCCGCTGCTGCGCTTACGGACGCGATTCGGGCCGCCGGCGGACGGGTTTAGGTCGCATCCCGGATGCCAACCCGCTACAGCTCAAAGCTGGCAGCCATGTCGGCCGCCGCCGTTGACCAGTTGACCGCGCGGAATCAGGCCCGGGAACAGGCGTTGGTTATCTCCAGGCAGGTCATCCGCAACTCGGCCAATGCCATCCGGGCGGTGCATCGCAACGACTTTTCCGAGGCCTCGCGTCTGATTTTGGAAGCATCCGGATTGTTGACGGAAACCGACCGTATTCGCACCGACAATCCTGAGATTTACTACGCCGGTTTCCTATCTGACGCCCGCAAGGAATTTACGGAAGCCAACATAACGCTGGCTGTTATTTCCGGTGGCGAGATCCCCGATGCCGAAAAGCTGGGAGTCGATCCGCCGGCGTATCTCAACGGCATGGCAGAGGTGATCGGAGAACTCCGGCGTTACATCCTGGACTCCCTGCGCAGCGACGACATTGGCCGTTGCGAAGAGTTCATGGAACTGATGGATGAGATTTACGGGATTCTGGTGACCGTCGATTTTCCCGAGGCCGTAACCGGCGGATTGCGCCGCAGCACCGATGCCATGCGGGGAGTGCTGGAACGAACCCGCGGCGACCTGACCATCTCTTTGCAGCAGCGTCGCTTGGAGCGACGCCTCGCCGAGCGCGAGCAATAGCGGTGTGCGCGTAACATCGGCATTCTCCGTTTCAGCATTCTCCGTTAACGATGCCATTGCCCGGTTTCATAACCGCCCACTGGCAAAATTTGGCCCTGCTTTCCTGGCCGGCTGATGACTGCGCACTCACTCGGTTGCTCCCACCAGGCCTCGAGATTGACCGGTTCGACGGCAATGCGTTCGTCAGCGCGGTGGGTCTCACGGTCTCCAACCTGCGGGTACTCGGCGTTTCGACCTGGCCGACGAGATTTGTACAAGTCAACTTCAGATTCTACGTGCGACAGCGATTGAGTTCGGGCGGCTACCGCCGGGGCGTCGTATTCCTCAAGCAACTGGTGCCCCACCGGACCACCGCGCTGACGGCGCGCCTGCTCTACGGGGAACCATTCGCACGCCTTCCCATGTCACATGACTGCTGGGAACCGCAAGCCTGTCTATTGGATGCCCACCGTATATTCGCATACAGTTGGGAACGAAATGGCCAAACGGAGGGCTTTTGGGCTGAAACGGACCTCGCTGCCGAATTTCCTGAACCCGGTTCACTAACTGAATTTCTGACCGTGCGCCATTGGGGATACAACGGCCGGCCGGGGGATCATACTAAAGGGTACGCGGTAAGCCGACCGGCCTGGGCGGTCCGTCCGGCCACAGTCTGGCGATTCGATTGCGACGTCGCCACATTATTGGGAGGTGCGTTCGCCCGCGGTATGTCAACCGCGCCGGCATCGGTGCTGATGACATCCGGGTGTCAGGCGAAAATTGGGTGGCCGAGGCGATTGTCCTCGATACCTGCCACCAATACAAAAGGCGTAAGTTGAGTTTGCCGACCTCCCATTGTTAGAATGTGCATCGTTTGGAAGGTCTTTACGATGGAGCCCGTTTTAGAGCCTCCGGGAACACCTGCGGCGACTATAATGGATGTTGTGCGTGCTACACCGGGCTCGCAACATTAACACGCGCGTTCCGACTCCACCCATCAGATGTGCCCAGAACACATAATCTACGCTGGCGGTGCAAATCCGCAAACCTGCGCTTGTGCCCCGGTTCCCTTGTGCTCCGGTTTCAGAGATGCACAGTCTGTTAACCTACCCACACGCTTGGCGGGCGATTAGCCCACCCCGGTTGATGCGATAACCATGCCAGGATTCAAGGACATATTCCGACGATTTACTCGCCGCTCCGGAGATGCTCCCACCGATCCCGTGGTTCCTGATCGTACTGAAATAGGTCCTCGGTCAGGCGAATTCATTCACGACCAGGATGCGTTGGTTACTGACGAGGAATTGTACGACGATGCATCACGCGCTGTTAGTGTCCCGGACGAAACCGCGGTGCTGGCGGACCAAATATCGCAGCTGCCGCCGTCTGTTGAGTCAGCCGCAGCAGACCCACCAATTCTGAACAACGCTGGCGCTCCGGCCCCGGACGCAACCGAGCTGCCACCCCAACCGCCACCTATGCCATCGCCGCCGCAGGAAACAGAGCCTGTCTTCACTGCTGCCGGCGCCAGAAATTTACCGGACGCACCTGCGGCGGCAGACCCTGGCGTCTACGCCGGTTCAAACCAAACCGCAGTGCTGGATGTCGCAGACGACGATGGGCTGTTCCACGATCACTTGTTACTGGAATGCCCATATTGCGGCCAGCCGGATCAAAGGGTTGGCGCGCGCTGTGATCGTTGCACCGGGGTGATTGTGCGGCTCCCACCGTGGGCGCAACGCCGGCGGCGCAACTGGATCGCCCGTCGTTTGTCGTTGCGCCGCATCTTCCTGTCCAGCATCGTTGCCCTGTTCATTGTGTTCGTGGTTTGGGTGAACTACCCGTTTGCACCGAACCCGGTGGTCTTCTTGAGGAATACGCAATCCAAACTGACCATCGACAGCGGCCCGGGCAGCTGGTCAGTGGCGGGTCGCGACCTGCGTCACAGCAGGTACGTGGAGGTGGGGCCACCTCCGCCCGCAGGTAACATCAAATGGGATTCATTCGTCAATGAACCATTGAACGCGGAGCCGGTGGCACAACGCACCAACATCTATCTGAGTTCTGCCAACGGCGTATATCCCCTGGCAGCAGACACTGGAAAAATCCGTGAAGGATGGGAAGGAGACACCTCCGGGCGCATCACGGGGGCCCCGGTTGTGTATGAGTCATACCTGTATTTTGGCAGCACCGATCATACTGTCAGCGGCTGGAACGCCCTCAACGGCGACCCTCTTTGGAGTTTCACTGCGGAGGACACGGTCCAAGTGGCGCCGGTGCTGTCACAGGGTTTGGTATACATCAGTTCGGGCGAGGGCTGGGTTTATGCCCTGGATGCCGTCAACGGAGCCCTGATCTGGAGCAAGCAACTGGATAGCAACGCGAGCGCGGCCGTAACTGTTCACGAAGGTAAACTATTGGTTGGTGATGACAAAGGAATCCTGTACATTCTGGCGGCTCGAACCGGTCAAGAGTGGTTCCGATACCGAACGCCGCGCGGCGTTACCGGCTCGGCGGTGGTGTCGGCCGACGGCGAGCGAGCGTATTTCGCTGCCGGCGGCCAGTTGTACGCCATCAATGCCCGCAACCGTGAGATACCGGGGTTGTACCAATTCAAACAGGTCTGGGCTCAACTCTGGCTATGGCAGGTGCCCGGCGTACCCCGTCCTCAAGGGCAGCAGGGTGGACTCTGGCGCTTTACGCCGGACAACCCGTTATCGGGAATCAAAAGCAGCCCGGCGCTGGCCGAAACTACCGAGACCGAACAACAATTTGCCCAGCAGGAAACTCCAGAACAGGGTTTGTACGTCGGCGGCCACGATCACAATATGTACGCCATAAATCCTGTTAACGGCAGCCTGAACTGGACGTTCACCGCCGACGATGCAATCTGGGCTTCACCCGTAGTAGTAAAAGACCGGTTGCTGTTTGGGGACGACTCAGGCAATTTGTACTCGTTGGATCGGTTTACCGGCGCTCTGGACTGGAAACTACCCTTGGGTGATTCCATCAAGATTCCCCCGACCGTAATCGGTGGCCTGTTGATTGTCCGCACCGCCAACGGCAGTGTCTACGCCATCGAGTGAACCGGCATGGCCAATCCGGTTTAAGGCGGAAAATGCGCCGCTGCAATCACTGATTGCAGCGGCGTACTAGATCGCGGGTATGTTACCCGTGGCGCTAATACAGGTGGCAGGACACCCGGTGGCCGGGAGATACTTCCTTCTCCACGGGCACTTCCTCCGAGCACTGCGGCATCGCAAAGGGACACCGCGGGTGGAACCGGCACCCGGTGGGCGGGTTGATGGGTGAAGGCACCTCGCCTTGCAGCACGATGTCCTCGCGAATCATGTCAGGATGGGACGGCAACGCCGCTGAGAACAGCGCCTTGGTGTACGGGTGCAGGGCGTTTTCGTACAACTCCTCGGTCTCGGCGTATTCAACGATTTGACCGAGGTACATTACCGCCGTCTGGTGGGCCATGTAACGCACGGTGGCCAGGTTGTGGGCGATCAACAGGTAGCTGACGTTGTACTGTTCCTGAAGGTCTTTGAGCAGGTTCATCACCTGTGCCCGAATCGACACGTCTAGCGCCGATACCGGTTCGTCCAGGATAATCAACTTCGGGTAAGAGACCAACGCGGACGCCACGGCGATACGCTGACGCTGCCCACCGCTAAACTCATGGGGATAGTTGTTAGCTTGCTCCGGGTGCAGTCCAACCTGGTTCAGCACCTCAGCGACGCGCTCGTTCTTTTCAACGGTCGTAACGTTCCGGTTGACGATCAGCGGTTCGGCCACGATGTCGCGGACTCGCATCCGAGGACTCAGGGACGACCACGGATCCTGAAACACGGCTTGCACCGTGGTGCGATATTCCTGCAACTGAGCGCCGCGGAAGCCGCTGATGTCTTGCCCTTCCAACAGGATCTCGCCTTCGGTAGGAACTTCCAGACGCAGCAACAACTTGCTGGTTGTCGTCTTACCGCAGCCGGATTCACCGACCAGTCCGACGGTTTCTCCCTGCTTGATGTTGAACGAAATGCCATCGACCGCCTGCACGTAGCCGACAGTCTTCATCATGATTAGGCCCTTGGTAACCGGGAAGTATTTCTTGAGTCCTCGTACTTCCAGCAGGTTTTCATTGGTGGCGACTACCATGAGTAATCGTTCCTCCTCAGGATTGATTGTGGGGTCTGCCAGGTCGGAGTCAGCCTAGCCAGCAGTGCCAGTAGGCGCAACGAATTCGGAGATTGCGGTTCCTTGCCAGCTTTCATCCAACGCCCAGCAATCAGCGTAATGCCCGGCTATCTTTTCGACAGACGGGGGATAGGCTTCGTAGCATTGGTCGGCTGCATAAACGCAACGCGGCGCGAACCGGCAACCCTCAGGCAAGTTGGACAACAGCGGCGGTTGCCCGTCGATGGAGTACAACCGGTCAACCCGCTCTTCCAGCTTGGGCACGGAGTTGATCAGCGCCTGCGTATAAGGATGCGACGGTGCGTTGAAAATGTCGCGCACATTCCCTTGTTCGATAATGCGCCCGGCGTACATCACCGCCACTCGGTCGCACATCCGCGCCACCACACCGAAGTCGTGGGTGATGAAGATGATGGCCAGTCCGGTCTCCGCCTGAATGTCTTTCAACAGCCGCAGGTACTGAAGTTGGATGGTGACATCAAGCGCGGTGGTAGGTTCGTCGGCAATGATTACACCGGGTTCGCACGACATCGCGATGGCGCCGACTACGCGTTGTTTCATTCCCCCTGACATCTGGTGAGGATAGTCGTCCAGGCGACGCTCGGGAGCGGCCACGTTGACGGAACGCAGGGCGCCAACCGCTCTGCCCAACATTGACCGTTTGTTTTCCTTGTGGGCAATCCCCAGGGCCTCGCGCAACTGGTTGCCAATGGTGAACACCGGATTCAGCGAGGTCTGCGGGTCCTGCAGAATCATGGAGATTTGGCGGCCGCGAACGTCGCGCATCTCGTCTTCGCTTTTCAGCAGGACATCTTCGCCATTCAGGATTACTTCGCCCCCGACAATCTTACCGGCCGGGCGGGGCACCAATCGCAGCAGCGACAGCGCCGTCATGGTTTTGCCGCAACCCGATTCTCCCACGATGCCCAGGGTTTCGCCCTTATGCAACGTGAAGGAAACGCCGTCCACTGCCTTCACCGTGGCGTTGCGGGTGAAAATGTAGGTATAAAGGTCTTTTACTTCCAGAATAGTTTCGGCTTCGGTTTGCACAGCTGTCATAGCACTACACGTTCCTCAATTTAGGATCCAAGCGGTCTCGCAACCAGTCTCCCAGCAAGTTCATTGATAGTACCGTCAGGACGATGGCCAAGCACGGGAACAGGAAAATCCACCACTCAATTGTGATGAGGTCTCTGCCGCCTGCTACCATCACTCCCCAAGCCGGTCTGGGAGCCTGAATGCCGGCGCCCAGGAAGCTCAGAGTGGATTCCAGGATAATTACGTGACCAACCTCCAGTGTGGCCAATACTACCACAGTGTTGACCAGGTTCGGGAAAATGTGGCGGATCATAATCCTTACGTTCGAAGCGCCGGATACGCGCGCCCGGTCGATGAAATCCTGCTGCTTGATTGCCAATGCTTCGCCGCGCACGATGCGGGCATACCGTGCCCACAGCAACACGGCTATCACGATGATGACGGTGGTGATACCGGCGCCGATCGCAGCAACCAGCACCAGGGCCAGCAATATGGACGGGAACGCCAGCTTGATGTCAACGACGCGCATTATAATCGAGTCGATTTTGCCGCCACGGTACGCCGCCAACATTCCCAATATGGTGCCAAGTCCGCCGCCCAACAGGATAGCCAGGGACGACACTAGCAGCGAGATGCGGGCGCCGTGCATAATGCGACTCAGAATGTCGCGCCCCTGTTTGTCGGTACCCAATAGATATTTGGTTGACCCGCCTTCTTTGGCCTGGTACCGGATAACGTCGCCAGGGTTGACCGCGCCATCTTCGCCACCGGAGATGAAGGTGGCCTCACCGCGCTGGACTTTCCGTTGGGCGTTGGACATTCCGATTACAGTATCCAGCTGGGTTCGGTCGGGGCGCTGCACCACGGTACGCTGCTCGAAACTTTCTGAAACCCAGAACGGCGGCAGTTTTGCATCGTTCAGGGTGCCCAGGCGGTGACTATGGGGGGCCAATTGATTGGCGAAAATTGCGGGGATGACCAGCAGTACGATCAAGATAGCGGTTGGAATAATCGGAAGTTGCCGCGCGGTTTGTAAGCCGGAAGCCAGTCGGCTCGGCGGGCGTTGGTCGACGGGAGCGGCTATTCCCGGTGTGGTAACGACTACTGCCATTTTCTACCTCCCCTATCGGGTGGTTGCACGGGTACGAACACGCGGGTAGTTTACCCGTAGCGGATTCGAGGGTCGATATAAGCGTAAAGCACATCAATCATTATGTTGATACACACGAATGCGGTCGCGAACAACAAAACGACGGCCTGCACCACGACATAGTCGCGGAACAAAATCGCGTCGATGACCAAGGCGCCCAGGCCGGGCCACGCGAACACGGTCTCAATGACGACTGAACCCGTGATTAGCACTGCTCCGATGAGGCCAAAATACGTAATCGGCACGATGAGAGCATTACGGAAACAGTGTTTCCAGACAATCTTCCATTCCGGCACGCCCTTAATGCGCGCCAGCTTCACGTACTCGGTGTCCAGCACTTCGAGCATGGACGAACGGGTCAGTCGCATCAGCGCTGCCACGTTGTAGTAGCCCAAGGCTATCGCGGGCAGCACCATGTATTCGATGCCCCCTTTCCCGGAGGTGGGGAAGAAGTCCAACTGAACGGCGAATATCCACATCAGAATCAGTCCCACCGCGAAGGAGGGCGCGGACTGACCCAATATGGCAAACATTTTCCCGCTGAAGTCTATAAATGTGTCCTTCTTGATTGCTACGAGGACACCCACCGGAAATGCAATCAAACCGCTGACCAACAATGCGGCCGCGGAGAGCTGAATCGTGTTGGGGAGGCGTTCCATAATCAGTTCGCCGGCAGAGGTGTTGGGCCAAGCCAATGCTTCGCCCAAATCCCCCTGGACCAACTTCCCCAGGAACAGGATGTATTGCATATGTAGAGGTTTATCGAGCCCCCATTCGATCTTGGTGAGCGCGATTTGCTCCTCGGACGCCTCTTCGGGCAGCAACACATTCAGAGGGTCCCCCGAAACACGGGCCAGTGCGAACGTCACTGTGCTGATGACGAAGATGGCGAGGATACCCTGTGCCAATCGTCTCAAAATGTACCGCTGCATCAAAGACTCCCTTACTTTACCTGGTGTCCAATACAGGAAATCCCTCCGGCCTTCGCACCAGGACTGGTGGTTTGGCCGGAGGATATTAGCGCTGTCTTAATTCGGGTTTCCGATAGGGTCGTCGGCTTAGTAACGGACTCCCCTGATATGTTCCAGGTCGGTGAATTGGCCGCCATAAGGCCCGAGATAGGCGTACTCCGCGACGACCTCGGGGTCAATGACTACCTGAACCGAAAGCGTGTGCAAAGGAATACTCACCACATCGTAGAACAACTCGTCGGTTACGGCGTGCCAGTGGCCCAGCTGCTCTTCGAAGTTGAGCGAATTCAGTGCGTTGTAAGTGTTTTGCCAAGCGGTATCACTCACGTAGAAGCGCATAAACCGCTCGGGACTATAGGCAAAGTGGACGGTGGGATGAGGGGGTTCTGCGTATCCGCGGAACGGGTAAACACAACACGTGGTGGTCGCGCCACGATATTCTTCCCGCCATGCTGAGAACTCCATTTCCCTAATTTCGGTTTCCAAGCCGATATTTTCCCACATTGCCGCAATGGCTTCCACGTAATCCTTCATCTCCGGCAATCCGCTCATCGTGTAGCTGATAATCGGAACATGGAATCCGTTGGGGTAACCGGCCTCAACCAGCAATTCCCTGGCGCGCTGGACATCGTAGCCGTAAAGTTCTTCCCAATCCGATTCCCAAGCCGGGTTGTAGCCGGCATACTCGCCGCCGAACGCCTCGGAACTGGGTATGAGCCCGGCCACACGCCCTTCGTCGCCCTGGCCGTCAAAGATATTTTCCCTAATGGCATCGCGATCAATCGCTTTGTTCATTGCCATGCGGACCTTTTTCCCATTATCGCCACGATCCGCCCAGGGCACGGTAGGGTCATAAGACGCCGCAGAGTATGGAGCGAACTCGGGGCCTTCTTTGGTCGAGTGGTACATACCTCCGAATACCATCATGCTGTTGACGGCAGTGACCTGACTTTGGGAGAGGTCCAATCCGGAGTCCAGCGCCTGACCGACCAACGCCCGGTCAATGGTAGCGAGCTGCGCTTCTCGCGCTAGCATCGAGGCCAACCGCGTTGACGCCTCTTCGATAATCTTGATTTCTATGGTATCCCAGTCCGGGTCGACCCGGTAGTGGTCAATCGGGGAACGTTCCCACATCCAACCGATACCTTTCTCGAAACTGGCGAATTGGTATGGGCCAAGTCGGGCCGGGCCTTCGTCCAGCAACTTCTGCTCGCCAGCGGTACAATATCCATCCAGGTGAGCAGACGTATCGAATGCCTCGTAATCTGCCTCACCATTAGGACATCCAGTATCCCATTGGGCCTTGCTGGTAATGGGGAGACCGCGATATCCAGAAATCCAGTAGTCAAAAATGAGCTCGGGGCGGACACCCATGTGCAGGTTAATTTCGTGGTCGCTCACTATCTCAGGCACGGCCTGAGGGTTGGTGCGGAAATAGTCCGAGTAGGATGCCCCACAGGCGGGGTTAGTGTAGTAATTCAACGAGTTCACAATGTCATCGGCAGTGAATTCGCCGTATCCGAAATGGAACTCAACGCCTTCCCGCAGTTTGAAATTCCAGGTGCGCCCATCCTCGGATACGCTCCAGTCCGTGGCGAGCTGCGGTTCAATAGCCCCGCTGTACCGGTTGGGGTCCAACAGGAATTCGTGCGACGGCCGATGCTGACTAGTCGCGCTGCCCGTGACGTCGCAGTCCATGATGCCCTGTCGGGTTTGTTGGGAGAACAGGAAAATCAGGTTTTTGGTTTTGAGTTCGCCGGTGGCAGCGCCCGTGTCAGCAGTCGGCCTCACGTCGGCGACGGGAGTCGAACCGACGAACGACGGCCGTGTGGGAGCGGACCCTCCCCCGGCAGCAGGCGCCGTTGCCGCAGCGGTGGGCGGTGAGGAGGGCGGTGAAGTGGGAGCGACCGCCGCAGTCGCGACAGGCTCTGCTGCGGGCTCTCCGGTCCCTCCGCACCCAACTACTACCAACGTGGTAGCGAGGGCGATCAGTAACGCAACGACTGGGAACCGCAAGATCGGTATGTTTGACATCGGATTGCTCATATATCGGATTGCTCCTATAAGGGTAATGGTAGCCGCAAGAACACGCACCAGGAACCTGACTGCCAGTTTCCTGGTGCGCACATCGGCCACCTGCGCCACAGGGGTGGCTAAGGAAATATATGCAACTTGGAAGATGCAGTCAAACCGGCCAACATTGGATGTTGCACGGCGTTTCGTGCAACATGAACGTTCTGCTTTACGAAACACGTCAAGTCTATTACGACATTAGCATATTGGCGGAGTCGTAATGGCGAATTATGTGCTGAAGATTCGTGGCACTACACAATATGGAATTTCATCGTCGTTGTTGTATTGAATAACCTAATACATAGATTCGAGGGCAAGCCGGTAACGAAATAACGCACTCAATTGGTCGTGCATGCAGGCCGGCGCCTCAACCAATCCCAAAAGGGCCGCCGCTCTGTTCCGTGCTTGGACTAGCAATTCGCCCGTTCAATCAGCACCGAGTTAATAACCTCGCTGCCTGGAGTGCAGAGTGTGAAAACTCCGAATGCTCGGCGGTTCGTGGTAAGAACCGCCAAAATCCAGGCAGCGAGACGAATTCTTTTGTTGTTGCGTTTTTGAGACTTACACGTTCCGCAACTTGGGGTCCAGTCGGTCCCGCAACCAGTCTCCCAGCAAGTTCATCGACAGTACCGTCAAGACGATGGACAAGCACGGGAACAGGAAAATCCACCAGGAACTGGTAATGACTTCGCGTCCGTCGGCGGCCATCAGTCCCCAAGCCGGATTAGGTCTGGGTATGCCGGCTCCCAGGAAACTCAGAGTAGCTTCAAGGATGATAACGTGCCCTACTTCCAGCGTTGCCAGCACAATCACCGTGTTGAACACGTTGGGGAAGATATGGCGCATCATAATGCGTATATTGGATGCGCCCGCAACCCGCGCCCGGTCAATGAAGTCGCGTTCCCGAATAGCTAAAGCCTCGCCGCGCACTACGCGGGCATAGCGAGCCCACAGTAGCAGAGCGATGACGATAATGACAGTGCTGAACCCTGAGCCGATGGCGACTACCAGTGTGAGAGCCAACAGGATTGATGGGAAAGCCAGTTTGATATCTACAATTCGCATTACGAAAGCGTCAACGAAGCCGCCGCGGAAAGCTGCCAGCATTCCCAAGCCGGTACCTAAGATTCCGCCCACCAGGATAGCGAGGACGGATACGGCCAAAGATATTCGAGCGCCGTGCATCAGCCGACTTAGCACGTCCCGTCCCTGTTTGTCGGTTCCGAAGGGATATTCCCAGCTGCCGCCGGGTGCAATACGCACCACCGTTTCGCCGATATCGACCTCGCCGTTGCCATTGGCATCTTCCAGCGTAGCAACGCCGTTATTCAGATTGCGTTGCGCGTTTTTAATGCTGATTTCAGAGTTCTGGTCTTTGGCCCGCCTAACTACGATTTGGCTCTTTTCCCGGTCGGGAACCCAGCCCGGTGGTTCGAGTTCCCGGTCCAGGTCGCCGATAATATGGCTATGGGGAGCCAGCACGTCGGCGAAAATAGCCGGGATAACCAGCAGGAAAATCAGGATGAAAAAAGGTATTGACGGAAAGCGGCGGAACTCGCTCCAGGCTCGGCTTGGGGAAAACCCGCGAGCGGCGGGAACGGTCACCTGTATTGCACCGGTAGGCCCGCCCGGCGCGCCTGCTTGCACAGCCATTATTCATTTCCTCCGGTAATCTGGATCATTGCGATCAGCTTTATCTGCCAGGTTTTGAGGTCGGACGGCGTTTTAGCCGTAACGAATGCGTGGGTCAACGTAGGCGTAGGTGATGTCGGTAATAATGTTAATTCCGACATACAACAGCGCGAAGAGCATTACTACAGCCTGCACGGTAATGTGGTCTTTAGAATTGATGGCTTCAATGACCATGAGCCCCAGGCCGGGCCAGGCGAATACGGTTTCGATGACCACTGAGCCGGTGATGACTACTGCGAAAATGAGGCTGAAATAGGTCAACGGGACAATCAGGGCGTTGCGGAAGCAATGCTTCCAGATGATCTTCCGCTCTGGTATCCCTTTAATGCGGGCTAGTTTGACGTACTCGGTATCCAGGACATCCAGCATTGAGGAGCGAGTAAGGCGCATAATGGCGGCCACGTTGTAGTAGCCAAGAGCGAAACCGGGCAGCAGCATATGTGATATGCCGCCTTTGCCGGAAGTGGGCAGCCAACCCAGTTGAACTGCGAAAATCCACATCAAAATCAGCCCGACTGCGAAAGTGGGTGCAGACTGCCCTAATATGGCGAACATTTTCCCGCCGGTATCAAACAAGGAATCCTTTTTCACCGCCGACATTACGCCAATGGGAAAGGCAATTAGCCCGGTAATTAACAAAGCGAATGATGATAACTGCACCGTCGCCGGAAGCCTTTCTGCAATGAGCTCCACCACCGGACGGTCCCACTTAAACGAAACGCCCAAATCGCCAGTCAACAACCGGCGCATGTAGGTGAAATACTGGATATGTAGGGGCTCATTCAAACCCCAGCTTTCTCGAAGGAGCTCGATTTGCTCCTTGCCGGCCTCGTCGTCCAAAATGGCAGCCAGCGGGTCCCCGGCCACCCGCGAGAGGGCGAAGACAATCAAGCTGATGACGAATACCGCCAGCAATCCCTGCAAAATTCTCAAGATGATGAAACGCTGCATCGTACTGCCCCTACTTGCCGGTAATCCCAGTAAACTGGAGTGCTTTGTGGCGATTCACCACTGTTTCCTTGCGGTTGGTGAGGTTGCTCCCTGATGCCGAATAGCGGGCTATAGCGTCAGGGAGCAACCATTATTCCCCAATGGGCCTGGCGCTTAGTTATTCCCGAACGCCTTTGACGTACTCCAAGTAGATATAGCTGCCTTGGTTGGGTCCTAGGAACACGTACTCGGCTACCACATCGGGGTCAACCGTAGCGCTGATGGGCATCGTCCAGCCCGGTATGGTGGCTACGTCATTGAAAATCTGGTCGGAAACGTTCTGCCACAATCTTTCGGCGTCAGCCTCATTGAGCGAACGCAGGGCCTGATTCTTCCATTCCTGTATTTCGTCAGTGCTGTGAGCGCGAAAGAACCGCTCGGCACTGAAGTAGAAGTGGACACGGGTGTCTATAGGCGCCGCCGGTCCGCGGAAACCATAGACGCAGCAATCGGTATCCAAGCCGCGGTAGTTGTTACGCCAGTTGGAGAATTCAATAGGATCAAGTTGCGGCTCCAGACCGATTTCGGTCCAGAATTTGGCCATCGCTTCCATCTGGTCCGGGAGTTCAGGCACGCCACCCAGAGGGAAGACGGGAATGCGGAAAGAGAACCCTTCCGGGTAGCCGGCCTCGGCGAGTAGCTCTTTGGCTTTCTCCGGGTCATAGCCATAGAGTTCGTCCCAGCTGTCTTCCCATTCCGGATTGTAGCCGCCGGGGAAATCGGGAACCAGAGTGCCAACCCACTGCCGGCCACCGACGCCTTTGTAGATGGCGCCATTAATCTGATCTCGGTCAATGGCCTTGTTCATTGCCATGCGGACCAGGCGACCGCTTTCGCCGGGCTCGTTCCAGGGCATTTTCTCGTCCCGGGCGGCTACGATGTTGTAGCTCTCCTTGATAGCCTGCTGTTCCGCAGCTGGCAGGTCAGCTGGGACACCTTTTGCGCCAGTGGCAAAATACATACCGCCGAACAGAGCGAAAGCCGTTATTGCCCTGGTTGTACTGTCAACGACTTCCAATCCGTTATCAACCGCATCCTGCAATAGGGCGCGGTTGATGGCGCCGATATGGGCTTCGCGGGCCTGCATGATGGCCAAGCGGGTGGCGGGTTCGCGCACGTCTTTGATTTCAAGCTCCGAAAAATCGGGATTCACGCGCCAATGGTCATACTTAACGGCTTCCCATTCCCAGCCGACACCTTCTTCAAAACTGATGAATTCGTAGGGGCCGGTGCGCGCTGGTTTGCTAGCGGTAGCATCACGGCTTTGGGCACAATAACCGGCCTCGCCGTAATCCGCTTCTCCGTTAGGGCAGTTTTGATCCCACTGGGCTTTGCTGCTATGGGGAATTCCCCGAAAGCCGGAATACCAATAGACAAAGTCAATTGCCGGGCGTCGCTGCATATGCAAATTGACTTCGTAGTCGTTAACTATTTGGACTTCCGCGCCAGGGTCGCTGCGGAAGTAATCAGAATATGATGCGCGGCATGCCGGGCTAGTATAGTAGCCCAATGAATGCTTCACGTCCTGAGCGGTAAACTCACCCCAATCGTCATGCCAGCGTACACCTTGCCGGAGCTTGAAATTCCAAGTCCGGGCATCTTCAGAGATGCTCCAGGAGGTAGACAGCATGGGTTCGTATGAACCATCAAACCGGCTGGCGTCCACCATCCACTCGGCCGACATTCGGTAGTTGAGAACACCGGAGCCGGTAACTTCGCAGTCCAACATGGATTCCAAGGAAGGTGGATCGGCAACTAAAATCAGCCGGTTAGTAACCAGCTCGCCTTCTTGTTCTGAAGGAGGAAGAGTGGCCTGAGGCGTAGCCTGCAGTACTGAAACCCGCTGCGTTGGGGTTGGTTGGGCATCTGCCGGCACCGGGGTGTCGGTCGCCCGCGCTTGTGGGACCGGGGCGTCCGAGGCTTGGGTTGCGACGGGCGCTTCAGTAGGCGCCGCCGTTTCGCCACAGGCAACCACTACTACGGTAGTGGCTATGGCAAGCAACAAGGCTACTGCCGGGAATCGTAACATCCGTGAGATTATCATACGAACCCTCCGATATTTCAGAGTTGAGATACCATTTTCGATGATCAAGGCCACGCCGATAGCGGACTTGGCGCCTGCAGTGTATGGAACTTCCAGCATTGGGTCAATCGGTAATATTCTAGCCGTTGGTGGATTATTTCGTAGACAATTCCTGTTTAGTGCGATTTATTCGCCTTGATATATGCGGGAAACAGTTATTTGAAGCCGCACATTAACGAAAAATATGCCGCGTGTTATTTGAGAATCAGATTATTATATGTTTAGATGTAATACTGATTATCATATTTCCAAATGCAATAGGTATTGAAGAGGCGTAATGTGTTAACCTAATCACCCCGCAGCGTCAGTACACGTTGCGGGGTGATTGGCGTTTCTTGCGGACAGCGTTGCGTCAGGTTTCCAGGGTAACCAGCTCGGTGTTCAACTTGCGCCGGATGGTTTGCACCGCTGCCAGGAATTCCGGGGAGCCGGCAGGTTCCGGGAGGGCGGCGACCTGGGGGAAGAACTGCTCGAATCCCGGCGGCGAGAATATGGTCAGCATCCGGGACGGATGCTCGCTTGCGTTATCGAAGGTGTGCGGCGTTTCCCGAGGAATCAGGATGAAACTGCCGGCAATGGCCTGGATGGAATCAGTTCCTATTCGGATGGTTATCTCCCCATCCAACACGTAGAATGCTTCCTCGGCATCGTGATGGACGTGCATTGGCGGCCCGTTTCCCGCTACGGTGAACTCCAGCAGGGAATAGGCTCCCAGGGTCGCCGAGGCGCCCGCCTTCAGCACCACATCAGGGTGGCCCGGCGGCGAGTATTGTTCGCCTTGGCCGGGAGCAAGCACAACTGGACGACCCTGGGATGTCATCGCAGGACTACAGCACCGCCGCGGCGATGTTCTCCAGCTCTTCCAGTGCGCTGGCGTTGGTGGTATCAGGCAGGCGCACGATGACCCGGTTCGCCCCGGCCACCGCAAACCGTTCAATCAACTCCCGGTCGGCGGATTGTCCGAACACCGTTACGCTGATGCTGGCCGGATCGCGCCCTGATGCTTCAGCGAGCTCGTCGATGGCCGCTCGACCGGCGGCGATTTGCTCTGGACTAGAGCCGGTGGGCATCCAACCGTCGCCCCAACGAACCACGCGTCGAAACACGTTGCGGGCGTTGCCGCCCAGGATGACGGGCGGGCCACCCTCCTGCGCCGGTTTGGGGTTGCACTGAACGGCCGGGAAATCGTAGTACCGGCCGTGGTATTCCGCCTCGTCTTGCGTCCATAGCGCGCGCATGACTTCAATCGCTTCCCTGGTTTGGGTCCATCGGTGATCAAAATCCCCGCCCATAATCTCGGTTTCTTCGCGCAACCAACCCGTGCCAATTCCCAATAGAAAGCGCCCGTCAGAGAAGCGGTCTAACGTAGAAATGGCTCCGGCGAGCACCAGCGGGTTCCGCTCCGGGATCAGGCTGATTCCGGTGCCCAGTTTGATGGTGGACGTTACGGCGGAGGCACGCGCCAGGCCAATGTAGGGATCGGCCATGTCGCTCATGGCGACGGGTATGGAACCGTCTGGCGAACCTGGGTATTTGGATACCGGGTTGACTGGCATCACCGGGTGTTCCGGCAGCCAGATTGACTCGAAACCCAGAGATTCCGCTTTGGCCGCGATGTCGGCGATATCAATTGAGTTGGTGGAAATTGACATATTCAAGCCGATGTCCATTAGAACCTCCGGGGTTGCCTGGTACAGGGAGTTGCCTGATAGTTGACTGAGCTGACGCGCCGATGATAGCACGGCACCAATATCCGGTCTATCAACCCGCCGATGTCACAACAGCATCGCCTGGGCTGACCGGTCGGACGGCAGGTATCCTAGACTGCTTTTGCAGTCCGTTTTTCGTTCGGTTTTTCGTTCGGTATGTAAGCCTGTGTTACACTAGCCATTGATGTCTCCAACTACTGTGATGAGTTCTGTTTAATGCCGCTTTACATCATGCTCGCCAATTTCACCGACCGGGGCCGCCGCATGGGTCAGGATAACCCCGACCTGATCGGCGAGGCTGCCGCTCAGGTTGAGACTTCGTCCAGCAAAGTCCTGAGCCAGTACGCCGTGCTGGGGCGCTATGACTTCGTGATACTCAGCGAAGCTAGCGACAACCAGTCCATTCTTCGTATGTCGCTGGAACTGGGAGTACGCGCCGGGCTGAACATCGAAACTCTGCCGGCCCTGCCCATCGGTGTCTTGTCGGACGAGGAGCATATCAGCTTCCTGCGGGATGTCGCGGTGGCGATGAACCTTCCTACCGGACCGGGAGATACGGAGCGATCTGATGACTGGCGCATTCCGGACGATGAGCAGTAACCGGCCATTGCCGCTGGACCGCTGGTCTTTTAGATGACGAATACGCGCCCACCCACCGTAATGACCATCGCCGGTTCCGATTCCGGTGGCGGCGCCGGCATCCAGGCGGACCTGAAAACCTTTTCGGCGCTAGGCGTGTTCGGCACCTCGACACTGACTGCCATCACCGCGCAAAATACCATTGGGGTAACCGCAATCCACGAACTCCCCACTGATATAATTGCTGCCCAGATCGACGCCGTATTGAGCGACATTGGGGCTAATGCCGTCAAGACCGGAATGTTGTCCTCCGCTGCCATTGTGGTGACCGTTGCAGACTCCGTGCGCAAGCATGGCATCGCCAACCTGGTGGTTGACCCAGTGATGGTAGCCAAAAGCGGTGATCGTCTGTTGCAGCAAGAGGCGGTTGGGGCGTTGCGTACCGCCTTGCTGCCCCTCGCCACCGTGGTTACACCCAACATCCCCGAAGCGGAAGACTTGACCGGAATCTCGGTATCCACCGATGCGGACGTGCGGCGGGCTGCGCAGGCCATAGTCGCTATGGGCGCTCAGTCTGTGGTGGTCAAAGGTGGGCATCGTGACGGGCCGCCGACCGACGTGTACTACGACGGCAATCAATTTCTGGAGTTCACCACGGAACGAATCGCCACGTCCAACACCCACGGAACCGGATGCACTTTCGCCTCTGCGGTTGCAGCATTTCTGGCTCACGGAAACACGGTGCCGCAGTCGGTTGAGCGGGCCAAAGAGTATGTAACCGCCGCGATCCGCGCTGCTTATCCCCTCGGCAAGGGCCACGGGCCCCTACACCATTTCCACGCTTTCTGGACACAATGACCTCGGCGTTTCGAGCGCTGTGTCGGTGGAACTTCACGCTGAAGTTCCGCTGGATTCCCGCTTTCGCGGGAATGACGGCATTTGTCAACACAACCTAGAGAGGTATGCCGGCCATGTTTGATGTGGTTTCCAGCCGGGTCAGCTTTCCTGAACTAGATTCCGGGACGCTGGCATATTGGAAAGAACGGGATGTTTTCCGCCGTTCGGTGGACGACCGCCCCGATGCTCCGCTGTTCATGATGTACGAAGGACCGCCCACCGCCAACGGCAGCCCGGGAATCCACCATGCCCTGGCCCGGATCTTCAAGGACGTAATTTCGCGTTACCGCACCATGAAGGGTTATCGGGTGATTCGAAAGGGCGGTTGGGACACCCACGGTTTGCCGGTGGAACTGGAGATTGAAAAAGAGCTGGGTCTCACCTCGAAGCGCGAGATTGAGGAGTACGGGATAGCCGAGTTCAACCAACGTTGCCGTGAAAGCGTTTTTCGCTATGTGAAAGACTGGGAAGCGATGACCGACCGGATCGGTTACTGGGTTGACATGGACGACCCTTACGTAACGCTGGAGAACGATTACATCGAGACCGGATGGTGGATACTGAAACAGTTTTGGGATCGGGGCCTGCTCTACCAGGACCGCCGGGGGACGCCGCACTGCCCGCGCTGTGTTTCCAGCCTGTCGTCCCACGAAGTGGCGTTGGGATACCGCGAAAACACACCAGATCCGTCGGTGTTCATCAAGTTTGAAGCGACCACCTGGTTGGACGGCGCAGCGCCGGAAACGCCGACGTATCTGCTGGCCTGGACAACCACGCCGTGGACGCTGCCCGGCAACACTGCTTTGGCGGTAAGCAGCGATGCGGAATATTCCATCGTTGAGATGATTGGCGAACACGGTGCGCCCATCCGCCTCGTGCTGGCCACCGACCGCCTGGCAGTATTGCAGGCCGAGTACAATCCCGTAGGCAGCGTTGCCGGCAGCCAGTTGGTGGGTCTGACTTACCAACCGCTGTACGACGCAGTGGAATTCGGCGCGCCAATCAGCCAGTTCGTGCGCAAAACCGGAGCCAGCGGAACGACCGTCGTGGAATTGGAAGAAACCGAATCCTACGCTCCGCACATCGTCGCCGCCGATTTCGTCAGCATGGACGATGGCACCGGTATCGTTCACATCGCGCCGGCATTCGGAGATGAGGACCTGGGACTCGGCCGGGAGGAAGGACTGGCCTTCGTTCAGCCGGTGGATCTCCAGGGCATCATCACCGGCAATTACCCCTTCGCTGGAAAATTTGTCAAAGACGCTGACCCTGATATTTGCGAAGAATTGACCGGGCGAAATCTGCTCTATCACCAGGGCGTATACCGACACACTTATCCGTTCTGCTGGCGTTGCGACACCCCGTTGCTCTACTACGCCAAGACATCCTGGTACATCCGCACGACCGCAGTCAAGGACCGGCTGGTGTCTGCCAATAGCGACATCAACTGGTATCCCGACCACATTCGCGAGGGTCGTTTCGGCGAGTGGTTGCGCAATAACGTGGATTGGGCAATCTCCCGGGAGCGTTACTGGGGCACTCCGATCCCGGTGTGGCAGTGCGACACCTGTGTTTCGACAACTTGCGTGGGCAGTGTGGCCGATTTGGTCGCTCTGGCGGGTGCGGCAGCCGCCGACATTGACCTGCATCGCCCTTACGTTGACGACATAACCTGGCGGTGCGCCAGCGATAATTGCGACGGCACCATGCGGCGCATTCCTGAGGTCATGGATGCCTGGTTCGATTCGGGCATGATGCCATACGCCCAATGGCATTATCCCTTTGAAAACACCGACATCGACCACGATGGGCGTTTGCCGGCTGATTACATCTGCGAGGCCGTCGACCAGACTCGAGGCTGGTTCTACAGCCTGCACGCCCTGTCCACATTATTAAATGATGACGTGGCCTACCGCAACGTAATCTGCCTGGGCCTGATTCTGGACGGGCGCGGGCGAAAGATGAGCAAACGGCTCGGCAACGTCGTTGACCCCATGACCGTCCTGGACGCCCACGGCGCCGACGCCCTCCGCTGGTATCTGTTCACCGCTTCACATCCCGGTGAGTCGCGGCGATTCTCCGACAAACTGGTCAATGAGACGCTGCGGCGGGTGTTGCTGACGCTATGGAACGTGTATTCGTTCTTCACCAATTACGCCAACATCGATCAGTTTGAACCCGACCAGATATCAGCCAACTGGCAGCCGGAAGTTGAACTTGATCGCTGGATACTGTCGGAGTTGAATCTGCTGGTGCAGCAGGTTGACGATTACCTGGACAAATACAATCCCACCGATGCCGGTCGCCGGATCCAGGAATTTATCGACGTGCTGTCCAACTGGTACGTCCGTCGGTCTCGACGCCGGTTCTGGAAGAGCGAAAGCGACACCGACAAGCTCGGCGCCTATGCGACGCTGTACACCTGCCTGACCACCGTGGCCAAGCTGATGGCGCCCCTGGCTCCCTTCGTGGCGGAGCAGATGTACCGCAACCTGGAACTGCGCTACCACCCAGACGCTCCGGATAGTGTTCACCTGGCCACCTACCCAACCGCCAACGAATCGCTAATCGATGGCCCCCTGATGGACGCCACCAGACTGGCGCAGCGCGTCGCCAGCATGGGTCGGGCAGCTCGCAGCAAGGCCGGCATCAAAGTGCGGCAGCCGCTGGCATCCGTGGTGGTGCATACCCGCACGCCTGAAGAGAACGAATACCTGGACTGGGTGCGAGCCCAGATTCTTGAGGAGCTGAACATCAAGGAGTTACAGCCGGCCGCTTTGCAACCAGAGCTCTACGCCAGTGCGCAGGGAGCCGCTGGCGACGCAGCCGAGGCCATCGTGTTATTAGAAGGATATTCGGCCAGTCTGGAGGCCGGCTACATGGTCGCCATCGACACCCGTTTGACACCCGAATTGGCCGACGAAGGACTGGCACGCGAACTGGCGCATCGCATCCAGAACCTGCGCAAGGGCGCCCGCTACGAAATCACCGACCGCATCATCACCTTCTACGAAGGCCCTGCCAATGTGATGAGGGTAATGACCGGGCACCGGGATTACATCATGCAGGAGACGTTGAGCGAAGAGTTAGAAGCGTTAGTAGTGCAAGCACCCGAAGATATGCACTTTGAAACCGCCAAAATTGAGGGAATGGAAGTAACCCTCGGGGTGCGGCGGGTTACCGCTTAAATCTTCGCAAATCAATATGCCCGAACTGCCCGAGGTCGAAAACACGCGCCAATATCTGTTGCGGGCGGGGTTGGTTGGTCGTGTGCTGGGCGCACCCGACATAACGTGGCCCAGGACGGTGCGCCAGCCCTCGGTCGGCGAGTTTATCGAGAGAGTGGTTGGCCGGCGGGTAGAGGATGTGCGTCGGCGGGGCAAGTACCTCATCTCGCCACTGGACGACGGAAACCATCTCGTGCTGCACCTGGGCATGACGGGGAGCCTCCGCATCAGAAACGCAGATGTGCCGGTCGGTCCGATGGTGCGGCACACTTTCCCGCTGGACGATGGCCGACAACTACGATTCGGCGACCCGCGGAAGTTCGGACACCTGTGGCTGTTGAACGACCCGGTAGATGCTATGTCTAAAATGGGGCCGGAACCTTTGGAACCATGCTTCACCCCGAAAGCCTTGACGGCGATGCTGGGAAACCGCAAAGCGCCCATCAAAGCGTTGCTGCTGGAGCAATCTGTCGTGGCAGGTCTGGGCAACCTGTACGCCGATGAAGCGTTGTTTCTGTCTGGCATTCATCCCGAACGGATGGCCGGCAGTCTGGACCTGGGCGAGTCAACCCGTTTGCACGAATCCATCGTAAAGGCCCTGACCCGATCGGTGGCCGCCTACGCACGAGCCAGCGATGCCCAGTGGCCTGATCCACCCACCGCCCTGTCGCCGTGGACGATACCACGGGCCAAGGGTGAATTATGTCCCAGTTGCGCAACCGAGGTCCAGCTACTGCGGATCAGAGGTCGGAGCAGTTGGTATTGCCCCTGCTGCCAACCCCCGGCACGACCGGAATAACGCCGGATTCGCCGTTAGTTTCAACGCCAGCAAAACGTTGCCAGCAAAGCGTTGATTGTTGACGGAAAACTGGCTGCCTCGTAAACTAGCGCACGTTAACCCGAATACGCGCCGTTGCGTGGCAGTTGATGCGAAACCCCCCGGTAGAATCAGGATGACAACCAAGTTGGAGGCTGACTAATCATGGCCAGTTACCGCAAGCACGAGGCCCAGGATTGGGCCTGGCAGACCTTGAAGGGCCAATGGACGACTCTGGTAACTCCATTCACGCCTGATAACCAGGTAGATACAGCGGGTCTGCGCCACAACATCCGCCACGTGCGCAGCCTGGACGTCAGGGGCGGCGGTTGCACCTGGAATATGGGCGAATTCTGGAGCCTCGACGAAGCCGAACGGCGCCTGGTGATGGATACGGTAGCCGACGAAGCAGCCGGCCGTTGGCTGATTGGCGCCCACGTGACCGACACCTCTCTGCGGGAGAGCATCGCTCTGGCCCAGCACGCCCAGAACCGTGGTTTCGACCTGCTGATAATCGCCCCATCGTACATGGTCACCAAAACTGAGGATCAGGTGGTCGAATTCGTTCGCCAAGTGGCCGATTCCACCGATCTGGCGATGATGTTCTACAACTCACCACAGTTCGGCATCACCATCAGCCCGCAGGGATTGAAGCGTTTGTGCGCCATTCCCAATCTGGTCGGGGTCAAAGAGGCGAGTTTCAACCAGCAAATATCCATTGAAACCCACTTGCTGGTTGGGCGGGACGCAATTATCAGCACGCCTGACGAGTGGATATTCCACAAGGCCAAGCAGTTGGGCTTCCAACAACAGGTGATGTTCGCCAACACCTCCGACTGGCGGTTCGACACGCCGGAGCACAACCCTTACACCCAGTTCATTGACAAGGCCACGGCCGGCAATCTCGACATGGAGTACTACGACCGATACCTGAAAGACATCAAGGCGTTGTCCGATAAGTGGTGGGGCGGCACCATGAAAAAGACCGGTGGCGCGCTGCCCGTTGCCATGTGCAAAGCCTGGGGCGAGATGATGGGCATGGCTGGCGGCAGCGTCCGCGCGCCGCTCACCGACCTTACCGCGGAGGAAAAGGCCGAGCTGTGGCGCGAGTTGGAACCTCTGCTGCCGCGCCCCGCAACTGCCGCCGCGTCCGGCCGCGAAGTGATTCATGGCCGCGCCCACGCTCCCTGGCTGACCGGCGCCGGATCAAAAAGCACGAACGGCGATTCACCCGATTCGGGCATGATGCTGCTGGTTAGCGTGCAGGATATGCCGGAGGCGTTGGAAGCCGACCGGGGCGGAGCCGACATCATAGATGTCAAGAACCTCCAGGAAGCATTGGTTGGTTCCGGACACCCCAACCTGGTGAGGGAAGTTCGCCAACGGATCCCCATGCACAAACATGTCAGCGTCACGCTGGGCGTGGTGCCCAACCAGCCGGGGACGGTGGCCATGGCAGTACACGCCGCGGCGTTGCTGGATGCCACCTCGGTAAAGGTGGGGTTCCAGGTGGCTGAATATGACACCGCCCGGCAGGTGCTGCGGGAGGCGCGTGAGGCGCTGGGCAATTCGGAGACCAAGCTAATCGGCTCCCTGTTCGCCGACAACGTGCTGTTTGAAGGCGGGCTTAACCCGCATTTGATGGTGAAGCTTGCCAAAGAAGGGCAGTGCGACGGATTCCTGATCGACACCCTGACCAAGGACGGTCGCAACCTGTTCGACTTTATGCCCGAGCCGGTGCTCCGCGACATGGTAATGGAAGCCAAACAGGCGGGATTGAGCACGGCGCTGAGTGGGCACCTGAAGCTGGAAAATCTGGACGAACTTGCCCGCATCAATCCGGACATCGTGGGGGTGCGGGGGGCGGTATGCTCCAGTGGCGAGCGCGACCGGGCGGTTGCCTGGGAAGCGGTGGCCTACTTCAAGGAGCAGCTGGAACTCCGCAAGACCGGCCAGATTGACGTGCGCGCTCCCGTGAAAACGACCGGGAACGGCAATGGCAACGGGAACGGCAACACCGGCTGGACTATCGTTGATGGGCGAGGCAAGAACTGCGCCGGAGTCATTGCAGCGCTGAGCCGTCAAATGGAATACGACCGCACCTCGTTCATCGAGGCCATCTTGCATGACGCTTTGAATATCTACGATGTCGTGTATTGGGCCGAGCAGGCCGGACACCGGCTGCTCACCCAACGCAAGGAAAATGATGGCACACTGCGGGTGCTCATCCAGCCATACGCAAACGGCAGCCATTAATCCCGATTGGGCAGTTCGAGAGCGGCGGCTCCCCGGCGTCAGTCGGGGAGCCGCTTCATTTGGCATTCCTGCCGTCATTGCGAGGAGCGCAGCGACGTGGCAATCTCGATGGGGTTGGACGCGCGCTGGCGGACTATAATTTCTGCGGCGACGAGATAGACTACAGCGACGAGATTGCCACGCTGCGCTCGCAATGACAGATTAAGGCGGGTACTCGTGAGCGTTGACCTGCCATTGAACCGGCCCATATAATCCCGCTAGACTATCGCGTCGGTGACCTGGTGGTCTCTGGCGTCAAACTCAATCGAAATTCACCTGGAGGGTTCTATGGCTCGATTCGACTACCTGGAGCCGCGTTCGCTGGAAGAGGCGTTGCAAATGCTCGCCGATGGTGGTGAGGGAACCCGACTGGTAGCCGGGAGTACCGATTTCCTGGTTCGCTTTCGCACCGGTTTTTGGCTGCCGGAAAAAGTTGTGTGCATTCAGCACGTCCCCGGGCTGGGCGACATCGACTGGAACGAAGCTGATGGCTTGTCGTTGGGGTCGATGACCACGGTGCAAGCTATTGAGCAGCACCCCATCATTCGGCAACGTTACCCTGCTTTGGCGGCGGGAGCAACCGCTTTTGCCGGGGTGCAGGTACGCAACCTGGCTACCATCGGCGGCAATGCCTGCAACGCCTCCCCCGCCGGAGATACCCTGCCGGCCCTCCTGGCATACAACGCCCAGTGTCGCATTATCGGTCTGGGCGGTGAGCGGTGGCTGCCCATCGACGAATTCTTCCTCGGTCCGGGCCGCACCGCGTTGCAACCCGGCGAGATACTTACCGAGTTGAGGTTGCCGACGCCGGCGCCAAACTCGGGTGGCCTTTACATAAAGCATAGCCCCCGCGGAGCCATGGATATCTCCGCCGTCGGCGTGGCATCGGTGGTCAGTCTGGCCGACGACGGCACCTGCGCCGTCGTCCGCATCGGCCTGGGATCCGTCGCGCCTACACCAATGCGTGCCGCCGCCGCCGAGGGACGGCTGGTGGGTCAGGCGCCGGATGCCGGCAACATCGCTGAGTCGGCGCGCATCGCCAGCGAAGCCACCAATCCGATATCCGACGTGCGTAGCAGCGCTGAATATCGCAAGGACATGGTACGTGTGTTGACCCAACGAACCCTACAATATGCTGCTCAGACTGCGTCGATCGATGCTACGTCGTTCGTCGAATTGCGGCGTCTCGCGGTACAATCCTCTCTATAGAGAAACCTGGTAAATAGAACTGAAGGTGGCACGATGAAACAAGCTCTGACGCTCCATGTGAACGGTGAAAACCGCCAATTGTTGGTGGAGCCGTTTTACTCGCTGTTGGACTGCTTGCGCGACGAAGCGCAGTTGACCGGCGCCAAAAAGGGTTGCGACGAAGGGGACTGCGGCGCCTGCACGGTGCTGATGGACGGGCAACCGGTAACTTCCTGCCTCGTCCTCGCCCACAGCGCCCACGATGCCGACATCACCACGATTGAAGGGTTGGCGACTGTCAACGGTTTGAGTCCGGTGCAGAAAGCGTTTGTCGAACACGGTGGGCTGCAGTGCGGGTTCTGCATTCCGGGGTTGATAATGTCAGCCACCGGATTCTTGCAGTCCAACGCGAACCCGACCGAAGAGGACGTGCGCTTTGCCATCGGCGGCAACTTGTGTCGCTGCACCGGCTACGCTCGCGTGGTCGAAGCCGTGATGGCCGCCGCTGAAGAGATGCGTAATGCCGGATAGGTTCGCAACCGAGATAATCCTACCAACCGCCCAAAACGGAGGCGCTTGAAATGACCGAGTTTAAAGTCCTGGGACGAAACCACCCCCGAGTCGACGCGTATGACAAGGTAACCGGCCGATCGACCTACGCCTCCGATGTGTACCTGCCCGGTATGCTGGCCTGCAAACTGTTGCCCAGCCCGCGCAGCCATGCCCGGCTCGTTTCGATTGACACCAGCAAAGCCGCGGCGCTGCCCGGAGTGCGGGCGGTGATTACCGGCACTGATTTCCCGGAAGTGCGATTCGGCTCCGGAGCCCTGCGCGACCGCTACGTGATGCCGCGCGATACGGTGAATTTCATCGGCGAACCCATCGCGGCGGTAGCGGCGAATGACGAAGCGACTGCTCAGGAAGCAATCGACCTCATCGAAGTTCAGTATGAGGATTTGCCGGTAGTCGTAAATCCCCTGGCATCCATGCAACCGGGCGCGTCCACGGTGCATCCGCATCTGGAAGAGTACGAGGGCTATGGCTTCACCATGGGCCACAACGTTAGTACGCTGCTGGACGCAGATCGCGGTGACGTTGATCAAGCCTTCAAAGATGCCGACGTGGTTGTCGAGGACGTGTACCGTTCACAGGGGATCAATCAGGGCTTCCTGGAACCAATGGCCTGCGTCGCCGACGTGGAACCCAATGGACGCCTGGTCATTTACGCATCAACTCAGGGGCCGTACCAGATTCGCGCCGGCCTCGCATCGGCGCTGGAGATTCCCGTGTCGCGCATCCGCGTTGTCGCGATGGAGTTGGGGGGCGGGTTCGGCGCAAAGTTGCGGCTGGCGTTTGAAGCGTTTCCGGCCCTGCTGGCGATGCGCACCGGCCGGCCGGTCAAGCTGGTGAACACCCGCGAAGAAGTGTTTACCATGAACGGCCCCCGTTTGCCGGTAACCAACTACGTCCGTTCCGGCGTGATGAATGATGGCACGATTACCGCCCGCGAAGCCTACACCATCTTCGATGTGGGTGCGTATCTGGGCGCGGGGCCGAACTCTGGCATCGGACACGGAATCGGCGCTTATCGCATACCCAACTTCCGATTGAGGTCGTATGGCGTGTACACCAACAAGGTCTACGTCGGTTCATACCGCGCTTCCGGCGTGGCGGATATGACTTTTGCCGTGGAATCTCACATGGACCACATCGCCCAGGAACTCGGCATCGACCCCTACGACCTGCGCGCCCACAACGCCCTGCGCGAGGGAGATGTGTCGGTGAGCGGCGCGGTAGTCCCCACCAATGGCCTGATGGAAGCGCTGGAAGCGATCAAAAAATCCATGGGTTGGCCGCGCCAGCTGGAAGACGGCCACGGCATTGGGTTGGCGCTCTGCGAGTGGCGCAGCGGCAGCGGCCCGTCGACCGCATCCATTAGCGTCAACGACGATGGCACCGTCAGTTTGCTGACCGGATCAACGGACATCTCCGGCAGCGACACGGCCCTGGCCGCCATTGCAGCGGAAGCGTTGGGAATTTCCATGAACCAGGTTGTGGTGGCGAAGCGCGATACCGATATGGCCCCGTATACCGGCCAGTCCGGGGGCAGCAGGGTTGTGTATAGCCAGGGCACTGCGGTACAGCGGGCCGCCAACGAGACGAAAGACAAGCTCATGGCCCTGGCCGCCGAGCGTTTGGGCGTCCCTGACGATGCCCTGGGTTGCGATGACGGACGAGTGTACGTGCTGGACAACGAACCGCAGGGGCTGACGTTCACCCAATTAGCGGCGGCGAGCGTAACCTCCCGGGGCGGGCCGATAATTGGCACCGCAGCGTTGTCGAGTATGCCCTATACGCCGGTATTTGCGGCTCAGGCAGCCGAGGTGAAGGTTGACCGCGATACCGGGCAGGTACACCTGTTGCGGTACGTGCAGGCGCAGGATGTTGGCACGGCAATCAACCCGATGGCCGTCGAAGGGCAACTGGACGGTGGTGTGGTGCAGGGCATCGGTCGCGCCCTGACCGAAGACCAGCAGTTTGACGGCGAAACGGGAGCAGTTCGCAATCCGTCGTTCGCATCGTATCTAATGCCGTTGGCTATCGATATGCCTGAGATTGAGAACATCCTCATCGACGTGCCGGCCCCGGATGGGCCATTTGGCGCACGAGCAGTGGCCGAGCCGCCTGGCTTCGGACCGCCGGCGGCCATCGCCAATGCGGTTTACGACGCGGTTGGCGTTCGGGTCAATGAATTGCCGCTGTCTGGGGAGCGCGTGCTGGCAGCCTTGCAGGGTCGCAGCGCCGCAATCAATTTGGATGTGGATTCGTTGCGCGAGGCCGAGGGAATCGCCACCGGCTAACGCCCGCATTGCACCTCAGTCCTGCCGACCATACACGTTTGTAGGGGTGACCAGAACGGCGTAGCGCCGGTCGTCCAACATGGCCTGGTCATATTCAGGCCAGTTGGGATGCTCTTGACCGGCGGCGGTTCGATAAACCTGCCGGAGGGTATCGCGATACTCTTCGGTAGAGGAATTATCCACCGACACCAGCCGGGCTTGCCCCTCCAGCACGAGAAAGTTGCGCCAATCGTCGGTGCCCACCAAGATCGTGCAGTTGGGGTTGCGGCGCAGGTTGCGCAACTTGGCGCGGTCGTCGGTGGTGGTGAAGGCGACCCCATCGCCGAATTGCCCACAGGTAACGATGCTCATTTGAGCGGCGCCATTGCTGCGAAAAGTGGTCAACGCCGCGTTGTGATGATGGCTCAGGAAATCGCGTTGCGTATCAGTTAGCATCCTTTCCTCCGGGGCGGTTTCAATCGGGGTGGTTTCAATTTACAACCAGCTCAAACTGGGAACCGGTGTCGAATTTCTCCACTTGGATATGCACGTCAAACAGGTTTTTGAGGTCTTCCAGATGGGTAATCACAATGATTTTCTCGAACTGGTCCTGGATCGCGGTTATCGTGTCAACAATGCGCTCGCGGCCGGCAGTGTCCTGGGTGCCGAACCCCTCGTCGATGAATAACGTGGGCAGCGGCACGCCCATGCGCTGGGACAGCACTTTGGACAGCGCAATTCTGAGGGCCAGGTTGATGCGAAACACCTCGCCGCCGCTGAACACTTCATAGCTACGCGTGCCCAACTCGTCGCTAATCAGAATGTCCAGCGTCTCGCTAACCCCGCCGGCGTTGGTTACCCGCTGGGTTTCGAGCTTCACGGCCATGCGCTGGTCCGTCATTCGACCCAACAGCGCGGTGGCTTCGGTTTCGATACGCGGCACTGCTCCATCGATTAGCATAGCCGGCACACCGCCGCGTCCAAAGGCGGCAAACAACTCCGAGTAAACGTCCAACTCCCGTTGGGTGTGGGAGCGCAAACTGGTAAGACGCTCGATTTCGGCTTGGGCCTGGCGGCGGGATTCAACAGCGGCCAGCAGAAAACCACGCCGTTGGGATGCTGCTTCGATGGCGGCGCGGAGGCCAACAACCGACTGTTGCGCGGCGTCGGATTGTTGCTGCAGGTTGGGCAGATCCATGACGGCGGCCTGGTCGGCGGCGAGTTGTTGCTGCGCCGCTTGTAGTTCTTCACGCCAGCGCGCCAATTGCGCCTCTATGCGCTGCAAATTCGCCTCGTCACGGGGCAAAGCGGCGAGGGCCAAATTCAGCGCAATTTGTTGCGGCTCCCAGTGTTGCAGCGACTGGATGAGATCGAATGTCTCACGGCGGGCGAGGTCGTCATAGGCCAAATCGGTCAACAGCCGGTCAATTGCTGCGACCTGACGGCGCTCTTGGTCCGCAAAATCCCCGGCTGCCAAAACTTGCTGCGCGGTTTCAAGCTGTGGGAGCACAGCATCCAGTTGTTGCACCGCCTCAGCGCACTGTCGTTGTTCCTGTTCCAAACGGCCGCGCGCTTGCTGGGTGTCGCGTTGTGTGCGGGAGAGGGCACGGCTACGCCGGTCAGTCTCGGCCTGCAATGTTTGCAGCGATTGTGCAATTTCCGTGTTGGCGGTGGTGAGTTCCTGATGCAATTGCAACTTGCCGTTCAGTTCTGACTGGTAGTGCTCGGTGATGTTGTTGCAGGCGTCATCGGCCAACGGCGTGCCGCACAACGGGCACACCGCGTCCGCCGATTGCATATCTACCAGCCGGGCCCGGATGGTTTTGCCCTCTGCCACGCACCGATCGAGTTCAACATCGTTGGATGCCATTTGTTGTTGCAACTGGGAGATTTCGGCAACCTGGGCGTTGATGGCGTCCTGCTCCCGGGAGGTTTCAGACTCGGCATCTTCTAGGGCCGCCAGGTCGTTGGCAATGGCATCAGCCCGTCCGGCCAACGGTTCCAGGTCATGTTGTATGCGCCGGGCGAGTTCGTCGATATTGGCCCGTTGCTGTGCAGTTGCCTGGTCAATGGCACGTTGTAACTCGGCCCGTTGCGATTGCAGTTGATCGTATTGCGACCGGGCGGTTTCTAGTTGTTGCAAATGATGGCGCGTTTGCTCCAGCCTGCTGACACCGTGAGAGATTTCATCGGCTTGGTTCGCCAGCAAACGGGTGGTTGTGATTCGTTTTTGAGTCGCGACGGCATCGGCGTCCAACTCGGTGATGCCGGCTTGGAGTGCACCGATTTTTTCGGCGACACCGTCCATATCGGCTCGTGCCTCGCGCAGTTGTTCGACCGCAGCCCGCAGACGTTCCGACTCCACGGCAACCTGTGCCAGTTTGCCGGATAACGCATCCACTTGAGCGCCCACCTGTTGCAGCTCGTCGGCCGGATCGCTAATGGATGCGAGAGTATTACGATTCTGCTGCAAAGCCTCGGTGTGATGTGCCAGGTCAACGCGATGACGGTCTCGCACCGCGCGGGCGGCGGCTTGGAGCGAGTCGTACAGGTCGAGACCGAGTATGGACGACAGTGTATCTTTTCGCTCACCGGGCGTTTTGCGCATGAATTCGTCCGAACGTCCTTGCAGCAAGAAGGCCGAGTTGACGAAGGTGTCATAGTCCATACCGACGATTTGCCTGATTTTGGCGTTGGTTTCGTTAACCGTATTGGCGGTCAAAGTGCGGGGGTTCTCCGCATCGCCCAGCACGAACAGGTCCAGCTGGGTTTGGCCACGCCCCGAGCGGCGCCGGCGGCGTATCGCCCGATAATTCTGGCCCCGGGCCTGGAAGTCCAGCTCAACCCGGCACTCGTCCTCGCCATGAGTAATCAAAGCGTCGTGGTTGCGCCCTCCGGTACGCGCCTGACCCCAGAGGCACCAGGTGATGGCATCCAGCAACGCCGTCTTGCCGTGCCCGTTATCCCCACACAAACAGGCGATATGGACGCCCTCAAAATCCAGCGTGGGCACATTATCGCGGTAACAAAGAAAGTTGCGAACGGACAATTTGAGGGGAATCATGGCAGTACCGGAAACCGGGGAATCATGCAGAGTCGAGGGAGGACACAGCCGATTGTACCATTGCCGCTTAATCCAACGGAGTGGCTGGGGATTGGCTGCGCGGTGACATACCGACGCCGATTTGGAAGTATGCCGATGCTATAATAGTTTGCGGTTTATAGAATATGGGGACAATGACCAATCAGGCCGGCGATACAGGGGCCGCTCCTATCATTGTGGTGGAGAATCTCCGCAAACGCTATGGAGAAATTCAGGCCGTTGATGGCGTTACCTTCAGTGTGGGCAAGGGCGAGGTGTTTGCCCTGTTAGGGCCCAACGGGTCGGGCAAGACCACAACAGTAGAAATTGTTGAAGGTATGCGCGCCGCCGACAGTGGGACGGCCACGGTCGCCGGCATTGACGTAAGCAAAGATGCCGGCGCCGTTAAACAAATCATTGGTGTCCAACTGCAAAGCAGCGCCTTTTTTGAACACCTGCATCTCTCCGAATTGCTGATGATGCTGGGCAGTATCTATGGCATCCGGGTCGATCCTGAGCCGCTGCTGGAGGCGGTGGACCTGGCCGAAAGACGGAAGGCCTCCTTCCGCACACTGTCCGGCGGCCAGAAGCAACGCTTTGCCATCGCTGCATCACTGGTAAATGACCCGGCGGTGATATTTCTGGACGAACCCACCACTGGGCTGGACCCGCAAGCCCGGCGCCGTATGTGGGATTTGATGCGCGACTGGAAAACCCAGGGCCGCACGATAGTATTGACTACGCACTACATGGAAGAAGCGGAAGAACTGTGCGACCGGGTAGCCGTGATGGATCAGGGCCGCATCATCACGATGGACACGCCGGCAGCCCTGATTGACGAACTGATTGGGCGCGGTTTCCAACGCACCCAGAAAGTGCGCTCGGCGACGCTCGAGGACGTATTTCTCGACCTGACGGGCCGGTCGCTTCGGGAGATGTAGGTGCTGCGTAGACCCATCATTTATCTGACCTGGTCCACCATGAAGATGTGGTCCCGGGACCGGGGGGCGTTGTTCTGGACCTTCTTTTTGCCGCTGGTGATTATGGTCATCTTCGGGCTGCTCAACTTTGGCGAACTGGGCAAGCTGGACATCGGGATAGTCGACGAAGCCCAGAACGAGGCGTCTTTCCACTTCGTAGAGGGCTTGTCGAGCGTAGGTGCGCTGCGCATCGAACAGGGCACGAGTCAAGCGGAACGCCAGGCCTTATCCGACGGGCAACGCGACCTCGTTATCATCCTGCCAGATGGTTTTGGGGTCGAAGGCCAAACAGCTGAGGTGCAGGCG
Organism: Dehalococcoidia bacterium; assembly: GCA_965222895.1. GTDB lineage: Bacteria > Chloroflexota > Dehalococcoidia > Lucifugimonadales > UBA3495 > Bin87. Next base: position 1,724,279 of record CBDCVB010000002.1, on the reverse strand, counting down.
TTGTATCACGCCAGCCGCGCCAATGAGACCCAGGTTGGGTTGAACATACTGCAATCGGCGATCGATCAACTGAACTTCTCCATTACCGGCGCCGAACGGGTGGTTACGTTGCAGAGCGAGGCGGTGGACGCGCGGGACCTGGGCTACATCGATTTTCTCATGCCCGGAGTAATCGGTATGTCAATTATGCAGCTGGGGTTGTTCAGCGTAGCGTTCAGCTTTGTAACGATGAAACGGGAGGGCGTGTTGCGTCGGCTGCTGGCCACACCACTGAACCCGGCGACGCTGTTGGTGGCGCAGGTATTCACCCGATTGGTGGTGGTGGTAATACAAACTGTGATACTGGCCGCGGTGGCGGTGTTCGTGTTTGGCGCGGAGTTCGCCGGCAACTTCTTCGCGGTGCTGCTGGCCGCCGGCATGGGCGGCGCCGTATTCCTGGCGTTGGGATTCGCCGTGTCCGGTTGGGCACGTACTGAGCAACAGGCGGCGCCGCTGGCGAACATTGTCTCGCTGCCGATGATGTTCCTTTCTGGGGTATTTTTCTCCCGCGACGTGTTGCCCAAGGTGTTGCAGGTCGTCACCGACTACCTGCCGCTGACCTACCTGGTGGAAGCCATCCGCGGCATGACGGTGCAGGGCGATTCCATCGTTACGCAGTGGCCCAACTTTCTGGGCCTCGCCGTGTGGCTTGTGGTAGCCTTTGTAATCGCCAACCGCCTGTTCCGGTGGGAATGACCCCGGACGATCAGGAACAAACAGGGAAACGCTATGTTTGACAATCTTACAGACCGCCTGACTGGTATTTTCAACCGCTTGCAGGGCAAGGGTCGCCTGACCGAAAAGGACATCGACGACGCCCTGGGTCAGGTTAGGCGTTCGTTGCTCGAAGCCGACGTGAACTACCGAGTGGCGCGGGATTTTGTGGCCGCAGTGAAAGAGAGGGCGCTGACCGGCGAGGTATTGGAAAGCCTGTCGCCGGGGCAACAGGTGGTGAAAATCGTCCACGAAGAACTAACCGGCATTCTCAGCGCCGGCGACCATCGGCTAACGCCATCCAGCCAATTGCCATCGGTGTTGATGTTGGTAGGATTGCAAGGGTCCGGCAAGACGACCACCGCGGCGAAGCTGGCCCTGCAAATGCGGCGACAAAGCCACAGCGCGATGCTGGTGGCCGCCGACTTGCGCCGTCCGGCTGCCATATCACAACTGGAAACCCTCGGCAAACAACTCGACCTACCCGTATATTCCGAAGACCCGGCAGCATCGACGCCGGCCAAAGTCGCGGCAGCGGGCCTGCGCCGAGCCACCGAACTGGCGTTGACCTGGGTCATCGTGGATACGGGCGGCCGGTTGCACATCGACGAGGAGTTGATGGGCGAGTTGGAAGAGGTAAAACGTGCGGTGAATCCACACCAGACCCTGTTGGTGGTCGACGCCATGACCGGCCAGGATGCGGTGAATGCCGCCGAAGCATTTCACCAACAGATCGGCCTGGACGGGATGGTAATGTCCAAGATGGACGGAGATGCCAGAGGCGGCGCGGCGCTTTCCATAACGCGCGTTACCGGCGTTCCCATCAAGTTCATTGGCACTGGCGAACGACCGGACGGCCTGGAACCCTTCCACCCGGACCGGATGGCGTCGCGCATTCTGGCCATGGGCGATGTGATGACTCTGATTGAACGGGCGCAGGAGGCAGTGGACGAGGACAAGGCGAAGGAGCTGGAACGTAAGATGCGTACCTCCGGTTTCACGCTGGACGATTTCCTGGACCAGATTCAGGGCGTCAAGAAAATGGGCGGGCTGGCGTCCGTGCTGGAAATGATGCCTGGCATCGGCAATGCCGCCAAAAAAATGCAGGGCCAGCTTGATGATTCCGAGTTGCGCAAGACGGAAGCCATCATCAGCTCAATGACGATGCACGAACGCACCAACCCGGAAGTCATCAAGGCCAGCCGTCGTCGCCGGATCGCGCTGGGCAGCGGAACCAACCCATCGGACGTCAACCGCGTGCTGAACCAGTTCAAACAGACGCAGCGACTGATGCGGCAGTTCTCCTCCAACCCCAAAGGAATCATGCGGATGTTTCGTTAGCCAACCCCAGCGGGCGATTGCCCTCCGGGTTGATTCAAGATTTACGACCCGGCGACTCGTCCGGCCCGGATGGCCGCAAAGATATACGCTGTGGCCAACGACCGCCACGGCGACCAACGTTCAGAGAACTCCAGCAGCTGGTCGTCGGTGATTTCGGCGCCGTTGAAGTACAGGCTGGCAACTGTCCGACGCAGCGCCAGGTCACCGATGGGAAACCCGTCCGCGCGCGCCAGACCCCGAACCAACACCCATTGCGCCGTCCAACGCCCCACGCCACGCATTGCCACCAGTTGGCTAATCACTTCGTCGTCGGTGAGTCGGCGAACCGCATCCAGTCCGTCCGGAAGTTCGAGCTCAGTTTGAGCGATATTCTGGATGTACTCCGATTTGCGAACGCTGAGTTTGAGCTGACGCAGGTCGTCGACTGACGCTGTTGCCAGACTCTCGGCCCGTGGGAAGGCGTACCATTCCTGGCCGCCAATGGTAGAGCGGACACCGTAGTTCTGGATGAGCAGGTTCCGCACCACGCGGGCGACCGCGGTGGCAATCTGTTGACCCATCACCGCCTGCACCAACGCCTCGAATACCGACGCAGTACGAGTGCTGCGGAAGCCATAGAAATCCTTGACTACAGTAGCCAGCACTGCGTCATCGACTACGGAGTCGTAAAAGGGGCGCACTTCCTGGTCACATCCCAGCAACCAGGTTAGTTGCGCGGTGGCTTGCTCGGCAGCGGTGTGGTTTATCCCCTCGCCGGTCAACGTGGCAACCAGGCGCGGTTCGTCAACCGTTCCCAGGGAGCGCACCGAAGCCAGTACGGCATTGTCACCCAGATCAAGCAGCCGAACGTAAGCGCCGTCGTCGAATTGTTCGGTCTTGTACTCCTGTTCGCGGGAATAGCTCGGTTGTCCGGCGGTTAGTTCGTAGTCATACGGCGCGATTGGCAGGATTTCGGTTTCTATTGTGGTTTCCAAATCAGCGCTCCGGGTTTCAGTGTTCGCAGCTGGCAATAGACTATACCGGCAAATATCGAAAAGCGGTTAGGTAAGATGACTAAATGCGATGTCTCCCAGCCCGGAATAGATTGGCCCCTGGGGCGTCAAGACGCTCTGGTACAGGCGGACGACATCGGGTCGCCAAATCGAGCGCCCGGGGATTTCGATTCCAGCAATGGTATCCAGCACCGCACGGCGTTGTGCATCGGATGCTCGATCGCGGATGCGCCCTAGCGTCAGGTGGGGCCGAAACGGGCGCTGTTCAGCGGGCCAACCCAGCGATATGACGGCCGACTCGGCTCCACGCTGCAGGTCAGTCAAACGGTCGAGTTGCCCGGACACGCCGGCCCAAATCACGCGCGGATTGCCCCGCGGCGGAAACGTACCCAAGCCGGACAGGGCGAGATCCGGCGTCACCATCCCCGGCAGTTCACGTCGCAAGCCGGCCATTATCCCGGGAACCTGTGCGGTGTCAGTGTTGCCCAGGAACCTCAGGGTCAGATGTATGCCGGTGGGATCAACCCACCGCACGCCGGCGGGGACGCGCACCGCCAATTGGCGCATCACGCCGCCCAACGACTCAATCCAGTCGGGCGGCAGCGGCAATGCAATGAAAGTGCGAATATTCTCGGCCGCGTGGCTCACCGTTTCAACTCGTCGCGCAGCCGTTTTAACTGCGAATACCACCCCGTCAGATCGGCCAACGAGTAACGAGCATTGGCCGGACTCGGATTGGGCGCCACGAATACGATGCAATCGCTGATAGTGTCAGTCTGGCGTCCCAGGTCGATGCTGTCCGAGCGAACTTTGGCCTCGGCGTATCGCAAATAGTTACGGTAGGTGGTGAGTCCCTGGAAACAGGCGATCAATGGCTCGTGTTCAAGTAACCTCCGGCGCAGTGCCGGAGCATCCCGGCGATAGTCGGCAGCAGTCAACCCTGACGCCTGCGGCGTGGCCCGTTTGACCAGGTCGGTGAACCCGATGCCTACATCAAGCAGACTGCCGTCGTCCTCGGGCCCAACGCACCGTTCGGCCAGATTGGCGGCGCTGATTGCCGACCAGAACCGATTGCGCGGATTGGCGAAATAATGCCCGACGCGCACGGAATACTCGGACGGGTTGATTCCTATGAGCACTATATCCAGACCGTGGCGCAGGTAGTCCGGCAGCGTTTCGGTATCGGGGTTGTGGTGCGGAGCGGTCATGCCGGCGCCAATCCCAACAGGGACGCCGCGTTTTCACTCATGATGGCGTCGTGCTCCGCCTGGCTGAGACCGCCATCGTGAACATAGTCCACAACTCGCCGGTGCCGGAGCAGCGGGTAATCCGTGCCAAACAGGATGTGTTCGGCGCCAGCCGTGGCAACAGCAGCGCGAATGGCATCGGAGCGATACAAGAACGGAACCGCAGCGGTGTCATACCAAACGTTTTTCAAGGCGGCCGATACTTCCGGCATGGCAGCGTAAAACGGCAAGCCGCCGCCCAGGTGAGCAAGGACGATGCGGTTGTTGGGAAAATGTTGCGCGAAAATCAGCAGGCGTTCCGGCGTGGTTGCTCCTTTACCTGGGTACAGATGCCCCACCGGTTCCGATGCGTGAATGGTGATGGGCAGGTTCCAGCGCAACAACTCGTCCATGAGAGGCGCCAGAACATCGTAATTGGTGATTTCGAACTGTTGAGTATCGGCGTGCAGCTCACCGATTCCGACGGCTCCCAAATCGAAGCTGCGCCTGGCTTCATCAACTGCGGCAGCGCCCCAAACGGGGTTTACGGATGCAAAGGCAGACAACCGGTCTGGGTGAGTGCGGGCTGCCTGGAGCAGATAATCGTTCACCTCAACGGCAATGGCGGCGTCCGTCCAACCAAATCCCATGACCAAGGCGCGGTCAATTCCGGCGGCGTCCATGTCGCGCAGCAACTCATCGGCATCAGCGATGAGACTTCCGGGGTGGGGAAATAGCTCAGCAAAAGTCGCATCTCGGGCGGCAAGGTCATGATGCCGGCCAGCGAACTCTGGCGGCAGCAGGTGGCAATGGGCATCTATAATCATGGTTACATAACGGGCGGTTGGGCACCTTGCTAACGCTCGTTAGTATAGAGTATTTGGGCAACATAGCGGGATTTTGCTAACGAGGGCGCGGTCGTTCGCAGATAGTGTTCGTCGATTATCCAGCCGTCAAATGTCCCCGCTCACACTGAGGTTCTCGAGGGGCCACCGTGAGCCCATCGAACCATGAGTTTGCGCCCTTCTGGCCACTCGAGATGTTCCTTCGACGAACTCAGGATACGCGTGGTAGTCAAAATCGGTGGACAATCGAAAGACCCTGCTCGCAACACCGGAGCCTTTCGATTATCGGAACGTGGCGGTCAAGGGTGAGCTGGCGACAGCGTTGGTCGATACGGCTACGAGATTGCCACGCTACGCTCGCAATGACATTGGGGGACAATCGGAAGGCCCTGGTCGTAACACCCTCGCTGTGGACACCGCCCAACACGGCGCATATAATCGAACGCGCCGTTCCTCCACTTCCATGCTAATCAGCAGGTGACGCTTTGGCCGCAGTGACTCAACCCGCACTAACCGTCGACGAAATGCGAACCACGTCGCAGGAATTGCGTCGTGACAGCCTGGAAATGATATACCGGGCCGGCAGTGGTCACCCCGGCGGTTCTTTGTCGGAAATGGACATCTTAGTAGCGCTCTATTTCGGTGTTATGCGATACGATGCGGCCGATCCGGGATGGAATGACCGCGACCGATTCATCCTCAGCAAAGGGCACGCGTCGCCCGGATTTTACGCAACCCTGGCCCGGGCTGGGTATTTCGACCGCGAGGAGCTGGCCTCGTATCGACGCACCGATGGCTTGCTGCAAGGACACGCTCACCCGATTACTCCAGGCGTCGAGATGAACTCCGGCTCGTTGGGTATGGGCTTGTCCTTTGCGCTGGGGCACGCCCTGGCTGCCCGGTTGGACGGACGCAGCTACCGGGTGTTTGCCCTGCTGGGCGACGGCGAATGCCAGGAAGGCGAGGTGTGGGAAGCCGCCATGTCTGCCGCCCACCACAAGGCGACCAACCTGGTCGCTATCGTAGACCGCAACCGCATCCAGAACGACCGATTTACAGACGAGGTGATGACCCTGGAACCGCTGGGAGACCGGTGGCGTGATTTCGGCTGGAACGTGTTGCATTGCGACGGGCACAAGTATGATGAAATCCTCGACACCCTCCGAGCGGCGATTGAATCGGGGCCATCCGTAATCATCGCGGATACCGTCAAGGGCAAGGGGGTCAGTTTCATGGAAAACAACCCCGGCTTCCACGGGAGAGCCCCCAACCAGGACGAGTACGAAGCAGCGTTGAAGGAGTTGGCCTGATGTCAACCACCCGGGAAATGGCCGCCAACCGTGAGGTCTATGGCCGAACCCTGCTGACCATGGCCGAGGACTACCCCGATATCGTGGTGCTGGGCGGGGACCTGAATGTTTCTACCTTCGTGCACCTCTGGCGGGATCAATACCCGGACCGGTTTTTTGACTTTGGCCCCGCCGAGCAGAATATCGTTGGCGTCGCAGCTGGTCTTGCCGCCGCCGGTAAAATTCCCTTCGTCAGCACCTTCAGCGTATTCGGCACTGGTCGTCCGTACGACCAGTTGCGCGTGCTCATATCCCAGCCTTCTTTGAACGTTAAACTGGTATGCACCCACGCCGGCATCCTGACCGGCGAAGACGGAATGTCTGCTCACAGCATCGAAGACCTGGCATTGATGTGCGCGCTGCCGTCATTCAGGGTAGTTACGCCGGCCGATTCTGTGGAAACGGAGCAGGTAATCCGATCCGCTGCCGCCACTAACGGCCCGGTTTACGTGCGGCTGCCCAGAGCCGCTACGCCCGTGGTGCACACTAACGGGTACAGGTTCAACATGGCCGGAGCAGATACCCTGCGGCCCGGCAATGATGTCAGCATCATCGCCGCTGGATCGCTGGTGGCCCCGGCTCTGGATGCCGCCGACAGCCTGGCCGACCAGGGCATTGACGCCAGGGTTATTAACTTGCACACGTTGGCGCCCGTACACGAAGCAACCATCGTTGCTGCCGCCCGCGAAACCGGCGCCCTGGTTACCGCCGAGGAACACTACATCCACGGCGGCCTGGGTAGCGTGGTTGCTGGGGTCGTTGCCCGGCAATGCCCGGTTCCGATTGAAATGGTGGCCCTGAAGGGTTACACCGGCTCTGGCCCAGCCTACGAACTGATGGCTAAAAATGGCTTGACCGCCGAAGGCGTGGAACAAGCAGCGCTACAGGCCGTCAGCCGCAAACGCGCGTAGCGAATGTCAGCCCGGCTCGCTGTGCGGTAAAACCGCCGGTGTCAGAAGGCAGCTAGTCTCCGGAACCCGCCGGTGGGGGCAATGGCCCGTGGCCGTGCCCGTTTCCATTCCCGCTGTAATCGCCCTCGCCGTCATCGCTGAACACCCGGATTTCAGTGCCTTGGAACACATGGTACAGGTGCGATTCCCGTTCTGAACCCACGGTATTCAGCATATCGGCGTCGATGTCGGTGATAATTTCCTCAATCTGTTCTGGAGTGAGACTTTGGTCGATGGCGATGGAGATATGCGCGATCCCGGGCAGGAAGTGAGTGTCGATTCGGCCGACCGCATTCTCCCCGTCCAGGATAAGAAACGCTTCTGAATTGGCGGTGCGGACTTCGCGTTCGTAGTCGTAAGGCACGGTTGTTACATCATTCCCGTATCTGGCCGTTGCCGCGCACAATCCACTTATAGGATGTCAACTCGCGCAGGCCGAGGGGGCCGCGGGCGTGATACTTCTGGGTGCTGATGCCAACCTCCGCGCCCAGGCCGAACTGGGAGCCATCGGTGAACCGCGTGCTGGTGTTGTGATACACGGCGGCGGCGTCTACTTCGTTCAGGAAACGCTGGGCGGCTTCGTGGTCCTGGGTTACGATAGCTTCAGAATGCCCCGAACCATAAACTTGGATGTGATTCAACGCATCGTCCAGGCTATCCACGATTTTCACGGCTGCGATGAGAGCGAGGAACTCCTGGCCCCAGTCATCCTCATTGGCCGGCGTCGTGTGCAGCCCTGCTCCGGGGCCCAAGATGCTCAACGCCCGATGGTCGCACCGCATCTCAACTCCGGCGCCGTTGAGTCGGGATGCGATCTCGGGCAAACAGCGAGCCGCAGCATCCGAATGAATCAGCACCGCATCGAGGGCGTTGCACACCGTGGGGCGCTGAACTTTGGCGTTAAAGATGATGCTGACGGCCATATCTTTGTCGGCGTCGCGGTCAACGTAGGTGTGGCAAACGCCGACCCCTCCGGTGAGCACTGGCATGGTCGCGTTAGCCGCCACAAAATTAATCAAGTCGCTGCCGCCACGGGGGACCAGCAGGTTGATGTATTGCTTCATCCCCAGCATTACATCGACCAGAGAGCGATCGGTGTCATTGACGAATTGCACTGCGTCGGTGGGCAAACCCGCTTCGCTCATGGCCCGATGAACCAACCCCACTAGCGCCGAGTTGGAGCGCAGGGTTTCTTTGCCGCCCCTCAGGATACAGGCGTTGCCCGATTTGAGCGCGAGCGAAACGATGTCAGTGGTAACGTTGGGCCGGCTCTCGTAGATGCTGGCAATAACGCCCAGAGGGATGCGGCGTTTTTCCACTTCCAGCCCGTTTTCCATCACAAAAGATTCCAGGAGTTCACCCGCCGGGTCGGGCAGTGCAGCAACTCCGCGAACATCGGCGGCCATGCCGTTTAGACGCTCCGGAGTGAGCAACAGGCGGTCCAAAAACGCATCGCTGATGCCAGCGTCCTGGGCATCTCGGTAGTCTGCGGCGTTGGCTTCCAGCACCGCGCTTTGCTCAGTTTCCAGTACGCTGGCAAGGTTCTGTAAGGCGTGGTTTTTGGCGCCCGTCGGCAACCGGGCCAGCGCCGAAGATGCGGCCTGGGCGGCGGCGCCTTGTTGGTAAAGCAAGTCGGCGGCGGTCATCGGTTGTTCTCCTGAATGCCAGGGCGGAGGCGACTACAACAACACTAGGTTGTTGCGATGCACCACTTCCTGGCCGTATTGGTAGCCGAGCGTATCAACGATGCGGTCGGAACGGATCCCGCGGATGAGACCGATGTCTCCGGCGGAGTAATTGGAGATTCCACAGGCCACCTGGCTCCCAACCTCATCCACTACGTAAATAATATCTCCCCGGCTAAAATCCCCCACTACACCGCGAACGCCCGCGGGAAGGAGACTGACGCCGTTGCGTTGCAAAGCGGACACCGCGCCAGCGTCCACCACAACGGCGTGCGAATTGCTGTCGCCGGCGCAGCTAATCATCCAGCGCTTGCGGGCTTCCAGCTTGCTGTCCGCCGGTCGGAAGTAGGTGCCAGTCGGTTCGCCGCCCACGACGCGCAACACGACGTTCTCATCGCGCCCACGGCAGATGGTCATGGGGATGCCAGACGTGGTGACCAGTCGGGCGGCATCGAGTTTCGTGGGCATACCACCCCGGGCCCAGGCGTTGCGATGCCGCCCGGCCATAGCCGTAACACCGTCATCGACCAGATCGACCACCGGCACCAGAGTCGCATCGGGATCAATTTTAGGGTCGGCCGTATACAGGCCGCCAACATCCGACAGTATGACGAGCAGGTCAGCGTCGATGAGGGCGGCGATCAGGGCGGACAGGCGGTCGTTGTCGCCAAACACTTCGCCAATCTCATCCGAAGCCACCACGTCGTTTTCGTTTACGATGGGCACAATGCCCAACTCGAGCAAAGAAAGCAGTGTGTTGCGGATGTTGAGGTATGACTGACGCTGGGTCGTGTCATTTATGGTCAGCAGCGCCTGCGCTACGCAAACGCCGTGGTGGCCGAACAGCTCCGTGTAGGTCTGCATTAGCCGGCCTTGACCCAATGCCGCCAGCACCTGCCGCGTCGAGATGTCGGGCAGATCCGGCACGTTGTTGGACTCGGCCAAAGCCTGACGGCCCGCTGCAATTGCGCCAGAAGTTACCAGGAGAATCTGAATCTGCTGCTCGTTCACCAACTGGCTGATTTGCCGCACCAAATCGGCCATCACGGCAGCGTCCAGGGCGACAGACTTTGATGCGCCGGCGGAACTGCTGCCGGTGAGCACGTTGGTGCCGGCTTTCACAACCACCCGGCGGTAAGCGGTCGACTTCATTGATGTGTCTCAGGAACTGTATGCGCCAAGACGACTACGGCATACGCCAGGACGACGACGGCGCCTTACGGTTAATTGCTCGGAAACAGTGATGGGGAGGTGCCGTGAATTATATCACGCACGGTTGGGCACACCTTGAAATCGACCGCAGCAGGGGCGTAAAATCCTAGCACGGGGCTGGCCTGTGGTCTGCCCCGTGCTAGGCGTGTACGACGTCTCCGTGGGCTTACGACAACACAAACAAACGGCAGGAATATGGCTCTATCCGGTCTGCTTTCATTACTTGGCTCACAGCCGTGGGTCCAGCGCCATCTGCGCAATTTGCGCGCTGAGCGCGCCCGAGCGAGTTTGACAGTGCAATCCGACCACCAGCCGGTGTACGTCGGCGCGCTTTGGCATTTGCAACAGCGACCAATCGTAGTGGTTACGCCCCGCCTGGAAGACGCCCGACGACTGCACGACCAGCTGCTAACCTACCTGGGCGAGGACGTTCCGGTATTCCTGCTGCCGGAACCGGAAGTGCTGCCCTTCGAGCGTCTGGCGGTGGACGCCCGCTCGGTAAATCAACGGCTTACGGCGTTAGGAGCGCTGGCAACTCTGGGGCCGGCTGACGCGGACGAAATTCCTCCGTTGGTGGTCACATCGGTGTCGGCAGCCTTGCGTCTGACGCTGCCGCCGCATCTGGTAGCAGGTAAACACCCTACGGCCCATCACCCCGACCGCCTGCAGAAAGGTGGCCGCATCCATTCCCTGGACGCGTTGCTGTCGGCGTGGGTCGAATTGGGATACCGGAATGAACCGCAGGTGGACACGCCAGGAAGTTTCAGCTTGCGCGGAGGCATCCTGGATGTGTTCCCCCCCGACGCGGAACTCCCGTACCGCATCGAGTTGTGGGACGACGAGATTGACACCATTCGCAGGTTCGACCCCGAAACGCAACGGTCGGTGGAGGAGGCAGAGCACGTTCGCGTCATCGCTGCTGCTGAGCAGTTGCCAGATCTGGTCGACGCAGACGCCTTCGATGAGCGGCGCCGCCACATCGATCTTTCACCATGTTCACCAGGCGCGGTGGCGCGATTTCAGGAGGAGTTGGGTAGCTTGCTGGCGCACCCGAACCCGGAAACGGTGTCCTTCTACAACGGCCTGCTCAACAGCAACACCTTCGCCGAATACCTGCCCGCCGACACTTTGGTCGTTTTCGACCGTCCCGCTCGACTGCAAGGAGAAGCGGAAGAGCTGGCCGAAAAATACCGCCAGCAGCGCGAAACCCGCCAGCAGCGCGGCGAACTGCCCTACGGCTTCCCCTCACCCAACACCGACTGGAGCACGTTGTTGGAACAAATGGACGGAGCCGGCGTCGCCATGGTGGGCCTGGAACGCTGGGCCACTGACAACGACTACCAGGTCGTGCAACCGCTGCCGGATACAATGGCGGGCCTGACGTTTTTCACCACTGACGTGGCGGCCCGGGTTGCCAACGGCGGCGCAGTCGTTGCCGTCAGTCAACACGCCAGCCGGTTGGAAGAAGTCCTGAGCGATGCCGGTGTGAAGTCCCAGCTGGTGGAAACGCTGCCGACTCGGCCCAGGAGCGGCCAGGTGTATTTGGTTGCCGGCGGCCTGCGTAAGGGTTGGCAAACCGAAGGATCCGAGGCCAACTCCGCGGTTGCCGTGTATAGCGACGCCGAGTTGTTTGGCACGGTCAAGGAACGTCGTTATCGAGCGCCCCGGGTCAGGCGGGACATGGGCGAAGCTGTAACGCTGGCCGAGTTGACGCCCGGCAGTTACGTGGTTCACATTGACCATGGGGTGGCCCGTTTCGCCGGAACAACTCACCTGGATACTCCCGGCGACGAACGGGAATATCTGGTGCTGGAATATGCTGGCGATGACCGATTGTACGTACCGACCGAGCAGCTGGATCGATTGGGGTCATACGTCGCCGCCACCGACGAGCAACCGACGCTAACCCGATTGGGCGGCAACGAATGGCAGCGCATCAAGGAGCGGGCGAAAGGCGCAGCGCGTGAAATCGCTGAGGAGTTACTCCGCCTCTACGCCACGCGCGAATCCGTGGACGGCCATCGCTTTGGGCCGGACGCGACCTGGCAACGGGACCTGGAAGACTCCTTCCCCTACGTGGAGACGCCCGACCAGATGCGCGCCATTGATGAAGTCAAAGGCGACATGGAAGTATCCCGCCCGATGGATCGGTTGATTTGCGGAGATGTGGGCTATGGGAAAACCGAGGTTGCGCTGCGAGCCGCATTCAAAGCGGTGAACGAAGGTATGCAGGTGGCGGTGTTGGTGCCGACCACCGTGCTGGCCCAACAGCACTATGCGACGTTTGCCGAACGGTTGGCGCCGTACCCGGTTAAGGTTGACGTATTGAGCAGGTTCCGCACCCACCGGGAGCAGGCCGCCGTGGTCGATGCCGCCAAGACGGGCGGTGTCGATATCGTCATCGGCACGCACCGCATCTTGCAGAAGGACGTTGGCTTCAACAACCTGGGACTCGTCATCGTGGACGAAGAACACCGGTTCGGCGTGGCTCACAAGGAGCGGTTGAAGCAGATGCGCGCTGAGGTGGACGTGCTCACCCTCAGCGCCACGCCCATCCCGCGTACCCTGCACATGGCTCTGGCCGGGGTCCGGGACATGAGCGTCATCCATACGCCGCCCGAAGCTCGTTTGCCGGTGCGGACTTTCGTTTCAGAAGGCAGCGGCGAACTGGTGCGAGAGGCAATCCTGCGGGAAATCGAACGCGATGGGCAGGTCTTTTTCCTGCACAACCGCGTCCGCACTATCCACCAGGTTGCCGAAGACCTCAGCAAGTTGGTTCCGGAAGCGCGGATATTGGTGGGCCACGGCCAGATGCCGGAAAATGAGCTAGAAGATGTGATGGTGGAATTCTCCAATCGTGAGGCCGACGTTCTGGTTTGCACCACCATCATTGAGTCCGGTCTGGATATGCCCAACGTTAACACCATCATCATCGACCGTGCCGACCGGTTCGGCCTGGCTCAGCTCTACCAGCTGCGCGGGCGCGTCGGGCGCGGCGACCATCGGGCCTATGCCTACCTGCTGCTGCCTGACCACGGGGAGATAACCGAAGCCGCCAGCCAACGCATTCACGCCATCCTGGAAGCCACGGAACTGGGCGCCGGATTCCGCGTTGCCATGCGCGACCTGGAAATCCGCGGCGCCGGCAACCTGTTGGGAGCCGACCAAAGTGGTCAAATTCATGCCGTCGGGCTGAATCTGTACTCGCAATTGCTGAGTGACGCTGTCGAAGAGCTGAGCCGCAATCCGGAAGGGTCAATCCAAACCGAAATTGACCCGCCGCCCCGCATCGACCTGCCGATACCCGCCAGCATACCCGAGGACTATATTGCTCACCTGCCGGCGCGCCTGGCGTTCTACCAGCGGTTGTCGCAAATCACCGACCGCAGCCGGATTGGCGCGGTGCGCTCCGATATGCAAGACCGTTTCGGGCCTTTGCCGGACGAGGTTGAAAACCTGCTGGCGGTGACCGACCTGCGTTGCCTCAGCGCTGCCGCCGGGGTCGAATCGCTGACTTCTCCGACCGCGGGAACGGTCACGGTGGTGTTTCGTCAGGCGGTGGGCGATGCGAGGCTGGCGTTGCAAAAAACGCTGGGGACAGCAGTGAAGGTGGGCCGACGCGACTTGGAGGTTCGAGTGGCCGCCGACGCGGATTTCGGATTGGCCAGGCTGGGCCGAACCCTGCGCCGGGTGATTGCCTTCGTCGAGGAGATGCAGGCAGCGCTCGCGGCCGCTCAGGAATCAGCCGTCGCCACCGCTCCCGCTGCGGAGGACGACCGCAGCAACAATGTTAATCACGGCGGGCGCCGGCGCAACCGGAATCGTTCCAGGCAACCCGCCGCCGCTGACTGATTGTTACGGCGCATCGCTGGCGCTGACGGCAGTACCGTCGCGGGTGCGCCGTCGCGCTGCTACGAAGACAATAGCCGTCAATATTACTACGACGATCAGGCCGAGTATCACCCCGCCGGCAATCCAGCGGCCCGTATGTTTCGGGTCGCTACGCACGGTCAGGCGCAGGTGGGCATTGGGCGCGTCGTCGGTTGCCTGCTGCCCGGTGGCGTCGAACTCCCAGTAGTTTGTTTTCCCCAAGTCTGACGCGTAATCCATTACGGCGCGCAGGTCAGATGACTTGACCACCAACTCCATTATTATTTCATCGGAATTGGTGTCGTCGCGGCGTTGTTCGTACAACCGATCCACATAACCGCCCAGCGACTGAACGCGCTGCCGGGTCTGTTCAACCACAGCCGCGGGTTCGTCGGCTGACAGAGACAGGGATGCAGCGACATCCACATTGGAGCGAACCGTCAGTTGCAGCCGGGCGTTGGGAACATCGCCGGAGGGCGGTTCGCCAACTGCGCTGAGCTGACGGTCAAAGGAGTCCCCCAGCGCTGCCGCGTACTCCATCAGGCCGATCAGATCTGCGGAGTTGACCAAAGCGATCAACTCCACTACCTGTGCGTCTTCCTGCTGGAATTCGTGCTTGCTGCCGATGTAGCCGCCCAATGCCTCAACGCGGGCGATGACGGTGTCGGCCACCGCCGCTGGGTCGCCTACGTGTAGGGTGAGCGAGCCGCTGGGCGGTTCGGCGGCGAAGCGACCCGGCAGCGTCAAATCGACGGTAATCAGCGAAGTGGCCACGCGGTTGGCCAAGTCGCGTTGCGTAGCTTCAACGCGTTCTATATCCGTGCGGACTTCGGCGAGACGACGTTCAATATTGATGACGTCTTCGACCGTGGGAGCGTTCTCCAGCAAGGTAATCAGCCGCGCCTCCTGTGTGTACCAGGCGGTCAGGTGCGCCTCGTTGTCAATCAGGCGCTCGGTAACGTCGGTTGACGTAACAGCCTCATCGACCACCCGGCCGAGTGCGCGGAGAGTGTCCATGGTGTTGGCCAGACCGTCGGCCGGGACGCGCACCGCAATCGTTGCTTCGCGATAACCGCCCTCGCCAAAAATCTGGGACGATTCCAGCCAGCCGCCGCGCTGCGTGGCGACCTCTTCAACCTGCCGCGCCAACCGGTCGACGTCCGATACTTCAAGACCAATCCACGCCTCAACAATGAGCTGTCTGGCCGCTTGAGGTTGTGCGGATTGTTGGCCTTGTTGGGATGGCGCCGACGCAGCGGCTGGGGCCGTGGTGGGGGTGGGGCCAGCCATCCTTTCCACTGCCACTGCTCTCTTGGCGGCCATGGGAGTTGGCGTAGCTGACATACTGACCTGAGATCCGCCGGGGACAGAAAATCCGGCGGAACCCAGAGCACCGCTTGCCTTTTCGGAATCTTCCTGTGGGTCAACGCGCTCTGCTGCGCCAGAGTTGCCACACCCCAGAAGCACTGCTACAACCAAGGCGGTCACGACGAGTTTGAGAGTGGTGAACCGAATCCGATGCTTGGCTATCCGCATTGTCGTTTCTCCAGCATGAACTGCAATGTCTATAATACGGTATTGATCGCTTTGCGGATTGACGGCACAAGTGGCATCTCATGGTATTATTAATAGGATAGTCGGGGTGTAGCGCAGTGGCTAGCGCGCCACGTTCGGGACGTGGAGGTCGGTGGTTCGAATCCACTCACCCCGACCATTTTTTGCCCTGATGCGTTCGCCCTACGGTTGCATCCTTAACGCTGGCATCCTGAACGGTGGCATCCTGAGTTGATCCACCGGGCCAATTGGTGCCTCACTGCTATAATGTCGCAAGCATAATCGTCAGGAGGCGCAGGATGGCCCGCCGCAGTTTCTGGGCATGGGGGATGGAAGACCAGCAACCGTCGCACGAGCAGTATGTTGCGATGGGGCAGCGGTTGCACGACCGCTACGGCGCCACTATCGAGCTTCCCAAACCGCCAACCGATGCAGACCTGAACCTGCGTAAACCCCGCATTCTGCCACACCCTCTGGTCGCTGAGTATTGCTCCACCGACGACCATGACCGGGCGAGCCATAACTACGGTCGAAGTTTCAGAGACCGCATCCGCGGGTTCAACTGCCAGTTTCCCAACCCTCCCGACGTAATTGCCTTTCCGCGCACCGAAGCCGAAGTAACTACCGTACTCGACTGGTGCTCAAACTCCAATATCGTGGCGATCCCATACGGCGGTGGGAGCACCGTGGTTGCCGGCGTTGAACCCCCCGAAAGCAACGCCGTGGTTACCATCGACCTGACGCGACTGGACCAGGTGCTAGAAATCGACGAGACATCCCGGGCGGCGCGCATCCAGGGCGGAGCGCTGGGGCCGGCGCTGGAAGCGCAACTGCGCCCAAAGGGATATACGCTCCGGCACTTCCCGCAAAGTTTTGAGTTCTCAACCCTTGGCGGCTGGATCGCCACCCGCAGCGGCGGGCACTACGCAACCAACCACACTCACATCGATGATTTCGTGGAGTCGGTACGGATGGTTACTCCATCGGGAGTTTGGGAGTCGCGGCGGCTGCCCGGCAGCGGCGCCGGCCCGTCGCCCGACCGAATGGTCATCGGCAGTGAGGGGATCCTGGGCATCATCACCGAAGCATGGATGCGTATTCAGGCACGCCCCCGATTTCGCGGGTCGGCGGGCGTAATTTTCGGAAGCATGGCAGCCGCATCCGAAGGTGCCCGCCTCATCGCCCAAGCCAAAATGTGGCCGGCCAACCTGCGTATGCTCGATCCTGCCGAAGCGCAAGACTTCGCCAATCTGGACGGCAAACAGGCGTTGCTGATTATCGGGTTTGAGTCGGCTGAATTGCCGCAGGGAGACAACATTCGCCAGGCCGTGGCCATCGCCCGCGATGCCGGCGGAACGATTGCCGAGGGCAACATCGTGGTCGCTGATGCTGCCGAGCGTGCCGACGCGTCCGCCGGGCGACAAGGCGCGGTGGGCAGCTGGCGCAACTCGTTCATCAACGCCCCCTATGAAAGGAACGCTACCATTGGATTTGGCGTGGTTGCGGAAACCTTCGAAACCGCGATCACCTGGGACCGGTGGCCCGCTATGGATGCTCGCATCCGTTCGGATTTGCAAGACGCCTTGCAACGCACCTGCGGCAACGGGCGCGTTTCCTGCCGATTCACCCATGTATATCCCGATGGCCCCGCGCCCTATTACACGTTTGAAGCTCTGGGCAAGGTTGGCGGTGAATTGGAAGCGCACGCCGCAATCAAGCAGGCTGCATCCGATGCTGTGATGGCGGCCGGCGGCACCATCACACACCACCACGCCGTAGGGCGGGCGCACCGTCCCTGGTACGACGAACAACGCCCCGCTCCGTTCGCTGAGGCGCTGCGGGCGACCAAACGCGCTCTGGATCCCAATGGCATCCTGAACCCCGGCGTGCTGATTGACCCATAGCATCACAGGAGGAACTGTCCGATGCGAGGCGTAATATTTATCGGCGACCGCGAGGTCGAAATCCGTAACTTGAATGATCCTCAACCCGGGCCCGGCGAAGTCGTCATCACGATGAAAGCCTCCGGTTTATGCGGCAGCGACTTGCGCCATTACCGGGCCGCCAGGGCAGATCGCGGCGATCCGGCCAACCTGAAAGTCGCGGGACACGAACCGTGCGGGGTGATTGCCGAGATTAGCTCGGGCGTTACCGAGGTGGAGGTCGGCGACCGGGTGATGATGCACCACTACACCGGCTGCCGAACCTGCACGATGTGTCGCATCGGTTACACGCAGATGTGCCGGCATGGTTCAACCGTTTACGGCACCGGCGCCAACGGGGGCCACGAGGACTATCTCATCTGCCCGGCCTACACGTGCGTAAAGATGCCCGACGGGTTGGATTTTGATGAAGGCGCGGCCTGCTCCTGCGGCACCGGCACCGCGTTTCACGCCTTGAAACGATTGCGCCTGGCCGGGGATGACACCATCGCCATTTTCGGCCAGGGGCCGGTTGGAGCCAGTGGCACGATGTTTGCCAAGGCGATGGGCGCCCGTGTCATCGCTGTGGACGTGGATAACGAGCGTTTGCAGTTGGCTCAGCGTCTGGGCGCTGACGTCTGCATCGACGCCAGCACGCAGAATCCGGTCGAAGCGATCCGGGAGCTGACGCACGGCGAGGGCGCCCCGGCC
Source organism: Dehalococcoidia bacterium (assembly GCA_965222895.1). GTDB lineage: Bacteria > Chloroflexota > Dehalococcoidia > Lucifugimonadales > UBA3495 > Bin87. The sequence continues at coordinate 1,705,869 of CBDCVB010000002.1, read as the reverse complement.
ACTCTGGACTGCACCGGCCGGCCGGAAGCACGGATCAATGCAGTGGACGCTGCCATGCTGTGGGGCCGGGTTTGTTTCGTCGGCGAAGGCAACACCACCACCTTCGACGTGAGCCCACAAATCATCCACAAACAGTTGACGATTTTGGGCTCCTGGACCTTCAGCCTCAACGGACTGGAAGAAGTGGCGCGCTTTGTCGTTGACCGCCAAGTTCCGCTCAAGAACCTGTTTACCCACCGCTTCCAGCTGGACGAAGCCGACGCCGCCTACAAGCTCTTCGACGCCGGCGGCACCGGAAAAGTCTGCTTTACCTGGGACTGAGCCTGTATCGTCGCCCCACCTCGATCACTCGGTGAGGAGCTGGGGCAATACCTTCTTATTGAACAGGCGCAGTGACGCGGTCTGCAGTTCGTCGGACATCAGGTTGCCGTAGTTGATCTCGTAGATGCACTGATCAAGGCCCAGGGTTTCCTCGAGTTCGGCCAAGCGGTCGGTAACTTGGGCCGGCGTGCCGTAGACGACCTTATCCCGCAGCCAGTCGTCGTAATCCATGCCCAGGATGCGCCGGCTCTGCTCAGCCCAGTCGCCCAAGGTTCCGGTTCGACCGGCGTAGGAACCTACCCGGTTGCCCAGCCGCGTTATCGAGTTCACGGCCGATTCCTTGGGGTTCAGGTAGGCCCGCTCGGCGTCCTCGTTGACATAAACCGGCACACGTAGACCCACCTTGCCCTCACCGGGATGGCCGGCGTTTTTCCAGGCCGCGCGGTAGGCGGCGGTATGCTCGGCCAGTTCGTCCAGGGTGAACACGCGGGACGGATTGACGATGAGCGGGTAACCCATGGCGCCCACGATGGGGAAGCTCTCCGCCGACGTGACGCCGATGGTGATGGGCGGGTGGGGTTGCTGGTAGGGCCGCGGCGTCACTGTCAGTTCGTCGCAGGAAAAGTGCTCGCCGTGAAAGGAGAAGGTTTCCTGCGTCCAGGCGGTCACCACCACCTCCAGGAACTCGTCGAAGCGACTGCGGCTCTCTTCAAATGAGACGTTGAACCCTTCGTGCACGTTGGGGAAGGTTCCGCGACCGATGCCCATCTCCAGCCGGCCATCACTGATGTGGTCTAGCACCGCCATTTCCTCGGCCACGCGGATGGGGTGACCCAGCGGCAGGCAGTACACCGCCGTCCCAATCCGCATGGTGCTGGTTTTGGCGGCAATGGCCGTCGCAATGGTAACCGGCGATGCCAGCACGCGTTCCATGTTGAAGTGGTACTCGGCCAGCCATACTGATTTCACGCCCAAATCCTCGGCTTCCTGCACCAGCCGAAATGACTGGGTGAAGGCATCGTGGTGGTCGCCATCAAGTGGCCTCGGGAATTCGAGGAATAGTCCGAACTCCATGGTAATCCTCCTGATACAAATGTCGTTCGGTAATAAACCGACTCGTCGTGACGGTAGCTTGCTGCTGACTATAACTCGCCGCTGGCGGTAATTTGTTAAACCTGCGAACCCTGAATTCTGCGTTCGTGTCCCTGCCACTCTTTATCCCTGAGGATAAATTTCTGAATCTTGCCAGTGGCCGTCTTGGGTAAATCGCCAAACTCGACGCTTTTGGGCGCTTTGAAGTGGGCAATGCGGTCGCGGGTAAAGCCGATGATTTCGTCGGCGGTAACGGTTCCGACAGCACGGGGCACCACGAAAGCCTTGGGCACTTCTCCCCAGTGGTGGTCCGGTACGCCCACCACGCAAACTTCAAGCACGCCCGGATGTTCCATGATGACCTTTTCCACTTCCTGGCTGGAAATATTCTCGCCACCGGAGATGATGATGTCCTTGGAACGGTCCTTCAACTCGATGTAGCCATCGGGATGCCGCACTGCCAGGTCGCCCGAGTGGAACCAACCGCCTCGGAACGCCTCCTCGGTGGCCGGCCCATCCTGGTAATAACCCTTCATCACGGCATCGCCGCGCATTACCACCTCGCCCATCGTCTCAGCATCGCGGGGCACGTCTTGCATATCTTCATCCACCACGCGCAACCCGACACCGTAAACCATATAGGGCACACCCTGGCGCGCTTTGACACGGGCCAGGTCTTCGGAACTCATCCGGTCCCACTCCGGTTGGGGTGCGGCTACCGTGCACGGCCCATAGGTTTCCGTCAGGCCGTAAACATGGATGATTTCTGCGCCCATCCCTTCAATGGTACGGATAACCTGCGGAGCCGGTGGGGCGCCGGCGGTCATAATGGTAAGGCCGGTAAGATCGGCGGTGGCAGCCTCCGGCGCGGAGTACAGCCCGGTGAGCACGGTCGGAGCGGCGCATAGGTGGGATACCGATTCCTCGCGAATCAGCCGGTACACCTCGGCGGGATCGACTCGCCGCAGGCAAACGTGGGTCCCGCCAACCGCGGTGACGGCCCACGGGAAACACCAGCCGTTGGCGTGGAACATTGGCAGCGTCCAAAGGTACACGCTGCGCCAGTTCATCCCTATCTCCATGGCCTCGCCGATGGCGTTGAGATAGGCGCCGCGTGGGGTATATTCAACGCCTTTTGGCATCCCGGTAGTTCCAGACGTGTAGTTGATGGTAGTGGTGTCGTTTTCGGATGCCGGCCCGGGCAGTTCCGCGAGAGGTTCAACCGCAGTGAGCCATTGTTCATACTCAGGGCCGGGGATGTCGTCGACCAGCGGCACCGTGTCCCGTACCTGCACGTAGGTTTCAACGCCGGGGCATTCACCGCGCAGTTGACGCACGGTGTCTGCCAACTCCGAATCGAACATGAGGACCTTGGCCCCTGAGTGGTTCAGGATGTACGCGATTTCACGCGACGAGAGCCTGATGTTGAGGGCAACCAACACCGCGCCAATACCCATCGGCGCAAAGTTCGCTTCCAGCATTGCCGGCAGGTTCGGCACCAGGTAAGCCACCCGGTCGCCGGCTCGGACGCCCACGCTTTGCAGCGCGGCAGCATGACGGCGCACCCGTTCATGGAGGCTGCCGTAGGTGGTAACTGCGCCGTTGTAGACGCAGGCAGCACGATCCGGATACACTGCCGCGCTGCGCTCCAGAAACAACATTGGAGACAGCATTTGTGATGTCGCGCCGTTAATCGTCATCGAAGTAGCCTCCCGTTAGCGCGCGAACTTGGAACGATCATCAATCATTCGGTTGGTCGTCATTCTAAACCGTAATCGCGATTAATGCTGCAATTCGGCCCGTTACGCGCATAAATCGGTTTTTGGACTCACACAGCCTACTGATATTTCGGCGCTAGCTCCGCAACGGGCGGCCCGCAAGGACAGTAAGACCTGATGCAGTTTGGTGGGTCATGGCCCGACGGACTGATCATATCCCTCGCCGAATGCGATGATACTACGGGTTGGACGGAATTTTCACAAATCCATGACCGTCTGGTTGCTCGGGAAGCCGTTCTGATTGGCCAGGCGCAATTCGCAGAGCCCGCCAGGTTCGTGTTAGTCTACGAGCTGAACCCTGCGAACGCGACAAGGCTGACCTGGTGACAACCAAACCCGACATCAGCGCTGAAACGACAACTGCCGAGGAACTGCTGCAACGAGCCACGGAGTTGATACCTGCCCTCAAAGCACGGGCAGCCCACACCGAAGAATTGCGGCGAATACCGGCCGAGACGGTCGGCGATCTGCTCGCTGCAGGGTTTTACCGTATCGGCGTGCCCACGATGTTCGGCGGCCTTGACCTCTACTACGGCCTGGCCCTCGACGTTGCCGCCGAGCTGGGCCGAGGTTGCGCTGCCACCGCCTGGTGCTACTGCCTCTGGACTGCCCACGCTTGGCTGGTGGGATACTGGCCATTACAGGCACAAGAGGAAGTGTTCGGGGCGGGCCCGGATGCGCTGTGCTCCAGCTCGTTGAATACTGGCCGGTCCACCACCGTCGCCGTTGCAGGCGGGTATCGCTTATCTGGAAGGTGGGAATTCTCCAGCGGGTGTGATTCCGCGAGCTGGTTAATGTTGGGGGTGTCGGGAATCGGCGAGCGCAACTGGGTTCTGGTGCCCCGGGGCGACTTCGAGATTCTCGATAACTGGTACGTGTCCGGGCTGCGTGGCAGCGGAAGCAAGGATATCGTCGTTGACGACGCTTTCGTTCCCGCCCACCGCGTGCTGGACGTGACCACTGCGGGCGACGGCGATTGGAGCGGGTGGCAAATGCACGGACAAGCCCGGTACCGCGTGCCGATTCCTGTGTTGTTGGGATGGGATCTCGTAGCGCCGATGCTGGGAATCACCCAGGGGATGATCGACGAATTTACCGCCCGGTTCATCGGAACATCCGGCTCCGGGAGGACGTCCGACTCTCCTGCTGTGCATCTTCGTCTGTCCCAGGCCTCCGCCGAGTTGGACGCGGGACGCGCACTGATGGATCGGGATATCCACGAGATTCTTCAGAAGGCCAACGAAGGCGATCGGTTCACACCTATAGAACGGGCCAGATTTCGGCGGGACAAGGCGTTCATCATCCAGCTTTGCCTCCAGGCAGTCAACCGGCTGTTTGACCTTAGCGGCGGCCACGCGCTGTTCGATTCGGCGCCCTTGCAACGTTTTCACCGGGACGCCCACGCCGTGGCCCACCGCGACGGCCTGATCATGGATTTAGGCGGCCAGCAATTCGGGAGAGTCGCTTTGGGGTTAGACCCTGATGGACCAATTTAGCGTTTCAACTCTCCCGGGCGTTGCGCCAGGACCAGGCCCGCTTGCTCAAAACGCCGGCCCCAAGCGCATCCCTAATCGGCTGGGTAGTGCCGTGGAAGCACTCAAGGAGTATTTCAAGAATGACTGAAAAAATTCTCGCCACACTTGGTTCCATCCCGTTTGTGGAGCCGGAACACGCCGCCGGGGTTGCGATTTCCGGCGGCAATGACCCGATCCTGCCAACGCCCTTCCACATCGGGGAGACCGCTGCGGCCAGCCTGGCTGCCGTCGGCCTTGCGGTTTCAGACCTCTGGGAACTGCGGACGGGGCGTCGCCAGGAGATTAAAGTCGACGCCCGCCAGGCCACCGCCTCGCTGCGCAGCAGCCAGTACATGGCAATGGATGGAGCCTCGGTAGCCCGCGAGCGTCCCTCAGTAATGGGTGTGTATCCGGCCAAAAACGGACGCTGGAGCTATCTCCACTGCAATTTCCCCAACCACCGAGACGCAGCGATGCGCGTCTTGGGCGTGGAGGAAGACCGCGAGGCATTTCGTCGGGCGGTGGCTCGGTGGGACGCCCTGGAATTGGAAGAAGCCATTATCGCGGCGAACGGGGCCGGCGGGATGGTGCGCTCCATGGCAGAATGGGCACAACACCCGCAAGCGGCCGCCGTCGCTGCTTTGCCCTTGCTGGAAATCGAGAAGATTGGCGATAGCCCACCGGAACCATTGCCCAACGGCGCAAGGCCCTTGTCGGGTGTCAGGGTTTTGGACTTAACCCGCGTGCTGGCCGGGCCAACCTGCGCACGCACATTGGCCGAACACGGGGCAGACGTAATGAAGATTACCGCCCGCCACCTGCCCAGCAGCACAATCCAGGAATACGACATCGGCCACGGCAAACTGTCGGCCCGACTGGATCTGAGGGAACCGGAAAATCTGGACATTCTGCGGGGTTTGGTACGAGAAGCGGACGTTTTCTCCCAGGGGTATCGTCCGGGTACTCTATCGCAGCGTGGCCTGTCTCCTGAAGAATTGGCGAAACTGCGGCCGGGGATAGTTTGCGTTTCTCTGTCAGCATTCGGTCGGCTGGGGCCCTGGGCCTCGCGGCGGGGCTTCGATACGGTAGTGCAAACGGTCAGCGGCATTACCGACCGTCAGGGGGAGTTGTTCCCCGGGGCAGAGCCTGGGCCCCAGTTTTACCCGGTCTCGGCCATCGACTATCTGACCGGATACCTGATGGCATTCGGAACCATGGTGGCCCTGGCACGTCGCGTACAAGAGGGCGGCAGTTGGCTGGTTCGCATTTCCCTGGCCCAGACGGGTCGCTGGCTGGTGGAACGGGGCCAGGTGCCGGAAACGGAACTCCAGGACGTACCCAAGGATTTCACGCCGGAAGAAATAGAGGGCTGGTCGACTGTTAGCGAGGTGCCGGATGGCCGACTACATCATTTGGCGCCAGCGCTGCAACTCTCGGAGACCCGGCCCCATTGGGCCCGGCCCACGGTGCCCCTTGGTTACCATGACCCGGTGTGGCCGGAACGGAGTACTTAGCCAGCCTGTTATAACTCACGTCGTCGTTGCGCTTCTGGCGCGCGGCGACGGCGCCCGGTATCTCCAACCGTGGTGGCAACTTCGCTCGCGACTGGCCGTTGCCGTAACAGGAATTGCCGAACTCGACAGACAGTAGGACGTACAGATATGCAGGAACGGGATTTTGTTGGATATGGCGCAGAACCGCCGGTGATTCGTTGGCCCGGCGGTGCCCGCATTGCCGTCTCGGTGGTGGTCAACTATGAGGAAGGTAGTGAAGCATCGTTGCTGGATGGCGATGACCACCATGAATCGAACAACGAGGTGCCGTCCCCGATTCCGCCGGGGCAGCGCGACCTGTTCAACGAATCTTTCTTTGAGTACGGCAGCCGCGTTGGGGTTTGGCGGATATTGAATCTGCTCGACCGGTATAGCATCAAGAGCACTTTTTTCTGCTGCGCGGTGGCAATCGAGCGCAACCCGGAGGTTGGGCGGTATCTGGTTGCCAACGGCCATGAGATTTGCGGCCACGGTTACCGATGGGAGGAATACCACAATAAAACCCGCGCCGAGGAAGCCGAAGCGATCCGCAAAACCATTGCATCCCTGGAATCCACCACCGGAGTACGCCCGCTGGGCTGGTTCACGCGATACGGCGCCAGCGTCAACACCCGGGAGCTGGTAGCGGAGGAAGGCGGGTTTATCTACGACAGCGGTGTATTCAACGACGACTTGCCTTACTACACCGATGTTGGTGGGAACCCCTGGCTGGTATTGCCGTACAGCTTTGAGACCAACGATGCTCGATTCTGGCGGGGTGGCCTGAACAGCGTTGGCGATTTTTACGAGTACATGAAAGACACGTTCGACGTGCTATACGAGGAAGGTCGTTCTCACCCCAAGATGATGTCAGTGGGGTTGCATTGTCGCATCGCCGGACGCCCCGCCCGCTCCCGCGCCGTAGACCGTTTCCTACGCTACGCCAAAAGCCATCCCGGTGTCTGGTTCGCCCGCAGGGATGAGATCGCTCGCTGGTGGCTGGAACACTATCCGCCGGGAACCTTGTGAAACCTAGCTCTCGCAACGACGTGGGGGCAAGTGTCAAACCTGCCCCTACGATGCGACGCGCTCTAAAAAGCCAGCCTACCAGTCGTTCAGCCGGATAACCGTGAAGACGGCGCCTTCGCTGTCCGTGAGAACGGCGAATCGCGCAAAGTCCAATAAATCCCTGGGTTCCACGATGATGCTGCCACCCAGGTCTTTCGCCTGGTTAGCGATGGCGTCCACGTCGTTGACGCCGAAATAGACGCCCCAGTTGGGCGGCACCGGCCCCCAGTCCTCGCCAATCTGGATGATGCCGCCGACCATCTGATCCCCGACCTTCAGCACCCAGTATGGGAATTCTGCCACGTTTTCGTCCCGGTCGATGTCCACTTGCAGGACGGACTTGTAGAAAGCCGCCGCCGATTCGGGGTCGGTGGTTGCCAGCTCAAACCAGCAAAGCGCCCCCGGCTCCATCATCACGCCCGCGCCGGCGTGGGCCACCGGGTACCACAGCCGCAAAAAGGCTCCCTCCTGGTCTTGGACGATAGACATTCGGCCCACGGTCACGCCCGCCATGGGCGAAACATCGAACGGCTCCATGATAACGGTTCCACCGGCGGCGCGGGCGCGCTCGGTAGCGGCTTCCAGGTCATCCACCGTTACATACACGCTCCAGTGGGCCGGCAGATTTTCCTGGCCTGGCCCCGCTTCCGCTGAGGCGCAGGCGGCCAGGCCGTTGTGGCTGAACATCGTATAGATCATGTCCGGGCCCGCCGGATGGTCGTCGTAAGTCCAGCCGAAAAGGCCGGTATAGAAGTCTTTGGCGACCTGACCATCGTGGCACATTAGGTCGGCCCAGGACGGCGTACCGGATGGAAAACCGGTTGTTTCGGGCATAAAGGCAGCCTCCGCGTTTTGATTTGCCCGGCCAGCATATCAGTCGGGCAGCAACCCCGTCAGTTGCTGCCCGTCATCAAAATGGGTGGATTTAGCCGCTGGGCTGGCGAGGTTAGTTGTCGGCCGGCACCAGTATCTCGACCTTCTTGAAGGCGGGCATTACCGCTTCGGCGAACCACTGGAGCTGTTCCAATATGACCGTCTGAGGTGTGCCGACCGGTTGCCCAACCTGCACGCGCGCCAGACCCGGATAACTCGCTTCCACGCTCTTCAATTTCTCAATAATCATTTCCGGCGTGCCGGCGAGTACGCTACCGTTGGCGATGGCGTCTTCGATGCGCGGCAGTCCGGCGTTCGGCGCCACTTCCGGATTGCTGATGTCGCGGATCTGCTGTTCGGTCAATCCGCGTGTCAAGCGCAACGGTCCAAACATCTTGAGGTTTTCTTCGTAGTAGCCACCCGACTGGCGGGCTGCTTCTTCTACTGAATTGGCGATATGAAAGTGGAATCCAACCGCCAGGTCCTCGCCCAACTCAGCATTGGGTTTGCCGTTCCGCACTAGAGCATCGCGGTAGGCGTGCATGATGCCATCCATCGCGCCGCCCTCAGATGAACCACCGCCTATCACGCCCTTGATACCCATGCTGGCCATGAACTCGAGGGCGCGCCCCGTGCCACCCTGGATGGGTTGCCAGCACTCCACCGGCAACGTCTTGGGTCGCGGCACCAGCGTAATCTCTTCCAGTTCGTAGCCGCGATAGGGCACTTGGGGAGGGATGTCGAAATACTTGCTGTGGTGGGAGAAGGAGCGTTCGTTGAAAGCCTTGAATATAACCTGCACCTGCTCTTCGAAGAGCTCCCGGTTGCCGGCTTGATCCATCAACGGGGACCCGAAGGTCTCCACTTCTCGCGTGTGATAACCCCTCCCCACTCCAAAGGTAACGCGGCCATTGGTGAGCCAGTCGGCGGTGGCAAAGTCCTCGGCCAGCCGAAGAGGGTGCCACATCGGAGCGATGTTGAAGCCGCAGCCGAACCGCAGCCGCTCGGTCAGGTGCGCCAGATGGACTATGAACATCAGCAGATTGGGAATACATTCGTAACCTTCCGGCTGAAAATGATGCTCGGCCATCCAGAAGGTATCGTAACCGTATTTGTCCAGGGTTTGGGCGATAGCCACACCCTTGTCAAAGGCAGAGGCCAGGACCTCGTCCGAGTAGGAGCGGTCGTTGACCGCGACTCCGCCATAGCCGACATTGTCCATATCCACATGGCCGGCATACAGGCTATCAAAAGTGGTAATCATTAGGCTCCTCCGGGGTCGGGCGCAGGTGGCGCCGCTGGATTAGCGAATCCCGATACGCAACACAGATGGCATTGCCGCACAGTATTGTAGGTTAACCGAGGCACGCATTCAACCGCCACTGGCGATCGCAGTCGTGCGTTGCACAGTACGCTAACCGCCCAAAACAGAAGTTATTTCATCTCGGCATCTGAAACAAGAGCGTCGTGTGGACAATTCCTGGCCGGCGTAATCAGCGCTTCTTGAATTTTGGCGCCGGGTCTGTCAAGATAATGGCACTATGAAAATTGGTGCATTTGAGTTACAAGAACCTTTGCCAGAACTGCGCGATCCTCACGTTTTCGCGATGATTCGTCCCTGGGTGGATGTAGGCAGCGTCGGAACACTGACGTTGACCAGGCTTGAACGATTCCTGGGTTCCAAGGAATTGGGACGCCTACACCGGCCTGGCGAATTTTTCGACTTCACTCGTTACCGTCCCAGTATGCGCCTGGTCGACGACAAGCGTCAGGTGCGCATTCCGAACAGTGTTATCCGGTACGCAGTCACCGAGAATGGGCCCGACTACCTGTTTTTCCACCTCCGCGAGCCTCACGCCAACAGCGAAGAGTATACCGACTCCATTCTGAAGATTGTGGAGACCTTCGGCGTGAAGCGGTATTGCCGCCTGGGGGCAATGTACGACGCCGTCCCTCATACCCGGCCGTTGCTGGTAACCGGTTCTTTGGGTTCAGTTACACAGCTCCGCCCGGTGCCCAACCTCAAGTTGCGTCAGAGCACTTACCAGGGACCAACCACAATCATGAACCTGGTTTCCGACGGCATCGACGAGATGGGAGTGGAAGCCATCAACTTCATGGTGCATTTGCCGCAATACGTGCAGCTGGATGAAGACTTCAACGGCACGGCACGTATGCTGGAAGCCCTGTCATCCGTGTATCCGGACATCCCTGCAGACCTGGCGCCAGTTCGCCGTGGCCAACGGCAGTACCGCGAGTTGAATTCCGCCGTCGAGCGCAACTCCGAGTTGCATGGACTGATTCAGCAAATGGAAGCCTACTACGATTCCAACGAGGCTGAACCCACCGAATCCGCCGAGACCGAAACCGCTGCGGAGCGGGTGTCCCTGTCGCCCGAGATAGAACAATTCCTCAGCGAGTTGGGCGGTGACCTGGAAGAACGCGAGGAATAATCACCGGACATAAAGCACAAAGTAAAGGCCGGGTCATACAGACCCGGCCCTCTGATTTTATGGTTGCCTTCCGGCCCAAATCATCGGTTGAGCAATGTGGTGGCGACGGATGGATTCGAACCAACGACCTAGCGCTTATGAAGCGCCCGCTCTGCCTCTGAGCTACGTCGCCAACCGGCGTGTCGCCGACCAGCCGTCAGCGCTGCACACGCGTAATATGGTAAGGCCCTTCACGACGGATTGTCAATTGTAATCCCGCCCGCCAGCGCCACTACGAAACTCATTTTTCATGGCCTCTGGAACACACGAACACAACACACACGAGCACAACGATCCAGCTTCCGATGCTGAGGACGTGTTGGCTGCTGCCATCGACAGCCTGGATGTGATTCTGGGCGCATTGTGCCGACGGCTTGACCCGTTCCCAGCGTTCCTGGGGATGACTACCATTCAAGCAGTGGAAATTGAACCGGCAATGTTACCGACTGCGGATCACGGTTGCGTAGTGGTAACGCCGGACGGGTCGATTGCCGAGTTGGACGTTGCCGCCATCCCGGGCGTGGTCGGAGTTTTGGAAGTCGACCAGGTAGAGGAATTCAAACCGCTGGAGTTATTACCTGAAGAACGGCTGATATACCTGATTTCGGCGGTCCGAACGTTGTCCGCCGAGTTGCGCCGGCGCGGTTCACGTCGCTAATGGTCGGTGAGGTCAACGTCTCCGGACTGGCCGCCGGTTTTGCGGAGCAGGCGAATGCCATCAATCCGCACCGCGCGGTCCACCGCCTTGCACATATCGTAAACGGTTAGCGCAGCCACCGACACTGCGGTAAGGGCTTCCATCTCCACACCGGTTTTGCCGGAGGTGGTTGCCGTGGCGGTGACACGAACGCGGCTCCCAGCCTCGTCCAGGTTCAATTCAACATCGACCTTGTTCAACGGCAATGGATGGCAGAGCGGTATCAGTTCTGCGGTGCGCTTGGCTCCCATGATGCCGGCCAGTTGAGCGATGGTCAGCACGTCGCCTTTTTTCATCAACCCGTCGCGGATCAGGGCCAGGGTTTCCGGTTGCATCACCACGTCGCCACACGCTTCTGCCATGCGGTCGGTTACCGGTTTCCAGCCCACGTCAACCATGCGCGCGCTACCGTCTTCGGCCAGGTGGGTCAGGTGATTGGTGGGTTTCGCGGTACGGTCAGTTGACATAAAAAGCCTTAGCCGCCGATCTGGTACATCTCGACCTTGGGGCGCTGGTTGATGGTGTCAGACTCGGTGAATTCGGCGCGTTCCTCGGAATAGCGGTCACGTCTGCGCCCCCAGATTCCTGATATGATTTGCCGCAAGCGGTCGTCGTCTGCGCCGTCCCGCATTGGCCCGCGCAAGTCCACGCCATCCGAGGCAAACAGACAGGTGTACAGCTTGCCATCGGTGGACAGGCGCGCACGTGTGCAATCGGCGCAGAACGGCTGGGTTACCGACGCAATCACGCCAATCTCGCCGCCGCCGTCCCGGTACTGCCAACGCCGGGCCACCTCGCCAACGTAATTGGCTTCGGCAGGCTCCAACGGCAACTGCTCATTGATCAGAGCAACTATTTCGGCAGCCGGGACAACCTCATCCAGTTTCCAGCCGTTGCGGTTGCCCACATCCATGTATTCGATGAAGCGGACTATGTGGCCAGTGCCTTTGAAATAGCGCGCCAAATCGACGATGGTGTGGTCGTTGACTCCCTTCTGCACTACAGCGTTGATTTTCAACGGAGCCAGACCGACTTCAGCGGCGCGGCGGATACCCTCCAACACGCGCCGAGTGCCGAATCCACGGCCGTTCATCCGCTTGAACACCTCGTCGTCGAGAGAATCCAGGCTAACCGTAATCCGATGCAAGCCGACGTCGCTGAGCTGCTGGGCTAGACTGGCGAGGAGGTAGCCATTGGTGGTAAGCGTGATGTCGTCGGCGCCGGGGATGGCGGCCAGTTGACGCACCAAATCGGGAAGGTCCACGCGCAGCAGCGGTTCCCCGCCAGTGATTCGCAACTTGTTGACGCCCAGCTCTACGAACAGACGGGACAGGCGGGAAATCTCCTCAAACGTCAGGATGTCGTCCTTGGGCAGAAACTGATAAGCCTCGCCAAATATTTCCGCTGGCATACAGTACGGACATCGGAAATTGCAGCGGTCGGTAACCGAAATCCGTAAATCTCGTAAAGGGCGCCCGAACAGGTCTTTAATCATCTTGCGATTCCATCAGGGTTCCAGGGAAGCAAAGCAGCGATTTAGCACCCGCAATGTCTTGTTCGCCGCATCGGCCCGGTGGCTGATGCGATTCTTGGCGGTCAACGGCAACTGAGCGATCGTTTTGCCGTAGGAAGGCAAGTAAAATGCGGGATCATACCCGAAACCGTGTTTGCCTTCTGGTTCGTATTGTATCACCCCGGCGATGGAACCTACGACGGTTGCGATCCGCCCGCCATTGCCATCAGGAAAAGGCGCCGTCGGGATTCCGCCTGGGGTAGCTGCATCTGGCGGCATTGCTATTGCGGTGAAACACCGGAACCGCGCAATCCGATTCTGCCACGGGATTCCCTGCAAGTTACGCAGCAGGAGCTCAAGCCGGTCGGCATCGGACTTGCAGGCATCGCCACCGTACCTGGCGGAATAAACGCCCGGCGCACCGCCCAAAGCGTGCACCTCCAGCCCCGAGTCATCGGACAGTGTGAGGCAGCCCGAAAGGCGGGCGTAGGTCGCTGCTTTGAGTTGGGCGTTCGCCAGGAAGGTAGCACCGGTTTCTTCGACTTCTTCGGTTATGCCGACGTCATCGAGCGAGATTAATGATGCCGTGCAATCCGCCAACAGCTGACGGTATTCCCGCATCTTCCCCGGGTTGCGCGTGGCGACCAGCAGCGTATCAGGAGGCATCGTCGTTTCGGGAATTCGCCCGGCTAAATTACGCCGTTAGTAGACAGGCCATCGAGCTGCGCCACAGTGAGGCCCAGCCAACCGCCGTAAATTTCGCGATTGTGCTCACCTACGGTTGGGCCCATGTGCCGCAGTTCGCCCGGCGTATCGCTGAACTTGGGAACCACACCCAGCATGATGGTCTTGCCAATCTGGGGATCGTCCATTTCCACGATGTCCTCCCGCTCCTGAAAATGAGGGTCGGCGACGATGTCAGCGCTGTTGTACACCGGCCCCACGACGCCACCGGCCGGAATCAGTTCACCCATGATGTCATCGGTGGTACGTCTGCTCAACCAGTTTTGCAAGATTTCGTTCAGCGCATCCTTATTTTGCAGGCGCGCCGCGTTGTTGGCGAACCGGTCATCATCGAGCAACGCGTCAAAACCCATGGCGCGAGCCAAACCCTCCCACGTGTTCTGCGATGTCGCCGAGAGACCCAGCCAGCGTTCGTCGCCGGTGCGGTAGAGACTGCGCGGCGCCGCATCCGGGAAATCGTTGCCCACCCTTTCCCGAACCTCTCCCAAACGGTCATAAATCGTGAGATGGGGAATGCACAAGCGGAACAGTGGCTCGAACAGGCTGAGGTCGACCACCTGCCCGGCTCCGGGGTGCCCTTCCCGCCGGTCGGCGTCGCGGCGGTAAATGGCCATCATGCCGGCCATGGCGCCAAACACGCCGGCGATTTCGTCGGCCAGCGGCACCGGCGGCAGATTCGGCGGTGTGTCGGGAAAACCGGTCATGCCGATATACCCACTCATGCACTCGGCTATGGTCCCGAAGCCGGGACGATCCTTGTAGGGGCCGGTCTGTCCGAACCCGGAGAAACGCAGGATCACCAAGCCGGGGTTTACATCCGGCGCGTGCAAGTCAGCCGGCCCCAGCCCCCAACGTTCGAGCGTTCCGGGCCGAAAACCCTCAATCAGCACATCGGCCTCGGCGGCAAGCTTCCTGAGCAATTCCTGCCCCCTGGCGTCGCCCATGTTGAGCGTAATCGATTGTTTATTGCGGGAATGAACTTTCCACCACAATGACACTCCTTCATAGAAAGGGCCCCAGTTGCGGAGGGGGTCGCCGGAACCGGGTCGCTCAACCTTCACCACCTCGGCGCCGAAATCGGCCATCAGCGACGAAGCCGTGCCGCCGGCCACGATGATAGAAAGGTCCAGCACCTTGAGGCCAGCGAGCGGGCCTGATTTGCGGGCATTGGTAGTCAAAAGAACCTTCCCATACGATGCGCAGATTGGGTACCACCGATATTAGAGCGCATCGGGGATGGCGTCAAACCACTGTTTAACCGAGGCCCATACTTCATCAGGGTATTCCATGGGCAGAAAGTGGCTGCCCTTGCCCATCGGCTTGACCCGCGCGCCGGCCACCAGCTCTACGAACCGGCCCACGCCGGGGTCGCCCGGATGCTGGCAACCGGGGTAGTCTGCCAGCAGCAGCAGCCAGTCGCCGGGCAAACCGCGCAGGTAATTTTCGACTTGCAAGTCGTCCCGCCTGCCATAAAAGGTAGCTTCCGTATCGGGGTGGCATTTGAGTTGCGCCTTTCCGTCAGGCAGCAACCGCGTGCCTCCGGTGATGAATTGCTCGAAGGGTTCATCCTCCCAATCCCTGAAGGCGGCGCGGGGACGATACCCGTCAAACATTGCAGCGCGACTGTCCCAGATGGATCGTTTCATACGGGTCCGCTCTGCCCTGAGGTTCAAGTCCTGGGCCGGCGTGGTGGCCGGGTCGTTGCTGACCCGCGTTTCAACCAGAACCACCGGGCCGAATCGACCCGGCATCTGAGAGGCGGCAATGATGCTGGCCAACCCACCGGACGAATGACCGACTATCCGGGGACGTTCCAAATCCATTTCGCCGATGATAGCCGCCAGGTCATCGCCGGCAAACTCGAAACGGTATCCCTTTTCCGACGCATCCGTATCCCCGTGCCCGCGCTGGTCGAATGCCAGCACACGGTACTGTTCGGCCAACCGGCGGGCGATGGGTTTCCAGGGCCAGGCGCACAATCCCGTTGCATGAAGCATCAACAGCGGCGGGCTGGTCGCATCGCCCCACTCCAGATAGTGGTGCCGTATGCCGTTGGCGTGTACAAAGCGGGACTGCCAATCCTGGCTGCAGCTTGAAGTTGTCATGTCTTGCCCGGTGTTCGTGAGGATTGTTCCTATTGGCCGAACCGACGATATGGTATAATGCTGCCGCTCATTTAGCCAGATTCCGGACGTAACGCAGCGCCAACCGACCGACCCGTTTCAGGGGATTCGCGGCCATGATTGAGTGCCACCATGATTGATGATTATTTGGGACAATACGGCCTAATCGCCATTTTCCTGGTGCTCGCCATCGTCGTGCCATCCAGCTTGTTGATGGCATCCTACGCATTGTCGAAGTTGGGATTACGGCCCGCGCGGCCGGACCCGGTGAAGCACGACACCTACGAATGCGGCGTTGAAACTATCGGCGGCACCTGGAACCGGTTCCAGTTTCGCTTTTACATGTTCGCCATCCTGTTCGTCATATTCGATGTTGAGGTGGTGTTCCTGTACCCGTGGGCGACCAAATTCCTGACATTGGAACTTTTCGCTTTGATTGAGATGGCGGTGTTCGTAGGAATTTTGCTGCTGGCGTGGGCATACGCGTGGCGCAAGCACGATCTGGAATGGCAAGGCTGACCGACTATGGCTGAACTGACGCCCGGCGGTGGCCCGCTCCACAACCGCACCTGGGAAATTGACCGTTCTGAGGGACAGGTAGTAAACGACCTGATGGCTGCCTCGCAGTTGCCCATCGAAATGCCCATGATCGAGGTGCCCGACGACCTGCAACGCAACCTGATGGTCACCTCGGTGGATGCTCTGGTGAACTGGAGCCGCAAGTCCGCCCTGTGGCCGGTATCTTTCGGCCTGGCCTGCTGCGCGTTTGAAATGATGGCGACGGCGATGGGCCGCTTTGACATCTCCCGCTTCGGTATGGAAGTGTTCCGCGCTTCTCCCCGTCAGGCCGACCTTATGATTGTGGCTGGCACCGTAACCTGGAAAATGGCGCCGCCCATCAAGCGTATCTACGAGCAGATGGCCGAACCGCGCTGGGTGATCGCCATGGGCGTTTGCGCCACCAGTGGCGGGCCGTATTTCGGTTCCTACAGCGTTGTGCCCGGAGTTGACCACATAATTCCGGTCGATGTTTACGTCCCGGGGTGCCCACCGCGGCCCGACGCGCTGCTGTATGGCATCATGGAGTTGCACGAGAAAATTAAGAGGTACCGCAACCTGGGCAGCGGTAGCTTCAAGCCGTGATGATAACGGCCCTGTCCGGTCAAACCCTGGCCCAGCGGCTGCGGGAATTAACGCCCAACGCCGTGCTTGAATGGAACGATTCGGCGGTTTGGGTTGCACCGGAATCGCTGAATTCCGTTGCCGCCGCCTTGTGGGACGACTCGGAACTGGATTTCAAGTTTCTGAACTCCGTCAGCGCCGTGGATTACGTTGAGCACTTTGAGCTCGTGTACCACCTGACTTCCATCGACAAACAGCACACCGGCATCGTCCGTAGCCGCGTGTACGGCCGAGAAGACCCCACGGCAGCATCGGTGGTGAGCGTTTGGCGCGGAGCCGATTTCCAGGAACGGGAAATCTGGGACCTGATGGGTGTCAGATTCACCGGCCATCCCAATCTGAAGCGAATAATGTTGTGGGAAGGTTTTGAGGGACACCCGTTGCGCAAGGATTTCCTGTAACAACCGTTCAGCATCGCTGACAATTTGTAAAAATCCATGACAATTCGAACCGAGCCAATGACCGTCAACGTGGGGCCGCAGCACCCCAGTACCCACGGCGTGTTCCGTGTGCGCATCACCTTTGACGGCGAAGACATCGTTGAGGTTGAACCGGTGCTCGGCTACCTGCATCGCGGAACCGAAAAACTGGCCGAAGAGCGCAACTACGTGCAAATTGTCACGCTCACCGACCGGTTGGACTACACGTCTTCGATGATTAACAACCAGGCGTACTGTTTGGCAGTGGAGCAATTGCTGGGCATTGAGCCGCAGCCACGCGGGAAGTGGCTGCGGACGCTGACCGCCGAGTTGCAACGCATCGCCAGCCACCTGATAGCCGTCGGGTTTTTTGTGCAGGAGTTGGGAGCGTTTGGTACGCCATTAATGTACACCTTCCGCAGCCGGGAGCGCATCCTCGACCTGTTCGAGATGCTGTGTGGCGCGCGCATCACCGTGAGTTACATGAGGCCCGGCGGCGTGTTTGCCGACGCGCCCGAAGATTTTTGGCCGGCCCTGGACAAGTTCCTCGACGATTTTGAGGGCGAGCTGGAAGAGCTGGAAAACCTGCTGCTCAACAACGAAATTCTGATCGTGCGCACGCGCGGGGTCAGCCCGTTGCCCGCCGACGTTGCCATCAATTGTTCGGCCAGCGGGCCGGTGCTAAGGGCCAGCGGGGTCAACTGGGATTGGCGCAAACTGGCCCCCTACGATGCCTACGACCAGGTCGAGTTCGATGTACCGTTGGGCACCAACGGCGACAATTACGACCGGTTCTGGGTTCGGATGCAGGAAGTGCGCCAGAGTCTGCGCATCGTGCGGCAGTGCATAGAGCGGATCGAACCGGGGCCAGCGCGCCTGGAAGTTCCCCTGGTGCTCCGCGCCGAGCCTGGCGCCGAAGCCTATGGGCGAGTGGAAGCATCCAAGGGGGAGTTGGGATTTTATCTGGTCAGCGACGGCGGAATATCGCCCTATCGCTGCAAGATTCGTTCCCCTTCGCTGATCAATCTGACCATCATGGAACATCTGCTCGTCGGTTGGAAGCTGGCCGATATGATAGTTTCGCTAGGCAGCGTCGACATCAATATGGGCGAAGTTGACCGATGAACGGTTGCCTGCTCAACCCAGACGGCGTGCTCGGCGGCAACCCGCTGTTCCGACTGATTTATGAAACGGCCGGTCAGTTCCTGCCGTGCTGGTTGTCATACGTGGTCGCCGGCGCGGTCATTATGCTCATACTGATTAATGCGGTGCTGCTGGGCGCAGCGATTGTCAGCTGGGGTGAGCGACGTTTGCTCGGCAGATTCCAAAACCGGATCGGCCCGAACCGCTGGGGGCCGTTCGGCGCTCTGCAACCGATTGCAGATTTGGTCAAGCTAATTACCAAAGAAGACATCATCCCCTACGGCGCCGACCGCATCGCCTTCACCATCGTGCCGGTTTTGATGGTTGCCAGCCTCCTGGTGGCCACGTCGGTAATTCCCTTCGCCAAGAATGTGGCGCTGGTGGACCTCAACGTGGGCGTATTATTCGTGCTGGCGGTCAGCTCGCTAACCACCATCGCGATATTCACTGCGGGCTGGGCATCCAACAACCGGTATGCACTGTTCGGCGCGGGCCGGGCGGTGGCGGTTCTGCTCAGTTACGAGGTGCCCGTCGTGCTGTCTTTGTTGGGTGTGGTGCTGGTGGCCGGCTCAATGTCGCTGGGGGACATTGTTGTGGCCCAGGCGGTGCCGTTCTTCCTCGTGCAACCGCTGGCGTTCTTCGTGTTCCTTGCCGGTATGTCTGCGGAGTTGAACCGCACGCCCTTTGATGTGGCAGAAGCCGAATCTGAGATTATCGCCGGCTACCACACCGAGTACAGCGGCATCAAGTTCGCATTGATTCAGGCGGCAGAGTTCGGGGGCGCGCTGGTCGTGTCTGCATTGATTGCGACGCTGTTTTTCGCCGGTTGGGCCGGCCCGATCGCCGACTGGCTGGGATGGCTGTGGTTCCTCATCAAAACGTTTATCGGGATATTTATCTTCGTCTGGATACGCGCTACGTACCCCCGGTTACGACTGGACCAGATTATGGCCGTATGCTGGAAGTTCCTGATGCCGTTGAGCATAATCAACCTGATTGCTGTTGTGCTGGAGGTCTACTTCCTGCGCGACGCCCACGGTGCTCTGACCACCAGCGATCTGTGGATTATGGCCGGCATCAACATAGTTCTTGCTGCGGTTACGATTGCAGTTTTCGGCCAGTTGATACGCCAAAGGGTACAAAATTCCTCGCCAACTGCCCGGGCAGTCCAACCCGTGGTCAACGGCGTTTCGACCATCGACGCGAGATAAGGGCAGCGCGGGCACACACCGGAGCAGAGCCACAATGTACGGATTAGAAATGGCCAAGGGGTTGATGGTTACCCTGTCCAACCTGGTGCGCAAACCGTTCACTATTTCCTATCCCGAACAGCGGGTGCCGCAACACCCCAGGTTCCGCGGCGAGGAGTTCGCCTGGTACGAAGAACGCTGCACCGGATGCGCTTCGTGCGCCAAGTATTGCCCGTTGGGAATCATCAAAATAGTGACCAAGCCCAGTGAAACCGCCCCATTGCAGGGTGACAAATACCTGCTGGAAACCTTTGACATCGACCTGCAACGGTGTATGTTCTGCGGGCTGTGCGTAGAGGCCTGCCCATATGATGCGTTGTTCATGGGCAGCGGTTTTGAAGAGGGGCAGTACAAACGCACCGATTTGGTGATTTCCATCGACCGGCTCCGCCACGCCGACAAGCACCCGAGCACCTGGTTCCGGCCTCAGCTGGAGGGCATGGAGTATCGGCCCGGAGTCAGCCGGCCGCTGGGGTGGCGCGAGGTGGGCCGGGAAAAATGGCGTTGGCACCAGCGTGAGAAGGCCGGTATACGTCTGGCGGGCCGGGATTCCAGGGACGACGCCTAGATGTGGTTTGAGCAAATAGTATTCTGGACGCTTGCGATTGTGGCGGTGGCCGGATCAATCGGCGTAGTGCTGGTGCGCGATCTGTTCCGTGCGGCGCTTTTGCTTTCGCTGGTTTTTATCGCGGTTGGCGGCTTTTTCGTGATGATGAACGCCGAGTTTCTGGCGGTGGTACAGGTTTTAATCTACGTGGGAGCAATCGCCGTATTGTTCATATTCGGAGTGATGTTGACCAGGGACGTACAGCATGGCAACACCCCCAACCGTTTGCAGATTCCAGCCGCGCTCGTGTCGGCCCTGTTGCTAGCGGTGATGATTGCAACGGCAACCACCACCGACTGGACTACCCTGGCGGGAGCGGGGTTGGAGAGTAAATCGCAAATCGCTCAGAACCAGGCAGTTGGCATCCCCGATGCGCCCGCACTTACCAGCGCGGGTTTGACCGCGCGTGAGGTTGAAAGCGTACAAGAAGGTGGACTCGCCGACCTGTTGATAAGCGATTTCGTGCTGCCCTTTGAAGCTGTATCGTTGCTGTTGCTGGCAGCAGCTATCGGTGGATTAGCTCTGGCCCGCGGGCGGGGGAGATAGAGCTTTGTCGCTGGAATCAATGCTCATCGTCGCGGCCATTATTTTCTGCATCGGTCTGTATGGAGCGCTGGCTCGCCGAAACTTCATCGCCGTGTTGATGTCCATCGAGTTGATGTTCAACGGAGTGAACCTGACGCTGGTAGCGATGGGCCGCTGGCTGGCGCCCTACGCCGTGCAGGAACAACTGTCCGCAGTGCTCACCGGGCAGGTATTCGCTGTGTTCATCATCACGGTGGCCGCCGCGGAAATCGCCCTGGGTCTGGGGATTGTGTTCGCAGTGTTTCGCACCAATGAAAGCGTGGATTTGACCGATGCCGCAGTGCTCCGGCACTGACGCCCCTGGCGAATCCGCGCACGAATAACCTGGAACGAATCAATGAAGCATGAGCTATAAAGCATAAGCTATGTGGATGGAATTTAAACGCGCTCCCAACTTGATGGCAGCAGAAATTTGGAAAGAAGCCTTCGAAGCCGAGGGTTTGCCCACCCGGATTTTGCCGGAGGGGGACATACGGGACTGGAGCGAGCGAGCGCCGTTTGTCATCTATGTTCCCAAGGGCCGCGAACATGTGGCCGAAGAAATCGTGAGGAAGCTGTGAGCGATGGCGCCATCATGCTGACCGAACAGCTGGTGTGGGCGATTTTCCTGTTGCCCGTGGCTTCGTTTTTGCTGATTGGACTGGTCATCCGGCCGGCCGGCCCGAGTGTAGCCAAACTGTCGGGCTACGTAACCATCATCGCGCTGGGCATCGGATTCGCACTGTCAATCTGGTTGTTGCAGTCTTCAGCCCAAGGTGTGGTTTACGCCTTTCCGCCGCATCTGTGGCTGGACTTGGGGCCGGCCTCCGTCGAAATGGGTTTGTTGCTCGACCCACTGACCAACGTGATGCTGGTGGTGGTTACGGGCGTCAGTCTGATGGTGCAAATCTATTCCCTGGGTTACATGGACGGCGACGAGAGTTTCGCACGATACTACGCCTACATGTCTCTGTTCAGCGCGTCCATGATTGGCCTGGTGCTGGCGGTAAACATAATCCAGATGTACGTTTTCTGGGAATTGGTGGGCTTGTCGTCATACCTGCTCATCGGGTTCTGGCACAACCGGCCTGCGGCAGCGGCGGCAGCCAAAAAAGCGTTCATCATCACTCGCATCGGCGACGTTGGTTTCCTGCTGGCGATTATTTATCTGTTCTTCCAGGCCGATGATTTTGCGGCCCAGGGCCTGAACGCGTTTCATATCCCCGACATCTGGGAGGCCGCCCAGCCGATGGCAGCCGGCGGGGCCGGAATCGTCGCCGGCGGAGCGCTGCTTTGGCTGTCCCTGGGGTTGTTCGCCGGAGCGGCCGGCAAGAGTGGCCAGTTCCCGCTGCACACCTGGCTTCCCGATGCGATGGAGGGCCCCACTCCGGTCAGCGCCCTGATCCACGCTGCCACCATGGTGGCCGCCGGGGTCTTCCTGGTGGGCAGATTCTTCCCGGTGTTCGCCGAGTCGGAAACGGTCATGATGGTGGTGGCGCTCATCGGTGCGTTCACCGCCGTATTTGCCGCCACCATGGGATTGGCGGCCAACGACATAAAACGCGTGATGGCCTACTCCACCGTCAGTCAGCTGGGTTATATGATGGCTGCCCTCGGCGTTGGCGCCTACAACTCTGCCCTGTTCCACCTGTTCACCCACGCGTTCTTCAAAGCCTTGCTGTTCCTGTCGGCGGGCAGTGTCAACCACGCCGTCGGCACCTTCAACATTATGTACATGGGCGGGTTGCGCAAGGCGTTGCCATGGACCTATGCGCTGACGGCCATCGGCGCGTTGAGTCTGGTGGGCATCTTCCCGTTGGCGGGGTTCTGGAGCAAGGACGAAATATTGCTGGAAGCCTGGTTGGGCGGTGGCCCGGTGCAAATGTCAGTTAGCCTGGCGGTGTTCTTCATGCTGCTGGCTGGGGTGCTGCTGACCGCGTTCTACTCGTTCAGAATGGTTCACCTGACGTTCCACGGCGAATTCCGCGGCGGCGGCGAGCAGGAATTGCATGATATTGAGGAAGCGGGATTGCCCGCGCCCACCGGCGTAACCCATCACCTTCATCTTGGTGAATCGCCCTGGGTGATGATAACGCCGATGCTGTTGCTGGGAATCAGTGCCGTTATCGCCGGCTGGTTGGCCAACCCGGTTGGTGTGGAAAGTCTGTTTGGACTGGTGCCCGCCCACTGGTTCACCGAGTACCTGGCATCGGGTCTGCCCGACGAGCATCATGCACCGCCGTTCAACATCGTGATTGCGGCCATCTCCAACCTGGTTGCAATTGGCGGCATTGGGCTGGCAATTCTGGTGTATGCCTGGCCGCGTGCGTTCACGTCCTTCGACCCTTTGATCAAAGCAGGGCCGGTTCACACTCTGCTGTCCCAACGCTACTACTTCGACCATCTGTACGAAGGTATCATCGTCAACCGTGTCTTCTACCGCACCGTTGTTGCCACCACCGACTGGGTTGATCGCAACCTGGTTGACGGCATTGTTGGCCTGGTCGGCTGGATTTCCCGAAACGTGGGCAGCCTGATTGCCCTCGCTCAAAACGGCCAGGTGCAATTTTATCCGCTGGTAGCCGCGACGGGCGGCGCGGTCATCATCGTTCTCTACCTGGTATTCGGATAACCGACGATGGCCAACGAATTCAACGGGCTGCTGACCGTAACGGTTTTCCTGCCGGCCATTGCAGCCCTGCTATTGGCCGTGGGCATACTCCGCGGCGACCGGGCGATTCGCTGGTTTGCGGTGTTGGTAACTGCCGCTGACCTGGCGCTGTCAGTGTTGGTGTTCGCCCTGTTCCAGCGGGGTGGCGAACGATTCCAATTGATTGACCGGTTCACCTGGATTGACACCAGCACGGTGCAGGCCAACTACCTGCTGGGCGTGGATGGCATCAGCGCGCCGCTGGTAATGTTGACGGGATTGCTGGGCCTGTGCGCCGTTTTCGTTTCTTTCCACGTCGGCAATCGCGTCAAGGAATACTTCATCTGGCTGCTGGTGCTGCAGACGGCCGTTATGGGCGTGTTCACCTCGCTGGATTTCCTGTTGTTCTTCCTTTTCTGGGAACTCGAACTGGTGCCGATGTACCTCCTGATTTCAACCTGGGGAACCGGACGGCGGGAATATTCGGCGATGAAGTTCCTGATATTCACGATTCTGGGCTCGGCGTTCATGCTGGTGGCAATTGTCGCCGTGTTCGTCAGCGCCGGAGTGGGCAGCTTCGACATGACCCGCTTGCTGGAACCCGGTTCCGCGCTTGATGCCACGCGCGCCGCCCTGCCCATGGGCTTGCTGTTCTGGCTGTTCTTCGTTGCCTTCGCGGTAAAACTCCCCACTTGGCCCGTGCACACTTGGCTCCCCGATGCCCACACCGATGCACCCACGGCGGGCAGCGTAATGCTAGCCGGAGTGATGCTGAAGATGGGCGGATACGGCTTGCTGCGCATCAACGCGGGGATGTTCCCGGAACAACTGCAAACCTACGCGCTGCCGGTGGTAATCCTCGGTGTAATCAGCGTGCTTTACGGGGCTGTAGTGACGTTGCGGCAAACGGACCTGAAACGCCTTATCGCCTATTCCAGCGTCAGCCACATGGGACTGGTGCTCATTGGCGTTGGCTCGGTGGCTGTGGTAGGCGGGGCGTTGACCGACGCCGGCCTGGTGGGGGCGGCGATGCAGCTCTTCACCCACGGCACGATTACCGGGTTGTTGTTCGTAGCGGTGGGAATCGTGTACGACAAAACCCACACGCGTCAAATTCCCGACTTGGGTGGGCTCGCCAATCGTATGCCCATCGTGGCGGCGGCGTTCCTGCTGGCCGGCGCGGCCTCATTGGGACTGCCGGCGCTGAGCGGTTTTGTGTCGGAACTGCTGGTGTTCTTCGGTGGATTCCGGGCGTTCCCGGCGTTGACCATACTGGCGGTGCTGGGAATTATTCTGGCCGCCGGCTATATCTTGTGGATGATACAGCGGGCTTTCTTCGGGCCGCGCCCCGCGCGTTGGGACGAACTTACCGATGCGAGTTGGGTGGAAATTGCCCCCATCGCTCTGCTGGTTATCAGCATATTGGCGGTTGGTTTGTACCCGGCCTGGCTCACCGAGGTGTTCCGCGACGGGCTGGAACCCATCGTAAACGGTTATAATTCCGGCCTTGCCGGTGTCAGCCGCTAGCAGCCTACAAGGCTTTTTTCATGACCACCTACGACCTGTACCTGATTTCGCCGCATCTTGCGCTGGCCGCGCTGGCGCTGGTGGTGATCGTTGTTGACTTGCTGACTCGGCGAACCGGGCTGCTGGTCGGTGTGTCATTTGTCGGACTGGCCGCCCCGGCTGTTTTGAGCGCCATGCAAGTGATTGAGCTGACCACGAGCGGCTCCGGCGCATTGTCCGCTGATGGTTCAGTAATTCTGTATACCCTGTCCATCGACCGATTCTCGCTGTTTTTCAACTTCCTGATTCTGGCTGCAACAGGGCTGGTCGTGCTGGTGTCCAACGACTACGTGCGGCGAATACAGCGGTTGCAGGGTGAATTTTTCGGCCTGATGCTGCTGTCTGCTACCGGCATGATGTTGCTGGTGGCGGCGAATGAACTGATTACCATCTACATCGCCCTCGAGCTAATCACGTTGCCGCTGGCGGCGCTGGCCGCATTCATGCCCAACGGCCGATCCAGCGAAGCCGGGATGAAGTTCCTCATCATCGGCGCCATCAGCAGCGCGTTGATGTTGTACGGCATGGCGCTAATCTACGGGGTCACCGGAAGCACTCGCCTGGACGAAATCGCGGTGGCGTTGGCCAGCGCCACTACGTCCGGCGCCGTCCCATTCGGCAGCCTGGCGGTATTTCTGGCGGTCATGCTGTTGCTGGTAGGGTTTGGATTCAAAATGTCGGCGGCCCCCTTCCAGATGTGGGTGCCCGATGTGTATGAAGGCGCCCCCACGCCGATCGTGGCGTTCCTGTCTGTTGCCAGCAAAGCGGCCGCCTTCGCGCTCGTAATGCGTGTGTTCTACATCGGTTTCGACTCGCTGGAGGGTGATTGGTGGGTATTGCTGGCAATACTGGCAGCGTTGTCAATGACGATCGGCAATCTGGTTGCCATCTCCCAACACAACATCAACCGGTTGTTTGGATACAGTACCATCGCCCACGCCGGCTACATTCTGGTCGGTGTCGCCGCGGTAGCCACCTCAGGCGGAGCGGCAAGTTTCGGCCCCAGTAGCGTGGTCTTCTACCTGGCGGCTTATACTGCTGCGAACCTGACGGCGTTTTTCGCTATGGTTTGCATTGAGCACCGTATCAACAGCGCTGAGATTGCAGACTACGGCGGGATGATTCGCCGCGCCCCATTCTTGGCAATCACGCTGGGTCTGGCCCTGATTGCCCTGATTGGAGTGCCCCCCACCGGCATATTCTTCGCCAAAATTTACGTATTCGCCGCCGCCATCAACACCGGGGAGTCCTTGATGACATGGCTGGTTATCATTGGTGTCGTGAACAGCGTCGTGTCGGCGTACTACTACCTCCGAGTCATCAGGATCATGTTCCTGCAACCCGCGGTCAGCCCGGAGCGGGTGAGAGCGTCCTGGCCGGTGAATCTGGCGTTGGGAGTCGCCGCGCTATCCATGCTGTGGTTAGGCGTGGCTCCGGGCACATTGTTTGGGGCCGCAGAGCGTGCGGTTACGGCGCTGGCCGGAGGTGGCTGAATGGTGATGAAAACCATCGGAATAGCCTACAACGACCTGATTCCAGAGGCGCTGAACCTGGCCCACGCAATCGTTACCGAGCTGGATTTGGGGGCGGACAGCTGGATCCTGGCCGCCGAAGATGTCAACGGTCTCGCCGCGCGCGCCGTCAACTCGGACCTGGTTATCACCATCGGCGGCGACGGCACCATATTGCGCGTGAACCGGGCTATCGCACCCCTGGGCATTCCCCTGGTTGGGGTGAACATGGGCCGGTTGGGTTTCATGACTGAGCTCACCGTGCCGGGTGTGATGGATGAATTACCGCAGTATTTCAAAGGCGGGATGCGCGTCTCCGAACACAGTATGTTAATGGCATCGTCGTTCCGACGAGATCCGGACGGAGCCGAACCGAGCGAGCACGGACCGTATCACGCGTTGAACGACGTGGTGCTCACGCGAGGACAGGTTTCCCGAGTCATTACGGTGCGGGTGGTAATCGACGGAGCGGACGTATCCACCTTCCGGGCCGACGGAGTGATTCTCGCCACCGCCACCGGCAGCACGGGCTACAGTTTCGCGGCCGGCGGCCCCATCGTTGATCCCCTGTCCGATGACGTAGTGCTCACGCCGCTGGCGTCTCACGTTGGCCTGACTGCTCCGCTGGTGCTCCGACCCACCAGCAGTGTTGATTTCCATCTGGAAGGTTCCCAGGGAGCGATTTTGAGCGTGGATGGGTTCGAGAATCATCCCATCGAACCGGGCGATTGGGTACGCATCACTCGTAGCCCACACCGGGCCCGGTTTCTGCGCGCCCACGAGCACAATTACTTCTGGGCCACGCTGACCCAACGCTTGGGGTTCAGCCTGCAAAGACGGTAACGCTACGGGCGAACTCAAGGATTTGTACCAAATAAAATGACGACACCCGCCAGAAACGAACCGACCATTTCGACCCGCACCGTGTTTGAGGGGCGCATTCTTAACGTGCGTGTCGACACGGTGCAACTGGTCAATGGCCGAACCAGCACCCGGGAAATCGTCGAGCACGCCCCGTCAATCTGCGTGGTTCCGCTGGATTCGGACGGCAGGGTGATGCTGGTGCGGCAATACCGCAAGCCGGCAGGAGATTTCCTGCTGGAAGTTCCGGCGGGCGGCATCGAACCGGGCGAAAACCCTGAGGTGGCCGCGCTGCGCGAGTTGCAGGAAGAGATCGGCCACCGCGCGGGTCACTTGCAGCCGTTGGCCGGTTTTTGGCTCGCTCCCGGATGGTGCAACGAGTATATGTACTCCTTCCTGGCGACGGAACTGACGCCGGCAAGGCTGGAGTCGGACGACGACGAGTTCATCGACGTGGAAAAAGTGGCGCTATCCGATGTTCCGGGCTTGATTGCCAACGGAACGATACAGGACGCCAAAAGCGTGGCGTCGCTGTTGCTTGCGATGCGCATCTTGGGGGATAATTAGGTGCCTATCGGCCAGGCCGCTATAGTGAGAATATGTGCCGGGCCAGCCGACGCTGCCCGGTCGGAGGTTGACGCGAATGCCAGAAAATTTGCAACACGACGTGCTGATTATCGGTGCCGGCCTGGCTGGTATGCGAGCCGCCATTGCGGCCCGCGTGGCCGGAGCCAACACCGCCATCATCAGCAAGGTACACCCGGTGCGGAGTCATTCCAACGCCGCCCAGGGTGGCATCAACGCGGCGCTGCTGGACCGCGGCGATGATTGGGAAGACCACGCCTACGACACCATCAAGGGCAGCGACTACCTGGGCGACCAGGACGCCATTGAAGTGATGTGTCGACAGGCTGGCGCTTCGCTGATTGACATGGAGCACATGGGGGTTACCTTCAACCGGGACGACGAGGGACGGTTGGGCACGCGGGCCTTCGGCGGTCAGCGCCGCGCCCGCACCTTTTTCGTCGGCGACTTCACCGGACAAGCTCTGCTCCACGTTATGTTCGAGCAACTCATCAAATCCGGCGTGCGCCGCTACGAAGAGTGGTTTGTTACAGCGCTCATCATGGAAGGCGGGCAAGCCGCCGGCGTCATCGCCCTGGATATACGCACCGGTGAGTTGAACCTGATCAGGGCCAAGACCGTCATCTTCTGCACGGGGGGTTGCGGCCGATTGTTTGAACCCAGCACCAATGCTCTCATCGTTACCGGCGATGGCATGGGCCTGGTCTACAACGCTGGCGGCCAGTTGATGGACATGGAGATGGTGCAGTACCATCCCACCACGCTGGCGGGCAGCGGGGTGCTGATTTCCGAAGCGGCCCGCGGCGAAGGCGCTTACCTGCGGGACAAAGACGGCAATCGGTTCATGGAAAAATACGCCCCCAACATGATGGAACTGGCCTCTCGCGACGTGGTGTCCCGTGCCGAACAGACCGAGATCAACGCCGGCAACGGCGTCGACGGGTGCGTGTACCTGGACTGTACCCATCTTGGCGAAGCGCTAATCATGGAGAAGCTCAGCCAGATCAGGGAAATAGGGGTAGACTTGGCCGGCGCAGACATGATTCGCGAACCAATTCCAATTCGCCCCGGTATGCATTACATAATGGGTGGTATCAAGACCGACATCGACGGGTTGACCAATCTGGAAGGCGTGTACGCTGCCGGCGAGTGCGCCAACGTCAGCGTACACGGGGGCAACCGTCTGGGCGCCAATTCGCTCCTCGACACAATCGTGTTCGGCGAGCGGGCGGGCAACCACGCCTCAACCGCCGCCCGCGGCCAGAACTACGTCGAAATCGACGCTGGCGCGACTTTGGCTCGGGAATCCCGGCGGATCCAGGAAATGCTGGACCGCCCCAACAATGGAGACCGTTGGGCCTCGGTCCGCAAGGACATGGGCGACTCCATGAATCGCAACGTGGCGGTGTTCCGTAACGAGGAAGGCATCCAGGAAACGCTGGGCGACCTGCACAACCTGAAGCGCCGCTATGAAAACGTGCCCGTCCACAACAAGGGCAAGCGGTTCAACACCGACCTGGTCTTTGCCCTGGAACTGGGCTATATGCTGGATTGCGCTGAAACCATCGCCATCGGAGCGTTGGAGCGGCGAGAGAGCCGCGGCGCCCAGTTCAGGGTTGACTATCCTGATCGGAACGACGAGGAATGGTTGCACCACATCGTCGTCAGCAAATCCGATTCAGGGCCGCAAGTTACCGAATTGCCGGTCACCATCACCAAGTGGACACCAGAAGAGAGGAAGTACTAGGTTATGGACATAACCGTAAGGGTAAAGCGACAGAATCCGGAAGCAACAGGAGAAGGCCGTCTGCCCTATTGGCAGGAATACCCGGTTAGCATCCCTGAAAACGCTACGGTTCTGGATGCGTTGATTCAGATTCGCGAAGATGACGACGGCACATTGTCCCTGCGGTGTTCATGCCGCAGCTCAATTTGCGGCTCCTGCGCAATGCGCATCAACGGCCACGCCGGGCTCGCCTGCAAAACAATTGTCAGAGACGCGGTGCAGGACGGGGTTATTATCGTGGAGCCGGCCGGCGTGATGCCGGTGATTAAAGACCTGGTGGTCAACTTCGACCTTTTCTGGGAAAAAATCGAACAGGTTGACCCGTACCTGAAGCATATGGGCCAGGAACCGGAAGGCGAATACATCGTCTCCAACGAAGATATGCTGCACCTGTCGGCGGTGACCTCCTGCATTATGTGCGGGGCGTGCGTTTCAGACTGCACGGTGCTGGAAGTCGATCCGACCTTCCTGGGCCCCGCCGCGCTGGCCAAGGCGTATCGATTCACCGCTGATCCACGGGACGGCGATGCCAACGGCGTGTCGATGGAACGGCTGTGGGCCCTGAGCGAACCCACCGGCATCTGGGACTGCACGCGCTGCAACGAATGTGTCCAGGCGTGCCCCAAGGGCGTGGCGCCCATGGATCGCATCATGGCAATTCGGGAACAGGCCATCCAGGCCGGCTACAACAACAACAACGGCGCTCGCCACGCTGACGCTTTCATGGAGTCGGTGGGACACAGCGGCCGCCTTGACGAGTTGCGGTTGCCCATCAAGAGCGTGGGCATGATGAACGTGCCGGCCCTGATGGGCTTCATGCCGGTTGCCTTCCGCGCCATGCGCCGCGGCAAGATGCCACCCATCGTCCACAAGAACGTTGACAACGTGGAAGCGGTACGCAAGCTGTTCCGTCGACTGGAACCCGAACCTGCCGGCCCGCAGGTCAGCAATAACTCTCCATTCGGCTAGAGACCGACCAGCCGCATCAGCCACTCCGGAGGACTGACCAGTGAAGTACGCCTTTTTCCCGGGCTGCGTTTCGACCGGAGGCGCACCCGAGCTATACCCAGCCACCCAGGTAGTTTGCCAACGACTGGGCATTGAACTTGAAGAGATACCGGGTTGGACTTGCACCGGCGCCGGCGTCATCCAGGAGAAGAACCAACGCTTTGGGGACACGCTGAACGCCCGCAATTTCGCCAAGGCGGAGCAGATGGGTTTGCCGATTCTAACCATCTGCAGCACGTGCCAGGGAGTGATGTCGCAAGCCAACCACCGGATGCGCAACCCGGAGTATTTGGCCGAGATCAACAGCTACCTGGCTGAGGAAGGACTGGAGTACAGCGGCAACAGCGAACCCAAACACCTGCTCTGGATACTAATTGAGGACTACGGCCTCGACCACTTGATGCCTCATATCACGCGCCAGCTTACCGAACTGAAAATCGCCCCGTTTTACGGTTGCTACATCGTGCGGCCGACGGAAGCTCTGGACATCGCCGAGCATCCGGAACGGCAGCAATCGCTGGAATTGCTGATTGACGCCCTGGGGGCCACGCTGGTCGATTTTGAGGGCAAGACCCGCTGCTGTGGCTTCCCCATTCTAACCATCAACGAGCGCAACTCCATGGCAATGGTGGGCAAGCATACGTCCGAAGTGAAAGACCTGGGCGCTGACGCGATGGTTACGCCGTGCCCGCTGTGTCATCTCAACCTGGATGGATTCCAACCCAAGGCGGCATCGCAGGTTCGACGATCCATCGACCTGCCAATCCTGCATATGCCGCAATTGATTGGACTGGCGATGGGGATGGCCCCGTCGGATTTGGGCCTGAAAAAGCACATCGTGAGCACCGGCCCGCTGGAATTGAAACTCGGCGCACGTCGCTAGCTCCCCGTCCATGGTTAAATGACAACGCCTCGGGTGTGTTAACCTGGGGCGTTGCTATTGGCCGTTGCCGGAGCGGAGGGGGCGTCCGTAATCTACCCGCGTAACGTCGGCGCCACTGCCTGTATCGCCGCGATGGTTTCGTCCACGTCGTCATCGGTGTGGACAATGGACGTGTAGAATTTCTGCGGCCACGACTTGATGATGCGTCGCTCCAGCAAACCGGCGTTGAGTCGGCCCAGCGTCGCAGCGTCGGCGGTCAAACCGTCCCGATAGTTTTGTATGGGATGATCGGAGAAGTAAATGTCGAAGACAGCATCTTCGCCTACGCTTTGCACGGGGAGGCCCTGGTCTTCGCACGCCTGCGCCAACGCCTGACGCAAACGCCCGCCGACGTGGTGCAAACGGTCGTAAACTCCGTCCTTCCGTAGCTCAGACAACGTGGCCAGTCCGGCGGCGCAGGCAATGGGGTTCCCGTTCAGCGTCCCGATTTGGTCAACATAATCATCAGAGGACACCGCGGCTCGATCGTACACCGACATAACATCGGAACGACCCATCGTTGCGGCCAGCGGGTACCCGCCACCCATTATCTTGCCCACCGAACACAGATCGGGCGTTACGCCGTAATACTCCTGGGCGCCACCGTAGGCCAGGCGGAATCCCGTAACCACTTCGTCGAAGATGAGCAGCAGGTTGGCGTCAGCGGTGAGTTTCCGGAGACCGGCCAAAAAGCCCGGAACCGGGGCCAGCGAACGCTGCATTGGCTCTACGATTACGGCGGCCAGCTCATCCTTATGGGCGTCGATGATTGCGGCGGTGGTTTCCAAGTCGTTAAATTGGGATATCAGCATCAGGTCATTCAAGGCGCGCGGGATGCCGCCGCTGTTGGCTTCCGCCTGGGGAAACTCGTTCGCTGCTGATCCAAACACCGACATCATCGCGTAATCACTGGTGCCGTGAAAACCGCCCTCGAACTTGAGGATTTTTTCCTTGCCAGTGAAAGCCCGGGCCACACGCATGGCCTGAAAACAGGCGTCAGTCCCGCTGGTGGTGAAACGAACCTGCTCGGCGCAGGGCACCGCCCGCACCAGCTCTTCGGCCAACAGAACCGCCTGTTCGTTGGTGGTGAAGAAAGTCGAACCGCGACCCACGGTTGCCAGAACCGCTTCAGTGACGGCCGGGTGAGCGTGGCCCAGAATCATGGGGCCGGAACCCATCAACCAGTCAATGTATTCATTGCCGGACACGTCCCAAACACGCCCGCCCTTACCCTCGCGAACCAGGAATTTCAACTCGTCAGGGTAGTTGGTGTTTCCAGTGCTGCTACCGGGCAGGTACTGAGCTGCTTTCGCCAGCAATTCCTGTTCCAGTTGTGTTCTTTGTGTCATTTTCGCCTCCGGATTACGGTCAGGATTTATCCAGCCGCGCCACAAATATTATACACGGGCGATGGCTTCCTCCGAGCGAAGCAACCCCGCCGGCGAATCGTGCCGGCGGGGTTGCTCAAACGGACTTCCGTCGAGCGCTAGCCGGCTTCCGCCCTGGCATTGGACATCACATCTACCAGTTCCTGTACCGAAGCCGCCGAGCTTTGCAGCGCGGCCTGTTCTTCGTCGGTGAGGCTGATTTCCACAATCTGTTCAACGCCTTTGGCCCCTATTTTCACCGGCACGCCGACACACAGACCGTTGATGCCGTACTCACCTTCCAAATAGGCGCACCCAGGCAGGATGCGCTTTTTATCCAACAGCATGGCTTCCACCATCTGGGTGATCGCTGCCGACGGAGCGTAGAACGCGGAGCCTTGTTTGAGCAAGGCAACTATCTCGCCTCCGCCGTCGCGGGTGCGCTGGACGATGGAATCGATGCGGTCTTTGGACAGCAGCTCGGTAATCGGTATGGAGCCAACGGTGGTATAGCGCACCAGCGGCACCATGTCGTCGCCATGGCCGCCCAATACCATGGCCTGCACGTCTTCCACAGAAACGTCCAGTTCCTGGGCGATGAAAGTGCGGTAACGGGCGGTGTCCAGAACACCGGCCATTCCAAACACGCGGTTGCGAGGAAAGCCGGCCGTTTCGTACACGTTTTGCACCATGGCGTCCAGGGGGTTGGTAACCGCCAGGATGATGCAATCCGGAGAGTAACGCACTACCTCTTCGGTAACCGCCGACGTGATGCGCATATTGGTGAGCAGCAGGTCGTCGCGGCTCATGCCAGGTCGACGGGCGATGCCGGCCGTAATGACCACCACGTCGGAGCCTGCGGTTTCCTCGTAACCATTGGAACCGGTGATGACGGCGTCGGAACCGATAACCGGCCCAGACTCCAGCATGTCCAGGCTCTTGCCTTGCGGCAGGTCCTCTACGACATCCACCAGTACAACATCGGCGTAGCCGAGCTGGTGGATGCGTTGTGCAGCGGTGGCGCCCACGTTGCCGGCGCCAACTACGGTTACTTTACTTCGCATCTGGTGAGTGCTCCTCTGTGTAATTGGTCTGAATAAACCGACTGACTGAAGATGCCGCTTCAGCCAGTCGGCGCGTTGCTAGATTGCATCCACAATGGCATTCAAAGTGGCGCTGGGGCGCATGGCTTGGGCGGCCATCTCGTCGACAGGGTGGTAATAGCCACCGATATCCATCGGCTGTCCCTGAGCGTCGATCAACTCCTGAACGATCTTGTCTTCGTTGGCGGACAGCTGTCGGGCCACCTCACTAAAGCGGGCTTGCAGCTCCGGGTCTTTGGTCTGGCTGGCCAGCATTTGCGCCCAGTACAGAGCGAGGTAGAAATGACTGCCTCGGGTGTCCAATTCGTTCACCCGACGTGATGGCGCCCTGCGGTGTTCCAGATGCTCCCCAATTGCCTGGTCCAGGGTCTCAGCCAAGACATTGGCTCTGTCGGTGTTAAACACCTCGCCGAAATGCTCGAAGGATGCGACCAGGGCGCAGAATTCGCCCAGAGAATCCCACCTCAAGTGTCCCTCCTCCAGGAACTGCTGCACATGCCTGGGGGCTGACCCGCCGGCGCCGGTCTCAAATAGCCCGCCGCCGTTCAGCAGAGGGACGACCGAAAGCATCTTGGCGCTGGTGCCCAATTCCAGGATGGGGAAGAGGTCAGTCAAATAATCACGCAGCACGTTGCCAGTCACGGAAATCGTGTCCTGGCCCGCTCGGCTGCGCACCATCGTGAACCGCATCGCATCAATCGGAGACATGGTTCGTATGTCCAACCCGGTGGTGTCATGCGTGGGCAGATACTGGTCCACTTTCTTGATCAGCTCCGCGTCGTGAGCCCGGTCCGGGTCCAACCAGAAGATGGATGGCGTGCCGGTGATCCTGGCGCGACTGACCCCAAGCCTGACCCAGTCCTGAATCGGCGCGTCTTTGGTCTGGCACATCCGGAAGATGTCGTCTTCCTCGACTTGCTGTTCCATCAGAGTCGCGCCCGATGCGTCCACGACCCGAATCGTCCCGTCGCCTGGCGCTTTAAAGGTCTTGTCGTGGGAACCATACTCTTCGGCCGCCTGCGCCATCAGCCCCACATTGGCGACGCTGCCGATGGCGGACGGGTCAAACGCCCCATGCTCCTGGCAGTCTTCTATGATCGACTGATATAAAGTCGCATAAGAGCGGTCGGGAATCAACGCGATGGTGTCGTGCAACTCGTTGTCGGGGCCCCACGTGCGGCCGCCATCGCGGACAATCACGGGCATGGAGGCGTCAATAATCGTATCGCTCGGCACATGCAAATTGGTGATACCCCGGTTGGAGTTCACCATGGACAACTCAGGGCGGACGCTATAGACCGCCTGGAGGTCGGCCTCGATTTCCGCTCTCTTGGCCTCGGGCAGGGATTGAATCTTCGTGTAAAGTTCAGCGATTCCATTGTCCGGATCCACGGCGAGTTCAGCCAGGTCCGCCCCGTGTTTGTCCAATACGTCCTGGTAGTAAACCGACACGCAATGGCCGAAAATAATCGGATCCGACACACGCATCATGGTGGTCTTCACATGGAGGGAGAGCAACACGCCTTCAGCTTTAGCATTTGCCATTTCCTCGGTGTAAAACGCGCGCAATTCACGCACGTTCATCACGGCGCAGTCGATGATTTCGCCGGATTGCAACGGGATACCGGATTTGAGCTCGGTCGCGCGCCCGTCGCGTGTGACAAATTCGATTGCAGCCGACCCCGCTTCCGTGATTGTTACAGCCTGCTCAGTGCCGTAAAAGTCCCCGCTGGTCATGTGGCCGACGCGGGTTTTGGACACGTCCGGCCAGTCCTGCATCATACGATGGGGATTGCGTTTGCCGTGTTCCTTGACCGATGTGGCCGACCGCCGATCAGAGTTGCCTTCCCGTATGACCGGGTTGACCGCGCTGCCTATCACCCTGGAATAGCGCGCCTGGATTTGGCGTTGTTCGTCGTTTGCAGGTTGGTCGGGGTAGTCGGGAATGTCATAGCCCTTGCCCTGCAGTTCCTGGATCGCTCCCTTTAGCTGGGGAATCGAGGCGCTGATATTGGGCAATTTGACCAGGTTGGCTCCCGGATCCAGACACAACTCGCCGCACATGGTCAGATAATCGGGTATCTTTTGCGCGTCGGTCAAATTGTCGGGGAAATTGGCGATGATGCGACCGGTCAACGAGATGTCCCAAGTCTCCAGTTCAAAACCGGCTCCCCTGGTGAAAGCCTGCAGAATCGGCAGCAACGAGTGTGTGGCAAGAGCCGGTGCCTCATCGGTTTTCGTATAAACAATCTTGGCAGCTTCTGGCATATTCTTCTCCTTTGCAAAAAAGTTTCACGGGCCGCTACGAGTTGCCAAGAGATGTTTGACCACGGTCCCGGACCTGAAAAACGTGCGCTAATTTCCCATCATTGACTAAGGCGATGCGGACGCGTCAGTACATTCCAGACACGAAGCGGGGCGGATTGAAGGGC
The DNA here is from genome assembly GCA_965222895.1 of Dehalococcoidia bacterium. Taxonomy (GTDB): domain Bacteria; phylum Chloroflexota; class Dehalococcoidia; order Lucifugimonadales; family UBA3495; genus Bin87. The sequence continues at coordinate 1,669,166 of CBDCVB010000002.1, read as the reverse complement.
GTGGGTACCCGGCATTCCACCCGATGCTGCGAACCATACGGGGTCCAAATCGCATGAATTATACATCCGAACCCTAATCAACGGTACCCCAGGTAAACCTTAATCCACGTGCTTTCGATTCAGGTGCATTCGATTATTGGGGGGAAGCGGGGCCAGTCCCACCGAGCGGGCCTTTCCCACCGTATCGGATCGGTGTATGTGGTACATTGCGGCGGGGTTTTCCAACCCGCTGCGGCGCCCGTGGGTATGCGACGGTTGACATTCGATGGCTGATACGGCAACTCCCGCGGTGCGTATGCCGCTCATCAACAAGTTACTGTTCGCCTCAGACCACATTGGTCTGCAAACCATCAGTTACGCTCGCAGTTCGTGGTTGTTGTTTTTCCTGGTGCCTCCCGTCGGCATCGGTCTGGCCCGGATACCGCCCGTGTCCCTGCCCGGATTCGAGCTGGACGCCCGGGTGCTGGCCGGAATCTTGCTAACCGTGGGTCGACTGGTTGATGCGGTCGACGATCCGTTCATCGGATGGTGGAGCGACCGGACACGCAGTCGGTGGGGTCGCCGCATTCCGTTCATATTGCTCAGCACGCCTTTTTACGCGTTGTTCGCGGCGATGACCTGGTTTCTCCCTACCGACCAACCCAGCCTGTGGAATGCGCTGTACCTGGTGGTAGTGCTGGAACTGTTCTTCATCGCCAGCACAATGTCCAGCGGACCATTGGAAGCGCTGATCCCCGAGTTGTCCCACTCACCAAAAGATCGCATGGCCATCGTTGGCAGCATTTTCATGTTCGCCATTCTGGGAGCCGCGGTAGGCCTGGTAGCCAGCGGCCGTATCGTGGATGGTGCAGGGTTTCAGGTGATGGGATTGTCGGTAGCCGTTGTGGGCATAGTGTTTCGATATATCTCGCTGGCGTCGGTCTGGAAGTACGCCCCGCGACACACTCCGCCGGCAACCGCGCCATTCTGGGGCGGGTTGGCCAGCGCACTTCGCAATCCACAATTTATCTACTTCCTGCCCACCTACGTGATGTTCTCCATGGCGGTGGGAATAATCATGGCGTGGATGCCGTTTTTCGCCTCCGGATTGTTGCAGGCGGAGGACGAAGGGAAAATTACCGGGCTGATGTTTGCCACCGTAATCGCGGGTGTAATAGTGGCCGGTATCGTGATCTGGCCGATGTGCAACCGATTCGGCAAGCGGAGGATGTACGGCATCTGCCTGGTTATCAGCGGCGCGTTGTTTCCGCTGTTGGGACTGATAGGATTAATCAGCGCCGAAGGGCTGATGGGCCAGAGTTTCGCCTTGGGATTTTTGATTGGCCTTCCGATGGCGGCGGTGTTCCTGTTGCCCAAGGCATTCACGGCGGACATCGCCGACTATGACGCCCTCATCACGAACCAGCGCCGTGAGGCAATTTTTTACTCCACGCAAAACTTTTTCGAGAAGGTAGCTCTGTCCTTCTCGCCACTGATACTCAGCCTGGTATTGCTACTCGGCGATTCCGCAGCAAACCCGTTGGGCATTCGGTTGGCAGGACCGCTGGCCGGGTTGCTGGCGTTATCCGGCTTCCTGTTCTGGCGGCACTACAAGCTGCCCGACACGGTGAGCCGCGAGGCGGTGTCCGCCGCTGGCCTGCTACCGGCAGAAACGTGACGCGAAGTCTTGCCGCAAGCGTTCAGTCAAGAATCGAGTTGGGTCGCGAGCGCCTCAGCGCTAGTGACGGGCAGTTGGCAAGCGTAGCGCTGGCAAACGTAGGCGGTGGGGATGCCGCCCTGCATACTCCGCTGCTCCAGGAGGGGTGAATCCGGCACGGGTGGCGCGGATGGGTCGGACATGCCCACCAACACCTGGTTGGGCAAAAACCGGGTTCCAACTGCCCCTAGCATTGTTTGAGTCTCCGGGTGATCCGGCGGCCCTACAATGACAACTTCCCTGGGTAGCGAGACGTAGAAATCCAGAGCGCCCAGCCAGTGCCCGGTGGCCGACGGGGCGCGACCGAACATCGGCAGCAAGGCACGCAGCGGCGTTGAACCCTTGGCGGAGTAGTCGCCATTGCCGGTAACTACCGCCAACCGCAACAGCACGTCGGTCGCCACGGAACCGCCGCAGGGCTGTGCGTTGTCGAACACATCGCGCGGACGGATTACCAGGGTTTCGTGGTCGTTGCCGGTGTCATAGAAACCGCCCACAGCATCGTCCCAGAACAGCGCGACCATACTGTCAGCCAGTGCCACCGATTCCTGCAGCCAACGAGGTTCCAGTGTCGCTTCGTGGAGCTCGAGCAGCCCGGCGGCCAGGCACGCGTAATCTTCCAGGTAGCCCAGCAATTTGGCCTGGCCTTTGCGCCAGGTCCGCAAGACCCGGCCGTTGCTATCGCGCATGGTGCCCAGCAGGAAACCGGCGTTGCGTCGGGCCGTATCCAGATAGTCCGACCGTTGCAATGCGGCGCCGGCTTCGGCGAACGCCCGCAGCATCAGGCCGTTCCACGCGGTCAGCACCTTGTCGTCCAGCAGTGGGTGGATGCGCTGCTCGCGCGCTGCCAGCAGGCCGGTGCGGGACCGTTGGATCGCGGCGGCCAATGCAGCATCGCTGACGTTGCGCTGGTCGGCGTAGTCCTGGAGGGGTTTGGACACGTTGAGGATGTTGGCGCCCTCAAAATTGCCGCGCTCGGTGACGCCGTAGTAACCAATGATGAGGTCGGCATCTTCGCCCAATATTGCCTGCAACTCGGCTGGCGTCCAGACGAAAAACTTGCCCTCCACGCCCTCGCTGTCAGCATCCTGCGCCGAATAGAAACCGCCGGCCGGGTCGGTCATCTCGCGCAAGACGTAATCCAGGGTTTCCTCGGTGATGCGCCGGTACAGGGGATTGCCGGTAATTTGCCAGGCGTGCAGATACAACCGGGCCAGCAAGGCGTTGTCGTACAGCATCTTTTCAAAGTGGGGCACGAGCCAGTAGGCATCAGTAGAGTACCGGTGAAACCCGCCGGCCACCTGGTCGTAGATGCCGCCGTAAGCCATTTTTTGCAGCGTGAGCTCCACCATCTCCAGGGCGCGCTGGTTGAACCCGTGGTGGTTGTAGCGCAACAGAAACTCGGGGGTCATGGGTTGTGGGAATTTGGGAGCGCTCCCGAATCCGCCGTTCAGATGGTCGAACTGGGTCGCCAGCTGAGAATAGGCGGTGTGCATCGCCTCAGTGGTGAGCGGGGTTGTTCCCCGGGGCATCTGCCCGGTGCGACCCATCTGGTCAGCCAGCTGCCGGGTTACCCGTTCAATCTCGCCCTTGTTGGTGCTATAGGCCTGGCTTGCCGCGGTCAGCAGCCTGGGGAATCCTGGCATCCCTTGCCGGTCTTCAGGCGGGAAATACGTGCCGCCGTAGAATGGTCGACCCTCTGGAGTCAGGAACACCGTCATTGGCCATCCGCCACTGCCGGTCAGCATCTGGATCGCCTCCATGTAGACGGCATCCAGGTCGGGCCGTTCCTCCCGGTCAACTTTGATGTTGACGAAATTATCGTTCATCAAAGCGGCGATTTCGTCGTTCTCGAAGGATTCGCGCTCCATAACGTGGCACCAGTGGCACGCCGAGTAGCCGATGCTGAGCAGGATGGGCCGGTCTTCCTCCCGTGCGCGGCTCAACGCCTCATCGCCCCAGGGGTACCAGTCGACCGGGTTATCGGCGTGTTGCAACAGGTAAGGGCTGGTTTCGTTGTTCAGTCGATTGGGCATCGGAAGCGCTCCAGTGGTCGGGCGTTGGCACGGCGCGGGCCGGACATCCTCTATTTTGTTACAATAACGTTGTACGAGCGCAAGGATACCAGATGCAGGCCGAGGGAAACCGACGCCCATGCACACCGTAAGCCGCGACAACCGCCTGATTGCTCTGGCGCTAACACTGGCCGTCGTGTTGAGCGTGGCGTTGGCGTGCGCTCCGGCTGCTGACAGCGCGGTTATCAGTGTGGGCACGGACGTGGGCAACCGAACGCCGGACTTTGCAATGCAACTGGCTGACGGTTCCCAGGTCACGTCGCAGTCCCTTAACGACCAGGACCGGGCCGCCCTGCTTTTCTATTTCGCCACCTGGTGACCGGAATGCCGCGCTGAGTTGCAGACGCTGGACACCCTGGCCACCGAATATGACAACATCGACTTCTACGTCGTCTCCTACAATGAGGACGTCGCAATCGTTGATGATTACATCAACGAACGTGCCTACACCGACCTGATACCCGTTCAACCGGCCAGCCCAATGGTGGCCGACTTCGAGATTACTCGGCAGATGGCGATGGTGGCGGTCAACGCCAACGGTATCATCTACCACCGGCAGGAGATGGGCCGCGCCGAGGCGTGGGCGCCGCACTTCCAGGAATTGCAGGCCAACCCCAAGGTCATCCCCGCCAGTCTGGAAGCCGAACTACAGAAAGAGCAACGACGAAAAGACATCCAATTGCCCAGTTGATGAGGGTAGCCCCCGGCGCCGTTGGCGCTGCCCATTGAACCAGTGAAAACCAATTGCCTGATGGCATTACCGTCGCTCCCGCCGCAAAATCTACGCTGGTGCCGGCTGTTGCGGTCGTGGGCGCAGACATCGGCGAAACCGCGCAGTTGGCTCGGTAGATTCGGATTGTTGCAGGGTGGCGGGTCGTGGATGTACCGCACACCCCTCCGACGACACGACCACCGCCGGCGCTGGTGTGATTGAGGGCTACCGCCGGCTACGCAACTTTGAAACCGGAGTGCCTTCCAGGTCGGACTCCAACCGCTCCAGCACGTCACTCATTGGTAATGCTCCCAAGTCTTCGCCCTCGCGGGTGCGAACGGCGGCGGCTCCGGCTTCCGATTCGCGGTCGCCGACTACGAGCATGTAGGGCGTTTTCTGCAACTGGGCCTGGCGAATTTTCAGGTTCATCCGCTCGCTGCGGTCATCCACCTCCACGCGGAAGCCGGAAGCTTGCAGCTGCGCCGACACCTGCTGGGCATATTCGATGTGGCGGTCGGCAATGGGTATGACCACCGCCTGCACCGGCGCCAGCCAAAGGGGAAACGCCCCGGCGTAGTGCTCCACCAGCACGCCGAAGAATCGTTCCAGCGAACCCAGGATCGCGCGATGCACCATGTAGGGACGCGAGCGGTTGCCCTGGTCATCCTGGAAGGTCAGATCGAAGCGTTCCGGTAGGTTGAAGTCGAACTGAACCGTCGTGCACTGCCAGTCTCGCCCCAGGGCATCCTTGATTTTGATGTCGATTTTTGGCCCGTAGAATGCGCCGCCCCCGTCGTCGATGCCGTAGCTGAGCTGCCGGGACACCAGCGCTTCCCGCAGCGACTCGGTGGCGTGGTCCCACATTTCCGGCTCGCCAACGTATTTCTCGGGGCGGGTGGACAGCATGATGTCGTATTCGTCGAAACCGAAAGCAGCCATAATCTCGAACGTGAGGTCCAACACATCGCCGACCTCGCTGGTCACCTGGTCAGGCAGGCAGAAAATGTGGGCGTCGTCCTGGGTAAAGCCTCGCACGCGCATCATGCCGTGCAGCACTCCGCTGCGCTCGTATCGGTAAACGGTGCCCAGCTCGGCGATGCGCATTGGCAATTCACGGTAGCTGCGGAGCGCAGACCGGTAAATCTGGATATGAAACGGGCAGTTCATTGGCTTGAGGAAGTATTCCTGTTCGTCGATCTCCATCGGTGCGTACATACTTTCCCGGTAAAAATCCAGGTGCCCGCTGGTTTGCCAAAGCCGGGCCCGTCCGATATGAGGCGAGTACACGATGTCATAACCCTTGCGGTAGTGTATGTCCCGCCAGTAGTCTTCAATCAACGAGCGCATCACCCCGCCTTTAGGGTGCCAGACGATCAATCCGGGGCCGATCTCCTCGTGGATGGTGAACAGGTTGAGCTGGCGGCCTAGCGTGCGGTGGTCGCGCCGCTCGGCCTCGGCCAACCTTTCCAGGTGAGCGTCCAGTTCCTGTTGGGACTCAAAGGCGGTGCCGTAGATGCGCTGTAGCATCGGGCGGTTTTCGTCGCCACGCCAATAGGCGCCCGCGGTGTGCAGCAGTTTGACGGCCGCGATTTCCCCGGCGCTGTCGACGTGGGGGCCTTGACACAAATCGGTGAATTCGCCGTGCCGGTAAATGCTCAGCGTAGTCTCGTCCGGCAGGTCGTCGATAATCTCCTGCTTGAAAGGTTGCGCCGCAAACATGGCTTGCGCCGCATCGCGGCCCAGTTCTTCGCGGATGAAGGAGGCGTTGGTGTTGATAGTCTCAAGCATCAACGCTTCAATGCGTTCCAGGTCCTCCGGAGTGAAGGGACGATCCACTTCGAAATCGTAGTAAAAACCATCAGCGGTCGGCGGCCCGATTCCGACTTTGGCTTCCGGAAACAACTGAATCACCGCATCGGCCATGACGTGTGCCGCCGAGTGTCGCATCCGGTGGCGCAACGACTCGATGGGGTCGGTGGCGGTGTTCTCCGGGGTTCCGTGGTCTAGCATCTGCGCTACCTGCCTGTTGTGTGTTTCGGCGCCGACGAGCGCCGTCTACCGGCGTCAGCAATCCCGACGAGTGGCGCCACCGGAATTCTTGTCAACGATTATACCCGATTGACCGTCGTGCGCCGGATTGCATCCAGGTTTCAGATAGTCCTGTTGTATAATTTCTGGGAATCTTACGGATTAGGCACCGCAGGTTGACGCAAGGTAGCCCACCAAGGAAGCCCATATGGAAGAAATTCGCCAGCAACTGGAAGAGATGTTTAGCAAGCTCAAATCAATCGTGGAGCGGCTTTGACCTTGCTCGTAAAGAGACAGTAATCGAAGAACTAAACCGGGAGGCGTCCGCATCTGACTTTTGGGACGACCCGATCAACGCCCAACGCAAAATGCAAGAACTGGGCCAACTCCAGCAGTCTGTAGAGTTGTGGCGCAACCTGCAATCGCAGGTGACCGACCTGCGGGAATTGGCCGACTTGGGCATCGAGAATGACGACGACAGCCTGACCGAGGAACTGACGGCAGAGACTGTGAACGTGGCGACCGAACTGTCCAGGGCCGAAATGCAGCTCACCCTGTCCGGCCCATACGATGACCGGCCCGCAATTTTGACCATCCATTCCGGCGCCGGCGGCACCGACTCGCACGATTGGGTTGAGATGCTAGTGGGGATGTACGCCGGCTGGGCGTCGTCGCGCCACCGATCCGTGCAGGTGCTTGATACAGCCTACGGGGACGAAGCCGGACTGCGCACGGGCACGCTGGAAATCGGTGGGCCCCACGCCTTCGGCTACCTCAATGCCGAGGTGGGCGTCCATCGGTTAGTACGAATGTCGCCCTTTGACCCGGCACGGCGTCGGCAAACGTCGTTCGCCCGGGTCGAGGTTCTCCCGGCGGCCCTGGAAGAAGCGGGCGAAGTGGACATTCGACCGGATGACCTCAAGATGGATTTCTTCCGGTCTAGCGGGCCCGGGGGGCAGAACGTGCAAAAAGTCGCGTCAGCAGTACGGCTCACGCACCTGCCCACGGGGCTGGTAGTTACGTGCCAAACCGAGCGGTCGCAGCATCAGAATCGGGATTACGCCATGCGTATTCTGCGTGCCAGGCTGTTAGCGCTTCGAGAGCAGGAACGAGCGCAGCAACTTTCCAATCTGCGCGGCGTACGGGTGTCTGCCGAATGGGGCAACCAGATTCGCAGCTACGTGCTGCATCCATATAAATCGGTGAAAGACCACCGCACCGACTTCCAGGTTGGCAACGCAGACGGCGTGCTCGCCGGCGAGATTGATGGGTTTATCGAAGCTTACCTGGTCAGCAAGCTGGGCAACGACAAATAGTCCGGGCCTAGTCGAGGTATGGGTGAGTCTGCAATGCCAGGAGGGTTGGGCTACTGCCTGGGCAAAAGGTGGCCCATGCTGTCCCGCTTGGTGCGCAGGTAGTTTTGGTTAGATTCGTTGGGCGGTACCGTCAATCCAATGCGATCGGTTACTTGCATCCCCAGGCCGCTGATGCCGGCCATTTTGTGTGGGTTATTGGTAACCAGCCGGGCTCTTGAGATTTCGAGGTCGCGCATAATCTGCACCGCCAGGTCGTACTTGCGCTCGTCGGGCTGGAAACCCAACGCAACGTTCGCCTCGATAGTATCCAGGCCGTCATCCTGCAACGCGTAGGCTTTGATTTTGTTGTGCAGGCCGATGCCGCGCCCCTCTTGGCGCAGGTACACCAACGCTCCGGATCCATTCTCAAAAATCATCCGGATCGCCATGTCGAGCTGCTCGCCGCAGTCGCATTTCAGGCTGCCAAAGGCGTCTCCGGTCAGACATTCACTGTGGACGCGCACCAGAACCTCATCACCGGCCTGCCATTCGCCAACCACCAGGGCGGCGTGTTCCCCGGTGTCGATGGCGCTGCGGTAGCCGATGATGCGCGCCGGCCCGTACTTGGTGGGCAGATTCGCCTCTGCAACCCGCGTAATCAAGGTTTCGGTGTTGCAACGGTGCGCAATGAGTTGGGCGATGCTGAAGATTTTGATGTCGTGTTTCGCCGCGAATTTTTCCAGATCCGGCAACCGCGACATCGTGCCGTCTGCGTTCATAATCTCGCACACGACACCGGCCGGATATGCTCCCGCCAAATTGGCCATATCGACGATGGCTTCAGTGTGACCTTGTCTAATGAGCACTCCGCCCGGGTGGGCCCTGAGGGGGAACATATGCCCGGGCTGGATGAAATCAGTCGGTTGCGACTTGGGGTCGACCAGCGCGCGGATGGTGGCGCTGCGGTCGTGAGCCGAAATCCCCGTGGTGGTACCCGGTTTATAATCAACCGACCTGGTAAACGCGGTGGGTTGCGACGAGTTGGAGTTCCGGCTGCGCAGGTTGGGTATCTGGATCTCGTCAAGGCGGTCGCCCTGCATCGCCACACACACCAATCCGCGAGCATGGGTAACCATAAACGTGATTGCCTCTGGGGTCATCCGGTCGGCGAAATAGAAGAGGTCTCCTTCATTCTCGCGTCCTTCATCATCTACCACAATCACGAATTTGCCGGAAGACAGGTCTTCCAGAGCCTCATCCAGGCTACACAGGGGCATCATTCCTCCGGGTTGTGAACGTGTCCGCTGTGTCAGCGCCATTGCGTGGCATCGGAACAAGGGAAACCGGGCAACTGAATATTGGCCGCCGGAAGGCCGGCCGGTTAGCCATCTTCGCTGGCTTCAGATTCATGTTGGCGCCGGTAGAGTATCAGGTCTGCAATCGAGAGGATGTTGAGCGAATGTTTCTGCGCCAACGTCAGCAAATCCGGCAAGCGCGCCATGGTGCCGTCATCGTTCATAATTTCGCACACCACCCCGGCCGGATACATCCCCGCCAACCGACACAGGTCTATGATGGCCTCGGTGTGCCCGGGCCGCACTAGTACACCGCCGGTGTGATAGCGCAGTGGGAACAGGTGCCCCGGCTGGATGAAGTCTTGCGGGCGCGCCGCTGGATCAATGAGCGCGCGGATGGTGGCGGCGCGGTCTGGTGCGGAGATCCCGGTGGTGGTGTCCACCACGTAATCCACCGGCATGGTGAACGCAGTTGGCATTGCAGAGTCGGAGTTGACGCTGGGCAGCATCGGTATGTCCAGCTCTTGAAGACGTTCCGACGTCATGGGCATACAAACCTGGCCGCGGGCGTGGGTCACCATAAAGTTGACGGCATCGGAAGTGACGCACTCCGCTGGCATCACGAGGTCGCCTTCGTTTTCACGATCCTCATCGTCCACGACAATGAGGAACTTTCCCGATTTGAGGTCTGCTAGACCTTGTTCAATGCTGGCCAGTTGCATCAATTGGTTGCGTTTGTCAGTGTGTTGGGGTCGGGTTAGCTGCGTCTGGTTTCGAGCAGACTTTCCACGTATTTTGCCAGAATATCCGCTTCTAAATTTACAGATTCCCCGACGGTTCGTTGGCTCAGGTTGGTGTTTTCCATGGTAAACGGAATCACGGATATGGTGAACCGTTGTTCCGTTCTTTGTACCACCGTAAGGCTAATTCCGTCAACCGCGATAAACCCTTTCTCCACGATGTAAGGCGTCAGTTGCGTGGGGGCTTCGATTTCGATGATGTAGCAATCCGCTTCGGGGGTGAGGCCGGTTACGGCGCCGGTCGCATCCACGTGGCCCTGAACGATGTGGCCGCCCATTCGATCCGACGCCAGCAGCGCCCGTTCCAGATTGACGGCTCCTCCGCGGGCAACCTGACCCAGCGAGGTTCTGCGCAGTGTTTCCGGGGCCAGATCTACGGCGAAACTGCCGGCATCGAACTCCACCACCGTCAGGCAGGCGCCGTTGACCGAGATGCTGTCGCCCAGCTTCACATCCTCCAGCACTTTTTCGGCCTGGATAATGAAGCGGTAGTTATCCAGCCGGGCCACGTGGCCAACTTCTTCAACGATTCCAGTGAACATCTAATCAGCCAAGCCGGTGTCGCCGCCGACCCCCTCCGTGTTTTGAATAATCAATCAAGCGCCGTTTGAATCAGGATACCCGGTAATCAGCCAGTCCAGGCCTATCTGCTCCAGGTTGGTACGCTTGAACCTCAGGACGTCCGACATCAGCTGAGCGCCTACGCCCTCAACCGGGGAGCGTGCGTCGGCTCCGCCAATCAGCATTGGGCCGATGAAGGCGTGGACCTTGTCGACCAGCCTAGCGTCCAGCAGTGCGCCCAGCACGCCGCCGCCGCCCTCCACCAGCAGGCTAACCATGCCCGAGTCGCCCAGATATGATAGCAGCCCGGCCAAATCCACTCGACCGTCGGCTCCCGGCAGCGAGACCACGAGAGCCCCGGCAGCTTCCAAGTCCGCCCGGCGCGCCGGTTCCACTGACCCGGCGGTCGCGATGATGGTGCGTCCCGGCTGCTGAAACATACGGGATGTTGCCGGTATTCGCGCGCCGCTGTCGAGCACGATGCGAACGGGCTGCAAATTCGCCGGCAATGGATCACCCGAAATGTCCCGGGCGGTAAGCTGGGGATTGTCGGCCAACGCCGTGCCAATCCCGACCATGATTCCGTCCAGCTCTTTGCGCATCTGCTGAACACGTGCGCGGGCCAGCAGGCCGGTTATCCACATTGAATCGCCGGTTCGGGTGGCAATCTTGCCGTCCAGACTCATGGCGAATTTGGCCACCACAAAGGGCAAGCCGGTCACGATGTGCTTGGCGAAAGCCTCGTGCAATTGCTCAGCTTCCGGGGACGGACGGCATTCGACGGTGAGGCCGGCAGCGCGCAACGCCGCCGCGCCGCCGCCGGAGACCCGTGGGTTAGGGTCAGTGACGGCGAACACCACATGGCTGATTCCGGCGGCAATGATGGCAACCGTACAGGGCGGAGTGCGCCCATAATGACAACAAGGTTCGAGCGTGACATAAAGTGTTGCGTTGCGTGCATCGTTTCCAGCCTGCCGCAGCGCGTTAATCTCGGCATGATTTTGCCCGGCCGGGGACGTGTACCCTTCGCCTATCACGCGATCATCGCGGACGATGACGGCACCCACAGACGGGTTGGGACTGGTTGAGCCTAGGGCGCTGCTGCCCAGCACGACGGCACGCGCCATTGGATCGGCTGCAAATTCTGCCGAGATGGGCCGCATTACGGCTACCGGCCCCGGTCGAAATCCTGGTGGAATCGGCTGGCGGTGGGGCCGGTCTGTCCTTGATATTTACTGCCCAGCTCGGGAGAACCGTAGAGCCGCTCCGCCGGAGTGGTCAGTTGCAGGAAAGAAATCTGCCCGATTTTCATGCGGTGATAGAGGGCAATTGGCAACCGAGCCACGTTGCTGAGTTCCAGGGTCAGGCGGCCGCTCCAGCCGGGGTCAACAAATCCCGCCGTGCTGTGAATCAGCAGCCCGATGCGCCCCAGGCTGCTCTTGCCCTCCAGCCTCGCCACCAAGTCATCCGGCAGCTCAATGTGCTCCAACGTACTGCCCAGCACGAATTCTCCCGGATGGAGCATGAAGGGGGTGTCGTGGTCGATTTCGACAGCCTCGGTGAGGTCATCCAGCGGTTTACGCACGTCAATATAGGGTTTGCGGGAGTTGGAGAAAACCAGAAAGCGATTGGACAAGTGCAGGTCAATACTGGCCGGCTGGATGTCGTCGAGGTCGATCGGATCCACCACGATCCGACCCCGGTCGATTTGCTTACGAATGGAGCGGTCGCTCAGAACCATCGACAATCACCGACCCGCTGGGAGCAGTTCATACACCCCGTAAACGAACACCCTGATTTCGTCCTGCCCGGCCAGAATAGGCGTGTCGGACACGGCCGCAGACTCCAGGGCGTATGCAAACTGTCGATCATCAAAAGGAGTCCCGGCGCCCGCTGTTTCCGACAGTTTCTTGAGGTTGCCCAACTCCCGACCGGCGAACCGGGCCAGCTGCGCCGCCTTGTCAGCCATATCGTCCACGGCGGCCTCGCGGGCTTCGAGTTTCAGGGGCTTGGTATCCGAAAACGAAAAATCCAGCCCGTTGAACACAATGCTGTCGCCACCGGCGGCGATGCTCGCGTCGATTGCCGGCCCCACCTCTTCAATGTCCCTAACGATGACCTGCATACGATTGAGTACCTGGTAACCCTTGAATATCTCATCGCCCTGAACATAATCGTATTCGGGACGAATCGTGAAACGAACCGTGGCTATATCCTCGGCGGGAATTCCTTCCGCCTTCAACGCGTCTATAACGCTTTGAACCGTGGCAGCCGCTTCGGTTCTGGCCTGCGACACCGACTCGGCCGTAACCGAAACCCCCAACGACAAACTGGCGATGTCGGGAACTCCGGCGGCATAGCCAACCCCGGAAACTTCAATCACATCGAAGTCCGGCTTGGCGAGTTGCCCCACGGCAGGGCTGACACCAACATACGCCGAGTCGGACACCCGGCTTTGATTGGAAGCGATTGGGTCGGGATCCACGCTGCCCGGATTGCTCGCCAGGTTCGTTGACGAAACGGAAGCTGGCATCGGTTGCACCCCACAGGCAACGACTCCCAGCAAAGCCAGGGCCAGACCGGCAGCGAGTAATCCGATTACGATGCGAGGCCGTTGCATAATGTCATCCTTGGAAGTTGACCCGCCCGCCCAGCAGCGCGCGCGACATAACGAATTTGTGAATTTCGGATGTGCCACCGCCGATGCGGGCGTGTCGGAGCATATGATACCAATGGGGAATGGGCATATCGAGGGTCTCACCCACTCCGCCAAATACCTGCATAATCTTGTCGATGCTCCGCCAACCCCATTCTCCGGCGGCGTATTTGACCATTGACGCTTCAACGCGCACATCTTCGCCGGCGTCGGCGCGGGCGGCGGTTTCCCGGGCCACCGCGCGCAGGGCGATGATATCCATGTATACGTCGGTGAGCATCCACTGGATGGCCTGGCGGTCGGCGATGGGGCGACCGTAGGTTACGCGCTGTTGCGCCCAGTCGATGGCCATCTGCAAAGCCCGGGTCAAGATACCCAACGCCATGGAGCCGCGGAGCAAGCGGTCATGGTGAACCAGCCACTGCTGCCCCAGCGTGAACCCGCCGCCGACTTCCCCCAGGACCTGGGTTTGCGGAACCCGCACGTTGTCCAGATGAATGTAATGCTGCTGGGCTTTGGTGGGAACAATCCAAACGCGGATGGGTTCAAAGCTGACGCCCGGCGTGGGGTTGTCAATAATGAACATGGTGATGCCGCCACGCTGACGCTTGTCAGAGTCGGTAACGGCCTGCACCAGCAGGAAATCTGCCGAGGCCGCGCCGGATATGAACATCTTGGTTCCGTTCAGTATCCAGTCGTCTCCGTCGCGAACGGCGCGGGTTTGCATCATCCCGCCCGGGTCGGAGCCGGCCTGCGGCTCGGTTTGGCCAAAGGAGTAATAAAGGTCGCCGTTGATGGCCGGGTAAAGATATTTTTGTTCCTGTTCCGGGGTGCAAGCGCCAATCATAAACATGGGAACCGGCGAGGTGGGAAGGTGGACGATGCTTTGATGCACCTCCTCTTCCAGTACGAGATGCCCCAGTGCGCCCATGCCGCCCCCGCCGTATTCTTCCGGCACAAACGAGGTGTAAATCCCGGTTTGCCTGGAGACATCATTCAACCGTGCCCATTGGTCTGCTTCCAGCGTTCCCAGCACACCGGGCACTGCTTCCAGTACGCCGCGCGGAGCGCCGTTGTCCGGCTCTCCTTCCTGAGGCGGACGCGCCAGGTACTCCGGTTCCAGGGGAATGCACTCGTCGCGCACAATCTGGCGAACGGTGTTCTTCAACGCCTCAAGTTCGGGCGGCAGACCGATTTCAGGGGTCATCTTGTCTCCATCGGGGATTGGAAGTTTGACAGATTGGATGGCCAGGCGCGGCACGACCTACAGCCCGGCAGCAGGCTATACACCACCGCCGCGATTCACCGGCGCGGTCCCACAGCAACCATTATGGCGCAATCAGTGGAAGGGGCAGACGTACTTGAGGGCGGCGATAGCGCCGTTTTCACCATCGCGGGAATCCAGGCGCGCCACATATTCCCCGTCAGCGGGTATCGGAGCCGAGGTGGCTTCAATTACCTCCAGCAAAGCGCCCACGGTTCCGAATACCATTGCTGCGGCGAACAACGCCATGATGACGACGCCAATTAGTTTGCGGTTGGCAGCATTCATGAGAATCTCGGAAAATCGTCTGGGATGTACTGCATATGCTCCAGTTAGACACATTCTATTATAGACGCCCTCTTGGCGCCACGGAAACCGAGGGTTTGCGGCGCAATGCAATCCAAATGTTAGAATGGCAGCCGAATCTCTACGAACCAAAGGCAAGGGCCCCCACTACATGGCATCCAACCAACTTCGCAATCTTCCCAGCGTAGAACGAGTCGTTCACCATGGCGACCTGGCCGATCTGATTGCGGCCTACGGGCGCGGTTGGGTCGTGGAATTGGCTCGCGACGCGCTCTCCGAAGCCCGGCAGCGCGTTTTGGCTGGGGCGCCGGCTCCTTCTGAAACCGACATTGCGACCGCCGTCCGCGATGCAGTCATCGAGCTGGTTACCCCGTCACCGCGACCGGTCATCAACGCGACCGGCGTGATTATCCATACCAACCTCGGTCGCGCGCCATTGAGCGACACCGCGATTGCGGCGGCCGAAAATGCCGCCAAAGGTTACTCTGACCTGGAAATCGACCTGGAGACCGGTCGCCGGGGTTCCAGGCAAGCGCACCTGCAGGCACTGCTGCGTAACCTCACCGGCGCGGAAGCCGCATTCGTGGTGAACAACAACGCGTCTGCCCTGCTGTTGGGTCTTTCTGCACTGGCGGCCGGCCGCGAGGTGATTGTTACCCGGGGCGAGGCGGTGGAAATCGGCGGCGGTTTCAGAATCCCGGACGTGTTGCGTCAGAGTGGCTGTACCCTGGTGGATGTGGGTACTACCAACCGAACCTACATCCGGGATTACGCCGATGCCGTAACGGAACACACCGGCGCGTTTCTGAAAGCCCACGCCAGCAACTTCCGCGTTGAGGGGTTCACCGCCGGCGTTGACGAAAGGGACCTGGTCGAACTGGGTGTCAAGACCGGGATCCCGGTGCTGCACGATGTTGGCAGTGGGGCAATTTTGGCCACCGAGCGCTACGGATTGGCTCACGAACCGACGCCGCAGGAAAGCATCGCCGCTGGCGTTGGCCTGGTATTCTTCTCAGGGGACAAACTCCTTGGGGGGCCGCAGGCGGGCATAGTGGTGGGCAAAAGGGAACTGGTCAGCCAAATGGAACGTCATCCGTTGGCCCGCGCAGTGCGAATCGACAAGATGAGCCTGGCCAGCCTGACCGCAACCCTGATCCATTTCCTTTCCGGTGATGCCGAATCAAAGGTGCCGGTCTGGCGGATGATCTCAGCGCCGCCGGAAGTTATTCGCGCTCGGGCGCAGGCGTGGAGCGACCAGGTTTCCAGTGCAACCGGGACTGAATCGGAGGTCTTACCGGCACGCTCGGCGGTCGGAGGGGGCAGCCTCCCGGGTGAAACCCTGCCCTCCTGGGTGCTGGCGGTGTCGCCGACTGGAACTGTCACCAGCCCGGAAGCATTGCTGGCCCTGCTGCGGCGACAGGACGCTCCGGTGATCGGTCGAATCGAGGGGGATACAGTCCGGTTGGATCCGCGCACGGTACTGCCCGAGCAGGATGACGCCCTGGTTGAGGCGTTGGCGATAGCGCTGAACTCTGGGCACGCGGGCTGAATCAGGCAACTAATCCAAAGGAGTACCGAGTGTCCGATTACCTGTTGCTACACGGCACGGCCCAGGGGGCCTGGAGTTGGGGCAAAGTGTGGGGCCACATGACGGCTCCTGAGGAACATCCGCCGCGACTGTACCTCCCCCGTCAAGCGGTGCGGGTTCGGGCCATGGATTTGCCCGGCCACGGAGCAGACCGGGCTCAGGATGTAGCGCTGGTGGATATGTCCGAGAGCGCGCGCGCGGTGGCACACGTGGTGGAGCGGGAAAATTTTTCCGATTATGTGCTGGTTGGCCACGAGCTGGGAGGCACCGTTGCGTTGCAGGCGGTCTACGATTTGCCGGTAAAACCGAAACGAATCGTGCTGGTGTCCGGAATAGTACCCGGCGATGGTGAATCTCCGTTATCGGCCTACCCGTGGCCGACTAGGGTCATCATCAGAATTTGCGCGAGACTAAGCGGCATCTCAGGTCGAGACGTTGGCGTACCGCTCAGCGCCATCAACAGGTACTGGTTTGGCGGGCTGGACACGATGCGACAGGTGGAAACCGTCGGACACACCGGCCCGCTTCCTCTGCGTATGCTGACTCAGCCAGTTTCGTTGAACCTGGATGACCTGCCATGTCCCGTAACCTATGTGGCGCTGACCAATAACCGCCTCATATCGGCGGCCCGGCAACGAACAATGGCGGCTCGTATCCCCGGCGCCACGGTGGTGGAGCTGGATGCGGGTCACCAGGTTGCCATCGAAAATCCGCTGGAACTGGCGGAGATGCTGCTCGCCGCCGCCTGATGAAACGTTATGGCAGCAAAATTCCTTGCTGACTTGCACATCCATTCCCCTTACGCTTTCGCGTGCAGCAAAGCCCTGACTCTGGAAAACCTGTCTGGATGGGCCCGTCGGAAGGGCATCGACCTGCTGGCCACCGGGGACTTTACGCATCCGGTCTGGGCGGAAAACCTGCGCAACGAACTGACGCCCGAATCCGACGGACTGTATTCGTATGGTGGTGTCCGATTCGTTCCGGGAACCGAAATTAGCTGCGTCTACCAGCAAGGCGGCCGGGGCCGGCGCATCCATCTGCTGGTTCTCGTGCCTTCGCTGGGCGCTGCGGCTGTGCTGACCAAGCATCTTGCGCATTACGGCAAACTCGCCAGCGACGGCCGACCCACCGTATCGCTATCCGCTCACGACCTGACCGCCCTGGCGCTGGACCTGCACCCTGAAACCATTGTCATCCCGGCGCACGCATGGACACCGTGGTACGGGATTTACGGATCGCGCAGCGGCTTCGATAGCCTTGAAGAATGTTTTGGGGACCTGGCGCCGATGATTACGGCAATCGAAAGCGGTTTGTCTTCCGATCCGTCAATGAACTGGGCAGTGCCCGATTTGCAGGCCCGGTCGGTTGTGTCGTTTTCAGACGCGCATTCGGTGAACCGGCTAGGCCGGGAAATGACCGCCTTTGCAGCGCCGTTGTCCTGGGACGGTTTATCGACCGCGCTGCACGATTTCGGCGTCGCCTACACGGTTGAGTTCTATCCGGAAGAAGGCAAATATCACTACAGCGGGCACCGCAAATGCGGGATAGTATATGACTCCGCTCAACTGGCGGCTAACGGCTCCGACTGCCCGGTTTGTGGTCGGCCATTAACGCTAGGCGTGCTACACCGAGTGTCCGCGCTCGCCGACCAGCCCGTCGACAGCGACTTGCATCCAGGCTCGGACGGCTTCTTACGCCCGGCCGGAAACCGCTGCCCGGCAGTAAACCTCCCGCCGTTTGCGCGGCTGGTTCCGTTGCAGGAAATTATCGCGGCGGTGCGAAACCTGGGCGTGAACACCCGCACCGTAATGCGTGAATACACCGCGGTAACCGACGCTATCGGGAGCGAACTGTCGGCATTGCTATTTGCGTCCCAGGCCGACCTGGCAGCTGTGGCAAAAGACGATGTGGCGGACGCGATATTGCGGGCGCGCCGCGGAAAGATTAACATAACGCCCGGATACGACGGCCAGTACGGTTCGATACAGCTGACGGTAGGATAATTCATGATTGCGGGTTCCTGGAGGCTGAATTGCAACCGGTTACGTTTGTTAGAATGCTGGGGAACCCGACCGGTTTACGGTGGGTTTTCCACCGAGGAGAATCAACAGAGGGAACACGACGTATGGAAGTAGCGGTGCGTCGGATGCGGGCCGATGACATCCCGCAAGTAATCGACATCGAGAGGGAAGCCTTCTCTCTGGGGTGGATAGGTACGCCGTTCCGCCGCGATTTGAGCAGCCGCTTCTGTTGTTTTTTAGTGGCGTACCTGACCAACCCTGAACCGGAACCCCCCGAATACCACGATGTAACCGGCCAAACGGAACCCGCCGACAGTTCAATGTGGGCCCGGATGGTTGGCAGCGTGAAATCTGTGTTGGGTATGGCAACTGACCCTGGCGCCGATGCACTGGCCGGGTACGTCGGCATCTGGTTTCAGGGCGACCAGGCCCACATAACCGAGATCGCCGTCCGGGAGCCATTGCGCGGTCAGGGAATTGGGGAACTGCTGTTAATCGGCACCGTCCGAGTGGCCGTTGAACAGGGCTTGGACGAAGTAACGCTGGAGGCGCGAGTGTCCAACTTCATTGCCCAACGCCTCTACGACAAATATGGATTCAACGAGGCCGGCATACGGAAAAATTACTACGCCGATAACAAAGAGGATGCGGTCATAATGACCACCGACCGCATCCATTCCCAAGCCTACCGGGACAAGTTCTACGGGCTGGAAGAGCGATTCCTGGAACGATACGGGGAAGTACAGATTGACCTTTAGACCCAGCCGGTTTGCTGGCGCGGGTTACGTCCGATTGAACACAGCGCCGGCAACTGCCTGCTCCGTTTACTTCTATTCGCGAGAAAAACCGGCTATTCCCAAGCAAAACCGGCGCCGAAGCCGTAAAACTCGGTGTATGCCGGCGGGTGATTACATAAATCTGTCGGTTGACCGAATCCCTGCGCCTTGCTAGAATGCCCGATAGTTTAAGTCGCTGGGCGTGTATGCTTACTATTGGTCTGACGGGCGGTATTGGCACTGGGAAAAGCGCAGTAGCTGACCTTTTGCAACAGCACGGTGCTGCAATAATTGATGCGGATCGGCTGGGCCACGAAGCATATGCCCCTCACAGTGAAGCCTGGGAGGCGGTAGTTGCAGCCTTTGGGACCGATATTCTGACCTCGGAAAGTGAAATAGACCGCCGACAGCTGGGCGCAATCGTCTTTGCCGACTCCGGGCAACTGGAGCGCCTGAACGGAATTATGCACCCGATAATGGCGCGCATGGTTGAAGACCGCAAAGCCAGACTGAGCGACGATGGCGTTGCCGTCGCCGTTGTGGAAGCAGCGGTACTTTTTGAGGCCGGATGGGACGCCTTGGTGGATGAAGTTTGGACTACCGAGGCTCCGGTGGACACTGTGGTCGAGCGCCTTCACGAACGAAACGGCTTGAGCGAAGAGGAAGCACGGAAACGAATCAACTCGCAAATGTCAGCAGCTGAACGCAACCGCCGTTCTGACGTGGTGGTGAATAACGGGGCTGACCTGGCTGCCTTGCAAAGCACGGTGTCCGCCCTTTGGGACGAGCGAGTCAAAGGAAAGGTTAAGCAAAGTAATGGTTGAAGCTAACGTCGAAATGCTGGAAGACGAACCCAAATTCAAGGAGTTCGCAATCGAAGAGTTCCTGGTGCGCAGCGAGCCTTATTATCGGGCCGTTGGCGATGAACTGGAGCTGTTTGAGGCTGCCTACGCACAACACATTCCGGTGTTGCTCAAAGGGCCCACGGGTTGCGGCAAGACTCGGTTCGTAGAATACATGGCCTGGAAACTCGGGCGGCCAATGACCACCGTGAGCGATTCCGGCCAGACTATGAACGAAGGCGAAGTGCGCGTTCCGCTGGTCACCATTGCCTGCCACGAAGACCTGACCGCCAGCGACCTGGTTGGGCGCTACCTGTTGGACGCCCAGGGTACGCGTTGGATTGACGGCCCCATGACCCGCGCCGTAAAAACTGGCGCCATCCTGTACCTGGACGAAGTGGTAGAAGCGCGCAAGGACACCACGGTTCTGATTCACCCGTTGACCGACCATCGCCGCATTCTTCCGGTTGAAAAGACTGGCAATATCATTGAAGCCGACGACCGTTTCCTGCTCTGCATCTCCTACAACCCGCACTACCAGAGCGCGTTGAAAGACCTGAAGCACAGCACACGCCAGCGGTTCATCTCCATTGAGTTCGACTACCCGCCGGCGGATTTGGAAGCGGAAATCGTAGCCAAGGAAAGCGGTTGCACCGAAGCCCAGGCCCACTCACTCGCGCGTCTTGGCGAAAAAATCCGGAATCTGCGCGAGCACGGGTTGGCCGAAGGCGCCAGCACTCGGTTGCTCATCTACGCCGGCCGATTGATGACCCAAGGCATCAGCCCAAGAAGGGCCTGCCAGGTTGCGATCGTATGGACGCTGTCGGACGAGCTGGAACTGCAGCGCAGCATCGAAGAGGTGGTCTACTCCATTTTCGAGTAGCAAGGTCCGGGTAGCCGGGAGGCTGCATGGGTGAACTCACCCTTGAGTTGATACAGAGCACGCTGGCGGAGCGCCAGCAGCACACTGCCGCCGCCGAAGGATTGATGCCGGCGGCAGTAATGTTGTTGCTATATCCCAAAGACGGCGAGTTCTGCGTGCTGCTCAACAAGCGGTCGATGGAAGTTGAGCATCACAAAGGCGAAATGTCTTTCCCGGGCGGCGCGCGCGACCCGGAAGACCGTGATTTTGAAGACACTGCCCGTCGCGAAACCGAAGAAGAAATGGGCATCGCGCGAGATGACATAACCATCCTGGGGCGGCTGGACGACAACGTAACGCGTTCCAATTTTCTGGTGAAGGTGTTCGTAGGCACGATCCCATACCCTTATGAATTTCGGCCCAGCTCAGTAGAGATTGCCGAGGTGGTAGAGATACCAATGAGCGTGTTACGCGATCCGGCAACGCTGCGTTGGGATTCTCGGATTGAAGACGGTATTCGAGTAGCGGTGAAGTCCTACGGTTACCAACAGCACTTGGTGTACGGCGCCACCGCCAAAATCCTCGACCAGTTCCTCGATACGCTTGAGGACGGACTGAACAAGGAGGACACAAGCTTTGACTAATCCCCCATCCGGCGAATTCCAAGCAGAACTGGTCAAACTCCCGCCCGCGGTTACCGAAGCGTATGAAGCTGTGGCCGACGCCATGGCGGATTCCTTCACGGACGAAGAACTGGCGCTGTGGGCCAAAGAAGGGGTGTCGATTGGCACCCAAACCGTCCGCTCGTGGGAATCTGCGGTGGAATACTACCGTGTGAGCCCGGAAGTGGCGCGCTCACTGGCCTTTGCATCGTTTATGCAATGGGCCCGTTGCGGCACCTACTTGTCGCAGGACTCTCCGACTCTAGCGGTGGCCTTCTTCAAGGCTAGTCCCGCCATCGTTACCAACTTGCGGCCCCAGTACATCCCGCGTTGGGCCGGTCTGGGCCGTTCGCTATACAAGGGCACGTGGAAGTCCAGCACGCTGGCAGCACGTTTCTTTGAAGTCAGCCCGGACCTGGTTCGCAACCTGCCCTTCTGGGACGTCGAGGTGTTCGCATCGCTGATCGAGGCGCTGTCGTACAAATCCTACGACGTCGCCGCCGAGTGCCTGGTGCTGGGCCGGGATGTTTTGCCCGGCATGGGCCGGGAACGGGAAGCGTTCCTGTCAATGTCCCGCGCGCTCACCGATAGCAGCTGGCGCGAAGTCAAAGCGTGCCTGGAAATGGCGCCCCGTGCGTTGCAGAATGTGGAGGAAGGCCAAACCGGCCGGTTCCTGCGCCTGGGAGAAAAGCTGGCCAAAATGGGTTTGCGGGACACCTCCCGTTTCCTGTACGACGGAGCGCAAGCTCTCGCCCACGTGTCCGCTGGATCGCAGGGCCACATCCTTGACCTGTGTGAAGGCTTGCTGGCAACCACACCGGATGCGGTGCCACCCTTCCTTAAGAGCCTGGATCCGGTGCTGAACCGCATCACACTGGCCCAACTTGACCAGTGGTATCAGCACGGTGTGCAGTTGCTCAACGAAAACCCGGAAAGCGGTATCGCCTTTTTCAAGATCGAATCCAACACCTCTGAAGCGTTGCTGGAAACCCTTTCATCCAGCCTGGATCTGGAACGGGTGAAAGGCATCATGCGCCTGTACACGCGGGCGCTCTCCGGCAGCAACATCGAAGTGCTGAGCACCGCTGAACTGGTGCGCAAGCAAATCGGCTGGGTTGACCAGGACACCGCCTCCACCGATGGCACGAAGGTTTACCTGCCGCCGATGGTGGACAACTACAACGATAAAGCGCAAAACTTCGCCTGGTTCAAGGTGGTGGCCACGCACCAGGTATCCCACCTGGAATTTGGCAGCTTCCAGTTTGACTTCACCAAGCCGGCCAGCGTGTTTGACGACCGCCGGTTGATCATGGAAGCGGCCATTGCGGCGCGTGCGGAAGCAATGCGAACCGCCACCGCCGAACATTTCCGACTCGAGGATGTGGACATCGGGCCCGCGATCGAGACGGACGGCGGCCCCGGCGGAACGATGCGCGTGTTCACTGACATCGGCCGCTTCCTGTCGCTGTTTGAAGACCGCAAATTGGTTTTCGACCTGTTCAGCGTGCTGGAAGATTGCCGGTTGGATTACCGGATCAAGACCGAGTATCCCGGCATCCGGCGGCCGGCGCAGGACGTACAGGACGGCGCGCTGGAAGCACGGCCCAAGATTGAGGACCTGCCGTTGCAGGAAGCCCTCATCGAACTGCTGGTGCACATGAGCCTGGATCATTTCGAAAACCTGCCGGTTCCACAGGAGTATCGCGAAGAAGCGTATATGCTGGCGCGCATCATGCACCGCCTGCGCACCATTCGCGCCACCATTGAGGACACCGGGGAAGCGGCTCTGCGCGCCTACGAGATAATCTCCCGTCTACAGAACCAGCAGCAGCCGGAAGACGAGTACCAGCCGGAAGACCTGGACGATCCCGGCGAGTTCTCCGAGGAAGAATACGAGGCGCTGCTGGACAAGCTTCAGGCTGCCATGAGCGATCAACAGGGTGAACAGGGCGACGGCGATCCCTACGAATCCCCTGAACCCGTTGAATACCGCGGTGATTTCAAGCCTGAAATGGTTCAGTTACTCACCAAACTCCAGATGGACCAGAGTCAGATGGGCGACGCCGAGCCCATGACTCAGGAAGAACTGGAGCAACTGCTGCAGGACAGCGCCGAGCTGGAGCTGGACGCCCAGGAGGGAGACGTGGACCAGAGCATGGCCATGTTCGCCCAGAACATTATGAAGGAAGCCGGCGTGCCTCCGCCGTCCAATGACCCGGGCCGGGGTTACGGCCCCATCCTGCACGACGACGACTCCGGTGGCGAGTTGGAGGCGTTGGAGCCCAAGACGTTCGTATACGATGAATGGGACTTCCGCGCCAACGACTACAAACCGCGATGGTGCATCGTCAAGGAGAAAATCCTCGACGAAGGCGACCAGAACTTCTATAACGATTCGCTCCGGAACTACGCATCGTTGATAGCTCACATCAAGCGCCAGTTCGAGTTGATTATGCCGGAAACGTGGCGCAAAACCTACCGCCTGAACGACGGCGAAGACATCGACCTGAACGCCGCGCTGGAAGCGTGGGCCGACCTGCGCATGAATGTGCCTCCGGACGAGAAAATCTACTGGCGGCGCAACCGGATCCAGCGCGACGTGTCGGTTGTGTTCCTGCTGGATATGTCTGCCTCCACCGCCGAAGCCATCGACGAGGGTCGCCATTCCGTGGACGACCGGGACGCGCCGGACGATCCCGTGGAATACATGGTTTGGCTGCGCCGCCGCCGCGAAGGTCTGGTGCGCCGGCACTACAAGCGCATCATCGACCTGGAGCGGGAGAGCTGTACGTTGTTAATCCAGGCGCTGGAGTCCATCGGGGACACCTACGGGATTTACGGCTTCTCCGGCTATGGTCGGGAAAACGTTGAGTTCTACGTCATCAAGGACATTGAAGAACAGTTCAACGACAAAATCAAACGGCGCATCGACAAGGTTACTCCCCTGCACGCCACCCGCATGGGTTCAGCAATCAGGCACGCCATAACCAAGCTGGATAATCAGGATTCGGCAACGAAAATCCTGTTCCTCATCAGCGATGGCCGGCCGCAGGACCGAGGTTACAGTCGGGAAGGCGTCGAAAAAGAGTACGCTGTGCATGACACCCACCAGGCTCTGCTTGAGGCCAAGCGTAAGGAAATTACCCCCTTCTGCTTGACGGTCGACAAGGCCGGGCACGACTATCTCAAGACAATGTGCGGAGACCTCAACTATGAGGTTCTGGACGACATTTGGGCCTTGCCGGAACGGTTGCCCATGCTGTACCGCTCGCTAACCATGTAGCACGCTGACGATGTAGGTTGGGAAATCGCGCTTCCCTGGAACCGAACGGGCCGGCCAGTAATTTGGCCGGCCCGTTTTCCGTGCCCGTTTTCCGAGATGGAAACGGCCCGGATTCATCAAGAGCCGGGCGAAACCGCCGTAATCAGTTTGCGCAATTCCGTTAGCGCGGTGTTGCACGAGCGCCGTTTGATTACCAGCCTTCGCGGTGGTGTTCGCAGGGGGAATTCCTGCACGTCTTCGCCGTGGGCAATGGCAATGTGAATCGTGCCGGGTCGGTGCCCTTCCAGCTCCTGTGGTCCCAGGACTCCGGTCACGCCGATGCCAAAATCAGCCGCGGTAGAGTACTGGGCCGCCAACGCCATGGCATTGGCGGTTTGTTGGCTCACCACACCGTGATCACTCAGCACATCTGCGTCCACGCCGGCCGCTATCATGGCATCGGTGGTGTAAGCGACGCTACCGCCGCGGTACCACTGGATGCTGTCGGGCGCTTCCGTGATGCTGTTGGCGAGGAAACCGCCGCTAACGGATTCCATCGTCGCCAGCGTCATGCCGCGGGCGACCAACGCAGAACCCACCGACAATTCGGGAGTCTCATCGTCGTATCCCCAGATGTAAGGCCCCAGACGCTCGTGGATGGCGTTTTCTACGGGGGCAATCATCTCGCGGGCAACCGCTTCATCGGCGGCCCGGGCGATGATGCGGAGGTGAATTCCGTCGGCTTTGGAGTAAATCCCCAGATAAGGATTCTCCAGCCCGAAATATTCGGACACGATTTCGTCCACGGAAGCTTCGCCCAAACCCAGGGTTTTGATATTCCGGGTAATAGTTACCTCGGTATCAATCATTGTTTTCAGCCTGGCGTCGATTTCGTCGGCCCACATTGCCCGATTTTCGCCCGGCGGCCCTGGCATACAGACTATGTGCTTGCCCCCATTTTCGGCCCACCAGCCGGGCGCGGTGCCGTTGCGGTTGGTAATGAAGCTGGCCGATGGAACCAGATGCGCCTGCTTGACGTTGTGCGCTGGCATATCCTGGCCGCGGTTACGGAACCACTGCCGCAGATTTTCCAGTTCGGCCTCCTGCACCACTGGAGTTTCCCCTAGGGCGGCAGCCACGGCTTCCCGCGTCAGATCATCCTGGGTGGGCCCCAACCCCCCCGTCGTGAAGATAATGTCCGACCGTTCCATGCCACGGCGGAACGCTTCGGTCAGCATGGGCAAATCGTCGCCGACGATGCTGACCCATTGCAGCTGGATTCCTAACGGCGGCAGCCGGCCGGCGATCCAGCTGGCGTTGGTATCAGTCAATTCGCCCATGAGCAGTTCCGTGCCAATGGAAACAATCTCGGCCTTCACAACAACCTCCTCAGCGACTGGACGCTGGACATTCGTATGGGGAGCCAAGTGGGGGCTCAGTCACCAGGCAGATGGTGCGCGCGGCCCGCACCGAGTTGATTACATAAACAATCGGGTCGTCGGGCAGTCCGGCGTAGTTCACGCGAACCTGGGCGTTACCGTCGTCATCCAATATCGGATTGCCGTTTTCATCGATTTCGATATGCTGCGTTCCGATATAAAATTCCTGCATCTCGTCAGCCGTTATTACGCGGACGACGGTTTCCGGGGGTGAGAGTCCGTATATCGGGTCGGCGGCGCCATCCAGTGATATTTGCCACCCACCCGTCGCCTCGGGGCCGCCGGGCTTGCTGGGTTGCCCGAACCATTGTAACTGCTGAATCCACCACACCGGTGGGTTAACCGGCAACCGCTCATCGCCGACGGTAGCGTACCAAATACGCTTGTCCGGGTCCGGGGCGTAGGATACCGTTGTACCCTTATGGGTAACCTCAAGTTCTTTAAGGTCGCGGGAATCGACCTCGAAGAAGTAACCCAGCTCGATAGGTGGTGGTATGTATGGGGGTTCGTTAACCAGCCGGTTGACCACCTGCGCCCAAATCTCGGGCACCGTGAACAGTTTGGGATCTCCCACCAAAGCGGTGTAGTTGTAACCACCGTCGGGAGTAACGTTGCCCAGCCAAAATTCATACACCAGGCCGGTTTCCTCGGTTACCTGGATTATGCTTTCCGGCGGCTCCAGCCCATATTGCGCCGGGTTCTCGATAGTTTCGGACAGCACCCGGTTGACCTTCGGGCCACTTAGCAGCAGAGGCGTGCCGGCCCATTTTTGCTGGTAAACCTCGGCACGCTGGTTGCCGTCCACGATGAACCACTTGCCGCGACCCAGGTCTTTGTCATACACGACCGTCTGTCCCTGGTGGGTAACTTCCACGTGCACGATGGAATCATCGTCGATGCGGTAGAGCCACGGTTGGTCGGCAGAGGGGGATGTTTGCTCCCAGGGTTTGAAATATAGTGCGAGCGTTGCAAAGATAGCCAGCACGAAGACCAGCAGGATAGTTAACCGGATATTCATTGGCTGGCTGGGACTCCGGTTAGCGCCGCACCCACCACACCACGATGGCCATTAAGCCCATCAAGCCGGGCAGCAGCAACCAGGTGGAGAACCGCACGAAGTTGAACTCATTCTCGTCCAGATTCCACTCGCGGTACACGAACTCGCGGTCGCGGATCGAAACCAGCGAGAAGTCTCCCATGAGATAGTTGGCGGAATTGAGGAACAGGGCCGCGCTGGAACCGCGCTGCACGTTCCGGTTGGAGACAAAATCCGAGTCTCCGAAAACCGCCATCGAGGCTATTTCGTTGGCCGGCGGGCGGCTAGTGGGTGCGACCGCGCCTACCGGAGCAACGATGTCCAGGTACACGGCAGGAAAGAAGACGCCCTGACGGTCGCTGTCAATCGGATCAACACGTTCGATGTCGTCGATGAGGCGAGCGGTGGCGGTGGTCGCGGCTATCGGCACCGGCAAGCGCGCGCTAGACTCTTCCAGGATGGGTTCCACCGCAGCGGTTCCCGGCATAAACGCCACGTTGAGTTGCTGGCCCCTCGGCGCCACGATTTCGGGCGGCGCCTGCGGGTTGTAGATGCCGACCCGCAGCGTCCGCGGCGCATTGGGTTGAGAGCCTTCCACGTCTCTGATGTAGCTGTCGCTGACGACGACTCCCCAGAATGCGAGAAATGCCCGGAAGGTATCGTGCGTGTCCGGTTCTGCCAGGAAGATTAAGCGGGCGCCCTCCCGCCTGGCTTCTCTATCGGTGTTGCGACCGGCCATGTACAAGTTCAGCGCATCAACGTGGGCGATTGGAAGTTCGCCGGTCGGTCCCGCAATTACCAGCAAAGCCGCGTCATCCGGCACCGAAACGTCTTCATCGGTAATAGGCCAGGAGAGATTCGCTACTTCGTAGTTGTCGCCCTCCAACCCCAGCCGAATCTGGTCGTAACCATCTTCGGCCGTTTGCTCTATGTCGCGCTCTCCGTGGCCGGTAAGGAAATACACTTTTTTGCGTTCAGCTCCGGTGGCGACCAGCAACGAGGTGTACAGGTCTTGCTCCAGCCGGCTGAAACCGGCATCAGTGGGTTGTAGCAGGTCGATGATGTCGGTGCCGACCGCCGAAACCGACAGCGTTTCGTAGGCGGTAACTCCCTGACTGCGGGCTAAATCCGCCTCTTTTTGCGGGTCAACGAACTGGTAGGTGAAGTTGCCGCTACGCTGGCCGAACTCAATGAGCATGTTATCGACTTTGCCGCGGCGCGTGAGCATATCAATATTGGTGATTTCGTCGGGGTAATAGGCAATAACGCTGATCGGGCGGTCAAGCTGTTCCAGCAAATCCCTGGTGCTGTGCGCCAGGGAGAATTGATTGGTGGCGGTGGTATCAATTCGGAAGTTGTTCTCGAATGCAACGTAGTTGGCCAATACGACCAACCCGATAAAAGCCGCCACCATAATGACAGTGTTAACCCCGTAACGACCGGTGCGGCTGAAAAACGCGGCCACCACTTTGCTGAAATACGTAATGGCGACCAGGGCCACCAACACGACGCCGATGCCCAGCACGACCGCGCCGTAAAGGCTCAATGACCTGACGAAGGCGAACAGCACAGCGCCCAGAATGATGCCGACTACACCGGCAATCAGGATCGGGGCGTAGAAAATTCCGACGAGATCGAAGGCGGGCTCCAAGAAGGAGAAAAGCGTTCGCGACTGTTCTTCAAGGGCCGGGCCTTGTTCGACCGTCCCGGACGCGGCCGGTGTCCCCGCCGCCTGGCGGTCCCGATTGCGGCGTCTTCGCCAGTCTCGTGGCGTTTCATCGGCGCGCTGCTGGCTCATGCTACCTCCAACGGCGCGACTCCAGCGCCCTTATGGAGAGGAACAGGAACAGCGCGGTGGCCGTAACGAAATACACGATGTGCGTCGAGTCGATGATACCCCGGTCGAAGTCGTTAAAATGGACGGTGAATCCCAGTTGGCTAAAAATTGTCGCCCAGACGCCCGTAACCACATCTGAAACGAACGACGTTGCGTAGAGCACCACCAGAATGCCGGTGCCGACTACGGCGGCGATAATCTGGTTGCTGGTCAGCGTTGATGTCAGGATACCCACCGACAACGCTGCCATTCCATAAAGCAGCAGTCCGATGTATCCAGAGTAGATTGGCCCTGGATCCGGAGTGGCGAACACCAGCAAAAGGATTACATAATATGACGTTAGGGCCAGCAGGAAAAGCAGGAAGACCACGCAGGCGGCATACTTGCCAAGTATCACCTCCCAGTCACGCACCGGTGAAGTGAGCAACAATTCGATGGTCCCAAGTTTCTGCTCTTCCGCCAGGAGACGCATGGTCAGCGCCGGCGCCAGTGGGATGAGCAGGAAAGTTGCCCCCTGGAAAAAATTGCTCATCGAAGCTTCGGGAAACGGATTTCCCAAGTCCCGTACGAAAAAGAAACCGCTCAGCGCCATGAAAATAAGCGCCACGATATAGGCCACCGGGCTGCTGAAATAAATCTGTATTTCTTTGAGCGCAACGGCGCGAATCGTTCGCATGGCTGATTAAGCTGATTCCTCGTAGTCGTCCATGGTGGTAAGGCGAAGGAAAATCTCTTCCAGGCTCATGCTGTTGACCTGCATACTCAGCAGACTCCAGTCATGGGTGAACACCGTGCGGGAGATTTCATCGCGCAGGTCCAGGCCTTCCGTAAACTTGATTCGATATGCGTTGACGCCAGGACGCGGGTGATGGGTAACCTCGGTAACTCCTTCGACGGAGCGCAGGACGGGCACCACCTCGGCCGGAGGGCCACCGATCTCAACCTCCAGTTGCTCAACCCCCTGCAGGTGTTGGGCCAGGTTGTTGGGGGTATCAGCGGCCACGATGTGTCCTTCGTGGATGATGAGCACCCGTTCACAAATCATGCTAACTTCCGGCAAGATGTGGCTGCTCAGCACGACGGTTTGCTCGCGACCCAAGTCCTGAATGAGGCTCCGAGTCTCGACGACCTGGATCGGGTCGATGCCAATTGTTGGCTCGTCAAGCACCAGCACTTCCGGTTCGTGGAGAATAGCCTGGGCAATGCCCACCCGCTGCCGGAACCCTTTGGACAATTTGCCGATTATGGTTTTGCTGTAGTCCTCCAGGTGGCACAGATCAATCACATCGTCAATGCGCGACCGGATTCGGCGGCCGTTCATCCGGCGCAGGGTGCCCATGTATTTCAGGTAATTGGTGACGGTCATTTCCGTATGAAGAGGCACCGATTCGGGCAGGTATCCGACGCGCTTGCGCACCTCCAGCGATTTTTCCACCACGTCATACCCATCCACCGTAACGGTGCCGCGTGTCGGCGGCATAAACCCGGTGAGGATGCGCATGGTGGTGGTTTTGCCGGCGCCGTTTGGGCCGAGAAAACCAAGAATCTCGCCGCGGCGCACGGTGAAGTTGACGTTCTCTACGGCCGGCATCGGCCCATAGTAATGCGTCAGATCACTGACGTTTATCATTACGTCGAAGTTCGATTCCGAGTCGCTGTTGATGTCAGTCGCCATAGATTCGCCCGGTGGTTGGCCAGCAGATTCGTTCGTCTCAAGTTAGGTTCGTCTATTCAGGGGAACTGATTTACATACGGCTGCGCCGCAGCATCGGATTCCAGCCGCGGCGCCCGGCTTTGGCAGGCGACGGATTATCGCCTTTGAATTGGCGTGGCGGCTATGATATTCTATGCGCCACGATTTCACAAGGCGGCGACGGCCCCGGCTGACGGGGCCGATTTTATGAGCAGGGTCTGGTTAGCGGAATGCACCTCATTATCGACGGGTTCGGCGGCGACGCCAGCATGATGTGGGACATGGAACGGTTGCGGTCCTTCCTCAGTGAATATCCCACCAACCTGGGCATGACCAAGATCACCGAGCCGGAGGTGTTGGAATACCACGGGCAGCACGCCAACGACAGCGGTATATCCGGCTTCGTCATCATCGCCGAAAGCCACATCAGCGTCCACACGTTTCCCCATCGAGACTACGTGAATATCGACGTATTTTCCTGCAAGTCATTCGACCACGAGCAAGCCCTTGCCGATGCGCGTTCGTTGTTTGATTTGCAACAGGTGAAGACCTGGCTCCTTGACCGCGGTCTGGAATGGCAGGACGCCGACCAGGGCAAGGTCGAAACGCGACGCCAGCGCTCTGTCTTGCAGGCGACGGCGCCCGGTTCACCGGCCGGCTGAGGATGTGAACATACCAATCCCCTGGACGCCGGCAAACTTTCTGGCGCTCCCGCCGGAACAGGCTGCCATCGACACCGCGGCAGCCGTGGTCATTCCAGTCCCCATCGACAGCACCACTTCGTTCCGAAGCGGCGCGCGTTATGGCCCGTCTGCCATCATTACGGCCTCGGCAGCGCTGGAAGACTATGACCTGGAACTGGGCATTGACGTTGCAGAATTGGGAATCCACACTGCGAACGCCCTTGAACCCCACGTAGGCGACCCGCAGCAAATGGCCAAGCGGGTGCAGATAGCGGTAGCGCATTACTCTAAGCTGGGTAAGATTACCGCCGTCATTGGTGGCGATCACTCGGCGGCAATAGGTTCCGCGTTGGCCCATGGGGAGGCTCACCCGAATCTTTCGGTGCTATACATCGACGCCCACGCTGACTTGCGGGACGAATACCAGGGAACCGGTTGGGGTCACGGCTCCGCAGCGCGCCGCATCGGGGAACACTTCCCGGTTACGCTGGTTGGCGTTCGGACGCTGGCGTCGGAAGAGCGCGACCATATCAACGAGGCCAACGTGCCAACCTACTACTGGCCGCCCCAGAGCCTGGACTATGTGGCCGATGTGATAAGCGGACTGAACCCCACCGTGTACGTCAGCGTTGACCTGGATGTTCTGGACCCATCGGAGATGGCAGCGGTGGGCACGCCTGAACCAGGCGGAATGCGTTGGCTGGATTTGCTGTCTCTGCTGCGCACGGTCGCCCAGCAACGCCGCATCGTAGGTTTCGACGTGTGCGAACTCGCGCCCAACGAAGGCCCACCCGCGCACAGTTACACGGCCGCCAAGCTGGTGTACAAGCTCATTGCCTACACCAGCAGGCTTACTAAACATAACGCACCGAATTCTTGACAACGCCGGCGACCGCCCCCTACAATCCGGGCAATCCACGAACCAGGATGACCTCATTTTCACTCCAACCATGCTAGGAATGGCTCAAGGAGCAAACCCATGCCACAGGAATGGCCCACAGTCACTTATAAAGAAGAAGGCATGCGGGAAGGCATGCAAATTGAAGACGCCAACATAACCGTTGACGACAAGATTGAACTGCTGGATATGCTGTCTGATACCGGCCTCACCAGCATAGTGGTCGGTTCGTTTGTGAGTCCCAAATGGACGCCTCAGATGGAAAGGATCGACGAGATTGTCCAGCGGTTCACGCCCAAAGCCGGCGTTACCTACAGCGCCCTTGCTCTAAACTCCAGGGGCGTGGAACGGGCTCGGGCCTATTCGCCTCCGCTAACCATCGAGCGTGACAAATATCCTCGTTTGAGCTGCCACCTGTGCGACGTGTTCGCGCGGCGCAACACCAACCGCAGCCAGATGCAGGAGATGGAGCGCTGGCCCGAAATCATCGCGCAGGCTCAGGAAGTGGGCATCAAAGAAACCGGCATCGGATGCAACGCATCCTGGGGTTCCAACTTTCTGGGTGAGTTTCCCGTGGACAGCCTCATGACCCTGCTGGAATACCAGCACGGCTTGTGGGAAGAGGCCGGCATCGATGTGGTCAGCTGTTCAATGGGCGACCCCATGAGCCACTGCACGCCAGCCAAAGTGGAAGAAAGCGTAAGCCGCGTGAAAGAGCGCTGGCCTGAAATCAACCACTTCCGCCTGCACCTGCACAACGGCCGCAACATGGCTATCGCATCCGCTTACGCCGCCATGCGCGTGCTGGGCCCCGAGGATACCCTTGAACTGGACGGAACCATCGGCGGATTCGGCGGTTGCCCCTACTGCGGAAACGGCCGCGCTACCGGCATGGCGCCGACCGAAGACCTGTTGCACATGATGGACGACATGGGTATCCCAACTGGCGTCGACATCGACAAGCTGATCGACTGCGTATGGGCTGCCGAACGCATTATAGGGCGCGAGCTTTACGGGCATGTTTCCAAGGCTGGCCCCCGACCGCGCACCGTAGACAAGCTCTACGACATCAATATGCCCTTCGTGGAAACCATGGGCCAGGCGTTACATTTCAAGAAAGGCGCCGAGGTCTATGAAGGCGGTATCTATCCCTACCGCGAAGCCATCACCAGTCCTTATCGCGACCGGATCGACCAGGGATTGCCGGCTTTCGGAACCGGCGCCAACGAGTTCCCCTGGAACCAGGACTGGCTTCCCAAAGCCGATAGCTAGCCACCAGCGCCAGCGTAATTGCGCGTGAACTGAGGGGGCGGGTCAATAGACTCGCCCCCCTCAATTTGTAGCCTGCCTATTGCGGACATGGAAACGGCGCTGACATGGAAACGGGGCGAAGCTTGCTTCGCCCCGTCCGGCAGTCCCGGTGGTTAGGGTTGGCGTTATGCCGACGTGCAAGCCACGCTGATCACGTTCATGGCCGTTTCCGGCATCGTGTCGGCGGTCCAGTTGGCTCCGCCGTCGTGGGTGCCGAACACCTGGCCGCGGCGGGTGCAGAAATACACCTGTGCGGGGTCTTGTCGGTTCACGGCGATCCCGAAGGTGGTGCTGCCAGCATTGATGCCCTTGTCAAACCGTTCCCAGCTGTCGCCGAGATTGGTCGTGCGCATCACACCGCCCTGCTCGCTGCCGAAGTTCATGCCCACGCAAGCGTAGAGGGTGTTGGGGTCGGACGGGTCACGCACGATGCCCCTGGAATATTTGATGTCCGAGAACTGGTCGAAGTTGCAGTCCTGCCAGGACGCTCCCTGATCACGGCTGCGCCACACGCCGGTCCGGTTGGAAATCAGCACCGAGTTGGAATCGGCTCCTCCCACGGCCACGCCGTGCAAGTCCAGCAGGTCAACGTCACCGGCGAATTCGCTGTTGCGAATGGTCCAAGTATGACCGCCGTCGGTGCTGTTGGCCGCTCCGCCGACTTCGAGGGCCGCGTACATATTGTTGGGGTTGTTGGCTTCGATGTCGATACCCAGGATGCGCATGGCAAAAGCCATTTGCACCTGGCTGGGGTTGGTAATGGTGGCGATCTGCGACCAGTTCTCCCCGCCGTCCTCGCTCTTGTATACGTCGGCGCCCTCGGTGCCCAGGAACATGATGTTGGGATCGCTGGGATGGAACCGCAGCGACCAGACCACCCGACCCTCGGTCATATTCATGCGCTGCCAGTGATCTCCGCCGTCGGTGCTTCGATACACACCCCGCTGCGTCCCGCAAAAGATGGTGCGGGGGTCGTTGGGATGAATGGCGATGGCCCGCGCCTGGGTAGCGGGAGCCAACCCGTCGGTCAGCAAGTCCCAGTAGGCTTCGCCGGCCGTTTTGCGATACAGGCCGCTGGCTTCGGCGCCAACGTAAACGATAGTGTTCCCTGCCATGATTTTGCCTCCTCTGTCGTTGTATCCATTCGGGGCTCGTTAGGGTCATTTCAGCAGACGGGGGGGCAGTTGTCAAACCGTGTTCGTCCGGCGGCGCCATCCTACTCAGTATCTAATTCCCCGCCGGCCACCGCCAGCGCCAATCCCCACACCGACCGCGCTCCCGCCTGCTTCAGCGCTACGGCGCAAACGTCTATTGTGCTGCCGGTTGTGGCCACATCATCCACCAGCAGGATGCTCGCGCCGGCAACGTCACGCCCGGCCGACAAAGCGACGCTGGCAGCCACGTTATGCGCACGTTGGGCGCCACTGGCCGTCCGCACCTGCGGTTCTACCGCTCGCACGCGCACCAGCAGCTCTGCATCGCAGCGGAGGCCATTGACGCGAGCAATCTCCACAGCCAGCAAAGCGGCCTGATTGTACCCGCGTTCGCGCAGACGGGAAGGGTGCATCGGCACCGGCGTTACCAAATCGGCCGCGATTGGATGCCGGGAGAGGTACTCGGCCATCATGCCGCCCAATTGGGGCGCAGCGGCGCGTATACCTTCGTATTTGAACGCGTGAACGGCCCGGCGAACGGCACCGGCGTGACGGAATGGCGCGCGGATGCCGTCGAAGTGAAGCGGGGTTTCGGCGCACCGCCGGCACAGTGGTTCAACCCCCGGCACCGCGCAGATGGAGCAGAACGGCGGTATCAGGACTGGCAACTCGGCGGCGCAACGGTCGCAGATGGTTTTGCCGGCGCTACCGCATCCGGCGCACTCCAACGGATAAATGGCATTGACCAGGCTGCGGCCGGCGCGGGCCAGCAATTCATCCAGCGGCTTCAGGCGATCCGGCCACCGCATCACGACTGATCACCTGACGCCATCGCGCATGGCGTGCCATTGCCGGATGATGTCTGCGTCGCGGGGAAAGGCCAGCGGCGGCAAATTCTCCACGCTAAAATAATCAACGTCCAGACACTCGGGGCCAGCCGCCAGGGCTCCGCCGGTTTCGATGGCCGAATAGGCAGCCACTACCACCGGATGCCCTGGTTGCGAGAACAGGCCGACCAGTCGCTGGACTTCTACCAACAGACCGGTTTCTTCCCAGACTTCCCTTGCCGCGGCGCTTTCAACCCGCTCACCCCGGTCTACGAATCCGCCGGGCATACTCCACAGCCCATAGCCGGTTTGCACCGCCCGCCTCACCATGAGGGTCAACCCGTCTTTCTCGATGATGCCGGCCGTGGCCAGCTTGGGATCCAGATAGACGACTTTACCGCACGACGGACACACCGGGCGGCGGTTTCCCTCATGCTGCCGCATTTCCAAGGGTGACGCGCACAACGAGCAGAACTTATCGTCGCCGATCATCGTCAGAAGATACCACCATTGACATAACGCTATGAATCAATCGCAAAATCGGGGATCAACTGGGAGCCGTGCCGGAACGGGTGGCGGCCAGCGTGGCAACTTCCGCGAAGTCGGGCATGGAATCTTGCGCTCCAACTTTGGTAACCGCCACCGCGCCCGCTGCAGCAGCCCAGCGCACGGCATCCGGCAACGAACGACCCGCAACCAACGCCGTCGCCAACGCCCCATTGAACGCATCGCCTGCGGCCACGGTATCCACTGCCCTTACCGGGAACGCCGGTTCGTGCCCGCTGGTAGAGCCATCACACCAATATGCGCCCTGAGCGCCCATCTTGATAACCGCCGCACCGACTCCACGACGTATCAACTCATTCGCAGCCGCCTGCGCCGCGTTCAGGTCGGCGATTGGGTATCCAACCAACGCTTCGGCTTCCGTTTCGTTGGGCGTGATGATGGACACGCTGGTAAAGAACTCCGCCGGTATGGGCCGCACCGGGCCCGGATCCAGCATCACCGATACGCCCTGCTGCGCCGCCAGTCTGGCAACCCTCATCGACAAATCCACCGACACCTCGAGTTGCAACATCAGCGCGGACGCCCCCGGCAATAACCCGGCCACCACGTCAAACTCGGCAGAGCCGCAGGTGTCGTTGGCTCCCAGGACCTGCACAATGCGGTTTTGCGCCCCTTCGCCAATGTTGATGACCGCGATACCTGAGCTGGCGTTGCTGGCGATTCCGACTCCCCGCGTGTCGACGCCAGCAGATTTCAGCAACTCAATCAGTTGCGGGCCGAACAGATCGTCCCCAACGCGACCGACCATCGCTGCCGGGATGCCGAGCCGGGCAACGGCCACGGCCTGGTTAGCGCCCTTCCCGCCGGGATAAGTAACGAACCGTTCACCCACCACCGTCTCCCCGTCTTGCGGCAGGCGGTCGGCAAAGGTCACCAGGTCCATATTTATGCCGCCCAACGAGACAATCAGAGGGCGGTTGGCGGTTGTATTCATCAATATCGTGCGTTGGGTCGTGCCTTGGATCGTGGTGCGTTGGCCGGCGAGCTAATGGCGCACCGTAACATCAGAGATCAAACCAAGTCAACGCTGCTTGCGATTGTATCGGGTGGGCGTTTGTTGACCAGCACCAATGCACCGCAAGGTCAACCGGGAAGTGCTCATGCACCGTGCTATAATGCCGCAACTTGACATAGTGAGGAATGGAACGATGCCTCAGCCTCTGGAGAATATCAAGGTCGTCGACCTTACCCGCACCTTGGCCGGGCCGTTCTGCACGCAGAACCTGGCTGACATGGGCGCCGACGTCATCAAAATCGAGGAACCCAACACCGGTGACGAAACCCGCCATTGGCCTCCAATCTGGAACGAAGAAAGTACCCAGTTCCTCTCCTTCAATCGGAACAAGAGGAGCCTGTCAGTCAACCTCAAGTCTGAAGAGGGCCTGTCCATCGTCAAACAGCTGGCGACCGAGGCTGACGTGATGATCGAAAGCTTCCGCGCCGGCGCCCTCTCCCGAATGGGTCTTGGCTACGACGACATCAAGGCGCTCAACCCCGACATTGTGTACTGCACTATCTCCGGTTACGGCCGCACCGGCCCCATGGCCAACAAGCCGGGCTACGATCTGGTAATTCAGGCCTACAGCGGACTGATGCACCTCACCGGAGAACCCGACGGCCCACCCCAGCGGGTGGGATTCTCTCTGGTTGACCTGTTCACCGGCATGATGGCCTATGGTTCCATCGTCACCGCCCTGTATCACCGCGACAAGACCGGCGAGGGCCAACTGATTGACACGTCGCTGTTGGACGGTCAGGTCGCCGCCATGAGTTACCACGCCACCGGCTACATCGGCACCGGTGTAGAGCCTCACCGCCTGGGTTCCGGGCACCCGAGTCTGGTTCCCTACCAGAGCTTTCAGGCATCAGACGGGTATTTCATCCTCGGCGTGGCCAACCCCAACCTCTGGGAGCGCTTCTGCAATGCCATCGGCCACCCCGAACTAAAAGACGACCCCAAATACGTCACCAATCCGGACCGGGTGGCGCATCGGGCGGAGCTGGTGAACCTGCTCAACAGCATCTTCGCCGATAACACGTCCGCCCACTGGGTCAAGGTAATTGACGAGGCCGGCGTTCCGGTCGGGCCCATCAACAAAACCTCCGACGTCGTGGCCGACGACCAGGTCAAGGCCCGCAATATGTTCCTGGAAATCAACCACCCTCGGGTTCCCGATCTTCGGGTCCCCAATTCGCCGCTGAAACTGACTGGTACTCCGGCCACACTGCGCCGTCCGCCGCCCCTGCTGGGACAGCACAACGAAGAGGTACTGACCGAGCTGGGTTACGACTCAAAGGCTTTCAAAGACCTGACCGAGGCCGGCGCGGTCGGAACCTCGGTTACCGAGTAGCATCGGGCACTCGCTCTCCGAGTAGAAGTAGGCGTCAATCCTGGCCGGTTGGCGCCTTTCTTTTCGGAAACACGTTGGTTCGCACAAGATGTGTTATGTATACTCCATGCGGGTCGCGACGGCTTGATTTACATAACCTACGCCCATGGCTAACATCCGCGGATGTTGCGCAGATACTAGCTGGCAGTCCTCGGTTGCGCCGTTTGACTGCCGGGGGCTATAATATCGGGCAAGAAGTCGCGCTGGGGCGGTTAGCTCAGCGGTTAGAGCGCCTCGTTCACACCGAGGAGGTCGGAGGTTCAAATCCTCCATCGCCCACCACTCTACGCCGCAGTGAGCGACTTTCAATACGGAGCAGTCCACCCGGCCGAGGTGGCGAAACGGCAGACGCGCTGCGTTCAGGGCGCAGTGTCCTTTAGGACGTGTGGGTTCAAATCCCTCCCTCGGCACCAAACAACACACGGGTACTCTTCGATACGCGCTTGTAGCTCAGTGGATAGAGCGCTGCCCTGCGGAGGCAGAGGTCGTGGGTTCGAATCCCGCCAAGCGCACCATATTTTTATCTGGCCCATCATGCTGCTATTCCGGGCGGTTAGCTCAGCCGGTTAGAGCGCCTGCTTTACACGCAGGAGGCCGCAGGTTCGAGTCCTGCACCGCCCACCATAATTTCTGCAGTTTTCCCTTTCTGCAGTTTTCCCTATAATAGACCCACATCTATCCGGTGGGCCGGCATATTCTGAATACTAGCAACCCAAGGAGCTGAGATGGTACGCGCACAACTCGACCACAACCTCGAACAAGGCGACATCGCCTTGCCCTCCACCGGGCGCCCGGTAGTGCGTTCTAACCAGGCGTCATCTCCTCCGGCCACTACCTGACCTCCATGGCCGGTATGCGAATGTTGCTGGCGGGCGGCAACGCCTTC
Organism: Dehalococcoidia bacterium; assembly: GCA_965222895.1. Taxonomy (GTDB): domain Bacteria; phylum Chloroflexota; class Dehalococcoidia; order Lucifugimonadales; family UBA3495; genus Bin87. The sequence goes on along the minus strand of CBDCVB010000002.1, from coordinate 1,629,744 downwards.
GATGCACTGGTGGCTGCCGGTTTCGCCGCCGCCGTTGTGGAACCTATCGCTTCGTATTCGCTGGCCGCCGAGGGTGTTTTCATGCTGTATGACTCGGCGAGCGGCGACCTGCTTTCCCTGAGCGGTCAGGGAGGGGCGCCGGCCGCAGCATCGGCCGAGTTCTACCTTTCGCGGGGGCTGGAACGCATTCCCACCGGCCCGGGAATGCAGGCCCCGTTGTCCTTCACGCTCCCCGGCATCGTGCATGCGTTCATCTCGATGCTGGAAAAATTCGGCACCATGGAACTGTCGGATGTGATGGCTCCGGCCATTAGCTATGCGGAAGACGGCATCCCTCATTACGAGTATATGTTGCGGCGGTTGGAAACACAGTCCGGACAGGAACAGTTTGATAATTTCGCGCCCGGTGGGTGGGATGTGTTTTATGACAACCGGCAAGTACCTTCCGCCGGCGCGCCCTTGGTGCAGCCGGGACTGGCCAACACCCTGAAGACCATCAGCGCCGCTGCTGTTGACGCCGGGGAATCCCGCAGCCAGCGTTTGCAGGCGGCGCGAGACGCTTTCTACAAAGGGCCAATCGCCAGGTTGATAGCGGATTCGTCGGCGCGTGTCGGCGGAATCATCTCGATGAATGACCTGGCCAACTACAGCAGCCAGTTTGAGACGCCGGTCAAGACCGGTTTCAATGGCTGCGAGGTCTGGGGACAGGATTCATGGACTCAGGGTCCAATGCTGATGCAGACCCTGAATATGCTGGAGCATTTCGATCTCAAATCCATGGGGCACAACAGCCCGGCTTACATCCACACCGTCACCGAGGCGCTCAAATTGTCATTTGGCGACCGGGAAGCCTTCTACGCCGACCCGGACTACGCCACGGTCCCTCTGGATGGTTTGCTGTCAAAGGAATATGCTGCCGAGCGCGTGCAGATGATTGACCCGGAGGGCGCGTACCCGGCACAACCACCTGCCGGAGACCCGTGGCGATTCTCCAGGACTAACGGAACCACGCCCTCCCCCGTCATGGCTGCCCCCACCGGCGTCGGCGCCGATGCGTCCTCCGACGATGGAACAACTCACGTGTCAGTGCTCGACCAGCACGGTAACCTGGTGTGCGGCACCATCAGCGGCGGTTCTTTCGCCAAGTCGGTGTTCTTCCCCGAGTTGGGCTGCGCCCTGAGCACCCGCATTGAAATGTTCAACTGCGAGCCCGGGCACCCGAATGTGGTGGAGCCGGGCAAACGCCCCAGAACTACGCTGGTGAATTACATCATCACGAAAGACGGCCAGCCGGTGATGACCGTGGGGTGCCCCGGCGGGGACAATCAGGTGCAGGCCAACGTGCAGCTGATGCTGAACACGCTGGTTTTTGGCATGGATCCGCAGCAAGCGGTGGAGGCTCCCCGGTTCGCCTCTCAAAGCAACGTCAACTCTTTCTATCCCCACGTGTATCACCCCGGGCAACTTGACCTCGAACCCGGCATACCGGAGTCCACTGCCGACGCATTGCGAGCCCTGGGACACCGGATCGCCCGCGCCGCCAATTGTGGGCTGGGAGCAACAGTCTCAGTCAGAGACGCCAACACCGGATCTCTCAGCACCGGAGCCGACCCACGCCGCGCCTGCTACGCCCTGGCCCAATAGCGGAGCGGCCGACATGATGGAGCATCAGGGCATACGGTGGGGTTACGTGTTCTTGCGGGCGCCGAATTTTCTGAACAACGATGACCGCAACCACCTGATGACCACGGCCGTCGAAATGTACCTGGCCGGCGAGGACGAGCGCAACGTTGAAGGTGCGGAATACGAAGGGCGCCTCTATACCGAGCAAAGGTTCGAAATGCTGGGCGCGTTCGGAGGCCAACGATTCGATGTGGACCTTGATACTTCCCACGGACGCGATAGCGCTACATTCCTGGTCAACGAGCAAACCGGGGGCTACGGCGGCAGCCCGGGGTTCTCGCGCAACTAACCGCCGCCGCCTCTCCCTCCGGGAAAGGGCCGAAGTGATGACCAACCCTCTCCGCCGCAAAATCCCCTCGCACCCCGAGAGAAGGCTGTGGTAAAGCAATCCCCTCTCCCTTGATGGGAGAGGGCCACGGTGAGGGTGAACTACCCATCCTCAAACGCAACTCCCCAGCTGACACCCGCCCCTTGCGCCCTCCGGTTCCACACCCCTATCATCAATCCTGTCAGGCAACTCCCGGCCAGGCCTCTAGAACCTCGCCGGAACCGCCGCCAGGCCAGCGGCATCGTCCGATATACATCTGAATATCAAAGGCGAATACGGTTTCAGGTCGGCAACGGCCGTCGGTTATTTCGCAGATTGGTTCAATTGGGCTAGGCCGTTCTTTTCACCGGTTATGCCTGGCGAACCCAGCGGGAGTCACCACCGCCGCGCGCCGCATTCCCCCGGTTCTTTGCAACCGGCTAACTGCGGGACGCGCAAGCCTAGGACAAAATTGCTCTGCACGCAAATACAGTGTAGGCCGTGCTCCGACGCCACCCCGAAACCGTAACGCCTGACACCATCACCCAACAGCATCACACCAATCAGCACAGGAGAAAACAATTCGGAAAATTGAAATACCCCGGCCCTGCTACCGCGACTAGGGCAAACGCATTCTACTGATGCGTGAGCAAACATCTAAACCAAACCTTTCCATCATTCCGGCGTCCTTTCCGTCATTCCCGCTTTCGCGGGAATCCAGCAGGGTCAGAGGAAAGCAACCTGAGTTTAGATAATCGTTCACCCATCAGTAGAATGCGGTTGCTCTGCCACCGCAACCCGCCGGCACTCATCGGGGTTTGTGGTATATTAAGGCCGTCCTCAGCGTATCGGCCGGGAGGCGTTCCATTATGGCTGAAGAACTTTTTACCTTCACTGAAAAACCGGTTTCCAATTACCTGATTGCCGGGTGGCGGCGGCAGTGGTCGAATGGTGGCCGCATTTCCAGCGGCTTGCCGCGTTATCTCATTGACAAAAACGATGGTCGTCAAATCGGCCAGATGACCAATTATGTCAATCAGATGTGCTATCCGTTTCAGGTGGCGGGCACTCACGATGCGTTCCGTCCATCGGCAGCCTTCCACGAAGGACTGCCCAGCGCATCCATGACGCGCCAGAACGCGTTCTACGAGATTGGCAACGGCCTGCTGGTGTTCCTTGGCGAAGAGCCCTGGTATCGCCTGGACATCTACGCCGCGGCGTTCTTTGAGGCCATCAAGGAACTGGGTATCCAACAAACTGTGGCCGTGGAAGGCGTGAACGGGCCAGCGCCACCTGACTTGGAACGGCGCATCACCTGCGTATATTCACAACCCCATATGCGGACGCAGCTGGAGCGCCACGGCGTGCAATTCTCCAGCTATGGCAGTCGGGGTCGGCAAGGCCCCACCATTGGCATGGCGCTGGTGTCCGTGGCTCACTACGAATATCCCGACGTGCAGATGTTCCGCATGGGGGCGATGGCCCCAATGTATCCATTTATGACCAGCAACAACAACCAGGTGGGTATCACCCAGGACCATCGGGCTTATTACGATATCCTGCGCCGGCTTCGCTCGTTGTTCAAGATTGAAATGGACCTGTCTGAACTGGAGGAACTGGGCACGCGGGAAGGCCGGGAACTGTTGGAGAACCTGGAACGCCTGGGGACCAACAACAACGAAGCCAAACAGATAATCGACCAGGTTCGGCTGGACTATCAGTTCACGCCCTACGTAGAACCGGTGGAATTGGACCCGGCGCTGGATCAGGCGTTGGAAAACATCCTGCGGGATATCCCCGAAGCCGAGCAGGAACCGTAGCTGTCAGGCGGTCCGGTTACACAATCGGCCAGCGCGGGGTAAACGCCACGCCGGTTCGTTTCATCAAGGCCTCGCCCCGAGCCTGCACTTCGGCCACGAGCGCCGCTTCGTCGACGAACTGTAGTTGGTGGTTCTCCACCACCAATTTCCCATTGACCATTACGGTATGCACGCTGCGTCCGTCGGCGTTGTACACCAAACTGTTCACCGGGTTGTGCAACGCCCCCCATTCGGCCCGCCGCGTGTCGAATAGCACCAGGTCAGCCGCCTTCCCGACTTCTATTGACCCAATCTCGCGCTCCAGGCCCAGCGCCGCCGCACCTCCGATAGTCCCCATTTCGAGGGCAGTCTCGGCGGGAATCATGCTCACGTCCTGCCGACTATCTTTATAGAGTACGGCCGCCAGATAGACTGACCGCAGCGTTTCCAGGAGATTGGAATTGTTGCCGGCGTCGGTGCCCAATCCCACAGTCGCGCCGTTTTCCAGCAATTCAGGCAACCGTCCGTGGTGTGTCATGCCGGCTCCACCCTTGACCGCTGCCGTGGGGCACATTACGACCGCCGCCCCACGCTGGGCGATCAGTTGCGCTTCACGGTCATCGATCCCCAGGCAGTGTGCCAGCGTCATTCGCGGCCCCAACGCACCGCAGCGGTCCAGGTATTCAGTGGGCGAGCACCGGTGCGTTCGGAGACATTCGGCGATCCACCTGGGCCCATTGGTGAAGTGCAACGTAATCCGAGTGTCGGCAGCCTCCGCGGCGCGGTAACAGGACGCCAGCAGTTCAGGGGAGCAGAATTCTGCGGAGAAAGGCATCGCCCAACCCGAAACCATGCCGTCCAGCGCCCCGTGGTACTCAGCGATCGCCGTCTTAGTCATGCCGGTCGCTGCCCCGGTTCCGTAGACTGGAAGATTCAGGGGGTTTGCTCTGTCCTGTACGCTGCGGCCCACCACGATGCGGCAGCCCGCCTCCCGATATGCGGTGATGCAGCTGTCCAGGTGGGTAGTGGTTCCCGGATCCAGGAATGTAGTGGTGCCGTATTTCAGTAGTTCGGCAATCGCCAGCAGGGAGGTAGCGTATTCATCCTGCGCCGACATCGCTGCCTGCAAACGAAATACGTTGGGCAGATAGTCGGCGCCAAGATCATCAGGGAACAATCCGCGCACCGCATGGGCGTAGCTGATGTGCATATGCCCATTGACGAAACCGGGCGTCAACACCATTCCGGCGCCGTCAATCACCCGGTCGGCTGGCACGTCGGTCAATGCGGCAGCCTTCGCAACTTGGGTAATTCGGCTACCCTGAATAAGCACCGAACCATCGGCGATGATGCGTCGCTCCGGGTCCATGGTGACGATGTAGCGTACACCCTGAATCTTGATAGTAGCATGGGTCATCATAGTCACCACAGAATCGGAGAGTTAGTTGGACCAACCGCGCTTGCCCCAGCCATTAATCGACGTTACTTCCGACGCCGGCCGTCGGGTGGTGGGCCCGAAGTTACCCTGAGGGTAGCCAACCGGTGTCAGGCAAATCATTTCGGCGTACTCGGGCAAGCCCAAAATGGTCCTGACCTCGTCCTCCTTGCGATTGAGCACGGTGGTAATTCGCGTCCCCAGACCCAGCGCGCGGCCGGCCAGGAAGAGGTTTTGAATCGCCGGCCAGATCGAGGCGGCATGGCGGCCCCGCTCGATGGGTTCGCCCGCCTGATACCCGCTGCCCCGCGAGTGGTCGGCGCAAATCACGATCATCGCCGGCACGTCGGGCATATGGTGCGCCAGGCGACGCGCGTGCCGATAAACGCGGGTTTCATCGGGGCCGGGTTCCCAACCCATAGCATCCAGCCACGTGTTCTTGTAGAGCTCTCCGAGTTGCCGCACCAACGCCGGGTCATTCACCACGACGAACTCCCAAGGCTGCGTATTGCCACCGTTTGGGGCACGCACGGCAGCGTCAACCATGTGTTCCAGCGCCCCCTCAGGCACCGGATCGGTCTTGTAACGGGTGATTTGCCTCTGACTGTATATCGCATCGAATAGGCCCATCTGATCAGCCATTTTCCCCTCTCCTGGTCGCGGTGGTATGCGGTGGTGTGTGGATTGTCACCCGCATTATATCCGCTAATGGATGTATGCTCATAATGGATGTACGCTCACGGAAACAGCGTGATGAGCGCGAGCCCAACGACAATCAAGACGGCTCCGACTACTCTCCCGGTGTTGACTGGCTCCTTGAGAATCATGACACCCATCACGACTCCAAAGAGCAACCCGACCTCCCGCGCCGGGGCCACGTAGCTGACTTCCGTGATGCTCATTGCGGTCAATACCAACCCGTAAGCGATGTACACCAATGCGGACGCCGCCGGTATCGCCCAGGGTTGCGAACGCCATTCGGCGACCACCGTGGTGAAGGAATAGTTGCGCATTATGTAAGGCAACATTCCCACCGCCACGCCACAGGTGGTCAGATACAGATAGAGGAATGGGCTCACGTAGGCGACGCCCCGTTTGTCCACAACCGTATAGAGGGCAATGCACAGGCCGGTGAGCAGGGCATAAATTATGCCGCCGGTGTTTACCGAGCGGACCGAAAACAACCCCAACTTACGCAGTTGCCCCCACCACGCCATTATGTAGATGCCGGCCACGATGCACCCAATGCCGACCCAACCGAACGGCGCAACAGTTTCTCCAAGGGTCAGTACAGCCAGGATAGGCACCAGCCCCGGACCGAATCCACGGGCGATGGGATATACCAACGACAGGTCGCTACGGGCCAGACTGCGTCCCAAAAACAGAAAATAGCAGATGTGGATTAACGCTGAGGCAAGCACATACCACAGGCCCACGGTTTCCACGGCAGACTGTAATCCTACCACCACCGCAATCGGCAACGCTCCCACCACCGCGAACCCGGAGAGCCACCACACGAACACCTCTTGCTGTTGCGCCCGTTTCAACAACAGATTCCATGATGCGTGGGCGCCGGCCGACGCCAGCACCAGGCCAAGCGCCAGTGATGTGGTTGGGTCCGTCATATTGCGCGGTTTGGCCGCGTACCCCCAAATACAGAAGCGCCGACGGGTAAATTCCACGTCGGCGCGATATATTTGGTAGCGCATAGGGGATTCGAACCCCTGATCTCCGCCTTGAGAGGGCGGTGTCCTGGGCCGCTAGACGAATGCGCCGGGTACAGCCCGCATCATCAAAAGCGGGTGATGCAATAACCATTATATCAAATCGGTCGCCGGTCGCAACACGGTAGAATTTCAGCATCCGGACTATCCGGTATCGCAGGTTCCCCATCTTATCGGCGGCTTTGCTAAACTGCGCAGCAACCAGATCCAACTACGGAGGCACATTGGACGCCGGAAAATTGCCGCCCGAACTGCTGTCTGAACTGCTGGCGTTGTACAGCAATACTGACCCACGAGTGCGAGTCGGCCCCAGGGTAGGTGAGGATTGCGCCGTCATCGAGATGGGAAGCCGGCTGCTAATCGCCAAGTCAGACCCCATCACGTTCGCCACCGACCGTATCGGCTGGTACGCGGTGCAGGTGAACGCCAATGACATCGCGTGCAGCGGAGGTCAGCCCAGGTGGTTCCTGCCCACCATTTTGCTGCCGCTGGATAGCAACCCTGACGACGCCCGCAGTATTTTCACCGACATCGCCCATGCTTGCCGCCAGCTTGGGGTGGCCGTGGTGGGAGGCCACACCGAAATCACGGTGGGCATCCAGCGGCCCGTCGTAGCCGGAACGATGCTGGGCGAGGTGGAATCCGCAGACCGGCTGGTGTCGACTTCAGGGGCACAGGATGGCGACAGCATCATAATTACGGTGGCGTTGGGCATTGAGGGTACCGCCGTACTGGCGCGTGAGTGCGCCGCTGACCTGCGTCGGGCCGGCCTTGGTGATGACGTCATCGAACGCGCCGCCGATTACCTGTCCCATCCCGGTATCAGCATAGTTAGCGCGGCGCAAGCGTTGTGTGGAGCTGTCAACGTCCACAGCCTCCACGACATCACGGAAGGCGGCGTTATCACCGCGTTACGCGAGGTAGCCAGCGCCTCGAATTTGGGGCTGGTTGTCGAAGGCGAGACCATGCCGGTTCTGCCCGAAACCGTGGCCATCTGTGACGCTCTCGAAATAGATGCCCTGGGACTGCTCGGCTCCGGCGCCCTGATTGCGACCATGCCGTCCTCGGAAGTGCCGCGGGCGCTGCGGGCGCTGGACCAAATCGGCATCACCGGCTGGGAAGTCGGTCAGATGATGGAAGCGGACGAGGGCTTGTGGCTGATTGACCGAGCCGGCGATCAACCGCTGCCGGAGTTCAGGCGCGATGAACTGGCCCGCTACCTGGAAAGCCGGGCACAGACGGAATGACGCTAACCGTCAGCCGACCAGGTACAAGTCGATGCACTCGCGTAACTGGGCTAGCGTAATGTTACCGCCGCTGACCGTTATTGCCACCTTTTTGCCCTGAATCAAGTCGGGCCGACGTACCGCGCCGGCGAGGGCGGTGGCGCCGGCTCCCTCGGCCAGAGTGTGGGCTTTTTCCACCAGCATGGCTACGGCGCGCCGGATGTCGTCGTCGCTAACCAGGACAAATTCGTCCAGCCGGTGCCGCATGATTTGTTGCGGCAGTTCGTACCCGACCGCCGTTGCCGTTCCTTCAACCCACGTTTGCATGGGAGCCTGCACCAATTGCCCCTGCTGCCACGACAGGAAGGCCGCCGGAGCGTTTTCGGATTGCACGGCAACCACCTTGATGTCGGGGCTCATTGACTTGGCCACCACGCAAGCGCCGGCGACGCCGCTGCCGCCACCGATGGGCAGCATCAGCACGTCGACATCGGGCAGGTCTTCAATCACTTCCAGGGTTGCGGTTCCCACACCGGCGATGAGGGCCGGTTCGTTGACGGGATGAACGTATCGGTAGCCCTTTGCTACGGCCAGTTGCTCACAGTACACCCGTGCCTCATCAAAGTTAGCGCCGTGGAAAATTAGCTCAGCGCCCAGCGCTTCCATTGATGCCACCTTGTTCGGGTTGGCGTCCATCGGCAGACCGATCAGGGCGCGGGCGCCAAACATCCGGCACGCGCTGGCGATGGATTGGCCGTGGTTGCCGCTGCTGGCGGTGATCAGCCCCATTGCCCGTTCCGACTCGCTCATGTTGGCCAGCAGGTTGATGCCGCCCCGGGCCTTGAAGGCGCCGAGCGGCAGATGCTCTTCGTGCTTGAGATAAACCTCTGCGTCCAGAGCCTGACTCAATGCGGTTGAATAAAGCAACGGAGTGCGGCCCACGTAAGGGGCTATGGTCTGTCGGGCCCGAAAGACATCGCGCAGGGTGGGAATGTTCACAGCGGATTCCTCATTAAGGGATCGTAGCGGCTTCAACCGTCAAGCATCAGGTTAGGCACGTCGACGGTGAGTGTCAACCGCGTAACGCAGCAAATACAGGGCGTAGCGGAGATGCAGTACACGCACACGTCGAGAGTACACGGGATTACATTTGGCGGTGTTGGAGTACATCTGCTGGCATGAGACGTTACCGTGTACAGATTGCAGTTACACGTTAGCCGAAGTGGTACACGCAGTAATTTAGTGTACGCAACGACGGGTTCCACTTTTGCAAAGCCCAGCCAATGTACTTATGCATTGCACTAATTCTGCGTGGGAATACATTTCAATTACATCCGACTACACCATTCGCGCCGATGCACGGGTTTGCTGCATTTTCGTGATACCCGATTTCGGTAGGTCCAGATCGCCTTCGGCGGGTAGACGTCGGTTACATTTCGTCGGTTGCTTGCATTACCCAGCGGTGTATGGCCGTTGAATGTGCAGGCGCTCGCCTGGCTCGACGTATGGGGTGCGCGGGTTATAGCAGGAGACAGCGGGTAACACCCGCCGCTCCAACGGGCGTCGGGGAAATACATACGTACACTCACGGCGGCGCTACGCATCGCTCGTTACCGCTATGACCGGCTTCCAGGGGCCATGGTCGTCCCTGGTGTGGCCGAAGGGCTGGAATCGACCCAGCGACCGACCCGGCCGCGAAAAATCGCCGAAATTGCCTAATTGGGACATTGCAACGTCTAGCACGACAGGTCGAGATGTGGCAAAATAAGCACGTATCAGAGGCAGTTCTAAAACTTTCTAAAAAAATTCTTGGGATGTTCTCTTACCCATCTTGACTTCTGTCCGAACATTTGCTAGTGTAACGCTGGCGAGGCAAACGCCGGTAAATGTACTAATTGGATAAGCGGCTCGGGCAACCTGATGCCGTGTAGTACACTACAGGAGGTGCATTTTGGCACGCAAAACCAAATTGATGATGCGCGTAGAAAGGGAATTCGACAGGCCACTGGAACGGCTGCTACCCGACCTGGTGAACGACCAGGGTCTTACCGCCACCGCCGACACCCTAGGTGTCAGCAAGGCAACGCTGGGCTACTGGATGCTGAAACTCGGCATCAACGTGCGCCGTGTCGCGCTGGCGCCCGGCGAGATCCTGGAAGTGAAGCGCAACTCCTGACTGAAACTACGGCATTGAAACTACGGCCGGCGGCAACCCCGTGGTTGCCCCGGCCGCAGCCAGGCACGTTGCGGGGTCTTCGGCGAGCTGACTTTGTGATGCGCCTAGTTTGCTGCTTCGGCAACAGACAGCGAACCGCCCCGGCCGGTGGCAACAGGCCGGGGCGTTAGTTTGGTAAATCTACTGCCGAGGGTTGGCAGCGATACCAGGGATGCGCCAAACCGGCGAACGGTTAGCCGCTAAAAATCCCCTCGGGCAGGAACGCCGAGACGGTTACGTTGGGCAAGTCAACAATGTTGCTCACCCGCAGGTCCACGGCCACGCTGCATATTATGTAAGCCTGTTCTGCCGTCCAGCCCCGTTCCTGCAACAACGCGATCATGTTGAGGATGGCATTCCGGGCCGCCAGCGACAGGCTGCCTTCCCCTTCCTGAGTCCCATCGGCCCGGATTGGATAACCCATGGTGGCGATGAAGTTGCGGGGCGCCGCCCATTCCGGAGGCAGGAAATAGTCGGGATGGGCGAACCTCGGAAACGTAATGTTATGTCTGGCAGCTTCGCCTTTGTGCACGGCGAACCGCACGGCGGCGGTGGCGCCCATCTCGATAGCGGTGATGCACACCTCACCATCGCCTTGGGCGAAATGGCCGTCTCCGGCGGAATACAGGCCACCATCTACCGCCACCGGGACGAACAGGCGCGAGCCTTTGGTGAGCTGTTTGGCATCTACGTTGCCGCAGTTTTCGCGAGGTGGAATGGTGCGGAGGCCCTCGTTGGCGATGGTGCCACCGGCGGGAACGGCATCCTCCGGGTCGGGGGGCGCCGCCTGCCCGCCGCGTCGCACCCAATCCGCCTCGCGCTCGGCCCAGGCCACCAGCTGGGCGTGGGATGGAGCCAGCCCGGCAGTGCCCATAAATGACCCGTCCGGAATGCGCACGCCCGGAATTTGCTCCGAGGTGGCCCAGCCATCGGAGATGTTCCAGTGGACCAGGTAAGGCTCGGTGAACACATCACGGAGGAAGCCGGCGCCGGGGCGGTTGCGAGTCCAGCCTCGGGGCTGCGCCACGACGTCCAGGTATTCGATTTCCAGCAGGTCGCCGGGCTCTGCGCCCTTGACGTAAACCGGGCCGGTGAGAGGGTGGCCGACCTTGGTGTCCAGGCCGCCCAGGTCGGCGGAGGTCATCGTGGGGATGATTTGGCTATCGGAGGCATCGCGGGTTTCCAGCACCACCTCTTCACCGGGATCCACCTCTACGATGGGCGGGATGTCGGGGTGCCATCGGTTGTGCCCAAGGCTGGCCTGTTCCCGGAGCCGTTTGTTGCGGTCGATGGTGATGGTTTTCATAGTGGACTCCTATGTGGCAGGCGGATGTTGCTGCGCAGTCAGGGTTGGGATTGCTTCTGCGGCTTGGTGGACCAGTAACGTCAGAGCTGCTTTATGGTGGATTTCAGGGAACAGAGGGCCTTGTTCTTGTTACGGAGCGGTTCCGTGATACCACTTGTCGATCACCGGGGCCACCACAGCAGAGTCAGACTGAAAAGCGTCCTGAATTTGGCGGATGCCTACGGGGGACCCGTCAAACTCGTCGGCATAATCTTCGACCAAGGACGTCAGGTAAAGGTTGCGCAATCCTTGACGGAAAGCCGCATCGCCCAAGGTTTGATACAGCTCCAGGAAAACTGTCCGCCCAGCGCGTAGTTGCAGCGATAATCGTAGATAACGCCGGCAGCGTCCAAGCGCTCCAGCAGGGCGATATTGTCGCCGGCGGGGCAGTAGGTGTGGTCGATGGTCACTGCCGCCCCGGTGCGCTTGCTTTCTGAGATAGAGGCCAACAGCTCGGCCAGCCCCTCGTCAAGCCAGTTGGGGTTGTCGCGCCAATAGTAGTGAGCTACTTCGTGGGCCGTCAGATGGCCGGCGTAATCGGCCGCATTGCTGCCGTCGTCGGCGTCATATTGCGGCAGCATCACGAAGTATGGCCCGTAGTTGGTGCCACCGGCGTAGCCAAGTACTGCGGTGCCAAAGAGCAGCCCCACGTAGTTCGTGGGCAGCGCTACGCCCATAAACCCTTCCACGCTGCCGGCGCTGTGCTCCAGCAAGTCCATGCTGCGGGCGGCGCCGGACTCGGTGCGGATGATGGCCAGGTCAACGGCTCCGGTGTGCGGCAGGGTTACGGCGCGCCGCTCGATGCTAACCCGTTCCGGGTCCAGCAGGGGGCGTAGAAAAGCCGGCGCCGCCTCGTTCACGCTGTCCATCAGGGCTACCACGGGCGCCCATTCATCGCTGATGCCGTCTTTGAGCGTGGGGTGCGCCAGAACTTCGCGCAGGGCGGAAATCTCGGTATAGGCCAGCCAGGACAAAGCCTCCAGCACGGCGGCATCGGTGGGCTCCAGGGTTTCCAGAAACGGCATACTAACGATGTTCCGGGCTAACGCCGTATCTTCATCCTTGATGTAGTACAGGCTGTTCACCGCCCGGGCGGCATCCTTACCCAAACTGTCCGCGAGCCAAGGCTTGTCGGCGATGGCTTTTGCCAACTCCGCATCCTCATTGGCAATCCACATCAGGCGTTCGACGCTGGTTCGCTCGACTTCGTCCAAGCCGTCCACCAACCAGGGCAGGGCAATTAACCGCTCCGACAGCGCCACATCATCGCGCGCGGTATATCGCAAGTCGGACAAAACGCCGGCCTCAGTCTGCGTAACGCCGTCCACCAGCCAGGGCAGGGCAATTAACCGCTCCGCCAGTGCCACCCTAGCAGTTTCCCACAGTATTTCCACCACCTCGGGTTCCGGCTGCGTAACGCCGTCCACCAGCCAGGGCAGTTCTATGATCTCCCCGGCCAGGGTCGGAAGATCGTCCCCAATATTATTAATGCGGTCGATGGCAGCTTTTTCCAGGCCATCAACGCCGTCGACGACCCAGGGACGCTCCAGCAGAACGCGGGCAACCCGGGGATTGCTTGCTGCCAGATCTGACAATGTCCCTGCCGCCGATCTTTCCGATTCATCAATCCCGTCAGCCACCCAGGGCAACACGGCGGTACTTACCGGCGCTGGGGTGGGGGTGGGGACAGGAGTGGGGGTTGGCGTTGGCTTGGGAGTAGGCGTTGGTGCGGGGGTGTAGGTGGGTATAGCATGGGCCGTGGCAGCGGGCGTGAGGGTGGATAACGCGCGGGTTGCCGTCGTCGTTACTGCCGCCGTTAGTGCAGGCGCCTCCGAGGCGCGCGGCTCCGTTGTGCTGGCAACCGCTGCCGACCGGTTCTCTCCCGACGGCAGCGGCGAGTATACGGTGGTCGCTGGCAGATGCGGTGGCAACGCCCACGGTTTTTCAACCGATTCGGTGAATTTCGCTAACGCATATCCCCCACTGACCGCGATGAGCAAAATGGACGATAGAATGATGATAGTCACAAACCTTGTCAAAACAGCTCCGGTTGATTTTAAGGCTTGCTCGCGGGCTAGAAACTAAATATGTGGGGCTGCTCGGATAAGCAGCCCCTGGGTGGCGGAAAGGGATCACAGCGACCAGTCGTCGGGGAGTTCGGGCGTGGGCAGGGGGCGAATCATAACTTCCACCAACGCCGGCTGTCCCGTCTCGGTCGCCTCGATGGCGCGCTGGAAGGCAGATCGCAAGTCGTCCGGGTGCTCGACGCGCTCGGACCAGGCGCCCAGACCCTGCGCGACGACGCTGAAATTACCGCCCAGGACGGCCATTTCCGGCGGGGTGCCGGCCGGGTTCTCCATGCCCATCATCCCGCCGCCGATGCCGCCGTTGTTGATGACCACCGTGAGCACACCCAGGCCCATGCGGGCGGCGGTTTCCACCTCCATGCCGGTCATGCCGAAGGAGGCGTCGCCGAGGAGATGGACCACCAGGTCGTCGGGGCGGCCCAACTTGGTGCCGATGGCGGCGCCCACCGACCAGCCCATGGCAGCCATGCCGCCCATGGCGACGAAGTTGCGGGGGCGGGTGGTCTCCCAGAAGGGGACGATGTAGCCGCGGCTACCGCCGGCGTCGTGGAGGGCGATGGTGCGGTCGGGGTCGATGAGCTGCTGCAGTTCGTAAACCACACGATAGCCGTTGGTGGGCGTTTCGCGGTCGGTGAACCGGGGCATCCACTCGGCGTTGTGCTTCTCGTGGCACAGGCGGATTTCCTCGGCTAGCTCAGGTTTGATGCCGCCGCCGTCGGGGCCGATGCGTTGGCGCACCGCGTCAATGATGGCGCGCAGGGCCAGCTTGGCGTCGGCCAAGATGGGTACATCTACTTGGTAGGTCTTGTTCAGGTCGGCCTCGTCGGCGTTGACGTGAATGATGCTGACGCCCGGCGGGATGGGTCGGCCGTCGGTGCCGTTGGGCTGGCGGAAGGAGTTGCCCACGGCCAGCACCACGTCGGCCTTGCGGTTAATCTGCAAGGCGGCGCCGGAAGCGTACCGGCTGCGGGGATAGACGCCGCCGCCCAGGGACAGGGGATGATTTTCGGGGAAGATACCCTTGCCCATGATGGTGGTGGCCACCGGCATGGACAGCAGCTCAGCGAGTTCCATGACCTCAGCGGCGGCGCCGGCGGACATGGCTCCGCCCCCGGCGTTGAGCACGGGCAGGCTGGCGCCCACCAGCAGGTCGACGGCGCGCGCCACATCGGCATCGGACGGCCCGGCCTTGCCGGGAGCGCCCACCGGTGTGTAGGCCATGATGTCGTCGTCGGCCTCGGCGGTCAGCACGTCCTGGTGCATCTCCAGAACCACCGGGCCCGGAGAGCCCGAGCGCAGGGCGGTGAAAGCCCGGCGCATCACCTGGGGAATATCCTCAACCCTGGTGAAAGCGCCGCGCCATTTGCACAGCCCGTCGAAGATGCTGGCCGATACTTCCTGCTGCCACTCCTGACCCAGGTTCCGCATGGGGTGTTGCCCCATCAGCAGCAGCACGGGGATGTTGTCGGCGTAACAGCCGGCAATGGCGGTGAGGCAGTTGGTGGCGCCGGGGCCGGTGCCGGTCATGGCGACGCCCACCTCTCCGGTGGCACGGGCGTAACCGTCGGCGATTTCAACGCCCAGCCGTTCGTTGCGAGCGGCGAAGGGTCGAATGTTCGACTGGCGAAGCGGGCCCCAGAGCGGGGCGAGGCCACCGCCGGAGAACCCGGTTATGTAACGTATGCCTTCCTGTTCCAGGGCTTTGACGACGGCTTCGGCTCCACGCATGACAACACCTCTCTGTGCAGGCGGAGCGGTGTGCGACCCCACAATTCAATACCCATTCCCAACCCGGCGGCTCCGCAATGGCCCGGATGATAGGGCAGGCGGGCCACGGGGTCAACCGGGTGGGGTCTTTGCGACCGAGGTGCGCAAGTCTTCGTCTCCATCAATGGAGCAGGGACCGGGTACTTACATGGATGGACAGGATGGACAGGATGAGGGTGAAAACCCGTTTATTCTGAACTGTTTGAGGATTCCTGACTTTGGGCGCTGGCGTCGCCGGAAGCGGAATTGGTTCCAGGGGCGGGAGGATTTTGGCCATCGCAGACTTCGCCACCTGGCGGCACGCCCGGCGGCCACAGTTTCGGCCCGAATTCCCGTGGCACGGTGCCTGCGAAGGGGCGGGCTCTGCGTTTTCCCTTAAAATCTACGTCACGTAGTAGTTTGTCTTCCCACTGGGTTTTTTTTGGGCTGGGCATATTACCTCCCGAATCTTGCCGCTATTGTCGGAACGTGAAACGAAATCGTATATGGAACAGGGAACGGGTACTTACATGGATGGACAGGATGGACAGGATTTTGGGCCGTGGTTTGCTACGAGATAGCCGCCGTTAGGTGATGCCCCTCTGCTGCCCTCCCTAATCCAACATGGATGGACAGGATTTTGGGCCGTAGTTTGCTACGAGATTGCCGCAGCCACTTGCGGATTCGGGGCGGGCGATGGTGGAGTCTCTACTCAACGTATGTGGCATCTTTGGGGCGGGCCTTGCCGCCGTGGACGCTGGGCTCGGCGCACCATTTTTGGGCGAGGCGGCGGACGGCCTGGTAAGTTGCATCGTCGAAGCCGAGCAAGTCGCAGATGACGCGGCGGTCGAGGAGGGCGCGGTTAGGGTCGGCGTCGGCCAGGTAGGCGGGCATCAGGTCGCGTTCGAGGAAGTCGTCGAAGATGTCTTGGGCAGTGGCAAGCTGCTCGTCGGACAGGGTGCGGAAGTCGAGGATGGGGAGGAATGGTATCAATTGCCGGGTCATTACCCCTCTTCCACTTTGCTGGCGACTGGAGTTCCACCAGTAGGTCAGTAGGCCCAACGTGCTGTTTCCCCAAATTGCAAAAGCGTAATCAAACCATTGTTGGACCAAGGTCACGTTAGGCCATGCCCGCCCACCGATAGTTCTCCTAGAGGTGACAGCAACTGCAAGAGGTTGGGAGTTCAGACGGAAATCGCGATTTATATGTGCGCGGCTGGCCGTTGACCAAAGCTCGTTAGCTCTAGATTCCATCCCCGGCCGCACCCGTAGTTGCGAATCGGGTTCACAAATCAGCCGTGTCTCCCTTGCTGCGTCATGATTGTATAGAGCTGGAAAGGTAGCAGTTGGGGTCGCTGTCTCTTTTACAAACGGCCCATTGTGCGTTGCCATAGTCAGCATTGAATCGTGCACTCCCAATTGGCCAAGCTCTCCCAGGCTAGTCATCGGGAGTTCAAGTGCTTGCGGCATTGCCGGCACCCACAAATTTCCCGTGGTAAGCGAATATGCGACCTGCGCCAAAGCTGCATCTACAATGCGCGCCACTCCCCATCCGCTTTCATATTCACTCACAGGAGCGTCGAGAATCTCTCCGACCTGAGGGTCTCCGCAGTGAACTGGAATGCCGCCGTAAGGCCCGTCCTCCAAGCGGCGCAACTCGGCACTGGTCTGGATGGCATCGGCGACTTCCCTCGCTTCGGAGAAACTGCGTGGCCGGCGTCGTAGTGAAACGAACTGCGCCCGGCCAGTCGGATTAACATCCTTTGACCGGCGTCGCCCGATGACCAGACACTCGGCAATGCCAGTATCCGATGAAAATGACATATCACTACCTTCAGCGGTGCTACTGACGATGGTGACGTCGGTGTATTGCGTGGCAATCATCCGCCGGAACTTGGCCCAGGATGCTCCATTGATGGCTGTAAAGGGTAGAACCAGGGCGAGGACTCCGCCGGGCCGAACCTTCTTGTCGGCAATGGTCGCAAAGGCGGAACCCAATCCGGCGTGGCCGTGATAGTAGGAGTTCCGTGCCAATCGCACCAAGCGCGCCGCCATATCGTCCTGGTCATTTATCGATGCGCCGAAAGCTCCGAAGGCCGCATTTTGGACGTTGCCTTCAGCGTCCCGGTGCTTGGTGTTGCTGGTAAAGGGCGGGTTCATTATCACCAAGTCAAAGCCATCGTCAGGGATGTCAGCGATGATCTGTGCAGCAGTTTCCTCGCCTACACTACCGGTACGCATCGCCGGGTCGCTGGTGTTGAACAGAGTCAGCGCCGCCGAAGATTGCAACAGTTCCAGCGAGCCGATAGCCACGCCACCGTCCTCTTGGCGACCGTAAGCCAGTGTGTAGAGGCGGGAGTTTTCAAAACGAACTGCTGGTGCGATACCGGATAGCGTGGAGCCAGTGATATGAATGGCCGAGGGCATTACGTCGCAGCCAAACAATATTTCTTCCAGCATCTGAGGATGCAAAGCGGAGGGGTCGCCACCGGAGCGTTCGTGACGGCTAGCTATCTGCTGGTACACCGCGGACAGCAGCGCGCCCGTACCGCAAGCGAAGTCGCCGACCCGGAGTTTGCCTATGGCGTTGGTGTCGGACCAGTCCACGCCTACCATCTTGGCTACGGCCAGACGGGCCAGCAAAGCCGCCGAGGCGGGCAGTGTGTAGAAGGTAGCCAGATACTTGCGGTCGGCTATCAGCCGCTGGAAGATTCGCCCGGTCAGGTCGTGGGAAATGCTGACACCGGTATTGGCAACCTGCAAGGCAGTATCGCGTAAAATGCGTAACAACATCGCGCCGTCGCCGGAGGGAATATGCTCCATTATGTCTTTGGCGATGGAGAAAATTGCCCAATAGTTAACCTGCAGTATTTCACCCCAGGCATCCAGGGTGTCACCGAATGGATTGGTGGCATCGGGGCCACAAACCATTCGCAAAGGTTTGATGTCGTGCATACCGGAGAGTCGTTCGTGAAAGACCATAGCGTTGACAACAATGGCGCAAGCCATGCGTCTGGTCTGGGGAACATCCGGCATCCCCAGCAGTTGGGCAACGGCCGGCATAATGCCCGGACGGAGCCGGTGCATATTGTCCAGTACAGCCACCGCGCGCTCAATACCGTCCTCGAGGGCGGCGGCGGCTCGGTCAACCGCTTGCTGGGGAATTGATGCCAAGCTGATAGCGTCAGCCAAGTCAGCAACTCCGCCTTCTAGCCAGCCCGACTCAGGGAAGCGGCTGCCGTCCTGATACAGGACGGCGTAAGACAGGCGAGCGTCGCTTAGGGCAGAACGCAAGTCGGTAGCAAACCTGACCGTATCGGGATAACGCAGCGCAATGGCCGCTTCGATGGGGTTGGCCTCACTCACTACCGCAAGGCCCAAGCGTCCGCTGGCATCGGATTCCGCTGTCCCCACTGCCTCATATTCAGCCTCAACTACCACTGGCGCACGGTCTGGCGCGGTAATCAAATTGTCCAGTTGCAAGCCGGGGCGCCCGGCGACAAGTTGGGTGTTCTCCGAGCGTACTACGCAGCCGGACAACATTCCGCGCAGCAATTCGCCCAACTCGTTGTTGGCGCTGGGTTCACTATGGCGGGGTTGTTGAGAAACCATGTAATTCCTTAGGCGTTGTTTGCGGTTGGTTCAGTTTGGTGAAAAGTGGTCATGCTGCTGATTGTAGCATTGGGGGTTGCGGTATCGCCCTCACCCCAACCCTCTGCCCACGAGGGGGCGGAAGTTTGGTTTGTTGACCCGTTCACAGGGCACAGGTATCATCGGCGCAGAATTGGCGGATTAGATAAGGAGACCGATATGCCTCAGGCTAGTGAGCTGATTGTGCAGTTTCTGCAGGAAGCGGGGATTGACGCCGTGTTCGGGATTCCGGGCGGCGGCACCGGGCAGATATTTTCGCATCTGGTGGGCAAGGAAGGGACCATCAATACGTACCTGGTGCGGCACGAGCAGACGGCGGCGATAATGGCCGACGCTTACGCGCGGGCTACGGGCAGGCCGGCGGTCATCATGGGCCAGGGGCTGTTCATGGGTTCCAACGCGGCCTTTGGCATCATGGAGGCCATGCTGAGCAGCAGCCCGATGCTGGTGTTGACCGACACGTCCGATGGCGGCGTGGGGCAGCATCCCGCGAACCAGTCGGGGGCGGGCGAGTACGGCAGCATTGATCTGCACAACATCTTCCGGTCGATGACCAAGTACACCACGCTGGCGACGTCGCCCAAGGAGGCGGCGCTGGGGGCGCAGCTGGCGATCAAACACGCCACCAGCGGGCGACCGGGTCCGGCCTGCCTGCTGATGCGGACGGCGTCGATTGGCGGCGAGGTTGACCTGGAATCGCCGCCGTTCATCTACGACACGGCGGGCTACCTGAACACCGCCAAGCCCCAAGCGGCGCCGCAGGACATCCAGCAAGCGATTGACATACTGTCCCAGGCCAAGCGGCCCGTGATTGTGGCCGGCAACGGGGTGCACATGGCCGGGGCGCACGGGGCGTTACAGCAGTTGGCCGAGCAGTGGAACGCGCCCATCGCGACGAGCTACAAGGGCAAGTCGGCCATCGCGGAAACGCATCCGCTGTCGGTAGGCATGGTGGGCATCTACGGGCAGGAGGCGGCCAACCGGGCGGTGGGCGACGCTGACGCGGTGCTGGTGGTGGGGGCCAAGCTGAGCCCGCAGGACACGGTGCGGGAACGGCCGTCGGTGTTCAACCCGAGGGGCCAGCGCATCATCCAGATTGACATTGACGACCGCAACGCCGGCTGGACTTTTCCGGTGGAGCTGGGGTTGATCGGGGATGCCGGCAGCATCCTGGGGCAGCTGGTGGAGGCGTCGGGTGAGGTGGCGCCGGCGACGGCTGGCAACCGTGGCGAGTGGGCCAGCGCGCTGCCGCATCGCAAGGCCGACCTGGGGTTTTATGAGGATGTCGGGCTGCACACCGATTCTGCGCCGGCGATGCCGCAGCGGGTGGTGAGAATCCTGCAGGACACCATGCCGGCGGACACTATTTACTCGCTGGACGCGGGCAACAACCGGACGTGGATGGCGCACTTTTTCCAGTCGCAGCAGGCGCACACCTTCTTCTGTCCGGGCGGCACGGCCGGGATGGGCTGGGGGTTGCCGGCGGCGGTGGGATTGCAGATTGCGTACCCGGGGCGGCAGGTGGTGTGTGTCACCGGCGACGGCGGATACATGATGACGGTGAATGCGCTCTCCACGGCGATGCAGTATCAATTGCCGATGATCTGCGTGGTGTTCAACGACGGGGCGCTGGGGATGGTGCGCCACCACCAGGCTCCCGGTGAGTACATTGCGTCTGAGTTTGCCGAGACCGACAACGCCGCGGTGGCGCGGGGGTTTGGGTGTTTCGGCGTGCAGGTCGCAGACTCGCGAGACCTGCCGGACGCGCTGCGTCAGGCGCAGGCATCCGGGTTGCCGGCGGTGGTGGACGTGCTGATTGACCGGGGGCCGAGTCCGGACGACTGGCGGGCTGATTTGCGGACGTCCGGGGAGACGTAGAGGGTTGCCGGTTGGTCATGGCGTATAATGGCGTTACTATCTCGTAATGACATGGAGGGAAGAACTGCGAACAGCTCTGCGACGGGTCCTGCCGGCTGCTTTAACGTTTTTGACATCACTCGTGATGGCAGCGGTACTGGTAGACTCCGGTATTCTGCTGGAATGGCTCATCGGACTCGCTGTTGGCTATGAAACGATGGCTTACCGTGTCGTAGGGTTTGTGCTTGATGTGACGCTGGTCGGTTGTGCCGTAGTGTGGGTAGTCACCGGCGCGGTGGTGGCTACCTGGGAAGCAGTAGTCTCCGCCAAAGCTTTTGTAAGTCGGACGAGGGAATAGCGCGATGTGCAACCTGTTGTGGACATTGGCTAGGAAAATGATGCGGGTAGAAATTCACGTAGTCGTCGTTGGCGTTGTAACCGGTCTGATCGTAGGTGCGTTCAGGCTCGGCAAGTCTACGGATGAGGCTACGGCGATTGGGATTGCTACGTGCTTCTCGGTCACGGTAGGCATGTGGCTGGGATTTAACCTGTATTTGTTGGTTGCGCGAGGTTATACGGATTGGATTGCGACAATCATAGAACGGATTGCGGCTATTGAATCGCGTATTCTGCCGATGTTGGTGGCCATTGAGCAGGAGGACAATGCGCAGCCGCGCAGTTCCATTATAGTCCGCTTGGTGGCTTATAGTTTTTACGCGACTCCGCCCTGCTTTGTGATGTTTACGTCCAGCATCATAATGGCGACGTTGCGGACTCAGATTGATTACTCCGGTTTCATGGAGAACTTTGCATGGGCGCTGGGTAGTCTCATTGTGCTTGTTGTTGCTGCTGCGATTCAGTGCTTGTACTTATTGAGACTGCAGTTGATGGTCGCATCAATAGAACGGCGGCTGAACCGGGCTGGTTTGGTTCCTCCCATCACCCTCAGGGCTGACGTTTTGTACAGCAACGTCAGCCGGACAGATTGGCTGGTCCGTCGATTCGGCGGCGTAGGCAAGTCAGTTTCGGAACGGCCAACGGCGTAAAGTGGTAAAGCAGCCGTAGATAAGCGCCGCCATCACATATGCAAGGGGTTTTTGGTGGTAGATCAGAACTTTCCCGACAACATTCTGTACGAGATGGACAACTTGGACGTGCTGCGTGGGATGAACAGCGAAACCGTTGACTTGATAGCGACGGACCCGCCGTTCAATACGAAGCGCAATCGCTCGGGAACCGCTGGTTTCTACGTGGACAACTGGCGGTGGGGCGATACTGGCATACTGCCGGACCAGTGGAAGTGGAACGAAGTTCACCCCGTCTGGTTGGAGGAAATTAAGGACGAGAACCAAGTGCTGTTTGAGGTCATTGAGGCAGCCGGGGCTTGCCACGGTCAAGACATCGCAGCGTTCCTCTGCTTCCTGTCGGTGCGCTTGCTGGAGATGCGGCGGGTTCTGAAGCCGACAGGCAGTATTTACCTGCACTGCGACCACACTGCCAATAGCTACATACGCATGGTAATGGACGCTATTTTTGGGCATCGAAATTTCCGTAACGAAATCGTGTGGTTCTATAAGACAGGAGGGACAAGCAAGCGTTGGTTTAGTAGAAAGCACGACACGATTCTGTTTTACGCAAAATCGCGTGAATATGCGTTCATTCCGCAAAAGGAAAAATCTTATCTTGCCCACAAATATGGGTTTTCAAACATCGAAATTAACCAGGACGAACAAGGTTTCTATACAATGGTCGGAATGAGGGACGTTTGGGATATTCCAGCATTGAGAGGGAATCAGCCGGAGAATACCGGCTCTCCCGACCAGAAACCTCTTGCCGTATATGAGCGTATCATCATGGCCAGCAGCAACCCTGGCGACTTGGTTCTAGACCCATTTGACGGGTGCGCTACCACCATTATGGCAGCACGAAAGCATGGTCGTCGCTGGGTGGGGATAGACCGACGTAAGGATGCCCGTTACCACGCGGTATGCCGGATGGCCAGTATCACGCCTGGCGAACGCAAGAAACTGGAGCAACGCCTAGACCTACAGGACTGGCTGGCAACTCAGCTTGAAAGGTACGAAACGCACTGGACTGCGGCGGCACCGGAGCGGACTGACATCGGCGAAACCGCCGCACCGCCGCTCCCCGGCGTTTATCTCTCCAACGAGCGTTCCAAGTTGTCCCACGCGCAGATGCACTCCATGCTCTGGGAAAAGTTTGGTTGCCAGTGCTGGGCGTGCGATTTCGTCGCGCCGTGGCCGGAGTACCTAGAACTGGACCACGTCAACCCCAAGTCGGACGGCGGTTCCAACCACTTGGACAACCGCGCGCTGCTCTGCCGGCCCTGCAATGGCAAAAAGGATAATCGGATAACCCTCAGCAAGCTACGGACGGACAACCGCAAGGACGGCCGCCTGACCGGCGCCGACTCGGTTAACCTACGCCACGCTGCCACATGGGCCCGGGGTGAACTGGCACGAATGGGCACATAGACGAGGCTCATTATGTCATTCTGGACTGAGGCACAGCTAGCGTCTATTGACCGGATGCTGAATCCCCGTTCCATTGCGGTCGTGGGCGCGACGCCGCGGATGCAGTACGGCGGGCGGCTTCTGGCGGAGTGATACCAGAGGCTGGGGCAACCGGACCGGCTCAGGCACTCCTGCGCCGATGCCCTTTTGGGATCAGCCGGATGCCGGGCGTATAATACCAACGTCAACTTCATCGCCATTGCCATCGCCATCGCAACCTTGCCTCGTGAGGCTTGTTATGACTACCAAACCTGTTGCGCCTCCGGCTGCCGCGAGGGTACCGTTCCCCGACACGCCCCGCGACGATATGCAGAATCTGCTCTACCTCAACGACCCCGGCTATATCCCGGCGCTTCGCCTGCACCTGAACGCCTGGGACACCACCGCTTTGCTCAGCGAGTATCCGATCGGGCAGCGCAACACCAGAGAACGGCGCGGTTTGCTCATACCCGACCTGATGATTGCCTTCGACGTTGACCCCAGCGTAATCGCCACCGATAGAGGTTACTCTATTGAGTATCACGGCAAACCGCCGGACTTCGTACTGGAAATCGCCTCCCCAACCACCAGCCGACGTGACGAAACCGAAAAGCGCGTGGGCTACGCGGCCTTTGGAGTGCCGGAATACTGGCGTTTTGACGACACTGGAGGCCAGCATTACAGTACCCACCTGGCCGGCGACCGGCTGGTCAACGGGGCGTACCAACCGATAGAAATCAGTGAAGTGAGTAATGCGCGCCATTGGGGCTACAGCGCGGTATTGAACCTGTACCTATGTTGGGAGTACGGTTACCTGCGCTGGTACGATCCGGCAACGGGATATTTGCCCACCCACTACGAGGAAGCCACCGCCCGTCTGGCCGCCGAAACCGAGCGCGATGCGGAGCGGGCCGGCCGTCTCGCTGCCGAAGACCGCAACCGGCAACTGGAAGCGGAAATCAGACGCTTGCAAAACCGCTAGCTGCCGAACATCAGTACGCTCTAAGGAGATTGGCAATGGCATTTTGGAGTGATGAGCAACTGGCATCCATCGACTGGATGCTGAATCCACGCTTCATCGCGGTCGTGGGCGCGACGCCGCGGATGCAATATGGCGGGCGATTTCTAGCGGCGGCGATACCAGAGGCTGGGGCAACCGGACCGGTTCAGGCACTCCTGCGCCGATGCCCTTTTGGGATCAGCCGGATGCCGGGCGTATAATACCAACGTCAACTTCATCGCCATTGCCATCGCCATCGCAACCTTGCCTCGTGAGGCTTGTTATGACTACCAAACCTGTTGCGCCTCCGGCTGCCGCGAGGGTACCGTTCCCCGACACGCCCCGCGACGATATGCAGAATCTGCTCTACCTCAACGACCCCGGCTATATCCCGGCGCTTCGCCTGCACCTGAACGCCTGGGACACCACCGCTCTGCTCAGCGAGTATCCGATCGGGCAGCGCAACACCAGAGAACGGCGCGGTTTGCTCATACCCGACCTGATGATTGCCTTTGACGTTGACCCCAGCGTAATCGCCACCGATAGAGGTTACTCTATTGAGTATCACGGCAAGCCGCCGGACTTCGTACTGGAAATCGCCTCCCCAACCACCAGCCGACGTGACGAAACCGAAAAGCGCGCGGGCTACGCGGCCTTTGGAGTGCCGGAATACTGGCGTTTTGACGACACGGGAGGCCAACATTACAGTACCCACCTGGCTGGCGACCGGCTGGTCAACGGAGTGTACCAACCGATAGAAATCAGTGAAGTGAGTAATGCGCGCCATTGGGGCTACAGCGCGGTATTAAACCTGTACGTCTGTTGGGAGTACGGTTACCTGCGCTGGTACGATTCGGCAAAGGGATATTTGCCCACCCACTACGAGGAAGCCACCGCCCGTCTGGCCGCCGAAACCGAGCGCGCCGCCGCCGAGACCGAGCGCGATGCGGAGCGGGCCGGCCGCCTCGCTGCCGAAGACCGCAACCGGCAACTGGAAGCGGAAATCAGACGCTTGCAAAACCGCTAGCTGCCGAACATCAGTACGCTCTAAGGAGATTGGCAATGGCATTTTGGAGTGATGAGCAACTGGCATCCATCGACCGGATGCTGAATCCCCGGTCCATCGCAGTCGTGGGCGCGACGCCGCGGATGCAATATGGCGGGCGATTCCTGGCGGCGGCGATGGGAGCCTCCGACCGGGTGAACGTGTATCCGGTGAACCCGCGTTACGAAGAGATTCAGGGGTTGAAAGCCTACGCGTCGGTAACTGATTTACCGGAAGCGCCGGACGTGGTGGGCATTGTGGTGCCGTATCACGCGGTGCTGGATACGCTACGAGAGAGTCATGCCAAAGGGGCCAGGTCGGCTATCGTGATTTCCGCCGGGTTTGCCGAACGGGGGGAAGATGACCGGCGGGAGTTG
This sequence comes from Dehalococcoidia bacterium, assembly GCA_965222895.1. Lineage (GTDB taxonomy): Bacteria > Chloroflexota > Dehalococcoidia > Lucifugimonadales > UBA3495 > Bin87. The sequence continues at coordinate 1,603,734 of CBDCVB010000002.1, read as the reverse complement.
CAGGTTGAGCTGGGCCGATTCGCGCAGGAATCCGGGATGCGGATCAGTGGGCCAAACTGTCTGGGTCTGGCCAATATCAAGGATGACATCTGGTCCAGCGCGTCATCGCGGGGCGCGTCGGGATTGACCGGGCCCATCGGGTTGGTGTGTCAGAGCGGGGCATCCGCGTTTGGGCCCTTCCTGACGCGGGCGGTGGACGAGGGGATTGGGTTCACCTACATTGTCTCGACGGGGAATGAAGCTGACCTAGATTTTTGCGACTTCGCCCGCTACCTGCTGGACGATGACGACACGCGGGTAATAGCCGGATTCATTGAGGGATTCAAGGACGGGCGCAAGTTCGTTGAGGTAGCGCGGCTGGCGGCGGAACGGGGCAAGCCTATTGTGCTCATCAAGATTGGACGCTCGGAGTTGGGTTCGCGCGCCGCTGGGTCGCACACCGCAGTGCTCACCGGCGTTGATGCTCGCTACGATGCGGCGTTTGACCAGTATGGCGTGATTCGGGTGCAGGATTATGACGACCTGCTGCAGGTATCCAACCTGATGGCCCGGAGCCAGCGACCGCCCCACCGAGGGGTTGCCGTGGTATCGCATTCCGGTGGGATCAGCAGCCTTACTGCCGATATGTGCGGGCAGGCGGGTCTTGACCTGCCGCCGCTGTCGCCGGGTGCCCGCGACGGTATCAACGGCATTCTGAAGGGGTTTGGCTGGGCGGCCAATCCGTCGGACGTTACCGGGTTTGCCAACAGCGACGATTTTCCGGCCATCATGTCGTACATGGCTGATGACCCGAACGTGGGCACCCTGGTGGTGGCGTCCGCCGGCGCCGACCCGCAGGCTACGCAAGTGATCGCGCAGCGGGACGGGAGCAACAAGCCGGTAGCCTTCCTCTGGACGGGCACGCGTGGTGCCGAGTCGGGACTACCGATGCTGCGCCGGGCCGGTATTCCGGTGTTCTATGTCCCCGACAAACTGGCGGCCGGCATCCGTTACCTCAATGACTACCATGATTGGCGGGAGCGGCGGCTGGACAGAGGATTTGGCGCCACACAACCCTTGACACCGGAGCAGGAAGCTGCGGCTGCCGGACTGACGGTAGCGGGCGGCGCGCTGTCGGAATTTGACAGCAAGCGGCTCGTTGGGGCGTTCGGAGTGCCCATCACTCGGGAAGAGCGTGCGGGAGACGCGGATGCTGCGGTGGCTGCCGCGAATCGAATCGGTTATCCGGTGGCGTTGAAGGTGGATTCAGCAGACATTCTGCACAAAACGGAGGCTGGGGCGATTCGGCTGGGATTGGCAGACGCAGATGCGGTGCGAACGGCGTTTGCCGAGGTTACCGACAACGCCCGGCGCTACGATGCCAGCGCCAGCATCGATGGGGTGATCGTGCAGGAAATGGTGTCGGGCGGGGTGGAGACGATTGTTGGGGTGTCCTACGACGGGCAGCTGGGGCCAGTGCTGTTGTTCGGCAGCGGCGGTGTGATGGTTGAAGTTTACAACGACGTGGCCCTGCGGCTGTGCCCCATCACCCGGGGCGATGCGCTGGAGATGATTGACGAGGTTAAAGGCGCACGGTTGCTGCGGGGATTCCGGGGCTCTCCGCCGGCCGACGTGGATGCATTGGCCGACGTGCTGGTGAGCATTTCGCAAATGGCGGTGAATCTGGAAGGGCGATTGGCGGAACTGGATATCAACCCGCTGATGGTGCTACCGGCCGGGAGCGGAGTGGTGGCGGCGGATGCTCTAGCGGTGGTGGCGGAGCAGGTCGGTTAGTCGCCTAACGCCAACCGACCCGGGTGTCTTGGCGCTTGGGATACCCTTGCAAAGGTATCCGGATGAGTTGCGGCTGGAGCTAGCGCTCCTGCAGCACCTCTCCATTTAGCTGGTTGATGCGGTAGAGGCGGACGAGGACGGCAGCGCCGGTACGCTCCGGGTCGCGGTCGAGTTCTCCCTGGACGGTGCGGGCCATGACGTTATCCCGAATTGCGCCGCTGCGGTACATGGTGGCCGTGCCGTAAAAGCGCAGGTTGATGCGTTCCTCGGAACTGCGGTAGAAAAACACGACCTTGGAGTCTGCCTGAACGTTGGCGGCGGACGCTCGCCAGCCGCGTTCCCAGTAGGCCAGAGTTTCCCGGTCGAACACCAAGACGCTGCCCCGCATGCTGATTTGCGGTTCGCCGTCCGGCGACACAGTGGCGATGAACATGGGGCAACGGTCGTCCAGCGCGTTGTCAATTCGACGACGGAGGTCATCATCAATATGAATCAATTTATGCTCCAACAGGGACGGTGATCAGCAAAACAGGCTACGACTAATCAAGCTACGACTAATCAGGCTACGCATCGGCCCGGGCCGATGCGGTGCGCTTTTCGTCGTCGCGGGCGTTACAAGCCAGGCTCAACGCGAGCACGTCCTTGGCCCGTTCATCGACGGGCACATCGATCATGCGGCCGGCGAAGGGCGCCGCCGCCGTGCCCGCTGCCAATGCTTGGGCGAATACCTCGCGAACCTGGGTGTAGTATTCCACCAGCGATGGGGTTGGCGTGAAGGCGGCGTTCACCGCCGCAATCCAGCTGGGACGCGAGCAAACCAAGCTCTTGAACCCCAGGTTACGAGCATCGGTGGCGATCTGGAGTTTTTCTTCGTAGGACAGGTCTTCTTTGCCCTGACAGGTGGGGTCTACCACCGCAACCGGCTGCACACCGACGGCGGTTGCCTCGATGCACAATCGGCCGCGGGCGTACACGAAGGGGTCAAACTCGGTGATTTGAGTGAGTCCCATTGACGCCGCCAGCGCGGCTTCGTCGATGACGACCTGTTTGACTCTCGGGCTGGCGGTGATGATGTCGCGAACGTGCCAAACGCCGGCCGCGGTTTCGATGGACAAGGCGAGTTCCAGCTGGCCGGCCGGAATTCCCCGTTGGCGCTCCCAGTCGGTGAGGCACTGGTCGGCGGAGACAACTTGCTGCGAAGATTCGACGCCGGGCAGCACCACGCCGGACAATCCTGGCCACACCGCCGCTTCGATGTCAGCGTACACGTAGGCAGCGTTGATGCGGACGAATACGTCGGCGGCGCCCTTGCCGGCCTGGGAAATGGCCGACGGCAACGCTTCGCGCGCGGCCCCAATCGCGGTCGCTGGGATACCGTCCTGTAAATCGAGGGTGATGGCATCGGCGCCGTGGGGCCAGGCCAGTCGAACCAGCCGGGATTCGGTGACGGGAACAATCAGATTGGAGCGTCGTATCAACATGGGATTCTCACGTCAGTGGAAGGAAATCTGCCGGCAAATCTCGCCGGCGATTGCTTCGGGGATTATCACGGGAGATTATTGCAGTAGAGGCGAAAACGGTGGAGTGCATGATTCGCAGGCGATAATTGGCTGGGCCGGCTAGCGTTCCGTTTCGTCAGCTTCGGCAGCTCGCATGCGGGCGATGGCTTCGTTCTTTTCCCGATCGCGCTCGTCGCAGAGCCTGGTCCACTCCAGGAATTCTTCGGCGCGGGACGCCTCGTAGCGGTCGATGACGCGATACCGAAGGCTGGGGTTTTCGGCGGGGTCCACGGGGCGCGGGCCGTCGCTGGAATCTATAGTGCGGGTATCAATCTGCGCCCAGATATCGCTGGATACGGCCAGTTTGCGGAACTCGGCCAGCACCCAATGCGCGTCGGATATTTCAGCTTCATTGGGAGTAAAGCCACGGTTTTGGGGTTCCACGACGAAGGGATGCAGACCGCCTCCGATGCGGAAGCCGCACTGTCGGGCCGCGTCGGCCTCGGCAAAAGCGCGGTCGGGGTCGCTGACGCTGCCGGTGATGTTCGGGGTGAAGGGAGCAGCTCGGGGTTCTAGGTCAAGGGCACGCGCCGCCAACTCGACCTCGCCCTTGCCGTAGACGAACTGATCGAAACCGACGAACATCTCCACGCCGAGGTCGCGGGACATATCGTAGCCGGATGCGCCGCCGAAATCCCTGACGCGGTGGCTGGCCGAGGCGATTTCGTAGGCGTTGGCGACGCCCACCGCCGTTTCGATATTGGCTCCGATGGCAATAGCGCCGGGCCGGATGCCGCGTTCTTCTTCGAGGCGGGTGATGATTTCATCCATGCGCTGGATTTCGTGGCCGTATTCGGCTTTGGGGTAGTTGATATGCACCATGCCAGGCCAAACGGCGGCGTTAAGGTCAGCTTCCATCAGGTCATGGTTAATTCGGCAAACCGCATCGGCGCCGCCCTTGTTGACCACCGGAATGCTGCGGCGCACCAGATTGCGGGCGACGCCCTTCAGGTCGGGCGGAACCGAATCTTCCAGGTCCATGTTGATAAAGTCGCAACCACGGTGCCAGGCGTTGCTGATGAACCGGTCGGTAACGATGGGCATGGTCAAACCGGACCGCTTCAGGCGCCGGTGGGAATCGGCCATACGGATGCCTCCTGGGGCAACGGACTAGGGTATACGGGCTACGGTAGTGGGATGGGTCGCCCGGCAACAGCGGCCGCTTTAAACTCTTCCCGCATTGAACACGCGGCGGCCAGCGCTGAGACGTGGGCGTATTGCCGGATGATGTCTGGCGTCAGGCTGCGTCCCTGCGCCAGAACGATGGCTGCGGCGCCGGATGCGGTGGCGTCGGCGTACACCTGTTGCAGCGCGTTAGCTTGGGCCAGCTCAGTGGCGGTGGGGGTGAATCCTTCGTTGAGGGGAGCCACCTGATTATCGAGCACACACAGAGAGCCGCTGAATCCGATGGCGCGACCGCGTTGGGCGGCGGCCAGCGTGTTGATGGGTGTGGCGAGCAGGCCGCGGTCGGGCGCGCGCCACCAGCCCCCGAGGGCGGCGGTTCCCGTGGCAGCCGCCAGCATAATGAGCCGCTGCATCAGGTATTGCATCAGATGGATTTCGCCGGATGGTTCGGGTCGCAGGTCCATCACCAGGTCGGCGCGTCCGAGCGTGAGGGCGCAAATACGGCTGCTGGCGGTAGCGATCTGGAATCCATCGTGGTTGCCACGGGCGGTTTCAAGGGACGCTACGATTTCAATGGAGCCGGGCAACAGTCCACGCTGGCTTTCCAGCTGGCCGATGAGCGTATCGGCAGCGACGATTTGGGTTGCGGACTCCAGCCGGTTGATTACTACGCCGGCGATGCCCGGCCAGATTGCCGCTCGCAAATCTGCCAGCATCAGTTCTGGGTCAATCTGGACGAATACCTCAGCGCCGCCGGCTTTGACAGCGTCCAGAACGGCGGCTATGCCTTCGCGGGCTGACGGTTTGTCCTGCTCGGCCACGAACTCGGCCAGGTCGAGAACCACCACGTCGGCTCCGGCTTGGGCGGCGCTGGAGACACGGGCAGAATCGGATGCTGGGACTACCAGCCAGGAACGTCTGATTATGTGCTGTACAGGCATAGTTTTATGTAAAGAACCTGAGCGGGACAACCCCAGGGCATTTCGTTGTATAATGCGCCACAGGTTGATATTTGACCGTTTAGAGCGTTGCTTCGTGAGTAGTGGCGATTGTAAAGCAACCCGATTAATGTGGCAAGGTAATCGCCATCGGCCACGCCCCGCCGCAGCTAGCCCCAACCCGAATTGCCCGCAGGTGTAATCGTGCCTATTGTTCCCTCGCTCACCATCTTGGACTTGCCGGATAGCGGACAAGTTCAGTTGCGTATTACCGATAATTCCGGCGCCAGCATTGACGCCTCGCCAGTGTCGTTCGCGCTGGACCTTTCATCAGAAGAGCGCGCGGCGCTGGACTGGTACCACAACGGGTTTCAACTGGAGCCCATCGGCGCGCTGGAGCGTGCGGAAGCCATTGAGTCGGCGATACGCAACCTGGGCCGGATTTTGTTCGAGCACTCATTTGCCGCCGGGTCGGACGGTCGCAACCGGCTGGATGCGCTGCTCGCCGGGGACACCCGACCGGAGCTTATCATCGTCTCGGCGCGACCGGAGTTCCTGTCGTTGCCCTGGGAGTTGATGAACGATCCGACCCTGGGGTACTTCGTCGCCGGGGTGGCTGGAGTGCTGCGACAGGCCACGCCGGAGGTTCCCACCGATGCGGGGGAACAGCGTACCGAGCACTCGTTGAACGTGCTGATGCTGTCGCCGGCGTCGCTGCCAGGACCGCCGCCGTCTGCAGGATCGTTGTTGTCGCAGCCGGTCATCGTGAGGGGCAGCCTGGCTAACGCCACGGTGTCCGCGCTGGAAAGCCTCAACCTGGAAGCGTCGCTGGACAACCCCAGACCGGCGACCTTGTCCGCGTTGCGCCAACTGCTCGCCAGCAACCCCGATCACTACCACATTGCCCACCTGGACGGGGTTACGCTGGACGCCGATGGGGATCTACTGCTCGAATCCGGCGACGGCACGCTCGAGCCCATTGGGCCGGCAACGCTGGGCGGCGAATTGGCTGCGGCCGGCGTGAACGTGGCGCTCGTTTCCGCCGGCGCCCACAGTGGAGATGTGACCTCCCAGGGTTGGGCGGGTTGCGCTCAAGCCATTGCTGGCGCCGGCGTTGCCCAGGTCGCGCTGATACCCTATGCGCTGCACGCCGATTCCGCTGAGAATGCGACGCGAGCGTTCTACACTACGTTGGCGGGCGGAAACGACGTGGCGGTGGCCGTGGCCGCGTTGCGACGCACGCTGATGGATTCCCCGGAACGCATTACGGTCAACGGCAAGCGAGTGACGTGGGACTGGCATGGGCCGGCGGTTTATCAATCGCGGCGCTATGCCCCTGCCATTGTCGCCGAGCACGAGCCAGACCCGCTGGGCCCTCCGGTAATCCATTCTGAGGAAGAGGCGCCCACCGACGATTTGCAGATTCCGTTGGCGGGGCAGTACGGCTTGGTGGGGCGAGAAGCTGAACTTAGGGAGCTGGAGCGCGCGCTGCGGTCCAATTCGGTGGTGCTACTATCGGGCGATACCGGGGTGGGCAAGACCGAACTGGCGCTCGGGTTGTGCCGCTGGTTCCTCAAGCCGGCCCGAGTGGCCTATCCGGGCGGTGTGTTCTATACGGCGTTTGAAGCGTCGCATCCGGCGGGCATTGAACGGGTAGTGCATGAAATCGGCACCGCCGTCGCCGGGCTGGATTTCGCCGATTTGCCGGTCGGCCAGCAGAGACGCTGGGTAACCGAGTACCTGCAGTCCAATCCGTCGTTGCTGGTTTGGGATAACACCGAGAATGTGGCCGGCTTTCCGGACGGGGCGGCGGGCTTGCTGGAAGAGTCCGAGTTACCAGACCTGTCCGCATTTCTGGGTGAGGTAACGGTCGGTCCGGCGGGCAGCTCGGCGTTGCTGCTGAGCCGCCAGCCGGATGAAGGCTGGCTGACCGTGGCCCACGCCGCGATTACGCTGAATCCGCTCACACCGCCCGATCGAGCCGCGCTGGCCGCCCAGGTGATGAGCAAGGCGGAGGTGCCGGCGTCGCGGGTGGATGCCGACTTCGCCAACCTGCTGGACATTCTGCAAGGGCATCCGCTGGCGATGCAGATTGCCATTCCGCCAGTGAAGGATGTTCCGGCGACAGTTACTGTCGGCGAGATAACCCGGCTGATGGATGAACTTGCCGAGGATAACGAACCGGGGCGCAGCCCGGTGCTCACCGCGGCGATGGAATACTCATTCTCGCGAATGTCGCACCGGAATCGGACGCACCTGCCGTTCATCTCGATGTTCCAGCGACGGGTGATGCTGGATGTGTTGTCGCACATTACCGAGGAGAGCACCTATGGGCAGGTGATGGGCGACGATTTGGGTTCGGGGGCATCGCGGGTTCTTTTGAGTCCGGAGGGCGGCACGCAGTTTTCGGGACGGTCATATTCGGGGTGCCGGACGCTGTTGCGCACTGCCATGGCCGCCGGGTTCGTGGAGCCGATTTCCCCTAGCGTGTTTCAAATCAATCCGGCGGTGCCGTGGTTCCTGGGGCGCAAGCTGGGTCGGCAGCTGTCCGGCGACGGGATCGGGCGGTTGGAGTCGGAGTTTGTGCGCGTTTACGCCGACACCGCCGACTATTTCATGGAAAGTCTTTACGAGAATCAGGATGTGGGCGTTACAGCAGTGCTGGCGGAAGAGGGCAACCTGACCCAGGCGCTGGGTTTGGCGCTGGAGTACCGACAGTGGGACAACGCGCAGCTGCTGATTCAGCCGCTGGCGCAGGTTTACCGGATGCAGAAGCGGTTCCCGGAGCTGCGCCGGCTCCGGGGCCAGTTGCTGGACACCATCGGTCACAGCGCAGCGGAATCTGAAGCCAACGGAGCCATCGAATTCTGGCAGTACCTGCTGGGGACGGACGCGATGGAATCGGTGGAACTGCTGGAGCTGGACCGAGCCGCCGGTTTCAACGAGCAGTTGCTGGCGTATCTGCTGGAGCAACCCGACGGCGAGGTTGACCCTCGTACCGCTGCCGTGTACCACCAGAACGGATTGATTGCGACGCGCCGTGGCCAGTATGACACCGCGTCCGAATGGCTGGAAAAGGGGCTCGAAATCATCGAGGGCGGTGAGGACCAGGAATCGATTGCCGATGCCTGTTTCGCCATCGGGCAGGTGCGGCACCACCAGCGTCAGTACGGGGCGGCCAAAGAGTGGTACACCCGCGCGCTGGACATACACCAGCGGTTGCCCGACTACGAAGAGATGGTCAACGATTACCGGGCCCTGGGCGCCGTGTGCCACTTCCGGTTTGAATACGACGAAGCGCGCAGCTGGTATCACCGCGCGCGCGAAATCGTGGAGGAAAACCGCGATGAAGAAACCGCAGTCTACATTTTCCATGCGCTGGGGACGGTAGACCATTCCGAGTACCTGTTTGAAGAGGCGCAATCGTGGTATCAGCAGGCGCTGGGACTCTGCGACCGGCTGGGGATGACCGAGCAGATGGTAATTGAGTTTCACCACTTGGGCACGCTGGCGCAGGCCCGAGGGATACCCGACGAGGCCGAAGAGTGGCTGGTTACCGCCCTGGAACACCGGGAGGAGATGGGCGATTTGCGGGGCCTCGGCGACGAGGCGCGGCAGCTGGGTGTACTGCATCATGAGCAGGGCGACCTGGTAAAGGCACAACAGTGGTACGACCGGGCGCGCCAGGCGTTTGAAGGCACTCGCGACGTGATACGCTCCGCTCGCACCTACGGTCAGCTGGGCGTGGTGGCCGAAGCTCAGGGCAACCTGACCGATGCGCTGGAGTGGGTGGCGCGAACCTACCAGCTGGCCGCCGACCATCAGCTGCCCATGATGGTGCAGGTGAAGGCTCATCTGGGTAGATTGCGGGAAAAAATGGGCAACGAGGCATTTCGGGAATGGTGGCACGATAACATTGGCGCCGAACCACCCGAAGACCTGGAAGTAGATACCAGCCAAATCCTCTAAACCGACGGCAAGCAAACGGAGGGCAAGGTCATGGCACTGGTCAGACTGGAAATTAGCGCGCGACGGTCGTTCGCCAATGGCGAGACATTCGGCGACGTGGGCCGATACGAGCAACTGGACGGCGTGGCGCATTTTGCTGCGGACCCGACCAATCCGGAGAATACCGCCGTTGCGGACATTGCCCTGGCGCCGCGCAACGCGGAAGAAAACGTGGAGTTTTCGGCAGACTTCCGCATCATCAAGCCGGTGGACGCCGACCACGGTAACGGCCGGCTGCTGCTGGATGTGCTCAATCGCGGCAAGGAGCTGGCGCTCAAGAATATCAACAGCGCTCCCGACGCGCCGCCCGACGCCGACCCGCACCCGGGCAACGGCTTCATGATGCGCCACGGATACAGCCTGGTCTTGTGCGGCTGGCAACATGACGTGCCCAACACTGCGGGCCTGCTGCGTTGCAATGTTCCCGACGCCACGAACGCTGACGGGACTCCGGTGGCCGGTCGCATCGTGATTTCCTTCCAGCCGACCGTTGCTGCCAATGTGCAGTTCTTGTCTGACCGGGACCATCAGCCCTACCCGACCAACCACCTGGAGAGTTGGGAATCGACGCTGACGGTGCAAGACCACGAGGATGGCCCGGAAAATATCATCCCCCGAGAGCGTTGGGCATTCGCACGCCTGGTTGACGGCCGGCGGATTCCCGACGCTGCGCATATCACGATGGACGGCGGGTTCGAGGCCGGGAAGGTGTATCGGGTGCTGTACGAAACGTCCCATGCGCCGGTGGTGGGTCTGGGAATGCTGGCCACACGGGACATTGTGTCGTGGCTACGTTACGACGCAACCGACGCCGCCAGCACCGCCAACCCGCTGTTTGGGGCCATCGGACGCGCCTACGCCTACGGTCGCAGCCAAAGCGGGCGCTTCCTGCGTCAGATGCTGCATTGCGGCCTGAACGCCGACGAGTCCGGTCGGGTGGTTTTCGACGGGATGCTGCCCAATGTCGCCGGCGGCAAGATGGGCGAGTTCAACGTCAGGTTCGGGCAGCCGTCAAGCCTGTCGAACCGCAGCGTGAATAACGTGCCGCCCCACCTGGACATCGAACCGGATGGTTCGGATGGCATCCTGACTAGGCTGATGAAGCGGGGGCTGGCGCCTAGGATTATCTACACCAACACGTCGTCAGAATATTGGGGCGGCCACGGCGCTCTGGCCCACGTCAGCGCCGACGGAAGCGCCGACGTTGAGCCGCCGGACGTGGTGCGTTCCTGGCTGTTCTGCGGCACGCAGCACGGGCCGGCCAGTCTGCCATTGTCCGATACCAACCCGGACACCGGGGCGCGGGGGACACAGGCGTTGAACTACGTGGATTACCGTCCGCTGATGCGTGCGGCGCTGGTGCATCTGGACCAGTGGGTTACCCATGGGCAGGAACCGCCGGGCAATCGGTATCCCAACCACGCTGCCGAGAGCATCGTGCCGGCCCAGCAGCTGGGCGAGCTGTTCCGCGCCATTCCCGGCGTAGAATTTCCCGAGCATCTCAAGACCATGCGGCGGCTGGATTTCGGTCCCGAGCGCACGGTTCCGACGCAGATTCCGCCGGTGGTGGGAGCAGCGCTGCCGTCGCTCGTGTCGGCGGTGGACACTGACGGCAACGAAGTGGGCGGCATCCGCCTGCCGGCGGTGTCGGTTCCCCTGGCAACCTACGCTGGATGGAACGTGCGGCATCCCGACATCGGCGGAGCCGGCCAGGTGCTGGCTCCGGGCGGTACGGTGGTGGGTTGCGCGATTCCCTTCGCCGTTACCCGCGCCGACCGGATGGCCGCCGGCGACCCACGGCCTTCCATCGAGGAGCGCTACGCTTCCAGGGATGAATATCTGGCCCGGGTGCGCGCAGCCGGCGAGCAACTGGTCGCCGACGGGTTCATGCTGCCCGAAGACATCGACACCGTGGTTGGGCATGGAGCGGAGCAATACGACGCCATCGTTGGTGTGTCGGCAGCAGTGGCCGCCGACAACTGACGCAGCGTGGTCGGTGATGCCACATCATCCGGTCTGCCGATAATTCGATTCGCGTTGAACAGATAAGGAGCAAACATCATGTCCGTTGGAACTTCGATACCACTGCCGGCCTATACGCTGGACCCGGCATTTATGGCGCGCACTGCCGAATCGCTTGGTTTTGAGTCGATCTGGTACGCGGAACACCCGGTTTTGCCGGTGCAGAGCGCGAGCCAGTTTCCGTCGGGCGGGGAGATTCCCTGGACTTACGCCCACTTTGCCGACCCGTACATCGCGTTGGCCCGGGCATCGGGAGCGACCAGCACCATCAAGCTGGGGACGGGCATCACGCTGGTGCCGGAACGCAACCCGTTGATGCTGGCCAAGGAGATTGCCACGCTGGACCGCATCAGCGGGGGACGGTTCATGTTTGGTATCGGCGCCGGCTGGAACCGGGAGGAAACCGAGATGTTCGGCGGGGATTTCGACCACCGCTGGACGCAGACCCGGGAGGCGGTGGCGGTGATGAAGGAGCTGTGGACGAAAGACGAGGCTGAATTTCACGGTACCTATTACGACTTCCCGCTCATCAAATCCAACCCCAAGCCGGTGCAACAGCCCCATCCGCCGGTAATCCTGGGTGGTTTGGCCCGTCGTGTGCTGCAACGCGTGGCCACCTGGGGCGATGGCTGGCTGCCCAACCGGATTACGCCGGCCGAGGTGGAAGACAGCCGGAAGAAGCTGGACGAGCTGGCGACGGCCCGCGGTCGCGACCCGAAGTCGCTGACGATTACGGTGTACGGTCAGGCTCCCGACGGCCAACTGGTGCAGGACCTGCTGAACGCTGGTGCCGACCGGGTGGTGGTGCGTCCTGAACACTGCGACACCGAAGCGGAGATGGCGAATCAGCTGGAGCGCATGGCCGAGGCGGTAATTCGTTAACTGGGCGTGGCCCAACCGCCGGCGGCGCACCGCTATCGCATCAACCACGCCCGCACACCTGCGACCCGCACCGCAACATCCACAAGGGATTGGGGAGTTTATGGACCGCACGACCGAGTTGCTCAGTTCTTACGCCTGTAACCTTACCTACGAAGACCTGCCGCCGGCGGTAGTACACCAGGTTAAGCGCACCGTAGCCGACACTTTGGGCTGCGCTATTGGCGGCTATCTGAGCGAACCGGCCAAAATCGCCCGGCGGCTGGCCGGTGGCATCACCAGCAGTTCGCCGTCCCGAATCCTGGGCACCGGCGACTACTCGTCGCTGGACATGGCGGGGTTCGCCAACGGTGTGATGGTACGGTATCTGGATTGCAACGACTCCTATTTTTCGCCGGGCGGCGGGCACCCCAGCGACATGATTCCGGCGGCGCTGGCGGTGGCCGACAGCGTGGGCGCCGACGGACGCACGGTGATTACCGCCATCACGCTGGCCTATGAGGTGTTTTGCCGGATCGCCGACCAGGTGCCGGCGAACCAGTGGGATCAGGGTATTTTCAGCGTCATCGGGGCCGCCTGCGCCGCCGGCAAGGTGCTGGGGCTGGACGAAGAGCAGATGGGTAACGCCATTTCGCTGGCGGCGGTACCCAACGTTCCGTTGCGCGTCACGCGCATGGGCGAGCTTTCGATGTGGAAGGGCTGCGCCGCCGCCGCTGCCACGCGTTCCGGTATATTTGCGGCTCAACTGGCCGCTGAGGGCATGACGGGGCCCTTCGAGCCGTTCACCGGGCACCACGGGCTTGAGGAGCAGGCGATTGGCTATCCGGTGAAGATTGCAGCGATGGGCGGCGGAGCTGAACCGTTCCGCATATCCGATACGATTTTCAAGTTCTACCCGTCGCAAATCCACACGCAGGCTCCGATTGACCTGGCCATCCAACTCAGCGAACGGGTCAACATTGAGGACATCGCCGCCATCAAGATACAGTCCTATCAATCGGCGGTGAGCAGCGCGTCGACGGAACCGGAGAAGTGGGATCCCCAGACCCGTGAAACCGCGGACCACAGCATACCGTTCCTGACGGCGGTTGGATTGCGAGACGGCGCCGTTACGCCGGCAACCTTCGCCGCCGACCGCATCGCCGAGCCTGGGCTGCGCACGATCATCAACAAAATGCAGATCGTTGAAATCGCCGAATTCACGGAGCGTTATCCAGCCGAGTACAACTGCCGCATCGAGATTATCAAGCGCAATAGTCAGACCGAAGTTGCCGCCACCAGCTTCCCCAAGGGGCATGGCCGCAATCCGCTGAGCGACGCCGACGTGGACGCCAAGTTCCGCCGGCTGGCCTGTCCCACCATCACGGAACAGCAGTGCGAGCAGGCGCTGGAACTAATCTGGTCATTGGAGAATTTGCCGAATATGGAAGGAATTTTCGACAGTCTGGTCGTCTGAACCGTGAATCCGATTCCTCAGGTGGGGCGTATAAGTAAGCAACACAGGCCCGTGTCAGCCAAAACGCGATTGTACGAACCGACCCGCCCGGTGGAGGGGCCGTGACTGACCGCCGAAACAGAGACGATGAGCAGGCTATCCTGGACCTGGCCGCGGGCGACGAGTCCGTGCTGGAGTCCATTTACGACAAGTTCGCTCAACGCATCTACTCATTGGCCGTTTCGATTCTGAAAGATGAGGCCCTGGCGGAAGACGCCGTACAGGACGTGTTCACCAATATATGGCTGAAGTCGGCCAGCTATCGACCGGAGATGTCGGCGCCGGGCACTTGGATAATGTCGGTGGCGCATCACAAAATCGTCGACATCTACCGTTCGCGACGGCGCACGGCTGACCACACGATCCCAGCCGAGGCGGAGGTTATCCACCGCATTCCGGATCCAGCGCCGGGTGTGGAACAGCAGGTGGAGCGCAATTTCAACGCCCAGCTGGTGCGGGCCGCGCTGGCCGAATTGCCGCCCGAGCAGAGCCGGCCGCTGGTGCTGTCGGCGTGGCACGGTTACAGCCAGTCCGAAATTGCGACCTTGCTCAACCAGCCGCTGGGCACGGTGAAGACCAGAATGCGCCTGGGAATGCAAAAGCTCAAGGCGGCGTTGGAACAATATGTTGCCTGAGGATTTTGGTTTCCCCAACGGCGGGTCGGAACATCCGCCGGAGCATCCGGAGGAGGAGCTTGCTGCCTTTGCGCTGAACGCACTGGACGGCCCGGAGTTTCAGGCGGTAGCCCAGCACGTGGTGCAGTGCTTCCATTGTCAGGAAGTGCTGGTCGGTTTCCAGGAGATGGCCGCCCGATTGGCGAGCGCCGCGCCGGAGACACCGTTGCCGCCCGACCTCAAGACCCGCGTCCTGTCAACGGCGACGCAGCCGGCCAACGCGGTTCGACCCCTGGCGGTTCTATCGCCTCCCGACTCGCGATGGTCGACGCGCCGGTTGCGACGCTGGCTGGCTCCTGCTGCCATCGGCGTGCTGAGCCTGATGCTGGCCGGCGCTATCGGGATAATCGTGGCCAATGATCACGAGATTGACCAGCTGACCGCGGCGTTGCAGACGGTTTCGGCAGAAGCGGCGATGACGCCATCTACCGCGTCCGCTACCCAGTCCATTGTCAATATTGAGCCCGACGCCGTATCAGCGCGCAGTGTTGCTGGCGGAAACGTGGCTGCCGGGGAGCCGTCGGGCACCCAGGACAATCTGCCAAAGAGGGGTGCGCCGCTTTCCGCGCTCCCCGCCAGCAGCGACGCTCCGGGGGCGGCGGGAGCATCGTACGGAGGAATGTCCAGCAGCGATCCGGCAGCCGTGGCAGCAGCCGAACAGGTTGATTTGGTGAAGCAGGAGATGGCCGACGTGGTGGAAGCAACCATGATGGCCTTGCAGACTGATGCCAAGAAGCTGCCGATGACATCGCCCATGGGGACGGAACCCACCTCCAAAGGAGTGCTGATTGTTGACCCCACCGGGCAACAAGCCGTTCTGATGGTATCGGGGATGCCCGCGGATTCCTACCAGGTTTGGCTCGTGCGCGCCGACAAACAGATGCTGGTGGGCCGCATCTTCGTCAACGACGACGACGGTAACAGCGTCCTGTCGCTGGAAATGGTTGAGTCCGTGTTCGAATTCAAGGAAGTGGCGCTGATGCCCGACGAGCGACACGGGCCGACCACACCGAACGGCGAAAAGTTCCTGACGGCTCGAATCCTGGGCGGCCCGCCGATGCCACCAAACGTGAATCGCTAGCCAACCGGGGCGAGGATTATTGTGTCAACCAACCGGCCCGAGGCTAAACCAGCGCCGATGCCAACGCGCGACGACGGACTGGACTGCGAGATTTGTGGCGCCCGGATGCAGGAACGCAGTTGCAAGATAACCTGCCGCAATTGCGGATTTACCAGGGACTGCTCCGACCCGTAGGCGGCCCGGGCGACTATTGGCCCGCCGATTCCCGCGGGAAGGGCCACCAGTCCGGCGCACCCCTGAGCCGCAGGTGGCGGAACAGTTCGGGTTGCACCGCAACGGCTTGACGCATGGCCTCAACAACCGGCTGGCGAATTGATTCGTGGGCCTGACGGGACGAGCGCAGGTTGAACAGGTGGTAGCACTCGCGGAGATTCATGCGGGACACCACGCGTTGTCGGTGCGCATGAGTTACCAGGTATTGGGCAACGGTGGGGAATGCTTCCCCGACGCTCTGGAAACTCCGCTCGGCTACCGCAACGGCATCGGCGAACCGACCAGCCAGGCCGGCCTCGTGAACCAGCGGCGGCAGGTCGTACCCGTTGGCTACTGTCAGTGGCTGGGACAAATAGGTTTGCATCCGGTGGCGGCGAAACTCCCGCAGGGCTCCGTAGTCGAAAGTGAACTCGAAGGTGTAACCGGCCAGTTCGAATTCACGGGGCGCGGAGTCGTGGGGGCCGATGTTGATAACCGCCGCGTTGACGATAGCGAGTTGGTCGTCCGGCGTCATGGCGTCGGCGCGTGCCAGGGCGTCGGCATAATCGCTGCCGTTTCTGAACAGCAGCGCCGCCGCCAGCTTGCGTGGCGCGTCGCGGTCGTAATCTAACAACCGCACCGATATGTCCGAGTCGGCTGCGCGGCTGGCTGGTTCGATGGATTTCGCCCGCTGGCGTTCGGCGACATAGGGATTGTGGTCGGCGTATTTGACTAGGGTGGGCGCAATTTCCCGGCCCTGATCGCGCAGTTCGATGCCGATGTCACGCGCTTCGGCCAGGCCGGAGGACATCAGCTTGGTGATGGCGTGTTCCAAGGTGCGGGCGTTGGCGGTAAGGCCCACGTTGGTCAGGGTGGCGGCGGGCAGGATGGCGCGGCAGGCGTCGGTGGCGAGCCGCCGCCGGCGCAGGGAATAGCTGCCGTCCCGCTCGTTCTCCCGCTGCGGCATTTGGGTGCGCAGGTGGGCGTTAACACCTTCCAGCAGTGAGGCGTAGGTGTCAAACAGGCCACGACAAGCCGCAATGTATTGGTTCTGCAATGCTGGCCGGGCAGCTAGTTCCGCAGGCACCCAGAAGCTGTCTGCGTCAATGACCTGATAGCGGGATGATTTTTCGGTGAATGACGCCAGCCGGTTGTCTTCCAGGACGTCGCCGGCCAGGCGCGATATATTTTCCACGGCCAGATGGATAACGGCGTGCTCGGCGACGGAGGCGTGGCCGTAACCGACCACCCAGCGTTCGTTGAAATCGGCAGCCCGTTCTGAGCTGACCTGCTGTGCAATTTCATCGAACGGTTCGGGCCGGCGCGAGGTCATCGCGAAGGTTACGGCGATTTGTTCCGCCGTGAGGTCGCGCGGTGAGAGCGGGTAGATGCGGCGGTGCCGGCCAGTAGAGCCGGGCGACGATTGGGGCATCGGGTATATTACGGGTAGCGTTAATTATCCGGCGCAGAAAGCCGGGAATCCATCGGGCATGACGACTTCGATGAGGTGGATTTTGTCAGCGCTGACGGCATCCTGCACGGCGTGGGTCATCTCACTGACGTCGTGGACGCGCGTGCCGCCAATGCCGTAGGAATCGAACAGTTTGACGAAGTCGGGGTTGACCAGATCGGTTGCCATCTGGCGGCTGCCACGGTCTTTCTGGTAACCCTTCAACACCCCCCAGGCGCTGTCGTTGAAGACCATCACGATGGGGTTGATGCCGTACTGCACGGCAGTGCCCAACTCCTGGGCGTTGTACTGGAAGCCGCCGTCTCCGGTTACGCAAATGACGGGGGATTGGGGCCGGCCCACCTTGGCGCCCATTGCTGCCGGGAACCCGAAACCGAGACCGGCCCAGCCGTGGGGGTACATATAGCTGCGCGGGCGGTTCATCCGGAGGCAGCGCACGGCGCGGTTCGCCGGCACGGTGGCATCCAGGGAGAAGATGGTATCGTCCGGGATGACCGACCTGATGGATTCCCAGGCGCGGAGCTCGGGCCCCCATTGCTCCTTGAGTCCTGCGTAGACTTGCTCCCTCAGCTCCGCGACTTCACGACGGTAGGCATCGCTGGCGCAGATGTCGGTGTCGCCGGCGGCGTTGAGGAACTGGCGCACTACGGCGCCGCTGTTGGCGGCGATGGGCACCTCGGTCTCGTAGTTCTTGCCGATGTATTCGCCATCCAGCAGGACGTGGACGATGGTTTTCGGGAGCTTGAGGCCCACGCCGGAGGTGGACCGATAGGGGAGATTACAGCCGAGCACCAGCGCAACGTCGCACTCGCCGAGCCAGTCCAGCACCGGGTTTTGTCCCCAGATGCGGTTGCCCAGGGCCATGCCCAATGACAGCGGATGGTTTTCGGGGAAGGTGCCCTTGGCGCCGTCGCCGGTTACCACGGCGGCGCCAAGTCGTTCGGCGAGGCGGATTATGTCATCTGCGCCGCCGGTGGTGTGGATTTCCTCGCCGAGGAAAATCACCGGGCGTTTGGCGTCGCGGAGCAGGTTCCAGGCCCGTTCCACCTGCACCGGGTCGCCTTGGGGCACCTGGGGTTCCCGCGGTTGAAGCACCTCCACATCGGCGAACTGGCCCAGCAGGTCGGTGGGCACCTCCAGCTCGATGGGGCGCGGACGGCGTTCCTGGAAACGGACGAAGGCTTCCACAAAGTGGTCGGGGATGGATTCAATCTGTCCGATTTGGGCGTTCCAGTCGGTGACGGCGGAGAACATTCCCAGCTGGTCTTTGGTTTCGTGGGTGGCCATCTTGCCGGTGCCAATGAACTCAGCTTCAACGTTGGTGGTTACCTGCAGTATGGACGACGCCGAGAAATAGGCTTCTCCCATCGCGCCCACCGAGTCGGCGGCGCCGGGGCCGGTACTGGTGAGCAGGACACCCGGCTTGCCGGTGGCGCGGGAGTACCCGTCGGCCATGTAGCCGCAGCCCAGTTCCAGCCGCCCCCCGATGAAGCGCACGTCGTCCTGCCGGTCGAAGAGCGCGTCGAACAGGTCAAGGGTGTGTACCGAGATGATGCCGAAAACGGTATCGACGCCCTGGGCGTGCAGCGATGCGACCACGGCCTGGCCGCCGGTCATTTGTGCCATGCTGGCCTCCGATTAATCAAGATTGGTGGTGGTGGCTCGTCGAATGGGAGGTTGTTGGCTGCGGCGTCAATACGGCGTTGGTTCCATTCCCGCCACAGCCGGTCGGCTTCGGCTCGGCCTTGGGCCATGCCTTGGGATTTAGCCTCAGCTTTGGCGGCTGCGGTACGCCTTTCGATCATAGGTTTGGTGAATGTGTTGGTGATGAACTGGTAGATAGCCATGATCAGGGCAACTCCGTGAAAATCAGGATTTGCTGGGTGGTGGCTCGTCGAAAGGCCGGCCGTCGGCTTCGGCGTCAGTCCGCCGTTGCAGCCACTCATCCCACCGACGGTTTGCCTCCGTCATCCCCGCCGCACGGCCTCTGGCGGCGTGCCTTTCGATCACCGGTTTGGTGAGTACGTTGGTTAAGAATTGGTAGATAGCCATAATCAGGGCAACTCCTTGCAATGCTATCAGTGTACCAATGGCGATGCCGACTCCGGTAGGGGCAAATTCGGTTGCAATCTCTCGTAAAAGGAAATTCCAGGTTGACAGGCAATCTTGCTTTGTTGCGGCGGCGAAAGTCCATACAAAACCGCAGTATTAGGAGCTCCGCAGTTGCACAATCTCGTAAATTGTCCCCAGAGAGGCTCCGATGAACACGGCAAAGTAGATGGCCCCCAGCGGTTGGGGAATACTCCAGATAGCGGTTCGGTCGTCTTCCTGCGGCGTCGCCAGCAAAATCAGCAATCTGACCAGGACGTTTCGTATCTTCCCGTACCACGTTCGAGCAACTGTGAACATTGACAGGGTTGTTACAAAAGCAAGGCGACCGGGTTTTCCAGGACCCGTTTGATTTCCATGAGGAACACGGCTGCCTCCGCGCCGTCGGCGACCCGGTGGTCGGTGGAGAGGGTGGCTTTCATCATCTGACCAACTGCGAGCTCGCCGGCGCGAACGACCGGCTGCTCCTTGACGCTGCCCACGGCGAGGATGGCCGCGTGGGGCGGATAGATGATGGCGGTGAAACTCTCCACGTCGAACATACCCATATTGCTGATGCTGAACGTGGTGCCACTGTATTCGTCGTTGCGAAGCGAACCGTTGTTGGCGCGGTCGATGAGGTCTTTGGTGGCAGTGGCGATTTGCAGCAGGCTCTTGCTCTCGCAGTTGCTGACGCCGGGCAGGATCAACCCGGTGGCCAGCGCAATGGCGATGCCGATGTTCATTGCGCCGTGGACTTCCAGGTGGTCGCCGCGGAAGAATGAGTTGAACTTGGGGTGCTGGGCCAGGGCCAGGGCACACGCTTTGACCATGAGGTCATTGACCGACACGCGATTGTCGGGGTCGGCGGCATCGTTCACGTCGCGGCGCAGCGCCATTGCCTTGCCCATGTCGATTTCCGCGGTTACGTAGAAATGGGGCGCGGTAGCCTTGCTGTCAGCGGTAACCCGGGCGATGGTCTGACGCATCCGGGTAAGTTCGATGCGAGAGTCGGCCGGCGCGGCGGCAGCCGCCGCTGCTGCCGGGGCCACAACCGCGGGGGCGGGTTGGTAGTTGAGCACGTCCGATTCTACGATGCGCCCGTTGGGGCCGGTCCCGGTCAAGAGGGACAAGTCGATACCCTGTTCGCGGGCCAAACGGCGGGCGATGGGGGAAGCGCGCACTTCGCCATCTGCTGACGGCGCGCGGGCGGGCGTTGAGGGAGCTGCCGCAGGAGCGGGAGCAGGCGCTGCGGCCGGGGCGGGTTCAGCAGCCGGGGCGGGCGGCTCCGGCGCGTCAGGGACCGCCTCTCCGGGCTGGGTGATGATGGCGATGAGGTTGCCCACGGGCACGGCGACACCGGCCTCGGCTACGATTCGGCCCAGCACACCACCGGCGTAGGCTTCAAACTCCACCGTGGCCTTGTCGGTTTCGATGTCGGCGATGACTTCGCCCCGGTCCACCGTCTCGCCTTCCTGTTTGTACCAGCGAACGACGGTGCCTTCCCGCATATCGTAGCCCATTTGCGGCATCACAATGTTGGTAGCCACGGAGTCCTCCTTTTTTGTTCTTACAACGGGTCGGGTGCGTTAGAACATCAGGGTATCGGATCGAAGATGCCGAACCACGCACCCACGAAGATCCAGGTCAATATTCCCAAGGTAGCATCACTGATGCTATGCCGGCCGGTTCAGAACCTTGCGGGCAGCGGCAGCCACGCGTTGGGCATCGGGTATCGCGAGCTGCTCCAGCGGGAACGAGTAGGGCATGGGCACTTCGGCGCCGGCGATACGGCCCACCGGCGCGTCCAAATAGTCGAAGGCTTGTTCCTGAATTTGCGACACCAATTCGCCGGCAAATCCGCCCAGGCGGGTGGTTTCTTCCACCATGAGGGCATGGTGGGTCTTTTTCACCGAGTTGACCAGGGTTTCCATGTCCAGTGGGCGAAGGCAGCGCAGGTCGATGACATCGGCTTCGATGCCATCCTGAGCCAGCAGCTCGGCGGCCTGTTCGGCGATGAGGGCCATGCGAGAGTACCCGCAGATGGTGATGTCCTTGCCGGTGCGCCGCAAGTCTGCCTGGCCGATGGGAATGCGGAAATCGCCGGTTTCTGGGGCCTCGCCTCGAGTGCTGTAGAGCAGGATGTGTTCGACAAACAACACCGGGTCGTTGAGGTCGCGGCAGGTGCGGAACAGACCGATCACATCGCGTGGGGTGGAGGGTGTGACGACCGTGAGGCCGGGCACGGATGCGTACCAACCCTCGAAGGACTGCGAGTGGGTGGCTCCAACGGATGCGCCAGCGCCGGTGACAGTGCGAACGATCAGGGGGATGGTGAACTGGCCACCCGACATATATCGGATTTTGGCGGCGTGGTTGACGATCTGGTCCATGGCCAGCAGGCTGAAGTTGATGGTCATCAGTTCGACCACCGGGCGGAGGCCAGCCATCGCCGCGCCCACGCCGGCGCCGACGATGACCGACTCAGCCAGGGGCGAATCCTTGATGCGTCTTGCTCCGTACTGCTCCCAGAACCCTTTCGTAACGGCGAACGCGCCTCCGTATGGGCCGATGTCCTCGCCCATTAGGAAAACGCGCTCGTCTTCGTCGAGGGCTTCGCGCAATGCGGTAGAAACGGCGTCCCGATATGTGATGACCGACATGGTATTTCCTCTCGTCGCAGAGTATCCGGGTATCTGATGCAAACCGATTGGGAGTGCAGTACGACTAAACGCAGTACGATTAAACAGGGATACCTTCGGTCGGTCGGTCGGCGTAAACGCCTTCGTACAATGCTTCAGGAGCCGGCCAGGGAGATGATTCACCGAATTCCGCGGCCTGGACGACTTCCTCCTCAACGCTGGCGTCGATTTCTTCAAAATCCTCGACGGTGGCGATGCCTTCCTCGGTTAGCCAGTCGCGAAAGCGGGGAATTGGGTCGCGGGACATCCAGTATTCTACCTCGGCATCGGGCCGATAGTTGGCCGGGTCGGCGACCGAGTGTCCGCGCAGGCGATAGGTTTTGGCGACGATGAACGCCGGCCCGGTGCCCGACCTGACTTCGGCGTTCACCTTTTGCATCAAACCGCGCACGGCGATTACATCGTTACCGTCCACCTCGTAGCGCGCCATGCCGTAAGCGGCGGCCATTTCGTGCAACGAATCCCACATCACCAGGGTTTCCTGGGACGAAGCGCCCATGCCGTAGAGGTTGTGCTCGCAGAAGAAAATCACCGGCAGTTTCCAGATGGCCGCCAGGTTCATTGCCTCGTGGAATTCGCCCTCGTTGACGGCGCCGTCCCCGAAGAAGCACAACGCCACCTGATCGCCGCCGCGATATTGCACCGCCAGTGCGATGCCGGCGGCAATGGGCATCTGTCCGCCCACGATGGCGTAGCCGCCCATGAAGTTCAGCTCGGAACTGAACATGTGCATGGAGCCGCCTTTGCCCTTGCTGCACCCGGTGGCCTTGCCCATCAACTCAGCCATCACTTCGTTGCTGGTAATGCCGCGCACCAGGGCCTGGCCGTGGTCGCGGTAGTGTGTTACCACGTAATCGTCGGGTCGCAGGGTGTTGATGGCACCCACCGCGATGGCTTCTTCGCCGTTGTAAACGTGCAAAAAGCCCTTGATGTTGCCTCGTGTGTACTGCCGTTCCGACTCTCGCTCAAACTCGCGGATGAGCTTCATCTGCCGGTAGAATTCCAGCAGGTCGGATTTGGAAAGATTGGGAACATCCGCTGGTGTCAGCATATCCCTTCCTCTGGGCAGTCGTTTGGGCAGTCGTTCGCGGCCAAGTGTTGAGCTACATGTGCAGGACGCGGCCTTCGGCGTCCAGCGCTGCTTCGTGCACCATTTCGGAGATGGTGGGGTGAGCGTGCACTGCCCAACCCAGTTCCAGTGTGGTTCCTTCCAGCAATTTGGTCATTGAGAGTTCGCCGAGGAGCTCGGTAACTTCGGGGCCGCACAGGTGTCCGCCCAGCAATTCGCCGTATTTGGCGTCGATGACCAGTTTGACCAGGCCGTCGTTTTCGCCCATTGCCACGGCTTTTCCGCTGGCCTGGACGTTGAACCGGCCAATTTTGACATCGTAACCCTGCTCGCGGGCCTGGGCTTCGGTCAAGCCCATCGATGCCACCTGCGGATGGCAGTAGGTGGCGCGTGGCATCATTGTGTAGTCGAGCGGCTGAGTTTCTTCGCCGGCGATGGCCTCGACCGCGGTAACGCCCTGAGCGGATGCGACGTGAGCCAGGGCCAGTTTGCCGGTAACGTCGCCGACGGCATAGATGCCGGGCACGTTGGTAGCCATCCGGTCGTCGATGTTGATGTAACCCCGTTCAGTGTCCACGCCGACGGTTTCCAGGCCCAGGGATTCGGTGTTGGGTTGTACGCCGATGGCGACCAGTACCTTGTCGTAGCGCATGGTCTCGGTGGCGCCGTCTTGTTCGATGGTAAGGGTAACGCCGGTTGCATCGGCGCTGGCCGCTGTAACACCGGCGCCGGTACGCAGCTCGATGCCCTCGCGACCGAAGGCCCGCTCCAGCTGCTGGCTGATTTCTTCATCTTCGTTGGGGACGAGGCGGGGCAAGAGTTCAATGATGGTTACATTCGCGCCGTACATCCGGTACACGTAAGCGAATTCCACGCCGATGGCGCCGCCGCCGACGATGGCGATGGAGTCGGGCACGTCCTCCGCTACGATGGCTTCCCGGCTGGTGATGATGCGTTGGCCGTCAACGGGCAAAGGCGGGATGCTGCGGGGCCTGGCTCCGGTGGCCACGATGATGTTGCGCGCGCTGACACGGGAGGTTTGGCCATCGACTCCGGCCACGTCAATGGCGGTTGGCGAGGCGATGGTGGCTTGCCCAGCGATGTGCTCGACGTTGTTTTTGCGGAGCAGGAAACCGATGCCGCGCGTCATCCGGTCCACGACCTGGCGGCTGCGTTGTATGGCAACGCTGTAATCCGCGCGGAAGTTGTCAAAATGCAGTCCGAACTGGTCGGCCCGATGGATGTAGGAGAGGATTTCGGCGTTTTTGAGCAGGGCCTTGGAGGGGATGCAGCCCCAATTAAGACAGACGCCACCAAGGGCGTCCCGCTCGATGACACAGGATTTGAGGCCGAGCTGGCCGGCTCTGATGGCCGCAACGTATCCGCCCGGCCCGCCACCTATAACTGCTACATCATACTCGGAATCGGTTGCCATTAATCTATCCAGACTGCCTGTGGTTGGTGTATGAGCGATGAATTGATTCAGACAATCGCAAGCACAAACGCCGGCTTGCACGCCGACGATTTCCCGCCGCGGTTGACTGCCGCATTATAGCGTCCGTTGCCGGGTGCGGCAAGTTGGCGCGTAGCTCACGCGAACCCACATTGCGTGAAGAGGTCATCAGTCTGTCATTGCCAGTGGAGCGTGGTAATGCCGTCTCCGTAGCGGTGGCGGTCGCCTGGCGGGTCTGTTAGAATTGTGGAACTTGAACCGGAGTTGATAGGACGATGCGCATTGCTGGCCTCGGGCTCCCCGAACTACTCATCATCCTGCTGGTGGTGCTGCTGATTTTCGGCGCCTCTCGGTTGCCGGGAGTTGGCGCGGCCTTGGGCAAGGGCATTCGATCGTTCAAAACGTCGGTAACCGGCGAGGACGAAAAACCTGGCACGGAGACCGGAACCAAGGAACAGAACACCTGACCGACGGTCAACAAACGCTGGAATGTGGGGCGCGGGTACACCGCGTCCTTTTTTGTGCTCGCGTTTGTTGCGCCTGCGTTATTCGCTGGCGGCGCTGGCGCTGGAGGCCGTCTATGCGGAACGGCGACGGCCGGCGAAACGGGCCAGCAGGATTCCCAGCTCATACAGAATGATCAACGGGCCCGCGACGATGGCCTGGTTGACCGGGTCGATGGTGGGCGTGATGGCGGCGGCGATTACGAAAGACGCCACCAGCCAGAGGCGGCGAAACCGGGCGAACCCGCTGGCCCGCACGATGCCCAGGATCGCCAATACGTACATCACCAGGGGAGTTTCGAAAGAAATGCCCAGCCAGAACAGCAGCCGCAGCATAATGCTGATCAGGTTGCTGATGCGGATGAGTGGTTCGGCGACATCTCCACCGAAGGTGAGCAGGAATTTCAGGGCCGGCGGAATCATCACGAAGTATCCGAACGCCATTCCGCCGACGAAGGCCAGCAACGCCGCCGGCAGGAAAGAAAACAGTATTCTCCGCTCGCGCGGGGTCAGACCGGGGGCGACGAACCGGATGGCGTTGTACAAAATGACGGGCAGCGCCAGCATAAAGCCGCCCAGCAGCGACACCCGCACCGTGACGCCGAGCAACTCGGTTACCTCGGTGTAGATGGGTCGGAAACCGTCGTCGCCGGCCACTTCCCTGGCGGGCCGGATCAGAAACTCGAAAATCTCCAGGTAGAAGTAGAAGGCAACTGCGGCTCCGATGAGCAGCGCCACCACGCAGATTAACAGGCGCGTGCGCAGTTCCCGGAAATGTTCCCCCAGCGAAACCGGTTCGCTCATCGTCGTCAGGATTCGCAGGTGTCAGGATACGCGGGTGTCTGGGTCGATTGGAGACTCCGCTGACGCCTCGGTCCGGTCTGCTGGTGTCGCGTCGTTTTGGGCTTGCAGGTGCGCCGGCATGGGCAGGGGCGCGGACGGCGGCCGGGACGGAGCATCCGGCGGGGGGGTTGCGGCGGGCGCATTGGGCCGGTTGATGTCATCATCTGTAACGGATGCAGCGTCCATCACGTCGGTGAAGGTGCGCCGGGCTTCCCGAACCACCTTGCCGATGGTACGGGCGGCGTCCATAGTTTTGGCCGGCCCCAGGGCGATGAACGCAACCAGCAGGATTACCACCATTTCCATCGTGCCGATGCCGAATACGTTCATGGCTGATTCGGAGGGTCGTGCGGAAGTGCCGGCGGTACGCGAAACGGGCACTCGCTGCGGCAGCCGTCGGGGACGGAGGCATCTGAGGCGGACGGCAAGTCGTAGCCCAGGTCGGCGAGCATTTCTACGACGCGGCACACGGGCAAACCCATCACGTTTGAATAGCACCCGTGCAGCAGGTTGGCGGGCCGGAAGTCATCATCCTGAATGGCGTAGGCGCCGGCCTTGTCCATGGGTGTGCCGCTGGCTACGGAGCGTTCCATCTCGGCGTCGGTAAACTCGCGCATCAACACGTCTGCCGACATGGAATCGGTGAGGCAGCGGCCCGTGGCGGCGTCGAGGATTGTCATTCCGGTAATTACCTGATGCTGCGTGCCTCGCAAACGGGTTAGCATGGCCCTGGCATCCTCGGCATCGGCCGGCTTGGCGATGGATTCACCGTTCAGCACGACGGTACTGTCCGCTGCGATGTAGTAACCGGCGACCTCGTTTTCAGCAGCTTTGTTGTCGGCAGCCGCGGAGGCGAGGGCCTTCTCGCGGGATAGGCGGCGCACCATGTCCGTAGCAGATTCGTCCGGGAGCTGATCCTCGGGGATATTGGAGGGCGCTACCCGGAATTTGATGCCCAACCCGGCCAGCAGTTCGCGTCGCCGCGGTGAGGCGGAAGCCAACACGACATCCGCGGCGGGCGGTTTCAGCGTCAACGTGGCCACGCATTCGACGTGATGGGTCTGCGGGAACATATCCACCGGCTGCACGGACTCTACGCGATAGCGGCGGCACAGGGTGCGCAGGTCTCGCGCCAGGGTTTCCGGGTTGCAGGACACGTAGGCGATGCGTTTGGGGGCCTGTTGCAGCAACGCGTCCAGCGCCGGCGGTTGGCATCCGGAGCGGGAAGGATCCAGCACTACGGCGTCCGGAGTTTCCTGGAGCTCCGGCAGCACTTCTTCCACCCTGCCGGTTACGAACCGCACGTTTGCCAATCCAGCCGCGTTTTCGAGGGCATCGGCGATGGCGGCGGTCGATTCCTCTACCCCAACAACCTGTTTCGCATCGGGCGACAGCAGCACGGCGAAGGTGCCCACGCCGGCGTAGGCGTCCAGCACCGTTTCGCGGCCGGTCAACTGCAACGCGTCGCGCACCAACTGCACCAGTCGCTCGGCCTGGGCAACGTTTACCTGGAAGAAGGACGGCGAGGCGACCCAAAACTCCTGGCCGGCCACCGACTCCCGATACTTTTTCTGTCCGCTGATTATCGATATTTCCGGGTCATCCAGCGTGGGCTGGATCAGGTAGTCGCCGGTTACGGAGGAGGCGCGGATGGACAGCTGCGAGGTTTCCGAGGCGTGGCCCTGCAACTCGGCAAGCAGGTTGTTGATGCCATCGTGCATCAGCATACATCGGTCGATGCGGACGAAGCGGCGGCGCTCGCGGTGTACGAATCCCAATGCCCCGGTGGAACGCCACACGGTGAAGCGGGCGTGGTTGCGATAACCGTGCGGTTCGGGCGCCGGGATTGCCTCCAGAACCGGTGGCCGGTAAAATGAACCGATGCGGACCAGGGCGTCGCGCACGATGTCGGTCTTGATGCGGAGCTGCGCCGGGTAGTCGATGTGCTGCCACTGGCATCCGGTGCATTGGCCAAAGTAGCCGCACGGCGGGGCCACGCGGTCGGGCGATGGCTCGATAACCCGAGTAACCTGAGCGGCTACGTACCGACGGCGGCGGGCGACAATTTCCGCTTCCACAGTTTCGCCGGGGATACCGCCAAAAACGAAGATATCCTCGTCAGCATACCTGGCCATCGCCTCGCCGAGACGACCCCAGGAATGCAGGGATAATTTCACGATGTCGCCCCTTTCGAGAGGGCGGGCGGAAGTTGCAACTGCGGTGTCAACCATAGGAAACATACTATCATTTATCGCGCAGCCCACGCCCTATGCCGGGCGAGCCATCGGCAGCCGCGCCGGGGTCGCCCTTCGACCTGACCAACGGGGCGGTCGAGGATGTTGTCAATAGTCGAACGGCCCTGACGCTGACCGTGACTCGGTTGACCGACCGAATGGGCGGGTATAATATTAGGGAATTACCAAGTAAACTTGACAACGAGTAAGTAACTGCATTACCTGACAAATGCAGAGAACGCGCCCTGCTGCGGTTGTTGCGCCAGATAATCCGTCGCCCACTGGCGGGCGGCGGCAATATCCACCAGCCGGTCAATCTTATGGTCGCCGTACCACCGCATTTCGCGCTTGTTCAACCGCCGTAGCGAGGTCAGCGTCATCGTGTTGGATTTGCGCCGGTTGCAGGGGCCGCATAGCGGGGCACGGTTATCCAGTTCGTTGCTGCCGCCTTCCGACGCCGGCAGCACGTGGTCAAGGTCAAGGTACTCCACCGTTGGTGGCTCAAAGCCGCAGCCCCAGCAGCGCAGCCCCCATTGCGACACCAGGATGTCCAGCATATCCGCCCTCCGCATCGTGGTCGGCTTGCGCCGCAGATAGACCGGCGGCAGGTCGGGAGCGTTGCTGTTTTCGTCGGAACGAAGGGGGGGTGGAAAGGATTTCGCAATGCGCTTGTAATTCGTCCAGCAACGCCTGCTGCTGCACCTTGAACTCGTTGACATTGATGCCCAGCCCCAGCAGCCGGTTGGCGATGTGAAAAGAGGCGTCTTCCCTGCGGTCAATCCCCACCCAACGCCGGCCCTGGTTGTGGGCCGCTATCGGCGTAGTGGCGCAGCCGCAGAAGGGGTCAAGCACCAGGTCGCCGGGGTTGCTGGACGCTTTGATGATGCGCTCGTACAGGGCTACCGGCTTCTGGTCAGGGCTGCCCGTGCGCTCTTTCCTGTAACGGTAGGTTTGTTGTATATCTGACCATACCGTTGGCGGTATTTTGCCGCCTTCTTGCAATTCTATTGTGTTACCCGCCATAACGGTTGAAGCATTAGCAGGATATTTGATGCGTTCCATGCTGGACTCAGCATACGGAACTCGAACAGCGTCGGCGTTGAACGTCCACTCTGCCGTCTTAGAATACCGAAAGATGGTGTCGTGCTTGCGCGGGAAGTCCTTTCTAGTAGCTGACGGACTAGCAGGATAGGCCCACACGATTTCGTTACGGAAGTTGGCTTTGCCGAAGATGGCGTCCATCACCATGCGGATATAGCCATTGGCGACGTGGTCGCAGTGCAGGTAGATGCTACCCGTCGGTTTGAGCACCCGGCGCATTTCCAGCAGTCGCACGCCCAGGAAGCACAGAAAGGCCGCCGTGTCATCATCCTGCGTCAACCGCGTAGCCTCTATTACCTGGAACAGGGCTTCGTTTTCGTCCCTTATCTGGTCCAGCCAGATGCGATGCACCGGCTGCCACTTCCATTGTTCGGGCCGTTCCTTCTGCATCGTCGGATGGTCGGCCCAACGCCAGGCGTCTTCGTACTGGCCTGAGGAGGCACTGCGGTTGCGTTTCTTGTTGAACGGCGGGTCGGTGGCAATCAGGTCAACGGTCTCGGAGTTCATCCCCCGCAGCACGTCAAGGTTGTCCAGGTTATACAACGCCCGGTCGGGGAAGTTCTGTTCTGCCATCATCGCCCCCCTATACCGCGAAAAACGCGGATGCAATCAACCGCCTACATCCTGAACATCGCCGGTTGCAGAATCCGGCCCGGCCCGGTGAGGTCAACGTACCGGAGCCGCTTGCCGATGCAACCCCGCACCAGATCGGCCATCTGCGACAAGGTGTCCAGCGGGCGGTTGTTGTGCCGGCTCTCAAACTCGGTTACGTAGCGGCCCAGATGCTTGACCGACATCCAGTGGTAAATCCCGACGTAGCCCCGTTTCAGCAGGGCCCAGAACGATTCCAGCCCGTTGGTGTGCGCCATATCCCGCACGTATTCGCCGACGCTGTGCGCTACGGCTTCGTGGGGGCGGTTCAGCCGCCGGTAGGCCGCCGCTTCGTCCGTGTACACCATCGCCGTCGGTTCCGTCCGGTGGTGAACAAACTCCCGGAGCGTGGGGCCATCCGTCCGTTCCACCACTTCGGCATCAACTTGATTGGTCTCCCGGTCTTTGACACCGGCGACGGCGGCCTTGCCGACTGCGCCGCGTCCACGCCGCAGTTTCTGGTCTTCGTGCTTGTTGCCTTCCTTGCCGCCGATGTAGGTTTCGTCCGCCTCTACCGGCCCGGAGAACACCGGGTCATCGCCGGCCATCGCTTCCCTGATACGGTGCCCCAGGAACCAGGCGGAAGTTTGCGAAATGCCTAGGTCGCGGTGCAACTTCATGCTGGATATGCCCTTCAGGTTAGTGACAATCTGGTAGAACGCAATCGCCCACTTCCGGAGGGGTATCTTGGACGATTCCATGACCGTTCCTACCTTCACGGAGAAGTAGGAGCGACAGGTGGAACACCAGTAGGGCATGGGCTTGGCATTCGGAACGTCTCTGGTCTGCCCACTGCCGCAACGGGCGCAACCACGGCCTTCGGGCCAGCGGATACCCTCGAACCATACGCGGGCGGTATCTTCGTCGGGGAACAGTTCGAGCAATTCGATGATACCGATGCCTTTGCGAAAACTCTTGCCAGCGGCCATTGCCGTTCACCATCCTACAATCAATTCGTGGTACGATGATAGCCTATCTGCGGGGCTGTGTCAAGTTTGCTTGGTAATTCCCTAATATTATCGACATCCGGCGTGGGCATTCGGCACCGCTGCATGGCGCCCGCTGCCAAACGTCAAACAGATTAACCCCTTAGACCCGTAGAGGAGGGCATCATGCCTGAACCGATAGATGTGACCGGCGACAACTGGCAAGCCAGCGTCATGGATTCGGAGTTGCCGGTGTTGGTAGATTTCTGGGCCGAGTGGTGCGGGCCGTGCAAGATGATTGCCCCCGCCGTCCACGACCTGGCGCTGGAATATGAAGGCAAACTGAACGTAGCCAAGCTGGATGTGGACAACGATCCCGACATCGCGGCGAAGTACGGCATTCGCAGCATCCCGGCGCTGATTTTCTTCAAGAACGGCCAGCCGGTCGACCAGATTATCGGCGCGCAGCCCAAGCCGGCGCTGAAGCGCAAGATTGAAGCGGTGCTGGAGAGCTAACCCGTCTAACCCTGGGAGTGGATGGGGCCCGGTGGCTCTTGCGGACTTCAAATCCGTTATGCCTCGTGACGAGCGGGGTAGGTGGGTTCGACTCCCTCGCACTCCCGCCAGGGCTCCCATTGACGGCTAACCTAGCTGAATCGGGCAACGTAGCGACAACCCGTACTTGATAAACCAGTCCGGCCCTGATGGTGCGTCAGGGCCGGATTTTTACTGATGTGGCCGGTTAGCTATCAGGTACGGGAGTCCCCACCATCGTCGGTATCGGCCTGGCGCTCCGGTTCGGGTTCGTGCTCGGATGCCGGATCTTCCTCGTTCTGGCGGGTCATGGCTGCCTGCATCTGTTCGGTCCAGTTCCGGAACCAGCGGCGAAACTCATCCAGGGCCGGCGGCGCGACGTAAATCACTTCAATGTCGCTGGGGAATTGCACCTGGTGACGTTCGTTGACCAGCAGCAGGCCGGATTCGTCCTCGCCAAGGGTGGTGTCGATGGTGTTGGCGATGAATTCGTAACGACGGCGATTCGCCTCGGCGTACCACTCCTGCAACCGGACGGCCACCGCCTGGCTCATCAACGGCCCCATGAGGCACCGCTGCAGGTCCAGAGTCTCGGCCAGTATCTCGATGGATTCAGTGGATTCCAGGGTGGCGCCGGCTTCGGTGAGGGCACTTACGACGGCGTGGCTGCCCGGCCCCATCGCCTGCAAGTAACCCATTCCCGCTGCTCCGCCCTCGGGTATGTTCTCATGATAAACGTGGGTGATGCTGCCGAGGGCGTTCTGCACGGCGCGCACCTGCACGTCCACCTGCTCCCAGTACCGGCTGACCACTGCGGCGCCTTCCTCCGGTATGTGTTCGGCCGGCGCTGGAATCTGCACCAGCGGCGCCAGCAGCAATTTCCGCTTGCCGTCGTAGTTGGCCGACGCCGGCCGGTTTATTCTGCCCAATTCCCCTGATGCCATACGCGTGTTGGTCCCCCGTGCAGTTTCCTGAAGATATGATAACGCGAGAGTTGCCGCGACCCAAGTGGCACGGCAGCGGCATTGTGGTCGAAAGACAGGTTGGGGAACTGGTCATTGACCAGTGCGCGGCCAATCCCCGACCAGTGCGCGGCCAATCCCCCGCGCCGCGTTGGCAATGACAGGCTGATTCGCACACACGCCAACGCAGGAACCCTCATGCGTACCCACTTTGTCATTGCGAGTAGCACAGCATTAATCTGTCATTGCGAGGAGCGTAGCGACGCGGCAATCTCGATGAGGTTGAACACGCGTCGGCGAACCGCCGTTGCTACGGCGACGGGATTGCCACGTTACGCTCGCAATGACAAAGTAGGTGCGCATGAGCGCAGGAACCGTATTGCCGGAACGGTAGCGCTCTGCTAACCTTGCCAGACGACTGCCGCGCGGAGCTTTACTTGACTCAGCCGAGCCCCAAACGGGCCTCCCTATTCGTTACCTGCATTATCGACCAGCTTTACCCCGAGGTGGGCGTGAGCGTAGTGCGGGTTTTGCGCCAACAGGGTGTGAGCGTGGATTTTCCCTCCGGCCAAACCTGCTGCGGACAGCCGCTTTACAACTCGGGTTTTACCGCCGAGGCCAAACGGTTGGCGGTGCGCGTCCTGGATGCTTTTGGGGACGGCGACTACGTGGTTGTGCCATCGGGGTCTTGCGGCGCCATGATGCGGGTGTTTTACCAGGATTTGTTCGCTGACGACCGTGCGCTGCTGCAACGCGCCGAGGCGTTATCGAAGCGGGTGTACGAGTTCACCGAGTTTCTGGTAGATGTGCTGGGAGTGGATGCCATTCCCAATGCTGCCGGCGCGGCGGGCTCGACGTTGACCTACCATCCGTCCTGCCATTTGATGCGGGAGATGGAGGTTCGGGATGCGCCGCGGCGACTACTGGATGGGTCGGGCGTGTCGGTTTCCGATTTGCCCGATGCCGAACAATGCTGCGGGTTCGGTGGGACATTTGCCATCAAGTATCCGCACATTTCGGAAGCGATGCTGGCCGACAAAGTCAGTTCCATCATTGAGAGCGGCGCCGACACCGTCACCGCCTGCGACATGGGGTGCCTGATGCACATTGGCGGGGCGTTGAGTCGACGCGATTTGCCGGTACAGGCACGTCACATCGCCCAGGTGCTGGACCGGCCGGCGGACTGACCGATGGCCGACGTTAAAACCAGAGAGTTCAAGCCAGCAACGCGCGTTGCAATCGTGGACCCGCAGCTGCGCCAGGCTTTCAAGCGCGCCGGCGAGGGGTTTGACAATGCACGCAGGGAGGCCGTCGACGAGGTTACGCCGGAGGTGTGGGAGCAGTGGCGTCAACAGGCCCGCAGCATCAAGGAGCACACCATCGGGCATCTGGATTACTACCTGGAGATGCTCGAGCGCAACGTTAGCGCCGCCGGCGGACAGGTTCACTTCGCAGCGGACGCGGCGCAGGCCAACGCCATCGTCAGCGAAATCGTGCGCACCCGGGGCGTAAAGGTTGCCACCAAGAGCAAGTCAATGGTGTCCGAGGAATTGGGGCTGAACCACGTTCTGGAAGCTCAGGGAGTGGAGGTTTTCGAGACCGACCTGGGCGAATACATCATCCAGCTGGCCGAGGAGACCCCTTCGCATCTGGTGGCGCCGGCCCTGCACAAGACGCGCGGCCAGGTTGCCCGATTGTTCACCGACCGGCTCGGGGTGCCCTACTCGGACGACATTGAGGAGATGGCGAGGGTTGCCCGCGTGACGCTGCGCCAAAAGTTCCTGGACGCCGATCTGGGTATCAGCGGCGCCAATTTCCTGGTGGCCGAGACCGGCACGCTGGTCATCATTACCAACGAGGGGAACGGGCGGTTGTGTACCTCCGCGCCGCGCATCCACATCGGCATCACCGGCATGGAGAAGGTCATCCCGTCGATGCAGGACCTGGCGGTGTTCCTGCGGCTGCTGCCCCGCGCGGCCACGGGACAGCGGATTACGTCCTACGTCAGCATGGTTACCGGCCCCCGGCGAGCCGACGACGAGGATGGGCCGGAGGAGTTTCACCTAGTCATTGTTGACAATGGACGCAGCACGTTGCTGCGTGATCCCGCGCTGCGCGAATCGCTGTATTGCATCCGGTGCGGCGCTTGTCTGAACGTGTGTCCGGTGTACCAACGGGTGGGCGGTCACGCCTACGGATGGGTTTACCCGGGGCCGATAGGCTCCATCGTTACGCCGGCGCTGGTGGGCGTGGCGCAAGCCAGCGATTTGCCCAACGCATCCACGCTTTGTGGGGCGTGTCGGGAAGCTTGCCCGGTGCAAATCAACATACCCCGGATGCTGTTGCACCTGCGGCACAAGCTGGCGGAAAGTCCGGATTCCCAGGAGCGCACCGCCTCGGACACCGACGCGTTGCTGGCCCGTGGTTTCGCCACCGTTATGTCGAGTCCGGTGTTGTTGAAAGTGGCGCGCGGTTTGGGTCGCCTGGCCCTGAAACCATTGGCCAAACGCGGCAAGGTCGGCCCGTCGCGGCTGCCTTTCCTGTCGCGCTGGACGGCATCGAAAGACCTGCCGGCTCCACCGGCCCGTTCGTTCAGCGACGTGTGGCGCGACGAACTCTCCCGTAGCGACGGTTAGCGGGCAGTCGGGCGACGTAACGGTATCCCATCCTGTTGAATTCCGAGCATTCTGATATGTCATTGGGTATCCCTACCGCCGAGTTCCTGGCGTCGGTACGCGAGGCCCTGGGGCGTGAGGCCGTACCGCCGGAGACTGCTTACTACCACCTCACCGAGGATGTCGCGGCCCTGGAATCGCAGGTCGTTGAGATTCGCCAACGCATCGCCGACGAATTGCCGGCGCTGATGGATGGTTTGGCGACCACTGCCGAGCTGCGGGGCTGGAATGTCCGGCGCGCCGCTGGCGGGGAAGATGCAGTGGATTATGTTGTGTCGTTGGCGCAAAGTCTCGGGATCGAATCGGCCGCGCGCTCGGAGCAATCGGTGTTTGACAGCGTGCCGGTTGACGGCGCGTTGGCCGGCGTTGGAGTGTTGTGCTGGCCGGCGGTGTATCCGTCTGAGTCAGACCGCGATTCGGTGCGCCGTCGTCTGTCCGAAACGGGCATGGGTATCACCGGGGCCGACTACGCCATCGCTGAAACCGGATCGGTGATTGTGCTGCCGCGCCGGGGGTTGAGCCGGCTGGTGTCAGTGGTGCCGCCGGTGCATGTCGCCATCGTCAGGCCCCAGGATGTGCTGGGTACGCTGGACGACCTGTTCGCGCTGCGCCGCCTGGAGTATCACGGCAACGATGGCGAGATGGGCAGTTATTTGAATTTCATCACCGGGCCGAGCCGGACGGCGGACATTGAATCGACCATTGTCGTGGGCGTGCACGGGCCGCGGGAAGTTCACCTGGTATTACTGGACACGGAGCAGGCGGACAAGGAGTAACGGCGATGCCAATGCGAGTCGGGTTTTTACAATTTCGGCGCCAGATGCTGGAGCAGGAATTGGCCAACATTATCGAGGTGTTCCCCATTTTGGGAATCCACAAGGCCATTCTCATCGGCGACATGGTCAGCGAGGACTATTCGCCCAGCAGCAGCATAGACTTTGTTTTTGTACACGAGACTGACCGTCCCTTTGGCCGCCGGGCCGATTTCTTCTCCTATCACATTGGCTCACAGGTTGGGATGACGGCTCAGGTTTACACTCCTGAGGAGTTCGACGAGTTGAAAGACACGCTGCCGGCGCTGTATCGGGCCTGCACACAAGGAAGGGTGGTTTTTGATGCCTGATTTTGCTGCGGAAGGCCAGCGCTGGTTCCGGCAGGCGGAGCGCGACCTGGAAGACGCCAGTTTCAACCGGCAGGGCGAGCGGTTCAACGTGGCCTGTTTCCTGTGTCAGCAGGCCGCGGAGAAAGCGGTGAAGGCGTACCTGTACCGGCGCGGCGCCGAGGATGTGTGGGGCACCTCTCTAATCGACCTGTGCGAAGACGCTAAGATTTTCGAGATGTTTTTCGACACCATCAAGGCTGAAGCGCGCCAGCTGGACAAGTACTACGACATTACGCGCTATCCGGCGTTCCTGCCCAGCGGCATACCAGCCGAGGCGTTTGACGATGTGGACGCCGAGCGCGCAATGGAGTTGGCTGGTATCGTGGTGGATTTCGTGGCGCAGCGCATCAACTGAACGGCTGGCGTGGTTGAACGTCGCCCCGGGTTAAACGTCAACCTGCGCCTGAGTCGATACATCGCCGCTGAATATTTCGGCCAGTCGTTCCTGACGATAAGAGAAAAGGCGGTTCAGGTCGCGGCGCACCAGCAGGCGGTCGGTTAGCCACCCGCCGAGTACCGAGTATTCCACCACGTCGCGTGCCAGCGTCCCGCCCCGGTCGGGTGTGAAGGTGTGCAGGTGACGCCAGTAGCGATACGGGCCGCTGATTTGCTCGTCCACGAAGGAATTCGGCGGGTCCCACCGGGTAATACGACTGCGCCAGGACATTGGGAAGCCGTGCAACCGCAGACGGTAGGCAATTTCGATCCCGGCGACCATTTCGATTGGCGGCGGGGTGAGCACGTGAAAATGGAGCAACGACGGCGTGAGCAGCTCCAGGTTGAACGCGTCGGCGTAAAAATCAAAGATTGCATCGGGCTGGCGCGGCAACCACTGGACGCTCTCGAGGGTGAACATTGCCGCGCCCAATGCGTCAGGGGTGCGCGTTTTTACCGAGGTTGTAGACGCGCAAGGCCCGTTCGGCGGCGCGCTCCAGCAACTCCGCACCCTGAGCGAGGCTGGATGCCAGATCGGCCGGTTCTTCGGCGATGGATATAATCGCGTCGATGCCGTGGTCATACAGCGCTTCGTAGCCGGGGCCCAAACCGCCGGCCAGGAGCAGGGTAGGGACGCCGAACGCTCGGCTGCGGCGGGCGATGCCCACCGGGGCCTTGTCGAAGGCGGTGGAGCGGTCGGCGCGGCCCTCGCCGGTGATTACCAGATCGGCGGTGGCGGCGTGGCTATCGAAGTCCAGCACGTCGCACACCATGTCGATGCCGGAGCGCAATTCGGCGTTGGTGAAGGCAATCAGGCCGGCTCCCAGGCCGCCGGCGGCTCCCGACCCGGCGGTATGCAACACGCCCACGCCCAAGTCGGACGCTATGACGCGCGCCAGGTTGGCCAGGCACCGGTCGAGTTCCACGACGATTTCGGGAGTGGCTCCCTTCTGTGGGCCGAAGATTGCGGACGCTCCGGTGTCGCCGCACAGTGGGTTGGTAACGTCGGTAGCGCCGATAATGGTGGCGTCGACCAGACCGGGATGCAGGCCGGTGGTGTCGACGCGAATCAGACCGGATAGCGCCGCTCCGCCGGGTGGCAACTCGGCGCCGCTGGCGTCCAGGAAACGCGCGCCCAGAGCCACTGCCATGCCAGCGCCGCCGTCGTTGGTGGCGCTGCCGCCCAGACCAACGATGATGCGATTGAAGCCGCCGTCCAGCGCGGCGCGCATTAGCTCGCCAGTGCCGAAGGTGGTGGTGGTGCGGGGATTGCGGCGGTCGTCGGGCACGAGGGCCAAACCGGAGGCCAGGGCCATCTCGATGACGGCGGTGCGCCCGTCGCCCATGACGCCCCACTGCGCGGTGCGGTGTTCTCCCAACGGCCCGGTAACCGGGGCGTCGAAGAAACTACCGCCGGTGGTTTCGATGAGCGCAGCCAGTGTGCCGTCACCGCCGTCGGCGACCGGGATCAACGTGGTTTCGGCGTCGGGGATGGCGCGCAACACACCCCGCTGGATGGCGAGGGCTGCATCGCGAGCGCCGATGCTCTGCTTGAAAGCCTGCGGGGCGATGACGATACGGAGGGGCATATCTCGATTATACATCAAGGGTTTGGTAGCGACTCGAGGGCAGGATGGGCCACCGGCGACGTCCGCCGGTTCAGTAGGCAACGTCCGCATGGTGTGCTACCATCGACGGGCCGCCATTAACGCCTAACGCGCCCCGGAGTGCCGGAGTGATGGGATGCCTACCAAGCAGGAATTAAAGGACAAGGCTTTTGCCGAGATTGACCAGCGCGCAGATGAGTTAATCAGCTTGTCGAAGCAGATTCTGGCCAATCCGGAGCCGGGGTTTCGCGAGTTCAAAACGGCGGCGCTGGTGGGAGACAAGTTTGCGCAGATGGGCGTTCCCTTCCGCAGCGGCCTGGGCATGACGGGGTTGCGCGGCGAGATAATCGGCGGCACCGATGGCCCGACCATGGCCATCCTGGGCGAGCTGGACAGCCTGATTGTCAACGAACATCCCCACGCCAACGCGGACACCGGCGCCGCGCACGCCTGCGGCCATCATTGCCAAATCAGCATGATGCTGGGCGCCACCATGGGTCTGATGCAGGCGGACGTGTTGCCGAACCTGAGCGGGCGGATTGTTCCCATCGCGATACCGGCCGAGGAATACATCGAGATTGAGTACCGGGACGGGCTGCGGCGGGCTGGTCAGATTGAATTTCTGGGCGGCAAACCGGAGTTCATCCGGCTGGGCGAGTTCGACGACGTTCACTTGGCCATGATGGTGCACACCACTAGTACGCCCGCCGAGAAGCAGCTTTGTATCAGCGGCACGAGCAACGGCACGCTGGCCAAGAAAATCCAGTTCATCGGCAAGGGCGCCCACGCCGGCGGGTCGCCGCACTTGGGCATCAACGCGCTGAACGCAGCGACGCTGGCGCTGTCGGCCATCCACTTTAACCGGGAAACCTTTCTGGATAGCGATACCGTGCGGGTGCATCCCATCATCACCAAAGGCGGAGAGGCCGTTAGCGCGGTTCCTGCGGATGTTCGGATGGAGACCTTCGTGCGCGGTCGGACGCTGGAAGCAATCATGGACGCCAATCGCAAGGTGGACCGTGCGTTGCGCGCCGGCGCAATGGCGATCGGCGCAACGGTAAATATCCAGACCATTCCCGGCTACCTGCCATTGATGCAGAATCAGCGGATGGCGGGCATTTTCGAGGCCAACGCCAACACCCTGGTTGGCTCCGAGAATGTGGCTAAAATCCAACACCGCACTGGCAGCACCGATATGGGGGACGTTAGCCACCTGATGCCGGTAATTCACCCCTACGTTGGCGGCGCCACCGGCCTCGGCCACGGGGCGGACTACGTGGTGCAGGATTACCAACTGGCCGTCATCACGGCCGCCAAGTCGATGGCTGCGACCGTGATCGACCTGCTGGCCGACGGCGCTGCCGAAGCCCGTCAGGTTATTGCCAACCACCGCCCGGAAATGACCTCTCGCGAATACGTGAAATTCATGCGGTCAATGGCATCCGAGGAAACCTTCTGCGACGCCTAGCGTCCCGCCACAGTCCGCCGGTATTACCGCCACCAACCACGCTCGACCCGCCGGCACACACCCCCGCAGGCCCAGACCAATGCCAACACGAGAAGAACTGAAAGCCGCGGCCTGTGAGGCTATCGACCGGCGTTCCGACGATTTGATTGCCGTCGCGAAAGACATTCTGAACAACCCGGAACCCGGCTACCGCGAGTACCGAACCGCCCGGGTGGTCGCCGAGCAGTTCGCCAAACTCGGCATCAAGTTCCGGTCGGGACTCGCGCTGACGGGCCTGAAGGGGACGGTGAAGGGCGGCGGCGGAGGCGGGCCCCGGGTTGCCATCATTGGGGAGCTGGACAGCCTGATCGTCGACGGCCATCCCCACGCCGCCGCCGACACCAACGCCGCCCACGCCTGCGGCCACCACTGCCAGATTGGCATGATGATTGGCGCCCTGGTGGGCCTGACCCAACCCGAAGTGCTGGCGGAGTTGAACGGGGAGATTGTACCGTTCGCGGTGCCCGCTGAGGAGTTCATCGAAGTAGCGCGCCGGCTGGAATTACGGGAGAGCGGCAAGATCGAGTTCCTGGGGGGCAAGCAGGAGCTGATTCGCCTGGGCGAATTTGATGATGTGGACATGGCGA
This sequence comes from Dehalococcoidia bacterium, assembly GCA_965222895.1. Lineage (GTDB taxonomy): Bacteria > Chloroflexota > Dehalococcoidia > Lucifugimonadales > UBA3495 > Bin87. The sequence continues at coordinate 1,563,478 of CBDCVB010000002.1, read as the reverse complement.
TGATGTGCCACACCGCCAGCGACATGGGCGCCCACTCGTTCGCCATGGGGGGCACGAGTAACGGGCATATCGTCAAATACGTGCGCTTCAGCGGACGAGCCGCACACGCCGGCAGCGCGCCGCACCTGGGCGTGAACGCGCTGAACGCGGCCACCTTCGCGCTACAGGCCATCAACGCCAACCGCGAGTTGTATCGTGAGCAGGACACCGTGCGCATTCACGGCATCATGACCGCCGGCGGTCAGGCGGTTAACTCGGTGCCGTCGGACGTAAGGCTGGAATGGAGGGTGCGGTCAGGCACACCGGAGGCGGTGGTTCGCAATTCCGACATCGTTGACCGTTGTTTCAGGGCCGGAGCGATGGCGGTTGGGGCCGCAGTGTCCATCACCAACATTCCCGGATACCTGCCAATGCGCCATGACCAACACCTGCTGGAGCTGATGCGCCAGAATTCGTCGAACCTGCTCAGCGAAAATCGGGTGCTGATGATGCCCGCATCGCGCAACCGCGGCGGCTCCACCGATATGGGCGACCTTAGCCATATCCTGCCATCGGTCCATCCCTACACGGGTGGCGCACAGGGCGCCGGACACAGCAACGAGTATCTGATTACCAACTACGAGCAGGCGGTGGTGAATCCGGCCAAGATAATGGCGATGTCGGTCATCGACTTGCTGGCTGACGGCGGCGCCAAAGGTCGTCAGGTGATTGCGTCGTTCCGACCCGCGATGAACCGTAACGCCTACCTGCACTACCAGCGTCAGCGCGCCGAGGTTCTGGAATACGACGGCGCGGCAGTCTGACCGGGTCGGCGCGGCGATGCCGACCCGGGCGGGTTACAGGCCGGCCAGCGTCAACAGCGTCATAATTGCGCCGGCGAGCAGCGGTATGGTCAGGTTGTCGTCAACGGGTATCGGGGCCAATTCCACGGCGGCAGCAACGCAGGCGGTTGCCACCACCGCCCAGGTCCATTGGCCGTAGCCCAAGGCCGACACCACCGCCCAAATCGCCAGCGCTGCCACGACGAAGGCCGCCGACCCAACTGGCGATTTACGCCAAAGCCGCGGGCCCGGCGCGCGCATTCCGACCAGCGCGGCCACCGGGTCGCCGACCGACACGAAGAGCAACACCGGGATCGCCACATCAAGGCCGAAGAAGTAGAAGGCAAAGAACGCGGCGATGAGGAAGTAGGTTGCGCCGGTTAGCTCCGCCGTTTCAGAAGTTTTCAGGATCGGCGCGAACACCCGCAAAAAGAAATGGTTCAGCCAGCCAACCCGGAACCGGCCGGTCTCCAGCGCCAGGGACAGTAGCGCGCCGCCGCCCAAAATCGCCATGTATTGCGGCTCGGGGATGGCGAACGCCAGCAGAGTAGTTGCGCTGGCGGCGACAAAGTGGAACAAACGACGCCAGGCGGGCGGCGGCGTGGCATTGGGCGGGAGGTTCATGGCGGCGCTGCGCTGGCGTTGGCCACCCACCGTCCCGCCGCCGGGCGCGTCAATCGACCGGCGCAACCGATTCGGCACACGGCAAGACCCGGCCTAGAAATCGATGGTAACCGTGTCGCCCGCGCCCCAGCGGAACGACCTGATCATGGTGTCCTGGGGGACTTCGAAAACCATCCAGCCGTCCAGACCCGTGCCCTGGGGCAGCTGCTGCGAATATTGCACCAGTTCAGTCTGGCCGTCGGGCTGGGGTTCTTCGAAGGTCCGGTTCCACAGGAATTCGACGCACACTGTGGGTTTCCCCGGATTGACGGGCACGGTGCAGTGGTCGCCCGGTTTTTCGGGCACGCCGGCGGGTTCGGCGCGCTCACCGACGTTGATGGGGAAGTAGCGCCCTTGCAGGAAGTCCCGCAACTGGGCGGATTGCTCGTCCACGTTGACCGAGGCTTTGGTGGCGGTGTGGTTTTCCACCTTGACCCGCAGCAGCACCAAATCATGCCCCGGCTTTTCCGGGGTCAATTTGAAGAGCGTGTCCTCGGTATTGCCAAGGTTAGGGTTAGTGTTGCGCGGTGAAGTTGTCCAACGCAGTTCGTCAGTGCGCTCCATCGCCGCTACGCTGATGTGCAGGATGCGACCCTTGTAGAACTTGCCGATGTTGGGAGATTGGGACGAACAGGCCAGTGCAGCGCTAGTCGTCACAACCGCCACCAATACGAACACCACCCACCAGCGGGTGAGCGTATTGGTTCGGCTAATCATCGGCGGTCCCACTCAACGTCGGCAATGCTCGTAACTCGGTAATAAGGTCAACCAGGACGGCAAGCAGCCGATCGACTTCGGCGCCGGTGTTGTGCTTGCCCAACGTGATGCGCAGGGACCCGCGCGCCACGTCGGCAGTCTGCCCCAATGCCAGCAGGACGTGGGAAGGCTCCAGAGAACCACTGCTGCACGCGCTGCCGCTGCTGGCGGCGATGCCCTGCAGGTCCAGCCCCAGCAGAATTGACTCGCCGTCGACGCCGGCAAACGATATGTTCAGGTTGTTGGGCAACCGCTCTGAAGGATGCCCGTTCAGCACACAGTCTGGAATGCGGCGCGTTATTTCATCGACGATGCGGTCGCGCAACCCGACACACTGGGCGCCGACGGCATCGCGCGAATTGTCGGCAAGCTCAAGGGCGGTCGCGAGACCGATGATGCCGGCCACGTTCTCGGTGCCGGAGCGACGCTCGCGCTCCTGTCCGCCGCCGGTAATGAGCGGCAGGAACGGCACACCGCGCCGCAGGAACAGTACGCCGACGCCCTTGGGCCCGTAGAACTTGTGCCCCGATAGGCTCATCATATCGACACCCAACCGCCGCACATCCAGGTCCAGGAAACCGGCGGCCTGGACGGCATCGGTGTGCATTACGATGGTGCGGTTAAGTTCTTGGCCTCTGGTCTTCACAGCGGCCGAAATGTCTGCGATGGGGTTGATGGTGCCAATCTCGTTGTTGGCGTACATCACGGACACGACGGTGGTTTCGGCGATGATGGCGTTGTAAACGCGCTGCGGATCAACCTGGCCGTAATCGTCGACAGGCAGGTAGGTTACCTCCCAGCCCCGATTTTCCAGTACCTGACAGGCGTGGAGGACGGCGTGGTGCTCGGCGCTGGCGGTGATGACGTGGCGTCCGGTTTCTTCCAGGGCGGTAGCCGCTCCCTGGATGGCGGCGTTGTCCGATTCGGTGCCGCCACTGGTGAACACCACCTCGCGGTTGCGGCAGTTGAGCACGCGGGCGACCCGTTCCCGCGCACTATCCAACGCATACCTGGCTTCTTGCCCGACGGTATGCACGCTGGAAGCGTTGCCGTAGAGCTGGGTGAAGTAGGGCAGCATGGCCTCAAGCACGCGAGGATCCATCGGCGTGGTGCCGGCGTGGTCAAAGTATATGTGGCCCTGGGTGGTCATATGCGAATTGCGAAGGTGGAGGGTTATTCTAGCATACGGCTACGGGTAGGTTGCGGGTTGGGGAGCGGTTGAGGTACGGCCGACCCATTGGACCACCGGCATATTCTGGCCAGAGCCCGCTCCAGTGGGTGGATTTCTTGCCACTCTTGCGGGCAGGGGCTATATTGGGCGCAAATCGGGTTGTTGCGAGGATTGAATTATGCCTGTGGCGCAGATTAATGGCTATCAGATGCACTACGCCGTGTTTGGTGCGGACGATGCTCCGGTGCTGGCGTTTATTCACGGTGGGCTGGGTGGCGTTGACGGCAGCCGGGACACTATCAACCGGCAGGCTGAGGCGCTGTCGGCGGGGTTCCGCTGTGTGTTTTATGACCGCCGGGCCTGCGGTGGGTCGGACACGCCGGCCGACGGCTACGATATGTCCAACTGCGCCCGGGATTTGCGGGAGCTGCTGATTCATCTGGGTATCGCCAGCGCGCACATTTTGGGTTCTTCAGCGGGCGGGCCGATCGCTTTGCAGTTTGGGCTGGATTATCCGGAAACGACCGACAGTTTGCTGCTTATCAACGCCATGACCTACTCTCAGACGGCGCAACGTGAGATTCGGCGGGCGGAGTTGCAACGGCTAAAGGAGCGCATCGCGTCGGAGGGCCGTGAGGCGGCGGTGTCGCGCGCCATATCGGAGCGGTTCCCGCAGCTGCCGGCCGAAGACCCGGAGCAGTTCGCCCGGATTGCGCAGGAGAACCTGAGCCGCATCGACGGCATCGCGGCCACCCAGCAGGCGTATCTGGACATTGGCGATTCGCTGGAAAGCCGGCTCGGTGAAATCAAGATGCCTACGCTGGTGGTGCATGGCGACGCCGACAGCCGGATCCCGGTTCAGTGCGGTCGCGACCTGGCGGCGGCAATATCCCAAGCTGACCTGCACATTATCCCCGGCGCCGAACACGGGCTGACGACGAACGCTGCCGCCGGTGAAACGCAACGCATAGTCCTGGACTTCCTGAGCCGCATCGGGGCTGCCGAGGCGAAAGCCGGCGCGGCATAACGCCCCCACTGCCGCGTTGCCAACGGCCGGGTCGGCAGCGCATCGAAACGCGATCGACAACCACCGACCAATCATCGACAATTTGCCACAGGCAAGTGAAGGAGACCAAGTTATGTCCACCGCGGGAATTGACCACATCGCGATGCCCACTGCTGACGCCAATCGGCTGATGGCGTTCTACAAGAGCCTGGGATTCTCGATCAACGAGGAGGCGGAATGGCGGGCGGGCACGGCCAACATCTTTTCGATTCAGGTCGGCGATTCCAAGATTAACGTCCACCCGGAAGGTTACCTGGCCGACTATCGTGGGCCGACTGCCGTGCCGGGCTGCACCGATATCTGCTTCGTATGGGACGGTTCCGTTGAGGACTGCAAGCAGATGCTGGCCGATGCCGGCGTGGAAATTGTCCGAGGGCCGGGCCCCCGGAAGGGCGCCCGTCAGCGCGGCGTGCTGCCGGCGGTGAGCCTCTACGCGCGTGACCCCGACAACAACCTACTGGAATGGATGATTTATCAATAGCGGCGCAGCAGATGGCATTGGCAACTCAAACTCTGGAGAAGAAAGATGCCCAAAATGCTCGGTAAGCACGCCCTGGCCCAGATGCTGGTGGCCGAAGGTGTGGAGTACATATTCGGCAACCCCGGCACCAGCGAGACACCTTTCCTGGATGGTTTGCAGGACTACCCGCAGTTGCAATACATCCAGGCTTTGCAGGAAGGCACCGCGGTGGGCATGGCCGATGGCTACGCACGGGCCACCGGCAAACCGGCCTTCGCCAACATCCACATCGCCGGCGGGTTGGCCAACGGAATCAGCGGGTTGTACAACGCGTTCCGGGGCGGCACGCCGCTGGTGCTGACTGCCGGAAACTCGGACACACGGATGCTGATTAGCGAGCCGGTGCTGTCGGGCGACCTGGTGGAAATGACCAAACAGTACACCAAGTGGAGCGCCGAGATCCGGCACGCGTCCGACATTCCGGTGGCCATTCGCCGGGCGTTCAAGGAGGCCAGGACGCCTCCCAGTGGGCCGGTGTTTGTGTCTTTTCCATGGGACACAATGGACGAGGAGATTGAGTTTGAGGCCACGCCGTCATCGGAAGGGTATTTCAGGATACGGCCCGACACGGCTGCCATCGCCAGGGCGACTGAGCTGCTGGCCTCGGCGCAGCATCCGGTCATCGTAGTCGGCGACCGGGTGGCGCAATCCGGCGCGGTGGATGCCGTCGTGCAAGTTGCCGAGCAGACCGGCGCGCGGGTGCTCGCCACGTCGTATTCCGAGGTAAACTTCCCGACCGGCCACCCGCAATGGGGCGGGATGCTGAACCTGAACAGCCCGGCGACGGCGCGTCAATTCGAAAACGCCGATGTGGTGCTGGCCGTGGGCACCGATGTGTTCGCGTCGTTCCTGTACGTGGATGTTCCCTTCCTGAAACCCGACACGCGGCTGATCCACCTGGACAGCGCCTACTGGGAGATTGAAAAGAACTACCCCACCGAGGTTGGCATACTCGCCGACCCAGGCGCCGGCATGGCCGACCTGGCGGAGTCGTTGGACTCCGAGATGAACGGTAGCCAACGGGAGTCCGCCGCCACCCGAGCCGCAACCCTTGCTGATGCACGCCGGCGCGGCGACGAACGTTACCAGGAGCGCATCAAGCCCACCTGGGACAACCTGCCAATGCCGGTGGAGCGGATGATGCACGAACTGGCGGCCGCTGTACCACCCAATACCATTGTGGCCGACGAGGCGGTAACTTCTCGCCCGGCGGTGAACCGGGCCTTTGAATTCACCAAACCGGGGGACATCTACGGTATCCGTGGCGGCGCGCTGGGTTGGGCCATGCCGGGGGCGTTGGGCGTCAAGCTGGCGCATCCGGAGCGGCCGGTGCTGGCCGTGGTTGGGGACGGGGCCTCGATGTACACCGTGCAGGCGCTCTGGACGGCCAGCCGGTACAACATTCCCGTGGTCTACGCCATCTGCAACAACCAGGCCTACCGCATCCTGAAGGTGAACATGGAGGTATACCTCCGCGATATGCTGGACGACCGGGAGCGGGACAGCGAATACGTGGGCATGGAATTCGCGAATCGCCTTGATCTGGCGATGATGGCGCAGGCGATGGGCGTACACGGGGAACGGGTGGACGACCCGGCCGAGATTGGGCCGGCCGTAAAGCGGGCCTTTGAGAGTGGGAGGCCGGCGCTGCTGGATATTACGATTAGCGGGGCGTTGTAGGGAGTACGATTTTTTACATTGATGAACAGGATGAACAGGATTTTTGGATTCGGTCAGGGTTAGGATTCCGCGGGCGTTGGTGAAGGGGCGGGCGGCGCTGCTACGCTAGTGGTGCGATGATGCCGCTCAAAGACGTACATTGTCACTGCCCGCGCTATCGTTGTTCTGTCACACGAGGCTTGCAATGACTACCAAACCCACCGCGCCCGATGCGGCGGCTCCGGTCCCGGTCAATAAATTCCCGGAACTGCCGCCCAGGGACGATATGAATAACCCCTTGTATCTCCACGACCCTGGCCACCAGCCCGCCCTGCGCCGGCATCTCGGCAACCTGGCTACTACCATCGTCATCAGCGAAATTCCGGTGGGCTGGCGCCACAACCAGCCGCAGGGCCTGCTGAAGCCCGACTTGCTCATCGCATTTGACATCGACCGGGCGGCTATTGTCGCCCAGGCCGGCTACTCTATTCTGGATTGGGGGAAGCCGCCGGACTTTGTGCTGGAAATCGCGTCTAAAAGCACCAGCGAACGGGACGAAACCGAGAAACGCGCGGGTTACGCCGAGTATGGCGTGCCGGAATACTGGCGGTTTGACCCTACGGAAGCCGAGCTTTATGAGGCGCGCTTGGCTGGCGACCGTCTGGTCTATGGAGAGTACCGGCCGATACCGGTGGTCCCAGTTGGCGAGGCTATGTACCGAGGATACAGCCCGGCGCTGAATCTGTACCTGTGCTGGGAGCATCGGCAGCTGCGGTGGTATGATCCGGTGGCCCAGCGCTACCTGAGGACGCACGACGATGAAGCGGAGGACCGCATAGCCGCAGAAGCAGCGCTGGCCATCTCGGAAGCCGCCCGCCGTGATGCTTTAGCCGCCCGCCGTGATGCTGAGGCGGAGCGGGACGCCGAACGCGAGGCGCGCCTCCGACTGGAAGCAGAGATCAGGCGCCTGCGAAATATCTAGCAAACGGCGGCGGCAGTGTGAGGAAAGCCGGCGCTGCTGGATATTTCCATCAGCCGGGCATTTTGACGTTTGGTGGACAAACAATCACTCACCGCACAATCGAAGCTGGAGGTAGCTGTGAACACCACTAAATCCGCTTGGAAAGCCACGGAATAATGCGACGAACTACGAATACAGGATACCAGGCGCTCACGGCCATTACGGCTCCACCCGCTCCGCCATGGCCAAAACCTCGGCCCATTCCTCCGACGTGACCGGTTGGACGGAGAGCCGTTGGCCTCGTTTGGTTACCATCATATCGGCCAGCGCCGGGTTGTCTTTCAATTCTTGCAGGCTGACGAAGCGGGGCAGGCGCAGGTCGGCTTTGATGTCCACCATCATCCAGGTCGGGTTGGCCGGGTCAGACTTGGGATCGTGATAACGTGAGGCGGAATCCCATGCGGTGACATCCGGGTAGCCTTCGCGCACGATGCGGGCGGTGCCCACCACCCCCGGCGGCTTGGCGTTGCTGTGGTAGAACAGTACGTAGTCGCCAATTTTCATATCGTCGCGCATGAAGTTACGCGCCTGATAGTTGCGGACGCCGTCCCATTCAGCGGTCTGGTTTTCTTCAGATTCGAGGTCGTCGAATGAATACGAAGAAGGTTCGGACTTGAACAGCCAGTGGCGCGGTTCAGTCATCGTCTCGTCTCCGGCGTCGGTGGGTCAGGATGGAATTGCTGGCCGGGAGACTAAACCGCGTCCGGGCCGTGCTCGCCGGTTCGGATGCGAATGGCATCGTTTACTGGATAGATGAAGATTTTGCCATCGCCGGGGTTGCCGGTGATGGCGTTGGTGCGAATAATATCGACGGCCCGGTCGGTATCAGGGTCGTTGACGACCACTTCCAGCTTAACTTTGGGGAGCATATCGATGTGGACGGTGCCCAAGCCGCGGGAGGTAGTTACCTGAACGCCGCCCTGGGCACCGCGGCCGGTCACCTGGGTTACGGTCAGGCCCACGATTCCGGCTTCCCTCAGGGCGTCCTTTATGTTGTTGAGACGTTCGGGTCGGAAAATAGCTTCGATTTTGTTCATCTGGACAGGTTCCTTTCACCCCACGGAATCAGCGGCGGATTTGGATACCGGCGGCCTCTCGATCGAAACTGCCCGTGATCAGGTCTTCCCGCTCCTGGCGCAATACATCTTTGCGAACCCTCAGGCTGGGCGTGCGGGGCAACTCGTCGCGCACCTCAATGTACCTGGGCACCTTGAAGTAGGCCAGGTGTTCGGCGCACCAGTAAATGACCTCTGCCGGCTCCACGGACTCGCCCGGTCGAGGGGTGATGTAGGCTTTCACCTCGTCTTCGCCCAGCTCCGACGGCACGGCGATGATGGCGCAGTCCAGCACCCGCTCGTGCCGTTTGATAACATCCTCGACTTCCTGGGATGAGATGTTCTCTCCCCGCCGGCGGATGACGTCCTTCTTGCGGTCAACGAAGTAGAGATAGTTGTCGTCGTCCAGCCAGCCGAGGTCGCCAGTGAACAACCAGCCGTCCCGCAGCGACAGCGCCGTCTGTTCCTCGTTGCGCCAGTAGCCGGGCATGGTGGCCGGATTGAGAATGGTAATCTCGCCGGGCTGTCCGTTGGGCACGGGCAAGCCGTCATCGTCAACGATGCGCACGGTGTTGCTGAAGCGCGGGTCTGGGTGCTGGCGCGGCAATCCGGATGAATTGGGGCGCCGTTCCCCGCGGATGCTCTCGATAGTTCCGTAGCAGGTTTCGGTCATTCCGAAGCCGACGATGATGTCGGTTCCGAACCGCTGCTCAAAGTCGGACAGAAACTCCGGCGAGAACGCCGGCGAGCCGTAGAACAGGCGCACCGGGTTATCGGCGTCATCCGGGGATGGGTCGTTTTTGGACAGCACGGGCATCATCATGCCGATGAAATTGACCACGGAGGCCCGGGCATCGCGCACCTGCTGCCAGAAACGGGATGCGCTGAACCGATCCTGCACCACCAGAGTTGCGCCCGATGCCAGTGTTCCCATGGTGCTGTAGTACTGGGCGTTGGCGTGGAAATAGGGCAGGCAGGTAAAGAAACGGTCATCTGAGGTGGCCTGCGTCCACTGGGCGAACCCCTGGCCGGCCGACACATACATCTGGTGCGTAACCATTACTCCTTTGGGGTTGCCGGTCGTGCCCGATGTGTACTGCAACATCGAAATGTCGGTGGGCGATACGTCGGGCAAATCGGTGAGCTCGGGCGCGTCGTTCAGCAGTTTGGCGTAGGACTGCCAGCCGTCGGGGGTGGATTCGCCGCCCACCACCAGCCGATGCCGCACACCGGGGGCGTTGTCCACGGCCGCCGTGGCCACGTCCATCAGGCTGTCATGAGCGACCAGCGCCGACGCTTCGGCGTTGTTGAGGATGTAGGCCATTTCGTCGCGCCGGTAAGCGGTGTTAATGGTTACGGTGATGCCGCCGATGAGCGCCAGGCCGAACCAGGTGTACAGCACTTCGGGGACGTTGGGCAGGAAGATGCAGACCCGATCCCCGTGGCCGATTCCCATACGCTGGAACATGGTGGCCGCCGCGCGGCACCGACCCATAAACTGCCCGTAAGTGATGTGCTGGCCATCAATCTCGACGAACACTTTCTGCGGGTTGGCGCTGGTGACGATTTCCAGAAATTCACCCAGCGATTTCTCCCAGGACGCGCGACCGGGCTTCGGATCCAAGCCTAAAACGTTGACCATACCAACAACTCAATCCAGTGGGTAAATCGGGTTTGGCTACTGGAATCACGCTACCACGCTGGTCAAAGGGAGGTCAAGCCACGCCACCAGTCACGCGTACGCACTTTGATCCGTCATTGCGAGGAGCGCCCGCTCATCCCGAGCTCGTCGAGGGACATGGCAATCTCGATGAGGCTGAACACACGTCGGCTGACCGACGTTGCTACGGCGACGAGATTGCCACGCTACGCTCGCAATGACAGAGTGGGTACGCATGAGGACGTACAGTCAATTGACACCAATTTGGGGGCGTCTTACACTGCTTGCAGTTCATTCCCGCCGTTGCCGATGCGTCGGCGCCGGAGAGCGTTTATGCCTGTATCCGTTGACGAGCGATGCCTGCGACTGACCGATGATGATGGCCGGAGCGGGGTGCTGCTGGGGATGCGTTGCAACCAGTGCGGCGTGTCGGTATTTGGGCCGGCCACCTGCTGCCAGGCTTGCACATCGCCGCAGTTGGAGGGCATCGAGCTGGCCGCCGCCGGCGTGCTGTTCAGCTACACCATTGTGCGAGTGCCGCCAGCGGGTTGGCCCGGCCCGGTACCGTATGTGCTGGGTGAGGTCGAGTTGCCGGAAGGCCCCCACGTGCTGGCCGAAGTCATCAGGTGCGATCACGATGCGTTGGCCGTGGGGATGCCGGTAACCCTGGCGCTGGAAACGGTCTCAATGGGCGGAGTCGAAGAATCGGAACGGGTGGTTTATAAATGGCGGCCGGCATAATTTTTGCATTGATATACAGGATGGACAGGATTTTGAACGATTGCGGGTTTGATGGAGGACGATGAGTATGGCGCAGTTTCGGCCTGGTCGGGAAGTTATGGTGGTGGGTGTCGGCCTGCATCCCTTTGGCCGGTTTCCGCAGCAGACCCTATCCGACCTGGCGCGCGATGCGGTGGTGGATGCGCTCCAGGACGCCGGTGTGCCCTGGCGCGCCATTCCGATTGCCTACTTCGGCCACGTTTACTACCAGGGAATGTCGGTCGGAGAAACGACACTGGCGCAGCTGGGCCTAACCGGCGTGCCCATCATCAACGTGGAAAACGCCTGCTCCAGCGGCTCCACGGCGTTCTGGCAGGCGTATTGGGGCATCACCTCGGGTGTGTTCGACATGGCGCTGGCGTTTGGAGCGGAGAAGGTTCCGGGCGGGCCGGTAACCGTTACCGCCGACGACAGCCCGGCACGCTACGTGGGCGGCGACCACATGATGGCGGGGTACGCCCTGCGTATGACGCGGTACATGGAGGAAACCGGCGCGCCCTCATCCGCGCTGGCTCAGGTAACGGTAAAGGCCAGGCAGAACGCCTCGCTGAACCCCTACGCCCACCGCAAGGAAACCTACTCGGTTGAGGACGTGCTCAGCTCACGCCTGATTGCCGACCCGCTGACCCTGTACCAGTGCTGTCCGACCAGCGAGGGCGGGGCGGCGGCGGTGCTGTGCGCCGCCGATGCGCTGGATGCTTACGGCATCGACCGCAACCGCGCCATCCGCATTGCCGCCGCTGCTTTGACCTCCGGCTCCTACAATGGACGGGGCAGCGACCATTCGGCGTTCAGCCCCTACCGAACCGAACCGGCGGCGCTGCAAGCCTACGAAATGGCGGGCATTGGGCCGGAGGACGTTGACCTAGTACAGGTTCACGACGCAGCCACCATCGGTGAGTTGCAGCAGATTGAAGCACTGCACCTCGTGCCCTACGGCGAGGCGTGGCAGGCAACGGTGGCGGGCCGGACGGCGCTCACCGGCGACATTCCGGTGAACACTGACGGGGGTCTGCTGGCGATGGGGCACCCCTTCGGAGCCACCGGCATCCGCATGGTTCACGAGACGGTGATGCAACTGCGCGGCGAGGCTGGCCCGCGTCAGGTGGAAAATGCACGGGTGGGAGTAGCGCAGTGCTCCGGCGCCGGCGACGTTACCACGGTTCACATACTGACCAGGTAGCCGGCGGGGCGTGATGTCATGGTAATGAGAGGAACGAGGGGAACGAGATTGCCGCGTTACGTGCGCAATGACAGGTTGAGATAGGGCCTATGCCCAATTTTCTGGTGATGGCGGCGATGAAAGGCCGGTTCGTATCGGAGCAGGGCAACCTGTACGATAATTTCCAGATGCTGGGTTACGTGGCAGAAGCCACGCCCTTTGACGCCGTGGCCGCCTTCTTCGACCGTCCCAAGTTCCCCATCATCTGGGGCGACGTAGAGTATATGTGGGCAGAACGGCTCGCCGAAGATCCGGGCAACGCCCACCACGGAGACTACGAGCGCGTGTACATCGCCTCGTTGCGCGAACGCTGGGAAGGGCAATCTCGAAACTAAACCGTCAACCGGCCAGACCAGAAAGCCGACGCAATGATCTGCGCCGGCTCATTGGCCCCTACCGGGAACAGGCTAAAGACTGGCAGCCTTGTCGCGGAGGCGGCTGAACTCGGTGCGGAGGCCCTCCGCCATGGCGCGCCGGTCGGTGCCGTGCAGTACGAAGCGCGCGCCCTGCTGAATCCAGTATTCGGACAGTTCCGGCGTCTGATGGTGCACCAACGTCGGCAAGCCGCTGGCCTCGCACTGGTCGATGATGCCCTTGACGGTGGTTTTGTAGACCTCCTGAGCGTAGTCGTCAGGAACACCCAGGGAGATGCTCATGTCGTTGGGGCCGACGAAGATTGCGTCGATGCCGGGCACATCCAAAATGGCGTCCAGGTTGTCCACGGCGGCCTGGCTTTCGATGCCGATAATGCAGATGTTGTCCCGGTTGCGGGCTTCCAGGTACTCGCGGCTGGCAGAGCTGGGAAACTCGCCGGTGGCCAACGCCTGCTCAGCGGCGGCGCCCTTGAGCGGACGGTACTTGGCGGCTTTAACCACCTCGCGCACCTGGTCTACCGTCTCGCAATACGGAGCGAGGATTCCCTGCGCGCCGGCGTCAATGGCCATCGTTACGTAGTGGGAATCGGGTATCGGTATCCTGACAATGGGCACCACGGTGGTGGTGGCAAACATCGCCAGGTAATCGCCCAGCTCACCGCGGCTGCGGGGGTTATGTTCCGTGTCGATGATGACGTAATCCAGGCCCACGCCGTCCATTATGGGTATCCAGCGGGGGTTGCGGTTCACGCTAATCATCGTGCCGAAGATTCGTCCACCCTGGTTGAGGGTTGCTTTCAGGTCTGCGCCGCTCATAATTGATAATTGCTCCTGGCCGGGTTTTTCGGAGTATAGCACGCGCCCCCGCCGGCGACGGAGCGCCGCGCGGTGTAGGTCGGCGCGGCGAATGTGCTAAACTTCTGCATTGAATCCTGCCCGCCAGATTGCGCTACAAAGCAACTCAAGAGACGCGGAAACTCAAGAGACACGCCTTTTGTCGAACGAGTATCGTTACATCGACACCCAAGCCGGCTGGGATGACGCGGCCGACAGCCTCCGGTACGCGTCTCAACTGGCGCTGGATACCGAGCGCAACGGGCGATTCGCCTACCAGGAGCGCATCTGTCTGATTCAGCTCTGCGATGGCGAGCAAACGCTCCTCATCGACCCGCTGGCCGTTGATGACCTTTCCAGTTTCGGCGCAATGCTGGCCGACGAATCCATCGTAAAGGTTATTCACGGTTGCGAAGAGGATGTGCGGTTTTTCGACCACGATTTCGGATTCACCATCAACAACCTTTTTGACACCGGATTAGCGGCCCGGTTCCTCGGCGTAAGTCGTCCCAATCTGGGCGCGGTGCTGGAAGAATTCGCCGGCGTAACGATTCCCAAAGACCGGAACCTGCAGATGTCCCACTGGGGCCTGCGCCCACTGTCCCGGCCGGCGCTGGACTACGCGGCCAGCGATGTGCACCACCTGCTGCCACTGGCCGACGAGCTGGAATATCGGCTGCAAAAGATGGACCGGATGGATTGGGTTTACGAGGAATGCCGGCGCCTACAGGAGTTGCGGTATCCGCCATTGGAACCGCTGGAAACTGCTTTCCGCCGGATCAAGGGCTGGGATTCGTTGAATCCCCGGCAGGCTGCCATATTGCAGGAACTCTATGCGTTTCGCGACGGCAAGGCATGTTCGTGGGACCTGCCGCCAACGATAGCGGCCAGCAACGATGACCTGTTGCAGCTGGCTCAATATGATGGGCCGTTGCGTCGTGGCATCGGCGGGCTGCTGGCCAACCGCTGCTATGGTGAGCTGCTGGATGCCATTGAGCAGGGACGCCGCAACCCGGAAGTACATAAACCGGCCCGCCCGGACTACGGCAACGATCTATGGACTTCAGAACGTCGCGGGCGGCTCAGGCTCCTGAAAGCCTGGCGATCATCGTTGTCCGACCAACTGACACTGGCGGTGAGCCACATCTGGCCGACCGCCAGCCTGGAGCGGATTGCCATGAACCCCGACGCCCTGGAGCACGAACTGGCCGGCGGCGATGGCGAGGTGCGGCGGTGGCAACGGGACGAGTTTGGGACCGATTTGCAGCACTTGGCCTACGACCAGGATTGGCAATAGTCAAGCCTTGCTCACCGTCAGTATCGGCGCCGCCGGGGGCAGTGCAGCCAGGGTTGGCCGGGTCGGAAACCCGAATAGCCGACCGGCATCAGGCGCCGTAGGTCATCAGCTGTTCGCAGAAGCGGGCGGTGTTCATCAAGTCGGGGACTACGACGTACTCGTCGATGGTGTGCATCAGGTTGGTTGACATACCCACGACGACGCTTTCGATGCCGTTGAGCCGGAACACGTTGCCGTCGGTGCCGCCGCCGGAAGGCTGAATGTTGGGTTCCAGGCCCATGTCGCGCATCACGCGGGTAACCAGCTGGGCAGTGGCTTCGTTGGGGTCGAGCCGGTACATCTGGAACATCATCTCCAGAGACTCGGTAATCTCAGCATCCTGATAACGGCCGCGGATATTGTTAACGGTGGATATAAGCTGCATCCGCAGCAGCTCCAGGGATTCCATGTTCATGCTGCGGAATTCGCCGGTCAGCGACGCCTCGGATGGCACGGCGTTGCGGACGGTGCCGGCGGTAATGGTTGCCACATTGAAGGTGGTTTCGGTGTCGATGCGGCCCTGGGGCAGTTCGGCGATGATGTCGCTGGCGATTTTGATGGCGGACAGGCCCTTTTCGGGTTCAACGCCGGCATGGGCGCCGCGGCCACGCACGTTGATGTCAAAGGCCATATAGGTGGGACTGGCGCCGGTGATGGTGTTGACCGGGCCATTGCCATCGAATACCACGGCCTCGGTGCCGCGAATCATGGAGAAGTCCAGGTTGGAAGCGCCCACGAGGCCAATCTCCTCGCCGCGAGTAAACACGACCTGAACCGGGCGCCGGCTCCGCCCATCCAGCTTGACCGCTTCCAGCGCCTCCAGGATGGCAGCGACGCCGGCCTTGCAGTCGCCGCCGAGGATGGTATTGCCATCAGAAGTAATGCGATCTCCGGTTAGCTGGGGCCGGATGCTGCGTCCGGGGTCAACGGTATCCATATGCGCCGACAGCAGCAGGGGACGGTCGCCATCTTCCCCGGCGATGACATTGCCGTGGTCATCACGTTCTACCTGAAACCCCAAGCTGGCGAGCCGGTCCGATACATGCTGTGCAACGTCCCATTCCTCTCCGGATGGGCTGTCAATTTTAACCAAGTCGGAGAATGAGTTGACTAGTCGTTCCTGGTCAGGCATATGTCACCTCGCTGGAGATTCAGGCTGGCGGTTAGGTTGCCTATTATAGCGTAGGTTGATTAGAATTCATTGCCGACTTGTGCCACCGAACCGAGGTTGGCCCTTTCAACATGAACAGCCCGCTGGAAATCCGCCTGGCCACTCAACGCGATGCTGACACCATCGTGGCCTACAACACCGCCATGGCCCTGGAATCTGAGGGCATTGAGCTGAACCAGGCTACGTTACGCGCCGGCGTTGTGGCGGCGCTGTCAGACCCGGTCAAGGCATTTTACCTGCTGGCCGAGCTCGACCACTTGCCCGTCGGCCAGTTGATGGTAACTACCGAATGGAGCGATTGGCGCAACGGCTGGATCTGGTGGGTGCAGTCGGTTTATGTCAAATCGGAAAATCGACGGCAGGGTGTTTACCGGAAACTGTACAACCGATTGCAGCAACTGGCCGCCGAGCGCGGCGATGTGAGGGGAATGCGGCTCTACGTAATGCGGGAGAACCTGGTCGCCAAACTAACCTACGAAGCGCTGGGCATGTCTCATTCGGAGTATGATTTGTACGAGACGGATTTCTAACCCGGATGGCGTGCGCTTAGGGTAGCGTGCGCCGGATTGCAGCAATGGCACAAGAACTTCCAACCGAATTCCACTACACCGCGCGCGGCCAGCTGGCTTTGCGGGCGGGACAACTGGATGCCGCCATTGCAGATTTCAACGACGCCCTTGAAATAAACGACGAGTTTGCGCCAGCCTACTACTACCGAGGGCTGGCTCACCGTAACGGTGGCAACCTGAGCCAGGCCGTTGCCGATTACACGCGCGCAATCATGGCCGACCCACAGTATCCGGTGCCCTATTACGCGCGCGGAGTGGTACGGCGCCACCTGGGTTACTACGAGGATGCCATCAGCGACTACACCACCGCCATCGAACTGGAACCCGATGACGCGGATTACTATTACGCCCGGGGTGTGGCGCGAATTTCGCTCGGCCGCTACGGAGAGGCCATCGGGGATTTCACAGCCAGCATTCGCATCAACCCGGAGCACTCCAACGCCCACTACAATCTGGGCATCGCTTATCGGGACACCGGCGACCGTGATACCGCCCTGGGCTTTTACGACCGTGCCATCGAACTGCGCCCACGCGACGCCGACTATCGCTACGCCCGCGGGAATCTGCACAGCGACCGTCGCGACTACGATGCTGCCATCGACGACTACGATGCCGCCATCGCGCTGGTGCCGACTTTCGCCAACGCCCTGTACAACCGGGGTATCTCACGACGCAACCAGGGCGAACCCGCTGCCGCCATTGTCGATTTCGACGCCGCACAATCCTGCGGCATGGACACGGCGACGCTGTACCACAATCGGGGCGTGGCGCGGGCCGACCTGGGAGAGCACGAGGCGGCCATCGCGGAGTACCAGGTGGCGCTGGCACGCGATGAGAACCTGGCGGGGGTTTGGCTTTCGTTGGGTAACTCGCAAGCGGCGCTGGCCGATTTCCAGACGGCAGTCGACGCATACAGCAGAGCCATCGAGCTGAACTCAAACCTTATGGAAGCATTCCGGGGGCGCGGGTTGGCCCGTCAGGCGTTGGGCGATAGCGACGCGGCGGCTGCGGACCTGAGCGAGTTCGCTCGCCGCGCCGGCGCAGTCGAATAAGCGTTTATGTCAATATCGGCTTGGGCAGACTTGCGACCGGGCGACCAACTGGGCAATCTGGAGTATCTGATCGACGCGGCGGCGCTGGCCGATTACCAACAGGCAGTGCATTCCGATTCCCAGTTTCCCAATCTCGCCGCCGACGATTGCCGCGCCTTGTTGCTGGCCCGTTGTGGGCCATTGCCGTTGACCACCGTCTGGCAGCGGCAGGATTTTCTGCGCCCGCCAATACTGGGCCGGCGAATCCAGGTGGGTGGGTGGGTGCGCGAGATGCGGCAGCGAAACCGCCAGCACTGGTTGAGGGTGGCCGCGTTCGCCGTTGACGAGATCGGCACGGAAATCCTGCGTTCCGAGGCGGTATATCTGATTGGCGGCGATAGTGCAGCGGCCGCCGGGCAACCCCTACAGCCAGCGGTCGCTTTGCCTGCTGGGCCGGCCGCATCCGATTCGCTTCCGACGGGCCGCTCTGATACAGACGATTTGGCGGTGGGCGACGCGTTAACGCTGGGAACGTTCGAGATTCCGGATGGCGACCGCCTGGCAGCTGCCACAACGCTGGGCAGCCGACTCGCCGGCATCGGAGCTGGCAACAGCGCCGACGTGTCGTCAGCGGCAATATGCGGGTGGTTGGAGGGTAGCATCGGTCGATATTTTGGCGACGATTTTCGCTGGGGCGGACGGTTGTCGGTGGCGTACCAGCGTCCGGCAACCCCCGGCGACCGGCTTAATGCCTCCGGCGTCCTAACCGGGAGCGATACCGATGCGCAAGGCGTGGTTACCCATCAATTGTCCGCCCCGATATTCAACCGGCCAGGCCAGTTGGTGGCGGTGGCCGGGGCCACGGTAAAGGCGCCAAGCCCTCGCACACTCTGATACTATCAATTACAGCCTGTCAATTGCAGCCTGTGTTCCGTTTCTGACTCCCCTCGCCCACGGAGGATCAACATGGAGGATCAATGCTGAGACCTAACCCACGGTTGGCCGTTGTGCCGGAGGACTGGCAAACTGCCGTCGCAATCGTTGCCCACCCTGACGACATGGAGTACGGCGCGGCCAGCGCGGTTGCCAAGTGGACTGCACAGGGCAAGCGCATCGTGTACGTTATGGTAAGCAAGGGCGAGGCTGGCATCGACAGTATGCCGCCGTCCGAAGTTGGGCCGTTGCGGGCGCAGGAAGAAATCAACAGCGCCGGGGTGGTCGGCGTGGATACAGTGGAGTTTCTGGATTACATGGACGGTGTGATTGAGTACGGGCTGCCGCTGCGCCGGGATTTGAGCCGGGTGATTCGACGGCACCGACCGGATGTGGTTCTCACCATCAACCATCACTTGCAGTTCGCCAGCGGGCACCTGAACATGGCCGACCACCGTTGGGTTGGCCTGGCCGTGTTCGACGCTGCCCGCGACGCCGGCAACCGCTGGATTTTTCCGGAGCTGCTGGCGGAAGGGTTCGAGCCGTGGAACGATGTGCGGTTCGTTGCCGTCTTCGGCGCCACTGTGCCCACCCATGCCGTGGACGTATCGGCGCACTGGGAAACGGGCCTGGCGTCCCTGCGTGAACACAAGGCATATCTGGAAAACCTGGGCGACGTCGGTGAAGGGCCTTTCGAGTTCCTGTCCATGCACGCCCGCACGGTTGGCGCGGCTTTCGGGTGCGAATACGCGGCCCAGGCCGAGCTGGTGTACATCAACGACGTACCCGATAGCATGTGAGGACGTTATGCCAGGCTTCAGCCAACAACTAAGAGACGAGGCAATGCCCATCTGGGACGCCATTTTTGGGCACCCATTCCTGGCAGCCATCAAAGACGGTAGTCTGCCGCTGGATACGTTCCAGTATTACCTGGGACAGGATTACCACTATCTGGAGGGGTTTGGCCGGGCCGTTGCCCTCGCGCTGGCCAAGGCGCCCGACTCGGCGCTGCTGAAAGAGTTGGCCCATCGGGTGATGACGCCGGTGGAACGGCCATTGCACCACCTGCTCATCGAAGCGGCCGGCCTGACCATGGACGAGGTCGAGAGCGTCCCTCGCTCACCCACGAACACGGCATACGTTAACCACATGATGAACACGGCGGCGTTGTATGGTCTGGGACCGACGGCTGCCGCGCTGCTGCCCTGCCCCTGGACGTATCACCTGCTTAAGGACTACGTGGGGCAGTCGGAACACCCGCTGTACGGGCAATGGACGCGTTTCTACGTGGAAGGCTTCCTGCAATCCAGCGTGGACGCCTGGCGGTCGTTCGTGGATGAAATGGCGGAGCGTGTCGGGGAGCAGGAGCGCGCGGCAATGCGGTACGCTTTCATCATCAGTAGCCAGTATGAGTATATGTTCTGGGATGCAGCGTACCGTCAGGAAAAGTGGCCGGTTTAACCGACGGCAACACACATTGCGATTGACTTGCCACGCGGGGGCGGCAATCGCTCTCACCCAACTGGAGGCCGAATATGCCCTACGCACCAATCAACGGAACACAGATGTTTTACGAAAGCCACGGCGACGGGCCAGCCATCGTGTTCGCCCATGGTCGCGGCGGCAACCACCTGAGTTGGTGGCAGCAGGTGGCGGAGTTCCAGCACGACTACCGGTGTATCACATTCGACCATCGTGGCTGGGGACTCACCCCCGGGCCCGGTACTGAACCGGATCCGGCCACATTCACCGCTGACCTACTGGCATTGCTGGATTACCTGGAGATTGACCGGGCTGTGCTGGTGGCGCAATCTATGGGAGGCGTGACCTGCCTGGGCGCAGCGTTACACAGTCCGGAGCGCGTAACCGGACTCGTGCTGGCCGACACCACCGGCGGAATCGGCGACCCGTCAGTTGTCGACGCGCTGCGGGATGTCCACCCGCCGGAGCATCCGCTGCGCCGGGCGCTGAGCGACGGGTTTATCGCCAACCACCCGAAGCTGACCTTCCTGTTTGGCTCATTGGGCCGCATCAATCCGGAAATGCCCATCGGTGTGGTATCCGGTTTGTTCCGCAACCCGGCGGGCCCGCAGGCGGCGGATCTTGCCGGCCTGACCATGCCGGTGCTATTGGTGGTAGGCGAGGAGGACAAAATCTTTCCGCCGCACGTCATTGAGGCTGTGCACCGTCTGATACCGGGCAGTCAGCTGGAAGTGGTGTCCGGCGCCGCGCACTCCACGCACTTCGAGCAGGCGGCAATTTTCAACGACCTGCTGATCGCGTTCATCGCTCGGGTTGGTCTGAATACAGCGGCGGTGGCCGCCGACGATTAACCACGGTATACAACCGGCGCACCGCGAAATTGCGCCCCTGACACCAAAGAAGGCCGCCCGGATACACCTGGCGGCCTTCTGCATTGCCCTAACGTGGCGGGACTAGAACGGGAGATGTTCGGCGATGTCGTTCTCGGTGCGGAACGGGCCCCATTCGCGCGGTACGTTGATGAGGCGGTCTTCCAGCTCATCGACGCTGTTCTGGCCGCAGTAGGCCATGGCGCGGTTGAATTCCTCCCGCAGGATTTCCAGCATGTGATGCACACCCTCGGCTCCATTGACGGCGAGACCCCAATACAGAGGCCGGCCGACTGCTACGGCGGTGGCGCCCAGGGCCAAAGCCTTCAGCACATCACTACCACGCCGGACGCCGGAATCGACATACACTTCGGCCTTGCCGCCGGTAGCGGCGACGATTTCGGGTACCATTTCGATGCTGGACATGGTGCTGTCGAGCTGGCGACCGCCGTGGGTGGAAACGAGTATTCCATCCACACCGTGGTCAACGGCGATACGGGCGTCTTCTGCAACCCGCACGCCCTTTAGTACCAGCGGCAGGTTGGTCAGGTTGCGCAACCAGTCCAGCTCTTGCCAGGTGAGGGAAGGCGACTGGGGCATATCCCAACGGGGGGACTCATCGGTGCCGCTCACTTCGTTCAAACGATCCTGTTGGTCCCGGAAGTTGCCCAATTCACCCGGACGCTCGTACCGGTTGCGCACGTCGCGCTCCTTGGGGCTTGGCACCGGCGTATCGACCGTGAGGACGATGGCCCGGAAGCCGGCGGCCTCGGCGCGCTTCACCAGGTTTTCAGTCAGATCGTAACCGCGGTGGTAGAGCTGGAACCACAGCGGGCCGGTGGCGGCTTCGGCAATTTCTTCCATGCTGCAGTTGGAGGATGTGCTGCACATCATCAGGGTGTTGGACATTCCCGCGCCGCGAGCGGTGGCACATTCGGCTTCGGGGTGAGCGTTGCCGTGTCCGCCAGTGGGGGAAATCATCACGGGGAAGCTGATGTCCTGGCCCAGCACAGTGGTGGAAACCTTGCGCTCGGTGGTGTCGCGCAGGAAGCGGGGACGCAGGGTCAAAGACTCGAAAGCCGCGCGGTTTCGCGCCGTGGTTATTTCGTCCATGGAGCCCGCTTCAATGAACTCCCAGTTGTTGTGGGGCAGAACCTGTTTGGCTCTGGCCTCGTAATCGTACAGGCTGATTGGATCCAGTCGCATGGATTGCCTCCTTGTTGGGTAGAAAGACGCCCGTTATTGTAATGGTGGAAAAGTATACCGCAGTTACAGGCTCAGGCGCAGAATGGCGTCGGCCACATCGGGCAGCATACGGTACTCTTCAGTCTGGGAGTCAAATGACATGGGATGCGGGAGGGACACATTATGAAAACGGCGAATACGACGCACCGCGTGTCCTTGTGAGGACAATCGGCCGGACAATACTCGGGCAGTCAAACCCGTTCCATCCAGCAACGCCTCCCGCGACAGGGTGTAACCGGCGCCGCCGGCAACTCTACGGTAGATATCTCGGGCTTGCGGCGCCAGGAAATCCCAGAAGGTCTGGACGTGTTCTGTGCTCCACGAGGCCTCGGGAGCATCCGGTTGGGGCGCCGGCTGCGCTGGCGCGGCATCTTCGGGCGGCGCATCTGGCAGCACCGCCATGGCGGCTACACTCTGCGCCGGTGTTGCGGAACCATCGCCGAGCGCAAGTTTTCGCAGTGCATCCATTACCTCGTCGGTATCACCTTCAACTGTTAAGGCAACTTTTACCATAGTCTGACCTCTCTTGTGTTTCGTCGCCTGGTAAGTGTAACACACAAACGTATGGGGCCTGATAAGTTATCAGACATATTGGCGCGTTAACATCAGAGCGGGACGCCGGATGCTAAGCACCGCGGCGTCCCGCCAGATGTACGTTATCGGTCAGGACGAATCAATGAAGTGAGACGACTAGGCTCCTTCATCAACGGGCCCGAATGGCACGATGCCGGGAATCCACCACTTTTCCCAGGAATCATCAATACGACTCTGGAAAAACTCAAGGTCTTCGGTGGTCAGGTGGGCAAAGCGTCCCTGACGTTGCAGGTAGTCGGTGACGGGCTTCCGCTTTCGGATGCCGCGCGCAATCGCCCGCGATGGGCCATTCAGGATAAGCTCGCCGTCGGAGATTTCGTACTGCACCCAGATGCCGGTTTCCACCGCAAGCATCCCCAACTCGTGGGAGTATTTGGGATCGTAGTCCCAACCCTTTGGGCACGGGTCGATGCTGTGAATGAAAGTCGGTCCGCCAATGGTGAGGGCGCGCCGAATCTTGTTGGTGAAATCGGGGCCATAGGAACCACACGCCGTTGCGATATAGCGCATGTCGGGATGGCCGGCGGCCAGCATAGGAACCGTGTTCTTCTTCCAGCGTGTATTCATGATGCGATGCTTCTTGCCGGGAGGCGAGAACGTGGAGTTCGCTCCCCAAGGGCTGGAACCGGACACCTGAATGTCCGTATTGGCATAGGACTCGTTGTCGTAGCACAGGATGAGCAGGTTGTACTCATCATGCTGCAGGGCCGCCGAGATGGCCGACAGGCCCATGTCGACACCGCCACCGTCGCCGCAGAACGCGATGACGTTGATGGGTTCCTGCTGCATCTTGCCCTTGCGCATCAACGATGCCAGGCCGGCCGCCGTGCCGGTGGCCGCTGAACCGCTGGAGCCGAGTTGCGTGTGCATCCACGGCACGACCCAAGGGGTACTGTAATAGGTGGTGTTGGCGACGTACATGCAACCCGTGCTGCCCACCACAATGGTGCGGGGGCCGGCTGCCTTGATCATCAGGCGCATGACCAGGGCCGATTCGCAGCCCTGGCAAGTGCGGTGGCCGGAGGTAAACCCCTCGTACACCGGAATCTGTTTTACTCCCCTAACCTGTGGGAGGTCTTGCGTCATCGTAGTCATTGCGGCCCTCCTATTCCCGGACACCGATCCAGGTGTTTTCTTCTATCACTTTGCCGGAGTCGATTGACCCCTGAACCATCCCCGTAATTTCTTCGACGTCGCGCACGAGCACTTCGCGACCACCCAAACCGGCGATGAAACTTTGTACCAGGGGACGGTCGTCCAGCGTGTACAACGCTGAGCGGATTTCGTTGAACAGTACGCCACCGTAGGACGGCGAACCGTATGAGTAGTCCCGGTCGATGACACCCACCGCCTTGCAGTGGCTGAGCGCCTCGCGCACCTCCTCGGTGGCGAAGGGACGGAAGTACTTGACGCGCAGGAAGCCAACCTTGATGCCCTGCTCGCGCATCCGGCGGACTCCGACACGCACCGGCGACGCCAGCGTACCCATTCCAACCAGAACGATGTCGGCGCCCTCAGTCATGTACTCTTCGATAAACGGGCTGTCATCGCCACGACCGAACTGTTGCTTGAACTCGGCGTAGGCTTCCTTGATGACGTCGCTGGCGCGGCGCATCGCGTCGTCAGTCTGCCGGCGAATCTCCATCAGCCAGTCCTCGTTGACTTGAGGCGCTATGGTGATGGGGTTGTCCGGATGCAGTTGCAAGCGGCCCCGATCGTACTGGGGCAGGTATTGGTCAACCTGTTCCTGCGTGGGAACATTGACGATGGCCTGCGAGTGGGTCAGGAACGAGCCATCGCAGGAGATAGCCATGGGCAGGAATACCCTCGAGTCTTCCGCGATTCGCCAGGCCATCAGGGCAATGTCCATGGCCTCTTGCGCCGTGGCCACCCAGTAGAGCAGCCATCCCAGGTCGCGCACGGCCAGGGCGTCGTTGTGTTCCACTCCAAACGCGCCAGGGTCATCCAGGGCGCGGTTGCCCACCATGGCCACTACCGGCAAACGCAAACCGGCGGTAACCGTGATGGCTTCGAAGGCGTAGAACCAGCCGACGCCGCTGGAGCCGCAGAAAGTGCGGGCCCCCACAGCGGAGGCGTGTTTCACAATCTCGAACTGGGAGTGTTCGCTTTCGGCCACGATGAAATCGCAGTCGAAAACGCCGTCGGCCTTCAGCTTGGACACATACTGCATGACGGTGTCGTAGGGCCGGATGGGATAAGCGGTAATGACGTCAACGTCGGCCAGGGAACAGGCGATGGCGATGGCTTCGCTGCCGCTGATGAGCTCTTCACGCTCGGTTTGGCTCAGTTCTTGCGTGGCCATTAATCATCGTCTCCAGTGAGGGCAACTTCAGACTCCGACTCGTAGGTGCCCGGGCTGTGATAACCGTGGGAACGGTCGGCTTCTTTAGTACGCTGAACGTCGATCAATTCAGCCATCCACTGGTGATAGCCGTCCTTGTCTCGTGTCCAGTGTTCATATTGGCTATTGTTATCGTTGAATTCGGCCTCGTTCACCATGACTACGCAATCGGGAACCGGGCAAACCGCTTCGCAGACGGCGCAACCGCAGCACGCATCCATATTGGCGTCATACAGACCCTCAGGCGTAACGTCGAAGCAGGTATCGGGACACTGCAACCAGCACAGGGTGCATTTGATACAGGTGTCGAAGTTGATTACCGGGCGCATTGCCCGGGTGCTGAACTTCTTGAATACGGAGTTGCGGACGGGCTGGTAACCCTCGTTGCCGCCGCGGAAACCGCCGCCCTCTTCAATTCCCCTGATTACCAGACCTTCTTCCATGGTGGTCCAGCCGGGCAGGTCGAAGCTGAACGGGGTATCGTCGTTACCCTCGCCGGGCTCGACGGGCCGGAAGGCGGTGCGCTCAAACGTGTTGCGGGCGGAAGTCTGTTTCAACTCGCCCCAACCCTGGTCTTCGATGGCCGCGACCATGGACTCCAGGCTGACCAAATCTGGGCAGACCTTGGCGAGAGCGCCGAGGATGCGGGCATCGGTGTGGTCATCCTTGTAAACCCACAAGCCCGAATAGCTGGTGCTCGCCGGGACGATGGCCAGGTTGTAGGCGGTGTCCTTCTGGTGGATGTCTTCGATCAGGGCCGACGGGTCCTGGCGGGAGGTTACGATGAGCGTACCGCCGTCTTTGGTGAGGGCGTTGATGGGCTGCAAACCGTACCAGGCCCAGGATTCGATGCCCTTGCACATGGTGTCGTCAACGTTAATCGTTACGTCCACTTCGCGAGCTTCGTAAACCGCCAGGTTTTCTTCCAGTTCTTCCGGAGTATCAGCAACCACTGCGAACTGCTTGGCCGGTATTCCGTTGCGCTCTGGTGAGTCACCATAGCGTCCAAATGCCGTGCCAATCTTTCCTTCTTTACGCGCGGCAAAAACAATGCTGCGGACGATGTTCCGGGCCAGAGTCTTCTGGAATATGCCCCGGTACACTACCTCCACTGCCACTGTGCTCATGGATGGCCTCCTCTGTGATGATGGCGCATTATAGCACGGGGAAGGGCGATTTACTTGCATGGATGGGCAGGATGAACGGGATGGCGTGGTTTGGCTGGTTGGGCGATGCTTTGACGGCCAACGTTCGAGCCAGGGCCTCTCGTCCCGTATGTTACACTGCCTCCCAATTGTCACCGAAGGAGTGTACCAATGGCCGAGCGGATGAACGCCGGAGCAGCCGTAATCGAGCTGTTGCAACAGGAAGGAGTCAGCAAGATATTCGGAATAGTTGGCTCTTCGTTTCTGGACATTCTGGATCCGCTGTACGACCGCGATGACATGGAATTCATCGGGGTGCGCCATGAGCAGGGCGCGGCGTTGATGGCCGACGGTTATAGCCGTATCTCCGGGGCGCCGTCGGTGTGCCTGGTTACCAACGGGCCGGGTGTGTTGAACCTGACCTACGGCATCGCGTCGGCTTACGTCTCCCATTCCCCCGTTGTAGTGCTGGCGCCGTCGGCATCCCGCGACCACCAGAATTTGGACTCCACGCAGGAGTTTGACCAGGTGGCGTTGTTCGAGCCCATTACCAAGGCCAGTTTCTCCATCAACAAGATTGAACGGCTGCCCGACGCGCTGCGGCAGGCGTTTCGCATCGCCACGTCGGGCAAGATGGGCCCGGTGCTGGTGGACATACCGCGCGACC
Organism: Dehalococcoidia bacterium; assembly: GCA_965222895.1. Taxonomy (GTDB): domain Bacteria; phylum Chloroflexota; class Dehalococcoidia; order Lucifugimonadales; family UBA3495; genus Bin87. Next base: position 1,536,472 of record CBDCVB010000002.1, on the reverse strand, counting down.
TGCTGCCCGGCGCTGAAATCGATCTGGATCTGCTGGCTCCGGCGGCATATCGCACCGGCCAGGGTCGCTCCCGCGGCGACCGCCAGCAGGTGGAAGCGGCGGCCCGGGAGATTATGTCCGCCCAGCGGCCGGTGATTGTGGCCGGCGGCGGCGTGGAATGGAGCCTTTCCGACGCGGCCGTGTGTCGCCTCGCCGAACTTACCGGAGCGCCCATCGTAACGTCTTACGGCAGAGCCGATGCCGTGCCCAACGACCATCCCAACTACTTGGGCCACTTGGGACGCCTGGGAGCCGAGGAAGCGATTGATGCCGTGCGCAATGCCGACGTTATCGTGGCTGCCGGTACGCGTCTGGGACAGTCGACAACCTTTTTTGACCACCGGTTCATACCCGCCGACGCCCGTATCGTACACATCGAGATTGACCCCAAGGAAATCGGGCGCATTTACCCCATCGCCGTCGGTGTGGAGGGCGATGTCGGTGCGGTGGTGGAGGAAATCAACGGCATTATCGCCGAGGGCGAACTGCGTCCTGACGCCGACTGGAGCAGCCGGGTGGCGGCCTGGAATGCCGCCCGCGCTACCCGGCTCGCCGCCGAGGCCACGCTGACCGGCGATTACATCAAACCGCAGCGGGTGTACGCCGAGCTGCGCAAGGTGATGCCCCGGGACGCCATCATCGCGCTGGACGCCGGGCTGGCGCCTAACTTCGGGCAAGACCGGCTGAATTACTACCAACCCCGCAGCCTGATAATGGCGCTGGACCTGGGCGGGCTGGGCTTCAGCTTCCCGGCATCCATTGGCGCCAGCTTCGCCGCCCCGAACCGGCCGGTCGTCAACTTCAACGGCGACGGCGGCTTCCTGTTCAACGCCCAGGAATTTGAGACCGCGGTGCGCTACGGGCTAAAAAACATCTCGGTAGTGATGAACAACGACTGTTGGGGTTCAGAAAAAGCTTACCAGAAGTACGCGTTCAACGAACGCTACGTGGGAGCCGATACCATCAACCCCCGGTTTGACCGCTACGCCGAGCTGTTTGGCGGTACCGGCTTCTACGTGGAACGACCCGAGGACATCGCCGACGTGTTCCAGCAGGCGCTGGCAGTGGACGGCCCCAGCATCATAGAAATTCCAACCGATCCTGATGAAATGCCTCGCCCGGCGCGACTGGCCGAAGTGCAGTCCCCGTCATCTGGATAACCGGCCATCCGGATAACCGACGGGTATGCACCCTTTATATCCGAACCGGCTAAATCCGAAAACCCCAACGACTAAATCCGAACGACGCCGGCTTTACCAAACGACACCACACCGAACAGCAGCGACCGCCACGATTGCGCAGGGATATGTCAACTAACGAAATAATCAAGCCCACCGACGTGGACATCTCCGGCAGCGCTATCATCATCAATTGGGATGATGGGCACCGGGGAATTTATCCGCACCGGATGTTGCGCCTGCGCTGCCCGTGCGCGTCGTGTGTCGAAGAGATGACCGGGCGGGCGTTGCTGGACCCCGAGGGTGTGGAGCGGGATGTGCGCGCCGTTGACCAGCTGCCGGTCGGCCAGTATGCCCTGCAATTCCTGTGGAGCGACGCCCACTACACGGGCATTTATACCTACCGGACGCTGCGGGCCGCCTGCACCTGTATCGCCTGCAACGAGGCCCGGGCCGGGCGCCAGTAAAGGCTCCCTGGTGTCCGGCAGCGGGTCAATCAGTGGGTTGCGGCTGCGCCGGTGTGGAATCGGCGGCCCGGTTGCCGCGAAAGGCTTCCCCGGGGCGACGCTTCAGCTTGGGCGCCGTAAACGTATCGGACTTGAACGAAAAGTTGGAAATCTGGCGGGTTGCCGGCTGCCCGCATGATTTGCACTCGGTAGGGTCGTCGGCGCGGGATACCGGACGAATGGACTCGAAGTCGGCACCACATACCGAACAATGATACTCATAGATTGGCATAGACACCTCCGGTTACCGATTATATCCTATATCCTGGCGCCAACCGAAAAGCCGCCGTCAGACTAGGAGACCGTGCGCAGTTGGACGAGAGTGAATCAGAGAGGAAGTTGCAATGACCAGTCAGGCCACCGATGTCGTGATTATTGGCGGGGGTATCGCCGGGTCCGCCGCCGCCTACTACCTGGCGGAGCAGGGTATTTCATCCACCATCATAGAGCGTAAAGGCATCGCCGCCGAAGCATCCGGCTACAACGCCGGCGGGCTGAATCCGCTGGAAGGGCACGGTTGGCCCGACCCGCTGCTGGACATGGCGTTGCAGTCTTTCCGATTGCATCAGGAATTGTGGCAAAAAGTGCCCGCTGAAACCGGCATTGATTATCACGGGCGCATCACGTCCATCCTGAAGGTGGCGTTGGGCGACGATGAGCTGCCCGACTTGCGGGACACGCTGGCGACATTCAACGGCGCCACCGAGCCCGGATTTTCTGCGGAGTGGCTGGAGCGCGAAGACGTATTATCTATTGAACCGCGCCTTTCGTCCGATGTGATTGGCGGCGTGCGGGCGGTGGGAAACGGCGCGCTGGACGGCAGGGAATTCACTCAAGCGCTGGCCGCCGCCGCCGCCAAACGCGGCGCACGGGTGAAGACGGCCTCAGCGATGGGATTGCGATTGGGCCAGGGTCGGGTCGAGTCGGTGGTCACCTCCGACGGCGAAGTGCCTTGCGGAGCGCTGCTGATCGCCGCCGGCCCCTGGTGCCGCACCGCCGAGCAGTGGTTGGACATCGCCATCCCGGTAGATCCGCTCAAAGGGCAGATTGTTCGTGTGCAGCCCGACGGCGCTGGCCTGGATTACGAATTGATTGGCGGCGGCAGTTCGATGTACGCCAAGACGGACGGCCTCATCTGGTGCGGCTCCACCGAGGAAGAGGTGGGGTTTGACCTCACGCTGACCGATGAAGCGCGGGAGAACATTTTGAAAATGGCGGTGCGGCTGGTGCCGTCGCTGGCTAACGCCACCGTATCAATGCAAACCGCCTGCCTGCGCCCGGTTACTCCGGACTGGCTGCCCATCATCGGAGCGGCGCCCGGATGGGACAACGTGTACATCTCCACAGGCGGCCAGAAAAAGGGCGTTCTCCTGGGCCCGGCGATGGGCAAGGGCATTGCAGACACAATCGCATCGGGCCACACCGACATCAGCCTGCGGGGTTGCGACCCGAGGCGGTTCTCTCCGGCATCCGGCGCTACCGGCTGATGCCGGGGATATAGGGGATATTGGGAGTAGGGGTTGCACGCCCGGCGTGCGACCGATTGTGACATGGACCGGATAATCGACGGTTTCAAATTCGGGATCGGCTTCGGCTGCGCGATGTTAGTTTTCTACTTGGTCGCGTTCATACTGGTATTAATAGTTATGGGGATCGGATTGTTCTCCGCTTTCGATGGCTTTGGCTAATGAGTTCCAGCAAGGTGACACATTCAACCAGGATGGTGTCGAATTTCACGTCATCGGACCACACGTATCAGGAGTTGGAAAATGACCACCAACGGTAACGACGCCCGGGCGGCCGGTGCGCTGCGCGACATTCACGTTGTGGAATTCGGGCAATATGTTCCGGGCCCGATGCTGGGGATGTTGCTGTCCGACCAGGGCGCCCACGTCATCAAGGTTGAGCGACCCGGCGGCGATCCGGCGCGTTCGGAGCCGGCGTTCGCCACCTGGAACCGGGGCAAACGGTCCGTGGTGCTGGATCTGAAAACCGATGCCGGCCGCGAGGGCGCTCGCCGCCTGGCGGCTAACGCCGACGTCGTGATTGAAAACTACCGGCCGGGAGTGGCCGACCGGCTGGGCATCGGCTACGACGAGCTTTCCGCCGACAACCCGCGCCTAATCTACTGCTCGTTGCCCGGCTACGGCGAGGAACATCCCAGCCGCAACGAACCGGGGTGGGATCCGGTCATCAGCGCTGAGACGGGCCTTTATCCGGAGACTGACGAGAGCGACGGGGAGCCGTTGTTCACCCCGCTGCCCATCGCCAGCACATTTGCCGCGGCGCTGGGGTCGGTATCGGTCGCAATGGCAATCAACGCCCGCGACAATTCGGGCCAGGGCCAGCGCATCGAGGTGCCGTTGCATTCCGCGATGTTCACCGCCATGGGCAGCCGAATCATCAAGTTCAACAACTTCGAATATGTCAACCAGTTTGATTTCCCGCGCTCGGTGATGTCGCATCCCTACGAGTGCGCGGACGGTCGCTGGATATATCATCACGGGATGTTCGAACGTTTCGCCCGTCAGACTCTGACCGCCGCGGGCCGCACCGACTGGATTGACGAAGTTGTGCCGCTGTTTGGCCGGCCGGGGGACTCGGACACGCTGGATTTCTGGCAACAGCGGTTTGCCGAGATGTTCAGGGAGCGCACGGCCTGGCAGTGGGAGACCGACATCAACGCCCAGGGCGGCGCGTGTACCGTCTGCAAGACCGTGGACGAATGGCTGGTGCACGAGCACGCCATCGCCGGCAAGATGGTGGTGGAAGTTGAGGACGCCGAGCGCGGCGCCATGAAGCAGCCCGGCGTGCAAGTCCGGCTGCGCGGCACACCGGGCGCAATCCAGGGCAGCGCCCCCCGACTGGGCGAGCACACCGATGCCGTGCTTGAGGAGGCCGCGCGAGCCCCGGTGCGTCCGGCTCAAAACCCCGCCAATACCAACGGCGACGTGCTCAGCGCCTTGCAGGGCGTTCGCGTGCTCGACCTTTGCATTATCCTGGCCGGGCCGACCTGCGGGCGCACTCTGGGCGAGTTCGGCGCCGATGTCATCAAGATTGACGATCCCACCCGCATCCTTGACCCCATTGGCTATATTGATGTCAACCGGGGCAAACGCAGCATCATGCTCAACCTCAAATCCGATGAGGGCCGGGAAGTGTTCTGGAAGCTGGTAGAGTCCGCCGACGTGATTGTGGAAAACAACCGCAAGTCTGCCGTGCAACGTCTGGGCCTCGGCTACGAGGAAGTCAGGAAGGTCAAGCCCGACATCGTTTACGCCTCGCTGAACGCCTTTGGCTACGACGGCCCCTGGTCGGAACGCGCCGGCTGGGAACAGCTGGCTCAGGGCACCAGCGGGATGCAAGTGCGTCGCGGCGGTCGCAACGGCGCCCCCATGCTGTCGCCCTACGCCGTCAACGACTACGGCACCGGGTTGATGGGCGCATACGCAGTGGCTTTGGCGCTGCACGAACGTAACCGCACCGGGCAGGGTCAGTCGATGGACAGCGGTCTGGCACTCACCGCCGGGCTGTTGCAGTCTCCCTACTTCCTGGATTATGCGGGCTACCAGCGCGCCGACTTGGAAGGCGTGCAAGTGCGCGGTTACTCGGCCCGCTCCCGGCTGTATCAGGCATCGGATGGCTGGCTGTACCTCCATTTCCCGAACGACGCCGCCTGGCAAGCCGCGCTGCAACTGCCGGAGCTGGTTCCGGTGGCCTCGGCCAACAGCGACGCCGGCGCCGCCGACGCTTTGGGCTACGCCATCCAAACCAACACCATTGAACACTGGGCCCGGACGCTGCGGCCCTGCGGCGTGTCGGTTACGGCCAACCTGACCATGGAGGACTACCGGAACGACCCGGTGGTGCGTAATGCCGGATTCATCGTGACCCGCGAGCACGAGGTTTGGGGGAGCGTTGATCATTCGGGCACCACGGCACGACTCTCGGCGACGCCGCCCCGCCTGGGAATACCCACGCCGTGGTTCGGCCGGCACACCGACGAGGTTCTGGCGGAGGCTGGCTACTCGGCGACGGAGATCCAGGCGCTTAAAGACTCGGGTGCCGTGCGGATGCCAACTCCCTAGAGCCTGTTGACAATTGGCAAACCAACCCGTCACTTCTGCGAAAGCAGGATCGGCCACTGGATTCCCGCTTTCGCGGGAATGACGATGCTTTTGCGTGAATGACGGTATTTGTCAACACACCTGAGATTGACGTAACAACGGCTCTGGGGCAGTCGGGTGTTCGATGCCGGCACGGGCGGATGTGCAATCCGCGTTCTATCCTGCTAAACTGACGCCAACCAATCTCCGGCCGGAGTTGCAGCGTGTTACGTATTTACAATACCCTTACCAAAACCACTGAGGAAATTAAGCCGATGACGCCCGGGCGCGTCGCAATGTACACGTGCGGGCCGACCGTCTATCGGTATGCTCACATCGGCAACCTGCGCACTTACCTGATGGCCGACTGGATTCGGCGTGTGCTGACTGTTGACGGCAATGAGGTTTACCACATCAAGAACATCACCGATGTGGGCCATATGCGCCAGGAATTGGTTGAAGCCGGCGGCGACAAGATGATTATGGCCGCGCTGGAAGAAGGCAAAACCATCCAGGAGATTGGCGAGTTTTACGCGGATTGCTTCTGGCGGGACGAGGCGCGCATCAACATCCTTCCCGCCCACGTGTTCCCCTGGGCCTCGCAGCATATTCCGGAAATGCTGGACATGGTCGGTACGCTGATGGGCAATGGGTCGGCTTACGAAGCCGGCGGGAACATCTACTTCAGCGTCAACAGCTACGCCAATTATGGCAAGCTGTCGAATAATATCGGCGGCGACCTGCTGGAAGGTGTGAGAGCCGAAGCTGACCCTTTGAAAAAGGATCCACGCGACTTTACGCTGTGGAAGGCCGCCGAGCCGGGTCGCGACGTGAAGTGGGACAGCCCCTGGGGAGAGGGATTTCCCGGCTGGCACATCGAGTGTTCAGCGATGGCCCACAAGTACCTGGGCGAACGGTTCGACCTTCACACCGGCGGCGTGGATAACGTATTCCCCCACCACGAGGACGAAATCGCCCAGAGCGAAGGGGCGTTCGGCGACCAGCACGTCAACTACTGGGTACACGGACAGCATCTGCTCGCCGACGGCGCCAAGATGGCCAAATCCGCCGGCAACGTGTTCCTCATCGAAGACCTGGCCGCCCGCGGGTTCGACCCGCTGGCGTTCCGCTACCTGTGCATGACGGTTCGTTACCGGCACCGGATGAACTTCACGTTCACGTCCTTGCGCGCCGCTGAGAAAGCCCTGACCAACCTGCGGAACCGCGTCTGGAACTGGCAGTACTCCCCCGACAACAATGGGGCTCGCCTGGAAGACCAGGGCGTGGTTAACGAATGGCGCAATCGCTTCTGGGAGGCGGTTCGCAATGATCTGGACCTGCCCCGCGGACTGGCCATCACCTGGGACATGGTCAGCTCGCACCTGCCGTCGGCGGACAAGCTGGATTTGATTCTGGACTTCGACCGGGTGTTTGGCCTCAATCTGGACGACGTGCCGGTTCAATACGACATCGGACCCGATCGCGAAGAACTCATCGCCCGCCGGTTGGCGTTGCGCCAGCAGGCCGCTTTTGACGCCGCCGACGCGCTGCGCTCGGACGCGAAGTCAAGCGGACTGGTGGTTGAAGACACGGCCGGCGATACCCGCGTGCGACCTCAAACACCGCTGGAACGCCAGGAATCGCGCTGGTCATCAGTGTCTGCATCGAGAGAAGTGCCTTCGCTGCTGGACCAGCCCGACCTGTACGAATACTCCTTCCTGCTCAACGCCTACGACTACGTTGACGACGTGCGCCGCTGCGTGGAAGCCATCCTGAAGCACACGGCCGGCGCGTCGGCGGAAGTCGTTGTGGTTGACAACGGATCTACCGACGGCACCGCCGATTACCTGGAAGAGGCGCAGCGGCAACACGAAAACCTGAAAGTCATCCACTGCGACCACGTGGTGGGCGACGCAGCCGGCAAGAACATCGCCATCAAGCAGGCCCGCGGCCGCTACGTCATACTGATTGACGCATCGACCGAGGTGGTGGGCGACATACTGGCGCCGGTGGCCGAGCATCTGTCAGACCAAACCGTGGGGGTGTTCGGGCCGTATGGCCTGACCACCGACGATATGCAGCACTTCCACGAAGAGGTGGAGGAAGGCGACGCCGACGCGATGCAGGCTTATTGCATGGCCTTCCGACGGGCCGATATGCCTGCGGTGGGCCTGATGCACGAGTCTTTCCGCTTTTACCGGAACTTGGACATCGACTATTGCTTCCAGTTCAAAAACGCCGGCTTCCGCGTCGTGTGCGACAGCAAGTTGGCTTTGGTTCGCCACGAACATCGACAGTGGGAAGAGCTGGATGGGAACCAGCGCGACGAATTGAGCCGCAAAAATTTCGGCCGGTTCCTGAAACGCTGGGGCAACCGGCCCGACCTGCTAATCAAACCCGGCGCGGTGGGCTTCGACAGCGGTTTCAGACACTGATTGCATCTTCGATCCTCCCCTTATACCGTGTGGTAAGCATAGGTAAGAATGGGGATTGCGTCCAGATATCAAGGAGTGCCGTTCTGTAATTGCGGCGACGGCCATCTGTGCTTGGATTGACACCTTCAGTTCCCTCTTGGGACAAGTACCCTTACCAAACTTGAGCAGCCAATACATGACTACCGCTTCAATCAAGGACCGGGTTGACGAACTTTTCGCAGACGCCAGATTGGTTCACGCCCAGGCTCTCGAACGACTTGAACACGGCGACATCCGCGACGCCGCCGAGAAAGCTTGGTGCGCCACCAAGCGAGCCACCGACGCCCTCATATTAGCGCGCACGGGTGACGAACCGGAAACAACGGCCTTCACCACCGAGGGGCTTCTCGAACTCGCCAGTCAGATGCCTAGCGCGGAGAACCTGGTTGGGCGTTACTTCACCCGTATCAGCTACCTGCACGGATCCTGCTTCTACAACGGAATGTGCGGCCCTCACACCGAGCGCCGTATCAGGGAAACGAACGCTTTCATCACTGACGCCGAGACCCTCGCCGTTGGATAACTGACCGAAAGGCCAATCGACACCGGAAAACGGGGCGGGTTGAAACCCGCCCCACGTTTTTTACGTGTCAGGTAGGGGCGAATTATTATTCGCCCCTACGTATCGGGTTTCTAGGCTGCCTTAACCTCTGCCGTACCAATCCGGATGCACGGCCTGCAACCCGAGTTGGGGCCAGGCCGCCGGTGCGCCGCATTTTTCCAACCGCTCAGCCAGGGGCAGCGACTCGTCCCAGTGATACGCAATGATGCGCCGGCCGTTCCAGTCGCTGGCGTCCTCGGATGCAATCCACACCACGGGAGCCTGCATGACTTCGGGTTGAATCAGGGTGCTGGCGCTGGAACCTTCCGGCGGCAGCACCATGTTCGTGGCCGTGGCACCTCCTGGCGTCAGCACGTTGGCGGTAACTCCGCTGCCCTCCAGGTCCTGCGACATAATGGCAACGAGCGCCTCGTGGCCTGCCTTCGAGGGGCCGTAGGGCGCGCCGCCCTTGCGCCACATGGTGTCCATGCTGGTGGTAACGCCGATGATGCGCCCGTAGCCCTGCTCAATCATGTGCCCGGCCACGGCGTGGGACATTATGAAGGGGCCGCTCAGGTTCACGGCGATGACCCGCAACCAGGCCTCCGGAGCAATGTCCCAATAGTCGGTGCGACTCCCGGAGGCTCCACTGGAGGTGAAGCCGGCGGTGCGTGGATTAATGCCAGCGTTGTTGACCAGAATGTGCAGTCCGCCCATCTCGCTGATAGTACGTCCCACCGCGTTGCGCACTGATTCGGGATCGGTAACGTCAGCGATGATGGGCAACACGGCATCGTCGCCGCCCAGCTCGCGCATATCGTTGGCGGTCTGGTCCAGCCAGTCCTCGTTGATGTCGAGCATGGCGACCCGAGCGCCTGCTCTCACGAGTCCGGTGGTGATCGACCGACCCATTCCGATGGGGCTGGCCGCTCCGGTTACAATCGCCACTTTGCCTTCCAGCGTGTTTGATGGCACAACCATTTTGTTTACCTCTGTATTGTTGGTATTACGTCTGAATCTGCCGTTGATGATAACCGCTCGGCGGGGCGTTGTTAAGGGAATCGGGACTCACGCGTACCAACTTTGTCATTGCGAGCGTAGCGTGGCAATCCCGTCGCCGTAGCAACGGCGGTTCGTCGACCTGTGTTCAGCCTCACCGACATTGCCACGTCGCTATGCTCCCCGCAATGACAGACTAAAGCGGGTACGCGTAGGAACCGGGGGCCAATACGTTGACCGGCAATGGCGGCGGTGTTAGATTGGTCGTCGTGTTTCGGCGCAAATGTTACGATTTCCGACGACGTGATTTCGATGAATGACCTGGCTGACCGAGTGTTGCGTGGCGAACTGCGGGCCCTTTCCCGACTACTCACGATGGTGGAGCGGGGCGACCCGGCGGCTGCGCCGGCGATGGAACAGCTGGATCCCCACACCGGACGCGCCTACACGGTGGGCATCACCGGGCCGCCCGGCGTGGGCAAGAGTACGCTGGTTGACCGCCTCACCGAGCACCTGCGGAAACTAGATCTGACGGTGGGCATCCTGGCGGTAGACCCGACCAGCCCGTTTACCGGCGGCGCGTTGCTGGGCGACCGCATCAGGATGCAGCGGCACTACCTGGACGCTGGCGTATTCATCCGCAGCGTCGCCACCCGTGGGCAGTCGGGCGGGCTACCGCGTATCGTCAAAAGCATGGTCAGGTTGCTGGACGCCGCCGGCAAGGACGTGGTGCTGGTTGAAACTGTGGGTGTGGGTCAAACCGAGCTGGGCATCATGAGCGTTGCCGACTCCGTAATCGTTACGATGATGCCTGAGTCCGGCGACTCTATCCAAACGCTGAAGGCTGGCGTCATGGAAATCGCCGACCTTTATGTAATCAACAAGGCCGACCGGGATGGCGCCAACCAGATGGCCGCCGCGGTAACCGCGATGTTGCATCTGGCAAGCCTCTCCACCGGGTGGAACCCGCCGGTTCTGCAAACCCAGGCGTATGCCAGCGTCGGCATCGCCGAAATGTGGCAGAGCGTTGGAGAGCACCGGGCGTTTCTAACCGACAGCGGCGGTCTGGAAGAGCGTCGTTCGGCGCGCCGCCGGCAGGAGTTCGTGGAGTCGGTGCAGGAGGAGTTTTACCGCCGGGTGAGCATCCTGCTCCAGAACGACCCGGAGATGGCCGACATTCTGGCGGCAATCGACGCCAGGACCACCGAGCCTTACGCCGCCGCGCTCCGGCTGCTGGCCGACGGCGGCGGTTTGGCCGCCCTGTTCAACACCGACTGAACCAGGCGGCCACCGTCGGCGATATGAGTGGCGGCGCGCAAAGTGATAGGTTAAATCAGTGGGCAGCAAAGAGCGCCGGAGCGCGGTCGATGGAGACGATTCGCTATTAGCATCGGTGGCGGGGGTTCCGCTGACTCGCATGGCGCGCATCGGGTTGTGCCTGATTTGGGCCGGATTCTGGGCGGCGCGAGTTCTATCGACTGATGCATTAGGTTATTTCGGAGGGCTCAGGTTGAATCCGGCTATATCGGAGTTGCTTGGCGAGGACGCGGTTGACCAGGCATTCAGCATTTGCATGGCGTGGCTAACCGTTGAAATCGCCGTTATAATGTGGATAGACTTAAAAGCAGGAGGCAAAATGCTCTTCGCCAAGACGACTCCAGGCTTTAGAAGACAAGTAGCGGAGACCCTTTCGATAGAGGAGCTGGAATCTATCGTAGAGAAGAAGCGCAAGAAGGCGCTTCAGGATAAAGTTGCCAAAGGGAACGGTAAGAAAGGCTGACCGGCGCAGTGAACCCGTAGGTTATCGTTCTAATTCGCTACGAGCCGGCAAATCTGGCGTACTCGCGAACTAATGAGTAGGGGCAACCCTTGTAGTTGCCCCTACACTGTAATGCCCGACCGCACGGGTGCTAGTTACGGTTGTCCCCATCCCCGCTAGCATCGTTGCCGTTATTGCCTCGGTTGCCGCCGCCGTCCTGTGGGTTGTTGTTGCCCATGCCGAGGAACGGGGAGAGCATGGAAGTGAACTCCATGGGAAAGATGAACTTGGTGGAGGGGCTGGCGCCCAGCGATTTCAGCGTGTCGAAGTATTGCAAACTCATGGTGCGGGCATCCACGGTGCTGGCTACGTTGTAGATACGCTCCAACGCAACGCTGAACCCGTCGGCGCGGAGGACGGTCGCTTGCTGTTCACCCTCGGCTTGCAGAATGTCAGCCTGGCGCAGACCTTCGGCTTGCAGGATGGCGGCCTGTTTCTCGCCCTCGGCGCGGTTAATCTGGGCCTGACGCTGGCCTTCCGACTCGGTAATCTCGGCAGTCTTGATGGCATCGGCTGACTTCTGACGTTCCATGGCCGCCTTCACGCCCTGGGGCGGGTCAACCTCGTTGATTTCTACCTGGGACACCTTGACCCCCCAGCGGGAGGTAACTTCGTCCATGCGGAGTTGCACCTCGTCACGGATGCGCTCACGCTCGGATAACGCCACGGAGAGGTCAATCGCTCCGATGACCGCGCGCAAGGTGGCGAACGCCAGGTTGATTACGGCCTGCTCGAAGTTCTGCACCTCAAGCACCGTCCGGTCCACCTGGTCCTCCATAACGCGGTAGTAGATGACGAAGTCCATGTCCACCACAACGTTGTCGGCGGTGATGTACTTCTGCGTGGGAACCCGAGTTACTCGCTCTCGCAAGTCCACCTTGGTGCCGTTATAGAGAAACGGTATCAAAATGTGTATGCCCGGACGTCTGTTTCCGATGTACGTGCCGAAACGCTGCACCACCATTCGCTGGTATGCCTGGACGATTACTATTCCGCTGGCCATGAAGGTGCCTCCTTGCCCGCAACAGGCGGACAGTGCCCCGGTTGTGTGCTCTACCGTTATTTCTGACCTTCGGACGCCGTGGCGCCGCCGACCACTTCCACGGTCACCGAAAGTCCTGCCGAACCAGTAACCCGCACCTGACGCCCGATTGGCACGTACATCCCGTCGCTGCTGGTGGCAGACCACGTTTCGCCGCTGAGGGCGACGATACCTCTCGGTTGTAACGCCGATGTTACCACACCGAGTTGCCCGATGAGATGCGATGTCTCGCTGCATCCGTCGCTGTCGCCAATGCGTCCGGTTGCCGGTGCCAGGCGGCTCCCGCGCCGGGACCGGATGGCCTCGAATGCAATATAGGCGGCTCCGATGGCCAACACGCCAGCCACGCTGCCGAGCACCCACAGGCTGACGGCAACCTCCGGGAAATTGACCGGTATGCCGCCGCCGCTGCCCAACCCGCCAAACAGCAGCAAACCGCCGACGACCAGGCTGACCACGGCGCCAACGCCCAATGCGCCGAAGCCCGAGATAAACACTTCCAGAATTGCCAGCACTCCAGCCAGCCCGATGAACGCTATGCCGGCCCAGTTGAACGGGAGGTTGCCCAGCGCCAAAAATGCCAGCAGCAGGCAGATTGCTCCAACGACGCCGGGGCCGATTAAACCGGGCGTTATGAGTTCGAATATCAAACCCAACCCGCCCAGGATGAGCAGCAGGAACGCGATGTTGGGATTGGCGATGAAATTGACGAAACGCTCACGCCACTGCATCTTGATGAATTCGACCTCGGCATCTGCGACGGCCAGCGTGCGATCACCTGATGGCGTGGTCACCGTGCGCCCGTCGATTGCGCGCAGCAGGTCGGAACGGTTATCGGCCAGCAGGTCGATGATGCCGGCCTCCAGGGCCTCGTTGGCGGTGTAGGACGCCGCGGTGCGCACGGTTTCTTCCAGCGCATCGGCGTTGCGTCCGCGTTCATCGGCGATGGAGCGGATTAGTGCGGCGGCATCGTTGGTAACCTTGTCGGCAAGGGTTTCGCCCAGGTCTTCACCGCCGCCCCCCACGGGTGTCGCCGCACCGATGTTGGAGCCGGGAGCCATGGCTGCGATGTGGGCCGCCGCCGTAATGAAGGTTCCAGCCGAACCGGCCTGCGCGCCGCGCGGCGCAACGTAAACCGCGACGGGGACATCGGATTCCAGCAAGCTCCCCACGATGTCGCGGGTGCTGCCGTACAGCCCGCCCGGAGTGTCCATCTCGATAATGAGCAGTTCGGCTCTGCCATCGCTGGCGCGCTGGATCGACCGGGCAATGAAACGGGCTTTGACGTCGTTTATAGTGTCCTCAACGCGAATGACTACAACCGCCGGGCTCTGGGCGTCGGCCTGATGCCAGGACGCCGCCAAGCCAAACGTGCCCAGGCACACCATGCCCAGGCACAAAATCAGCAGTATTGAGCGTCGCAGTATGGCAACAGGAAACGGGATTCGCGAGGTTAACATCCGCATCAGGCCCATCCACTTACCATCATCAAGCCGGCTGGGGGTAATGTCAAATCCGACTTGCTATCTAAGGCTGTGCAAAACTGTCATTGCGAGCGTAGCGTGGCAATCTCGACGGGGCAACAGTCGTCGTTACGGGAACGAGATTGCCACGTCGCTACGCTCCTCGCAATGACAAATTGGCTGATTAGCGAGTTTTGCACAGGGCTAGCTACCATTCCCTGAATCCGTTCCGTTTGACTACATTCGCCGTGTGCCCCTACAATTACGATGCAGCCGGGCCAATCACAGCGGGCGTTGCATTGTCTTTCGGGAGGATTGATGGATTACGAGTTTATTTTGGCCGACAAAGAACGGGTGTCCAAGTTCGAGGGCAGCGGAGAACGACGTCGGGAGATAGTGGGCCACGTGGCTTTTCTTACGATGAACCGCCCCGAAGTGCTGAACGCAATGAATCGCCAGTTGACCGAGGAATTGCACGACGCCGTGGCGCGCGCCAACGAAGACCCGGAGATTGGCTGCATTGTCATCACGGGTGCCGACACCACGCCGCGGGTGCCGGCATTTACCGCCGGCGGCGACATTCACGAGCAGCGCGAAGACCAGGCCGCCATGAACGCCGGCACCCTGACGCTGGAAGACATGGATGGCCGCTCAGCCAAACGGCAGCGCGGCGGCTACGAAGTCAGCGCCTCGGACAAGCCGGTTATTGGCATGATTAACGGGCTGGCCTACGGCGGCGGCGCGGTGCTCTCATCGTCGCTGGACATCCGCATCGGGTCCGATGCAGCGCGCTTCCGATTCCTGGCCGCGGCCTACGGACGGATCAATTCCACCTGGACGCTGACCAACCAGGTCGGGTGGCCCCAAGCCAAGGAGATGCTGTTCACCGCTCGCATCGTGGAAGCTGAGGAAGCCTACCGGATTGGTCTGCTCAACTACCTGGTACCCGTTTACCGGCTGCGCGAAAAGACCATGGACGTTGCCACGCAGATTGCGACCAACGACACTCCGTCGGTAATCGGCATCAAGCGGTTGCTCCTGCGTCACATGGGCGGCACCCTGGAACAGCAGTGGACCAACGAAAAGGACTTCACGACCAACGAATTACGGGGCACTCTGGCTGAAGAAGCCTTCCCCGAGTTCCTGGCCCGGCGTGGTCGACCGGTTCGCGGCGGATAGCAATCAGACGACGTTGATTTGACCGGCCCGGTCCCAAGGGCAGATTGGCAAAACAAACCGCAGAGGTGCAAGTCGCTTCTGCGGTTTCCTGATGTTGAGCTAGTCGTTCAGCGTGCCCTTGGTGCTGGGAACCTGTCCGGACGCGCGTGGGTCGGGTTCAACCGCGTCGCGGAGCGCACGGGCCAGCGCCTTGCAGAGCGCTTCCGCTTTGTGGTGCGGGCTGGTTCCGGCCAGCACTTTGGCGTGAAGGTTGATGCGGGCTTCAGTTGCGAACGACTCCAGGAAGTGGGCGATCAGGTCGCCCGACAGCGTTTCCACCATCGTGTTGTCTAGGGTCGTATCGACGGACGCGTAGGCCCGTCCGCTCCAGTCCACGGCGACCATTACCAACGTTTCATCCAGGGGGACGATGGCGTGCCCCATGCGACGGATGCCGCGCGGTTCGCCCAGGGCCTGGCCGAAGGCGCGGCCCAGCATGATGGCCGTGTCCTCAACCAGATGGTGCCAGCCGACGTGGGTGTCGCCGGCCGCTTTCAGGTCAATGTCAAACAGGCCGTGGCGGGAAATCTGGCTCACCATGTGGTCGAGGAAGCCGTTGCCGGTATCGACGTTGTAACGACCCGCGCCGTCCAGGTCCACAGAGATGGCGATGGTGGTTTCCCCGGTGGTGCGTTCCAGGGTGGCCCTGCGGACGCTGGATTCGGCAAGCGCCATTATGCGTCGGCTCCCAGCGCCGCCCGGAAGCCGGCGATTACCGCGTCCGTTTCTTCGGGTTTGCCCACGCTGACGCGGATGTAGTCCCGGAGCAGGTCGTTGTCAAAGTAACGCAGGAATACGCCTCGCCGGCACATTGCCTCGTAAACGTCCAAGCCGCGACCATCCGGCAACTTGCACAGGATAAAGTTTGCCTGCGACGGCCACGGCTTGATGCCGGGAATGTCGGACAGCAGGTCGAACAGGCGGGCACGCTCGGTGACGATTGCGGTAACCCGTTCCAGCAGGTTGCCGGTGTCGGCCAGCGAGGCCAGCAGGGCGATTTCGGCAGCCAGGTTCACATTGTACGGCGGCTTCATGCCCATCATAGTGGCTGCGAGTTCGGTGTCCATGGCGCCCGCGCCGATACGCAGGCCGGCCAGCCCAGCCCACTTGCTGAAGGTGCGCAATACCACCAGGTTGCGGAACTCGGGCAGGAGGTGCATCAAGGTCTGTCCGCAGAAATCGTAGTAGGCTTCATCGGCCACCACCAGCAGGCCAGTGTCCAGCAAAGCACGCGCCTGCGCCTCGGTAACCAGGTTGCCGGTAGGATTGTTGGGGCTGGGGAAGAAGATTGCCTTGGTGCGGGGGGTAATAGCCAGTTGGATGGCCTCGATGTCGATGTCAAAGTTCTCATCCCGGGGGACGGACACGGCATTGGCGCCGGCGACGTCCGCCGAGAACGAATACATCCCAAACGTTGGCGCTGGAATGATTATTTCGTCATCGGGAGCGAGGAACATCCGCATCAGCAGGTCGATAATCTCATCGCTGCCGTTGCCGGCCACGATGTTGTCGTCGGGCACACCGAGGTAATCCGACAGGGCGGCCCGCAAATTACGCTGCGCCGGGTCTGGATAATGGTTGTAGTCGCGGAAGTTACCCAGCGCTTCGGCCACCCGCGGCGACGGGCCGTAGGGGTTTTCGTTGCCGTTGAGACGGATTACCCGCTCCAGGGGGATGCCTGCCTGCTCCGCCAGCGTTTCGCTGGGCGCAACTCCCTGGTAGGTCTTGAGCCGGTAGATGTGAGGCAGCAGCAGGTCTTCTATGTTAGGCATCAGTGGCCAATCCTGACGTAGATGGTGCTTCGGATGCTATCGCTGGGTTTGTTGGGCGGCCAGATGGTCAAGCCGGGCCTGAACCGCGCTGGCGTGGCCGGGCAATCCTTCGGCTTCGGCGATTCGCACCGCGGCGGCGCCCAAGTCGCGAAAATGCTCCGGGCTCAGTCCCACCACGGGCATGGTGCGCATAAAATGGTGTACGCTCAGCGCCGAACTGAACCGCGCCGTGCCGCCGGTGGGCATGACGTGGGATGGCCCGGCAATGTAGTCCCCCATGACTTCGGGTGAAAACTCCCCGAGGAACAGGCCGCCGGCATTGCGTACTTTGCCGGCCCAAGCCCAGGGCTCGGCGGTCATCACGCACAGATGCTCCGGCGCCAGCCGATTGGCCACCTCGATGGCCTCGGAGAAACTGTCGACCAGGACAACCTGACCCTGGCGCTCCAGAGACTGTCGGATGGTTTCAGCGCGCGGGTTGGCAGCAATCTGGGCGTCGAGTTCGGCCTCCACTGCCGCGAGCAAGGCTTCGGAGTCGGTCACCAAAATTGCGGTGGCCATCGGGTCGTGCTCCGCTTGGGCGATGAGGTCGGCGGCGCAGAATATCGGGTTGGCGTTCGCGTCGGCCAGCACAATGGTTTCAGTGGGTCCGAAAACGCCGTCGATGTCCACCTGACCTTGCACCATGCGTTTGGCGTAGGCAACGAACACGTTGCCGGGTCCGCAGATTTTGTCCACTTTGGCGATGCTTTCCGTGCCGTAGGCCAGGGCAGCGATGGCCGGCACGCCGCCAACCTGATAAACGGTGTCTACTCCCGCAATGTGCGCGGCGGCCAGCACGGTGGTGTTTAGAGGAGCCCCGCCCAGCCGCGGTGTAACCAGCACAACCTCTTTGACACCGGCGACCCGTGCGGGGATGGCCGTCATCAGCACCGTTGACGGATAGGCCGCCGTTCCGCCGGGCGCATACAGTCCCACCCGTTCCAGCGGGCGCACCAGCTCGCCGAGGCCGCCG
The DNA here is from genome assembly GCA_965222895.1 of Dehalococcoidia bacterium. Lineage (GTDB taxonomy): Bacteria > Chloroflexota > Dehalococcoidia > Lucifugimonadales > UBA3495 > Bin87. The sequence continues at coordinate 1,518,300 of CBDCVB010000002.1, read as the reverse complement.
CTCAGGTCAACCCAATCGCGGGGCCGGGTCGCCTGGTGGAAACCGGTGATTCGTTGGGCGGCCAGTTTGAGGGCATCTTGCAGGTCTGCAGGCGTGGCGTCCCAGGCGGCTTCCAGCTCAGCCCTGGGGACATCGAAATCGTCCAGGTCGGTATTGTCCAGCAGTTTGGCGTAGCGTCGAACTGCGGCGTCGCCGTCGGCCCGCACGTCGCGCAGCATCTGCAACACCGCCGATTCTGGGGTGGCGTGCTTGCCGAACGCGTCGCGGGTGCGCTGCAGCGCCGCTTCCGGCAGCGAGGTAAGGTCCAGGGGGTCGATACGCTTCAGGACGGATTCGGCAGCCGCCAGCCCACGCACGAGGTTAAGTTGCACTGAGAAACTCCCGCGCCTGCGCTTTGGTTTCATCGACGACCCGTTGGCGATAGGTGTCGATCAGGTCCCTGGGTATGCGTTCGTAGATTTTTTCCAGGCTGCTGGGTATATCAGCCAAAAACCCGTCGACCACAACCTGCACTTCGTCGTTGTCGCGATACATCCGGTTGAGCGCCCGCTTCAACCGTTCCCAGGTGAATTCCCAACCCAGCAGGCGGTCAACCCACCCTCGCCATTCATCAACCAGCGCGTCTTCCAGAAACGCCAGGGCCGGCATCTGTTCCATAGCCGCGATAGCGGCGTTCTCCGTGGACAACCCACCGTTGCCGTTGAGCACGCTGTTGTCCATATCCAGCTGCAGCGCGCGGTCCCAGATGTGAGCTTCCACCTCGCTGTCGGTGACTCTGGCGTCCGTACCGAAGTGCGGGCGGAACATGGTGGTAATCCAGACCTCGTCGGCCACCAGATGGCTGACGTAACCCAGCAGAAACGCCCTGGTATTCGGCGTCAGGCCGTTGTCGGAACCGGCCAGCTGCGGGTGCAGTTCAAACATGCGCTTGACGCCGGCGCCGACCTCGTTAACCGTCAGGTCGGAGAAATGCGTCCGCGCCCGATCCCACTTGGTCATCGCCCGAATGTCCGGGGTGGTAGAACCGAGGTAGGCCGCCCCGGAGTGGTCGTGAGCGTAGCCCCAGTCCAGCTCGGTGGCGACCTGCTGGCACAGGTAGATGTGCATTGGCAGGTTAGGCATCGTTCACCGCCTCCCGTCGTTGTGCCGCCGCGCCGTCGAGGAAATTGCGGAACGCCACCGATTCGCCCTTGAACAGGTAGGAAAGTTGAGCGGCGGCGATGTCCACGCCCCCGCATTCGCGCAAGTGGGACACGGCGTCGAGCAGGCGCTCTTTACGCACCAGCAGCGACACGGCGTACCAGTCCTCTTCGGTAACGCTGAACACGCGGGCGACGGTGGGCCCACGGATGCCGGCGATGTCGGGGCGCACCAGTATCATGGCGCTAACGTCCTCGGCAGACCGACCCTGCACATTGGCAGTGATTCGGTAGTACGGCTCGGCGCGCAGGTGAGCTTCCAGGGTTTCCGTAAGGGCTTGGGCCAACTTCAGGTCGGCGGCGCTGCTGGCCAGCGCTGCCGGGTTGGCGATCAGGCACGCCTGCGAGGTCAGTATCGTCCCGCCTTCCAGCGTCTTGAGCCGGTTTTCGCGCAGCGTGGTTCCGGTGGCGGTCAGGTCGGAAATCAAATCCGCGTATCCGGCAGCCGGCGCCGCCTCCAGCGCGCCGCTCACCGGCACCAGCGTGAAGAAGTTGATGCCACGCTCAAACAGGTAGCCGCGTAGCAGACGCGGGTACTTGGTGGCGATGCGGAGTTGCCGGCCCTGCTCGTGGAATTCAAGGGCCAGGTCGGCTAGGTCATCCACCGATGTTACGTCAAGCCAGGAATCGGGTACGGCCAGCACGAACTCGCAACGGCCGTACTCCAAATCATCCAGCACGGCTACCACTGCGCCATCGTCATGCCGGTATTCGATGAGACGATCCAGGCCGGTAATGCCCATTTCGGCGCTGCCCTCCTCAACCTTGCCGGTGATGTCGGCGGTGCGCTGGAAAAGCACGTCCACGCCGGGCAACGATGGGATGCTGCCGGTGTAGCGGCGGGCATTGGGGCGGCTGACTTTGACTCCGCACGCTGACAAGAAATTCAGCGTGGAGTCTCCCAATTCGCCGTCGCTCGGTATTACCAGTCTCACCGTGCTACCTTTTTCCGTGCTACCTTTATCATTGTCCTGCGTTTTTCATTGTGCTGCGTTTCCTCGTTTCGTGTGGGCGTTGGCGGGCCGTGTTTACTCGATGACGCCATCCGCCCCTACCGACACGGTGCATCGATATTCGCCGTCCGACGCAGGTTCGCCGCCCACGTCCAGCACCGCCACGCCGCCATCGCGCCGCACTTCGGCAGCCGCGCGCAACGCAGCCCGATATGCTGCCGGCCCTTCCGGCGCAACCAGCACAGCCGCAGAGACGCTGGGTGATTGCCGGCCTCCTGGAATTACCGACATCAGCTTTTCCAGCGTGTAAGCGAATCCCAGGGCGGGAACGCTGTCCGGACTGCCAAGGGCCCGAGCCAGCGCATCGTAACGCCCGCCACCGCCCAGATTCTGCTGGTCGCCCGTGGATATTATGTCAAATATGATGCCATTATAATACGCAATGCCACGCGCCAGGCCGAAGTCGACGGATAAGTGCCCCGCTAATGCCGGGTCATCTGCAATCAGGCCAATCAGCTCGGCAAGTCGGTTGACCGGAGCCGGGGCTGCCCCGGCTCCGGCGACGATTTCCTGAGCGGCAGCGACGGCGTCTTTGGGGTCGCCGTTAACTGACGCGAGTTTAGCCGCCAGCGTCAATCCGCGCTCCACGGCGCCGCGGTCATCACCGCCCCGCAGTTTGCGGAGCAGTCGGTCGACTATTTCTTCGGACGTTCGTTGCCCGACCAGCGTTTCCGAATTGCCATTCCAGCGCATGAACCCAGCAAGCACCTCGCGGGCCTCGCCATCGGGTAGCCCGGCAACCGCCCCAGCCAGGTTGTTCTGCTCGTCCAGCAGGTCATGGCCGGCCACTATGTGCAACTCGGCGGCGCGGTTCAGCGTGGTTGCGACGTTGGCGCCGTCTGATCCGATGCGGTTCATGTGGGCAACAATAAAAGAGCGGGCGCGTTCAGACAGCCCAACGGTGTCCAGCACGCTGTCCAGCACATCCAGGTCGGCCAGCCGCAGCAGGTAGCCGTCAACGCCGAGGGCAGCCGGAACACCGGCGGCCAGCGCCAGCAGTTCGGCGTCGGCGAGCAGGCTGTCCGATCCTACCAGTTCAGCGCCTACCTGGGTGAATTGCCCGCTGCCCTCGGCATCATGGGCATCATAGCGGAACACCGGGCCGGCGTACTGCCAACGGGCAACCGGAGCCGGCGCGACTCCCGCGTTCATTTCCAGGTAATGTCGCATGATGGCCGACGTGAACTCGGGGCGCAGACTGGCCGCGTTGGACCCGGGGTCGGTGAAAGAATACATCTGCGAGGCGAGGGAGCCGCCGGATTTCCGCAGAAACAGCTCGGTGGATTCCAGCACCGGCACTTCCACCTGGGAATAACCGAATCGCCCGATCAGGGCGGCAATCAGCCGGTGTGCCGCCTGCATATTCTGGCAAGCGGCGGCGGACAAATCGCGCATCCCCGGCAGCCGGCGCACCGGCGTTACTGCGCGTGCGGCAACGTTAGCAGTAGACATCGAGGGTTATTGTACCACCAAGCGCCATTTGAACCATGCCTGCCGTGGACATTACGGATGGGCGTTTGACCCGCCATCTATGTATATCGGTTGCCCGGTTGGGTAGTCGCAGAACGAGGAGCACAGGAACACCAACAACGCGGCCAGATCCCGAGGGTGTCCCAGCCGACGCAGCGGGGTGTAGCGAACCAGTAACTCCTCGCGCTGCGTTTCCAGCGGTATTTCTTCCTCCGTTGACCAGCCCGAACCAATCGCGTTGACCCGGATTTCGCTGCGCCCCCATTCCACCGCCAGCGAGCGCGTCAGCGACAGGACTGCGGACTGCGTGGCGCTGAACACCGAGCAGTTGTGGATACCGCGTTCGGCCAGGTTGGAAATCACGTTGACGATGCGCCCGTACTGCTGCGACAGCATCTGTTGTCCCACCGCCTGGGTGAGCAGAAAAGTGGCCCGCACGTTGCGATTGTGCAATTCGTCCCATTCTTCCAGCGTAATATCGGCGGCGGGCTTGGCGAAGAAGCTGCGGGTGTCGTTGACCAGGATGTCCACCCGCTCGTGCACCGCTCCGAAGGCAGTGGTTATCGCCGCCACACCCTCCGGCGTATCCCAGCGTCCGGCGCATCCGTAGCCGGCGGCGCCGGCTACGCCGGCCACGGCATCCCGCATTGCTTCCAGGCTCTCGGGGTGTCGGGCGACGGCGAACACCTGCGCCCCCGCTTCGGCCAACGCCGCCGCCAGGTGAGGCGTTTCTCCGCCGCCGGCGCTGGCCACGATGGCGGTGCGGCCGGTAAGGTCAAACTCTGCGGGCAGTGGCATCGGTCTCCTAGAATTCCAGCGGCGCCAGGGGAGCGTGGCCGGTGGGAGCGATTCCAGCAGCCAGCCCGCCGCCGTCCAGTATGAACATCTCGCCGGTCATATAATCGGATGCGTCCGACGCCAGGAAAACCGCAATCGGCCCCAATTCTTCCGGGCGCCCCAACTTGCCGGAGGGCAAAAAGTCGCCGGATTGCGGCAGGGTGCGGTTGATCTCGGCGGCAGGATCGATAGTCGGGATGAACCCCGGCACGATGCTGTTGGCGGTAATGCCATAGCGGGCCAGGCTGAACGACAGCACCCGGGTTAGCTGAATGACGCCACCCTTGGAACAGCAGTACATATAGATGTCGCGACCGCCGCGCAACCCGAATCCCGAGGCCACGTTGATGATTTTGCCTTTCCCAACGTCGGCCATTGCCTTCGCGGCGGCACGGGCACAGTAGAACGCGCCGGACAGGTTCACGGACATCGCCGATTCCCAGTCGTCGTCGGTGATTTCCCAGATGGGTTTCAGGACGTTGTCGCCCACCATCGCCGCGTTGTTGATGAGCACATCCACGCGGCCAAAATGGCCTACGGCAGCGTCGATGAGACCGTTGGCGTCGGACGAGTTGGCGACATCGGTGGGCACCGCGATGGCGTCCCGCCCGGCGGCCAGCGCTTCGTCGCGGGCGACTTCGATGGGCCCCGGACGACGCCCGGCGATGGCCAAGTTGGCGCCGGAGCGAGTGAGGGCGCGCACCATCTCCAGCCCGAGGCCCGTGCCGCCGCCGGTGATTACCACCACCTTGCCATCCAGATTCAGATTTTCAAGCATAGGTCTCCGATTTTTACAGGGATGAACAGGATGAACAGGATTTTTGGATTGATTGAACCGATGTGGTGATGGTGCGTAGGGTAATATCTCCGGCGGTTAGGGTCAACAGATTGCCCGCGTCGTCGCGCAGCAGCAGGTTGCCGGATGCGTCGATGTCCTCGGCGACGCCGGTGGTGTCGCTACCGTGATGGGTTACGGTGACGCGCTGGCCCAGCGTGTCCAGCCACCGGCGCCATTCGGGAACGGGAGATTTCCCACGACGCAGGTCCAGGTACAGGGCATCCAGGTGTTGCAGAATCCGGCGTAGCAGCTCGGAACGGTCTGTTGCATCGCTGGCGAAGTGGTCCAAACTCCCGGCGGTGGCCGCGATTTCCGACTCCGTAGACACATCGAGCTCGACGTTGATTCCGATGCCCACCACCGCGTATTGCACTACGGGTCCCATCAACGCGCTCTCCGCCAGAATGCCGGCGACTTTCAGCCCTTCAATCATAATATCGTTGGGCCACTTGATGGACGGGTACACGCCGGCAACCTGCCGCAGCGACCGGGCCACCGCTACGCCGGCCATGGGGCTGAGCAGGGACAGTTGCCCGGCGTTGGGGCGGAACAGAACCGAAAAGTACAGGTTCCCCGGCTTCGACACCCACCGGCGACCCATGCGGCCCCGGCTGGCGGTCTGCGTCTCGGCTACCACTACCAACCCTTCCTCGGCGTCGGCACGGGCCAACTCGGCCACGTCGTCCATCGTGGAGCGCGTCGACTGATAGAACCGTATCCGGCGACCAACAATGCGAGTATAAAGCCCCCGACGCAGGGCCTGGGCGACGATTGTGGGGGGCATAATATTCTGGCCCGGATAAACCGAGTGGGCGGAACCGCGAAATTTTACCCGGCTGCCGAGTCAATTTGCCCGGCCATCCGCCCCCGCCGCCGGTTTTCGCGGCGCAGCCCGGAGAGGGTCAGCGTATTGGACTTGATGCGGTTGCACGGACTGCAGAGCAGGACGCGGTTGGAGATATGATTGATGCCTCCGTCGGAGCGGGGCGTGTTATGGTCCAGTTCAAGATACAGCGGGTCGTCGAAGCGGCGGTCGCATCCCCGGCAGACGATACCGTTTTGCTCGATGAGGATATTAAAGATTTGGTCGCGGGAGTATTTGGGGCCGGGAGGTTCGGGGAAACGGACTTTAACTTTGAGGTAGGGGATGGCGGTTTCGTTATCGTCGGTGCGCAGCAGTGGCGCGGTCACGTAGTGAACGTCACCGCCGGCTAGTGTTGGCTGCGCCGGCCCGCGGTCTTTGCCGTCCACTGTGATTAGCCCCTCACTATGCAGACGTTCCAGGACGGTTTGGTGCGCCTTGTCCCAGATGTCAATGCCTACCCATTTTCGCCCCAGGCGCTCGGCGGCTACCGGCGTCGTAGCGCAACCGGCAAAGGGGTCAAGCACCCAATCGTCGGGGTTGCTGCTGGCGGCAATGATGCGTTCGTAGAGCGCCAGCGGTTTCTGCGTTGGGTATCCGGTACTCTCTTTAGATCTGGATTGCACCGGCCTGATGTCATCCCAAATAGTATCAACCGGCATACCGTTCATTTCGTCTAGATAGCGTTTCTGTCGCGCCATCCCGGTAGACGTGTAGTGAACAGCCCATTATCGTGAGCCTCCTGCATTCGTTCTTTCGTCCAGCGCCAGACTCGGGTATGACCGTTCCATTCGTAGGTCAGGTTGGGCCGGTCCCAGTTGGGATTGGTAAGATTGTCGAGGCAATAGCGGCGGCCGGTTTCGGGTTCTACGTGGCGATAAAACTTACGCACATACTCCGGGTCGTGGGGGCGAAAGGGGCGATTCCAGGTGAATTTTCCACCTTTGGAATAATAGAATATGGTGTCGTGATTATTCGGATAGCTCTTGAACGCCAAGCCTTTGGCGTTAGTGCGTCGCCAGGTAATTTCGCTGCGGAAGTTCTCCGGCCCGAAAATGGCGTCAAGCAGCATTTTCAGGTAGTGGCTGGCGGTCGGGTCACAATGCAGGTAGATACTGCCATCGTCGGTGAGAATGCGGCGCATTTCAGCCAGGCGGACGGCCATAAAGACGAGGAAGGCGGCCATATCCATCCCATAGCTGCCCTTGGCCGACTCGACGGCTAACCAGATGTCCGGCCAGTCATCCTTGATCTGGTCCAGCCAATCCGGGTGAACGTCTTTATCCCAGCGCCAGCGGTCCTGGAACCCGGCGCCGGCGGCCAGGCTGTCCGGGGTAGCATGGAAGTCCTTGTTCTTGTTGAACGGCGGATCGGTGGCAATCAACTGCACCGTGCCGCTGTTCATCCCGCGCAGGAACCCCAGATTATCGCCGTGATACAGGGTGCGGTTGGCGAAGTTGGGCGAGGTCATACCGGCTCCCGGCGCAATTTACCAGCCGTGCTCGTAGCGGTCTTGCAGCACATCCAGCAAGCGGCTGATGGGCACCCGGTGCTGCGCCATGGTGTCGCGGTCCCTGATGGTAACGGCGTGGTCGTCCAGCGTATCAAAGTCGACGGTTACGCAATATGGCGTGCCGATTTCATCCTGTCGCCGGTAGCGCCGCCCGATGCTTTGGGCGTCGTCAAATTGACACCGTAAGCGTCGCCGGACCAGGTCGTACACCGACCGCGCGGTTGGGACCAGCCGCTCGTTGCGACTTAAGGGCAGCACGGCCACCGTAACCGGAGCCAAAGCGCGATGCAGGTGCAGCACGGTTCGGGTATCTTTGCCATCCGGTTCTTCGTCATAGCTGTCCAGCCAGAAGGCCAGCGTGGCCCGGTCGACGCCGCCGGAGGGTTCGATGACGTAGGGGATGTACCGTTCGCGGGTTTCGTCATCAAAGTAGGACAAATCCTGCCCGCTGAATTCGGTGTGCCGGCTGAGATCGAAGTCGGCGCGGTCGGCGATGCCTTCCAGCTCACCCCAGCCCCAGGGGAAGCGGTACTCGATGTCGTAAGTTGCCTTGGCGTAGTGGGCCAGTTCGTCGACGCCGTGCTCGCGGAGTCGCAGGTTTTCGGCGCGGATGCCATAATTTACGTACCAGTTGAATCGATCCTGCACCCACCGCTGGAGCCATGCTTCGTCGGTGCCGGGCTGCACAAAGAACTCCACCTCCATCTGCTCAAACTCCCGCGTGCGGAAGGTGAAGTTGCCCGGTGTAATCTCGTTACGAAATGCCTTGCCAATCTGTCCGATGCCAAAGGGCAACTTCTTGCGGGTGGCGGTCTGCACGTTCTGGAAGTTGACAAAGATGCCCTGCGCCGTTTCGGGGCGGAGGAAAATTTCGTTGCTGGAATCTTCCACCGGACCAATGAAGGTATGGAACATCAGGTTGAATCGCCGCGGTTCGGTGAATTCACCACCGCAGTCGGGGCAACGGTCGGAATCCAACTGGTCTTCCCGAAAACGATGGTTGCACTGGCGGCATTCCACCAGGGGATCGGAGAAGTTTTCCACGTGGCCGCTGGCTTCCCAAACCCGGGGGTGCATCAGGATGGCGGCGTCCAAACCAACCACGTCGTCGCGCTCCACAACCACCTCGCGCCACCACGCTTCCTTGACGTTGCGCTTCAGTTCAACCCCCAGCGGGCCGTAGTCCCAGGTCGAACCCAAGCCGCCGTATACCTCGCTGGACTGAAACACGAAACCCCGCCGCTTGGATAGCGACAGGATTTTGTCCATATCGGCATAGGGGAGGGTGCGCGCCATTTTGACCTCAGGAAACCAGCGAATTTAACCGGCCCATGCCGGCATCTGAATCCCGCCAATTATGGTATCACAGGCTCCGTGGCGGCATCCGCCGGCAGCTCCTGGCGCACCGCCGCCGCCAGACTGTCAGCGGCCAATTCGTCCAAGCGGATATATCGGGCGGACATGGCTTCCGCAATGGATTTAGCCAGTTCCAGCTTGATGAAATCCTGCTCGGTGTCCACCACCACGGCGGGGATGCGGGCATCGGCCACCATCCGAGCCAGGTTTTCCACCTCGCTGTACGCAGAAGCGCCGTAGCCGACCTGCTCGCCGGACATCGCCATGTTGGCCCGCCCATCGGAGAGCAGCACCAGCAGCGGCAGCACGTCCCGGTCTTTCATCCGCTCCCTTTCCAGCACTTCCATGGCCAGATAGAGGCCGCTGGCGAGCGGCGTGCGACCGCCGGTGGGCATATCCTGGAGCTGCCACTGCGCCATTTCCACGCTACCGGTGGGTGGCAACAGCAGTTGCGCCGACGTGCCCCGGAAGGCGATCAACCCGACCCGATCGCGTCTTTGGTATGCGTCCAGCAGCAACGACATCACCGCCCCCTTCACGGCGACCATGCGGCGTTGGGCGCCCATTGAACCGCTGGCGTCCACCACGAAGAGAATCAGGCTGCCGGTGTGGGTTTCGCGCACCTTCTCCCGCACGTCCCACGGTTCGATCAGGAAGGCGCCGGCGTCCGGGCCAGCGACCAGGCGGCGGGTGTTTTGATGCGGCGCTGCCGCTCGCAACGTGGCATCCAGAGCCAGATCGGTGACGGCAGCCCGTGGCTCACGGGCACCCACGTAACGCCCGGATGAGTCGCTGCTAACCGAGGTGGCGCGGCGTCCGGAGGCGCGGCGGGCGCGGCGGTCGGGAGGCTGAACCGGCAGGTTCTGGACGGCGTATGGGTCGCCTACTTCGTACCACTCGTCGCCGGCGCCGGCGTTGTCGTCGTGAGGCGGGTCGGCGCCGTCATCCGGTTCGTCTGCTACATCTGGCGGGGGCGGCGGACTATCACCTTCTCCGTCGCCGCTGTCTTCGTTACCCGAGTCATCACCTTGTGATGATTCCCGGTCGCGGGACTGGTTCTGGAACTCTTCCAGCATATTATCGAGTTGCTCGGTAACCAAATGCGGCTGCTGGAAGGGCTGGCGACGTTGCCGATGCAGCAATGCCATCAATGCCGCTTCCCGCACATCTTCTACGTTGACAACCGTGCGGCCTTCGTAGGCGGCAATAGTGCTGGCCGTTTTGTACATTACGATGTCCCCGCGCAGGCCATCAACCTGGTACTCGGCGCAAATATCGGTGATGAGCTCCAGAATCTCTTCGGGCACCACCACATCCGGCAACCGCTGCTGACTGCTGATGATGCGCGCGCGTTCAGAACCTTCCGCTGCTTCCCAACCGTCCATAAACTGGAAGGGCTCGGCCTCGTAGGAGATGCGCCGCCGCACCACTTCCCGCCGCTCTACGGGTTCAAAAACCCCGTCCACTTCCACGGCCAGGCCGAACCGGTCCAGCAGCTGCGGACGCAGGTCACCCTCTTCCGGGTTCATGGTGCCCACCAACATGAATTCCGCTTCGTGGCTAACTGACACGCCCTCGCGCTCGACGTAGTTGCGGCCCAACGCCGCTGCGTCGAGCAGCACATCCACCAGATGGTCGTTGAGCAGGTTCACCTCGTCGATGTAGAGGATCCCACGGTGGGCCACCGCAATGAGGCCAGGCTCGAAGTTCTTCTCGCCGGTTTTGATGGCCTGTTCGATGTCCAGGGAACCCACCAGCCGGTCTTCGGTTGCCCCCACCGGCAAATCCACGATGCGGACCTGGCGGGTTGAAGCAGCCACCCCGGCGGAGCCGCCCTGCTGGCACCACTCACACACCGGCTGCGGGGCGTCCGGCCGGCAACTGTATTGGCAACCGGGCACGACGGGAACTTCGGGCAACAGGGCCGCCAGCGAACGAACGGCCGTACTTTTAGCAGTGCCCTTTTTGCCCCGGATCAACACGCCGCCGATGCGGGGGTTGATGGCGTTGAGCAACAGCGCGCGCTTCATCGACCGCTGGCCGACGATGGCGGTGAAGGGAAATCGCGGTTCGCGGGAGGAATCTGGCTGGGTCAAGCGGAACCTCGTATCGTCAACGCCGGGTATGGTCACGGCCGGCGGATTAGCCGGTCGCGGCGGCGGAATTCGGAAAGGCGTGAATACCCCGCTCCCGATACGTGCGGTATCCCACGGTCGCCAGGGCAATGCCCATCCAGAGGAGGAAATGACCGGCGGCGGTGAAGCTGCGGAACAAGATAGTCAATTCTTGAGGCAGCCAGTCCGGGACTGTGTCTTGCACGCTGGGGATGGCGAAGGCCAGGAGCAATGCCACCACCGCATAGGCCAGACCGATGCCGGCATACCGGATCCAGCGGGCGTTGCCACTGTTGTTGCGGTTGACGAACCCCACCCCGTACAGCACCAGGGCCACGGATACCGCCGAAACCATCATGAATATAAACTGAAAGCCCTGTCGAGCCAGCAAACTACCCTCGTCACCCACGCCAGGAGGGTTCAGGGGGAACTTGATCTGGGTGAACATCGACACTGCCCAGAATCCCAGCAGACCAGCGATGGATGCCCACGCCCAGAGACTCCAGCCGGGTGTGGCGCGGCGCATCAGATGATAAAGGCCGGTGAAAACGGCTGCGTACAGAACGCCAATTACGGCGAACGCCAGGCTCATACCAATCCGTTGGCCGCCAAGACTGGTCAGGGCGGCCAACGGCAGCTCCGTCTCTTCGCCACCTTCAACCTCTGCCGCCGCTTTGCCTTCAAGGTCGATAGCCCACTCCATCACAGGAACATTGAAAATGTTCATGTAGGCGGCGACGAGAAAACCTATGATGACGCCCATAAGTAGGGCGGTCGGGAGGATGCGATCCATGTTATAACTCCTGTGATTCCGACCGCTGTGGTAGCTCGGGAACGATTCAACTGACCGTGCCCGGGTTACATTAACAGCTCCAGCGGATTCACGGGTCTCCTCCCGACGCTACAGTGAGCGCCACCGCGGTGAAACCGGCCTCAGCTAATTGTCCGGTGCAGCATGGGCACCGGACACCTATTTGGCTAGTGGCACATAAAGGCAACGTGGCGGGCGTGGTGGAAGAACTCATGCACGGTGCCAAGGACACCGGGGGATCCCACTGCCGCGGCGTGCACGCCGCCGTCAACGTAGCCAACCATGTAGAGCGCCAGGGCTCCCACCACCAGCCAGGGCGCCCAGGCAGCGGTGTTGGTCGTGGAAAGGAAACGATTGATGATTGCCATGATGTGTTACTCCTCTTGCCATATTACCCTTGCGGGCAGGTTGCTACGCAGCGCAACGGCTGCTCATTGTACGACTTCGCTCGCGGTATCACAACCTCAAGCGCACCGTCGGCGCGGTTGATGCGGCGGTTAACGCTGCACGAATATCAGGTTCTCCTCTTTGCCCACCCAACGGTCCCGGGCCTCTTCAAAGGCCTGCAGCTTGTCGGGTTGCATATCGGTGCGCTTTTCATCGTCGTCCAGGTGCGGATTGGGGAAGTAGCAGCGCACCAGCGTTTCTTCCCAATTCTTCGAGAACCGGACGTAGTAGGACTTCAGGTCGCCGTGGCTCATAGCCTCAACGAACTGGATGCCGTCAATTTGCTCCAGTTGCAGATGAAAGTGCCAGTTGTCGGCTTCAACCGTAGCCCAACCGTTGTGAACTTCGGGCTGCCGGATGCCGCCAGCGTGGTTTTCGCTGACTACCGAGCCGCCGCCCACTACCCACATCATCTTGGGGTTCCGGGTCAGTTCCTGCAACAAATCCAACGTGTTTTCCATGCGAAACATCCTCCTGACCGCAGGCCGTCGCCTACTGCCTGGCTCCACTCTCCTGGCGGGCTTCAATGTCGGTCTCAATTTCCAGATACATTTCCCGCAATTGCTCCAGCATCTCCGGCGGCGGGTTCTCCCACATACCGCGCTGGATGGCTTCCAACAGCCGTTCCACGATACCGCGCAATGCCCAAGGGTTGCTGCGACGGAAAAATTCCTGCATCTCCGGGTTCAGGACGTATTCCTCGGTAACGTCCTCATACATCCAGTCCTCAATGACCTGCGCCGTCGCATCGTACCCGAACATGTAATCGACGGTGGCGGCCAACTCGAATGCGCCCTTGTAGCCGTGGCGCTGCATTGACTGCATCCACTTGGGATTGACGACACGGCTGCGGAACACTCGCCGCGCCTCGTCTTGCAAATCGCGCACCCGCGCCCGGGATGGGTCGCTGTTGTCGCCAAAGAACTGGCGCGGATTTCGGCCCGTCAGCGAACGCACTGTCGCAATCATACCACCGTGATATTGCAAATAGTCGTCGCTGTCAAACACGTCATGCTCGCGGTTGTCCTGATTCTTGGCGGCAATCACGATCTGGCTAAACCGGGTACGAAATTCCTGGCGCGCGGTTACTCCGAAATCCTGCTGTGAGTAGGCGTAACCGCCCCACGCCGTGTACACCTCGGCAAGGTCATGCACGGTCTCCCAGTTGCGCTCGTCGATGACGCCCAGGATGCCGGCGCCGTAGGCCCCCGGCTTGCTGCCGAAGATGCGGAACAGGGCCGGATTGCCGACTGCCTGCGTTGCATCTTCCGCGGCATCTTCCGGCGCGCCGTTGGCCGCTTTGAGCTCGGCATCTGCCCGCACGTGCTTAACGATATAGTTGTCTTCGTCAGCTTCATCCTGAGCGGCGGCCATCGCCACGGCCTGGTCCATCAGGTAGATGAGGTTGGGGAAAGCGTCCCGGAAGAAGCCGCTGATGCGCACGGTGACGTCAATGCGGGGCCGTCCCAGCTCGGCAACCGGGATAACTTCCAGACCGCTCACTCGCCGGCTTTCGGCTTGCCAGACCGGTTTGACACCCAGCAGGTACAGGATTTGGGCGATGTCGTCGCCGTGGGTGCGCATCGCTGATGTGCCCCACACCACGATGCCAACCATCTCCGGGTATGCGCCCTCTTCGTCCAGGTATTTCTGCAACAGGGCATCACCCAGCGCCTTGCCCACATCCCAAGCCGTGGGCGAGGGGAGCGCCCGTGGGTCTACCGAGTAGAAGTTGCGCCCGGTGGGCAGTACGTTGACCATTCCGCGGGTCGGCGCGCCGGACGGGCCCGGCGGAACGAATCCACCTTCCAGGCCACGCAGCAGGTTGTCGATTTCGTCGGTAGTTTTCAGCAGCGACGGATAAACGTGCTCACCAACGTACCGCAGAACGCCAGCGGTTCGGGCGTCTGCCTTGCCCAGCAATTCAGCGACCACGTCGGGAATATCTGCCGCAGCGAAATCGGAGGCGCACAGCGTCCCGTAGGCGCGGCGACACAAGCCTTCCAGCGCCTCGATTACGTCGCCAAAATTGCGAACCGGCGCATCGTCGTTCAGGCTCTGCAACACCGCCGGCGTACTGCCGTTGAGCGCGGTTGCCGGATTTTCCAGCAGTGCATAGTAGTCGTAGCCCAACGCCTCGGCCAGAGCGCGGCGCAGGCTCGGAACCGGCCCGTTATCCAGGCGGGTCAGTGCGCAAAGCAGGCCGATCATCTGCTCGGAGGTGGGCGGCAAACCAAGGGTGTGCAAACCGTCCTTGATTTGGGCGTCCTTGATTTCGCACAGATAACCGTCGATTTCCAGCATGAACTCGAGGAAATCGTCCGGTTGTTCATCGACACCCAAGTCCCGGTGCAACTCGGCCTGCTGAACCATCTCCCAGATTTGCCCTTCCAGGGTGGGTAGCTTGGCCGGGTCCAGCGTTTGACACTGGTAGTGCTCGTCCATCAGCTGTTCCAGTTTGGCGATGTCGCCGTAGGCGTCGGCCGTAGTCATCGGCGGAATCAGATGGTCGATGATGGTGGCGTGGGTGCGACGCTTGGCCTGGGTGCCTTCACCGGGGTTGTTGACGATGAATGGGTAGAACAGCGGGATGTCATCCAGAGCCACTTCGGGGTAGCACTCCTGGGACAACCCCACGCCCTTGCCGGGCAGCCATTCCAGCGTGCCATGCTTGCCAATGTGAATCATCGCATCGGCGCCGAACACGTCGCGGATCCAGCGATAGTAGGCAATGTAGTGGTGGGTGGGTGTCAAATCGGGATTGTGGTACACCGAAATCGGGTTTTCGCCGAATCCGCGCGGCGGTTGCAAACCCACGAACACATTACCCATCGGCAGGCCGGCGACGGCCAACCGGTCGCCGGTGCGGTACACTTGTCCGGGGGCGTCTCCCCAGGCTTCCAGCAATTCCTGCCGCACCTTCGATGGGAACCCGGCGTACCATTGGCTATAGATACGCCGTTCGACGTGGCCCGCGGCGAGGCGCAGCTGCTCTTCGGTCAGAGTGTCGGTGTCGTTGCTGCACCGTTCGATCATCCGATGCACCAGCTCATCGCCGTCAGCAGGGATGTCTACCACGTGGTAACCGGCGCGTTTCAGGGCGTGCAGGATGTTGATGGCCGACGCCGGCGTGTCCAGACCCACGGCGTTGCCGATGCGGGCGTCTTTGGTGGGATAGTTGCTCAGGATGATGGCAATGCGCTTGTCGGCGTTGGCCTTGCGACGCAGCGCGGCGTGTCGGGCAGCCAATCGCGCCAGATAAGCCATCCGGTCGTCGTGGGCGACGTAACGCTGCATTCGGCCGGCAGACAGACCGCCACCCTCCGGCGGCGTCTCCTCTTTGAAGGACACCGGCACGGTGATGATGCGCCCATCGAACTCAGGGAAGGCCACGTTCATGGCCATATCGACGGGGCCCAACCCCAGCGAACTGGATTCCCAGTCTTCGCGACTGCCGGTGCTCACGATGCCCTGCAAGATGGGCAAGTCCAGCTGGTCCAGCAACGCTTGCGACCAGCCAGTTGCCACCGTAGCGCCGGAGCCACCCTGCTGATGATCCAGGTCGCTCATGGCCAAACCCATGGTGTTGACGATGCAATCGACCCTGGGAACGCCGTCGCCGTCAACCATATATTCGGTCAGCGTCTGGCCTTGCGCCGAATCGTCGTCGTCCGGGATGTGCTTCAGGCTGTATGAGAAAACCGGCAGCACGTTGACCTGCTGCGCTTCCAGGTGACGGATCAGCGCGTCGATGAAGCCGAGGTTGCCGCTCATCCAGTGGGCGCGATAGAACAGCACCCCTACTGAGGGCCGCCCGACCGCATAACGCTGCGCCATGTAATCGTCCACCGAGGTGCCTTCGGCAACCTCCGGATGGTACACGCCTTGCCACGGCATGGGCGCCGGCGCTTCGTGTCCGTATTCGCCATCCAGGTAAGTATCGGCCAGGAACAGAAACAGGTTACGGAAGTTCAGCACGCCGCCGCGCATCAGGTAGGCGAACACGGACTCGACTTCGGCCACCGGCGCGGTGCAGGCCGTAATCAGATCCTCGTCCCACTCCTGATGGCCCGGGCAGGCGATCAGCGGGGTGCGATTCGCTCGGCAGACTTCCACCAGCGGGTCGAACACCTGACCCAGCGCGCGCTTGCCACCCAGCAGCCGGAGCACCACCGCCGATGCCTGGCCAACAGCGTCCAGCAATTCAGTCCGGGCCGACTCAGCGGATTCGTCATCGCCTTCCAGCGCCACCGGATTGCAGGCGTACACGCTCACGGCGTCTCCCCAGGGCATACCGACCAGGGCGCGTTCGGCGGTCAGGATGTCGGTGTCCGCGGTGGTGACCAGCACCAGGGTGGCGGGCGCGGTTGGTTCTGCGGTTGGTTCTAAAGTAGCCATCGGTTAGTCGTCGTGCTCGCTGTCGCGGGGGAAAACCATAATGGACAGATCGCTGAAGTCGTCGGGCAATTGGGCGCATTCGGCCAGTGTCCCGTCCCAGCGCTGTTCGTCGGGCAGGGTGAGGCGTTGAAACACGGTTACCGGGTGGTCAGCGTTGGCGCCATCGGTGATGGCGTTAGCGGCAATTGCGGGCGGCATAAAGTCGTAGGGGCGCGGCAGGAGAATGACGTTACGCCGGCCCTGGTTCAGCATTTCCACCAGCTCACCCAGCTCCGAACCCCGATCCCACCGTTGGTGCAGGGTGATGAATACCGACTCTTCCAGCGAGATGCCAGCGCGGGCGCAGGCCATCTGGATACTGCTCACACCGGGAATCAGCTCAACGGTATCGGCGCGCCGACGCACTCGATTCAGCAGTTCTTTGGCGGACACGTTCAGGTCGCCCCACACGCACACCACGCAATCCTTGCCCAGTTGCGCCTGCTCTTGGGCGTAATCCAGCACCGCTTCCTGGTCCCGGTACGCCATGGGCCGGACGTCGGCGTTGCCGGTGCGTCCCGCCACCACATCCAAAACCGTCTTGAACCCGACTACTACGTCAGCCTGTTCCAGGGCTTGCCGCCCCTTGAGGGTCAGCAGGTCAGGGTCGCCCGGGCCGACGGCGACCACGGTCATTTTGGTTCCGGTGTTGGCAGTGTTCATGTGATTTTGAGTGGGCGCTGCAATGCGAAAACCCTGGCGCAACACGCTCGCCAGGGTCGGGATGCCACCTGGTTGGCGGCATGGGCACCGACACCGTTGTGACCGGCTGTCGAATGCCGCAGGGGAACGACCCTGTTGGGCGCAGAGTAGAGTTCCAGCAAAACATCGGGCAGGATTCCTGACTTGCGGCCTGGGCCTTCCGGGTTCGTCGCCATCCGGTTGTAACGGCGACGACGATTACCGTCTGGCTTCCCGCTTACAGTGGCGCAACCGCGGCGGTCTTTCACCGCCTTCCCCATTAAGCCTGAGTTGGTTTGTTGGCGCCCGATGCCTGGGAATAGGTTGTTAAGAAGTTGCGGCCTGAGCCACTCTGACAATGTAGCCCGGTTGTGGACGCTTGTCAACGGTTGTTCGCTGTGCGGGTGCTAAACTACTGTACATACCAAACATACCAAGCCGGTTGGCACACGGAGATACTACAATGACCGCCATAAAATGGGTAGTGGCAATCGCCGCCATCGTAATCGTAGCCTTAATCATCGTGGGCGCAGGGATGTATTTCCGGCTGATCCCGATACCCGGGCCGATTCTGGCGCTGCTGGTTGGGGCCAAGCCGCCGGAATACTCGGCGCGATACTACCCTCCCGACACGCTGGCCTACGCCTGGCTGACGCTCGTTCCCGGACAGGGGCAGTTTAATGATATGCAGGATATTTGGCAGCGATTCAACGAGTATCCGGCTTTCCGCGATTTGGTGGACGAGCTGCAGGAAGAATTCGAGGCCGATACCGGCATCAATTTTGAAGAAGATGTATTGCCGTGGGCCGGCCCTGAAATTTCAGTAGGCTTGCTGGATTTCAAGAGCGGTATTGAGGAACCCATAATAGTGGGGATGATCGCAGTGCGCGAACAAGATGCTGCCGACGATTTTCTCGTCAAATGGTTGGAATACATGGAGGACAGCGAAGGAGCCGATTTTGATACCGGTTCTTATTTGGGCATTGACATCGTGATAGAGGAAGACAGCGAAGCAGCTTACGCCCTGACCAAAGATTGGCTGGTGTTCGCTACAGGCGAAAGTGCGCTGGAATTAGCGCTTGACCGCATTGCCGGCGAAAAGGACGACTCCCTGGCATCCAACGAAATCTTTAAGTCTGCCCGGGCGGCACTTCCTGAACGTCGTTTCGCTTCCGGTTATTTGGATTACAAGCGGTCCTCAGACTTGTGGGAATACCTTGACCCAATCGGATTTGGAGTCGTCGGAACAACTGCGCTTGGGACCCAGGAACCGGAGTGGCTTGCCAGTTCAACGGCATGGGTTGAAAAGGGCGTCACAATGGAAATAGTAATACCCATCGGCATTGACTATCCGCTGATTGTTGCCGACCTGTCAGACCCGGCCGACCTGTTGCCGAACGATACACTTGCTTTTGTGGCCGGTACTTTCGACACTGATGTTGACCACTGGCGAAAAGTCCTGGATGAATACCCTGTCGCCGACGTTTTGACCGCTGAAATGATTGACGAAATAAATCAGGGTATTGACGAGTTCTACTATGACGTAGATATCCTGAACCTGCCCGATCTGGAGGCGGATTCCACACTGGCGGACGTGCTGGATTTCGTGCTGGAAATCGTCGCTGTACTAATTGATATAGACCTGGAAGAGGACCTGTTCGACCATCTGGCCGGCGAGATGGTAATTGCCGTTCGCGATTTCTCCTTTGCGGCGATAGAGGAAGATCCGGCCAATACGCCGGTTGAAGTGGCGACAATGCTGTCTTACCGCGAGGACGGCAAGGAGGGTCTGGAAGACACCATGAACCAATTATCCACGCTGCTGCAAACCTACACTGGCGTGAACGCCCGACCAATTGACCTCGGCGGTGAAGAGGATGCTCTAGTGTTTTCCCTTGACCCGGTAATGGGCGAGACCGCTTACGCTCCAGGGTATGTGCTCCACGAAGGTTACATCACGGCAAGCAGCACAGTGGAAACCCTGACGACGATCGTAGGACTCCAAAACAACGCAGGTTCTCCGCTATCATCCAACGCCGAATATCTGCGGGCGGCGGAACATCTACCCGGCGCCAGGCAGTTTTTGGGATATGTCAACATACACCGCATCATTGCACAATTGGATTCGGGCGACCTTGACATAGACCATGACGAATACCGAATTTTGGACGAAGGCCTGGGCGTGATAGCAGTTAGCTCATACTCCCCGCACTGTCTTGACATTGCCGATGGCGGCAACTGCGAGATTCCCGCAGGCCAAGACGGGAGCCGCTTAACCGCAGTGCTGACCCTGTTCCCGGAGTAGGGATTGCCCGTAATGCGTCGGGGCGGGTTTGGAACCCGCCCCGACGCTATGTCTATAACGATGTCTATAACGGACGCTAACCGCCGCCGATGGCCGGCAGAAAGTGCATCTCGCTGTCCTCGTTGACCCGCTCCAGCAGGCCGAGTTGGCTGACCTCGCCGTCAACGATTACCGCCAGGCCCGGGGTTACGTCATCCGTTTCTTCGTCGTACAGCAGTTCCTTGAGGCCCGGATGGAGGGTTTCCAGGTTGTTGATAACCTGGCGCACGGTGGCGCCGGACGCCTGCACACGGTCAGGAGCGCCGGTGATGCGCTGCATCTGGGGGGGTATCCATACGTCGGGCATATTCAGTCCCCTCGCAGTAGTTGGCTGCCGGGCCACAGGGGCGAATAATCATTCGCCCCTGCGCCGGGCTTAGGCCCCGTCTTTTTCCCACAGGGCTTCGAGGACGTTACCGGGGTTCATGGGCAGCGCGGTCAGCCTCACGCCAATAGCGTCGTAGATGGCGTTGGCGATGGCCGCCATGGGAGGAACGATGGGCACCTCGCCGACGCCACGCACGCCGTAAGGATGGGTCGGGTTGGTAATCTCAACGATGCAGGTGTCGATCATGGGCAAATCCAGGCTGGTGGGCATCCGGTAGTCCAGGAAGCTGGAGTTCACCATGTGCCCCTGATCGTTGGTGTAATACTCCTCGTTGAGCGCCCAGCCAATGCCCTGCACCACGCCGCCCTGGATCTGGCCTTCCACGTAGGACGGATGAATGGCTTTGCCGGCATCCTGCACGGCGGTGTAGCGCAGGATTTCCACCTTGCCGGTTTCGACGTCCACCTCGACATCAACGATGTGGCTGGCGATGGCTGGCCCGGCTCCGCCCGGATTCACGCCGCCGCGACCCACGATGGGGCCGCCGGTGGGAACCTGACGCGCCGCCAACTGCTGGAACGTGAGGCGCAGCTGGTCGTCGGCCCGGTGGGTGAGGACGCCATCCTCAAACACCACGTCTGCCTCTTCAACCTCCCAGATACGCGCCGCCCGGGCAATCATCTGTTGGCGAATGTCGTGCGCGGCGGTGTAGGCGGCGAAACCCGTCTTGAAGGTAACGCTGCTGCCGCCGGTGTTGGAGGTGAAGCCAATGCTGTCGGTATCACCAATTTGGGGGTTCACATCCTCGACCGGGATACCCAACACCTCGGCGAGCTGCTGGGATATGGATGCCCGCGTGCCCCCGATGTCGGGCGAGCCTTCGGTGAGGCTCACGGTGCCATCGGGATTTACGACCGCAACTGCACTGGACGGGCCGGTGTTGTTGCCCCAGAACCCGGCGGCGAAGCCCCGTCCCTGGTGCTTGCCGCCCTTGGGCGCTGAATAGTGCGCGTGCGCCTTGGTCGCTTCGAGAGTTTCGATATACCCGACCTTCGGCGTCAGCGGGCCGGTGGGCCGGCGAGTACCCTCTTTGGCGCTGTTCATCAAGCGGAAGTCGATAGGGTCAATGCCCAGCTGCTCGGCCAGTTCGTCCAGCGCCACTTCGACGCAGAACGCCGCGGCGGGAGAACCTGGCGCGCGGTAGGCCGCCGTCTTGGGGCGGTTGACCACAATATCGTAACCTTCGATATGGGTGTTGGGTATATCGTAGGCAGACAGAACACAGTTGGCCGCGCCGGGCACCGGGGATCCGGGGAAAGCTCCGGCTTCAAAAATCAGGTTAACGTCGGCGGCGACAATCTTGCCGTCGGAGGTTGCGCCAATCTTGCAGGATATTTCGGTGCCGGAGGTGGGGCCGGTGGCTTCAAACACCTCGGTGCGGTTCATGGCAACCTTGACCGGAGCATGGGCCTTGCGGGCCAGCAGCGCCGCCAGCGGTTCCATGTACACGGCCAGCTTGGCGCCGAATCCGCCGCCGATTTCCATGGGGATGGCCTTCACCTTAGACACGGGAAGACCCACCAGGCGAGCGGTGTGTTCGCGCACCGTGAAGTGCCCCTGGCTGCTGGACCAGACCGTTAGCATACCGTCGTCGTGCCACATCGCCGTTCCGCTATGGGGTTCGATGTAACCCTGATGCACCGCGGAGGTGCTGACACTGCGCTCAACCACCACATCGGCGGCGGCGAAACCGGCGTCCAGGTCGCCCATGTTGAACTCAAAATGGTTGGCGATGTTGGTGCCGGTGGAATTATCGTCGTCGTCCAGCACGCCACCGGCGCGGGTCGATGCCGTATTGAACGCCGCCAGCCGCTCGTGAACCAGCGTGGCGCCGTCGGCCATGGCTTCCCGAGCGTGCATTACCGGTGGCAACACCTCGTATTCAACCTCAATCAGCCCCAACGCTTCTTCGGCCAGGTGCGCGTTAACCGCGGCCACGGCAGCAATGGCGTGGCCTTTGTACAGCGCCTTTTCCTGTGCCATTATGTTATTGCTCAGGAATTTAAAATTCACCATCGCACCTTCCGCCATGTCGGACGCTCGCCCGGCCGGTTCGACGATGTCGGCGCCGGTAATAACCGCGCGGACTCCGGGCATGGCTGCGGCCTTGCTGGTGTCGATGGACTTGATGCGGGCATGAGCGTGCGGACTGCGGAGCACTTTGCCGAACAACATTCCCGGCAAGTTCAGGTCGGCACTGTAGCGGGCCATGCCGGTTACCTTATCGGCTCCGTCATGGCGAATGGGCCGGGTTCCTACGACATTGAAAGTTTGGTCGCTGGTCAAGACCATATTGGGTTGATAGTCCACCATAGTTCCCTCCTGATTTTTATACAGCCCGTTCCAACTGCAAAGCGGCCCGGGCGCCTTATCGAGTCCAGCCGGCCCGCTTCGGGTATGATAGCATACGCACCCGGCAGCCGGTACACCGGCAGCCGACCTTTTCCGATTGCGATGCAACTCAAAACTGAACCCAGAGGGCGGGCAATTATGGACACAATCATCATCAAAGGGTGCCTGAACGGCAGTCGCGGACGCGAAGATAATCCCAACGTTCCGTGGACTCCCGAAGAGGTGGCACAGGAGGCCGTTCGGTGCTACGAAGCCGGGGCATCCATCGTGCATATCCACGCCCGCACTCCGGACGGCGGCATCAGCTACGACCCGGCCTGGTACGCTCAGACCGACGCCATGATACGCGCCCAGTGCGATCTCGCCCTGAACCATACCACCGCCCGGCAGGCTCACGTCCCGGTGGAGGCGGTTACGCGCTACCTGCTGGAGACTCCGCAACCCGTGGAGATGGTATCGCTGAACCTCGGCACGGGCACCCGCTGGGCGCTGGACCCGGAGACGGGTCAGCGTCGCACCGTTACCAGTCCCAACTCGTTCGAGGACATATTGGCCACGCTGGACGCCTGCTATCAGCGCGGCACCTTTCCGGAGCCGGCGGTGCATGATGTCGGCAACCTGAATGCCGCCATTACGCTCATGCGCGAAGGTTACATCAGGGACAGCCGCTATTTCCTCGTGGAACCCGGCGCCCACTGGGGTGACGGACGACTGAACATGGTCGGCTCACCCCGCAACTACACGCTGATTACCGACACCATCCGCGAGCACTACCCAGAGTCAACCTGGCTGACCCATAGCAGCACCAGTCAAACCTTCCCGCTTTGCGCCATTGCCATCGCCACCGGCGCCCATATTCGCGTTGGTTTCGAGGACAGCCCATTCCTGCCCAACAACCCACAACCCACGTCCAACGCGCAATACATAGAGTGGGCGGTAACGATGGCCAGGCTCAACGGACGCGAACCCGCCACGCCGGAACAGGCGCGGGATATACTGGGGCTCAACCCCTTCCCCGAAGCCTAGTTCGCCCAAAAATCGGGGCTAATGGTTAGTCGATTCGACGGCCCCGCCAGTATTGCGGGTTCCGGTTGCCACCGCCACGGTAATAGCCCGCTGGTCCCTGCGGGGGCCGCCACAGCAGCTTGACTACCCCTGCAACTGCCAGGCCCACGGCGAATCCGCCGATGTGGGCGAAGAACGCGGTGCTCACCTGGTCGCTGATGCCGATGGACAACAGGCCCTGCACCACCTGTAAGAGGGTGTGTGACAATGGTCTAAACGTGCGCTGGCGGTTCTTGGAGTGATAAGGGGATGGCGGTTACGCTGGGGGCATGAGCAGAAAACCTTATCCCAGCGATTTGACCGACGCCCAGTGGGAGGAATTGGCTCCCCTGCTGCCACCCGACACCACCAGAGGCCATCCCAGGACCACCGACCTGCGGGAGGTGGTCAACGGGATTCTCTACGTGCTGCGCGGTGGCATACCCTGGCGGCTGATGCCCCATGACCTGCCACCCTGGGGCACGGTCTGGTGGTACTTCCGCAAATGGCGGGATGACGGGACCTGGGAACGAGTGGAGTCGGCCTTGCGGGCCCGGGTGCGGGAAGCGGCGGGCCGAGAGGCCACGCCCAGCGCGGCCATCATAGACAGCCAGTCGGTGCAGACCACTGAAAAAGGGGGCGGCGCGGCTATGACGCAGGTAAAAAGGTCGCCGGACGCAAGCGGCACATTGTAGTGGACACCATGGGATTACTGCTGGCCGTGGTGGTTCATGCCGCCAATATCCAGGATCGGGACGGCGCCAAGCTGGTGTTGGTGAAGTTGCTGAACCGATTCCCTCGGCTCCGAGTCATCTGGGCCGATGCTGGCTACGCTGGTCAATTGGTGGCCTGGGCCTGGGCCACTGGCGGTTGGGTGCTGACCGTGGTACGGCGGCAACCGGATAGCCACAGCTTCGAGGTGTTGCCGCGCCGGTGGGTGGTGGAACGCACCCTGGCGTGGCTCAGTCGATGTCGCCGGCTCAGCAAAGACTATGAGGAGCGCACCGAAAGCAGCGAAGCCTGGGTGCATATCGCCATGGTCCACCTGATGCTCAAACGGATCCAGCCCTCCTGAATCTATTTGTCACACGCCCTCTAAGCCTATCCAGATGAGCAGCAGCCAGGCGGCGCGCAGCTCCACGACGGTGATCAGGAAGTAGACAATCAGCGTGCGGATGCGGTTGCGAGGATACAGCACGAGATAGGCGCCCAACACGCCCGATATCGCCCCGCTCGCGCCCACCAGTGGCGTTTGGGACCCCGTATCGGTTACGTAATGCGCCAGTGTCGCCAGGACGCCCGCCACCAGATAGAACACCAGATATTTGACGTGGCCGAAGGTGTCTTCGATGTTGTCGCCAAACACCCATAGGAACAGCATATTGCCGGCGAAGTGCATCAACCCGCCGTGGATGAACATGGACGTGAATATCGTTGCCCAGGTGGGGATTGGCGACGCGATGCTCTGCACTTGGCCCACGTCGAGATTCAACCGTTCAAATTCCATGCCGCTGGATAGTTCGGCGGGGATGAATCCGAACTTCAGGAAGAACACAAAAATGGAGACACTATCGGCGCCGAATAGAAACCCGATCCCGCCGGTCCCGATTTCCCACAAAAACACTAGGGCATTCAGCCCCAGCAGGGTAACGTTTACGACCGGAAACGAACCCCGTGGCCGGCCGCCGTCAGATATGGGTATCAAGGCTGGCTGCTCATCCGGCTGACTACTCGCCAGGCGAAGGCAACGGTTACCGGCTTCCGGTCTGGAATACCCAGGCGCCGCATATCGGTCGGACGGACTAACAAAATACCGGGCGCCGTGAAGACGCCCGGTGCATCGTTTGGCTGCTGCATATCGGGGTGGCCCGAAAAGGCGCGACAGACGGCAACATATTTATCCCACTGGCACGCCTGCGATGTCAGCGGAGGCGTGGCCGATAATCTCAGCCGCGGTGCTCTGAGAAATCCGCCCGATGTTCAGCATCAGGTGATACTTGGTTGGGTCGTTGGCATTGATGCGGAAGAACTTGCGATAGAACGTCACGCGCGCGTTTTCCAGCTCCTCGGAGTAGGCACGCGCTTCCTCCGGATTGAACATCTCGCGCTTGGCCATTGTGTCAATACGCACATCCATCGGCGCCACCAAACCGACGTGAACCACCCCGGGGGTGTCCGCCAGGATCATGTTGCTGCCCCGCCCAATAATTACCACATCGCCGGCGGCGGCGAGATCCTTGATGACGGAAGTCGTGGCTTCGATGAATGCCCGGTCGTGAACGGCAGAGGTTGAAGCCGCATCCGACACCAGCTCGGTATAAGCCTCCGCCGGCAGCATTTCGATGCCCCGGCCGAAGTATGGCTCGGCGCCGGCTCCGGCAACGGCGGAGCGTTCCAGCACGGTTTGCATGAACCGGGCCACCTTCTCGCGGAAGGGGATGACGCGTTGCTCCTTCTCAATCATCTGGCCAATGGGTGAACCGACCAGGCGCGCCGCTTCCGAGAAGATGTAGCGGTCAACGTAGTTGATGCCCAAATTCTGGGCCACCAGGTGGCCGATTTCCAGTGTGCCGCTGCCAATGACTCCGTTGATGGTGATAACTGGCATAGTTCAATCCTCCGACGCCCGGGCCGGCGCACCCGCCTTATGGGGCTGGATGTTTGGCGTCATCCCCACATTGCCAATGAGTGCGACGGTCGCGTGAATATTGCGGTCAGGCGCTGTATTGAGCCAGCACCCGGTCGCGTCGGCGATGGTATTCGTCCGTCAGCAAACCCATGGCAAAGGAGTCATACCAGTTTCCATCTTTGCGGTGAGTACGACGCAGGTGCCCTTCCAGCACGAAACCCAGATGCCGGAACATCTGCAACGCGTGCTCGTTGTATTCCGGTACATCGACCCACACGCGGTGCAGTTCCAGGTTCTCGAACGCCTCGTCCAGCATGGCAATCAACGCCGCCGTTCCGTAATGATGGTGCCACAAGTCTTTGCGTCCGATCATGATGAACAGCTGGGCCTCTTGCAGGGGCCATTCGACCAGCAATTGCGCTTCCCCGATGTGCGCCTCGTCGGTGGCGTACAGGGAGAAAATGCGCCGCTCATCCTGATGGAAAACCTGACTCCAGGCCTCGTCATCGGCATCGGTAATCTGCTCCGGAGCGTACCCGATGTGCAACGCGTGGCCGTCGTTATCATCGTTGCCGTACCAGAGGGAACTGACCTCCGGGTCTCGCAACCAGTCGCGGAGGCGTGAAACGTCCTCCCGGGTAACTTCTGTGTTGAGGCTAACGGTGGGGAACATGTGCCGGCCTCCTCGTATCAGTAACAGGTATGAGCGAAGGCGAGCGTCGATGCACAATATGTGCGGCACTCGCGTCAATGTGGCCTTTACGGGAATTATATCACGGTGGCTGCCGGCCAGCCCCAAGTGGCAACCCGCGATGCCTCCCCGTTGCGCCCCGGTTCCCCTGGTATTCCCCAGCAATCGAACCCATCGGCAACAAGAAAAGCCCCTCTCCGCGAAGCGGAAAAGGGCTGTGCGTACTCGTTGCAGTGGTGAGAAAGGCCGGCGATTAGCCCAGCTCTTCGTATGCCCACTCCAGCAGCTTTACCGTTTCGTCCCAACCGATGCAGGAGTCGGTGATGGACACGCCGTACTCCAGCACGGACGGGTCTTCGGCCAGTTTCTGCGCCCCAGGGTTGATGTTGCTTTCCAGCATCACCCCCAACAGGTCGCTGTTACCGGCAAGGCGTTGCGCAATCACATCCTCGAAGGCAATGTGCTGCCGGGTGTGGTCTTTGTTGGAGTTGCCGTGGCTGCAATCTACCACTATACGCGGTGGCACGCTGGACTTGCGAAGCGCCTCCTGCGCCGTGGCAATGGAGCGGGAGTCGAAATTGGTGCCGCTGCGTCCGCCGCGCATGACCAGATGGCAGTTGTCGTTGCCGCGGGTTTCCACGATAGACGCCTGACCCTGGTGGTCAATCCCCAGGAAGGCCTGGGGCGTGCTGGCCGCCACCAACGCATCCACCGCCGTTTGCGGGTCGCCATCCGTTCCGTTTTTGAATCCTACCGGCATCGACAGTCCCGACGCCATCTGCCGGTGCGTCTGACTCTCGGTAGTACGAGCCCCAATGGCGGCCCAGGTCACCAGGTCGGAGAGGTACTGGGGCACGATGGGGTCCAGGAACTCGGTGGCGGAGTACAGGCCGGTTTCGGCGACTTCGAGCAACAGCTGACGGGCGCGGTGCAACCCGTCCTCAATCTGGTAGGTGTCATTCAGGTTGGGGTCGTAGATGAGACCCTTCCAACCCACGGTGGTGCGGGGTTTCTCGAAATAGACTCGCATCACGACGAGCAGCCGTTCGCTGAGCCGGTCGGCCAGGGGCTTCAGGCGTGCTGCGTAATCCAGCGCGCCCCGGTTGTCGTGGATGGAACAGGGGCCAACGATGACCGCGAACCGTTCATCTGCGCCATTTAACACCGCCTCCAGCTGCTGACGCCCGGCCAGCACCGATGCCTCGGCCCTGGCCGTCAGCGGGATACGGGCTTCCAGTTCAGAAGGTCGTATCAAAGCGTTGTTGCTCATTACATTGACGTCCTTCGCGGGTGAACTAACCATATTGAGTGTCCTCCTCGTTCGTGGCCGGGGGCATTCAGGCTGTCGTAATAAAAAAGACTCCAGCCCGTGTCCGGCTGAAGTCCTGCCAAAGTGATTGTCCCCTGAATTATCGGGCTTCACACACCGGACTTACGCCGACCGTGTTGCGGTAAGCGTAATAATAAAACGGGTAATAAAAGCCCCGAGTGATTTGACGGCTGGATGCGTTCATTTCGCAGAAAATACTACCCTGACGCAACCAGGTTGTCAACCTCATCCGCACCCACTTTAATCTGTCATTGCCGCGAGCACAGCGTTAATCTGCCATTGCGAGGAGCACAGCGTTGATCTGTCATTGCGAGGAGCTTAGCGACGTGGCAATCCCGGTGAGGCTGAACACACGTCGGCGAACCGCCGTTGCTACGGCGACGAGATTGCCGCGCTACGCTCGCAATGACAATGTGAGTACGCAGTAATGTCAAAGTGGGTACGCAGGAATGTGAAAGCCGGTACGCTTGAGGGTTGTCAACGGGCTTCAAGGCTGATTTTCGCCGTATGCGTCCCCGGCGCAGGAACCGATGCTATCGACGCCCGGACAGGCTGCTCACCACCGTAGCGGCGCGCTGGGCGGCTTCCGCCGGCGGGCCATCCCCCAACGCCCGCACCAGGACGCTGCCTACCACCGCGGCATCGGCCCGCTTGCCAACGTCCAGCACGTGCTCCCGGGTAGAGATACCGAAGCCAACCGCCACCGGCAGATCAGTCTGCTGCCGCACCCGGTCCACCAGTCCCAGGCCCCGGTCTGACACCTCGGAGCGGGCGCCGGTAACACCCGTTACGCTAATGCAATAAACGAACCCCCCGCCCAAGCGCACGGATTGGGCAATGCTCTCGTCGGTGCTGGTTGGCGCCAGCAACGGAATCAGGTGGATGCCGAATGGCTCCAGGTGGCCAACCAGCGGTTCGGCTTCGGTGGACGGCAAATCCACGATAATCAACCCGTCCACCGTTGCGGTGGCGCACGCCCTGGCAAACCGTTCCAGCCCGTAGGACAGGACGGGGTTGTAGTAACCCATCAAAATCAACGGTGTATCGCCTATGTCCGGACGCACCGCCGCCGCAGTGTCCAGGCAGTCCTGGGTGGTAACACCGTTTTGCAACGCGACGAAGCTGGACTCCTGGATGACCGGGCCCTCGCCCATCGGGTCGCTGAATGGCATCCCCAATTCGATGGCGTCCGCGCCGGCAGCTGCCAGTTGCGGAGCTATCTCCAGCGCGGCGTCGCGGTACGGGTGACCAACGGTCATAAAGACCACCAGCCCCGGCCGACTCTCGGCCTTGATGGCAGCGAAACGGTCGGCAATTCGGTCAGTTCGTGTCTGAGGATTTGCAGCCATTAAAAACCTCGTTGTCTTTTGGCTCGGTGCAAACACGGGAGCGCAGTTGCACGTGGCAAAGCGGGTTTCCGGTACGCCGTGCCTTAGGCCAGGTTAATCGCCAGCAACACCGCCAGCCCGTTTTGCAAACCGTGCACGATGATTGATGGCCACAGCGACCGCGTGTACCAGTATAAGCCCCCCAGGAGCAAACCGGTAACGAATATGGGCAGCAACACCGGCAGCGAAAAGTGCATCCCGGTGAAAACCGCCGCCGACAAAACCAGACCGGCGGCCGAACCCCATCGGTTTACCAGGCCGCGCAACACAAACCCACGGAAAAAAGCCTCCTCGACCAACGGCGTCCAGATTGCCAGAGCGACGAAACTCAGTGCCGCCAGCGCG
This sequence comes from Dehalococcoidia bacterium, assembly GCA_965222895.1. GTDB lineage: Bacteria > Chloroflexota > Dehalococcoidia > Lucifugimonadales > UBA3495 > Bin87. Next base: position 1,488,211 of record CBDCVB010000002.1, on the reverse strand, counting down.
CCGGGCAGCACCAGATCCGGTTCCAGTTCCGGCGGCGTCAAAAAATCCCAACCCAACGCAGTTGTCGTCAGCCCGTACAGATGGGCAAATCCGACGCTGGCGCAGATTGCCGCCAACACTGCGCCCCCAGTCAGCCACCGGGACCGCTGGGGCCGCGTGAAGCCCAGCAACCGGGGCGACGGGCGCATCCGGCGGAACCCCAGCATCCACACCAGCGTAACCTGGGCAATTCCCAGGACAATGGTGGAAATCAACGTTACCGCCGGCATTGACATTTCGATGCCATAGGATTTGTCGCGGCATTCCGCCGGCGGTCCACCCGAGGCATCGCACGCCGGCAGCAGCATCCAAAACGCCACGGCTGCAATCAGAATCGAGGTCAGTACGAGCGCCGCCAATCCGCCGCCCACCGACCAGAGACCCCATTGCTCCCCGTCGGACGGGGCCGGTTCATCCAGCCCGCCGATTCGCTGCCCGCAGTCCGGGCAGGCGCCTGAACCCAGCAAAACCGCAGCGCCGCAGAAAGTGCAATAGGCTGCCGTCATCTTAGCTGTCGTCATCTTATTAGAGCCACATCAACAAAGTATAGCCCATAGCGGGCATCGGGAATTGTCCCTGCGCCAGCGTTCAACCACCCGATGGTGATTTGCCAACCGGCGCGCCCTGCGCCATAATGACCAACGTCCGCCGGCCGTCTAATGAACCCACTCACCCGGCGCATCCAGAGCCAACTATGTCTACCGAATCCGCTGCCGAATGCCCCCTCGATGCGTTCCTCCAGGTGGCCGCTGCCGCCGGTCTGGATACTTCAGATGTCGAACGGATGGAGGACTTGCGCCGGCGTGTACAGATGATGCGCAGCGGAATCAGCATTCTGTACGAGATTGACGTCAGCGACGCAGAATCACCGTCTGCCTTCATCGCTGCGGCGGAGTAAGCCCTTACGGCTGGTAAGCCGAGCGCTCGCAACGCCCATAACCCGCAACCCTTTTCAGAGCGTAGCCCTTTTTCGATGGTGAGGAACGCCATGCCTGCCCAGGAACTGCATTATATGTCGGCATGGGAATTGTCCGGCCTGATTCGCGACCGCGAAATCTCCCCGGTGAACGTGGTTGACGCTTGTCTGGCCCGCATTGAAGCCACCGAGCCGACGCTAAATTCCTTCATCACGCTGATTCCGGAGCAGGCCCGCGCCGCCGCCCGGCGCGCCGAGCAGGACATTGGGCGCGGCAATTACCGGGGCCCATTGCACGGCATTCCAGTCGGCCTCAAAGACCTGTTCCACACCGCCGGCGTCCGCACCACCTCGGGCACCCGTATCTACGACACTCACGTGCCCACGCAGGATTGCACCGTTGCCACCAGGTTCAGCGAGGCTGGCGCGATACTGCTGGGAAAGCTCAATATGCACCCGTTGGCCTTCGGCCCCACCGGAGAAAACGCCGACTACGGCCATATGCACAACCCGTGGAACCCGGAGCGCATTACCGGCGGTTCCAGCGGCGGCAGCGGTTCGGCAGTCGCCGCCGGCCAATGCACCATCACCATGGGTAGCGACACCGGCGGCAGCGTTCGCATTCCCGCCGCCCTGTGCGGAATCGTGGGACTGAAACCCACCTACGGCCGGGTTAGCCGCGCCGGGCTTACGCCGCTGTCCTGGTGCCTTGACCATCCCGGCCCGATGGCTCGCACTGTAGAAGACGCCGCACTGACGATGAACGCCATCGCCGGGCCAGATCCCCGCGACCACGTTACCGCCAATGTGCCGGTGCCCGACTATACAGCCGCGCTTACCGGCGACGTGCGGGGCCTGCGCATTGGTGTGGTGAAAGAGTATTTCGACGGGCCCATCGACTCTCAGGTTGCTAACCTGGCGCACCGGGCTATCGGCGTGCTCGGTGAGCTGGGCGCCGAGATTGTCGAAGTGTCCCTCCCAATGTTCCAGTACGCCCAGGCCATCAGCAACGTCATCCTCAGCGCCGAGGCCACCGCCGCGCATCGCGACATTTTGCTGAGCGATGGCGACAAGCTCTACCCGCAGGTACGCGACCGCCTGGAAGAGGGCCTGTTCATCTCTGCCGGCGAGTATCTGCGCGCCCAACAGGCCCGGCAGGTTTTTTGCCAGCAGGTTGCCGACCTGCTGAAAAACGTTGACCTGCTGGCTGGCCCCGTGGAACCGGTAACGGCGCCGGTGATTCTGGAACGCCGCATCGACATCGACGGCGAATCGGTGCCGGCCGTGCCGCTGCTGACCCGTTACACCCGGGTTTACAACATCACCGGCTCCCCGGCCATTTCAGTGCCGTGCGGGTTCGCGGATGATGGTCTGCCGGCGGGGTTACACCTGGCGGGTCGCAACTTCGACGAATCAACCGTGCTACGGGCCGCCCACGCCTACCAACAGGCCACCGACTGGCACAATCAACGGCCGCCCCTGTAACCCCACTGCTAACCCAACCCCCACCCGATTCAATTTTCTTCTCTCCTGGTCTTCTCTCTTGGCAGGGATTGCATCGTGTCCACCATCACGGCAGTAACTTTTGACTTGTGGCAAACCCTAATCCTGGACAACCGGGAGCTGGGACAAAAACGGGCGCAGGTGCGACTGGACGGCGCTCACGACCTTTTACGCGGCCACGGGGAGGAGTTTGACCCCGACCACATCCGGGAGGCTTATCGCGCCTGTTACCGCGCTTGCCGCGCCGTCCGGGACACCAACAAGGACGTCAGCTTCCGTAATCAGGTGGAAATCTTCATCAACCTCGTCAGCGAGGGTCTGGTAGACCGCCTGTCGGAAGCAACCATCGCCGAGATTGAAAGGGTGTACGCCGAATCATTTTTCGAATACCCGCCCATCTTTCACGACGCCACGCATCAAACCCTGGAATCGGTGCATCGGCTGGGTTTGAATATTGGCCTCATCTCTAACACCGGCATGACTCCGGGCTACACGTTCCGGGAATTTCTGCGGCGGAACGGGATCGTGGAATACTTCGACACGCTGACCTTCTCCGACGAAGTATTGCTGGCGAAACCCTCTGACGAGATATTCCTGATGACCATCGAATCACTGGGGGCCACGCCGGCGACCACGATCCACATCGGAGACCACGTTACCAACGACGTAGTCGGCGCCAACCGGATCGGTATGAAGTCGGTCTGGATTCAAGGTTTCTATGAACCGGAAGACCCGGATGACCCGAACTCGCAGGCCGATGAAACGGTAGATGACCTTTCCGGCGTACCCGACGCTGTGAAACGTTTGGTCAACGCGTAACCCGCCCACGTCCTCGCCAACTTTGATCACCCCTGCTGGCTAAACCGCCGGCGACTTGGCCGGCCGTTACCAATTACAAGGAGCGCAGCTTTGTTCGAGGAACTGAACGGCGGCCCGTTGCCCAACGGCCGTCGGCCCGACATCACCCTGGCTATATTTCCCCATCTGCAGGAATTCATCGCCGTAGACTTGCGCGTCTCCCCGGCGAAAATCGCTCTGGTATCCGCCGATGATGTGTTCAATGACGAATATTACCGGGCCGTGGAAAACGAATTTTCCATCTCGCTGCGGGAAGGACAGGACCACCCATTCGCTCACATGATGAATATGCCAACGCAAGCGGACGAAATCGTGCGGGCCGTAGCGATGAACTCGATCCTGGAACGCCTGGGGGTTGACTTCCACGACGAAGAAAACCTGCCTGAGGTCGTGGTGTACGTCATTTCCGGCCCCGTGCTGGCCGCTCCGGTCGACCAGCTGGTTGAAGGCTTTACCGATATGCTTTCGGGCCGCGCCGAACCCGCCGACGTGAAACAATGGGGCGAAAAAATGCGCGAACTGGTTATCCAGGAGTCGCAAACCTACCCCATTACCAGCGAAGCCCTGGGCGAATCCCTCACCGGCGACGCGCTGGACCCGTACATCATCTGGCAAAATCGCAACTAACCCGCCACCACGACATCGCCACAACAAGTCATCCTTGCCACAACAAAATCTCCACAACAATTTTGCCGCTATTCAGTCTGCCCGGGACAACAGCTTATATGGACGCCATCGCCCTCACCTTCAGCAGCCGCGACAACAACGACGACACGGACCTGATTGCAGTGGCCCAGGCCGCCGACCGGCTGGGCTACCATTCCTTCTGGACCGGCGAATCCTGGGGGCGGGATGCGCTCACCGTGCTGACCATGCTGGCGTGCCACACCGAGCGCATCGGATTGGGCACGGGCATTGTCACGGTGTACAGCCGCACGCCGGGACTGATTGCGCAGAGCATCGCGTCGCTGGACTGCATCAGCGGCGGGCGGGCCATCCTGGGCTTGGGCACCAGCGGGCGCATCGTCATCGAAGACTGGCACGGCGTCAAATTCGACCATCCGGTTACGCGCACCCGGGAGTACATCGACATAGTGCGGATGGCCCTCTCCGGAGACCGCGTCAATTACAAAGGCAAATTTTACGAACTGAAACGATTCCGCATGGGAGTGTCGCCGGTTCAGGAACGCATACCCATCTACGTCGCGTCGCTGGGACGCCGCAACCTACAGCTCACCGGCGAGCTGGCCGATGGCTGGTTACCCATCTGGATGCACTGCGAGCAGCTCCCCCAAATCAAACAGCCGCTGATCGACGCCGCCGAGGCTGCCGGACGTTCCATCGCCGACATCACCACCGCGCCTCAAATCCTGTGCTGTGCCACCGACGATGGCGACGCGCTGGCGGAGGCCACCGCCCAGGCCAGGGCTCACATGGCGTTTTACGTTGGCGGTATGGGCCAGTATTACTACGACCTGTTCGGTCGGTACGGCTACCGGGCCCAGGGCGATGCGGTGCGGGCCGCCTGGGCAGAAGGCGACCGGAGCAAAGCCGCCGCCGCCATTACCGATGAAATGATCGAAAGCATCACCGTCATTGGTTCGCCCGAAGATTGCCGGCGGAAAATGGGCAGATTCAGAGCCAACGGCGTCGATATGCCCATCGTCGCCTTCCCCCACGGCACAGATCGCGAAACTATGCTCGGTACTTTGGAAGCGCTGGCGCCCCAGACCTGATAACTTGTGCCGAAATGCAACGCGTTTGGGGATACTAACGTGTCGGATACTAACGTGTCATGGTAAAGATCGGCCTCGTGTCCGATACTCACTCCGCCGGCAGCGGCTGGGACTTGCCGGCCAACGTGCTGAACGCCCTGGAGGGCTGCGACCTGGTGCTGCATTGCGGTGACCTGGAATGTATCGGCGTGCTGGACTGTCTGGAGCAGGTGGCGCCGGTGCTGGCGGTGCGTGGCTACGAAGACCCCCGCGAACCCGGCGGTCGCCTCGCCGACGTTTCTCGCATCGTTGAAGTTGCCGGGACGCGCATCGGCATGGTGCATGACATCCAGTGGCCTACCCCCGCCATCATGACCACGCCCGACGGCGCCGGCTTGCAATACCCGGCCTCCAGGCTGCCCGACCTGTTGCACCGCAAATTCGGCGGGAGTGTGGATGTGGTGGCGTTTGGTGATACCCACGAAGAACTGATTGAATGGCGCGACGGCGTGCTGTTCATCAATCCGGGCAGCCCGACCTATCCGGGCCGGCGCCATGTTCCCGGGTCGCCCGGCACTGTAGCGCTCCTGCAAATTCAGGACGGAAAGATTGACCCCAGTATCATAAACTTGTCTGACTACGCATAGCTACCGCAGCCACTGTCAGACCGAGGCGACAATATCCGGCCCGCTCACACGTGCCCACCTTGTCAAACCAACCGGCCAACTGTCATTGCGAGGAGCGCAGCGACGTGGCGATCTCTTTGAGGCAACAACGGCGATTTCAGCGACGAGATTGCCACGCTGCGCTCGCAATGACAGATTATAGCGGGTACGCGTGAGATTGGGCTCTCATTGACACCTGCCCGTCGTTCTGCTAGTTTCGTAACGTTTGTCGGTCAATATAGCTGAAAACGGAGAGGAGAGTATGGAATCAATCATTGTGGCACTGGCCGCTGGGGTCATCGCCCTGGTATTTGCGGCCATCATCGCGTATCGGGTCATCGGCGCCGACCGCGGCAATGAGACCATGATCGAAATTGGCGACGCCATCCGCACCGGAGCGTCGGCGTTCCTGCGCCGCGAATACCTGTCGCTGGTGCCTTTCGTGATTGTCGTTGCCATCGTGCTGGGGGTGTTGGACTACACCATCTTTAAACACAACCTGGGCGTACCGGCAACCGCCATATCTTACCTGGTCGGCGCGATCTGCTCCGGCCTGGCGGGGTACGTCGGCATGAACGTGGCGGTCAGGGCGAATATCCGCACCGCGGCGGCCGCCATGATAGGACTCAACCCCGCTCTGCGTATCGCCTTTTCCAGCGGCACCGTCATGGGTGTAACTGTGGTGGGCATCGGCCTGCTGGGCGTTACCATCCTTTATGTAATCTTCCGGGACATCACGGCGGTGGCCGGTTTCGGATTCGGAGCCAGCTCCATCGCCCTGTTTGCGCGCGTGGGCGGCGGCATTTTCACCAAAGCCGCCGACGTTGGTTCCGACTTGGTTGGCAAGGTAGAGGCAGGGATACCCGAGGACGATCCCCGCAACCCGGGCGTCATCGCCGATAACGTGGGCGATAACGTCGGCGACGTTGCGGGCATGGGAGCCGACCTGTTCGAGTCATACGTGGGCAGTATCATTTCCGCGGTGGCGCTGGCTGCCGGCGCGGGCGCATTCCATTCGCAAGCAGTGTTCCCGATGCTGCTGGCCGGAGCCGGCATCATCGCCGCCATCCTGGGCACCTTCGTCGTCCGCAGTGGAGAGCAGGCCAACTTCGAGCGGCTTTTGTGGGCGTTGCGCTACGGCATATTCGCCGCCGGCGGACTGCTCATCATCTTCGCCGCCATTCTCACCATCACACTGACCCACAACTGGTTCTGGTTCGGATGCGTGGTGGCCGGTTTGGTCGCCGGAACAATCATCGGACTGGCCACGGAATACTACACCTCGTACAGCTACTCTCCAACCAGGAGAGTTTCCGCAGCCTCGGAAACCGGCGCGGCGACCGTGATAATTCAGGGGATTGCGAGCGGAATGCTCAGCACCCTGATTCCAGTGTTCTGCGTGTCGGTCGCCATTCTGTTGGCCTACTGGTTCGCCGGTTTCTACGGCATTGCGCTGGCGGGCGTGGGCCTATTGTCCACCCTAGGCATTACCCTGGCGACCGATGCTTACGGGCCGGTCGCCGACAACGCCGGCGGCATCGCGGAGCAAGCCAACCTGGACCCGCAGGTACGCGAGCGCACCGACGCCCTGGACGCTTTGGGCAACACCACGGCGGCCACCGGCAAGGGATTTGCGATCGGCTCCGCCGCCCTGACTGCGCTGGCGCTGCTCGCCGCTTTTTCAGTCAGCGCCGGATTGATCACCCTGGGGCCCGACGGACGGTTGTCTGAGGGCGGCACGGGCATCAACCTCCTGCAGCCGCAAATTCTGGTCGGACTGATCATCGGCGCGATGCTGCCGTTCATCTTCTCGGCGCTCACTATGCAGGCGGTTGGTCGTGCCGCCCAGGGCATCGTTGACGAGGTGCGCCGGCAGTTCCGCGAAATCCCCGGATTGATGGAAGGCACTGCCAAGCCGGACTCCGCCCGCTGCGTGGACATCAGCACCCGCAGCGCATTGCGCGAAATGATCGTTCCGGGTTTGATGGCGGTTGCCGCGCCCATCGCCACCGGATTCATTCTGGGGGAGGCTGCGTTGGGTGGGCTGCTCATCGGTTCGGTGTCTGCCGGATTCATGCTGGCCATCATGATGGCCTCCGCCGGCGGTTCCTGGGACAACGCCAAAAAGTACGTAGAATTGGGCAACTATGGCGGCAAGGGCTCAGACGCCCACAAGGCCGCCGTGGAGGGCGACGTGGTCGGCGACCCGTTCAAAGACACTTCCGGCCCCAGCCTGAACATCCTGCTCAAGCTGATGGCCATTGTGTCGCTGGTCTTCGCACCGGCGTTCGTGGCAGTGCCCTCACTGATAAACCTGTAAGAACCACAGGTACACGCTATCGGAATAGCAGGGGCGTCCAATGGGCGCCCCTGTTCGATTTACAAACTTGCCGCGAAGGGGAATAATTGGGACTGGGCGGCGGCAAGGAGAAACACCCACTGCCCATAACGCTGATTTTCAACAGAGGAGCGAGGATTATGAGCAGCGCCACCGGAGCGGGAACCTGTGAGCTGTGCCGCAAGTCATTTCGCAAATCAGGGATGTCGCGGCACTTGAAAAGCTGCCTGACCAGAACCGGCCGCCCGGACGAAGGGCGCAGCGAACCGGGCCGGCGCTCCCGGCCGTCCAGAAGCATCCATCTTGTGGTGGAAGACGCCTACCGGCCGGAGTACTGGTTGCACCTGGAAATCCCGTCCGGCAGCAAGTTGGAGGAACTGGATCAGTACCTGCGGAGAATATGGGTGGAATGTTGCGGCCACCTCAGCACGTTCATGATCGCCGGGGTGGGCTACGATTCCTATCCGGGCGGTTACGGGAAAAGCATGAACATCGCGCTGGGACGGGTAGCCTCGCCCGGAACGAAGTTTAGCTACGAGTACGACTTTGGTACAACTACAGAGCTGACGCTGAGAAGTCTCGCGGAATTGGACGGAGGAACTGGGCAAATCCGGCTGCTGGCCCGCAATGACGCGCCGGTTATCGAGTGCCAGCAATGTGGAGCGACCGCAACACAGGTTGGCTTCTCAGAGGATGATTGGTTAGCAATGACGGTTGGGTTCTGCGACGGCTGCGCTCCAACTACCGGCCCAGCATCGGAATACCTGTTGCCGGTCGTCAACTCTCCGAGGTGCGGGATGTGCGGATACGATGGGGACACGATGCACGTTTGATCGTGGGGGGCCAGACGATACTGTACCAGCATTGCGACAGACGCAAATCAGAGGATACCAATGACCAGCAACAACGGCGGTTTGTTCGACCTGACGGGCCGCGTGGCCCTGATTACCGGAGGCAACGGCGGGCTGGGACTGGGCATGGCCCTGGGGCTGGCCGAAGCGGGGTGCGACATCGCCATTGCCGCCCGCAACGAGGGAAAAAACGCCTCCGCCGTCGCCACCATCGCAGCGACCGGCCGCCGTGCCCACGCCATCCACGCGGACGTTACCAGCGACTCTGACATCGACGATATGGTGGCCCGCGCCGCCGCTCACTTCGGGCGCATCGACATCCTCATCAACAACGCCGGCACCACCGTCCGCAAGCCCCCGGAGGAGACCACCGCCGCCGAATGGGACAATGTGCTGGATGTGAACCTGCGCTCCGCCTTTCTCGCCAGCCGGGCCGTTTACCCCCACTTCAAGTCCCAGGGCGGCGGGAAAATCATCAGCATCGGCAGTATGTTCAGCATCTTCGGCGGCGGCGGCAGCGGCGCGCCCTATGCGTCCAGCAAGGGCGGCGTGGTGCAGCTGGCCAAAAGCTTTGCCGTAGCCTGGGCGCCGGAGAACATCCAGTCCAACGTCATCCTGCCCGGCTGGTTTATGACCGAGTTGACCCAGGCTATACCCGAAACCCAACCCGAACGCTACGATCTCATCAACCGGCGGATCCCGATGGGGCGGTGGGGTGAGGCTAGCGAGTTGCAGGGCGCAACCGTCTTTCTGGCCAGCCGCGCCTCCGATTACGTAACCGGGGCGGTGATTACGGTGGATGGGGGGTATTCGGTAGCGTAAGGGGGCGGGTATTTACATGGATGAACAGGATAAACAGGATTCTGTCTGATTGAGCTGGGATGTATTCCAGGAAACCTGCTGGATTCCGGTTTTCGCCGGAATGACGAAAAGGAGAGCGGAATGACTGCTAGGCGTCAGAGCTGCTCCAACGCCTGGCGGGAGAGCATCATTTTCACCGGGCTGATGGGTCGGAAGGTGCGGGAGACCCGAACGTCGCCGGCCAGGCTGCACAGGGTGTAGGCGTCGTAGGGTTCCAAGCCCTTGTCGGCGACCAGGAAGTCGACCATTTCGCGCACCGCCTGCTTCATGGCGGGGCCGAGGTCGTCACCGTGAGACAGGACGACGTAATGTTCCGGGGTGATGGCGCGCGGGCCAGACAGGTTCATCCCCTTTTCGACGGTGACGCGGATGTGGGTGTCTGCGGAACACTCGGCGCCGGTTCCGGCCACCGCGCCGTCTCCCACGACCGCATGGCAATCGCCCAAGGCGAGCAGACCGCCGGGCACAAACACGGGCAGATACAAAACGCTACCCGCCACCAGCTCTTTCATGTCGATGTCGCCGCCGTAGGGGCCGCTGTCGCTGGCCGTTTGCTGGATGTAGGTGGGCGTGGTGGCCACCAGTCCCATCGACGGGCGCAGGGGCAGGCGAACGCCACTCGGCAGCACCAGGTGGCCGTTGTCGATGCTCATGACGGTGGGATAGGCTTCGGTGAACTCCGCCTCCAGAAAGCCCCGCCCCGGCATAATCATGTGGGCGGGGTTCTCTTTGGGAATGATGCTGACGAATTCAATACGGAGGGCATCGCCCGGCTCTGCGCCGTTGACGTAGATGGGGCCGGTTGCCGGGCCTTTCAGTGATTTCTCTTCCAGCGCCTGAGGGTCCCGTATTCCTTCGAATGCGTCCCAGGTTTCCACCATCAGGTCATCGCCGGAGTCAATCGTGACGGCTGGTTCGTTGGACGGGTCCAGCACGTAAATTCGCAAATCACGGCTCAGGGTTTTCATCTCACACCTCGGATTAGGTGATTGGCCTGGGTTCCAGGCTCCGGTCAACTCATCGCGCCATGGGCAGACACGCCTGCGTTACGGTTACTGAAGTTTCAGATTCCGGGTCGAAATCCACCACGTTGACCGCAACTTGCCCGCGTTTGGTGGCCGCACCCATCGGCGAGCCGGAATAAAAGGCAGTAACACCGCCCTGGCTCACGTCCTCGAACCGCTCCCAGTGTCCCAGGGCCAGATAGTCGCAGGGCGCTTCGGCAACCTGTCGCCCGTAGATGGGCGACGAGCGTTCCTCGGTATCGTCTGGGAAGTGGAAATGCCCGTGGGCAATCGCCACCAGCCAGCGGCCGCCCGTAGCGCACTGCATCCCGGCCAGCGGGCGGAATGCCGGCGTGTGGTTATCCATCGCCCGGCCCCAAACATCCAGCGTCAGCGACTCAAAGGTGATGGTTTCGCCCGTCGTCCCTCGGATGATGTGCAGATTGGCCGGCGCGTTGTCAAAGGGTGCCCGCCGGTACAACGATGCGGCGTCGTACAGGTCATGATTGCCCGGCAAAATTATCGCCGGCACCTCCGCACGACCCATCTCGCCGACGAAGAAATCCAGCAAGTCGTCCGATATGCGGGCATTGTCGAACACGTCGCCGGCGATCAGCAGTGCGTCGGCGGAGAGGGTGCGAACACCATCCACTACCGCCGACAGGGCGCGCTCGGCGGCTCCAGGTTCCCAACCGTCGCCCAGGTGAGTGTCCGACGTGTGGATGAGCCGGATTTTCCGCCTGCGATTCACCGGCTTGCCCTAGACAACGGCCCGGTCGGCAGCGGGAATTGCTTTGCCGATATGCTCCTGGACTACCTCCAGCAATGTCGGTAGATTCCAGCCCTTCACAGCAGAAACGAACACCCGGCCGCCAACTGCCGGCGATTCTGCCGCCGTGAGATCGGGCAACCCGGCCAGGGCTTCCGCTGCAATGTCGCCGGGGTTATCGGTGAGCAGGTCCATCTTGTTGATGACCAGCAGTCTCGGTTTGCCGCCCAGCTCCAGATCGGTGAGTGTATTCTCCACTACTTCGGCCTGCTCGGGAGCCTTGGGGTGCGTTATGTCAATGACGTGGAGCAGCAGGTCGGCCTCGTGCAGTTCCTCCAGCGTGGCGCGGAACGCTGCCACCACCATTGGCGACAGCTTTTGGATGAAGCCAACCGTGTCGCTGAGCAGCAGTTCGCGGCCATCGGGCATATTCAGCCGGCGCGTTACAGGATCCAAGGTGTTGAACAGCTGGTCTTCGGCCGGCACGCCGGCGTCGCACAGGGCGTTGAACAGCGTGCTTTTGCCGGCGTTGGTATACCCCACCAGCGTCGCCATGCGGACATCCGTCCGCCGCCGCCGTTCCATGTACTGGCTGCGACGTTGGCGCACTTTGTCCAGCTCGTCCCGAATTTTCTGGATACGCTGGCGCACCAGCCGTCGGTCAGTTTCCAGCTGAGTTTCGCCGGGTCCGCGGGTTCCGATGCCGCCGCCCAAACGTTCCAGGTGAGACCATTGCCCCACCAGCCGCGGCAAAAGGTACTGATGTTGCGCCAACTCCACCTGCAGCTGCCCTTCCCGCGTGTGCGCATGGCGTCCGAACACATCCAGAATCAACGCGGTGCGATCAATCACCTTGATTTTGAGGGCGGTTTCCAAGTTGCGTTGCTGGGTTGGCGTCAACTCATCGTCGCAGATAACCACGTCGGGTCGTTCCGTTTCCAGCAGCTCCTGCAATTCCTGCAGCTTGCCCTTGCCGACGTAGGTTGGAGTGAGTCGGTCGGCCCGCTGCTGGATGGTGGCAACCACTTCGGCGCCGGCCGAACGGGTCAGGTAGTCCAGCTCGATCAGCGAATCCTCAATGGACCACATCTGCTCGCCCCGGTTACGGGCTTCCGCCGCAACCAGCACCGCCCGCTCGGTTTGCGGGCCGGTGGGTTGAGTCTTGCGGTTTCTGGGCATTCGAAAGGACGGCTCTAAAATCAGGCGCTGGGAGACGGGATCGTCCAGTTTTCCAGACGTTGGCACCCGGTTTCCACCCGTTCGTCGGGAGTGGTCAACGACAACCGGATGTAGCCCTCGCCGTACTGACCGTAAGACGAGCCGGGGGTAACCACAATATCAATGTCTGCCAGCAACCGCGCGGCGAACTCGGCGGAAGTGAATCCCGCCGGTACCGGCGCCCAAACGTACAGGCTGGCCCGCGGCACCTCGACTTCCAGGCCCATCTTGGCCAGTGCCTGGATTACCCGATCCCGACGCCATTTGTAGGTGGCCACGTTGTCGTCGATGCAGTCCTGGGGGCCCGTGAGCGCCTCCATGGACATTTCCTGAATCGCCTGTGGCACGCCGGAGTCCAGGTTGGCCTTAATCTGGAACAGCGCCTTGATCATGTCAGCGTTGCCGACGGCCATGCCCATCCTCCAACCGGTCATGTTGTAGGACTTGGACAGTGAGTGAAACTCCAGACCAATGTCTTTCGCGCCGTCCAGCTGCAGCAGGCTGCCGGCCCGGTAGCCGTCATACCCAACCTCGGAGTAGGCGGCGTCGTGCAAAAGCGCAATGTCGTGCTCCCGACAGTACCGCATCGCCGATTCCAGGTCTTCCTGGGACGCCACCGCGCTGGTTGGGTTGTTGGGATAGTTCAGCCACATCAGTTTGGCGGCTTGTGCCACGTCATCGGGGATGGCGTCGTATTCAGGCAGCCAGCCGTTGCGTTGATAAAGCGGCATAACGTGGGACTCGGCGCCGGCGAACATAGTGCCCACCGCGTACACCGGATACGCCGGGTCGGGCACCAGCGCAATATCCCCCGGGTCGAGGAAGCAAAATGCGGCGTGGCCAATGCCTTCCTTGGCGCCGATCAGGGGTAGAACCTCGGTATCGGGATTCAGGTCAACGTCAAACCGTTGCTTGTACCAGTACGCGATGGCGCGGCGCATTTCCGGCAGCCCGTCGGTCTCCGGATAGCGGTGGTTCGGCGGGTCTTGCGAGGCCGTCAGCAGCCGGTCAACAATGTACTGCGGCGTCGGTATGTCTGGGTCGCCGATGCCGAACGTAACAACGTCCGCGCCGGCCGCGCGCTTTTCCGCGATGATGCGCGAGATTTCAACGAACGGGTAAGGGGACAGTTTGCCCAGGCGTTGGGAAAAGTTAGGCATAGTGCTCCTAAACAGGCTTGATCTACACGGACGCCGGAGACGGCTGCGTGGTCGCCGCACGGGTCAACGTCAGCCAGTTGTATTCGTCGATAAACCTGGCGAGGGGGATCGCCGGGTTCAAACCGAGCGCTCCAGATAGATGCCCCGCCGCATCGTCAATGCCGTGGGTCGTCCTGGCGTCGCTGACGATAGACAACGCCGCCATCCGCATCACGGAAAGAAACTGCCCGTAGGTGGCTCCGTTGGGCTCGTCGTCGGGGAAGTAAGCGTCCCTGATGGCCGTGTCCCAGACTACGAACAACTGTGGGTTGAGCGCCACCAGGATCCTGGAAACCGTATCCGGGTTGAACCCGTGGGCAGCGACGCTATTGAACGCCGATTCGATGATGTCCAGCGTGGTGCAGCGCAGGTCGTCGAACTCCAGCGCCGACGCGACGAGGGGCGCCAGATATGGGGTAGCATCCCGAATGGCCGCAGTGAACTGCGGATCGTCCGCTGCCGGGTTGACCATTGCTACGAGTTCGCGGCGGCAGGTCTCGCCGGCCCACCGGATTTGCTCAAAGGTATGCGGCCCGGTTACGTAGTTGCTCATTCTGTCCACACTCCGCTAAATACTTCTTCGGCCGGCCCTTCCAGATAGACCTCGCCAACGCCGTCCCAATCTATGGTCAGTGTGCCCCCCGGCAGGTTCACCGCAACCCGGTCGCCGGTGTGACCCAGCAGCCGCGATGCCACCGCGATGGCGCAGGCGCCCGTGCCGCAGGCCATGGTCTCGCCGGAACCACGTTCCCACACCCGGGCATCAAGTTTGCCGTCTTCCCGCAGATTGACGATTTCAAAGTTGGCGCGCCGTGGAAAGATGGGATGGCGTTCCACCAATGGGCCGATATTGTGCAGCGGGAACTCACCAACCGGCTGGTCGATGAACGTAACCGCGTGGGGGTTGCCCATGGACACCAGGGTAACGTACAACCGAAAATCACCCGGTTGCAGTGCGTAATGCACGATGGGCCCGCCCCGGCTGGCAATGGCGGGATCCAGGTCAACCGGAATATCGGAAGGCACCAGGCGTGGCACGCCCATGCTGACCCGCGCCGAATCCACCGCCGACCCGAGGAAATGCGGCACCACCGTGCGGATGCCGGCCAGCGTGTCGACGGTAACGGACGCCACCGACGGGGACACAATGCCGCGCTCAATGGCGTACTTGGCAAAACAACGGATACCATTGCCGCACATCTCGCCCTCGGAACCGTCCGAGTTGAACATCCGCATCTGCAGGTCGGCAACTTCCGAATTCATCACCAGAATCAGGCCGTCGCTGCCGACGCCAAAATGCCGGTCGGAGATGGATTGCGACAAGGTTCCCCAATCCCGTTCGGGCATATCTCGGGCGTCAACGTAAACGTAATCGTTGCCGGCGCCGTGCATCTTGGTGAATTCCATCGCAGCTACTCCGGGGCGATCTGCCGTCATCCTGAATACCGGCCAATTGTACCACACGCCCCCGCCGACTCCAGGAATGCCCGTACCGCCGCCGCCGCCGGCTCGGCGGGGTTGCCGCCAGTCGTGTCCAGCCACGAGATGCGCTGGTCGCCGCGTTTGAACCAGGTATTCTGGCGGCGCACCAGGCGATGGGTGCGGGTTTTGGTCTGCGCCACCGCTTCATCCAGCGTCATGTTGTCAGACAGATACTGTCCCAGCTGGTCGTAGCCGACCCCCGACAGCGGCCCTTCGCCAAGGGTGAATCCCTCCGCCGCCAGCCGACGGGCTTCGTTCAGCAATCCGTTTGCCATCATCCAATCCACCCGGTCGTCGATGCGCCGGTAGAGGTAGGCGCGATCCGCCTCCAGACCGATGATAAGGGCGTTGTACGGTGGTGAAGTTGCCTTGCCGTTGGTTGCCATCGCACCGTTTGAGTTTCGGAGGATTTCCAAAGCGCGAATCAGACGCCGCAGGTTGTGGGGCCCAATTTCTTCCGCCCGCACGGGGTCAACCTCCTGCAGTTCACGCCACAACGCTTGCACACCGTCAGCCCGGGCGCGCTGCTCCATTGCCTGCCGAAACTCCGCATCGGGCAGCACACTGGGCACATCCCACCCTTCCAACAGCGCCCACACGTACTGGCCGGTTCCACCGCACAGTATCGGCAGCTGTCCGCGGCCGGCGATTGCCGAGATTGTCTTCACCGCCAGTGGGATGAACTCCCCCAGGCTGAACGGCGCTGCCGGAGAGCAAATATCAATCAGATGGTGGCGGGCTGCCGCCTGCTCCTCAGCGGTGGGTTTGGCCGTCCCGATGTCCATACCAACGTACACCTGACGGCTGTCGGCGTTGATGACCTCACCGCCAAACTGCCGGGCCAGCCGGATCGCCAAGGCCGTTTTGCCCACCGCGGTAGGTCCTACCACGGCTACGAGTTGGGAGGCGGGTACACATACGCCCGGCATATTATCCGCTTTTTCCAACTTCATCTGTCATACGTTCAATTTCAGATTCCGGCAAACGACAACTGCCCTCAATTGTGACGGTCACTGCATTGCCAGTACTGGTTTCCCGGCACGTGACCGTGAGAATACCATTGGCATCGATTGTAAAAGTATCCTCAAACTTGATATGTCCTGCCGGAGCTGGCGGAAGACCTTCCAACCTGTACCGGCCAAGTTGGTGATTTTGAGAGGCTACGGGTGATTCGCCCTGAACAACATTGGCATCTGCCGAGGTCTGATTGTCCCGAACCGTTTGTGTTGCCACGGTCTTCGTGGCGGGAATGCTGGTGCCGCGCGGGATGACGGTTTGATTAATGTCGCCTTCCAGCGATTGCCCCAGACTCAGCGGGGTTACGTCAATCAGCAGCACCTCCGCCATTCCCGGTTCACCGCCAATGATTCCCGCTTGCAGGGCGGCTCCAATGGCCACCGCCTCGTCCGGGTTTACCGGGCTGGTGGGCTCCCGTCCGAAAATCTCCTTCACTTTTTCGCGAACCGCTGGCATACGAGTCATTCCTCCCACCAGAATAACTTCATCGATGTCCCCCGGCGCGACCCCAGCGTCTGCCGTAACTGTTCAGACTTGGTGGGGGAATTGGTTCAAAGAGGTTCGGGGATGGCTTGCGCGAGGGGTTGTGGTTATGTCATATAACGGGTATGGATTCGGAAATCGACCTGTCCACTGCTGACCGCGATGTGCTCATCGCCATCGTCATACGGCAGGAGGCCATCATAGCCCGACAGCAGGCCATCATCGAGGGCCTGGAGCAACGGGTTGCTCAGCTGGAAGGGCGGGCCAAACCCAGTGGCGCCCGGGGGATGCCCGGTGTCAAACCCGAAGCCAGCCAGAAACCGGCCCAGCCCAAAGCTCCTCGCCAGGGGCGGCCCCACGGCTTTGCCCGCCGTCGCATGACGCCCACCCGTCGGGTGGAGCATGTGGTGGACCACTGTCCCGACTGCGGAACGCTGTTGTCCGGTGGCTGGACCCAGCGCACGCGGGAGGTCATCGAGCTGCCCCAGGTTCCGGCGGAAGTTACCGAGCACGTCTACATCGCCAGGGATTGTCCGGGGTGCCGACGCCGCTGCGTTCCCCCTGCACAAATGGACGGCGTAGTGATGGGCCAGCAGCGCCTGGGTATCAACCTGGTCAGTCTGATTGCCACGCTCCGAGAGGAAGCCCGACTGCCCATCGCCGTCATCCAGCGGTATCTGCACACCGTTCATGGGCTGAGCCTCAGCGCGGGAGCCATCATGGCTGCGGTGCATCGCACCGCGCGAAGGGCCCAGTCCGCAGTGGACCGGATTCTGGCCCAAGTCCGCGCCAGCCCAGTGGTCCATGCCGACGAGACCGGCTGGCGTGAGGATGGACACAACGGCTACGTGTGGACTTTCAGCACACCATCGGCGCGCTACTTCCTGCGGCGGGGTCGCAACAAGGAAGTGGTGGATGAAGCTCTGGGCGACACCTTCTCCGGCGTCCTGGTCAGCGATTTCTACGCCGCCTACCACCATTACGAGGGCCCCAAACAGCGCTGCTGGGTCCATCTGCTGCGGGACATCCACGACCTGCGAACCCTCTACCCCGATGACGCGCCACTGGCGCAGTGGGCCGACGCCGTCCACGAGATTTACGACCGGGCCAAAGCCAGCGCCCATCCTCAGACCAAGCGGCGACGCACCGCCCAACTGGCCCTGGAACGGCAGCTGCTGGCCATTTGCCAACCCTTCCTTCACGACCCTTCGGCAACCCAGGCCAAGTTATGCCGACGCATCGAGCGCCATATCAAAGAGCTCTTCGTCTTCGTGGCCGAACCGGAGGCGCCACCGGACAACAACGCCGCCGAACGCAGCCTGCGCCATCTGGTCGTCAGTCGCAAGATCAGCGGCGGCACCCGGTCGGAACGGGGCAGCAGCAGTAAGATGACCCTGGCTTCCCTCTTCGGCACCTGGCGCGCCCAAGGACTGAATCCCCTCGCCGCTTGCCGACAACTGCTCACTTCCCCGCAACTCTGAACAGTTACCGTCTGCCATCGCCCCTTGACACGGACGCTCCAAACGGTCCACCAGGTGTTTTGTCATTTCTTCAAACTTGGCCCGGGTTAGCGTTTCACTCAAATGCAACGGGCCGTTGCTGTCAAATGCGATATAACCCTGGGTGATGAGGGTCTCTACGGTAGTGGTCAATCGGATCTTCGCCTGCTCCGCTGCCTGGTTCAACAACTGCAAGGCATTCCGGTTGTCTTGCTGTTTCAAATCCACGCTCGTTTTCCCTTTGAATTCTTCAACCAGCCAGTCCTGGATTACGATGTCGAAGTCGTGGCCTCCCAGGTAAGTGTCGCCGTTAATGGATTTAGCCTCGAACACGCCGTCGCCAACTTCGAGGATGGTAACATCGAAGGTGCCTCCACCGAGGTCAATTACGGCAACCGTGGCATCACCCTCATGGCGGTCTATGCCCCAGGCCAGCGCGCCGGCCACCGGCTCAGTTACGATTCGCAATACCTCCAGGCCGGCAATCGTTCCGGCGTCAACGGTAGCCCGTCGCTGGCTATCATTGAAATACGCCGGTACGGTGATGATTGCCTGCGTAATGGACTCCCCGAGTTTGGCCTCAGAATCCTCCTTAAGCTTCTGCAACACCAACCCGGAAATATGCTGCGGTGGATACTGCTTCCCTTCTATCTCAACGCAGGCTATTCCCGCATCGCCCGCCACAATTTTATATGGCAGATGCTCGGCGGCATCTTTTACTTCAGGGTCGTCAAAGCGGCGCCCCATAATCCTTTTCACCGAATAGATGGTGTTCAATGGATTCAACATTGCCTGCTCTTTCGCAATCTGTCCGACAATCGGTCGAGGGCTATCGGGGGTGATGGAGACTACTGAAGGGGTGGTATAGTCCCCTTCTTTATTTTCCAGGACCTGAGTCCTCGTCCCTTCCATCATCGCAGCAACCGAATTGGTCGTGCCCAAGTCAATACCGAGTATGATAGCCAAAATCTTCCTCCTGTTGAGCCAACTAGTAAATGGCGGTTCGTAGCCATCGGGCAATCAACAAACCTGTACTTTTATCTATTGATTATGACTTCTGCTTTCTGTACTACCCGGTCTTCAACCATATACCCGGGTCTCATTATTTCAACTACACAACGGGAACCATATTCAGCTCGTTCGTCGGTTCCGATGGCATGGTGCCGGTCCGGGTCGAATAGTTCGCCAAGTTGTCCTACCCGGACGATTTGCTCCCAACTCTGAAAATCTTCCAGCTTGTCCTGAATTATCTGCAGACCCTCGCTCCACGAACTATAAGGGGATTGGCTTGGGTTCTGGTCCTCAACTCCCTCCGATTGCCGGGTCAAATACTGGATTGCGTTGTCCAGTTCGGAGATTACAGGCAAGAGGCTGACTCTAAGCAACTCTCTTACTGCAATTTGCTCCGTGGTTAGACCGGAGCCATCTCCTAATCCACCTAAAGCCTCAGAGCTCGACGGAGCGCCCGGCCGGGCCGGCACCGAAATGGCCGGACCGGAAGAAAATGCCTTGGCAATCGCCAGAAAAGCTCCCGCGTTAAGACTGGCGCCACCAACCAGAACTCCATTGATTTCGTCGCAACCGGCAAAATCCCCTGCGTTGTTTGCCGTGACGCTGCCGCCATAGAGTAGTGGAGTGGCCGCGGCCACCCCAACGCCCAGGACATCCGCCAATATAGGGCGAATAACCCCTCCTAATACTTGCTCGACGATTTGTGGTGTCGCCGCTTCGGCACCGCCGATAGCCCATACCGGTTCGTATGCAACAACCAATCGACCAGTGAAGTTAGACGTATCCACCATCTCAAGCGCGGCACGCAGTTGCCGATCAATCGTTTCCTCGGTGAGTCCTTCTTGCCGTTCGATCAGTTGTTCGCCCACGCAGATGACGGGACACAGCCCGTTACGCAAGGTGGCAGCAGTTTTTAAGCACACCGTTTCATTGGTCTCCCCCAATTCTTTCGTGAATCGCTCGGAGTGACCGATGATGACATATTCGCAGAGGTCGGCCAGCATCTGAGCAGAAATTTCGCCAGTAAACGCGCCATCGCTCTCATAGTGTAAATTCTGTGCCCCAACCATAATACTGCCGCCAGCAACCGCATCGCCCACGGCTTTTAAAGATACGAAAGGTGGACATACTACGACATCAACTCCGCCGATGTCAGCCGCACCCTCCGCAATGGTTTTTGCGAGTTCCACTGCGGTAGTGTGGGTGGTGTTCATTTTCCAGTTCCCGACTACGAGGGGTATGAGCGATGTCGTCATAATAAAATTACCTCCAGGCACATTGTAGCAGTTGTTCCCGCGGCTAACCTTGCGCTAATACCGGCCCGAAACTAGAACGGCTTTTCCCAGTCCCGGTGGACTTGAACCAGCCTGAATAGAGGAATTTGTGTCTCCCAGAATTTATCACTGTCCGGACTGCATCCCCCATATGGATCATCATCACAGAATCGCCAGTCTATGGTTTCTATGTACGAGATGGTTAACTGGTAGCAATTTTGCGGACGGATTACTCCCTGTACGTAACTCATCACGCCAACCATCCTGGCATCTCGTCCATAAGAGCCGTCACTAGAGAACGGAATTTTTTGACCTCGGGTATGTTTTTCAAAGTTCCCGGCCGGACAACCTACAAACAGGAAAGGTTTACGGTCATAGTTCGAGCTGGAAAGCTCCGCAATAGTCACGCCCGCGGGTGGTTTGGTCGGCTTTGGGGTGGGTGTGGGACTGGACGTTGGCGCGTTAGTTGGCGCGGTCGTTGGCGTCGGAGCGGGTGTGGCGGTTGGAATTGGACTGGCGGT
Source organism: Dehalococcoidia bacterium (assembly GCA_965222895.1). Classification (GTDB taxonomy): domain Bacteria; phylum Chloroflexota; class Dehalococcoidia; order Lucifugimonadales; family UBA3495; genus Bin87. The sequence continues at coordinate 1,466,988 of CBDCVB010000002.1, read as the reverse complement.
TGGCGCAAGCCGAGTTAGCTCTGCCTGAATGGTCGCCGGTATATCCGCCGTCGGCAACAACGTTGGCGATGACGCTACTAACTGCGACGTTGGCGGTAATACGGGCGTGGAGGTGAGCGCGGGCCAAGCCATTGGTGGGGGTGTTGGCGCAGGCATGGATGTGGCGACAGGCACAGGCGAGGACCCAACAACCTGGGTGGGCTCAGGTCCTTCCAGTATCGCGAGAACTCCATTAATGGCACCACACGCAGCCACGCCTACCAAAAGCAAACCAACGACTATGCCGGCAATCTGCCGCGGGTTGGCGGCGCCTACCACTTGGCGGGGGAGCAGGATACGAGGGCTGTGGAACCGGCTGCGGCGTGGGGGCGGCGGCGTTGGAGGCGGCGGCCTCAGTGGGGATGCTGGTAGTCCTTGGTCATAAGCGGAGCGTCTGTTTGGGTCAGATAACACTCTATGCGCTTCATTCAAAGCCGCCATCTGTGGGGTGGTGTCTTGACCCGGGTTTTTATCAGGATGCCAGCGAAAAGACTTCTCCCTGAAAGCCCTTTTTATCTCCTCACTAGTGGCATACGGCTCGACCCCCAAAACCTCATAGTGCGTCTCTGCCATAAGGTTGCCAATTTATAATAATGATATTCCAGAGGGCTACTCTTGGAGTTATGCCGCGTAGACCGAAAGGCCCTTGAAGTATGAAGCGTAAATATGGCGCCTTTATCCACTGTCGCTCTAGGGCCCGTATTTGCCCAGCTTGCCGGCGTGAGACAGGGCCAGCAGCATTATCGCCTGCGCCGGAATGCGACCCAACGAACCCTGTGCGCAGTCCCGTTCGCTGAAACCGTCCACGCCTTCCCCCAACGTGAGTTGAGAGTGCAGCATAAACGGCACGGGATGCCAGCTGTGCGACGCCATAATAGCGGGGGTGGAGTGGTCACCGGCAACCATCAGCACGTCCGGCTTCAAATTCATGATGTGCGGGATATGGGCGTCCAGTTCTTCGAGCCGTCGTACCTTGCCTTCGAAATCGCCATCTTCGCCGGCGGTATCGGCCGGTTTGTAGTGGATGAAGAAGAAATCGTGATGATTCCAATTGGCGCGCAGCGTCTGCACTTCGTCGCCAAATGTCATACCCGTAGGGATGATGCGCATATTGGCTACCGACGCCAGGCCGCGATACATTGGGTAGGCGGCGATGGCAGCCGGGTTCAGGTGATACACGGCGCCGAAATCGGGCAGGTTCGGCAGCTGCGCCCAGCCCCGGAGCAAAACCATGTTGGCGGGTTCATCCTCCGCCAGCATCTGGCCGGCTGCTGACACAAACCGCTGCACGATTTCGGCGGTGCGTTGTGCTTCGGGGGCCAGAGCGCGGGCAACTTTGGGCGCCATCCCCTCGCGCTGCGGGTCGGTTTCATCCACCTGATCCGACAGGCCCTCGCCCCGCAACCGCAACACGAACCGGTAATCCTGCACCGGAAATACGTCCACCTGCACGCCTGGTATCTCGATGCGATCCAGCCGCTCGCACAGCGGGGCGCTCAGTGCAGTGGGGATGCGACCGGCGCGCCGGTCGGTGAGCAGACCCTCGTCATCCACGGCGCAGAAGTTTCCGCGCGCCGCCACATCGCCGGGCAGCAGTTCAACTCCAATGCCCAAAGCCTCCAGCGCGCCGCGCCCGATGAGGTATTTCAACGGGTCATAGCCAAACAGGGCCAGATGACCCGGGCCACTACCGGGCGCCACGCCAATCTCGACCGGGGTGGTCAAGCCGCACGCGCTCTCCCGCGCCAAGGCATCCAGGTTGGGTATGTCGGCGGTTTCCAGTTCCGACCGGCGGGTATCCGGATGCGCCAACCCACCAAGTCCGTCCGCCACCAACAGGACAATCTTGGATGGAGTGGACGCGATGCTGGAGTGAATCTGTTCAAGGTCAATCATTTGCGCTCCGTCGTCGCAACTTCCGAGTTGCGGCTGCGAGTTTACATCCCATTGCAGTTATGCGTAGTGCAGTTATGCGTCAGGCAATGCCGCTATCCCCGGCAGGTCGCGACCCTCCAGGAACTCCAGAGAGGCGCCGCCGCCGGTGGACACGTGAGTCATGCTGGTTGCCAAGCCCAATGCTTCCACGGCTTCAGCAGTTGAACCTCCGCCGACTACGGTGGTCGCGTCGGGCAACCCCGCGATGGCATTCGCCACCGTGCGGGTGCCGGCGCTGAATCGTTCCATTTCGAACACACCCATCGGCCCGTTCCAAATGATGGTCTTGCAATCTGCCAGCCCCCGGGCGAAGGATTGGGCGGTGGCATTGCCCACGTCCATTATGTACCAACCGTCGGGCACCCCGTCCACCGGGAACGTTTGAGATTCCACCGGGTGCGGCTCAAACTCGCTGGCGGCGACGATGTCCGAAGGCACGTGCAGCTCAATGGCGCCCTGTTTGGCCCGGTCGATGACTTCGCGGGCAAAGTCCAGTCGGTCTGCCTCCACCGGCGATGCACCCACCGATTTGCCCAGGGCGGCCAGGAAGGTAACGGCCATGCCGCCACCGATATACAGCCGGTCGAGGTTCGCAAGCAGGTTTTGCAGCACCAGGATTTTGTCGCTGACCTTGGCGCCGCCCATCAGCGCTGCCAGCGGCCGCTCCGGCGAAGTCAGCGCCAGCCCCAGTGATTCGACCTCGCGCTGCATCAGCAATCCCATCGCCGACGGGAGCATCCTGGGGAGCCCAACCGTAGATGCGTGCGCGCGATGAGCTACCGCAAATGCGTCCATCACGAAGCAATCGGCCAGCGCTGCCAGTTCTTTGCTGAAAGCGTCGTCGTTTTTTTCCTCGCCCTCGTGGAAGCGCAGGTTTTCCAGCAGGTATACCTGGCCGCTTGCCATCGCGGCTACCGCACTGGCAACGTCCGGCCCGATGCAATCGGACAAACTGGTAACCGGGCGACCGAGCAACACACCCAGGCGGTCGCCCACCGGGAACAAACGCAATGCCTCGTCCACCTTGCCCCGAGGCCGGCCCAAATGCGAACACAGCACGACCTTGCAATCGCGTTCCAGCAGGTAGTCTATCGTTGGCAGCGTCGCCCGCAACCGCTGGTCGTACTGGGCGATTATCTCGACGCCCTGCTCGATGGGAATATTAAAATCGACGCGAACCAGCACCGTTTTGCCGGCAACGTCCAGTTGAGTGAGCTGACGTTTCGCCATCGTATCGCCTCACCAGATGCCGGGCATCGCGACGTTGCCGCCGGAGCTAGACTGCCGCCGCCGCGTTGCCGGCAGCCACCAGTTCCGCAGCCCATTGCAACGCTTCCGGTTGGGCCAGTTCCACGCCGTCTGCGATGATGAACTCGGATGCTTCTGCCAGCAACGCGCCGGCCTTTTCCTCGGCATAGGCTCGCGAGCCGCTGTCGGTCAGGATGGCCACGACCCGGCTGGCATCGTCCGCTTCCAGCACTCGTTTCATGTAGATGCTGCCCAGCTCCCGCTTGACCGACGTTGGAGCGGTTTCCAGCCCGTGAATCAGAGGGAGGTTTTTCTTCTTGTTGAGCACGTTGCTGGGGGTGAACCCGTCGCCGCGACTGCCCCACAAATCGGCAATATCGGAGTAAATCTGCATTGCCATGCCCAGATTGGCGCCCCAACGCTGCAGGGCTGCGCCGGTGGTCGGATTCGCTCCCGCCGACTTGGCCCCGAGCTGCGCGGCGCAACCGGAGAGCGCCCCGGCTTTGCGCCCAATCATATCGAGATAAGCCGCCTCGGAAACCATGAGTTCGTCCTGATAGTTCAGGTCCATGTACTGGCCTTCGCACAGGGTCAGGCAAGCCTGGTCCAGCGAACGCAATGAAGCCAGCACCGCCTCGGCAGACACGCCACGGTCGGACAACCGCATGAGCGCCGAACGGGCCATCGCGTGCAACCCGTCTCCGGCATTGATGGCCTGGGACGGCCCCCAAACCCACCAGATGCTGGGCCGGCTGTCGTTCTGGTTAACTCGCCCCGCTTGCACGTCGTTGTGTACCAGCACGAAGTTGTAGACCAGTTCTACCGCCGCCGCCGCCGGTACTGCGCTCTCAAACTCCCCGGACACCGCCGCCGCGGCGCTCATCGTCAATCCGCCGCAGAAGTGCAACGGCGTAGTGGCAGAATCGGCGGGATTGCCGCGCTCGTCCACCCAACCAAGGTGGTAGCGCAGGATGTCGTACAGCAGGCCATTGCGGTCGGCAAAGGCAGACCGCAACTCGGCGTCAACGGCCCGCCGGTAAGCGTCGTATGTGGGTGAACTGACGATGTTAGTCTCCAGGTGGGCGGGCCTTATGCCCCACCGACTGCGATCAGAATGTCCCGGTACGGCAAGGCGCCTTCTCGCAGCAGGGTGACTCCTTCGGCAGACACGGACACGATAGTGCTGGCCGTGCCCAACGGTTCAGGGCCACAGATTATCATATCATCGACCAACCCGCCCAAAAGACGCCGTAATTCGCACGGGTCGGTGATGTCAGGTTGGCCGGACGGGTTGGCGCTGGTGCCCGTGATCGGACGCCCCAACTCACGCGCCAACGCGAGTGGCACCGGGTGGTCTGGCATCCGCACTGCGATGGTATCCCGGTTGGCCGTCAACCTGGCCGGCAATCCCGGCATCGCTGGCAACACCAGCGTCAGCGACCCCGGCCAGAACCGGGCCGCCAGTTTCCGAGCCAACGCCGCCACCGACCCGCGCACGTCCGCTACCTGGCTCACCTGTTCCCATCCCGACACCAGCACCGGGAGCGGCATATCGGCCGGCCGTCCCTTCACCGTGTATACGCGCTCGACAGCAGCTGGGTTCAGGGCATCGGCCGCCAGCCCGTAGAGGGTGTCGGTCGGTATTGCCACCACTCCGCCACTCGAGATTCTGGCGACGGCGGCGGAGATTTTCGCGGCAGTATTCATGTCGTCGATTTTATCATCTGCGACCGACTGCTTCTCACCGACATACTCGTCACCGTCACGCGTACACACTTTAATCTGTCATTGCGACGTGGCAATCTCGATGAGGTTGAACGCACGTTGACGAACCACAGTTGCTACGACAACGGGATTGCCACGCTACGCTCGCAATGACAAAGCGGGTACGCATGAAGCTCGTCAACGACATCGCCGGCTGCCAGTGGTGTGCTATATTGGTTGCCGCCAATCTCGATTATGTCCGGCTGGGACTTTCATGAGCAGCACAGCACAACCCGACGCCATCATAGTTGTCGATTTTGGTTCCCAGTACACCCACCTGATCGCCCGGCGGGTCAGGGAACTCAGCGTCTATTCCGAGATAGTCCAGGTTTCGGCCACTTGGGAATCGGTGCAGCGTCTCAATCCTCGCGGCATCATCCTGTCCGGCGGGCCAGCCAGCGTTTACGACGCCGATGCTCCCACCATTCCCGACTGGATAATGGACTGCGAACTGCCGGTGCTCGGCATTTGCTACGGGATGCAGGCATTGGTGCAGCGGCTGGGCGGGGTCGTGGCCCCCGGCGACCGCCGGGAATACGGCCACGCCGACCTGCAAATCCAGCCCAACACCGGCGGTCTGCTCGGCGGGCTTCCTGATTCGATACCGGTGTGGATGAGCCACGGCGACCGTGTGGAGCAGCTGCCGGCCGGCATCCACACCCTGGCCCGCACCGCTAACACCGAGTGCGCCGCATTTCAATCTGCAATGGAGCCCCCGTCCGCAATAGAGCCACCGGGCGGCCAGCGCTGGTACGGTTTGCAGTTCCACCCGGAGGTTCAACACACCCCTGACGGCATGGCGATCCTACGCAATTTCGTGCGCGACGCCTGCGGCTGCACGGGCGCCTGGACTCCGGGCAACTTCGTGTCCGACACCGTCGCGCAGCTACGCGCACAGGTTGGCGACGACCGCGTCATCTGCGCCCTCAGCGGCGGCGTGGATTCATCGGTGGCCGCCGTGCTGCTCCACCAGGCTATTGGCGCGCAGCTAACCTGCATCTTCGTCAACAACGGTCTGCTCCGCCACGGCGAGGCCCAGCAGGTTCAGAATACCTTCCGGGGCAACTTCGGCCTGGATCTGCGCTATGTGGATGCCGAATCGCGGTTCATCGACCGCCTGGCGGGCGTCATTGACCCGGAGGTTAAGCGCAAAACCATCGGGGAAGAGTTCATCCGGGTCTTTGAGGACGCCGCCGCCGAGCTGGACGACGTGAAGTGGCTGGCCCAAGGCACGCTGTATCCCGACGTTATCGAAAGCGAAACCCCGGAAAACCGCGCATCGGCCCGCATCAAAACCCATCATAACGTCGGCGGCCTGCCCGAGCGTATGGACTTTGAACTGGTGGAACCGCTGCGCTACCTGTTCAAAGATGAGGTGCGCGCCGTTGGTCTTGAACTCGGCCTGCCGGAAGAAATCGTCTATCGGCAACCTTTCCCGGGGCCGGGGCTGGCCATCCGCATCATTGGCGAGGTAACCAAAGAACGCCTGGACCTGCTCCGCGACTGTGATCGTATCGTGCTGGAAGAAATCAGCGACGCCGGACTGTACCGCGACATCTGGCAAAGCTTCGCCGTGCTGACCGACAATCGGACGGTGGGCGTCATGGGAGATTACCGCACCTACGGCTACGCCTGTGCAATCCGTGCCGTCAACTCTGATGACGCAATGACGGCTGACTGGGTGCGATTACCCTACGATGTGCTGGCCCGCATGAGCAGTCGCATCGTTAACGAGGTGGATGGCGTCAACCGCGTCGTCTACGACATCACCAGCAAACCCCCCGGAACCATCGAGTGGGAGTAACCCAACCGTGCGCGTCCTAGTAGTCGGTGCAGGTGGTCGGGAACACGCGCTGGCTTGGCGCTTGTCCGGTTCGCCGCAGGTTACCGAGATATTGACCGCGCCCGGAAACTCCGGCACCGCCGCGCTGGGGGAAAACCTGCCCATAGCCGACACCGACCTGGACGGCATCCTGACCGCGGCGCAACGCCGGGCCGCCGACTTGGTGGTGGTCGGCCCGGAAATACCACTGGCGATGGGTCTCGCCGACCGGCTGACCGCCGCCGGCATTCCGGCGTTCGGGCCCAGCCAGGCCGCAGCGCAGCTGGAAGCCAGCAAAAGCTTCGCCCGGGATGTGATGGCCGCCGCCGGTGTGCCTGGCCCCAGCTACCGAGTATTCCAGTCCACCTCCGGGGCATTGGAATACATTGCAACGCACGATCGCCCGGTGGTGGTCAAGGCCGACGGACTGGCCGCCGGCAAAGGCGTGGCGATGTGTGCCTCCCGGGAGGCGGCGCAAGCGGCCGTCCACGCCTGCATGAACGACCGCGTGTTTGGAGAGTCGGGCGACACCGTGGTAATCGAAGACTGGATTGACGGCCCGGAAGTCAGCGTGTTCGGATTCACCGACGGCGAGAGCCTGTCTCCGGTAGCTGCCGCCACCGATTACAAACGCATCGGCGAAGGCGGTTCCGGCGCCAACACCGGCGGCATGGGCAGCTACGGCCCGCCCCACTTCTGGAATGACGAATGGGCCGAGCTGATTCGCGCCCGGTTCATGCTGCCCGTTTTACAAGAATTGGCCCAGCGGGGTTGCGCGTACCGGGGCGCGCTCTACTGCGGCCTGATCCTCACCAACGCCGGCCCTCGTGTACTGGAATTCAACTGCCGCTTTGGCGACCCGGAAACGCAGGTCATCATGCCCCAACTGCTCAGCGACCCGGCGCCCCTGATGCTGGCCTGCGCCACCGGCAACCTGGCCGATGTTCCACCTGTGCAATGGTCGAACCGCCCTACGGTCGGCGTCGTGATGGTATCGGGCGGGTACCCGGGACCTTATGAAACGGGCCATCCCATTGCTGGCCTGAATGTCGCCGACGACGCCAACGACGCCGACGCAACGCTGGTCTTCCACGCCGGCGCACACCTGGACGATAATGGCATACCGGTGACCGCCGGCGGACGCGTACTGACCTGCGTTGGCGCCGGCGATACCGTCGCCGAAGCACGCCGCCGGGCTTATCGCCGTGCCGCTGCAATCGGCTTCTCCGATGCCTACTATCGCACCGACATTGCCGACGTTGCGGCAACCCCGACGGCTATCGTCTAGCGCGCCGCCCATGACCGCCTCACCAGCCCGAACCCGCAGCCAACCCGACTGGGCCGCCCTCGCCGCCCGCTACCATGCAGCGGCGGCGGGCGACCAAGCGGCGACAGGCGACGAATCTGCGACGGGCGGCGCGCTCGCCAGCTATCGCCGCCGCCGCTGGAACTTTGCCGGCCATCCCCAGGGCTGGCTGACGCAGGAACAGTTGCCATCCCTCACCGAACCGCAGGCGCTAGCGCTGTACCGCGCCGCCGGTGGCAGGCACACCGCACAGTTCCGCGCCAACCCCATCGCCGAGGTGCGCGACGCCGCCGACTTTCTGCTCTATGACACCATCAAGCTGGAAAGCCGTTTCGACGAGTGCGCCTCACCGGAGGGTGCCTTCGGTCTGAACGGCGCCGGCCGAGAGTGGCCGTCTTACCTGCTCACGCTGCACGAACCCGCCATATTCGCCCCGTGGAGCCCCCACACCGAACGCGGATTGCGCCGGTTGGGAATGTTCCCGGCCGCCCTCAAACGCGGCCACGTTGGGTTGTGTTACCTTGAATTGTTGGATATTTTGGAGTACCTGCGCGCCCGTCTGGGCCTGCCCGACTTTCGTGCCGTTGACGAATTCTGTTACCTCAACGGGCGTACCCAACGCACTGCATCTTGATAACCCGGCTACCTGATAAAACCGGCTACCTACCACCTCGTCATATCCCCACGCGCGCGTTACACCGGAGGAACCCTACATGTCCTGGCAGGACGAATTGAATCAACTACGGGCTACCATCAAGGACAGCTACGATTTGCGGATGGCGAAGGTTGCGGTGCGGCGCAGTCTGCTGGAGAAGTTTGCGGTCGAGCTGGGCGTCGATGATTTGCTCACCCAGATGAACGATGTACTGCTCGACGGCGGCGCGCGCCTTGTGGTCAACCGCTCCTGGCAGTACGAATACGACAACGATGACGGATTCGACGACGAGGACGATGAGCTTACGGATGAAATAGTCTACCTGCTCTACTGGCACGACGGCAGCCCGGTTGAGATTGAAGTCCGCGTGGGCATCGACAACGACGACGGCGGTTACGTCGTGGTTGAAGACGAGGAGGTAGCCGACAGCGCCGAAGCAATCCAGTCCGCCCTCGTCGCGGCATTTCGAGAGATTGTCGACGTTCCCGGCTGACACTGTTCCGCGTTCCGCGTGACAGTGCGCCCAACAGGCAGACTCGCCAGTGCGCTCACCCCAATCGCCATATCGAACTACACAGGTCGAACTACAAACAATAGGAGAACCACCTTGCCACTAGTAGGAGTAGTGATGGGCAGCGCCTCCGATGAGGCAGACGTCCAACCCACCATGGACACACTGGAATCGCTAGGCGTTGACTACGAGGTGCGCGTTATGTCCGCGCACCGCACGCCGGAACGGGTTCACGAGTACGCCACCACCGCTCGGGACCGGGGCATCGAAGTGCTGATTGCCGCTGCCGGCGGTTCGGCGGCCCTGGGCGGCGCCCTGGCTTCCTGGACCACGCTGCCGGTCATTGGCATACCGTTGACGTCCAGCGAGCTCAAGGGCATTGACGCCCTGATGTCCACCGCGCAGATGCCTCCGGGCATCCCGGTCGCGGCTATGGCCGTCGGCAGCTGGGGGGCGCGGAACGCCGCCTACTTTGCCGCCGAAATTCTCGCCCTCAAACACGAGGAAATCCACCAGGCTCTCGAGCAATACCGGCGGTCGCTCCGTGAACGTTAACCGGCAGCCTGCGCCAAACCGCACCGCCGCCATGCGGACGCCGGCGGTGCTCACCGACTTCGACGACACTGCCGCCGCACAGAACGTGGCCGAGCTCCTGCTGCACCGGTTTGGCGACCCGTCGTGGCACGAGGTTCGGGAGCGATTTCGCGCCGGCGAGTTGTCGTTAAAAGACTATCAGGAAATAACCTTCCTCAATATGCAGGCCGGCAAATCGGAGATGCAGGACTACGTGCGCCGCAACGCCGCGTTCCGGCCCTACTTCGCCCAGCTGTGGGGCGTGTGCCAGGACAACGGCATCCCAATGTGCATCGTGAGCCAGGGGTTGGACTTCTACATTCAGGCCCTCCTGGACGGCATCGGCCTGCCGCAGGTGCCCGTTTACGCCGTGCAAACCCGGTTCGACGACCGGCAACGCATCGCCGGCTACGAGTACAGCTTCACGTACCCCGATGCGCCGGAGCGTGGCAACAGCAAAGCGGTGCTGGTCAAACGGTTTCAGGAGCAGGGACACCACGTGTATTTTGCGGGCGATGGTCGCTCTGACTTCGAGGCTGGCGAAGTGGCCGACACGGTTTTCGCCCACCGGCAGATGGCGGCCATGTGCGATGAGGCCAGTGTCCCCTTCCATCCATTCACCGACTTTGGCCCGCTGCTTGCCGCGGTCCAACAGCACGTTGCCGCCATCAATGCCAATACGTCGCCGCCATCAATTTCAAGCTGAAGCCAAGACATCGGAACCCGATTCGCGCCCCGGCTATGATAAAATTGTTGGCCGTTATGGTACGTTTGGTTATGGTACGTTTGGGGAGGCAACGTTGTGATTGACCGCTATTCCCGACCCGCGATGAAACAGGTCTGGTCGGACGAGAACAAATACCGGATGTGGCTGGATGTTGAACTGGCCGTGTGCGAAGCCTGGACCGAAGCCGGGGTGATTCCTGACGACGACATGGCCACGCTGCGCACCGCCGCCTACAACCACCGGCGCATGATGGAAATATTCGACACCACCCGCCACGACGTTACGGCTTTCCTGCGTTCAATCACCGAAACCCTCGGCCCCGCAGGACGCTGGCTGCACCTCGGCATGACCTCGTCGGATATGCTGGATACCGGCCAGGCGTTGCAGATGGTTGCCGCCGCCGACCTGCTGCTGTCCGACATGGACGAGGCCATTGCCGCGGTCCGCGAGCGTGCCATTGAGCACAAAGACACCATGATGATGGGACGCACCCACGGCGTCCACGCCGAACCGATGACTTTTGGCCTCAAACTGGCCCTGTGGTGGGACGAATTATGCCGCCAGCGGGAGCGCCTAGTCGCCGCGCGGGACACCGTGCGCGTGGGCAAAATCTCCGGCGCAGTGGGTACCCACGCTACGATACCGCCTCATATCGAAGATCGGGTTTGCCACCACCTCGGCCTTGAAGTGGCCCCGGTTTCCAACCAGGTGGTGCAGCGCGACCGCCACGCCCATTTCATAACCACCATGGCCCTGGTTGCCGCTTCGCTGGAAAAATTCGCCACCGAGATTCGGGGGATGCAGCGCACCGAAGTGCATGAGGTGGAAGAACCCTTCGGCGCCGGTCAAACCGGCTCGTCGTCGATGCCACACAAACGCAATCCGGAGCTGACCGAGCGCATCTGCGGCCTGGCCCGCACCATCCGCGGCAACGCCGTGCCGGCCCTGGAAAACGTCGCGCTGTGGGGCGAGCGCGACATCAGCCATTCCTCGTCCGAACGCATCATCCTGCCCGACACCTGCCTGATGCTGGACTACATCCTGAGCATCTTCACTCACGTTATCACCGGCCTGCGCGTGGACACCAACCGGATGTGGCACAACCTGGAAAGCAGCCGCGGTCTGATCTTCAGCCAGCGGGTGCTCCTCGCACTCGTCGAGGACAAGGGACTGTCCCGCGAGGCGGCCTACGACATCGTGCAACGCAACGCCATGCGCGCCTGGGACGAAAACGACGACTTCCGCCGGTTGCTGAAATCCGACCCGCAAGCCGGCGAGCATCTGACGTCGACCGAGCTGGATGGCCTTTTCGACTACAGCTACTACACCCGCTACATTGACGACAACTTCCGCCGCATCGGTTTGCTGCCGGCGCCGGTTGCCGTATAACACACCCCAACTTGTCGCCGCCCTGGGCGGCCTCTCCAGGACACACAATATGCTAATCGAAGCCCGAATGCCCAACCTCCTGCACCGGGGCAAAGTGCGCGACACCTACCAGCTCACCGACGACGTGCTGCTAATGGTGGCAACTGACCGCATTTCCGCCTTCGACGTGGTTCTGCCCAACGGCATCCCGAACAAGGGCGCTGTGCTCAACCGGATGTCCGCCTTCTGGTTCGACCTGACCGGCCATATCGTCCCCAACCACCTGATTGCGCTGGCGGATTCTGCCGACGCTGAGGCATGGGCCGACAACCCGGTCGTGTCTAATCCGGCCTACGCCGAGGACAACGTGGCCGGCCAGGCGATGGTCGTCAAAAAGGCCGAGCGCATCGACATCGAATGCATCGTGCGCGGCTACATCACCGGCTCGGCCTGGGGAGAGTATCGTCGCGAGGGTACGGTTTCCGGCAAGCCCATGCCCGCCGGAATGGTCGAGGGAGATCGCTTCCCGGAACCGCTCTTCACTCCCACCACCAAAGCCGAAACCGGCCACGACGAGAACATGACCGATGCCGAAGTCGTGGATATGGTCGGGGAAGCCATGGCGCAAAAACTGGCCGACACCAGCATCGCCGTGTACCTTTATGCCCACGATTACGCGCGGGGACGCGGCATCGTCCTCGCCGACACCAAGATGGAATTCGGCACACTCAACGGCGAACTTATTCTCATCGACGAGTTGCTCACTCCCGATTCAAGCCGATTCTGGGATGCCGCGGGCTACGCGCCCGGCAAATCCCAGCCCAACTATGACAAGCAATTCGTGCGCGACTGGCTGTCTGCCCAGGGTTGGAATCAGGAACCGCCAGCGCCGGCTCTGCCCGCAGACGTGGTGGCTCGCACGTCGGAGCGGTACCTGGAAGCCTACCAACTGCTCACCGGCCAATCTCTCTAAACTGTATGCCTGCTTCGCGCCACCAACGCCGCTCCGCTTCACGGCGGTCTGCAGCCCGTCGCTCCCAGGCACGTCGCTCCGGGGCTCGCAGCGCCGAAGCCCCGCGGTCGTCCGCGCCGCGACGGACGCAGCCCGTCTCCACCGGCGCGAACCGCAGCCGCATCCGCCGATGGATCTACCTCGGCGTGTCCGTGCTCATCGCGGTGCTGGTCATCGGCGGGTTCGCCTTGGGCGGCATCCCCAATCTCGGCGGTGGTGGCAGCGGTCAGCAGGGACAGGCCAGCGAACCTGTTGACGGGATTGGGCAGGCTGTCGACACGCCTGACGACGCCTCCCACTTCCCCGAAGAATTCACCATCACCGACATCAACGAGGATGGTTACACCACCACACCGCCCACCTCGGGTCGGCACTGGCCACGGTGGGCATCCTGCGGCTTCTACCGCGACGGCATCGCGCCTGGCTCCACCCAGCTTGCGGATGAGGTCATCGTCCACAACATGGAGCACGGTAACATCGTAGTTAGCTACAACCTCGCCGACGAAGCGCAGATCGACGCTCTGGAAGTCGCCTTCAACGATATTGGGCAGTCCGGCCAGTGGGGCGTAGCGCGCTACTATGATCAAATTCCCGTCGGCGCCATCGCACTTACCGCCTGGGGCGTCATTGACCAATGGAACGTGGCCGACGACGGCATCAACAAAGACCGGATTGAACGATTCTTTGAGGCGTACTCCGGACAACTCGGCCCGGAGTTTCCCAACGGTTCGCCGTGTACCATCGGCGGCAGTATGGGCCCCTGATCAATGCCCGATGACCCTGCCCCAGACCCCGTTATTGGCTTTGGTAGCGACCGCATTGCTGTTGCTGGGCTGTCAGGCGTCGCTGTCCGGGCCGATACAACAACCATCGGCGACACCTCCAGCCGCCGCCACCATCACACCGGCCACGCGCCCACCGGCCACGCCGACGCCGACCGCATCCATCAGCGCTTTGGCGCCTACCGCGGCGCCGACATTGCCGAGCCTGCCGAGCGCTACCCCGTCTCCTACGGCTCCGTCTCCCGCCGTGGCGACGACTGTTCCCACGTTCCTGGAAGTGCCGGTTACCGATGGTGCAACCCACGTTGAGATTATGCCCAGCAGCAGCCATTTCGCTGATACGCAGCGCATCGGCGAAATCGATCCCGCCGGGTACAGCACCATACCGCCCACCTCCGGCCGACACTGGCCGACGTGGAGCAAATGCGGATTTTTCAACCACCCCTTGCCGGATGAACTACTGGTGCATAACCTGGAGCACGGCAACATCGTAGTTAGCTATAATCTGACCGACGACACCGAGGTTGAGGCACTGCGGTTCGCCGTGGCAGCCATCCCACTGGCCGAAGAGTTCGCCATCGTGCGCCGCTATACCGCCATACCGGAAGGCATGGTGGCCGTCACCGCCTGGGGTGTGCTGGACCGCATGATTGGTGTGGACCCCGCGCGCATCGCCGGGTTCTTCGAGGACTACCCCGGCACCGCCGGGCCGGAATTCGCCAACGGGCTGCCCTGCACCACCGGCATCGACCTGATGCAGTCGTCGGGCAGCTAAACCGCCAGCCACACCCGCTATAGGAAACAATTGACCGTGTTCTTGGCCCGCATCTACGTAACGCTGAAACCCGCCGTCAACGACCCCCAGGGTCTGACCGTCCTGGGCGGGCTGCACAGCATGGGCTACGAAGCTGTCACCGACGTTCGCATCGGCAAGTACCTGGAAGTGCGCGTGGCCGGCGATGACGGGGCCCAGGCCGAGACGGACGTTGCTGCGATGTGCGACCAGCTCCTGGCCAATCCGGTCATCGAAGAGTTCCGGTTCAGCCTGGAGCCGGTTGACAACTAACCCCCGGCTTCAGTGTCTGGGCTTCCGAGTCCCCGACTGGAAAACGCCGGGCGCTCCGGCTAGTGGAGATGCTCGCGCAGCAGTCCGACCAGTTCATCAACTGTTGCGTTCTGCCAGTCGGCGGCGCGGGCTGCGGTGCGGGCGCGGCGTTGCCGTCCGAAGTCCTGGTCGTTGATGTCGGGCTCTTCGGAGCGGATAGCGGCTTCAATCTCCGCCTGCTCCCGACCCGCCGCTGCGGAGCGCTCGATCCAGTGGCACATATAACCGTGGGACTTGTCGTAAAACACCGCCACCGGTATCGACATATACTGCCCCTCTTTGAGGAACTCGTTCATGATGTCGTGGTTCTCATCGCGCGGGAAGATTCGCAATTCCAGCCCGGCGGCCTCGGCAACGCGCGCCAGCACCGGCAGCTCACGCACTACGTCGCCGCACCAGTCCTCGCCAATTATCATCATTCGCGAAGGCCCGTTTTCAGCAGCTACCAGCTCCCTGAGGGCCTCCGCCTGTCCCGGCTGCAACTTCACGTTGGCGTAATATTCTTCGAAACGCGCCTTGTTTACCTTGATGCCTGCCATATACTGGTCGTAGGTCAATCCCTGAGCATACCGCTCCGGAGTTACCACGCTAATTTCTTGCACCATAATCGCACCTCGATTGCAGAACTGTGATTCTTTCCGTAAGCCGCCCTGGTCATCCGGGCGCCGACGAGTTCGCTGGAAACGGACTGACCGTCCGTTAGCCGATTTCTCAACCGCGGGAGCCGCGAAACCCCGTTTCAACCCTGCCATCGGGCCACACGATGATGGGCACGGTGTCGCCGAAGTCCAGCGCCTCGTCCAGCGTATCCTGACTCTGGTCAACCCGGCGCTCTTCGTATTGAACGCCCTCCCGTCGCCAAGCATTGCGCAAGGAATCGCAGGCCGGGCATACCGTCAGCGTGTACACAATGGGAATATCGGCCATAATTACGCTCCTCCTGCGGGGGGTGGCTTCTTGCGCTCATTCTACCCCCATGATGCCCCGGTTCGCCACTGCCGATGCTATAATCTCCCCGACACGACCATTGGCAAGGAGACACCGATGATTGCACTGATTGTCGAAATCAATATCAAGCCAGGATTCAAAGACCAGTTCATGGCCTCCATGCTGGGAGACGCCCGCGGCTCCAACAACGACGAGCCCGGCTGCCTGCGCTTTGACGTCCTGCAGGACAACGAAGACGAGAACAAAATCCACCTGTTTGAAGCCTACGAGGACGACGCGGCGGTCGACGCCCATCGCAACGCCCCACATTTCGTGAAGTGGCGTGAAGAGTGCGCGGACTGGTTTGCCACCGAGAACATCCGCAAGCTTGCCACCCCGGTGTATCCGGTACCGGAAAAATGGGAAAAGCGCCCGCCAGTGGACTGAGCACCCTGTAATTGTACCACTAGCCAATAATCCCGGCACGATTCCCCTCGCGCCGGGATTATTTATTGGCGAAATGACAAACGGGAGATTCAGTGCTACCATAACCTAAGGACAAAGTGAACAGGCCATACCTTGGATGTATCGACTGCGCCTTGCGCGTGGTCTGGTCGGTTCCGTCCTAAATTTTCTAACTACGGAGGTGATGTTTTGGCCAAGCAAAGCAATGCAGCCCGTAATAACCGGGCAAATCAACTCAACCCGAATAATCCGCGGAATACGGATAACAAAAGCCAACAGAACAACCCAAACAACACTGCCTATTGGCAAGCGCGGGGTTACCTTGGACGGCCGAATGATTGGCGTGAACGGTCACAACGCGAGTAGCTAGCCATTTCGCTAACTCAACGGTAAGGGCGGTGTAAAAACCGCCCTTACTTTATTTTCGCTGGCAATCGCCTTTACATCTGCCGCGTCAGCACGCGACGGAATGCCCTCACGAAGGCATCCACTTCAATTTCGCCCAGCGCCATCGACATTGCGCCCACCAGATTCGGCGCCAGCAGGAACCCTTCGTTCAGCATCCCCATGAACACCCGTTCCGCCAGAGCCTTGTCGGTGGCGGCGATGTCCCGGTAGTGCCGGATGGGTTGGTCGGTGAAGTGCACTCCGAACAGGGAGCCGACGCCGGTAACCACCACCGGTTGCTCCAGTTCCGAGCAGACCATCCGCAAACCCTGGCGCAGCATATCGGTCAGTTCCGCCAGTCGGCGATAGACGGTTGGCGACAGTTCGGTCATGGTGGCCACGCCCGCCGCCATGGTAACCGGGTTGGCGTTGAAGGTTCCCGCATGGGCTACCACCGGCCCGTTGATTGGGCTGTACAGGCTCATGATGTCGGAACGCCCGCCGAAGGCGCCCACCGGAAAACCGCCGCCGATTATCTTGCCCAGCGACGTCAGGTCTGGCGTAATGCCATAGTAATCCTGGGCGCCTCCCGCCGCGACACGGAAGCTGATTACCTCGTCGAAAATGAGCAGCGCGCCGCTGTCGTCGGCAAAGTCCCGCAGCATCTGGAGATACCCGGAATCCGCCGGCAGCATACCAACCGAACCCATCACCGGCTCCACGATAACCGCCGCCAGTTCGTCCCGGTTCGCTTCCAGTATGCGCCGGGCAACAGCCACATCGTTATAAGGAATGATGACCGCCTGTTCCAGCGTCCCCGGAGCCAACCCGGCGCTGGACGCTACGGATTGCGGGTTGTCGTAGTCGCCGCCCGTGGCGGGGTCGATGCGCAGGCTCACCATCACGGCGTCGTGGGTGCCGTGGTAACCGCCTTCCACCTTGGCAAACTTGCTGCGCCCCGTGAACGCGCGCGCCGCCCGAATGGTGTTCAGCGTCGCCTCGGTGCCTGAATTGGTGAACCGCACCTGCTGGAAACTCGGTATCCGGTTGCACAGAATCCTGGCCAAATCCACCTGGTGTCGGTTTGGTGAGTTGTAAGCCAGCCCATGGTCCAACTGCCGCCGCACGGCATCCAGCACCGGCGCCGGCCCGTGCCCCAGGATCATGGTCGTCATCGTGTTGATGAAGTCCAGCCGCTCGACACCGTCGGCGTCAGTAACGACGGCGCCCTGGGCCGACTCTGTGAATATCGGGTAGGGTTTCCAGAAGATGGAATTGCGGCTGTCCCCGTCCGGCAGATAACGGCAGGCTTCCTCCCATATCGCGCGGGATTGCGGGGTGGTTTCCCGGTAGCGGGCAACTTCGTCAAACGGCATCAGACACCCTGGTTCGCAACTGGATAACGTGGTTGAACTGCGGCGCTAGTCGTCGTCGCCACCGGCGGGAGCCGCCGCTGCAACGGGACGGGCCTGGCCGCGGAAATAGATTCCCCGCCAGAATCCGTTGAGAATACTGATTACGACCACGACCGTGAACAGCGCTCCGGCGACAGCCATCACATAGCCCGCCGAGTACGAGTCGGCCAGCCGACCGTACAGCAGGTTGGCGAACGCCATGCTGCCACCAACGTGCATCGAATAGACAGATGCGACCCGCCCGCGTATTTCATCAGGCACCACCGACTGGATGATGGTGTGGGTAATCGTCATGAACCCCGCCGTACCCAGACCCATCAGCACCGCCGCGATCATCGAAATCCCGGTTTGCGCCGATAGACCTAACCCGATGGGGGTCAAACTACTCGTGAATCCCAGCACCAGGAACATCCGGCCTCGTGTGAGGTGACTCACGATGCCGCCGATAAATATGGACGAGAACAGGGCTCCGATGCCCAGCGCCGTCATCAGGGCGTACACGTCGTTTTGACTGAACGTAATCCCGTCCGGAGACAACTTTTCACGGGCCAGCGGCGGCAGCATGGATTCAAACGACATCACCAGCACACAGTGGGCCACCGCCATCAGGATAATGCCGAAAACCAGCGGCGTGCTGTACGCATAGGAGAAACCCGCCGCCGTGTTGGCCCAGAAGCTCCGCCGGCGGTCGATATTGCCGCTGGATACGGTTCTGATATTCAACGACGACATCAGCGCGACGAGGTAGAACGCGGCGCAGGCCCAGAACACGATGGCCGATGTGCCTATCGTGAATACCAGTGATTGAATGCTGAACAACGTGCTGCCCGACCCGGACCAAGCCCCCGCGCCCACCGTAACTGCAACTGCCAGCAAGATTGCCGGGCCAACCGCCCGTGAACCCTGCTGCATGGCTTCGTTCAGGGCCACCGCGTTGGGCAATCGCTCCCGGTCCACCAGGTTCGGCGCCAGTGATTGGGCCGCCGTCTGCTGGGTGGCTCGTAAAGTGCCGTTAATAATCGCCAGCCCTACCACATACCAAGGGTTGTCGATTCCCACCATCACCAGGACCGCCATCACCGATGCCTGCGACAGCTGTAACACATACACCCATTGCAGCAGCCGTTTCCGCGTTACTTTGTCCGCCAGATAACCGATGAAGGGCGTGGCGAAGAACCGAGGCGACATCGCCGCAAAAGTGATCAGCCCCACCCACAGGCCCGCGTTCTGTTCCAACTCCGGGATGCCAAATACCCATGAGCCTCGGGCTACGATCATCGCCCACGCGCCGCTGCCACTGCACAGCGTCGCTACTGCGAGGAACCGAAAATCGCGAAATACCAATGCAGCAAGAAATCGGCTTGCCTTGCGCGCGAAATAGTTGCTCTCCGGTGCCTGAGCCGTGGCCATATCGCTACCCCTCTACGCCGATATTCCTTCGTCCAACACAGCCGAATGAGCGCCATTCGGTTTTGGCGTAATACGGAATGCGACGCTATCAAGCAGAACCGATTTAATATCGTCTAGTTTTCATCGGTTGAGTGGCAGCATTATAACCCACCTGCTCAGTCGGTCAATGCGATGCGGCCGCCATCGCCGGTGTCGGGCGCGAGACCACCGGGCTGGGAGAAGTCTCAGGATGGCTGGTAGTCAGCGACGTTGCTGCAGTCGCACCCGCGACACCAGGAACACTTCCTCGCCATCCCGATGCAACGCGAACTCGGCAAATTCCGGCGCCACCGGCAGGTGCTCCCTGATGGTGGTCAGCATATCCACCCTCAGCTCCGACAGCTGCGGCGTGGATACTTCCAGCCGATCCCGCCGTATCGTCGCCTGAACCCGCTCCCGCGCCACCTGCCGGGGGCTGTGGTTAGGTTTGCGGCGTCCGATGCGTAGTAGATCAAACATTGGCCGACGTTCTCCGGTTCATTCCCATCAGGAAACGAACCTTGTCCATTATGGAATCGGGGCGTTCTTCCTGGGGTTCGACCATCGGGATGTGCTCGCCGTCCAGTCGTGCGGCAATGCGGACGAATTCCCGACCGGACGGCGACGTGGCGTCATACACTACCGGCGTGCCGTTGTTGGTAGAGGTTATGACCCTATCGTCCGACGGCACCAGCCCAACGGCCTCTATCCCCAGCATCTCCAGCACGTCGTCGGCAGACATCATGTCGCCTTGCCGCACCATCTCCGGCTTGATGCGATTGATGATGAGCCGGGCGTGGTGAATTTCGCTGGCGTGCAGCAGACCGATGACCCGGTCGGCATCCCGAATGGCCGATACCTCCGGCGTGGTAACTATCAACGCCTCCCTGGCCGCTGCGATGGCGTTGCGGAAACCCTGTTCGATTCCGGCGGGACAGTCCACGACCACGTAGTCGAAATCTTCTTCCAATCGGCGGCACAGGTCGATCAACTGTTGCGCTGAAACGCAGTCTTTGTCGCGGATCTGCGCCGCCGCAATCAGGTACAACTCGCCGGCGTGCTTGTCGCGAATCAGCGCCTGTTCGATGCGGCACCGCTCCTCCACCACGTCAACCAGGTCGAACACGATGCGGTTTTCCAACCCCATCACAACGTCCAGGTTGCGCAAGCCAATGTCGGTGTCGATGACCACCACCCGATTGGAGCGCAGCGCCAAGCCGGTTCCCACGTTCGCCGTGGCGGTGGTCTTGCCGACGCCTCCTTTACCGGAAGTCATTACGATGGTCTTACCGCTCATTGGGGTTTCCTCCGTGGTTTATCCAGTGGTTTTTCTGATAGGGAGACACTTGCACCGCACGATTGCGCACGCTGGCGGTGATGCCCCAGTTGTGTCCCTGCCCCCGCCGGCCCGCCGCAATCTGCGACTCAACATCGCCCCACTCCCCGGTATCCCAGTTATATCCGGCGATGCGCAGGATCGGATTGGCGGCGGACATCGCCACGATGGTAGCGGTGACATCGCCCTCGGCTCCGGCGTGGGCCAGCCCGCGCAATGCTCCAAACACCAGGATGTCGCCGCCCGCGATGATTTGCGCCCCCGGGTTCACGTTGCCCAAAATGACCACGCTGCCGGGCAAACGGAGCACCTCACCGGCGCGGCAGGTGCCGCGCACCACCAGGGCCGGCACACCGACCCGCTCGCCATCAGCAGCCAGCCCACCAACCTTGAGCACGCCGGCCATCGGCCCGTCGGGTTCTGGCTCAACCGCAGCATCGGCAGGCACATGATGATCAACAGAACCAGCGGTTGGGCCATCGGCCGGCTCGTCTGGGTTCGACGCAATAGCTGGCTCATCGGAGCGTGGAACATACCCCGTGATTGCCGACTGCTGCGCGAGCAGATCGCCGATCCGATGGCGTTCCGCTTCCAGAATGGCCGGCTCGCACCAGAATAGCCGCACCGACAGCCCGGATTCAGACTCGATAACCTTGCGAATCCGCAGCTGTTGTTCGTCGAACAGGATACGTCGGCCAACATTGACCACGACCTCGCCGCCGGCGTACAGCTCGCGGAAACGCCCCAGGTGCTCCCTCAGCTCTCGACACGCCGCCTCGATGGGCACGGAATCATCCACCTCAAAGTTGATCAACGCCCCGCGCGTCGAGACCTTGATTGCAGCCGGAGCGTAGGTCGTATCCTGGGCGTCGATCATTTGCATGTGCGTACTCATTGATGGCTCTCGGTGTACGGCCCAACCCGAAGTTTCGCCGCCGGGTTAAACCCTGCAACTGGTACCGCATTTTGATCGCAGTTATAGCAGTGTGGGCCCACGCCACGCCTGAGTGCGACCATGCAAATTTTGACAAATTCCAAAACCCTCCCAAACTCAAGGGAGGGCCTACAACGCGCGAATCTCGCTGGTAGAAGCGCTGTTTACCGCGTCAAGCTTCGTAAACGGTGCCCACACCGGTGAATCTCCCCGCCCGCATCGCCACTGCCGAGGCACACGGTTGGGCCGGATCTATGGTAATGACGTTGGCGCGGGCGATTACGGTGTCTGCGTGGTAGCTGCTTACCAACTCATCGCCTCCGATGCTGATTTGCTAGGTTTCCTTGGGGGTTATTCCAACCGACCGTCAACTTCTTCCGCGGCGGTCTGTATCGCCGCGTACATAAGGTTTATTAACTCTTGGGCCTCCGCGCTCTTGTCGAAGCCGATGGTTGGTGCCGCTCTTGCGTATATGGCCTCTACCTCGTCTGCTCTGCGGTAGCTGGAACTATGCCCACTGTGATAATAGGCACGATCCCAAGCGGCCGGGTTTCGGCGCGCAATTCGCTCCTCCGCTATGGAACGCAACTGCCCAGACACGCGCTGGCGTATGGCAGTGAGCGCAGATGATCTTTCTTCGGGCGTAACGTCGACATCCATTTCTGTCGCCTGCCGGTTTAGCCAGCGCGACACCCCTTCCTGAAGTCTGGATCGGAGGTCGTCAACAGGTCGCAGGGTATCGTAGCCATATTGACCTATCGTCATGCGCAAAGTGAGAGCTTCAACTCTGGTCCAGTGTTCTTTGGGATATTCAGGATGCCGCCTGATACCCAACCAGCCTTGCCACGGTTGGTGAAATCGTTCTACGGCGTCATTAATGGCCATATCCAAATCCCTGCTGGATAGCCTAATCCTCGCCGGGGCTATAGTCTCTGGGTGCGCTGCTTCCTCAATAGTATCCAACAACTTTCTCAACTCGCCGATACTATGGTTTGGCAACTGAGCAGTTGGCTTGTCCATATTTTTCAAGAAAAATGCATAGCCTTCAACACGGTCCAGCAAGTCTTGGGCTACATCGTCACCGACGATGCTCCGCATAGTATCGACCGCATCGCGTCCGGGATTGCGAACGCGATCCTCGCGATCTTCTATGGTGTATAAATCATCGCCGATCACGTTCTCGAAGTGAGTGAATGCAAAAGCCAACTTGTCAGCGTACCCATTACTTCCTGCTGCTTTGACCAGTTCCTGTGGTGCAGCTAGCATAGGCTGTTGTGCGTTGTCCACCAATAAAATGACATCAACTTGAGGGAACTGGTTGATGATTTCGGATCTTATACTGGTGGCAGTCTGCGCCCGGTGACCCAATCCTTCGCCATCTAGGATTACCAGCTTGCGGTCTGTCTGCAACCTGACGTCAGCAGGCATGAATGGCCCGCGTACTCGAACTCCGTTGACTAAAGGGGTCAGTAGCCTGCCCCACTGTTCCCTATGATTGCCAGAGAACCACCTGACTTCCGTTAGGAAATCATCCCTGTCCTGAGATTGATATTGCCACGACAGCGGCCAGCTATTCTCGCCAAGAGTAAAGTCACCAGTCTCAATCCCCTCAAAACACTCACGGGTTTCCGTGAGAATGTCAGCAGCTAGTTCGCGCAGACCTTCGTCAGTTTCAAGCGTTTCAGCAAATAGACTCATCCAAGCGTCCCTTTCGCCTGCTCCCTTGGCATCGGCGAATGTTGATCCGGCGGCGTCTATCTGTTGCCTTACTCGTGATGTCATTTCTCTTATCCTGTTGATGAAAGTTTCCAGAATTTCCTGGTTTTCCTCCTTTTCCACATCACTGGTAGCTTCATAGTCGCTCAAGGTGCGCTCGGTGGCGTCCGTTAGACTCCCTTGCGCTGATGTTTTCCTAGGCTCCCACGCCCCCAATGGGTAACTCAATCGGAATCGCTGCTCTGGCGGCGATAGTAAGGCACGGGCTATCCTGTCATCTCTACTTTCGGTAACTGCTATGCGACAAGCGTTGTGCAGGCATTTTTCGATCTCGTCTCTGACCTCACGCTGATCCATGAAAGTCACGACGGCCGCGAATGGACCATCATTGGTCACAATTTCGATGTCGCAGGTCGTGGTCCGAGACGTCGAAGTTGGAGGGAATCTGTCCGAGCCAATGAGCTGTCGCAGGACTGTAGTTTTCCCTGCCCCGGTGGTACCTACCAACATCACTGTAGCGTAGCCATCATCTCGAGATGGCAGTGGTATAGCTTCATCCCTGATATCCAGCGGATTGCGGGTTATAACCGATTCGGCAGTCATTTTGGTTCTCCTCATGCCAACATTTGGCGAAATCTACAACAATTTAACAAGCGAAACATCCTGCGTCAAATACTGCATACTCACTCTCGGGGCACGATGGCGACATGGATGCTGGGTTCGCCGGTTTCTCCGCTCAGCGTAGCCAACGCCCTTTCCGCCTCTTCGATTGGAAAGCTGTGGGTGTGCAGTCGTTCCATCGGATACTTGCGGGAGTGGATCGTATCGACTGCGCGCCGGAACGCCGAATACTCCACGCCGAGCACGCCCCGCAACGTTACCTTCTTCCAGATTATGTCGTCTGGCGACAGTCCCTCAAAGTTGCGCCGACCCTTCAGGCCGGCCAACACCACCGTGCCGCCCGGTTTAACCATTTGCACGGCGTGATTCACCGATTCCACGGCGTAAGGAGGCGTAAGGAGTGGTATCTACGACGCAATCCACCCCCTGCCCGCCGGTGGCTGCCAGCACCAGTTCCATCGGATCCTCCCCGTCCACGTTGATCGCCATGTCGGCGCCCAACTCTCGCGCCAGGGCCAGCTTGTGCTCGTCGCGACCCAGGCCGGTGATGGCCACCATCGCGGCGCCGGACTCTTTGGCCGCCAACGCGCAGCAGATGCCTCGCTGACCAGAACCCAGCACCGCGAGAGTTTGCCCCGGCTGCAATCCGCAAGCGTCCACACCCCAGGCGAAACCGGCGCCCAGCGGGTTGAACATCACCGCCACCTCCGGAGCCAGGTCGCCGTCCATGGGAAACACCACCGAACCCGCTGGGAGATACAGATACTCAGAGTATCCGCCCCAGAGACCGGGGGATTTATCCAGTCCGGTCTGTCCGAACCCGCCCGCGTCGGGGCAAGGTTCCGAGCCACCGGCCAGGCACGCGGCGCAGCATCCACAACGGTATCCCGAACGCACCGCTACCCGGTCGCCCACACCCACGCCCCAACGCTCCGCCGCTCGCGAGCCGATGGCAGCGATACGGCCCAACGGTTCGTGTCCGAGGATGATGGGGAAGGGAATGTCCAGGTCGCCGCGGAACCATTCGTAGTCGGTACCGCAGATGCCGGTGGCCTCAATGCGGACGATGGCCTCATCGTCGCCGATGTCCGGTATGGCCAGCCGGCGCAGCTCCATCACTTGGGGGCAGTGGCAACGGCGGCCAGGGATTGCTGGGGCAGGCTGGTCATGCTGTCTCCCTTACTGGGCGGTGTAACCGCCGTCGATGACAACTTCGCTCCCGGTCATGAACGAGGATTCATCGGACGCCAGGAACAAAACGCCGTAAGCGATGTCCTCGGTGGTGCCAACCCGACCCAAAGGAATCTGGTCGACGCGTGCCTGGATTTCCTCGGCGGTCTGGCTCCCCATGCCCTCGCGACGCATGTCGGTATCCACACTGCCCGGGTGTATCGAATTCGCCCTGATATTTTCCGACGCGTACTGGACGGCAGTTGATTTGGTGAACAGCCGCACGGCGCCTTTGGTGGCGATGTAAGCCGGCGGCCCGATGGACACCAAGCCACTGATGGAGGAGATGTTGATAATGCTGCCACCACCCGCCCGACGCATCGCCGGGATGACTGCCCTGGTGCCGAGGAAAACTCCCTTGGCGTTAACCGCCATGATGTTGTCCCAGTCTTCGCCGGTGGTTTCCTCAATATTTTTGCGCACCACGATGGCCGCGTTGTTAACCAGTACATCCACCTTGCCAAACCGCTGCTCGGCGGTGTCGATAGCGCTCTGCCAGTCGTCGGCGCTGGTGACGTCAAGATGCAGGTAAACCGCCTCGCCACCCAGCTCCCGGATTTCTGCTTCCACCTGCATCCCCTGGTCGTCGCGCACATCGCCGATGACCACGCGCGCGCCCTCCTGGGCAAACATCCGCGCCTCGGTAGCGCCTTGCCCCCGTGCCCCGCCAGTAATGATTGCAACCTTTCCTTCAAGCCTCATATTTGTACCTCCTGATGAGCCGATTCGAGCACAGTAAGCGCAGCATCGTTCCGTCGATACAGTCCTTTGAAACCTGCTGACAAAACGACGCAAACGGCGGAAATAAGCACGAGCGAGCACATCACAACAATGCCTATATAACTGATTGGATTGACCTGATCGCTGTCCTCCATATCGCTCAGTTCATCAGCAGCGATGGGAGCACGTTCGACAGGCGAAGAGAAAACCTGATTGACGGCGAAAGTGAACGTCAGCATCGACACCAGCCGATATTACGATCGTAAGACCGTTTCAGACGTGAGACGTCAGCCTGGATCATCGTTACGGAACCAAAATACTAAATACGTGAATCCGGCACCGACCCCAAAGATCAGGAAAGCCACCCCGTACACCGTAAATGCTACGGCGACTTGGTTGATCTTAGGGGCGGTGTACACCGCATTGGCAAGTTCGGTCCAACCCCATGTCCCCAAAACCAACATCCCTGCCAGCCCCAGCAGCAGAATACCGATTCTTGTCGCGCTCATCATTGACCTTCCCAACCCAACTGCTGAGATGAAGCGATTCGTAATAGTTGCATTATACGCCCGAAACGCAAACTACACCGATTCCGCCATCGCCCGCTCCGCAAACTCCGGCCTTACAATCTGCTCGTAGGGATGGCTGCCGCGCACCAGCCCGCCGGCGATTAGCGCATCCCGCATCCGGTCGTGGCCGTCCCGACCGATCATGGGGTCGGTGGCCCACACGCCCACGTGCTTGTAGCGCTCAACGCTGCCCGCTAGGATGGCACGATCGTAGTCAGGGAATATGCCGGCGATGCGCTCGGCGACGGCAGCCGCATCGCTTTGATCCACCCACTGTTGCGCCCGATAATAACCGCGCACGAAGGCCTGCACGGTGTCGGGATTAGCGGCGATGTAGGCTGGCGTGGCCGCAAAGCTGCTGTAGCAAATGTACCCGCTTTCCTCGCCAAGTGTAGACACCAGATGCCCGACGCCTTCGCGTATCAGCTCCTCCGCGAATGGACAGGGAACTTGCAGGTAATCGGCATCCCCATTTCGGAACCTGGCCAGCATCTCTTCCGCCGGCAGGCCATCCAGCAAACGCACGTCATCGGGATTAACCCCGTGCTTGCGCATGGCGGCTTTCAGCGTCATAAAGGGCACCGGAGTGAACCCAACGGGTATCAGCGTGGCGCCGGTCAATTCGGACCACTGCCAGTTATCCCTGGGTTGTCGCGATAGCAGAAAGAACCCATCCCGCTGGTTGATTTCGGCAATGTGCAACGGCGGGTCATTGCTGCCGGCATCCAGGTCCATCAGGCTGCGGCTGATCCCGCTCTGGGTGATGTCGATGGCGCCCGCTTTGAGCAGGTCGGTGCTGGCCTGTCCGCTCGGGATGTGGTCAAAATCGACATCCAGCCCCTCGTCGGCTAAAAACCCGCCTTCCACCGCGACGTATATCGTCGTGTAGAACATATTCCGAAAGGCAACCCGCAGTCGCACCGGCCCCGAGTGATCGGACTGTGTCATACCGTCTCCTTTGTCGTTGGGTAGTTGCCGATGGCAGGACTACACCACAACGGGCCGGCGCACGTTGCCGTTCGCCAGCACCACGCCGTCCTCGCAAATGCACTCCACGCCACCACTCTCAAACTGTTGCTCGTATAGCTCGGCGTACAGCCCCCGCCGGCCCACCAGTTCCTGATGTGTGCCCCGCTCCACGATGCGTCCTTTATCCACCACATAAATCACGTCGGCTGCCATAATGGTAGACAGCCGGTGTGCGATGGCGATGGTCGTTCGCCCGCGCATCAGGGGTTCCAGCGCGGCCTGCACGTACCGCTCGCTGGTAGTGTCGAGCGCCGAGGTTGCCTCGTCGAGAATGAGCAGGCGCGGTTGATGCAAAATCACCCGGGCGATGGACAGCCGTTGACGCTCGCCACCGGAGAGACGGTAGCCACGCTCACCCACCACCGTTTCGTATCCGTCCGGAAACTGCATGATGCGTTCGTGGATGTAAGCCGCCTGCGCCGCCGCGTGCATTTCCGCTTCGGTAGCGTCAGGATTGCCGTAGGTTAGGTTCTCGCGGATCGAAGCGTGAAACAGGTAGCTCTCCTGCGACACGTACCCAATCATGCTCGCCAGGCTCTCCAGTTTGATGCGCTTGACGTCCACCCCGTCAATGGTAACCGTCCCACCATTGGAATCGTACAGGCGCGGAATCAGGTAGGATATGGTGGTCTTGCCGGCGCCACTTGGACCTACCAACGCAGCCAACTGCCCGGGTTTCACATCGAAACTGATGCCGTCCAGGGCCCACGTGCTTGTGCCTACCCCATCCCCCTCGGCGTCGCTATCCGCTTCCTCCAGTGGTGAACGGTAATTTACCCGCACGTCGCGGAAAGACACCGCACCAGCGACCCTTTCCGGCGGCATAACCACGGCATCGGGCGCATCCACAATCTCTGGGCGGATGTCCAGGTAGCCGAAGATGCGTTCGAACAACGCCAGCGAAGATTGCAGTTCCACCGATGTTCTCAGTAGTGTGCTGATGGGGAAGTACAACCGGGTTTGCAGCGTTGTGAAAGCTATGATTGTGCCGGCCGTTACGCCACCGGCCCCAAAGGCTCCAAACATCAGGTAGCCAGCCAGCACGTAGATCACCACCGGCGACAGCGAAAAGAATACCTGTATTCCTGCCCACACCGCCTGCCCGGTCATCTCCCGCCGTATTTCCAAGTCTGATAACCTGATGTTCTGTTGCCGGAACCGCTCAATTTCCCGATTTTGCGCCCCGAACAGCCGGGTCAGCATCACTCCGGACACCGATAGCGTTTCTTGGGTGATAGCCGTCATTTCGGCGGTGGATTCCTGAACCAACGACGACATAGCACGCCGTCGCTTGCCAACCAGGTAGCTGAATACCGCGAATACGGGCGTGATGCCCACCGCCACCAGCGTCAGCTCCCACGACAAAACCAGCATCGCCGCCAGCGTGCTGATAATGATGACTACGTTGGCCAGAATATTGCTAACGGTGCCGGTCACCACAACCCTAATACCGGCAACGTCGTTGGCGACTCGACTCTGGATCTCGCCGGTTCTGGTGGACGTGAAGAAACCCAGCGACAGGGACTGCAAATGCGAATACAGCCGATCCCGCAAATCTCGCATCACCTGCTGACCAACTTGCTGCGTCAGCCAGGTTTGCCCCACCCCCAGGCTGCCGGTCAACACCACCACGCCGGCCATTACCGCGGCGAGTGTCCAAACAAGGTTCAGGTCCGGGCCACCATCCACAAACAGGGCGGAGTCAAACATCACTCGGATCAATACGGGATTGACCACGCCCAGCCCGGCTGTAATCACGATCAACAGCCCCACGGCCAGCACTCGCGGCCAGTAGGGTTGGAATGAGGCGGCGATGCGCCGAACCAGCCCGGGCACACGCCCTTTCGGGCGACCGTTGCCGGCCCCCCCGCGCCCGTGTCGTGGCGACGTTGGCATATTCTCGCGAGCTGATCTCATCTGGCGGCGCTACCCGATGGCATCCTTCAGCCGGCGTATTGCGTTGATGTGGTCGTCGGGTGATTGCCCGCCACGCAATCCGGCCGCAATGTGAGTTGCGCCCAATCCCTCCCAGGAACGCAACTCAGTGAGCCAGTCCTCGGGGTTGTTGTCTGCTGTTACGGTGATGCGACCCTCGAAACCCACCTCCGACGGGTCGCGCCCCGCCGCCTCAGCCTGCTGACGAATCCGGCCCAGGATAGCCTCACCGCCGGAATCGGGAGCAAACATCGGGAAGTAGCCATCGGCCAGCCGGCCGATGCGCCGGATGGCGGCGTTGGGCGGTGTCGGTGCGTTGCCGCGGCCGGCGCCAACCCAAATCGGGATGGGACGCTGCACCGGCAACGGGTTGATACCGGCGTGGGAAATGTCATGGTACTTGCCGTGGAAGTCTACGACATCTTCCGTCCACAACTGGCGCAACACTTCAATCTGCTCATCGCACCGGCTGCCCCGCGTGGCGAAATCCACGCCTAACGCCTCATACTCCACCGAGTTCCAGCCCACGCCGATACCCAGCCGAAGCCGCCCGCCGGAAAGCACGTCGATTTCGGCGGCCTGCTTGGCTACCAGGGCAGTCTGCCGCTGGGGCAATATCAAAATCCCGGTGGTCAGGCCGATGGTCTTGGTAACAGCGGCCAGGTAAGCCATCAGCGTGAACGGCTCGTGGATGTAGGACTCGTGGTTGTAGGGAAAGTGTGGAACCTCGGGATGCTTCTCCGGCACCGCTCCCAGAACATGATCCAGAATGCGAACGTGAGCATACCCCAAATCCTCGGCGGCCTGGATGTAGTCCCGCAGCGCGCCAAAATCATCGCCAATCTCAACAATCGGAACCGAAACGCCAATTTCCATGGTGGAACCTCCCTCGGTTAAATGACAGCGGCCCCGCCGCCCTCGGTAACTGCTAGGTGCCATTATACCGGGGCGGCGGGGCGCAGGGGTAGGCAGCTGTCGCCTGACGTAGTTCGGTCAGCCGGTGAAAGGATTGAGCAAATCTGCGCCTAACCCCCTGACATCGGAGAGGTTGCGCGTTACCAGGTGAGGCCATGGATTATCGCAGTGGCCGCAAGGAGACCGTCAACCACAGGTATACTGCGAATGGTGTGCATTCGGCCCCAAGCATCGGCAACGCTGGCGTCAACAGGCAGGATGCGGTCAGCGAATTGCAAGGATAATGTATGCAGCCAAATTTCCAGGTTGGTGGCCTGTGTAAAGTCGCCGCGACGGCTGGCGATGGCGACGCCTTTGCGAAGTTCGCCAAGCACCAATGCGCTGGTGAACAGATCCGTCACAGCGATGCGGGCGAACCAGGCCGCAACTCCGGGGTTCCCGCGCCGTCCTCGATGCAATTCCGAAATAACGTTGGTATCGCCCAGGAACATCACAGTTCTACTGGACGTGGTGGCTCGGGGTTACGGGTCAGGTCGATGTCGTCAATGGGGCAAGCGGCCAGCATCTCTTTGAAGTCAAGGCCACTATAGTCTATCAAAGTAGTTTTGGGGTCCGGTTGGGTATCTATTTCAACCTGAAGGGCATAGCCGGCTGATTCGGTATCCGGATCGGCGCGGTGGTTAGAGGTTGGGGTGTTTTTGGTGGTCATTGACGCCTCCTAAACGGCTAGGTATCAGTCAACATAAAGGGATGGTGAATAGAAGCCACCGGCCCCGCCGCCTCGGTAGTGGCTGGGGGCCATTATACCGGGGCGGCGGGGCCGGTGGTAGGCTGGGGTGTAGCGTGCAGTTACATCCCCTTTTTGTAAAGCCACTTTAACAACAAAACAAAAAGGTGCCATCGACGGGCACTTTGGGCCATGGAAGACTGGTCCGGGAGAATCAGATTTGTCTCCGTCCCTTCAATGCCTGATACCAACAGGCAACCACCCCAGCAAGCCCAGTGACAACAGAGCACCCGAGGAAGGCAACTAGGCCGGCGACGACGGCAGAAACAACGTCCAAATCTAGCCCCCATCTTGCCTCGTTAGCCTCGGCGCCAGCGACACCATCGACAACACCTATTGTTGCAACCAGGACGGCAATGACAGCAGCGAAGACAGAGATACCAATCGTGGTGACTGAAATGGCTCGGGCGATTCTTTCGCTGCTAAGCCGACGCCATGCAGCAGTTGCACTTATGAAAGTAGCCCCCGCAACAAATGCGACCGGGAAAGCGATAGAGAAAATGGCTGTAATAACCGCACTCTCGATGTCGCCGCCGAGTCCAAAAAATACACCACCGTCAACAGGAACCCTGTAAAACCCCCGATCAGAAATCCCGAAATCCGCATCAGGATTGAGGCCGCTGAACGCCGATGCCACGCTTACGACAATGGCGTTCACAACAATGACTGAAATTACGATAAAATAAGGGTTAGTGTTAGTAAAATACCGGCGACAAGTAGCCAATGCTCCGGCTAGTGCTAATCCTGCAATAACGGTTAATACAACACCAACTCCAGCAGCGATTAGCTCTCCAGTGTCTATATTATCGCTATAGTTAGATGGGAAGTTCAGGGCAACAATACTAACATCCAGAGCAACATCAAGGGCGATGATCGTGCCACCTATGGCGGCAATAATGGTCAAAACAGGCCCAGAATCCTCGGAAACTACGGCCAATCCAATGGCAGCCGATACTACGCTCACCAGAGCAACTATCATCGCGACAAATTGAGCAGGTGACGTCCCGCCGTCAATATTGAAGAAGGCGGCCATAGCAACGCCGTAAGCCAGAACGGCCACGGCGGCGGCGTATAGGGCGGGGGCGGGGTTCGTCCGCTGTGCGCTGGCCATAATCATCCTTGTTTGCGTTCCGGCGATGGTGTTTATCTACACTTGCCAGCTACGGCCTTATCAGCTGCGGTGCAACCTCGCATACATAATACTCCAGGCCCTCCTGCTCGCATTCCGCAACTAGTTTCGCGATGCGGGCTTTCCCCAACTCGCGCAGCTCTTCGCGACTAGCTTCGCTTTCCTCTCCAGGCAGCGGGTACATCCGGCACATCGCCATGGCGTCGGCGATCATCTTCATCGCCTCCTCACGGTCAGCGCCTTGCGACACGGCGCCGGGGATGCCAGGGCACAGCACGGCGTAGTCCTTGCCGGACTCGATGATGATGACCTCGCAAAGGTCGTTGTCTTGTTTTGCCGTTGCCATAACTACTCCTCGCTACGGGAAGGGATCAGGTTTGCATCAGGTGTTCCGCCGCCATCGGTTCTGCACCTGCGTTGACCTCAACCGCCACTACGGCAACCAGTTCCGTCTCTCCATCCCATTCCGTGGAGGAGGCTACGGTATCGTTATGGTAAGCGGCCGCTTCCGCCACTGACAGCATCGGTTCGGGAATCAGGTCGCCATCCTCATTGATCCCAGCGATATGGAACTCTATGGCTTCCCTGATGCTAACCTGAATATCATCCCAAGTTTTCGCGGCGCTGATGCAACCCGGCAAATCCGGCGCGTAAGCGCTGTAATTGTTGGGCGTCCGTTCAAAGACCACGGCGTATTTCAGTTTCATCGGTTCCTCTCCCGCAGCCCTGCCTGTCTCAAAATGCTGAGCCACGTGCCAGGCGCAACGTCATCACTTGGATGTCCCGCAATAGTCACGGTGCCAGGTTTCTCAGAACGCCTGAACTGGCGATGGCTTCCTCTGGTCCGAGTTTGACGCCAGCCGTCGCCCTCTACTAACTGTATGGCATCTCGCACTTTGGGCATAACCAAACCTGGAAAGTGCGATTACGATACCAAACACGAGATTCGCGCCCTAAATCATAAAGTTCATTTCACCGATGATTCGCTCGCCCAGCTCCCGGTCGCCGGCGATTTGCACCGAGCCATCCGACAGCGCTTTTTCCGCCGTCCACCGCCCGGTGCCCAGGGCGTTGAACGGCTCCAGGCCCATCGTCAGCCGCACCGTTGGCGATGGCGGCGCAGTGTCCAGGCGACTCGCCCGGCCGTCTACCATGCGCAGGGCGATGGCGCCGCCAACTTCGCCGGTTATGTCAAACACCACCGTCGTGCCGTCGTCGGGTTTCACCTTGCGACCCACCACGAAGGGCATCGCTTGCTCAGTGCGCCCATAGGCGTGCTCGGCTACCGGGCCGCTCAGGTGGCCGGGGATGCCCAGCGCGCGGCGGATGTCCTGCTCATGAACCCAGGCGTCATAGATGCGGATGGCCAGCAGGTCGGTGTACGGCCCGCGCCCCAGGGGGTTGTCGGCCTCGGCCGCGAAATCTTCATCCGACATGGCCCGCAGGATAGCCAGCCGTTCGCCGGTAACCTCTCTGAACTCGGCCAGAATGTCGGCGCCCTTGAACTGCCGACGGTAATCCACCAGCACCTCGTTGCTCCGACCCACGTCGTTGCGGACGTGGGTCGTATCGGTTGCTTCGTGCACCGGAGCCGGCCTTCCCAACAGGCGGCACTCACTGCCCACGAGATGGGATACCTGATCCTGCACCGACCACCCGGGGCATTCGGTGGGGGTCGACCAATGCTGCTGGGTGAAATCGGCGGACAGGTCGGCGATAGACCGCCAGACCGTTTCCATGCGGTCAACAAAGTCTTGGGACATTTCAAAAGTTCTCCGTCAAAGTATCAGATACGCACCCACCGACATTCGGGCAGGTGCCCGTGATCGCCGGTGTCCGGGCAGGTGCATGGCAAATCGTCGCGGCGCTGGTAGCCCAGCGATTCCAGCCAACCGTCGAAACCGGGGTAAAACCCATCGCCGTCGTCGATGGCGCGGTAGCCGGCTCGCAGCGCGGCCATAACTTCCGCATCATCCGGCACGACCGGCCTATCGCCGGTGTTTCCCGCCCCGGTGTTTCCCGCGGTGGACACCATGCTCACGCCGCCAGAACTTCGGTCACCACCTGGGCGAACACCATGTCCTCTTCTCCAACCTGTTCGGGTTCGTCGGGATGGGACAGGTAGCGGACGAAGAGCCAGACGCCATCCCTGGGATTCGACACAATCTCGGCGGTGGCATTGTTGTCGAGCCGCACGGCTTGTCCGGCTTCGAGGTGCAACAAGTTCACAATATCAGGGATTAGTTTTCACCGTTTAGTTCTAACCGACAAACCTGCGAGTAGTGCAGAAATGCTAGCCAGAACCGCGCTGCCAAAGTATATTATAGCGAAAAGCGTCGATGCATCAGTCGCGAAAGCCCACCAAGCCAACAGGGATCCGACGACCAAGGCAATAAAGCAGGTCTTCCGCAATGCAAATGGAAGCGCCGCACCGACAATCACCACGACCGACGCTATCATCGCAATGACTGTACCCCCCCACAAATTTTTCATACTCGCTATCGCTAACGACATCGGTACCAACCGACGTACCGGCAGCATCGAATACGCTGATCGTCACTAACCCACTGCATCCACTCATAAACAGACCGATGCTCGATATAACCCCTAAGATTATGATCCCAATGCTCATACTTTGACACCGTTTTCAGTTTATCGAAGATAATGATAATGTGATCTAATCCTCGCCTCGATTTATGTCGCACATTATCAGAAGAAGAAGGTCAGGTTCTTGGCCAGCAGTACATTCTGGTCGAGGAGCACCTTGCGGCGGCAGATGCGCCACTGTCCGTTTTCCCGACGCAGCATATCCTCCCGGCGGCCCACCAGAATATCGGTCTCGGTAGCCACCCGGTTGCGGTAGATGATGAACCGGCAGCGCAGCGATACCTCTGCCGCCGCCGCCGGGTCGGGCTTGGCGTCCAGAATCTCCACGTTGGTAACCAGGTGGGCCAGCCGCGATAGCGGTTCCTCCGCCCAGTGGACTCCGGTCTGAATCTGCCGGACCCGCTGACCGAGAGTTTCTTTGCCCTCGTCGAACCAGTTGATGTCCTGGCCTTCGCGGGTAAACTCCCGTTCCAGCTCGCCAAACTTCACGTTGCGGCGCATCGGAACCCAATAACGCACATCGTCAGCCAGCATTTCCAGCCATTCGTCGTACTGCCTCTCGTCCAGCACATTGGCTTCGTGAAACAGAAAGTTTTCCACATCCTGCTTCAGCAGCAACATCGCGACCGCATCGTTGGTGGCAACCATAGACGCACCTCACCTGCCGGGCTTACCGGACCGAAGAACCGTTGCCGTTTTGATGTTTGCCGTTGCCGCTGCGCCAGCCGGCCAGTTCGTCCCAATCCCGCGCCGCCATGAAGTCGGCCCAACGCGTGTAGAAGGTACGCTGATTCTGCTCGCCGGCGCGGGCCTTGGTGGTGTCGAGCACCGTGCCAGGCAAACGGAGGCCGCCGTCCTCGAAGTCATCCACGGCGTAGCCCATCCCCATCTGGTAGTTGTAGGCGCGGCGGCGGGCCATCGCTCCCCGGCTGGCGGCGTGGGCGTAGTTCCAGTTCTCCATGTCGTCCTGTTCGGTGAGACCGCCGGGCCCCGAATAGCGGATGTAGTACTGACGCAGGAACTCCTTGACCTCCGGCGGCGCGCTGCTGTCCACCAGGAACCAGCGCCAGACTTCGGTCTGGTCGGGTCCACGGGGGTGCCACACGGCTATGCTGCGGGGCTGACGGGGCAGATAGGACATATTCGGGAAGATGGTGCCCGGGCCGGCCAGGATGCGCCACAATTCGCCCTGCCGTTCCTTGCGGGCAATCTCGCAGGCGTGGAAATACTCGGCGACGACCGGGTCGTTCTGGTAGGATCGCACGGGTTGAGCGTCCTCCGGTCGCAGGAAGATTACCGTCCCGTGGCCGCGCTCGGGGAAGGACACGTCCAGCGACTTGGCGCCCTCGCGCTCGCTGTTATCCCGCCGCCCCTGCCCGGACGGGCCGATGCCCACCAGGTCCACGGAGCGGTGACTGATGTTGTGATAGCGGTCTCCGATGAAGTTTTCGGCCGGGAATTTCCAGTTGGAGGGAACCAGCCACTTCTCGATGCCGCCGATTATTTCGGTGCCGCCCTCGGCGCCGTCCCAGCCGTCGAACAAAATATCGAGGTAGGTTTTGAACCCGCCAATGTATTCCAGGAAGTCCGGGGCGTTGGCATCCCAAGTCGCCCAGATACCGCCCTTGTAGTTGGTCATCCGGGGCACGCGCATCAGCCCCCACTCGGTCTTGTCCAGTTCTTCGTGGTAAGCGTCCTTGAAATAGGGGACGCCAACCAGAGAGCCGTCAGTGGCAAAGCTCCACCCGTGATAGGGGCAGGTGAAGATGGGCGTGTTGCCCTCATCATAGCGGCAGACCTTCATCCCCCGGTGAGTGCATGAGTTGAGGAATACATTCACCTCGTCTTGCCGGTCGCGGCACAGA
Source organism: Dehalococcoidia bacterium (assembly GCA_965222895.1). GTDB lineage: Bacteria > Chloroflexota > Dehalococcoidia > Lucifugimonadales > UBA3495 > Bin87. The sequence continues at coordinate 1,430,126 of CBDCVB010000002.1, read as the reverse complement.
ATGACCGACTCTTCGCCCATGGACGATATGAAGAAGTCGCCGGGCTTGGATACCTGGCTCTCGTGGCCGACGAACAACCAGGCGCGGGTGAATATGCGCTCCTGCTCTTCGGCGTAAATGTCGGAATTCACGAATATTTCGCGGCTAACCAGACCGTTTTCCTGATCCACCATGCCGCTGAACGCGCTCGGTTGAAACGTGGTTGCCATATCGCTCCTCCGGTGGGCGGCGCCAGACCCGCAGATGCGGGCATGGTATCACAATGGAGGAGGAGTTATCCTGGGCGAGGATTTATCCCGACTCCTCGCTCAGGCTGTAACCCGCCAGATCCTCCAGGAGCTTGGCTACAATAGGGTAGCCGTCGCCGCCCCAGCCTAGTTCCTGAGCTGCTTTGTAGAGCGCATCAGCCTGCTCGCCAGTGGCAGCGGGAACCCGCAGGCGTCGCGCCAGCGCGCAGGCCAGAGCCACGTCCTTGGCCACGATGTCCAGCGTACCGCCGGCCTGGTAGGAACCGTCCAGTATCGAGTTGGGGATGGCGTTGAACGCCCGACTCGCGCCGGCGCTGACCGGAACAATCTCCGCCAGCACCGCCGGGTCGATGCCCGCGGCCTTGCCGATGAGCATCCCCTCGATGGCAGCAATCAAGTTGGTATAACCCATGTACTGGGTGGCCAGCTTGGCGGCGCAGCCGGCGCCGGATTCGCCCACGTAGAACACCCGCGCCGCCACCGTCTCCAGTACGGGCAACACCCGGTCAAACACCGCCCGGTCACCGCCGACCATCATCGTCATGTTGGGTGGGCGTCCACTGACCGGCGCATCCAGCATGGACACGTCCTTTTGCCGGCACGCTTCGGCTACTCGCCGCGCCACGTCGGGGTCATCGGTGGTGGTGTCCACCAACGTTGCGCCCGGGAGCATACCCGCCAACGCACCAGTTTCGTCGCCCAGCAACGCCGAGACCACCTGCTCCGGGCCGGGGAGCGACGCCCACACTCCCTGACAACCATCCGCCGCCTGCGCGGGCGTATCGGCCCACCGTGCGCCGCGAGCCAGCAGCGTCTCCGCAGCCGACCGGCGCAAATCGTGCACGGTCAAGTCGACACCGGCGTCCAGCAGACCGGAAGCCATCAGGCTGCCCATCGTGCCGACGCCGATGAATGCTTGTCGCTGTGGCAGTACTGTTGTCACTTACTTTCCCGAATCTCTGACCTTGCCCACGCGATTTACAATCGCGATCAGCTAGTAGTGCTCGACCAGCGGGATCTCGTGCAACGCCGGAATAACTTCCTTGCCAATCAGCTCAATGGAGCGCATCACGTCCGCGTGGTCCATCGCGCCTTCGTTGCCGTAGACGTGCAGGTAGCCCGGGTTCAGTCGGTCAATAATCATCGACAACTTCTCCCGCACGGTGTCGGGGTTACCCACGATGATGTTGTTGGCTTCCTGAAGCTCTTCGTAGGTCATCGTCCGACCGAATCCGCCGGCGCCCGGCAGCGTCCGCTGAATGTCCACCGCCTCGCGGGACTGGTACCCGGGCGGGTCGTTGTGTTCCCTTGGGCCGCGGTTGCGATGTTCCTGAGTCCAGAGAAACTCGCGACCCAGCTCCTGCGCTTTCTCGTCGGTGTCGGCGCAGAACACCCGCAGCAGGTAGCCGAAATGCTCCGGCCCCGGCTGGAATCCGGTCTCCAGAGCCGTCTCAATGTACACGTCGCGCAAGCGGTGCGTGTGTTCCAGCAACGATCCCAGGTTCATATACGGGTGCTGATGCCGCGCCGCCCACATCACGCTCTCCGGGCTGCTGAAACCAGGGAACCAGATGGGCGGATGGGGCTTCTGCATCGGCAGCACCCACGGGTTTACCACACGGTAGTGGTAGTATTCGCCTTCGTAGCGGAAGGGGCCCGGTTCCGTCCAGCACTTTACGATGAGGTCGTGCGCCTCTTCGAAACGGTCCCGGTTCTGCGGCGGCGCAATCCCGCCCTGCAGCGTCTCCACCGCCGTTCCGCGCACGAACCCGGAGATGATGCGGCCACCGGAGATGCAGTCCAGCATGGCAATTTCTTCCGCCATGCGTATCGGGTCGTTGACGGCAATTACGTTGCCCAGAATGGCAATCTTGGCCCGGCGCGTAACCTTGGCGATAACCGCCGCGTCGATGTTCACCGCCGGTTTCATGCACCAGTAAGACGAGTGATGCTCGTTGGACATAATACCGTCGAAACCGTTTTCGTCGGCCCACGCATACTGCTCATGGTACTGGTTGTACAGCACATGGGCCTTGGCCGGGTCGAAGTGCGAATTGGGAAAGAGCAACCGCCCCGATTCGTACTGGGCAACGTCGTCGTCGGTTACGTGGGCGTATGGTTGCTCCGAGAACCAGAATATCTCCACCTTCTCTTTCGGCATGGCGAGTCTCCTTGCTGTCTTCAGCCGGCATTGCCTCGGTTCATTCCTGAAATTCGATGGAGTCAGTATAAGTACGGGCGATAATGGCGGCAAGGGCAAATCTGATACTGGTTCATGTCGGCAACAGGCCGGAGACGAACAGTTCGTCCGGCAGTTGGCTGACTACTGTAACGATACCGTCTGTATCCGATGGCGGTTCAACCAGTGTCTTGTCAAGGCGGTCGTTCAGGAAATCGTGCATTTCCGTCAAGGGATGGTTGTTTCTGATTTGGATGAAGCACACTTGATGGTTTTCTGCAGTCTGACGGATATTCGAGCGCGAGCCTATCTGGTCAAAGATAACTATTCCGCCGGTTCCCACCCGGTTGATTTTATCCTCAATTACCTCCTGATTGCCGCGTTCAATCAATCCCATCTCCACCCTGATACGGCCGCGGCGACTGGCAATTTCTACATCGATTTCGCGGGGCACTTCGGCGTCACGTTGCATATTGAGCCAAAAGTCCGCGCCTTCCTCCAATCCAATGATCGTGAGTCCTGCGCGGAGGAACGCCCTTTCTAACGTCTTACCCGCAGTTGACTTTCTTGACCCTCGAATGGTTAGGGTAGCCGCGCCGGCCCAAAGCATCAGCATCGTCTCATCGAAAGTGAATCTTTGAGAATGTTCTGTAACTTCCCTGACGTGCTGAGCTACTTCTTCAAGGTAATTGAGTCGCTCATCCCGGCGAATGCCCAAGTTTTGGGCAGTTTTATTAGTCAGACCGAGCAGCCACCAGGCTAAATCATTTCCGCTTTGGTCCAATTCGGCACGGACAGCAGTCATCCATGCAGTATGGCTGGCATCGGCAGGGAGACGCCGCCGAACTGCAATTAGCTGTTGATAAGCGTCCAGCAACTGGTTTCGGGTTTGCCCCTCAGTGTACAGGCGATAGTTATAACCCTGGAACAAAGCGGCAACAATTTGACGCACGCCATTGGCGGAGTTGAGGTCATACAAGTTCGGCGTCATAATCTGCGCTCCAACAGTACTGGAGGTCATCAAAGTCCACTGAAGCGGTAAACCCGGGTTGCCCCAATTCCCGGCGCATCGTCTCAAAATAATCCGCCCGCTTTTCAACCAGCACGAACCGCCGCCCCATCGCCCTGGCAACTCGGCCTACGGTCCCTGTGCCGGCAAAGGGGTCGAGCACGCTGTCGCCCTCAAAGGAGTAATACCTGATTACTTTGTTCACCAGCTCGTCAGGAAACACGGCGGGATGCGCCTTGTGATTCGACGGCGTTATATCCCACACGTTTGTTTTGTCATACTCCCCCAGAATCAGCGAGTTTTCTACCGCCGCCGGGTGGGGATGGTTTCGCAAATTCCAGTCAATCAGACGGTCCGTCTTCTTGCGATAGACCAGCACGTTTTCAGTTACCGTTACCGGCTTGTACTGCAATGGTTGCCGGTCAGCGGCGAATCGCCGGCCCCGGCCCAGGTGCCAGCCCGCGCCTTCCGGTTTGCGCCAGATAATATCGTCGATGAACTCAAAGCCAATACGGTCAAGGACGGGGTGCAGGTCGAACGGAATCGGCAACCGCTTGCTGGCCGTGCTGCGCGAGGTGCGCCGCACCAGCACCGGAGACACGTTGACAATCAGGAAACGGCCCTCGGCGAGCACACTATGACAGGCTGCAAACACCTCGCCGAGAAATTCCAGGTATGATGGGTAATCAACATATTCCGCGCATTCCGGCTTGGCATTGAAATATGGCGGGGAGGTAAATATCAACTGCACACTATCGGGCGGGAACTCCGGCAGTACGCTGCGGCAGTCGCCCAATATAGCCTTGTTTGGGATTGGCGGGAAGGTGATGCGGGACTTTCCCCCGTGACGACGCGGCTGGTGGCTTTTGCCAAGTTGGTGCAGACGCTCCGCAACTATCGCCGGAGCCGGTGCCCGATATATTGCGCCGGCAGCATTAACCTGAATTTCACCGACCGGATAGCTGGGGTTGTCATCGGATACCAGCGCCACGCGCCAGACTTGCTGCCGGTCGTCCCACTCCGGCAGACCTAGCGATAAGGTGTCCTCATTCTCCGCCGGCATCCATTCCTCCAGCCAGCGGACAGCCAGTTGCCGCGCATCGTCAGTCAATAATCTACCAGCGGTCATGGCAGAATTGTCGCAGGTCGCTTGCGATTTCCGCAAGGGGCAAGTGTCACCGGTCAGAACAACTCCTGTGATTGCACTCGCCTACACCCCCTGGAACCACGCCGGGCGCTTTTGCGTGAACGCGCGAATCCCTTCCTGGAAGTCTTTGGTGAGGCCGATGTTGGCGATGGCATCGGTTTCCGCGTCCAGCTGCTCGGCCAATCCCGAATCCCAGCTGGAATCAAACAGGGCTTTTACCCGACCATACGCCCGCGTTGGGCCCTGAGCCAGCCGATCCGCAGTTTCCATGGCGTGCCGGTCGAACTGGGCCGGCTCGAACACCTGGCTGACCAGACCCAGCTCCAGCGCGTATTGAGCGCCGATGGGTTGCCGAGCCATGTATATCTCCATCGCCCGACCCTGCCCCACAATTCGCGGCAGCATATAGGTCGAACCGCCGTCGGCGGTGCAGCCGATGTTGGCGTAGGCCAGCAGGAACCGGGCGTCCGTCGATGCCACCCGCAGGTCGCAGGCCAGGGCCAGACTGAAGCCGGCGCCGGCCGCCACTCCGTTGATAGCAGCCACCACCGGCTTGTCCAGCTTCCGGATGGCGATCACCACCTCACGGTGCAAATCATCGGCGAGCTGCCGCAGGTGATTCGACAGGCCCTCCGGCCCCCCTTCGTCCAGCTGAGCGGCAAAGTCACGCACATCGGCGCCGGCGCAAAACGCGCCGCCGGATCCGGTCAGCAACACCGCCCTGATGTCCCCAGCGCGGCAGGAGGCCACCGCTTGACCCAGTTCCGCGACCATCCCCGGCGAAAGGGCATTGCGCGCCTCGGGGCGGTTCAGCCTGATGACCGCCAGCGAACCCTTCTGTTCAAACTGAACCCACGTATCAGCGGTGGTCATTAGCGTCTCCGCGACGTGGGCTCGGCCCGTTCCCGTCGTTGCCTCCATTCTCCTCGGCGATCCGCGCATCATAGCCAAGCCGATAGCCTTCTTCACGGGCTTTGGCGATGTCTTCAAGGGCTTTGGCGAGCTCTTTTTGTCGCCGTCGCCAGATTGCCTGACGGGCATAGTCTATTCCAAAAAGCACGATGTAGCCTCCTGTTTCAAAGAATGGCCAGAACAACGCCGATAAAGGCACGAGCATCGACGCCGTAATCAGTGTTTCCAGTCCATTCCATTCCCTGCTTCCGAAAACCACCATTATTCCGGTGGTCATCAGCAGTATAACCGCGGCCGCTACCGCAATTTTGACTGGAATGCTGATGCGACCCGGTTCTATCATTTTATACGGTCAACCCGTTACTGCACCTTCGGATGCCGAGGAAACCAGCTTGGCGTACTTGGCCAACACTCCGGTGGTGTATTTGGGCTCAATCGGCAGCCAGGCGGCGCGGCGGTCGGCAAACTCCGCTTCGCTAATCCGGGCATCAATCCGGCGACCCGGTATGTCCAGCTTGATGATGTCGCCCTCGTTCACCAGGCCGATGGGCCCGCCCACCATCGCCTCCGGCGCCACGTGGCCAACCATCGGCCCGTGAGATGCGCCCGAGAACCTGCCGTCGGTGACCAGCGCCACGCTGTCGCCCAGGCCCTGCCCGATGAGCGCGCCGGTGACGGCCAGCATTTCTCGCATCCCCGGCCCCCCTTTGGGACCCTCATAGCGAATCACCACGATGTCGCCGGGCTTGATTTCTCCGCGCTGGATGGCCTGGAACGCCGGCTCTTCCTGCTCGAACACCCGGGCCGGCCCTTCGTAAACCCGCTCCTGATGCCCCGCCACTTTGATTACCGCGCCGTCCGGAGCGAGGTTGCCCCGCAGGATGGCCAGTCCGCCCGTGGGACTGCGCGGTTGATCGACGTGGTAGATGACGGGTTGATCTTCGGTGATCGCCGTTGCGTTGATATTTTCCGCCAGCGTCTTGCCGTTCACCGTCATTGCGTCGCCGTGCAGCAGGCCAGCATCCAGCAGGCGCTTGCCGATGAGAGCAACACCGCCGTAGCGGCTCAGGTCGGCCATCACGTAGCGACCGCCCGGCTTCATATCGGCAATGTAAGGAGTATTGCGGCTGATGCGGTCGAAGTCCTCCAGCGTCAGTTCGACCTGGGCCTCGCGGGCAATCGCCATCAGATGCAGCACCGAGTTGGTCGAGCCGCCCATTGCGACCACTACGGTGATGGCGTTTTCAAAGGCTTCACGGGTCAGAATGTCGCGGGGGCGTATTCCCTCTTCCAGCAACCGCATCACGGTTTCGCCGGCCAGTTTCGCCTCGCCGACCTTCCGCGGGTCAACCGCCGTCAGCGAAGCGTCGCCAGGCAGCGACATCCCCATTACTTCGATGGCAGTGGACATCGTATTGGCGGTGAACAGCCCGGCGCAGGAACCTTCACCGGGACAGGCCTGGCATTCCAGCTCGGTCAACTCTTCCAAGGTCATGCGGCCGGCGGCGTAGGCGCCCACGGCTTCAAACACATCCTGAATGCTCACGTCCTGTCCGTTGTACTGGCCGGGCAAGATGCTGCCACCGTAGACAAAAACGGCGGGAATGTTCAGGCGGGCAATGGCCATCATGCAGCCGGGCATATTCTTGTCGCAGCCGGCAACCGTTACCAGCCCGTCCATCCGCTCGCCGAACGCTACCGTCTCGATTGAATCGGCGATGACTTCCCGACTCACCAGCGACGCCTTCATCCCCTCGGTTCCCATGGAAATGCCATCGCTGACGGTGATAGTCCCAAACTGGAAAGGCGTGCCGTCGCCGGCGCGAATGCCATCCTTGACCGCAGTCGCAAAGCGATCCAGATGCACGTTGCAGGGCGTAACATCGCTGGCCAGATTGGCCACCGCGACGAAGGGTTTTTCCAGGTCGTCCGGAGTCAGGCCCATGGCCATCAGCATTGCGCGGGCCGGCGCCCGGTCGGGGCCTTCGGTAATATCCCGACTGCGATGCTTCAGCAAGGCTCTGGGGCTGCGGGAAATAGTAGCCAAGATGACCTCCTCGTCGGATCAACCGACCGGGAACCGGTGATTTCACGTCGTAGTCATAACGCTGCCGGCAAAACCCACCGGCAAGCACTGATGCCAATGATTGATGATTATAGATTGGGCGCTACCCGGCGGCAAGCGAAGCCGGCGGGCCGAGAAAATTGCGCAGCGCCAGTCCCGGTGTGAACCGATTCCGTCACCTCAAACGTGAACAGTTACCTATAACATCGCGGGCGGCGCGCTCCCCGGCGCTGTTTGAGCGGTCGGAGGGCGGCGTTTTCCACCGGCCCAAACCCTGTGGGGGGATCCCCGCTTGCGCCGGAATCCCCCCATACCTTACTTTGACGACGCTACGGCGACTCTGCGCCGCTGCGTCAAAACTCCCGGCGCGGCGCTACTACCTCCCCGTCGCCGCCGTCATCACTGCAAGCGCTTTGAGGTCTTCGAGGTTTTTGTAGGCGGTGATCCGGTATTCGTACTGGATGTTCCCTCTTACCGCGTCGTCGTAGAGCCACGTTAGCCTGGAATACCCCGGCATCAGCTGGCCGTTCTTCTCGATGCCATAGGCCGTCGCCCCGTCAACCGCGTCCCACTGTAGGATGACTCGGTTTCTGGAAAAGATCGCGGTAGCCTGGTAGGAATCCTGGTCGGCAGTTTCCGTGTCCGCCACGTCGTCCACCGTGATGGTTACAGCAATGCTGGCAGTCAGCCCGCTGGTGTCAGTAGCGGTTACCGTTACCGAATAGGAGTCGGTGGTCTCGTAGTCCAACGCGTCCTTGACCAGCAGCTGGCCGCTGTCGGCGTCGATGGCGAAGTGGCCGGAGTCCGTCCCGCCCAGCGTGTAGATGAGCGTGTCCTCTGCGTCCAGGTCGGTAGCCGACGGGGAGCCGGCGATGGCCGCGCCGGCGGCGGTGTCCTCGGCCACGCTGACCGTCGCGCTGGCGGCGGCAAAGGCCGGGGCCTCGTTCACGTTGGTGACCGTGATGGTTACAGCAATGCTGGCGGTCAGCCCGCTGGTGTCAGTAGCGGTTACCGTTACCTGGTAGGAGTCGGTGGTCTCGTAGTCCAGTGCGCCGCCGGTCAGCAGCTGGCCGCTGTCGGCGTCAATGGCGAAGTGGCCGGAGTCCGTCCCGCCCAGCGTGTAGATGAGCGTGTCCTCGGCGTCCAGGTCGGTAGCCGACGGGGAGCCGGCGATGGCCGCGCCGGCGGCGGTGTCCTCGGCCACGCTGACCGTCGCGCTGGCGGCGACGAAGGCCGGGGCCTCGTTCACGTTGGTGACCGTGATGGTTACGGCGATGCTGGCGGTCAGCCCTCTGGTGTCAGTAGCGGTTACCGTTACCTGGTAGGAGTCGGTGGTCTCGTAGTCTAGTGCGCCGCCGGTCAGCAGCTGGCCGCTGTCGGCGTCAATGGCGAAGTGGCCGGAGTCCGTCCCGCCCAGCGTGTAGATGAGCGTGTCCTCGGTGTCCAGGTCGGTAGCCGACGGGGAGCCGGCGATGGCCGCGCCGGCGGCGGTGTCCTCGGCCACGCTAACCGACGCGCTGGCGCCGGCAAAGGCCGGAGCGCGGTTGGCGACCGGCGCATTTTCCGCTTCACCAGTGTTGACCGGTGCGCCCGGCTTGGAGCTCCGTGCTCCTCTCGTCCAGAGGCTCCTCAGTGCCGCTCCCGAGCCGTCAACAGCGCGGACTCCGTAGCGATAGGCCTGGCCGGCTTCCAGGTCGTCGCCAGCGTCGCGGTACTCCAGGGCCCCGTCGCCGTCAGCGTCGGCAATTTTGACGGCAATGATATGAAACTCGCTGCCCCCGACGGCCTGGCGGCGGCGTATGTCGTAGCGGACATCCGGCCCGGCGCCGGCGGGCGCGTCCCAACTAATCAGCGTCGACCCGTCTTCCTGAAGCCTGGCCTGCACGTTGGTTGGCACTGTCAGCCGCGCGTCCGTTGCCGTGCCGGTTGCGCCGGTGGCCGGGGCGCTGACCGGCGGATTGGACGGTGCAGAACGTTTGCTTGACGGCGGCGTCGGTGGTTCCGGGGCGTGAATACAGACTTCCTGTGTCCCGGGCCCCAGCGGATTGGACGGTGCAGAACGTTTGCTTGACGGCGGCGTCGGTGGTCCCGGGGCGTTAATACAGACTTCCTGTGTCCCGGGCCCCTTAGGGGATCCCGCGAGGTCGGTGACTCGCACCGAGTAGTGGTATTCGCTGTGCGGCGTCAGTACATCGGTGTCTGTGTGCGACACGGTCCCATCGGTTTCAGGGTCCTTGATTCCGGTGATAATGAAGGCGTACGGACCTCTGTCTTCAAGGCGTCGGGCCACATCGTAGAGAATGGTCTTCGGATCAACCCCGACGGGAGTGATCCAGCTAATCAAAATCTTCCCGTCATCCGTATGTTCGACCGCCACCCCCGTCGCTTTATAAGTTGGCGCCTGACGGACGGGCTTCGAAGTTCCGGATGCGCCGGCGCTCGCGGGAGCGGCCTTGATGCTCACGGGTATATGGTTAACCCAATCATCGCAGTCGTAGGCCACTTCGCCATAGCCCACTGCATTCTTGGCGCTGACCCGCACCTGGTAGGGTACGCCGGCCGGCAGGCCGCGTATCTGATAGCTGGTAGCGCCGGCGAGGAGGAATACCGCCGGAATATCTCCCCACTTGCGCCAACTTAGATGCGGGACGGGGTGCATCTGTTTACGCCACTCCACACGGTAGCCGGTAGCGCCGGCGACGGCGTTCCAACTGACGTCCATTCCTTCCTGTGCGGAGCCAACCACCAGATTGGCCGGAGCCGCCGGTTCACCGGGCAGGTTGTTCACCGTGACGAACACCTGGCCAACTTCGCTTTGACCGTCGCTGTCAGTAGCCCGAATGTAAAGCTGCCAAGCCTGTGGGGATTCTTTGCGTCCGGACGTTTCGTAATCGACTATCCCGGTGGTGCTCAGTTGGCCGGTGGATGGGTGTATGGTGAATATCGGGTTGGGATGATGCATTGAGTAGGTGACGCTACCTCCCTCCGGGTCCTGCGCCACGATGGGGGCGCCGACACTGGTGCCGGAGGGGACGTTCTCGGTGATATTGCGTTTAAGGTAGCCGCCCCGTATCCCCCTGATGAGGCGGAGAGGAAATATACCGCCCCCGGTTCTCCCATAGCGTGGATGGACCCCGTCGAAGAGGGGCGGGCTGGGGTCTTCCCATAGGGTTACCGTCACCTCCACCTTCTTATCGTCCTTTGATGAGAATGCGCTTTTCCAGACCAAGGCGGTCATCGTTTTGGTGTTCAGGTCGTTGACGTGGATGGTTACGGTAACGGTGTCATCAACCGGGTAAGGTGCGGTCTCGGCGTTGCCGCTGCCATCCTTGCCGTCGGCAACGGACACAGTAACGGAGTGTGAGCTCTTGCTTTCGGTATCGAGCGGACGCGCCAGCTTAATCTGGCCGGTAGCGCTGTCGATAGTGAAGGCGGCGGCGTCCGGTCCGCCCAGAGTGTAGGAGAGGGTATCGCTATCGGCGTCGGTCGCGGTGACGGCTTTTCCGACATACGTGCCGGCAGGTTGGTTTTCATTAACATTGCGATTGGCAGTTGCGGCGCTGAAAGTGGGTGCGTGGTTTACGGACTGCGCCGCCGCCGGCGGCGCGGTGAACGCAAGCAGGACGGCGGCGACAATCAGGAAAGCAGGAATTCCGAAGCGGATGCTACGTTGCAGTATGTTTCTGGGAGGGTATTCTTGGGGGGGGGGGGGGCTGACAGGGGTAGGACGGACTGTAGGCATGGTTGCTAAGTATCTCCTCTGATGTTGTGAATGTAGCCTTAACGTAACGGCTATAACCGGCATTATAACTATCCGGCGCACTTAATCAAATACCCGACGGAAAATGTAATTGTTTACGTTTGACGGGGACGAAATCGGTTTGCAAAAAAGATTCTGTACTTGGCCACCAGTCCACAACCAGTTGGAAAGGCCGGAGATTCCCTGATTCCGCCTCGTCACTGCGAGCGGAGCATCGCAATCTCGTAATCCTGACGCCAGAATAGCACCGGGCAACAACAAGCCGAATCCAGGGAGTCCAAAGGGGAGTCCAATCAGAAAATCCCGTTTATCCTGTCCATACCATGGATACCGTGCAAAATATAGTTTCCTGGCAAAAATAGCAACTTGCGCCTGACGCCCAATTGCGCTAGCATTTTTGCCGCATACATCCTGTATATGATGGCAATTAGCCACCAACCCTCGCTCACCGAAAGGAGACTGCTAACGATGTTCAATCCGATTGCCTTCCTGAAGCCGCGCGCGGCCTACGCCCACTGCGACATCCCCTGCGGCATCTACGATCCGCTCGTTGCCAAGATTGCGGCCCAGACCGTCCAGAAAATGGTGCTGCGGATGCAAGCCCTGGAAGCCCCTCAGCCCGGTTCGCCGGCCAGCGAGCGGCAAACCTTCGCCAACACCTTCTCCCGTTACGTTACCGTCAAGGAAGAACACGCCGAGAAGTGCAAGGAAGAACTGCGCATCCTCTGGGCCGACTACGCCTGGCCCGGCACCGACGCCGCCGAGATTGCCGCCAAGTTCAACTCCGCGCTGAAACTGGCCGGCCAGTGCAAGCAGACCGTCAGCATGGATCACGCCGAGTCGCTGGTCGCCGCCTGTGACGACATCGCTACCGCTTTCTGGGGCACCAAGAACGTGGAATACAGCGACCCCAACGCCGCCGCCCGCTACGGCGCCTAAACGGCGTTCACCGGATGCGCTGAACACCACACATATTTGGAGACGACCGCATGCGGTAGCCTGAAGCAATTCGGCTGCCGCATACGTTTTACGTAGGGGGATCCAAAATGAGCGGAGACGTTATCGGCCAGAGAATCCGCTGCGCCTGAATTCCCGAATCACTGCCAGGAACTGGTCTCCGTAGCGTTCCAACTTCGCCGGCCCCACGCCCGACACCCGCAGCATTGCCGCGTCGCTGATTGGAGTTGCCGATGCCAACTCCCGAAGCGTAGCATCGCTGAACACGACGAAAGCCGGCACGCCCTGCTCATCCGCCAGCCGGCGACGCAGCGTCCGCAACTCCTCAAACAAACCCGAATCGTGGGCGACCTGGCGCGAAGCCGGCTGTTTACTTCGCCGCCCGCTCCGTTCTGTCGCCTCCTCCACCCGCAGCTCCAGCGTCAAACTATCCCTGCTGTGCAGCCACTCCCGCCCGGCAGCAGTTACGGCGATGGTGGCATACTGGCCCGCCTCCCGCCTCAGCAGGCCCTTTTCAACCAGCCCGTCAGCAACCTCACGCAGCCCGTTGCGGTCATAATCGTCAACGATTCCGAACACACTCAGCCGGTCATGTCCCGACTCGATGATCCGCTTGTCCCGACTGCCCAGCAGCACCAGATTGACGTAGGCGATTCCGAACCGTTCGCCAGTGCGAATCGCTGCCGACATTAACTTCTGCGCTACCTCCGTAACGTCCACCGTCCGCCGTTCCGCCAGGCACACGTCGCAGTTGCCACAGGAATCGCTAGCCATTGCCTCGCCAAAGTAGGCCAGCAAATACTGGCGCCGGCAGGTGTGGAGCCGCCCGTAGTTAACCATCTGCTGCAACTGTTGTTCCGCAGCGGCCCGGGCGTAGCCGTCGGTCATTCGCTGGATAAAGTACGCCTGCTTGGCCCGGTCGCCCTCGCTGAAAAACAGCACGCAGTCGCTGGGGCCTCCGTCGCGCCCGGCCCGGCCCGTTTCCTGGTAATAGCCCTCAACCGATTTGGGCAGCGCATAATGAACCACCAACCGGATGTCCGGCTTGTCGATGCCCATTCCAAAGGCGATGGTGGCGGCAACTACGGGAACCTCGCCGTCGATAAACCGCTCCTGGGTGCGGCGACGGGTTTCGGCGTCCAACCCGGCGTGATAGGCCAACGCCGGATGCCCGCTGGCTGTCAAACCCTCGGCCACTTCCTCAGTATCCCGGCGCGAAAAGCAGTAGATGATTGCTGACTGCCCCGGCCGTTCTGCCAGCAAGCCCAGCAACGAATCCCAGGCCGCTTGCCGGGGCCGCACCAGATAATTCAGATTAGCCCGGTCAAAGCCGGACACGAACCGCTGGCAGTCTCCCAACTGCAATTGCTCCACAATATCATCCCGCACCCGCTCGGTAGCCGTCGCCGTGAGGGCCATCATCGGGGTGTCGGGAAACCGCTTTCGCAGTTCCGACAGGGTGCGATAATCAGGACGAAAATCGTGTCCCCATTCGCTGATGCAATGGGCTTCGTCAATGGCAATCAGCCGCAAATCCAGGGTACTCATAAATCGCTGGAAGCCGGGCTGACTGACCCGCTCCGGCGCCACGTACAGCAGGTTGACCTTACCCGCTTGTGCCCGGCGCTCCACCTGTCCGGCGGTGCGATTATCCAGGCTGCTGTTGAGAAATTCGGCGGCAATCCCGTTGGCCCGCAGCCCGTCCACCTGGTCTTTCATCAGCGCAATCAGCGGAGACACCACCAGTGTCAGTCCCCCGTGCGTCAGGGCTGGCAACTGGTAGCACAGCGACTTGCCCCCACCCGTCGGCATAATCACCAGACTGTGCCGCCCGGCCAGCGCGTTGCCGATTATCGCCTCCTGCTGAGGCCGAAACTCGTCGTAGCCGAAATGCTGCTTCAGCAGCCGGTGCAGCATTTCGGTTGCGGCTACCATCGGTCACCAAGGGTGTAGGTCACCAAGCGTAGGGGCAATTGTTGTGGTTGCCCCGGCGACAAATCCTTCCCGGCTGGCTACGCCACCGCCGCCAGCGCCTCGCCAACCGCCTCTATCGCGCGGTCGATGTCGTCATCTGTGTGAGCAATAGACACAAATCCAGCCTCGAATTGGGAGGGCGCAATGTACACTCCACGATCCAGCAAGGCGTGGAAATACCGGCCGTAGATTGCCACATCCGACTGCTCGACCTGAGCGAGAGACGTTACCGGGCCGGGGTTGAAGAACCCGGTGAACATGGACGCCACCCGGTTGATTGTCGACGGCACTTCTGCCCGACCGAAGGCTGCGGCGACGCCTGCGGTGAACCGCACGGCCGTGGCTTCCAGCTGGTCATAAACGCCTGGCCGCTGCAATTCGGTGAGCGTTGCCACGCCGGCGGCCACCGCCAGCGGGTTGCCCGACAGCGTGCCGGCCTGGTACATCGGACCCAGCGGGGCAACCATCTGCATCACGTCCCGCCGCCCGCCGTATGCGCCCACCGGCAAACCGCCGCCGATGATTTTGCCCATCGTCGTGATGTCGGGGGTGATTCCAAAGAGCGTCTGCGCTCCGCCATAGCCCACCCGGAAGCCCGTAATCACCTCGTCAAAAATCAGCAGCGCGCCGTTGGCCTCGGTGATGCGTCGCAGGTCAGCGTGGAAGCCGTCCGCCGGCGGCACTACGCCCATATTGCCGGCCACCGGCTCTACGATGACAGCGGCGATGTCATTCGGCCAGGCATCAAACAGAGTTTCCACCGACGCTGTGTCGTTATACGTGGCCACCAGCGTCTCGGCGGCATAGGATTCGGGTACGCCGGCGCTGGTTGGAATGCCGTGGGTCAACGCACCCGAACCGGCCTGTACCAGCAACCCATCGGCGTGGCCGTGGTAATTGCCGGCGAATTTTACAATCTTGGCACGCCCGGTAAACGCGCGGGCCAGTCGCAACGCCGACATACACGCTTCGGTACCCGAGTTCACCAGCCGCACCATGTCCACCGACGGAAACGCCTGGCAGACCATCTCGGCCAGCTGCACTTCCTGCTCCACCGGCGCGCCGAAGGACGTGCCATCCGCCGCCGCCCGCTGCACCGCCTCTACCACCACCGGGTGAGCATGGCCCAGCGCCAGCGGCCCCCAGGAACCCAGGAAGTCAATGTACTCGTTGCCGTCCACGTCCCAAACGCACGCGCCCTGCCCGCGGGCAATGAACGGCGGCGTGCCTTCCACCGCGCGGAAGGAACGCACCGGGCTGTTCACACCGCCCGGAATGACCCGCTGCGCCTGCTCAAATAGCTGTTGGGACCTGGATTGTTCCATGTTGTCTGTCTCCTCGGCGAGAACCGGATTCCGGTTGTGATAATCAGTTTTCCGGTGACGACTGCCCAGTTTGCTGGCGCGCCAGCAGGAGTGCGAGGGTGCTGCTGATTTCCGCCATAGTGCTCAACATCGCCTGCTGATTGGCCGCGTATTGCAGCCGTTCCTCTCGAAATTCCTCAATCATTTCATCTACGCGCCTCCGTTCTTGACCTAGCCGCTCTTCGGCTTCACCGGCGCGTTGTTCGGCAACATCAGCTCGTTTCCGTTCCCGGCTCACCATAATTTCGTCGTAACCTCCTTTCACCGCGGTAATAGCAAGTCCCAACAGTATGCACTGGGCCAGGATCTGGTGGTTGACAAACCTGGCGACAGCGCCGGCGTTGCACAACCCCGCCTCAGCGTTTTCCATAGTACAGGGGGCTTTGGTGAAATACCATACAACCCACAGGGCGACAGCGGCGCCGACGCCCAGCGCTACCGGCCACCGCCAGGCGCCCGTACCTTCGCCGATACCCGCAATCCCGCTCCGAAACGTTCGCAACCCCTACTCGTCACCGCGCAGCCAACGGGCCACTTCTTTGGCGTGGTACGAAATGATGATGTCGGCGCCGGCCCTGCGCATAGCCGTCAACAGTTCCAGCGTAATCGGCTTCTCATCGACCCAGCCGGCCCGCGCCGCCGCCTTCACCATAGAATATTCGCCGCTCACGTTGTAGGCGGCCAGCGGGTAGTCGTAACGCTCGCGCGCCTCTTTGATGACGTCCATGTAGGCCATCGCCGGCTTCACCATCACAATGTCGGCGCCCTCGGCAATGTCCGACTCAATCTCGCGCATCGCCATCCGCCGGTTGGCCGGGTCCATCTGGTAACTGCGCCGGTCGCCAAACTGCGGCGTGGAGTCGGCGGCGATGCGAAACGGCCCGTAGAACGACGAGGCGTACTTGGCAGCATACCCCATTATCGGCGTGTCATAGTAGCCGTGTGCGTCCAGCGTTTCCCGTATGGCACGCACCTGCCCGTCCATCATCGACGACGGAGCCACCATGTCGGCGCCAGCCTGCACCTGCGTTAACGCCGAGCGCGCCAACAGCTCCAGCGTGGCGTCGTTGTCCACCTTGCCGTTGTCGATGACGCCGCAATGGCCGTGGTCGGTGTATTCGCACAGGCACACGTCGCCAATGACCATCAGTCCCGGCGCGCGCTGCTTGATGGCGCGCGTTGCTTCCTGAATAATGCCCTCCGGGTCGTAGGCCCCGCTGCCCACCGCGTCCTTGTCCGGCGGCAAACCGAAGAGCAACACCGACGGTATTCCCAGTTCCACCACCTCATCAATCTCTTCGCTCAGCCGGTCGACGGACGTGTGATAGCACCCGGGCATCGGCTCAATCTCCTGCCGAACATTCTCGCCGTGGGTAACGAACATCGGGTAGATGAAGTTGGCGGCGCTCATCCGCGTCTCACGCACCAGATCGCGTACCGACGCCTTTTCACGCACTCGTCGCAAGCGCAAATCAGGGTGTTTCAGCATGGTGAAGCCTCCTCGTCATCGGCGACTAAACGTCGCGGCCATCGGCAAAGTGGCTGACCAGCGCGTCGGCCAGCCCTTGCACATTGTGCGTATTGGCGATTATGTCAACCTGCAACCCACTCTCGGCGGCGGTGGCGGCGGTAATCGGCCCGATACACGCCGTTACGCTGCCGCGCAGCAAATCGCGCTGTTCGCCCAGTATTTCCAGCAGGTTGCGCACCGTAGACGAACTCGTGAAGGTTACCACATCGACCCCTTTTTGCAGCGTCTCAAGGGCCTGAGCTGCAATACCCTCGGGGCGCACGTTCCGGTAGGCGGCGACCCTGCGGACGTTCGCGCCCAGCCTCGCCAACCCGCTGGCCAACTCATCTCGGCCAATCGCAGACCCCGGCAGCAGCGCCAGACGGCCGTTCCAGTCCCGACCCTCCAGCTCGGCAATAACCTCTGCCGACACCGACCGTTGCGGAACGAAATCGGGCTGTATGCCACGCCTGACCAGCGCATCCGAAGTCGCTGGCCCAATGGCGGCTATCGTGGCGCCGGCGAAGTAACGGGCGTCATGCCCCATAGCCTGCAACCGCGCCCACACGTATTCGACGGCATTGGCGCTCGCGAAAATAATCCAGCGACCCTTCACGCCGGCCGTATCAGTCAACACCCCATCCAGCTCGTCATAGTCGTCCAGCGGGCCAATCTCGATGGACGGCAATTCAATCGGCTCCGCGCCCAAATCAACCAGCAACTCAATAAGATGCGATGCCTGGGTGCGCGACCGCGTTACCAGCACGCGCTTGCCCCACAACGGCCTCCGGTCGAACCAGGCGATGTCGTCGCGCAGCGCGGCCACCGCACCGATGATTGCCACCACCGGGGACCCGATGCCGGCCGCTTTGCCGCGTTTCGCAATGTCGGCCAGCGTGCCCGACACCGTGCGCTGCCGACTCCACGTGCCCCACTGCACCAGCGCCACCGGTGTGTCGGCGGCCATGCCGTTATCCTGCAGCGTCGTGACAATGCCGGGGAGGGTTGCCCAACCCATCAGCACTACCAGCGTGCCGCCAGCTCTGGCCAACGCCGGCCACGGCGTGGACGTTTCACCCTTGGTGGGGTCTTCGCTGCCCGTAACGATGGTTACCGCCGTGGAGACACCGCGGTGCGTTACCGGGATACCGGCGTAGGCTGCCGCCGCAATAGCCGAAGTAACTCCCGGCACCACCTCAAAAGGCACCCCGGCCTCGGCCAACGCCAAAGCCTCCTCACCGCCGCGCCCAAACACAAACGGATCCCCACCTTTCAGCCGCACCACGCAATTGCCGGCCAAGCCTTCCGACACCAGCAGGTCGTTAATCTCACCCTGCGACAGCGCCTGCCGTCCCCGCTCCTTGCCAACGAAGATGCTGCGGGCCGTCTCTCCGGTCAACGTCAACAACGATGGATCCAGCAGTCGGTCGTACACGACCACATCGGCGGCGGCGAGCGCTCGCGCGCCCTTCACCGTGAGCAAACCCGGATCCCCCGGCCCGGCTCCCACCAGGTAAACCTTGCCCGTTGACGCGCTCATTGCCCGACGCTCGACTCGGCGTACACTAGACGCTGGTCAGGAGCGTGTCGGCACCCTGCTGCCGCAGCTGCTCCCACGCCGCCGCTGCCAGGTCGGACGGATCAACCGTGGCGCCACTGACGGTGGCGCGGTAAGCCCGGCCGCCGTCGGGCGATGCCAGGAACACGTTCAGCTCCAACCGCGCAGCATCGGCGCCGACCGTATCGGCATAAGCGCCCACCGGCACCTGACATCCCCCGCCCAACGCCTCCAGAAACGACCGCTCGGCACTAACCGCCGCACCCGTAGCCTGGTGGTGCGCCGAGGACACCACCTCGCGCATCCAGTCGTCGTCCGTGCGAATCTCCACTGCCATCGCACCCTGGCCTGGCGGCGGGACAAATTCCTGCGGCGGCAGGTACTCGGTGATTACGTCAGCCATTCCCAAACGGAGCAACCCGGCGGCGGCCACTACCGTTCCGTCACACTCCTCGCCGCCGGCTTTGCGGAGCCGAGTCTCCACGTTGCCGCGAATCGGCACAATGGCAACGTCGGGACGGCTGCCGGCAATCTGGGCCACGCGCCGGGGACTGCTGGTTCCAATCAATCCCCCCGACGGATAATCCGCCAGACCCATGCCCAGGTGCGTAACCAGCACATCCCGAGGGTCGGCCCGCTCTAGCACCGCCCCGATAGTCATCCCCGCCGGCAACACGGTGGGCATATCCTTCAGGCTGTGCACCGCCATGTCGATATCGCCATCTTCCAGGCGGCGCTCAATCTCTTTGACGAACACACCCAGGCCCATGCCGGCCAACGGCGCCGTCTGATTGGCGTCGCCCTGGGTTGTAACCGTTACAACCTCAAAGGACACGTCCGGGAACGCTGCCTGCAGGATAGCCAGCGTCAATTCAGTCTGGATCAGGGCCAGCCGGCTACCCCTGGTGCCCACCCGCACCACGGCGCGCGGCCCGTTACCGGCGACCACGGCCCCGGCCGGGTTTGGCGTCAGAGTCGAAGAGTTGTTTGGCCACCGGAAACACCGAAGCACTGTCGCCGGTGCGCAGCCCAACCGTCGGCTGATGCAGCAACTTCTTGACCAACGCAGCAGTCATGGCGTGCAGCCGTTCCGCTGTTGCTCCATCTGCATCGGCGCCCAGCTGTTTGAGCGTTCGCTCCACTTCCAGCCGGCGCACTTCCTCCGCGCGCTGACGCATCGCCGCAACCAGTTCCAGCGTGTCGGACGAATTCCACCGTTCGACGAACCGGGTCCATTCCTCGTCGATGATTCCGGTCGCGGCGCTTACCTCGGCGTCCAGACTGTCCAGCGCGGTTTCTGCGACCTGCCCCAGCGCGTCAATGTCGTACAGCCGCACGCCATCCAGCTCCGCCACCGCCGGATCGACATCGCGGGGAACGGCAATGTCAATTAGCATCAACGGATCTGATGCGGCGCGGTTGCGCACGGCTTCGGACACCATCCCGGCATCCACCACGTAACCGGGCGAACCCGTGCTGCTGATTACCAAATCGGCGTCGGCCAGCGCGCTTTGCAGACCCTCAAACGGCACCGCGACGCCGCCCAGCTCTTTTGCCAGGTCTTCCGCGCGCCACTGAGTGCGGTTGGCAACGGTAATCGCCTTGACCCCGGCGTCGCCCAGCGCCCGGACCACCATGCGACCCGCGTCGCCGGCCCCGATGACCAGCGCCCGACGGTTATCCAGTCGGTCAAACATCCCCCTGGCCAGCTGCACGGCGGCCCGACTCACCGACCGCGAGTGGCGGCCAATGTTGGTTTCACGATGCACCCGTCGGCCGGCCCGCAGGGCGCTGTGGAACACCCTGGTTAACGGGCTCTGCACGGATCCCGTTTGGCTGGCCGTGCTGAAGGATGCGCGCACCTGCCCCAAAATCTGCCGCTCGCCCACAATCATTGATTCCAGGCCGCCAGCTACCCGGAACAGATGCTGCACACACTCGCCTTCCCAAGCCTGATACAGATGCCGCTCCAGCACCGGCCCATCGATCCCCGAATAGCCAATCAGAAAATTGCCGACGCGCCCCACGAGGCCAATATCGTCCCGGTCGTAGGTGTAAATCTCGGTGCGGTTGCAGGTGGACAGAATCACCGACTGTGGCACGTAGGCCGCGAGTTGTTCCAGCGCGTCGGGCAACTGTTCCCGCTCTACGCTCAACCGCTCGCGCACGTCCACCGGCGCTGTGCGGTGGTCCAGACCCAGCACTAGCAGGCTCAACTTACCGCCTCCGCAGCGCGCAGGGCGGCCCGCTTCGCACAGCCCCCGGGACGGCATTTCGACAAATCAGCGCACATCTCCGGTATCTCCGAGTCCTGCAATTGATTCAGGATGATGTGGACCGCCTTAGCGTCGTCGCCATTTCGCGTCAGTTCCAACAGTTCCTCGGTGATGACACACTGCCAACGTGTCGGGTCGATGATCGTCCGTTGCTCCTTGATGACCCGCCTCGCCTGGGCCAGCACGCCAGCCAGTTCGGCCCACTGCAACACCCGCGCCTCGGACAGAACTTCGCGCATCTTGCGCGCCAGAGCAGGACTGGCCCCGCCGGTTGAAATTGCCAGCGTAATAGGATCCCGCCGCACTATCGACGGGGCAATGAACGAGCATTGGTCGGGGTCGTCAACGACATTCAACAATACGCCCCTGGCCTCGGCTTCCTCATGAATCTGCCGATTCACATGCCACACGTTGGTGGCGGCCACGGCGATGAATGCGCCCTCCAGGTCGCCCGGCTGGTATTCCCGTTCCAGCCAGGTAACGTCCCGGCGCTGGGCGGCCCGCTTGATCCCATCGGTGGCTTCCGGACTAATCACCGTGATGCTGGCGCCGGCGTCCCGGAGGGCCGCAATTTTGCCCTGCGCGATGGTGCCGCCGCCCAAAATCACGCAGCATTTACCGGTCAGGTTCAGGTAGACGGGATAGTATTCAGGCATCTATGCAATCCAAACGAAAACTAGAAATCGGCAAGTGGTACAGGTTCGGTAAAACATCGGCGGCAACCGTCCGTGGCGGATAGCCGTCCGGGAATTACGTCAGTCACCTACCGGCTCGGCCAATGCTTCGGCCTCCTCGGCAGTATCCCAAAACCGCTCGTAGTCCTCGACGAAGTAGCGAACACGAGTCTTCTTGTACTCCCGCGTGCTGTACAGCAACAGGTTGTCGCTGATGCCGGTGGCTGCCGCAATATCCCTGCCAATATCCTCGCACTCGTCGCGCGTCGGCGCGTGTACCATGGTGAAATGGCTGTACTCCCAGTCGGGGAACGTGGGACGCTCGTAACAGTGGGTCACCGCCGAATTCTGGGCCATTATCATGCCCACTTCCTCCGAGCGTTCCGACGGAACCTTCCACACAATCATGGCGTTGGCCCGGAACCCGGAGCGTCGGTGGTGCAGCACCGCGCTGAAACGGCGCATTAATTTGCGCTCCTGGTACTCCGCCAACTGGGCGAACAGCTCCGGCACCGACAACCCCAATCGAGAGGCCATGGCATCAAACGGGCGCGACACCAGCGGCAGGTCTTCCTGCGCCTCCCTAATCACGTCTTTATCCCAGTCGGTGATCGCCTGCGCCTGATCCCAACCGGCCGACGGAATTTGCGGGTTGCCAATGCCATCAGGACTGTAGTTATGGGCGTCGCTGCGCTGCTTGACCATATCGAAGTTCACGCCAATCTTGAAAAACCGGATGGTCGGCATAACGCGAAATTCGATTGCATGGGTCTGTTCCGCCATCCATCGGACGGTCGCCTCAAGGTCGCCATCCGGCGGCACGGCCAGCGTGAACCAGAGGTTGTAGTAGGAACCTTCCCGGGCGTAGTTGTGGCTGACGCCGGGGTGTCGGTTAATGAAAATTGCCCCGCTGTGCAGGTCGGGGTCGGCATAGGCGAAGGCCACCAGCGTAGTCTTGTAACCCAGCCGTCGCGTGTCGAAAATCGCGCTGACCTGACGCACCACGTTCTGGCGTTTCAACTCGGCCAGCCGCTCCAGAACATCCGCTTCGGCGATGCCCAGCTGCTCCGCAACCGCTCGGTACGGTTCTTCCGCAACCGGAAACTCGGTCTGGATAATGTTCAGGAGCTTGCGGTCCGTAATGTCCATCGTTCCGGTGGTCATCTCGCCTCTCTTTGTTGCCGCCCACGGGTTACGCGTTCTGGTCGGCTGCTGCGTCAATATCGGTCAACCTGGCCCCGTATGCGTCCACCAGACCCAGGAGCACCCGGTCCGAAATTTCAATCACCTGCTTCAACCGCTCCGGCCGCACTACTTCCACCACGGCCTGTCGGAAGAACAGAAACGCCTGCACACTGTCGGACAGCGACACCGCGCGGTCTGCCATTTCGGCCCCGTATTCGTGGCCCAGCATATGGCTTTCCGACAGGGTTTCACCCTTGCGTCGGCCCCGCCCGTTCAGCCCTTCCTGCAACAGCAAAGACAATAGACGCCGGCCGAACAACCGCATTCGGTCGCGACCCTCGGCCTGAAACCCGCCAATCCAGGTTTGCACCGACGGATCCATCTGGCTCAGTTTGCGCCGGATTCGACGCAGCACCATCTCCTCCGGGTCGGGCCCGGTGGTTGCGGCGCTTACTGAACCCTGCATCAGGGCTTCGACATCTTCGCGCAGGAACCGCCGATGTCCGCCCGGCGTCCGGAACACCGGCAAACGTCCCCGGTCGGCCCACTGGCGCAACGTCGCCTCATTGATGTCCAGCGTGCGGCTAACCTCGCCCAACGACATCCAGCGCGATATGTTCTGAGTCCGCGTTGCCATAAAAACCTGTAGAATTCTCAACAAACCGGTGCAGGCAGTTAGTTTTGCGCGCCAATCCTAGCACAACGACATCCGGGCGTCAAACGACATCCGGGCGTCAATTGAAACGGACGCTCTCGCGCAACGGCAATGGCGCCACGAAACTTGGCAGCAACAACGTGCCTAAAATGTGGCGAAAGTGCTATATTATGTTAGGAGACGAATGCCTGCCGAGACGAATCAGATACCGAGGACTGCCATGGTTCGCGAGCTCGAAATCGAGCGGAGCCGTTTGTTGACCGAGTTGGCAAAGCACTTGGGAAACAGCCCGGTGCTGGCTGCCATGCGCTGCGTGCCGCGGGAACTGTTCGTCCCCTCCGACCAGCGCCAACTGGCCTACTGCAACGTACCCCTGTCTATCGGCCACGGCCAGACCATCTCCCAGCCCTTCATGGTGGCCAAAGCGGCAGAGAGCCTGCAACTCAGCGGCGACGAGCGTGTCCTGGAGGTGGGCGCCGGCAGCGGATATCAGGCCGCCGTGCTCGCCGAATTGCTGCCCTTCGGCGCCGTCGTGTCCGTTGAACGTATACCGCAGCTGGCTCAGCGCGCCCGAGCGAACCTCGCCCGCAGCGGCATTACCAACGTTGATGTCGTTGACTCCGCAAGCACTCTCGGTTGTCCAGACCTGGGTCCCTACGATGCCATCCTGGTGTCCGCCGCCGCGCCCTCTGCCCCCAAAGCGCTGCTCAGCCAGCTGACGCACGCCGGACGGCTGGTAATACCCATCGGCGACCGTGATACGCAAATTCTGACCCGTGTGCGCCGGGTTGCTGCGGGGTTCAGGGCGGAAAGCCTGGGCGTATGTCGCTATGTCCCCCTGCTCGGCGACGGCGGTTGGCCGGACGAGGGTAGTGGCGCCCACACTGCCGACGTCGACATCCTGCCTGTGTCATAATAACGGCACGATTTTGCCGACGCCGGTGGTCGCACGCCGGCAACGGCGCCAATCGGCCCGGGACACCACGCATTTGGTTAATCAACCGCATCCTGCCGGAGGAAATATGGCCGGACAGATTGAAATTCGCCAGATCAACCACGTGACCACAATGGTCAAAGACACTGCCCGCGCGATGGAGTTTTACAACAACCTGCTGGGCATCAAGCAGATCCAGAGCCAGGTCGACAACCCCGCCATTACCTGGCTGCAGCTGGATAATGGCATCATGGTGCACCTTATCGAGACCGATGAAGCCCCGGCCAAACCCGGCAACATCCACCACGCTTTTCAGGTGGACGACCTTGAAGCCACCCAGACCACCCTGGAAAGCAATGGCTTCGAAATTCTGCGCGGCGGGGTTCGCTACGACGGGCAAGCCTACTTCTTCATCTCCGACCCCGATGGCAACAGCGTGGAGTTCTGCACCGCCTCGGGCTACGCTCCGGCGCCGGCCCGTCCCGCCTAACACCTGCTGTCAGCTCAACCCGTGATTGGCGAACCGGTGGTCGCAGACAACATCATTCTGGTGGGCTTCATGGCCACCGGCAAGAGCCACGTCGGTCGCATCATTTCCCGCGTCACCGGACGCCAGATGGCGGACTTGGACGAGGAGATTGTGCGTCGCGCCGGTAAACCCATCGACAGCATATTCGCCGAAGACGGCGAGGCTGTATTCCGGGCCATGGAACGCCACGCCGCCATGTCCCTGTGTGAAGGTGGGGGCAAGATTATATCCGCCGGCGGCGGCGCCTTCGCCCAGGAATCCACCCGTCAAATCCTTCTCGAAAGCGGTACGGTATTCTGCCTGACTGCACGTCCGGAAACCATCCACTACCGAATCACCCGCGGCAGCCCCAACGCAGCGGTACGACCCATGCTGGGCGACGGCGACCCCCTGGAGCGTATCAGCCAGCTGCTCAACGAACGCGCCGATTCTTACGCCCGGGCGCACCACGCCGTCCCCACGGATGACCGCACCCCTGAGCAGGTCGCCGATCACGTCCTGCAAATCTTCGACGCCGCACGCAACTCTGAGCCGACCCATCCTCGTCTACAGTTCGCCAATCAACAGTTCCCCAATCAGGAGGACAACAATGACCAACTCTGACCTCGCCGCAACCGTACAGCACTCCGGCGGCAGCTACCCGGTGATTGCCGGCTGGGGCACCATCGAACGCCTCGGCGAGCACCTGGCAGAGTTGGGACTCGGCGACACAGCCTACATCATCACCGATGAGAACGTGATGCGTCCCTACGGGCGCAACGCGCAGTGGGCGTTGCAGCGGGCCGGCATCAAGGCCCATTGCTTCATCATACCGGCGGGCGAAACCAGCAAGTCATTCCAGCTGGCCCAGGAAATCTACGAATGGCTGGTCGGCCTGAAAGCGGAACGTGGACATCCTATCGTTGCCATCGGGGGCGGCGTCTCCGGAGACCTCGGCGGTTTCATCGCCAGCACCTTCCTGCGGGGCGTGCCCTTCGTACAGGTTCCCACCAGCATGGCGGCAATGGTCGATGCCTCCATCGGCGGCAAAGTCGCCGTCAACCTGCCCCAGGCCAAAAACATGGTGGGCGCGTTCTACCAGCCCCGGGCCGTCCTCGCCGATGTGCAGGCACTGTCCACCCTCGGCAAACGCGAGCTGGCGGAAGGTTGGGCCGAAGCGATCAAACACGGCCTCATACTGGATCCTTCACTGGTGGATGTCTTCGAGGAACACGCCGAAGCCCTCATGGACGTTGAACCGGAAATATCCACCGAAGTTATCCGCCGCAGCATGGCCATCAAAGCCGACATCGTCAGCCAGGACGAGCGCGAAACCCTCGGCATCCGCATTCTGCTCAACTACGGCCACACCATCGGCCACGCGCTGGAAGCGTCCACCGAGTACGGACGCTTCATGCACGGCGAAGGCGTCTCGGTCGGCATGATGGGCGCGGCCCGCATCGCCGGGGAGATGGGCATGATTGGCGACGACATCGTGGCCCGCCAGCGCACCCTGCTGCAACGGTTCAATCTGCCCATCACCGCGCCTGATATTGACCTGGATGCAGTACGAAGGGCCATGTCCCTGGACAAGAAAACCGTCGGCGGAGCCAACCGCTGGGTCTTGCTGGAGGATGTAGGCAAAGCCACCGTCCGCCGCGATATTCCCACCGAGCTGGTAGACGACACGCTGGCCTGGCTGACGCAATAACCAAATTGAATCAGAGGGCGTAGTTGGTATCGTCGCTGATTCTGTTATAAGCATCCAAGTTAATCCAGTGACAGTATGGTTGGGTGTTCACCCGGCGTTGTGCAAGACGGAGGTGGTATCTGGGACGGCCTTCTCGCGGTTCCCAAGTAGCGACTTCAACAGTATGGGAACCGAGTTTAATGACCTCCTCGAGAGCGGGACGCAAGTCCGTATCATTGGACATGAGAACCCCGACTTCGTACTCGTTTCGTACCGCCATCATCACAAAATCCAGGGCTAATTGAACATCTATACCCTTCTCCTCAGCTTTGGCATCCGGGTAATTTCGAGGGTAACGGAGCTGCCTGGTAGTCACCGTTACCAAGGGCTATCGCTCCCATGCCGCAATCTGACGGCGGGCAGCTCTATAACCTTTGGGGTCTCGTTCGTTATTCGGCATTCCCCGATATATGCGCACCCCATACAAATCCCGTTCCGAAGTCGCATCTTCTCCGACAATGTGTCTGCCTAATTCAGTAGGATTTATTTGTCCCATCCAGTACGGGTCTGCAAGGGGATTATGAAATGCGTCGCGGGCGCGCATATAAACATTCTGGTAATCCACGAAAATCACGACGCGGTGTGCCATAAATCCTCTCAAAAAAAACGCCCGCCAGTGCGGGCCTAAACCCGGACGGCGGGGAAGTTTCAAGGACTAGTCTAGTCTAACTCAAGCCATCCGTCAACTTCTAAATCCACGGCTCGCCGCCCGATTGTGCCGCAGCATCGCCAGCCGCCGTCCCCGCCGCAGCTGCCTGAAGGCAGACACGGCCAACATACACAGAATGGCCACGGCTACCGCACCCGATGCTCCCAGCAGCAACGCCTGCCCAACCTGTGCCAACACCGCGGAGTCGAGCAGCTGAGCCAACTGGCGCAACCCGATGGCAATGCCGGCGTTCAGTACCGTTACCCCGAACAAGCCCATTATCCGGCTGGCGTTGACGAATCGCGTCGCCAGCGCGCCCAACTGCGTTCCCACCGAGGCCGACGCAAACATGATGATTGCGATTACCGGGTCAACGTGGCCTCCCAGCGAATACAAAAATGCTCCCAGTGTGCCCGTGATAATAATTTGAAACAGGTCGGTTCCGATGGCCACCGCGGTGGGCACGCCCAGCCCGTACACCAGAAACGGCATCAGGATGAACCCGCCGCCGGCTCCCAACAACAGGGCGATGAAACCAATGGCGAAACCGGCGGTTATCGGAACGAACGCCGACATTTCAGCGATGCCGGAATTTGGAAACGGAATCCGGGTCGAAACCCGCCCCTTGCCGGGCACCCAAATCGCTGCGGGGCCAACCCGCAAGTTGTGCAGCCGTTGCGCGATGCCGCCAACCTGAGCGCCAGCTGGTTTGCAATTGAGTCTCCGCAACCAGCTGCCGGTCATCCACGAACCCAACCCCAGCAGCAGCACAAAATATACCAGCCCGATGACCAACCCACCCAGGCCGGCCTGCTCCAGCACGGCGTTCACCCGCTCCGCAATCAGCCCGCCCGGCACGGTGCCGCAAACAATGAGAATCGCCAGGCGGAAATCCACGTTGCCCAGCCGCCGGTGACGCAAGGTACTGGTGATTGCCGTGCCCATTACCATCAGCAGTCCGGTGCCCACCGCGTAGATGGTGGGCACGCCCAGCACCAGCAAACCGCCCGTGATGAGGAACCCGCCGCCGACGCCAAAAAAGCCGGTCATCGTGCCGACTATCATCCCCAGCAACGCCAGCAACAGCGGCGAGATTACAACGTCGGAGATGGGAAAATACACTGGAATTCGTCTGCCGGGTCAGCCGCGCCGAATTGAGCCGCAAACCCGCGCCGTCAATGACACGGCCCGCCCAACCAGATCCCAGAATATGAACAATGCCACCGCCGTGACTGCCATCGACGCCACTACCGAAACCGCCCAGATGCCAGCGTTGCTGCTCAGCGCCACCAGGAAATCGGACAAAACCAGGTACATCACCTTTCCCTCAACACGTGCCTCCGACAACACTTGCCTCTGAATCGCTGCATTGCGTTCGGGTGGACACTGCGAGTAAATTGCCGGTATGACAACGGAGAAATTCAGTTTCAGACTGCTCAAAACCGACGGCGCGGCGCGGCTTGGGCAGATTACCACGCCCCACGGCACCGCGCAAACGCCCATGTTTATGCCGGTTGCTACCCAGGCCACCGTCAAGGGACTCACCTTTGACGAGGTGCAAAGCCTGGGCGCCGAAACCGTCCTTTCTAACGCCTACCACCTCTACCTTCGGCCCGGTGTCGAACGCATCCGCGACGCTGGCGGCTTGCACCGTTTCATGGGCTGGCCCGGCCCGATTCTCACCGACAGCGGAGGCTATCAGGCGTTCAGCCTCGGCGCCCTGCGCCGCATCGACGACGACGGTATCCTGTTCCGGTCACACATCGACGGCAGCGAGCATCTGTTCACCCCCGCGGTGGCGATTCGCAACCAGCAGGGCATCGGCGCCGACATCATAATGTGCTTCGACCAGTGCGTCTTCTCCGCCGGCGACCCAGCAGACGTGCGCGCCGCCATGGCACGCACCCATCGTTGGGCCAATGCCTGCTACGACACCCACGCCAGATCCGACCGCGCGGCAAGTCAGGCCCTGTTCGGCATCGTGCAGGGCGGAACGATGCCAGAATTGCGCGCCGAATCCACTGATTTCATAACGTCGATTCCATTCGACGGCTACGCCATCGGCGGCCTGGCGGTTGGCGAGACCAAAGCGGAAATGCACCGCGTAACCGAACTCGTTTGCAACGGTTTGCCCGCCGACAAACCCCGCTACCTGATGGGCGTCGGCTCCCCGGAAGACCTGGTCAACGGCGTTGCCCAGGGTGTCGATATGTTCGATTGCGTACTGCCGACACGAGTGGCGCGCAATGGCGCGTTGTTCACCCCTACCGGACGCATCAACATCGCCAACCGCCGTTACGCCGAGCAGGATTCACCGCTGGACGATAACTGCGACTGCATCACCTGCCGGAACTACTCGGCGGCCTACCTGCGCCACCTGTACAAGGCGGGCGAGATGCTGGGCCCGCGCCTCGGTTCAATCCACAACCTGCGCTTCGTGCTGCGCCTTATGGAGCAACTGCGCGCTGCCATCGCAGCCGGCCGGTTCGCCGAGTTCAGGCGTGCATTTTTGTCCCGCTACCAACCCACCGACGAACAGAGCCGCCAAACCCAAAAACACCGCTGGATAGCGGAGCGGGGAGCCTGACATTCCACCGCCGGCCCGCCCGGATCAATCCTCCCGCCGGTGCCCCAACAGCGCGGACACGATGTCACCCACCACGGGTTCGACGCGTTGGTTGATTGCTGCCTCGTCCAGCGCCGCCACCGGGTGTTTAATGTACACCGAACCTTCGTAATCGGGTCGGCCCAACGATACGATGTGCTGCTCGGCTGCCGAGCAGAATGCCTCGGTATGCACTACCACCGTCCGCACACCCCGGTCTTCCAGTTCCACCGCATCGCGCAAACTGCGCGCCACACAGCTCCCTCAATCCCCCACCGCCGTAACCACGAAATCGCACTGCGCCAGTTCGTCGACAATCTCCGGCGCCGCCGGGGCCGAAAACACCCACTTGGCCAGCACCACCGAATCGGTCATGCCGTACCCGGCGGACAACTCCCGGCGAATGGCTTCCAGTATTACGTCGGCATTGCCTTTGTGATTGTCCAGGAACCCGCCGGTTCGTCCTTCCAATGTCTCCAGCGGTGTCGCCGCGCGTCGCTTCGGCGCTTCCTGCCGGTCGGTGGGATCCAGCAATCCCAACGCGGCGATGCGAGCCTGCAAATCAACTCTGCTATCGCTCATCATCCAATCTCCTCCCAACAGTATCCTTTTCATCCTGTTCATCCATGTTAATCAAACCGGGCAAATTAAACCGCAGCCGACGTAATCCGCGAACCCCAGCCCGGTATGTACAACGAATGCCGGCCCGGCCCACCGGCAACCATAATGTGAATATCCTCCGCACGGCGCACCACCGGAACCATGGCGTCATCGTCGTTGCGGTCGATCCAGCGCGGCCACAGCGTGTTGCGGTGGGCATGACGCCCGTGGATGCCGCCCAGTTTCAGGACGGATAGAGGCTGGCGCGCCAGTTCGTACAGGTACGACCGCACGTCATTCTTGCTCCAGCCGGCGCTGGCAATGATGTCAGCGTGCTCCGGCCCCAGCACCAGCAGCACGTCGCCCATCACGTGGATGTTGTTGCAGCCTGGTATCGCCATCGACATCGCAAATGTGGTCAGCAGGTCCCTGGGATTGTCGGCTCCGTGGTTGTTCAGGTTGTGGGGCGCTTCCGCCGGATGCACCGTCACCACCGACTCATCGGGACCGTAGCCGTGTTCCACGTGATACGGCTCCCAGGGGTTCTCCACCTCGTTCTCAGCAATGCAGTACGTGTACTTGCCCGGGTGTCCGAACGTAGCGCGGTCTTCGTCGCCCGGCAGCGCGCCGCCCAAATTGGTCAGCGCCAGCTTGACCGCCCGCCCGATGGTTGCGTTGGCCCGGTTGCCCTGCCCGAAACAGTTGCCTTCGCCATTCATCTCCAGTTCCCGCGCAATCGGCCCATTGACCACCACTAGCGGCGTAGCAATGTGAGTCGAACATTGCACCGATGCCAGGTTGAACCGGGGCAGCAGCAGCGCCTCAATCGCGGCAATCACCACCGGGAAATACTCCGGCAGACACCCCGCCATCACTGCGTTGGTCGCCAGCTTCTCCACCGTGGCCCGTCCGCCGCGGGGCGGTATTTCCCCAACCAGTTCCAGCGCCGACCTACCCGACACATCCAGAAACGCCCGCACCCGCTCGGCAGTAGGCGGCACAATGGGCAACCCGTCAGTCCACCCTGCTTCATAAGCCAGCGCCAGCGCTGCGTCGTAGTGGCTATCCATTGTCATCTGTCATCATTCTCTGTCCGGCTGCGCAGCAGCAGCATATCCTCGGGAATCAGCCGCTTATGTATCGGGTCAACGACGAATGTCAGTTCCTCAATGGTGGTTGCGCCCATCAGGTAGCGGTCTTCCGGCCCGAAAGCTACGCTGGCTTCCCCGTCCCTGCCGGCGGTTGCAAACAGCGCCATTCCGGTTTGGTACTCTATTGTCTGGTCGTTGGCAAGGCGAAACCGGCGTGTCCTGGCCGGCGAGATGCCCAGCCGATTCAGCAAGCTGACCGGCATAACCGAAATCGTTGCTGCGGTATCAACCACTGCCGTCACCGTCTCACCCACCAGGGTATCGCGGTTCCTCACCGTCAGCTCAACGCTAAAAATGCCCATACCGATTGCCTCCTGGTTATGAAGGTTGGCGCTTGCAGAGGTCATCTCCCGCTACTTCACCAACTCCGCTAAATGCGGGCCAAACACCCGCTTGAAGGCCATCAACTGCTCTACTCCGTGGTTGTTCAGGTTGTGGGGCGCTTCCGCCGGATGCACCGTCACCACCGACTCATTGGGGCGGTAGCCGTGTTCCACGTGATACGGCTCCCAGGGGTTCTCCACCTCGTTTTCAGCAATGCAGTACGTGTACTTGCCCGGGTGTCCGAACGTGGCGCGGTCTTCGTCGCCCGGCAGCGCGCCGCCCAGATTGGTCAGCGCCAGCTTGACCGCGCGCCCGATGGTTGCGTTAGCCCGGTTGCCCTGCCCGAAACAGTTGCCGGCGCCATTCATCTCCAGTTCCCGCGCAATCGGCCCGTTCACCACCACTAAAGGTGTAGCAATATGCGTCGAACATTGCACCGATGCCAAGTTGAACCGCGGCAGTAGCAGCGCCTCAATCGCGGCAATCACTACCGGAAAATACTCCGACAGACACCCCGCCATCACCGCGTTGGTCGCCAGCTTCTCCACCGTGGCCCGCCCGCCGCGGGGCGGTATCTCCCCAACCAGTTCCAGCGCCGACCGACCCGACACATCCAGAAACGCCCGCACCCGCTCGGCAGTAGGCGGCACGATTGGCAACCCATCAGTCCACCCTGCTTCATAAGCCAGCGCCAGCGCTGCGTCGTATTCACCAACTTCAATAGTCATCTTTAATCTATAAGCATCGTTAATCTATGTTTCGCATCAGCAATCTAACCGGGTTCAGAGTCGTTGGTAGGAAACTCCCGTTTCAGCAAATGTCTCGTGGGAATCAGGCGATAGTTCACCGGATCGACCATCAGCGCCAGGTCTTCCAATGTAGTTGCTCCCATCAGGTATTCGCCATCCGGGCCAAAAATGACCCGTGCCCGGCCGAGCCTGTCCATTACGGCGAAGGCTGCATACCCCGTTTCGTATTGGACGATCTCACCGCCGGCGAGTTCAAATTCCACCGATTCCTCCGGTTCCACTCCCAACCGACGCAACAGGCTGGCCGGCGCCATGGAATATATGGCACCTGTATCTGCCAGTGCGCTAACC
Source organism: Dehalococcoidia bacterium (assembly GCA_965222895.1). Taxonomy (GTDB): domain Bacteria; phylum Chloroflexota; class Dehalococcoidia; order Lucifugimonadales; family UBA3495; genus Bin87. The sequence continues at coordinate 1,397,032 of CBDCVB010000002.1, read as the reverse complement.
GTCTCCCACGCCGAAAAATCAAGCGCGCCGATTCGCAATTCCACGTTGAATGTTCCCATACCCAATCACCTCGCATGATGGTTGCTGACAATTGCCAGTGTATCACCCACTACTTTACCAACTCCGCCAAATGCGGCCCAAAAACGCGCTTGAAGGCCAGCAACTGCTTCACCATCCATTCCTGAATTTCGCTCAACGTCTCCTGGTCATCGATAATTTGCCCATCGCGTTCGACCATGATGTAGCAGACCGAACGGTTTTCAACGTAATCCCATACCAACTTTTCCGAAAACTGTGATTGGATACATTCCGTGCGTTGCGCCAATCTATCGAACAGCCGCTTATTCCACTCTTCGTCTCGGCTAGCAGTGTCTCGGCGGGCAATGTCAATGTACGCAGTGGTTTTCCATCCCTCGAAAATGACGCTCCGTAGGCAACCCCAGAATACCCGGAACTGAAACTGTACCAACTTTGCGGCTGTCCTTTACGGGCGTTGGTGAAACGATGCTTCTCGCGCAACGTGTCCATAAGACTCTGAAAGAACGCGCGATAGCGTTCCCCCCTCTCGGAAACATTACCGAAACTGTTTTTTGCCGATTCAGTGGCTGTCCGCTTTTGCCATTCATTCGGCATAGCCACCGGCCTGAAATGTGGCGCCGGCCGAGATTCGTCGATTTTCCAGGCCTCGACTACTACGCCGAAAAATTGGGTGTCGTCTCCGGTACGCTGGTTCAGCCAGTCGAGCGCCTGCCGGTGCTCATCCCGAAATTCCCGCGTCAGCCAGACGACGGCATAAGCATCGTAGCCGGCGGCGTAGGTAAGCAGTTTCCCAAGATGGTCGTGGTCGGTTGCCTCCAATTGATTCTCGATGATTACCGGCCGGTTGCTCCCCAGGTCGTGCGCCAGCACGTCAAGCGAAAACGCGCCCACCGGGGCTTCCGGTGATTGCAGCTCCAAATCCAGCCCCAGGGCAGCGCCCAATTTGTCCAGGTTATCGCATAGCCACGGAGTAAAGTCCGACGCCTCGTTCGGCCAAACCTCCCGCAGGTCAACCTTTTCAATCGCCCCCAAATTCACCATTAAGAAACCCTCCAGATTCCAAGACATTGACCATCCTAAACACGGCCCCGACGCTCATCTCCCGCTGCCTAGTAACGATAATCAGTCAAACGCCCGGCGAAATGCGTGGCGCAATCCCCCGGGCATCTGACCTGATTCACACCACCGCGCCGGTGGTAGCCATTGATTCAGTCCGCGATTTACTTGAACTTCGGAATTACCTTGTCGGTGAGGATTCGCATGGTGTTCATCACCACGTCCCGTGGCACCGATGAAGTCCAGTTGACCTCGAACATGATCTCGTCGGTGCCGAAGTCCTCGCGGAGGACTTCGATCTTGTCGACCACTTCCTCGGGTGTGCCAAACAGGTTTACTTCCTCAGTAGCATCTGGGCTCGCCGCGCCGGCATCGGTGCTCCCGATACCCACCCGGCCCGAGTAATACCGCCTGGCCAGACTCATCAGTGCGTCAACTTCGCGTGTGGCCTCTTCCTTCGTGTCGGCTACCAGCGTCGGTATGCGAACCACGGTGGTGGGTTCGCCGGGGTGTCCGGCATCCCGCCAGGCCTGCTTGTAGCGCTTCACGTCCTCAATCAGAACCGTGGTTCCGCGGAGGTTGTGGGGTGAGCTGCCCGCGCCCACCGCGATGCGATAGCCCTGCTCTCCCATGGGTACGAAGCTTTCCTGGCTGTCCACTGGCAACAGCATGGCCGGGTAGGGCTTCTGGTAGGGCTTGGGGATGGCCAGGTACGGCTCGTAGAATGCCGGGTAGTTGTAATACTTGCCTTCGAACCCGGAGAACTGATCCTCGGTCCAAAGCTGCTTCATAACTTCCAAGTATTCGAAAAACTGCTCGCGACGCGTATCGGAGCCACGCGTGCGCCCGCCGGCGCCGTAAATGAAGCGGCCTTTGCTGATTTGGTCAACAATGGCGACCTGCTCCGCGGTCTGGATGGGGTCCTCCATCATCAGGTTGTCGAACCCATATCTCTCGTGCGGAAGCGCTGATGCAGACACCGTCTCACCCGCCTGTTTCATCACCGGCCGGTGGATGGATGACCCAATTTTGATCCTTTCGGTGCGGGCCGCTATCACGGCGGATAGCATCAGGACCTGGGGATCCATGCTCGCCTGCTTGGAGAAGTGTCCTCCCCCGAGCCAGACGTAGTCCCACCCCATCTGCTCTACCGCGTCAATCTCTGCCCAGTTCTGAACGTAAGCCTCTTCCTCAAGGAGCTTCCCTCCGCTATATTCAGCGTCCCAGGGAACCTTGCCCCCCTCATATAACGCGTTCCAAGTGTTAAATAGTCCAAAGTCCATGTTCGCGCCCCCCTCCGTAAGCTGGCGTGTAAGTCCCTCTCGATGCCGTCAATGTAGCACTAGCGGTATACCGGGTCAACGCGAGGGCCGTCGGCGGCCAGGGTCTTTCGATTGTCCCCGAATGTCATTGCGAGCGCAGCGTGGCAATCTCGTCGCCGCATCGACCAACGCTGGCGACAGCGCACTTTTGACCGCTACGTTCCGATAATCGAAAGACCCTGCATCGGCGGCAATGTTCGAGGCTGGCGGTCTCACCGTTACGTTGGAACTCCCTCAGCTACCGGCGCCGGTGGTGCCATTGCTCCCATCGTGCCAGCACGTGGGATCTGGAACTACGGTGATCCGATGGTCTCGGCCGTTGTGCTTGATGCATCCGTGCGCTGTATCCTTGAACGGCGTCGGCTTGGCATGGGTTTATGGAAAGCCGGCCGATGACATTCCAGCCTCAGGAGGCCAAATCTTGGAGAAGGTCAGGAAAAATTATCCGGATATCGCCCCGTCGGGGCCCACCTTCAGCCGTGGCGTGCGAGTCGGCAACCTGCTGTTCATTGCCGGCTGCACCGCTCGCGGCACCGACGCTCAGGGTAAAGATGTGATGCAGCAGCTCAGGGTCACCCTGGACAGAATCACCCGGATCGTAGCCGAGGAAGGTGGTGATTCCTCCGACATAGTCAAAATCACCACTTTTGTCACCAGCATTCCCCACTGGCGGGCTCATCGCGAAGAGCAGGAAGCGTTGTTCGTGGAGTATTTCCGGGGTGAATACCCCGCCAACACTCTGGTTGAAATCACCGCCCTGGCCGAGGACGACCTGGACGTGGAGATAGAGGCCATCGCCGAGTTGGGTTAGAGTCGGATCGTTGGGTTAGAGTTGGATTATTCAGAGTCGGATTGAAGGAGGTTCAGGGCCAGAATTTGTCCTGTAATCGCAGCACGGGAATCCTCCGGCTGCCGCTGCGGAAGTGCCGAAACCAACCCGCACCGATGCGGGAATCATCTTGGCGTCATCGCCATGGCGTCAAAGGATTTCGTCACCATATACTGGCGCCGTTCAATTATCGGTGGCGTTTGGTATGCCCTGACCTGCTTCCAAAATGTTGACGTATGTCAACGTTAAGCATACGATGGTGCCGGTACCAGAAAAGGGACCGACGCAAGCCGATCTATATTGCGGTGCTAAACGGGTAATCACTTGCGTATACCACCTCGGTATGGATGCACGCGGTAGGAAACCGTAAAAGAAACGGGGTTGCCGAGTAACAACCGTTGAGACGTATTCAGGAGGAGAAAGAATGGCAGACAAAGACATCGCTTTAATGGCTCACTTGATGCGCCGCGCTGGTTTTGGGGCGACGTATGAAGAACTGGAAGCCCGTGTCGCCCAGGGCTACGAGGCCACTGTGGAGGAATTGCTGAATCCGGATACGCAGCCGGAGATTGAGCGCGACATTCTGATGCGCTATCAGCCACAGTGGGTTTCCCAGGCCGGACTGGAGGGTCAACAGGAAGAATGGACCTTCCGGATGATCAACACCAAGCGCCCGCTAGAGGAAAAGATTGCCCTCTTCTGGCACCAGATTTTCTGCACCGGACACGCCAAGTGCGAGTATCCAAAGCAGCAGCAAATTGAGTTCGAAATGTTCCGCACCATGGGCATGGGCAACTTCCACGACCTGCTCCTGGGTTTGTCCATGGACCCGGCAATGATGTTCTACCTGGACAACTGCATGAGCCACAAAGACGCCATCAATGAGAACTGGGGCCGCGAGCTCCTGGAATTGTTCTCGTTGGGCGTCGGAATGGACGGTCTGGACAACTATTCCGAGGATGACGTCCAGGAGTGCGCCCGCGCCTTCACCGGATGGACAGTTACCAACTCGGTGCCCAGGTACCCCTACGGCAAGTACGAAGCGGCCTTCATTTACGATCCGTCCGACCACGACTATGGCGAGAAGACGTTCCTGGGCGAATCCGGCAACTGGAACGGCGAGGACGTCGTCCGCATTATCGCCAGGCAGCCCGGCGCCGGCAGGTTCATTGCCAGGCATTTGTACAACTTCTTCGTCGCTGACGAGCCCCAGGTTCCCGCATGGAAGGACACTCCACCCCGGGACCCCGAAGCCGTCAAGATGCTGGAGGACGAGTACTTCCGCTCCAACTATGACGTCCGCTCGATGCTGCGGGTGCTCTTCAACTCCGACTTCTTCAAGGATGCCCGCTTCACCAAGGTGAAGAGCCCCACCGAGACGGTGGTCGGCACGATGCGCCTGGTTGGCGATTTCGATATGCCCAAACCCGGCCTGAACGCCATGACCCTGACCATTCGTTACATGGGTCAGGATCTGCTCAACCCTCCGACGGTGGAGGGCTGGCATACCGGACGGGAGTGGATCGACAGCGGCACCCTGGTCGAGCGCATCAACTTCACCGCCGACGCAGTGGGTAACACCTCCCACCGTGGAGTGCAGGCCATCATCAGCCGCCTGGGTTCCCAGGGAGCCACCATCTCGCCCGAACAGTTGGTCGACGGCTGCCTGGATATGCTGGGCGCATACGAGTTGGCCGATGTCACCCGCACCGAGCTGGTGTCGCTGGCCCGCGGCGAAGGCGAGTTGCAGACTGGATCCGACGAGTTCGGCCAAAGGGTTGGCCAGATGCTACAGTCCATCGTGGCCACCACCGAGTACCTATTCGCGTAACCGAGGAGGACTAAAGAAATGACATCCACCAAAAAAGACCCGGTGCTGGTGGTCCTCCAGTTGTCAGGGGGCAATGACGGACTGAACACGATCGTCCCTTACGGCGATCCCCTGTATCTGGACAACCGGCCCAACGTAAGAATTCCAATCGACCAGGTCCTTCCTATCAACGACCGGATTGGCTTCAACCCGGCAATGGGGCCGATGAAGCGTCTGTACGATGAGGGCAAGGTCGCCATCATCCAGGGCGTCGGATACCCCAACCCGAGCCGTTCCCACTTCCGCTCCATGGACATCTGGCACACCTGTGAGCCTGACAAAGTGGGCGATGAGGGCTGGCTGGGTCGGGCCGTGCGCGACCTTGACCCGCAGAAGGAAAACGTGCTCACCGGCGTCAACTTCGGGCGCGGTCTCCCCCGGTCCCTGGTGGCCCCCGGTGTCCCCGTGGCTTCGGTAGGCAACCTCGAGACCTACGGCGTGCTGACCGGCATCGAAATGGAAGATCAGCGAACCAAGGCCCTCGACGTGTTCTCCCGGGTCTACTCGCCCATGATCGGCCAGGGCCCGGTGCTGGACTACTTCGCTCATACCGGACTGGACGCGCTGGAAGGCGCTGACATTCTCAGCACCGCCCCCGCCATGTATTCCTCCAGCGTGGAGTACGGCGGCGACACCGTTGCCCAGTATATGCGCAACATCGCCCAGGTGCATCTGGCCGGATTGGGCACCAGGGTGTTCTACACCACGGCGCCCTACAACAGCTTCGACACCCACGCCGGCGAACTATTGAACCACACTAGGCTGTGGAACGAGACCTCCCACGCGGTTGCCGACTTCTACGACGATCTGAAGGAGCACAACGCTGGCGACAACGTGGTGCTGTTGGTCTTCACCGAGTTTGGACGCCGGGTTCACGACAACGGCTCCGGCACCGACCACGGCTCCGGAGGCGTAGCCTTCATGGTCGGTGAGTCGGTCAAGGGCGGCCTCTACGGCGAATACCCCTCGCTGGAACAGGACAAGCTCCTGGAGGGCGACCTGCACTTCAACAACGACTTCCGTGGCCTCTACTCCACCCTCCTGGAGAAGTGGATGGGCCTGGATGCCCAACCCATCGTGAACGGCACGTTCGAGCAGATGGCGTTCATCTAGTCAGACACTTTGAGGTGAGTATGACTCCCACCAGAATATCGCACGTACAGCTCCAGTACAGCCACACCATCGGGCGTGGCGAGCAGTTCGGGCCCGGTTTCACTTACCCGGTCAATATGGCCCGCGGCGAAGACGACCTGATGTATGTCCTGTGCCGGTCTCCCGAGTACCGGCCCGAAGGCACCCGCATCGCGGTCTGCACCGTTGACGAGGAATACGTCAACGCCTTTGCCCGTGGCGTACCGCAGCAGGGCCCCCACGAGTACAACTTTGACGACGGTTCCCTGGTCTGGCCCGTAACCGTGGCCATCGCCAGCAACGGCAACGTCTACGTTTCCGACGAATGGATGCACCGCATATCCATCTTCAGCGGCGACGGCGACTACATCGGAAAGTGGGAAGAGCGCCACGGCAGCGGTGAGGGTGAGTTGGACCGGCCCGCCGGTCTGGCCATCGACAAGGATGATAACGTCTTCGTCGTTGATAGCAGCAACCACCGCGTCCAAAAGTTCACCCCCGACGGAAAGTTCCTGGCCCAGTTCGGGAAGCAGGGCGATGGCGATGGCGAGTTCAATATGCCCTGGGGCATCACCATCGACAACCAGGGCAGCATATTCATCGCCGACTGGCGGAACGACCGTATCCAGAAATTCACCGCCGATGGCAAGTTCCTGATGAAGTTCGGTTCCACCGGATCAGGCGAGGGGGAGTTCAACCGTCCCACCGACGTCGCCGTTGACAAAGACGGCATCATCTATGTCGCCGACTGGCTGAACGACCGCCTCCAGATCTTCGACCCTGACGGCGCCTTCTGCGGCCTCAAAACCGGCGATGCCACCGTCTCCAAGTGGGGCAAGGACAAGCTGGACGCTAACCCCGAGATGTGGGGGGAGCGAGAGCGCGCGCAAGGACTGGAGCGGGAAAAGGACTTCTGGGCCCCCACCGGGGTAGAAGTTGACGATTCCAATGCAGTTTTCGTCTGTGAAGGACCTCGCAACCGCATCCAGGTTTATCGCAAGCAATCTTCCACCTTCATGGGGCCCCGTCTGTAACCCCTGACGGCACTGGACCCTTTGGGAAGGCCCCCGGAGAGAACCGGACGAAAGCCGCTTGTCTGGCTTCGCTGGTGACCAACGGGGGCCTTCTCATGCGTGACCAACGGTCGTTGTCCGTTGGCATAAATCAATCGAACCTGCGGCGAGCCTGTTCGCCATTGCCCGGTGCGTCATTTGCCCCGCCTGGGGTTGGCCCGTCGATCCGCCTTTGTCGCTGTGGCAATCGCCGCCGAGTTTTCTACTCCCGTTCAATACCGGATTTCAAGCTTTCAGGGAGCGAGTATTTGCCATGCCAATCAACGTAGCCCGCGTAGCCAACCTGGAATACGAGGCGTTCTATTTCGATATGGAACGCCGCGGCATTGCAATGCTAAACATGGAACCCAACTCCGTGGCCGAGGCTCTGGAACAGGGTGAAATCGACGCCGGGCCGGTATCTCTGTTGGATACGTTTCGCGTGGCCCCAAAGGCCAATCCGATTAGCGGCTTCTGCGTCGCGTCAGTCGGAATGGGAGCATCCAGCGTACTGCTTTCCAAGACGCCCATTGCAGACTTGAACGGGGGCCGGATCGCCCTTGGCGATGGCGACCCCACCTCAGTGACTCTACTGCGGGTGCTGCTGGCCCAGCAGCGCGAAGTAACACCGGCTGCTTTCGTCGATCTGCAGTCGGAACACGATGCTTTCCTGTTGACGGGCAATCCGGCCTTGCGCAACCGCCGGGGCGCGCGTGGATTCCCCTACCGCTACGACCTCGGCGAAGAATGGCAGGCGTGGACGGGTTTGCCCTTCGTGTTCTCCCGGTGGATGGCCAGTACGGAGATGGAGCGGCAGGACCGGGTAGTCCTCGAAGATGCCCTCTTCGTCGGACAAGAAGACTGGATGAATAACCTCTACAAATCGACCGGCCCCCGCGACGACCTGCGGATGCTCCCGCGGGAAGTGGTGGAGTACGTCCAGGGGCTGAGGTTCTTCATCGGAGTGCCGGAGGAACGCGCCATCGCGCTGTTCCGGGACAAGATAGCATTGCTCGAAGATGTCGCAGGATAGCCCCCCGGTCGCGTGATTAGTAAACCTTGTACTCCTCCAGCACCGCCGCATCCAGGTGCAGGCCCATGCCCGGCTCGGTGGGCGCCACTATTTCACCGTTGTTCCACTCCGGCAGCACGCTGTTGAGCTGGTAGTACACCGGGTCGCGTTCTTCCTCGAACACCTCAACAAACAGACCGTGAGCGTGGGCCGGCAACAACTGCACCGCCAGCTGCGGTTCCTCGTGGTGCGCCATCCTGACCCCGCGCATCTGCGCCGCTCCGGCCACGCGCCGCCACTCCGAGATGCCACCACAGATTGCGGCGTCCACATTCAGGATGTCCACCGCCTCGGTATCCATCAGGCGCTGGCAGCCCCAGGAACTACTTTCGCCCTGCCCGGCGGCCACTGCAATGCCCGTCCGCAGCCGCACCTGGCGCATATCGTGGTCGGCGTCCTGCCAGCGACACGGTTCTTCCAGCCAGGCCAGGCCCATCTCCTTCGCCGGCGCTGCGAACTCCAGCGCTTCGTCCAGCGTCCAAGCCTGGTTGGCGTCGCAAACCACGATGAAATCGTCGCCCAGCGCATCGCGGATGGCCCGCACCCGCAGCAGGTCATCCGCAACTGACACTCCGCCCACCTTGAGCTTGACACCACCGATTCCCCGCTCGCGTTGGTGCAACAAATCCTGCACCATGTCCTCGGTGTCGCGTCCCTGCACGTAGTAAGCAAACCGCACCACCGGAGCGCGGTCGGCATACCCGCCCAGCAGCGACCGCACTGGCGTGCCCAGCGCTTTCCCGGTAATGTCCCACAGCGCCACGTCGATGGCGGCCACCGCGCGCATGGCAATTGCCTTGTCGGCAATGCGCGGCGTCAGCGCAAACATCTTCTGCCAGCACCGCTCGATAGTTATGGGATCCTCACCCACCACCGCTTCCTTCATGGGGCCAACCACCAGGTCCTTCAACAGCTGGTATCCGGTCCGTTCGTCGCCCGAATACACCTCGCTCACCAGCCCCGCATCGGTATGCACGCGGGTAACGATAGTGCAGCGGGATTCAATCTGATACACACTGCCGCTGAAACGAGTGCTCAAGGGAATACGGACGATGTCCGCTTCCACATCGGTAATACGCATTGTTGCACCGCCTTTCCATCAATGGGTCGCAATGGGTCGAAACCAAAAGAATTATACCGGGTCCGGCGATCCCAAACTTGTACCTGAAGGCTACGCGCTGCACCGGGCGAGCGCCTTCACAATGGCTTAATATTTTCCCCCATGCCCGATGGTACAATTCAATAAGAGGTAGATTCACACTCAGTTGGCTCGCACACGAGGCTATCATGAACACCCTCAAAACGTTTTTCCTGCTGATGATGCTCACCGGATTGCTGCTGCTCATCGGAGCCTATTTTGGCGGAGAGCTGGGCATTGTCGTCGCTGTGGTATTCGCCGTGGTATTGAATTTCGGGGCCTACTGGTTCAGCGACCGGATTGCCCTCGGAATGGCCCACGCCAAACAGATTACCGTCGAGGATGACCCCGCGTTGTTTGCTTTGGTCGCCGAACAGGCTCAACTGGCTAATATGCCCATGCCCAAGGTGTACGAAATCGAAACCGATTCTCCCAACGCCTTCGCCACCGGACGCAACCCGCAGCACGCCACCGTCGCCGTTACCACCGGCATTCGGCGCATCCTGACCCGCGATGAGCTGGCCGGCGTGATGGCTCACGAAATGGCGCACGTGGGCAATCGCGACACCCTCATTATGGCCGTGGTCGCCACCATTGCCGGAGCCATCTCCATGCTGGCGATCATGGCCCAGTTCGCCGCCATCTTCGGCGGCATGGGAGGGGGCGGACGCGACCGCGGCGGCAACATCATCAGCCTGCTTATCATCGCCATCGTCATGCCGCTGGCCGCCACCGTCATCCGGATGGCAATCTCCCGCGCCCGCGAATTTCAGGCCGACGCCACCGGAGCGCATAACTGCGGCAATCCGGGGGCCCTGGCGCGTGCTTTGGAGAAACTGGAACTGGGTGCGGAGGTTCGCCCCATGAAGGTCAATGAAGCAGCCTCCCATCTGTTCATCGTCAACCCGCTCAGTGGACGTTCCATGGCCAGGTTATTTTCCACGCACCCGCCAATTGAAGAGCGGACGCGTCGCCTCCGCGAAATGAATATCCGCCCCAACTTCTAGCTGAACCAACTCCCCCAACCGACGTGAGGGCGACACAATTGTCGCCCTCACCAACGTCAATCGAGACCCAACCCGTCAGAAAATGGCTATGGGATTCACCGGGCTGCCGGTGACGTGCCGCAACCGCAGCGGCCCTATCGACAGCATGAATTCCCATCGGTTGTGGCGCGCGGCAGCCTCGGCAATCTCTTCCAGATTGGCGTTGTCAATCAGCCAAACCCCCAGATACACCAGGCACGCGATGTGCAGCGGCGAGACGATGTTGCCATACTCGTTGGGCCGAATGTCGTTGGACGTGTCGGTGCCCAGCATGGCGATGCCACGCTCCTTGAACCACGGCGCACAGGCCACGTGGCAGGCCACCGACGGCTCCGTTGCCGGCAACGGCCCTTCCACCATGCGTCGGCGGTAGTTGCCCGTCCGCACCAGCAGAATATCGCCCGTCTCTACGGTAACCCCCAGTTGCTTTTCCGCCGCGTCCAGGTCTTCCGGCATCACCGGCGCATCCGGAGGCAGCCAGTCGACACCGCGCACTCGGGCGATGTCCAGCAGAACCCCCCGCGTCACCAGCCCCTGAGCAGTAAGGTCAATCGCATGACTCTGGGCGCCCTCTCGGGACGTAACCACTCCCGCCGGCACACCATTATACATCAGCCCATCGTAAGAGTAGTGCGAGAGCGCATCAATGTGCGTTATGGTCTGGCCGTGAAACACCATGCCGATGAACTCGGCGGCCCCGCGCCGGGAATTGCGCCGCTCCAGCGGGTCGGTATCACGACCCTCGCCGCTGTCCACCATATACCGCTGCACCTGGAACGTAATGTCCGGCGTGATCTCAGTGGTGATGGGGCGAGCGCAGCTGACCGTTTCTCCGGATTGCACCAGCGCCGCCGCCTGCGTCCGTTTCGCCGGCGTAATCAGATTCAATGCGCCCAGCTCGTCCTGCTGGCCCCAGCGACCCCAATTGTTTTCATTCCGGTACCATTCCAGCACCTGAGCTTCAGTCGGTATGCCTGCGAATGCCATAGCTCCCTCCCTCGCATAATCCCGGTTAATCCAGACAACGCTGCGGGCATTTTACACCAAATTAAGCCCCTCCTCCCTTTGTTGGGAGAGGGTTGAGGTGAGCGGAAACCTCAACGCGCAAACGGCTGGACTTTGCCCAAACCTCTATCCAAGATGAGACCCGACAAAGCTCGGGTATCCACGCCGGAACTCGGCGGCATCTGCGGCACGCCGGCCTTCCAGTTGCAGCCGCCCCACAACCAGCAGGCCGTCGCCGGTGCCGATGGCAATATTTGACGAACCCGTGTCGACCACCACTCCCGCATCGACGCCATCCCCGACAATCGCTTCGGCGGCCAATATCTTGACCTCCATGCCGTTCCAACGAGTGTGCAGGCCGGGCCACGGCGTGTAGGCGCGCAGTCGGCGGGCCAGCGTTGCGGCCGGCAACGTCCAGTCGACCGCACCGTCCGCCCGCTCGATCTTCGCCGTCCAGGTCGCCAGCGCATCATCCTGCGGACTGGCGTGGATAGCGCCAGCCAGCCAGCCGGGCAGACATTCGTTCAGCAGGTCAACGCCGTCCGCGAACAGCGTCGCGGTCAACGAATTTGCGTCGTCGTGCCAGTATACCGGCCGCTGGCGCTGGGCGATAATCGGCCCGGTGTCCATACCTTCGTCCAGCAGCATCAGGGTAACGCCGGTGGTCTCGTCGCCAGCCAGTATCGCGCTCACTACCGGTGACGGCCCTCGGTGTCTGGGCAGCAACGACGGGTGCAGGTTCAGGCAGCCAAAACGCGGCAGGCCCAGCACGTCCGGGGGCAGGATGCGCCCGTAGGCTGCCACCACTATCACGTCGGGCTCGAAACCGGCCAGTTCCGCAACCACGTTAGAGTTGCGCAGCGTGGCCGGTTGCGCCACCGGAATGCCTAGCTCCAGCGCGCGTTGCTTCACCGGCGCTGCCTCCAGCGACCGCCCCCGTCCGCGCGGTCGGTCGGGCGGAACGTAAGCGGCGACGACGTTTAGAGCAGGATTGGCCGCCAGTCCATCCAGCACCGGCACCACGAAATCCGGCGTGCCCATAAACACAACTTGGCAACGCGACGGGGTTCCGGCAATGCCGGCGGAATTTGCTCCGAAATTTATTGTGGAACGGGCTGTAAAATGGGTTGACAAGTCTGTCTCCCAACTGTAAATTGAACTCAACCGCGCTCGTGCGGAATTTGAGTAAGGAGGTGAAGGCTAATGGAACACAGTTTAACATGCTGGGGCGATGGTAGGCACCAGTCTGGACACGACGGGGTGAAAGTCTCTTAGCGTCATCGCTTACGAAAAGTTGGCATTTAGCCCGTTCGTCGGGCCCAGACCAGTGTCTACCGTCGCCCCAGGGTTCTTGGGGATACCGGTGTACCAAAGGTCCAGTCTGGGCCCGATACTTTTTCACTCAACAGCAAAGTGAGTCTCATCGTTGCGGCGGTACGTCCGTAGTATTAGCCGGATAGCGCTGATTGCGTATCCCGGTTTGCAAGTAACGTACCTTTCCCTTACAATAGTTCTCAGATTACTACGTAAATCGTCGTTGGAGCAAAAATGCTACGGATTCGCCTGCGGAGAGTGGGAAAGAAAGGCCGCCCATATTACCGAATAGTAGTCACCGATCAGCGCAACCCGCGTGATGGCGCTTACATTGATGGCATCGGTCATTATGACCCCATGGCGGACCCGCCGGCGGTAACACTGGACGAAGACCGGGCGGTGGAGTGGCTGCGCAAAGGCGCTCAACCCTCCGACCCAGTGCGTCGTATTTTCGATTTCAACGGCATCCTCAGCAAGGTTCACGCGGATGAAAGATCTGATTGAGTTTATCGCCCGGTCGCTGACCTCTAACCCGGAAGCAGTTCGGGTCACAGAGTCCGACGAAGGCGACCAAATAGTTATACGCCTGGAAGTCGCACCGGAGGACAAGGGTAAAGTCATCGGTCGGCAGGGACGAGTGGCCCAGGCAATGCGAGTCCTGCTCCGGGTAGCCGCCGTCAAAGACGGCACGCGCGCAGTGCTGGAGATTGTCTAGCCGGAATCGCCCTCGGCGCAATTCCCGGCCAACACCTCAGAGTAGCCGGGCTTCAAATGATGCCCCGGCGCCGGCAGACCACCAGGTGGTGGTGGGTCGCGTGATCAGAAATCACGGACTCGACGGCGCGTTGCGTATCAAATGCCATTCCGATAACCCCCAGCGTTTTCACGCGGGCAATTCGGTGACCGTAGGCGGAGCCGAGCGCACCATCGTCTCCTGCCAATCCCTTCCGGGCGAGTACGCCATTTTGCGTCTGAATGGCATCGGCAACGTCGAGGCCGCCCAACTCCTTGCCGGTCAGTGGCTATATGCTGCCGCCGATTCCGGCCCGGAACTGCCCCCCGGCGAGTACTACCATTACCAGCTGGTCGGCTTGCAGGTAACTACCGACGAAGGCGAAAACCTCGGCCAGATCCGCGAAGTCCTGATCACCGGCAGCAACGACGTCTACGTAGTCGAATCCAGCGAAGGCGCCGAGATATTACTGCCCGCAGTACACCACGTCGTGAAGCAAATCGACATCGCCGCCGGACAAGTGCTAGTCCACCTCATCAACGGCCTGCGCTAACCCGCAACCAAATCCGGCAATCCGGGATTCGGGCGTCAATTAGCAATCCCCGCTACCTGGTCAGGCGTACCCACTTTGTCATTGCGAGCGTAGCGTGACAATCCCGTTGTCGTAGCAACGCCGGCTCGTCTACGCGTGGTCAGGCTCATCGAGATTGCCACCTCCCTCGACGAGCTCGGGATGAGCGGACGCTCCTCGCAATGACAGATTAAAGCGGGTACGCGTGAGATTCTACGTGGGCTTGGTCCAGAGCGAGGGTGAGTTACCCTAATCCCCCACCGCACCCGCAGTGTGCCGTTCCGAGTGGGCGTGCTGATGCTCAGCCTCGTCGGCAAACTCGTGGTCTTCGCAAGCCACCCAACGGGAGCCGTCGGCGAACCATTCCTTCTTCCAGATGGGCACAATCGTCTTGATACGATTTACCGCCTCGTGGCAAGCTTCAAACGCTTCACGACGGTGCGGCGACGCCACCGCAACCACCAGGCTGATGTGCCCCACGTCCACTCGACCCGTCCGGTGGGCGATTGCCACATCCTCAATGCCGTAATCCGCGCACAGGCTGGCCCGCACCTCTTCCAGCTTCTTCACCGCCATTGCGTCGTATGCCTCGTACTCCAGCCGCGTAACCGTCTTGCCGCCAAAATTATCCCGGGTAGTACCCAGGAAGGTTACCACGGCCCCATTGCCGTCGCGCCGCACCGATTCGGTTACCGCATCCGCATCCAGTGGTGCATCCGTCAATATGATCATCGTTCAGAGACCTCCACTAACCGCAACCTCCACTAACGGGAGGTATCAGGCACACTTCGTCGCCCGCCTGCAACGTCTGGTCATCGTCAGCATACTCGGCGTTCACCGCCACCACAATGCGTACTTCCGGCGGCGCCAGCCGTGGATAGTCGGCTCGCACCGTAGCCGTAAGATCGCCCACCGTGCTGTCGTCCGGCAAATCTACCGACACCAGCGCAGCCCCGGCCCGCTCCCGATACAAAGCGAATAGTCGTACTTCAATACGTATCACGCTAAAATTATGGCCGTATTCCAACGGAACGTCAATCCACGCCCGGCAACGGTGCCATCGCGCGCCGCCTGGCGCGGTGTATGATACTCATGAACACCCTGATTCCCACAACCTACGGCAACTCGTCGCCGCACACCAGCCGACGAGTTGCCGTCCGTGAAAATGTCTGACGCAGGAGAATTTTTGACGATGGTAGATCGCGACCGCCTCACCGGTTCACTCATCGACCTCATCCGCATCGACAGCCCCACCGGAGAAGAGGACGCCATTGATGCCCACCTGACGCGTTGGCTTACCGATTTGGGCGCGGTAGTGCGCCACGACGATTTCGGCAACCTCATCGCCGAACTTGCCGGCACTTCGCAATCCGTCGGTCCCGACGCCGTGATGCTGTCCGCCCACATGGACACCGTGGAACCTGGCCGCGGCATCAAGCCAACCCTGGATGCTAACGGCGACACACTGCACTCAGACGGCACTACCATCCTCGGCGGCGATTGCAAAGCCGGTCTGGCCATCGTCATGGAAGGTCTGGTTGCCGCCATCGAATCCGGCCAACCGCGCCGACCCGTGCAGGTCGTGTTCTCCCGCGCTGAGGAAGGCGGGCTGAATGGCGCCCGCAACTTGGATTATTCCCTCGTCAAGGCCACCACCGGCATGGTGTTCGACGGCGAGGGCCCGGTCAGCCGCATCTGCGTGGGCGCTCCGGCGCAGAACATCGTGCAGTGCAACATCACTGGCGTCGCCGCCCATGCCGGCCTGGAACCGGAAAACGGCACTTCCGCCCTGCTCGTTGCCGCCCACATCCTCACCAGGCTGCCCCTCGGTCGCATCGACCATGAAACCACCAGCAACATCGGGGTTCTCAACGGGGGCCTCAAGCGCAACATCGTGCCCGAATCGGCTTTCCTGGACGGCGAAATCCGCTCCCGAGACCAGGCCAAGCTGGACAACTACACCCGGGAATTTCACCGCGCCTTTGACCAGGCCGGCCAACTGTTCCCGAACGCCCAAATCGACCTGAACATCTGGAGCCAGTACCGCGCCTACCAGGTGCCCCACGACCACCCGGCGCTGACCGACATCGCCCGCGCCGTAACCCACATCGGACTCACACCGGCGCTGGAAACCACCGGCGGCGGCTCAGATTCCAACGTGTTCTTCGAGCATGGCATCGTCGCGCTACCCGTCGGCATTGGCGTCCGCGATTTCCACACCACCCGCGAAACCGCCAGCATCAGCGAAGTGTTCGACGCCGCCCGCGCCTGCCAGGCGTTCATCGCCGCCACCTGATTGGCGGATCCGGCGAACATCCGCCCCGCCAACACAACCGGCCGACATTGCCGGGGGTGATTTCCCCGGTGGCGCCATCCGCAGGGCAATCGCGTCTTATCCGAGGAGTACTTTTAGTAGGTAGTCTTCACGCCAACCGGCGTTGAGCCGTTTGCCCTGGATGCCCACTTTGATGCTGTTTTCGTTTTTCAGTAGATTGTGGGAGATCTGACGCAGGGTGGCCAGATTCTGCGGCCCGTGGTCTTTGCGCACTCGGCACTGATCTTCTCGAAAGGTTACATCCAAAGTCCAGTGCAGTGAGTTCTCGATGCTCCAATGGCTCCTGACGGCAGCCAGCAGTTGTCCTGCTGGGGCTGGCAGGCTGCTGATGTAGTAGCGAGGTTGACTGATCGCGCCGGCTGCGGTCTCACGATGGCCGACCACTTTGATGGCGGCCTTCAGTTGGGGCCATTGCCCGTGAGGGTTGATGTAGTCCAGGCAGTCCGTCGCGGTGATGGTCCAGCATTCCCGCCGTTCCACCCGTCCGTGTCCCTTGTTCACGGTCTGGGAGTAGTCGTAGGGCACCCCGTCAAAGCCCAACGCCTCCGCCCCCCTCGAACAGGTCTCGGATGCCCTCGTGGAGTTGACCCTGGTTCTCCTTCACCGCCAGGACGTAATTGGCCCCGCCGTCTGTGATCTGCTGGGCAATCTCCCGCTGGCAGCCCATGGCGTCAATGGTCACGATGCAGCCGTGCAGATCCAGCAAGTCCAGCAGTTGGGGAATGGCGGTGATCTCATTGGACTTCTCCGCCGTCCTGACCTGCCCCAACGTCAGGGTGTTCTGCGTAGCCCAGGCGCTGACCAGATGCATGGCTCCCTTGCTCCCCGCCCGGTCGTAGGACCGTCGGGCCGTCTTGCCGTCAATGGCGACCACCTCACCGGGCAGCAGTTCGGCGATGGCCTGGGTCCAAGACACGAAGCAGTTCTGGAATTGGGCTGGGTCCAGACGCGCAAAGACATCGCCGAAGGTGTCATGGGAGGGGACACCGTTGGGCAATTCCAGGAAGGTTTGAAACCATTCCAGCTTGCTCTTGCCAAAGAGTTCCACATGGACCCAGGAATCGGCTCCGCAGATGGCGGCGCAGATGGCGATGGCTATAATATCCACCAGCTGGTGGCGTCGGGTCCGTTCCACCCGTGGGTCGTCCAAGTCGTCGAAATGGTCCAAGATCGATACGTGATGTGATTCTGCCATGGCCCGTCGCCCTCTCTAGTTTTATCGAATCAGCCAACATTAGCATAATTCAAAAAATTACCATTAAGACGCGATTGCCCTGGCGCCATCCGCCTTGCTTGACAGGCGGATGGCAGTTGGTTACATTCTGTCATCGTTGGCACACATAGCCCCTTCTGTTACAAGTCGCGCCGCGCTGCTCCTCCAATTCCACTGTTCGGCAGGCCACACACACCATGGGCACATCACCAACCGCTTCGGCGGCGTCTCAACAATCGAGTCGTCAGCCTCTCATGACCTCGCCAAGCGTCGGCCCGGCGTTGCCGGGAATGTTCGACCGCTACCGTTCCCAGGTGGAACAGGCGATGGCCGGAAGTGTCCCGCCCGCAGAGCAACACGTTGTACACAGCCTGCTTCGATACCACCTCGGCTGGTCAAACCGCAACGGCGTACCGTCGTCCACGCCCGCATCCCAGGGCAAGGCGCTGCGTCCCACCCTCTGCATCTTCGCCTGCGAGGCCCTGCAGGGTGAACCCGGCCATGCCGCCCCGGCCGCCGCCGCCCTGGAGCTCATCCACAACTTCTCCCTCGTCCACGATGACATTCAGGACGAGGGTTTTGAACGCCGCCACCAACCGACCGTGTGGGCGCTCTGGGGCACACCGCGGGCCTTGGTCGCCGGCGATGCGATGCAATCCCTGGGCGACCTGGCTACCATTGGGTTCAATGACGGCATCGCCCCCAACACCGCAATACGCGTGTCCGGTCTGCTTACGGACAGCTATCTGGAGATGATCGAAGGCCAGTGCCGCGACCTGCAGTTCGAGCAGCGCGACACCATCACCGCCGACGAATATCTGGACATGATTGCCCTCAAAACCGGCGCGCTCATCAGGTGCGGCATGGAAATCGGGGCCACCATCGCTACCGATGACGAAGCAACCATCAGCGGCGTCGCCCGCTTCGGACGCTCCGTGGGCCGCCTATTCCAGATTCGCGATGACTACCTCGGCATCTGGGGCGACGAAGCCATCACCGGCAAGTCCACCGACAGCGACATCGTGCAGCGCAAAAAGAGCTACCCGATTGTGTTCGCCTTTCAGGAAGCCACCGGCGGCGCCCGCTCCGAGTTGCTCCGTATCTACTCCCAGGAATCTCTGGACGAATCAGACGTGGACCAAGTTATGGAAGTGCTGGACGAAATCGGCGCCGCCCGCCACACCGACCACCTCACCGAAGTAACCGCCGACGAGGCCCGCTCAGCTTTGGCAATGCTCGAACTACCGCCCTGGGCAACGCAGGATGCCGAAAATCTCGTTGACTTTCTCGCCCACCGTCTGTTTTAGCACCGTCTGTTTTGGCGTGGATGCCGACAGCGCATTGGTTCCGTCGAATTATAGATGATGGAAATAGAATGCCACAGGAAAGGATATGACCACTAACAACTCTGGGAAACTGAATAAGGGAGGCGTGGACGCGATTAAAAACATCATAGAGGTCCCGCTCAGCGAGCGCACGCCTCGACAATTTGCCTACTTAGACGCCTGTCTGACAGCACTTGCCCATCAACCGCAGCGCTGGTATTCATATCAAGATTGGGGACAGGGCGGTCCGGTCAGGTTCTTGGCAGAAAGGGGGATAGAATTCAATCCCGTCCCTGACACCCATCCTGTAGCACGGTCTTGGTACGACGGATGCGAGTGCAACCAATCACACTGGCGGGAGATGACCACATTTTCCCAGACACCGGCACGGTAGGCGACTTTGCCGGCCATCATCTACATTTCAACTACATTTCAACGGAACCGGCCCATTGGCGGCGCAAATCCGCTCATCGACAGTTACGCATGGATAACTAACGGGAGACCCCAAATGGTGCAAACCCTGAAAGACCAACCCGCCGCCATCAAGCCGGCGAAGCGCCCTCTGGAACTGGGGGTGAAGACGGGTTGGTACATCCTCAAAAACCGCCTGCGGGGACGCAAACGGTTCCCTCTCGTTACCATGCTGGAGCCGCTGGAAATGTGTAACCTGGCCTGCGTTGGCTGCGGGCGCATCCGCGAATACCGCGGCGTTCTGGACAAGATGATGCCCGTCGATGAAGCCCTCGATGCCGTCCACAAAGCCGGCGCTCCCATCGTTTCCATCGCCGGCGGCGAACCCACCATCCACCCGCATATCGACCGGATAATCAACGCGCTGGTGGCCGAAAAATACTTCGTCTACTGCTGCACTAACGCTCTGCTCCTGGAGAGAATGCTTAAGAAAATCCCGCCGTCCAAATACTTCTGCTGGGTCATTCACATGGATGGCATGGAAGAAAAGCACGACGAATCGGTGGCCCGCTCCGGTGTGTTTCGCCGCGCCGTCGCTGGCATCCAGATGGCCGTCGAGCAGGGCTATCGTGTTTGTACCAACACCACCGTGTTCCGCAACAGCGATGTGGACGACCTGCGCGAAATGTTCCGCTACGTCAGCGACCTCGGCGTCGAGGGATCAATGATTTCACCCGGCTATGACTTTGAGGACGCGCCCGATCAGGACCTGTTCCTGACTCGTCAGGAATCTCGCAATGTATTCCGCAACCTGCTGGATCCTACCCGCACGGATGGGATGCGGTTGTACAACAACCCGCTGTACCTCAACTTCCTGCGGGGCGACCGCGAGTACCAGTGCACCGCCTGGTCCAACCCCACCTACACCGTGATGGGGTGGCGCAAGCCCTGCTACCCGCTGGCCGATGAACACACCGATAATGTGGAAGACCTCTACGAGCCTCAGCTCTGGGAAGAGAAGTATGGCGTTGGACGCGACCCGCGCTGCGCAAATTGCATGATGCACTGTGGTTTTGAGTCGGCCACCATCTTCAACGCCATCGGCAAACCCAAAGACTGGGTGACCCTCGTCAAGTCCGGCTCCGCTCACCGGGGCGGCATCAGTGTCGGTTGATCCCCGGGCCGCCACCGCCCAATACGGCGCTCGCCCCTCGCCGTGGTGACTAACCCTCCGCCTCCTACGGAACATCCTGCGATGCTGGCAATCCTCGCGCCCATGGCCACCGAACTAACCGGCATCCGGCGACACGTCGGAGCGCCGGCGCATACTCACGTCTCGCTGCACGTCACCGGCATCGGACGGCAAGCCACGTTGAACAGCCTATCCACGATTGCCGTCAAAAGGCTGGATGCAAAGCGATCCATTGCCACGTTTGTCGATGCCATGTTCCCCGGCGCCATACCGGATGCGCCGGATGCAATGCTGATGGTCGGGTTCTGCGGCGCCGCCGATCCTTCCCTTCGCACCGGAGACCTGCACATCGCCACGTCTTTCCGACTGTCCGCCCAACCTGGCGAAATCCCGGCCGACCCCAACCTGCATTCGGCCCTCTGCGCCGTGGCCCGCCGTCAGGACGGCAGCATAAACACCCAACCATCCTCCACCGTGCTCACGATTGCCGACGCCGCTACGAAAGCCACCCACCGGCAATCATTGGGCGCAGCCTCGGTGAACATGGAGGACTACTGGGCCGCCGAGGTAGCAGCCGATGCCAGTATCCCCTTCGCCTCTATTCGCGTGGTACTGGACACCGCCGATGAGGCTCTCCCCGGCTACCTCACCGCCGGCAACCCGGCTTTGGTCGCCATGGGCGCCGTTACCCACCCTCACCACCTGCTCCGGCTGACCAAGCTCGCCCGCCAAGCTCGGGTAGCCCGCCGCAGTCTCACCCGATGCGTCGCGGACTTCGTAAACTCCCGGCCTCCTGCACAACCTCTCACAACGGCACCCAACGCATGACCAGCCTGGTAACCGGCGCCACCGGATTCGTCGGCGGCAATGTCGCTCGCGCGCTCTGGATGCGCGGCGACGACGTGCGCGCGCTCGTCCGCCCCGGTGCCAACGAAGCGGCGATTCAGGATACTTCAATCCAGCGATGCCCCGGCGACCTGCTTGACGTTGATTCGCTGCGACGCGCCATGGCCGGGTGCAGGTTCGTTTACCACTGCGCTGCCACCTATTCGTTCTGGGCCCGCCACCCCACCGACATTTACCGCTCCAACGTGGAAGGCACGCGCAACATCCTGACCGCCGCCCGGGAAGCCGGCGTCGAGCGGGTGGTGTTCACCAGCTCGGTTGTAACCATCGGCTTGCCCCGGGAACCCGGCGGCAGCATAGACTCAACCAAGTTGGGCAACGCAGGCAGGTTGGGCAACACATCCGTGTTGGGTGATCCAGGCATTTTGGGAGATGAAAACACGCCGCTGGATCCGTCGCAACTGGTCGGACACTACAAACGCTCCAAGTACCAGTCCGAGCAGTTGGCCCTGCAAGCCAACGGAAACGGTCTTCCGGTGGTCGTAGTAAACCCCTGCGCTCCGGTCGGTGAGTGGGATGTCAAACCCACGCCCACCGGACGAATCCCACTTGACTTCGCCCGCGGCCGTATGCCCGGCTACATGAATACCGGCCTCAACTTCGTTGACGTGGCCGATGTGGCCGAAGGGCACATCCTGGCGATGGAGCGGGGAGAACCCGGCCACCGCTACATCCTGGGCAGCCGCAACCTTACGCTGCGGCAGATTTTCGAGATGCTGGCCGAAATCACGGGTCGGCGGGTTCCCCGTTGGCGCTTCCCCTACTGGCTGGTCCTGGGCGCCGCCTATCTGGACCAGGCGGTGGAAGGCGGCATAATGCATCGCCAGCCCACCATCCCGGTGGAAGCCATCAAGGTGTCCCAACGCCCGATGTACGTTACCAGCCACAAGGCAATCACCCAGCTGGGTATGCCGCAAAATTCGGTGGAATCCGCGCTGGAGAAAGCTATCCGCTGGTTCACCGATCACGGATACTTGCCGGATGACCGTTAGGTTCTGATAATACCGGACGCCAATGGTACAGCAGCAGCAAATACCAACGGAACAGCGCACCAACGGGTCTGCGCCGTCTCAATCGGCGCTGGATTCGGCTATTGCCCGCTTGCAGCAATTCTTCCGTGGCGAACAATACACCGGCGGATACTGGTGGGCCGAGCTGGAATCCAACAACACCATGGAAGCCGAGTACGTTATGTTGTGCCGCTTCCTGGGTCGCCGCAACCCCGCCCGCGAGCGGCACATCATCAACTACCTGCTCAGCAAACAGCGCGCGGACGGCTCCTGGGCGGTTTACTACGGCGCCCCCGGCGACCTTTCCACCACCGTGGAATGCTACTTCGCCCTCAAACTGTGCGGGGAACCTCCCGACGCTGACTATATGCGCCGCGCCCGCGAATTCATCCTGGACCGCGGCGGACTCCCGGCAGTGCGGATGTTTACCCGCATATGGCTATCGCTGTTCGGTCAGTGGAAATGGAACGGCACCCCCCGGCTGCTGCCTGAAATGCTGCTCGTACCCAACTGGGCGCCCTTCAACATCTACCGCTTCGCCAGCTGGGCCCGCGGCTGCATCGTTCCACTGTCCATTGTGTCGGCTCGGCAGCCCGTGCGCCAGATTCCGCCCGAACACACCATTGACGAGTTGTTGCCCGACGGCCCGGAAGGCACCGATTATTCGCTGCCCACACCCCCCGGTTTTAACCTCGCCAGGCTGCTGGCGCTCGCCGAAAAGAGCATTGTTTCCCTGTACCACCGTCTCCCGTCCAACCCCGTCCGCCGGTGGGCCGAGCGCAAGGCAATCCGCTGGATTCTCCAACACCAGGAGCAGGACGGCAGCTGGGGCGGCATCCAACCACCCTGGGTGTACAGTCTTATTGCCCTCAGCACCTACGGTTACGCCGACCATCACCCGGCAATCCAGCGCGGCTTCAGCGGCCTCGAGGGATTTGGCATCCAGAAAGGCGACCAGTGGACGATTCAAGGCTGCATCTCGCCCGTGTGGGACACTTGCCTGATTATGCAGGCCCTCGCGGAGAGCGGCGTGCCGGCCGACGACCCCATGCTGCAAGGAGCCACCCGCTGGATCCTCGACCAGCAAATCCTGGACGGCGGCGACTGGCAGGTGCAAGCCAACAACCTCCCCCCCGGCGGCTGGGCCTTCGAGTTCCACAACGACTGCTACCCCGATGTCGACGACACCGCCGAGGTTGTACTCGGATTGCGCCTCACTAAACTGCCCGGCGCCGAGGACGAACGTCGCCAGCAGGCGATCAATCGCGCCGTAACCTGGGTGTCCGGTATGCAGAACCGCGACGGAGGCTGGGCCTCCTTTGACAAGAACAACAACCACAACTACCTCACCGCCCTTGCGTTCAGCGACTTCGGCGAGGTCCTGGATCCATCCAGCGCCGACGTAACCGCTCACGTCGTGGAAATGTACGGAAAACTCGGCTACGGCCCCGACGACCGAAAAATGCAGGACGCCTACCGCTACATCCGCTACGAGCAGGAACCGGATGGCAGCTGGTTCGGTCGGTGGGGCGTCAACTACATATATGGCCTCGGCGCCGTCCTGCCCGCCCTGGAATCCATCGGCGAAGACCTGAGCCAACCCTTTATCCAGCGCGCCATGGATTGGCTCGTCTCTCATCAAAATGACGACGGCGGTTGGGGAGAATCCTGCGTCTCATACATCGACCCAACCCAGCGCGGCGTCGGCCCCAGCACCGCGTCCCAAACCGCCTGGGCCATTATGGCCCTCGTCGCCGCCGGTCGCACCGACCAGCCCACCACCCGTCGCGGCGTAGCATTCTTGCTGGACACCCAGCGACCCGACGGCCAGTGGGACGAACCCTACTTCACCGGCACCGGCTTCCCCGGCTACCTGAAAGGCGCCAGAGTCGATAAAATCCCCCAGCCTGGCGAACGCGGGTTTCAGGGCCCTGAACTCTCCGCCGGGTTCATGATCAACTACCATCTGTACCGCAACACCTGGCCGCTGCTGGCGCTGGCCAGATATCGTGCCAAACTTTGCGCCGATGCCTCCGGGCATTTCCAACTGCGCACCAACGGCCACTCCCCCGCCTGAACTTCGTCCCCGTCCGCCGGTACAACATCGTCAGTACCAACAATTATCGACTCATACCAGCCTGTTTATGAAGGTTATGAAAACCAAAAACTTCACCCTGAAAGTCAACACGGACGACGCTCCCCAGTTCATCGACATCACCGATTGGGTCAAGCAATGTGTCGGCAAATCCCACGTCAGCAACGGCTTTGTCGTTGTTTACTCCCGCCACACCACGGCGGCGGTGAAGATTAATGAGAATGAGCCGTTATTGATTGAAGACATGACGCGCTTCCTGGAGCAGATGTGCCCGCGCTATGGCGACTACCGACACAACGACTTCACCATCCGCACCGTCAACATGAACGAGAATGAATCGCCCAACGGCCACGCCCACCTCCAGCATCTGATGCTGGGTTGCAGCGAAACCATTCCCCTCATCAACGGCAAGCTGCCCTTTGGCCGGTGGCAGAGCATCTTCTTCATCGAGCTGGATCACCCCCGGCCCCGCGAGGTAATGCTCCAGATCGTCGGAGACTGACCCTCCAGCCCCGCAGTTGAATGTTATGTCTGCCACAACCGACACCGACACTGACATCGCCAGCGCCATTTCATCCGGGCTGCCAGACGCTGCTCGGCTGCCCACCGTCGAGCAGGCCCGGGACTACTGCGCCCAACTGGCCCGCAGTCATTACGAAAACTTCAATGTCGGCGGCTGGATTACGCCCCGGGACAAACTGCCCCATATCCACACCATCTACGCCTGGTGTCGCACCGTCGACGACCTCGGCGACGAGACACTACCCGAGGCACACTCCACTGACCTGCCCCAGCCCGGACATCTCGATGCCGACATTGCCCAACACCGCCTGGCCCGCCTCGATTGGTGGGAATCAGAACTAGATGCCGTCTACCACGGCCAGCCCACTCACCCGGTCAACATTGCGTTGCAGAGCACGGTAGCCCAGTTCACCATCCCGCCCGACCCTTTCCGCAAGCTGATTCACGCCAACCGTATGGATCAGGGCAACGGCCGGTTCGCGTCTCACGATGACGTGCTGCACTACTGCGAACATTCCGCGAACCCGGTGGGCCATCTGTATCTGCACCTGTTCGACTACAGCGATCCCGAGCGGCAGCGCCTTGCCGACTTCACCTGCACCGCCCTCCAACTCACCAACTTCTGGCAGGATGTGGCACGCGACTATCGCGACCGGGGTCGCATCTACATTCCACAGCACGACCTGGCCCGTTTCGGAGTAACCGAAGCCGACCTCGCCGCCGGGTCCCCAACCGATGCCTTCCGCGCTCTGCTCCACTACGAATGCGCCGTGGCAATGCACCTGTTCGGGAGGGGCGCCCCGCTGATTGAGACGCTGGACCGCCGCGCCCGCCTGCCGATAGCCCTCTTTACCCGCGGCGGCGTGGCCGTCCTGGAAGCTATCCACCGGCAGGACTACGACGTGCTAACGCGCCGGCCCAGGCTGTCCAAAGGGCGCAAGGGATGGCTGCTGGCATCGGCGTGGCTGGGCAACCTGCTCGGCTTCGGCTACGGCCTGCCCACCGCGGACACGTCCCGATGACCACCCCAGCGTCCGACACCGTCCCGCCGTCGCCGGAACTCCTCGCCGCCGCCTACGAAGAGTGTCGGCAGGTAACCCGCCGGGAGGCCCGCAACTTCTACTTCGCCTTCCTGACGCTGCCGGCGCCGCAACGACGCGCCATCTACGTCGCCTATACTTTCTGCCGCTACTGCGACGATTCGGTGGACGCAGAGGGCACACCCACCGAAAAACTGGCCCGCCTCAACGAGCTACGGCAACAGCTCGACGACACCTATGCCGGGCGGGCCAGCGCGCCGTTGTACATCGGCCTGGCCGATGTCGTCGCCACCTACGCCATACCACAAGAATATTTCCAGGAGATTCTCAACGGCGTGGAATCCGACCTGGTGAAAACCCGCTACGCCGACTTTGCCGAACTGCGCCGCTACTGCTATCAGGTTGCCTCGGCGGTTGGCCTCATCTGCATTCACATCTTCGGTTTTCAGGGCGGCGACGACGCCCGTGAACGCGCCGTCGACCTCGGCCTGGCCATGCAGCTCACCAACATCTGCCGCGATGTGCGCGAGGATTGGGACTTTGGCCGCATCTACTTGCCGCAAGACGAGATGGCCCGCTTTGGCGTAACCGAGGCCAGCATCGCCAGCGCAGTGGTCACGACAGAATTCGCCGACCTGATGGCTCATCAAATCGTCCGTGCCCGCGAGTATTTCGCCAACGGACGATTACTGCTATCCCACCTGCCGCGCCGCTCCCGCGCCTGCCCGGCCGCCCTCGGCCTCATCTATAACCGCGTGCTGGATCGAATCGAAGCCGGCGGATACGACGTTTTCGGCGAACGCATCGGCCTGAGTAAAGGCGAAAAATTACGCCTGATGGCCCGGGCCTGGCTCACCGGCCCTCTACTGAATTGACCACGCGCCACCCCAGCCGCGGCAATTCACCAACTGCGATTGTGTTGGGCGGCGGACTGGCCGGTATCGCCGCGTCGGTTCGCCTCGCTGAAGCCGGCTGGGGGGTGACCCTCATCGAAGCTCGCAAGTCGCTGGGCGGGCGGGCCTTCTCCTTCCGCGACCCCGACGACGATGACGATGCCATCGACAACGGCCAGCACGTCATCGTCGGCGCCTGCCGGAATTTGATCGACTTCCTCGGCCAAATTGGCGTCTGGGACAGCTGGAGCCTGCAATCCGCACTCGATGTCGCCATTTACGACCGCCGTGGCCGAAGCGGTCGACTCTACGGCGTCAACCTGCGACCGCCGGCGCACCTGCTACCCGCCTTCCTGACCTACCCGCACCTCGGCCTGTGGGACAAGATGCGAGCCATTCGCGGCCTCGTCGCCGCAATGTCCGCCCAGCGCAATGACGCCAGCGTGGAAAACATCACCTTCTATCACTGGCTGCGCGCTCACGGGCAGTCGGAACGCACCATCTACAACCTTTGGAACGTGCTGATTGAGGGCACATTGAACGACAACATCCGCGATGTCAGCGCCGCCATGGGCCTGATGATCGTTCAGGATGGCTTGCTGAATGGCCGCCAGGACGCCAACATTGGCTATCCGAAAGTCGCTCTCGGCGATGCAATCGGAGAACCCGCGCGGCGGCACCTGGAATCCCTGGGCGTTCACCTGTGGTTGGGTAGCCCGGTGCGCGACATCAACACCGGTGACAACAACACGGTGAGCAGCATTTCCGTCGGCGACGACCAAACCCTGTCGGCGGACGCCTACGTCTGCGCGCTACCATTCTGGGTGCTACCCAACGTTCTTCCCGATAGTCTGATCGACCTGGAACCGTTCCCCAGCCTGCTCACCTTGCAAACATCTCCCATTGTGAACGTGCATCTCCAGTACGACACACCCGTAATGTCACGAGATTTTTGCTACTTCGTGGACAGCCCGTTGCAGTGGGTGTTCAATCGTTCCGTAATTCGAGGGCAAACCGACGGCGACACCAGCCAGTTGCTCACCGTGTCCATCAGCGCCGCCTGGGAACACATTGATACCGACCGCGCTGAACTGGCGGCAACCATCGCCGCCGAGATGCGGCGCGCCTTCCCCGCCGCACGGCGCGCCACCCTGCTGCGGGCCACCGTGGTCAAGCAGCCCAACGCTACCTTCCGCTGCACCCCGGGCGCCAATCGCCTGCGACCGGGCCCCATCACTCCCGTCCCCAACTTTTTCCTGGCCGGTGAATGGACTCGCACGGGTTGGCCTTCCACTATGGAGAGCGCCATCATCAGCGGCTATAATGCGGCTGCTGCGGTAATCGACTCTGCATCGCCGCACGAGGACCCTTTTGGAGCATAGGCCGTGGTAGACCAGTGGGCAGCGCAGCGTCAGGACCTAACCGAGGCCACCCGGGAGATGTACCGCCGCGGACTGGTCGGAGCTTATTCCGGCAACACCAGCCTGCGCCTCACCGGCGTCGGCGACGATGGCTTGCTGCTCGTAACGCCAACGCACCATCCCTACTACCGGCTGCAACCCGAAGAACTGGTGGTGGTTGACCTGGCCGGCAAGCCGGTTTCCCCCGGCGGCATGAACCCGTCCTCGGAGACGCAGCTGCACCTCGAAATCTACCGCCGTCGCGACGACGTGCAGGCGGTGGTGCATACCCATTCAATCTACGCTTCGGTTGCAGCCGTGGTTGGCCGCGACATCCCGCCCTTGATTGACGAGATGCTGCTGACCATCGGCGGCCCAATTAAAGTCAGCGACTACGCCTTCCCCGGCACCCAACTGCTGGCCGATGCGGCCTACGCAGCCCTCGGCGACCGCAACGCCGCCCTGCTCCGTAACCATGGCGTGGTTGGCGTCGGCCCAGACATCTGGGAGGCTCTGGAAGTGTGCGACCTGGTTGAACGACTGGCTCACATCTTCGTCCTTGCCCGCAACTTCGGCCCCCGCGCCGCCGCTGCACTGCCCGACGACGCCGTCGCTACCGAGCTACAGATGTACCGTGACCGCCGGTGACGCAACCCCGACGCTGTTCGTAATCCGTCCGCAACCCCCCCACGCCAAGTATCCGGCCATGACCACCAGCAACGCACCCGTAGCGACCCAGGTCATTGCCGTCGCCGGCTCTTCGTCGCTGGTTGGTTCCAGAATCCTGCTGCACCTGGAATCAGAATCGCCGGATTGTCGACTCGTCGCCCTGGACAACGCGCCGCTGCGCTGGCCAGTCCACGGCGCATCGGCCCACCGCATGGGCCGCGACTATGCCGGCGAAAACGTCACCGTCGACGACATCCCCGACCTGTTGGAACTGGAATCGGTGGATTCGCTGATTTACGTCGGCAGCCACTACGACGGCGCTGGTCCCGCCAGCTTCCTGGAACAAACTCCCCGGTGGGTGGATGCCAGCCGCCGCGCCGGTGTGCGCCAGTTCATCTACCTGTCCGATTACCGCGTCTACGGCATCAAGCCGGACCAGCCCATGCCCGTCACCGAGCGTGCCGATACCGACCCAATGCCGGCCCACCGGCGCCTCGCCTATGCCGAACCCAAATCGCGCCGGCCGCAAAATATCCCGGCGCCTCCGGAGGAGATGCGTGTCGCCGTGATTCGCACTGCCATGACAGTCGGGCCCAGCGGCGCCAGCCCGGCGGCAGTGGAGTTTTTCGCCCGCCCAATACGCCCTGGCGGCAAGCAGAACCCGCCGCTACAGTTCCTGCACGAGTACGACCTGGCCCGCGCCGTCAGCAATACCATCAACCACCGCTTGTACGGAATCTACAATCTGGCCGGCGATAAATCGATCTTCCTGCACGACGTTGCCAGCGCGTGCCAATCCGCTCTGCCGCGCGCCAACCGGAGCGGCGAATCCCCCGGATCCGGCCCGGCGCCATCGCTCAAGAACGCCGGCGACCCGACTCAGCATCCAGTGGTAATCAGCAACACCAAGTTCAAGCAGGAAGCCCATTTCAATTACAAATATTCCTCCGGCCAGGCATTCAGGGCTTACTGCCACTCGGTGCTTATGGAACCGGACCCAACCCGCTGATGTTGCAATCTAGCCAGCAGCAAACCCAGGTCATCATTGACACCGACCCCGGCGTGGACGACGCCATCGCCATCCTGATGGCCCTCTCCTGCCCTGAATTCGAAGTGATTGGCCTAACGACTACTGCCGGCAACGTTCCGCTGGCCCGCGCCACGCGCAACGCCTTGGCGCTGCTGGAGCACGTCGGGCGCACCGACGTCCCGGTGTTTCGCGGCGCTGCCCGGCCCGTCCGTGGCCGATTCGCCTACGCGCGCCACGTCCATTCTGCCGCCGGCCTCACGCGACGCTTGCCGGAACCGACCACGCCGCCCTCCGACACATCAGCCGTCCGATTCCTGGCCGATGCGCTCACGGCAGCGACCAACCCCGTAACGCTAATTGCCCTGGGCCCGTTGACCAATCTGGCCCGCCTGCTACGGCGACACCCCACCGCGCTTCGTGATGCCGGCCGCATCGTGGTCATGGGCGGAGCCGTCGAGACCCCCGGCAATGCCACGCCTCACTCAGAGTTCAACTTTTTCAGCGACCCAACCGCAGCCCGCCAGGTCATCGAGTCTGGACTGCCCATCGAACTGATTGACCTCGCCCCCTGCCGCCGGGTGTATTTCTCCCGAACGCAGCTGCACGGCATCACCGGCGCCAGCAAGGCCGGTACACTGGCGGCAGAAATGCTGGCCGGTTGGTTCCGCAAAGACGCTGGCCGAGAACGCTTCAACCTCTACGACCCGCTAGCGGTCGCCGCGGCCATAGACTCAAACGTCCTCCGGATGCGCCGGGTAACGCTGGCCGTCGACGACTCCGACACCACCGATAATCCATCCGAGTGGGGACACTGCCGCATCACCAACGCCGCCGCCGGCTCAATATCGGTGTCCGCTGCCGAAGGCGTGGACAGCCAACGAGCCCTTAATGTCATCGGCAACCTGTTAGAGTGGCGGTAACCCGTCGCGACGCATCTGGCATTAGAGGCTAACACCAATGGATCAAACCGGTTCCGTCCTCATCATCGTATTCGACGGTTTGCAGCCGTCGCAAATCACGCCGGTCTTGATGCCCAATCTGGCAAAATTCGCCAGCGACGGCGTGCGGTTCCAGAATCATCACCCAGCCTACCCGACGGTAACCCGTGCCAACGTGTCTTCGCTAGTTACGGGTTGCTCGCCGGGCCGGCACGGGTTGTCCGCCAACACATTCCTCGCGCGCGACTTCGACCCAACCCGCATCATTGGCGCGCTGGAACCAACGCTTCAGTCCATGGCCGATGCCCGACTGCCGGTCCTGCTGGCTCCCATCCTGGCTGATACACTGGCGCACCACGGGCGGGAATACGTCGCCATCGGTACCGGCACCAGCGGCAACGCCTACCTGCACAACCCCAACGCCGCAACCTCGGGCGGAGCAACCATTCATCCCGATTTCACCCTCCCGCGCCCGCTGCACTCGGAGTTAGCTGCCCGATTCGGCGCGTGGCCGGAGCCGGATTTGCCCAACACACCGCGCCTCAGCCACGCCCGCCGTATCCTGACCGAATACATCCTGACCGAACGCAACCCGGCCGTTGCTCTGCTGTGGTCGTCCGAGCCTGACAAGTCGCAGCACGAGTTCGGCGTTGGGATGGGTCAGGTGGTCTCGGCGTTGGCCGAAGCCGATGCCGAGTTCGGCAATCTGATGGACTACCTGGACGATAGCGGCCGCTCGCAATCCACCGATATAATCGTCCTCTCTGACCACGGATATTCCACGATCAGCGAAACCGTACCTGTCGAGGCGATGCTACGGGATGCCGGGTTCCCGGCGATCACCCAAACCGGCGGCGTTGCAGTGGCGAATAACGGCGGCTCGGCTCTCTTTTATATCAACCACCAGGACGCCACCGCCGCCGCCAGGCTAACCCGCTGGCTGACCTCGCAACCCTGGTGCGGCACGCTATGCGCCGCCGAACCGCTCGGGCACATTGCCGGCACACTTCCCACAGCCCTCATCGGTTGCGACGGCCCACGCTCTCCCGACCTTGCCATGTCCTTCCGTTGGGACAGCGAAGCCAACCTGGCCGGTTACCCAGGCCACGCCCCGTCAACCGGAGGCAAGGTCGGCCAGGGCCAGCACGGCAGCATGAGCCGCCACGAACTGCGCAACGTCGGCCTGGCGCGCGGCCCTTCCTTCCGCAACGGGTCAGTCATCGACACACCTTCAGGAAACATCGACGTCGCCCCCACGGTGCTTCACCTGCTGGGCATCGCGCCCGCCGGCAACTTGATGGACGGACGGGTCCTGAAAGAAGCCCTGGCTGGCGCAGCTCCCGCCCCGCTCGATGCCGTAACAACCAACCATCACGCCGAAACCGGCGATTACCGTCAGGAAATCCAGATTAGCGCCGTCGGTAACACACGTTACATCGACTGGGGCAATCGAGTATAACGTCGCCTGATCCTCGCCTTCGCCGTCGCAGGACACACCCCTGCAACAACAAACCGGCCCAGCAATTCGGCAAAATACTATCGGCCCGTCGCCGGGATTTGCCACCGACGGCCGGGGAACCTACAATACCCGGCACTTGGATGGAGGTATCAGATTATGAGGCTTTTGGTAGTGTCTGGGGGTCGTCATCCCTACGAGGAATCGACGCCGATATTGGAGTCTTTTCTCAACGGGGCAGGTCACGAGGTAACGGTAACCGAGGATGGGTCGGTACTGGCCGACCGCTCTGCAATGAGCGGCTATGACGTTTTGATTTTCAACACGCGCCGGGAGAACGTCCCGGACTTTGGCGACTGGTCTCTGACCACGCCGCAGCAGGAGGGCCTGCGAGACTTTGTGAGCGGCGGCAAGGGGTTCGTCTGCATCCACATCGCCACCTGCGTAGCTGCGACGTGGCCCGAATACCACGACATCACCGGCGGCGGGTGGATTTCCGGCACCAGCTTCCACCCCCCTTACGGCGAATTCACGGTCAACATTAGCGATGGCGGCCACCCAGGAGTCTCGGGCGTTGCGGACTTTTCCACTAACGACGAACTGTACATGGGGCTGGCGCTGAAAGAGGGAAACAATGTCTTCCTCACCGGCGCTGCCGAAGACGGCACCTACCCCTGGGGCCCCGACCGGAACCCTCAGTTTATGCCGGGCGGCACCTATCCCCTCGGTTGGACCCGCCAATATGGAGAGGGCAACGTCTTCGTCCTGCTCCTGGGGCACGATGGCCGCAGCTTTGAGACCGCCGAGTTCCAGCGGATCGTCCTCAACGGCGTGGAATGGGCTGCGGTGCGAGCAGCGGTTTAATCGAAAATCCGGGCAAATCCGGGTATCGAAGGGGTTTGCTTGTTGACCAAGTGAGGGGCAACCATAGCGGTTGCCCCTCATTGTCCCCGCAACTGAACCACGCAATGCGGAACAGCATCGGCTGCGTTCGCCTTTGTGCGCGATGGCCTGGCGCTAACCCGGATTATGCCGGGCGCTGAGCATAAGCCTCCCTGGCCCGGTCGAGGGCGCGAACCCGGCCGCCGACCAGCTCGTCCTGCCGCTCCGTGGCCCACTGATTGGAAGCCACCGTGCTGAGCACACTGCCCTGGAAGTGAGGCATAACGTAGCGGGCCATCAATTCATAGCTGCGCATCATCTTTTCCCGGGGCGCCCAGTCGATGGTCTGAACCAAGAACGCGCCAAAGCCGCCGCTCTGCTCACCCAACCGCTCAATGGCTTCGATGCAGTCGTCGGGAGTGCCGATAATCCAGCTGCCGGTGTCGGCCATGTGGTCAATCACCTTGTCCAGCGGGCCATCGAAAACCGGCTTGCGGCCGTTGGTGCCCTCGCTGTATTCCCGCAGGTAGCGGCCCGCGCCGAGCCGGGCATCGTTCAGGGCTTCCTCCCTTGACTCGGCCAGGTGGCACGGGAGCACTAACCGCCAATCATCGCGGTTCATGATCTGCCCATGCTCGGCGGCGGACTCTTCAGCTATGTTCCACAGTCCCTGCAAGTCGGAGGGACCGGCGGAGGGATCTCTCGGCACGGTAATGGTCAAGACCGAGCAGCCGTGTTTGCCAGCCAGGGTTACGCCGGCCGGAGATTGTACCGAGGCTACTGCGGTGTGCATATACGGACGCTGATAGGGCCGCAGCTGGAGCAGGCCCTCCTTGAGCTCGAACCAGTCGCTCTTGTAGGTGATTGGCTCGGTTTCGGTGAACAGGCGCAGGATGATGCCCAGCGACTCGTCCATGCGCTCACGCTGCAATTCGTGAGGAATGCCCATCATGTAAGCGTCGCCGGGCAGGGCGCCCGGCCCGACGCCGAAGAGCACGCGCCCGTAGGTCATGTGGTCCAGTTGCACCATGCGGTTCGCCACCATCAGCGGGTGGTGGTAAGGCAAGCTGACGACGCCGGTACCCAGCTTGATACGGTTGGTGCGCTGGGCGGCGGCGGCGATGAATACCTCCGGGGAAGAGATAATCTCCCAGCCGGCGCTGTGGTGCTCGCCCACCCACGCCTCATCGAACCCCAGCTTGTCCAGCCATTCCACCAGTTCCAAGTCGCGTTCGATGGCCAAAGTGGGGTTCTCACCAACGCGGTGGAATGGTCCGAGGAAGATGCCAAACTTCATTCGGTCGGGAAACGCCATATCAGGACCTCCTCCAGCGGGAAATGCAGGCGTGCATTTCCGTTCATTTAGCAACGGGCGGGGCATTCGGTCACCTCGCATTTACGGCCATTTTGCGCCCCACGGTATGTCGTGTCAATCAACCAGCTGCGCCACGCGTGCATACTTTTTAATCTGTCATTGCGAGGAGAGCCCGGTCATCCCGAGCTCGTCGAGGGACGTGGCAATCTCGCAAATTAATCTGTCATTGCGAGGAGCATAGCGACGTGGCAATCTCGATGAGGTTGAACACACGTCGACGAACCACCGCTGCCAAGGCGACGGAATTACCACGCTACGCCCGCAATGACAAAGTGGGTACGCATTAAACCGGTTGCAGAAGCCAGGGTGTATCGATTCTCGCCAGCCATCGCGGTAATCGACGAACGGCTACCCGGTGGAAGCATGAGCTGAACCACCACGTAAACGCCGGTACTCGGTGGTCGTTCCGCGAAGTGTGTCAACCAACCGCACAGCAGCGCTTGTCCATCCCCACCATCGCCGGCTGGTTCCGTCTCCGTCCCGATTGCAATCTGTTCCCCTTTGGTGGTACATATTGCCGGCCGTTTAACCGCTCCTCGGTACGAACTGCCGGCCGAAGAGCCCCGTCATGAGTGCGCTTGCAATGGTAGCGCCGAGGCACAGGTAGCCGATTCCCACGTAGCCCGTGTTGGCCAGCAACACGCCGGCGATCGCAGCCCCCAGCGCGCCTCCGGACTGGTTGCTCAGACCCATCAGACTGGCTCCCGTGGACTTGGATTCTCCCGAATACTCGGTGCTTGCGGCGACCAGGGCGGGCATTGTCACGCTCAGCAATCCCGTGCCTACCGTGGCCACGGCCACTGATACCCAGAGTCCCAGCTCGACAGAGAAGAACAGGAATGCGCAAATCCCACCCACGACGGAAGTGCCAGCGAGGAGGATGGCGCGGTGCCTTCGTTGCGTCACGAACGACGCCGAATAGCTTCCAATCACCTGCCCCATGGCAGTTATAACCAGCGGTAAAGCCACGAATCCTACGCTCACCTCGTGGGTATGTATCAAATAGGCGGGGAAAAAGCTGAGTGTCGCCCAGAAAGCTATGCGTTGCGTCATACCAACCGCAACGGCCACCCGGAAAAAACGCACGGACAGCAGCGACCGGTATCTCGAGAAAAATACCCAGTTGCCAACTCGGTCCCTGCTGTCGCGCGGCCACCAAATCCAGTTCGTCAGCAACGCCAATATCAGCAGCAGGCCCGCAACCAGGAAGGGAACCTGCCAGCCACCCCAATTTGCCAACACCGCGACCATTGGGACGGTGATGGCCGAAACCACCCCGTTGAGGGCCAACAGGGCGGTTACCGCCTGGGCACGTCTGGCCGGCGATATGATGTCGGACACTACCCCCACCGCGGTGGGCGGCAGTGTTCCCCCGGCCAGTCCCGTCAGCACCCTGAGTGCCAGCAGCGCTTCGATATTGGGCGCAAAAGCCGACGCCAGCACGGACACGGAAAGCACCAACAGGCCGGTTAGAGCCACCGGGCGGCGGCCGAAAGAATCAGACAACGGGCCCACCGTCAACAGGGAAACGGCCCAGGCCGCAAAGGTTGCGGTCGCCAACTGACCCGCAACCGGCACCGACACATCCAGATCCGATGCAATTTCCACCAGGAGCGGCGGAACAATAAACACCGCGCTTAGAGCGGAAAACACCGCCAGCGAAAGCACGGCGAAAAACCAGGCCTTGTTTATCTGGTTATCGGCTGCCCGTGCCGTTTGCGTGCCGATTTTGTTTGGTCCCCTTCCAGGACGGCGGCCACCCCCATTGCCGATTGGTCCCGGTTGACCGTTTTGGTCCAGGCCCGCAATGCACGGCTCTCAAAACTGATGAAGATGGTGGTACGCACCGCGCGATTTCGGTGCTCGTACAAATCCTGCGCCGAAACAGTATAACCTCCAGGACAGGTGATACCCACCATGTTCAACAATTTTCTGTCATCCTGATGCTAACCCAGCAACAGATGGTCGAGATGGCACACGACCGGGCCGCCCGAAACCCCTATTCGCCGCATTGGGCTCGCGCTCCGGACCCAATCCGAGCGCCGACGGCTACCGTTGGTTCATCCCACTGGAAGCCATCCAGTCAGGATACACGCAGTGACTGGGGTCACAAAATGTCGTACAACTGGCGGAGTGAGTGTCCTTAGATTTCACCAGCAATTTGTACGGGGATTCCGTCAAAAAACGGGATCTCGCGCTCTTAGCATACCAATGTGTCTACCACTTACGGCGGTCAGGATGCACCCACCTTCCGGGACGCACGTCGGGTCGCCATAACGCCAGCCGATGCCGTTCCAAATCTGTTGGGTCGGGGCATCGTCCTGCGGCATTCACATCCTCCAGGGTGGAGATGCCGGCTCTCACCGCCTCCAGCTTGGCCTTGACCACCAGCAGCAGAGCTCGCCAATTCTGGCGATAGGACTGGTCGTGGGCCCCCTCATGGGCCCTGACGCTGCACTCCCGGGGCGGGTTGTGATTGGTGTGGCGGAAGTCCTCAGGGTTTGGGAGTTCCAGGACGAAGCGGATGCGGCGGTTGTCCATGGCGATGACGAGGGCGTCCAGGTTGCCCTGGGCGGCGTAGGCAAAGCCGTCGGCGCCGTAGCGGTAGGGGGTTTCGGATCTCGACCCATGCCGCGGTGGGTTACAATGCGTCGGTGACCATCACGTAAACTGCAGGTAACGACGGCAACTGCGCGGATGCTGAGCAATGTTCGATCATTCCTGCCCGCCTGGCCAGGCTCTTCCGCCGTTGCCAACCGGTTTCGGAGGCAGCAGGAGACGAGATATGACCACAACCCCGGTACCGCAACCTAACTTCTTTGCCCAGAGAGCGCATCGGTTCCTTGCAGCGCTGGTCTATCGGGATTTTCGATTCATGGCCTTTGCCACGCTGTGCAGCAGCAGCGGCGCCTGGGCCCTTATCGTCGCTCGCGGAGCGTGGGTTTACAGCATCCCCGAGCTGGAGGGCACCCAGGGCTTGTGGGTTGGGCTAATCACCTTCGCGGCCATGTCGCCGCGTTTCGTTGCAACCCCGTTCATCGGTTATCTGGCCGACAAGATGACCCGCAAAACCCTGCTGCAGCGGGTGTATCTGCTCCAAATCGCCCAGGCGTCCGTCATGGCCGTTTTGGTGATGATTGGCATCACCAACCCATGGTACGTGGTGGTCCTGGCGGTGGTGAACGGGACGTTGCGCTCCACGCAGATGACCGCTGCCCAGTCGTTGACGCCCAACCTGGTGGACCGGGAGCGTTTGCCCAACGCCGTTGCCTTGAACCAGGCCATGCAGCAGGGTTCCCGCGCCGTAGGGCCCGCCATCCTGCTGGCGATTTCCGTCACGGTGGGCAGCAGCGCCATTTTTGGATCCGAAGGGTTTTCGTTCTCGCTCCAGAACCTGGCGCTCACCCTGGGCACCTCCACCATCGTCTTCTGGGCCTGCGCGGCTTTCTACCTGGTGGCGTTGATATCCGCGCTCAACATCAGGACGGTATCGTCGGGAGTCATCGACCGGCGCCGCGGTTTCTGGGGCAACACCGCCGCCGGCTTCGCTTACGTGTACAGCACACCGCTGGTCTTCGGCATCCTTCTGATGGCGGTGGCCCACTGCGTACTAGTGATGTCCTTCGAGTCAATGCTGCCGCCCCTGGCATTGGAGAAACTCTCGCCCGACGGGGTAACGTTCAATGGGAACGACGTTTACGCCCTGATGGCAGCCCTGGGCATTGGCTCGTTGTTCTCTTCGGTATTCGTAGGGGGCATTATCAATCACATGACCCGAGGGAGAGTGTTCCTGCTGCTGGGTTTCACCAGCAGCCTGACGCCCATCGGGATGGGACTATCGTCGCAAACCGGCATTTCCATGATCGCTGCGGTTATGATGGGCCTTGGTACCTCCGGGTTCATGACCATCACCCACACCATAATTCAGTCCGTGGTGCCGGACGAGATCCGGGGCCGGGTTGCATCGGCGTATTCCATGCACATCGGCGGCAGCATGGCCTTCGCCAACCTGCTCTACGGCCGATTGGCGGACTTCTGGTCCGCGGGTAATGTCATGGCCGTGGCGGGAGCCGCGTTCACCCTGGTAGTTGTTGGCACCGTGGTCGCCAGCGGCTTCTGGCGCGATATCTACTTTCGGGGCACGGCCCGCCCAATCGCGGCTGCCACCAGCCCTGCAGGTGGTGACGACTAGTCAGCAGGCGAAAATGATCGTTCTCGGAGTTACACTGTGGCCATGGAGCAGGGTGATGGCGTACATCGAGTCAGTGCTGGTAAGGTCGGGCCCGCTCGTCTGAGGACGCTCCCCGGGCTAGGGCCGGCGCCGCATTGATGACGTGATGGCGGCAGTAGCCCTCGCCGCCGATCCGGTACAGGCTCTTGACGTAGACGGTGTGGGGAACGCGGACGGGCGGCTCCAGTTCGGCCCCGCAGGCAACGCAGCTGAGCATTCTCTCACCCCCTGGTGATCTGACTAGTTGCTGTCATTGTGGTGAAAGGGCCCGGGATGCTTTATCCGTTTGCCCGGGTCGCCGGCGCCGGGACACGGGAAGGATTGGTAGCAATGGTAGGAACACCATTGGAATGGATAGCAATCGATTCGCGGTCGGTGGAACGGCCATGTTGGGGAGCGCGGTTAGGGGAACGGCCGGTAGCTCCCGAGCGGCGTCTACGGTGAAAACCGGGCGGCGGACATTGTAGGCCATACCGACCTTAAGCTGGGAGAGGGCGTCGCTCCGGTATTGGAGACGTTGCAGGCGGCGAGCCTCAATCGGTTCAAGGGCATCCGCCACAACGTTACCTGGAGCCCGGACCCGGAATTGGACAACCGGGACGCTGAAGGAATATCGGCCAACGACGCCTTCCGCACTGGGGCCCGGGTCCTGGCCAGGATGGATTGTCCCTGGACGTGATGCTGCCCTTCCCTCAACTGACCGAGTTTGCCGAATTCGCCCCGGCGGTGCCCGAATCGCTCATTATCCTCAACCACATCAGGGGCGTTAGCCGATCCGGGATTTATGCCAACCCGGACGATGAAGTAATCCCCGCGTGGCGGGAGGGATCAGCGCCGTGGCCGCCTGCCCCAACGTAACCTGCAAGCTGGAGGGAATGGGAATGCCCCGCTGGGGATTCGGCTGGCACGCCACGGCAGTCCCCGGCGGTTCTGAGGAACTGGCTGATACGAAGAATCCAGAATTCGAACACCGAGCCCACAAGCCAAATTCTGGGTCTGTTTTAACCAGTCTACTGTCCGTATCACGTGTATGCGCATCTACGTTAACGGGACGCACACGCTATCCGCGAACACCGATGGCGACAACAGATGGAAGAAGAAGCGAATTCTGAGCCTAAAATACCCTTGAGAGCGCCGACAGTTGGCTTGGGCCATCATCCCGGGTTACGCCGGCAACGCGATGGCCCTGTTGGCAAGTCCCACCTGATAAATCGTTGGCGACCCCGGCCGAACGTTGCGCTGGCGTCTAGCGGTCTGGCTCAGCGATACAGGTCAATTGAGCAAACGGGCGGGCCAGGTAGACTTGGGCGTCGCCTTTGAACAGATGGAGTTGTATGAACTCCTGCATGGCCACGATCCTGACGCCGACGTCCCGGTCTTTCCGACGTTCGGCCGCAGCGCGGGCCGGCTCGACGATCAGAGTGGCGAATGCGGCAGCCATCTGGCGGCGGGTATCGTCCGTGGCGCCGCCCATGACCTGCTGGGCAGCGATGGCGAATTCGCGGCTGCTGCTGTGGCCGTCACGGCGATTCGCTCCGGTTCCCGGCGTGTGCTGTTCAGAATCGACGTTGGCCATGAACTCGGCAGTCAGCGTCTGAATCTCAGCTTCGTTTGGGGGGTGTGGTCGGGATAGCCGCGCTGTGGTGCCGGGTTTGTTGTCTCGGTTTGTCTTGATGACATCCAGCAGGTCCTGAGCCCAAGTCTGTTGTTGCGATTTGCTGGCCGGCGTGGACAGCTGGTCCAACGCTGGAGTGTGTTCGTCCGAAGTCGTCATTGTTGTCTCCATCGATCCGATCAGTGCCGGTGGGTCCGTTGTCAGTCAAGGTCCAGGGCTTGTTGTAGCGCGCGGCGGCGCAGACGATAATCACGGCGACCAGCGCTCATTTCATTAAGCCCCCACTGGCTGATTGTGGCCCACTATGGCCTTCCTGATGTCCAGTTGGCTTCCCACCAGGGTCAGACCGTGGTGGTCGTAGGTCCAGGTCGTCCCCTGGTAGAATTGGATAGCCCCGGCGGGCCGGTCGTTGATGAAAACGTCGGCCTTCCGGCCGTCGGTCACTCCGAATCGGATGCTTGGGATGTTCCTGAACATGGGTTTCCTCCTTGTTTGATTGGCCCTGATCGTGGTCGGTGCGGACAACTGCCTGCTGTCCCGACAACCGAGGCTGATCCCCGTTTCTGCCGGGCCCTGCAGAGCGCAGACCAGTGGCAAGGTGGTAAGCGGCGTCAAGTACGTGCGGTACCCCGCAACTCAAACGTAAAACTTGGTGAGCTGAACTTGACGAGAGCCCTCGTGTCAAGGGTGGCGGATAAACGCTACCTGGAGCGACGGCAGCGCCGGTTCAATAGCTCTTCCCGTGCCTACAATTACCCGGTTCCCCTCAAACCTGAAGTGTTGCGGACACGGTTGGCGACCATCGTTAAAAACGCCGGGGCAGTCGCCGTGACCGCCCCGGCTGCAATTCCCGCTGGATTCAGTGGGACTAGAAATCCATCTGGGGGGCGGCCATCATGCCCGAAGCCGGCACGGGAATTTCGGTAATCATGGACTCGGTCGTGAGTACCATGGCGGCTACAGACGCTGCATTCTGCAACGCAGAGCGCGTAACCTTTACCGGGTCAATGATGCCGCGCTCGAGCATGGGACCAAATTCCCCCAGCTCGGCGTCGTAGCCGTAATCATCGGACTGATGCTGCACCTGGTCGAGCACCACCGCTCCCTCGGAACCGGCATTCTCCACGATGAGTTTCAACGGCTGTTCGAGAGCGCGGCGGATGGTGTTAACGCCCACCATCTCATCGACCGTCAATCCTTCGATGGAATCCAGTGCCCGTTGGGCACGCACCAGAGCGACTCCGCCACCAGGGACAATGCCTTCTTCCACGGCGGAACGGGTGGCAGACAAAGCGTCTTCCACACGCGCCTTGCGCTCTTTCAGCTCGATCTCGGTTGCGGCTCCGACCTTGATGACGGCCACGCCGCCGGACAGCTTGGCCATCCGCTCCTGCAGCTTTTCGCGGTCGTACTCGGAGGTGGTGTCTTCGATCTGGGCCTTGATCTGGTTGATGCGGGCCTGGATTGCCTCTTCAGAACCGTGGCCTTCCACGATGGTGGTGTCGTCCTTGGTGGACGAAATGCGACGGGCGCGGCCAAAGTACTCTATGGTCGCCGAGTCCAGACGGCGGCCAGTTTCTTCGCTAATGACGGTGCCGCCGGTCAGGATGGCAATGTCTTCCAGCATCGCCTTGCGGCGGTCGCCGAAGCCGGGCGCCTTGACCGCCAGCACGTTCATGATGCCACGCAGCTTGTTGACCACCAGAGTGGCCAGCGCTTCACCGTCCACGTCCTCAGCGACGATGACCACGTTCTTCTGGCCGGCTTGCAGCAGCTTTTCCAGGGCCGGCACTAGGTCGGCAACGGCGGAAACCTTCTTATCGGTGATGATGAGGTAAGCATCTTCGATGACGGCTTCCATC
This sequence comes from Dehalococcoidia bacterium, assembly GCA_965222895.1. Lineage (GTDB taxonomy): Bacteria > Chloroflexota > Dehalococcoidia > Lucifugimonadales > UBA3495 > Bin87. The sequence continues at coordinate 1,354,454 of CBDCVB010000002.1, read as the reverse complement.
CGCTCGGTGTTGGTGATGAAGTAAGGAGAGGTGTAGCCGCGGTCGACCTGCATCCCCTCGACGTACTCAATCTCATCGGTCAGGCCGCGGGACTCTTCCACGGTGATGACGCCGTCTTTGCCCACTTTCTCCATGGCCTCGGCGATGGTCTCACCGATGGCGTCTTCATGGGCGGAGAGGGAGGCTACCTGTCCGATGCGCTCGCGGGTCTCCACCGGCTGGGACATGCCCTGCAACTCGGTGACGATGCAAGCCACTGCGTGGTCGATGCCACGTTTGATGGCCATCGGGTTGGCGCCGGCCGTAACGTTCTTGAACCCTTCGTGGATGATGGCCTGGGATAGCACGATGCTGGTGGTGGTGCCGTCGCCGGCGGCGTCGTTGGTCTTGGTGGCGGCTTCTTTCAGCAGCTGGGCGCCCATGTTCTCGAAAGCGTCGGGCAGCTCGATCTCTTTGGCGATAGTTACGCCGTCGGAGCAGACCTGCGGCAGGCCGAACTTCTTGTCCAGCACGACGTTGCGGCCACGGGGGCCCAGGGTAATTTTGACCGCGTCGGCCAGAATGTCGATGCCGGTGCGCAGCGACTTGCGTGCGTCTTCAGCGTATACCAACTTCTTTGCGGGCATTGCGGGGTTCTCCTCGTTTGGAGTGTGCGCTATTGGGGGTGGATTGGTGTGCGTACGAGAGTTCAGGAGTTGGAACGGAACGCCTAGCCCAGTTTGGCCAGGACGTCGGATTCGCGCATGATCAGGTACTCATCATCGTCGTGATCATATTCAGTGCCGGCGTATTTGGAGTAGATGACCTTGTCGCCGATGGCAAGTTCCATGGCGATGCGGGAGCCGTCGTCAGCGACGCGGCCCGAGCCAACGGCGATGACCTCGCCCTCCTGGGGCTTTTCCTTGGCGGTGTCGGGGAGCAGGATGCCGCCCCGGGTTTGGGTTTCCTGTTCGATCGGCTTGATGACGATTCGCTCGCCTAGCGGTGTAAAACTGGACACTGAGTGCCTCCCTGGGTTGGAATGTTGTGGTTTAATGTTGTGGTTTGTGGATGATAAGTTTGGTCGGGTAGTGGACAATCTCGCCATCCTGTGCCGACCGGGTTACTGGTTACGGGCGCGGTCCGTGGTGTAGAAACCTGAACCTTTCGCGGGACCTTGCCCGGAGCCCGTGTGGATGATCGGTACTGGGTGAAACTTCCGGCGCGCCACGCTGGAGCACTCGGGGGAATTCAGATCCCGGGGACGCTTCGAGGCTGGGCCGCCGAATTCTCATGGCCCCATGAAGCGCGCTGGTAGGCATACCGGGTAGTCGCCGCCTCCCTTCGTCAAACACCCTGACCACCGCCCGCTGCCGTTATGTATCTATTGTTACTGACCCACGCCGGTATGCCAATGGGCGTAATGTTGTATTTGCGTAGGAAATAGTCGGTGCGGAAGCGTCCTGTGAATGGTTTGAGAGTGCGTCATCTCCGGTGATGGTCCGGCAACCAGACCTTGCGGCCAATGTTCAGGAGGTAGAAGACGGGGGCAGTCATTGGCGTGGCTGTTGCATCGGCTGCCCATCTTCAGCCTTCCGATGGCGGTGCGGTTGGAGTCCACTAGGGCTGGTTCCCCCTTGAGAACCCATTGCCCCTCAAGTCGCCATCTGCTCGGAAACGGGCCTCGTCGGCGAAGAATATCTTGGCTCACGTCCGTCGCGCCGCTGCCGTCAGCGCGCGATATTCCGCCATAAAAGCATAACGCCGCACTCGGTCCGCCCTTGCGCAAACGTTTCTTGGACCGTTTCAGCACAAATCCCAAGCGGTGCGGGTGGTTCAGACAACTACTCCGGCTCAGCGCCAACGCGAAGCCGTGCTGCACATTCCGGCGGACCGCCTTCCATTTCCAGTTGGATGAGTCGATGCCTGCTTGCGACGGCAATCCCTGCACCGCCGCCTTCAATTCGGCCTGTTGCTCCCCGTCCCCGGCGGGCCGTGATGTCCGACAAGTCCATCTGGCCCACCACCTCGGAGACGAAATAGGCCAGATCGTCAGAGGGCAGCCACTCGCTGAGGGCCACGGGAGCACCGACTGCTCGTCGGTGTAGTAGGACTGGTCGGTATCGCAGGACAGGAGGGGTAGGTCTTGCTCAACAACCACTCCGCTCGGCGGGCACTTCCCACATCATGCCTCCGCCACAAGGCTAACCGCGTTTCTCGAAAACGCTGCTGGGCAACTCCGTTTGCTGCCGATGCTTTTCGAGCGTGTGCGACCAACCACTGGTCGGTATGGGCTCGCGGACAATCGGTACCACCTATCCGTGGTTGGCGGCCATCGCGCTATTAACGCACGGCCTTAACCAGGGACCAAAGCCCATATTTCCTGCCAGCAATCCTGCAGAATCAGTAACTTGAAGCCCATTTGCACCAAGCTAGCTATGTCCAAGAATGATATGGCGGTTGGTCTCATGATGCTTCGCCCTTGTATAAATTTGCAGATATCGAAGCATCACGACATTTACTTTTGATGTCCTAAGAGCCTATCCTAAAAACCGATAAAAACCCGCATGAGCAGGAAAAGGCAGCTGGACCGGGTTGCGGCTATGGTTGAGGAATGACCAAAGCGAATGATGCCAAGCCGTCCCGACCGCAGCGGGACGGCCCAACCAACAGAACCAATCCCACCACCGGCGCTTTCCGGGTTTCCGACCAGCTTTGGGAAGTGCTGGCGCCCCTGATCCCCCAGCATGTGAATACCCATCCCCTGGGCGGGGGCCGGCCCCGAGTTCCCGACCGCACCTGCGCCGACGGCATCTGCTACGTGCTGCGCACCGGCGGTCAGTGGAAAGCCCTGGATGCCACCGGCAGCTGTTCCGGCTCCACGGCCCATCTGCGCTTTCAGGAATGGACCGCGGCCGGGGTGTTCCTGGAGTTGTGGCGGGAGGGTCTGGAACGGTTCGATGAATTGCCGGGGCTGGACTGGAGTTGGCTGAGCAGGGACGGGGCGCTGACCAAAGCGCCCCTGGGCGGGGGAAAAACCGGGCCCAATCCCACCGACCGGGGTCAGAGCGGGGTCAAGCGCCGCCTGTTGGCCGAAGCCCGGGGCATTCCGGTGGGGCTGGCGGTGGACGGAGCCAACCGCCACGACATGAAGCTGGTACGGGCGACCTTGGACAGTGTGCCGATACCGCGACCGACGCCGGGTCCGGAGACTCCCCAGGGCATGTGCCTGGACAAGGTCTACGACTATGGCGAGGTTCGCCGCACGTTGGCAGAGTTTGGCTTCACCGCCCACATCCGCAGTCGGGGCGAGGAGGCAAAGGCGATCAAGCGGGCAGCCGGGTTCAAGGCGCGGCGCTGGGTGGTGGAACGCACCCACAGTTGGCTGAACCGGTTTCGACGCATTCTGGTGCGCTGGGACAAGGCCCCCGAGCACTACATCGCCTTCCTGCATTTCGCCTGTGCTCTCATCACCCTCAGAGCCGCAGGGTTATTAGGATAGGCTCTTACAAGGCGCGTTGATCTGAGAGAACGACCAAGTTTGCTTTCGAGGTTTCGTGGCCCTTCATGATGTGCCCGGTGAAGAGCAGACCCTTCTTCAGAGTCGTCAGGTTTTCATAGTTGGCTGACGCTAACTCCAGATGAGAAAGCATGGCCGGATTGAAGATGAACACCCGGTTGACGTGCCCGGTGCCAGGCCTGCCTCGTTTAGCCACGTAGCGCATCGCCCCGGCATCCTCCGACGCAATACTAAATTTGTTGAGCAACTCACGGCGCAACTCTTGCGAAAGCTTGTGAACTTGTTAGCCAAAAGGCCATAGTATCATCGCTTTTCTCCTGCTTTTGCGTTTGGATGTGAAAGGGGGAGGCGCATTCCACGCTTCCCCCCTTTCTTCGTACGGGATCCTAGTATTACAACGACGCATTCGAGGTGCGACCTCTGATGCCCATTCGTTCCCTTCTTAGATTTGCGCCCGCCAGCTATCGCAGCAGACCCGCCTTACGAAGCGTTTCCGAAGCGCCACAATAACCCGTCGTTGTAATACTAGTAGTCCAACAGCTTTGAACTGATTGATAATGAGGTGAATTAAAGGAGCTAAAGAATAAGGTGCGGGGAGTGAGTGATGGAGAAGAAGTACCGGGTCAAACTGAGCGTGGAGGAGCGGGAGGAATTGAAGGCAATGGTAATGAGAGGGCGGGCGGCGGCCTACCGGCAGACCCACGCCCGCATCCTGCTGCAGACCCACGCCCGCATCCTGCTGTTGAGTGATGAGGAGCAAGGGGACGGGGGCCTGCCAGATTGGCCGGGCGACGGTGGAACGGGTGCGCCGCCGCTGCGTGGCAGAGGGTCTGGAGCGGGCCTTGGGGCGCAAGGAGCAACTGAACCGGAGGCAGAAGCGGTTGGACGGTCAGGGGGAAGCCCATCTGATTGCCCTGGCCTGCGGAGAACCGCCCGAGGGTCGGGCCAGTTGGACGCTGAAGTTGTTGGCCGACCGGTTGGTAGAACGGGAGATAGTGGAGAGCATCAGCCCTGAAACGGTGCGCCAGACGCTCAAAAAAACGAACCCAAGCCTTGGCTGAAAGAATGCTGGTGCATCCCGCCCCAGGGCAGCGCCGAGTTCGTGTGCGCGATGGAAGACGTGCTGGAGTCTATCATCGCGCCTATGGAGACAACGAAGTGCTGGTGTGCCTGGACGAGACCAGCAAGCCGCAGGTAAGCGCGACCCGTCCGCCCCGCCCGTCGCGGCCTGGGGCGGCCCAGACCTACGATTACGAATACCAGCGCAACGGGGTGAGCAACCGGTTCAGGTTGTTCGCGCCGCTGGCGGGGTGGCGCCGGGTGGAAGTTACGGACCGGCGTACCAAAGTAGATTGGGCTCGGGTGGTCAAGCAACTGATGGACGAGGACTACCCGGACCAAGACCGGATCGTGCTGGTGATGGACAATTTGAACACCCATCATCCAGCCTCGCTGTACGAGGCGTTCGAGCCGGCGGAAGCGCGGCGCATCGCCGAACGGTTGGAGATTCACTACACGCCCAAGCAGGGCAGTTGGCTGGACATGGCCGAGATCGAAATCGGGGTGATGGTCCGCCAATGCCTGGACCGGCGCATACCGGACCAAAGCGTCCTGCGGCGGGAGGTGGCAGCGTGGCAGCAGCAGCGCAACCAGGACGCAATACGGGTGGACTGGCGCTTCACCACCGCGGACGCCCGCATCAAATTGAAGTCCCTGTATCCATCAATTCAAAGATGTTGAACTACTAGTATCTGCCCGTATTTGCCGGCGTGCCTTGTCGTCTGAAGCAGTCGCTACAGTAAACCGGGCGGTCGCCTCTGGGCAGGAAAGGCACCGTGGTGTCCTTGCCGCACTCGGCGCAAACGACCGGGTGCATTTCCCGACCGCCTCTATCGAAGCCGTCGTCGTTGCGCTGGGCTCGCTTGGCCCGGCGGCAGTCTGGGCAACGCTTGGGCTCGTTGGTGTAGCCCTTTTCAGCGTGGTACGCCTGATCATCAGCGCTGAAGATGAAGGATTGACCGCACTCGTTACAGGAGAGGGTTCGGTCCTCGTTAGTCATTTGTGACCCCTTTTCATTAGATGGTTGACAGGTAGTCTGGGCCACCATAGTAAGAACCGGAATGGTTCTTAGGAGGTCCAAAGGGGAACTGACGAGGAACCGGAGGGTGAGCTAAGTAGCCAAGGAGCGAATGAGGGAACTTGGAATACCGTCACCAATGACAGTATACCACGCGACCCAAATTGAAGCCGATTTGAGATGTACGGATGTACGTCGGTAGGCCGGTGAGAAACAGATGGGCCGCTCCCGATCAATCCTGCCACCGTGCCTGGAGCACAGTTCGACATCTCCGCTGGACTTCCTCCCAACGCCTGGCCAGGTGGAGAAAAGTCTGCCGCCTGCTCGTGCACCGCGATCCTGGTCCTCGATCAAAAGTTGGCGGTCACCTCCGGGCGTACCCAGCCCCAGCATGCTCGTTTTGAGGGCGTAATAACGCCCGCAGTTCGTCGAATAGCTGCACTAGTAGCCCAGGGCGCGGATCTCCCGATCCAGCACCCGGCAATTCTCCAATCCATCTGCTCGACGGCGTCGATGAAGGTAGGTACGGTGCAGGGTCTTTCGATTGTCCCCGAATGTCATTGCGAGCGCAGCGTGGCAATCTCGTAGCCGTAGCGACCAACACTGTCGGCAGCTCATTTGGCCGCTACGTTCCGATAATCGAAAAGCCCTGAGTCCTCCAATCCATCCGCTCGAAGGCCTCGATGAAGGTGGATACGCTGTAGTACATTGGAGGGCGGGAGGGGCCTATGGTAAGATGCGCGTTGCGGGTAGGTGGCATCTGATTCTCCTTTCAGGGATGTTTAGATGCTCTGTCTGAGGCGGTGGCTGGAGACAGTACGTCCAGTTGCCCTACGGTATTAAGGGACCAATCCGGTCAGATCACTGCATTTCAACCGCGGGTTGTAACTCCAATGGTCTGACGACGCGATGCGGAGGGCGATGGCCGGGTTAGACCCCGCGAAGAGCAAAGCTGTCGAGCGTGAAATCGGCCAAATCCTGCTTGACAACGCGCTGACCAACCTCACCTACTACCACATCGATGCGATCTGGCCCGTGTGCCGGCGCATCTAACCCTGGACCGAACACGTCCGGACCAGCGACGTCCGGCAAATGGACGGCTCCGAGTACATCAAGCACCGGTGCCAATAGGATTTGGCTTTGAACCTCGGCCGTAGATCAGAGGAGGGTGTCTTAATGCGTGGAATAACACAAAAATCCATGGTCGTACACTTGGTGGCGTTGCCGGCGCTGCTGGCCTTGGTCATCGCCTGCGGCGGAGCCTCGCTGGAGGAGGGATTGGGTGCCCAACCGGTGGCATCGGATCAGCAGGCGGAGGAACCTACTGCAGCCCAGCCTGCTCCACAACAGCAGGCGGCTACGGCAGTTCCTATCGCCACTCCAATCCCTACTCCGGAGGGTTCTGCGGCGGGCTCATTGGAGCAACCGGTGGGAACTCTCAATGTTGGGCAGAAGGAACTCGGGCCCTTCACGGGCCATCCCGCCCTCACGGGTAACCCGCAGATTTTTGTCCTGCAAACCGCTCCAATCGGCGAATCGCTCTTGACGGTTAGCAGCGACCTGATGACCGTGCCGATGTTGGCCAAAAGTTGGGAAGTCTCCGAAGACGGTGGGACCTGGACTTTCCGGTTGGTCGAAGGAGTCCAGTTCCACAAGGGTTACGGTGAACTGACCGCCGAGGACGTCATTTGGGGGATGCGGCAATTCGGAGCCGAGGGTTCCAAGCACGCTCGGGCCTCCAACATCCGCGGGATTTGGAATAACGAAGACGGGCACGCCAAGGCCATTGACGACTACACGGTGGAAATCAACACCGGCGCACCTTGGTCTGAGGTTCCCATCAACGAAATTCTGACCAGCCCGGGCGGCGCCGGAACCTGGATCATCAGTAAAAAGCAGACCGATGAATTGGGGGCGGAAGGGGCCAACGGGCAGATTTCCGCCACTGGTTCCTGGGACTTGGTGGAATTCAGAACCGGCGAGTTCTGGAAGATGGAGGCCGTCGAAGACCATTGGCGCAAGACCCCGCATTTCGCCGAAATGTACTTCCGGGAAATTCCCGAAGAATCGTCCCGGATCGCCGGATTCCAGACCGGAAACCTGGATACCACCGTAAGTGCTTTCGACTCTTTGGATGCGCTGGTCGAGGTGGAAGGCGCGGAATTGATGCGCCTGCCCGGCGGGGGAGAATCCGCGCTCAACCTCTACGGTCAATACCACGTGGGCATCGGCACGGAAGACCAGCTGCCCGGCTACGACCCGGACCTGCCTTGGGTTTCCGCAAATCCGGACCTGAACTCCGAGGAATGGGCCAACGCGGCCAAGGTTCGTAACGCACTGTCCGTCGCGATCGACCGGCAGGGCATTGTTGACACCTTGTTGCGGGGCTATGGTAGCCCGGCGGTAATGTGGGAGTTCGGTCAGTACGAAGACACCTGGTTGCCGCCGGAAATGCGCTGGGAATACAACCCCGAGCGCGCCAGGCAACTCCTGACAGAAGCCGGCTACCCCGACGGATTCAGCATAACGCTGACGCCTTCGTTGCGGGGGGCGCCGGTGGAAGTGGAAGCTTGTGAGGCGATCGCTGCCATGTGGGCCGACATCGGTGTGGACGTGAATTTCCAGAAGATCCCCTACAGCACGCTTCGACCTACGTTGGTGGGGCGAACGTACCAGGGTGCCACCTGCCACGCCGCTGGAATTCGTCTGGAACCGGGCCAGGGATTTACCGATAAGCTCTCAAAGTTGCACCACCAATCGGTCTGGAGCAGCGGTGCAGAGCACCTGTGGCTGGACGAGAAGATTTCCCAGCACCAGGGCGAGATCGACTCCACAGCGCGCCGCGAGTTGGCTGTCGAGGTAACCACCTTCATGTTCGAAAACGCACTCACCAATATAGGGCTGTACAATTTCGACGTGGTGTGGCCCGTTGGCCCCAGGATCCAGCCCTGGTCCGAAGGCGTACGTTACCGCGACCTGCGGAACATCAATGGTTACGAGTACATACGGCCGCGATAACGGTAAGGGAAGATAATATGCAGTGGGCAGGCAGCACGGTGATGGAGTGGCGCTAGTCGGGAGTATCAGTAGTCACCCGATTAGGGATTGGGCACCCCCTGGCCGCGGTCTTGAGCGTAATCGGGATAGCGACGGCCTCGGCTGTGGCGGTGTTCTTCGGCGTCGCCGGTCTGCCCGCTCTGCTTGCGATGTTATGATTGGAGACGGGACGGGCCGGTATCGACGGGGTTAGGCCCACTCGTCATGCTGCTCGGCCAGCACCGCGCCCACCAGACGCTGCGCCGAGTGTCGATTGGGGGATATGCCCACCACGTCCCGTACCGGGGCAGGCTCTGCGAAGCCGGATCTCCCGGTTCAGCCGTTCCTTCCGGGTCGTTGGACCAAAGTTTCTGCCAGTGGGCCACTGGGAAGACCGTGAAGGCCAGGATGTCCGGCGCGGCGTCCGCCAGCAGTTCGGCCATCTGGGGAAAAGGCTCCCGGAGATGTCCCACCACTCAGTCCAGTTAGGCGTGAACCTCTGCGGGAGACGGTTGTTTTTCGCCGACCAGTTAGCTACTGACGGAATCGTAGAACAGCAACAGCCATTCCCTGCTCAAAATGGGCCGGAAACAGCCGTTTCAGAGGGCTTGGTAATCGATAAAATGGCGGAGGGAGTGGGATTCGAACCCACGAATCCTTGCGGATTAACGGTTTTCAAGACCGTCGCATTCGTCCACTCTGCCATCCCTCCGCGTCGCGTCGCCCGCTGCAATCAGCGGAGTCGCCAACGGTTGCCCGCCCGTTTATTCTAACCCAACCCTGCGAACCGCGCCCGAGTTTGGGCCAGACTAGCTGGGCGTAACGTCGGCGCTTGAGAAAAACTCCCGCTCCAGGTCCGGGTCGGGTATCTTCAGCAATCCGTTGGTATAAAGACGGCACGCCCGCAACCACAGCACCAGAATTGCGTTGTTCACGAACATCTGCGGCAATCCCCGGCCATGTTGCATCCGGGCGTGCGACCTGATTCCAGCCTCGAAAAACCGCTCCAGGAACGGCGTGGGCTCGTTGTCCAACGCGCACGCCTCCAGAATCTCCCCCGGCGCCTCGTGACACAGCATTCCCGGCGACTGCTCCGCCAAACGGATGTATTCAGGTTCCTGCTCCCGTGTAATCATCATCTATAGGCCGGCAACATCCGCCAAAGTTATCAGTCCCTTATTGGCTGAAAGCAAGAGCAGGCCACCATCACACACATCGGACGGTGGCCTGCTCATCCGGATAACTGTGTTACAGGTTCATCTGCGGAACCATATAATCGTTCCGCTTGTCGTAAATTTGCAACCGGCTGCGCTGCGCATCCAGCACCACCAGCCGACTGTTGCCCTCATCGAACTGCACGTCGGTGGGCAGGGCAAACCGCCATTCCGACTCGGTTGTGGCAACTTCCCGCCGCCGCTTCAGGTAGTCGGCGTTGGCCTGCACCGTCATGTCAGCCCACTTGCTGAGTTGTTGCGCGTCGCCAATCAGCGAGATAATGAACTTGCCCTCGCTGTCGAAAACGTGCACCTTGCCCGGATGCATACCGTTGTCGCTCCAGTCAGCCACGTAGACATCGCCTTGCGGGTCGACGGTTACCTTCACTGGCAGGTGCATCTGCCCGCGCTTGGTACCGGCCTCACCGAACTGCGTGAGGAACTCACCATCGGCGGCGAATTTCTGCACCCGGTGATTGCGGTGGTCCGCCACGTATACGGTATCGTCGGTCTGGTCAACCGTGATCCCCCAAGGGGAGTTGAACTCGCCGCTCCCTTCGCCCAACGAACCCCAGCTCGTTATCAGCTGTCCGCCGGCGGTGAACTTGCGAACCTCGTGGCTGCGACCGTCGGTGCAATAGATGTTGCCCTGGCTGTCGTTCGCGATGCTGGCAATACCGTGTCCTTTGCCATCATCCTCCGGCGCCGCGCTCCATTTGCGAACGAAACTCCCGTCCTTGCCGAACACCGATACCTGATTCAGCCATTCGTCGGAAACGTACAGATTTCCGTCCTGAGCCAAAATCATGCCGGAGGGCCAGATGAACTCCCCGTCTCGGTCGCCGTACTTGCCAAACTCGCCCGTGAAATCCTCGTCGCCGGCGTTCGTGCCCACGTCGATGATGCTCACCCGCGCCCCGTAGGCAACCTTATTCCAGGGCACATTGGCGATACCTTCCAGGCCTCGGTTCAACACGTAAACCGTGTTGCCTTCAAACGCCATTGCCACCGGCTGGCTGAAGCCCATCCCGGAAGCGGCCCCACGTCCCACCGAATGGCTGTAATCGTATACACGGCCTTTTGCAATTTGAGTTAGCATAGCGTCTTCCTGCTGTGTGTCGTGCGTTGCGACCAGCGCTCTTTACCGTCGAGCGACTGTCGCCATAATGACGGGGCCAGCAGATACATACCCACTGGCCCCGGCTGGTCTTACCAAATGACGTGTCCCGAAGACCGGAACCGATATTCAGCGTTTCCTAGATGAACGGGGTCTTTTCGTAGACGCCGCCAACAATGTGATTGGCGTCCAGCCCCATCCAGTTCTCCAGGATGGTTGAGTAGACGCTACGGAAATCAACGCCCGGCACCAAGTCGCCCTGCTCCAGGTTTTCGGGCCTTGACGAAGGATACTCGCCATACTCGCCGCCCTTGATCCCGTCGCCCATCGCGAATACCAGCCCCGCTGCTCCGTGGTCGGTTCCGCTGCCGTTGTCATGAACCCGGCGGCCAAACTCGGAGAACATCAGCAGGATGACGTCATCGCTGCAGTCATTCTCGCGCAGGTCGTCAAAGAAGCTGCCCACGGCGGCGGACACATCGCGCCACAGGCCGTCGTGCATCCCAACCTGGTTGGAGTGGCTGTCGAAGCTGCCGTGGTCGGTGTAGAACACCCGGGTACCCAGATTGGCCTGGTGCACCTGGGAGATGCCCTTCAGCTTGCGGGCAAGCGGCGTGTCGGGATACTCCACGGAACTGTTGTAAATCTCCGGGGCAACTTTGAGGATGTCGGCGGCCTTGAGGCCGTCCAGCCCGGTCTGGCCCAGGTAATCCATCACGAACCCGTTGCCAATCGTCGGCGAGTACAGGCGGGTGAAGCGGTCAATAATCTTCTCGCGCTGCAGCTCCTCCTGAATACTGGTCAGCATCCCGAAGTTTTCCAGGTCGTCGATGCAGGCCACCGGAACGCCCGGCAACGCCAGGGCGCGCGGCAGGCTCGGCCCAAAGTTGACCGCCGTGATGACGTTGTCTTTGGTCGGGTCCAGATCGCGGGTCGCCCGACCCAGCCAGCCTTCCGATCCCAGCTTGTCAGGCTCACAGGTGTGCCAGATGTCCATGCTGCGGAAATGGCTGCGCGGAGCGTTGGTATAACCAACACCGTGGATGATGGCCATGTTGCCAGCGTCCCAGAATCGCTTCAGCGGCGCCACTTCCGGGTGCATTCCAATCCGGTCATTCAGCTTCGTGATGCGGTTATCGGGCACGCCCACCACTGGCCGGTTGTCCCGGTACAGCGGGTCGGCATGGGGAATGATGGTGTTCATGTAGTCGTTGCCGCCGGTGAGCTGCAACACCACCAGAACCGGTTCTTTCTTCGTTGCGGTCATTTTGGTTGCTCCATTGAGTGTCAATCGTCCACTCTGCAAGTAATGGCGCCGCGGCGGCATCGAAACCGCCGCGGTGCAGTATTACTAGGCGTACTGGTAGTCGCGCAGGGACACGATCAGTTGCAGCATCTCGGATATGCGCTGCTCGGCAGAGTCCACGTCGGCGTTGGTCGCCCAGGTCAGGTTCCCTCCCGTCGCGGCGTGGTTCACCAGCTCCTGGCGAGTATCATCGTCAACTTCCAGCGGGCCCATCAGGTCCAGGCAGTTGTCCACCATCGATTGCGGAGTCAGGTCACCCTGCGCCTGCATCCGGTCAATCATGCTGCGGATGCCGGGGCGGTTGACGTCGCTCATCATGTCGGCGGTGAAGTTGATACGGCGCATCAGCGAACCGCTGTTGATCCACTCCACACCGGTGTGCCAGCCTTCCACGCTGGGGGGATTCAGCAGGTCCTGGCCCATATAGGTGGGCTGGCGTGCCATCTCGCCCAATCCGGGAGCCGGGAATTCGTAGCCGCCCACCAACCGCAAAGTTCCCACCACCACTTCGGCGGGGCTCTTCAGGCGGGCGTATCGGGCGTTCTTGAAGAAATCACTGTTGAACAGTACCCGCAGCACGGCCGTTAGGTCGCTGCCGGATTCCACGAACGTATCGGCCAGTAGCTCCACCGCATCTTCATCCACCGGTGGAATGACCTGCCAGGCCGGAACCTGCGCCTCATCAGCCACAAAGAAGTTGTACAGGTGGCGTGCGATGAACGTGGCGGTAGCCGGGTGCTCGCAGACGATGTTGATAATGTCTTCGCCGTTGAAATTGCCGGTCTCGCCGAGGAACGTCTTTTCGCCGTCATCATGGTCTTCCGGAAGATAGGTGAAGTTCCAGTCGTGACGGCCAATCGGACCGCGCGGCAGCTTGGGCTCGAACGTCCAGCCGGTAAAGGCGCGGGACGCTTCCCGCACGTCAACTTCCGTGTAGGTGCCCACGCCCATGCTGAACAGTTCCAGCAACTCGCGGCCCCAGTTCTCGTTCACGGCGTCGGCATGGTTCTCAAAGTTGTCCAGCCAGTAAATCATGGCCGGGTTGCGGGACACTTCGAGCAACAGATCTTTGTAGTTGCCCATGCCCTTTTCGCGGAACAGCGTTACCATGCGAGTAATCTCGTCATAGTGGTCCACCTTGGACACGCCCGTGGCGAACACCTGGTGCCAGAAGAGCGCCATTTTCTCTTCCAGAGGCCGCTTGGTGTTGGTCATGAAATAGAGCCATTCCGCCGAACCCATTCCCTGAATGGTGCCCGGACGCCAAGCCCACGGATGGTACCGCACCAACTCGTACCGATCGATCGCCGGCTGGCTTGCGGGGTTGAGTAACTCTTCAACTGTAGCTTCGTACCCTATAGCGGCCCTCGCCTCCAGCTCTTCGCGGGTGGCTCCAAAGCCGGCACGACGCATCAGGTGAGCCATCAAGGCAATGTCCTGAGATGCCATCGCTGCGCCTCCTGTAGTGTGTTTTGCGATTACGTGTCCACGCCCATGTGAACGTGCATTGCGGTTGCAGGCCGTCGGGCGTAACCCCAACGAACCAGTGGTTAGGCTAGCATTATCTGCTAAAATCAAAGCAACTGTCAACGGCGCGAACCGCGTGCATACTCGCTTTGTCATTGCGAGCGGAGCGTGGCAATCTCGTCGCCGTAGCAATGGCGGTTCGCCCACGTGTGTACAACCTCATCGAGATTGCCATGCTACGCTCGCAACGACAAAGTAGGTACGCATGAGCGCGCTCCCCATGCCGGGGCCTCTCAATTGTTCACCCAACCAACATCGCCGCTCACACTGAACATTGTCGAAGGGCCACCCAAACCGACTTCCCGGCTCACCCCAAGATTGTCGAAAGGAAGCCCATCCATGCTTCCAAAGGCTCGCTATCAACAGATTACCCATGTGACTGTCTACCACCGGAAAACCTTGCTCCGATGATGTCCCCCTTGCCGAGTTTCATTGCCGGCGCACCAACTCCCCCGCCGGATCCGGCGTCCAGGCCGGTAGCGCCATGGTCGTTAATCGCCCCGCTCATGTCCGTGTTGGCCCTGGTTTGGTTGGCCCTGACCATCGCCGGCCCGTTGATTGACCACCACTACGCCGAACGCTTCCACGCCCACGAACACCTGTATCTCAACGGGGCGCCGGTCTCGCACCAGCACATCTACGACGCTGGCGCACACCACCTGCACCACACGGCAACGACTGGACATCGCTTCCTGATACCCAACGCATCAGCCCCGGCCGGATTACACACCAGCAACAGATCGGACGTCCCCGGCGGCGTGGCGATACTGTCCCCAACAACCGCCAGCCTGCTGCTAACCGTGCTTTCCGCACCCTTCCTCACTACGCCCAGGGAATCGCCCACGCCGGCATCGACCAACCGTGGACACAATCCTCTGGCCCGGTTCGCCAACCCGCCGGAGACGCCTGCCGGCGTAATCACGCCGCCGCCGCAGCGACCTCCCATCTCATAGCATCGCTCTCACCCACAACCCAACCGACGGCAACCGCTTCCCGGCGACTGCCACGGTTCACCGACTCCATGGAGGATGCCTTCAATGCTGGGATTTCAACAGACTTTGCGCCGGCCCGGAATCCGGCTGTGCGTCACCCTCGCTCTCGCCGCTGCGCTGGTTGTTGCGGCGTGCAGCCCCGCCACGCCAACGGGCGCCGACTCGCCGACAATCGTCGCCGACACCGCAACAATCAACGTCAACATCGCCAATCGCGCCACCACTTCAACTCGCGAGGATTTACGGGCAACCCAAGGTAACACTGTCTCCTTACGGTTCACATCGGACGAGGCTGGCGAGGTGCATCTCCACGGTTACGACCTGACCACGCTGGTATCACCAGATGAACCGGGCAGCCTGAGCTTTGCGGCGACCAACGCCGGCAGTTTTGGCCTCAACTTCCACGTCTACGCATCCGCATCTTCGGATGTAGACGAAGACGGCCACGACAAAGATGCCGACGGCGGCGACGGCCACGACAAAGACAGCCACGACGACGATGACCACGACAAAGATAGCCACAGCGACGATAGCCACAACAATGACCGCAAGCTCATCGCCGAGATCCACCTGGGAAATCTCGAAATCTACCCCAGGTAGGCTACGCACTCATTCCGGCCAACGCAAGAGGGCCGCCGGTGTACGCCGGCGGCCCTCTTGATTAGCGCGCAGTTCCAGCTATCGTTGGTCGAGGGGAACGTACTCCCGATCCATCTCGCCAATGTAGTGCAGACGGGGCCGCAGCAGGATGTTGTTCTCGTACTGCTCTATACACTGCGCGGACCAGCCCGGCACCCGGCCCAGCGCAAATATTGGGATGAACAGGTCGGACTGGATGCCCAGCAGGTGGTAAATCGAACCGGCGTAAAAGTCCACGTTCACGTAGATGCCCCGATCCCGGTATGGTGCCATCACATCTTCGGACAGGTGTGTCAAAATCTGGAACCAGCGTGGGTCGCCCCGCTTCTCGCCCAGCGCCTGCGAGCGTTCCCGCAGGTGGCGCGCCCGGGGATCCTCAGCCTTGTAAACCCGATGGCCGAATCCCATGATGCGCTCGCGGTTGTCCAGCTTTTTGCGGGCGTACTCTTCGGCGTTTTCGGGGTTGCCGATTTCCATCGACATTTTCATCACTTCTTCTGCGGCCCCGCCGTGGGCCGGGCCCTTCAGCGTCCCCACCGCGCCCGACACCGCCGCATGAAGCGTCGAGTTCGTTGATGCGCTCACCCGCGCCGCGAAGGATGATGCGTTGACACCATGCTCAGCGTGCAGGATAAAGTCCACGTCCATGAGAGAGACCGTCTCTTCGTCGGGAATCTCATTGAACAGCATATACAGGAAGTTGCCGGCGTGGTTCAGTTCCGGATTCGGCACTATCGGTTCCAGACTTGTCCGCAGGCGGTGGTGCGCCGTAACGATGGTGGGAGCCTTGGCCGTCAGGCGCAGCGCCTTGCGGATGTTGGCTGCCTTGGAATTGTCCTCCGATTCCTCGTCAAACGCGGCCAGCCCAATCAGCGCCGTCTGCAGCACGTCCATCGGATGGGCGTCTTTCACGGCATCAATGACCGTAATTATCTGGTCGGGAATCCGCCGGTTCGCCCGCAGGTATCCGTCCATCTCTTCCAGCTGGGCCCGGTTCGGCAGCTCGCCGTACAACACCAGGTGGACAATCTCTTCAAAGGTGGACTTTTCGGCCAGATCGTGGATATCGTACCCGCGATAAAGCAGTTTTCCTATTTCGCCATCAATGAAACTGGACTCCGTAGTGTCCATATACACGTTCATCAAACCGCGGTGTAGTTCCGGCTGTTCGGCCATTTGCGTCCTCCTTGGATTTGCTGCTCCGCCCCGATCGGCCGGGCGGCGCACATTGCTCGCAACGTCAATTTTAGGAATATCCATCCAGCGCTATATCGTTGTTGCGGCAGCGCTCCGCCAGCAACCTGAGCGTGGAGCCAATCTCCCCCCAAACCAGACAATTATCGAGGCAAGCGCACTGAATTTGCGAATAACATTGTACGCCCGGTATCCACGTTGTGCCCATGCAGAATAACCGGCCAAGCGGTGGAATATGCTAGCATCGGGTTCCCCGGAGTGTCAACCAAACCAACCCATTGGTAACTGTTCAGAGTTGCGGGGAAGAGAGCAGTTGCCGGCAGGCATTGAGGGGATTCAGTCCTTGGGCGCGCCAGGTGCCGAAGAGGGAAGCCAGGGTCATCTTGCTTCTGCTGCCTCGTTGCGACCGGGTGCCGCCGCTGATCTTGCGACTGACGACCAGGTGGCGCAGGCTGCGTTCGGCGGCGTTGTTGTCCGATGGCGCCTCCGGTTCGGCCACGAAGACGAAGAGCTCTTTGATATGGCGCTCGATGCGTCGGCATAACTTGGCCTGGGTTGCCGAAGGGTCGTGAAGGAAGGGTTGGCAAATGGCCAGCAACTGACGTTCCAGGGCCAGTTGGGCAGCGCGCCGCCGCTTGGTCTGGGGATGGGCGCTGGCTTTGGCCCGGTCGTAAATCTCGTGGATGGCGTCGGCCCACTGCGCCAGCTTTTGGTCCTTCGGGTAAAGGGTTCGCAGGTCGTGGATGTCCCGCAGCAGGTGGACCCAGCAGCGCTGTTTGGGGCCGTCATAATGGTGGTAGGCGGCGTAGAAGTCGCTGACCAGCACGCCGGAGAAGGTGTCGCCCAGAGCTTCATCCACCACTTCCTTGTTGCGACCCCGCCGCAGGAAGTAGCGCGCCGATGGGGTGCTGAAAGTCCACACGTAGCCGTTGTTGCCATCCTCACGCCAGCCGGTCTCGTCGGCGTGGACCACTGGGCTGGCGCGGACTTGGGCCAGAATCCGGTCCACTGCGGACTGGGCCCTTCGCGCGGTGCGATGCACCGCAGCCATGATGGCTCCCGCGCTGAGGCTCAGCCCATGAACGGTGTGCAGATACCGCTGGATGACGGCGATGGGCAGTCGGGCTTCCTCTCGGAGCGTGGCAATCAGACTGACCAGGTTGATACCCAGGCGCTGCTGGCCCATCACCACGCCGTCCATTTGTGCCGGGGGAACGCAGCGGCGTCGGCACCCCGGACAATCCCTGGCGATGTAGACGTGCTCGGTAACTTCCGCCGGAACCTGGGGCAACTCGATGACCTCCCGGGTGCGCTGGGTCCAGCCGCCGGACAACAGCGTTCCGCAGTCGGGACAGTGGTCCACCACATGCTCCACCCGACGGGTGGGCGTCATGCGACGGCGGGCAAAGCCGTGGGGCCGGGGCTGGCGTGGCGCTTTGGGCTGGGCCGGTTTCTGGCTGGCTTCGGGTTTGAGGCCGGGCATCCCCCGGGCGCCACTGGGTTTGGCCCGCCCTTCCAGCTGAGCAATCCGCTTCTCCAGGCGCTCGATGACGGCCTGCTGTCGGGCTATGATGGCCTCCTGCCGTATGACGATGGCGATGAGCACATCGCGGTCAGCGGTGGACAGGTCGATTTCCGAATCCATACCCGTTATATGACATAACCACAACCCCTCGCGCCAGCCATCCCCAAACCTCTTTGAACCAATTCCCCCCACCAAGTCTGAACAGTTACACCCATTGATGCGTACCCACTTTGTCATTGCGACCCTACCTACTTTGTCATTGCGAGCGCAGCGCGGCAATCTCGTCGCCGTAGCAACGGCGGTTCGTCCACGTGTGTTCAGCCTCGTCGAGATGGCCACGTCGCTGTCCTCCTCGCAATGAAAGACTAATGCGGGTACGCGTAAGAACCAACCTTTACCCAAAGTCTGCCGATTGTCCGCCCAACAACCGTCCCCACTCATCCTGAGCCTGTCATAGCTCGCCCCGTTCATCCTGAGCCCGTCGAAGGACCACCCCGAACCCAATGAAGAATCTCCCTGCCCCCGTGCAAAAATCCCAACCTCCCCCGAAGGCACCTATGAAATACGGCGTAATCCTGCCCAACGTCGGTCCCTTGGCCCACATCGACGCGCTGGTCGAACTCGCCCGCCGCGCCGAGGCGCTCGACTACGATGGCATCTTCCTCAGCGACCATATCGCAATTCCCACCGAACTTCATTCGGCGTATCCCTACCGCACCGACGGGCGCTTCCCGTTGGCTGCTGACGACAATATCCTCGAACCCGTTACCACCCTGGCCTATCTCGCCGCCGTAACCGGCCGCATCCAACTGGGGTTCAGCGTGCTCGTTCTGCCCTACCGTCATCCCGTGCTGAACGCCAAAATGCTGAGCACCCTCGACGTAATCTCCAACGGACGCCTCATCGTTGGCGCCGGCGTGGGCTGGATGCAGGAAGAGTTCATCGGCCTCGACGCCCGTGGCCCGGTCACGGACGAGCACATTCGCCTGCTGCGCGCCTTTTGGACTGAAACCGCCCCATCCTTCTCCGGCCAACATTACACGGTCGCCGGCCTCGCGATGGCGCCTCGCCCGGCCAGTCAGCCCCATCCGCCAATCTGGACGGGTGGCACCTCGGCCCCGGCGTTGCGCCGGGCCGCCCGACTCGGCGACGGCTGGCACGGCGTCCGTCAAACCCCGGCCGACGTTGCCCGCGTCGCGCAACGCATCGCCGCCCTCCGCGCCGACGCCGGCCTGACCATGCCGAGCTTCGACCTGTCCTTGCGCGCCGGCCTGGACATCACCGATTCACCCCTCACCGGCTCTGGCCGCACGCCCCTACGCGGTTCCCCGGAGCAAATCGCCGCCGACATCCGCGACTACGCCGATGCGGGACTCACCTGGCTGGTGTTGGAACCCCGGGCTGCCACCACTGACCAACTAGCGTTGCAACTGGAGCGACTGAAAAAACTGTAACCGCCGCCCAACCGCATTCCTCACTGCGCCGTCCAGCCTCCGTCCACCACAATCTCGCTGCCGGTAACGAATGACGACTCATCGGAAGCGAGATACAAAACGGCGTAGGCAACTTCTTCCGGCTCCCCGTACCGGCCCATCGGGACCCGGGCCAGCATCATCTCGTGCCGCTCCGCGTCAGCCCGACTCGCCCGCGTCATCTCGGTAACCACCGGCCCCGGATGCACCGAGTTCACGCGAATCCCGTCGCCAGCGTATTGGATTGCCGCTGACTTGGTGAACAGACGCACCGCGCCCTTGGAACTCTGGTAAGCCGACCCGTTATACGGCACTGCCACGATTCCCAGCTGCGACGAGATGTTGATAATAGACCCGCCGCCAACGTCCAGCATCGCCGGTATGGCCGCCCGTGTGCCCAGGAACACCCCCTTGGCGTTCACATCCATCGTTCGCTCCCAGGCTTCTTCCGGTTCATCCGCAATGCGATGCGGACTGCTGCCGATCCCCGCGTTGTTCACCAGAATATCAAGCCGCCCGAACGCCGTCACTGTCGCCGTAACCGCCGCCGACCAATCCTCTTCCGACGTAACATCCAGATGCCGGTAAACGCACCGCCCGCCGGCCGCCACGATACTGGCCGCCACCGCCTTGCCAGCATCGTCCAGCAAGTCGCCAATCAGAACCGCGGCCCCTTCCGCAGCAAACAACCGGGCCTCGCACTCTCCCATCCCACGCGCGCCGCCGCTGATGATAGCAACCTTCCCGTCCAGCCTCGCCATCAGAACCTCCCTAAAATCAACCTGCCGCTCCTCAAAAATCCTGTATTTAGGCTAACCGACCACAACCCTAACCCAACCGGCTTCCCCGTCCCAATCCTGAATATCCTGTCCATCCATGCAAAACCCGGACTCACTCACGCACGTACCGATTTCAACACTGGCGCCCGCGCAGTATCAGCCCTGGGGCCGGGGCCGCACCCGCACATCGCCGCGTTGCACACCGTAGTCCGCTTCCGCCTTTTCCCGACGCTCTTCTGCTCTGCGTTCGCGCGTCCACGATTTGCGCGTGAACTGGCGACCCAGGCCCCGCTCAATCTCCCGCCACTTTCGGTCTTCGTCCGGCGTGATGAACGTAATCGCCTCGCCGGCCCGACCCATCCGGCCCGTGCGACCCACTCGGTGCGTGAATAGTTGCTCCGAGTCCGGCAGGTCGAAATTGATAACCTGGCCGATACCCTCAACGTCCAAACCTCTGGCCGCCACGTTGGTAGCCACCAGAATCGGCGCGACGCCGGAACGGAAATCCTTCATCACCCGCTCGCGCGCCGGCTGGCTCAGGTTGCCCTGCAACGCACCCACCGGGTAGCCCAGCGCATCCAACTGGCCGGCCAGCCGCTTGACGCCGTGCTTGGTTTTGCCAAACACCAGAATCGGGGCGCCATCGCGCCGGTCCAGCAGCGTGCGCAGCGCATCCATCTTGTCAGTTTTCTGGATGGTGTAAACCAGATGCTCCACCGACGGCAGCGCCTGCATTTCTGCGTCAACTTCCACCCGGACCGGGTTGTGCAGGTGCTTCCGGGCGGTCTTTGTCACCCAATCGGGCATGGTTGCCGACAACAGCGCCGTCTGCCGTTCGGATGGCGTCTGACTCAGGATGGCGTCCACGTCGCGGGCGAACCCGCGGTCCAGCATCTCGTCAGCCTCGTCCAGCACCAGGAATCGCACCGATTTCAGATTGAGACTCCCCTGCCGCACATGATCCAGCGTGCGGCCGGGAGTGCCGATGATAATCTGCGCGCCCCGCTTCAACGCCTTGTAATCCGGCCCCAGCGACCGACCGCCGTACAGCAACGTAACGTGCAGCCCTTGCGATCGGGCCAACGCCTCCGTAACGCCGCCCACCTGTATCGCCAGTTCGCGGGTTGGCACCAGCACCAGCGCCTGCACCTGCCGCAGCGCCGAGTCGCACTGCTCCACCAGCGGCACGGCAAACGCCAGCGTCTTGCCGGACCCGGTGCGCGCCTGGCCTATCAGGTCTCGCCCTTCCAGTAGATACGGTATCGACTTCTCCTGAATCGGTGTGGGCTCCGCAATGTCCATGGCGGCAATTGCGGTTCTGGTGGCCCGGTTCAACACCATCCGGGGAAACACGGAATCGGCGGCAATCACGCCCGCCCGCACGCCCTTTGCCGTGCTGCCGTTCGCGGTGCCCCCCTTCGCCATGCTCCCGTTGCCCGAGTTCCCATTCGCATCAGACGCTTCGCCCGACGCCACAATTGGCGCGGACGCAACGCTGTTCCGACGGAGGTACAGGCAGGGTGGGCAATAGACGGGCCGGTCTTCGCTCGGCAGGAACGGCACGGTGGTAGACGCGTTGCAGTCGGCGCAAATCGCCTGGTGGCGCTGCGGCCGATTGATTTGTGGGTTATTGACTTGTGGGTTGTCAGTTAGTTTGCGGTTTGGTTGACGCGAACGGTTCGACCGGGGTTGGAAAGGCATAAAGAGACAGACTCCTTGGTTAGAGAGATAACAAACGGGATTCAGCGCGGGAGACAAAAGTGCGGTAAATACCGACTCCCGCCGCAGCGCAAACGCCGGCGCCATTCGGGCGCGCACGACTATTGTAACAGCCCAGCCAGGTACGCACCCTGTCCCGTCACCGCCTGTCCTCATCGTTCAGCCGCTCTTCCAATCTGCGGAGCGCGGCTTGGGTGGCGCGGATTTCCCGCAGCAACTCTGCTCGGGATACGGGGGCTTCCAAATCCCGCGCCCGCTCAAGTTTGGCTTCGTCCAGGTTGTTGATAATTATGGCGATGAACAGGTTGATTACTACGAAGGTGCCTACGATCACGAAGCTGACGAAATAGATCCAGGCCAACGGGTGCTGCTGCATGGCCGTGTACATTATGTCCGTCCAGCCTTCCAGGGTTATGATGTTGAAAAGCGTCAGCACGGATATGCCCAGGCTTCTCCAGTTGGCCGGGTCGTGTTCGTGAAAGAGGTGGTAGCCCATCACGGCGTAGATGTACACCACAATGCTCATCAGCATGATGACGTGGCCTACGCTGGGAATGGAGCGCACCAGCGCCGCGACAATCAGCCGCAGGTCTTTGATGGCAGATATTAGCCGCACCACCCGCAGCAGCCGGGCCAGGCGAGCAATCATGGCAAACTGGCCGGTGGCCGGAATCAGCGCAAAAACGATGACCAGGAAGTCAAAAATATTCCAGCCGTCCCGGAAGTAATCCAGGAAGCGAGGCCACCGGGCCAGTATTTTGAGACCAGCTTCGGCGATGAATATGCCCAGGGCAACCTGATTGCCCCAGTGTATCCAGGTTCCGTAAAGCCGGTTCAGGACGGGGGAAGTCTCCAGCCCAAGCAGGATGCCGTTGGCGACGATAACGGCGATAATAAAGTATTCGAACCAGGGCGAGTCAACCAGCCGCCCGAAAAAATGTACCAGTCGTCTCATGGCGCTGTATTGCTGCGTTTATTACCGATGGGATAGCCCCGCGAGCCGCCGTTATGCACATTCACGTAAGATGCTTGCCTCATACGATGCTTGCTGCAGCAGAGTCGAGACACCAGCGGGTCCGATTGCGAACGCTACCTGGTGGGCCCTAGGCATACCGTACTGCAAACTTTCCGTCGGGGGGTTCATTGGTAATTATCTCACAAAGCTACTCCACCCTTCCAAAGGATTTCGGATAGGGTGGAGAAATTGTTGATCAGGTCCGCTGAACTGAAGCGCGATTGCCTCTCCCTCCCGCCTCCTTTCTCGTAATTCCCATAAATTAGCTACCGGATATCTAAGAGGGTGTGTGACTATTGGGTTTTCACCCCCCTCCTAACCTTACCCCATCAAGGGGAAGGGACCGAGTTCTCGGTAATTCGGGCATAACGGCGTGATACAGCGGATTTGTCACACACCCTCTAAGAGGGCGTGTGACAAATGGATTCAGGAGGGCTGGATCCGTTTGAGCATAAGGTGGACCATGGCGATATGCACCCAGGCTTCGCTGTCGGTGCGCTCCTCATAGTCTTTGCTGAGCCGTCGGTATCGACTGAGCCACGCCAAGGTGCGCTCCACCACCCACCGGCGCGGCAACACCTCGAAGGTGTGGCCATGCGGTTGCCGCCGTACCACGGTCAGCAGCCAACCGCCAGTGGCCCAAGCCCAGGCCACCAGTCGGCCAGCGTAGCCAGCATCAGCCCAGATGACTCGGAGCCGAGGGAATCGGTTCAGCAACTTCACCAACACCAGCTTGGCGCCGTCCCGATCCTGGATATTAGCGGCATGAACCACCACGGCCAGCAGCAATCCCATAGTGTCCACTACGATGTGCCGCTTGCGTCCGGCAACCTGTTTACCCGCGTGATAGCCGCGCCGCCCCCCTGGCTATCGATGATGGCTACGCTGATGGCTACGCTGGACGTGGCCTCTCGGCCCGCAGCTTCCCGAACTTGGGCCCGCAACGCCGCCTCGACGCGTTCCCATGTCCCATCATCCCGCCATTTGCGGAAGTACCACCAGACCGTGCCCCAGGGTGGCAGGTCATGGGGCATCAGCCGCCAAGGTATGCCGCCGCGCAGCACGTAGAGAATGCCGTTGACCACCTCCCGCAGGCCCGTGGTTCGGGGGATGGCCCCTGGTTGTGTCGGGTGGCAGGAGGGGAGCCAATTGCTCCCACTGGGCGTCGGTCAAATCGCTGGGATAAGGTTTTCTGCTCATGCCCCCAGCGTAACCGCCATCCCCTTATCACTCCAAGAACCGGCAGCGCACGTTTAGACCATTGTCACACACCCTTTTAGAAATCTGTCCTTCCGCATCGCGGGCAGTATGTTGGGACGCTCTCAACGTAAGTGGTCCATTCAGTCCCACACTCACATTCCCAACCAACCTCCTCATCCTCCTGGCTGTTAGTCAATACGAGGTCGTCATAATCGAGCATCTCAGGTGTCAAATCAGTCTCTCCACAGAAGGTGCAACCAGATGTTGTTGCCTCATATCCAGCTACATCGTTCCTGCCAATCTCGATCTCCTCTGTCCACCAATGCCCTTGTCGAGAACAACGGTACCGAACAATTTTCAAGACGGGTTGTCTATCCTGAAAGCATTGATAGCACTGCTCATATTTCGTGACGTCGTACCTCGTCCGCCCACACCTACACCAACGATGTTCTGACTTCGATGCTGGCGTCTCTTCAGCCCGTTCTTTTTGGTACTCCCGCTTGGCATCGGCCGTCCGCTCAATGTCAAACTGTACACCTGCATCACGAAGTCTTGAGAGGAAGACTTCTTCATTAATGATTTCGATAGGGCGGAATCGCTTTGAGTAATCAATCGCCTTGTCGTGTTTAGTGCTGTTGCCTTCGTATGCAGAATCACGCACTCCGAGAACAAGGATAGTGGTTGATTTGGTGACGTTCTCATCAAGCCTACACCCGGCGGTTGAAGATATGTCAGCGAGCTCGCCACGCGGCATCCGCATATCACCGGTAAACACGACCACTTCGCCAAACAAAGGGCCGTCCGGGTTTCCAACCCGTTTTGAATAGACATCGCTATGAAAGGAGCGGGCAGACCTTTTGTCTTCAACGGGTTCTAGATTCCCCTGTTCAGGCACTTGGACAGCTTCCGGGGTTTTCAAGTCGAGCTGTACTCCGTAGCCATGCTCACCTCTGCCCATAGTGGCCGAGCAAGTCACGTAGTACCCGGCAGCGTCCAATGCATCCAAGCTAGGTGCATACGCCTTCGCGTCCGCGCGGGCTAGATAGCCCATCACCTGGCCACCAGGAGACAGAACACAGACTGCATTGGAGTCGTACGGATTGGCAGATTCTCGCAGTAGCGTAACTTTCACGAAGTGGTTGCCATGACCGTCGGTGTCCGCTATACGTTCGGCCCGCACGATGGCATCCTGGTAGTTGCTCTCCCCCACTACTTTGAGGTCGAAGCAGCCCGTCCCTTGCGGAAGTTCGGTCTTGCCGCTTGTGTGCGAGGAGAGTTTATCTTCCTGCTCCCACTTCGCCATCGCTGGCGCTGGGAGACGGGCAGAAACATACTCAGCAAAAGCGTGGCGTCGTCCTTTGTCCGCTTCAATCCGGTGCCTCTTGCCGCCAATTATAACCGTGAGGGGGTTATCAAAAACCCCTTTGCCTGCTGTGATCGATTCGATTTCTGCATAGGGGTATGAGTCAATCTTTGAGATGGTATTACTCCACATTGATTTGCAGATATTGAGAATCCTCCTGTCAGTGGCCACCGC
Source organism: Dehalococcoidia bacterium (assembly GCA_965222895.1). Classification (GTDB taxonomy): domain Bacteria; phylum Chloroflexota; class Dehalococcoidia; order Lucifugimonadales; family UBA3495; genus Bin87. The sequence goes on along the minus strand of CBDCVB010000002.1, from coordinate 1,328,606 downwards.
AATAGATCTCCTTCCGTTGGTCACTACGGCTCCTGGCAATTCACCATCTTCCAATTCGGAAGATAACCTCCCGACTTCAGGTCGCCGCAGGAGTTTCTCGTCAACACCGTCAATCTGTCGGAGTGCATCAAGCATGAGTTCATCCTCTCGATGATCTTACGTCTAGTACTGGTTCAAATCAGTATTGTAAGTTGTATTAGTGAAAGGCTTCCAAATGCTACGCTGACTGCAAAATAGAGTGGTGAGGAGGTATGGCAAACATGGCCCTGGAACAATACGCGGTACAGTTGACGCCGGACGAACGCGAGCAACTGAGCCGACTGCTACGTAGCGGCAAAAGTTCGGCTCGCATCGTCGCCCGGGCGCGCATTCTACTTAAAGTTGCTGAGGGATGGAACGCACCTCAGGTGGCGGCCGCTTTGGACGTGTCCAAGGGTACGGTGTACCGCGCCAAAAGGCGGTACGCTGAGGAAGGTTTGGATGGCGTGTTGCAGGATCGGGTCCAGGCCAACCGGTATCGCAAGCTGGACGACAAGGGCGAGGCCCACCTGATTGCCCTGGCGTGCAGCCCAGCGCCCACTGGCCACGACCACTGGACCTTGCAGCTGCTGGCCGACCGAGTGGTGGAGTTGGGGTTGGTGGAGTCCCTGTCCCATGAGACGGTGCGGTTGAGGCTCAAAAAACGTCCTCCTGCCGTGGCGGAAGCAGCAGTGGTGCATCCCGAAAGTAGGCGGCGAATTCGTGGCGGCGATGGAGGACGTGCTGGACTGGTATGCTGAGCCCTACGACCCCGATCGGCCGGTGGTCTGCTTCGATGAGACCTCGACCCAGTTGCTGGCCGACACCAGGGCGCCCATCCCAGTGCAACCGGGACCACCGCGGCGCCAGGATTACGAGTATCGCCGCGGCGGCACCCGCAACATCTTCCTGACCTGCGAGCCCCTGGCGGGCTGGCGACACGTGGCGATTACCGAGCGCCGCACTATGGAGGACTGCGCCCACCGGATGCGCTGGCTGGTGGATGAGGCTTACCCCGATGCCCCAGTAGTGCGGGTGGTGCTGGACAATTTGAACACGCACCGCATGGCTTCCCGCTATGAGACCTGCGACGCCGCCGAAGCTCGGCGCATCGTGAAGCGGCTGGAGTTTCACCACACGCCCAAGCACGCCAGTTGGCTCAACATGGCGGAGATCGAGTTCAGCGTGTTGACCCGGGCTTGTCTCCAAGGGCGTAATCCCGACGAGACTGCCCTACAGCTAGCCATCAACGCCTATGAGGCCGAGCGCAATTCGGCGAGGGCCACCATCAACTGGCGGTTCAACACCCAGGACGCCCGAGCCAAACTGCATCGCCTCTATCCCTTCAATTCCAAGATTGATTGAATACTAGTCCAGCGTGAACTGCAACGTGAAGGTTCTTGATTTTGTCCAGTTTGGTGGGCCTACACGTACCGTATTGCGAACTTTTCGGTGGGAAGTTTCGTTGTCCAAAGGAGACTGGAAACACAAGGTTTGAGTTGGTGGTGGAGTTGTGAGCGGTTGGGGGTGCAAATCTCTGCACTGGCCCTCCAGCTCATAATGACTTCCTCTGCTTGCTAAGCCCCGTGACACAATGAGCGCGGACCGGGCAGTCACCACACTTGGGCGCGCGCGCCTTACAGACCAAAGCCCCCAAGTCCAGCAGAGCCTGGTTCCATTGTACACCCGGGCCTGCGACTCCGGCGAGTTCACGAAGCGACAGCCTGAGTTGCCATTTGGATTGCTTGGGGCTTTCGCCCGACACCCTGCGGACTATTCGCTCTGTGTTGGTGTCCATGATCACACTGGGACGGCTGAAAGCGAAACAGAGAACCGCGGAAGCTATGTAGTCTCCCACTCCCGGAATGGCGACCAGTTCCTGCCAGTTGTCAGGGACCTGCCCGGCCAATCTGTCTCTGATGAACTCGGCGGCAAGGCCGAGATTCGAGGACCGCCAGTGGAGTCCTAGAGATGCCAACGAAGGTTGGAGTGCCTCAAAGTTGTCGAGGAGTGCATCCGGTGTCCTACCGAGGCAAAGTAGGTCGACCGCCACCTGGGCCACCTGCTCAGCTTTTGTACGGTGGAGACACATTTCCATTAGCAGAACCTGCCAAGGGTTCAGATCAGGGCGCCTCCAAGGAAAGTCGCGCCTGTTCCCCTTAAACCACTGAACCAGAGTATCCCTGAAAGAAGGCCGGTATTCCGCGTGCTGCTCTTGAACTGTCGAATGAACCGGATTGTCTTCCAATGCGCTTCTCACCGAGGCAGCGATGGCCGAGGCGAGTATTGGAGGAACCGCGTTGCCTATTTGCTGATACCTGTTGGACGGGTGGCCGGCAAACCGGAATCTGTCTGGAAAGGTTTGAATCCTGGCAGCCTCCCGTATGGAGAGGGTGCGGTCCTCCCTGGGATGTATGTACCAGTAACCATCCTTAGCAATGTGGGCAGTAATGGTCCTTGATAGGCCGTCAAATGACAATCTGAAATATTTGTCATCGAAAATGTCGGAGCGGTATCTCCTCAAGTGTTCGGGTACGTCCAGATAGGTGTCGCCGGGATTCAACAGGGAATAAATTTCCGCGTCATCTGGACGCACCGCCCTGGTTACATGGTCGCGAATCTGCCGGGCATCCTTGCCTCGTAATCCCTTCCTTAGCAACTTAGCCAGTACCGAGGCAGGCGGACCTTCATAGGTTTGAGTTTCATCTCTGGTTTTCGCAGGAACCACTGGAAGGTCACCGATAGCCTGTCCTACCGTGGGCCGCCTCCCCCTGGGCTTGGGCCACTCGAATTTCCCATTGCCTGAAATCCCAACTACGAAGAGCCGAGACCGATGCTGTGGAACACGGTACTTCCACGCTTGCAGTACCTCCACATAAACCCTGTACCCACGGCCCTTAAGTTCGTCCATCAAGGCAATTAACAGGGCCCCACCCTGGGCTTGGGCGAAATCTGGGACGTTCTCAAAAAGCATTGCCTTCGGATTCAACCTATCAACAATGGAAAAGAAGCTCTGCCAAAGGTCGGCTCTTTCGTCGAGAGCCTGACGGTTACCCGTCCTCACCAGGTTCCCTATCTTGGAAGTGCCAGCCCTCGAGAAGGGCTGGCAGGGAGGCCCCCCGGCCAGAAGGTCAACGCTTTCAATACCCCATTCATCCAGTTGGTGAATGAAATCCGAGGGTTTGGCAAGGTCTCCTGTCCAGATGAGACCCTGGATGTTTGCGGCATGGGTCTGGGTCGAAACAGGGTCGGAATCCGCAGATGCGACCACAGAGAATCCCCCTTCTTCCAACCCCATACTTAACCCGCCTGCACCGCAGAAGAGGTCTATCGCCCAAGGACGTGGTCGGCTTTCCAACCATGCGCGCACAGAGTCATTGCTGTCTGGGTCCGGGGACATGGGATGAGGATCAAGCCTTATCCGTTCCCCTCGGCTGGCGGGGAGTCGGTATGGCGAACTGTTTTGTGAGGAGAGGGAAGTATTGTTCATAGTTCTGCCAATCCGTTAAACGTCGAGCTTGGTATCACCGTCCGATTAGTTCGATACGGCTAAACTGCAAACCCCAATGCTATGGCTTGGTCGAGAATCTCGACGGCACGTTCAGCATCAGGTGCCTTTATGGTTCTGCCTCTCTCAATGGCCCTACCTATCCTGAGAGCAAGCTGCCGCTGATTGGGGTCGATGGATTCCGTTTCTGCTGCCCATTCTGCGAGCATCTTCCAGCGTTCGGAACTTACGTTAACCAGCCGCTCAAGATTCTCCACGTAGCCGGAGGATAGATTGGAAGCCGCCCGTTTCTGTTCGGCACGGGCGGCGGAAGCCCCTAGCAACTTGTCTGCAATGCGTGTCACTGGCTGACGGGAGGCGTCGGTGCGAACGGACTCCCAGCATCGTTCAGACTTACACCACTCGGTAATGTTTCGGGCGCTGGGTGGGTTGATGATGATCCTGTATACCCCGTGGGAAAGCTCGGCTATGGTGGTGCTCAGATTCTCCGTCAGAGCCTGCTCCCGCCATATCCGGTCAAGGTCAATTCGCTGACTGGTTGCATTAGACAGAAGGGAGAGAGTGTATGCAACGATATTGGCCCTGTAACCTCCAAAATTCTGCTGCTGGACAATTCGTTCCGCTGAGCGAAAGAGAATCGCTTTCCCCACAAGCCGCTCAAAGTAGGCACGGTCAACGACCATCTGGTCACGTCCACTCAATCTAATCATAAAGTCGGAGAAATTCTTCTGGGCTCCCCGACTGACTATGTGCGGCAGTTGGTCCCAAGTGTTCTCGAATTTCGCAAGGTCGGTCTTTGTGAAGCGTTGTCTTGTGGGATTCTCCGATGCGAATGCCCGACGTCTGGCTGGAGTCGCTTCCAACGCCCTGGCATCTTGGTACTGACCTCGAGCTCGCTCGTAGAACCACTTCGTTTGCCTCTGGGTTCCATCCGCTGTCGGCGCCCACACCATTCGGGAGAGTTCCTCAATACTCACGTGGAACGGGTCATTTGCTGAGAAATCGGCTTCGGAAATCCGATTCTGCGAATTAGCGTAACGAGAAACATTTCTAACCAGTTCGTCATGCACATCTCCGGCGTCAATCTCAATAAGTTTGGCCGCCACATACACCTGGGACAGGTCAGCACGACCACGATTGGCGGCCAGCATCGAGGCGGTTGTCTGCCCGCCGTTCACGATTTGCAGACCTTCCAACTTGGTGATTGCCTGGCTCCCGTTGGTGTGACATAGCTCCACGGCCTCAGCGGTTAGGGTGATTCCGTTGTTATATGCCAGGAACTTCTCGGGTTCTCTGGCAATGGTGTCCCTGATTCCGCGATTCACTTTTCCCCTGGCTTGTAGGAACGACCTGACGTTCCTCTCAAGCAACCGGGACCCGAAATCGGAGTAGATACTCCGCAACATATGGCCGGGAATGAGTGTCAGGAACGCCCGATACCCATCCTGGGACGAATCCGCCGGTAGGCATGGAAGCGGTTCACCGAATCGTTCATTAAAGTCGATGGAGATTGCTTCTCTCTGCCGACCTGACATACTGAGCCGGTGAAGCCTTACGACATCCCACAGAGAGTTCGATATGGCGACATCCCCGATTCTGTCCTGGGGCAGAGTCTCCACCGTGGTTCTTCCATCCGTAATCACGCAAAGCCTGATTTGGGCGAGATCCTTTCTGAACCCATAGATATGTGCGGCCATGTCGAAGACAGGCGAAGACTCCTCCAGTTCAACATACCTGCCGCTCAGACACCACTCCAAGAATGAGCGAAGGCGCCGGAAGGCCACTTCCACCTGCTGCCTGGTGACGGTTGTGGGCGGCGCCATGTTGGTATGAATACTCAGGAACAGGTCCACCCGGCCCTCATCTTCATCCACGCCATAACCGCTGACCTCAATACCCCTGGCCCGGTGATAACAGACGAGAGGGTCTTCAAATTCCCCCGCCTCAGATAACATATCGAACGCAGTCTGAGTGAACGAGTCCGCCAGCATCAGGTCTCCGTCGTCAGATTCTGCAAGGGACAGCACATCCTGCCGGAGGTTTTCTGCGAATGATTCAATCGTGTTTTGACTGGTCATACCAACCCCCTCAGAAGGTCACTAGCGTTCTCCAAGTTCACCAAGAACGGAGAACAGGAAGCTGTGGAAACCGAATACCTGACGTCCCCTACCCCTGACGGGAGGTCGCGGGATATGATCCTTGGGAATCCGTCCCCCACAAGAAAGGCACGGAATGAGCGAAGGCTGAAGCCAACGTCCGAATACAAACTCTCATCGTTGGCCTCATAACCATAGAGTTCCAAGCGATTATCCAGCAAATGCAGGCAACGGGCCTCGGAAGCCACAGTTCGAGAAATTCTAACCATGTCTGACAGTGTGTCCCCATACCCGACTCTGGAATCGAGGGATAACCCAACAAGCACAAGCGTAACCTCATCCGGGGCTTCGAGTTGACGTTCGCTGGCTATCGGAAGACGATCCAACACGTGCGCTGTGCTCGTCTTCACCTCGATACTGGTGTTCATCATCTGGAAGTCCTGGTCCGCGCCAAGCGGGCCACGCCAAGCGTGGACGGCTTCGGCCATGCCCATCACGGGAGCAACGATTTCTCTGAGAACCCAGAGTTCGCCCCACAATCCCTGTTGCGCCTCCCGGCTCAACCCCCGAGGAGCCAACCTGCGAAGTAGCTGCTGCCAGTCAGACAACCTGGAGAGGAAGCGAGTCAATCCGGTCCTCTCATCCTGCGGTTCCTCAGCAGCGTCAACCAGGTCGCGAATCAATAGGTCGAAAATGTCCAGGTGCTGGGATTCGGTCAGCACGAGTTCAACCTCTGTCTGCTCGCCGTCAGGGTTCCTGGGTGTCCTCCGCACGGCCAATCCCCGGGAGTCTGCCACATCAGGTTGCCCTTCAACCGAACCCGCAGCAACCCGGAGAATCAACATTCGGTTTCTTGAAGGCATATCCAAGCCGAGGAAGAAATCCCGACGTCCGGCTGGTACGATGCGCCGCTGCACTCTACCGGACACACCGGCGGTACGGGTGTCCTCTTCCAAACGTTCCCATACCTCAGCCAAGTTCAAAGCTCCAATTCCTCCTGCCAGTAGACGGTGTTAACGATATACTCAACCGGCGTATCCCTCTCAGCGGCGGGGAAGCTGATGGCAAAGCCCACAAATGGCAGCCCCTCATCATCTGTTTCAAGAAGCGGATACAGCAGCAGCAGCCCATTCCTGGGGTCGCGAGCGCGGCGGATATTGGGACCGTTGGGTCTCCTGGGCAAGCCGCGGTGTCGGCTGGTATCGGGTTGTTCCTGATGCTGTCTCAAAGTCTGTTCCAAAGCTCGTTTCTGTTGGTTATCGGTAAGGTCGATCATCTCGTCCATTGGACTGACCAAGCGACGGATACGATATACACTGGTCGCATCCCAACTGTCCGCAAGATGAGATGCCCTTGTGAGGGGATACACCCGCCAGCCTCCCAATTCCAGTGGTTCTCCGCTTGTATTGGATATGAGAGCTACGGTCCAACTAACCAGTCCTCCAAGATTGTTCTGGGAGCGTATGTATCTCGCAAGATAGTCGCCTCGCGCCTTGCGGGACGCTTGATGGACAGTTATCTCCTCCAAGAGGTCAGCAACACTTTCCCCGGGCACTTCCCTCCAAACCCGGTTGCTGGCTTTGACGAGTTCCGGTGAACCCAGGGAGCGTATGAATCGCTCGAACCGTTCAAGATTGGCCCGATTCACGCCGGGCGTCCGCTCGAAGGCGATGGTCTCGCTGATGTCGGCGGAATACGATACCGTCATCCGCGTTCCGTTGCGCATCTTGTTGGCGGCGGTAATCACCAATCCTGCCGGATGGCTTCTCACCCGGAGTCCGAAATCGCTGGGAGTCATGCCCCTGTCGGCCATCAGGTCAAACTCCTGCCGGAGTTCCTCTGTAGCCATCGTGATATGGGTGTAGAAATCGCGCAACTCGCCGGTGGTGTAGAGACGGCAGAGGTCCACATAGCCTGGCCGGTAACCGAACCACCGTCCCATCTGAAGGAGAGTGTCGTACATCCGCGAAGCACGAAGATAGTAACTTACGGAGAGTCCCTCCAGCGTCAATCCGCGGGACAGTTTGTCCCCACCAATGGCTATCGCACTCAAGCCCTCGGGGTGGTCCCAATAATCCAGAGCATCCCTAGCCGCCCCGTTGATGACCTTGACCTGAATCTTCTGGGAAGATTCCACCAACCGGGAGCGCACGGACTCCCACGAGACGGCCTCACATCCCAGCGTAAGGTCGGGGTACAGGCCCCGCGCGCCATTGGATGTTGGCTCGAAATCCTCCAGCCACACGGAGCGCAACTCTTCCAAAATTGGTGTTGACGAACCACCGTCTCCGTACCTGATACAGTTCTGGAGATCCCTCAACTCGAAACTGACCAGTTCAGCGACCTGACTCTGAACGTTGACGAACCTGGTCACATGAATGAGCATTGAATTGTGCTGCCCCTCCTGTCCCCTCGCGGCTCGAGCCGCGCAGGTCAGGATGAACGCCCTGATCGCTCTGGCCAGAGAATCCGGCAGTTCATCCACAGTCCAGTGGCTCCTGTGAACACTGGGAATGTGTTCTTCGTGGTCGTCCACCCGACGGAAGAGTGGCAACGGTGCAATCGCACCCATATCATCATCAGGGTCTTCTGGTAGGCCAAAGACCTTTGTCGGCCCAACGTGATTGCTGGGGACCGGAAGGTTGATCAGAAAATCACGGGGAAACAAGTCCCGTCCATACCTTGCCGCATCCTGGTCAGGGTAGATGAAGATATTCGCAAACGGCGTGGCCGTATATCCAATGTACACCTTTTTTCAAATGCGTTCAGGAGTTCTCGTATCCGCCCATTGATGACAGTCGGGTCCTCATCGTCGCCGGTGCCAACCGGACGGGTGTTCACCGAAGCGAAGTCGGCCTCGTCATCGATCACCAGTGTCGGCATATCCGGGATGGGGTTATCGGGTCCCAGCGGATTCAGTGTTTTGGCCCACCGGGTGAGATTTCGCAGCACTGAGGCATTTTTCTTGACGACCATAATCACCGGGTCACCGCCCAATCTGACGTTGAATTGGTTGGCAACTCGGAGATTGAAATCGCCGGTTTCCTCGGCGTTGGTAGATGGAATTGCCCGGTGGAGCCGTTCTCCAAGCAGGGTTCCCACGCCAACCCTCTTGTTGCTGGAGTCAAGAGCCAGATTCAGGCGTGTGTCCCACCCCAGGAAACCTTCGTCGAAACGCAACTGGGTCTGGGCCCTGAGGCTGTTGGTGGTGCCCGTCAGGATTACAATGAATTTGTAGCCAGCGTCCGCCGCCTTGCAGACCAATTCGATGTAATTAGATGTCTTGCCGGATTGCACTTCTCCGACCACCATACCCCGCCGGTCCCAGGACCCCGGCCTACCTGGGTCCTCCATCAGTTCAAGAATCCGGTCTGTCAGGTCGTTGGACCTCTGAAGGGTTGCAAGCGCCCAACCCTTCTGCTCCTCCAAGAATCGCTGATAACGGCGAGTGAAACCCCATTCGATTGACGCCCGCCTACTCGCAAACCACGGAACGTGGTCGCTTTCTTCATCTGTGAGGGTTGAAGCCTGCCCGACTACGACGTTGAGGTTGGCCTCCAGCTCCCTGGTGAGGGAGTCAACATCCACTTCAGATTCGGGGGCCTGGGCCTTCAGGGCTTGGATGGCGATTTCCGCAGTTCGCCTGACGCCAGCCTCATCAGGAAGATCCTGACTCCGTAGCAGGTTGAGGGCAATCACCCTGGCTCTTTCCAAGTCACTCAACTCGATTCTCCTTCAGCAGGTTTTCCACCGTTGGTTCAACCATTTCAAACCTTTCGCCGATTGCCTCGGTTGCTGCCAAACGTTTGAGGGCCTCATCGTGGGTCATTATACCCGAATTGATGAAGGCACTGTAAAGCGCCCGAATCAAGCCTACTATTTCATGCTCGTTGGCCAACTCAAAAGGCTGGCTTTGTGATTCGTCCCCCTCGGCCATATCTACCCAAATTTGTTGGACGGGAATGTATTCCTCGATCAGGCGCAGGATTCGCTGGAACTGCTGGGGTTCGATGGAGTCAGAACTAAGGGCTTCCCGAACAAGCGGATGCTCACGGTTGACCACATACGACAGCTTGTTTCCCCTCACGTGCCTTTGCCAGACGAAAATGGGACTGGTACGGACACTCCGGGCGATGGTCTTGCCCCTATGCCTGTAAACTTCGACGGCCCGCTTGCGGGTTGCCCGGGCGATGCGCCTCAGATCGTCTTGAAGTGGTAGGGGCGGCTTGGCCTTGGACTTTCGGACGTCAATATCCCATTCGTGGTCAAAGGAGTTGGGCAGGTCAACCCGGATGCGCGCTAACTTGTAGTGTTCCTCTTTTTGGAATCCCAAACCCAACCAATCACCCGGCAGGAGGAGCCTCCGGTTTCGATAAACGTAGAAACCCTGATGAGCATTCCATCCCGACGGACCACCCGCAATACGGTGCTTCTCGGCCGATAGGCGAGAGTGATGGGGCAGCACAAAAGGGGTGACCGTGATGGGATCTTCCGGGTCTCCCAACGTCTCGGATGACATCTGTTGAGTGGCGACATCATCAGATAGGAAAGGGTCCCATCGCTCCACCTCTCCACCGTTGAGCCAGATGGAGACGCGGTTTCTCTGAACTATAAAACGGTGGAATACCATGGCTAAATGGTTTTCCAACAACCGAAGCGCGTCAAGGAATTGTCGCCGTGCTCGCGCATCGTTGGCCCCAACATCTCCAACCAAGCGGTCGAGCTTTTCCCAGATCACCAGGGTTCCGTGCTCCAGTTCAAGGAGGTCTTCAACACCGGGAACACCTTCCTCCAATGGCACCCTCAGTAGTTGCCAATCGCCCGCTGACACCAAGTGGTCAAGGTCCCAGCGTCTGATGCTCGGCCCTTTTCCGTCGGAACAATTAGTCGCAACGGTGAGGGACCGTGCCTGGGAGATTGAGGCTGTCTTGAGGCCGAGGCCATATCTTCCGAGGTCAGACGGGTCACGGTCCTGAGTAGGGCTTTGGGAACCGATTCTCATGGCATCTACCAAGCCGGATTCGGACATACCGCAGCCGTCGTCGAGAATCGAGACCCAGGAATCCGCCCCTGCCCAATGAAAGTTCAGCCAGATGTTTCTGGCGCGGGCGGAAATGCTGTTGTCAATCAGGTCGGATACTGCATCCGGAAGGGAATATCCCGTTGCCCTCAAGGACTCCATGAGGGTGTCAGCACGGGGGGCGACCAAATCAAAAGAGCCCGACAATACTACCTTCCTTGGGCACCTGGTTGGACCAGCAATGTTGGGATTAGACGTTTGCCAGACTCCGGCACACATCCGTTTCTCAGGCAGATTTTACCATCATCTACCGACTCCCAGCCAGTTCGCAGGAAGGGACTCAAGAGCAATGACTCTTCGCCCGCTCCTCCACGCTCAGTTTGACCCTGTACTTCTTCTCCATCACTCACTCCCCGCACCTTATTCTTTAGCTCCTTTAATTCACCTCATTATCCATCAGTTCAAAGCTGTTGGGCTACTAGTTCAGATACTTCACTCCGAAAGAACGGGCCCTGTTTACGGTCGCGAGTTTGTTCCGGTTGGGGCAAGACTATAATGCGCCAAGCCCTAATATTACAACGACTGTTCGCAAGAAATGGACCTTGAGCACCTCTTCATGGCGACCTGTCCACGCGCTTGACAGCTTTGTTGCCTTGCCTTCCGCGAAGCGATTTCCGGCCAAAAACTGACCAAGTTGAGGAAGCGTCGTTGTAATACTAATGGGCTCGGTTGAAACAGCCCTATGTGTTGGGGGAAATACCCTTTGAACTGCCAAGCCCATGAAGAAATCTATGGGCAGTGGCCCACCACGTTGGGCGGAGTGGAACGATGAATAAGGAACGTACCGAATCCCTTCCGTTCCGACCGAGAGCAAGATTGATCAGGCTTCTCGGTGATGAGCTGATCCGAGACCCTAATATTGCAATCTTCGAGTTGGTGAAGAACGCCTACGACGCAGACGCCACCTATGCCAAGGTGTCTATGTCAAATGTTTCCGATCCCATCACCGGGCGCATCGTGGTAGAGGATGACGGTTCTGGTATGGATTGGGAAACCATCACCAACGTGTGGTTGGAGCCAGGCACCGATTTTCGGATGCGTCAGCGGAAAGGAAAAAACGCTCGCTCGCCCAAATTTGGGAGATTGCCCCTAGGCGAAAAAGGTGTGGGGCGGTTTTCAGCCGGCAAACTTGGAGATGTTGTAACCCTTGTTACCCGTGCCAAAGGCCAGCCGGAAATTGTGGTACACATCGATTGGGAGCAGTTGATGAAGCACGATTATCTTTCGGAAGCTCTTGTTCAAATCGCATCACGCGAACCCGTGGTCTTTCAAAGGCATACGACCGGAACGCGGGTCGAGATAGGCAACCTGCGGGCCGGGTGGAACCGTGGAATGGTGCGAAACGCCCACCGCGCTATAAGAGCCTGTTCACAATCTTATGAGGATTAGCACCCTGAGGGCAAGCACCACCATTTGCAGGCTGGTATTGAGCTTTCTTTCACAGTTCTTCCAGAGTCGACGGCACTTTTCCAGCCAGGCGAAAGATCGCTCCACCACCCGTAGCTTTGGAAGCACCACGAAGGTGTGCAGTTTGTTGCGTTTCACCACTTCCACCGCGGCTCCCAACAAGCTTTGCACCGCAGTGGCAAAGGGCTGCCCGGTGTAATCCCCGTCCACCAGCGCCTTCCGGACCTGATTGAGGCCGGACCGGTTTTCGTCAAACATCACCAAAGCCCCCGCCCGGTCGGTAACGTTGGCGGTAGTCCCGTGTATCGCATGGGCAATCCCTGCGTGTCCACCGCGATGTGACGCTTGATTCCGGACATCTTCTGGCCCGCGTCATAGCCCTTGTGGCCGGCGGTGTCCGTGTTCTTGACGCTCTGGGAGTCCACGATGCAGAAGCTGGTCTGCTCTTTCCGACCATTGCTTTGTCGGACCTCGCCAACCGATTTTTTAGGACTCGCTCCAGAATGGAATCCTGACCCGGGCCAGGCCGCTCGCTCCATTGCCGGAAATACTGGTAGCAAGTGCGCCAATTGGAGAAGTCCGCCGGCAGCATTCGCCACTGGCACCCGCTTTTCAAGAGGTACAGCACGCCGCAGAAAACGTCATATAAGTCCACGGTGCGGGGCTTGGTCCGACGGCGGGCCGACTCCAACGTCGGCAGAATACGGGCGAATTGCTCCCGGCTAATGTCGCTGGGATAGGAATGAGACATGATTACCCCTCCCCTGATAATAGTCTCAACTTAACCTATTTCGAAGATCGGAGACAGGTTCTAAGAGCCGAAATAGTAACCTGAAACAGTTCTCGCAACCTGTACAGGTTCGTCCAACTGGTGAGGTCAACGTCTCGGATGGCTTCCCACAATAATTGGGACGGCATTAGAAGATAAGCCATGAATCTATGGGCCTGAGTTTCCTTGGGCCCCTGAGTACAGGTGGATTCTTGGTAGAGGCACTCGTAAACTTGGTCGAGGTTAGGCAGTCGTTGCTGGGCTGCCAGGTTATGGTCAACGTGCAACTCCCAGTGACCGATTTCGTGGCCCAACACAGTATTGTATAAACACGGGGTCTCCTCAAAGACTTGACGACGGGATTCGTTGAACTTAATCATACGTTCATGAGGTTCCAAGCCGGCCAGTGTGGATGTGCCGGCCGCCTCGTACACTGAATCCCATAGGATCCCTAATTCCAGCAGGCCATCGGCGATGTCCTCAACCGGCACTGGTGGCTCTGTTACAGCCTCGAACTCACGCTCATACCGATTCAACAACCGGGTTGCCTGCTTCTCTATATGAACATCGGGCAAGTACCTTGTAGTCATCCTTCCTCCGGTTGTTCTTCCGGCGACTGACCCGAAAAGAGCTTTCGCCAATCGGCTGCCGAATGTACATCACTCCCGACGGACCGTAAAAGCCGGACAACCTCAGGGTTACGGGACAAGGTCTCCGCCAAGTCTGAAGGAATTTTGCCTGCCAGGGTGATAAATTCATCCGCCAACGCGGTCTCGTCCTTCCCCAATTTGCCTGCCAGTTCTTTGGCAATCCGTAGGAGGACGCCTTCGCTGGGAGGTTCGACCCGACCGTTTTCGATCTTGCTCAAATAGGTGAAATCTACCCCAACCTGCTCTGCCAGCGCCCGCTGACTCAGCCGGGCAGATCTCCGCAATTCGCGCAACCGGTCAGGAAATGGCATCGCTACCTCCGTGGTTAGTTTCCCAAACCTTGTGTTGAGAGTCAACAGCGGATACGGGTATAATGTTGACCACAATTCAACACCGTGTTGGGTCAGGCAGCGCTGGCTTTGGCTCAAGGGTTGCTATGATAGCGTAGGTGGTGGACGTGAAAACTGAGTGCGAGGAATTCCGCATCGAATCCGATGACTTTACCCGGCGTTTCGCCATGCGCGGGCAAAACCTGATGTGGTTCTTGGGCGCTGGGGCATCGGCCTCCGCCGGAGTGCCCACAGCGTTCAACATGGTATGGGATTTCAAACGCCAGTTGTTCATCACCCAAACTAAAGCGGCACCGCAAACAGTCTCAGACCTTTCAAATCCCACCGTCCGAAGCCGAATTCAAGACCACATCAACGCCTCTGGGAGATTTCCCTTACCCGGGTCCCCCAATGAGTATGCCATCCTATTCGAAGAGGTATATCCCGTTGAGGCAGACAGAAGACGATACCTGGACGAGAAACTCATGGGGGCGAAGCCATCTTTTGGGCATTTGGCACTCGCCACTCTGATGAAAGCAGGCCGTTCCCAGTTAGTATAGACAACTAATTTTGATACCCTTATCGCTGATGCCTGTGCCAGAGTTTATGACACTACCGGCGCTCTGACTACAGTTGACCTGGACGCTCCATCCTTGGCAATTCAGTCTATCCAGGAGGGTCGGTGGCCGGTGGAAGTCAAGCTTCACGGCGATTTCAGGTCTCGGAGCCTAAAAAATACAACGGCCGAGTTGCGTAGCCAAGACGTCCTGTTACGACAAATGCTTGTGAACTCATGCCGACGGTTTGGGCTGGTGATAGTGGGTTATAGCGGGCGCGATGAGTCCGTGATGGATGCTTTCGAAGAAGCGTTGGCCGCACCTGGTGCCTTTCCCGCCGGGCTTTTCTGGCTGCATCGCGGAGAGGAAGTGCCGTTCAACCGGGTAACTGGTCTGCTTTCTCAGGCTCGTAATGCCCAGGTAGAAGCTGGATTGGTCCATGTAGAGAACTTCGACGAGACGTTGCGAGACTCGGTGCGTCCCATCCAAGACATGGATACGAGCGCGCTTGATTCGTTTGGTAAGGAGCGTCAGGTTTGGAGTGGCGCGCCGGTGCCCGCTGGCAGAAAAGGTTGGCCGGTAATACGACTCAATGCCTTGCCCATTTGGCCTTTAGTCCGACTGATTCTTCAAGTTGGGAAATTCATCCCCTTCGAGGTCTCCTAAAGTATGGTCCCTTTTCAGACGACTTAATACCGAGTCCGATAAGGGTGGCTACCCTGGCACCGCATGGAGAGAGTAACCATCTCTTCGACTTTATGAGGCGTCTTCACAAAGCATACGGGCCCAAGGAACGTAGGGACTATCTCCCTGAATGGCCCGGTTTTCAAGAAGTCTTCGGAGTCAGAATGGAAGCCGCGAGAAAGGAGTGCCGTATCGAACTTGACCGAGAACTTGAAGCCGAATTCAGAGACTCTTTGCAGCCTCATATTGTACTAGCGGACCATTTGGTGAGGTCCATTCAACAGCTACAATTGCATCGGCACGAATTTGAGGTCCTCTTCATTTACCTTCCTCGCCGCTGGAATTCTGGATTCATAGGCAGCTCCAATGAGGACTTCGACCTCCACGACTATCTCAAGGCTACGACAGCAGCTCTCGGATTGCCAATCCAGTTGGTGCGGGAGGACAGCGCGATCACTTACCACTGCCAAGCCAGTGTCATGTGGCGGATCGGTGTGGCCCTCTACGCCAAGGCGGGTGGAGTCCCTTGGAAATTGGCCGAGGCTGACCCCGAAACAGCCCATATCGGCATTTCGTACTCCCTAAGATTGCTCGAATCAGACTCGCCTCGATTCATCACCTGTTGCAGCCAAGTGTTCGACCCGGACGGTGCTGGGTTAGAGTTTATCGCCTACGAGGCGCACGATTTCGAAGTTCACCGCCAAAACCCATTTCTCTCCCGTCTTGAAATGTTCCGAGTAATGACCCGATCAATGGATCTTTATCGTCGACGCCACGCCGGCAAGCCCCCACGGAAGGTAGTGGTGCACAAGACCACCGAGTTCAAACCGGAAGAGGTTGCCGGCTGCATGGAAGCTCTGCACTTATGCGAGTCAGTTGATTTGGTGCAGGTCATCGAGGATGTTAATTGGCGTGGCGTTCGCATTGATCCAGGCTCGAGGGGTGCACTGAAAGGAAGAGCCGCCAGGTTCCTCGTTTCGAGAGGTACTGCAATCGGAATCTCACCCCGTGAAGCGCTAGTATGGACCCATGGGGACGTTAAGAACATTGGCAGCCAGGGTTCTTATTTCAAAGGCTCACGGGGTACACCCAGACCCCTTAAGCTGGTCCGGCACGCTGGGCATGGCCCGTGGGACGAAAGTGTTCGGGCAATTCTGGGGCTGACGAAGATGAACTGGAATAACGATTCCCTGTATGACTCCCTTCCAGTTACCCTGGCCTATGCGAAGGTGCTCGCCAGGGTCATGAAGCGAATCCCGAACTTGAGACGTACGCCCTATCAGTTCCGGTTCTTCTTGTAACATGATAAAAATTGCTGAACGCCGAAGCCCACCTCGAGCGTGAAGGGCATCCAGCCTGTCTCTTTTCCGTCTTGGGGACTACACAATACCACCTCACACTCAATAGTTCGCAATACGGTCTGTTTAGGACCGCAACTACGGCAGGCGGTTGGTGGTAGGTAACGGAGATGAAATGGACTCCCTAGTGGAGGAAGGCTGTATCCTGTGGAAGTGGGAAGTGTGGGTAGTCGGCGGGGTAGTGATAACCAGAGGAGCTAAAGAGGCCAACGGATGGTTGAAGGGCCTGGCCGGAGATGCGGTGAGGGCAGAACTCCGGCTCTTTTCTTCCCGTTTACCGAATGTGCCGGTGGGGACCGGACCGGTTCACCCGTCCTCCGCATCCGACCGTTCGACAGCGACTTGCCGGTCGTAACGGACAAATTCGTGGTCGCGATTAAGGCCGATATACCGGTCAAAGTCCTCGACAGCCCTGTGATTCTCCCCGAGTTTCATGAGGGAGATGCCCCTCAGGTAATATGATTCGGCACACTAAGGGTCAAGCTCAATGGCCCGGCTGAAGTCGCGGACCGCAGCCCTCAGTTCGCCCTGGTCCACGAGCGTGACTCCCCTGGAGTGGTGGACCACGGGGTTGTCGGGACAGAGCATGATAACCCTGTCGTAATCCTGCATTGCCTCGTCCAACTCGTCCAGGTCGCCGTAGGCGATGGCCCGATGGCGCAAGAAGTAAGCGTCCACCGGGTTGAGCGCAATTTCCTCAGAGAGGGGCTTAACCTTCCGGCGGAGGCCATCTTCGGTTTGACCGTCCAGCACCCAGATGGCGTACTCTTGCAGCACCGGTATCCAAGTTCCGTCTGTGCGGTCAAATCCCTCGCTCATGCCATTCCTCCTCTGTCCTGTCTCGCTGGCCCAATGGAAGGCTGCGAAATACCACGTTATGATAATAGTACAGACGTTCTCAAGCGTCACTGGCGAAGGATAGGAGACTCGACCCGATGGCTGGTTTCCGAAGGCTCAGTCATGAGAGACTGGTTCCAGGTTAACCGCCCACGAGTAGCGCAATTTTTGGTGTTGATTGGATAACTGATAAGCTTGCTCAAGAGGTTGTCCGGGGGATGCGGGAGGCCGCTTCCCGGGGCTTCTGGATGACCACTTACGCCCCCTACGGCTACAAGCGGGTCTACGTCCAGGACGGGGTCAAGAAGCGCCCCAAGCTGGAGCTTGACCCGCCCGCCGACGCCGTGGTCAGGCGCATCTTCGACATGGTGCTCCAGGGCGGGAGCATCCTCGACGTGACCAAGACCCTCAACGCCGAGGGCATCTCCACCACCAACGGCAAGAAGTGGCTCAAGACCACCATCCACACCATGCTCGACCACGAAGCCTACACCGGCGCCCTGGTCTGGGGAGCAAAAGCCAAGGACGGCGCAGCGCCGGTGCGTGTTGAGAACGCCCATCCCGCCATCGTCTCCAAGCAGGACTTCCAACGGGCCAGGAAGTTGCTGGCGTTCCGCGCCCCAAAGAAGATGAACCCCCGCCGGGCTTCCAGCCCCTACCTGCTCAGCGGCCTGGTCAAGTGCGAGACCTGCGGCAAGGCCATGACCGCCGCCGAGGCCAAGAGCGGCAAGTACACCTACTACATCTGCCATTCCCTGCTCAAGCGCGGCAAGGGAACCTGCGAGACCCCCAGGCTCAACGCCAGGAACTTCGAGAAGCTCATCGTCAACGAAATCAGGGAGAACGTCCTCACCGAGTCCAACATCCGCGACCTGGTGAAGCTGCTGGACGAGGAGATGGACGGGGTGGCCCGCGAGCAGCGGGAGCGGTTGGAGACCATCGAAGAAGAGCTGGAGGACGTGAAGAAGCGGCTGGGCCGCATCTGGCAGGTCATCGACACCACCGACATCGAGATGGCCGACGCCTCGGACCGCATCCGGGAGCACCGGGAACGGCAGCAGCAGTTGGAAATCGCCGCTGGGGAAGCCAGAGCGATGCTGGCCGAGCGGCGGGTGGTGCTGGACAGCGCCGATACCATCGCCGCCTTCGCCGAGGAGATGAGCGAGTTTCTCAAGACCAGTGAATTGACCGAGACCCGCGCCTTTGTCAACTCCTTCGTCAAGGAGGTGGTGGTCAAGCCCGGCAAGGCCGCCGTCATCTACACCCTGCCCACGCCGGAGGACAGCCCCATCAGGGGAGCGGACGCCGCCGAAATAGCCCTGAACAGGGGAGTTATGATTCGGTACGTTATGGTGGGCGGTAGTGGACTCGAACCACTGACCTCTTGCGTGTCGAGCAAGTACTCTAACCAACTGAGCTAACCGCCCGTGCTCACGAGTGTAGCAAGGCCCGCCGTTCGGCGTCAACCAAACCGCCCTCCGGTAACAGTTCAGACTTGGAGAGGTGAATTGGCCGCAGGTGGTTTGCCGGGTGCTGGCACGATGGGAGGTGGTTATGTCATATAAGGGGAGTGGATACCGAGATTGACCTGACCGCCGCCGACCACGATGTTCTCATCTCGATCATCGCCGAGTTGCAGGCCACCGTTCTGGAGCAGCGGAGGGTGATTGAGCGGTGCGAGCGGTATTGCCGAACTGGAAGGTCAGATCAAACCGGGCGGCCCGTCCCGAATGCCTGGCCTCAAGACGAAATCGGGCCGGAAGCCACCGGCGCAACAAGAACCCAGCAAGCAACGGCGTCACGGTTTCGCCCGCCCGCGCTTGACGCCCACCCATCGGGTGGAGAACTGCCCCGATTGCGGAACCCAGTTGTCCGGTGGCTGGACCCAGCGCACCCGCGAAGTCATCGAGTTGCCCCTGGTTCCGGCGCAAGTTACCGAGCACGTCTAGATCGCCCGAACCTGCCCGGGGTGTCAGCAACGCCGGCTGCCCCAGGCGGAACTGGACGGCGTGGTCATGGGTCGGCAGCGTCTCGGCATCAACGTAATCAGTCTCATCACCACCCTGCGGGAAGCAGGCCGGTTGCCCATCCGCAGCATCCAATGGTATCTCCGCACCGTCCACCAGCTGCACCTCAGTGTCGGCGCCATTGTGAACGCCATCCATCAGACGGCGCACCAGGCCCAACCGGCGGTGGCCGAGCTGCTGGACCGCATCCGCGCCAGCCCAGTGGTCCACGCCGACGAAACCGGCTGGCGCGAAGACGGCAGCAACGGCTACCTGTGGACCTTCAGCACCCCCACCGAGCGCTACTTCCGGCGTCGGGGCCGCGGCAAGGCAATCGTGGCTGCGGCCCTGGGCGACTCATTCTCCGGCGTGCTGGTCAGCGATTTCTATGTCGCCTACCACCACTACGACGGCCCCCAGCAGCGCTGCTGGGCTCACCTGCGGCGCGACAGCCACGACCTGCGCACCCTCTACCCTCATGATGAACAATCCTCATGATGAACAATCGGCGCGCTGGGCGGACGCCCTCCACCGACTCTATACCCAGGCCAAAGCTTGCACCCATCCCCAGGCCAAGCGACGGCGCGCCGCCCAATTGGCTCTGGAACGACGACTGCTCGCCATCTGTCCGCCTTTCCTCAACGACCCGTCTGCCCCACCCTCTCGACTGTGCCGACGCATCAAGCGCCATATCAAGGAACTCTTCATCTTGGTGGCCGAACCGGACGTGCCGCCGGACAACAACGCCGCCGAACGGAGTTTGCGCCACTTGGTCATCAGCCGTAAGGTCAGCGGCGGCACCCGGTCGCAACGGGGCAGCAACAGCAAGATGACCCTGGCGTCCTTGTTCGGTACCTGGCGCGCCCGCGGTATGAACCCCATCGTCGCCTGCCAGCAACTGCTCTCCTCCCCTTAACTCTGAACAGTTACCCCGCCTCAGCCAGCTGGCAGCGCCGAGGCACAGCTTCACCACCTCTTTTTGACCGCAGGGGGGTTGCGGTCAACTTGCCCCCGGACGCCCGGCAACGGTATATTGCCATCGCATCATCCGGCGCACCAATTCGCCAATCCGATCAATCATCAAGGAGCGCAACACATGGCCCGTCTGAACGACATCACCCGCGAGCAGCTATCTCCCGAACACCAGGGGTTCTTTGATTCCATCGCCAGCAGCCGCGGCAGCGTGCGCGGACCCTACGGCGTCCTGCTGCACAGCCCCGACCTGGCGGCCCGCGTGGCTCACACCGGAGCCTTCGTGCGCTTCGACCTCGACATCACCGAAGCCCAAAGGGAGATCGTCATCTGCGCCACTGCCCGCGAAATTCGGCAGCAGTACGAATTCTCCGCCCACGCCCGGCTGGCCCGGCAGGCCGGCGTTTCCGATGACGTCGTCCGGGCCATCGCCAACGGCAAGGCTCCGGAAGGCATGACCGGCATCGAGGCTTCGTTGGTCAAATACGTGCAGGAACTCGCTCAGAACCATAAGATTAGCGACGAAACCTTCAACGCCGTCAGCAACCACTTCGGCACCGAAAAAACCCTGGGAATCACCGCCCTCATCGGCCACTATATGCTGGTTGGCCAGGTGCTCTCCGCTTTTGAAGTTGACCTGCCCGAGGGCGTGCAGCCGGAAATCACCTAGCCCAACCACCGCCTGCTAACCGCCACCGCCTGCTAACCATCACCGCAAGGAGGCCTACCAATGTCCGCTGCTGCCGACGGCCTTATCTCCGCGCTGGAGAACAACTTTTCCACCATCGACCTCGCGCTCAGAGACCTCTCCGACGACGAGTTTCACCGCATCCCGGCGGACGACTGCAACTCCGTGGCCTGGATCCTCTGGCACCTCTCCCGCGTCATCGACTCCTTCATCCATACCCGCCTGCGCGACCTGCCCCAGTTGTGGGACCACGATAACTGGGAGCGCCATTTCACCATGCCGGCCGACGGCGAGAGCCGGGGCCTCGGCTGGACTCACCAGATGGTTCGCGAGTGGCAGCCCCCGTCTCGCAATGTCCAGATGGACTACTTTGAGCAGGTGCGTACTGCCCTGCGCGAGTACCTACCGGCGCTCACCGATGCCCAGATGCGGCAGGCCAAAATCATACCGCCCGTGTCCGAACCCCGCACCGTGGCCGCCGCCCTGGGCCAAATGACCTGGGACTGCGTGTCCCACGGCGGCCAAATCGCCTTCCTGCGCGGGATGTACAAAGGAATGGGCTGGCACCGCTAAAACTTCCTCTCCAAAATATACCCTCTCCCGGCGGGAGAGGGCCGGGGCGAGGGCGAACCGCCTCATTCCCGCCGTGGCCGAGCCCGGTCGGCGCTATCCACCAGCAGCGTAACCGGCCCATCGTTCTCCAGACGCACCTGCATATACGCCTGAAACTCTCCCGTCGCCACCGTCAGGCCGGTTTGCTGGAACATCGTCACCGCCTGTTCGTACAGGCGCTTGGCGTCCTCGGGTGGTGCCGCCCGTGTGAAGTCGGGGCGGCGTCCGCGACGGGTATCGCCGTAAAGCGTGAACTGAGAAACCACCAGCAGCTCGCCGCCCACGTCCAGCGCCGACCGGTTGAACCGTCCCTCCGCATCGGCAAAAATCCGCAGGTTCACCACCTTGTCCACGATGTGGCGCGCCTCCGCCTCGTCATCGCCGGACGCCACTCCCAGCAGTACCACCAGCCCCGGGCCGATGCTGCCCACCGCCACCCCTTCGATGCTAACCGACGCCGACGTTACCCTTTGCAGCAGCGCGCGCATCCGTCAATACTCAACTGACGGGCAATACCCAACTGACTCGCGGCGTGGTTGGATTACCCTGGGACAGCAAAAAGCCGCACTGGATGGGCGGCCTTTTGGACCTCGTAACAGCCCGACGCGGAGAGCCGCTATGCCGAATCTCCACCGGCAGCCGCCGCCGGAGTCGTCGACTCGGATGGCGACGAGGATTCGCTCTTCTCGCTACTGCTTGATGAGGAATCGCCATTGCCGTTGCTGCCGTTGGATGACGTCGCCGCGGCTTCCTTGCCTTCGGAACTTTCCGATGGACGCTTGGGCCGGCCGTAATCGGTGGTGTAGAATCCGCTGCCCTTGTAAATCACCGGCACGGCGTGAAAAACCCGTTGACCCGCCCCGCCGCATGATGGACATTCGCCACTGCCGGCCTCGCTGAATGTCTGGACCAGCTCAAATTCCGTTGCGCATCCCGTACACCGATAATCGTAGCGAGGCAAACTAGCCCTCCTTCATCAAATGGGCGCTGCCCCACGACGCTATTGCATCGTCCAGCGCGCCCCAAAACTGCCTGCCGGCGAGTGTAGCACCCTGCCCACCGCCGGTCAATTTACTCGGACATCCGCGACCCGCAAACCCCTCTGCGGTTGCGAAGGGTTCCGGTCGCTGCAATTGCCCGGTGCCTACCGTCCGGAGCCTACCGACGTTGCCGACGCCGACGCCTGGCAGCGCGCTGTGCGGCCAACCGTTCTTTCTGCGCCTTAGACCGGAAGAAACGGCGGTCTTTCAACTCCCGCAGAATCCCGGCGTGCTGCACCGAAGCCCGGAACCGGTTTACCAAACTCTCTGGGTTCTCCCCTTCTCGCGGGGTCACATAAGCCATGCAAACCTCCAGCAGTACCTGCTAATAATTGTTTATTGGTTGACCGAAATATAACACGATGCAAGCAACGTCGGCAAACCGATCCTCCCCGCCCATCCCGAGCCCGCCATAGGATCACCCACCAATTCCCGTTCATCCTGAGCCTGTCGAAGGATCACCCCAAGCCCGCCAAATGGCCGCACCGACTCATGCCTGCCCACTTTGTCATTGCGAGCGTAGCGCGGGCAATCTCGGCGCCATAGCAACGGCGGTACGCCGACGTGTGTTCAACCTCATCGAGATTGCCACGTCGCTACGCTCCTCGCAATGACAGATCAAAGTGGGTACGCATGACACCAATTCCCCCCGTTCGTCCTGAGCCCGCCGAAGGATCACCCACCATTACCCCGCCCATCCTGAGCCTGTAGAAGGATCACCCCAAGCCCGCCGAATAGCCACCCACCAATCCCCGTTCGTCCTGAGCCTGTCGAAGGACCACCCAGATCGTTGCCGACACCCGAAAAACCCCGACACCCGCTCCGGCGCCGTTTCCCGGTTACGCTTCCTCGGGAACGATTTGCCCGTCTGCCATTTGGAGCCGGCGGTCTGCCATGCCAGCCAGCATCAAGTCGTGGGTGGCGGTTACTACGGTCACGCCACGCCTGGCCCCGATTTCGCGCATAATTCCGCCGATGCTTTCTGCGGTTACGCTGTCCAGTTCGCCGGTCGGCTCGTCGGCAAACAACACCGATGGCCCGGCTACCAGCGCGCGGGCGATGGCAACCCGTTGCTGCTCGCCGCCCGATAGTTCGTAGGGGCGATGCCCGGCCCGACCCAGCAGGCCCACCAGCTCCAGTGCTTCGTTGGCTCGCCGCCGCCGCTCCCGCCACGATACACCGCCGATGTGCAGGGGCAGTTCCACGTTCTCAAACGCCGACAGCAGCGGTATCAACCCAAACGACTGGAACACAAACCCGATCCGCTCTCGCCGCAACCCCACCAGTACCTTCTCCGGCGACTGCGATATTTCGCGCCCCTCGAACCACACCCGGCCGGCGCTCGGCCGGTCCAGGCCGGCCAGCAGGTTCAGCAGCGTGGTTTTGCCCGACCCGGATCGACCCACCAGCGCAACGAACTCCCCGCGCCCAATCTGGATGGACACTTCGTTGACCGCGCGTACTGCGCTGTCCCCCTGCCCAAACTCCCGGGTAACCAGCTCGGTGGCCAGGGCCGCGGAACCGTTGGCCCCGGCACCGTCGGCCCCGGCAGCGGACGGTTCAAGCCTCCCGGCGCTATTATCCCGCATCGCCCGACTCTCCGCCGCTGCCGTCGTAGCGGTTGCGGCTGCGATGGGGCGCGGTGGCCGGCCGCAGCGTTATCCCGTCGCCGTCCTCTGCGAGGTTAGCGCTGGCCAATCCGTCCATGGCCAACCGCTCGGCGAGTTCGCGCGGCAACTGCAAACGCCCGGCCCGGTCAATCACCAGGTATTCCTGCTCCTGCCCCGAGTTGCCGCGGTAAGATGACGTGAGGTATGACTCGGAACCGATGCGGCCATCCCGAATGCGCACCACCCGATCCACCCACCGCGCGATGCCCGCGTAGTGGGTTACGATAATCACCGTTACGCCAAAGCGCCGGTTGATGCGCTGCAACATCCGAAACACATCCTCGGCCATGTTGGTGTCCAGCTCGCCGGTTGGTTCATCGGCCAGCAGCAGCGGCGGATTATTGGCCAGTGCCACCGCAATGGCCACACGCTGCTGTTCTCCGCCGGACAATTCAGATGGATACCGGCGACCCTTGTCAGACATCTGCAATGCGTCCAGCAACTCCGCCGCGCGCTCCCGGCGTTGCTGTCTGGCCGTTCCCGCAATGGCCTGGGGCAGCTCAATGTTGTCACGCACGTTCAGATACGGCACCAGATTCCGCCCGGTAGCCTGCCACACGAATCCCACTTCCCGCCGCCGGTACTCCACCAGTTCCCGGTCGCTGATGTCCAGCAAATCCCGGTCGCCAACGCGGATGCGGCCGGCCGATGGTCGCTCCAGGCCGGCCAGGATGTTCAGCATCGTCGTTTTGCCAGACCCGCTGGCGCCCACGATGCCGATAAGTTCGCCGGGCGCCACCGTCATATCTACGCCCCTCAGCGCCACCACCTCAAGATCGGCCGGCTTGTAAATCTTGAACAGGTCGTTGGCCTCCACGTAGGCCGTCGCCTCAACAGCTCTGTCGGGCCGATGCGCATCGGTAGCCACCGCAGTCAGCGGCATCAAGCCGTCACGACTGGGTTCAGCATCCCGGTCGGGAGCGTGAGAGTTGCCAGTATCCGCAACCGCGTCGGGGGCTACGGGCACCGGCGCGCCGGCGGGAAGTCCCGCCACCGCGTCGTCGGGCGTTGACGGGGCCGTGGGTTCTGCTACGGCCGGCGCGACAACGCCGGGCACAGCAACACCTGGCGCAACAACGGGTTCAGCAGCCGGCGCATCGGGTACGCCGGCCCGGCGTCCGGGCGGCATGAACTGCCGCTCGTAGTCACCATCGGGTCGATTTTGATTTTCGTCCGCCATTCGCGTCAACTCTATCAATTCTGCACGTTCCAGCCCTTCACGTTTCAGCAACAGCTATTAAACGCAAGCCCAAACTGCCGCCATTATAACCCGCTTACCGGCCAGCCGTCCCGCTATCCGTCAAGTCTGCGTCAAGGGGGAAGCGGCTATTTACATGGATGGACAGGATGGACAGGATTTTGGGCCGTTGCGTCTGAACTATGCTTATTCCACTTCCACGTAGGTTGCATTTGCGGGCCGGGCCTTGCCGCCGTGGACGCTGGGCTCGGCGCACCACTTTTGGGCGAGGCGACGCACGGCCCGGTAGGTTGCATAGTCAAACCCGAGCAAGTCGCACACGACACGACGGTCCAGCAAGGCACGGTTGGGATCAGCGTCGGCCAGGTACGCGGGCTGCAAAGGTAGATGCTCAAGGTACAACCCCAATCCCTTGCCTCGACACAGGCGCCGTTTTCAACATCCAATCACGGCGTAACTCCGACCAACACCAAAGGGACGGACGGTACTCCACGACCTTGCCGTACTACGTTCATCAAGTCCCGTTCGTAGTATGGAACGCCTGACGACATCTCTCTTTCCAGCTCTTTCATCGGAAGGATCTCCACCCCTACGTCGATGATTTCGGATACGTAGAAGCGTAACTGTTCAGACTTGAGGGGATCTAAAGGTTATCCGGCCTCTTGCGGAGGGGCAGCCAAGCACGGATTGTCCTCTGCAAATCAATTCCGTCCCCTCAAACGTGAACAGTTACGTAGAAGCTGAGATGCTTGACAAAAAGGTCGTGGGCAACAAACGCATACTTGCCAAATTGAACTTCGACCGCCACTCGTTCTTTCAAGAAATCCGTTTGGTTGTATGACATGATAGGCGTATGACCGGCATCTTCTATGCGTGCTTTCTGAACGCCTTCCGGCAAATTATAAATGCCCCGCAGGAGCTTTTCGTACGGAGCCACCCAAAAGGTGTTTCTGCGTTCTCCCCAACCTTTAGACTTGAGGCCGTTTTTGAAGGCGTTGTTCATCTCCGAGGGGGAATACAACAGCTTTCCATGCCTGGTCTTTTCTCTGGATACTTTGGTCTTGCAAGCCTCGGCGTCGACCTGTTCGATGACTTGCTTTATCTCAATCCCAAAGTTGCTGGCGATGCACCAGCAGGAATTCCTCACCGTTCAAATGCGAGTACAAAGCCTTAATTTGCATCAGTGACCGCCGTTGGGCCTAGACGGGTCATAGATGGGCTTTCCCATCGGGCGTGTACGAAGGTTTCCCTGCCGCCACTCCTGGATGCGTTCTGCCGCGATTTCCACATATTCGGCAACGTTGTCACAGCCGTAAGCGACCCTATCATGCATTAGCGCCGCGATCACCGACGACCCAACCCCCATATAAGGATCGAATACCAAGTCCCCGGGATCGCTCATAGAAAGGACCAGGCGTTCCACCAACTCAACCGGGAACTGGCAAGGGTGAGCAGTTTTCTCCGGGTGGTTATTCTTGACGTTTGGGAATTCCCAAACATCACTCGGGTTTTTTCCATTTGGGTTTCCGGACAACTCACCAATGTTCGGGCCCTTGAAATGCCGCTTATTGGGGTATTTGGCTGGCACTCTGATCGGATCAAGGTTCCAAGTGAAATCATCGCTTTTTGTCCACCAATTGATGGTTTCATAACGCCCTGAAAGCCGTCGCGTGCTGTGTAATCCGTGGCCAAAGTGCCATATGATCCGGTTGCGAAGTTTAAGACCAAACTTTTTGAAGATGGGATAGAAAACAGCGTCGAGAGGAATGATCTCCCCGGCGTCCACGTAGTTACCCACTTGCCAGCAAATCGACCCACGGGGGTGCAGCAACCTCACGCATTCTTTGATGACCTGCTCTTGCTCGGCGAGATACATCTCTAGAGAAGTCCTAGTTTCATATGACTTGCCAAGATTGTAAGGTGGCGACGTAACGACCAATTTCATCTGTTCATCGGCAAGGGTCTTCGTGAATCCGAGGACGTCTTCGCACACGATCATAAACTGCCGATCGCGCACGGTACGAAGTCGTGGTACACGAGTGCGTTCCAATTCGGCTTGAGTACCTTGGTAGGCTGGACGACGCGGCTCTCGGATCGCGATCTCTTCACGGTTTCGTAGTCGCACATTCATCACATTTCGGGATTGCGACCCATCGACCGATGTCTTCTCAATACGATAGTGGAAAAACCGGCATACATTGCTGTGTTTTCTAGACGAAATGCCTGGCAGTCGAATCGAGCAGCCGCAGCGTTGGCGCCATATTCGGTGGGCGAACGGATTCGTATGCTAGCGGTCGACTTGCGGTATGAATGGTAGCACCCTAACCATTCACCATCAATAAGTAGCGTGTCAGCGATACAATAATCGGCGTTGCAGAATGCGTTGGCAGACGACAACGGTGGGAGTCCATGCGATCAACTCGGATAGTCGATGAATCGTATCAATGAGGCCGGGCAGCATGGGCTTTAGCAGGTCTGCCAGGGCGTTGTTTGCGGTAGGTTCAGTTTGGTGAAAGGTGCTCATGCGGCTGATTTTAGCATTGGGGGGTTGGGTTCCGGCCTACGCCGAAAGGACGGGCGGGCCGTCAGGGCAATCGCATTTGATCCGTCATCCCGCGAAAGCGGGAATCCAGCGCAGGCATTCGCAAATTTCATCGGCAACTAGACCAAAGGAGAGGCAACAGCCCAAAATCCTGTCCATCCATGTAAATACCGGCTCCCCGCTCCTCTAACGAAGACCTGCGTACAATCGTCACTCCGGCCCCAAGCCCGATTCCAGCCCGTCGAGTACCAGCGTTCCATAGCCCCCGCCCGCTAGCCCCCCTCGCCGGCGCGCAGCACGCGTTGCACGTCCAGCCGGCTGATCACCAGCGCCAGCCACGCCACGGTCACAAGGCTGACCACGGCCAGCACCGCGTAGGCCAGGGCCAGCATTCGCCAGTCGGTTTCAAATATCAGCGGCGGCGTGGCGCGTACACCACCCTCGGACACCTCCAGCACCGGCAGCAACGCTGCACCAATTTGCGCGCCGGCCCAGGTGCCCACCGCAACGCCGGCGATTACTACGATGGCCAGGTTGAACCACACCACGCCATTCAGCTGCCGGCGTGTGCTACCCAGCGTCCGCAGCAGCGCAAACTCGGTTTGCCTTTCGCGCGTGTCCAGCCAGCAGAACAGGGCGATGCCGGATGCGCTGGCCAGGGTCAGGGCCAGGAACATTATCACCAGCAACCCGCCCCAGCCGGCGTTGGCCAGTGGCTGCGCCCCTCGTAACATGGCCTCCTCTTCCGCCACCAGCACCCGGCTGCTGTTCAACCCCAGCTCTTCCAAACTTGCCTCCACCCGGTCGGCTTCCGCCAGTGCGGTGGACAGGTCGCCGGGTGCAATGTCCCGGTTGACCCACAACTCCCCGGCGCCGCCGAAAATGCGCCGGCTGTGGCGGTTGGAATAGTCCACGAACCCCCGCAAGTCGGTAATCACGAATGGCTGCTGCCGAGGGTCAACCGTGGGGAAAAACTCGGCGACCCCAACCACTTGGATGGGCAGGGCGAAGGTGGACATCCCCAGGCTGATGCGGTCGCCGACCTCCGACCCGGTTGCCTCCAGGATGCCCGGACTGACCACGGCCGGCAGCGGTGGCGCCTCACCGCCCGGACGCAATCCGGGCACGCCGACACCGCCCGGCGACCAGCTGAACACCGACGACCCACTCGTTCCCGGCCTGGCAACGCTGCGGCTGGTTTCCAGTGAATACAACCCCGGCCGAACGTAGTCCTCGATGACACTCCAGTTGTCTGCCGTGTCCAGCCGCGATACTACCACGTCGCCCTGGGGGGTTTGCGCGGTCAGTCCCTCCACGAACAGCACGCCCGGCCGGTCCCCTCCGGTGCGTCCCAGGACTTGCAGGTTGATCAGGGTGTGCGGCGGTTCGTCCAGCCGGGGCAGCATTTCGTCGGTGCTCCGACGGCCGGTGCGGCCCACACGCAGCGCGATGCCCTCCTCCAGCTGCATCCACTCGTACCCGCCCACGTCGCCCAGCGGCACGTCATAATGCGCTCCACTGCCGTCCCGCAGTCGCGCCACCACGCTAATCAGCCGCTCCTGAAAGCCGCCGGCTTGGGTCCATAGCGTCAGCCCGGTGGCGCCGTCGGGTAACACTATTCCCTCCGGGGCCGCCGGGTTGGGAGCAATCAGATCCATCAGTTCCGGCAACGTGTTGCCGTCGCCGAAATCGGGCCGCCACCAGGCCGCGTCGGCCAGCCGGTCGGATTCTACCCCCAACACCGAAACCCGCTGCGACCCAAACCCCTCGGTAAGCAAACTGCCCTCGGTTCGCATTACCTCCGCTGAGCCGGGCAGCAATTCCGATGCTCCGGTTACCGCTCGCGTGCTGCGGGCCCCATCGTGCATGATGCGTAGGTCCGCCCCCACGTCGTAGCGTATCCGGTCGTCCTGGCTGCGGGTCAGCGTCGCCGAGAATGCACTGCCTACCACCCCTAGCGCCGTTGCCAGCATCAGCAGTGCGACCAGACTGCCGGGCGCAATCGGGTCGCGCGCCACCCGCCG
This sequence comes from Dehalococcoidia bacterium, assembly GCA_965222895.1. Taxonomy (GTDB): domain Bacteria; phylum Chloroflexota; class Dehalococcoidia; order Lucifugimonadales; family UBA3495; genus Bin87. The sequence continues at coordinate 1,298,561 of CBDCVB010000002.1, read as the reverse complement.
TAAACCCTGCACCAACCAGCCGGGGCCAACCGTCCCCATCAACCGTGAGGACAGCCCCGCTGCCAGCGGAAACACGCGCATCACCAGCAAACCCAGCGCAACCAGACCCAGCGCCGGGCCCAGCAGCAGGGCGAAATCCACTTCCAGGTCCCGACTGCCCAGGCCGCGCGTCAGCACCGTTCCCCGGTTGGAAATTTGCCACCACAGAAAGGCGATGATGACCAACGCCAGTATATCCAGGTAGTAGCGATGGACAAACGGCGTCCGGGCCGGACGGGCGCCCGCCTGCCGAAACTCCACGATGCCCTTGCCGGCAGCCACCAGCGTCGCCAGCGACAGCACCACCACCGCCAGGACGGCGCCCGCCGCTCCCATCCCGAAGGCTTGCCACGACAGCGAAACCGGCGCGCCCGTCCAGGCTGCATCAAACACCAGCCCGCCCAGAATGCGCGCCAGCAACGGGGATAACAGAGCCCCGGCCAACAGGGCCGGGCCGGCCAGCAGCAACCCCTCCACCAGCGTCAGAATGCCAATTTGCCCAGTGGTTGCGCCCCGGCTTTTCAGCATCGCAATCTCGGCAGCCCGCGCCCGGATTACCATGCCCGCCGTGATGGTAAGGTAGTAGGCGAGTATGCCGGTTACCAAAAACACCATCAGGAACAGCGGAATCCGGGCCAGCAGCAGCTTTTCTTCGTAGGTATCCAGAATCCGCGCCAACCCCGTTGACGTGCTGCCGTTGGGGAGATGATTGGACACATCCCGACGACCCTCCCTAAGGGACTGTTGCAGCTCATCGACCCGTTTGGCCCGTACCCCGAGCCGGTCCACTTGCAGGAACCACGCCGTGCTGGTGTAAATCCCCGGATAGCGCCGGCCCACCTGTTGCCGGATGGCTTCCTCCGACGCGAACAGCGGCACCAGCGTCCAGTCGTCGTCGTGGAACGTCAGCAACTTACCCCGCCGGAACCAGTACTCGTCGGTCAGGTCAACCGGCTCCACGATGCCCACCAGCACCACATCGGTGGCCGGTTGGTTGGAGCCCCCCGTCGCCGGCACCACCTGGAAGCCTTCTCCCAGCTCGATGCCCAGGAACTCCAGGCCCGCCTGATCTACCGCCACCTCGATGACCACATCGTCGGTGGCGCCGGTGCTGTCGTCGTAACCAGGATTGTCCGGAACGGCCGGCCAGCGGCCAGCCACCAGCCGGCCCTTACCCTCCTGGAACCCAGACAGGTACTGAATCCGCCCCCGCGGGCGCGCATCGTTGGGCAAGTCCAAGTTAGGCCGCCCCGAAAAATAGAAGGTTGCGGTTTCCACCTGCATCGAGGCCGCGGCAATGGCTTCCACCATTGGCGGCACGAAGTGCTGCGCTACGAACTGCTTGGCCTGCTGATACCGGTCGCTGGCCGCCGTGGCCGTGCGAGGGTCGTCCAGGTCGTTGAACACCCGCACCCAGATGTTCACGTCGCTCGACTCAGCCTCGGTCAGCGTTCGACGCAACGCCGTTTCCGCCAGCAGGTCGTTGAAGACCACCGCGCTCGACAACAGCACCACCGCCAGCGTAACGCCCAACAGCACCGTCAGCTCAATGCGGAACGACGAAATCAACCGCCGCCGCGCCAGCACATAGCCCAGGTGCAAAATTGCCATCATAGTTGGCGAGCCTAAATCAGCCCGGACTGGGCGGTTTCCCGGATGCGGCGCGATGGCCGGCCCGTGCCCCGTCCATAAGGGGCCGGCGGCGGTGCAAAACGGGGGTATTCAGCTTGCCGGCCGGCAAAGAGTTCCTCGATAGTGAGTAGCTGCAAGCGAGGGAATTGGTGCTCCGGGAAATGTTCCGGCTGATAAAACCCGGTGGCCGCCGCTTCCTGCAGCATCGGACGGGTGGGCGGCTGCAGGGTGATAAACAGCGCAATGGCGGCTCTTTCCCGCTCCAGGGTTCCGCGCAAGTCCCGTATCTCCGCCACGCCGACGCTGCCGCTTTTTACCTGGACGATGATGCGCTTGGCCCGTCCGCTGTTGTCGTCAAAGAAGTTAATATTGCCGTCAATACCGGAGTCGGCGCCCCGGCGTCGTTCCTGAGCCGGGATTGCGTGTACGAGGCTCAATGCCCACCACTGGAACTGGTAACGCCCGTCGTGTTCGCTCTCCAGCGCCAAGGCCCGGGCGCTGGCCAGGTCCTTGGGCTCGCCGATTACATCGTAGGGCTGGAGGTCATTGCCAAACCAGTGTTGCAGTCGGTAGCGCATCAGGCTGACTGCCAGGTGGGTGACGTCGATGCCAATCCAGCGTCGGCCGAGGCGTTCCGCTACTGCGGTCGCAGTTCCACAGCCGCAGAAAGGGTCCAGGATCAGGTCGCCCTCATTGCTGCTGGCGCGGATGATGCGGTCCAGCAGGGCCTCCGGCTTTTGGGTGGGGTAGCCCAGCCGTTCCGCCGATCGTGAGCCTATGGGCGGGATGTCAGTCCAAATATCCTGTATCGGCACTCCGGGCATTTCGTCAAGGTATCGTTTATAGCGGGGCACGGTTCCGGGGTTGGTTTGAACCACCCGACCCTCGGCAATCAGTTCCTGCATTCGTTCCCGACTGTAACGCCAGGCGCGGGTCACGCCCATCACCTCATATTCAGGGTTGCCTCGCCTGGCGCCGCCCGGCCCGGTCATGTTGTCAAGGGTGTAGCGGCGTCCCGTCTCCGGTTCGATGTGCCGGTAAAATTCCTCAACATATTCCCGGTCGTATGGGGTATAAACCGGGTTCCAGGTCCATCCGTCGCTTTTGGTGCTGAACAGGATGTCGTCCTGTATCCGGCCATGCTGCCGGCGTCCTTGCCGGGTATCGCTGTGGGCGCTGGTGCGCTTCCAGACAATTTGCGTTTTGAAATTGATGGCTCCAAAAGTGGCGTCCAGCAGCAGGCGCAGGAAATGGCTGGCAGTGGTATCGCAATGTAGATAGATGCTGCCGGCAGGTTTCAGCACCCGACGCAGTTCGGCAATGCGGGGAGCCATCATGGACAGGTAGGCCATCATATCGTTTTGACCCAGGAACCCGCGCATTGCCTGCAGCAGGTCGGCCAGCTGCGGCGGCCCGCTGTTCACAACGTCCCGGTAGGCGGCCTCCGCTTCCCACCCCCAGCGCCAAGTGTCATTGAAAGCGGTAATCTGCGCCGCCGACTGCTCACCGCTCCGTTCCCGGAACAGCACGTTGTAGTCGGCGTTGGAGTTGAAAGGCGGGTCGAGGTAAATCAGGTCAACGCTTTCGTCGGCGATGTGCTCCCGCAGGATGGGCAGGTTATCACCAAAGAAAAGCTGATTTGGAGACGGTGTGGTCACTGGTTGTTTCCGGTTTGCGTCACTACAGGACGCCAAGTTCACGCCGTCCCTGATTGTCGCCTATCCTGATTGTCGCCTATGGGGACTTGGTGAGAGAGATTGCCACAAATGCGATTGCACCGATTACGACGATGACAACCGGAAGTATTGCCCAGCGGTATTCCCAGACGCTGTTGCCTGATATAGCGGTAATCAAATTACTGACCATCTTACTCCTCCCTTTGCGAATTTTCAGCGACGGCTGCCAGTGCATCGATTTCCTGTTGAAAGCCAACTAGCAGAAACCCCAAGCTGACACCGGAAAGGAATAGAGTGATTTCCAAGCTACCCAAAAACAGCGATGCCAAAAAACAGCAATGCCAACGTACCTGCAAAGGCGATGCTGCCTATCGCCGTCATAGCAAGAGCGGCATTGCGTTTTACACGTTGATAAGGTGTCATCAAGTTGACCGATTTCCCCGTGGCCGAATTATATCACCGCCTTATGATGGCGGAACCGCCGATACGAACGCGCCCCATGCACCCAAGTATCTGCATTATGCAATCGAGATTGCCACGCCGCGCTCGCAATGACAGGTTTTGCAACCGTCTAAACGTAGCTGCCGGTATGCTCCATTACTCCGCTTCCCGCAACACTTCCGGCGGACGCAACCGTCCGGCCACCGTGCTGGCCAGCCCGATGGCTACTGCTGCCGCCACCGTGAGGCAGATGAACGTGGCCACCAGCCAGGGCCCCTCCGCCACAAATATTATGGGCGGCGTAACCGTCCGGCCGAAGGCATCCCCGGCCATTTCACCCAGCGTCCACCAGGCCAGACCCCAGCCGGCCAGTCCGCCCACCACGATCCCCAGCACGGCGATAATCAGCCGTTCCAGCCCCAAGCCGGCGTAGCGCTGCCAGCGCGGTACGCCCAGCGCCGCGCCCACCGACATATCCACCCGCTGGTCGCGCACGGCCACCGCAGCATGAGCGCACAGGGCCAGACCGACCGCCAGCGCCAACGCCGCCAGCCCGATGCCCGTGAGTGCGTTCCAGGCTCCGCCGGCCAGCGGGTTGCGCGTGGCCAGGTCAACGGCCTTGGCCCGGTCGCGCAGGAAGGACAGCCGGTAGCCGATGTCCAGAATGTCCGCCGACACCTGCTGCCGGTCGGCTCCCTCGGCAACGCCGAACCACCACTCGTTGGGGGTGACCGCTTGCGCTCCCGGCGCCTGCGACAGCCACGCCCGCAGCTCGTGTACCGACACCACCACGAACGACCGGCCCTCGTCCAGCGTCGGGAAATGACTCACCGTGGCTGTGATGTGCGTGGGCACCACGTAACCATCCACGGTAATTCGCGCCGGTTGGCCCGCCGAGAACCCGGGCCCCGCGATGGCCGGCAATGGCAGCGGCCCCGGCGGAATCACGATGCCCCGCGGCGAACGGCCCAACGGCTCCTCCCACCGTATCTGCATCCCCACGGCGCCCGAGCGCGCGCCATCGGCGGTGCGTTCGGCCCGGTCCGGCACCGCCCCGGCCTGGGGCAACGCCGTCCACGGCCCCACGTCTTCAAACCCTTCCACCACTTCGCCGGCCGGCGGCAGTCCCGCTCCGTAGGCCGTCACGTCATCCAGCGACAAACCGCCGGGAGGCGTGCGGGCGAAGGCTTCACCCGAAATGTGCACCGACACCACGCGCCACTGGTGTATTACGCCGTCCGAACCGACCTCCGGCATGTCCGCATTCAGCCATTGCCACCCTTCTGCAGTGCCAAACTGTGGGGCCAGCACTCCCAGTTCCAGGTTGCGATAGAACCCACGCTCATCGCCGATCCGTGCCCACAGCCGATAGCTCGGCAGCGGCACCGACGAACCTAACTCCCGCCCATCATCCCGGCGCGCCCACACTACGATGCGCTCGGTGCCCAGGGGCAGCGCTATGCCCGACGCCTGAGGCGTCAGCGTCCGCCGCAACGGCGCCATCAGGCTGTCCAGCGGAGCCGGCTCGCCGTCGGCGAACGAGTCGCGCCACCACGAAGCCATAGGCATCGTCAGCGGGTCCACTCCCAAAACCGTGCCCCGTTGCGACGGCCCGTCGATGAATCCAACCGGCTCACGGATTATCGCCGCCACCGCGTTTACGCCTTCTATTTCGTTTAACGCCGCCACCCGCTGCTCCTCGGTGCGCCCGATGAAACTGGCTCCGCCCAGCGTGAGGTCTCCCCCAATCCGGAAGCTGGCCTGGTCGGCCTCGCTGCGGGCCAGCGTGGTCTGGAAGGAGCCGGCGAACACGCCCAACGCCGCCGCCAGCGTAACCACCACCGTCAGCGATGCGTAGGGCAGGGAGTGCCGTGCCATCTGCCGCAACACCAGCGACACCCACGCCGGGGCCGCCCGCTGTGCCGCCCAGGATGCAACGGTCATCGCCCACGGCAGAGCGCGCAGCATCAGGAAGGCCAACGCCAGCAGCGCCGCCGAGGGCGCCAGCAGCAGCAACGGATCAAGCGCCGGGCCACGTCCGGTCAGGTTCCCCTCCACGAAGCCGCCGCGCTGCCGAATCTGCCAAACCAGCACCGCCAATGCCACCACGGCCAGCACGTCAATGTAATAACGTTGCAGCCAGGGAGCACCGGGGGGGCGCGACCGCGCTCTTAGGAAATCCAGTATCCCCAGGCGCGCCAGATTCCCGCCGGCCACGGTCAGCACCCCCAGGCTCAGCAATCCACCAATGGCGCCCATGGCATACATCTGCCAGGACAGGCCCACGGCGATCGGTGTGTCCCCGATGCCGGCGCGGTCGGCAGGATTCAGCGTGTTGATCAGCAGCGCCGAACCGATGCCCCAGGCCAGCAGCGGCCCGATCAGCGTAGCCACCAGCACAATCAGACCTTCGCCCATTGCCAGCAGGCCGCCCACCTGCCCCACGCTGGCCCCACGGCTCCGCAGCATCGACGATTCCGCGGAGCGCGCGCCGGCCAGCAGGCTCACCGCCAGCGCCAGGAAGTACAGAATCACCACCACCACCAGCGAAATGAACAGGAACAGGGGCGCGCGCGCCAGCGTCAGTTCACGCTGATAGGCGGCCAGCAATCCGGTGCCCCGGCTGTTCTCCAGCCCGGTCAGCACGTAGGAGCGGGGGAACTGGCTGTTGATGTCGGTTTCCAGCGCGGTCAGGTTTTCCCGCGTGTCCTGCACCGTTTCGGCGGTGATGATGTCGGGGTTGATGTACAGGAACCAGCCGTAGTCGCCGACCAGCGTTGGGTACTGTTTCCCAATCCCGTCAAAGTACGCCGTCTCGGTTACATAGAGCGGCGCAATCGGCCGGCCGTCCCAGTCGCCCAGGCGGAAGTAATCGGCAGAACTCATCCAGTACTCCGCCTGCGGGTTGATGGCCTCGGCAATGCCCACGATGTCGACGGCGATGTACTTGTGCGGCTCGTCCCTGGCGCCCGGGAACACGACCAGCCAGGCCCGTTTGCCCACGCCCCAACCCATGTGCCGGGCCGTGTCGGAACCGAACACGGCTTCAATCACCGGACGCCCGTCCTCGTCAGACCCGACGCCATCCCCCGGCCAGCGTCCGTCGATGAGGCGGGAATGTTCGGTGAAACCGGTGACGAAAAACGGTCGCCCCAGGGGAACATCGGATATGCCGTATGGACTCCCCTCCTGGGTCAACGGCATCATCGGCAGTACCTTGGCGTACCGATGTCGGTCGCGCAGCAGGTAGCCCGTCTCGCTGTCGATAATGGCCTCGATTTTGGTGCGCAGCGTGGCGTAGTCCTCGGGGCCAAGGGGTCGGTTTCGTACTACCACCTGCGTGTTGATGACCACCGGATGCGTTACCGCCAGCGAGTGGCGCAATCCGGCCTCAGCCAGCGCGTGGGAGTACATCGCCCCCAGCGCCATGATGGTTACGGCGGCCAGCACCCCAAACGCCGTAACCGCCAGCAGTCCCCACGCCGAGCGAATCCGGCGGGGCAGCAGCCACAGCAAAAGGAGCATGCTCTGCATCGCGGTAATCGGCTACCTTGGCCCGCGCCGGGAAGCAACCATCGGTCAGGCGGTCGGCTCAGCGGCGATTAGTTCGCGCAGGCGGGGCAGCAACTGCTCGGCGGCCCGGTGGCACTCCTCAACGTGAGGGAAGCCGCTCAGGATGAACTCATCAATGCCCAGCCGCCAGTATCCCAGCAACTCACCGGCCACTTGCTCCGGCGTTCCCACCAGCGCGCTGCCGCAGTTCACCCGCACCTCCGACAACCCGTTCCACAGGTGCCGGCCCAGCCGGTGGTCTTCAGCCACGCGAGCCTGCGCCTGCTGTCCCACCATCGGCGTGCCCACGATTGCCGATTGCCGTTGCGCCTTCACTTCCGGGGCGGCATCGGCGATCAGGCTGCGGGCGTCCGCCCAGGCGGTTGCCTCGTCGTCCCGGATAACCAGGTGCGTGCGGAGACCCAGCGTCAGCGGGCGTCCGGTGGCGTCGAACTGTTCCCGAAGGTCGGCGACGCGTTGCGCCGTATCTGCCAGCGGCTCAATCCAGCCCAGGTGAACATCAGCCTGCCGCGACGACAGGCCCACGGCCCGCGGCGATGCGCCGCCCAGGTAGAAACGTGGCGCATCCTCTCCGGGCGCGGGCGAGCAGTACGCCCCTTCCAGTCGGTAGAAATCGCCGGCATAGCTGACCGGCTGCGGCTGCTGCCACAGGGCCCGGCAAGCTTCAATGAACTCCTCGGCGCGCTCGTATCTGGTGGCGTGGTCGCTAACCTCACCCACCCGTTCAAAGTCATTCTGGATGCCGCCGGGCACGATGTTTAGATCCAGCCGGCCGCCGGAAATCTGGTGCAGCGCCGCTGCCATCTGGGCAAATAATCCCAGCGCGATAAACCCCGGCCGCACCGCCACCAGGAACCGGATTTTCGACGTAACGGCGGCCAATGCCGTTGCGGTGGTCCACGTCTCGGCCAGCGGAGCGTCCTCGCCAAACAGCCCGTTGGCAAACCGCGTCGGTATCAGCATCGAATAGAACCCGCAGGCTTCAGCAGTCCTGGCCACGTCGGTCAGGTAGTCAAAAGTCGGCGGCCGCTGCGCCCGCAGCGTACCCGCCCGGTCGCCATCCCCGTCAATGGGAATAAACCAGTCAAACCGGGGCTCCGGCCTGGCGTGCGTCTGGTTTCCGTCTCTAATAACCATCAGCCTATCAACCTGAAAGTGCGATTGCCGCATACTACAATCTGCACCAACCCCGGTCAATGCGAAGCAACGGCTCATACGTACCCGCTTTGTCATTGGCTCATACGTACCCACTCTGTCATTGCGAGCGTAGCGTGGCAATCTCGTTGTCGTAGCAACGGCGGTTCGCCGACGTGTGTTCAGCCTCATCGAGGTTGCCACGTCGCTGCGCTCCTGGCAATGACGGGTTATAACCCCTCTCCCCTCGTGGGAGAGGGGTTGGGGTGAGGGGCGTCTCCGGTCAGACCGTCCCGAGACGAAGAGACACGCTGTTTTGGTTATATCGAATAAACCTGATTATAAAAGCAGAAGTTATTTACGATTTAGATATTGATAACAGGTAAATATAGCGTAATGCAATTTGACGATTTTCATAATTGCGAATTATGATAGCGAACTATCAAAAGGGTTTTTGAGCCGAGGTGGCGGAACGAACTTCGGCGGAATACAGCCCATGTGAAGAACCTACCCAGCGTTGCTGGTCCATGCAGATTGGCAAAATCTGTTCTGACACGAATGTGGAGGTTAGAAACGTGATGCGGCGTTTAAACCCAGTCCCGAAAGGCTTAATCCTGATCCCCTGGTTGCTGACCCTGATCTTGCTCATCGCTTGCGGAGGCGCGGCAACCTCGCCGGCGCCCCAGGCTACTGATGCACCGGCGCCTGACAACCCGGTTGTTGCCACCGCGGCTCCGGTTGCCCAGGACCCGGCGCAGCCCGCCGACGCTACGGCTATACCGGAAGCGGTTGCGCCATCCCCCGACGACTGGGTTTCCCGTGGCAAGCATGGCCGAACCATGAATTGGGTGGCCCGCAATAACCCCGGGTTCTGGGATGTCCACTATGGCGCCAGCCTGACCACCACCCTTACGCCCTCCGGCCCTCGGTTTAATCAGCTGTTGGAATACGACCCGGTTAACCCCGATGAGATAATCGGCGACTTGGCGGAAAGCTGGGATATGAGCGACGACGGCACGATTTACACGTTCCACCTAGCCGATGCCCAGTGGACCGACGGCGAACCGGTCAAGGCCAGCGACATTGTGTTCAGCCTCGACCGAATCGTGTTGCCTGACGCATTCCGCGGTAGAACCAACAGCCTCAGGGATTTCCAGGGATTTCTATGAATACCAGACCGCCGAGGCGATAGACGACAAGACCGTGCGTATGCCTATCAAGTTCCCGGCAGCGACCTTCATGGTCAATCTGGCTTCCGACTACATGAAAATGTACCCGGAACACGTGGCCGGTTCGCTGAGTCAGGAAGATGCTAACTGCTGCCCCGAAAATATGCTCGGCTCCGGCCCCTTCATCTTCAAGGAAGGGAGCTGGCAGAAGCAGGAGGGCTACGAATACGTTCGGAATCCCAACTACTTCAAAGCGCCGCGTCCCTTCTTCGACGGCTTCAAGGTCTTCCTCATTCAGGATGTAGCCAGGTCCATCGCCACTCTGAAAGTAGGTCAGGCCGACGGCACCTATTACCCGGTTCTGTCTACCTACACCGAATTCGTGGAACAACTGGAACGCGATACCGACGGCACGATGAGAGCCCTGTTCATGACCAATGTGCAGCGCAGCGGTATCACCTTCAATTGGCAAATCAAGCCCTACGACGATCCCAGGGTCCGCCGCGCTATGTGGCTGGTCATCGACCATGAGGAGATCGTAGAAAAAATCCTCCGTGGCAACGGCACCGTAGGCACCCATTTCCACGTCGGGTATGCCCCCAACGAGACTACCGAGGACCTTTATCAGTTGCCAGGCTACCGGCGCGAAGCTGACGGTAGCAAATCCCTGGCCGATTTGGCAGAGGGCAAGCGGCTACTGGCGGAAGCCGGTTATCCCGACGGGTTCAGCGGCACAATCTCCTCGATTCTTACCGGATGCACCGCGACCCAGGCTCAGTTGGTTAGCCAGATCTGGAAGCGGGAACTCAACCTGGACATGAACATCGTCTCCACCGATGTGGCTACCCTCTACGCCAACCGGAGAAGCAACGATTACGAAATAATCACCTCCTGCGGCAGTGGCATTATTCTTCCGGACCCGTCCGACATCCTGAACCAGTGGTACGGGACCGACACCATGCGGAACTCTCTGAACTGGACCACACCCGAGTTCGATCTACTCAAAGATGCCCAAACCAGAGAGCTGGACCCGGAAAAGCGCAAGCTGATTTTTGCGCAGATGGTAGATCTCCTGCGCGAAGACGTTCCCCACTACCTGCCAATAGGCTGGATGCACGCCGGCGGAGCGCTGGACTACAGAATCAAAAACTACCACGTGCCGAGGACCATTCAGTTGGTACACAAGTGGGATGCCGCCTGGTGGGATGAGAACGCCCAGAAACCACCGGTAGGTACCGGCTACCAGCCATAAATGAGCGTCAGTCCGTAAGCCAGTCGTCGCGCTAAACCCTTGCGCTAAACCCTTGGGGGTAATGGTGACCACTTACATCATTCGAAGATTGCTCCTCTTTATTCCCACGATCCTGATCGTAACGATCATCATCTTTATGCTGATGTGGATCGTTCCCGGTGATACCGCCATGCTCATCCTCACCGGGACCGACCCCAGCGAGGGTGGCCGCGTCGATCTTGCCGACATCACAAGGTTGCGGGCAAAGCTGGGACTGGATCGGCCGGTTCACATCCAATACGGCGACTGGATATGGCACATGGTGCGTGGGGACCTGGGGGAGTCGCTTTGGTACCAGACCCCGGTCATGGACGAGTTGGGAGCCAGGTTCATCACCACCATGCAACTGGCGGTAATGGGCATGGGCATTGCTTTTCTGGTGGCGGTTCCATTGGGAATCCTGTCCGCCGTAAAGCAGGACACCGGGCTGGATTACGTAAGCCGTATCTTCGCCCTCCTGGGCATCGCCATGCCCACGTTCCTGATCGCCATCGTAGTAACGTATGTCCTGGCCTACGTCTTCGATTGGCTACCTCCGCTGGACTACGCAAACTTGTGGGAAAACCCGCTCACCAACCTGCAACAAATGATATTCCCTGCCTTGGCTATCGCGTTTCATGACCTGGCGTTTACCGCCAGGGTCACCCGCTCTTCGATGCTGGAGGTCATGCGGGACGACTACGTGAGGACCGCCCGTTCCAAGGGGCTCAACGAGTTTGGGGTGATTGGACGCCACGCCCTCAAAAACGCAATCCTGCCCATCATTACCATATCGGGCTACCAGTTTGGACGCCTCCTGGGTGGGGTGATAATCGTGGAGGTCATTTTCCTGGTGCCGGGGGTAGGGACAATGCTCATCGATGCCATCATCCACCGGGACTTCGTGGTAATTCAGGCGGTGGTTGTGCTCGTCGCGGCGGTCGTGATGTTCCTGAATCTGGCAATTGACATTGCTTACGGCCTGCTTGACCCCAGGATTCGCTACCAGTAAAGCAATCCCCCCATCTTCGGAGAAAACAGCATGGTAACGCATGAAATAGGCTCCCAGGACGGCCTTGCCAGTACCCAATCCGCATTGTTGCGAGTTCCGGCTGCATTTCGGTCGGCAGGCGTCCTGGCCAAACGCAAACCGCTGGGAGCCGTGGGCGCTGTAATCACAATTGCCCTTATCCTGATTGCCATCAGTTCCCGTCTGAGCCTCCTGCCCGTGGGCGATCCCTACGAATCCGTGGGAGGTATATTCCTCGATCCCAGCCTGGAATACCCAATGGGCACCGACATCATCGGGCGAGACGTGCTGAGCCGGGTGCTTTACGGTTCGTGGATCTCCCTATACGTGGGCATTGGCAGCGTACTCATCGGCATCTCGGCCGGTTTCGTCCTCGGCATCGTGAGCACCTACGCCGGCGGCGTGGTCGACCTCGCCATCCAGCGCCTGATCGATGCTCTCATGTCGATGCCCGGTTTGATCCTCGCCCTCGCCATCATGGCTATCCTCGGCCCTTCGTTGAACAACGTCATCCTCGCCATCGTAATCGGGATGATCGCGCCGGTGGTTCGCACCGTTCGCTCACAGGTTCTGACGCTCAAGGAAATGGACTACGTAACGGCAGCCCGGGCAGTGGGCGCCCGTCCCGGGCGCATCGTCTTCCGCCACATCATGCCCAACTGTTTCGCCATATACCTCATCATGGCCACCTACTACCTGGGCTTTGCCATTATAATCGAGGCATCCCTCAGCTTCCTGGGAGTCGGAGCCCCTCCCGACGACCCCAGCTGGGGAGGAATCCTGACCGTTGCCAGCAAAGAGGCCCCCGAAACCGGCATTTGGCTGCTGCTGTTCCCCGGCATCTTCATATTCGTGGCCGTGCTGGGATTCAACATCCTCGGCGACGCCCTGCGCGACGTACTCGATCCCAAGCTAAGAGGCCGGTAGCCATATCACCGCCCGCCTAGCTGGAAGGCGGGCTCTCCTCGTCCTTCGCCACCGGCACTGGCATCGGCGGGTTGGGGTTCAACTCCATCTCCCGGTTGTACCACATCATCATCACGATGCCGGCCGATATTATGCTCATCATGTCTCCCGGCACCCACAGCATCAACCCGCCCAACCGTTGGTCGGTGATGAACGACAGCCCTTCCCACGGTCGGGGCAGTTCCTGGTAGGCCGTGTAGATAACGTCCTCCCGGAAGGTGATGGCCGCGCCCAGCAGCGTGTTCGGCAGCACAATCAGGCCCAGATACAGGATGCGCAGGCCGTAGTGCAGCCGCGACCGCCGCGGTTTGGGGTCGATGACGATCCACCAGAACAGGAACCCGCTGGCCAGCATCGTTACGTGCATGAACCAGTGCACTAGGTCGTTATGCACCGCCAGGTCGTGGGGGCCAGGTACCTGCCAGATGTATAGCAAGCCCAGGAACGTGCCTGTGGTCAGTATCGGATTGGTTATCTTGCCGTACACCCAGCGGGCCAGTGGCATCCGAACGATGCGCCGCACCACTCCTTGCCGCAACCAGGTGGGCATCCCCCGCAGCATGGGCGTTAGCGGCGCCCCCAGCAACACCAGCAGCGGGCCAATCATGCGCACCATCAGATGCTGGGCCTGGTGAATCGAGAAATAGTGCTCGGCCAGCGGTTCAATGGGCGATTGCAGGGCGGCGAACAGCACCACAATGCCGGCGCCAAAGCTAATCTTTTGCCAGACGGTTACGCGATGACTGGGATTCGGCCAGTTGTTGAGACCGTTTACGTACAGGTAAACCGTCAACAGCAGAATGAGGCTGGGCAACGGATTGGTCGTGACTCCCCACGCCGTCAGCGCAGTCTGGCCGGGCGGGATGCCCTGGTGGGCCGACGCCACGCCGGCGCCGGCCAGCAACGCCGCCAAACCCGCTGCAACACCGGCGGCCATCCACCAGCGCCGGCGCACCACTGATGCAATGTTCATCTACGTAATCTCGCGGGCAGCGCGCTGACGCTGGTTCCGCCGAATCTGCCAAACCAGATAACCGGCGCCCGCCGCCAGCACCACGGCTACACCCAGGAACACGAACCCCGCCGCCCGATTCTGCGATGGCGCAACAACCTCAAAGGTGAACCCGTCGAGGCCGTAGGAACCGCCGTCCAGCGGTTCGATGAGCAGTGTGGTTTCCCAGATGCCAGGCTCCTTGATCTCAATGGTCGCCGAATATACCCCCGGCGTGTTGGGACTGATGGCGTGGGCCCAGCCCGAGTGCTCACTGCCCTGCAACGACGTTAGCACCCGGACGCGCACATCGTCGACCGGCGCCCCCGACGCTGCGTCCGTAACCTTGATAATGTGGTGGGCAGCCTGCAGCGACGGCAACGGTTTAGCTTCGGCTTCGATAGCATAGGGGCCGGCGATGCCTTTTGTCCGCTGCGTGTCCAACCCGGAAATGTCCTGAGCCTGGGTCACGGCAGGCCAGACGGCCCAAACCAGCACGATGAGTACGGCCAGGGTCGCACCCCACACCCCAACCGCCCTCCCACCGGGAGAGGGTCTAATTATCATCGTCGTCATGAGACGTTACCCTCACCATCTCCCTCACCCTTTCCCATTGAGCAGAGTCTGGCATAACCGTCGTTCCGTAGCAGGCCGGAACCCAAAAAGGCATCGCGGCAACGGCCGTCGCCACGATGCCGGGATTGCCCCGTTGCTCCGGTCCTCGCAACGGCCGGGTCTGCTAAATCTGGAAGGTTTTGCGCCAGATGCCCGGCGACCCGGCGGCGTGGGTCATCACTTCGCGCATCCGGACGTTGTCGGGATGAATGTCGCGTTGCTCTAGCCAGGGAGCGGTGGACGACACTTCCGGATTCGCAAACTCGTAAACAGTCGCGTAGGAAGGCTCACCGCGCACCGACTTCCAGCGGCGACCGCGGATGCACCCGTCCACCTTTTCGTAGTTGGGCACGTACACGGTGGAATACCAGTTGTTCCACTCGGTGTCGGCCTCGGCGGGTACGTCCATCCGGCCAATCTGCAACGCCGGCGACATATCGGCGTCGGCCAGCTCGTCGCTGAGGCTGGCGGGGTGAATCATCTGATACACGTTGTTGATCAGCGTCGTCGCCACCGCCCGCGGGCCGGCTTTCTGGCCCCAGGGCGTGGGTGGGCGGTTCTTGAAGGCATCGGTGTCGACCACGGCAACGCTTTCCAGTTCATACATCGCCAGATGCTTGGGGCCGCTGCTGGTGGCCTCGTAGCGGGCCGCGTTCAACACACCGGGCACCGACAGCAGCTCCTGCAAATGCTCCGTGTTGTACCAATGATTAAACTCTTCTTCGGCTTCGGCGGGAACGTCGCACCAGACCATAATCAAGCCGGTGCCGCGCTTGTTAGGCATAAGGAGCCTCCTTAGTTAGTGAAACAGGGGTGGGTAATGTGACTATAAAACTAGTGGCGCCAGTGTAGCATACTGACCGCTGCGGGGTTGACGGCATAAGACGCGTTGGGTGAAACTTGGCCCAAGTCCGGACTTGCTCCAAAAATAGACATACACTCCACCAGGACAGCAATGACAGCACGCCTTGAATCTATGACCGAACTTGAACCGCTGCCGGAATCTTCTACTGCCGATTCTAACCGGAACTATATCCAAACACGCCAACGGGATAAATTGCTGGCTCGTTTTGGCGACCGGATCACGGTTAATCCCGACTTGTCGCGCGCGTTGGTTTCGTGGCAATTGAACAAACGAGCCGCCGGTTTCCGATGGTTCAAATTCAAAGAGGGGTTCAGCGTCGAACTGGTGCGATACCTGCTCGGATTCCTCGACAATCGGGGCCGAGAAAACCGGGGCCGATTGCTCGACCCCTTTGCGGGTACTGGCGTAGCTCCGATTACCGCAGCCCATGAGGGCTGGGACGGAATCGGGATAGAGATACTGCCGGTGGGTGTCAGGATTGCCAACGGGCTACTGACTGCCTCGGTTGCCGACCGGCCGGTTTTACGGCGTCAGGCGGCCGAGTTGCTGGCGTGCGTAGCGGCGACTGGCGGAGCCGAGACATTGCTGCAAGATTCATTTCCGCATATACGCATCACGGAAAAGGCTTTCCCGGCGGAGAGCGAACAGGCGATAGCCGTCGCTCGGAACCGGCTGCGACAGGCGGAGCCAGGTCCGGAGACCGATTTGCTGGCTCTGGCGGCGATGTCTGCGCTGGAAGATGCCAGCTGGACTAGCAAGGACGGCCAATACCTCCGGTGGGACCATCGTTCCGGCCGGCGACTCAAGGCGAAAATGGAAAAGCGGTGTGTATTGCCGTACTCTGAATCGTTGCGCAACAAGTTGGAAACTATCGCAACCGACTTGCCGATGCTGGCCGATTCCGACACGCCCAACCGTGTTCGCATAATTGAGGGTTCCTGCTACGATGCCCTGCCCGATTTGCCAACAAATTCCATAGATGCCGTGATTACCTCTCCGCCTTATGCTAACCGATACGATTACACTCGCACCTATGCTCTGGAGCTGGCCTGGCTCGGGTACGATAACCATGGAATCAGCGAATTACGCCAGCGTTTGTTGTCGGCTACGGTCGAGAATCGTTCCAAGCGGGAGCAACTGGCGTCCAGCCATCGCGATGCTCTGGCGTTGTTTGACCGGCAACCGACAATCTCGGAAATAGAGGATTCACTCGCGTGGGCCAATGAGCGTGGCGAATTGCCTAACCCCCACGTCATCCGTCTGGTGCGAAATTACTTTATGGAGATGGTGGTGGTTATCACCGAGCTGGCCCGGGTCTGCAAACCAGGGGCATCAGTATTTATGGTAAACGACAACGTGCAGTATCACGGTGAAGAAGTGCCGGTGGATTTGATACTGTCCGACCTGGCCGAGCAGTGCGGTTTCCGGACGAAAATAATCTGGACATTGGCCCGAGGCAAGGGCAACGCCAGTCAGCAAATGGGCCGCTTTGGGCGCAAGGAACTGCGAAAGTGCGTGTATTGGTGGGTGCGAAGATGAGCAGTGACTATCGCCGATTTACCAGAGAACTGCGTTCCCAAGATTTGACGAGCACACTGCAAAGACGCTTGGATTTGCGGGCATGGCAAGCGGTGTCAGACTTGAGCAACCAGTTTGTCTTCACAGATTCCATTGAATCTTACTTGATTTCCCAAGCGGGATGGGAACACGTGCGTTCCCTCGGGCAAAGCCCGGTCAGCGTGTTCTGCCACCCTGATATGCTGGTGGCAGAACCATTCGTTTCTTTGTATTACCGAGGCATCAATGGTCTGTCCGGCAAAGAGGTACAGGAACAGGCTGTATCGGTCGACAATTGGGAAATTGATCCAACGCTGCGACGACGCAAACCTCGGGTTACAGCGCCGTCCGCGGTCCGGGTTGCGGGTCTGTATAACAGCTTTATTTCATCTATCATTGGGAACACGGTCGATTGGACACTTGAGAATGGCTATCGCACAATGATTGCCTCAATTGGGATTTCTTTTGATGGCTCAATACGCAACAAGATGGGGCAGTTACCGGAGCAACGACTCCGCAGTCTGCTACTCCGGTATCTTTTTGAGAATGGATTGCTGGTAGATCCAGCATACCCTGATGTCAATTCCATACCTACCAATCCGGAAAGCGACCAGTACCATCTGTCGGATGATTTTGTGATGGTCTTCAGTTCTGAACCTGACGTTGCCTTCCGCCACGGAGATTCTTTAGATGCTACCGTAGAAATTAAAGGCGGCATTGACCCAGCAGGAGCGTTGGAACGATTAGGCGCCGCCGAAAAATCCGCCCAAGCAGCAATAGCAGTCAACTCACGATGCAAGAACTTTCTTGTCGCCGGTGTAATCACTACCGAAATGCGCCGGCGTGTTAGACAGAGCAGATTGTTTGAAAAAGATTTTTTGCTGGTAGAACTCTTGTCAAGCGAAATCCGGCAGAACGAATTCTTTGATGAGATTTTTAACCATACCCTGCGCATGACCCGGTCCAATCCATAGGACTGACAAGACCATGACCTACTCCCTCCTCTCCGGCCTCCGTGTGCTGGAAGTCGGCTCGATGCTCTCTGCGCCTTACTGTTCCAAACTGCTGGCCGACGCCGGCGCTGATGTGATCAAGCTGGAGCCGCCAGGCGTGGGCGAGGCCGCCCGGCGCTACGGCCCCTGGCCTGATGACATCCCGCATCCGGAGCGCAGCGGCCTGTTCCTGTACCTCAACGCCAACAAGCAGGGCGTCACTGCCAACCTGGAAACACCCACCGGACGCAGCATCCTGGCCCGGCTGGCTGCCGATTCCGATGTGGTGGTTCACAACGCGCCGCCGTCCGACATGGCCCGGCTGGGCCTGGACTACGACACGCTGGCTGCTGGAAACCCCAATCTGGTTATGGCATCCATCAGCCCTTATGGGCTGTCCGGGCCGTGGCGCAACTATCGGGCTTACGACATCAACCTGGCGGCGGCCAGCGGCATCAACGAGGGTTTGGGCGAACCCGACCGGGAGCCGCTGACCTTTGGCACCCCCGAAGTTGGCTACTTCGCTGGCATGGCGGCGGCATCGTCCATCGTTATGGCGCTGCTGGGTAGGCAACAGCACGGCGGCCAGCACATCGACATCGCCGAGGCCGAGACGATGGCCGGTCTCTACAACGGCCCCGAGGCGTTGATGGCCGTGTATCAGTGGCGCGTAACCCGTCGCACCGGCCACCACGCCCTGGATTTTCCCTACCCGAACTGCATCCTGCGTTGCAAGGACGGCCACATCTTCGTCGGCTCGCCCGAGGGCCGGCAGTGGGGCCGGCTGCTGGAAATCATGGGCAGTCCGGAGTGGTCGCAGGAGCCGCGCCTCCGCAACCGCACCACCATGAACAACCTATACGCCGACGAAGTAGACGCATACCTGGAGGAATGGCTGGCCGACTATACCAAGGCCGAGTTGCTGGAAATCGCCCTGGAGCATCGCATCCCACTGGCGCCCGTCCGCACCTACGAGGAAGTCCGCAACGACCCTTCCCTAGCCGACCTGTTCGTGGAGATTGACCGCGCCGACACCGGCCCGGTGGCCTATCCCGGCCCGCCCTACCGTCTGGCCGACGCCAACGTCGCGCCGCCCACGCCGGCGCCCACCCTGGGCCAGCACAACCGCGAGATACTGTGCGGTCGCCTCGGCTTCTCCTCCGCAGAATTGGTCAAACTCCACCAAACGGGGATTATCTGATGAAGTTGCAGATTTGTCATTGCGAGGAGCGCCAGCGACGTGGCAATCCCGCTGCCTCAACGAAGTGCACCCGGCGACGAGATTGCCGCGCTACGCTCGCAATGACCGGGGCTAGTCCCCTCTCCCTTTGATGGGAGAGGATTAGGGTGATAGAGATGAGGGACGCAACTTGGTAATCCGCATTGCCATCATCGCCGTGGTGGTGTTTCTGGCCAGCTGTCTCATTGCGCGGCAGGTTGCCATCCGCAAGAACCACCGGCCCGATGTCATCATCATCGCCGGTATGATTGTGGGGGCGGCGGCCTTCGCGGGGTTGTGGGCGGTGAGCCTCGTGTACGGCGGCGGTTACACCAAAATTGCGGCGGCGGGCGTTCTCGCCGTAATGCCCGCGCTGGCCGCCTTTATCGTCCCAGCCAGAGAGTAACCGTAAGTCGCAAGCGCGCGGAGCACCATGAGCACGATAGACAGGTCTGAAAATGGCGGCATCTTGTCCGGCTACCGTGTGCTGGATTTCGGCTGGGTGCTGGCCGGCGCAATCCCCGGCATGGTTTTGGCCGACATGGGCGCCGAGGTCATCAAGGTTGAAACCCGCCAGCGTCTGGACTACATGCGCCTGGGCCGACCCATCGTCGGCGACCAGCCCGACCCCGAACAAAACCCGATGTTCCACAACGTCAATCGCGGCAAGCTGAGCATTACCCTCAACATCGCCGAACCCGATGCTGTCGAACTCGCCAAACGGCTGGTGGCCCGCTGCGATGTGGTCATCGAGAACTTCTCGCCCGGTGTGATGGATCGTCTGGGCCTTGGCTATCAGACTCTCCGCGCCATCAAACCCGACATCGTCATGGCATCCATTTCGTCCACCGGACAAGACGGGCCGCTGCGCGACCTGCGCGCCTACGCTCCGTCCATCGGGGCGCTGTCCGGCCTCGACAGCACGATGGGATACGAGAATGGTGGGCCGCTGGGACTCAAACACGCCTTCGGAGACATCTGCGGTGCGCTCCACGCGGTGTTCGCCGTCGCGTCCGCGCTCTACAACCGCAACCGCACGGGCGAGGGGCAGTACATCGACGTTTCGATGCTGCGGGCCACCGTGGTCACTCAGGGCGTCGGCCTGATGGAACACGCCCTCACCGGACGCTCCCTGCAACCGCGCGGCAACTACGACCCCACGATGGCTCCCTATGGCCATTACCCCTGCGCTCCGACTCCGGAAAGCAGCGACCAGTGGGTGTCCATCGCGGTGGCATCGCAGTCCGAGTGGCAGGGTCTGGTCGAGGCCATGGGCAGCCCCGATTGGGCCGCCGATGACCGGTTCCGCAGCCAGTATCGTCGCCAGCAACACCGGCGCGAGCTGGACGACCTGCTCGGCGCGTGGACGGCCCTGCACGACCCCGACGGTATCACCGAACTCCTGCAGGCGCACGGTGTCGCCGCCGCGCCGGTGCTGGGCGCCGAGGAGCGGCTCTTCCACCCCCACTTCATGGCACGCGGCCTCTACAACGACATCGACCATCCCGCTCTGGGCGCCGAGCCAATCTTCAACCTGATGTGGGGCCTCAGCAAAACGCCGTCAGCAGTGCGCCGCCACGCCCCCCTCATGGGCGAACACAACCGCCAGGTGCTGTGTGCTACGCTGGGATTGAGCGAGGACGAGGTGGCGCAGCTGGAAGAGCGGCGGGTGGTATATTAGGATACTGTTGCCGAGGGCTTCGGTTAGCAGTCACACTAATCTGTAGGGGCCAAGATGGGAGCAGATGATGCTGAACATATTCTGGAACCGACGGGCCAAGCGTAAAGAAAGCAGAATGCCATATTCCTTTGGTTTTGCGCCACTCATTGTTGGTCTCTTGGGAGTGGGACTCGGATTGTGGCGGCTGCTAGAATCTAATGCGGATCTGCCTGGCGCATATTGGACCGGAATGACAATGTGTGCCGGCTTCGTAATCAGTGGTATCGTGGGGCTAATCTACGTATGGCGCGTGAACCGGCCAGACCATGACGTGGATATGCCCTAATGCCCTCAAAACAGCCCGAATGGTATCAGTTGGCAATAGCTATCATGGCTGTTGCCACAGCGGCCATTGGATTTGGGCTTTTCGGGAGCGGTGTAGAAGTGGGACCTTGGGTGTCAGAGCCTGATTTCGCGCGAGGGGCTCAACTGGGCAAAGTAGCAGGAATCCTGGCTTCAGGCGTCTTCTATCTCCTCGTGCTTCTGTCGGTCGCGAGATTTTTACAGGATGAGCACGTTACAGGGCGCCAACTGGTGTTTGGCCCTTTGCAGTGGTTATTTATGGAGATGACCAGTCTGGGAGGGTTATTCTTCGTCGGACTATTGGAAGAATTGGCTGGCAATTTGCAATGAGGGCATACGAATGACACAGCAGCAAACCCAACAGCAGGTAGTAGAAACCCTTCCCGAGGTGGAAGGCGGCATCTCCGACGAGGCCCTGGCCGCCGCCAGAGCCATGATCGGCGTGCGTATGCGTACCGAGCAGTACGTGCGCCAGGCCAACCTGGACACCATGCTTAACTTCGTGAACGGCATCGGCGACGCCAACCCGCTGTTTCGCGACCAGGAGTACGCTGTTTATTCCAAGTACGGCAGTGTCATCGGACACCCCTGCGCTCCCTATATGCGCCACTGGTCGGGACGCACTCGCTGGGGACTGCCCGGCGTCCACGGCTTCTTCGCCGGCAACGACTGGGAGTTCTTCCGCGTGCTGCGTCCCGGTGATGCCGTCAACTGCGTCGAACGAGTGCTGGACGTTCAGGAGAAGCAGAGCGCCTACTCCGGTCGGCTGGTCATACAGTACGTGGAAACCACCTATTCCAACCAGCGGGACGAGGTAACCGCCCGCGTCGTCGGCTGGTGCACCCGGCATCAGCGGCGGGCGTCGCGGGAGCGGGGCAAGTACGCCGATGTCCCCAAGCGACACGAGTACACCGACGCCGAGCTGGCCGCCATCGACGAGCAGGTGCTGGGCGAAACCGCCCGCGGCGGTCAGACCCGCTACTTTGAAGACACCGAGCTTGGCGAAGAGTTGCCTACCGTAGTGCGCGGCCCGCTGTCGTTGCAGGACGTGAGCGCGTTCCTGGTCGGTACCGGCCGTTCCAGCGCCCACGGCGTCCTGCTGCGCGAGGCCATGCGCCATCCCGATCACTTCTTCCGCAACCCCGAATCCGGCGGCGGCCTGGAATACACCGGCATCGGCCACCTGCGCGATTCGGTCGCCGAGGCAGTAGGCGTCCCTGGCGCTTACGACTACGGCCCCCAGCGGGTGTCGTGGCTGGCCACGCTCATGACCAACTGGATGGGCGATGACGCCTTCCTCAAGCGTCTGCGCGTCGAAACGCGCCGGTTCAACGTGTACGGCGACACCCAGTTCTGCAAAGGGCGCGTGGCCCGCAAGTACCTCCACAACGGCAACACCCTGGTCGATGTCGACATCTGGACCGAAAACCAGCGCGGCGAGATAACCGCCCCCGGCATGGCCACCGTGCAGCTGCCCTCCCGCGACCCCCGCAACCCCTGGTTCACCGACGGCAGCCACATCTCCCTGCGCCACATCACCCTGCCCGAGGAAGCGCCGCCCATCCTGCCGGCTTGATACAATGTCGGTGGAGGCCGAACCAAACCCAGCATATTTTCCCTGCCCCTATCTGGGTGGCACGGTAGAGCTTAACGAGGAACGGGAGCGGCATATCGGGAACCGGCATTCCGATTTGCTCCCGGCCCATAGGGAATATATTGCGCCCACCCTGGCCGACCCGGACCGCGTACAAATCAGTCCAAGCGACATGGGGGTCCGGTTGTTCACGCGTTGGTACGATGATTTGGATAAGTACGTTGTTGTCGCAGTCGTCATCGATACCGGGCCAAGATACTGGATTGTTACCGCGCGCTTTGCCCGCCGGCCGGCGAGAGGAGAATCGGAATGGAGGCGAACCTAACATTTGAATACGACAGGATTGGCGATATTCTCAGCGTTGAGATACGTCCGCCTTACCCAGGACAGGACTCGGATGAGATTGACGATTCAGTAGTCGCCAGGCTCCATCCGCAGACCGATATAGTGGAAAGCATAGACATTCTGTTCCTTTCCACTCACATTTTGAGCCACAACCCGTTCCGGCTGAACATTCCCGTTGCGCCCGGCACAATCAATGGCTGGCCGGCCGCGCCAGAATTTGACTGCCTGGTAGTGTCCGGTTCCGAGTGGCTGACCGTGCCCCACTCTGCTGTCGTTGGATTGGAACTTGACGTAAGGCCGCCCCAGCGTCCCACCTACCCCGGCAACCGCCCCGCCGACATCAGCCGGTTCGAGTTGACGATTGATAGCACGATGCCGTTGCCGAGGTAGGCAGGAGGCCAGCGCCATGGGAGTCACTTACGCCAGAGGCAGCATCACCGGCAAATCGGAAACCCGGGAGTACGACTTCCTCGTCGATACCGGCGCAACCTGGGTTGGTATCCCGCAGGCCGACATCGACGCGCTGGGGCTGGACACCGTGCCCAACGCGTCAGCAGAAATCGTGACCGGCAACGGCGTAATTCGCACGCCGATGTACATTGCTGTTGGGATGCTGGAAGGAACCGGTTTCGTGGACGCTGCTGTCCCAGCTCCCACACCGTTAGTGGGTTATATGCTGCTGCAGGCCTTGGGGTTCAAAGTTGACCTGGTGAACGAGCGTATTGAGAGACGAGGCGACGGGGAGATCGGGCCGCCGTTTTTGCTATAGTTACGATGCGGCAGCGCCAGTGGCGATGCCTGTGCCGCCGGTTAGTTTTGCCAGCCCAACCTGCTGGTCGGTTTGAAACAGCACGAGAGTTTCCAATGATTGATCGGGTTTTGCTCCGCTCCATTCTAATTCTGCTGGGGCTGGTGGCGGCAGCCCTTCTAGCCGGCTGTGGCTCAAATCCTGCGCCCGATCCCACTGCCACGCCGGATATAGATGCAACGGTAAACGCGGCGGTAAGCCTGGCCCTCGGAACTCCAATCGCTCAGCCGACCGGGATTCGCTCCGGGCCCTGCGGCCGTTTGTGCGATGTAGATTTTTTCCTCACGGCCCGTGTAGCAGATGTACAAGATGAACTGGACCGGGGCGCGGATATTGACGCCAGGAATGATGGCGGGCTGACGCCTCTGCATTGGGCGGCTGCACTTACTACCGAGCCGGCAGTCATTGCCTTGCTACTGGACCGGGGCGCGGATATTGAAGCCAAAGATATTACCGGCGGTACGCCTCTGCTCGGTGCGGCGTTAATCAATACAGAGCCGGCAGTCATTGCACTGCTGCTGGACCGGGGTGCGAATATTGAGGCCAAAGCTAATAACGGCAGAACACCTCTGTATGGTGCGGCGGGAGAAAATATTGAACCAGCAGTCATTGCCTTGCTACTGGACCGGGGCGCGAATATTGAGGCCAAAGCTAACAACGGCAGAACACCTCTGTTCGGTGCGGCGGCATTAAATACACACCCGGCAGTCATTGCACTGCTGCTGGACCGGGGCGCGAATATTGAGGCCAAAGATAATAACGGCGGTACGCCTCTGCATAGTGCGGCGGCATTCAATACAGAGCCGGCAGTCATTGCACTGCTACTGGACCGAAGTGCGAATATTGAGGCCAAAGCTAATTTAGGCTGGACGCCTCTGCATTGGGCGGCGGCATCAAATACAGAGCCGGCAGTCATTGCCTTGCTGCTGGACCGGGGCGCGGATATTGCGGCCAAAGATAATGACGGCTTTACGCCTCTGCATTTGGCGGCGGCATCAAATACAGAGCCGGCAGTCATTGCCTTGCTGCTGGACCGGGGCGCGGATATTGCGGCCAAAGCTGCCAAAGATAATGACGGCTGGACGCCTCTGTTCGGTGCGGCGGCATTCAATACAGAGCCGGCAGTCATTGCACTGCTGCTGGACCGAGGAGCGGATATTGAGGACAAAGATCGTGACGGCTCGACGCCTCTGTTCAGTGCGGCGCGAGAAAATACTGAACCAGCAGTCATTGCCTTACTACTGGACCGAGGAGCGGATATGGCCGCCGCAAATAATTTTGGCCGTACGCCTCTGCATGGTGCGGCGCGAGAAAATACTGAACCAGCAGTCATTGCCTTGCTACTGGACCGAGGAGCGGATATTACAGCTCGCGCTCCTTTTGGGGAAACGCCTCTGCATGGTGCGGCGGGATTCAATACACACCCGGCAGTCATTGCCTTGCTACTGGACCGAGGAGCGGATATTGAGGCCAAAGATCGTGACGGCGGTACGCCTCTGCATGGTGCGGCGCGAAAAAATACTGAACCAGCAGTCATTGCCTTGCTACTGGACCGAGGAGCGGATATGGCCGCCGCAAATAATTTAGGCTTGACGCCTCTGCATGGTGCGGCGCGAGAAAATACTGAACCGGCAGTCATTGCCTTGCTACTGGACCGGGGCGCGGACATGGCCGCCGCAAATATTTTAGGCTTGACGCCTCTGCATTTGGCGGCGTTATCCAATACAGAGCCGGCAGTCATTGCCTTGCTACTGGACCGAGGAGCGGATATTACAGCTCGCGCTCCTTCGGGGGAAACAGCCTGCCAAATTGCAGAGAGCGTGAATCGCGAAACAGACATACGCCGTCTGCTGTGCAGGTGATTCCGGCCGGCGGCGTGTTTTTCTAACGGATGCTACAATCATCTTGAACCGTCGTCCCAACTGAGACCACCCCGCTATGACCACCAAACCCAAACCCACCAGCGCCGCCATCGCCCCTCCCGGCGCCGTTGTGCTGCGGTTGGCGGCCTTGGGCATTGACCACCGGGCGGAGGATTTTCCCGCCCGCTTCATTGAGTTCTGCGAGCAGAACGACCTGTATGAGATGGAGGTCAATGCCGAAGAGGAGCTGCTGATACTGCCTATGACGGGATACCGGGGCAACAAGCAGGAACTTTACATGTCCACCTTTCTCGGCAATTGGGAACTCGCCAACGGTGGCAGCGCGTCATCGCAAACGGTGCGCTTCCGCCTGCCTTCCGGAGCAGTGCTGGGGCCGGATGCCGCCTGGATTACTCAGGAACGGTTTGACGCGCTGCCCGAGCGGGAAAGGGAAACGGTTATCGAGGGCGCACCTGACTTCGTGGCGGAAATTTGCTCCCGCACTGACAACCTGCGCCCGCTGCAAAACAAAATAGACCAGTGGATGGCTGGCGGGGTTCGCCTCGGCTGGCTGATTGACGCACTCAACCGGCAGGTTCACGTCTATCGCGCCGGCCAGCCGGAGCCGCAGCTTCTGGACGACCCGGAAACGCTGGACGGCGAGGATGTGCTGTCCGGCTTTTCCTTTCCGGTGCGGCAGTATATCTTTGATATATGACCAACAGCATTGAACCCACCCACACCACCTCCCTCCCCAACCTCCGTGTGCTGGAGGTTGCATCGCTAATCGCCGGCCCCTACTGCGGCAAGCTCCTGGCATCGTTGGGAGCGGACGTCATCAAAGTCGAACCGCTGGCCGGCGACCCGTCCCGGCGGCGCGGCCCTTTCCCTGACGACATCCCCCATCCGGAGCGCAGCGGGCTGTACCTGTACCTGAATACTGGCAAGCAGTCGGTTACACTGAACTTGGCTGACCCATCGGGGCGGGAGCTGCTGCACCGGCTGGTTGCCAGCGTGTCTATGGTCATCCACGACTACGGCCCTGCTGATGCGGCATCGGTTGGTCTGGACGGCGCATCGCTGCAGGTGGCTAACCCGGATGTGATTGTTACTGCCGTTACGCCCTTTGGATCGACGGGGCCCTACGCCGACTACCACGCCGGACATCTGGCGACCTTCCACGCTGGCGGGGAGGGTTGGCTGCTGCCCAACGGCGTGGCGCTGGACACGTTTCCCGACCGTCCGCCCATCATCGCCGGCGCCAACATGGGTGACTATCAGGCTGGCCTGACCGCTGCTGTGGGTGCGGTCGCTGCAGCGTATCACCGTCTGGGAGCGGACGGCCCTGCGCGAGGTCAGGTGGTGGACGCCTCTGGACAGGAGGCCCAGCTGTCCGTCGGATATATGCCCATCCAGCGCCACGAGTCGGAGGGAATCACCGAAACCCGCTTCTCCCGCTACTTCCGAGTCGGTGGCGTGCTGCCCGCGTCCGACGGATACGTGGAACTGCTGACCCTGGAACCCCGCCAGTTTGGGAGTCTGCTGGACTTCATGGGGAATCCCGACTGGGCATCACCGGATATGTTCAGCGACCCAGCCACCCACGGCCCGGAGCTCAACCGCCGCATGAAAGAGTGGTTCGCGCAGCATCCTCGGGAATGGCTCTACGCCGAAGGACAGGCCCACGGCGTGCCCATCGCTCCCTACTACACGCCCGCCGAGGTGTTCCACAGCCCGCAGCAGCGAGAGCGGGGCTACTTCCAAACTGTGGAGCATCCGGAGACCGGCCCCCTGGAATACGCCAGCGCACCCTTTCAGCTGGATGGCACGCCCACCAGGCTGGAACGGGCGCCGCTGCTGGGCGAGCACAACGCCGACGTGTACCGGGATTTGCTGGGATACAGCAGCCCGGAGTTGACGGCGCTGGCCCGAGGCGGCGTAATCTGATATAGCAATCTCGCTCTCCCTACGGGAGCGGCTCCCCACGAGAGCGGGTTGCGGTGAGGGCCGTTTCAAACTCCTACCGGAATTTTGGCATAACTGCTTCGGCGAAGAGTTTCATGGCGCGCATTACCTTCTCGTGAGGGAGGCCGCCGAAGGCCATGTCCAGACCGAAGTATTCCATCTGATACTGCTGCTGCAGGCCGCGCAGCCAGCCGCACATCTCGTCGGGTGTGCCGAAGTAGGCGGTGCTTTGCAGGTCTTCTTCGTAGGTCGCCGGTTGCGTCGTCCGGGTTTGACGCCAGTGGTCCAGGTCCATGTAAATTTCGCTGCCGCCGGTGAGGGTACGGCGCAGGCCATTGAGGTCGCGCACCCAGGTCAGCGCTTCCCGCGGGTCTTCGCGCGCAGTTTTGGCGTCCTCGGCCACGTAGGCCAGGCGGAAGAAGGGCATATCGTGGACGGGCGGCTCCTTGCCGGCCTGTTTGCAGGCGTCGAGGTACAGCGTGCGGATGCCCAGCACATCTTCGTCAGGAGTGTTGGCGCCGGTTAGCACCGGCAGGTCTCGCGACACCGCCACATCCACACTGGCCGCCGTCCGGGACACCGCCAGGTAAAGGGGCGGATGCGGTCGCTGCACCGGCGAGGGGGTGATGGTCATGTCCTCCACCTGGTAGTAGCGGCCCCGGTAGGTGAAGCCCGCCGTCGACCACAATCCCAGAATGATGTCCACAATCTCGGCAAACCGCTGGGTGCGCGACTCGTAGTCAACGCCTAAGTTGTTGTACTCGTACACCACCTGCCCACGACCGATGCCAAAGTCCAGCCGGCCGCCGGACAGCACATCGAGCATCGCGGTCTGCTCGGCCACGAAGATGGGGTTGTGGAAGGTGAGCACGCTGACGCCGGTGCCGATGCGAATGGTTTTGGTCTTGGCGGCGACGTAGTGGGCGAACGACAGGGCCTGGGGCACAATGCCGAAACGCGTAAAGTGATGCTCGGCCAGCCAGACGGAGTCAAAACCCAGCTCCTCGGCGTACTGGATTTGCTCGATGGTCTCGCCGAAAATGCGGCTCTGCTCGGACGCGTCCGGGTCAGGCCACGAAGGCAATATGAACAGCCCAAACTTCATAACTACCGGGCTCCTGAAAAGATGGATGAGAGTTCGGGCATTATAGCGTATGCAGCGGAGGTGGCCGGGGGGACGGCCCTGCCCTCAGAGCTATCGCCCTTTGCCTAACCATGGTTCTGGCACGCCGGCCGGAACCATGGCGGTGGCTCGACCGGGTCACTCGATTATCGCCAACCCCGGCCCGTCTGACGAGATTACGCCGGAGATGATGGCAATGGCGCAGCAGGTGATTCGGGAAGAGTAGCTCGCGCCGTTGACCGGGCGGTCTGCGGACGCCTACAATCCTGCCAACCGATTGATGGAGCGACCGCATGACCACCTCCGCCGACACTTACGCTCACCCCGAATATCTGACTGACCCGGAATGGGTCGCCGCCCACCTCGATGACCCCAACGTGGTCATCTTGGACTGCAATAACAATGACGCCTGGCAGCGGGGACACATCCCCGGCGCCGTCGTCGTTCCCGACAACTGGGCCAAAAACCCGGACACCAACCGCCAACACGTGATGACGCCCGACCAGTTCAAGGCGATGGCCGAGGGCATGGGCGTCGGCGATGACGCCACCGTGGTTACCTATGACCATGCCCAAGGGCTGACGTCGGCGCGGATGTGGTGGGTTTTCAACTACTACGGGCATCGCAACGTAATGGTGCTCAACGGCGGCTGGCGTCGCTGGGTGGCCGCCGGCCAGACCGTCAGTTTCGACCGGGCCCGTCCGGCGGGGTCGGTCACCTTCACCCCACGGGTCGACCAGTCGCTCATCGCTACCGGCGACGAGCTGAAGACCGCCTGCACGCTGGACAACGTGGTGGTGTGGGATGTTCGCAGCGACGCGGAGTGGGATGGCACTACCGAGAATTACCGCAATCAACGGCCCGGCCACGTGCCCGGAGCGGTGCATCTGGAATGGTTCCATCTGGTCGACCGGCACACTCACATATTCAAGCCGGCCGCCGAGATTCGCCGCATTCTCGCCGACCACGGCATCACGCCCGACAAGACCGCCTACTCGTATTGACAGGCCGGCATCCGTGCGGCGCACGGCAACTTTGTACTCCGGCTGGTCGGTTTTGAGAACGCCAAAAACTATGACGCCTCCATGGGGGAATGGGCCAATCGGGACGATACGCCGCTGACCGTTTAGCTCGCTGATGGCGCGCAAGGTCAAGATACAACGGGTGGTTGATGGCGACTCCCTGGAAGTAAAATACGGCGGCCTCTTCGGCTTTATGCGCCGCCCGTTCCCGGTGCGTCTCTACGCCATCGACGCCCCCGAACTGGCCCAGCCCTATGGCCGGGAAGCCCGCAGCCAATTGACATCGCTGGTGCGTCGCGGCGGGATACGGATGGAGGAAATCGCCACCGACCGCTACGGGCGCCGCGTCGGGTTGCTCTATCGCTCCCGACGCGGACGACAACAATCCATAAACTTGCTGATGGTGCGCTCCGGCATGGCCTACTGGTATCGCCGCTATGGTGGCCGCGAGTTGGGTTTCCCGGAAGCCGAAGCGGAAGCTAAATCGCAACGCCGCGGCGTCTGGCGAGATGAGCGTGGCTCGCGGCGGCCCTGGGATTACCGAACCGACATCCGACAGGCCCGCCGTCGGCGTCGCCGGATGCGCCGGTTCGCCATCTGGTGCCTGATTGCCGTAATAGTGGCAACCGCTTTGGCCGGGCTGTTGCTGGCCCGCGAACTGTTCGGCTACGGCGCCAGCGGCTGGCCCACCAAATTCCAGTACGGCACAACCAGCGCGAACAACACGGCGATAGCCACCACGGTCATGGTCAGGCCGAACCGGAAAATCTCGGGGTTGGGTATTTTGGCCCGATTGAAGATGAACACTCCCGAGGTTCCGCCAGCGGCGTAGTACACCACCGAATCACCCACCACCACGGATGCCATGCCGCACACCAGCGGGTTTAGCCCCAGCGATTCGCCCGTGGCCATTGCCACGGGTATCGCCAACGCCAGGTATCCGGCGATGTTGGGCAGCAGCACCCGCACCAGCGCAAAGCAAACGCACAGCGCCAGCAAAACGAGCAACGGCTGCGATTGAAACTGCGTGGCCCCGCTCACCAGGGTCTCGGAGAACCAGGCGGCGGCTCCGCTGGTCACCAGCGCGTGGGCCAGCGACAGCGACGTGGCGATAACGAAGAAATTCGTCCAGCCCAGGTTTTGTTCAAAATATTGCCAGCTCAGGATGCCGAGGCGTGGCGTCAGGATGATGGTCAGCGCAATCAGCGCCGGCACCGCCGGATGCAGGCCATGGGTAAAGTCGGTGAACCACATCAGAGCAGTAACCATTACGATCACGGCGGCTTTGATCTCCACGCCCTTGACCGGCCCGGTTGACAGGTCTGCCGCTCCGGCGATGCCGTCCAGCCGGAACCCCGACCGGTAGAATACGTACAGAATAGTTCCGCCGACAATCAGATTGGCGTAGAAGGGCACACTCATCAGCAGGAACCACTGGG
Source organism: Dehalococcoidia bacterium (assembly GCA_965222895.1). Lineage (GTDB taxonomy): Bacteria > Chloroflexota > Dehalococcoidia > Lucifugimonadales > UBA3495 > Bin87. The sequence continues at coordinate 1,267,211 of CBDCVB010000002.1, read as the reverse complement.
TCCACGAGAAATCTCCGAGCAACCCCGATGCCACCACCGGGGTGATGCCACCGGCCAGCAGGGCGGTCGATCCCAATCGGTTCAGGCTGCCCATCGCCATCATCAGGGCTTTGTGATAAGGGTGTTCCTGCGCTATGTTCCAGTGGGCCAGCACCCGCTCGTAAACGTGCACCATAATCGCCCCCCTGGTGCTGGCAGAGGGCAGGGCAAAGGTGAGGATGGCGAAGGAGAACAGCATCTGCACGTAGAGAAAGCGGGGGCTGCCCACCGCGCCGCGGATCAGAAAGGTTGCCATCCGCTCGGCCAGTCCCGAATACTGCACCGCCAGGCCCAGGGTCAGGATGCCGATCAGGAAGTAAGCCACCGGCTGTGAGAATCCGTACAGCGCCGCCCCTACGTCGGCAACCGCTCCAACCAGCACCAGCAGGACAACACCGGCGATACCGGCTACTGAGATGGGTATTGCCTCCGTGGCCCACAGCACCACCGCCAGCGTCATCACCGCCAGCGCCCGCTGACCCTCGCTGGTCAAACCGGCCGGCGTGGGCATCAGCAGTATTCCGAGGAATATAACCGCAGCGGCGGCCAATTTGACGGCCGCCGATCGATTGGGGATCGCCCGCTGTATGAACGATGACGGGCCTGTTACCTCGCTAGCCATAACCGGGCAACAATAGCACAGTTTGCCATGGGGCCAAACCAACTTTGGCGATTTGCCCATAGCTTGGCAACCGGATCAGGAGCCGCCGCCCGGATGTCCTTGCCCAGACCGTCGTCCCTTGACACAGCCACCTTACGGTGCTTATGGTTGTAGTAAGGAGTTGCTATGATCGTCAAAATCACTTCCAAGCGGCAGGTCACTTTCCCAGCCCGCGTCCTTGACGCCATGGGCGTGAAGCCCGGCGATCAGTTGGAACTTACCGAAAGTCCGGACGGTTATCTAATCCGCCCCAGGCGTATAGATTATTCGCGGCTGGGAACCCTGCGAGGCAAGATACCCCCCGAACGGCCTCCTTTCGACATCCGCAAGTTCCGGGAGCAGCCCTATGACCCAGCCCTGCGGGATTGATACTTCGGTCTTGGTGAGACTGGCCACGGGAGAGCCTGATCGAGATTTCCGGCACTGCATCGAAGCGCTGCGCGGCCTCGTCGAGGACCAGAGCCGCGAAATCTTTGCTTCAAACCAAGTCGTCGGCGAAGCATACGTCGCCTTGCAACATCATTACGGGGTATCGGACTCCGATGCCCGCGCGGTGCTGATTGACGTCCTGACCAGCGGCCTCGTCGCCCCGCTGAACGGGCAATCCGTCATTTTGTCGCTCCAATCCCGCGGCGGCCCCGGGCTTTTCGACAGGTTGATTGCCGACGATTATTCAAGGGCCGGTTTGGAAACTCTCACCCTTGACCGGAGGATGGCATCCCTTCCCAAGGTGCAGAGATTGTAGCGCCAATCGTGATGAACAGGAATTTGGAACGGGGTTGTGGGAGCCCGCGGCTAGCTGGTGGTTTGGCGCAGCGGGCTGCTGGTGACGCGGTTGATGGAAGTTACGCCCCTGATGCCTTCGACGCGGGAGAAAACGCGGTTGAGTTCGGCCAGGTTGCCGATGTGTATGGTCAACTCCATGCTCACGGTGGCATCGTCGTTCTCGCGGGTTACCACCCAGGCGATGTTGATTTTATCTTCCGATAGCTTGGTGGTAACGTCCCGCAGCAGACCCACCCGGTCGATGGCTTCGATACGCAGACGCACCGGGTAAAGCTCCCGCTTTTGGCCCCAGGACACCGGCACCAACCTTTCCTTTTCGTCCTCGTTGAGCACGTTCATGCACTCGGTTTTGTGGACGCTGACGCCTCGGGAACGGGTTACGAACCCAATGATGGCGTCGCCCTGAATGGGCCGGCAACAATCGGCGATGCGCGTCAGCAGGTCTCCGACGCCCAGCACCATTATGCCCGACGATGGGCTGTCCAGGGGCACCGGCCCCTTGGTCTTGGGCATCCAGGCCGCCTCGTCTACCTCATCGGCGCGCAGCTGGGTCAGGCGGTTGGACAGGGCCGCGTCGCTGAGTTCGCCGGAACCGAGAGCCGCCAGCAGGTCTTCCATAGTGTCAAAGCGGCACAGTCCCACGACTTCGCGGTCGCTGATTTTCAAGCCCATGCGGTGCAGCTCACGGCGCAGCAACTCCCGCCCGCGATTGATGTTTGCGCTGCGTGCCTGCCGGTTGAACCATGACCGAATCCGCTGCCGCGCGCTGTTGGTGGCCACGTAGCCGCGCGAGGCATTCAGCCAGTCGGGCGATGGGCCGCGACCGGTTTTGCCGGCCACCACTTCCACCGTATCGCCATTTTGCAGCGGGGTGTCCAGCGACACCAGGCGACCGTTCACCTTGGCGCCGGAGATGCGGTGGCCCAGGTCGGTGTGAATCTTGTACGCAAAGTCGATGGGCGTCGCGCCGGCTGCCAACTCCATGATGTCGCCCTTGGGCGTGTAGACGAACACCTGGTCGTGGAACAGGTCTTCCCGCACCGATTCCAGGAACTCGGTGGTGTCGGGAGTCTCCCGCTGCCATTCCAGCAGTTGCCGCAGCCAGGTCATCCGCTCTTCAAAGCGACCCTTGCTGCCGTTGGGGCCGGCGCCCTCCTTGTACCGCCAGTGCGCCGCGACCCCGTACTCCGCAATACGGTGCATCTCGTGGGTTTTGATTTGCACTTCCAGCGGGTGGCCGCCGTCGCAGATGACCGTGGTGTGCAGCGACTGGTACAGGTTCTGCTTGGGTGTGGCGATGTAGTCGTCGAACTGCCCCGGCATTGGGCTCCACATACGATGGGCAATACCGAGGGCCTTGTAGCAATCGGCCACGTCGTCAACAATGACGCGCAGGGCGTAGAGGTCATAAATATCGCTGAGTTCTTTCCCCTCAGCGGCGTATTTTTCGATTTTGTTGTGGATGGAATAGATGCCCTTGGGTCGCCCGTTGACCTCAGCCGGCAGGTCGTTGGCAGCCAGTTCTTCCCGCAGATGCTCAGCCACCTCGTCGACGTATGCCTCACGCTGGGAGCGGCGCGCCGCCAGCATCCGCGAAATCTCCCGGTAGGCCGATTCGTTCAGGTGTCGGAAGGCCAGGTCGTCCAGCTGCCACTTCAGTTCCCAAATGCCCAGACGATGGGCCAGCGGTGAGTAAACGTCCAGCGTTTCCTGGGCAATGCGGACACGTTTGTCTGCGGGCAGGGCGTCCAGCGTTTGCATATTGTGCAGCCGGTCGGCCAGCTTGATGAGCACCACGCGGATGTCCTCGGCCATTGCCACCAGCATCTTGCGCAGGCTTTCGGCGTACAGGTTTTCCGCGTCGGTGGCGGTATTGCCGTTAACGCCGGGCGGTCGGTAATCGACACGCGTCAGTTTGGTTACGCCGTCAACCAGGCGCGCCACGTCAGGGCCAAACCGTTGGTCAAGGGCATCCACGGTAACGCCGCAGTCTTCCACCACGTCGTGCAGCAGGGCGGCGATGATGGTGTCGGGATCAAGATGCAGGTCGGCCAGGATGGTCGCGGCGGCCAGCGGGTGTACGATGTAGGGGTCGCCGGAGATGCGCATCTGCCCGTCGTGGCATTCGCCGGCAAACCCGTAGGCATCCTGGATCCGGTCCAACTGGGACGGTTCGTCCACATATTCGGACACGCGGGCGATGAGATTCGTGGAGTCGCTCACGACTGCGACCATCGACGCCTTCCTCGAGCAACTAACCCCTTACCCCTGGGCGCGTTGCCACGCTGATAACCGACTAACGACCTGCTAACGACCTGCTAACGACCTGCTAACGACCTATGACAAGATGATACTCACTCGTTGCAGCGATGTCTAGCGTGTGCGCTGCAGAGTCAGGGCCTTTCTATTCTCCGTAAATCATCATTCTCGCGAAAGCGGGAATCCAGGAAAGGCCCAATCAGAAAAATCCTGTCTATCCTGTTCATCCATGCAAAAAAACCACCTAATACGGAACGCTGCCCGTTGGCACAATGAGTTGACAAGTATTCCTATGCAGTATAGTATGTATCTAGAACGCTGGGGTTGCCGGGACACCCCACCCGTCAGAACCGGAAGGGCAAACCGCCCGTCTGCACTGGAGGTGCGAAGTGGTTTCGTTAGTAACGATTAACCATAGATGGCATTTTCCGCTTATTGGCCCTGTCGGGGACGCTGCTGCGGCCTGATTGGTCTCCGGGAATCGGAGCCGCCCAGAGGTTTGGCAGGATAATCGACAGGGCAAAACATAGGCATCGTGCTCCTTGGCCCAGCAACGGGCCGGCCGACGCCGAACAACAGCCAGGTATCCGACTGTTTATCGGCGCCTGGCTTTTTTACGTCTGTGCAGGTCGCCCGGAGTAGTGGGTTCCGTTTGGCTTTAGGTGGTGCCTTACCATGAATCTTCAAAATGTTGCCGCCAGGGAATCTCATGCGCGTCTAATTTGCCGACAACGGCTCGCAATAGGCATCTCCTAAATACCCAATCAAGGATGTGCCCATTGTTAGGGAACGCATAAATAGCAGGCTCGCAATCCACTTCCCATATCCGCATGATTTCGGAACCACCTAAGTCCGCGTAAATCTTCCAGCCGGCTACCCTTGCAATAAATAAGGTCGGACGGCTTTCCTGCTGCTCAAACCCTATCCAGTCCAACTTACGGGCGTTAGTTTCCACGGCTTGGCGCGTTCCTCGGCGCAAGGGAGACCCGAATTTATCGTGCGTGATGGGTTTCAGTTCACATCGTTTATTTGGGCGTGGGTAAAAACATTGCGCCAGTTCGCTAGCGACCCCTTCAAATCGGGCAACACGTTCCTGTTCGGCCTTCTCCCTAGCCTCGTCATGCTCTTTCTATGACTGACAAACAGGACATCTAGCTCGGCTGATATTCAGCGTGTCGTACCCTATTGCGGCTTGACGTAGTTGCTCAAGCGCATCCCACATTGGTTTGACTTTGATGACACGGATGCCTGCGTCTTGGTATTTCTCGCGGGTTTGCGGCTCCAAGTCGTGCGTTACTACGATTTCGATTATCACTCGAGGGGTTTTCCCGTCTGATGTAGTAACCACCAAGTCGGACCGTGTACCTTCGACTGCTATCTGCTCGCTTGCGATAGCCGCGCCCATCTCTGCGATGTTTAACCGGATGGCCACTCCACAATCTTGGCACGGGAATCCAAGTTCGTAATCGGCACCGAAGGACGAGGCTTCCATGAACCCTTCTACAATGACCGTTTTGGCCGCCTCATGGAGTGCATTTCTGCTATCGCAAACCGCAGAATTGGGTTTGTGAGCAAAATACCAACGCCTTACACCTCCTTGCGCCACCTTCATACGCTGATGACAGCCGAAACAGTAGTGTGCATTATTTCGGTCGGCATCTTTGATATTCACGCTCTCGTAGGGGAGAACGTAGGATATGGGGTATTTAATATGCGCGAGATAGTTCATTTCGGCTCACCACCCAAAAGCGAACGGAACCGAGTAGTGTGGTCCGTACGACGGGTCTTTTACATGGATGGGCAGGATATACAGGATGAGATTGTGGGATTTTGCTTGATTGGCCGGGGTTCTGGCCTCGCCGCTTACAGTAAGGAGAGACGGGATAAAGAGAGAGGGGATAGCCGGCGGGGGTGGGGTGGTTCGGATTGGTCAGGGGGTTGCCGTCGAGCCGTAGAAGTGGAGGAAACTGTTGACCGGGTTGCCGGCCATCTGGCCGAGGCCGCACAGGGACGCTGCGCCGACTATTTCGGCCAGGTCTTGTAAATCCGACCGGTCGCTGACGGTTTCGCCGCCGCTGGCGATGCGTTGCAACGCTGCTGCGATTCGTGGAGTCCCTTCCCGGCAGGGGGTGCATTTGCCGCAGGACTCGGCGGCGTTGTAAGCAGCCAGGCGCGCGGCCACCTGCGCTGGCGATGCCTGGTCGTCGAACACGGTGATGCCGCCGGCTCCCATGACGACACCGCTGGGGTGGAGCATTCCGGGGCGCAACGGCACATCCAGCTCGGCGGCGGGCAGGATGCCGCTGGATGGCCCCCCGACGACGGCAAATCCCAGTGTTCGACCCCCTGCCACGCCGCCGCCAACCTGGTCGATGACCTCTCGCACCGTGGTTCCCATGGGCACTTCTGCCATGCCAGGTCGCTTCACCGCGCCGCTGAGTGATACCAGCCGAGTGCCCCGAGCTTCGTCCAGGCCGACCGAGGCGAACCGACGCACTCCACCGGTGAGGATGGCGGGCACGTTGCACAGGGTTTCGGCGTTGTTGATTACGGTCGGTTCGCCGTAGAGGCCGGCGTCTGTGGGGAAGGGCGGCCTCAACCGTGGCTCCCGGCGGCGGCCCTCGATGGTGTTCAGCAGCGTCGTTTCCTCCCCGCACACGTAGCCGCCAGCGCCGCGCCGCACGCTAACCGTGCATCTAAAACCGCTGCCCAGGATGTTAGCGCCGATGAGTCCGCCGCTAGTGGCATCAGCAACGGCCCGGGACATCCGCTCCGCCGACCGGTCTGCTTCGGCGTTCACGTAAATGACCACGCTGGCAGCGTCGGCGGCGTAGGCCGCGATCAGGGCGCCTTCGATAATGCGGTGGGGATTGCCCTCCATGAGATGGCGGTCCTTGAACACGCCCGGTTCGCCTTCTTCGGCGTTGACAACCAGATGACGCCGTTGGGCGGCGACTCCCCGGGCCGCTTGCCACTTGCGCGCCGCCGGGAAGAACGCTCCGCCGCGGCCTAGCAAACCGGCGTCCAGCACCAGCCGAATCACTGCGTCGGGCGACATCTCAAGGGCCGACGCCAGGCCGCGGTAGCCGCCTCCGGCCAGGCATTCGTCCAGCGAGCCGGGGTCGACGGAGCCGATACCTTGCGTCAGCGCGATGTGCTGCGGCGTGAAGTAGGCTTCCAGATCGGCCGACGGATACTGCCTCCCCGCATCGGCAGCGCCGGCAACGCTAGCCAGGATAACGGCGAGGTCGTCATCGGCGCCCACCCGGTCAAAGTATCTGATTGACCCGTCGGGTCGTTGTACCACGACCTGGGTTGCGGCAAAGCACGCGCCATCACAGCCGGCCGCGATGACACCCACGTCGCGCCGGCCGGCCAGAGCCTCGGTCAGGCGGTGGTAGATTGCATCGGCTCCGACGGCCTGGCTGCAATGACCCCACTGTACGGCGACGCGGGTGGTTCGTCCCAACGCGGCGATGCTTCGGCGTGCCCGTTCCTGCCGGGCGGCCAGCTGAGCGGTTGGGGTGGTGGCTTGACCGGTGGTGGTCATGCCGGGGCATCCTGGATCGTGGCAAGCAGTTTGGCGCGGGTCACGCGGCCCAGCCAACGCCCGTCAACACTGGCAGCCGGAGCTACGCCGCAAATGAAGGCGCAGGCGGTGGTATCGACGCTGGTTTCAAGGCTGGTATCTCCGCCGACTGCCAGTTCCCGCCGCGTCGCCGCAAGCAATTCCTCCCCTCCGGCCAGCCAGCACGCCAGGCCCGTGCAGACGGTAACGGTGTGCCGTGCTGGAATCCCGATGCGCAGTTCCGAGTAGGAGGTGGCTGCGCCGTAGATTTCCGACGCCGGCACGCGTAGATGCCACCCCACCACTTGCAACGCCCACTCGGGCAGGTGGCCGTGCTCGTGTTGCAGCAGGTGCAACGCCGGCAGCAACGCATCGCGATTTCGCTCGGGGAATGTCTCGCGGAGGATTCTACGCAGGTCAGACTGACGCCCGCGTCGGTCGGCATCCGCCGAGCCGTCGGTCGCCGGGTCGGGTGCGTCGCCCGGTCTGCCGCCACCACGGCGTCGTCGCGTGGTTTCGCCGTCAGCAACCATGCCGCGATTATAGCAGGGGGACGGATGGTGGATGCGCGCGCTCAACCAGTTTGACCCACTCATGCGCACCCACTTTGTCATTGCGAGAAGCACAGCATTAATCTGTCATTGCGAGGAGCATAGCGACGTGGCAATCTCGATGAGGTTGAACACACGTCGGCGAACCGCCGTTGCTACGGCGACGGGATTGCCACGCTACGCTCGCAATGACAAAGTGGGTACGCATGACGTTTGACCCATCACTGTGGCGTTGTTACCATCGGCCAACTCGAGGGTCTATCTGAGGGTCTATCTAAGGAGGTCAGTCAGTATGCCGGTTATCAATGTAGACATCAGGCGGCGGGAGGCTTTGGCCAAGGGCGAACGGTTTGGCGATGCTGGCGTTTACGAACGTATCGACGGAGTGCTGACCTTTGCTATCTACCCGCATAACCCGGCCAACCGGGAGATTGTCGACCTGAAACACGCGGCCGTTGATGATGCTGGCCGCGTGCGCTTTGAGGCCGACTTCACGCTGGTGTCTCCCCGTAATAGCGGCAGCGGCAACGGTCGGCTGATTGTCGAAGTCGTGAACCGGGGCCGCCGCCGCACTGTGGCCTTTTTCAACCGGGGGGCGACACCGGCCATCGATTCCGACGCCATTCCGGTGGGTGACGGCTTTTTGCTGCGACACGGCTACTCGGTACTGTCGGTGGGTTGGCAATGGGACGTTTACCGCAGTGATGCCCTGTTGGGTCTGGACGCCCCCCAAATCCAGATTGACGGCAAACCCGTTACCGGGCAAATCAGCGTCGAGATGCGCCCCCACATCCGCGAACGCACCCGTCTGCTGGCCAACCGCGCCCATCGCCCCTATCCGGTGGCCGACCTTGCCGACCCGAACGCCATGCTGCTGATGCGGGACTGGGAAGACGGCCCCGACACGCTCATCCCACGCTCCGAATGGCAATTTGGCCGTGAGACCGACGACGGAGTGGCGCCCAGCGACGAGCACATCCACCTGGCATCAGGATTTGAGCCGGGCAAGATTTACAACACCGTCTACACGGCGGCGCAGCCGGTGGTGGTGGGCTGCGGGATGCTGGCCATCCGCGAGGCGGCTACCTGGATGCGCAACCCATCTGCGACCAACCCCGTCTCCGATGGGTTCGAGAAGATTTTCGCCCACGGTGTGTCGCAGTCGGGACGGCTGCTGCGCACCATGGTGTACTGCGGGTTAAACGTGGACGAGGACGGACGGCCCGTGTTCGACGGCTTGCTGCCCCACGTGGCCGGCGGCCGGCGCGGCGAGTTCAATCATCGCTTCGCCCAGCCATCCTGCCAGTCGGCGCCCAGCTTCGGACACCGGTTTCCCTTTGCGGACAACGAGCTGACCGACCCGCTCACCGAGCAAACCGACGGTCTGTTGAGCCGGTTGCGCGCTCTGGATGCGGTACCCAAGATTATCTACACCAACTCCGCCGCCGAGTACTGGCGCGGCGATGGTTGCCTTTCCCATGTTGACAGCACGGGCAACTTCGACCTGACGCCCGCCGCAGAGACGCGGCATTACCTGTTCGCCGGAGCGCAACATCTCCCCGGCTCGCCTGACCAAATGGCCGGTGTCGGGCCCGACGGATCCGTCGGTCGCCATCCCTACAACGCGGTGGATTACATCCCGCTGCTGCGGGCGGCGCTGATCAACCTGGATCGCTGGGCTACCGACGGCGTTGCGCCGCCGCCCAGCCAGCATCCCAGGCTGGACGATGGCACCGCCGTTCATCCGGACGCATATCTCGACACCGTGGTAACCACACCCCAACGAGCCACGCCGGACCCGTCGCGTCTGTGGCGCATCCGAGAAGTTGACCTCGGCCCGGATGCCGCCCAGGGAATCGCGGCGCATCCGGTGCGGGAGGGCCGCGAGTATCCGCGCCTGGTGTCCGCCGCCGACGCCGATGGCAACGACGTGGCCGGCATCCGCCTGCCTGACCTAGCAGTGCCGGTGGGTACGCACACCGGCTGGAATCTGCGCCACCCGGACACCGGCGCACCGGAGCAGTTGATGTCGATGCAGGGTTCTTCCCACTGGTTTGCCGCCACCGCCGCCCAACGCAGAACCAGCGGCGACCCGAGGCCATCGCTGGAAGAGCGTTACGAGAGCCGGGAAGACTACGCCGAGCGGGTCAAAAAATCCGCCACCGCCTTGGCCAACACCGGCTACCTGCTTGAAGAGGACATCGAAACGGTGGTGCAATCCTGCCTGGAACGGTATGACTGCGCGTTGAGCGGGGGCCAGTAGTGATCCCGACTTACCCTGCCCACCTCTTATCGAGATAGGGGAGCGCCCGGCGCACCGCTAAACCTGGCGTTGTTTGGGGTCCAGCCGGTCACGCAGCCAGTCGCCGAGCAGGTTCATGGATAGCACGGTGAGCATGATGGCCAGCCCCGGGAATAAGGAAACCCACCAACCGCTCTCCGATGTAATGAGTTCTCGCCCGTCGGCAACCATCAAACCCCAGGCTGGGGTTGGGCGCGGGATGCCGGCGCCCAGAAAACTCAACGTGCTCTCCAGGATGATGACGAAACCAACCTGCAATGTCGCCAGCACGACCAGGCTGTTGAACACGTTGGGGAGAACGTGCTTCAGCATAATTCGGGGATGCGAGGAACCGGCCACGCGGGAGCGCGCCACAAAATCCTGCACGCGAACCGATAGCGTTTCCCCACGGGACATGCGCGCGTAGTGCGCCCATAGCAGCAAAACCAGCACAATCACGACCGTCCAGAAACTGGCGCCCAGCGCAGCCACCAGTACCAGGGCCAGTAGGATAATCGGTATCGACAGCGAAATATCGACCGTCCGCATTACTATTATGTCGATCCAGCGGCCGAAATAACCGGCGGCCACACCCACGGTCGTGCCGATGACCCCGCCGCAGAGGATGGATACGACAGCCACCATGACCGAAATGCGGGAACCGTAGATGATGCGACTTACCAAATCTCGCCCCAGCTTGTCGGTGCCCAGTGGGTAAGTCCAGTTGCCGGCGGGTTTCGATACCACGGCGATGCGGGTTCCGGGCACGGCCTCGGTGGCGCCATCCAGCAGAGTTGCGGCGCCGTTCCGCACCATACGCGCTGCGTTGGGCACCATGACTTCGGAGATACTGCGGGACGGGTCGACCTGGAGCACTACCGTCTTGACTTCCGCTTCGCCGTCCACCCAGGCCGGCGGGAGCAGGCGAACCCTGAGGTCTCCATCCAGCGGGTCGTGGGGTGCGATCAACTCGGCGAAGCTGGCCGGAATGATGAGCATAATCATTACTACCGCAATCGGTAGTATCGGATAACGCCGAACCTCACGCAGGGTACGCCTGACCCGAGATGGGCCGACTGCGGCGGGGGCGTCAACGATCCCTGCCGCAGTTTCATTCGTGGTGATTGGACTGGTTGTTGCCAACGGTCTGCCTGCTCAGTTGCCGCTAGAAGCAGGGATCAGCCGAGCGACAGGCGCGAATCAGGTCAAAGTGGCCATAATTCGCGCCGTCCGAACCGGGGAACTCCCAGGTGTCGATGATTTCGGGGTTGGCAACGAACTCGATGAAGATATAGAACAGCGGCAGGTAGCCGTATTCAGTGAAGATGACTTCGCCCATCTGGTTCTGAATTTTGGAACGCTCATCGACCGGCACGGTGTTACCCAACTCTTTAAACAGTTCATCCAACTCCGGCGTTTCGAAGAAGTGGATTGCTCCGCTGGAGCGATTGAATATGCTCAACTGGGCGTAAACCGTCTTGAAGGACGGTGGGGCGACCCAGAAACCTACGGAGTCGTCCTCCTTTTTAGTCCAGGCAGAGTAGTAGTTACTGAACACCCACTCTTCGTAGCTGACATCAACGCCCACGTCGGTGAACATCACGCCGATAGCCTGCATGAGGTCGGCTGATTCCGGGAAGCCGAATATGTTCATAACTTTCATTTCAATCTCGGCCGGATTGTCCGGGCCGTAACCGGCCTCAGCCAACAATTCACGAGCGCGTTCGGGATCGTAGCCGTAGAGTTCATCATAGCGGTCGAACCAGGAATCGTCCCAGCCAGGAAGGTTGGGATAGAAGCCGCCCACTGGACTAACCGTAACTCGTCCGCTGAACAAGGTATCAATCAGCAGTTCCTTGTCTACGGCGCGATTCAGTGCTTCTCGCACCCGCTTGTCAGTAGGCGCAAAGTCGGGGTACATCCAGGGCTCGTCCCAGGCGCTCCATTCTCCGGGCGCTGGCGTTTCCGGATAAAGGCCCTGGAAAACTCCCCATAGCTGGTTGCCGGGGAAGTTGCTCTGAATAACTTTCATACCGTTGTTCGACACCGCTGCGTCGGCCAGTTCACGGGTTAACTCTGTGAGGTGGATGTCCCCGGCGAGGAGGCCGGCGTTCCGAGTGGCTGGCTCAGAAATCCAGCGCAGGTCAACCATAGGCCAGTCCACCGGAGCGGGATTGCCGCCTTCACCGTTCAGTCGCCAGTGGTCGGGCAACTTTTCATAAGTAACGTTCACGCCCAATTCGCGCTCTGCGAAACGGTAGGGGCCGGTGCCAATCATATCGTTGGTATAACCATCCAGACCCTCGGCGTCCCAGAACTCCTGGCTCATCATCAGGCCGCCCCCGCTGGGAGCGATGTAGAAAAGGAAGTCCGGGTTCGGGCCTTTGAGCTGGATAGCCAGTTCGTGGTCGCTGATAATTTCAGAGGCATCGAGGTCGATACTGCGCCAGTCGTTTGCGTAACCCAACAAGGAGTCTTCTCGGGTGAGCATACGGGCACTGTGGAACACGTCGCGGGCGGTGAATTCTCCCCAGTTCTCATGGAACTGAACACCCTCCACCAGATTGAAAGTCCAGCGAGTGCCATCTTCGGACAGTTCCCAATCTGTCGCCAGCTGCGGAACCCAGATGTTTTGCTCGGCGTCAATATCGACCAACACTTCCATTACCAGGTCCATCTGCTGGTGGTGGTCAACCGTGCCGCCCCAGGGGAGGTTGGTCTCGCCGGCCGATGGGTCAACAGCGATGACCAGGGTATCGACTTTGACGTCGCCCTGTTGCTCAGGGACGGGTGCAGCAGTCGCAGCGGGGGCCGGAGTTGAGCCGCTCGCCGCACGGAATGCCGGAGCAGTGGGCGACGGTTCCGGCGCCTGGGCTGCAACGGCTGGCGCGGCGCTGGTAGACGCCGGCGTTGAACTTGCGGCGTCCGGCTCCGGCGTCGCGGCGGGAGCACTGGCGCTGTCACCGCAAGCTATCGCCACGATGAGCAGCAGCCCGGCAGGAACGGCGAGCAGGGTGCGGGATAAATCTTCGCAATAGCAAGATAAAGGCTTGACATCGCAGTTGACTGCGGATAGAATTATACCATCAATCAGTAGGCAGGCAACTATGAATCTCGTCAGCATCTTCCGTAAATTCCCTGACCAGCAGGCTTGCATTGCTCACTTGGAAGCCGTCCGCTGGGGCAACTGCCCAACTTGTCCCTACTGTGAAAGTGAGGACGTCGCCCGCAAGCGTGAAAACCAGAAAGTAGGCCGCTGGAACTGCCACGCCTGCAAGTCCAGTTTCAACGTGCTGGCCGGCACGATAATGCAGAAGACAAAGGTTCCATTGCAGAAGTGGTTTCTGGCGATTGTCTTGTTGCAGAACGCCAAGAAGAGCCTGTCCAGTTACCAGTTAGGACGAGACTTGGAATTGACTCACCAAACCGCTTGGTATCTGGCGATGCGGATACGGCAAGCGATGGCGGACGCCGACGCAGAGGCCGACTTTCTGCGGGGCATCGTCGAAGCCGACGAAACCTACGTGGGCGGCAAACCCCGCAAGGGCCGGAACGATGACGACCCGCCCAAGCGGGGGCGCGGCACCCGCAAGACTCCGGTTATCGGGGCCGTAGAACGGGGCGGCGACGTGGTGGCCCAGCCCAGCGACAACGTGCGGGGCGACACCATCGCCGAGTTTATCGCCAGCAACGTTGACTTCGCCGCCCAACTAATGACCGACGAGTTCCCGTCCTATCGGCGCATCGGGCGGGAGATGGCCGGACACTACACCGTTGACCACAGCAAATACTACGTCAACGGGCCGTTCCACACCAACACCATTGAAGGGTTCTGGTCGCTGGTCAAGCGGGCCTGGTACGGTACTCACCACCATTACAGTCGCCGCTGGATAGGGGCCTACATCGCCGAAGCCTGTTACAAGTACAACATCCGCCAAGCCGGCAACCCCTTCTCCGAGCTGATTGCATCCGTCTTCGTCGCGGCATAAGTGGCGATGATGGCAGAACAAAACTTCCCCGACCGGGCGTTGTATAACCTCGACAACCTTGACGTGTTGCGGGGGATGAACTCCGAGACCGTTGACCTGATTGCCACCGACCCGCCGTTCAACAAGAAACGCAACCGCAGTGCGTCCTCAGGCCAGTACGAAGACGCCTGGCGTTGGGCCGACCATCCGACGATGCAGAGGGAACGGCCCGAACAATGGAAGTGGCAGCCGGTGCATCGCATCTGGCTGGACCAGATAAGGGACGAAAACGAGGCACTGTTCCGGGTAATAGAGGCCACGCGGTTGACGCAGGATGATGACACGGCGGCCTTTCTCTGCTTCCTGGGCGTGCGACTGCTGGAAATGCGCCGGGTGCTCAAACCGACGGGTAGCATCTATTTGCACTGCGACGATACAGCGAGCAATTACATACGAATGACCATGGACGCCATCTTTGGTAAGACCAACCTTCGCAATGAAATTGTTTGGTTGCGTCGCCAAGACAGGCACAATCTGGCTACGCGGCACATGGGGCGCGCTCACGATACTATTTTGTGGTACGTAAAGTCTAACGATGCTGAATACAACATCCAGTACACGCCCTATTCCGACCAATATATCAGGACTGCCTATAAATACTCCGACCGTAGGGGACAATACAGAACGTTGCCATGCACTAATGAAACTGGCGGGAACAAGCCGTATGACTTTAAGGGGATAACCCGAGCTTGGAGATTTGCCCCAGAGCGAATGGAACAGATGTATCAGGACGATATGCTGGTGCAGGCTAAACCAACATCGCCATTTCAGTACAAGAAATATCTGAACCTAGAGGAAGGCGTCAAAATACAAGACGTATGGACAGACATTCCGGGTTCGCGCGGCAACGAGAGCACCTCCAGCCCTGACCAGAAGCCGGTAGCCCTGTACGAGCGCATCATCAAAGCGTCCAGCAACCCCGGCGACCTGGTGCTGGACCCCTTCTGCGGCTGCGCCACTACGCCGATAGCGGCCCACAACCTGGGCCGGCGCTGGGTAGGCATTGACCGCAGGGAAGACGCCGCTTTTCACATCGCCAACCGGCTGCTGGGGCTGGGCATCAATGTCAACGAGTTCAAGGTGCAGCAGCAGGCGTTGCTGGACGAATTACAAGCGCATTGCGAAATCCTTTCCATCCCCCCCTTCGTTCCGACGAAAACAGCAACGCTCCCGACCTGCCGCCGGTCTATCTGCGGCGCAAGCCGACCACGATGCGGAGGGCGGATATGCTGGACATCCTGGTGTCGCAATGGGGGCTGCGCTGCTGGGGCTGCGGCTTTGAACCACCAACGGTGGAGTACCTTGACCTTGACCACGTGCTGCCGGCGTCGGAAGGCGGCAGCAACGAACTCAACAATCGGGCCCCGCTATGCGGCCCCTGCAACCGGCGCAAATCCAACACGATGACGCTGACCTCGCTACGGCGGTTGAACAAGCGCGAAAAGCGGTGGTACGGCGACCATAAGGTTGACCGGCGGGTTGACATTGCCGCCGCCCGCCAGTGGGCCATGGATTACCTGGCACAGCAACCGCAGCAGGGCGGGTTCACTGCTTTTGCAGAGTGAAGTAGTATGCTTTGGCTCGCCCTCATTACCATCGGAATCGCCGTTATCTACGTCGGGATTCTATCGGCGCAGAAGTTTGGCAATGCTCGCATCGGGCAGGGGCTTGCTCTGATTGGGCTCGTAGTTCTCGTAATTGGGATTCTAGCTGGCGCACGCGCTTGCTCGGCATGAAAACTACCGTTAGGGTCTGAACGATAATGGATATGAGCAAGACGTAGATAATGATAATCTCCCTTTCCATCTTAATCTCCCTGCCCGCATAAGCCTTTATCTTGCCATTGCGTACTGCAATTCCAGTCAATGGGTTTAGCAAGTTGGTCAATTTGCATCTAAACAGGGCATGTCTCTAAACTAATCGCTCAATTAGAGTGCGAAGTACGCGCTAACATCGTTTGACGAAGAGCGCATTCGGAATCGTGTTGGTTCATCTGGCTTGGAGGTGCATCGCAGCTCGGCATATTCTTACCAACGGTCTCCTTGACACGGGGGTGCGGGGGGCTATTATGGCGGTGCCCGTACAACTCGGCAGAGCGCAACGACGGAGGGACACGTGCAACGTTACATAGTGGTTAGGCTCCTGCAAACTATTGTCGCGCTGTGGGCAGTGAGCATAATCGTATTTGCGCTGGCCCGCATCACCGGCAACCCTCTGGACACGCTCTTGTCGTTCGAGGCCACGCTGGAAGACCGGGAGCGCGTCGCGGCGGCTTTGGGGTTGGACCGGCCGTTGTACACGCAGTACTTCATCTTTGTTGGCAACGTCCTGCGCGGTGAATTCGGGGAGTCGTTCAAGTGGCGCTTGCCGGCCAGCGAGTTAGTATTTGGGCGTTTCCCGGCGTCGCTGGCGCTGGCCGGTCTGGCCATCACCATCGCTACCCTGGTTGCCGTGCCGCTGGGCGTTATCACGGCGGTGAAACGGGATTCTGTACTGGATTACGGCGGGAAAGCGTTGGCGTTAGTCGGACAGGCGGCGCCTCCCTTCTGGCTGGGCCTGGTGCTCATCTGGGTGTTTGGCGTTGAACTGGGCGTGGTTCCCACGTCCGGGCGCAGCGGATGGTCGTCATACGTGTTGCCGGCGGTGTCGCTGGGCTTGTTCTGGGTGGCCGCGCTGATGCGACTGATTCGCTCGTCGATGCTGGACGCGCTCGACAGCGAGTACGTGAAACTGGCCCGTGTTAAAGGCTTGCCGGAGTATAAAGTCATCTGGAAGCACACACTCCGCAACGCGGCCATCGCTCCCATCACCTACTTCGGGATTATCCTGGGGTCGCTGCTGGTGGGTTCAGTATCCATCGAGACGGTGTTCGCCTGGCCGGGGGTTGGGTTTTTGGCGTTTCAGGCGGTTTTGGCTCGGGACTTCCCGGTCATTCAAACGGTAGTGCTATTGTTCAGTGTAGTGTTCATAATGACCAACTTGTTGATTGACATTCTTTATGCTTACCTGGACCCCCGTATCCGATATAACTAACATGGTTTGCGTTCGCGGGTGAATTGGGTTGCTTCCGTTAGGGGCGGCATTCGAGGCAGGCTTACCTCCTGAAGTTGCGGCTATGGTGGGAAGATGTGAGGCTGTGCTGCAAGAATTAGTGCATAGCCGGTGGCGCGTTAGTAGTTTTGCGAAGTGGTGACCACGGGTCTTTCGATTGTCCCCTAATGTCATTGCGAGCGTAGCGTGGCAATCCCGTCGTCGTAGCGACAGCGGTCCGCCGACGTGTGTACAACCTCATCGAGATTGCCGTTCGTCCTGAGCCGGTCGAAGGACGCTCGCAATGGCAGATTAAAGTGGATACGCGTGACTGACCACGGGCGGTTGACTTCATAGAACGGGCGGTCTAAAATGGTGGCAAGTTTATAGAACATACGTTTGCTACCCGGCGCTCACCTGCGCCGAATCTTGCCGGAGGACCACCGATGGCTGCCGCCGAAGTTACCGAAATCCAGTGCAAATCCATTATCAACCACGTCAACGCCCCGGATTTTCCGTTCCAATGGACGATAAATCCGTACCGGGGTTGCCGCCACGCTTGCCGTTATTGCTACGCCCGATCCACTCACCAGTATTGGGGGATGGATGCCGGCGCCGACTTCGACCGACAAATATTTGCCAAGGTCAACGCGCCTGCCGTCCTGCGACGTGAACTGTCCCGCCCGAAGTGGGCCAACGAGGCCATCGCGATCGGCACCGCATCCGACCCTTACGAACCGGCGGAAGCCCAGTACCAGTTGACCCGGCAGATCCTGGAAGTGCTGGCGGAGTTTCGCAACCCCGCGTCCATAACCACCAAGGGGACGTTGGTGCGTCGGGACGTGGACGTGCTGCGTCGCCTGAATGACGTGGCTGGCGTGCAGGTGGTATTCAGCGTAGGCACCATCGACGAAACGATTTGGCGGCAGACCGAGCCGGGAGCGCCGCATCCGCTGGCCCGGCTGGAGGCTATGCAGTACCTGGTTGAGCACGGGATTGCCGCCGGTGTGCTCGCCGCCCCGTTGCTGCCGGGCCTGTCTGACACCGCCGCCAGCATCGACGCTCTCGTTGCGGCGGCTGCGGAGCATCGAGCCCAGTTCCTGTCCGGCAACCTGCTGTTTCTGCGCCCCGGCAGCCGGGAATGGTTTATGCCGCTAATCCGGGAATCTTACCCGCACCTGGCGCCGGGGTACGCTCGTTTATACCGGAGTGAACACGCGCCTCGAGACTACACCAACGCCGTGTTGGGTTTGGTGGCTGACGCGCGCCTGCGGTGGGAGTTGCCCCGGATGCCGTCCATCAGGGGTTTGCAGTCAGGCGGTTTGCCCGGGTTTACCGGCGTCATGGAAACCGCGGCCATCGACACTACCGCCGACGTACCACCGGAATATCCGACCCAACTGACGCTACCGCTGGCAGCCTAACGGGTAACGCGGTCAGTTCGCCGGTTGAGTCCACATTTGCCCCCGTTGGCGAACCGGCTCCAGCAGGGATTCGTCCAGAGGGGTGGGATTGTAGTCGGCCCGGTTGGGCGCGCGGTATTTGAGCAGATCGAACACCGTTTCGTTGGTGTAGTAACCGCGATACGTTTGGGTTACCAACGTCTGGAAGAATTCGGACTGCTCGGCTTCGATGGCCTGCAATGTTTCGCTTTGCGCTTCCGGCGACAGCGAGATGAAGGACCCGCCGCGCTGTTGGGCGGTCAGCTCAATCTGCACCAGACCATCGAGAAATGCGCGGCGCAGCTTTCCGCTTCCGGCCACCACTCCCTCTACAAACGCTCCGACCCCCAGGTCGCCGGCGCCGGGCATTTCGTCATTCGCCGGCACGATGCGGTTCAGCGCCGCCCTGAGCAGGTCCCGTTGCGCGGCGTCAAAGATGTTGTTGGAGGTGGTCATGGTGGTGTCCTGTGCATTTGGATTCGGCGCTGATGATACCACGTGGCAATGGGTGGCGGGAGGGATGTCGCCCTCACCCTGGCCCTCTATCGTACCCAAATTGTCATTGCGAGCGTAGCGTGGCAATCCCGTCGCCGGAGCAACGGCGGCTCGCCGACGTATGTTCAACCTCGTCGAGGCTGCCACGTCGCTATGCTTTTCGGAATGAACAAGTCGGTACGCACGAGCACCCTGGCCCTCTCACACCGAGGGAGAGGGGGAGTCTGGTGCTCACCTCCAGGACAGAGGTGCTGGAATAAAAGGGGTGGTTTAGAAAATGATGCTAAGGGCGCCGTGGTCGGACAGGGACTCCTGATCAAGCGTGGCGCGTTTGTAGCACAGGCGCAGTGCCCCGTCGATGCGGCGCATCCGCACATCGTAGCGGCCCACGTAGGGCGCTGACTCACTGGCGCGGAAGCGCCAGACCGCCACCGATGCAGTGGCCGCAATCTCGTCACCGTCCACCTCGGTAACCATCACGTTGCCAATGAACCGGCGCGTTCGCGACCAGGGATATTCGCGGTGCGCATGGCGGCTCTTCAGGCGTCCGACCCGGCCCACCATGCGAGAGTAGTCGTCGTCGATAAACACCATCTGGGTTTCGGGGTCCGCATCGGGCAAGTCGGTGGTCGGCACAATGTAGCGGGCATCGGCGGTGTACAGCGTCAACCACGCGTCCAGGTTCCAGTCGTCCAGGATACGGGCTTCCTGGTACAGCAGCTGTTCGACCTCGTGCTGCAGCAGCAGCGTTTCGGCACTGGCGGGCAGACCCACGACCGGAGCGGGAAACGGTGGTGTGAGTTCGGAGACCATGTTGGGTTGCTCCTTGCTGGGATGCTCCTTGCAATGACCGAGGGCCTGGTTTTCACCCACGGCCGGATCCTCTCCTATCGAAAGACGCGGATTGGTCGCCGGAGGATCAGTCGTCGGCGGGTTAGTCGTCGGCGGAGGCGGGTATTTCTGGGGACGGAGTTACCTCCGGGATTTCGCCGGGAGTCAGGCCGCGTTCGTATTGCTCGGTGTAGGGTTGACCCGCCACCAGCGATTGCCAGCGCCGCCAGAAGGTGCGCATCTGCAACTCGTCATTGCCCCGGGGTGAGCGGGTCATCCCGCGCGACAGGTCGGACCACTCGACGCCGCCGGAGCTGAACCCCTGCTGGCATGATTCCAGCGCCTCAGTGTCATCGGGCGTGGCGAAACCGCCGGGCCCCAGGAAGGTCAGGAAGGAGTCCAGGCGACGGCGCAGCAGGCCGCCACTCTCGCCGGCGGGCGCCATCTCCCAGGCGGTAACGTCCATGCCGGCGGGGCCCGTGGGCTGGAACACCCGGATGGTAACGGCCATGATGTCGTTGATGATGAGGTTGGGAAAGACGAGGAGGTTGCGGGTCTTTTCGCACATCCGCAACGCCTTGGTGCGACCGAAGCGAGCGATCAGGTCGTCCTTGATGCCCTGTATTTCAGGGCGGGCCGCTTCGCCGAAATAGGGATGCCACATCGCGATTGGCCGCCCATATACGGAGTCGTTTTCGATCACCGCGTGGCCGTTCCCCAGGGCCCGCCCAAAACCCTTGCGGTCGGTTATCATGGCGGTGGCGCCTTGGGTCATGTAATCGAAGTAGGTCTGATGCGTGGGAATGGCGTGGTACCCGTCGATGCTGTTTTCGGCCAACAGCTTCCAGTTGGCCTTGATGGTGTACCGGTTGGACCCCGCAATCACCTGCATACCGCCGACGGCCTGGTCGGCCACCAGGTCGAGATATTCGGCGGCCCCGGCCAGATACTCCCGCAGCGACACCGTTTCCTCGTCAAAGCAAACGAAGATGAAACCCCGGTAGCTGTCGTAGCGCGGCGACCGCAGGCCCAGCTCGGCGCGGTCGAAGTCCGGGCCGTAGCCTTCGATATCGGGCATCCCGATCAGTTCTCCGGACGTGTTGAAGCTCCAGGCGTGGTAGAAGCATTGGAATACCTGGGCGTTGCCCTGGTCGGTGCGGCAGATGAGGGCGCCCCGATGGGGGCATGTGTTGTGGAACACCTGGAGCTGGCCGTCGCGGTTGCGCGCGAAGAACAACGGACGGTCCGCCACCACCCGACGGACGTAGTCGCCGGCGTTGGCAACCTCGGTTTCGTGGCCCAGATACAGCCAGCAACGGTCGAAAATACGGCGTTGTTCCAGCTCGTAAATCTCCCGCGACACCATGCTGGAACGGTGCACCCTGAATTTGGCCTCGTCGGGCCGGTCGTAAACGAGATTTCCGATGTCCATACTGTTTCCTTCATCCGCCGGTATAATCCGACGCCAGCATAATCCGGCGCAGTTACGGTTGTGATTCGGCGTCAAAAATCAGCGCCCTGATACGGAACTCGAACCCTGGCATCACGTCCTCGCCGGAGAGGATTTCCGGGTCGTCCAATTCTTCCGGTTCGTGGCCGGGCCGGTACAGCGTAACTCGGCGATTGCGGGGGTCGATGAGCCAGCCCAAGCGTGCGCCGGCCCCCAGGTATTCCAGCATTTTGCGCTGCAGATAGACCAGGGAATTGCTGGGCGAGCGAATCTCGGCCACAAAGTCGGGGCAGACTTGTCCGGTGCGGCGCTGCTCGGCGTCCAGCCCGGCGAGGCGTTCCGGCGAGACCCACGACGCATCGGGCCCCCGTCCGCCTACTCCTATCACCCGGAATCTCGTGCTGGACGATGGGGTCATACCGCCGGCTGGCCGAGACCAGATTGTCACATCGGCAATGAGTTGAGCTTCCAGGTTTCCGCCGGGCATATACATAGGTGGCGCAACGATTATATGTCCAGAATCGTCGTATTCGATAGCGTAGAGTTCGTTGGCTTCGAGAAAGGCCCAGATGATGTCAATATCAATCTCAGCCAGCGTCTTGCCACCCAACAGCGGGCGCAGGTCGAGAGTGATGGGCAGCCCGGGGCTATCGGCATCCAGCCAGTAGCGAGCTTCGGGGGATTGCAGCGTATCCTGGTCGCCCGCCGGGGTGGCCGGTTTCGAGGTTTGTGTAGTCATCGGCGTTGCCTCCAGGGCGTTGCTTCAGGGATGGTAAGCAACCAATCGGCGCGGGATTATCGGTCAGCGGGGGATGACCGGCAGTGTGATGTGCGACGGATACTGAGCGGAATGATGGATAGTTTGCCGCGCCGACTCCAGCCGGGCGTCCACGCCGAGTGCCGCCCCCGTGTTCGGGTTGCGGTCGAAGCGCGGGAAGTTGCTGCTGGAAATGTCCACCCGGATGCGGTGGCCGGCCTTCACCACATGGCTGGTCGCCCACAGGTCAATGTCGTATCGATACACCAGTCCCGGCGCAATCGGTGAGGGCTCGCGGGCCGATGTGCGGTAGCGCGCCCGCACGATGCCATCCTGCAGATTGTGGGCGAAGCCATCGGGCCGCACATCCAGGAGCTTGGCGGTGAAATCGGTATCGGGCGCGGTGGTAGCAGCATACAGGGTAACCACGATGGGGCCCGTCAGCTCGGTGTCCGAGGCCAGGGCCTCCGAGGTGTATACCAGCACGTCGGGGCGGTTTTCCGCCGGCGTCTGATCGAATACGCCGTAGTCGATAATCAGCGTGTTGCCGCCCATCGTCGGCACCGGATCGGCCGGGTCGTAGGTGAACTGGTCGGTGGGTTGGTCGGGCTCGGGCGGCACAGTGGACAGGGTGCCGTCGCCAGCGAGGGTGTTCGCGTCTCCGCCGGAGTGGAGATACCACCGGCTGTAGTGCGTGCGGGCCAAGGGCCATTCCTGCTCATCTCGCCACCGGTTATCGCCCATCACGAACAGCCGCACCGGAGCATCTTCCATGATGCCGGTTTCAACATCCTTCAGCCAGTAGTCATACCACCGCAGCATATAATCGTGCAGTTCGATGGCCGCCTCCGCGCCGAAGTCGATATCGCCGGCGCCGCCCGTGGTGGGTTGCGTGAACGGCCGCAGGTGAGCCCAGGGGCCAATCAGCAGCTTCTGGTTGCGGCGCGCCAGTTCGTTGCCGCCATTTTGCTGGATGGCCTGGAATGCGTTTAGCGCGCCTTCCATGAAGATGTCGTACCAGGCCGTGATGTGGAGCATGGGGACGGTTACGTTGCTGGCCTGGCGCATCATGTTGATGGGCCACCAGTAGGGGCCATCCAGCTCTTCATCAAAGTATTCGTGGAAGTAGGGTGCGGCTTCCTTGAGCCGGTCAATCCAGTCGCGCAGCGGCAGGTGCCGATACCACTGGTCGGACAGCGGCTGTCCAAAGTTGCCCGCTTCGATCACGTATTCGTCCATCTTGGCGAGCAGGTCTTCGCGGCCGGCGCGGGCCAGGGTGTTGCGCCCCTTCAGGATGGCGTAGGGCACCATCCAGCCCCACTCCATCGCGCCGCCGGTGTGATACACCCACGACTGGTGGAAGTCTGCCGACGCCGACACCGGCATCAGCGTTTCCAGATGCGGAGGCAGGGGATGGTCGCCGGCCAGCGTGTACTGGGTCGCGCCCAGATAACTCTGCCCGGTGGTGGCAACCCGTCCGTTTGACCACGGCTGGCGGGCGGCCCATTCAACGGTGTCGTAGCCGTCCTGGGCTTCCTGGAACAACGGGTTGTACTCCCCTTCGGATTCAAACCTGCCGCGCACATCCTGGCTGAGCAGAACGTAGCCGTTGCGGGGAAAGAACCAGATGGAATGATCGGGGTTATTCAGGTAGCTGTTTTTGCCGTAGGGGCCCCGATTGATAATGACGGGAAACCGTCCCGGCGTGTCGGGTCGCACCACGTCGGTGGCGAGACGCACACCGTCCCGCATCGGAACCATCACGTTCGGTTCGCGTATAACCTGATACTGCTGTCGTTGGGCGGTCATGCGGATAGCCTCCCCGGGCCAGCCGACTCTGCGGGCCGGCGGCATCTTGCCGCCACGATACCCGTCCAACGGTACAGCGTCAACAAACCTCCCCCCGCCACGCGTACCCACTTTGTCATTACGAGCGTATTAATCTGCCATTGCGAGCGCAGCGCGGCAATCCCGTCGCCGTAGCAAAGGCGGTTCGCCGACGTGTGTTTGACCTCATCAAGATTGCCACGTCCCACAACGAGCTCGGGATGAGCGGGCGCTCCTCGCAATGACAAAGTGGGTGCGTATGAGACCTGCCCCCGCCGGCGCGAGGCTCTAGAAAGCGCCGCCGATCATCAGCGCGGGCAGCTGCCCAATCAGGTTTGGGATGTCCTCGATAACCTGCACGCTGTCGGTGCGCAGGAACAGGAACTTGACCGCGCTCACCCGGCGTTCCGTAGCACGCTCCACCGCCGCAGCGTAGGCCGCGCCCTGGTATTTGTAGTGGCTCATTCGCGATGCCACGTCGGATTCCGAGCGCACGTCATCCGATTTGTAGTCGAGAATCACCAGCTCGCCGGCTGCGTCTTCGTACAGCAGGTCGATGATGCCCTCGATGACTACCGGCCCTCGGCTGGTATCCACCGGGGCGGCCACCGGCAGTTCCGGCCACCGTTGATGCGCTCGCAGGGCGGCCACCACTTCCGGATTGCGCAGCGCGCGCTCGACCAGCGCAACCACTTCGTCCCCACGGGTTGGCACGTCCTGGGCCGCGGTGTGCAAGTTGGCGAGGCGAACAATGTCGGGATGCCACGCGGCCAGCATCGCATCCAAATCTGCGTCGCCGGGCAGCGGCAGTTGCGGCGAAAGTTCTTCGACCACACCCTGCAACACCGCGTGGACGGCGCTGCCGAATGCAGTGGCGCCGCGACCTTTGCGCCAGGGTTGTTCCGGGTCCGGCTCGCCTTCCTTGTCCTCTATTTCTGCAAACGCCGCCGGTTCCGGGAAGGTCGCCGCCTGATGCACGCCGGGGACGCTGCCGGCCGGAACGTTGCCAGCCGAAACGTCGCCATCCGCAGCCGCGCCCTGTCGCGCCAGCCAGGTTGCGGTTACGGCCTGTTGCACCGACCTGCTGCGGATCGACGCGGTTCGCTCCGCCTGCCAGGCCGCAGCGTCGTAGGGCGGCAACGCTGGCGACGCCGCCACGGTCTGGGACGATGCGAACACGATGCTCGCACCGTCATCCGGGGGCAGCGCGGTGTGGAGCAGGCCGACCGGCAACCCCACGACGGCAGCCGCCTGGTCAGCGTCCCACGCATCGGGTTCTGACCGGCTGGTGTGGTACAGGCTGACCAGCAGGTGGTCGCGGGCGCGGGTGGCTGCCACGTAGGCCAGGCGGGTTTTTTCGGCGGCGGCGTGCCTTTTTTCCTCGCCTTCCACCCGCGCGTACCCACCAGTGCGCACCGTGGCGGCGTCCCGGTTGCTGGCATACACCTCAAGCGTGTCAGATTCGGAGTTGAACAGCGCCCGCTCCGGTGGTCTTGGGGGTGCAGCGATGTCGAGGTCTTGCAGAATGACGATGGGAAACTCCAGCCCTTTGGCCGAGTGCATGGTCATAATCCGCACCGCGTCGTCGTCCGATTCCGGAACCGCCGTCTCGGTGATGCGGGAGTGTTCCTCCCGCTGGTGGTTGGCCCACCGGATGAACTGGTGCAAATTCCAGAATGAATGGCCGACGGTGTCGGGACTGGCGACTTCCAGGCTGCGCGCCTGCTCGATAATGAACTGCCGGCGTCGCCAGATTTCCCGGGCCCGGTATTCAGCGAGGTCCAGTTCCTCCAGCCGTCGCTCCCGTACAAACTCACTGATCAGAGCGGCAACGGTGAGCGATTGGCGACGACCGTGATAGTCGCGCAACACTCCCATCGCTGCCCACACCGGGGACACCGCCATCAGGCGCTGCCGTCGCTCTGACTGTTGCTGGTGCTGCCCAGCCCCGTCCAGCGGAACTGCCCGGTAATCCCACGGGCCACCGGCATCTTTCCAGCGCAACAAATCGGCATCGGAGCAGGCGAATGCCGGAGCGCGCAGCGCCGCCACCACGCATATTGCGTCCGTGGGGTCGTCGATGGCTTGCAGACAATTGAGCAAATCCTGCACTTCCTGGGTATCAAACAGCAACGAACCGCCCTCGATGCGATAGGGTATGCCGGCTACGTCCAGCTCCCATTGCAGGATGCCCAACCCGGTGCGTTCGCGAATCAGGATGCAAACGTCGCGCCGACTGGCGGGGCGCGGTTGACGCGTGGACTGGTCATAAACTTGCCAGCGCCGGTCGCCTTCGGAAACGCCGGCGGCGATCAACCGGGCGATGTGTTGGGATCGTATCCGGCGCATGGCGGCGGCTCCCCCAACGGCGCCGCCGAACACGGTCACCGACCCCAGCGACGGCTGCTGAATCGCGGCGTGCGCCGCCAGCGGCAGGTATTCCGCCTGCACGTGTGGCCCTTTGTCGTCGGCTTCCACCATGATTTGCGAGAAGGTGGCATTGATCCAATCCAGCACCGGTTGCTGCGACCGCCGGTTCTCGGTGAGGGTCAATTCCTGGAGCTGGCCCCCGGCTTTCACCCTGGCGGTGATGCTCACGTCTGCGCCGCGAAAACGATAGATGCTCTGCTTGGAATCGCCGACGAGGAACAGCTTGCCCGCCGACAGGGGCAGGGTGTGCCACGGTTGACGGGTTACGTCGGCGTCGGGCGCGGCGGCCAGGTAGAAGGCGATTTCGGCCTGCAGCGGGTCGGTGTCCTGGAATTCGTCAATCAGGATGTGGGAGTATTTGCGCTGGAAGTGGTGCCGGGCGGCGGCGTTGTCGCGCAGAATGTCGCGCGCCCAAACCAGCAGGTCGGTGAAGGTAACCACACCGTCGCTCTTGCGCTCTGCCTCGTACTCCACCGCGAATTGCGCTCGCAGGCTGCGGAGCAAAATGGCCAGGGCGGCGGCGCGCACCGTCTCCTGGAAGGCCCGCCCGATTCCCCGGAAGTCATCCCGGATGGTTTTAGGGTTGGAGCCCCAGTTTTTCTGCGCCCCAACGTTGTTGGCAAAGTCTACAGGCGCCCCCTGCTCCAAAACCTGAGCGGCTGTGGGAGGGTCATCGACCACCTGACTCACGGCCTCCACGGTGGCAATTGCTCCGGCGAGTTGCTGGTACAGACGGTCGGATGGATCGACGCAACCGGCAATTAGTTCTTGCAAATCCTCCCGGGTTTGCTGGACGACCGGCGCGAGGTCGTAATGCTGGACAGTGTGGTCGGCCCGCAGTTTTTCGTAGTGCTCGCTGAACGCCCGGGCGATGGCCTGCCAGCGTGAGATGCCAATGTCGGCGCTCACCAGGTAACGCAGGGCGTTTTGCAGCTCAGCGGGAACATCGGCGCCGTTGCCCAGCGCCCAATCCAGCCATCTGTCCCACTGCTCGTCGAACCGTTGGGCTGCGGCCAGAGCGTCCAGCTGCAGCCAGCCCGGGGGCAGACCGACGTCCATCGGACGCTCGCGCAGCAGCTGGCCGGCGAAACTGTGGATGGTTTGTATCGTGGCCTGGTCCAGTTCCTCGATGGCTGCCGTGAGCCGTTCCCGCTCCTCGTCGGACAGAGGGAACAGCAGGTCGCCGGCGTTATCAGGATGGGTGGTGTCCAGCAGCTGTTCCATGCGGGAGCGGATACGCTCGGACAGCTCGGCGGCGGCAGTCTCGGTGAAGGTTATGGCGACGATATGCTCCATGCGTGCGCCGCCGTGCTCCGGGCCAGCCTTCACCAGCGCGATGACGCGGCTCACCAGCGCATAGGTTTTGCCGGTGCCAGCGCCGGCCTCTACGATGAAACTGGAGTCCAGGTCGCCTACGATGCGGCGCGCTGTGGTGTCGTCGGGCGACCCCGGTGCCCGGCTGTCAGGAGTCGCCATCAGTATCGTCCCGGTCGTCGTCGGGCAACTGGTTGAGGCCCTTCAATGCGGTAAACTGCTGGACATCGGGGTCGTTCTGGCGTTTGTTCTCCCAGATGTAGTAGCGGCGCACCGGGCACAGGCGGTTGAAGCTGCAGAACTGGCAATTTCCGCCCCGCCCTCCGTCGCTATCCGGCGCGGCCGGGAAGATGCCTCGGCGGGCCGTTCCGACGATGGCGGACAGCGTGGCGTGCAACTCCTCCGCATTCTCCACTGTGTTGGTGTAAGAATCGTGGCCCAGGGGCCTGCTCCGGTCGAGGGGGAAGCAGTAGGTGGCCTCGGCCGGCAGGTTGGAGTGCAGCGTTTCCGCCGCCGCCAGGTAGATGGGAAGTTGCAGGGCCTGCCCGTTGCCAACGGAGTATTTGGGCCGCCCGCCCTGCCTTCCCACGAGGTAATTTTCGGGAGCGCCGGTCTTGAAATCCCGAACGCGCACCGAGTTAGGCAGCACGTCCAGACGGTCAATTGCGCCCCGGAACCATACGTCGCCCAGGCCGGCCACCGCCACGCTGACCTCGCCGACGCCGGTGCCCGGCCCGAAATTCACCTCGGCATCCGACACCACCAAACCGACATCGCCCAGCCATTCCGTTTCGGCGGCTAACAACTCCGCCAGCCGGTCGCGGATGGTCGCCTTCTGTATTTCCCAAAGCAGATGGTAGCCGGTAATGCCCTGTTGTTCGGCTGCGGCGAACTCCTCTGCGGCCACCGCCAGCAGGGTTTTCAGGTCCCGGGCCGGCGCTCCGACGAATCGCTCCAGAATCCGGTGCACCAGCGAGCCCCGGTCCAGCGCTGATATTTCATCCGATTCCGCCTCGGGCAGCCCCTCCAGTCCCAGACTGCGAGCGAGGAAATACTGATACGGGCAGCGCGCCCACATCTCCAGGCGGCTGGCTGAAACGGGTTGCTGGCGCGTACCCAGGGCCATCATCCGTGGTACATCTTCACCGACCCGTCCATCCCACTCGGTGAGGAAATCGCTGCGGCGCGCCAGCCGGCCTTCCAGCGCGCGAACCAGGCGAATTTCCTGCTGCAACGCCGGGTGCGCAGCGAGGGTGAGCCGCGGGTGTACTATCAGGTGCATCAGGTTGTAATCCGCGCCGTCGGCCGGCTGGATCGCGAGCGTCAGCCCGTTGGTGTGTGGCGTGTGCCCGTTGGCGTGTGCGGACAGTTGCCTCAATCCCGATTCGCGGGACGGAATTACGGTGAGCCATGGCCTGGCATCGGCGTCGGCGGCCAGCGTCTCGTAGGTGAGACGCTCCGCATTGCCGGCGGCGTGATGCAGCCCGTTGGCCGCTTCGGTCAGCCAGCGGGACGGGTGGGCCGCATAGTGTTGCTCGCGCACCGCCGGGTAACACAACACGGCCTCATCCGCAGCAGCCATCGCGCCCAGAAAATCGTAGCGTTCCAGGGCGGTGTCATGCCGCAGCCGGGCAGCATCGTCATGCAACCACGGATTGGCGCGAGGGCGCGGCGGAAACTCGCGCTCAATCATGCCGACCGCGTACACCATCTGATAACGAGCGCCGACGATGCCGGCGGGCGGGCCGATGTACACGCCGGCGCCCACTGGTCGACCCCGGTCGGAAACCGGGGCTTCCAGCGATTCGTAAATGGTCTCCTGCAAAACCCGGATACTGTAGTCGGTGTGCCACTCGGCAAGATTCGCCAGCGCGTCCACCGCATCTTCGATCCTTTGGTTGTCTTCCCGTTGGCCCGGTTCGCGCCACAGGTAATCGTCGAGCACCTGCTTCAGCAGCGCCGCCACCGACTCCCAGGACGGGTCTGGCGGGTTGGCGAGTTCACGCAGCCGCCGGGCAAGGCTGTTGACGAAACGGGACAGCTCGTCGGCGAGGTGGCGGTCGCGCTGCACCTGCGGGTGTTCGCCATCGGCGTCCCCAGCGCCGTCCCCATCGGAGTCCGTAGAGGATGTGTTCACACCGGCGTAGTGGGCGGCTCGACGTTGCTGCTGGTCAACGTGGGCTTTCAGCCGGCTGGCCCACTGCGCGGCTGGGCCGTTGGCGCGGGCGGTGCGGGCCAATTGCGCCCAACCCGCCGCCGGCGTCGTGCGCCACCGGGCTGGCCCATCGCCGGCGGCCGGGCGCGTCCGGTACTTCACCGGAGCGGAGGTCAGCCAGTCGATGAGGCGTTCCCGGTCTATGCTGCCTTTGGTTTCCGGGTTGCCCGCCACGGCCAGGTCCACCAGGCCCAGCAGCAGCCGGCCCGGCAGCGTGTCAGCCAGGGTGCGGCGCTCCAGCCCGGCGAACGGGATGCCAGCGAAGGTCAGTTCCTGGCGCAACAGGCTGGCGTAGGGAGCAATCTGCCGATGCACGATGGCGGTGCGGTAGAACGGCGTAGCATCTCCGTCCGACACAATCTGCCGCACCACCGCCCGTACCTCTTCCGTGGGGTCGGGAGCCGCCACGATGGACAGCGTGCCGGCATCCGCTTTTTGTTGCAACGGATGCTTTGGTTGCAGTGGATGCTGCGGTTGCGATGGATGCTGCAAATAATGCCGGTCGGCCGGCTCCGGGATGCCGGTGTCCGGTGCGCCCAGGACAGCCGCCAGTCCGACGACGGGCGCGTCGGCATCCGCGTCGTGGGTCAAACCGATAATCACCTGGCAGCGGTCTTTGTCCAGCAGAGCGCGAACCAGTCGCATTTCGGGTGCGGTAAACCGACGGGGCAGGTAGTAGATGGTGGCAGGTAGGTCTCCTGACGACCAATGGCTATCGACGGCAACGGCGGCCAACTCGGGCAGCTCGCCCCGTGTGTAGTAGCCCCGTCCTCGCAGCAGCGCCCGGTATTCGCCGAACAGCTTTTCGATGTCGAGCGGCGTTGAGTCCAGGAGCGCAGCGCCTGTTGACGCGTCGGCGCCGCCGGGTCGCGGGCGTTCCTGCATCTCGCGGAAAGCGGCGGCAACGGACTGGTAGAGGCGACGGCGGCCAGCCGGTGATAGTTGCAAGCCGGCGGAATTGATCGCCGGCCCCGCCACCTGCCGCACCGCCTGGGATTCCAGCGCCCGGGTCAGCGGCCTGAGCGCCCCGGACCGCGCGGCGCCGAACTGCGTGGCCCCTTCCGGACGCAATCCGGGTTGGGCCAGGTCGCCGGCGAGACGTACCCCGGTCTGCACCGTTACGTTGACCACACCGAGCGCGCCGAGCCAATGGCGCACCGAACTGGCCGCATCGAGATGGTCGGCCACCACCACAACCCGTGCGAATGGGTCGCCGGACTGCGCGCGCTCCACCGCCTGTCCAAGGGCGGTCAACGCCGCCTGGCCCACCGGCACGGTAATTACTGCCGGCGGTGGCTGGTTTGTGGATTCAGTCTGGCTAGCCATGGTTCCTGCCGGGAGCGGCGATGTTTGAGCCTAACACGGCGGTTGATTGAATGTCATGCCAGCGCGGTCAGCCTCATGTATACCCACTTTCATGCGTACCGACTGTGTCATTGCGAGCGTAGCGCGGCAATCCCGTCGCCGTAGCAACGGAGGTGCGTCGACGAATGTTCAACCTCATCAAGGTTGCCAAGTCGCCATCCTCCTCGCAATGACAGATTAAAGTGGGTACGCGTGATAGCGCGGTCACCCAGTTGCAGCGGTGTGGGGTTGGGACGGAGATTGCGCCAATGCGCCCGCAACGACGGCGACCGGGATTTGCCCCGACGCAACTCACCACCTGGCGTTATAATTGCGTCGCTCGCAGACAGGAGGCATCACAATGACCCAACAAAATGTTACCGAAACCGAACGACTCTGGACTTACGATGCGGTGCGGAAGGGACAGTCGGGGGGCGCTACGGAAGTAACCATTTCGGACGCCGACATTGCGGAATATGCGGCCTGCGCCCAAAACCCCGACCCGCGTTACCGGATGCCAACCGCCGGCACACCCCCCGCGCCGCTGATGGCCATGCCCACCATGGCCCTGACCTATGCGCCGCTGCTGCGCGACGAAATTGCCGAGGCCAACGGGTTTGTGGCTCAGGAACGCTCGACCACGGCACGCCGCCAGACGCCGTTCGCCAAGTGCGAAATGCGGTGGTATCGACCGGTATTCGCCGGTGAGAAGATAACCGGAAATCGTCGGGTGCTCGAGAAGTACGAACGCCGTGGCAGCAAGTTTGTTACCTTCCGGGTGTCGGCCTTTGGCGAGTCGGGCGCCGTGGTCGCCAGCTACGATTACACCTGCATCTTCGAGTACGTCAGCGGGCAACGCACCGTCCCCGACGACGCTGCCGAGGCCAACATCCTGCCCGACACCGGCGCCGTCCCCGACGAATCCCAGTTTCTGACCTGGGACGATGCCCGGGCGGGTACGGTGTTGCCTCGAACTCTGGCGACCGGCGAAACCACCGAGAACATCCTGCGCAAGAATGCCCAGCGACTGGCCGGCCGCCCGAGCCCCAGCAACATTCACACCGACGAAGAGTTTGCCAGGCAGAACATTTTTGGAGGAGCCGTGAACGCGGGCCCCGCCACGTTGTCCTACGTTGACCGTTTCCTGGGCCTGAATTTCCCGCCCGAAGCGCTCTACAACGGCGGCAGCCTGCTGATGCGCGCCATCACCCCCTTCCGGGCCGGCGACGTGGTGACCTTCTCCGGCGAGGTGACCGGCGCCGGCGCAAATCTCTACGGCCAGCGCAAGGTGCAGTGCCGCATTCGCGGCGTCAACCAGCGTGATGAGCTGGTCTGCCTGTCCGATGCCACCCTGACGCTCCGCTAGACGACCATGAATGCACTTAACGACCACCCGCCGGACGGCTACCCACCGGACGACGCCGAGATTGAAAGCAAGGTACGGGCGGCGCTGGCCGATTTGTCCATCGCCGATTGGGAATGGATTGCCATTGACCCACGGTTTGGCGACACTGCGGATTTCTGCGCCGAGTATGGTTACGACCTGCTCCACAGCGCCAACACCATAGTGGTGGCCAGCAAGCGGGGCACATCCCGATACTCCGCTTGCATCGTGCGCGCCAGCGACCGGCTGGACGTGAACCGCAGCGTCCGCCGGCTGATGGGTGTCTCGCGGGCTTCCTTTGCCTCCCCCGACGAAACGAGCGACCTCACCGGCATGCTCATCGGCGGCGTAACGGCCTTTGCCCTCCCCGACGATTTGCCCATCTACGCCGACCAGCGCCTACTGGAGATGGACTACATCATCCTCGGCGCGGGCAGCCGCTCCGCCAAGCTGAAAATGCCGCCGCAGGAGTTGTCCAAGCTGCCGAACCTGGAGTTTATAGAGGGATTGTCGCAGTCGACGAACTGATCCCGGCTGGTAGAATGGTTGTGTATCGGCGAGAACATGACGACTATCAACAATATCGAAGACTTGGCCAGAATCCTGGAGACGCACCCGCATTGGGCGAGCACCCTCCGGGCGCTGGTGCTGAGCGAAGAGGTCCTGAATCTTCCCCAGGCCATGGCTGCTCTCACCGCCAGTATATCGAGATTGAGCGAATCGGTTCACCATCTTGAAGCTGGTCAGGACGAGTTGCGTACTGACGTAAACGAGTTGCGTACTGACGTAAACGAGTTGCGTACTGACGTAAAGGAGTTGCGCGCCGACGTAAAGGAGTTGCGCGCCGACGTAACGGAGTTGAAGGTTGGGCAGGAAGAGCTGCGCGCCGACGTAACGGAGTTGCGCGCCGACGTAACGGAGTTGAAGGTTGGGCAGGAAGAGCTGCGCGCCGACGTAACGGAGTTGAAGGTTGGGCAGGAAGAGCTGCGTGCCGACGTAACGGAGTTGAAGGTTGGGCAGGAAGAGCTGCGTGCCGACGTAACCGAGCTGCGCGCCGACGTAACCGAGTTGAAGGCAGGTCAGGAAGAGCTGCGTACCGACGTAACCGAGTTGAAGGTTGGGCAGGAAGAATTGGCCGGTAGGCAAACCCGGCTGGAGCGATCGGTAGACCGGTTGCGCGACGACATAGCGCCCATCAAGGGCCGCTTCGCACAAAACCTGGCGGTGGAACAGTCGGTGGTCATCGCGCTGCGGATGGGATTGGCTTATCGATCCAGGGTAACGCAACGGGAAATGGCAGACCTGTTGGGGGAAAATGACACGTCAGATCTGGCGGCGAACGAAATTGAAAGTCTGGTGCTCGCTGATCTTATTTTCACCGCGGCGGATGCTAACGACGAACTCTGGTACGTAACTTTGGAAGCGTCTTACACCGCGGATGAACGCGACACCCGCCGAGCCATCCGGAACGCAGCATTGCTGACTCGCTTCACTGGAAACCAGGCCCGGCCGGTGGTTGCCTCCGCATTGATCGACGACCGCATACGAGGTGATGTCGCATCCGGCGGCGTGTTCTGGTACGCGCTCGACGAGACAGAGTTTCGGGCTACCGATTGACGGAACAACGGTGCCTTGGTCGTTCCGGCATAGGGCCCGTGGAGTAATTGACCAATCGGCGCGCGCGGCCGACGTTGCCACGCGCGGTTTCCCAGGCGGCCGGCGGGCTTTCTACATACTGGCGGCAAACCCGCTATAATGGCAACGAATTGTCGATACCCAATGCCGCGCCGGGCTGGCGGGCCGGAGGAATTATGCCCATCATACAGCGTCCTTATGTTCCCCCCGAAGACAAGCCGCCTCAGGAGCAATCGTTCCTAAATCCGGGCGATGTTAAGCCCCTCAACGTCAACGTTGCCGCTGCTCCCGCGGCGGCGGAGGCGCCAGGCGCCCTGGATCCGATTACGTTCTATTGCGACTCGTTCCACGTTTTCAGCAGCCTGTACTCGGCGGTGCTATTCTTCGGAGAGCAACTGGAAGAGCGTGAACCAATCCTCAGGGCTCGCATCAAGGTTAGCCCCCAGATGTTGAAGGCCATCGCCGTGCTGACCAGCAAGCACGTGCGCGAATACGAGGAAGCGGTCGGCCCCATTACGCTGCCCGAACAGGTGTATGCCGCCTGGGAAATCGGCCAGGATGAACACGAGCATTAGGCGAAGTCGGGAAGTGTCATGACCACCCCTGAAAACCACGGCGAACCAGGCGACTCGGTTTTCGGCCTCCGCCCCGAGGGTGATTCGGGCGGCGAAGGACAGCCGCTGGCGGAAGACGTTTCGCTGCCCGTTACCATCATGCCCAACGGCAATACCACCGATCTTTCCGAATGGGATTGGGGTTTCACGTCGGCCAGTCAGCCCAACGCCGCCGTGTTCCACATTAACCACAGCGATGTTACTCGCGCATTCGCCAGCGTGTTGACTCCTGACGACAGCCCGCCGGAAGCCCTCTTCGTCGTCAGCCGCGAGATTCCCATTGTCATCATCGACAGCCTGGACAAGTATTGGGCCGGCGAGTCTCGCCACGCGCTGCCGCTGAACGGACTGCGGGTGCCGGTCGAAGGCGATACCATCGCCGAGGCGAAATCCAGGCTGGCCGGCGACCTGTCGGCCCAGATCCGGCTGCTGCTGCTGCTGACCGCCGGCGGCACCGAGCTGGCCCCGCAGCTCAAGGCCAACATGGTGATGCTGAGCCGATTCCTGTCGCCGCGCTAAGCGTCCGCGAGCATCCCCTGCACCGTGGACACCACGGCGTCTAGGGTAACCATCTCGGCGTCGGTGTCGGTGCGGCGGCGCACCTCCACGGCGCCCTGGCGCAGGTTGCGCGGGCTCACCACCAGGCGTACCGGCAGCCCGATCAGGTCGGCGTCGTTGAATTTTACCCCGGCGGCAGCATCCTCCCGGTCGTCGAACAGCGTCTCAACGCCGCCGGCCCAGAGCCGGTCGTACAGCTCAACCGCCGCCTCAGCCACGCTTTCGTCTGACATATTCAGTCCCACCAGGTAAACCTGATAGGGGGCGATGGGAGTTGGGAAAACGATGCCGTTGTCGTCATGGTTCTGCTCAATGGCGGCGGCGAGGACACGGCTGACCCCGATGCCGTAACACCCCATCACGATGGGCGTCTGCTGACCGTGCTGATCCAGGTAATTTGCTCCCAATGCCTCGCTGAAGAAGGTGCCCAGCTTGAAGATGTGCCCCACCTCAACGCCGCGCGTGGATTCCAGCTCTGCGCCACATTGTATGCAGAGATGGCCCGGTTGGGCGAGGGCGATGTCGGTAATCAGGTCGGCGTCGAAGTCGCGGGGATAGTTGGCGTTCCGGTAGTGGGTGTCGGGCTGGTTGGCGCCAACCACGAAATTGCCGCCGTTCTGTATGGACGGGTCGGCGACGCGCTTGATGCTGGTGATGCCAATGGCGGATGCAGAGCCGGCGACCAGTCCCGCGCCGGCCACCTCATCATCGTCGGCCAGGCGCAGGTCGTTGCAGTGCAGGGCGTTCTTCAGCTTGACCTCGTTCACATCCAGGTCGCCGCGGATGGTCACGAAAACCACCTCGCCATCGGCCTGGTAGAACACGGCCTTGAGCGTCTGTGATTCAGGCACACCGAGCAACTCAGCCAGCCCGGCGATGGTCTTGATACCGGGCGTGCTGACCGGTTCCAGAGGCAGCGCCGCCGGAGTTTCCCGGGCCGGATAGACCCCGGCGGCCTTCTCCGCGTTGGCGGTGTAACCGCAGCCGGGGCACGTGATGACCGTGTCCTCGCCGGTGTCGGTGGGCAGCAGAAACTCGTGGGAGTCCTTGCCCCCAATGGCGCCGGAATCTGCCTCGGCCATCAGGACGGGCACGCTGCACCGGCGGAATACGTTGCGGTAGGCCTGGGCCATGGCCTGGTACGACAGCTCCAGCCCATCCTCATCGGCGTCGAAGGAGTAGGCATCCTTCATTGTGAATTCGCGGACCCGCACCAGGCCAGCCCGGGGTCTGGGTTCGTCGCGGAACTTAGTCTGCATCTGGTACAGGATGACCGGCAGATCGCGGTAGCTCTGGACATTGCCCTTGACCACGTTGGTAATTACCTCTTCGTGGGTGGGCGCAATGACCATGGGCCGTCCGCGCCGGTCTTCCAGCGTAAAGAGGTTGTCGCCAAAAGCGGCGGCCCGGTTGGTCTGCTCCCACAATTCCCGGGGTTGCAGACTCGGCAATCGCAGTTCCTGACTGCCGGCGGCGTCCATCTCCTCGCGGACGATCTGCTCGATCTTGAGCAGGGAGCGCCACGCCAGCGGCAGGTAAGCATAGACGCCAGCGGCCACCTGCTGGATCAGACCGGCCCGCAGCATCAACCGGTGGCTGGCCGTTTCAGCCTCCGGCGGATCGTCGCGCAGGGTGCGGGTGACTAGTTTGGAGATGCGCATTACTGGGACGTTCCTTCGGTTGACCAGGGGTTGATGAGTTCGATGCGGCAATCCATAAAATCGCTGGTGTTTCTGGTGGCAATGGCCATATCGTGGGAGCGGGCGATGGCGGCAATTTGGCAATCATCTTGCTCAATACGCCGCCCCATGGCGCGACGGCTGGCATATATTTCGGCATAGACTTGAGCGGCCGCACTGTCAAAAGGCAAGATGCGGGTTTCAAAATACACGCGGAGCAGATAATCG
This sequence comes from Dehalococcoidia bacterium, assembly GCA_965222895.1. Lineage (GTDB taxonomy): Bacteria > Chloroflexota > Dehalococcoidia > Lucifugimonadales > UBA3495 > Bin87. The sequence goes on along the minus strand of CBDCVB010000002.1, from coordinate 1,229,805 downwards.
GTTTGGAGAGACAAACCGTTTCGCCGGCGCCCGGCAGGCATGATGGCAAGGCCGCGACGCATTTCCGCCTCGGTTACAGCGGTCGTGTACGTCTCCTGAATAACTTGCAGTTGCCACCAAGCCAGGACTGCCGGATGGACGCGTTCTCTCACCAACTCCGACGTTACGTTGGTATCAAGAATCGTCGGCATCGGAGTCATCATCCTTGAAAATGAACTGTATCGGCTCCCCCGAGCTCCGCGGCGGAACCACTACATCCACGACGCCGAGGTCTTTGAACAGCTCGTGGATGGCTGCGGCGTGGTTCTTGGGGTGCGGCAGCACGCCCGGCTTGTCAAGGGCAATGCGCAGTATGTTCAGCGCTTCTTCCTCAATGGAGCATTCGTTGCCCACGGCGCGGGCGCGCAGGCGCACCGCTATTTCTTCGTCAAGCTTGTCCAAGTTTATGCTGACCACCGTGCCACCTCCGGCTGCAACGTGGCTGTATTGTAGCATGACGGTTTTGCAATCATAGGTTGGCGAGCATTGACGCCGGAAGCCACCTGCTGAATCAGGCCGGCCCGTAGAGTTCAAGTTACCAGTTTGGAGATGCGCATTACAGCATCCGGAATTGAAGGGAATTGGGATGGTCCTTCCCTTGATTCGACAAGGAGTCTTCATGATGTCGGAGAGGGTTCAACCATTCTAGCAGTAAATCTGCAAGCGCCGGTTCTGGAACATTGCCAAGTTCCTTTGGTTCCAGCTTGTATAGCCCACCGCCATATACTCTGCCCTCGTCGAGCATAGTTTGTGGGCATATCCGGTTCAAGATCTCCCAAACCTGACGTTTCAGAGCCGGGTTTTCCTGTAAAGCTCGGGCGAGGGGATTTTTGGGGTACAACATTAGATACACATTAGGAGCCGTTGCTTGTGAATGATTAAGGATAAATCGGAATGGGGGACCATTTTCCCGATCACCTCGACCAAGATAGGTGCAGAGGAACGGAGCCGGGGCGCGCTTTTCCTGAGTGTACCAAATCGTTCGGTGTCGGCAAAGATACCGTTGGTCTATGCCCTGCAATCTTCCTTCTTCGAGATAGGCCCACAGTGCCGGGTACTGCCGCTCAATATCGCTTTCCGTCATCTGACAATCGAGCAAGAACGAGCGTCGCTCCAAAAGAGGGTTTCCCAGATTGTCCGCCATCACCTCGCATTCCGGCAAATAGCGCGGGCTGGGCAATATTGGACGGAACGCTGCCATTGGCAAGCCACGTTGCCTAATTTCCTCCTCCGATAGGATAAAAAAACGGTTATTGCCGGTCGCTATGCCGCGTTTAATTTGGAAGAAATCCTTTAGAACAGGGGCAGTAGTACGTTCGTGGTTTTCCTTTGTTGGATACAGTGTCCATTTTGGTGATTGGCGAAGTGTTTCCACCGGCACATGGCGGTCAAGTTTTGTTTGTTGCAGCGACCCGCCATAGGTAAATCTCACGCTGTGATTGGCAGGCGGTTTTTCTTTGCGGAACCAGACAACAGCCGACGATACCAGCGCGTCATTGAACTGCACATCATTTGGGTCAAATCGATGAATGTGGAGCAGGGTAACTTCGTCGAGGAGATAGCTCTTCACCGCAACACCATAGTTAACATCCATAAACTCGCTTGGAATCAGCCATCCTGCCAATGCGCCGTCTGCCATCCACGTATGGCACAGCCCAATGAAATAGCAATATAACCCGGCCAGTCCGTTGATTTCTACTTTACAGGCGTTTTTGGCCCGAACTTTCATTCGCCGCTTTTCTGAGCCATCCATGTGGTGATGTCTGACATAAGGCGGATTGCAGATTAGAAGGTTGAATTTCTCGGACTCTGCCGGTGGGTCAGCCCGCGTAAAGTCTTCAACACGAACGTCCAAGCCAGATTCTCGCCACAACTCCGCAGCGGGTGTGCCGTAGTGAGCGTCGATTTCATAACCAACAGCGCGCTTGATACGGATTTTCGGAAACGTAGTCAACAGTGCGGAGTAGAAAGCGCCGGTTCCTATGGCCGGGTCTAAGAATCTAACTTGAGAGCGCTTTCCCAACTGGACATTTGCATATCCGAGTATCTCAGTGGCAAGCGCGGTTGGCGTTGCGAATTGGCCCATGCGATTCCGTTCCGCCGGAGTTTTGGCGGAGTCCAGCTGAGTCTGAATCCCCAAGCGGGACTCTTCCATTTCAGGTAATCCATCTATCATTTTCTACAACCGAAACTTAGCGAAATCGTCAATGCGGTGCTCCCACACCCAATCGATTCCTTCCGCCGCTTCGTAACCGAGATACCCACTGTCGAAATACCCGCACAGGAAGAGTATAAATTGCACTCTGCTTCCGTAGGTATTACGTAACTGGTTCACCTTGGTTGCCTCTTCTTTGCGACGCTTATTTACGTTGGCGAAGTCGCCTGCTGACTTAGCTTCAACGAGCAACGGCAGTCTTCTTCTGCCTTGGTTCTGCGGCATGATAACAGCGTCAACAGGGATATTCACATCTCTATCTATACCGGGCTGTTTTGCCGGCATATTTAGACGAAAAGCGAAAGTCCCTGGCTGCATCGTATCATATCTTGTACCTTCGCCTGCCGCCAATTCCCGGTAACCTCTGTTGGTCAACCAAGTTCGGATCGCATCAAGTTGGCGACGCTCTTGTGCGTTACGAATGATTGGATTAGCAACGGCGCCACATAGACGGTCAGCCACAATTGTCGCCGCCCGGTACAGCTCTAGATCCGTTGGATTATCCTGGCGTTCCAACCAAACGAATACATCGGGGTCTGCCATTTTCTTGATGGTTTCTCCGATTTTCAGGAGGTTGCTGTCCAAATCTTGGCTGGACATCCTCGACGGCAATTCACCCTGCTTTTCCATAACCTTGACCAAGTTAGGACGAACGCGGGCAAGCCCAATTAATCTATCTGTTGCAAGTGGCGGGCAAGTACACATTCGCAATGTCGGCAGTACAGTAGGGCTATCTTTTAGCAAATCTACGCTTATATCAGTCAGGTTACTGGTCTGGCTCAACGTCGTTCTTACGTCTTCTGTAGTTTGCACTCGAGTTGTGCGGTAAGTCTCAGGCGCAAATCGGATGAACCAATCGTTGTACATATCCACTGAACGAGCGATGTCATTTTTCCAGCGTTTGGGTTTGTTACTGTTGACAGGCATAATTTACCACCCTGTTCACTACCACATCGGGTTTACATTCGGCATGCCCAGCCGGAACTGCCCCAGGTTGTCGTAGGCGCTGGTGTTGACCATGAAGTGCTGGGCCGCGGCGTTCACGTCCCTCATACACCGTTGCAACACCCGGTCGTTGTAGATGGCGTTGCCTCCGCCGTAGCGAAACGCCGTCGTCGCCACCTGGCAGGCCACGTCGGTAGCGTAGGCGCAGGCCCCGCGCAGCCGCAGTTGGCGTTCCAGGTCCGGGCGTTCCTGATGCTGGCAGAACTCCCAGGCGTCTTCGAGAGATTCGCGACACAGCGCCCGCGCCGCCCGCAGTTGCTGGTCGCATTTGCCGAGGTCGTGTTGCAACGCGCCGCGATGGGCGATGGGGTCGGTCAGGTAGCCGCGTTGGTAAGAACCCGCCTGCAGCGCAATCTCGTCCAGCGCACGCCGGGCGACACCCAGGGCGAAGGCGGCGTGGTCGGTCGTCACGAAGCCAGGCCGGCCCAGCCAGAACAGCGCCCCACCACGCCGCGGGTCGGCGCTGAGCAGATTGAAGGCGAAGTCCTCCGGCAAAAAGTGGTCGTTCAGCACAAAATCCCGACTGCCCGTGCCTTTCAGTCCCATCACCTGCCAGTTGTCGATAAACTGCACGTCATCGATACGCACTGCCATCACCATGTGCTCCGAGCCGGGCGCGCCGTCGCGCACTATGCGAAAGCCGGCCGACATCCAGGATGAATGACCCGAACCGCTGGCGAAGGGCCACCGTCCGCTGACACGCCAACCGCCTTCGACGGGGGTGGCCAAACCCCGGGGGATGATCGAGCCGGAGGTGATGGGCATTCGTCCGTCGGCGAAAATCTGGTCGACGGCGGTGTCCGGCAGAAACGCGCCCTTCCATGCGGTGCTGGTGCTGTTGATGAAGGTGCACCAACCGGCTGAAGGGTTGATGTAGCTAATCTCGTCGATGAGTTCGAGGTAGAGCAGCGGGTCAACCTCCGGGCCGCCCAGTTCCAGCGGCGCCTTCAGCGACAGCAGACCCTCCTGATACAGCGCCACGACCGATGGCCAGGCCAGGGTCCCGCCGGCGTCGCTGGCCTCAGCATCGGCTTCCAGGATGGGCCGGATGCGGGCAATGGCCTCCAGCAAATGGCCGCGCAGTGCCTCCCGTTCCGCGGGCAGCGTGGGGATTCCGGCATCTTCCAGGGCGGTTACGTCGAAAGGAGCGATGGCGGTAGTCATGCAGTGGCTTTATTCCGTTTCAATTCGTCGATGTCAGCATCGGTCAGGCCAAAGTGGTCGCGCAATATCCGCAGGGCAATGCGGAGGTCTTCGTCGTTGCCGTCCAGCAGATCGATCGCTGTTTCGTGCCACAGCCTGGCGAACTCAGGATCCCGTTGTACCCGTGCCCGGGTAGCGTCATCGTTTTTGATAAGCGCCATAACTCCGCTCCTTATATGTAATGTTCACGGAGGCGTCGGGCCCTGGCGATGTCTCCGCGCTGCTGGCTGGCCTTGTCACCGCCGATTAGCGCCAACACAACATTGCTACTCTGCCTACAGAAGTATAGTCGAATTCCCGCTCCTCTTCCCATCAAGCGCCGCTCAAAAATACCGGTAACCCCGGGTAAGGGCTTGTAATCACCCCAGTTACCTTCTTCCATGCGCGCGAGCACCAAGGAAACGCGATTTACCGACACTGGCTCCAAAGTGTCCATCCACTCCTCGAATTCAGGTGTTCGCAGAACCTCGTACACGGCTTGATTTTATCAGGCGTTGGTGGGCGTATTCTCAATCTCCTCCATCAGAGCGGTCAGCATCTCGGCTTCCGGAACCACGCGTACCTTCTCGCCCTTGCGGAAAATGATCGCCCGGCCAGCGCCGGCGGCGATCCCTACGTCGGCGTCTTTAGCTTCACCGGGGCCGTTGACTTCACAGCCCATCACCGCCACCTTGATTTTCTTGTCGCTGCGCTTGACCAGGGCGTCCACGTCGTTGGCCAGCTTCACCACGTCCACGTCGGCGCGGCCGCAACTGGGGCAGGCGACCAGCGTCGTGCCCTTGTCGCGCAGGTTCAGCGACTTCAGAATCTCGTAGCCGGCGGTAACCTCTTCCACGCTGTCGCCGCTCAGGGACACCCGGATGGTGTCGCCGATGCCCTCGTAAAGCAGCACGCCCAGGCCAACCGCCGTGCGGATGGAGCCGGACTGCACGGTGCCCGCTTCGGTGATGCCCAGGTGCAGTGGGTACGGCACCATCTCACCCAGGCGGCGGTAAGCTTCAACGGTAGTTGGCACGTCGAAGGCCTTCATCGAAATCTTGATCTGGTCGAAATCCTGTTGCTCCAGCAGGCTGATTTCCCACAGGGCGGTGGCCACCATGTGGTCGACTACGCTGTAGTCGCCGGATTGCGCTTCCCCGGCTTTGGGCAGACGGTTCACCAAGTCCATGTGGCGCGAGAAGCCGCGGGTGCGTCCGATACCGCCCACCGGAGGCAGGCTGCCGAAATTGACGCCGATGCGAATGGGGATGTTGCGCTGCTTGGCCGACTGCACCACCTCGCGCACCTGGTCTTCGTTGCGCAGGTTGCCGGGGTTGAGCCGCAGACAGTCCACCCCGCCGGCGGCGCACTCCAGGGCCAGCTGATAGTGGAAATGGATGTCGGCGATGAGCGGAATGTGAATCTGCTTTTTGATCTCCGCCATCGCCTTGGCGGCCTCCATATCGGGCACCGCCGAACGGATAATCTCGCAACCCACCTCTTCCAGCTCGTGGATTTGTCGCACCGTCGCCTTCACGTCGCGCGTGTCGGTTTTGGTCATGGACTGGACGGTAACATCGGCGTTGCCGCCCACCTTCACGCCGCCCACGTACACCGGTTTGGTAACTCGCCGTTTCGTCATGGTCATCATCAACACCGCCGCTGTTTGAGAGTGATTGGGGGGGGGTGGGTTGTTGCGCCAGTGGCACTGACGCGGCAATGATACACGACTATCGCATTTGGCTGCTACTGCGCAGGATAAGTGCGGGGCAACATCCCGTCGTTGTCGCGCCGACAATCGTTGGCTACAAAAAAGGAAACTCGAACCGCTCACGCTACGCCCATCCCTGGGCCGCTCGCGTCGAGACGCCCAGGGAGACGACATCGCCCGCGCCGCCGCCTTCCTTTCCTCCGCCGAATCCGACTACATAACCAGCCTCTCCATCAGCGTCTCCGGCGGCTCCGAAATGAGCTGACCTGCGCGTTGCAATGTTATAATCCTGACAGGAACCCCAATGTCACATGGCATACGCACCCCGCCGGCCAAGTAATTCACTGTGCCCATTAGACCTGAAATCGCACCGGCAACATCAACGTTAGAGTTCCTCAAACGCTGCTTCCGGTTCGTTAGTTTGGAGTGGCCTCACGCCTTACGAGAGCAAGTGCTGGACCAAGGGTTTGAACAGCGCTTTCGGGAAAGTTGCACTCAAAACTTGCAGGGTTGGACCATCTCTGAGCAACGTGAGTTGAGGCTTGGAGCCGGCCTTGATACCGCATCGGGAGTTAATCACGAAATTGACATCGTCGCTAGGTCATCAACTGCCACCGCCATCTTGGAAGCAAAGAACCTCGGTGATATGCCGGGGAAAAACGATGTGGTAATTTTCTTCGCCAAGGTTCTAGATTATCTATTGGCGAATACTACGCTTGCGTCGGAGGACATTTGCCTCGCCTTTATGTCCAGAAATTCGTTCGAACCTAGAGCTTTGGCTGCTTGCTTGGGGCTGGGCATTCATCCAGTAGCGTCTGACGTCCGGCCCCTCCCGGTACTGATTGACAACGCAAGGCGTATGGAATATGAGCTACATGAAGGCTTGGCAATTGCGCCCGATATTCAAAACCGCTTTGATGATTTGTGCGCCCAGATCAACAACCTCTACGTTGCGCTGGACGAAACTTGGCTGGACAATCGTTGCGGTTACCTTTCTGAAGATAGCCTCCTGTTCAAGGCTGTTGGGCCTCTGCAAACAGATGCGTTGGCCCAGCAACTGCGACAGGCGAATGGCGACTGCACAGACCTCCTCAACGCATTCCGCCTCGCCAAATCCGCTGGAGGTGCCTGACAATGAACATCAACAGCTACAACGTTACCGACGTAAGTTATCACTACATTGGTCTTCGAGTGCTCAACGCAATGCCGGCAAATTCAGACCGTGGCCAACAGACTGAAGCTATATCACGCAGCGTGCTGAAATTCGTGAATGATAGGGCCTTGCGCCTGATGCTGCCTGAACCTAAAGGAACATTCCAAACCGTCGGAGAGAAAATCTGCCAAGAGTTGGTCCATTTTCAATTCGCAAAGTCAGTACAGAGCCGCTTCGATCTTACCGAAACCGGCAAGCAAGCGCTTACCCTGCTCGCGGACAAAAAACACCAAGACTTACGCCGGTTGATGATTTCCGTACATTTGCAAACTTACGACAACCTGCGCGCTGTAGTACAAACCCACCTCCGGCAAGGTACTGTATGGCAGCCTATCGTGTCATCAGCAGGCCTTGCTGAGCCCGATTATCTGGAAAGGTTGTTGCAGCCCACCTTCGGCCAGTGCGCTGAGTCGGTGGTTTATGGCCTATCAGAAAGCCTTACCGGACAAAGTCCCAGCAAGATAGAAGACACATTGCGCAGCAAGATTCAGCAAAAAGTAATGCCAAACCAAAAAATGGGAGTAGCCCTCTTCAGGAGCATATGCGATCGTCTGGTCAGTTTGCGATTACTTAACAAATCAAGGACTATCGCGCAAATCTGCGAATTTGAAAAAACCTACTCCCCTTGTGTTGCGGATTCGCCTCCCAATTCCTGGTACACGCCCTTGCAAATACCTCTAGCAGACCAAACGATGTACAAAATCTACTTGAGCGAACCCGCTATGGCTAATCCCAACCACCAAGACTGTCTGCTAGTGGCACTTGACCAAGCCTTCGCCAGTCTGTCTCCTGAAGGCGGTTACTACGATATTCCCGATTTGCGTGATTGGGTATGCGAGTATCTTATGATACCAGAGGCCGCCTTCGACGATGGCCTCAATCGCTTGCTCGACCTGCAGCCGCCCGTGTTGTCAGCAGGCTTGCATTACGATCGGATAACCAGCCAACGTCGCCCCCTGGTTCGCACTCGCCAGGCTACCCAATTGCACAACCTGATCCGGAGGCTCTGATGATGAACCTACCTCTCCAACGACCTGCTGCTCCAACTACCTCACTTTATGAGTTGTTGGGGTTTAAAGATTTGCCATTTCCAACCACGCCCGTCGTCGACCCTTACAACAAGGATGACCGTCGTAATGGTAGAATCTATGCTGAAGCGCCAGTGCAGGCCGAAATTCAAAAATTCGAGCGACTCTTGATTCGTCCGAATGACTTCGCCAACCGCGCAAGGATGGCGACCCTTTGGGCAAAGGGCGATACGCAAAGCGGACGTGGTATGGGAAAAACCGCTCTGCTTCGGTTTTTCCAGCAGCGCATTAATGCAGATTGGGGAGTTACGGAGTTCGGAGGCCGTTTCTCGGCCTTGGTAGTCTACGTGGCGTTTCCAGACCAAGTTGACCGGCGTTACATTGAGCAACTTGCTTGGGCAGCACTCGTCGACACGTGCCAAAATGATGTGCTGAAGGTGTCGCGATTTGCATTGCGTCGCAATATGCTCTCCGATGACCAGGTAGCCGCTGTGGTCAACGCAAACGGCGTCGCCGACTGGCGCAATTTGCTGAACGACGCACTACTGCAGGCCAATGGCATTTCAGCTGCTGATTTGGACAACAGCGTCGAGCATCAACTGATCAACGATGGTGTTGAGAGAGGGCCAGCAAGGGCATTGGCTATGGGCACTTTCGAAGACTACCTGCGCGATCTGAGACGGGACAGGCTCCTGCGTCCTTACTACGTGCAACGCGACACTAAAGGTTTAGAAATGTCTCGCACACTCTTCTTCGACGACATCGTGCGTTATTTGCGCTCCGCCGGATTTGCCGGCGGCTATCTGTTCGTCGATGACATTGAAAATTTGACGGACCAAATGCCAAGGCGGCATCGTACCGAATTTGCCAAAGAGTTGGCACAGTGCACCGTGAGGCCCGCATATGCCAACGGGGAACACGATTTCTTTTCCTGTGTGCTAACTACTCACCAATCGTCGGCTTTCGCCCTTTCGCAGCCGTGGCGGGAATCAGGTCTAGCAGGTGTAAGTCGTCTAGACCCCGATGCTCCTACGTCTGTGGAGTTGCCTCTGCCCACACAGGACCAGGCTCGCGAAATCATCATCGCGCATCTGGACTATTTCCGCATCAATAAAGATGAGAACGGGACGATCGCTCCATTCACCGAAGCTGGGATGAGCGCGCTGGTTGGCAAGAGCCAACATCCGCGCGATCTACTGGCAAACGCCGCTCTTGCTGTGCTGCACGCAGCGGATAAGGGCGTAACTTCCATTGACGCCGATACTATCGAGGAAGCAATGGGCGAAGCGGCCTCGATACAAGTGGGCGATCTTACGGAGGGCATTGACGAGGCTTTGTAAATAATGCCCATCGACCGCACCCAGGTAGAACACATCGCTGCCCTGGCACGCATCTCCCTTTCTGAGGCTGAAATCGACGCCTTCGCCGCTCAGCTGTCCCAGATACTGGAACAGTTCGACGCCCTGCAATCCCTCGACACCACCGATGTACCGGCCACCGCCCACGTCGCTAACCTCGACAACGTGATGCGCGACGACGACATCGACCACTGCCTTCCCGCCGAGGACACCCTCCGCAACGCTCCCCGCCGGCGCGGCGACTTCTTCCAGGTGCGCGCCGTGCTGGACGAGTAACCCCACCGATGCAAAATCCCGCCACTGAGCTCTGGCAGCTCTCCGTAGTCGATGCCTCCCAACGGCTCGCCCAGCGCGAAATCAGCAGCGTCGAGCTCACCGAAGCCTGCCTCGACCGCACTGCCGCCGTCGACCACCGGCTCTCTGCCTACATCACCGTAACCGCCGACACCGCCCGCCAGCAGGCCGCCGCTGCCGACCGACTCATCGCCGCCCGTTCTCACTCCGAGAGACTGGCCAACCCCCTCACCGGCATTCCCATGCAGATCAAAGACCTGCTCTGCACCAAGGGGATACGCACCACCTGCGCCTCCCAAATGCTGGCCGACTACGTCCCGGTTTACGACGCCACCGCCGTCGCCCGCCTGCGCCAGCAGGGCGCCGTGATGCTGGGCAAGGGCAACCTGGATGAATTCGGCATGGGTTCCTCCACCGAAAACTCGGCCTTCTTCCCCACTCAAAACCCCTGGGACACCACCCGCGTCCCCGGCGGCAGCAGCGGCGGTTCGGCGGCGGCGGTCGCGGCCGGCGCCGCCGCCTTCGCCCTCGGCACCGACACCGGCGGCAGCATCCGCCAACCCGCGTCCTTCTGCGGCATCACCGGACTCAAACCCACCTACGGGCGCGTCAGCCGCTACGGCCTCGTCGCCTACGCGTCATCGTTGGACCAAATCGGCCCGCTCTCCCGCAGCGCCGCCGACAGCGCCCTCATCCTGCAGGCCATCGCCGGCCACGACCCCCGCGATGCCACCTCGCTGCCCGACGCCGTGCCCGACTACTCCGCCGCCCTCACCGGAAACGTATCCGGTCTGCGTCTCGGCGTGCCGGAAGAATACTTCGGCGCCGGCATGGACGAAGGCGTGCGAGTCGCGGTAACCGCCGCCATCGATCAGCTCGCGGCAATGGGCGCGGAAATCCATCCAGTGTCCCTCCCCAGCACCCAGTACGCCCTGGCCTGCTACTACATCATCGCCCCCTCCGAGTGCTCCGCCAACCTGGCCCGCTACGATGGCGTCAAGTACGGCTACTCCCATCGCGGCGACGGCGATATGTGGCAAGCAATGGAGCGCACCCGGCAGCACGGCTTCGGCCCCGAAGTCAAACGCCGCATCATGCTGGGAGCCTTCGCCCTCTCCTCCGGCTACTACGACGCCTACTACCACAAGGCCCAGCAGGTCAGAACCCTGATCCGGCAGGACTTCGACCGCGTTTTCTCCGAAGTCGATGCCCTGGTCGCCCCCGTGTCCCCCATAGTAGCCTTCCCCCTCGGCGACCGCACCGACGACCCCGTGCGTATGTACCTCGTCGACATCAACACCCTGCCCGTAAACATCGCCGGCCTGCCCGCCATGTCCATCCCCTGCGGCTTCGCCAACCCCACCGATTCGGACAGCCCGCTGCCAGTCGGCCTGCAACTCATCGGCCCCCACCTCTCCGAACCAACCCTCCTCCGCACCGCCCACGCCTACCAGCAAACCACGGATTGGCACCAACAACGCCCGCCAATCTAGCAGGCTACGGCGGCTATTAGTGATCGTCAATTTCCGGCACAATGGTCTCCGGCGTTTCTATGAAAAGGGCGAGCGCCGGCGGGTACCGCCCCAGTACGCCGATAAGATTCACTTCATCTTGACTGGTTTGGAGCAGGCCGAGGATCACATGGATATAGACAAACCGGGGTTCGACTTGCATCCCTGCTGGGCAACCTTGCCGGCTATTGGGCAGTCACCGTGTCCCGCAACTGGCGCGTCGTCTTTCGATTCACCGGCCCAAATGTTTGCGATGTCGATTTGATAGACTATCATTAGCCTGAACAAAGGACAGGAGCAAGGAATATGCCGATGCAAGACCCGGCCCATCCGGGGCCCATTATCCTTCACGAGTGCATCGAACCCCTCGGCCTCACCATCCCGGAAGCCGCGGCATCTCTGGGCGTCCCCGCCAGCGAACTGTCTGACTTGGTGACTGGACGCGCCGGCCTGTCCCCGGAAATGGCCATCCGCGTGGGCAAGGTATTCGGCAGCAGCCCTGGCTCCTGGTACCGGATGCAGGCCGCTTACGACATCGCCCAAGCCGAAAAACGCTCTGGCAACATCCCGGTTCCTCGTCAACTCTGGCCCTCCCCGGAGCAGACGGCCAGACTGGCCTCGTATCGCCTGGCCGAACCCGCCGCCCAATCGCCCGTATATCAATACGACCAATACCACCCAGATACGGCCACCGTATCTATTCCCGCTTCCGAATTCATCCATCTGGGTCGCGGTTTTTTGGGGGCCCTCCGGATTATGCTGCAACAGATCGGTGCTTTTACGGAATACATCCTCCCAACTGCAATTGCATCGAGTGATTACTCCCCGCGGATTGCATCTGTCAACATCCGGCTGAACCGGCTCATCCAACAGATCTCCGAAGCCACGCTGTCGGCCCCTTTTGCCTACGAACATGAAGGTGATGACTTCAGCCTGGAAATTGCAGTTGCGGACTTCGCCGAGATGACGGCCTGCGTGCGTGAATTTGCCGAGGTCGTGAATCAACTCTTTGACCGGCTGGAAAGAGACCGTGCCCCAGGCTTAGCCACAGGTTTTTCATTCTCCGATTTAGATGATTTGGCCCGCGCCGAATACATCGTTGAAGCATGGGATGAATTCGCCAGTACGCATCTGGATATTCTCCCTTCCGCTGACCTGACTCCAAAGCAAAACAACCCCGATGATTTCGGGGCGCTGTTCCAAGAAATCGAGGCATTTTTACGAGATACTCCAGTTCCTCAACTCCTGGTCACCCTGGCCGTCTGACCCATCCATCGGCGCCGACAACACCCCACGCCCGCAGACTGGAGGTACGCCATGCCCGCTCCGCAGTCGCGCACCCGCATCCAAACCCTACTCTCCCGCAGCGAACCGCCCGACGCCGACAGCGACCCCGTAACCGTCAAGGGCTGGGTCAAAACCGTCCGTTCGTCCGGTGCCGTTTCCTTCGTCCAGATTAACGACGGCTCCACCTTCGCCGACCTGCAAATCGTCGTCGACCCCTCCTGTCCCGATCATGCCATCGTCGGCCAGCTCAACACCGGCTCCAGCGTCAGCGTGTCCGGCGTCCTGCAAGAATCCCAGGGCCGCGGCCAGCGCTACGAAATCCTGGCCCACGGCATCGAGCAGCTCGGCGGCGCCGACCCCGAGGAATACCCCCTGCAAAAGAAACGCCACACCCTGGAATTCCTGCGCGAGCTGGCCCATCTGCGCCCCCGCACCAACACCTTCGGCGCCATGGCCCGCGTCCGCAACGCAATGGCCTTTGGCATCCACCAGTTCTTCCAGCAGCGCGGCTTCCTCTACGTCCAAACCCCCATCATCACCGCCAGCGACGCCGAGGGCGCCGGCGCCATGTTCCGCGTCACCACCCTCGACGTCAACAACCCCCCCACCGCCGACGGCTCCGTCGACGACAGCCAGGACTTCTTCGGACGCCCCGCCTTCCTCACTGTCAGCGGCCAGCTGGAAGCCGAAATCTTCGCCCAATCCATGACCGACGTCTACACCTTCGGCCCCACCTTCCGCGCCGAAAACTCCAACACCTCCCGACACCTGGCCGAATTCTGGATGGTCGAACCCGAGGTGGCCTTCTGCGACCTCGATGGCCTTGCAGACCTGGCTGAGGATTTCCTCCGCAACATCTTTGCCCACGCCCTGGAGTCCTGCCCCGACGATATGGCCTTCTTCAACCGCTTCTACGACAAGGAACTCATCGCCACCCTTGAGGGCATCGTCGCCTCCGACTTTGAGCGCATGACCTACACCGAGGCCGTAAACGCCCTCAAATCCTCCGGTGAGAGCTTCGAGTATCCGGTGGAATGGGGCCTCGACCTGCAATCCGAACACGAACGCTACCTCACCGAAAAGAAGGTCGGCCGGCCCGTCATCGTCACCGACTACCCCAGCTCCATCAAGGCCTTCTATATGCGGCTAAGCGACGACGGCCGCACCGTTCGCGCCATGGACGTGCTCGTCCCCCGCATCGGCGAAATCATCGGCGGCAGCCAGCGCGAAGAACGCCTCGACATCCTCCGGTCCCGCATGGCCGAGTCCGGCCTCGACGAGGCGCCCTACTGGTGGTATCTCGACCTGCGACGCTATGGCACCGCTCCCCACGCCGGCTTCGGCCTCGGCTTCGAGCGCACCGTCCAGTTCGCCACCGGTATGCAGAACATCCGCGACGTCATAGCCTTCCCCCGCACCCCCCGCAACGCCGAATTCTAAAACCCCCTCCCCTCGATGGTAGCGTTGCTTTTTAGGTGGTTCCCCTTCTCGTCATTCCGGAGCAAGCCGGAATCCAGGAAAGCCCCAATCAAAAAAATCCTGTCTATCCTGTCCATCCATGCAAAAAACCACCTAATACGGAACGCTGCCTCCCTCGATGCAGACCTTGCTGGAGACCTTCGCCTAGCCGTCGTTCCGGCGCGCTCCGAAACCCATGACCCCACCGCGGCAACGGTCGTCGTGCTCAAGCCGGATTTGCCACGCCGTTTCGTTCCACCCTACGACCGCACGCGTACCCACATTGACCGCACGCGCACCCACATTGACCGCACGCGTACCCACATTGACCGCACGCGTACCCACATTGACCGCACGCGTACCCACATTGTCATTGCGAGCGGTAGCGTGGCAATCTCGTCCGCACGCGCACCCACACTGTCATTCCGAGCGTAGCGTGGCAATCTCGTCCGCACGCGTACCCACATTGTCATTGCGAGCGTAGCGTGGCAATCTCGTCCGCACACGCACCCACATTGTCATTGCGAGCGGTAGCGTGGCAATCTCGACCGCACGCGCACCCACATTGTCATTGCGAGCGTAGCGTGGCAATCTCGACCGCACGCGTACCCACATTGTCATTGCGAGCGTAGCGTGGCAATCTCGTCGCCGTAGCAATGGCGGATTAACATGGATACGCGTTAGACCTTAAGACGCGTTGCGCAAAGGTCTCCCCGAGGGGAGCGTCAGCGTGCGGCCGCTCCCCCTCTCCCCGTGGGAGAAGGGCCGGGGCTGCGGGCCGCCACCCCCGCCCAAAATAGCGACACCCAGCCCCTTCCGCCGCCCGACGCCAACCCCGTATCCTGTATCCAGTCAGGCAATCCGGAAAGCGAAACGAGCGCTCGTCTCGTCTTGCTTGACTCAGCATCTCAAATTGGGCATTTGGTTTCAGGTCTCACGGCCAACTCTGTCGGTTCTGCAACGCTTTCGCGCGTCCGTCGCCGCCTTTTTCACCGGACCGGTTCGCGAAGCACAGCGGGTGTCACCACCGCCCCATGCCGCGCAATCACTACGGGACCCGGTTCGCCGCCCCGTTGCGCGGGACATGGAAGCCTCGGACATAATCTGCATCCCCTGGCCGTATCGCCGACCCAGACCTGAAACCCCTCGCCCACATTCCCAAAATCCAAACCATCGCAAAATCCAAACCATAGGAGAATCCCAATCGGAACCATCAGCCACCACCAAACCACCAGCCATCAACACCTCCGGCGCGCCCGCGACGCCATCGGCGAAAATGACTACGCCAGTGCCGCCGACCTCTTGCGGCGCGCCGGTTCCCATAGCATTACCGCCATCGCCATGCTCACCGAATTTCCGCACAATTCCCGTCGCCGCCTCGAAATCATCCTGCACCTCTACATCTTCGCCGAACAGCTCAGTCGCTCCCACCTAAAAACCTTCCGACTTACCCATTCCCTGCCCAGCTTCCTCACCGGACACCAGCCCGATAACGGCCGCCAGCCCGATGCCGCCCGAGTCGCAACACGCCGTGTCTGCCGTCGCGTCGCCCGACTCGTCACCGCCTGCGACCGCATCATCGCCGGACACCCCGGGCCAGTCCGCCATCACCAACGCTGGCTCCGCAACCCCACCCCCACCGCCGCCAGCCTCCCCCCGAAACGCAAATCCTGTCCA
This sequence comes from Dehalococcoidia bacterium, assembly GCA_965222895.1. Lineage (GTDB taxonomy): Bacteria > Chloroflexota > Dehalococcoidia > Lucifugimonadales > UBA3495 > Bin87. Next base: position 1,213,827 of record CBDCVB010000002.1, on the reverse strand, counting down.
TCCTGTCCATCCATGTAAAAACCGCTCCTCCCGGTCATTCCCGCGCAACTTCCCGTCATCCTAATCTTAACCAGAAACCCGGCTGGCTCCCCAGAGTTGAAAGACCCTCGGTGCGACCGCCGCCCGTTGACGCCCAAATACCCACACCATATAATGCCAGCGAATTCATTTGACACTACAATCATTCCCACTTCGCTCAAGGAGTCGCGATAATGACCACGGAAGTCCACGAATCCATACTTCACCCAGCTTCCCTTGTAAACGAACTCAAAAAGAACGACGTCTCGCACGTGGTCTGGCTCCCGGACAGCGAAACCAACTTCCTCTATAACATGATGATGGAAGAGCCCACCCTGGACCTGGTTCCGGTGTGCCGCGAAGGCGAGACCATGGCCGTCGCCGCTGGCCTGTGGGTCGGTGGCGCCAAACCCGTCGTCCTCATCCAGAACACCGGCGTATTCGAAGCCGGCGACTCCATACGCGGCCTCACCCTCGACCTCAACCAACCCCTGGTTATGCTCATCGGCTATCGTGGCTGGACCCGGCGCGGCCCCACTCCCGACTCCGCCGGCCGTTTCATCGAGCACATCCTCCACGCCTGGGGCATCAACTACTACCTCGTTGAGACCGACGATGACGCCGACCGCATCAGCATCGCTTTCGATGAAGCCACCCGCCTCAACCGGCCCGTTGGCGTCCTGATCGGCACCGAATTCGGCTCATAACGCAGCATCAACCCCATCCCACAACAACCCGTCGGGATAACCCTTATGGTTGCCCTCGCCTCCAGGAGACACCCCCATGATTAACAACACCGACGCCGTCCGCATCATCGACAGCAAGCGCGACGACGCCGTAATCATCCCCACCATGAACGCCGGCAACGTCCGCTTCGGATTGCCCACCGTAACCACTAACGAGAACCTCGACCTCCCCATCTCCGGCGCAATGGGCAAGGCCAGCAACGTCGGCCTGGGCGTCGCCCTGGCCCAGCCTGGCCGCAAGGTGTTCGTCCTCGACGGCGACGGCAGCCTCCTCATGAACTTGGGCTCTCTGGTTACCACCTCCACCAAGCAGCCCAAAAATTTCTACCACTTCCTCTTCAACAACGGCGTCTACGCTGTAACCGGCGGCCAGCCCATCCCCGGCTCAGATGGCATCACCGACTGGACCGAAGTCGCCAAAGGCGCCGGTTACGCCGCCGTCTTCTCCTACGACAACCTCGAAGACCTTACCAACGGCATTGACGAAGCCCTCGCTGCCGAAGGCCCCGTCTTCATCCACCTGGTGGTAGAACCGGAAATCGAGAACACCCCCGTCCAGTTCCGCGTGCGCGGCACCCGCTCCGCCCAACAAGCCTACGCCGAAGTAACCTCCGCCCTAGCCGACGACTAACCCCACCCAGCGCCTTTCGATTGTTCCTTAATGTCATTGCGAGCGCAGCGCGGCAATCTCGTTAGGCGTAGCGGCCAACCTTGTCCCTTAATGTCATTGCGAGGGCAGCGTGGCAATCTCGTAAGCGCACCGTAAGGGCGAATAATCATTCGCCCCTAACCGCATCCCCCTACCGGAAAATGCGGGTCTACCCCTCCATCAAATCCTGTCTATCCTGTCCATCGATGTAAAAACTCCCTATGCCCAAACTCCCCCTTCGCAACGTCCTGTCCCGTCTCCTCGCCTCCGCAGTAGTCGTCGCCGGCTTCTACCTCCTGTGGCTCGGCTTCGTCGAAAGCAACGTGCTCAAGGCGGTGCCCGGTGGCGCCCTCATACTGGCTGGCCTCTTTCTCATGGTATCCGGTCGCCGCTCCGAAATCCGCCGCGAATCCAACCGCGAAGCCAATACAGACGACTGACCGGCGCCTCCTATCTCCAATCAACCAAATCCTGTTTATCCTGTGCATCGATGTAAAATGATTCCCTCCCAAGAAGTCGCACGAGCAATCAACTTCCATCGCAACGACGCACTGGTGGTCTCAACCTCCGCCGCCCTGCGCGACTGGCACACCGTTTCGCAGCGCCGTGAGCTTGACGTCGACCTCACCGACTGCATGGATCGGGCCCCCGCCGTCGGTCTCGGCCTGTCGCTGGCGCAACCGGCCCGCCGCGTACTGGTGCTCGACTGCGACTCAACCCTCCGCACCGACCTGGCCAGCCTCGCCACCATCGGCGAAGCCGCTCCCGCCAACCTGGTCCACTTCGTCCTCGAAGACGCCGACCACACTTCCACCGCCGGCGTCCCCATCCCCGGTCTGGACAAGATTGACTTCGAGGGTATGGCCCGCAGCGCCGGCTACGCCCACACCCGCCGGTTCGATGACCTGGAAGAATTGTTGATCGGCCTGGAAGAAATCATGCGGCAGACCGGGCCAACGCTGGTTGCCGTCAAGGTGCTCCCGAACCCCGACCAACCGGACCTGCCAGACCGTCCCATGGCAGAAGGCTGGGCCCAGGTGCGACGCAACCTCCAGGACGAGTCCTAAACGGTGTCCCCGTCCGCTGGCGTGGGCATCGGACGCACCACTATCTGACGCGCCACGTTGTAACCGATGGAAATGCGGTCAACCTCGGTCGCAACCTGCATCACCCCCAGATACGGCAGGGCTTCCAGCAGGGTAATCTGGTGTTCAGGCACCAGGTCGGCCGCCCCCAGGAACTTCAGCAATTCGGCGTCTTCTTCAGGCACCCGGTCAACCATGTAGGTTTCACCGCTGGTGGCGTTGTCCAGCGTAACCGCGCCCGGCGCCGGCCCCGATGCGAACCCCTCGGTGCCCGGTATCGGCCAGCCAAACGGCGAGCGGGTCGGGTTCCCCAGCCGTTCCATCAACCTGGATTCCAGCGCCGCCGACATCCCGTGCTCCAGCTGGTGCGCCTCAATGTGGGCTTCGTGCAGCTCCATCCCCAGCAGACTCACCACCAGCCACTCGGCCAGACGATGCCGCCGGGCAATGTTCTCGCCCTCGGTCTGTCCCCGACTGGTCAGGCGGATGCGCTTGTCGGTCCCAATGTCCACCAGGCCCTGCTTCTGCATCCGCCGCAGCATCCCGGCCACCGATGGCACCGAAGTCCCCAATCCCTCGGTCGGCGGCAACTGCCGCAACGCCTCGGTTAGCTGAGTCAGTGTGGGGATGTCCGCGTCCTCCCACATCTTGTACAGCGACAGCAGATAGTTCTCCGTAACCGGAGACAACCTTTCGGACCCATCATGGCCGTGCGTCATGGTGTCAGGAACAGATTTACGAGGACGTGGCAAGTTGCTCTCTTGGGAAGGGGCACTGCACCCCGCTGCGAATGGGGAGATTATACCCCATTCCCAAGGGTTGAAGAATCCGCGCCATCGGCGCCAAACCCCATCCACCGCCCACCCAAACAACCCCCGCTCATCCCGAGCTTGTCGAGGGACGTGGCAATCTCGATGAGGTTGAACACACGTCGGCGAACCGCCGTTGCTACGGCGACGAGATTGCCACGCTGCGCTCGCAATGACAAAGTGGGTACGCACGAAGGGGAAGGGCAACGCCCGCCGTCCCCACGAACCCGGCTCGGACGCTATCCCTGCGCCATGCCGTCCACGAACGGCTGCATGGTGTGCCCCTGCCGCATCGACAGCCCAACACGGGTGCCCGGATCCAGGTGCACCAGGTGGGACTTCAGCACCCGCACCCGGTGTCCCGAAGGCAGGCCCACGGTATACAGGTGGAACGCGCCACGAAACTCCCGTTGCAACACCACGCCGGCGCCCGCGTCGTCGGGGTGAATGTCCACGCAGTCGGGGCGAATCATCACTTGCAACTGCTGGCCGGTGGGACAGGCGGCTGGCCATGGCACGCGGCCAACTTCGCTGGTCAGATATTCGGCGTCCCGCCACGCTGGCAGGAAGTCCGCCGTACCGAAAAACTCGGCCGCAAACTGGGTGTCAGGATGGTGAAACACCTCTTCCGGCGAGCCCAGTTGCTCGATGCGCCCGTCCTGCATCACGGCCACGCGGTCGCCCAACATCATCGCTTCTTCCTGGTCGTGAGTCACGCAAACCACGGTGGCGTTGCGCGCGCGCAGGATGGCGGCCACATCCTGACGCAGTTGGTCGCGCCGGCCCGGGTCCAGGCTGGAAAACGGCTCGTCCATCAGGATCAGGTCGGGTTCCGGAGCCAACGCGCGCGCCAGCGCAACTCGTTGCTGCTGCCCGCCCGACAGTTCGTGGGGATACCGTTCGCCGTAGCCTTCCAGTCCCACCGTGCGCAGCGACTCAGCGACTTGATGTTTGCGCTGGCGTCCCCTCGGCAGACCGAATGCAATGTTCTGCTCAACCGTCAGATGCGGGAACAGCGCGCCCTCCTGAAACACCATGCCGATGCGTCGGCGTTCCGGGCTCTCGTTGGCGCCACCGCCGTACACCGTGCGGTCGCCAATTCTCACCACACCGCTGTCGGGGGTGTCAAAGCCGGCAATCAGGCGGAGGGTGGTGGTTTTGCCGCATCCGCTGGGGCCCAGCAAGCACAAAATTTCGCCGCGCTGCAAATCAATGTTGACATCGGCAACCGCTTGCGTGGCCCCGAAGGATTTGCTTACGCCACGTAACTCCAGGGCACAGCCCTCGGATATGGCGGCGACGCTGGTAGGCTGTGGATTTTGTTTAGACCGGGCGAACAGCATTGTTAGTGCGCATACGGTGGTCAAGTCAATGGCAGTTGATTGTTGGCGTCAGTCTACCGACACCAAATACCCCTGTCAAGCCTGCCGGATGCTTTTCGCGTCGAATCCCGAACCCCCCATTTACCTCCAATATACGTTGAGCCGTCCGTGCTTACCGCGCTTGGTAGCTGGCGACGCCCCTTCAGCGACAATCCTCGTACCCAATTCCAATCAAAACTAATCTCGTCGTTGTCCGTACCTCGCCGGCCAATGCACCGCAAAATCCGCAGTGAATATGCACTTGACACCAAAATAAGTATGCACTAATATAAGGCCTGCGTAGCCACAAAGTACAACGTATCGCCTCACTGACAGCATGGTACTGTGGCGCCATACAAGAGCTCGAAGCCACCGGGTTTATAATCTATGATGTTGAGGGAGTAGTCCCTCAGGAGGTACAAAATGCACAAACTAGCCACGGCCTCTGCCAACGCCAGATGGTGGCTCGTAGCCAGCGCGGCCATATTGCTGGCGGTAATCGCCTGCGGCGCGCCCGCTGCCGGGCCGCCCACTGCCGCTCCGGTTGAAATTACCCGAGAGGTTGAAGTAACTCGCATCGTCCAACAGCCCGCTTCGGAAGCCGGCGTGGTACGACCAAAGCCCGACGCGGCCCGGCAAGTAGCGGTTACCCTTAAAGAGTGGGAAATTGCGCTGGAGCAAAGTTCCGTTGCCGCCGGAGAAACCTACTTCCTCGCCAACAACATCGGCCCCGACGATGACCACGAGCTAGTGATTATCAAGAGCGACCTGGCCGCCGATGCTTTGCCCACCATTGACGGACTGGTTCCGGAAGATCAGGTTGAACTTATCGGCGAAGTCGAACGATTTGCGCCCAACACGGCGGCGTCCGGGGTGTTTAACCTGGCTGCCGGCAATTACATACTCATCTGCAACCTGGTTGAAATCGAAGATGGAAAACTGGAAAGCCACTACGAAGAGGGTATGAGTACTGCTTTCACAGTTACAGAAGCATCAGCCAAAACGAGCGACCGTGAAACCTCGCCAGTGCAAGACCCCGGCAAGCTGGTCATCTATTCGGGTCGCAGCGAGTCGCTGGTTGACCCCATCATCCAGCAATTCAAGGGTACGTCCGGTATCGACGTTCAGGTCAAATATGCTAACACCGGCCAGTTGGCCGCCACCTTGCTGGAGGAAGGCAGCAATTCTCCGGCGGATGTCTTCTACGCGCAAGACCCCGGTGGCCTCGCCGCCGTTTCCGGAATGATGACTGCGCTGCCCGATGTCATCGTTAGTATGACCCCACAATGGGCACGTTCCGAAAACGGCCATTGGGTGGGCATCACCGGGCGCGCCCGCGTCGTCGTGTACGGCACCGACCGTCTCACCGAGGCCGACCTCCCCAACGACCTCTGGGGATTCACCGAACCCAAGTGGAAGGGGCGCGTCGGCTGGGCTCCCACTAACGGCTCCTTCCAGGCCATGGTCACCGCGCTCCGCGTCGGCTGGGGCGAAGCGCGCACCGAGGAGTGGCTGCGGGCAATGCTGGCCAACGATGTGAGGGTTTATCCCAAGAACACCCCGCAGGTCGCAGCGGCGGCATCCGGAGAAATCGATGCTGGGCTGGTCAACCACTACTACCTGCACCGGTTCCTGGCCGAAGAAGGCGAAGACTTCGCCGCTCGCAATGCCCACCTGCGTACCGGGGGCCCTGGCGCTATCGTCCTGGTATCGGGGGCTGGCATCCTGAACACTGCCGACAATCCGGAGAACGCTGAGAAATTCATTCGGTTCCTGTTGAGCAAGGTGGGGCAGCAGTATTTCGCCGGTTCCACTTTCGAATACCCTCTGGTGGATGGCGTCCGCCCTTCCACCCTGCTAACTCCGCTGGCAGACATCGCTCAACCTGACATTACCCTGGCCGACCTGTCAGATTTGGCCGGCACCCTAGCCCTACTGCAAAAAGTTGGAGCGTTGCCATAGCGGCGGCAACACCCCGACCCGCCTACTCTCAGGCAACTGGCCCCGCCGGAACCCTCCTCCCGGCGAGGCCAGTATAACTTTGATACCATCAACCCCCAGACATAGCAACGAAACCGTAACTGTTCAGACTTGGTGGGGGAATTGGTTCAAAGAGGTTCGGGGATGGCTTGCGCGAGGGGTTGTGGTTATGTCATATAACGGGTATGGATTCGGAAACTGACCTGTCCACCGCTGACCGCGATGTGCTCATCGCCATCGTCATACGGCAGGAGGCCATCATAGCCAGGCAGCAGGCGATCAACGAGCGCCTGGAGAGGCGGATTGCTCAGCTGGAAGGGCGGGCCAAACCCAGTGGCGCCCGGGGGATGCCCGGTGTCAAACCCGAAGCCAGCCAGAAACCGGCCCAGCCCAAAGCGCCACGCAAGCCCCGGCCCCACGGCTTTGCCCGCCGTCGCATGACGCCCACCCGTCGGGTGGAGCATGTGGTGGACCACTGTCCCGACTGCGGAACGCTGTTGTCCGGTGGCTGGACCCAGCGCACTCGGGAGGTCATCGAGTTGCCCCAGGTTCCGGCGGAAGTTACCGAGCACGTCTACATCGCCAGGGATTGTCCGGGGTGCCGACGCCGCTGCGTTTCCCCGGCGCAACTGGATGGCGTGGTAATGGGCCAGCAGCGCCTGGGTATCAACTTGATCAGCCTGATCGCCACGCTGCGGGAGGAGGCCAGATTGCCCATCGCCGTCACCCAGCGGTATCTGCACACCGTCCATGGGCTGAGCCTCAGCGTGGGAGCCATCATGGCTGCGGTGCATCGCACCGCGCAAAGGGCCCAGGCCGCCGTGGACCGGATCCTGGCCCAGATCCGCGCCAGCCCAGTGGTCCATGCCGATGAGACCGGCTGGCGTGAGGATGGCCACAACGGCTACGTGTGGACTTTCAGCACCCCATCGGCGCGCTATTTCCTGCGGCGGGGTCGCAACAAGGAAGTGGTGGATGAAGCTCTGGGCGACACCTTCGCCGGCGTGCTGGTCAGCGATTTCTACGCTGCCTACCACCATTATGACGGCCCCAAGCAACGCTGCTGGGCCCACCTGTTGCGGGACATTCACGACCTGAAGGTCCTCTATCCGAAGGACCAAAAGCTGGCGCAGTGGGCCGACGCCGTCCACGGGATTTACGACCGGGCCAAAGCCAGCGCCCATCCCCAGACCAAGCGGCGACGCACCGCACAACTGGTTCTGGAACGGCAGCTGCTGACCATCTGCCAGCCTTGCTTGGACGACTCGTCAGCGGCTCAGGCCAAGCTGTGCCGACGCATTGAGCGCCATATCAAAGAACTGTTCGTCTTCGTGGCCGAACCGGAGGCGCCACCGGACAACAACGCCGCCGAACGCAGCCGGCGCCACCTGGTCGTCAGCCGCAAGATCAGCGGCGGCACCCGGTCGGAACGGGGCAGCAGCAGCAAGCTGACCCTGGCTTCCCTCTTCGGCACCTGGCGCGCCCAAGGACTGAATCCCCTCGCCGCCTGCCGACAACTGCTCACTTCCCCGCAACTCTGAACAGTTACACGAAACCACTGCCATACCGGTCATCGTGTAATTCCGACCCTTCCATGCTGAACCCCGTTACTCCACACTCCGTCATCAGACACCTCTTCGTCGGCGCCGCGCGACCGCCGGCGGTGATTTGGCTGCCGGCGTTGGTCATTGCTGCCCTGCTGCTGATTGCCCCCGTGTACCTTGCGATCCGCACCGTCGGAGCGGGCCCTGATGCTGCCGAGCTGATTTTCCGCACACGCACGTTGTGGGTGGCGCTGCACCGAGAGCTGCGGGAGCTGGGCTGTGACGGGGGCTATTCGATCCTGAAGGGCTACGTGTCGCCGCGACGCCGGTGTCGGCAACCGGAGGCGATGATGCGGTTTGAGACAGCGCCCGGGGAGCAGGCGCAGGTAGATTGGGGTAGTCTGTCGTAGATCGGCGCGGACGGTAAGCAACGCTGCGTCTGGGTGTTTGTGATGACCATGGGCTGGTCGAGGGGCCTGCTACGTGGCGCTGGATGAAGGCGGACACCGCCGCCTTCATCCAGCGCCACGTGAATGCCTTCGAGTATCTCGGCGGCGTGCCTCGACGCTGTCTGTATGACAATGCCAAGGTGACCACGCTGGGCCGGGACGAGGAGAAGCGGCCGATCTGGAACCGGCGAATGCTGGACTTCGCCCTCAGGGTCGGGTTCTAGATCCGGCTTTGCCGTCCCTACCGAGCCCAGACCAAGGGCAAGGTGGAGAGCGGGGTCAAGGACGTGCGTCGCAACCGGTGGTCGTCAATTTCGTCGGCGGTCGAGAAAAAGATACTGCCCTACATAACCAGCGTGAGGTCCGAGGAAATCCTGAGCCCAACGTACCATCGCACCGTTGGTTGCTTTTTCCCTAGGGGGTGTCGTCAAAATGGCGGCAGGGTGGTAAATTACTGGAAATGGGGAGAGTGTGGGAGGTGGGGGTATGACGGCAGCGCACCGGCGCCACGATATGACCGATGACGTTTGGGAGCGGTTGAGGCCGCATTTGCCCGGAGGAGCAGGGAAGAGAGGCCGACCGGCCCAGGACAACCGGCGGTTTATCGACGCCGTGTGCTGGATACTGCGCACCGGCGCGCCTTGGCGCGATTTGCCCCCGGACTACGGAGACTGGAAGAACACCCACCGCCGCTGCTGCCGCTGGCGGGACCGGGGCGTGTGGGCCGGACTGTTGGAGGCGGTGATTGATGACCCTGATTTCGAGTGGCTGATGATAGACGCCAGCTATATCAAGGCCCATCCCCACAGCGCCGGCGCCCAGGGCGGAAATCAGTCCATTGCCCGCATAAAAGGGGGCTGAACAGCAAGCTGCACCGGGCGGTGGACGCCCACGGAATGCCGGTAAGGCTGGCGGTGACCGAGGGTACGGTTGCCGACTGCTCCCAGGCGTTGCCCCTGATTGAGGGCATAGCAGCGGAGTGCCTGCTGGCGGACAAAGCCGATGACACCAATGAAATCATAGCCACCGTCCGGGAATTGGGAATGGACCCGGTGATACCGCCCAAAAGCAACCGGAGAGAAAAACGGGACTATGACCGGGCGCTGTACCAGCTGCGGCGCCTGGTGGAGAACGGATTCCTGGAATTCAAGCAGTGGCGCGGAGTGGCAACCCGGTATGCCAAAAAGACGGCGTCATACTTGGCGGCCTGCCAACTCCGCGCAGTGATGATCTGGAGCAAACTCTTTTGACGACACCCCCTAGTACTACAACGACGGGTTTAGGATGGCGGCTCCATCCTGCCTTCACGGCGGGCGGAGCGGCGTCTCTGGTGGGAGCGGCGCGCCCGCTCGTTGCGTAGCTGCGTATCCTCCAGCCACCGCAGCAACTCCTCTGGCCCGAACCGTTCCCGGGGCAGCATCTCCCGAACCACCCGGCACACTTGGGGACGGGTGATCCGAGGCATCTTTTTCCCCCCAAGCCTGCTGCAGGCCCAGCAGGAAAGCTCCACCCAGCAGGCACATGGCTATGTGGTGATGCCAGCCAGCCCAACTGCGGGTCTCGTATTCGTCCAGGCCCACGTCGCCCTTCTCCGTCTCGAACTCCGTTTCAATGGGCCACCTGGAACCGCCCACGTAGGCCAGGGTCTCCAGGGGAGTATCCTCGGCAGCGTTGGACAGGTAGTAGCGGGGTTCGCTGCCGTCCAGGTTCCGGCGGTAGACGGCCCATGCCTCCTGGCCCGGCTTGCCCTTTCGGGTTACCCGCACCCGCTGGGCGCAGAACATATAGCTCCGCGGCCCCTGGCTTCCCTGGGCCACCGTTATCTCCCGCCAGGCCTCATCCGGCAACTGGTCACTGCGTTGCTCCATGGTACGACGCTGCCCGTCCCTGAGCCTGGGCTTGCGGGGGCGCCCGGACCCCTGAGCCCCCGGACTGGTCCAGGCCGACTCCCACGCAGGCTCCAGGGGCCAGACCGGAGTGCTGCCCGGAACGTCCAGCACGTAGCGCATCCCCAGGGCCGCCAGGGACTCCCGAAAGGACGGCGACATCCCGAAGGCGTCGTCCCCGGCCACCCATCCGGCCTTGAGGTGGCCCAGCTCCAGGGCCCGCTCCAGCAGTTCCAGGGCCAACTCCGTCTTCGACCGGTAGCTCCGCCGCTCCTCGGGCACCGCCGCCGCCGCACAGCGGCCCTGATCCGAGGTCCAACTCTCCGGCAGATACAGCCCTTTGTCCACCAATGCCCGTCCCAGCGGGCTGACGTAGGCCAGGAACATCCCACCCTGGCAGTTGGCCACCTTGCCCAGCCGGCCGCAGTACTGCCGGGCTACCCCCACGGACTTCCTCCCCTGCTTGGGAAAGTCGCTGCCGTCCAACACCCACACCGCCTCGGGGTGCCCCAGCCTGGGGGCCAGGTATTCCTGCAGCCGCCCGATCACTGTCGCATCGGACCACCGGGCCTCGGTCAGAAAACGCTGCATCGCCCGGGCCGAGATGCCCACCGATTCCGACAGGTTCTCGGCGTTGCGCCGCTCCCCAGCCTGCACCAGCAGCCCCTGAAGATAGTTTCGGCTGTGCTCCCGCCACTGCTTGCGGCCGAAGGAGGCCGCAAAGAAGGCGTGAAATTCCTGAAAGCACTCGTAGACCCGCTTGAAGCTCGCCGCATCCATCACCCAAACCACCCACTATCATCTTGACAACTATCCTACCAAACAACCCGTCGTTGTAGTACTAGGGACCGGATGCGGAGGAAGCTGCAGACCAAACGGGGCCGCGCGTTACGCCCTTCGGGTGGAGACGGTGGAGCCAGTCTTCGGCCAGATCAAGCAGGGACGGGGCTTCCGGCGGTTCCTCCTGCGGGGCTTGGAAAAGGTCCAGGGAGAGTGGTCCCTGATCTGCACCGGCCACAACCTGCTCAAGCTGTTCCGCTTTGGTCGACTGGCCCCCCGGATGAGCATGGGCTACCCGGCTAACCGAGCGCCTGGAATGTCCACCCCACCGGTTGGGAACGACGTCCCATGCCCAGAGCCTCCCAGAGTGAGCATCGTCAACCGGCAGGAATCATTGACGCCGATCGATCGCGGCTTGCCCGGTGAGACTAGTTAGCCAATACTCGGACTCGCTCCTAGATGACCACGACTTCGCCAGGAGATTGCATGCCCACGCCCTCCTACGTCTCAATGGCGCACCGGTCGCATGTCCGCACAATTGCGACCAAATGGCGCCGCATCATCACCCGACACCCGCCAGCCTCTTGCTCACGGAATTGCCGGCACCCTACCTGACTACGACGGAACAACCCGGCCAACGGCCCCGACCACAACCCCAGGCGAAGGCCATCCCCATATCTACGTCGACGGCGAGAATATCCGTCGAGTTTCCTAACCTTCCTATCACCTCACCGGCCCGACGCACGGTGAGCACGACATCCGGGTTACCCTGAACTCCAATGCTCACACCGAGGTTATGGTGAACGGCCATCCCGTCTGATCAACATCCCTGGCGACCATCCGCGATTACCACAATGACGCCAGCGGAACCGGCGTGGACCACGGCCATGATGGCAACCAGGATCATAAGGTAGTCGCCAGAGCCCAATTAGGCAACTTCTAAGTTTATTCCCGATAAGATCTGCGACGGATGAACCGCCGGGCGGAGGGCCCTCGATGGTTCCGGTATCTCTATTGCGGGGAGCCGCTTACATCGGAGCGCGGTTTGCAAGCGATTCAGCCCGCACGGCTCAGGAAACTGGCAGAGCAGGCAGGGACTATCATTGCTGACGCCGGACACCGAGTATGGTAGGCCATTGCATTCGCGCCGGGCCGGGCCCAGGCGCACCATCTGCCGTGATCTTTCGTCCAGGTTATGTAGTTCCTGCACCGCGGCGGGTGATATGCCCCATACGTGAAATCTCTCAGCCCAGGCGTCCCACCTTTGCCACGAACAAGGTCAGCGCCTGGTCGTGGACTGTGGTCAAACAGCTGAGCTCGTGTGTATGGGCATCCTGCAACGGGCACCCCGACTGGCGAACGGCCTGAGGGATCCGGGCAAAGATGTGGAATATTCGCGCATTTGCCGACCCGACACACAGATACGTTGCTACAGGTGTCTCGGCAGGTCCGAACTGAAGGCAAGTGTTGCATCACATCACATGTTATCGAACATGGTTGAGTTAATTGGTCATTCGGGCCGACCGCAGCCGAACGAGGAAGGCCTAATCAGAGGCGACTCATACTGCCGAGTGCGTGCAAATATCGGCCGGCTTCGCAAGGCCACAACGCAGGTTTCATCAATCGTGCCGGCGAGCACCGCCAAGAACTCGCGGCGATAGTCATTCATACCGTTGGAGGAGCACGGTAGAGACGCAATGCCGCCGGGCCTGGTCTGATTCCCAGGAGGGCAATTCGGTAGCATGTTTCGTCGAGGAATAGGGCTCAATCTTTAGAGGAAAAGGGCTGAGTCTTTACCTGATGCTAGCAATGTGGCTAACCACATACCGGGCGTCGGCTGCCATCGCATGCTACCGGTTTTCCAGCATCCTGACCGGACGCGCGACATGTGCCAGGCAATCACCATACGACGGAGATCGCTCGATCGTGTGCCACGTTCCTTCCCGGATGCGCCGCTATGCAGAGACATCGCCGGCATCACCGGCGATAGCAACGCCGACACCATTCCCCTGGCGGGGGTAATGTTGCTGCACTCTGAAGGAACGTGCCGGGTGCGTGGTGGCGGATCACGTCCGCCGGGTTATTAGTGAGAATATCGATGCTGCGATGCAGGTGATTTTCGAAACAGTCAACGTTATTGCCCACGTGCGGCCCGAAGTAGGCGAATCTGCATGCCGTCGAAATCGAAAACGCCTCGGCAGGTTCTGGCATCAAGGCACGGGCAACACCGCTCACCGAAGTTGGATATTCATCAGACCCATTCTTTCTGGCTCCGGCGTTGGAGAAAATACAACGCAGTGCCGCCACTGGCGAACTCACGGCAATGAAATGTGGGCGCTGGGAACGGATCGGATTTTGGACCATAAAAGCTCGGTAAGAACGCCGCCCAGTCCAGACTTTGTTCAGGTACCGGTGCACTCATCCCAACGAGCACACGCGCTTGCCGGTTCGGCAGCTTGGTGCTATCTTTAACAAGGCCACCGGGCGTAGAATCCCGGGGTTGTATCAGAAGTTGGGGACGCGCGGGTTCGACAGGAGCGGTTTCTGACGGATTGCAAGCCGAGGTCGCTGCTGCCCTCGCTAAAAACGGTGGCAAACAAGTAACTGGCGAACGTGAATTCGCACTAGCCGCTTAAGGCGGCTACGTCTGCCACTGGGCCGTCCGGAAACCGGGACGCGGACGTACTATTTTTCCGGAATGCAACACCGACGACACCGATAGTCGAGTGCCATAGTTTTTATCGGCTGGCTGCAGCGGAATCCCGTCGGCGGGAGTCTGTAGCGGCGAGATCAAAGCGCCGAACAAGCTTGTAGTACATCTGGTCAGGGAAGTTTCTGGACGGGGAGTTCGACTCTCCCCCGTCTCCACCAGCCCTTCCAAAATTTCCGGTCAGGTTTGATGATAATATAACTGCGTCATTATCTTCAACCGCCTCGAATAGGGTCAGAAAGGCCTGCCGTGGCCTGAGCCCCACGATTTGCCGGCTCTCCACATCCACGTATATCGCATCCAGAATGGTCAACAACAGACGATTGCGCTGGCCGGCCGTGGCGGCTCGCCACAGAGCATTGAAATCCTGTAGCAACTTGGCCGCCTCCTGCGCATCGTCCAGTTCCGGGATGTAGACGCTATCCATTTCTGCTTCGGCGTTCGATTTGATCAGGTGGTAACGTTCCTTGCTCAGGTCGCCCTCCAGGTATAGGTCCCGGGCCCGGTCGATCTTCTGGGCCAGGGTTTCCCGCCTCCTGAAGCCTTCAGCCAGGTCCGATTTGTCGACGTAGGTCTCGATAACCCAGTCGATCCAGTCGTCGCGGAGGGTGAAATCAGCGAAGATCAGGTCGGCCTGGTCTTCAATCACCTGCCCCTTGATGTACCTGCCAGCGTAGGCGCAGCGGTGATCATGGCCCTTCCGCGGGACGACGTAGTAGGTTCCCGCCGTGCGGCCCTGGTTCTGGGACCAGAGCTTGGCGCCGCACTGGTCCCAGCGCAGCAGGCCGGTGAGCATGTGGGGGTTTTTGCTGAGGCGGCTTACGGTGGCCGACTTCCGGTGGCGGTTCTGGGTTTTACGCTTTTGCACCTCGTCGAACAGCTCCTGGCTGATGAGGGGTTGGTGCAAACCGTCGAAGTATTCATCCTTGTGCCGAACCTTGCCCACGTAGAACTGGTTTTCCAGGATGTCCCGCAAGGACCAGTTGGTGAAGCGGCCGCCCTTGGAGTCGTCGCCGTCGCCGGTGTCGGGAGAGCGGGAACGACCGTTGGTGCGGAATCCCTTGGCGTTGAGCTCCCTGGCCAGGGTAGACATTGAATCGGACCCGTAGGCATACCTTTCGAACAGGGAGAGTACCTCCGGGCCGACTTCCGGGTCGATATGGCAGCCCTGGTGTTCATCGTTGGTTCCCAGGCAAACAACGTCGCAGCGCTGGTAGCCGAAGGGCGGTTCGCCGTTGAACAGTCCCTGCCGCACTCGCTCCCGCATTCCCTTCCCGGTGTGGCCGGAGAGGCTGTCTGAGAAGTACTGGGCGAACGCCGCCACCATGGTCATGAACAGCTTGCCCTCCGGGGTTGAGTAATCGATCTCCTGGGTGGCTGAGACGTAGGTCATGCCATTGGAGGAAAAGGTATGGAAGGCGTTCAGGGTGACCATCAGGTTCCGGGAAAGCCGGTCCAGGCTGTGGGTGACCACCACGTCGAACTCCCGGTTGGCGGCGTCAATCAGCATCTGGTTGAACTCGGGGCGCTTCGCCGCGGACTCGACCCATGCTGACTTGCCCTCATCGGCGTACTGGTGAGTAATGTCCCAACCCATGGCCTGGCAGAACTCGGTGATCACCCGGCGCTGGGCATCCAGTGAGAACCCTTCGACCTGGTCTTCAGAGCTCGCTCTCACGTACGTCGCTGCTTTCATGTTAATCTCCTCGCTGCCGGACGTCACGGGCTATTTTATCGTCTTCCCGCCGTTGCGCACGGAGTTGTTCCTGGACGATCTCGCCCACCACCGCCATGAATCCCCGTAGCTCGGGTGGGATGTCGGTTTTCGTTTTGCGGGCGGTCATGGCGATTGGATCGGTTGGTGTCGGTTCCTAGTACTACAACGACGGGTTGACGCGTTGCTTCGGGAACTCTACGTACTGCAGAGGCAGCAACACTGGCTGGAGATGTACATCTACGAAGGGATTGGGCAAGAATCTGGTCTCCTGACCTAAAGCCGTCGTTGTAGTACTAGGGGGTGTCGTCAAAATGGCGGCAGGGTGGTAAATTACTGGAAATGGGGAGAGTGTGGGAGGTGGGGGTATGACGGCAGCGCACCGGCGCCACGATATGACCGATGACGTTTGGGAGCGGTTGAGGCCGCATTTGCCCGGAGGAGCAGGGAAGAGAGGCCGACCGGCCCAGGACAACCGGCGGTTTATCGACGCCGTGTGCTGGATACTGCGCACCGGCGCGCCTTGGCGCGATTTGCCCCCAGACTACGGAGACTGGAAGAACACCCACCGCCGCTGCTGCCGCTGGCGGGACCGGGGCGTGTGGGCCGGACTGTTGGAGGCAGTGATTGATGACCCTGATTTCGAGTGGCTGATGATAGACGCCAGCTATATCAAGGCCCATCCCCACAGCGCCGGCGCCCAGGGCGGAAATCAGTCCATTGCCCGCACCAAAGGGGGCTGAACAGCAAGCTGCACCGGGCGGTGGACGCCCACGGAATGCCGGTAAGGCTGGCGGTGACCGCGGGTACGGTTGCCGACTGCTCCCAGGCGTTGCCCCTGATTGAGGGCATAGCAGCGGAGTGCCTGCTGGCGGACAAAGCCGATGACACCAATGAAATCATAGCCACCGTCCGGGAATTGGGAATGGACCCGGTGATACCGCCCAAAAGCAACCGGAGAGAAAAACGGGACTATGACCGGGCGCTGTACCAGCTGCGGCGCCTGGTGGAGAACGGATTCCTGGAGTTCAAGCAGTGGCGCGGAGTGGCAACCCGGTATGCCAAAAAGACGGCGTCATACTTGGCGGCCTGCCAACTCCGCGCAGTGATGATCTGGAGCAAACTCTTTTGACGACACCCCCTAGTACTACAACGACGGGTTGTTTGGTAGGATAGTTGTCAAGATGATAGTGGGTGGTTTGGGTGATGGATGCGGCGAGCTTCAAGCGGGTCTACGAGTGCTTTCAGGAATTTCACGCCTTCTTTGCGGCCTCCTTCGGCCGCAAGCAGTGGCGGGAGCACAGCCGAAACTATCTTCAGGGGCTGCTGGTGCAGGCTGGGGAGCGGCGCAACGCCGAGAACCTGTCGGAATCGGTGGGCATCTCGGCCCGGGCGATGCAGCGTTTTCTGACCGAGGCCCGGTGGTCCGATGCGACAGTGATCGGGCGGCTGCAGGAATACCTGGCCCCCAGGCTGGGGCACCCCGAGGCGGTGTGGGTGTTGGACGGCAGCGACTTTCCCAAGCAGGGGAGGAAGTCCGTGGGGGTAGCCCGGCAGTACTGCGGCCGGCTGGGCAAGGTGGCCAACTGCCAGGGTGGGATGTTCCTGGCCTACGTCAGCCCGCTGGGACGGGCATTGGTGGACAAAGGGCTGTATCTGCCGGAGAGTTGGACCTCGGATCAGGGCCGCTGTGCGGCGGCGGCGGTGCCCGAGGAGCGGCGGAGCTACCGGTCGAAGACGGAGTTGGCCCTGGAACTGCTGGAGCGGGCCCTGGAGCTGGGCCACCTCAAGGCCGGATGGGTGGCCGGGGACGACGCCTTCGGGATGTCGCCGTCCTTTCGGGAGTCCCTGGCGGCCCTGGGGATGCGCTACGTGCTGGACGTTCCGGGCAGCACTCCGGTCTGGCCCCTGGAGCCTGCGTGGGAGTCGGCCTGGACCAGTCCGGGGGCTCAGGGGTCCGGGCGCCCCCGCAAGCCCAGGCTCAGGGACGGGCAGCGTCGTACCATGGAGCAACGCAGTGACCAGTTGCCGGATGAGGCCTGGCGGGAGATAACGGTGGCCCAGGGAAGCCAGGGGCCGCGGAGCTATATGTTCTGCGCCCAGCGGGTGCGGGTAACCCGAAAGGGCAAGCCGGGCCAGGAGGCATGGGCCGTCTACCGCCGGAACCTGGACGGCAGCGAACCCCGCTACTACCTGTCCAACGCTGCCGAGGATACTCCCCTGGAGACCCTGGCCTACGTGGGCGGTTCCAGGTGGCCCATTGAAACGGAGTTCGAGACGGAGAAGGGCGACGTGGGCCTGGACGAATACGAGACCCGCAGTTGGGCTGGCTGGCATCACCACATAGCCATGTGCCTGCTGGGTGGAGCTTTCCTGCTGGGCCTGCAGCAGGCTTGGGGGGAAAAAGATGCCTCGGATCACCCGTCCCCAAGTGTGCCGGGTGGTTCGGGAGATGCTGCCCCGGGAACGGTTCGGGCCAGAGGAGTTGCTGCGGTGGCTGGAGGATACGCAGCTACGCAACGAGCGGGCGCGCCGCTCCCACCAGAGACGCCGCTCCGCCCGCCGTGAAGGCAGGATGGAGCCGCCATCCTAAACCCGTCGTTGTAGTACTAGAACAGCGAACGCTCATCGAGGTTCAGATTCAAGTGTTGTGGGTCGGAGCCCCGTTTGGTTGTATTGTGGTGCACAGTATGGTCTTCCCGGACGTTGTTGCTGTACTTGCGTCCTGCCAAGGGCGGATTGAGTAAGGGGCCATGCAAACGGCCGGGAAAATCGGGAGCCGGCCCGACGTGCTGGCCGCATGAACACCCTGCGGAGTGAGGGTGGTACCCGCTGCCCGCAACGCGGCATCCTCAGGGAATCACGGAGCAGGTTGTCCTCGGTTTGGCCGTGCTGGCTACGCCTATGGTGGCGTCACATTTGGGATCATGGGACAACCTGGATTCCGGGCAACGGCAGGAAGGACTTAAAAACTCTGGCGGATAACGAATTATCCAGTTGGTAAGTGGATTTAGCCTTGCCGATAGGTGCCTTGCCAACTCACTGGCGCCGGGTTCCCGGAGAGACACCACCATGCTTGGTGGCGTCGTACGAAGTCGGAGACGACGCCCGCGGGGCTGTACTTACGGAGGGTGGACTCGACGAGCAAGGCCGGGACCGGCGGATCGATGGTTATCAACTGCGGGGCGCTCAGTTCAAGGCCTCTGGATGAGGCTCGCCGGCGAGGAAGGGTAAGTTTAGAACGAAGCGTTAGAATCGCAGGAGAATACCTGTTCATCACCCCACGTAGCTGCGGTCCCAGTTCAATCAGGTCGAACCGCTTGCTGCCCTAACTCATCGAACAATGTGGTCCTCGCAGATTTCGATCTGCGGACCACCCTGCGACGTGAGTTGAAAAGACACTCCTATAAGCCCCAATCCACCGACAAGATGAGTGTTGCGGCGGGTTGAATAGGTAAGAAAGTGCTCCGGTGCATCTGGGATAATGGTTTTCGAGACAGAAAAACAACCCCAGACCAAGAGCACCCAATAGATGCTACCACGCAAGGTGCTACCACGCAGTTCCCCCGACGGCATCCACATCGCCTTCGATGACCACCGCCTGGTCAACAATGCCGGCCTGATCCTTCCCACGACCTTGGCCCAGCACCTGGGCCTGCCGCAACTGGTCCAGCAGCGCCTCGACCTGGGCAATGCCCCGGGTCGGGCGAACACGGGCGACAAGATTGTGACCCTGGTGGCGTCTGCGCTGGCTGGCGGCGACTGCATCGACGACGCCGACGTGTTGCGCACCGGCGGGACGGCCAGCGCTCTCGGCTGCGTGGTCAAGGCGCCATCCACCCTGGGGACCTTCCTGCGCAGCTTCCGGTGGGGCCACGTCCGCCAACTGGATCGGGTGAGCCGGGAGCTGCTGGCCCGGGCCTGGGCCGCCGGGGCCGGACCCGGCGACGGGCCACTGACCATCGACCTGGACTCCACCGGCTGCGAGACCTACGGTCTGGCCAAGGAGGGGGCGCGCCACCACAGCTACACCGGCCAGCGAGGCTATCACCCGCTGCTGGCCATTGCCGCCGGAACCGGCGACGTGCTGGTGTCTCGGCTGCGCGCGGGCCGCGCCAACACCGCTCGGGGCGCCGCCCACTTCCTGTGTGAGACGGTGGGCCGGGTGCGCTACGGCGGGGCCACCGGACAACTCACGGTGCGGGCCGACAGCGGCTTCTATGCCCACGCCCTGGTCGCGGTCTGCCGCAAGATGGATGTGCGCTACTCCATCACCGTCCGCCAGCACGCCCGCCTGCGGAATATCATCGAGGCCATACCCGAAGATGCCTGGACGCCGATTCCCTACTGGATGGACGGCGCCGCCGACGTGGCGGAGACCACCTACACCCCCTTCCAGACTGAGCCCGACGCCGCGCCGGTGCGGCTCATCGTCCGGCGGGTGAAGCCCACGCCCGGTACCCAGTTGGCCCTCTTCGCCGCCTACCGCTATCACGGCTTCATCACCGACCGGGACGGGGCAACCCGGGAACTGGCGGCCGACCATCGGCGCCACGCCGAGATCGAGAATGCCATCCGAGACCTCAAGTACGGCGTGGGGTTGAACCATCTCCCCTCGGGCCGCTTCCCCGCCAACGCCGCCTGGCTGGCCGTGCAGGTGATCGCCCACAACCTGGCACGCTGGACGGCGCGCATCGGTCTGGGTGAGCAGGTGGTGACCACCAAGACCCTCCGACGACGCTTCTGCTCCCTCGCCGGACGGCTCACCCGCTCGGCCCGCCGCCTCACTTTGCATCTTCCCCAGCGCTGGCCCTGGGAAAACCAGTTCAGTCGCGCCTTGGCTCGATTGCGCGCCCTGCCATCTCCTGACTGACGGCGGCGACCAGCCCGCTGACCCGCCATCCGGCCAACTGAACATCGTCGCCAACTCGCGCCAACTCGGTCCGCGAGGGACACTTCCTGCCTACCGCCTGTCGAATTCCGCCCGCCATGGCCGCACGGCCGCCAGCATCGTGCCGGTGTGGCTGCCCTCACGCCACCCTCATCCCCATCTACTGGAATCTGGCTAGGCCAGTTCGCCTTCCCTTACCCATCATCCCTTGTGTCAACGACACGGACGTCTCCCTTCGGTGGATTCGGGATAAGGAGTGTCCGAGGCGCGTGGGAAGGCAGGACCTTGATTTGATCTAAATCGCCGCGGTCAACGGGAACGGAATCTGCTGCAGTATGGCCGCGATCGGGAACCGACACCAAGGCCAGGCTCCGGGGGCGGGTGCTGGGTTACTATCGGTGAAACTCGTTTATGGAGCGGTTCCTACCGCTGCAGCGTCGCACACAGCGGAGCGCCACAATCGGGCGGTGACGTAGGACCGTGGCTGGTCTGTAAGCCTTCATTACTTTGGGAGTGTCGACACAGGGATAATCGACAATTGCTAACCCCAGATGACAGAGGCTACCAAGTGCAGGGCCGACAGAAAATACCAGCTCCTGCGATCATACCGGGTGGCGATTCGGCGCCACTGTTTCAGTTTGTTGAAGGCCCGTTCGATCAGGTTCCGTTGCCGGTACAGTTCCCGGTCGTATTCCCAAGGTTCCCTGCGGTTCGACTTGGGCAGTATGACCGCTTCGGCTCCCTGGTCCCTGACAAAGGCCAGTAGGCGGTTGCTTTCATACGCCTTGTCAGCGATGACCGCCCCGGTCTCGATACCGGTCAGCAGGGGTAGGGCCTAGGAGACATCCGCCCGCTGTCCGCCGGTGATGGAGAAACGAACCGGCCGGCCCTGGGCATCAGCCACCAGATGAACCTTGGTGCTCAGTCCGCCGCGGGAGCGGCCCAGAGCCTCACGTAGGCCCCCCTTTACCACAGACCGCCTGCTGATGGGCCCGCACTATGGTGGAATCAATCATCACGTATCTGTTGTCCGGGTCATCCAGCAACACCTGGAATATCCTCTCCCAGATTCCAGACCTGGCCCAGCGAGTGAAACGTTTGTGGACGCTTTTCCAGTTGCCGTACCCCGGGGGCAGGTCTTTCCACTGGGCGCCGCTGCGCAACACCCACCGGACGCCGTTGACGAAGGTCCGGTTATCCTGGGCCGTAACGCCCACCCAGCCGGGACGCCCCGGTAAGAAACTCTCCACCCGGTGCCACTGAGCGGCGCTCAACTCGTAACGCTCCACGTAAATCCCTCCACCGCACTACACTTGCTCCAGTTACACTCTACCTCCTTGCGTGCAGTTCCTCTCCGACTACTTCAATCAGATTTCACCCAATTGTCGATTAGCCTTGGTTCCTCCTTTGGGCGTGTTCGCGGGTCGTTTGCCGGGATGGATTTGTGAGGTTTTTCGGCCGGGTCTGCTTCTGTAATGGTCGCTCGTAGGCTCTGGAGTGTGCCGGTGTGCTATCGTGGGTTTGGAGCAGCCGGGATTTGGGCTCCGGTAATCGGCGCTCCCAGGGAGTTTGATGACTGCTTTTGTTCTGCGGATCACAGACGAGTCATCGGGTCTGGCTTCGGCGATGAGGCTCCATGACCCTGGGGATCGCGCTCTGCCGCTGGGTCGTCTATTGGACGTCCGGTTCCGAGACTGGGACGGCTCCGACTCCTCGGTATCGGTGTTGCCCGAGCATAGCCACGGTTTGCGCTGTCTGCAGGACCTGGTGTACCGGTTGGGTTCTGGGCCGGCCGCCATGTGGCCTGGGGTTGGATTCCTTCAGGACGACATTCCGTTGGACCTGGGGTCTGGGGCAGTGGCCCGGAGGGCGGTTGCCGGCGACGTCGAGTTCGACCTGGTGGATCTGACGTTGGATCGGAGCGGCTCGGGCTATGACCGGGACTGGGCCGCTTTCCACGCCCGCCGCTGGGGACTCGCGGCGGGCGAGTATGAGGATTTCGTGGCCGGCGCTCTGGAGGCCGGTTGCCGGGATGAGGGAGTGTTGGGTCTTGACGCGCCGGATAGTGAGCTGGGTCTGGTGCTAGCGCTGGCCCGTCGGATTTTCGGGAGCGACTTCGAGAACTATTCCCGCTTCGTCGATGGTGGGCTTCGTTTCCGCACTGGGGATCAGGCGGTGCTCAACATGGCGGCTGGGTACGGCGGGGTTTGTGCGGAGAAGGTGCAGGCTCTGAAATTCCTGACCGATCATTACGGTCTGGAGTCGGAGTACCTCCTGGCTGGCCCCGCTGGCGGCCGTCCGCCGGTGGACCGGCTCCGGGAGCTGCTCTGCACGCTGGATTTCAGGTTCGCCAAGCGGCACATGCGCTACTGGCATCATCTCGCGCTTTTGTACTGGCTGGACGGCGAGCCGTTGGTGGTGGACGCCACTGGCGGCTGTCTGCCCTTCGTCTTCTGTCTTGGTAGCTCGGGCCGGCGTCTCTTGGATTTGGGCGAGCCGGTGCGGGTCAGGATGGTGGGCGAGCCGGAGGACTACCGCTATCACCGGGTGGATCAGGACGTGCCGCTGGGTCTCCTGCTGGCGCTGGAGTGCCGGCTGGACGGGGCGGACATGGTGCAGGTCTTTGAGAACGAGCTGGGCATCTATCTTTCCGAGCGGTATTACGTCATGCCGTTGCCGTACCGGAGCCAGGCCGAATATGGCCGCTTGCAGGCCGAGTACGAGGAATATTGCCTCCGTCTGGGGCTGTGCTGGGATGTCAGTCCCGATTGGGCTCTGGACGGCGCGGTGGGTCGCCGGTTCGCCGCCGGTTGTCCCGCCGTTGCCGCCGCGGTCTTGGGTTGCCGGGACCGATTGTTTGAGCGCTACGACGACTGGCTGGAGGTAGAGCACAACGCTGGGCTGGTGGTCATCGACCTGCGGGGTTCCGGCGGGCGATGAGTGTCCGGCCCGGCTTCTGGCGGGGTTTTTCCGCGGGTGGGTTCGGGCCCGGGCGCGAGGGTCGTCTGCTGGCTCGGATACGCGCCTATCGGGATGAGGCCGGGGTTGGTGAATGGCCGGACATCCGGCTACGGGACGTGGCACGTTCGCTGGCGGACTTGGCTTCCGACGAGGGTCTGGTGCGGGGGTTCGCCCTGGTTGACGAGACGGTGCGGCGGCGGCTGGGCTGCTGGCGGGTCTTCGGGATAGATCTTGAGGCTGAGCCGGTTGCGGTTGCCCGGGCCAGGCGGGCCTGGGCTGAGGCTGGCCCCGGCGGCTGCGGCGACGTTCTGTTGCCTGGGGAGTTCTACCGGGAGGTTCGCTTCCTGGCTGGGGAGTGGCCGGAGCTGCTGTTTGAGCCGACGGATCGGCAGCTCTTGGCGGGCCTGCACCTGTGGACGGGCCGGGTGGTCGAGTTGGCGTCCGGGGAAGGTAAGACGGTTTCCATCGTCTTCCCGGCTCTGTTTCACGCTCTGTCCGGGCGCACGGTTCACGTTGGTACGGCGAACGACTATCTGGCCGCCCGGGACTGGGGTTCTCTGGAGGCAGTGTATCGTGCGCTGGGCGTAACGGCGGGGTACGTGGTGGCCAGTATGGACGCTCCGGCGCGTCTTGCGGCCTATGGCTGTGGTGTGGTTTACGGGACGGTTCGGGAGTTTGGGTTCGACTATCTGCGGGATCAGCTGGTAACAGTGGCGAAGGACTGTGTGCAGGGGCCGCTGGACGTGCTGATCGTCGATGAGGCCGACCAGGTACTTCTGGACGAGGCGGTTACGCCTCTGGTGATTGGCGGTGACCCGGTGTTGGGACGTGGGGTGATTGTCCGGGCGGAGCGGGTGGTCCGTGAGTTGGTGGACGAGCAGCGCCGCATGGCTGGCAGCTTTCGGCGGAGTTTGGCCGGATTGGGCGACGGTGTTGGCGACGGAGATCGGGCTCTCTGGTTGGCCCGGGGGTTGGTGGCCGACCCCTTTGACTCCGACGTGAGGGCACTGGCTGCCGGTCGGGCCGGGCTATGGCGCCGGGTCCGTCGTCTGCTGGATCAGGATGGGGCGGGCCGGCCGGCTCCGGCCGTGGTGGAGGGTCTGTATTGTCTGGTGGATCCCGAGGGTCGGTACTGCTCTCTGCAGCCCGCGGGTCTGTCTTTCCTTGAGGAGCGTCTGGGGGACCTGTTTCTTGCGGGTCAGGATCCGTCGGGTGCACTGGAGGGTCGGTCGGGGCTATTGGGTCAGGTGTATCAGTTGCTGCGCGCTCACCTGTTGCTGCGGAGGGACGTTGACTACGTGGTGGACGATGGTCGTGTGGTGCTGGTGGACCGGGAGACGGGTCGGCCCAGGCCTGACTCCCACTACCGGGACGGTATGCAATCTGCGGTGGAGGCGAAGGAGGGTTTGGTCGTTCATCCCGACCGTCGAAATCTGGCGGAGTTGGGGGTGCCCGGGCTGTTGCGGCTCTATGCTGATGTGTGTGGTGTGACGGGAACGGCAAAGTCCTCTGCGGACGAGTTTCGGCGTCTTTACGGGTTGGAAGTAGTGGTGGTGGCGTCGGATCCTGGGTTCAGGCGTTTCCTGGGCAGCCGGGTGTACCAAAGTGTTGATGATCAGCTTGACGCGGTGGTTGATGAGGTGAAGTACTGCTGGTCTTCGGGCCGGCCGGCGCTGGTGTCCTGTCGCACTGTGGAGAGGTCCCTGCTGATCAGTCTCCGGCTTGAGGCTGAGGACATTGTCCATGGGCTTCTGAACGCGCGTACTGTGGTTGGGGAGGTCTCGGTGGTGGGAGCGGCGGGGACGCTTTGGGCGGTTACGGTGGCCACCAACATGGCGGGTCGTGGGACCGACGTGGTCTTGTCGCCGGGCATCGATGACCGAGTGCTGGAGGGCTTCGTCGAGGTGTTGAGGCTCCGCTGCACGGCGGGTGAGGGTGAGGCGGTTGTGGTGCGAGCGAGCACGGGAACCGAGGCCGCGCTCTTGGCCAGTCGGCTGTCTGGGGAAACTGACCTGGTCCTGTTGGGTTGTTGGGGGGGTAAGGGCCGGTTGTTGGTGGGTCCGTCCTGGGCTGATTCTACTTGGGCTGATTCTTCCTGCGTGCCTGCTCATTCTGAGCTGGAGTTTGGGTTGGGGTTGCACTTGATCAGCACCGAGTTCAACGAGTCGCCGAGGGTGGCGTTGCAGCTGGAGGGCCGGGTGGGCCGACAGGGGGCGTTCGGGTCGGGGCGCAGCCTGCTGGTGGCCTCAGACCCGGGGCTGAGCGGCATGGACTTTGGGGAGTTGGGCACTGACGACGCGGGGCGTGCCTGCTGGCAGGGTCGAACGGTGGATATGGGGCTGGAGCGGCAACGTGAGGCGGCCCGTCTGGACGCTGCCCGGGCCAGGGACGTTGCGGTGGAATATGGTGCGGTGATGGACCTGTGGGCGCACAACTACTACCGGGTCAGGCGTGATCTGGTGTCGGGTTCGGTGGGGTTGCTGGATGCTTGGGTTCGGGGTGGGGTCTCGGGAGCTGTGGATGGCCTGGTTTCTCGTCATTTCCCGGGGCTGACGGTGGACGGTTACGCCGAGCGTTTTGCGGCTCTGTCCCATAATGTGAAGATAACCTTCGGGTTGGACGCTGGAGCTGGCTTGGGTTGTTCTCTCAACGACCTGGGTTCACTGTTGGGCGACCTGGTGACTGGGCGCCTGGAGGATATGCGCCGGGTCTTGGGTCAGGCGCGTTTCTCAGAGTTGGTGCGGTTGCTGGCCCTTGGGGTGGGAGACGAGCTGTGGGAGGTTCATCGGGAACTGTTGCGTGGCATGGGCACGGGTTCCCGGCTCGGCGGTTTGGAGTTACGGACTGCGTTGGCGGAGTACGTGATCTGGGCCGCCCGGCAGTGGTGGGAGTTTGTGGAGGTGTGGCGCGGGGTATTCCTGTCGCGTCTGTGCCTTTTTCCACTGGACGGTCTGGACGTTGCTGGGTCTGCTGACCCTCCGGTGGTGGTGCCCGACTTGATGGGGTTGGTAGAATGATCTTGAAACGCTCTCTGCTGGACGCAGGAAGGAGATAAACGCCATGTCTGGAAATGTTAGCCGGAAAGTGCTGGCTGTTTCGGCCGGCGGGTTGCTGGTTTCGTCGCCGCTGCTGGCGGCCTGTTCTCCCGCTGCCTCCGCCGAGCCGGCCGGATATCGGCAGTGGGCGGCCACCGACGGCGCGGCGGGCCGGATCAACATGGAGGAGGTGCAGACGGCGTTCCAGGACTCGACCAGCGCCAGCGACTTTGAGACCCGGGTGAACGAAATCTACGAGGGGGACGGGGTCATTCTGGTGCGCGTTGCCCAGGAGACGGACCGCATGGTGCTGGATGGCTGGGAGGACCTGGACGGCAACTCCGAGATTGACGACGCGGTGGACGACCTGTTGTTCTCCATCGTGCGCCAGGACGACCGGCACGAGCTGGCCGGGCATCACGCCAACTCGTACTATCGCAGCAGCTTTGGTGGCGGCGACTTTCTCTTTTTCTATCTGCTGGCGGGTGGGTTCAGGGGCAACAATTACTACTATCAGACACCTCCGGATCGCGGGCCGGATCTGCGTAGACAGCGTGACACCTACCGTGGGGGGTCCCAATACCGCGCCCAGCAGGAGACGAACCGGCAGTACACCAGTCGGCAGCAGACTTTTCAGGGCTCGCGTTACCAGGAGGCTGGTCGCAATCTGGGAACCAGCCGTTCCACCTACCAAAGTACGCAGAAAGCCACCGGTACCTTCCGGAACAGCGCTTCGTTCTCCGGCGCGCGCAGTGGTTCCGTTTCCGGGGGAGCCGGTTCGGGCTCCGGGTCTTCGATCTCCAAGGGCGGCGGCGGTTTCGGGAGCGGTGGATTCAGCGGTGGAGGTGGCGCTGCGGCGGTGAAGGTTGATCGTGCGCTGGCCCGCTTGGTGCGGGTGGGATAAGGCCGATGTCCGGGGGTATCCGGGACGGGTTGTCGGTTTCGGTTTGGACTGACCGATTTCCCTACGACACCTATTTGGACGCGGTCCTGTCCGATGATGCCCGTGTTCTGACGCTGCGTTCGTTGTTGGATGGGCTTTTCCCCGCGAACGCTTCCGAGCGGTCCGAGGTGTTGGCTGGACTGGATTGCGTCGGCAATCCTGACCTGCCCGCCTGTTACGCCGAGCTGTTTGAGCTGGTGGGCCAGTGGCGTGAGGGTTTGTGCCAATTGTCGTTTTACACCGGGCGTAGTTGGGGCTCTCTGGCCCAGGCTGACGTTCCGATTGCCCCGCGCATCCACGGCCCGGCCTTTTGCGCCGGCCCGGCCAGCGGGGGAGGTGATCTGTTGCTGCGTCTGGCGCCGTGTTACCGTCCACTGGATTGGGGAGTGGCCGCTGGTTACGTGGGCGACTTGGACGAGTGGTTGGACTGGATGCGGGCCTGCCTGGTTCTCTACTTCGTGGACAAGTGCGCTTGTCGAGTGCCGTCTCCGGCGGCGCTGGATCGTGGAGAGCCGTGCTGGCCGGTGGTTGCCGGCTTGTACCAGCGGCGTCTCCTGGGCCTGGGCTCGGACGAATTCTCCCGGGTGACGGAGCTGGGCCGGTCTTTCATCGGCTGGTTGGTGGCCGAGACTGAGGGTCTCATCGACCGATTCGACCTCTATTCGGACGTTTTGTGGGGTGAAGGCGGGCAGCCGGTGGAGTTCGGGACTGGAATGGGGGACGACCTGCGGGTTCTAGCGCTGATGGCGGAGGGGCTGGATCCGCTGCGGGCGGTGTTCCTGCTGCGGCTCTACGACGGGACTGCCGACCCGTGGGCAGATTCCTGGGCAGCGGTGGTTGGTGATGTCCGCGCCTTTGACCATCTGCTGGAGCCGGTGGTGAACCGCGCTTTTCCCGCTCCGAGCCCCGGTTTGCTGTCTACCATTATCGAAAGCGGCCAGGTTGTGCTGGAGGCCCAGGCGGTTGCGGAGCAAGCCCGGGTCGCTGATGCTGGAATACGGGCTCGGCTGCTGACCCTCTGAGCGTGGGCCGGTTTGGTTGCTCCCTCAGATGGCGACCAGCAGGATGAGGGCGGAGCTGATGACTACCGTGCTCTCTACGATGGCGACTCCGGTGTTGCGGCCTGCTGCCAACGCTTCGGAGGTTTTGGTTCTCGGAAGTATGAGGGCGTCGACGGCGAGTCTGATCAGGTAGAGCATGACGAAGCCAACGACGGCGAAGACACCGAACTCGATGAGGCTCGTCGTCCAGCCGAAGAAGTCTCCGAAGGTGGCCTTGAAGATCACGAGTCCGATGGCGACCAGGTTGCCGCCCAGGGCGATGCCGACGGCGGGGTTGTCGGATTCGATCTCCTCGTGGATGTTGAAGGGCGTGGTCCACTCGTAAAACAGGGCAAACAGGATCAGGGCGGCGAGGCCGATGCCGAAGAAGGCGAGGGCGTTGAGGGGGCTGCCGTAGCCGGCGATGGCGCCGGCGATGACGAGTCCGGCGGCGACGTTGATTCCGAATTCAGCGGCGGCGACGCCCACGTTTTGGTCTTCGACAATCTCCTTCTCCACCTGGAACTTGTAGAGCACCAGCCGGTCGGTGATGGGGCGTACCAGATTGAGGGCGACGACGCCGGCCATGGCATAGGCGAAGGTCCACAGCAGCTGCATCCCGAAACCCCGGTCAATGCCCAGGCCGGGATTGAGGTTGGCGTCCCACTGCTGGGGTTGGTACACGGCGCCGACGAACACGATGATCACGCCCAGGAGGTAGCCGGTGAGGCGCAGGGCGACGGCAGTGTTCTTCTTGGTGACGATCTCCTCTTCGAGCTTGTGGCGGGTGACGATTTCGCGAGCGAGGGTTGCGAGGACCAGTATGGCCACTCCCAGCGCGACGTAGATCAGTCCGCGCGGCAGGAATGTTAGGATGTCAATCAGGGTGTCCATTTTGGTCT
Source organism: Dehalococcoidia bacterium (assembly GCA_965222895.1). Lineage (GTDB taxonomy): Bacteria > Chloroflexota > Dehalococcoidia > Lucifugimonadales > UBA3495 > Bin87. Next base: position 1,184,324 of record CBDCVB010000002.1, on the reverse strand, counting down.
GCTCCGTGTTGTTGACTGGTGGCGCCGGCTGGCGTGTTGGATCTTTAGTCTAGGGCGGTTGAGGGTAATGCCGGGTGATGGTTGACGTTTTAGGACCGGTACAGGTTCACGTCGTCCGGGTCGATCACGTCGTTGAAGTATGCCTCAAAGGGTATGCCCTCGGCCTTGGTGACCGCGAGTGTCTGGGTGCCGTCGTCGGCGATGAAGTCCCACAGGTAGAAGCCCTGCTGGTGGTCTGGCTGGGTGAAGGCTTCGAAGCTGTTCCGGTAGGAGTAGCGCTTTCCCTCGATGATGACTCCGTTGTTGAGGGAGTGCTCTTCGTCCAGGGTGATGAGTTCGCCTTCGGTCAGGCCGATGGCTTCCAGGCTCAGGGGTTGGCGGTCGTGGGCGGTGGTGACGAACAGGCCGTCTGGTGTTTTCGTGTATTCGATCCAGACCCTGCGTTGCGAGTTGGCCGTTACTATCTCGGTCCACTCGCCGCCGGTGCCGGAATACCGTTGGACGCGCTCTATGATCAGGTAGGGGTCGTCGTGGTCCGGGGCTTGGCCTGGGAGGGTGACCACGTCTCCGACTCCGGCGAACGCCAGGTCGTTCTGGTCCGGCTGGTGGGCGGGAGTGTTGGTGGGGCGCCGTTTGTGGCGGCCCAGGATGCGGTTGATGAGACTCGGTTTCCTTGTCACGGCGGCTCCTCCCGTTGTAGGATTTAACTCATAATGGGGTACAGTGTTCATTATAATCTGGCCCAGGTGCCGTTTACCCTTATGGTGTGTCCGTTGTTGGAGGTGATTGGATGCGACTGTTGACTGCCGGCGGAAGCGTATTGGGCGGGTTGTTGCTCCTGGTTTTGGGGATACTGATGCTGGTTGGTATCCTGGACTTCCTGGTCCGGATTGGGGGAGTGTTGTGCGTGGTGGTCGGTTTGGTGATATTCGTCCGGGCCTTCACGTCGCGAAAGAGAGATTATTGACGGGAGCTGGAGCTGAGCTCCGTTCCGTCCTTGCACTTGATTCAGGAGGATTCTGAAGATGGGAATGATATCCAGGATGTCCACGATAGTGAAGTCGAAGATGAACCGGCTGCTCGACTCGGCGGAGGATCCGCGGGAGACGCTGGATTACTCCTACGAGCAGCAGTTGGAGATGTTGCAGAGGGTGAAGCGGGGTGTGGTTGAGATGGTGACCGCTCGTCGGCGCATCCAGCAACAGGCGGACCGCGTGCGCACCAACGTGACCCGTCTGGAGCGGCAGGCTCGTCAGGCGGTGGAAGCCGGGCGTGACGACCTGGCGCGTCTGGCCTTGCAGCGCAAGAACGAATCTGAGCTTGAGCTTGAGGGCCTGGACGAGCAGCTGGCCAACATGGAGTTGGAGCAGGAGAAGCTGACTGCGTCGGAAGCCAGGCTGCAGACCAAGGTCAGTGCCTTCCGTAACCGGAAGGAGATCATCAAGGCCCAGTACTCGGCGGCCGAGGCCCAGGTCCGTATTGGGGCCGCCTTGGGTGGTATCTCCGAGGAGATGGGCGATATGTCGCTGGCAATCCAGCGCGCCGAGAACAAGACCGACCAGATGCGGGCGAAGGCTGGCGCCATCGACGAGTTGGTGGAAGCCGGAGTCTTGGAGGATCCGACCGGCACCCGGGACGACATTGATCGGGAACTGGCGAAGATTTCGGTTTCGCAGAGCGTGGAATCGGAGTTGGCTGCTCTGAAGATAGGGAGCGCCGAATCTGGTTCCAGCCCGAAGGCGGAGGGATAGTCATGATAGTGCGGATATTGGGTGAGGGTCAGTTCACGCTGCCTGGTGCTGCCATCGACGGCCTGAACGCCATCGACAACCGGATGGTGGACGCGGTGGCTGCCGAGGATGGTGGCCTGTTCAGTTCGCTGCTTGCCGAGATGCACGACTTGGTGCTGGAGCAGGGTGAGGCCGTGCCGGTGGATGAGCTGGTGGAGTCGGACATCATCGTGCCGGGTCTTGACCTGACCCTGGCAGAGGCGGAGCACATCTTCATCGGCGATGGCTTGGTGCCGGGGTAGTGCCTGGTTAGTTCCAGTGTGCTGTGGGTCTTGCAAGAGCCCGATGCCTGGTGGGCGGGCTTTTTTGTGGCTCGTCCGTCATGAGCGAAGGTCCGAGGTGGGTCAGTCGCCGCTGGCTTCGTGGTGAACTGGAGCGGGAGAGAGGGGTCTGCGGACTGAGCTGGGGTCAGTTCCCGAGCGGATAGCGGCCATGATGCCGGCTGCTTCGAGGTAATTATCCGCGACGTGGAGTTGTCCCGGCGCCCAGGGAAGGATCCGCAGGTCGTTGTCCATCAGGTTCCGGTTCTCTCGGACTGCGATGGTGGGTATGCCCTGCTTTAGGGCGGCGAGGGTGGGGAGTCCGATGCAGCCGTCGGGTATGACGATGCACGAGAGGTCGGTGGCGTTGAGGACGCTGTGGTGTTGTCTGGCCTGGGGTTCGGTAACTATTTTGGGGCTGGCCTGGAGGCCGTGCAGGATGCACTGGACCATCGCCAGGGAGACGGCTTCGGCCGCCATGCGGGGATCGGTGATCCCGGGGTCCGCGTTGGCGATCTCGGTGCTCTCGAACATGGGGGAGTGGGCGGAAGGGATGTTGTAGATGGCGGAGATGGTATGGGTCAGCATGGCCTCGATGCCGCCCCATGGGTTGACCATCTCTCCCCGGAGTTCGAAGTACTGGGCGTGGTACTCTGGGGGCACGTCGATCTGGGAGGTGAGGGCTACGGCGTCGTACTGTCCGGCGAGGTGGTCCAGCACGTCGAGTAGGGGTTCCAGCTTGGTGATTTGGCCGGTAGCCCGGCCTGAGGGCGCGTATTTGGAGCGCATGACGGGCCCGTTCTGCATCCGGACGATGGTGGGTTCCGGCATGCCGTAAGAGGTTCGGGCGGCGTTCACGGAATTGATGGCCGCGTGGATGAAGGTGTCGTCGTGATGGGGTCCGACGATGACGAGAAGGCGGTTGTTGCGCGTCCTCTGGATTCCGACGGTGCCCATCATGAGCCGGGATATAACGCTGCCCTCGACGTATAGGGCATTCGGCGGTATCTGGATCAGGTCGGAGGCGTTGACCACGTTGGGGTGGGTGATCAGGGTATCGCAGACCGACGCCAGGAGTTTGGCGACCGGCATGGCGTCTCCGGCGTGCCCGCCTATTTCGGCTCCGATTCCGGTGGGTATCAGCAGGACGGCGTTGAACTGGTCGGTGTTTTCCAGTCCTCTAAGTTCGAACCGGAAGATGGATTCCGGCGCTGGCCGGTCCTGGAGTCCTCGCAGGATGCCGACCTCGCAGGCGTAGTCGTGTTGGGACTGGTGGTTCACCGCCAGGCGCACCGGGACGTCTCCAGGCTCGGTCTGGCTGGCGACGACTGATTCCAGGTGGTGCATGGCGTCTTGGTTTGGTTGGGGACGGGGGATGACCAGGCGCCTTTCCGAGAGCTGGAGTGCGGTCATGGTTCCTGATCCTCCGCCCATCGCCGGGCGTAGTCTTCGTAGGTATATCGTCGCTTCATCTCCATCCGTCCGTCGGCGGACAGGTGGTATATCGTGGGCAGGTTCACCCCGTTGAAGGTGTGTGCCTTGACGAGGGTGTAGGCGCCGGAGTTTGGGAACACCACCCGGTCTCCAACGGACAGGGGCTCCGGGAACTGGTATTGTCCGAACACATCGCCGGCCAGGCAGGTGGCACCGGCCAGGTTGCAGTCCCAGGGGGCTCCGTCCTGGTGTCCCGCGACGTCTGGTTCGAACTGGTACTCGAACACCTCCGGCATGTGGTTTACTGAGGTGTCAAGAATGGCGGTACGGTGTTGGGCCGTTTCCTGGATTTCGAGGACGGTGGCCACGATGTGGCCGGCGTTGCGGATCAGGGCGTTACCCGGCTCGATGAAGACTTCCAGTCCGTGGTCGCGCAGCTCTTGGATGGTGCGGCGCAGGGGTTCGAGGTCCACGTCCGAGCCGTCTTCTCTTTGGAACAGGTATCCGCCGCCCAGGTTGATCCAGCCGAGGCGGCCGTTCTGGAGGCGGTGGGAGAGGTGAGTTTGGAGTTTGCGGACGTTGAGTTCCAGCTCTTTCAGGTTGGTGGATTCGCAATTGGTGTGGATGAGCAGGCCGTCGATTGGCTCGTTTCCGTCCAGGATCTGGGCGACGTTGGCCAGTGGCTCGCCCAGGCGGGATTGGGGGCGGCAGGGGTCGTGTCGGCGGTCGCCGGCGAAGGGCAGTTCGGTGTTGACCCGCAGTCCGCACCGGACGTCGGCGCCGATGGCAGCGTGGTGGGTGCGCCACTGGTTCCACGAGTTGAAGGCTGCGTAGTCGCACCACCTGGTGATCTGGGGCTGGTCCTGTTTCCTGATGGCCGGAGTGGTGAGGTGGACGGTTCCGGCGTCTCCCAGGGTGGAGCGGGCGAGCTTGGCCTCAAAGGTGGAGCTGACGGCGAACCCGTCCAGGTGTGTTGCCATGAGTTCCAGGGTGGGCTGGAAGGAGAAGGCCTTGACGGCGAATAGTATCTGGCACCCAGTTGCGGTCCTTAGGGTGTCGGCTCGCTGCAGGGCTTGTGTGAGGGCGACTTCGTCGATGACGAAGGCGGGGGTTTGGTCGGGCAGGTCCCGGATTTGGTCGTAGTCGGATGCTCTGCGGGTGGAGTCCTTGCTGTTCATTGTTCCATAATGGTCGTGCAAATGTCTCATCATCTTGGTCCTTGGTGCTCGCGCATCAAGCTGACGTTTTGGATGGGACGGGGCCGTGTCGACAGGAGGCAAGTTTGGTATGAGCGCTTCACAAGAGGGTGTTGCGGCGGTGAGTCCCCGGGTGGGCCTGCGGTTGCGGGCCTACCGGCTCTTCGAAGAGCGGGGTGACCGGCACACGTATTTACTGGAGTTGCTGCTGGTGGGGGTCATCCTGATCAATAGCTTTTCCCTGATTCTCTGGACGGTGGAGAGTTTGAGGGAAGGATACTCCTTTTGGTTCCGTTTGTCCGAGTACTGCGCGTTGGGCGTGTTCGTTTTCGAGTACGCGGTACGGTTCTGGGCGGCGGCGGAGGGGTTTGGCGCGGGTGGTGTATGGCGGCGGCGGGGCCGCTTCATGGTCTCGCCGGCGGCGTTGATTGATGGTGGGGTGCTGTTACCTTCGCTGGTGGCGGTGGTGATCCTGTTTACTGCAGGCGACGAGTTGAGTCTGTCCTTCCTGCTGGCCATCAGGCTGTTGACCCGGTCCGCGAAGTTGGCCCGTTACTTGCCGGGAGGACGGCGCTTGGGGATGGCGATACGCTCCAAATCGGGCCAGCTGCTGACGGCGGTGGTGGGTTTGCTGGTGGTGCTGGTCCTCGCGGCGGCCTTGATGTACTTCGCTGAGGCTCGGGCTCAGCCCGAGGTTTTCTCCAGTATTCCGGCCGCGATGTGGTGGAGCGCGGTGACGCTGACGACGGTGGGTTACGGGGACACGGTGCCCGTTACCGGTATCGGCCGGTTGCTCGCCGCGGTGATCGCGGTGCTGGGCATCGGTCTGTTTGCCCTGCCCGCCGGCATCCTCAGCGCTGCGATGGTGGAGGCCAACGAGGAGGGCAAGGACGCTGTGGCTCTTGGGGTTTGCCCTCACTGCGGGGGTGAGTTGGGATCCTGACAGTTGCGGTCTTCCATTCGGGATCTTTGCATTCCACCAGGTGGCCCTTGAAGTACACTTCCACCCAGTCGGCGTACAGCCGGATCTGAACCTCCCTGCCGATGAGACGGGAGGGCCACGGTGTAGGTCCGACCGGCTGCCCGCTTTTTTACTACGGGATGGTGGTCCACCTGCGCACCCTGGCTTGGTAGTTGACGTATTCCGGCACCGGAGCTGGCGGCAGGGAGCGTAGGCAAGGCATCTCCTGCTCCAGCTTCCCTTCTACCAGGCGATTGCGTCTCCCCCACCATCTCCTGGACAAAGTCGGCGTAGTCGTCGGTGGTGTCGAAATCGCGGCTGCCCTGCAGGATGAGGGCCTGGTCCATGGCGTCCTTCAAGCGGTAGTGGGCGTGCTCGGCGACGCCGTTTTCATGGCTCTGGCCGCGATTGATGCGGGTGGAGTGGAGACCGTAGTGGTCCAGCAGGGCGGCGTAATTGTCGTTCAGCGCCCGGCCGCGGCTGCTGCGCAATTCGTGGGTGGCAGCCGAGGTATTGTCGCTGCGCACCACCTCTGGAACGCCGCCCAGGGTCCAGAGGGCGGCCTGCAATCCCTGCTGCAACGCCAGGAAGGTCTCGCTGGCGGCGACCTCGGCGTAGCGCCACCCCGAGTGGCTGAGGATCAACTGGAACAGCAGATGCCGGTAGGACTGTCCAGCGATGGTCACCTTGAGTTCCCCGCAGTGGGTGAAGTCGAACTGGGCCTCCCGTCCCGGCGGATGCACCTGGGGGAAGTACACCTCCTGATCCGGACCATGCAGCGCCCGCCAATCCTGTAATCTTCGTTGCAGGGTGCGCAACTGGGACGCGCTGAACCGCCCGGGGTGCTGACCGGCCAGCCAGTCGATAATTGTCGTCGCCTTCAGCTTGCCCGTCGGATCATTCCGTAGCAGCGGCTCAATCTCATCCTCCCACACCCCGTCGAATGGGTCGGGCCGGGTGCGCCATCGATGCTCCGGTTTCGTCGCCGACGGCAACGGGCCACTCTGCCATTTCCGCGCTGAACGCACGCTCATCCCAGCCTTGGCGGCCGCCGTTTCCTGTGTTTTTCCTTCCATACGTTTCTGCCTCAATAGCCTGACTTGTCGGTCTGTAATCAACGGTACCTCCGTACCGAATGATTACCCATCACGACCGGCAAAAATAGTCGTCGCTACCGGCAGGACTAATTGTCGTTAATCACAGCGCATCCAGTTCGGGCTCCCCGACCAGCGATAAATCCTGGCGTAAGGGGCATTTCCAACGCAATTGGTCGGCAGCCGGGGCGGCATCATCTGCGGGGTGTAGTTGGGATCGCGGAAATCCGTGTGAATCGGCAGGCGAATTCCCAGGAGGCCGCGCCTGCGATTGTTGCGCGTGTCGCTCAGACTGGAACTGATCTCCCAATCCACGTGTTTCCGCTACCAGGTGCAGAAGCCGATCAGCACCACCGTAACGGTGGCGTCGGCGATGTAAACATCGCGGATCCGGCGCCTGACCTCATCCAGGTGAAGGTTACAGCGAACGATATCTCCGGTATCTGCCGACTCATCCAGCATGTAGACCTGCATCATTGTCACGAGCCTGTCCTTGTACGCGATATCCCGTTCGTGAAATCTGATGAGACCTTACACTTGGGGAATTCCGTGGCAATTATACTGCTCAGGGGTAGTCGGAGTACCGGCTGGGTGATCATCCGACAGGTGGGAATTACGGTCGCGACGGCCATGGCGTAGAAAGGTGCGACCACGTGAAGTTCCGGGTACTTTGGGCCAGCGGACTCTGTCTCAATATTCCCAGAGCCAACGACACCATCCGAGTCGCCAGCAGGAGCGCAACTTCCTGCTGGCCGGTGGGGGAGTTGGCCCGTTACGGTTTTTCCAGTTATCAATGTCCCTGCCTATCCAGCGGAAGTACCCACTTGCGCCGTGCGGTATCCGGTTAACGGCACTCCAATGAATACTCGGCTTTGTACAATCAAGCGGCATAGGCTAGCGTGTCGAGCATCCTGTGGTACAAGAGGCGCGGGACTTTTATCGATTCGTGCTCGCGCTCGGACGGCATAAAAGTTCCCTGCTGCACCCAGAGGTGTCGTCTGACCATGGCGATGGCGTCGGCGAAGGAAGGGCTGGTTTTGTCATACCACGCCGCGGTGCGCGGCGCCATGGCGCCACGCTGTTCGATCAGGATATCCGCGGCCAGCGTCACCACGCTGAACAGGCCAAAGAGCGCGGGGGTGGTTCGGGCGATGGCTCGTTCCGACCACTGGCGCTGGGTTTCCATGCCCAGGTGAGCCCGCAGCTCCTCAAAGGTCACCTCGACCTGCCACCGCAGCAGATACCACTGCAGTATCCGCAGGGGTTCCGCCTCGGTGTCGGTGCATAGTAAAGCATAGGGCCCGCGGCGCTCCGCCAGGTATCTGATGACGACCCAACGTATGGGAAGGCGCGGCGGCCCGCCGTGGTACCACAGCGCTACGCCCGAAGCGAGCTCGACCATGGCGGTACTGCCGTCGGAACCGGTGGCGCGGTAGGGAATCCATTGTGTAGCGGGATCGTCCAGCACCGCCGTGGGACTGGGCAGTCGCGCGCCGACCACCCGGGGCCGCCCGATCTGGCCGGGCCGCCGCGCTGGCGCGGGCTGGTACAGGGACGCGTCCTTGCGCAGTTTGGTGACGACGACAATCGGCTTTGACATACTCTGGCAATGCCGCAGGAACTCGCGCTTGGCGTAGCCGCCATCGGCCACCACCACCAGGTCCCTCTCCGGCAGCCAACGGCGCAGGCAGACCAGCATCTGCTGGGCGTAGTCGGTTACCGTCTTGTGCCGGCGGCCTTTGCGCCGGTCGTAGCGGGCCGACACCACCAGCGCGGTCAAAAACGGCAGCGCCCAGTATCGACCCGCCCACCCGATACGCGTCAGCAACATCAGGCTCACCCATTGCAATCCGGGGGTCATCACCACCTGGTCGTCCTTGGACCGCACCGGATCCCGATACCACCCCTTGGCCGCAATCTTCCGGCCCCAGCGTCGCTCCACCGTCTCGTCAATGCCGAACACCAACGGCTCGGTGGACGAACCAAGGCGCCCGGCCACCAGCAGCAACAGCGCCCGGCTCAGTTGCAGTGGCGACCATCGGGCGCGGTTGAGCACGTGGTGATAGACGGCGAAGTCGCCGTGCTGCCCAATCCCCAGGATGTTGAGGGCGGAGGACACGGTGCGTTTGCCGGGAGACAGGATCGCTCCCATGGCCAGGAGTTGGGCTTTGCGCCAGGTCCTGGGGTCAAACAGGTGCTCAAAGGGCAGCAGCAGGGTTACTATGACTGCGGGCAGGGTAGGCATACTCGACCTCTTGTGGTGATTTGGTCGAGCTTACCCTGTTCTTATAATTTATCTAGATTTTGTACAAAGTCGAGATGAATAGCGACCGAACTTCCCGCCTACCGGAGCGCAACTTGATTGTTCAATCCGGACGACAACTGGCTAACCCGTCAGTCTTTCCATCCGGAGCTGCAACTCCCGCTTCTGTTGCGGCCAAACTGAGGACGGCTATTGTCGGGCGGCGTGCCATACCTGCGCTGGAATGCCCGGTGTATGAATCTTCGGATAAGGTTCACCTCGTGGACGCTACCTGACCACCGGTCAATTTCAGCATAGGGGTTCAACTCTCCGGCATTGTCCGCGAGACGAGGTGGAATTAGTCGAGGTTTATATACGTCGCTTTGAAAATTGTGGTGATTGGGGAGCAAAATGCCCAGCAGCCCACATATAGAGTTCTTCTTCGTCTTACGAATGCTGGAACCGATTTCCCAATCCACATGCTTGCGCTGCCAGGTGCTTCGACCGATCAGGACCACCGGCACCGTCGCATCAGCGATGAAGTTGTCGCGAATTTTCTGGAGAATCGTGGCGACTCGCAGATTGAGGTCGTCGATGTCATCGTCATGCACCGACTTGTCCACAATCGAATCGCTCATCATCTTGACGAATCGGTCCCGGTACTTCGTACCCTGTTCATGGAAGCTGATGAAGACCTTGTGTTGCGGGATTTTTTGCGGTCATCACCGGGCTCCTGGGCACGTGGGCGTGGCCATCAGCCACAGCGACAGCCAGGCGGCAAGCGCTGTGGCAACAATGGAAACATAGAAAAGCCGGATTGAGGGCGATCCGAAACTGATAAAAAATAACACGCATCTGAACCGCACTTGGTAACGCGATAAAGTTGTTCCGCCTGCAGTTTTCCTTGATGCAGGTGTTTCACAAACCCGTTGTAGGACCATCGATAGGATCGTTCCAAACCCAGGTAGTAGGCATCAAGTATCAAAAACAGGACTACCGGCGCCAGAGCGACTAGGGGGTGGTGCGGATTGTCGGTCCTAGCGGCGAGGACTAACGCTGCCGAAACCAGAGTCACGCACCAAACTTTGCACCAACGGCTGTTATCAGCCATCCGATTGATGACACCCTGCACGATGGTCAGGTGCGTGGGTATCCTCGATTCTTCGGGATCAAGCAGCTTGCTATCAGGCATGGAACTCAAACCTTGAACCTGCCGGCCCGGTCGGCGACGGCTTGAGCGACCCATGAGGCGAGATTTCCTTCAATGCAACGGTATGCACTGGTCCTCCAATTATCAACGGGTTCGTAGGCAGGGACGGCCCTGGAAAGCCGATGACCATCCACGATGACGTTGTAATAGGGATTCGCTCCCTTGGCGGATTTCTGCTGCCTCGCGTCTCGTAGATTGTGGATGTAAACCCCGAGCAAACCCTTGCCTTCCTTCCAGGCACGCTTGATTTCGTAGTTGATCCATTTACGACCGGAGGTGTGAGTTCCGATCAGAACAACCACACATGAACGGTTTCCCATTTGGCTGTTGATCCACTGCCTTATTGCACGGTCGCCCCCACGTTTGACCTGTTCCCAATCGTTGTAGATCACCGGTGGATTGCCGGCGATGACGCCCATTTGGCGGACCATGCTGGCGCGCCAAGCGTCACGATCGTAGTGGAGGCTGTAGAATGCTCTATGTCTAGTTACCATCTTTCCCGTCTCCTTAACGGTATGCGAGCCTTGCGGCGAACTGGATTTGTGCACCTGGGCGTGGGGGTGCAATTGCCGCTTCTCAACCGCTGGGATTAATTTCCGACCCATTTATTCTTTGCCGGGTCCCATACCCAGAACGTCCCCCGGAGACGGTCCACGCCCATCTGCCCCAGTTGGCGGCAGGCTTCTTCTGATAAATCACTGGGCAACACGATGTGCGTGTCTGTGCTAGAGCCCCGAACTATAATGCTGCCTTTGCCCATCCGCCGTGCCGCGAAAAACTTGGATACCAGCCTAGTACCGGTTCCAGATAGATTTGTAAGAATATGATAAGGCAGTCATACTTGGGTATGATCTTTCGGTGAGGAAGTGCCCAGCCATGGCTGCCATCAAGTATAAAATCAAACTGACCGGGTCCGAACGGACCTGCCTCAATGAGGTTTCCCACCGGGGCAAGGCGCCGGTCCGCACCGTCAAGCGGGCGCTCGCGCTGCTCAAAGCGGACGAAGGACTTCGAGACCGTGAGATAGCCGATGTGCTATTGGTCAACGCCGCTACTGTTGCCAGAGCGCGGAAGCGGTACGTGGAGGAAGGACTTGAGGCCGCCATTAACGACAGACCGCGGCCGGGCCGGGAGCGCAAGCTGGGCGGCAAGCAGGAAGCCCACCTGATCGCCTTCGCGTGCAGCGCAGCGCCCGCAGGACACACGCACTGGACGCTCCAGTTGCTGGCCGGCAAGGTGGTGGAGTTGGAGTTTGCTGAGAGCATCTCCCTGGAGACGGTGCGCCAGATACTCAAAAAAATGAACCCAAGCCCTGGAAGAAGAAAGAGTGGTGTATCCCCAAGGTGAGCGGGGAGTTCGTGGCGCGGATGGAGGACCTGCTGGACTTGTACCACGAAGAGTACAACCCGGAGCGTCCGGTAGTGTGTTTCGACGAGACCGCCAGGCAATTGACCGGGGAGGTGAGGCCGCCCATCAAGGCCAAGCCCGGACGGGTGGAACGCTATGACACTGAGTACCAGCGAAACGGGACCCGGAACTTGTTCCTGTTCTGCGAGCCGAAGGGCGGCTGGAGACATGTCGAAGTGACCGGGCGCCGCACTGCCGTGGACTTCGCGCATCAGATGAAGTGGCTGGTGGACAGCGCATACCCTGACGCAGCGGTGATCAGGCTGGTCCTGGACAATCTCAATACCCACAAGTTGGGCTCGCTCTACGAAGCGTTTGAGCCATCCGAAGCCCGGCGCATCGCCCCACGGCTGGAGTTTCATTACACTCCCACGCATGGCAGCTGGCTGAACATGGCTGAGATCGAGTTGAGCGTATTCAGCAGACCGTGTCTGGACCGCCGTATCGGCGATGCAGCGTTGCTGAGACGGGAGGTCGCGGCGCTCGAACGCGAGCGCAACGAGGCCGCCGCCATCATAGACTGGCGGTTCTCCACCCAAGACGCTCGCAGTAAGCTCAAACATGTATATCCAATAGAATTAAATTGAAACGGTACTAGTACTCAATCAATCTTGGAATTGAAGGGATATAGGCGATGCAATTTGGCTCGGGCGTCCTGGGTGTTGAACCGCCAGTTGATGGTGGCCCCCGCCGCATTGCGCTCGGCCTCATAGGCGTTGATGGCTAGCTGTAGGGCAGTCTCGTCGGGATTACGCCCCTGGAGACAGGCCCGGGTCAACACGCTGAACTCGATCTCCGCCATCCCTTCGGCAAGCTCAGGACAGGATTGAGCCAACTGGCGTGCTTGGGTGTGTGGTGAAACTCCAGCCGCTTCACGATGCGCCGGGCTTCGGCGGCGGGGAAGGTCTCATAGAGGGAAGCCATGCGGTGCGTGTTCAAATTGTCCAGAACCACCCGCACCACCGGGGCATCGGGGTAAGCCTCATCCACCAGCCAGCGCATCCGGTGGGCGCAGTCCTCCATAGTGCGGCGCTCGGTAATCGCCACGTGTCGCCAGCCCGCCAGGGGTTCGCAGGTCAGGAAGATGTTGCGCGTACCGGCGCGACGATACTCGTAATCCTGACGCCGCGGTTGTCCCGGTTGCACTGGGATGGGCGGTTTGGTGTCGGCCAGCAACTGGGTCGAGGTCTCATCAAAGCAGACCACCGGCCGGTCGGGGTCGTAGGGCTCAGCATACCAGTCCAGCATGTCCTCCATCGCCGCCACGAATTCGCCGCCTACTTTCGGGATGCACCACTGCTGCTTCCGCCACGGCTGGCGGACGTTTTTTTCAGCCTCAACCGCACCGTCTCGTACGATAACGACTCCACCAACCCCAACTCCACCACTCGGTCGGCCAGCAGCTGTAAGGTCCAGTGGTCGTGGCCAGCGGGCGCTGGGCTGCACGCCAAGGCAATCAGGTGGGCCTCGCCCTTGTCGTCCAGCTTGCGATACCGGTTGGCCTGGACCCGGTCCTGGATGACTCCCGCCAATCCCTCCTCGGCGTACCGCCTTTTGGCCCGGTACACCGTACCCTTGGACACGTCCAAAGCGGCCGCCACCTGAGGTGCGTTCCATCCCTCAGCAACTTTAAGTAGAATGCGCGCCCGGGCGACGATGCGAGCCGAACTTTTGCCGCTACGTATCAGTCGGCTCAGTTGCTCCCGCTCCTCCGGCGTCAACCGTACTGCGTATTGCTCCAGGGCCATGTTTGCCACACCTCCACACTACTCTATTTTGCAGTCAGCGTAGCATTTGTAGGCCTTTCACTAATATAACTTACAATACTGATTTGAACCAGTACTAGGTCGATTGTCTTCGCGTCATGTGACGACTGAAATGGCGATTCCGAATTTCGTAACCTTGGCGGACACCTGAAGGTTCTGGATTGGATTTAGCACGGCCCTACGTTTTGGTGTAACTGTTCACGTTTGAGGGGACGGAATTGATTTGCAGAGGACAATCCGTGCTTGGCTGCCCCTCCGCAAGAGGCCGGATAACCTTTAGATCCCCTCAAGTCTGAACAGTTACGTTTTGGTGTAACTGTTCAGAGTTGCGGGGAAGAGAGCAGTTGTCGGCAGGCGGCGAGGGGATTCAGTCCTTGGGCGCGCCAGGTGCCGAAGAGGGAAGCCAGGGTCATCTTGCTGCTGCTGCCCCGTTCCGACCGGGTGCCGCCGCTGATCTTGCGACTGACGACCAGATGGCGCAGGCTGCGTTCGGCGGCGTTGTTGTCCGATGGCGCCTCCGGTTCGGCCACGAAGACGAAGAGCTCTTTGATATGGCGCTCGATGCGTCGGCATAGCTTGGCCTGGGTTGCCGAAGGGTCGTGAAGGAAGGGTTGGCAAATGGCCAGCAGCTGCCGTTCCAGGGCCAGTTGGGCGGCGCGTCGCCGCTTGGTCTGGGGATGGGCGCTGGCTTTGGCCCGGTCGTAAATCTCGTGGACGGCGTCGGCCCACTGCGCCAGTGGCGCGTCATCGGGGTAGAGGGTTCGCAGGTCGTGGATGTCCCGCAGCAGATGGACCCAGCAGCGCTGTTTGGGGCCCTCGTAATGGTGGTAGGCGGCGTAGAAATCGCTGACCAGGACGCCGGAGAAGGTGTCGCCCAGAGCTTCATCCACCACTTCCTTGTTGCGACCCCGCCGCAGGAAGTAGCGCGCCGATGGTGTGCTGAAAGTCCACACGTAGCCGTTGTGTCCATCCTCACGCCAGCCGGTCTCGTCGGCATGGACCACTGGGCTGGCGCGGACTTGGGCCAGAATCCGGTCCACGGCGGACTGGGCCTTTTGCGCAGTGCGATGCACCGCCGCCATGATGGCTCCCACGCTGAGGCTCAGCCCATGGACGGTGTGCAGATACCGCTGGATGCCGGCGATGGGCAGTCGGGCCTCCTCTCGGAGCGTGGCAATCAGACTGACCAGGTTGATACCCAGGCGCTGCTGGCCCATCACCACGCCGTCCAGTTGCGCCGGGGGCACGCAGCGGCGGCGGCAAGCCGGACAATCCCTGGCGATGTAGACGTGCTCGGTAACTTCCGCCGGAACCTGGGGCAACTCGATGACCTCCCGGGTGCGCTGGGTCCAGCCACCGGACAACTGGGTTCCGCAGTCGGGGCAGTGGTCCACCACATGCTCCACCCGACGGGTGGGCGTCATGCGACGGCGGGCAAAGCCGTGGGGCCGCCGCTGGCGTGGCGCTTTGGGCTGGGCCGGTTTCCGGCTGGCTTCGGGTTTGAGGCCGGGCATCCCCCGGGCGCCACTGGGTTTGGCCCGCCCTTCCGGCCGAGCAATCCGTTGCTCCAGGCGCTCGATGATCGCCTGCTGCCGGGCTATGATGGCCTCCTGCCGTATGACGATGGCGATGAGCACATCGCGGTCAGCAGTGGACAGATCGATTTCCGAATCCATACCCGTTATATGACATAACCACAACCCCTCGCGCCAGCCATCCCCGAACCTCTTTGAACCAATTCCCCCACCAAGTCTGAACAGTTACTAGTACTACAACGACGGGTTGTTTGGTAGGATAGTTGTCAAGATGATAGTGGGTGGTTTGGGTGATGGATGCGGCGAGCTTCAAGCGGGTCTACGAGTGCTTTCAGGAATTTCACGCCTTCTTTGCGGCCTCCTTCGGCCGCAAGCAGTGGCGGGAGCACAGCCGAAACTATCTTCAGGGGCTGCTGGTGCAGGCTGGGGAGCGGCGCAACGCCGAGAACCTGTCGGAATCGGTGGGCATCTCGGCCCGGGCGATGCAGCGTTTTCTGACCGAGGCCCGGTGGTCCGATGCGACAGTGATCGGGCGGCTGCAGGAATACCTGGCCCCCAGGCTGGGGCACCCCGAGGCGGTGTGGGTGTTGGACGGCAGCGACTTTCCCAAGCAGGGGAGGAAGTCCGTGGGGGTAGCCCGGCAGTACTGCGGCCGGCTGGGCAAGGTGGCCAACTGCCAGGGTGGGATGTTCCTGGCCTACGTCAGCCCGCTGGGACGGGCATTGGTGGACAAAGGGCTGTATCTGCCGGAGAGTTGGACCTCGGATCAGGGCCGCTGTGCGGCGGCGGCGGTGCCCGAGGAGCGGCGGAGCTACCGGTCGAAGACGGAGTTGGCCCTGGAACTGCTGGAGCGGGCCCTGGAGCTGGGCCACCTCAAGGCCGGATGGGTGGCCGGGGACGACGCCTTCGGGATGTCGCCGTCCTTTCGGGAGTCCCTGGCGGCCCTGGGGATGCGCTACGTGCTGGACGTTCCGGGCAGCACTCCGGTCTGGCCCCTGGAGCCTGCGTGGGAGTCGGCCTGGACCAGTCCGGGGGCTCAGGGGTCCGGGCGCCCCCGCAAGCCCAGGCTCAGGGACGGGCAGCGTCGTACCATGGAGCAACGCAGTGACCAGTTGCCGGATGAGGCCTGGCGGGAGATAACGGTGGCCCAGGGAAGCCAGGGGCCGCGGAGCTATATGTTCTGCGCCCAGCGGGTGCGGGTAACCCGAAAGGGCAAGCCGGGCCAGGAGGCATGGGCCGTCTACCGCCGGAACCTGGACGGCAGCGAACCCCGCTACTACCTGTCCAACGCTGCCGAGGATACTCCCCTGGAGACCCTGGCCTACGTGGGCGGTTCCAGGTGGCCCATTGAAACGGAGTTCGAGACGGAGAAGGGCGACGTGGGCCTGGACGAATACGAGACCCGCAGTTGGGCTGGCTGGCATCACCACATAGCCATGTGCCTGCTGGGTGGAGCTTTCCTGCTGGGCCTGCAGCAGGCTTGGGGGGAAAAAGATGCCTCGGATCACCCGTCCCCAAGTGTGCCGGGTGGTTCGGGAGATGCTGCCCCGGGAACGGTTCGGGCCAGAGGAGTTGCTGCGGTGGCTGGAGGATACGCAGCTACGCAACGAGCGGGCGCGCCGCTCCCACCAGAGACGCCGCTCCGCCCGCCGTGAAGGCAGGATGGAGCCGCCATCCTAAACCCGTCGTTGTAGTACTAGGGGGTGTCGTCAAAAGAGTTTGCTCCAGATCATCACTGCGCGGAGTTGGCAGGCCGCCAAGTATGACGCCGTCTTTTTGGCATACCGGGTTGCCACTCCGCGCCACTGCTTGAATTCCAGGAATCCGTTCTCCACCAGGCGCCGCAGCTGGTACAGCGCCCGGTCATAGTCCCGTTTTTCTCTCCGGTTGCTTTTGGGCGGTATCACCGGGTCCATTCCCAATTCCCGGACGGTGGCTATGATTTCATTGGTGTCATCGGCTTTGTCCGCCAGCAGGCACTCCGCTGCTATGCCCTCAATCAGGGGCAACGCCTGGGAGCAGTCGGCAACCGTACCCTCGGTCACCGCCAGCCTTACCGGCATTCCGTGGGCGTCCACCGCCCGGTGCAGCTTGCTGTTCAGCCCCCTTTGGTGCGGGCAATGGACTGATTTCCGCCCTGGGCGCCGGCGCTGTGGGGATGGGCCTTGATATAGCTGGCGTCTATCATCAGCCACTCGAAATCAGGGTCATCAATCACTGCCTCCAACAGTCCGGCCCACACGCCCCGGTCCCGCCAGCGGCAGCAGCGGCGGTGGGTGTTCTTCCAGTCTCCGTAGTCCGGGGGCAAATCGCGCCAAGGCGCGCCGGTGCGCAGTATCCAGCACACGGCGTCGATAAACCGCCGGTTGTCCTGGGCCGGTCGGCCTCTCTTGCCCGCTCCCCCGGGCAAATGCGGCCTCAACCGCTCCCAAACGTCATCGGTCATATCGTGGCGCCGGTGCGCTGCCGTCATACCCCCACCTCCCACACTCTCCCCATTTCCAGTAATTTACCACCCTGCCGCCATTTTGACGACACCCCCTAGTGACGTTACGTCGTTGACGCTTTGGGGGTGGTGCGACTAGACTGGTAGAGTCTATGGCCCGCCTTTTTGACCTGCACATACACACGACCAAGGGAAGCGCCGATTCGAGCCTTTCGCCGGACGACCTCATATTGGAGGCAGAGCGGCTTGGCCTGCGCGGCCTTTGTATTACGGAGCACACCGGGCCGTGGGATCGCCACGAATTTGCCGCTTTCGCCGCCCGGCACAACGTGGTGCTAATCCGGGCGATGGAAGCCGACACCGACATGGGCCACATCCTGGCGTTTGGCGTTGACCGCTACCAGAGCGGATTTCACCACGCCGAAGAGTTGAGCAAAGCCGCCCACAGCGCCGGCGGGTTCGTGGTGTCGGCGCATCCCTTCCGGGGAGTGCTGGGCCAGCACCACCGCACCCGCCCGTACCTGTACCCAGACCCAGCCGAACCGATCCCGACCGAAGCAGAGGAAGCGATGAAGCACCGGGTGTTTCAGCTGGCCGATGCCGTTGAGATTGCCAATGGCGGAACATCCGACGACGAAAACCGGTTCGCCGCAGAGGTGGCGCATCGGCTGAACCTGCCGGTAACCGGCGGCAGCGACGCCCATAGCACCCACGGGTTGGGCCGATTCGTAACCGAATTCCCCGATGAGATATTTGACGAGGCCCAGTTCCTGACTGCCCTGCACCGGGGCGACTTCCATCCCGTTGCAGGATTGCGGCAGGGCGACCCGCGACCCTACAATTTGCGCGCCCGGAGTTAGGGCGAAATCACCAAAGGCGGATGCGGCGGTGGCCCGGCGCGCCGTGAGCGCTCACACCACCGAAGATTCCGGCGAACACTCCAGCGGGCATCGGTAAGGACAGATGACACAAGCAGGTTTTCGACAACCAGACCCCTTCCAGCAGGTGTTCGTTTCCATAGACCTGGAAACCACCGGATTGAATCCCCATGCCGACACCATCATCGAGGTGGGCGCCGTCAAGTTTCGCGGCAGTGAGGTGCTGGGCCGTTACCAAACCTTCGTTAACCCAGGCCGCAAGATTCCGCAATTCATCCAGCAACTCACTTCCATCAACCCGTCTCATCTGGAACGGGCCCCATCCTTTGCCCAAATCGCCGGCCAGGTCGCCGAGTTCGTCGGTGACCTGCCAATCATCGGGCACAACGTCAAATTTGATATTGATTTCCTGAAATCGCACCGGCTGGAACTGAGCAACAAGACCTATAACACCTGGGATCTGGCGTCGATTTTCCTGCCCGACGCGCCCGAATACAACCTGTCCGCGCTGGCGCAATATCTGGGCCTTACCCACGACCAGGCGCACCGGGCCAGCGCCGACGCCGAGGTTACCGCGGCCGTGTTTCACCGGCTGCTGGAAGTCGGCAGCGGATACCCGGCAGCCAAGGTCGCGTTCATCGCGCGGGCGGCACGCACCGCCGACGCTGCCGTGGCGGACTTGCTGGAAGGGTTGATTCCCCACGCGGTGGGCGCAAACTCGGCCATCGGGCATTCGGAACAGGCCGGCGCCGTTGGCCTGAACGGGTTGAACCTGGAGAGCTTGTCCAACCGGCTGTCTGATGGTGCGGGGGAGCAGCTGGGCGTAGCCATCCGGCGTGAACTCACCGAGCAACAGGTGGAAGAGCTGCTGGCGCCCCACGGCATATTCGCCCAGGCGTTCCCCGGCTTCGAGGACCGCCCTCAGCAGGCCGAGATGCTGAAAGCCGTTACCCGCGCCATTTATCAGGGACGCAAGCTAATCGTGGAGGGTGGCACCGGCATCGGCAAAAGCATCGCCTACCTGCTGCCGGCGGTGCTGTACGCGGCATCTCACGGGCAGCGGGTCGTCGTGTCGACCAACACCATCAACCTGCAAGAACAACTGATGGAAAAGGACATTCCGGCCGTCATCGGCATTCTGGAAGACGCCGGCATCCTGCATCCCGGTGTGGTCAAGGCCGCGCAACTGAAGGGCCGCTCCAACTACGTATGCCTGCACCGCTGGAACAACCTGGGTGTGTCGGACACGTTGAGCGAAGACGAAGCCCGGGTTATCGGCAAAACCGCCGTGTGGCTGGACGATACCGTCAGCGGCGACCGCACTAACCTGAACCTGAATGCCAGCGATTTTCGGGCCTGGTCGCGCATCTGCGCCGACACCGGCGAGGTTTGCCCTGCCTTCCGGGGCAGTGGGCCGTGTTTCCTGCGGCAGGCTCGCCAGCACGCCGAATCCGCCCACATCCTGGTGATTAACCACGCCCTGCTGCTGGCTGACCTCGCCGTGGGCGGCACCGTCTTGCAGGACTACCAACGGTTGGTTATCGACGAAGCTCACCATTTGGAAGAAGAGGCCAGCCGGCAATTGGGTTTTGAGATTCCCCAGGACGCGTTGCCGCGTGAACTGGAAGGCGTGTACCGGATTATCGGACGACTCACGGCGGCGGCGCACCAGCTCCAGGGCGACCCAAACGCGTCCCGGGCCAGCGATGCGGTATCCAACGCCTCCGCAGCCAGCAATGCGGCAGCTCAGGCCTGGGAACGGCTCTGGGACGCTATTACCGCGCTGTATCGGGGTGCTATCGGGCAGTCGGACAACGACCGGGAACCGTTGACCCTCGATGATAAGGTGCGTCAGTCCCGTGAATGGGGCACGGTGGCGATTGAATGGGAGTCGGCGGCGGCGTTCGTCAACGAGTGCGTCAAATCATTGCAGGACCTGGAACGGCTGGCATCGCAGGACGTCTTCAAAAAGCCCGACGAATCGGCCACGTCAGAACTGGTCAGCAGCATTGATGCCATTGTCCAGATTTCCGATTCCCTGGCTTCGGTATTCGGCCGCTACGACCAGGAGCAGATTCAGTGGCTGGACATCGTCCGCCGCAACGTCATGCTGCATTCCACGCCGCTGGCGGTGGGGCCAATATTGAGCGACCGGTTGTTCACGCAGAAGGAATCCGTCGTGTTGACCAGCGCCACTCTGGCGGCGGATTCCAGTTTCGATTTCCTGCGCCAGCGCGTCGGATTCCCCAACGACAGCGACGAACTGCTGGTGGACAGCCCGTTCAACTACGAACGCAACACCCTGCTCATGGTGCCCGAAGACCTGCCCGACCCACGCCGGTCTGCCGACCATAACCGCGGCACGGCGCAGGTGGTCGTGAACATGGCAAAAGCGCTGGACGGGCACGTGATGGCTTTGTTTACGTCTCATGCGGCGTTGCGGGAAACTTCGTACCAGATTCGCGGATTGCTGCGGGCTGAGGGTATCCCGCTGTTGGCTCAGGGAATTGACGGCACACCGCGACAACTGACCGACCGGCTGCGGGCCGAACCCGGGTCAGTGCTGTTGGGCACCGCCAGTTTCTGGGAAGGCGTGGACATGGAACCCGGCATCCTGCGGGGCCTGCTGCTCTGCCGGCTGCCCTTCCCGGTGCCCAGCGATCCCATCGTCAAGGCACGGAGCAATCTGTGCAACAACCCCTTCAACGACTTTCAGGTTCCCACCGCCGTCCTGCGGTTCCGTCAGGGTTTCGGACGGCTCATCCGCAACAAGATGGACCGTGGCGCAGTGGTGATTCTGGACCGGCGCATTCAAACCGCCAACTACGGTGACCGTTTCCTGAACGCGCTGCCAACCTGTACGTTCGAGCGCTCAAGCCTGGCCACGGTGGGACAGCAGGCCGCCCGCTGGTTGCAGTTGGACCGTGCAGCTCGCCGTTAATCAGCCCTTCGATCTGGCGGGCAGCCTGGAAAGCGGGCAAGCGCACCGCTGGAAAAAGCTGGGCGACGGTTGGTATTCCGGCGTCCTGGGCAGCCACCTGGTACACATCCGCCAACAGGATGGCGGGGTCGAGTACACGGTTGCCAAGGCATCAGGGGGAGCAGACGACGCCGACCTGAGCCCAGCGTTGTGGTCGTATTTCCGCCTGGATGACCCCATCGACGCCATTTACGCCGACATTTGCACCGACCGGAGAGTGGCCAGCATGGTGGAGCGCTACCCCGGACTGCGCATTTTGCGTCAGGAACCTTGGGAATGCACGGTAGCTTTCATCTGCTCCGCCACCTCCAACATCCCCCGCATCCATCAGAACATGGAGGCGATGGCCGACAGCCTGGGCGCACCGGTCAAGCTGGCGGGTGAAGTGCGCCACACGTTCCCCTCACCGGACGAGTTGGCGCAGGCCGGCGAGGGGTTGCTCCGGGAGTTGGGTCTGGGATTTCGCGCTCCTTATGTGATTGCCGCCGCCAACATGGTGCGGGCCGGGGCCCTGGATCTGGATGAACTGACCAGGTTGCCCTACGGTGAAACCAAGGAACGGTTGATGGGATGTCGCGGCATCGGAGCCAAAATCGCTGACTGCATCGCCGTATTTTCACTGGAAAAACTGGAAGCGTTCCCGGTGGACGTGTGGGTGCGGCGTGCGCTGGCCGAGTGGTATTTCCCGATGCAGAAGAAACCGCCCGACAAGGCAATGGTGGAATGGGCCCAGGGATACTTCGGCCAGTACGCCGGGTATTCGCAGCAATATTTGTTTCACGGACGGCGGATGCAGAGGTGAGTTTGCGGCGTAGCATCCCCAAATCAGTGGCCGGCGAAGCCGGCGCGTTTATCTTCGCATTCCTCCACCTCGCACTCCGCCACCTATGATTCGGAAGTGACGGACGCTCTCGGCGTCGGGGAAGGCTGCCCGGGCGCGGCGGTACACGGGCTTGCTGTGGCGTTTGCGGGCGTCGAGCAGGATGCCGATTACGGTGCCGCTGTGGGCCACGTTGATACCGGCAGCGCCCACGCTGGCGGCAAACTCCGCCGCCCGTTCGATCCATTCGCCGGCGCCGTCGGGATGCCCGGCGCGGGCGCTGATGGTAGCGCCTCGTCCCACCAGCTCCGGGTCGCTGCGCTCAATGCCCTCCCGCACCAGTTCCAGGGCGGCATCCGTCTGATCAGCCACTGCTTGCCACTGGGCCGTTCGGTCCACCCGGTTGAATTCCAGGGTGTCCATCTGTCCGCCCCGGTCGACAACAATCGCCTCCATCGGAGGGGGCGGGCCGAGTGATTCGGCGATGCGCCCGTTGCGGTGGTCAAAGAGCGCGATGCCCGGAAACATCACCGCGTCGGTGGGTTCAACGGACAGGGCGATTCTGGCGATAGTATCGGGCGGCATCGCAACGCCGGCGGCGGCACCAGCGGCGGCCAGAGCTGCGGTAATGTCCGCGCTGCTGCTACCCATCCCCTTGCCCACCGGGATGGGATTGGCCACCAAGATTTCAGCCGAAAGGTGGGCGATTCCAGTCTTGGCTTCAATTTCGGCCAGCGCCGCCGCGATTGCCAGGTTTGTCTTGGCGTAGCAATTTCCCGGCGTTACAAAACGCACTGACGTCGCAATCGGGTCAACCCGCAGCGTGACAGTCACACGCGAAAACTGGTTGATGGGGCAAGTTACCAGGAAATCGATCCCGTCAGTCATTCCCTGCACCAACTCGCCGCAGGTGCCGGGGGCCAATACGGTGGCCGTTCCCAATACGGGCCTGGCAGCGAGGCCGGGCAATTCGGCGGGTGTTGATGCGGGTTCGTCGCGCATGGCGGCCAGATTAGCACACGACACAGCGACCAACCAAGCCGCTGCCCCCGACTGGGACTTGATCAGGCCGTGGCAGCCGTCTTGATAGTTACGGGGATGCCAGCCGTCACCAGCGTTACCGCGTCAGCGGCGGCGGCCACCGCCTGATTGACGGCGCCCAGCAAGTCCTGGAAACGCCGCCCCAACGCAGATGTGGCAACCAGCGAGTTACCCACCTCACTGCTGACCAAAACGGCGTTGATGTCCAGCTCCCGAACCACTGCGACGAACCTTCGCACCGCTCCCGCGCAGCGTGCTTCCAGTTCGGCAGGCGCGGCGTTTTCGTGCTCAAAGAGCAGATTGGATACCCAGGCATCCACTGAGTCCAGCAGCAACGCCGCCGGCGGGTCATCCGGCCCCGATCCCATTTGGGTCATTGCCGATTGCAGGGCTCCGGTTGGATTCAGTGGGGCTTCCAGGGTCAACCAATGCGGTGGTCGGCGATCCTGGTGCCGGCGAATCCGCTCGGCCATCTCGTCATCCACGGCTACCCCGGTGGCAACGTACAGCACCGTTCTCCCGTATGCCATTCGCTCAGTGACCTGCTCGGCGTAGGCGCTTTTGCCGGATCGGATGCCCCCCAATATTAACAATACGGTGCTCATCCGGTGTCACAGCCACCCTAGGCCACGGTTTGGGACAGGTTCATCATCCGGTACACCAGGTCCATCTGAATACTGTCCCGAACCCAATCGGCCAGGCGGTCGTACTCGCGGTCGCGACCCACGTCGGCGCCCTCCGGCAGGGTAACCCCCTTGCGCCGGGCCAATTCATGCAGCAACGCCTGACGGACGCCGGCGTTGTGGAACAACCCGTGGATGTAGGTGCCCAGTGTACGGCCGGACGCGTCGGTGGCTCCGTCCAACGCCGATTCAGGGGTTACCGGAGCGTCGGCCCGGTCTTGCACCGAGAAGGCGGGGATGATGTTCTCGCCGACGGTGCGTCCCATGTGGATTTCGTAACCAACCACCTCGAACCCGGCGGCGCCGGCGAGCAGGCCGCCCGAGTCAGCCGCCTCCGGGAGGACAGTGGCCCGCACCCGGTGCGTCTCCTTGGTGCCGGCGAAGGTGGTTATAAGGGGCAGCAAACCGAGGCCATCGGCGGCGCCCACGGCAGACTCTACTCGGTCGGGATCCAGAATCGTTTGGCCCAGCATCTGGTAGCCACCGCAGATGCCCAACACCGCTGCGCCGTCCGCGTGGGCGCCGGCCACGGCCTGGGATAAGCCCTGCTGTTGCATCCACAGTAAATCGGGGATGGTGGTTTTGCTACCCGGCAAAATCACCAGGTCGGGCCGGCCGAGGCGGTCGCCGTGCTGCACGTACCGCAGCGATACTCCGGGCTCGCGCGCCAGTGGGTCGAAGTCGTCAAAGTTGGAGATGTGCGGCACCTGCACCACCGCCACATCCAGCACGGCGGCGGATGATGAGGGCGGTGCAATGTCCAGGGCAACCGAATCTTCTTCCGGTATGTGGATGTCTCGGAAGTGGTGGACGACGCCAACCACGGGTTTGCCGGTGTAATCTTCCAGCCAGGTCAACCCGTCGGTCAGCAGGGAAACGTCGCCGCGAAACTTGTTGATGAGAAATCCCTTGACTGCATCCCGTTCCGGCGGGTCCAGCAACTGGAGTGTGCCCACCAGAGCGGCAAACACACCGCCACGGTCGATGTCCCCGCACAGCAACACGGGAGCGTCGGCGTACAGGGCGACGCGCATATTTACGATTTCGGTAGCCTTCAGGTTGATTTCCGCCGGGCTGCCGGCGCCTTCAATCACCACCACATCATACTGGCTGCGGAGGGTGTCCAGAGACGAGGCCACCGACGCCCACAGAGTGGCTTTCAGGTCGAAGTAATCGCGGGCGCGGGCCGAGGTCAGTGGGCGTCCCATCAACACGACCTGGGCGTGGCTGTCGGCTTCGGGCTTGAGCAGGACGGGGTTCATCTCGACCCTGGCGTCAACACCCGCGGCCTCGGCCTGCACGGCCTGCGCCCGTCCGATCTCGCCGCCGTCGGGGGTTACGTAGGAGTTGTTGGACATATTTTGCGCCTTGAAAGGGGCGACACGCAGCCCGTCCTGACGCAAAATGCGGCACAACGCCGACACCAGCACGCTTTTGCCCACGTGGGATGCAGTTCCCTGCACCATCAGCACGCGGCCCAACGGTTCTGGCCGGTTCGATACCTGGTCGTTAGCAATGCTCAACCTGAATTCCTCCGGGGAGTGGCGCGGGAAACGCGGGAGTTCACGCCGCCATTAAACCACAAACGACGCCGGTGCATTCGCCGGAACTGCCCGGTGTCCAATTGATAAAAACGACTCAGGGTGATACCGTAGCGCCGATGCGCGCGCGAAGGCTTTCCCCGGCGATGTGGGGACTGGGGCGGTGGATTCCGGCCCATTGGTTGCGGCGACTCTTGGCAATGGCCACAGTGGCGTATCTGATATTGTTTCTGGGGTGCAACCTCGGCGAGGCTGAAACTGGCAATTCCGACCCTCCCATGACCATCAATCGCATTGCGTACATCGACGCTGACGGACAGCTGGTTACGGTTCAACCCGACGGAACCGACCGGCGGATTCTGACGGTGGGCGAAGTTGCCGACGCCGGCAGTCGGAGCGGCGGGATATTGGCGCAACCCTTGTCCCGCGACCGTGTGTACAGCTGGCCCAGCTGGTCGCCGGACGGTAGCCGCATCGCCGTTTCCCTGGTCGCCAGCAGTTCGTCCGGGGATCCCGAAATGAGCGTTCAGTCCCTGGAATCCGATACCGGAGTCGGCGGCCCGGTTTTCGTCAATAACGCGCCTTTGACCATCGCCGATGGCACGCCTCACTACATTCAGTGGTCTCCGGACGGTCGTCGGCTGGGGATAACGGCGGCAACGCCCGAGGGGTTGACACTGTTCATTGCCGATGCCAACCCAGCGGATGGCGAGCAGTCGCCCCGGGCCCCGTTGGCCTTACAACGCGGAGCGCCGCTGTATTTCGACTGGTCGCCGGACAGCCGGTCGCTGGCAGTCCACAGCGGCGAGGGCGTCGCGGTGTTGCACGTTGATGAGGCTCTGACACAATTGACGGTGCAAACGGTCAGTCGGTCGCTTTCGTTCCGCACCCCGGCCTGGTCGCCGGACGGCGCGCAGTTGGCGTGGTCGGCGCCGGGCGGCGACGGAGAGGCGATATGGGTGGGCCGGCCGGCCGAATCCGATTACGCCCCTCTGCGGCTGGCAGAGGTTGAAGGCACTTGCGCGTTCTTGTGGTCATCGGACGGACAGGCGCTTGCAGTTGCAGACCGTCAGGTCGACGGCTCGCCGGCCTACCAGAGGTTGCGGCTGGTGGCGGCTGATGGCAGCGGTGTTCGCACCGTCCGGGAAGACGACTGGGTGCTGGGGTTTTTCTGGGAGCCGTCGGGCAATCGTCTGGCGTGGGTTGCGCTGAACACGGAAGAGCGGACGATGGAATGGCGAGTTGCCGATGGCAGCGTTGACAGTGACAACGCCGGTGAGACCGAGGTTGATAACGATGCTGCGGCCGGCGGTTTGCGGTTTTCACCCAGCGGCGCAACCTTCCTGATGCTGGCGTTCTTCGACCAGTATGCCGGCAGTCATTCGCCGTGGGCTCCCGACGGCGCCGGTCTGGTGGTGGCCGGCACTCAGCAATACCTGTCCAATCGCCGCAACGGAAGCAGCGCGGGCGGTTCCAGAGTGTACGTAACCGGAACCGGCGGCGAAGGTGGGTTGCTGGATATTGGCACCGGCAGCCTGGCGGTGTGGTCGACGCAGTAGCGCCAGCGTCATTCCGAGAACCGGCTGAAAGCCTCGCTGCGGACACTACGACTTGAACCGGCGATTGATAACCTTTAGAGCGACCAGGCCGGCTTGGGCTCGGCTCTCCGTAATAGCCATCGGGTTGGCGGTCATTCTGGCGGTCATCCTGGTATCGTTGTTCGCAGCCTGCCAAGGCCCGACGATGCCATCTACCGCATCATTCGGTGATCCAGCGGCGGCGCCAACCCCGACTCCCGACCCGGCGGCCATTGTGCGTGAAACCGCCACGAATTTACGCCGGATGCAAACTGCGCGCTTCGACCTAACCCACGATCCGGGCAGCATTTACGTGAGCGCGTTCAGCGCCAAAATTACTGCGTCCAGCGGCGCCTGGAGCGCGGAGCAGGGAGCGGAATTCACCACCGACGTCTACGTCGTTGCTGACCATGAAGCCGACATTGATTCAGGTGCGTACCTCCAGCTGAAGGCCGTGGCAACTCCGGATAGTTACTACGGAACCGACCCGTTTACCGGGGCATGGACCAAACAGCCGTTGGCGCTAATCCCCATACCGGTTGCTGACTTGAACGATGTCATGGCTGTCTTTGTCGAATCCATAGATGACCCAACTGTGGACGGTCGGGACGTAACGGACGGAGCCGACACCTTCCGCATAACCGGCAGCGCGCCGGCCGAGGTGATGGACTGGTTGCTGCTGCATGGGCGGGCAGACCAGAGGGTTCAGGTTGAGGTTTGGGTTGATGTTGATCGGAAATCGTTGCGCCGGGCACGCATCACGGGGCCCGTGGGCAGGTTCGACCATCCTGATACCGCGCGCGAGATACGTCTCTACGACATCAACGAACCCCTGACCGTACAACCGCCGGTTGACTACATTGACTTGACAACCGGCCAATAGGTCGGCCTGGCACACGCCTTATCATTGATGCTGACTCGTCTCAGGCAGGCCACCCTGCCGCCCTGGGTGATAGTTGCGGCAATAGCCGCCGGCGTTTTCGTCACCGCCCTGGATCAAACGGTGGTCGTCACCGCGTTGCCCGCAGTGATGGCAGATCTGAAGGTGCCGATTTTCCGGTTGGAAGCGGTAATCTGGGTGGTAACGGCCTACCTGCTCGCTTACACCGTGGCGATGCCGCTGCTGGGCCGTCTGGCCGACGTTTACGGGTATCAACGATGGTATCTGGCTTCGCTGGCGGTATTTGTCGTGGGGACGATATTAGTAGCGTTGTCCGGGGAATGGGCGTGGCTTAACAATCTCATTGCGCCGCTGGATCAGATTGTGGCGGCCCGGGTAGTGCAGGCAATTGGCGGCGGCGGCACTGTACCCATCAGCCTGGCCATGGCCGCGGCGTTGGTTTCTGCCGAGCAACGCGGGTTGGCTTTGGGCATCGTGGCTGGGGCCGCCGAGGCCGGCAGTATGTTGGGCCCGGCTTACGGAGGCGCGGTCATCGAGTTCTGGGGATGGCGGGCTATTTTCTGGCTCAACGTGCCCCAGGCCGCCGTCATCGCGGTGGCGTTGCTGTTCCTTCGCAACCAGCGGTTTGAAGGTTCGCGCATGAACTACCGGGGCGCGGCGGCGTTCACCGTGGGACTGGTTCTGTTGAGCCTGGCCTTCGCCCACGAAGGACTGTTCCGGCTGTCTTCGTGGGTTCCGTATTGGCTGCTGGCCGGGTTTTTGCTGAGCGCCGGCGCGCTGGTCTGGCTGCAACGACGAACTCCCCAGCCCTTGCTGGCGAATGCGTTGTTCCAGGCGTGGGCGTTCGTTGCGGCCAACCTTTGCCAGTTGCTCGTCGGCATAGCCCTTATCATCGCGATGGCAACCATGGTAATTATGGCCAACACGGTTATGGATGTCCCCGGGCGGCCGGTGGATTCGTTCACAGCGGCCCAGTGGCTGCTGCGCATGACGGTCACCATTCCGGTATTCTCCGTAGTGGGCGGGCTGCTGTTGAGGTGGTTCGACGCCCGTTGGGTTGCCGTGCCGGGGCTGGTCTTGATTGCTATTGGGATGTTCAGACTCGCCGGGTGGCAAATCGACATTGCGGGACCACGACTCACGCTGGACCTGGTGATTCCCGGCATTGGGTTTGGGTTGGTCGTCGCCCCCTTGCTGCACCGGGCCATCGCTGCGTCGCCGCTGGAATACCGCGGCGTGTCAGCCTCCATGATAGTGGTGGCCCGTATGTTGGGAATGACGCTGGGGATGGCGGCGCTGTCGGCGTGGGGCGTCAACGAGATGCTCGCCATCCTGACCGACACCCCGTCGCCATTGACCATGCCGGCGCTGGACGCAGCGGCGCGAGCGGAGGCGTTTATCGAGTACCGGGAAACGCTGCAAGTCGCCAGCCTGTCGCTGTTCCACAACTTCTATCGGGCGGCGGGCATCGTTGCGCTCATCGCGATAATTCCGGCCTTGCTGATGCGGGCCAGCCCGTTGGAACGTGGGGCATTTTACGTCGATGGCCAGGATGGGCGGGATTCGGTTTGATTGGGCTGCTGTTGGCGGCGTGGTATAGAATTTGAGGCGGTGAATGTATGCAGATGAAACGACTGGGAGCCACCGATCATATAGGAATCTACCCTCGCATCTGCGGTGATTACATGGCTTCTAGTTCAGCAAGGAACGCGGCTACGTTAACGCCTTCGTACTCCAGATGCTTTCTGAAATCATCCCAAGGAATCGACCCATCGCTGAAATCAAAATACAGTGGGCGTTCCGGATTGCCAGGATAGCGAAGGTCTAAATACTTCACCAAGCCGTGTACTTCGTCAATAATCTGGTACTCCATACGTTCCAGCGCAAAATCCGCCTGTCCTCTCGAAATAGGTTCAGGCATTGACGGCAACTTCCATAGAAAGGCTGACTGGCCGCCGCCGGCGTATCGGGCTATTCACATCATGGTGGGTAACGAAATTGGGTACTCCGTGCGAATCCAGATATTGCCGAAGTTTCCCGACTCCATCAGGACTGTCGTTGAAGTGCTGCACGAAGAGCTTCAGCGCCAAGTCAACGCGAGCCTTCACGGCCTCCTCGGTTACGCCGTACACTGTCATTCCCGGAGGCTCGATGTAAGCCGTCCAGCGGCTTCCGCGGGCCTCAAAAACAACCTGAGCGTCAAAGTTTATAGCCATGTTCTCTTGCATCGTCATCAATTCATTCTCCATACCAAAGCAGGTTGGTATAGCGATTGTAGCATAAACACCAGCCGGCCACTTTCGCTGTCGAGCCTACAACTAACGACCATTGCCGACCACTCCACAAATTACGATACGAGCGGAGACACCGCCCGGATGAGGTGAGCAATCATGCAGATGAAGCAGTTGGGCGCGTCAGATGCGCTGGTATCGGAGATTGGCCTGGGGACCTGGCGGTACACCGGCGGGTCGGAGCCGCTGCGCCGGGGAGTGGCATTGGGCGCCAACCTCATCGACACGGCGGAGATGTACCGCACCGAGGACGCGGTGGGGGAGGCCATCGCCGGCATCCGCGAGCAGGTGTTCGTCGCCACCAAAGTGCTGGGCAGCAACCTGCGCCGGGACGCCGTGCTGCGGGCCGCCGAGCGCAGCCTCCGTCTGCTGGCGGTGGACAAAATTGACCTGTACCAAATTCATTGGCCCAACCCCGGCGTGCCCATCGCTGAAACTATGGCGTCGATGGAGCAATTGGTGTCGGAGGGCGTAGTTGACTATATCGGCGTCAGCAATTTTTCGGTGAAGGATATGCGGGAGGCTCAAGGCGCGCTGCGGCACAATCCCATCGTGTCCAACCAGATTTTGTACAACCTGCGCCGCCGCAGCGCCGAACGCGATGTGATTCCCTATTGCCGAGAGCACGACATCACGGTGATTGCGTACTCGCCGTTGGCCGAAGGTTCGTTAGCAAAAGGTTCGTTGGTTGGCGGGCAACGCGGCGGCCTGCGCCGGGCCTTGGGCATTGGCCGGGCCCGCAGCGTCCTGGATGAAGTGGCCGGGGAGGTCAGCAAAACTGCCGCGCAAGTGGCGTTGAATTGGGTTGCCGACCAACCCGGAATGGTGGCCATCCCGAAGTCGAACAGCGTCGAGCGCACCCTGGCCAATTGCTCCGCATCCGGGTGGCAGCTAACGGCGGGGCAGCGTCAGGCTCTGGAGCGCGCCTTTCCGGTGTAATCCGGGTGGCCCGGCGTAACCCGGATGACGTGGATGCCTGGCTACAGTCCGAAACTGGCCAGCGCCTGCCAACTCAAATCGGTGGCCCATCTGCCGCCCGACCAGTCATCGCCGGCGGCGTTGGACTCGAAGCGGATCAGGATGAGCCGCCAGGACCGTGTGATTTGCGACACCTTCAGCTCGTCGGTTACGGCGTGGGCGAATTCCAGCGCGGCGTCAAACACGGAGTCGGGCAGGTTGGCGTGGGACAGCAGCGGCATTTGCGGTGGAAAATCGCGGCTGTACACCAGGCGGTCGCCTGAAACCGCCTGGTTCCGCTCGAGGAGGTCGGCCACCAGCGATTGCAGGCGATACAGCGATTCGTTCACCACCTCCGGCGAGAAATCCACCCAGATATTGCCGTCAGATTCCGTAGGTCGAGTGGTGGTAATGCCACGGTTGAACATCGGGAACTTGGGAGAGACCCGGCGGTAACGGTTGGCCAGCTGCTCCAGCTCGGCGGCAAGAGTCGCCTCCGTTCCCGCGCCGTCTGCCGGGTCCAGCATCGAGTCCAGCATAAAGTAGTCCGACAACGGCAGGTGAACCATGTGCATCTCGGCGGCCCAGCAAGCGAACTGCCCGCAAATCAGTTGCCGCGCCCGGTACAACCGTGCCGTGAAATCCGGATCGGTAAGCAAACTAACGCCGTAGCGGGTGGACATTACACATTCCCTCTCAGGGGTTCTAATTGCCGAGGCATTTCATCCCAGGTTCTGTCATCAAGCATCCGGCCATGCTTCTTTTTGAACACGCCGCCCCATTGCTTGAAATGAAAGGGGACGCCGGCAGCGAGGCACTGGTCGCGAATATCGCGTGCCCAATCGCCGTCCATCCAGCGAGCGCCGGGGCCGGATTCGCCGCCAACGATGACCCAATCAATACCATTGAGGTTGAGTTCGGACAATGAACCCAGCAACGGCTCCAACGAGAGAAACTTGACCGCCGCATCCGTTTCGCGCAGCAAGTCGATGCGGTGAACATAAGCTTTTGATTCAACGCTAACGCCCAACCAGACCTGCGCCGGCCAGGGCAATTCCGAGTTCATGCTTGCTACGCGCTCCGGGCGTTTGGTCAGCACCTGGTAGCGATGCCAGTCTCCGCGCTCCATGACATCGAAAACATCATGCACGAATTGGTCAGGAACCTTGTCGTGGAACAGGTCGCTCATCGAATTGACGAAAATGGAGCGGGGCTTGCGCCAGCGCAGGGGGAGTTCCAGAGCATCGGGATGCAGAGTTACGTCAAACCCGTTGCGGTATTTCGCCATCCCAGTGGCCTTGAGCCGATGGGACAATCGCTCCGCATAACAAAACTTGCAACCCGGGCTGACCTTATTGCAGCCGGTCACCGGGTTCCAGGTGGCATCCGTCCACTCTATTTTGCTGCCAATGGCCATGACGTTTCAGCGTTGGGTGCTCACAGGGACATTTTCAACTGGCCGTCATGGTTTCTCTGTGTAACCTTCCGCCAGAAGTCGTCCCCGCGCTCGTGTTTGCTTGCGAATATCAAGTAGTACAGAGGTGCATTTTGTGAGTTATGGACCGAAACGTTATCCTGTACGAACTTGTACCCTATATTATGTAGTTCGTCGGCATAGGCATCCAGCAGAACTCTCGTAGGCGTATCGCTTTCGGACTCACGCCGCATTGCCGCCTGAAATTTCTCTTTGTAAGCAGTTCCATTCATAAACTCGTCCAATTCCTGCAGGTCATTTTGCCAATTACGCTTGATGTAACCAATAGGAAAGTTTATTACCAAGTCTATCCGTCGTCCTTCTGATAAATTGATTAACGTTTCAAAAGCGAAGTCCCAACCCCAAGGGTCCAGCACGGCAAACCCAAGTGAATGCTTTGCAGGTGGCAAATCTTTCAAAATCTGCTCAACTGCCAAATCCGCGTCGTTTACATAGTAATGGACACTGGTTGCCTCCGGCAATTCCAAAGAATCTATCCTCGTTTTCAAGACGCCGAGGGTAGCCTTATTCTTATCAGCCAGAAAATAGTGAGTGAACTTTGCTTTGGATTTTGCCGCTAACATAGGGGACCCATCAATTTCGGCAACCGAGTCCTTAATGCTGCACTTCCCTGGCCCGGCAAAAAGGTCAATGTAGTACAGCCGTGACGGCCATCTCCTTTGCATAGCGCTAGTAAAAATATCCACGACGCGGCTGAGTACGAACTCCTTTTCTTTGGCATGTTCGGATACCTCCAACGCTGCTAATCCGTCGGATGCAGTAACCAGATTTTGCCCCCTTGACGATGTGCTCAATTACCGATCTCCTAAATTGCGTCTGCTATACCCCGACTCCGCGTTGGTTCCTACGGGTTTTACTATCATTTATACTTAGATGCACATTCGCCGAAATTGTACTCCCTTCGCAAGTCTTGGTCATCATGCCAGCTGTCACTAATTCACCCCACATCCTCATCACCGACTTCGTTTGGCCTTCCACCGCGCCGGAGCGGGAGGTTTTGGCGGCTGGGTTGGGTGAGGGGATTGAGGTTGTGGAGGCCCCGGATGGCTCGGAGGAGACGCTGGCCGCGCTGGCCGTAGATTGCGACGGCATTATGACCTGCTTCGCTCAGGTTACGCCGGCGGTGGTGCGGGCGGCGGAACGGTGCCGGGTTATCAGTCGGTATGGGGTGGGGGTGGACAACATTGCCGTTGATGTGGCTACCGAGCTGGGGATTCCGGTTACTTACGTGCCCGATTATTGCGTGGATGAGGTTAGCGACCATGTGATGGCTTTGCTGCTGACTTGGAATCGGCAGGTTGGTTTCTATGACGGGATGGCCAAAGCCGGGCGATGGGAAGGCGTGTCATCTCCGCATCCGCTCACCCGTCTGCGCGGGCAAACCATCGGCATCGTGGGGTTTGGACGCATCGGGCGGGCGGTGGCGGACAAGGCTCGGGCATTCGGGTTGTCAGCGCTGACCCATGACCCATTTCTGGCTCCCGATGCGGCGCTGCCAAGCGGTGTGGCAGCGTCCTCAATGCACTACCTGCTGGCAAATGCCGACTACGTAACGGTGCACACACCGCTGAACGACGCAACGCGCGGGCTGATTGGCGAACGGGAGCTGGGTTTGATGAAATCGTCGGCTTACCTGATCAATTGCGCCCGTGGCCCGATCGTGGACGAACCCGCGCTGTACGCCGCCCTTCGCGATGGGAGCATTGCCGGGGCCGGCCTGGACGTGATGGAATCAGCGGCCCCGTCGCCGGAGCATCCAATGTTTGCGCTGGACAACGTCATCATCACGCCCCACGTGGCGTTTCTGTCGCAGCAATCGGTGCTGGAACTGGAAGTGCGCACCGCCCGCGCCACCGTGGACGTGCTGCAAGGGCGGATGCCGGAGTTTCTGGTCAATCCAGCGGCGTGGGCAATACGACGGCAATAGGTTTTTTACATCGATGGACAGGATGCACAGGATATCTGGATTCTGGATCAAGTCCGGAATGACGAGTCGGTAGCGAGGTAGGTTAGATTGGCAGCAGCAGGTTTCACCATCAGTTACTTGGGCACCGGCGCGGGCGGTTGCATTCTGCGCAACCACACCGCCATCGTGCTGGAATGTCCGGACGGCAGTCGTATCCTGCTGGACGCGTCGTCCGGCAACACGGTGTTGCGCCACGCCGACCAACTCGGGATGTCGGCGACCGAATTCGACCACTGTCTGCTGAGCCACAGCCACCCCGACCACTGCGAGGGCCTGCCGCACATCGAGATGCAGCGCAGCCGTCGCAATCCCGCCGAGCAGCCGATGCAGTTGTACGGCTCGGCAGAGGCATTGGGCGACATTGGGACGTTGCTGGCCTACCCCCGGCGCGGCTTGACCGTCGATGGAGCTGGGGCGCAACGCCGCGACGGGCGGCAGGTGTTTTCCTTCAGACCCACCGCCCCGGGTCAATGGGTGCAGCTGACTCCAACGGTGCGCGCCATGTGCGCTCCGGTAACACACATCGGTGGCGCCATCGCCTGGCGTGTGGAGTCGGGGCAATATGCCGTCGTGTTTTCTGGCGACACCCGCTGGTGTCCAGCGCTCGCCGAGTTAGCCGAAGGCGCAACCTTGCTCATCCACGAGGCGATTTGCACTGAAGCCGACCGCCGTCGCGCCGATAATACCGCCCACTCAACCGCTGCCGAGGCGGCGCGCGTGGCTCAGATGGCCGGAGTAGAACAGCTGACGCTGACCCATATCGACAACGCATTCCACTACGATCCGACGCCACTGGCACTTGAGGCGCGCTCAATCTTCGACGGCGCCGTGTCCGTAGCATCGGATTGCTGGCAGCAGCGCATCTAAGTTCATCGTGCGTCGGCTGGCGCTGATTTGGAATTGGGTGGCCGGGCCCAGCGGGTGCCGATGATGGCAGCGCGAACTCTCTTTGCAAGAGCGTAACGGTGCCAGAGCGTAACGGTGGACAGGGCCCGCCGGAAAGGTTGGTGGTAAACTCCCTGCCGAGGCAAAAACTAACGCCGCATCCGGAATGCCAGAACGATGCACGCTGAATCAACAAACCACGTTCACCCCGTAATCAGGGCGACCAATCTCCTGCAGGAGTTTTCGCTGCCCCTGATTGCCGGTGTCGTGTTGGGCCTGCTTGCTGCCAACACCAACCCCCATCTCTACGAGACATGGATCGAGTTCAATCCCTTCGGCGAACACGCTGCCGTTCTGGGGCATGACCTGACCGTCCATTTCATCATCAACGGGATGTTCATGTGTCTGTTCTTTGGCGTGGCGACCAAAGAAATCGTCCAGTCAACGCTGCCCGGCGGCGTGCTGAACCCGCTGCGCCGTGCCATCAACCCGATGGTGGGAACCATTGGTGGCGTGCTGGGGCCGGCCGCGCTGTATCTGGCGCTGACGTGGGTGTTTTACGGTGGAACCGAGCAATTCGGCGCAGTAGCCAACGGCTGGGCCATTCCGACCGCGACCGATATTGCGCTGGCCTGGCTGGCGGCTCGGCTCATCTTCGGGGCATCACACCCGGCAGTGAATTTCCTGCTGCTGCTGGCCATTGGCGACGACGCCATTGGGCTGGGCATCATCGCCATCTTCTACCCCGACCCAAATCACCCGGTGCAGCCAATCTGGTTGTTGCTGGTGGTGGGTGGCATGGCCTCGGCCTACATCATCAGGCGATTCAGAATCCGCTGGTGGCCCGTGTACATCCTGGTTGGCGGTACGCTGTCCTGGGTGGGGTTGGCCCGGGCGGGGGTGGAACCGGCGTTGGCGCTGGTGCCCATCGTGCCTTTTCTGCCCCACTCCGGCCACGCTCAGGGGCTGTTTGAGGAAGAGGCGATGATTGTCGACGCGCCGGATCGCATCGCCCAAAACCATACCGATACCCATACCGACACCGATACCCATACCCATGTGCAGGTTTTTGGCCTGAGCGTCCTGGACCAGTTCGAGCATCAACTGAAACTCTTTGTTGACGTGGGGTTGTTTTTCTTCGCCTTCGCCAATGCCGGCGTCGCATTTTCCAGCGTTGGGTTGGTAACCATGATGGTATTGGTATCGCTAATCGTAGGCAAAGCGATTGGTGTAACGCTGTTCTCCTGGGTAGCCTCGCTGGTGGGATTCCCGTTGCCGGACGGCATGGGAGTGCGCCACCTGCTGGTGGCTGGTATCATCGCGGGCCTGGGGCTTACCGTGGCGCTGTTCGTGGCAGGCAAAGCGTTCCCCGACGGTTCGCCGTTTCAGGATCCGGGTAAGATGGGTGCGGTACTCAGCATCGCATCGGCTCTGGTTGCCTTCATCATCGGTTGGGCATTGAAAGTGCGAGGCCGCCCGTCGGCAACAGAAACCGACGGCGAGATTGGCGAAACCGATCGCCAGAGCACGGCGGCTGACGACTAATACATCGCAATACAGGAGCGCAACAAAATGGCATTGATTGGCGTATTGACTCACCATTGGGCCAAGGCAGACCAGATTGAAGAGGCCAAAAAGTTGCTCGACGGCAACGGGGAAGCCCAGAGCCACGCTCCGGGTTTCGGCGCCCGGCACACTTTCATATCGTTGTCTGATCCAACCAAAATCTCGACGCTGGTTACCTGGGAAAGCAACGAGATTTACGACGCCTGGCGCGCCAGTCCGGAACGAGCAGCAGCCATGGCCGGCGCCGGGGAATTGTGGTCGCAGCCGCCCGAATCGGAGCGGTTCGAGATGCAGGACTGACCGCCGGCATCCAGCTATAAACGCCAGCTATCTAACGACGGGCGTCTAACCCAGCAAAGTCGGCACGTCCATCTGCTCGGCAAGCAGGTCGGCCATAATCTCTGCTTTGTGCCGGTTGTGGGGGACAACAGCGCCCAGGATGCCACCGATTGCATCGGCGGTAGCCGCCGTGCTCCCGTCTACCAGCAACACGGGCACATCGCGCTTGGCCGCCTCCACCCGGATGTATTCGGTGGGACGAACGCCCCCGGTGAGCACCAGGCATCGCGTGCCCGGCATCAGGCTGGCCATCTGAATGTCAGGGCGTTCCGCTCGAGTGATGACGGCTTGATGCGGGAAGCGTCCGAAGTAACCCTCCCCTGAATCCATGATGTTGCCGCCGATGAGGAACCGGTCGACCCAAGCCTCGGCATCCGATGGCTCCAGCTCCCAGTGGCCGTCCAATTGTTGCGCCAGCTGCGCCATCGTAACCGACAGCATGGCGCGGTCTTCGGGCAGCTGTGCCAGGGCCGGCATTCCCGCCGCCGCGGTTGCGGCGAGCATGGCAGCGGCGTGTCCCGTGCGGTAACGCGGCACCTGATTGATGATGACGCCGGCGAGGATGTCTCCCAGGGAAGCAACATCGCTGGTGATGCTCACCGCTGACAGGTCGGGGCGGTATCCGAACACGGCAACAACCCGCGCCGACAATCGGGACGCGAGACCGGACAGCAGCGGAGATGTCAGCCCGGAGCCACTAGCGGGGTTGGCTACTTCCACCAGGATAGCTTCGGCCCCGCCTGTCAAGGAACGGACGGCGGTGGCGGCGGAATCCAATCCGGCATCGTCTTCGCCGGATGCAGCGCCCACAGCGCCCCTGAACCCGGCAGCAAAATACACGGTGTCCGGATCGGCGCTGCCCTCCGGAGAAAGGGGCTTGCAGACCGCCGCTTGCACTCCGCCACGCGCCAGGGCAGTAGCCATGCCGGCGGCGATAGCAGTTTTGCCGGCCGCGGGCCGGTCGGATGCTACGAGAAAGATCGCCATCTGAAAGGAACCGGCCGACTAATAGTCGTCCACGCGGTCCTCGATCAACATGGGGTCAAAACCGGGCGGGAAATTGGTGGTGTCGTCCCATTTTCCCATGGTCATGTCGCAGCGATGGAGGCTGGCCCGGTCGAAATTGGCGCCGCGCAAGTCGGTCATTATCCACATCGAATCGCGGATTTTGGCGGAAGTGAAATCGGCGCCGTGCATCAGGGCGCGGCTGATGTCCGCGCCGTTCAGATTCGCGCCTTGCCAGTTGGAATTGGTCAGATTCGCCGACCGCAGGTCAACTTCAATAGCAGTGGTTTGACTGCAATCAGCGCCAGTGAGATCCGTGCCGAGGAAAGAGGCCCGGTTTAGCCGGGACCAGCGCAGCACCGCGCCAGTCATGTTCGATTGCTTTAGGTCAGCCCAAAACAGGTTAACATTGCACAGGATGGTATCGGCCATTTTGGCCGAGGACAGAGTAGCGCCACCCAGCTCTGCGCCGGTAAAGTCAGCGGAACGCAGGTCGGTGCGGGCCAGGTTGGTTTTGGTGAGACGGGCGTCGGTGAGGTTTGCGCCGCGCAGGTTTGCGCCGCGCAGCATCGCCTGGCTAAGATCCAGTCCGTGCAGGTCCGCTTCCTGCAACTCCAGCATGACGTCAGGGTTGTCATCGCGCCAGGCGCGGAGCGCCTTGGCGCCGGCGCGCACGATTTCCAGATGTTTTACGTTAGCCATTGGGCTGCGCCGGAGTTAATCGCCACCCCGCCCGATAGTCAGCGGCCCGCTGCTCATCATCTCGTCTTCAACGTCGAAAACGCGCTCGGCGATGACCATTTTCAGCTCGTTGACCTTGGTGTAGCCGGGGTATTCTCCTTCGTCAAAATGGTCGAAGATTTTTTCGCCGTCCAGGTAAATTTCCAGCCGGCCCTTGCCGGCCGGGGTCAACTTGACCGCAATGTCGCCCGCATTTTGCGAGCGCCAGAACTCTATCGCCAGCCACGTGGCGAGGCCGTGGTAGCCTCAAGGCACGCAGTAAACGATGTCTACTTCAACCTTGCCGAATTCAGACCTTGTCATCGCCATAAAATTGCTCCGTTAGTGTCGCTTACGCGCTGACCCGCGCGCTGGCCTGGCCTACGGCAGTCTTGTCGCCATTCTGATTCTCGCAGTGCACGTCTACGGTAATCAGGGTTGAACCGTCGTCTTGGGGTTCCCGACTATTCACCTGGCCGTGCACCGACACCGTGTCGCCATCTTTGACGGGGCGCAGGAACTTGAGGTTGACATTGCCACTGCGGTGGAAGTCGTCAGAACCGACAAACTTGCGCATGGCTTCCGTGCAGAAGGCAATGCTCATACGGCCCGAAGCAATGGCATAGGTGGTGCCCAACCTGCGGGCGGCCAACTCCGGGTCGTTATGGATATTGGCCCGGTTCAGGATACCGCAAGCCTCGAAGAGGTTGATGGTGTCCTGACTGATGTGCTTGGTGATGACGGGCAGCGTTTCGCTGTCTAGCCTTGGGGATGCCATTTCTTGCCCAACTCCTCAGGTTTTTTCAACTGATAAGTACGCATTTTTTCAATGAGACGACCGTCTTCATCGGTGGCAGTCGCTTCGATTACCAGGTAGGGTTTTTCGCGCCTGGTGTACTTGTCGTGGATCCGACCGGTAACCAGGATTTTCTTGCCCGGCACCGGCGGGTTATACAGGTCGATTTCGTTGCCGGCGTTGACGCTTCCGGTCTGGTCGTCGTAGGCCAGCGCTAACGACGTGGCGTCATGCTTCACGGCAATGGTTGGAAACACGGCGTCAGGGTCGTCAACGGCCCGGCGGTACAAGTCCACCATCTCCTGAGTCAGCAGGTATTCGTATGAGCCCAACTGCTCTCCGATTTCAACCTCGTTATAATCGAAAAGGGGCAAATCATTTTCAGCCATTGCGACACGCTCCCGCATCAATTGGGATTTATCAGGTATGGAACTGCGCCGGACAATTCCCCGCAGCCAGCGCCGATTGACGACCGACGCCGGTAGATTAACCAAAATCCGTGAATACCATACCGCAGGGTCAGCCCGCAGTCAATTATAACGCAGGGCATAGCGCCTGATGCGGGGCGACGTTTTGGACCCAGTTCCACCGAACTCAAGGGACGGCGCGGCAGGGTTAGCAGCAGGTTTAGCGGCAGCCATTTCCTGCTGCTGCGATGCGCAAAACTATTGACAACTTTGTACAATATCCGTAACCTTATTTCCGTACTGGCGAAAACCGGAAGGCCCCGGAACTGCCGGGGCTTTTTTAGCGTTTGTCTCACGATAAACTGGTGACAACTGTCGGTGCAAGATTTATGCGCCCCGGTGGCGCAATTGGCAGCGCAGCCGATTTGTAATCGGCAGGTTAGGGGTTCGAGTCCCCTCTGGGGCTCTCTGAAAGCAGGGTCGCAAGCAAGGGCAAAACCGAATACATCCTGAATACGTCCTTTTAGGAGGGGTGGGTGAGTGGTTAAAACCACCAGACTGTAAATCTGGCGCTCTGACGGGCTTCGCAGGTTCGAATCCTGCCCCCTCCACCACTAGAACGTCAGCAGCCACCTGTTAAAGGCGCTACCAAACCAAATATGGCAAACACAAGCGGAGCAATGCCCAAGTAGCTCAGAGGTAGAGCACGTTCTTGGTAAGAACGGGGTCGGCGGTTCGATTCCGCCCTTGGGCTCCACAGGCACCAACAGCTCGGCGGGTTCATCCGCGGGCGAGGTACACCAAAAAACACGGAGCAAGGAGAAACTCCCTACTATGGCAAAGAAAGTCTTCGACCGTACCAAGCCGCACGTAAACGTGGGGACCATCGGACACGTCGACCATGGCAAAACCACTCTGACGGCAGCCATCACCCGTGTGCTGTCTGAAGAAGGTGGCGCAGCCTTCCGGGGCATGGATGAAATCGACAATGCTCCCGAAGAGAAGGCCCGTGGCGTAACCATCGCCATCGCCCATGTGGAATACGAGACGAAAGAGCGCCACTACGCCCACGTTGACTGCCCAGGCCACGCGGACTACATCAAGAACATGATTACCGGCGCCGCCCAGATGGACGGGGCCGTACTGGTCGTGTCGGCTCCGGACGGCCCGATGCCACAAACTCGCGAGCACATCCTGCTGGCCCGCCAGGTGGAAGTGCCTTCCATGGTTGTCGCCCTGAACAAGGTTGACATGATGGACGACGAGGAACTGCTGGAACTGGTAGAGATGGAAGTCCGCGAACTGCTGGACCGTTACGACTTCCCCGGCGACGATACGCCCATCGTGCGCGTTAGCGGCCTGAAGGCGCTGGAAGGCGATGCCGAAGCCATGCAGGGCGTTCGCCAACTGGTGCAGACCATGGATGACTACATCCCGCTGCCCACTCGTATCACCGACCAGGCGTTCCTGATGCCCATTGAAGACGTGTTCGGAATCAAGGGCCGTGGCACCGTCGTAACCGGGCGCGTCGAGCGTGGCCAGTTGAGCGTCGGTCAGGAAGTGGAAATCATCCGATCCGGCGACGTTCGCAAGACGGTTGCCACCGGATTGGAAATGTTCCACAAGCTGCTGGCCACTACCGAGGCTGGCGACGCCGTTGGTGTGCTGCTGCGCGGCGTTGACCGGGATGAGGTCGAGCGGGGCCAGGTCCTGGTGGCTCCCGGCTCGATGCGACCGTACCGGCAGGCTGAGGCCGAAGTTTACGTGCTCAGCCAGCAGGAAGGCGGTCGCCATACGCCGTTCTTCACCGGCTACAAACCCCAGTTCTACATCCGAACCAGCGACATCACCGGCGAAATCGGACTGCCCGAAGGGGTAGAGATGGTAATGCCCGGCGATAACATCACCATGACTGTTAATCTCATCACGCCCATCGCCATCGAAGAAGGGCTGCGCTTCGCAATCCGCGAGGGTGGCCGCACCGTGGGCGCTGGCGTGTTCACCAAACTGGTGGAGTAATCTGATGGCCCGCAAGTCTACCGACGCCCGGCAAATCGTGACCTTGCAGTGCACTGACTGCCGCGAGCGGAACTACTCGACAATCAAAAACCGGCGCAGCCACACCACCAGAATGGAGTTGCGCAAATACTGCAGCCGCTGCCGTAACCACCAGGTTCACCGTGAAGTGAGGTAGCTGTAGTGGCCCGAGCATCTGCAAGAAGACCGGCGCCGATTTCTCCCCGCGCAGTGGGGAGGATTGGCCCGGTTGGGTTCCTGCGGGAAACCGTCTCGGAGCTGCGTAAATCAGTCTGGCCGACCAAGGAAGAAACCGCCCGTTTGACCGTCATCGTGCTGGTGCTGGCCGTGGCTATGGGCTTCTTCCTCGGCCTGCTGGACCGTTTTTTTGCGGAAGTTTTCACCCGGTTTATCCTGTAACTCCTCATCCTAATAGCTCCCCCTAATAGCTCCCCGATTTCTCCCGAACGGGCCGGACGCTACACCGGATCGCCGGGTGGCGGGTGTTCGTGGGTCGAGCGGGCTGTGGTTTCCTTCAATCCCGGTTTGTAATTCAGAACGCCTTTCTCACCCATCATTCATACAGCGAGCATACATACAGCGGGCATAATATGACGACAACTCAATTCTCCGCCGACCTGCGCTGGTACATCGTCCATACCTACACCGGTCAGGAAGACATGGTGAAGCGCAATCTGGATTTGCGCCGCATCAGCATGGGTATGGACGACCGCATTGCCAGGGTTGAAGTGCCGTCGGAAGATGAGATTGTGCGCAACAAGGGCGAGCGGACTTCCCAGCGGCGCAAACTCTTTCCGGGGTACATTCTGGTTCAGATGGTCATGGACGACGAAGCCTGGTTCCTGGTGCGAAATACCACCGGCGTTACCGGCTTCATCTCGGCGGAAGAAGAGGGCGGCGACCGGCCGCGCCCCGTACCGTTGGACGACCGCGAGGTCGACGACATCCTGGACCGGGTGGCATCCGGCGAACCCCGGGCGGTAATTGGGATGAACCGCGGCGATACCGTCCGCATCTCCGAAGGGCCTTTCGCCGATATGCTGGGTAAAGTGGAAGAAGTTGACGAGCATCGCGGACAGGTTACCGTGCTGATTTCCGTGTTCGGTCGTGAAACGCCGGTCGAGCTGGATTTCATGCAGGTCGAAAAAGCTTAAATCAGGCAAATCAGGATCAGCGGAGGCCACCAGTGGCAAAGAAGGTACGGGCCATCATCAAGCTGCAGTTGCAGGCCGGCAAGGCCACGCCAGCGCCCCCCGTGGGCCCGGCGTTGGGTCAGCACGGCGTCAACATCATGGCTTTCGTGAAAGACTACAACGAACGCACCGGCAGCCAGGCGGGAACCATAGTGCCAGTGCACCTGACGGTGTACGAGGATCGTTCTTTTACCTTTGTAACGCGCACGCCGCCGGCCTCCGACCTCCTCAGGCGCGCTGCCGGAGTGGAAAAAGGCCGCGGCGATGCACTCGGCGGCCCGGTAGGTGTCGTCGACAATGAAACCCTGCGGGGCATCGCAGAAGAAAAGATGAAGGACCTTAACGCCAATTCCGTTGAGCAGGCGATGAATATTATCGCCGGAACGGCCCGCAGCATGGGAATTGCTGTTGAAGGCGACTAGACACCAGGGAGAATGTAGCCATGCCCAAACACAGCCGCCGTTATAATGCCGCTGCGGAACGGATACCGGAAGACTCGACGTACCAACCCGACCAGGCAATTGACCTCATCAAGGAGTTGTCCAGCGCCAAGTTCGATGAAACCATTGAAGTTCATCTGCGCACCAATGCCGACGTGCGCCACGCCGAGCAACAGGTGCGGGGCGTAACCGTACTTCCCCACGGCCTGGGGAAGCAGGTGCGGGTGCTGGTGTTTGCCAACGGCGAAGCCGCCGACATTGCGCGTCAGGCCGGCGCCGACTTCGTGGGCGACGACGACCTGATCGCCCAGGTTGAAAGCGGCTGGACGGAGTTCGACGTGGGGCTGGCCATCCCGGAGATAATGTCCAAGATTGGACGCCTGGGTCGTGTGCTGGGCCGCAAGGGCTTGATGCCCAACCCGCGCACCGGCACGCTGGTGCAGGCGCGCGACTTGCCCCGTGTGATTCAGGAATCCAAAGCCGGACGCCTGGAGTTTCGCACCGACCGCACCGCCATTATCCACGGGCAGTTCGGCAAAGCGTCCTTCGAGAGTGAAGCCCTGGTCGACAACCTCACCGTTTTCATGGACTCGGTAATGCGCGAGCGACCGGATGCTGTCAAAGGC
This sequence comes from Dehalococcoidia bacterium, assembly GCA_965222895.1. Lineage (GTDB taxonomy): Bacteria > Chloroflexota > Dehalococcoidia > Lucifugimonadales > UBA3495 > Bin87. Next base: position 1,139,839 of record CBDCVB010000002.1, on the reverse strand, counting down.
GCGTACATAAAGTCCGCGTATATCACTTCATCCATGGGGCCCGGCATCCCGGTTGATGTGGCAACGCTGCAGGCCATGAAGCCAGCATAGTTTCCGGCCAAACCGGATCCGGTTGCACTCACGGGTGCGGAGTGATACCCTGACAACCACAAACTGAATAACAATCAATGCGCTTGAGACAGCGGGTTCCAGTTGGGAAATAATGGCAGCCGAGAGGCGCCGCCCGCCGAAGCGGATACCACGGATTCGTCCGGAAGTATTAAGGTTGAGCGACGCTTGTCGTGGTTGTTCCCGATGAGCGAACCAAACCCCGCGCAGTGAGTCTCGAATGCGCGGGGATTTGTTTTGCCGCGCACTCACAAAGCCATTGCCACGGTTCCAGCAACGGAGGGAAATCTTGCCAACCCAGGCGAAATTAGATCGGGTAGCCGAACTCAAAGAGAAACTGGAAAACAGCGCCATCGTCATATCCACCGGTTTCACAGGCATGGGCGTGAACCAGATGGTGGATTTGCGGCGGAGGCTGCGGAACGGCGGTGTGGAGTTTGTTGTTATCAAGAACAGCCTGCTTGACCTGGCAGCCGACGCGGCCGGCATCCCGCAACTGAAAGACATTGTCAGCGGGCAGACCGGCATCGCGTTGGGTTACGCAGACCCGGCGCAGGCGGCCAAAACGGTTACCGACGCCGCCGCCGCCGGTGGCATCCTGTCCATCGGCGGCGCCATCATAGATCAGGGAGACCCGATGCCACGAGCGGAAGTGTTGCGGTTGGCATCGTTGCCCCCGCAGCCCGTACTAATGGCAATGTTGCTGGGCGGTATGCAAGCGCCGCTGTACGGCCTGCTCAACGTGCTCAACGGCACCGTCCGCAGCCTCGCCTACGCATTGCAGGCGCGGATTGACCAGTTGCAGCCCGCCGAAGACCCCGCGTAACGACCACTAAAACTACCCCAGCCCTACCCACAAACCAGGAGGCGTCAATTATGGCAGTCAATCAGGAAGTTCTGGATGCAATCAAGGGAATGAGCGTGATGGACCTGGCCGATTTGGTCAAGGCCATTGAGGAAGAGTTCGGCATCTCCGCCGCCGCGCCGATGGCGGCAGCCGCCGCGCCGGCGGGAATCGTCACCGATGACGCACCGTCCGCCGCCGAGGAACAATCAGAGTTCGACGTGACCCTGGCCGACTTCGGAGCCAACAAAATCAACGTCATCAAGGCGGTGCGCGAGATTACCGACCTGGGTTTGCGCGAAGCCAAAGAGCTGGTCGAGTCGGCGCCCACCCGCGTCCGCGAGGCCGTCAACAAAGACGAGGCCGACAGCATCAAAGCCAAGCTGGAAGAAGCTGGCGCCACCGTACAAGTGGCCTAACCAGCCACCACATCGCGGAATGCGAAACCCCTCTCGCGTTAGAGAGGGGTTTCGTGTATCTAATCCCCCAGCCCGCCAACAGCCGCGGCGGGGTTGGGACATCGCGGCACCTGGTGTAGAATGCGGCCAACAAACACGGGAGGACGCCACCATGGATCTGGAGCTGAACGGGAGGTCCGCCATCGTTACCGGCGGCAGCCGTGGCATCGGCAAGGCGGTGGCCAGGGCGCTGGCCGGCGACGGATGCAACGTCGTCATCACCGGTCGGTACGCTGACACGCTGTCCACCTCGGCGGAGGAAATCGCCACCGCAACCGGCGGTCGGATAACGCCCATCGTGGCGGACATGACCAGTACCGAGCAGGTCAACGCAATGGTTGCCGCCGCCGCCGACGCCCTCGGCGGGCGCGTTGACATTTTGGTGAACAACGCCGCTGCGCCGGGCGGTCTGGCTCGCGGGTCGCTGGCCGAAATCCGCGACGAAGATGTAATGCTGGACCTGGACACCAAGGTAATGGGTTACCTGCGCTGCGCCCGCGCGGTCGCTCCCTACATGGAACAACAGGGATGGGGCCGTATCGTAAACATCGGCGGCCTGTCCGCCCGCCAGGCGGCCGGCAATCTGAGCGCGGGCGTGCGCAACTCCGGCCTGTCCAACCTGACCAAATACCTTGCCGAAGAGCTGGGCGAACACGGGGTTTGCGTCAACCTGGTTCATCCGGGCACCACGCGCACCGAACGGAGCGGGCCGATGTATGCCGAGCAGGCGGCCCAGCAGGGCATATCGGTGGACGAAGTGGAGCGACGGGTGGCAGCGCGCAATTCGACTCGCCGCATCGTAGATGCTGAAGAACTGGCCTGGGTGGTGGCATTCCTGGCTTCTCCGCGCAGCATCGCCGTCAGCGGTGAAACCATCGCGGCCGGCGGCGGCGCGGGCATCAACGTCTATCACTGAGCTGGGTCTATCATTTATCGGACAATATCACAGGAGAAAATACGATGATCAAGGTAACCGTTTTCTACGGCAACGAAGCCGACAAGTCGTTTGATTTCGACTACTACGTAAACAAGCATATGCCCCTGGTTCAAGAGCGCCTGACCACCTTCGGGATGCGTTACTACAACGTGGAGAAGGGCATTTCCGATACCGACCCGAACGCCCCGCCGTTGTACACCGCCATTGGTTACCTGTTCTTCAACGATGTGGACGGCGTCCACGAGGGTTTCAAGAATCACGGACGCGAACTGGTGGGCGACGTGAAGAACTTTACCGATATTGAGCCACAGTTTCTCATCAGCGAACTCATCGCCTAGGGGCAACTCTTATGGTCGTCCCTGTTTTAGTGCCGTTTACTGCGTCAGGAACGCCATAGGCTCTCCACATCACTACCTTGCCCAGGCAATCTTGGCACTGGTGGACAGTACGCGGCGAAAACAGCAACAGATAGTCATTCATAACACCTTATGCAAAGCCTTGTATAAAGCGCTCACTTCACATAGACGAAAACAATCAGGCGAACGACAAGTTCGGAGAGCTGCGCATCCTCACTGGGCGGAAGAACACGATGAAAATCTTCGATGGTCAACATCGCCGCCGGGCGATTGCTGATGTGCTGGACGAATTGGCAAACGACGAGCGTCGCTCTGACCAGTTGGCCTCGTTGAGAGAATCCTCATTACCGGTCGTCCTGTATGCCGAGGAGGACATCAGAGCACTGCGCCAAATGTTCGTAGATGCCTCAAAAACAAAGCCCATTGAGAGCAATACTGTCACTCGGTTTGACGAACGCAACGCTTTCAACTTAGCGGCAATGTGGCTTTCCGAAAATAGCGCCCTGTTCACCGGGCGCGTCGAAATGGAGCGGACTACTGTGCGCCGGGCAAGCGAACGCCTGATTGCCATCAACCAACTGGCGGCAACCTTGAAAACCTTGGATGTCGGCTACAGCGGCCGCGTCAGCAGAGAGCGCAACAATGAGCATATGCTGGAACTGGATGCGCTGTGTGAGCGTTGCCTAACATGGGCGGATGATTTCATGCCAGCGGCCAGGGGAGAATACGACAATCTGATTGCAGACGAAACCGACAATTCTGAAATTCCAAAGTTCCGTCCCACGACATTCGCTTTCAACGCCGCAGTCATTCGGATTTTTGCGGGTTGCTATCACGAGTGGACCAAAGACGGCAGCGATTGGAAACCTCTGGCCGCGTTCATTCGTCAAGCATCCCTAACTCCGGGCAAGTCTGAAGGTCAGGGCTCTTTGTTGGTGGATGCAGGGGTCGTTACTTCAGGTGGCACCACTCCATTACCACGCGCCCAAGAAATGACCCAGGCGATTAATTACATCGTCTCGCAAGCGAGGGCGACGAATCCCGGCTGGTCGGCATTTTGATGCGCCTAACGGTGCTGCTGACTAAAGGCAGGCTTGCCAACACGCCAGATTTACGCCGACCTAGTCGTCACTTTCTGAGGGCAATCACAAGGGTTGCACATACGATTGGGGGAATGGTATGAATCAAGCAGTGGACGTGCTGGCGGAACGGGCCATCGCGCAGCATTGGGACTTTTTGCCTACCTCGGGCAGTCGCATTGGGCGGCATGAATACGATGGCCGGCTGCCCGATTTCTCCGCCGGCCGGGTGCAAAGGCGGGTTGAGGAACTGCACCAAGCAATAGCGCAGCTATCCGCTATTCCCAGCCCGTTAACACCGGAACCGTCCGGTGCTGGCAGTGTCCGTGAAGCGGCCATGGCCGGCCTTTCGCGCAACCTGCTGGAAATGTTCCTGCGTCGGGAGTTGTTCAACCTCGACGAAATGCGGACGCTGGAAAACAACCCGCAACGCCAGGTTGGCTACCTGAATGTGGGCGGATACGTGCAGCGCGATTATGCCCCGCTTCCGGATCGGCTGCGGTCGGCCAACGCCGCGTTGGGTCAGGTGGCGGATTTCCTGGCCACGCTCGATGCCCGCACCGACCCCGAGCTGGGCGCTCCCCTGCGGGAGATGGCGGTGGAGGCGTACCGAGGTATGGCTTCTTACTACCGCACCGGCCTGGCATACGCCGCCGCCGACTGCGCCGCCGTAGCGCCGGACGTTGCCGCTGAGTTCGATCAGGCACGCGCGGCCGCAGCAGCTGCGGTGGATGCCTTCGTGGAGCGGTTGCAGACCCGCGACGTGCGACCGGAATTTGCCATCGGCTCCGGTATGTACGGTCGTATGCTGGCCGTGGGCGAAGGAGTAAACACGACGTTGTCCGATGTGCTGTCCATAGGCCAGGCTAACCTCGAAGCTAATCTGCGCCGGTTGGACGAAGCCGCGTCGATGGTGGCGCCGGGCAAATCGGTGCGCGAGGCGGTGGCCCTGGTCAGCGCAAACCATCCGACGGCGGCGGGCCTGATACCGGACGTGCGCGAGATGCTGGAAGACATCCGGCAATCGCTGGTCGATCTGGACATCATCGGCTTGCCCTCCGAGGAGCGGTGCCAGGTTACGGAAACGCCGTCGTATATGCGCTACGCATTTGCCGCCATGGATTCCCCGGGTGGGTTGGAGTCGGTTGCCACCGAAGCCTTCTACTACGTTACGCCCGTGGAACCCGACTGGACGCCACAGCAGCAGGAAGAATGGCTGGCCAATTTCAATTACCGCACGCTAAAGGTGGTGAGCATCCACGAGGTGTACCCCGGCCATTACGTGCACAACCTGCACAATAGACACGGCGGCGGCCTGCCACTCATCAATCGGGTCGCCACCTCCTACGCCTTCAGCGAGGGTTGGGCGCACTACACCGAGGAGATGATGCTGGAGACTGAGTACGGTCGCGGCGACCCGGCCCTCCGGTTGACCCAACTGTTGGAAGCGCTGGTCCGAAACTGCCGCTACCTGTGCTCGCTGGGGATGCATACCCAGCGCATGACCGTTGATGAGGCGACGCGGTTCTTTCAGGCCCACGCCTACATGGAAGAACACCCGGCGCGTCGGGAAGCGCTGAGGGGCACCTTCGACCCGGGCTACCTCAACTACACGCTGGGCAAACTGATGCTGCTGAAACTGCGCCAGGACTGGAGGCGGCAGGAAGGCGCGGGTTACAGTCTGCGCGGCTTTCACGACGCCGCACTGTCCTGGGGTGCGCCGCCGGTCCCCCTGTTGCGTTCGGCGATGCTACGCGAACCCGGCGCTGAAATCCTGTAGCCGGGCGCGAGCCAACGTTCATTTCCGAAAGACGCCGGGAAACCGCCATCGCATCAGCAGATGCCAGTCAACCGGCAGCGCCGCCGAGAGTCAACGTCTAGGTTCGGAAAGTCACCCGGCGAAACGCCTCAGCGAGCACGAAACCGGCGGCGTCTTCGTCCGGTGAGGCATTGCCCTGCTCGGCGGCCTCGTGAGCGCGGTCGCGAATGAATGCCTGCATTTCTGCCCGGGTGCGTTGACGGGTTTGGGTGGCGTGAGCCATCACGGAATCCAGTTTGATTTCGAAATCGGCGGAAATGTCCACGAAGGCGTTTGGATTTTCAGAACCCCAAAACATTATGGCAGCCGTTTTATGCGGCTCGATGCCCTCGTTGGCAAACAGGTCGCCAAAATGCAGGTGGTCGCGCGCATAGGGGAACACCGCATCCAGCGCCACCTGGCCGGCAATCCGATGGTCGCGGTGCCACTGCATATTGCGGCGATACGGTTCGGTGGTCAACACCACATCGGGCTTGATGATGCGAATTTGACGCACCAGTTCCTTGCGAAAATCTGACGTGTCTTCCAGTTCGCCATCGGGACGCCCCAGCGTTACCACGTTGGTCACGCCCAGGATTTTGGCGGCGGCCAACTGCTCCCGGCTGCGCGCCGCAATCAGCTCGCCGACGCGTATCTCCGGATCATCAGTGCCTTTGCTGCCGTCGGTACACAACACGTAATGCACTTCAGCGCCAGCGCGCACCCACTGGGCAATGGTTCCGCCGGCCCAAACTTCGGCATCATCGGGGTGTGGCGTTATCACCAGGGCGCGTTCAGGCGTGAAATCCATCGGGCGTGGCCTCCAAATGATTGCAGATGGCGAAGCGGGCAGCGGCTGCAGCGATGGTTTCGACTGAGCTGGAGCACCGCCAAAATTAGGAACTGCCGGTAACTCTGCTACAATCATCAACCAGTGTCAAGGGCTACCCCGGAGCGGCTACGGTTGCCCATCAGGAACTGATTACGAGTCGATTGGGTTCCAGAAGACGGGCGAGTTGCACTCGTTCGCATTCCGGTTATAACGCCTGACCCTCAACCGACTCGCTTCGCCAAATGCGTGGGCAGAGCGGTAGATTACCTGCTGACCAAATCCTGCCGGCGGTGTGCGCGCTCTGTTATCAGCGGCGATTGCAGCTTTTTGCCCGCCGATTCGCTGCGATTGCACCCCAACCAGTGGCGCCCGGGCCAGGTGGTGCGATTCGCTATCGACCGTTGGGACATAATATCGCCAGCCAGGATGCCGCCCGAGATTATCATGCGCATGGCTTCGTCAACGGTGATGTTGGTTGGAGTAACCTTGCTGGCCGGCACTATCGCCAGATAACCTGACGAGGGCACCGGGGTGGTCGGTATGTAGATGGTCAGGTACTCTTCGCCCCCGTACAGTGGCCCCAGGTTTGAAGTAATCAGGCCGATGGACAAAACGCCCAGGCGAGGGAATTCCAGCAGTACCACACCTCGGTATTTGTCCTGCCGGGTGTCGGATAGAAAATCTATGCCAAATCGGGTAGTGCTATAAACCTGCCCGATGACCGGTACCAGGCCAATAATATCGTGGAACTTGTCGATGATCAGCTTGGTGTACGCCCATTGCACCAGGAGACCCACGACGTAGATAATGAAAAGAACGGTGAGAGCGCCCAGCAATGGGGACAGCTGTTGGATGTAAGTATCATAAGGGGCGGGTATCGGCAATCGGCTTACAATGGGCACCATCAAACCGGAGACAAGCCCGAAAAAGAACTGGAGGATCAACACGGTTACCAGAATCGGCAACAACACCAGTAGACCGGCTCCTAACCGGGCCTCCAGATGTCTTACCATTGGCTGGCCGATGCGGAACCTGCGGTGTCGCGCCTCCGGGGTTGGGGCATCCTCGGTAGGTATGGAAGTTTCTTGAGGGAAATTTCCCGGTATCATATTGTGGCCTTCAGCTCAGCCCGGAATGTAGAGGGCCAGTATGCGTCCGGCAATGGCATCCCAGCCCAGGGATTCGGCGCGGCGGCGGGCCGCCTTGCCCATGCTGTCGCGCAGGCTCTGGTTGGCCATTATCATGTCCAGAGAGGTGGCGAAAGCCTCCGGGCAGCGCCACGATTTCAGGTAGCCGGTGCGTCCATGCTGGATGATGGTCGGCAAACCGCCCACGCGTGAAGCCACCACCGGCGTGCCGCACGCCATGCTCTCCAGTGCGGCCATGCCAAAGCTTTCGTAAAAGGATGGCACCACACACACATCGGCTGCCGAGTAGTACCAGGCCAACCGTTCCTGTGGCACACGACCGACGAATTCGATTGCATCGCCGATGTTGAGGTCGTCGGCCATCTGTTGCAGCCGGGCGATTTCCTGGCCGCCGTCGGCGTCGGCGCCCACCACCAGTACCTGAACGTCGTCAGACTCCAGCTGTGCCGCGGTGCGAATCAGCAAATCAACGCCCTTGAGGGCTTCGATCCGGCCCACGCACAGCAGAATCTTGTGGCCGTTCAGTCCCAGTTCTTCGGTTGCCCGCGCCTTGCCCAGCGGGCGGAATCGGGACAAATCCACGCCGCACGGAACCAGCTCGATCCGAGCAGCTTCGGCGTCGTACAACCGTACCAGCGCATCACGTTCGTGAGGGCTGAAGGCAACGATGCAGTCGGCGCCGGCGATGATTTCCGCTTCGGCCCGTTGCCGGATTTCCGGTTCGTTCTCGCCCGAGCGCGATTGCAGCTTGATTCGGGATAGCGTATGGAAAGTCACCAGATGGGGCACGCCAATGTCGTTGGCGAATTGCTGGCCGGCCACCCCGCTCAACCAGTAATGGGAATGCACGGCCTGATAGTGCGCCCCCTGTTCACGGCGATACTGGTGGATGCCGCCAAGGAACTCGGGAAGGTAGTCGACCTGCTGCGCCAGCGGTGCATCCGGCGCGCCGGCAGGGATGTGCAACACATTCACGCCCGGCGAAATTTCGGTAGCGTCAGCATCGACCCCAGCGTGATTCCGGGTGAAAATGTCGACCGCGACCCCGCGGCCGGCCAACGCGCGGGAGAGTTCACGCACGTAGACGTTCATGCCGCCGGATTTGCCCTGGCCGGGGGCAGCCAACGGGCAGGCGTGGTAGGCCAGCAGCGCTACTCGGGCGTCGGGGGCGGAGGCCAAGTCAGGAACGCTCCGGTGTGGAATCACCAGCCCACTCCAGGGTTATGCGGTAGAGATGATGGTCGGTGCCGCCCAGCCGGTATTTGTACGGTTCGTTGCCGCGCAGGAAGTCAAAATAGCGGTAGCCCCGTTCCAGAGCATCGCGCAGGCACAGGGAATGGAGAAGCAGGCCGACGCTGTAGTATCGGTATTCCGGATCGTGGCCGCTGTTGTACAGCATACGGACGCCGTCGTAGTCGAAGCACATCGACGCCGCTACGGGTTTGTCGTCCATGTCCAGAAAGAACAGCCGCAGGATGTCTTCGGCGGCGGTGGCAGCCACCATCTGTCGGAAGAACGCCTCTCGTTCCGCCGTCATAAACTCCGCTTTGGCCGCGTCGCTCTGGCGCATCAAGTTAATGAAGTCGTCCATGCGTGCGGCGGCTTCGGTGGGGTCGGACACGCAGTACCAGCGCCAGTTTTCGTGAGCTTCCAGACGACGCAGCTTGCGCCGCAGTTCGTGGCGGTCCTTTTTGCCGAGGCCGGCCAGATATTCGTCCCAGGTGTCAGTCAGGATGAGGCGGGGCGCAACATCCTCTTCTGCCACGTCCACCGCGTATCCCCGATCGCGGGCCAACGGCGGCAGCATGGTCAGCGTGGGCGAATCCTCCCCGATGGAATACAGGTCCAGCTGGCGTCCCCCGCTGTCGCTGATGGCATCCAGCAATGCCGGATAAAATCGTTGCTCGGCGCCGCTGGCAATGACAAAATCGTTATAGTCGAAGGTATCGCTGTTGCCCACCAGTGTGTAATGGTCGCCGGAGCGGGACAGAGAAGCGATGGCGGCCACATCCCCGTCGGTGTCGGTCATGTAGAAGCCGGCCAGCGAACGGCCATCCTGAAAAGCGTCCCACCACAGTTCCTGCCAAACGGGCGTGACATACAGGTTGTTGACCGACGCGCGGCCCAGCAGTTCTTGCCACTGGCTCCGAATCTGCCCGAAGGACGTAATCGGTGTGGGCGCCTGAAGTTCAGACATTTATTTCCTCGGCGGCAGCCATCAGACCGCCAGCATATCGAGCAAGTCGCGACGTGAGTAGGCAGCTGGACAGTTCGCAGTTTCGACCGTCGTATTCATGCGGGCCGCGGTGGTGATGACGCGGTGCCCGGGTTTCCGCACACCCCGCATGGACATACAAAGATGCTCAGCCTCCAGGCGGCACGCCACGGCCAACGGTTGCACCCGCGCCAGCACCGCATCGGCCAGCTGTGCGGTGAGCCGTTCCTGCACCTGCAACCGCCGCGCCGCCACGTCCAGCGCACGGGCAATTTTGCTGATGCCCGCGATGTGGCGGTGGGGCACGTACACGAGGCGAGCGTGGCCAAAGAAGGGCAGAAGGTGGTGCTCGCACATCGAGTAGAACGGTATGTCTCTAACGATTACCGGGTCGGGCGTAACGTCCGCGGAGAAAATGGCGTCGATTTCATCCGCCGGATCACGGCCTACGCCGGCGAACAGCTCGCCGTACATCTCAGCCACCCGGTCGGGAGTGTTCCACAAACCCTCGCGCCCGCTGTCCTCGTCGATGTATTTCAGCACCGTACCGATGGCCAACGCCACGGCCGGCTGGTTCATTTTGGCAGCAGTGGTCATACGATGGATGCAGTTGATTACTCGGAGACTACGGGCTACTGACCGGGTTGCCCTGACTGGCCGTCGGCAGGGAATCCATAATCGCCGCTTCGATGGCCTCCAGGTTGGCTTTTACTTCGATGGTGTCGGCCTGGGCGCTGCTCACCGCCATGTCCGGATCCTTCAGGCCGCTGCCAGTAATTACGCAGACCACCCGTTTGCCCGCCAGGTCGAGTCCGTTGCGGCGCATTTTGATCAGTCCGGCGACACAGGCGGCGGATGCCGGTTCGCCGAATATACCTTCTCGGGATGCCAGCAAACGGTACGCTTCCAGAATCTCATCATCGGTAACCGAATCGATGGCGCCGCCGGATTGGTCGCGGGCGCGCTCGGCCTGCTTCCAGCTGGCCGGGTTCCCAATGCGTATTGCCGATGCAATGGTCTGCGGGAACGCCACTGGCTTGCCGAGGACGATGGGTGCGGCGCCGGCGGCCTGAAAACCCATCATCCTGGGCAGCGTGTCGTTTTGCCCCAGTTGATGGTATTCCACGAATCCGCGCCAATAGGCGGTGATGTTGCCGGCGTTGCCCACTGGTATGAACAGATAATCCGGTGCATCGCCGAGGATATCCGACACCTCAAAAGCGGCAGTCTTCTGGCCTTCGATGCGATGTGGGTTTACGGAATTGACCAGGGTAATCGGATTGTGGTCGGTAAACTCGCGCACCAGCGCCAGCGCCGCATCAAAGTTGCCGTCCACCAGCAGGATTCGAGCCCCGTAAGCCATTGCCTGCGCCAGTTTGCCCAACGCCACCTCGCCCTTTGGTATCAGCACCCACGCGGCCAATCCGCAATAGGCGGAATAGGCGGCGGCAGAGGCGCTGGTGTTGCCGGTGGAGGCGCACATCACCCCCACGCTGTTTTCCTCCATGGCCTTGGCGATGGCTACCACCATGCCCCGGTCTTTGAAAGAACCGGTGGGGTTGCACCCTTCCAGCTTGAAAAACAGATCGGGGCAGCCCAGCTCCGGCCCCAGATGCCGCGAGCGCACCAGAGGCGTGTCACCCTCGCCCATCGAGATGATGGGCGTTTCTTCGTTCACGGGAAGCAAATCCCGATATCGTTCTAAAACGCCGGTGCCCATCAGATGCCTGCTATTTCAGTCCGGTTGACCAATGGTAGTGCAATGCTCGCTCGAAACGGTGGTTATGTTCAATGTGGTTAGCGTTCAATTCGGATCAGGTTGTTGACGCCGATGACAACATCCAGTTCAGCAACCACCGCCAAAGCGGATTGAACGTCAACCTCCCGGGCCGGATAGGTAGTGATTACGAGTTGTGCAGTCCCGCCACCGGGATCGGTATCTTTTTGAATGACCGTCGCAATAGAGATGTTGCCGTCCCCCAGGATGCGAGCGATCTGGGCCAGCACACCGGCCTGGTCGGCGCAGGTGAGACGCATATAATAAGCGCTGGCCAACTCGTCGATGGGTCGAACTGAATTGCCTGTCGTGCCGTCGCCGCCATCGAGTGTCGGCATTGGCGGCGGGCCTTCCGCGTTGCCAATGGTACGCAGGATGTTCAGAATGTCGCCCATAACGGCGCTGGTGGTCGCCTCGCGGCCGGCGCCCTGGCCGTGGAGAATGATTTGGCCGCACAGGTCGCCCGTTACTTCAACGGCATTATACACGCCGTCGACATTAGCGAGCAGGTGGTCTTGCGGCACCAGAGCGGGATGAACGCGGGCCTGCACCAGGCCGTCGGGTTCGGCGGTAGCGATGGCCAGGGACTTGATGGCATAGCCCAGTTCGGCGGCGTATCGGAAGTCTTCCGGGGCGAGCCGGCTAATGCCTTCAGTGTAGATGGACTGGTGCGGTATGGGACGGTGGAAGGCCAGACTGCCCAGTACGGACAGCTTGTAAGCGGCATCAACCCCTTCAATGTCATTGGTAGGGTCAGCCTCCGCGTAGCCATGACTCTGGGCTTCGGCCAGTGCGTCGGCGAAGGGGGTCTGGCTGCGGGCCATCCGCGTGAGGATGTAGTTGGTGGTGCCGTTGATTATGGAGCGGATGGAACGGATGTCGTTGGCCAGCAACTGGGACATCAAGCAGCCGACGATAGGAATACCACCGCCGGCAGATGCCTCAAACAACAAGTTGACGCGCCGCTCCTGAGCCAGCGCCATCAGCGCCGGGCCGCGACGCGACATCACCTCTTTGTTGGCGGTTACGACGTGCTTTCCGCCGCCGAGCGCGCGCTCCAGATACTCACCGGCCGGCGAGTCGCCGCCCATGGTTTCCACGACGATGTGGACATCGGGGTCGGACAAAATATCTTCGGGATTGGTGGTGAGAACGCCGGCGGGTGGTGTGGGTTGCCGGATTTTGGAGGCGTCGCGCACCAGGGCACGCCGCAACCGGACGGCACGGCCGGTCTTGCGCTTGATGGCATCGGCGTTTTGCAGCAGGGCGGCGGCGACACCACCCCCTACGGTACCCATTCCCATCAACCCGATGTTGATTTCCCCGTTGCCCATTCCCATCGCCTGCGCCGGTTGGGTTTTACTGTTGCGGAGTCGGAGTAACGCGCGGGCGCGTCAACCGCACCTGGTCGGTAACCCAAGCGTAACGGTCGCTGTTGAAGTTAATCTTGACCCAACCTTCGTCAGAACCTTGCGCCAGTTGATCATCCTTCCATTGATCAACGCGAGCCGCCGCCATCTGCATCGCCATCTGTTGGTCCACTGCCCTGGTTTCCGCCTCGCCGATTGCCTGCAAAATGATGACGGTTTCGTCAATGTAGATTGAATCGGAGATGTCGCCGGGTTCCAGCGAAGCCGGCTTCGTTTCGTCCCCGAACAGGTAGGAGTCGAACTCGGGGAAGGCGCCTTGTGGCACCCAGCCGATGTAGCCGTCTGAGCCGCTCAGCTCGCGCGCCACGCTGTCGAAATCTTCACCCAGCACCAGGCGTTCTTTAACCGCTTCCGGCGATGCGTCGCTGTTCGCACTCAAAGCGATGGCCTGAATCTCTACGTGCGGCGTCTCTTCCGGAATAGCTGACAGCATACGGACAAACAATTCGCGCTCTTGCAGCTGTTCCTGCACAATTCGGCGATAGGCGCCGTCAGTGAGATTCACCTGGGTCTTGAAGTTTGCGTACCTGTTCTCAAACTCGGCGTCCAGTTGCGCATCGTCCGCCTCTTGACCCGGTTGGGCCGTCGGACGGAAAATCGACTCAATGGCCTCGTCTATTTGCTCTTCGGTAACGTTAATTTGCAGGCCGGGCGCGGCCTGGCGCAAAATCTCAGCGTGCAGCAAATCGGTCAGCAGCTGGAACGGAATACGACTGAAATCCACCTGGCCGCCCTGGTAGCGGTTGATACCTTGCAGCACCCGAATGCGCTCCACCAGGTCGCCCATGCTGAAACGCTCACCTCTAACCTCTCCGGCCATAACACGTGAAGGACGGACAAATTCCTGATAAACGCCAAAGCCGACCACTCCTATGATGGCCAGCAGCAACACCGCTCCAACGGTTATGGCGATGCGCTGACGCCGAGCTTCCTGGCTGCGACGTTGTCGGGCGGCGGTCGCATCTTCGTTGCTGGTTGCGCCAACCCTGCGGTTACGCCCTCCCCGTCGCCGTACCGGACGGGGGCCCGATGGTTGCGGCGGTTCGTCTTCAGCGGTATCGGCGCTGCGTTTCCAGGGCAACGGCAGGTTTAGCATCTTAAGAAACGCTGGCTACCTACCACCGGGTCGCATACCGACGTTGATGCTGTGCTCAGGGGCATAGGGCAGCAGGGCGAGGAAGCGGGCCCGCTTGATCGCAGTGGCCAACAACCGCTGGTTCTTCGCCGACGTACCAGTCTTGCGGGTCGGGTCGATTTTGCCCTGCTCCGAGATATAGCGGCGCAGCCGGTCAACATCCTTGTAGTCGGGCGTAACCTTCTCAACCGTGAAGTTACACACCCGCCGCCGCGGCCCGTACCGACGTCCGCCGCCACGCCCTCCGGGTCCTCCGGTACGCGGGCCGCCTCTGCCCGGCGGGCGTCCACCACCGGGCCCACCGCCGCCGGGGCGTGGTCCGCCCGTCCCGCCGCCAAATCCACCGGGGCGTCGGGGCGGCGCTCCGTCAGCGGGAGGATTATTGATGGGGCCGCCAGCAACCGGCGTCGGCGGAGGCGCCGGTGTTCCGGGAGCCGGCGTACCGGGAGCCGCGGAGGGTTCGGGAGCGGATGCAGGGGTGGGGGTAGTCATTAGCGGAAGTTTCTCCAATCCGGGGTAATTCGGCGCCCGTAAACGGCGCCATCACAGTCTAGAACGGCAGGTCGTCAACATCGGCCATGGCTTCGTCGCCACCACCGCCGTAGTTGCCGCCGCCGTCGTAATTGTCGCGGCGCTGGTCAGCGGAACCGCCGTCTTGTTGTTCGCCGCGCCGGCCCAGAAACTGCACATCGGTAATGTTTACGTCCAGTGAGAAACCGGGTGTTCCGTCGCGCCGGTCATATTGCCTGGAACGTAATCGCCCTTCAATGTACACCTGCTGCCCGCGCACGAGGTACTGATTGCAAGTATCGGCCAAGCGACCAAAAGCGGTGCAGTTGAACCACTCGGTTTCCTCACGCTGCTCGCCGGCGGCAGTAGTGTATCGCCGATTGCTGGCAATGCTGAAGGACGTCATCGGGTTCCCGGATGTGGAATACCGCATCTCCGGGTCACGACCCAAGTTGCCGATGATGATTATCTTGTTCACGAGTAGATTTACGCTTCCGCTTCCGCGTCGGATTCGGCAGTAGGTTCAGCTGGCGGTTCGGCCACCGGCTCAGGTTCGTCGACCGGCGTGGGCTCAACAGCAACAGGCTCAGCAACGGCTGCCGGCTCAGCGGCAAGCGATTCTGGCGCGACGGCTGGCGGTTCGACGGCAACCGATTCTAGCGCATCGGCTGACGGCGCGGCCGGCGCCGGCTCTGCGACGGCTGGCGCCGGGGTGCCGGGTGGCGGAGTGGCGGGCTGAGGTATGGGCCCGCCGGCAACTGGGCCACCGGGAACGTCTGGAACCGGGCCACCACCATCGGAGCGACGGCCACGCCCGGGCGGAATGTAACGCGACGGCGCGGTCAGCGGGCCAGGCGCCGGGATGTCGCCCATCGGCCCATCACAGCGAACGACCAGCGAACGCAACACCCGGTCATCCAGGCGCAGGTACGTCTCCAGCTCCCGGTTGAACGCATTGTCCACCGCAAAGGAGCTGAGGTAGTAGGCCCCCTCCAGGAAGTTATAGTTGCCTTTCCTGATGGGGTAGGCCAGACGACGGGTTCCCCACACCTGTTCGGCGGTGATCTCACCTTCACGGTTCGAGATGAACGACTTGATGTCGTCCCACGTCGCCGAGGCTTCGTCCTGGTTGAGCATGGGGCTGAGAATCGCTACGAGTTCAAAGTGGCGCAAGTTATAGACTCCTAAGTGTGACCGGGCGTCAACGAATTATAGCACCTGAATTGGCCCACTGTCAGCAGACCCCGCGAGTCGGCAGGACGATTGCAAAGTCCTCTAACATCCGCTCATGGTGATCTTGTCGAACCACAGGCGACCGTCCTTCGACAGGCTCAGGACGAGCGGGTAGAGTCAATCCCTGCAACTTTGCAATCGTCCTGGCGAGTCGGCCGGGCGGTTCCGGCATTAATTCGGCAGCCCGCACTCAACCGTTACCGATGATGATATTCGTAATCAGCCATTGCGCCTTGTGCCCCTAATTATCAGAGGGTTAAGATATATTCCGTTGCGCGGCGACCACCGTGCTTTAAATCATAGGCTTCCCGTATTTATGACCACCCAGGCATCACCACCAAATCCGGCCCGTTTCCGTATCCGACGACCCACCTTTTACTACGGGTGGTACATCGTTCTTGCCACCGGATTTGTAATGACGGTGGCAACGGTGCCGTTGTTCCACGCCATGACGCTGTGGTCGGTCGCGTTGGAAAACCACTTCGGCTGGACTCGCGGCGCGCTCTCATTGGCATTGTCGCTAACTCGGGTTGAAGGCGGGTTGATGGGCCCCCTGGAGGGTTACTTAACCGATCGTCTGGGCGCCCGCAAGATGGTGCTGTTGGGTTTCATCATTCTGGGTGTCGGCTTCCTGGTTTTCTGGAAGATTGACGCTGGATTCTGGCCGGTTGGCCCACTGTACATGTTCTACGTTGCCTACATGATTATGGCCCTGGGCCAGGGCATGGGCAGTTGGGTTCCCATGATGACCACCATCAACAACTGGTTCGCCCGCCGCATGGCAACCGCAATGGGCTGGGCGAACTGGATCAGCCGGGGCGGGGCGCTGATCGTCATCCCGCTAATGGACTGGGGAATCCACAGCAACATCGGCTGGCAGGGCACGGCATTGACTCTGGCCTTCGTCATTTTCGGCGCAGCGGTGCCCCTGGCGCTCATCATCCGCAACAGTCCGGAGGACATGGGCCTGCGAATTGACGGCGACGCCCGTCCCCCGGCGCGGGCCGGATCGACCCCCCAGCGCGCTGCGCCACAGGGCTTGACCGCCCAGCAAGCGGTACGCACACCCGCATTCTGGCTCATTGCCATCGGCCACGGACTCACGAGCATGATAATCCTGGCGATTTTCACCCACCTGGGACTGTTTCTGAAGGACGCCGGTTTTGAGAGTCAGGTCGGACGGGTCGTAACCACCTATACGTTTGTGGCGATGTGGGCGCAGTTGATTGGCGGCTACGTCGGCGACCGATATTCCAAGCGCGCCGGCCTGTTCATCTTCACCACCATCCAGGCCGCCGCCGTTGTGCTGCTCACGTTCAGCACTCAGTTGTGGTCGTTCTACGCTTTTGCCGTGGTGTTCGGGCTTGGCTTCGGCGGGCGCAACCCGTTGACGACTTCAATACGCGGGGAATACTTTGGCCGTGGGAACTTCGGCAAAATTCTGGGCATCAGCACCATCCCAATGAACATACTCCTACTAGGCGCCGGTCCTTTCGCCGGGTATATGTATGACTGGCAGGAATCCTACACCATCGCGTTCCTGGTGCTGGCCGGGTTCAACTTCCTCGGTGGCGTCTGCTTCCTGTTCGCCAGGAAACCGCAAATTCCAGAGGCGCCGGATGCCGCCACGACTCCGGTTACGCCGGCCCCGGCTCCGGCAGACGACGACTAGCGCGATTAATATCGTCTCGGTAAATCCCCGCCTGGCATTGCAACGGCCACCAGTCGCGATGACTGGCGGCCGTGGTGTTTCCTGGCGCGCGCGCCGGTTTACGCGAGGTCGGTCTCAGTAATCTCGATGTTCTCGATGGCCAGGCGTTCGGCGGGCTGAGATGCCTCGCCGCCACGGCTGGTTTGCACCGGGGCATTAGCCAGCGCGTCCAGGACATCATCGCCCTCGGTGAGCATACCGAAGATGGTGTAGTTGGGCGGCAAACCCGCGTCGGCGCCATGGACGATAAACCACTGGCTGCCGTTGGTGTTGGGCCCAGCGTTGGCCATCGCGAGCGTGCCCCTAGTGTAGCCGCGGGTTACTTCTTCATCGCGGAATCGGTAGCCGGGGCCGCCGGTGCCGTCACCTTTGGGGCATCCGCCCTGGATCATGAAACCTTTGATGATGCGGTGGAACTGGTTGTTTTCATAAAACCCGTCACGCGCCAGAAAAACGAAATTGTTCACGGCGCGCGGGGCAACTTCAGACAGCAACTCTACCGTCATGTCGCCTTTGCCGGTTTTGATGACAGCGTGGTAACGTTTGGTTGCTTCGATTACCAAGCTTGGTGGGTTTTCGTACTCTTTGGGGGGCATATGAGGTTCTCCTGCGAAGGGTTGGAATGTACAAACTGTCCCGATTATACCCCAACCCTTCGCCACCGTGGATTTCGCACGTCGCTCACGTGTACCCACTGCAATCTGTCATTGCGAGGAGTGCCCGCTCATTCCGAGCTCGTCGAGGGACCTGGCAATCTCGATGAGGTTGAACACACGTCGGCGAACCGCCGTTGCTACGACGACGAGATTGCCACGCTACGTTCGCAATGACAAAGGTGGGTACACATGAGCGCAGGCCGCCATTGCGCCTCCGGTAATACTGGTAGTGTCACGTCAGAATCCAAAGCCGCCGCTCCAGCGTACCAGTAAAATTCCTGGGTCATGCACTATAATTAACATGGGTATCAAGTTTGAGGAAGCCACTACCTATGGCATACCGATTAGTACCCGCAAACGCCACCACCTTACCCAACCCATCACTATCTTACGCATCAGTGCAAGGAGATAAACAGTCGCAATGAATACCCTCGACGCGATGGTTGAATTTGGGCACGAACAGGTAGCAATGTACAGCGACCCGGAAACCGGATTGCGGGGCATCATCGCCATCCACGACACCACGTTAGGCCCGTCTTGCGGAGGCACCCGTATGTGGCCTTACGCCAGCGAAGCGGAAGCCCTGGCCGACGCGCTGCGGCTGTCGCAAGCCATGACCTACAAGTCAGCCGCGGCGGGACTCAACCTGGGCGGCGGCAAGGGCGTAATTATTGGCGATTCCCGCACTCAGAAAACCGAAGCGCTGTTGCGGTCCTGGGGTCGTTTTGTGGATACGCTGGGCGGTCGCTACGTAACCACCACCGACGTCGGAACGGCCGGGCGCGACCTCGAAACCATTCGCCAGGAAACTCAACACGTGGTCGGTCTGGATGTAACGCTGGGCGGCAGCGGGGATACGTCCATAATGACCGGACTTGGTATCTACATGGGGATGAAAGCCTGCGCCGCCGAAGCCTGGGGCGCCGACTCCCTCCGCGGGCGCACCGTCGCCATGCAGGGCTTTGGAAAGGTTGCATCGCACACGGCAGAACACCTGCTGGAAGAAGACGCCAGGGTTATCACCGCCGACATCAGTGAGGGGGCGTTGGACAGGGCGCGCAGCATGGGCGTAATGGTCGTGGGCGTTGACGAAATACCCGGCCTGGAATGCGACATTTTCGCCCCGTGCGCCCTGGGCGGCGTTATCAACCACAAGACCATTAAACAACTGCGCTGCCAAATCGTGGCGGGCGGAGCAAACAACCAGCTGGCAACCCCGGAAGACGGGGAAACCCTGCATCACCGGGGCATCATTTACGCTCCCGACTTTCTGATTAATGCCGGAGGCGTCATCAACGCCGCCGCAGAGATTGGACAGACCTACAATCCGGAACGGGCGCGCCAGCAAACGGAACGCATCTACGAGAAGATGGCCGAGGTGCTGGCCACGTCGCGCAAAAATGAGATGTCCACCGCCAAAGCCGCCAATATGCTGGCAGAAGCCCGGCTGGCCTCAGTACGCAAGGTGCGCAGTATCTACCGCAAGTAATCCAGCACGCTGCCGAACCAGGAGCAAACGGGGTGATTATTGCGTCACCCCCGTTTATTTTCGGAAACACGCGGCAGAGTTGCCCCTATCCGGACCCGGCGTAAACCACGGTATCGGGTCGATAGACGGCCCATGAGAACCACAACTGCCCGATGCGACCGGGGACCGGTTCCAAGGCTGACCCTGCCAGCGGCCCACTCACCGCCCTTCCAAATATGTTCCACTGGCTGCCGGTCTCATGATCGGTGATGCGTCCGTCAGCGTCGGCGCGGAACGTCAATGGGCTGCCGTCCGGTGCACGGGGGGCGAAGATGCCGGCAGTGCCAACATCCCGCCCACCGGCAACGGAGCCGGAATCCAGCGCAGAAGCGGTGCCCGGTGTCCAGAAGACCACCACATCGGCGCCACCCACGGTTGCGGCTACCACCTGCTCCGCCACGAGCGTCGTAAACGACACGGCCCATGCCACGTCGCCCCGCTCGATGGCGACAACACGCTCCACCGCCGGCAGACGCGGGTCTGCTTCCCCGCTGAACAAAAACGGATCGTTGCCGGGCCGATCGTAACCGGCATAAGGGTTGCGTCCGTAAGCGCGACCGGAGGCGGGGCGAGACAATACTTTGCCATCGGGGAAGGCGGCTTTGAAGTCGCCCCATGACACCATGGCGAGGTACAGTTGTTCCAGTCGTTGGCCCGTGTAGTGGCCGATGACGCCCTCGCCGCCCATCTCCTGCCACCAGGATTCGGTCTGGCGGTCATACATGAGTAGGTTGCTGTTGCGCAGCGCGCCGGTGGTGCCGAAACCGAGCGTCTGCCCGTCTACCGTCCGCCTGTACACGAAGGCGGTGTTGCACAGCGGTCAAAACGTGATGACGACCGGCTCACCGCCCACGGTGTCGTTCACAATCTCGTGCCAAACCATAATCTGAACCGGGTAGGCCCGCACATCGCCGCCGATGTCCACTACCTGAACGGGTTCAAGGTCTTCGAGCCACCCATCGGCATCACCTACCGACTCGAACACCGGCTGGTCAATGGAGGGGATGCCATCCTTGGGTGGGCCGCCGGTCATAATTTCGTCGAAGTCAATGCTGGTGCGGCTGAAATCGGTTGACCACGATGCGCGCAGCAGGCGTTGATACCGCTCCCTGGCTCTCTCTGCTTCTCCTTCGCTTACGCTGCCGGTGGTGCGGTTCGCCTGCGTTGGAGTAGCGGTGGCCGATTTGATAGCCGTCGCGCCGGTCGTAGCCGTGGCGTACCCTTCTGGCGTATTCTCGGGAGCAATTGCCGTGCCACCAGGTGTCGCCGCCGCCGTCGGGTTGGCGGGCGGCGTTGACCCCGCCGACGGTTCGCCGCCGCAAGCAGACACCAGCAGCAGTATCAATGCAGCCATCGCCCCGGCAGCTAACCACTCTCCTGAGATTCGTCTGCTCTGAATCAACAACGGCCAGAATTGTTTACGCCGCCAAACCGGTTCCGGATTGGCGGCGTGCAGTTTCAGCATAAGTTGGTCTCGGCGCCAGCAGATTTAGCGGCCCCTGAGCCTGGGGTCGAACACGTCGCGCAGGGCGTCGCCCAGCAGGTTGAAGCCCATTACCACCAGGAAGATGGCCAGGCCGGGAGCAATCGCCAACCACGGCCCGCTCTTCACGTGAGCAGCGGCGGCCTTCACCAGCATCCCGCCCCAACTCGGTTGGTCTGGCGGGGCGCCCACGCCCAGGAAGGCCAGGGAAGACTCAATGATGATGGCAAATCCCAGGTAGTACGTGGCCAGCACCAAATAGGTGGCAAAGCAGTTGGGGGCGATGTGTTTGAAGATAATGCGGTAGGGCCCGGACCCAACCGCGCGCGCCGCTGTAACGTAATCCAGCTCCTTGATGGACAAGACTTGGGATCGCACTGTTCTGATTACGGGCGCAACCATCCCAATCACGATTGCGATGACCACCGTGTTCAGCGACGGTGTCACCACCGCCATGATCGCCAGCGCGATGAGCAGACCCGGCAATGACATCAACGCGTCAACGATTCGTTGGCCGATCATGTCTGCAATACCGCCAGTGTAGGTAAGCGCCACGCCGATGATAAAACTGGCGGTAATTCCCACGAGAACGCTGCCCAAACCCACGTACAGGGAGATGCGCGCGCCATAAATCAGGCGGCTCAGCACATCGCGCCCCACGTAATCAGCGCCAAGCTTATAGGCGGAGTTGGGCGCTTCCCAAGGCGCGGCCGGTGTCGATCTGGGATCGTAGGGCGCCAGGACCGGAGCCATCAACGCCACCACCACCAGCGTCAGCACTAAGACACCGCCAATCGCGCCCAGGGGCTTGGTTCGCACGAAGCGCGAGAACCCTATCCACGCACGCTTTCCCAACCCGGGTGCGGCGATGGCATCATGGGTTAATATTGCCGATTCAGTAGTTTGATCAATCATTACAACACCTGCCGCTTCTTACGCTCAACTCGGTCATTGCTACCGTCTATCCGTAGCGAATGCGGGGGTCAAGAATGCCGTACAACATATCGATAATCAGGTTCAGCAGCAGCACCACGGCCGCGGTCATCAGGATTACGCCCTGGATAACCGGAAAATCGCGGTGGTTGATGGCGTCAATCAGGAACTTGCCCACACCAGGCACCACGAATATCTGCTCCACGATGATTACGCCACCCAGCAACCGGCCAAACTGGTAACCGGAAACAGTGATGACCGGCAGCAGTGCATTTTTCAGCGCGTGTCGGCCCACTACCACCCACTCGCGTAGTCCCTTGGAACGGGCGGTACGCATATAGTCTTCCCGCATAACTTCGAGCATCGCCGAGCGGGTTACCCGCGCCGTAAACGCCATGTCGTGGAATCCGACCACCGCAGCGGGCAATAGCATCAACTGCAAGTTTTGCCAGGGGTCGTCCCACAGGTGAGCATATTCTAACGGGGGCAGCCAGCCCGTCCCGTAGGCCAGGCCATAAATCACCAGCACGCCAATCCAGAAGGTGGGCATCGCGATGCCGAGCAATGCAATTACTCGGCTGGCGTAATCCACTCCGGTGTCCTGTTTCATGGCCGACAGAATTCCTAAAGGTACGGCGGCGACAAAGGCCATGCCGATGGCCAGCACGGCCAGTTCAAATGTTCTCGCAAACCGCTCCAGCAACTCGAAGCCGAAGGGTTCACCGTAGTAGAGGGACTCACCCAGATCACCGCGCACCACACCCCACAACCAGTCGGCGTACTGCACATAGACGGGACGGTCCAGGCCCAGGTCCTTGCGCAGGCGCTCGAAGTCGTCGTTAGTCACGCGCCCGCCAGCATCTTCACCCGTGAGCAGGTAGACTGCCGCATCCCCCGGCACGATTGAGAACAGGGCAAAAACCAGAATGGTCGCCAGCAGCATAGTGGGGATGAAGAGGAGCATTCTTCGCAATAGGTATTGTGACATTCCTTAACTCCTGCTCGGTGCGTCTACTGTGCTACGGGTGGCCAACGTACACGTTGGCCGGCCCAGAGTGAATCCGGGCCGGCCAAGTCTCGCGTTGTGGTTGGTCTATCCAGTAAGTCCGTCGCTTAGGGTTGGTATCCCTTTACGTTCGCCGGGGGGATTTCGCGGGTCTCATCAAACCAGACGTGGTCCCACTTCTTGATGAGCTGCACCGTCGCCGGATAGTAGAAATTGCGGATGCGATAGTCCAGGGCTCCACCGCTGGAGTACCAGAAGTAGGGGAGCCAGTGGCTCTCGCCCCGGTGCAGGATGTCAGCCAGCTCTTCCAGCTGGCCCTGTCGAACGGCGGGGTCCACTTCCCGGTTCTGCAAGTTGATGAGCTCATCCACCCGGTCATTCTGCCAGTTGTGGGGGTTGCGCAGCACGTCCTGCAGGTAGAACTGATTGATGATGTCGCCGGGGTCGCGCAGAATAATGCCGGTGCCCACCGCGTCGAGGTTGGCCACACCGTCGCGCATTCCCACGTACATGGTAGCGAGGTCGGTGGGTTCGATGGTGATGTCGATGTTCAGGTCATCCCGCATCTGCGGAGCGGTAACTTCTGCGCTGGACAGAGAGGGGTTGCTATTAACCACGTTCACCTTGACCTTGAATCCGTCAGCAAAGCCGGCGTCGGTCAAGAGTTGGCGAGCTTCAGTGAGGGCAGCTTCCCGATCGCCGTAAGCCGGATTAGTGGCACGTAGGCTTTCCAGGTCTTCGACCACGCCGGGGGCAAAGAACGTGCCCGGCTGACCAAATCCCATAATGGACTTTTCTACGCCCAAATCACGATCCAGCCCCAGGTAGAACGCCCGCCGAACCCGGGGGTCATCGAAAGGCGGTTTTGTGGTGTTCAGGAAATACGCCTGAATGCCGGAGGCTTCCAGGATGAAAGCGCGCACGCGGCCATCGGTATCTTCCTCCAGGCGTGCCATATCTTCGGGCCGGTTGCTGCCCGTAACGGGCTGGTAGGTGCCATAGACCTGCCCGGCTTGCAGGGCCGACAGTCGGCGGCTGGTATCCCTAATCAGGAATATACGGAGGCCGTCAAAGAAAGGCCGGCCTTCTTTGAAGTAGTTGGGGTTTCGGTCGTAGGCATACCCCTGGTCTTTTTCCCATTCCCGGAGCATCCACGGCCCGGACCCGATGAGGCTGTTCGGTTGGCCGGCGTTAATCGCCGCGATAGCATCAACCTGGGTAAAGCCCTGGTTGGCCTGCTCCTGCGTGAGATTTTCGGCCACGTGTTTGGGGTAAATCTTCATGTAGTCGGATGCCAGGTTGGGCAGGAAACCGGCGGCGGGGAAACGCAGCGGAATTTTCACCGTCTTGTCGTCAATCGCCTTGGCGGTGCCATGCTTTACGAAGTTGTTGAGAAAGCCGGTGCGAGCGCGGAGCACGCCCTCTTCCACCTGTCCCAGTGTGATGCGATCAATGGAGAACGCTACGTCTTCAGCGGTTACCGGCTGCCCGTCGGTGAAATTAGCATCCGGGTGCAGCTGGAAGATGTAACCGAACTCATCGCCATCTTCGTAGGATTCCCAACTCACCGCCAGGTCGCCGATTATCTCTCCGGGGTTCACCGGGTTGTACTCCAACAATTGATTGAAGCGCGGCCCCGACGGAATCAATACCGTGTTCATCGAACCGCCGTAATGCACGTCCCAGAAACCGGGGTTGCTGGTGGCCACCAGCGGGAAATCACCACGGTAATGTTTGCTCGCGCCCTCCACCCACCAATCGGGTCTCTGGTCGGCGGCCATTGCCGTGGGCACCGGCACCGGGGTATTCGTAGCATCTAGCCGTGCAGTGGGCGTGGGTTCCTGAGCGCCGACGAACGGGTCTAGCGTCGGGGTGGCAGCGGTCTCGCTACTGCCGCCATCGCCGGCCTGGTCCGGGGTAGCAGTGCCGCCGCAAGCCGCAATGGCCAACAGCGCAATCAACGCGCCCAGCGCCAATAGCGTCCTGGGATGCCAGAGTTGTCGGAAAATCATCTATGGAGCCTCCTGAGCTATCGCCTCGCAGCAGTACCAGACGATTAAACGGCACACTGCGGGATATGCCGGCATCAATTTGCCAGCGACGACCGATAGTAATCGAGCGATAAATTAATGTCAACCAACGAACGAAGATATTGCAAAGCCAACAGTATTACGTTGATTGCTTTCGGCTCCCGATAATACGCGCCTGCTGACGAAAATACGGCGTCAGCAGGGCACAATGCGACTAATTCCTCCGTTTTGCCCAAGCATATTCCCGGTTCTCCACTACGGCACGTAGCCCACTCCGTCGGGCATTTCCCGATCCTCGTCAAACCACTGGTGATCCCACTTCTTGATGAGCTGCACCGTGGGTGGGTAGTAGAAGTTCCGGATCCGATAGTCATAGGCCCCGGCGGTGGAATACCAGAAATAGGGCACCCAGTGGCTTTCTCCCCGGTGCAAAATGTTAGCCATTTCTACCAGGTGACCCTGACGCACCGCCGGGTCTATGGCCTCGTTCTGCAAGGCGATTAGCTCATCCACCCGGTCGTTCTGCCAGTTGTGAGGGTTACGCAAAACGTCCTGCAAATAGAACTGGTTGATGATGTCGCCAGGGTCGCGCAGGATGATGCCCGTACCCACCGAACTCATGTTGGCTACACCGTCGCGCATTCCGACGTACATGGTAGCCAAGTCTGTTGGTTGAATCTCGATGTCGATATTCAGGTCATCCCTCATCTGCGGCGCCGTTACTTCCGCGCCGGGTAGCGCCGGCGCAGTATTGACCACGTTTAGCGTAATTTTGAATCCTTCGGAGTAGCCAGCGGCGGTTAATAACTCACGGGCTTCCGCCAGCGCGGCGGAGCGGTCGGTGGCGAACGCCGCATCGATGTCACGCGTTTCTTCCAGGTCCTCAACAATGCCTGGCGAAAAGAAAGTGCCCGGCAACCCGAATCCCTGCACCGCCTGACTTACGCCCAGGTCGCGGTCAAGCCCCAGGTAGAACGCCCGCCGAACCCGCGGGTCATCGAAAGGCGCTTTATTAGTGTTGAGGAAATAAGATTGAACGGCAGAGCCTACCAACACCAATGCACGCACGCGACCGTCGGTATCCTGTTCCAGACGCGCCGCATTTTCTGGGGTATGCGTGGTAACCGACTGATAGGTTCCGAAAACCTGCCCGGTTTGCAGAGCCGACAGATTACGTGCCACATCCACAATCAGGTATATTTTCAATCCCTCAAAGAAAGGCCGGCCGGTTTTGAAATAGTTGGGATTGCGGTCAAAGGAATAGCCCGTGTCCTTCTCCCACTCCCGCAACATCCACGGGCCTGACCCAATAAGTCCCTCGGGTTGTCCGGCTTTGATCGACGCCAAGGCGTCCTCCTGACCAATACCCTTGTTGGCCTGATCCTGGGTCAGGTTCTCGGCAACGTGTTTAGGGTAAATCTTCATGTAGTCCGACGCCAGATTGGGCAGAAAACTCGCCGCCGGATAGCGCAACGGAACTTTCACCGTGTAATCGTCCACGGCTTCAAACGTGTCATAGACCAGGAAGTTATTCATCATGCCGGTGCGGGCCCGCAGCACGCCCTCTTCCACCTGTCCTAATGTGATGCGATTCAGAGAGTACACTACGTCTTCCGCAGTCAACGGATGCCCGTCGGTGAACGTAACGTTCGGGTTCAGGTGGAAGATGTAGCCGAATTCCTCCCCGTCCTGATAAGACTCCCAATTCAGCGCCACGTCGCCAATAATTTCGCTCGGACTTACCGGGTTGTATTCGAGAAGTTGATTAAAGCGAGGCCCGGACGGTATCAACACGGTGTTCATTGAACCGCCGTAATGCACATCCCAAAACCCGGGGTTGTATTGGGCAACCAGCGGAAAATCACCCCGGTAGAGCTTGCTTGCACCCTCCACCCACCAATCAGGCCTTACGTCGGCTGCCATCACTGTGGGAACCGGAACTGCCGTAGGAGTAGCATCCAACGGCGCCGTGGGCGTCGGTGGGTCCGCCGCAGCCAATCGGTCGAGGGTTGGTGTCGGGGCTGATGCAGCCGTAGTACCCGCGTCTTGTTGCGGGCTGGCTGTCCCGCCGCAAGCCACTACCGCCACCAGGCCGGTCACCACTGCCAGCGTCAGCAAAACTCTCGGATGCCACATTCGTCGCCACGTCATCAGGATAACCCCCTGCTTCGTATGGGCGTCGGCGACGCGCGTCTCAATCAATACCGCAGCATCACCGGCTTGCTGATTTCATTCGTAGCATTATAACCTGCTTACGAAAATCGATGTCAAATGCGATATTAGAATAGATTGGGGCTTACATCATCGAATTGAATTACGGTTCTATCACTTGCTTTGCTACGCCGGCGACGCTTACCAGCGTTCCGCCAGCTTCGGAGGTTGCCACCAGCAACCGGTCGCCGGCTATGATCGGCGAGGCGGTTACCAGGCCCGCCATCGGCGCCGACCATGCCCGGGATCCGTCTGCTACCGACAGCCCCACTACTTCGCCGGATTCCAGGGCGATGAGGGCCACATCGCTGGCTACGGTGGGCGCTACGTTGATGTCGTCGGCAAGGTCAGTTTCCCAAAGTATCCTGCCCGCGCCCATATCCAATCCGGTAACAACCCCGGTGGTGTCGGCAATCACCGCCGTTGTTCCGGCCAGCGCCGGCGAATATGGCTGCTCGCCGTCAGTTCGAACCGCCCAGACGGAGCCTTGTTGTATGGGCCCCCGGTTGGTGAATCCCCAAACCCAAACCACAGTACGCACATAGAGCCATTGCCGCTCCAGTGGATAACGGTGGCCCTGATAATCGATGCCCCAAACGCGCCCACCGTTGCTGCTCACGTGCAACAGACGGTCGGTCACTATCGGAGCGCCGCGCACCCACCGGCCCTGGCCGGCGTCGAATATCATCCGACGTTGGCCGGTCGTCTCGTCCACGATGTGAATTACGGAGTCGTTGGAAGTGGCAATTACCTTGCCGTCAATTATGGCCGGCGGAGCGATTACCCAGTCACTCAAGTGGTAATCCCACAAATCCGCGCCCGTGGCAGCGTCCATCGCCAACAGGCGATTCTGGTCTGTTTCGGCAACAAACAACCTGCCGTTGGCAACGGTGGGCGAGGGTAGGGACGCCACCTGCAATCGGCGCGACCAAACCACATCGCCGGTGTCGGCGTTGAGCGCGGATACAACGCCGGGGCGGAACACCACAAAGACCAGACCATCGACAACCGCCGGCGTTACCGTAGCAGTCAGACCGGATTCGTACTGCCACACCACCTCTCCACTGCTCTGGTCCAGGGCGGTAACGGTTCCATCCTCAGCCGTAACGTACACCCGGCCGCCGACTACCGCCGGAGCCGCCACGACGGGGGCGCCGGCGACGTAACGCCACGCCACGTCGGTCACCCCCTCTGCGGATACGTCCAGATGACCTACGCTGGCCGCGGTGTTGGTGACGCCCCCGCGTGCCTGCGGCCAGTCACCAGGCGCCGGCGCTACCGAAGTGTCTCCGATGTTTGTCGTCGGCAGTGGAGGGTCGGGCGGCAATCCCGTGTACCCCCAGAGCACCCACACCAATAACATCAGCAGTGGCACGACCACAATGGCGATGCGGGTGATGCGGTTGCGCAGGAAATCCAGCCGGATGCGACGCGACCGGCGGCGGGCCTCGTCTTCGACAACCGTTTCCATGCCGGAGTAGGCGCCGCACTGGCTACAGCGCAGTCCGGAACCTTCCGGATTCAGGTTGCCGCAGAACCGACAATAAAGGACAGTGTTCGGCTCGTTTTCCAATGCGGTTGGTTCCGGCTAGAACGCCGGCCGTTGCAGCACGGCGGGGTCAATCCGCCGGCGCACCAGCTGCCCGTCGTTGGGATCACCCAGCAGCTGACCGTTATCAACCATAACCTTGCCCCGCAGGATGACAGTAGTCGGCCAGCCGCTAACCTCCCAGCCTTCCCAGGGACTGTAATCGCGCAAGTGCAAATCATCCATGGTGAGTCGCTTCCTGAACGTCGGGTCGATGATGGCAAAGTCGGCGTCGCTACCGGGGGCGATGACGCCCTTGCGCGGGTACATTCCCAGCAGGCGGGCCGCGTTGGTGGAGGTGATGTTGGCGTACTGGGTCAGCGGCATACCACGCTTCACCACCGCCTCGCTGTAGTTGACGCCCATCCGAATTTCGATGCCGATGTTGCCGCCCCGCATATCCTGTACGTTGCGTCCGGCGGTTTTATCGAGATAGGTGGTGAAGCTGCTGTCCGTGGCGGTAAATGTGAGGTTGTTGCCCAGCAAGCCGGACCACAGGTCGTCCCCGTCTTCCGGGTATTTCAGCGACGGGTAGGTGTGGTATTTCATGCCGTCGGGTTCCCGGTACTGCCAGCAGTTGAAGGACAGGGCCAGGGTCAACACCTCGCCGTACACCGGCAGGCCCCGACTGCGCGCCGCGGCCACCGCGTTTACGCCATCGTTGCCCGTTACGTGAACGAAATACATTCCAGCGCCGTTCTGTTCGGCGATTCGAATCACATCGCGGAATGCCAGATCCTCCACCTCCTTGGAGTGAATCAGGTGCGCGTTATACCAGTCCCAGTTGTCCCGCTGACGCGCCATCAAGTAGTTGTACATCACCAATTCGTCGTCTTCGGCGTGCACCGCCAAGACTCCGTCGTTTCGCGCCAGCTGCGCCGTGAGGTCGGCGAGACGGCCATTGTCAATTCGGCCTACGGGAGTCAGCGTCAACGGCGGGTCCGACGGCGGCCTGATGTTGGTGGTAAAAATCTTGACGCTGGGAAAATCATTCTCAATCAGCTCACCGACGCGGGCGATGCTGTCGGCGGAGTTTCGGCTGGAATAGATGATGTGGGCCGAGTAGTCGGTGTAAGTATTCCCGTTCCATACCGACAGGAAATCGTGGACACCGCCCACCAACTCCCCCTCCGGCGCCGGCGCGAAGTCCACCACCGTGGTGGTGCCGCCCCAAATCGCCCCCAGGGAGTGCTCCAGCGGGCCGGCGTTGGGGACGCCGGCAACTAGCTCATGGGCCCCGGGCCGCACGTTGGCCGCAGCATGGGCATGGGGTTCAATCCCACCGGGCGTAACGATGCGTCCGGTTGCGTCCAGCGTTTGCGTCGCGTCGTCGGTCAGCGTACCGGGCGCCGCTATCGCCGCGATGCGCCCGTCCTGCACGCCAATGTCCAGCACCGCCGCTTCACTGGGCGTCACCACCGTTCCACCGGTAATCAACAAATCAAACATAGTTGGCCATTCCTTAATAGAGAAAGATGGTGTGATAGTAATTCAGCCGGGTTCTGATGCGCCCAGTTGCTCCCGGAGCCGACGTATGGTTTCTTGTGCGGCTTCCAGCTGCTCCGATGCGTTTTGCTCGGCGGAACGCGATGCCGTTAGCTCTTCCTGAGTTACCGACAGTTCCCCTTGAGTAACCGCCAGTTCCCCTTGAGTCGCCGCCAGCGCATCCTCGGCGGCCTGCCGGGCGTCATCGGCGGCGTCGATGTTACGCAGGAATCCGCCCGTCTTGGGGTCCCAGAAAAACAGCCAGCCGCTATCCCAACAGAGGTACAGGTCAAGGACTGCGCTGTATCCCCAAACTGTTCCGTCCGGTTCCGTTTTCATCTGAATCGGTTCGTACTGGCCGTCAATCAGCCGATCGCCGGCCAGCGCGTCTGGGTAGTAATCCCCGCCGGTGCCGTCAAACCGCCAATACTCACCGATGCCGATGCGGGCGTAATCGCGCCGCTTAGTGAACATATCCCGCTGCCACGTGGTTTCCGAGGCAATTTCCAAGGCAAAGTCCGGCGGTTTGCCGGCTACCCAGGTCATATAGCCATTACGAGGCCAGATGACGTCAACGTCAACATCGAAAGCGATGTAGCAATCGGGTTCGTAACGGTTGTTGAGGTTGTCGCGATCGTAGTAGAGGCAGCTGTCGCCGGAAATCAGCGTATCGGGCTGTCCGCGCAGATGCCGGCGCAGGGTGCTCATAATGTCGGTGAAGTAGGGTTCCTGGTGCATGGCGTCGGGCATCGGGAGTGGGTCGGGGGAAATGAAGGTATCAGGGTCAACCCATTTTGGGATATACGCGCCGGGGAGAAATGTGGGGATTTTAGTGGTCATAGCAGTGCCTCGGAATGCTTGCGTAGGACGAGGAATGGTAGCACATAATTTAGCGCAACGGCACTGACAGCTTCGTTGGTGTAACTGTTCAGACTTGCGGGGATCTACCGACTATTCGGCCAGTTGTGGATGGGCAGCCAAGCACGAAATTTCCACTGCCCACCGTTTCCGTCCCCCCAAAAGTGAACAGTTACCTTCGTTGAGACAGGCGTCCAGTCACTGTGTGCGATGAACGCTGTCAACTTTCAATGATTTCCTCTAGGAGGGACCTCGTGCGTAAGACTAGCATTACACTGATACTCCCGCGAAAGCGGGAATCCAGTGGCCGAAGTCGTTAATCAAGGTTCTCGTTCTTTCATCACACCGTCTCTGGACTCCCGCTTTCGCGGGAGTGGCGGGTTGGTTTGCCAAGTGACGGGTGGGTTTGCTAATTGCCAACAGAACCTAATCCCACTCCCCGGCCAGCCGTTCGGCCACCATGATTACCGTGGCGTGGGTGTTGGCCCTGGGCACTTGCGGCAAGATGCTGGCGTCAGCAACCCACAGCCCCTCGACGCCACGCACCTGCAGGCTCTGGTTCACCACCGCCGCCGAGTCGCGGTCGGGGCCCATCTTGCAGGTGCCCGACATGTGCCGAGCTGAACCGATGGTGCGTTTCAGCCAATCGTCCAGCAAATCGTCGTCGGCCAGCTCCGGTTCGGTGGGGGAAACCCACTGGTCCAGCACCTCTGCGTAGGCCGGGTAATCCACCAGCTGCCGGCACAAGCGCACCGCCTCGCGCAGCCGCTCCCGATCCCAGGCGTTTTCCATGTAGTGGTAGTTGAACCGGGGCTGTTGCAGCGGGTCAGCCGATTGCAACTCGACCTCGCCACTACCGGCCGGCAATTCGAGCGCGCAGGACAGCCTGATACCGCGGTCCGGCAGAACATCTCCCGACAGCGGCGAGAAGATGGAGTTGGTCATTATCATGACATCGTTGGATGTGCTCGAACCGGTGGCGGTGTAACGCAGGGCGATTCGCACCCCCTGGGCGTCCGGCGACAGCGGCACGCCATCGCGGGCGCGCAGGCCGACGCTGGCGATGGGGTGATTCCACAGGTTTTGGCCCACCGCCGGCTGATCGACCAGTACATCTATACCGTACTGGCGCAACGACTCGGCTGGCCCAATCCCAGATAGCATCAGCAGGTGCGGGGATTTGATGCCGCCCGAGCTGAGCACGACGCGGTCGGCATCGATGTTGAAAACCTGCCCACCACTTTCGGCTTCCACTCCGCAGGCGCGTTGACCGTCGAACCGGATGCGCCGCACCACGACGCCGCCGCGCACCGTCAGGTTCAGGCGATGGCGACCAGGACTGAGATGGGTCAAGGCGGTGGACATTCGCAC
The DNA here is from genome assembly GCA_965222895.1 of Dehalococcoidia bacterium. Taxonomy (GTDB): domain Bacteria; phylum Chloroflexota; class Dehalococcoidia; order Lucifugimonadales; family UBA3495; genus Bin87. The sequence continues at coordinate 1,107,119 of CBDCVB010000002.1, read as the reverse complement.
ACCACCCGGATTGTTCATCGGGATCGGGCCAACGCCGCCCGGTTCCGGGCCGTTCAGGTCCGGGCAATCGGCATATCCGGCAGCGCGGCACGATTCGTAAAACGCCCGCTGAATCGGCGGCCAGGTTTCGTTTTGCCGACGCACCGCCGGGACGGGCCCATCGGTGCCATGAAAGTCGTCATGAATATCCCCATCGGTCTCCATCTTGCGAAAGTAGGGAAGCACGTCGGTATACGCCCAGCGGTCATTGCCCCAGGACGCCCACATCGCGAAATCCTCCGGCAAACCCCGCAACAGCACCTGCCCATTAATCGAGCTGCCACCACCGATTACCTTGCCCTGGGCAACGTGAATCTCGCCCTGTTCAGCGGTTATGGTCCCGGTCAGCGACCAGTTATGCGGCCCATCCTGCCGTTCGGCATCGCGGGTATGCCCGTACCGCAGTTCGTCGGGCAGCAATGCCGGATCCGGATAGTCGGGGCCAGCCTCTAGCAGCAACACGGAGCGGGATGGGTTTTCAGAGAGTCGGGATGCTACCACACAACCGGCCGCGCCGCCGCCAATTACAATAACGTCATACTTCATGGGGAATAATGGCTCCTAAAGGTTGGGGCATTTTAGCACGGTGACACGTTGGGCATCAGTCGCAGAGGGGCCCAATGATAGAATGGCGGCCACACGAACGAAACCATTACTCCGGAGCAAACCGAAATGAGCGAGCTGAACGTTGCCAACCGGACGCTGGCGATTATGGACAACCTGCCGTTCCTGCGCAGCCTGAACAATGAGTGCATCGACCTGATTGCCATTGACCCGCCCTTTGCCGCCAACGAGACTTTTACCGGCAACCCGCGGCCGCCCATCAGCGACGCCGAATACGCTGAGGAAATTGCCCTGGCCCAGGCTCACGGCGCTCAACACAACGAAGGCCAGGGCGAAACCCGCGTCCATGACATCTGGAGCTGGGACGAGGACATCCACCCGGCCTGGAAGATGATGATTGAGGATGATTACCCGTCCGTTCATGCCGTAATCCAGGCGGTGGAGGCTTGCGCGTCAGAAAACGAAGCCGCCTACATCGCTTTCATGGCGGTGCGGCTCATAGAGTGCCGTCGTGTGCTCAAGCCCACCGGCAGCATCTACCTGCACTGCGACAGCCACGCCAACAGCTACTTGCGGATGCTGATGGATGGAGTCTTTGGAGCGACAAACTTCAAATCCGAAATCATGTGGCGCAGAACTACAAGCCATAGCGACGCGAAAGGGCTGGGCAGCGTCCATGATTGCATCCTGTTCTATCGCAAAAGTTCCCAATCAATTTGGAATCCCATTTTTCAACCATTAGATCCGACTTACGTTGAAAATTACTATCGCTACAAAGACTCTGACGGGCGCAGGTTTATGTCGGCAGACCTATCCGGTGCCGGTACGGGGCCAGTCCGAAACTTCGGTGAACGTGGTTCAATTGCACCGCCCGAAGGAAGACATTGGATGTATGACGATGCTGGCATCGCAAGACTATTGGTAGACGATAAGATATTTTGGACTAGGAATGGGGTCCCCAGGTTGAAAGTGTATCTGGACGAACACCGGGGCGCTCCCGCTAACGACGTTTGGACTGACATTCAACCGTTGAGGTCGTGGCATAACGAGCGCACCGGCTACGCCACACAAAAGCCTCTGGCCCTCTATGAGCGCATCATCAAGGCCAGCAGCAACCCCGGCGATGTGGTGTTGGACATTTTCGCCGGCTGCGCCACCACCGCCATCGCCGCCGAGACGTTGGGCCGGCAGTGGGTGGCCTGCGATATGGCGTATCGGGCCTGGACGATGCTGAAACGCCGTTTCTATCTGAACGGCATTGCGCTGGAGGGGATGACCGACGCGACCAGGGATGCGCTGGCCTCGGTCAGAAAAGACAAGGGGTTTCAGGAACCGCAGCAGTGGACGACCAGCCACACCATCGGCCCTAATGAGTTGCCCAGGCGGGACGACGTTGACCCGGCGCCGCACCACGGCTTGCAACAGGCGCGGCGGGGCGCCAGACCGAGCACGCAGTCGTCGGGCTGGTCGGGGCGCATTTCCAAAGAGGAAGCCAAGCAGCTGCTCATCAACAAGTTCGGGCCGGTGTGCTGGGGTTGCGGCTACGAACCCCGCCGTCCCAACGGCAGCCTGGACGAAACGCTGCTGGAAGTAGACCACATCCGGGCGCGCAAGGCCGCGCAGGGAACGCAGGGCAACGATGAACTCTACAACCTGGCCCTGCTGCACCGGACTTGCAACGGCATCAAACGCAACCGGATGACGCTGGAGGAGCTGCGGTATCACAACGGAATGAACGGCCTGCTGTACGTGGAGAAGGATAGCGACCTGGTTGATCTGTACGAGGCGACGGCGTTTGCAGCGGAACAGATTGCGATGCACACAGCAAGATACGGAGTACAGCGGGCGATGGGTTTCCATGCACTTGCTCAAGACTCGCAGACGTAATAAAGGGTAATCAGCGCTCGTGGCAGAGTGGAGACATCGTAGGGGTAACTACCGCTGTCAACCAAGTGCTAGGACTCACTATGACCTCCTTGCTGTGCCCCCATCTCAATCAGCCTATCTAAAAGAGCAGGATTGTCTATGATGGACGGCAGCAAATAGTTCATGATCTTTTCCTCTTCGGTTGCCTCTTTGGGACGCGCGATGGCGGTAACAGTATCAAGCAACTTGTCCTGCGTACTGTTCATAGTCGATTCGATAACCGCTGCCTTCTTGTCAATCTCAGCTAGCAGGTCCTTTGTACGGTTGTAGTTTTCGTTACTTCGTCGCTCTGACTGGACGCTGTGCCAGATAGCTACTAAGGCGAGCACCACCGAGACAACTCCAACTACCAGAGATATGAGAAACTGAGCATCCATTCTATTTATTCTCCCTGTCTAAGATGGATTTAGGCAAATCGGAAAACCAACTCGCACAGTGATGAAAACCCCTTACGGTCAGAATGCTAGCACGATTTCTAACGCGCCTAATGTTCACAATATCACTATTGACTGCCTGTAAATTCATCTCCATCTGTAATTCAATCAAAATTCAAAGTGATACACGATCTGGCAGCGCAGGACTTCATCGCCACCGAAGTCCGCCATCGCAGGGAAGAGGCGCGCCGCCTACGCGCCGAGGCCGAAGCGGGGTGGGAGGGGGCGAAGGAGTGGTTTGAGGTACAATTGTTGGGAGACACCAATATCTGGTAAAGGTATTGCCGTAGGGAAGGTGACATACGATGGCCGTTTCTAAACCCAATAAGGCGTGGACGGTGGCCGATGCCCAGGCGAACCTGCCCGAGGTGTTGCGCCTTGCCGAGACGGATGGGCCGCAGTATATCGGGGCAGGGAAGACTTTCGTTGTGGCGCCGGTTGAATCCGGTCAGCAATGGGCTGAGCCGAGAAAACCCCTGGGCCAGTGGCTGGTTGAGAACGTGCCGCGAGGCACAAACCTGGAGATTCCAAAAGACCGGAGCTCCAAGAGAACAATCCCGTTCATTGAAGAAGGCGATGAATGAACGGCTACCTTCTGGATACCAATGTAGTATCGGAATTATCCAACGAGGTTCCGAACCCGGCAGTTATTTCGTTTCTGGTTGAGCAGGACGAACTTTGGCTGTCATCAGTGGTCGTGCACGAACTGGAATACGGTCTGCAATTACTCCCTGCCGGACAGCGGCGCGACCGGTTGTACACCAATCATCTGAGTCTTTTGGCCAGATACGGCGACAGGATTCTATCGCTGGACCGGGCCGGAGCCGAATGGGCCGCGTCATTTGGGCCGCGTCATTCCGGGCTCAATCTCGTCGCTCTGGGAGAACGCTCGACCTCGGCGATGCGCTAATCGCCGGCATAGCCAAGGCTAACGATTTTGCACTGGCGACCCGAAATGTCAGGGACTTTGACGGGTTGGATCTAGAGGTCATTAATCCTTGGGAGCAGCCTTAGCATCACCCGTCACACGCCTCCCGCGCCCGCTGGAAAACCGCGTCCAGCATATCCAGCGTCAGCCGGCCGGTCTGGGTGTTTTGCTGGCTGGGGTGGTAGCAGGAGATGAGCAGCGGGCCGCCGTCGGGCAGCTGCGATTCAACAGCGTGGCCGAAGGGCGGTTTTCGCCGGGGCGTCACCCGTCCGGAGTCGGCATACGCGCGCAGGAAAGCGTCAAATGCGATGCGGCCCAGCGCCACCACCACCCGCAGGTCGGCCAGCAGTTCGATTTCGCGCGCGATATATGGCCGGCAGGTTGCCAACTCAGCGGTGGTGGGTTTGTTGGCGGGTGGAGCGCAACGGGCCGCCGCCGTAATCAAGGCGCCTTCCAGCGCCAGCCCGTCGCCCTGCCGAACCGACTCCGGCCGGTTGGCGAAACCGGCCCGGTGCAGCGCGCCAAACAGCCAGTCGCCGCTGCGGTCGCCGGTGAACATCCGACCGGTGCGATTGCCGCCGTGGGCCGCCGGAGCCAGACCAACCACCAACAAACGGGCCTGTGGGTCGCCGAATGCGGCCAGCGGAGCGCCCCAATAGGGCTCGTCGCGATACATGCGCCGTTTGACACGGGCCACTTCTTCCCGCCAGTCAACCAGCCGAGGGCAGGCCCGGCAAACCACCACTTGCTCCTGCACTGCGGCTATGGTGGCGGCGCTGGCAATATCGAACATAGTCATTTTACATGGATAAATTTTTGCATGGATAAACAGGATGAACGGGATAAATCAATCAACATCCTGTCTATCAATATCCTGTCCATCCTGTGCATCCATGTAAATTTATTCTGTCGCGCCCCAGCCGCCGCCGCCGGGCGTGCGGATGCTGAGGATGTCGCCGGCATCCACGTCGAGAGTCTCCTTGCCGGCCAGTATGACTTCTTCGTAGCCGCCCTTCAGCAGCACGTTTTCGCCGCGCTCACCGTGGTGTCCGCCGTGATAGCCGGGCGGGGAGAACCGGCGGCGCTCCGACAATACGGTGACGCGGGCCGGACTGAGAAACTCGACATCCCGGACCAGACCATCGCCACCCCGATGCAAACCGTCGCCGCCGGAGCCGCGCCGCAGAGCGTAACGACGCAACCGCAGCGGGAAGGCAAACTCCAGCGCTTCCACCGGAGTGTTCATGGTGTTGGTCATGTGGGTATGGATGCCGGAGATGCCGTCCTTGTCGGGACGTGCGCCCATACCGCCGCCGATGGTCTCGTAGTACACGTAAGGCTTGTCGCGGGATAGGTCGTGGCCGCCGATAATCATGTTGTTCATGGTGCCCTGCGACGAGGCTGGAATGCGGTCGGGCAGGGCCTGGCTCAGCGCGGACAACAGCACGTCGGTGATGCGTTGCGACGTTTCCACGTTGCCGCCGGCGACGCCGCGCTGCGGCAGTGGGTCAACGAGGCTGCCAGTGGGCGTGATTACGTCAACCGGACGCAAGCAGCCCTGGTTCGCCGGCGCTTCATTGCCGACCACGCATCGCACCACATACAGGCAGGCCGAAATCGTAACGGCCCGTGGCGCGTTGATGCAACCGGGCCTTTGCGCAGCCGTGCCGGTGAAATCTATGGCCATCCGGTCGCCGGACACCGTAACCGTCACGTGAATCAGCACCGGCTCTTCACTCTGGCCGTCGTCATCCATGTAGTCGGAAACTTCGTACACGCCATCGGGAATCTCAGCGATGGCCCGCCGGGTCAAACGCTCCGAATAGTCCAGCAGCGCGTCCATGTGCTCGTGGGTGTCGGCGAGGCCGTAGCGTTGGGCAATCTCGATCAGGCGCTTTTCGCCAACGCGGATGGACGCAATCTGCGCCGCCAGGTCCCCCCGACGGTCATCGGGAGTGCGGGAGTTGCGGCAGATGAGGGACACCACTTCCTGATTGATGCGACCGCCGCGGGAGAGCTTCAGCGGTGGGATAATCAGTCCTTCCTGGTAGAGTTCGGTGGACAGCGGCATCGAGCCCGGCGCCATCCCGCCCACGTCGGAATGATGGCCGCGGTTGCTGACGTATCCGATCAACTCGCGGGCGCCGTCAATCTCCACGTAGGCCGGCGCCACCAGCGTAATGTCGGGCAGATGGGAACCGCCCATGTAGGGGTCGTTGAGAATGACGATGTCGCCGGCGCGCAATCCCTGCCGGCGCGATTCCTGCGGGAATGTCTGCAACGCCGCCTGCACCGATGCCGGCATGGCCCCCAGATGCACCGGCTGGTGCGCCGCCTGCGCCACCATCTCCGCCGCCGGATTGAACAGCGCGCACGAGAAATCCTGCCGTTCCTTCATGTTGGTGGAATAGCTGGTGCGTTGCAACGCCACGCCCATCTCCTCGGACACGGAGATGAACATGTTTTTGAAGACCTCGAGACTGATTGCGTCGACTGGCATGGCGGATGGCTCTCCGGAAATTAATTCCACCTTAGTATAACCGGCATCCCGCCCCCGCGTTTGGGGAAACTATCCTGCGATTCCGGCGGCGCACGGGTTCCGCTGCTTGCCGTTCGTATAGAGTAAACCGGTGAGTCGGGGTATCATATTGCGCGAAACCTGCCTGACGGTGAGTGAGCATCGACCGGAAATCCGGCGCCAACACTTTGCGGCCGGTTTCCAACGACGACACCGGCGACCACACCAGCGACCATACCAGGAGGACAACCGATGGCAGAATACATACCGTCGCCCACCGATTGGGTGCGCGAACAGGTGGAACAATACGAGGGCAGCGGGGGCACCGAGGCGACACAGTTGCGGGACACCGGCTTTCCGGTAATTATCGTTACGAACCAGGGCAACCAGACGGGCGCCATCCGCAAGACGCCGCTGATGCGTGTGAAGGATGGCAACAATTACGTGCTGGTGGGTTCCAGGGGAGGAGCGCCGAAGAACCCGGTTTGGGTTTATAACCTGCGGAACGACACCAACGTGGAAATCCGGGACCAAACCGAGGTATTCACGATGCGGGTTCGGGAGGTTGCTGACCCACAGGAACGAGCCCGGGTTTGGGATCTGGCGGTGGCGGCATTTCCGAACTATCAGGAATACCAGGAACGGACATCACGCACCATCCCGGTGTTTATCGCTGAGCCGGTCTGATTGGGCGAACCCGGTTTGGAGCATACGGCCGGGGCCGCCGGCTAAAACCCGTCACGTCCTGGCCAATGGATTTCGATTCGCGGTTTCGCTGGTTGTTAGTCAGGCGAGGGGCGACTGCCGGCCTTCGGCGCGCCGCCGCCGAAGGGCCTGCCGAAAGGTGGTTTGCAGGCCCATTCGGGGGTAATCGGCTTGCTGGCCAGCCAACAGTTGCTCGATGGTGAGGATTTGCAGGCGGGGATACTGGTGGCCCGGAAAATGCTCCGGTTCGTAGAACCCAACAGCAGTGGCCTCCTGCAGCATGGGGCGGGTAGGTTCCGCGAGGGTTACGAACAACCCTAGTTGGGCCTTTTCCCGCTCCATGTCGCCTTTCAGGGTAGCGATCATTCCCCGGTTGACGTGGCCACTTTTCACCTGAACGACGATGCGCTTGGGCTTGCCGCTGTTGTCGTCGAAGAAATTTATGTAGCCGTCGACGCCGCTGTCCGCGCCCTTGCGTTTGTCCCGGGCCGGGCGGGCGTCCACCAGGCCCAAGGCCCACCACTCGAACTGATAGCGGTCTTGCTGCGCCAACGCCCCGGCACTGCCCAAGTCCTCCGGCTCCCCGACCACATCGTAGGGTCGCAAATCGCCGCCAAAAGTGTCATGGAGCCGGTGGCGAATCAGGGAGATGGCAAGGTGTGTTATGTCAATGCCGATCCAGCGCCGGTTGAGCCGCTCGGCGGCGGCCACGGCAGTGCCACAGCCGCAGAAGGGGTCGAGCACAACATCGCCCTCATTGCTGCTGGCGTTGATGATGCGCTCCAGCAGTGCCTCGGGTTTTTGCGTGGGGTAGCCGAGGCGCTCCGACGAAGTGTTAGGTATTCTCGGAATGTCAGTCCATATATTCTGCAGGGCCTTCCCTTCCGATTCATCGAGATAGACCTTTAATCCATCCATGCGTGGAGTTCCATCTCTTTTGACTCGAATCCGCCCCCCTTGCCACCACTGTTCTAGTTGCTCAATCCTATATCCCCACCCTCGAGAAAGCCCTGGCATTGTCCCCCGCCACTCAAATTTTCCGGAGTCGCTGTTAGGTCTCGGAGCAGTCAAATCATCCAGTCGATACCGTCGGCCATCTTCATCTATATTTCTGAATCGTTTCATTTGCTGTTCACTATACTGTTGTTCACTGTGGGAGTATTTATGAAATCCCCGGTTCCATATCGCGCTAGCAGACTTTGTATAGAATAGGATGATGTCGGCTATGTTGCCATATTTTCCAGCGGTATTGTGAGCTTCCGTCCTTTGCCAAGTAATCTCATTACGGAAATTCACAGGATCAAACACCGCATCCAACAACAATTTCAGGTAGTGGCTGGCGGTGGGGTCGCAGTGCAGGTAGATGCTGCCGGTGGGTTTGAGGACGCGGTGCAGTTCTATCATCCGCTGGGCCATCATGGTGAGGTAGGCCATCATATCGTTCTGGCCGAGGAAGGCGCGCATAGCTGCCAGCAGTTCCCCTGCTTTGGCCGGCCCGTGGGTAATGACGTCCTGATAGGCGCGTTCCGATTCCAGGCTCCAGTGCCAAGTGTCGTCGAAAGCAGTAATCTGAGCCGCCGACTCGTCGCCGCTGCGCTCCCGGAACAGCACGTTGTAGGTGGCGTTGGAGTTGAAAGGCGGGTCGAGATAAATCAGGTCCACACTGGCGTCAGCCACATGCTCCCGCAGGATAGACAGGTTGTCGCCGAAGTAGAGGCGGTTGGGACGTGGTTCTGACATGGCGGGAGCTCCGGGGCAAGGCTTAGTTCGATTCCAGCAACTCGCACTCTTGCGATAATGGCTCAAACCCGTTTTTAGCGTATATGATAAACCGGTCAACAACACGCCATGTGCGTTGCATTGCCTGGACACGGTCTTTCTCTGACATATAGTGTCCCATTCCGTGGCGTTGTAATACGCTAACTGGTGCTAGATCTTTAGTCCAAGATTCGCTTATACGCAGATCTTTTCCCATGCGCTCCCAAGAAATCTTGTGATCATCCCCGTCTTCAAGAAGAACAAAACATTGTCTGATGCACTCAATCGCTCGGAAACAGAAAAAACCCGTATCGTGGGGAGAACGGATAGCCTCTCTTAAATCTCCCAAGCAACGGCGGAGTTGCTGGGGTGCAAGTTTAGCTATAATAGGATCGCTATCGTTTTGCTGTGGCAATTCTAATAGCAAGGGGACAACCTCATCAAATGAGATGGGCCGTTCAGACTTGGTTTGTTGCAGTGCCGATACCTCTACGCCAAATACCGCCCAAACTGGAAACGACGCCCACGGCTGACCATCTTCTTGTCCAACTACTGATGTTATCTCTACGTCATACCCCCTGCCATCTGTATATCCGAATGCGTCAACTATGCTTCGCACGAAATACTCTATGTGATTCCGCACTATCTTCAAATCGTCGATTCTTTCTCCGCTTTTCACGACTACTGCAATTTGGGAATCGCTTATTGAGATGGAAACATCAAATCGCATCTCATCACCCTTGGGTAGATGCAATCTGAGTTTCACAGGGGCTTGAGGTGATATAATAATATGAACGTTTGCCCGTTCCGGTATAACTACCCCACTGAAAACATACGTGAACATTTACTCAACTCTGATTTTCTAATGATTAGTACAGGGTCAATTTTAGCAGAAACCAATCACAACCCAGCCAGCAAGTCCACTGCGCCCGTCGATGAAACCAGCTGGTAGAACTCCGTGCCCATTAACATATCCACCACGTCCCCGGGCAGCTGCGAGAATGGCCCTGAGTCGTGCAGCTGGGTGCGGTGGCAGGCCAGTGAGTCCAGCTTGACTTTGACCCACGGCAACACGTCAACGGTGGTGGTAACATCGTCGTCGGGCGTGCCCAGCTCGTCGATGGATTCGGCGGCAAACGGCGGTGTTATGTCGCGGTCGGCCATCTCCTGCCACCAGCGCCGGAAAACGTCGCGGGGAAAACAGACGTAGTACAGCAACGGTGTGGCGCCGTTGGGATCGGAAGCGCGGGCCACCGCAGCAGTGGCGTGGGCAGACATCGTTTTGTGGTCGGGGTGCCCATAGCCGCCGGTTGGGTCGTGAGTCAGTACCACGTGGGGATTGGTTTCGCGCAGGATGCTGTCCAGTGTCCCCAGCACGCTGGCGGTGTCTGAGTTGCAATAAGCCCGCGGGTGCCGGTTGTCGTCGGTGCCGTCCATGCCGCTGTCGCGGTAGTCCAGGAAACGCACGTCGGCGATGCCGGTAATATCCATTGCATCCCGCAGTTCCTGCTTACGCACCTGCCACAAATTTTCGGGGGTGGCCAGCGCCGGATCGCTGATTTCGCCAACATCGCCGTTGGTGGCGCAAACCAGCGTGATGCGGGCGCCGCCAGCGGCCAGTTTCGCCAGCAGGCCCCCGGACGCAAACCCTTCATCGTCCGGGTGGGCAAAGCACGCCAGGACGGACAGGCGGGAAATATCGGGCGCGGCAAGTGTGCTCATCAAGTATCCAGCCTAATGCGGTTCGGCAGCTTCCAGCAGCAGATTGCCGAAAGCATCCACGTACCCCTGCCAACCCGGTGGGACGACGATGGTCGTGTCCAGTTGCAGCAACAGCGCGGGGCCCGCGATTTCGTTTCCGGTTTGGAGACTGCCGCGGTCGTACAGTGTGGTAACCATCGGGCCGTCGGCGAATACCACCTCAGTCGCGCCGATAGCGGCGTGGGCGGCGTCGGCGCCGGCAGACGGAGACGGTTCCAGCTGTGGTTTATCCACCGGCAACTCCAGTTTCAGGCGCAGGTTAACTACCTCAATCGGCAACGCACGGTCGGCGTAGCCAAACCTCTGCAAATGGGCGGCGTAGAACTCACGGGAGATACTGCGGCCCAGGTCGCCGCGACCGGACAACGATGGGCAATCCACCGTTAACTCAAACGACTGCCCGACGTAACGCACGTCGATGAAGCGCCGGGCGGTCATCGAATCAACCGGCAGGGCTTCGTCCATCAGTTCAGCCCGAGCCTGTTGTTCCATGCCGTGGAATTCTTCCTCAAGCCGGATTTTATCCAGGTCGCCGCCGCGCAGCATCACGGTCCGGGAGTAATCCTTGACCACATCGGCGATGGCGACGCCGAGGGCAGACAATATGCCCGGATGCGAGGGCACCAGCACGCGCGGGATGCCCAGCTCACCGGCCAGCTCGCAGGCGTGCATCGGGCCGGCGCCTCCGAAGGGCACCAGCGTAAACTCGCGCGGATCATAGCCCCGCTCCAGCGAGATTGAACGGATGGCCCGCTCCATGTTGGAATTGACGACGCGGATGATTCCCAGGGCGGCATCGGTTACCGATGCGCCTATGCCAGCGGCAACGTCAATCATCAGCGCCTCCGCTCGTTCCCGGTCCAGCGTCATGCGCCCACCCAGGAAGCCATCGGCGCGGAGCCGCCCCAAGGTTAGGTTGGCATCGGTAACCGTGATGCGGTCGCCGCGCCCGTAGCAGGCCGGACCCGGCTCAGCGCCGGCCGATTGCGGCCCAACCACCAGGGCGCCGCCGGAATCCACCCGCGCAATCGAACCCCCACCGGCCCCCACGGTGTGAATTTCGATCATGGGCACACTGACCGGATAGCCGCCCAACGTGGCCGAGGTCGTTTCCTTGATGCGTCCGGGGCACAGCGACACATCGGTTGACGTGCCGCCCATGTCCAGGGTGATGATGTCGGGGTAACCGGCCTGCATACCGGTGTAAAAGGCCCCCACCACACCACCCGCCGGGCCGCTCAGAATAGTGCGCACAGGCTGGTCGGCAGCCAGACTGGCCGTGATGCTGCCTCCCGAAGACTGCATGATGCGCAGGCCGCGCCCCAGCGCCCGTTCCAGTTGGGACAAATATCTGGCCATGACCGGGCCCACGTAGGAATTGACCACCACCGTACTGGTGCGTTCATACTCCCGAAATTCGGGCAGTATTTTTGAGGAGATTGAGATGAATGGTTGGCCGGGGAGCTCCGCCAGCCGGTTGGCCAATGCTTCTTCATGCACGGGGTTCAGGAAGGAAAACAGGAACGACACCGCCACGCCGTCCACGTGGGCCTGCTCAAGCAAGGTCAGCAATGCCTGCACCGATTCCGGTGTCAAGTCTTCCAGGATGGCGCCGGTATAGTCGATGCGCTCCGGCAGCCCGAAGCGCAATGCCCAGGGCGCCAGCGGCGTGGGGCGCTCCATGTTCAGGTCATAAAGGTCGGCCCGGTTTTGGCGGCCTATTTCGAGCACGTCCTCAAAACCCAGCGTGGTAATCAGCGCGGTGCGGCCGCCCTTACCCTCCAGCAGGGCGTTGGTGGCCACCGTGCTGCCGTGCACGAAGTCGGCATCGGGGATATTTACGCCCGTGTCCTCGATGCCCCGGGTTATACCCAGTGATGGGTCAGCCGGCGTTGAAGGCAGTTTGTGAACGCTCAGGCGACCGTCTTCCAGGACGGCAATGTCAGTAAAGGTACCGCCGACATCAATGCCGACTACGGTTCGAGACATTTGTCAGTTTACCTGTGGGGGTGACGCTGTGGTGTAGAGAAGGAGATGCAATGCTGCGGAGCATACAGTCTGTCGCACCCTATTCCAGTTCGATGCGAAGGCGTTTGTTGATCCGACCCTTGCTTTCGTGGCCGACCACCTTGATGCGGCCTACCTCGCGGGTGTTGTGGACGTGGGTTCCGCCGTCAGCCTGCAAATCCAGCCCCGAGATGTCGATGGTTCGAACTTCGTTGATACTGGTGGGGAGCAGGTTAATTTTGGTGCGGATCAGGTCGGGATGGGCGTCGGCGTCGGCCCGAGCCATTGAATCGACCACAATGTCCCTTTCCCGATCCACTTCCTGATTGATGCGCGCTTCCACCTCGCCGGCGAACTCGGCAGTCATATTTTCCAGCTCAAAATCCATGCGCGCCGCACCGGGCCGCATATCGCCACCGGTAACGTGGGCGCCGTAGTCGCGCCAAACCACCCCGCACAGGATGTGCAACGCCGTGTGAGTCCGCATCAGCAGGTAGCGACGATCCCAATCCACCTTGCCATTCAGCTGGTCACCGGGATCTGGCCGCCCAGCGCCTTCCAGCGTGTGCACAATCAACCCGCCGGAACGGGCGACCTTGACCACTCGGTAGTTTGCACCAGAGGCATCCGACAGCGTTCCAACATCGCAGGGCTGGCCGCCCCCGCCAATGTATAACGCGGTGCGGTCTAGCACCACGCCCTCATCATCGGTAAGGTCGATAACGGTGGCCGTGAACTCGCTGGCGTAAGCGTCGTTCAGGAACAGCAGCTCGGTCATTTTGGCTCCACTATTGCCGGTGTTGGGAGCGAGCAATCGCATCAATCCGGCGCCGCGCTCAATGTTGCTGGGGATATTATATCAACGGCGGGGCCGGAGTTCTGCTACGTGATATAATCTGGTAAAATCTACCTGAATTAGGCCAAATATGAAACTGTCCTGCCTCCAGGAAAATCTGGCCCGCGGTCTGTCGACGGTAGGTCGTGCTGTCGCTAACCGCTCCACCTTGCCGATAACACAGAACGTGTTGCTGAAAACCGACCAGGGGATGCTGATGTTGTCGGCAACCAACCTGGAAATCGCCATCACGACCTGGATCGGCGCGATGATTGAAGAAGAGGGGGCGATAACGGTTCCACACCGCCTGCTCGCTGATCTGGTCAACTCCCTGCCCAGCGACCGCATCGACCTGGACTTGCAAGGTTCTGATGAAGATGGGGAAGCGACCGGCGGCAGTGTATTGCATCTGTCCTGCGGCCGCTCGGTTACTCACATCAACGGCGCCGACGCTGCGGATTTCCCGCCGGTCCCTCAGGTAGATTCCGGTCTGTCCACCGACATCGACCCCAGCATAATGCGCACCGGAATTGCGCTGGTAGCATTCTCGGCGGCATCCGACGAATCGAGGCCGGTGCTCACAGGGGTTGAACTAAAACTGCATAAGTCCAACTTAGTGATGGCTGCTGCCGACGGTTTCCGCCTGGCGGTGTACAGCAACCAGATTTCGCAACAAATGGAAGAGGAAGTCAAGGTAATCGTCCCGGCTCGCACGATGCAGGAAGTGCAACGGCTGGCTTCCGATCAATCCGCCCCCATCCGGATTTCGCTCTCGCCGGAGGGCGGGCAGGTGATGTTCAAGTTCGAAAATGTGGAGCTGGTATCCCAGTTATTGCAGGGCACTTTCCCCAACTACGAGCAGCTGATCCCCGAACGCTACGAAACCCGCGCCGTGATGGAACTGGACGACCTGAAACGGGCCACCCAGTCGGCAGCGGTGTTTGCCCGCGATGGCAGCAACATTGTGCGGCTGGAGATGCAACCGGAAGAGTCCAGCGAAGGCGGTCGGCTCAAAGTGTCGGCCCGCTCCGAAGAAGTTGGCGACAACCTGGACGAACTGGATATTGAGCAGATGGAAGGTCAGGACGCAAAAATCGCGTTCAACGTGCGATACCTGCAAGACATCGTAAACGTGCTGGGCCGCGGTAAAGTTGCCATCGAGGTAACCAATTCATCCAGCCCCGGCGTATTCCGGTCAGCCGACTCCGACAGCTACGTCCACGTCGTAATGCCGATGTATGTGCAATGGTAGGTCGAAAAATTATCAACTGCGCAAGATATTAATACCGGGTCCTTCATCGCAGTTACCTTTACTCCGAACGCAGGAAACGTAGCCGTTTGCCGACAAAATCTTGACCCACTAAGCCTTCGCTGACACGTTGATAAAAATTCATTGATGCGACGCCTCGCCTCCTCGGCGGTCTGATTCAGACACTGCTGGTTTACCGGAATCGGCTACCTCCCTTTTTACGGGATTTTCGATCCGCTTTCTGGGCTCGCTCTTTTTCGCCGACGTATCCCGGAATGTAACGCACCAATTGGTCCTTCCGCAAAGCCGCCGGAAGGTCCCTCAATCTGCTCACAACCCGCTGTCTGGCTGTCCAGCAACGTACCGTCCTCCTGCTGATGCGTGCTTACTCGCGCGTAGTGGCTACTGTAGCAGTGGCCATATTTGACATCCCTTTTTTGGTGCATCGAAAACTTGGAGTCATCACGTCGAGTATCACTATGGTGGATCGCCTGTGTTGTCCGGATTTTGGAGTGTGTTCATCGGGCTGATATTCCGAACCGCTGCCCAGTATTCGATCGTCCCCGGGCCCAAAATCTGCCGCGATACCAGCCTCGTGCCGAGTCGCATTGCCTGGGTGGCATCCTCCGGGCGGTTGCGTCGTCGCGCTGCGCCTGTCCCGCAACGACGCTACGACGATTCTGGGTGCCCGATTGACGAATGCGCTCCACGAGTCTAACCTCAGCCCATAATTGTCCAAAATCGATCAGATGAGCGAGGTTTAACATGGTTATTGGCGCTCAATCCACCTATGAAATTGACGTTCAGGACGTGGAATATCTCCGACACGGTGAAACCCCCTTGCTGGCGCGACTGTTCATTCCTCGCGGCAGCTGGCCTTTTCCGATCATGGTCGAGCTGCATGGCGGAGCCTGGGTAAGGGGAAATCGTCTGAACGGCAACGCGGCCAACGAAGCGTTGGCGAAGAGTGGCGTAATCGTGGCGGCTCCGGACTTCCGGGTGCCGCCGGTTGCATCCTATCCAGCCTCACTAGCTGACATCCACTACGGAATCCGGTGGTGCAAGGCCCAGGCCGAAAAATGGAACGGCTGCACGGGCAGCATTGGTGCAATGGGCACTTCCAGCGGCGCGCACCAGGCCATGTTGCAGGGTATGCGGCCCCGCGATTCACGCTACGCGTCGCTGTCTTTCTCGAACGGCGCCACGGAACTGGATGGCACCCTGGGTGGTGTAATCCTTGTCTCTCCAGTGATCGATCCGCTGGGACGCTACCAATATGCCAAGGGTCTTCGGGATGATCGCACACCGCCCGCTGGGATGGCCGAGCGGGTGGCGCCCATGCATGATTTGTACTGGGTGACCGAGGAGGCAATGGCCGAGGCTGCGCCAGCTCGCATCCTGGCCGGTGGCGAACGCACCGAACTGCCGCCCACGCTGTGCCTGGCGCGCACCTACGAGGAAGCGCATCCCCGGCCAGACCTCGACGAATTCATCCGGCAGTACCGCAAGGCCGGCGGCCAGATCGACGTGACGATCCTCGAGGGAGAAGGCGAAGGAATGCTGCGGGATCTTTCCCTGCCGGTTGCGAAGCAGGCCCTCCAGCAGATGACTTCGTTTATCTATCAACACATCGGGTAAGCCGGCAACACATGGGGTAAGCCAGCCGCCATGTCGTCATGTGTGCGAATTCGGGACGTGGCTGAACCTCGCTTCAGCCACCCGTGGCGGATCCAAGATCACCCTGCAGGGTATGGGAATGCACGGTGGCGTGATCCTCGAGACTGGTGGATCGCCCCCAATCTGACGGACATGGGTCTCGTTCCTCTTGCGCCGAAGGCAAAACGCGCCAGTGACTGTCCACCCGCCCCTTGGGATCAACGCCCGGCAGCGGCCGGGGCACCGCCTGTATGCACTGTGTCGCACGATGCTCCTGGGTAGTAGTGGGGCATCCCTTGACGGCTGGCCGTCCGGTGGCGATAGGGAAACGATACGCAGTGCACAGTCGTGCGCCCCTACATTTCCAGGTTGGATGTCCTTCAGCCGGC
Source organism: Dehalococcoidia bacterium (assembly GCA_965222895.1). Lineage (GTDB taxonomy): Bacteria > Chloroflexota > Dehalococcoidia > Lucifugimonadales > UBA3495 > Bin87. The sequence goes on along the minus strand of CBDCVB010000002.1, from coordinate 1,090,350 downwards.
TTACCAGCCGATGCTCTCGGGAATTAGGACCATGGAAATGCGACCGGCCACAGGCTCGTGTTCCATCACGAGGTATTTGCCGATGGGAGTGGGAGCCACGCCCCGGCCTTCCAGCCAGCGGTCGTGGCGTTCCAGGGTGAAGCCGCGGGTGCGGGCCTCGGCGTCAGACAGGGTGGGGCAGATCTTCTGAGTGCCCGCCACGAGGATGACGCGTCGGGCGCCGTAGGAGTAAGCCCCAATCTGGCTTCCAGAGCCGCTGGCGATGACAATCTCGCCCGTCTCGGCAATGGCCTGAACGCTTCCCACGAAGTAATCGGCGGTGGTGGTTTTGCGACGGAACTCCCGTTGGGATGCCGGATCGGGCTGGGACATCATCTGGTCGTGAAGGTTAATGTAGAGGTCGTTGCCGTGCATGTACTCCGTGTAACCGATGGCGTCCAGCGTCTCCGAGGTGTTAACGAAGACCTCCGAACCCTCGGGCACCAATTCCCGCAGCCTGGCCAGGGCTTCCCCCCGACTCCCCACCAAAAAGGCATCTACGTTGCGGGCGGCCAGGGCCTCGATTGTCTTGCTGATTGATTCGGCGTTTGCCGGAGGGTAGGGTACGGCTGAGGACATTTTTGCGCCTCCTATGTGTGACTCTCGCTCGCCCGAGGGACTGGAACGAGTGTATCCTGCTCGGTGCGGGATGTCCGCTCCCTGACCCCTCCCGGCGGGAAATGGGCCCAGGCCGCGGAATCGCAAACACGAAACCGTAGACGGAATGCCGTCCAGCTTAACCAACCCGAGGAAGTGGCGAGGCTGAGCAGTATGCCATTCGCATCCACAACGGCATGAATCTTCGTCGCCAATCCACCTCGGGATTGCCCCATGCATTAATCAGAGATTCAGCGTCAACCAGTTTTGCCGGGTGCGTCGATTGGTTTTGCCGGTTCAACACCTCTGCCTCACCCTGTTGCTGGGCTGCATTGGTACGAATTCTGGGTACGTCAAACTCCAGTACGACTGAGTGATGCACCACCCGGTCGATGGCAGCTGCGGTGGTCATGGGGTTGGCGCAGATGCGCTCCCCCTCCGAAAAGACCGGATTCGAGATTATGCCCACAGACCTCCGTTCGTAGCGTTCGGCGATGAGGACCCTCGGCCTCTTGTTCCAAGACCCCCAGGAAGGTGGCAGGGCGTCGCTATCCGCCGCTCGCGTGGGTACCGCGCGGGCACATTCGGGCCTATTGCCGCCTGTCTACCCTTTGCTTTGGCCAGCAGTTTCCCCGAACTGACGGCCAAAGAGGCTCGTCAACAGCGCGCTGACGATCGTAACGCCGAGGCACATGTAGCCTATTCCCGCATAACCCGTACTCGCCAACAACGCTCCGGCGATGCCGGCGCCCAGGACCCCACCGCCCTGGTTGCTGAAACCCATCAGGCCCACTCCCGTGGCCTTGGATTCTCCCGAATACTCGGTGCTGGCCGCGACCATAACCGGGAACGTAACGCTCAGGAAACCCGTTGCAGCCGTTGCCAGGGCCACCGACGCCCAAAGTTCGAGGTCCAAGGTGAAGAACAGAAAACCGCAGACTCCCCCGGCTGCCGTGGTGGCAGCGACCAACGCCGCACGGTACCTTCTGTTTGCCACGGACGCAGCAGAATAGCTCCCGACCATCTGCCCCGCGCCGGCTATGGTCAGCGGCAGGGCCACAAAACCCAGGCTCAAGTCGTATGTATGTATCAGGTAGGCGGCGAAAAAGCTGAACATTCCCCAAAAAGCGATGCGTTGCGTCATAGTGACCGCCACGGCTACGCGGAAAAACCGCATGGAAACCAGTGACCTATACCTGGAGAAGAATGCCCAGTTGCGAACTCGCCCACCGCGGTCTTTCGGAAGCCAGAGCCAGTTCGCCAGCAGTGCCGCAGCCAGCATCGACCCGTAGACAATGAAGGCAAACCGCCAGCCGCCCACGTCTGCCAGCAACGCGACCAGTGGGACGCTGATGGCCGAAGCCAGCCCTTGAATTGCCAGCAGGGCGCTTACCGCCTGGGCCCGCCGGGCCGGGGAAATGACGTCGGATACTGCCCCAATGATGTTGGGAGGGATCGCTCCTCCTCCCAAACCGGTCAAAACCCGCAACGCCAACAGAATTTCCAGATTCGGCGCGAAGGCGCACGCCAGGACGGATGTCGAAAGGACCGCCAACCCAACCACGGCCACCGGGCGGCGGCCGAATGAGTCGGACAGCGGGCCCACCGTCAACAGGGAAACCGCCCAACCCGCGAAGGCAGCGGTAGCCAACTGACCCGCGACGGCGACCGATATTTCCAGGTCCGTTGCGATTTCCACCAGCAGCGGCGGAACAATCAGGGTCGCGCTTATGGTGGCAAACACGGTAAGCGCAAGCACGGCCATAAACCACGCTTTGTTTACCTCACTATGCCCTGCCTGCGCCGTCTGCGTTTCGATGTTGTTCGTTCCCTTTCCGAAGGGCGGCTAATATCACTGCCAGGCCATCAGCCGCTGTTGGTGGTACAGTTTCCCGCCGCGCTGGCGGTTTGTTTCTGCGCCGCCCCTGGTAGTCGCCGAGGGCGATTAATTCGGTTCGCGCACTGCAAAACTTGGTCTTAGAATTCGCTGCCAATCATGCATCACCCGGCGAGCATCATAAATGTTACTACGTTTCTACCTGGGGGCTGGGGGCGATGGAGATCGGTGGTTTGGATGCAGACGACGTGGCAAGTTCGCCATCTAACGCGACGAGCCACCCACCAGAGGGAACGACACGCGGTGAACGACGGGGCGCCCCGACGTATTAAGGTCGGATTTCCTCGTTCCGGTTGCATCTCCCTGAGGCCGTTTACCAGCCGATGCTCTCGGGAATGAGGACCATGGAAATGCGACCGACCACGGGCTCGTGCTCGATCACCAGGTATTTGCCGATGGGGGTGGGAGCCACGCCCCGGCCTTCCAGCCAGCGGTCGTGACGCTCCAGCGTGAAGCCGCGCGTGCGGGACTCGGCGTCGGACAGGGTGGGGCAGATTTTTTGAGTGCCCGCCACGAGAATGCCGCGTCGGGCGCCGTAGGAGTAAGCCCCAATCTGGCTGCCGGAACTGCTGGCGATGACAATCTCACCGGTCTCGGCGATGGCCTGCACGCTGCCCACGAAGTAGTCGGCGGTGGTGGTTTTGCGACGGAACTCCCGCTGGGATGCCGGGTCGGGCTGGGACATCATCTGGTTGTGCAGGTTGATGTAGCGGTCGTTGCCGTGCATATACTCCGTGTAACCGATGGCGTCCAGCGTCTCCGAGGTGTTGACGAACACCTCGGAACCCTCGGGTACCAGCTCCCGCAACCTGGCCAAAACTGCCTCCCGGCTCGCCGCCAACACGGCGTCTACGTTGCGAGCGGCCAGGGCCTCGATGGTCCTGCTGATCGATTCGGCGGTTGCCGGAGCGTAGGGCGTGTCCGAGGAGATTGTCGCGCCTACTGTATGTGACTCGCCCGCGCCCGGGCCGACTGGAACGAGCACATCCTGCTCGGTGGAGGGACGCTCGCTCCCTGACCCTGCCCCGGGCAGGAGATGGGACTAATGGCCGGGCCGCAGGTTGGGCATGACCTCATCAACGAACCGGCCCATAGAGCGCATGACCTGGTCGGGAGTCAGGTCACCCCAGGCGAATATGGGGCAGAAGTAGTTGATGCCCGTATCGTCAACTGCCTGCTGGACCCGCTCCCTGACGTTGGAGGGTGAGCCCACGATCACTACATCCCTGGCTTCAAGTTGGTCGAAATCCCTCATGGCGCTCAGTTGGTTAATGCCGGCCTTGGCCCACAGGTAGTCGATGTTGTGGAACCACGCCTGATAGGCCGGACGGGCCTCCGCCCTGGCCTGTTCGTCGGTGGCAGCGATGTAAATGTGGCGGACGAGTCCCAACTTCGGAACGGGCACATGGCTGTTCAGTCCGTCGGACATTCGCTCGGCGTTCCAGACCTGCTTGTACAGGTCAAAGTGGGCCTTGATGCCAGCGTTGTCGGCGAACACAGTACAGGTGTTGAAGCCGTGCTGGGCCATCCACGGCACCGTTGCGATGTTGTTGCTGGCGTACCAGAGCGGGGGATAGGGTTTCTGATAAGGCTTGATCCAGAGTTCTATGTTCTCGTAGTTGTAGTGCTTTCCCTGGTGATTGAGCATCCCGGTGGTGAAACCGCTCGTGAACATGTCCATCTGCTCATTGAACACTTCCCAACTGGTGTCCAGGTCAACTTCGAACTTTTCGGCCTCTATCGGCGAGACTCCCCGGCCCACGCCCAGATCCAGGCGTCCGTTGCTGAGATTATCCAGCATGCAGATTTCGTGGAACAGGCGGATGGGGTTGTAGAAGGGCATCAGGAAGACCAGGGGCCCCAGGCGCAGCTTTGAGGTGCGCTGCGCTGCGGCAGCCAGGAACACTGCCGGCGAAGGCGATACGCTCAGGGGGGTTATGTGGTGCTCCGCAAGGTGGTAGCTGTAGAACCCGCTCCGGTCGGCGTATTCCAGCATCTTGAGCCGGTTTTCGAAGATCTCGTTGGGCGCCGACTTGTCCCATTCGATCCAGTCGAACAGTCCGAACTCAAGGGTATCGTTAAGCGTGGCAGCCTGCGTCATGGCTCACCTCCCGTCTGGCGACTCGCTTCACCAGATTGTGTTGTCGTGCGGTTTCGGCAAGCGTACCACGTCGAATCGCCCGGGCACTCAGGCAACTTCCAGCGGCAGTGACGGATCCGCAGCGTACTCGGACATCGAAGCGTCGTAGACTGCGACATTCTCGTAACCCAGCATCGCGAGGACGAAGGCGTCGTTCGACGCCGCGATGCCGCCGCCGCAGTACGTGACCACGCGCTGCGTGCGGTCCGCGCCCGCCTGTTCGAAGAGCAACGCCAGCTCCTCCGCCGGCCGGTAGAGACCGGTCTCGGGATCGGTCAGCTCCCCGGATGGCACGTTGGTGGCGCCGGGAATGTGCCCGGTGCGCCCGTAGTCTCTCCCGCCGTCGGCGCCCGAGTGCTGCCCCCGTCCGAGGGCGTTAATCAGGCAGCTCCCGCTCCCAACTCCTGACTCGATGAACGCCTTAACCTCGACCAGGTCAGCGAAGCGGGCCGGATCGGCCGCCGGGGTGAAGGTCGTGGGCGCGTTCGTCGCCGGGTCGGTCGATACGGCACGGCCGTCTGCCGTCCAGCGACGCCAACCCCCGTCCAACACGACCGCGCCCGCACAGCCCATCGAGCGGAACATCCACCACAGCCTAGCCGCCCACTGCGAACCCAGGCGGTCGTGGAGAACCAGCTTGGACGACTCCGAGATGCCGTGCCGTCCCGCCGCCTCTGCGAACTTGCTGGCCGAGGGCATCATGAAGCGCCAGGGTTGGTCGTTGTCGGAGAAATCGGCCTGCAGGTCGACGAAGCCCGCCCCTGGGATGTGTCCCGACTCATACTCCCGCCGCCCCGACTCCACGCGACGTCCACCGCCGTCGCGTGGATGCAGGAAGACGGTTGTCTCGAAAACGCGGACGTCGTTGTCCGCCTGATGTTCGGCCAGCCAATTGGTCGAAACGAGGAACTCCGGATGCGCAAATGCCATGGTAACTCCAGCCGGTCCGGCTTGTCTTGAGGGTGTTGGTTTGCGCCATAGTATCCCCGGCCTGCGGACTGTTCGCAACCGGTTCCCGCTTCTCACGCCTTCCTACTTTCGCTCAAACTGTCATTGAGGGACAATGGAAGGGTGCTGGACTGGTTGGGCCGCAGTTTGCCTTCCCTCTCCTGGGGGACGCGGAGCCGGGAGTGTGGGATGGGCCGTTGGTGTTGGGAGTTTCACCCTCACCCCAGCCCTCTCCCATCGAGGGAGATGGGGTGATTGGTAGCAGGGCCTTTCGGCTATTGGAACCCGGCGGTCGAAGGGGAGATCCTGGCGACAGCGTTGGTCGATGCGGCTGCGGGATTGCCACGCTACGCTCGCAATGACAAAGTGCGTACGCACGACGAGGTTGGCCTACTTGTGCTTGATGCAATAATTGCGTGGGGCCCGCTAGTCGTCCTGGTTCTCGACCATACGCATCCCGCGTATCTCACGGCGCAACCCAATCACCATGCTGGATGTCGCCAGCAACGCGCCCGCGACGATGAAGACCCACCCCAGGCTCAGCTTTATCAGGGGGCCCGAAGCCGCTATCGAGATGGGCGACACGGCGACCGACGCAACCAGCAACAGGCTCATCACCCGGCCCAACATCGCCGGCGGCGTGCGTCCCTGAATCCAAGATATGATTAGAATCCCCACATAGCCGCCCATTACTCCGATTGTCAGCGTTATTGCTGCCGCCAGCCATGTCGCGTTAAGCAAGCCGAAAGGCGCCATAAGGATGCCGGACAGGGTGAAGACTGCAACTAAAATTGGGCCCAGTCCACGCTTGGGCGGGGGGAGCGCTCCCGCGAGAACCGTGCCCAGCACCGAACCCCCCGCGTAGGCGGACGTAACTATCCCCAGCGCGAGCGCACCTTCCGTCAGCCGCGTATGGGCCAACACGGGCATACCTACCGTCACCGGTCCCCGCATCAGAAGTTCCATCTGCACAATGAGCAGGAAAATTGCGAGCATCGCCCCGTCCACGCGCACATACCGGATGCCCTCTCTGATGGATGAAAATAGGCTGAGCTCTTTCGTATCTTCGCCCGCCAGCCGGGGGCCGGAATTGTCCATTCGCATCAGCAGAAGCATTAGCGAGGAGACCAACAGCGCCAGGGCCACCACCGTGAACGCCAGCCCTATTCCGGTCTGGTCCGTGCCATCCGCCGAGGACACCCCGTCGCTGAAGAACGTTATGAGACCGCCGGCCAGCGCGGGGCCGATGAAACCGCCCAGCTGGGTTGTCGTACGCACTGCCGCATTGGATTGTCGGAGTAGTTGGACTGGTGCGACGCGCGGTAGTATCGCCAATTGGGCGGGATAATAGAACGAGTCCGCGATCCCCTTGAGCAACGCGAACACGTAGATCAGCCACAGGTCTGCCAGCTCAGTCAGAACCAGGGCGGCCAGAGACGCAACCAGGGCAATACGTATGCCGTTGCTGGTCAGCATGATCACGCGAGGCGAATATCGGTCCGCCAGCGACCCGCCGATGAGGATGAAGAAAATGGTAGGAATGTTGCCCACCGCCAGGACTATGCCCACGGCGACCGGATCGCCGGAGACCATCAACACCAGCCAGGGGAAAGCTATCAGGTCGAACTGGTCGCCGATGGCAGATAATCCACCGGCTCCCCACAGTAGCCCGAAGTTCCGTGTCCTGATCAGTTTCCAGAACGAAGGGTTGGCAGATTGTTCACTCATTTCCGGCAATTACCAGCTGAAACGGTGCGTTGGGCGAGGAATCTTATGATCTGCAAATTTGGGGAACCTGTTTTCAGCCACCGTCATCCTCATTGCTCCGGTCTATGGCTATACCGATCAGGATGACACGGTGGCCAGCTTCGCGCCAGCCATTCCTGTTACGCCACTGCCGGGGACTCTACTATTGACGGCCTTCCACGGGTGCACCTACAATCGCGATAACTCACGAAATCTTGCTAGCGTTCCGGCTCGATAGGAGGACAATATGGCTGAATTACTGGGGCTGGGATGTTCCCACGGCCCAATCATTCTGACGCCGCCCGAGGTGTGGTCCAAGGGCAGAGAGCGGATATTCGCCCGCGTACCGGGTTACGAACCGCCCGCCCAACTGTTGGAAGAGCTGGGGCCGGATAACGGACTGAGCCAGGACATCAGCGACCAGCAGAAGGTCGTCGAGTCGTTTAACATCCTCCGCGACCGCCTCCATGAATGGGTGCCGGATGTCCTCATGGTCATCGGCGACGACCAGGCGGAAAACTTCCTCCAAGACAACCTGCCTCCCTTCTGCCTGTACACCGGCTCCGAAGTTGACGGCTATCCTTTTCAGCGTCCCGCGGCCCGGACCAACTTGTGGGAGGCCGCCCCGGAGACGAAGTTCTCCTTCCAGTGCCCCAAAGAGTTTTCCAAAGACCTGCGCAACTACCTGATCCGGGACGGGTTCGACATGGCCTCTTCCAGCGCTCTCAAAGGTTGGGACTGGGGCTTGGCCCACGCCATCATCAACCCGCTGGTGTTTCTGGACCCCGAAGGCAGATTCCCGCTGCTGCCCCTGTTCGTCAACTGCTACGGCGAAGAGGCCGGACCCGATTACCCGCCGCGGCCCACGCCCAAACGATGCTACGAACTGGGCCGCGGCATCCGAAGGTTCCTGGACACTAGGGACGAACGGGTCGCCGTGGTAGCGTCTTCCAGCTGGTCACACAGTTTCCTCGCCCACAAGTTCCAGTGCCGGTCGATAGACATCGAGACCGATCGGCGCAACCTGGAACTGGTGCGGGCGGGTCAGGGGAGCAAGCTGGCGGAACTAACTCCGGAGGAGATACAGGATTCGGGAGACCACGAAATCCTGAACTGGATCATCGCTTTGGGGATACTCGGCGACATTCCCGCAGAAATAGTCGATGTGCGTGAGTCCCACACCCAACTGGCGTACCGCGTAGCGGCAATCTGGAACTGACCGCTTTCGCTCCAGCGCTTCATAGCCTTTAGTCTGCCGCATCGGATTCCCTCGCCGGTGCGGCGCCTAACGTGGACTCAACCGCAGGAGAAGGTATCAGTTCATGGTCACATTACTGGAGCCGCAGACCCAGACCGGGCAGGGCACCGGCCACAGGAGTTGCGACGGCTGTCCTCGTTGCGAACGCCCCGACAGCCCGATGTGCAACATCCCCCATCCAAAATTCGCCAACCGGCACCCGGTGTGCAAAGTTTGCGGCCACTGCGTGCTGCGGGGCCAGCACCAGGACGACGCGTCGGACCTGGACAGCCATCCGGGATTCAACATTGGCGGGCCAGGGTCCGGGGGAAAGCCCAGCCTCAATTGAACCGGCTGATGCTCAACCGGATTGGCTTACGAATATCTGCCGGTGCCTCCAGGAGATTACCGCAGCCACAAGATAAGAGCTGATGATGTTCAGGCTGCGGCCTGCAGGACGTTAACAGCTGGTGTGCAGGAGCGCCACCGGGTCCAATCGGGCGCGGTGTTCGCACAGCTACTCTTTCGGATCGACGCGCTGACCGTTTCACAATTGAACAGGCGGTCCCAGGGCGGGTAGCGTTCCGTTTTAGGTGGTCAAGGTGTAGGGGCAACCACAAGGGTTGCCCAGGTCGCGCGGCTACGATTGCCATTTCCGATGTTAAACCACCTAAATTGCAACGCTACCGAGGAGAAAAGGACAATGCCGGAAGTTTATCGAGCCGACCACGTTGGAAGCCTGCTGCGTCCTGCCGACGTGCATCGGGCCCGGGCCGCCTACCGGGAGGGGACCCTGGAACAGCACCAGCTGCGGGTCGTCGAGGACGCGGCCATCTTGCATACCCTGGAGCGACAGCAGGCCGCAGGAGTCGACGTCTACACCGACGGTGAGTTCCGCCGCACCGGATTCCAGAACGATCTGATCGAGGCGGTGGAAGGATACGTCGAGACGGACGACCCGGTGGTCGTGCGGGTCTGGCAGGGCCCGGGCGGCGAGCCTACGGAGCAGGGCACCCGGCAGGTGGTGGGGGCCAGGCTGCGCCAACTGCGTCGTTTGACCGAGTACCAGGCAAAATTCATGCAGTCTTACGCCCCGGGCCCGGTCAAGATAACCGTACCGAGCCCCAGCCAGTATCCGGCCATCAGCTATCAGACGGGCCTTTCCGACCGGTACTACCCCACACGCTCCGACCTGCTTTGGGACATCGCCGAGATTATCAAAGCGGAGATTGCGGCGTTGCTGGACTCCGGCGTGCAATACGTGCAGATTGACGCGCCCCGCTACAGCTACTACGTGGACGCCCGGTGGCGGGAGCATCTGCGGGAGTTGGGCGAAGACCCTGACGAGATGTTCGCCGAAGCGGTGGCGGCAGACACCTATTGTCTGGAGGGGGCACAGCGTCCTGGCGCCACGCTGGCCCTGCACATTTGCCGCGGGAACAACCAGAGCAAATGGTACGCCGAGGGCGGATACGAGACCATCGCCGAAAAGCTATTCGGGTCGTTGCCGGTGGACCGTTTTCTGTTGGAGTATGACACGGAGCGAGCCGGCACTTTCGAGCCCCTGCGGTTCGTGCCCGCCGACAAGATGGTGGCGCTCGGCCTCATCAGCAGCAAGGACCCTACGCTGGAATCGCGGGATTACCTGCTGGAACGTATCGAGGAAGCCAGCGCGTTCGTCGCGGTGGAACGGCTGGCGCTGAGTCCGCAGTGCGGCTTCGCCTCAACTGCCGCCGGCAATCTGCTCACGGAAGACGAGCAATGGCGGAAACTGGAACTGGTATCGGAAATCAGTCGCGAGGTATGGGGAGGGTAAGCAAGCAGTATGGATTTCGGATTGTTCATCGAATTTACGGCGCCGGAAGGTACGTCGGACCGGGAAACCTTCGCCCGGGGCTTCCAGCTGGTGGACGAGGCGGAAAGCATGGGGGTTGACTCCATCTGGCTGGCGGAGTACCACTTTTCGCCGTTCAGCGTGCTTTCCGCGCCCATCACGGTGGCCACGGCGGTGGCGTCCCGCACTGAGCGGGCCCGCATCGGATTTGGCGTGCTGCTGTTGCCCCTCAGCAACCCGGTGCGGGTGGCCGAAGAAGTTGCCACGTTGGACCACATCAGCCAGGGCAGGATTGACTTCGGGATTGGCCGGGGCACATTTCCGGACCACCACGACGCTTTCAACTCGCCCTACCCGGAAAGCCGGGGGCGGTTCGAGGAGTACCTCGAGATAATCCTGCAAGCGTGGACGAAAGAGAAGGTTTCGTTTGAGGGTGAGCATTACCAGTGCCACGAACTGAACATCAAGCCGAAACCCTTGCAAAGTCCCCATCCGCCAGTCCGGGTGGGCATCACGTCGGCGGAGACGTTCCCCATCGTGGGACGGATGGGGTATCCGATCTTCATTAACCCCTCCCGGGTGTTCGCACTGTCGGAACTGGCGTCCAATATCGATAGCTACCGTTCGGCGTGGCAGGATGCCGGCCACGAGGGCCAGGGCAACGTGGGTCTGCGGATACCGGTCTACGCGGCAGAAACGGCCCAGCAGGCTTACGACGAGCCGCGAGAGAGCACCGTGGCGTCGATGCAGGGGCTCAGCACTCGGGTCGCCGGCAGCGCCGACCGTCCGGGCACGCCCGGCAACTGGCGGGCGGAGGCGGATCGGATCGGCGGTATGACTTACGACGACTGGCTCCGGGACAAGGTGGTGTACGGCACGCCCGAGGCGGTTACCGACCGCCTGCGCCAGCTCATCGAAGAGTTGCACCTATCCCAGATCGTGTACGAGATCAACTTCGGTCGTCAGATCCCGCTGGAATTGCAGCTGAAGTGCCTCCGGTTAATTAACGAGCAGGTCATACCGAATTTTGCGTAACGGCTCATCCGGCTGCGTCAAATCCGGCGCGCGGGTTGACGCGGAGGTTGAAATGATAGGGCACTCAGGCGCCCGGGAGGAAATATGACGACACATGCCAGCGTGGACAGCGTGGCGGAGGCATACCTTGAGTTGCTGGCCGCGCGGGGTATCGAATACTTCTTCGGCAATGGCGGCACCGATTTTGCGCCCATTATCGAAGCCTACGCCAAGCGGATGGAACAGGAACAGCCCCTGCCGCGGCCGATTCCGGTGCCCCACGAGGTTACGCGGTGAGCATGGCCCACGGGTATACGATGGTCACCGGGCGGCCGCAGGTGGTGATGGTGCATACGGTTCCCGGCACGGCCAACGCCATCGGCGGGGTGGTCAACGCCGCCCGCTGCAACATTCCCATGCTGTTCTCCGCCGGCCGCACACCCATCGCCGAAGGAGATGCCGACGGTTCCCGGGACGGTAGCATCCACTGGGCGCAGGAGTCCTTCGACCAAGCCTCCATGGTGCGCGAGTGGGTGAAGTGGGACTACGAACTGCGCCACGGCGCTGACGTGGAAGGGGTCGTGGACCGAGCGCTGGCCATCGCCCAATCCGAGCCGGCGGGGCCGGTGTATCTCACGCTGCCCCGGGAGGTGCTGGCGGAACGGCTGCCCGGCATCACCTATCAGGACGCTTCCCGCCAGCAGCACGCCACCGACCGGCTGCCCTCCCGGGACTCCGTGGACGAGGCGGTTCGGACGCTGGCGGGCGCGCGAAATCCGGTGCTGGTCACGCGGGGCGCCGGCAAAGATCCCCGCGCCGTTGACCACCTGGTCGAGTTGGCCCGGATGCTGGGGATGCCGGTGTTCGACGCCGGTGCGCTCTACGCCAACTTCCCCACGGACCACCCCCTGTACGGTGGAGGAGAGGTTGGCCCGGCGCTGGCCGACGCTGACGTTGTGGTCGTGGTGGAAGCCGACGTGCCCTGGATTCCGAAGCGCGCCGGCGGGATGCCCGACGCGCGGGTCATCGCCATCGGGGAGGACGCCCTGTTTTCCAGTTACCCGGTGCGCAGCTTCCCGGTGGACGTGAACCTGTCCGGCAGTCCCAGGTTGATCCTGCAATCGCTGGTGGCGGGCGTGGCGGAGGCCGGCGCGGATCAGACCGCGGTGGAGAGTCGCTCCAGGGAGTGGGCCGCCCGCAGCGCCCGCCGCCGAGAGGCATTAAGAGACCAGGCTCGGGCCGCTCAATCGCAAACGCCCATCAGCAAGGCTTGGTTCACCCAGCAGCTATCGGAGGCGCTGGACGCAGACACCATCGTGATAAACGAGCTGGGAATCGACCCGGCGCAGCTGACGATTCGGCATCCGGGCAGTTATTTTGGTACACCCCCCTCAGGGGCATTGGGCTGGAGCGTGGGCGCATCGCTGGGGGCCAAGCTGGCCGATGCTTCCAGGACGGTTATCTGTTGCGTAGGCGACGGTTCCTACATCTTCGGCTCCGGCACGGCCGGCCACATCGTGTCGGCGGCACAGGACCTGCCGGTGCTGACCATCGTCTGGAACAACGGCATCTGGAACGCAGTGCAGAACGCCACCAAGGTCAACTATGCCGACGGCTACGCGGTGCGGAATAACAACTTTGCGGTTACCACGCTGTCCCAAACCTTCCAGTACGAACTGATTTGCCAGGCTGCCGGCGGGTACAGCGAGCGGGTCGACGACCCGGCGGACGTGCCGGCGGCGCTGGAACGGGGGTTGCGGGCGGTGCGCGACGAGAAGCGGCAGGCATTGCTGAACGTGATTGGGCAGTAACGCCGCGGCCAGCGTCCGGCTGCACGTCTGAATGGTAAAGCCCTGGCCCGGAACGTTCCGGGCCAGGGCCTTATCGTCGTGCGGGAGCCTGGAGACTAAACGAAGCTGAACTGCTCGTAGTCGCCGTGGACGATGGGGATGGGGTCCAGCTCCAGCCACTTGTTGAGGATGGTGGCGTAGGTAGAGCGGAAGTCGTTGGTGAAGTGCAGGTCGCCCTCCGAGTGGTCTTCGGGGCGCAGGGACGGGTAGTCACCATACAGGCCGCCGTCAACCGAGCCGCCGATAACGAAGGCGACGCCGCCGGAACCGTGGTCGGTGCCGGTGCCATTATCCCTGATGCGGCGACCGAACTCGGAGAACACCAGGATCAGCGTGTCGTCGGCGCGGCCCTGCTCCTCCAGGTCGGCGGTGAAGTCGGCGATGGCGGTGGACACGTCGGTCCACAGCTTGTGGTGGGACGGCACCTCGTTGCTGTGGGTATCGAAGCTGCCGTGAGTGGTGTAGTAGATGCGAGTGCCCAGGTCGGCGGACATCACCTGGGCGGCGTTGCGCAGGGACTGGGCGATGGGGGAATCGGCGTACTCGACCGCCGACGAATACACCTGGGGAGCGGTTCGCAACCGGTCGGCGCCCATGAGGGCATTTGAGCCGGTCTCAGCCAGCACTTGGGCAATGGTATCGCGGCTTTCGGTGGGCCCGTAGATGCGGCTGAAGGCTTCCAGGGCGTACTGGCGGGCCTTTTCATCCTTGATGTCGGGCATGAGGCCATAGGTTTCGAGGTTGGAAACCGAAGCAACCGGCACGCCCTTGCAGACCATGGCCCGGGGCAGGCCGCGCCCGAAATTGACGCCGGTGAGAACGTTTTCGCCGCGCGCGTCCAAGTCGCGGATGGTGGCGCCCAGCCAGCCGTCGGCGCCAATCTTTTCCGACTCGGCGGTGTACCAGACGTCCCGGGAGCGGAAGTGGGAACGGTTGGGGTTGGGGTAGCCAATGCCGTTGATGATGGCAAGGTTGCCCTGGTCCCACAGGTGCTTCATGGGAGCCAGGCTGGGGTTCAAGCCCACCTGGTCGTCGAGGTGTAGCACGTCCTGCTGCGGGATGCCTACGTTGGAACGAAAGTCATAGTAGAGGCCATTGCCGTAGGGAATCACAGTGTTGAGGGCGTCGTTGCCGCCCTGCAGCTCGATGACGACGACGTTTTTTTCCTTCTTCGTGGAAGTCATGGGTTTATCCTCCTGGGCGGCTGACTAAGCGACCGGCTTGTAGACTTGGATGCGGTGGCGGTTGCTTTCGGTTACGTAGAGTTTGCCCTCCCGGTCCAGTTTGACGGACACGGGGGACCAGAAATATTTTTCGATGTGGGACGACTCCTCGTGGGGGTCGTCAAGGAAGTACTCGATTTCGGGTTCCAGGTTTGCGCGGGAGCGGGCCTCGCCCTCCTCCACGTTGACGGCCAGGAAGTTGGCGGCCCAGGCGGACAGGGTGGCTTCGCCGCGCAGCTTCTGGACGAAACCTCCGTCGGGACGGAGAATCTGCACACGCTCGTTGCCCCAATCGGCGACGTATATGTAGCCATCGGCGTCGACGGCCACGCCGGCAGGACGGTGGAACTCCCCGTCGCCGCGACCCGACGCGCCGTAAGAGGCCAGGAACTGTCCGTCAGCCGAGAATTTCTGGATGCGGTCATTGCCCCAGTCGGCCACGTAGACGTCATCGTTGCGGTCAACGGCCAGGCCCCAGGGGAGGTTGAACCGGCCGGCGTCGTTGCCGTGGCTACCGAAACCGGCCAGAAAGCGGCCATCGGCAGTGAACTTCTGCACCCGATGGTTGTAGGTATCGGCGATGAACAGGTTGTCTTGCGAGTCGAAGGCGAGGCCGGACGGAGTGTCGAACCGTCCGGCCTCGGAGCCGGCGGCGCCCCAGGTGGATAGCAGCTGGCCGTCCCGGTCGAAAACCGAGATGCGGTTGCTGTACTCGTCGCTGACGTAGACCCGGCCCTGCCTGTCCAGGGTGCAGGCGGAAGGCCAAACGAACTGACCGGGCGACTCTCCGTAGGCTCCGAAGGTGCCGAAGTAATCACTGTCGATGTCGCACGTGGTTATGCGCACGCCGCGGGTAACGTTTTCCAGCGAGCGGTTGGCGACGTACAGGCGGCCGTCGTCGGCGATGGCGGTGTCCATTGGGTAGTAGAACCCCCGGCCCTCCATGGTGGTCATGCCCAAGGTAAGGGCGTATTCGAGGGTTTTGAGTTCGGGTATGTTCTGGGTGGTGGTCATATTGTTTCCTCAACTGGCGGCGGTGAGACTACCGGCTGGATCAGGCCCGCTGGAACTCGTGGGTGGAGGCCACCATCTGTAGCACCTCGGCGATGCGCTCCCGACCGGCGGCGGGCGAGTCGCCGTGGCCGATAACGGAAGCGAAATCGACCAGTTCGTGGCGGGTGTCCTCGGAGACGGCGATGGCGCCGACCTGGTCCAGGCAGGCGTCAACCAGCGCTTCGGGAGACACGCCGGCAGGGTTGGAGCCGGCGATGCGGTCGATGATGGTTTGCACGCCGGGCTTGGCGGTGTCGCCCAACTGCTGGGAGGCGAAGTTGATGCGTTCCACCAGTGAGCCGGTATCAATCCAGTCGGTGCCCTGGTGCCAGCCTTCCACGCTGGGCGGGTTGTTGAGGAACTGGCCCATGAAGACGGTCTGCTGGTAGCGTTCGAGGATTTGCTTGCGGGGCCGGTCGAATTCGCCGGTGAGGCGGAGCACGCCGGCAACCAGTTCCACCGGGCTCTTGACCTTCCGATACCAGTTGGATTCGGCGCGGAAGAAGTCGGAGTTGAACAACACTCGCAGCATGGCGGTGATGTTATAACCGCTGTCGAAGTAAGCCTGGGTCAGCAGATCAATCGCCGCCGGGTCATCAGGTTCGGTGTAGGGCCACTCGGGGACGGGCGGCTCGTCGGCCACGAAGAAACTGTACAGGTGGCGGGAGATGAAGCGAGCACTGGCTTCGTTCTGGCAGATGATGTCCACGATGTCATCGCCGTTGAAGTTGCCCCGCTTGCCCAGGAATTCCTTCTCGCCGTCGTCGTGGTCTTCGGGCTGGAACTCGAAGTGCCACGAAATTCGGCCATAGGGCCAGTCGGAGTCACGCATGGAGCGCAATTCCATGTACTCCCGGTTGCCCAGGGTCCAGCCGGTGAAGGCGCGGGCGCACTCCTGAACGTCCTGCTCCGAATAGTTGCCCACGCCCATGGAGAAGAGCTCGAGCAATTCCCGACCGTAGTTCTCGTTGATGGCGTCCTTGTGGTTGTCCTGGTTGTCCAGCCAGATAATCATAGCCGGGTCCTGGGAGAGTTCCACCAACAGGTCGCGGAAGTTGCCCATGCCCCGGTAGCGGAACATACGGACCTGATCGGACAGGGCCTTGCCGTGGATTACCTTTGGGTAGCCGGTGGCGAAGATGCCGTGCCAGAAGAGGGCCACCTTTTCACGCAGGGGCGTGGTGGTGGTGGCCATGCGGTAGAGCCAGTTTTCGCCGGAGCCCAAGGTGCCCATCATGCCGGACAGTTCCGGATGGAAGCGGCGGATGAGGTCATCGCCCATCCGGCGTTCGTGGGTCTGGTCGAGGAGCTGCTCGACGGTGGTTTCGTAGCCCTGGGCAGCGTAGGCGTTCAGCTGTTCGCGGGTGGCGCCGAAGCCGGCCCGACGCATCAGGTGGGCAATCTGTTCGATTTCACGGTTAGGCATGATTTACACGCTCCCAATTTAGACGTTCCCGGTGGATAGTAGACGATAACACGGCGGCGGGCAGCACTTTCCGCTGAGTAATTACTTTCCGTTCAAGATAAACTCGGAGACGCGCTCGCCAATCATCATGGTGGTTACGTTGGTGTTGGCGCGGATGCAGTCGGGCATGATGGAGGCGTCAACCACACGGATATTTTCCAGCCCGTGAACCTTGCCATACTGGTCGACGACGGCCATGGGGTCGGACGACGGCCCCATCTTGCAAGTGCAGGAAATATGCTGGGCGGTGGACACAATGCCCATCAGCCAGTTATCCAGCGCATCGTCTGAGGCCAGATCGGAGTCCAGCGGCTCGGTGCGCTCTGCTACGATGTCGCTGAAGTCCCCGTGCTCGCCCAGCGAGACCGCGATTCTGACGCCATCTCGGAGACGCTTGCGGTCGAATTCTTCCTGTAGATAGTTGTAGTTCAGGTACGGTTGCTGGTTGGGATCGTTGGACTGGAGCCGCAATTCGCCAGCGCCAACGGCCAGGTAGATGGAAACCGAGGCGCGTATTCCCAGAGGCTCCATGCGGTTGCCGCCGCGGATAACCTGCGCAGTGGCAAAAGAGGAGAAAATCATAATCATGTCGTTGCGCAGGTGCGAGCCCTCTGCGGTGTAGCGCAGGCAGAGTTGGCTGCGGGGTGACAAGCCATTGAGGTCAAAACCCGGCCTGGTGCGCCAGGTTACTGGGACGATGGGGTGGTCTCGCAGGTTCTGACCCACGCCGGGCGAGTCATGCACTACGGGGACGCCCAGGCTCCGCAGGTGGTCGGCGGGGCCGACGCCGGACAGCATGAGCAAATGAGGAGACGCGATTGCTCCCCCGCTGAGGATAATCTGTTCGCCCTCCACGGTGAATACCTCGCCACCGCTTTCCACCACCGCGCCAATCGCCCGGTTGCCGTCGAACAGCACCCGGTGAACGGTGCAGTTGGGTCGGATGGTCAGGTTCAGGCGATTACGCGCCGGGTCAAGATAGCCCAGGGCGGTGCTCCAACGTATGCCGTTGGGATTGTTATAGGGGGTCGGCCCGACGCCGGAAGCGTCGGGGCTGTTATGGTCTGGGCTATCTTGGAATCCGTAGGCTTTGCAGGCGTTGTAAAACGCGTGCTGGGCCGGCAGCCATTCCTCTCGTTTGAAGCGGCGGGCGATGATAGGCCCGTCCGTGCCGTGGAAGTCGTCGTTGAAGTCGGTGTCGGTTTCCAGGCGTCGGAAGCAGCCCAGCAGGTTCTGGAAGCTCCACTCGTCGTTGCCCATGGCGGCCCATCCGTCGTAATCCTCTGGCACGCCGCGCAGGAACATCTGGCCGTTGATGGCGCTGGAACCGCCGGTTACCCGACCCCGGGGCACCATGATTTCAGGATTCTTTTCGGTGCCAAACCCGGTGAACTGCCAGTTATGATCGCTGGTCATCACGTCGGTGGTAGTGGCGTAACCGAACTTCACCTCGTCGGGAAGTCGTTCGAAATCCGGGTAATCAGGGCCTGCTTCCAGCAGGAGCACCGACCGGTTGGGATCTTCACTGAGTCGTGTCGCAACAATGGAACCGGCTGAGCCGGCGCCAATGACAATAGCGTCGTACTTCAAAACCTTTCTCCTTTCCCCAGGATCGTCAGGCAATGTGCCGACGTGATTAGTGTTGGTCGGGGGGTTGGCCTCATTTACGCAATCATACTGGAAGGATGCCGACATTTCCAGCAGGTTGTAACGAGGGTATGGAATAAATGGGCTGTACAATCCCGTTTAGCCCCGTTTAGCCTCGTTTAGCGTAGTGCAAATTCGGTATGTCATCCCAATCGGGTGGGCGCCGGCGGGTTGGATCAGGCGTTACACTGCCGGTTAGGACATCAAGCGACCACATCAGGAGGGCAATATGCCTCAGACCATCCGACCTGACCACCCCAACCTGAACTGGCAGGGGGCCATTTCATTCAACCGCACTGCTGAATGGACGATGCCCTGGCGTTTGCCCTTCGACGACCTCGCGTTGTTCCCCCCCGACGCGCTGCGGGACCGGGCCGCGATGCCGGCGGGAGTGCGAATTTCGTTCCGCAGCGATACCGAGCAACTGGCCGGGTCGGTGCAACCCTGGGTTGGAGATCCTGACCCGGCCAGCCCCATAGACCTGTACTGCGACGGCGAGTTCTTTGGTTCAGCGCCCCTGGACGGGCGGGACGGTTTCCGCTTTGACTACCTGCCGCGAGGTACGAAGCTCGTCGAGTTGTGGCTTCCGCAGCATGGCGAATTTCGGCTGAACAGCCTGGAGCTATCAGATGGCGCCACCGTTGAAAGCTACGAGGATGCGCGGCCCAAATGGGTAACCTACGGCAGTTCCATCACCCACTGTCGCACCGCTGCCAGCCCCAGCCAGACTTGGCCGGGCGTGGCGGCGCGGCAGTGCGACCTGAACCTGACTTGCCTGGGATACGGCGGCGGTTGCCACCTGGAGCCCATGGTGGCCCGCATGATTCGCGACCTGCCGGCAGAATATCTTTCGCTGAAACTGGGCATCAACGTGCATAACGCGGCGAGCATGAACATCCGCACGTTCCGGCCGGCCGTCATCGGGTTTGTGCACATCGTGAGGGAGAAGCACCCTGACACGCCACTAGTAGTCATCTCGCCCATCTTCTCCCCGCCGCGGGAGACCACCCCCAACGCCGCCGAGTTCACGCTCACGCAGATGCGCGTCGAAGTCGCTGAGGCGGTGGATGCTATGCAGGGCCACGGCGACGGGAACCTACACTACGTGGACGGGCTGGAACTGTTCGGCCCCGACCTGGCCCACCTGTTACCCGACGACCTTCATCCCGATGCCGAGGGTTACAAAGTGATGGGCCAGAACTTTGTAGACCGGGTTGTGCAACGTTATTTCAGTGGGGTAGAGCTGGCCGCAACGCGGTGATGCCGGCTGCTGAATGCGGGGGTTAGTGGTACATTCTGCCTGCTGTGATATAGTACGACGCAATATAATACGCCGCACAACATCACAGAATCACAGATCGTCGCATTTGACCAATGGGGTGGCCGGCAATTTGGCCCGGAAATGTGGAGACCACGGTGGAAGTGCCCATGCCGGCATTGGATCCGTTGATTCTGGGCGACCTGAACGTGTTTACCGGTTCGTTGTCGTACTTCGGGCCGACGCACCGTAACGCGGCTGCCCTGGCGGCAGACCACGTCAACCGGGCCGGCGGCATTCACGGCGCGCCGGTGGTCATCATCAGCCGCGATACCGCGGTGAATCCGGTGCAGGGCGTTGATGCCGCCCGTGCGCTGATTGACGTGGAAAACGCGGTGGCAATCATTGGGGCGCTGGCCAGCGGCGTAACCATTCCGGTGGCGCAGTCGGTTACGGTTCCGAAAAAGATACTGCAGGTAACCGGGGCGTCCACATCGCCCGGCATTACGGTGCTGGAAGACCATGATTATCTGTTCCGCACCACACCTTCAGACGCGGCCCAGGGTATCGTGCTGGGTCGGCTGGCCGACGAGCAAGGATAGGGGACTGCCGCCATCATGTACATCAACAACGCCTATGGTGAGGGCCTGGCCAACCAGTTCGAGGAAACGTTCACTGAATTGGGCGGCAGAATTACCGGCAAAGTCCCTCACGAGGACAGCCAGCCCACTTTCGCGTCAGAGCTGACGAGGGCCACCGAGGGCGACCCCGACGTGCTGGTTGCCATCAGTTATCCCGGTCAGGCCGAAATCTACCTCAGGGAGTCCATCGAGGGCGGTTATGCTGACACCTTCCTGTTTGTCGACGCCACCAAGTCGCCGGAGATGATGGCAGTAGTCGGTTGGGAAGCGCTCGACGGCACATTCGGCACAGCCCAGGATTCGCCCCTGACGGATGCGCTGGCTACGTTCAATCAATCCTACGCCGACTCCTTTGGCGCCGGCGAACCGGAGCATCCATTCACCGCCGAAACCTACGATGCGGTGGTTCTGATTGCCCTGGCCGCGGCCAAGGCTGGCAACACAACTGATCCGACGGCCATCCGGGACGCGGTGCGTTCCATTTCCAATGCACCCGGCGAAGAGGTCGGGGCCGGTGTGGCGGGCATCGCTCGCGCCCTGGCGCTAATTGCCGCCGGGCAGGATATAAACTACCAGGGAGCCGCCGGCCCGGTGGATTTCGATGAGCACGGCGACGTGGTGGGTCCCATCGAAATCTGGCAGGTTTCGGATGGAGCCATCGTATCCACGGGCAGATTCGAGACGCCGTAGCGCCTCGGTCTTTGGCCGATAATTACCTGGGCGGCTCGTAGAGCCGCCCCTTTTTTGGATCAGATTAGCCGGGTTGGGTATGCCTTCACCCCCGTCCCATCTTCCGGCGGATACCTTTACGTAAACTGTCATTGCGAGCGAAGCGTGGCAATCTCGAAGCAGAAGATACGACCGTCGCTACCGGAACGAGATTGCCACGTCGCAACGCTCCTCGCAGTATCTGTGTTGTGTGTCAAGAGAGGATCAGGTGGTGGGTGGGAATTGGGCGGTCCAAGGGGTACCGCGACGAGCTACGGCGTTGAGTTGCAGCAACAACTTCCGCATCACTGCCACCAGGGCCACTTTGCCCGGTTTGCCCCGCTGACGCAGTTGCCGGTAGAAGTGTCCCAACCCCGCGGCGCTGCGGATTGAGGCCATGCTGGCCAAGTACAGCACGCGTCGTACTGGCCGGCGTCCGCCACGGGTGGATCGGTAGCCCCGCTTTTGACCGCTGTCCCGAGACCAGGGCGCCACGCCACACAGGGCGGCCAATGCCTTTCCGTCACACCGGCCCAACTCGGGCAACCAGGCGACCCGGGCGGCGGCGGTCTGGACACCCACACCCGGCACGCTGCGATACACCTCAACCTGTCGCCGAAACTCCACGTTCTGCTCCAGGAGTTCCTGGTACTGATCATCCAGCATCCCGATCTCCTGGTCCAGCCAGGCGATGTGCCTTCGTACGGAATCCTGGGCCGCTGGATTGTGAACCCGGGACAACCGGTTCTTCTCCTGGGTGCGCTGGCCCACCAACTGCTCCCGTCGGCGCAGCAGATCCTGCAACTGGCCTCGGTCCGCCTCCTGGGCCAGGGTGGGTGCCGGTTGGAAGACCTGGCCATACCGAGACAGCACCATGGCGTCCAAACCGTCGGTCTTGGCCTGATAACCACAGGCCCGAGCAAAGGCTCGCACCTGGTTGGGATGGGCGATATGCACCGGTACTCCACCTTGGCGCAACGCCTCCACCACCAATCCTTCATATCCCCCAGTGGCTTCACAAACCGCCAGCAGCGGGCCCTGGGACCCCAACCAACCCACTAACTCAGCAACCCCAGCCATCGTGTTGGCAAAGCATCGCGCGCGATCTCCGTCCACCGACACGTCCAGTTCCCTTTTGCCCACGTCAATCCCTGCCGTCGATTGCATCATCGGTCGCCTCCCTGATCCTGGTGTGATATGTGTGATAATGGCGGCGCTGGGACCCTCCACACTTGCATTGCGGGACAACCACCCATGTATCCGTTCGGAGCAGCCCAGCGCCTTATGGGAGGGGTGTCCTACTGCGAGACGGTGCAGCCCAGCTGCCAAGCCTGGCCCACCTAATGACAGACGACGCGCCCCTCCCACCTACCCCGCAAATTGGCCCATTCGCGGGACACTTGCAACATACAAATGACAAAGCGGGTACACGTGAGTGGGCGCCCAAGTTGCCCCGGTTGGCCCGGTGCGCTAACCTGTCTGCGCTCACGTGGTTTAGCATCGGGAGGGACGCAGCATGGTGACGGCAACGCAGCGCAGGATCCGGGGCAAGGAACGCCAGGACATTGCCGACGAACTGGAGCGGCGCGTGGCCGGCGAGGTGCGCTTTGACCCGTACACCCGCCTGCTCTACAGCACCGATGCCAGTATCTACCAGATGGAGCCCATCGGCGTAGTCATTCCGCGTACCGTTGAGGACGTGCAGGCGGTGGTGGAGTTTGCCGCGACGGAAGGCATCCCCGTGCTGCCGCGTTCCGGAGGAACCAGCCTGGCCGGCCAGACCGTCAACCACGCCATAGTGATGGACTTCAGCAAGTATCTCAACAAGGTGCTGGAGGTCAACGCCGAGGAACAGTGGGCGCGGGTTGAGCCCGGCATCATCCTGGAGCAGTTGACCAGGCAGGTGGCTGCCCACGGCCTACAGTACGCCCCTGACCCAACCACAGCCAACCGGGCTTGCGTCGGCGGCGGCATCGGCAACAACACCTGCGGCGCGCACTCGGTCATCTACGGCAAGACCCTGGACCACATCCGGGAACTGGACGTCATTCTTTCGGACGGTTCTTCCGCCCACTTTGGGGCTTTGAGCGCATCCGAACTGGAAGCCCGGCTCAGCGGCGGCGGGCTGGAGGGCGACATCTACCGGGGCGTGCTGCGCATTGCCCGCGAGCAGAAGGAGGAGATTGACCGCACCTATGCCAAGATTCAGCGCCGGGTGAGCGGGTACAACCTGGACGAATTCATTCTGGGCGACGAACGAAACAACGGCCCGGTGAACCTGGCACGGATGGTGGTGGGTTCGGAAGGCACGCTGTGCGTGGTAACTGAGGCCAAGGTCAACCTGGTGCAGCGGCCCACCATGACCGCGTTGTCAGTGCTGCACTTCCGCAGCGTTTTCGACGCCAGCGAAGCCACCATGCGCGTGCTCCAACACGATCCATCATCGGTTGAGATGATTGACAAAATGGTGCTGGACCGGTGTCGCGAAGCGTTGGGCCAGTCGCGACTGTTGTCCTTCATTGAAGGCGACCCAGGGGCGATGCTGATTGTCGAGTTCTACGGGGAATCGGACGCCGAGTTGCGGGCCAAGATGGACGCCCTCGAGTCCGATATCGGGTTGGCCTACGCTTGCGCCAACATTTCTGATCAGGCCGGCCAGGCAGCCGTCTGGAATGTCCGGAAGGGAGGTCTGGGCCTGCTGATGAGCATACGCGGGGACGCCAAACCCATTCCCTTCGTGGAAGACCCAGCCGTTGACCCATCAGTAATGGGCGACTTCGTGCGCCGGTTCGACGAGATTGTCAGCGACCACGGAACTACCGCCGGTTACTACGGCCACGCCGCCGTGGGCTGTCTCCACATCCGCCCCATGATCAGCCTCAAGAGCCAGGATGGCGTGGACAAGATGGTATCCATCGGCGACGCGGTGTCCGACCTGATCAAGGAGTTTGGCGGCTCCATGAGCGGCGAACACGGAGACGGCATCGTGCGCGGCGTCTGGACCCGCAAGATGTTTGGAGACCAAATCTACAACGCGTTCCGTGAACTGAAGCATACCTGGGATCCCAAAGACATAATGAATCCCGGCAAGATTATCGACACGCCACCGATGACTGAGAATTTGCGCTACGGGCCAACCTACCAACCGATGGCGCTGGAAACCACGCTGGATTTCACGTCGGACTTTGGTTATTCAGGCGCGGTTGAAATGTGCAATGGCATGGGGGCGTGTCGCAAGCTGGACGGGACGATGTGCCCGTCGTTCATGGCGACGCGAGACGAGGAGCATTCCACCCGCGGACGCGCCAACCTCCTGCGGGCGGCGCTGTCGGGACGTATGCCGGAAGGCGCCGAGGGGTCGATCACCGACCAGCGGCTGCATCAGGCGCTGGATTTATGCCTCGAATGCAAGGCGTGCAAGGCGGAGTGCGAGTCCGGTGTGGACATGGCCAAGCTGAAGTACGAGTTTCTGAATCACTATCACCAGAAACACGGAGTGCCGCTGCGGTCGCGGGTGTTTGCGAATATCAACAGCCTGAACAAGCTGGGCAGCCGCTATGCGCCAGTGACCAACTGGCTGGCCGGCACCGGAATTGGCCGGCGGTTGGCGTCTGCCATGCTGGGTATCAGCGGGCAACGGAAGCAGCCGCCATTCGCGCGACAGGCGCTCCCGGAATGGTTTGCCCAGCGCCAACGCAAGGATACGGCGCCGGCGAAATACGGCACCGTGGCCCTCTACAATGATACCTTTATGAATTACAACTACCCGGAAATTGGCATCGCCGCCGTGGAGTTGCTGGAAGCCGGGGGATATGGCGTAGAGCTGGTCAACGGCGGGTGTTGCGGTCGGCCCATGATTTCCAAGGGTTTGCTGGATCAGGCGCGTCAGCAAGCCCGCGAAAACATGGCTCCGCTGGTGGCCCTCGCCAACCGAGGAGTGCCCATCATCGGCTGTGAACCCAGTTGCCTGCTGACGCTCCGCGACGAATATCCGGATTTCATCCCCGGCGCAGAGGCCAAACTGGTGGCAGATAATTCGTTCTTGATCGACGAATTCCTGGCCAATGCCCAGGCCGAGAACCGGCTGGATCTGGACTTTTCCGATCTGACCAAGCGGGTGCTGTTCCACGGGCACTGTCATCAAAAGGCGATGGTCGGCACTGCCAACTCGCTGTCAGCGCTCGCAATGCCGCCTGGCTACGAGGTGGAATTAATCAACGCCGGTTGCTGCGGGATGGCTGGGTCGTTCGGCTTCGAGAGGGAGCACTACGATATATCGATGCAGATTGGCAGGCTTTCGCTCTTCCCCGCCATCGAAGCCAAACCGGATTGGGAAGTGGCGGTGATGGGTGTTTCCTGTCGCCAACAGGTCGAACACGGCACCGGCCGCCGCGCTCGCCATCTGGTCGAGGTGCTGCGGGACGCCGTCGTATAGCAAAGGTTCAACGCAACAAGGCCGGCGCGGCAGGACACAAAACGGCCCTCGGGTGGCTGTTGCCCAGGCGACGTTGCAAGTCAGAGCAATGGCGTGCCGACCGGTAAGCGGCTCGATGCAAACGATGCATTGCCATGACAACTTGGGCGGTAGCTGCGAAATCCCGACCTGAGACCGGATTGTGGGCGGCGAGCATTGGCGAACTGATTTCCGGAACAGCGAGGCGTAGAGCTTGGTATGCGCCGGTGTCCAATGCCACAATCTGGTCGAGGGCATCTCCGGTGGTTTGCAGGGCGGGTGGTCTGGCGTCTTTGAAGACAAGGGCATCGGCGGAATCGTCGCCGAAACCGATGATGATGTCCTTGTTCGGAAGCAGCGCTACGGTCGCCAGCTGGCTGCGGTTGTTGTGGCGGGTTGGATCGTAATGCCCGTCCGCTACCATACGCAGGTGGCGCTCACCCGGATCGTAGCGCAACGATTTCCAGGTGAATTCCACCCAACGGGATTCGCCCGGTTCCAGGGATATTGAGCGCTCGTACATGTTCGCCCGATGGGTACCGTCAGTCGCGTCTTTCAATGTCAATGTCCCGCGTCCCGGAGACGGGCCGAGATTACGCACTAGGGCCGCTACCGGAATCCATTCGCCTTGCACGAATGGGCGACCGATATCTGGGACGGTGATGTTGCCCACCGCGAAGTCTGCGAGTGGCGGGAGCAGAACCACGTCGAAAACCAGTAACGCCAACGGGGGTTTCTTGGGACTCTGATTGGGTCTCGGCTTTGTACAATCAAGCGGCATAGGCTAGCGTGTCGAGCATCCTGTGGTACAAGAGGCGCGGGACTTTTATCGATTCGTGCTCGCGCTCGGACGGCATAAAAGTTCCCTGCTGCACCCAGAGGTGTCGTCTGACCATGGCGATGGCGTCGGCGAAGGAAGGGCTGGTTTTGTCATACCACGCCGCGGTGCGCGGCGCCATGGCGCCACGCTGTTCGATCAGGATATCCGCGGCCAGCGTCACCACGCTGAACAGGCCAAAGAGCGCGGGGGTGGTTCGGGCGATGGCTCGTTCCGACCACTGGCGCTGGGTTTCCATGCCCAGGTGAGCCCGCAGCTCCTCAAAGGTCACCTCGACCTGCCACCGCAGCAGATACCACTGCAGTATCCGCAGGGGTTCCGCCTCGGTGTCGGTGCATAGTAAAGCATAGGGCCCGCGGCGCTCCGCCAGGTATCTGATGACGACCCAACGTATGGGAAGGCGCGGCGGCCCGCCGTGGTACCACAGCGCTACGCCCGAAGCGAGCTCGACCATGGCGGTACTGCCGTCGGAACCGGTGGCGCGGTAGGGAATCCATTGTGTAGCGGGATCGTCCAGCACCGCCGTGGGACTGGGCAGTCGCGCGCCGACCACCCGGGGCCGCCCGATCTGGCCGGGCCGCCGCGCTGGCGCGGGCTGGTACAGGGACGCGTCCTTGCGCAGTTTGGTGACGACGACAATCGGCTTTGACATACTCTGGCAATGCCGCAGGAACTCGCGCTTGGCGTAGCCGCCATCGGCCACCACCACCAGGTCCCTCTCCGGCAGCCAACGGCGCAGGCAGACCAGCATCTGCTGGGCGTAGTCGGTTACCGTCTTGTGCCGGCGGCCTTTGCGCCGGTCGTAGCGGGCCGACACCACCAGCGCGGTCAAAAACGGCAGCGCCCAGTATCGACCCGCCCACCCGATACGCGTCAGCAACATCAGGCTCACCCATTGCAATCCGGGGGTCATCACCACCTGGTCGTCCTTGGACCGCACCGGATCCCGATACCACCCCTTGGCCGCAATCTTCCGGCCCCAGCGTCGCTCCACCGTCTCGTCAATGCCGAACACCAACGGCTCGGTGGACGAACCAAGGCGCCCGGCCACCAGCAGCAACAGCGCCCGGCTCAGTTGCAGTGGCGACCATCGGGCGCGGTTGAGCACGTGGTGATAGACGGCGAAGTCGCCGTGCTGCCCAATCCCCAGGATGTTGAGGGCGGAGGACACGGTGCGTTTGCCGGGAGACAGGATCGCTCCCATGGCCAGGAGTTGGGCTTTGCGCCAGGTCCTGGGGTCAAACAGGTGCTCAAAGGGCAGCAGCAGGGTTACTATGACTGCGGGCAGGGTAGGCATACTCGACCTCTTGTGGTGATTTGGTCGAGCTTACCCTGTTCTTATAATTTATCTAGCTTTTGTACAAAGTCGAGATTGGGTATGACGGCTCTGAAGGAGTGGGTTCCCGGTGCATAACGACTGGTCCGCCACTCGAACGTCGCTAACCCCGATTCACCTGGGGCGGTGCGTGGGTGACGCGTTTCCGGTAGTTTGTCGGCAGACGGGTAGTGCAGGGTAACCGGAACGTTGACAGCCACCGGCCCGTCGTTGCGGACGGCAACCATGATTTCAACCGGGGTTCCCACCATTGGCGCAGCTGGAGTTGACCGGACGTTCGTAATTGTGGCCGTCAAGGGTGCAGCCGTCAGTTCGATTTGCACGTCAGCGGTGGTTTTCCCGGCGGTATGGTTGTCCGCACCGACCAATGCAGCCTGTAACATATGTGTGCCAACCGGATAATTGCCGGTCTTCCACACGAAGGCCGCCGTTGCCTGTCCCCCGGCATCGGCGCGCGGCGACTGTCGTTCGGGCGTTTTGTCTGGGGACGGAAAACTGAGTTCGACGGGCACATTGATAGCGGCGCTGCCGTTGTTGCGAACTTGAACCAGAATTGTGACCGGCTGCCCTTGGATCGCGGTATCGGCGGGATTGGACGTTATGGAGAGTATCTCAGCGTCCACCGGCGGGGACAGCAGCGTTAACTCAAAAACCCGCTCAGCGCTTTCATCACTGCCTATCATCACTCGGAAAGAATGAGTGCCGGGCCGGTGGTTGCCGGTAAGCCACTTGAACGTCGCAATCGTGGTTTCACCGGAGGCGACGCGTGGGCGACGCGTTGCCGGCTGCTTGTCGGCAGACGGGTAGTGCAGGGTAACGGGAACGTACACGGCCACCGGCCCATCGTTGCGGACAGCAACCATGATTTCGACCGGGGTTCCCACCATTGGCGCATCCGGAGTTGACCGGACGCTGGTGATTGTGGCTACCAGGGGCGCAGCCGTCAGTTCAACTTGCACGTCCGCGGTGGTTTTCCCGGCGGTATGGTTGTCCGCAGCGACCAATTCAGCCCGTAACGTATGTACACCGACCGGATAATTGCCGGTCTTCCACACGAAGGCCGCCGTTGCCTGTCCCCCGGCATCAACGCGCGGCGACCGTCGTTCGGGCGTTTTGTCTGGGGATGGAAAATTGAGTTCGACCGGCACATTGATAGCGGCTCTGCCGTTGTTGCGAACTTGAACCAGAATTGTGACCGGCTGCCCTTGCATCGCGGTAGCGGCGGGATTGGATGTTATGGAGAGTATCTCGGCGTCCACTTGCAACGTGATATTTGTGGCCGCAGTGATGGTGCGGCCAGCGATTTCCGCCGCAGCGCGGAAGGTGTACGTACCCGGAGCCAGGTCGCCCGTGCGCCATTCAATCCGGCGTGAGACTGATTGGTGTGGGCGGACGCGCGGGTTCCAACGCTCGTCCTGTCGAGATTCCCCGGGGAATTCAAGCGATAACAGGATATTGGAAGCGCTGTTTTCGGGATTGAGGACAGTAACATCAACCGATACAGGTTCACCAACATAGGCCGGGGATGGCGTTGCTACTGCTGAGAGAAGTTCCGCGTCCGTGTATGGCTCGCGAACCGTTACGGCGATGATGTCGAACGTAGCCACGGCATCAGGAACGTCCGGCACGGAAGCCACGACTTGCAGGTCGTAGGTGCGCAACTCCGCATTGGGAGGGATGTGCCACGTCAGGGTGATGTCACGGGTTTTGCCGGGCAATACGCGCATTGAGGAGACCGTTGCGCCCGGAACCTGTACGCCGTCTAAACTGAGAGTTGCCACAACGTCAACAACGGCCTCGCCGGCATTTTTCAATTTGGCGCTCACTGCAACCTGATCCTGTTGACCCAGGATGATAACGGTTGGCGATGCGGTGATGCCGGTGGCCAATATGGCGGTGGTGGGTTGGCGCAGGGTAATGGTCTGCGACCGTTCACTGCCGCCGGCGCGCACTCGCAGCAGATATGCTCCCGCTGGCACACCAATCGGGCTGTCCCACACCAATGTTGCCGTGCCGGTTGCGCCGGGTTCAATCGGCTCCGTCGTTACCTTATTGACCGGAGCATTGCCGGCGGCAACGAACAACTCCACCTGCACCTTGAGGCCGGTTTGACCAGTGTTCCGTACTGCCACGTTTACCGTGATGTTATCGCCAGCCAATGCCTGCACCGGAGCAGATACGTCCACGATATTGACCTCGAGCTCCGGTTGCCGCACCACCACGGTTTTGCTCTTCTTGGCGCCGGTGGCAGCCGCCAAGTCGGGATCAGGCACCGACACCGTCAACTGGTGGCTTCCGACGGCCAGGTCCGCCGGTATGGGCCACCAGAGTTTCAATCGCTGGAATTCGCCTGGCCCCAGAGTTCCGGTTCGTCCTTCGTAAACGGGGGCGCTATCGTCGTCAACGTGCAGAGCCACCGGTATCGCGGTTGCAACGTCGCCCCGATTCAACACGTAGGCGTGAATTATGACGGACGATCCAATCACCAAATCGCCAGGGACAACCACGAAACCGGCGATTTGAGCGCCCTGGTCCGCTGGAGAAGTTGCGGGGTAATCCGGGTCGAACGCTGCAAGCAGCAATGCGCCGGCAACACGGGCACGGCGCGCGTCATTCTTACTGAATTGCACGTGAACGTCCGACAAGTCCCCGACGGTGATTGCCTCGCTGGACGAATGGGCGTTGTTCGTTGCGTCGGATTCTGCAAACCCTGCTGGCGATATTACCGAAACCTGTGCATTGACTATCTCCCCTATTACCACCGGATGGTCGAGAAGCTGCCACCTGACGAAACGGTTGACCATACCGCCCGCCGGTATGGGGCACCCCGATAGGCACGGGTCAATCCGGTCATTAATTGCAGTTTCGCTCACCGATCCGGTGAGGGTTAGCCCGGCAGTAACGTCCTTATCGCAACTGTAGTTGAAGATTCGGTAAGCAATGACGAGCGTATCCTCGCGCAAATAGATGGGCGGAGTGTTGAGATGCATCACATCTACATGGTCGTGAATGCCGGCCAACTCAACGCCCACATCGTCAACGCACTCACGGACGGAACTGTCCGGCTGAAAAGCGGAGTGAATCAGCTCGGCAACGAGAGTTATTTCGTTGTTGTCGTCGCTAACGTCTCCGGGAACCTCGACCACTACCTTCAGAGGATATTCGCCGATCCCATTCAGCCCAGCGGTGTCCCAAATCAGGTCAACGGTTTCGCTGACGCCGGGTTGGATGACCGGAGTGTTGATAACGACCCTGGGGGTGGGCGTGGGCGTGCTGCCTGGCTTTGTGGGGGGATCAACGAATAGCGACACCGGCACGGACCGCGGGGCTTCACCATTGTTGGCGACCGTGGCCGCGATGGTAATGCTCTGCCCGATGACGGCGATGTTGTGGGAAGATTGGGCACGGGTCAGGGCAACATCAACCACCGGGTGGCGCAGGGTTACGGTGATGGGCCGTTCATCGTTTGCGTCGCCGCCGCGCTCGGGCACCACTACCTTCACGCGAAACCGGTGAGTCCCGGCAGTGCTCCCCGAGCTGTCCCAACCCAGCGATACCTGCTGCGATGCGCCGGACGCCAGGTTTGCAACCGTTGCGGTGGTAATCTCAATCTCGTTATAGGATTTCGCAATCACATCGAATTCGTACCCAAGTAATAGAACCGTCGTCAGGGCCACCGCATGGTTGCTTTGATTGACCAGTTCAGCGACGACCGCCACCGACCGGCCAATCACGGCATCGTCGGGGGATTGCCACACGTTGCTCAGGGCAATCTCGTTGTTCAACGCCACGGTTACCAGAGTGGTGTCGTCAACATCACTGGAAAAATCCGGCGAATCGACCGATACTTGCAGCTCCTGGTGGATTCCTGCATCTTGCCCGGTGGTGTCCCAGTTCAGGGTTGCAACTTCCGTGTCGCCGGCGTCGATGCTTGATACGGTGGTGGTCGCCAGCGCAGTGCCGTCGGACTTATACAGACCGACGGTCAGATTTTTCAGGGCAGATGGCCCGTGATTCAGCACGTGAGCGAATAGCTGGATGGTGTCGCCAATGACGCCGGTTGCGTTGCGGGTGCTGGCCTCGGTCATCGTTGCCCAGTTGCGCAGGATGATGCTGACAGACCGACTGTCGTTTGAATCGTCAGTGTCCCATTTCGTGGTGGCTACCACCCGCGGATCATATTGGGCTGGGACGCGACCGGTGGTATCCCAAACCAGGTCCAGCACAGTCGAGTTTCCGGCGGGCAGCGACGCAATGATTCGGGTTTCTGCCGGCTCTGTTTCACCTCGAATTGTCATCGCCACGGCAATATTCTCGGCGTCGTTTTCGCTGAGGTTCTCCACCGTCGCCCGGACGGTTACCGATTTACCCGCGATGGCCGGCGGGTTCGCCACTACCGCAGATGTCACGGCCACATCCACGGGGTCGTATAAGACCGCGGCCACGTGCAGGCTGTCCGTTGGCTCCGCAGTGGCCGCATCCGGCCTGACCGAGACCATGAGTTGGTAGGCGCCGGCCGCCATTGCTGTGGTGTCCCAGGTCAGTTTCACTGTTCCCTCATTGCCCGGTGCAATTGATGCCATGGGAACAGAAACTACCGGAACCAGTCCATCTTCGATGTACAACTCAACCATCGGGACAGCAGCAAAATCGCCGCGGTTGGAAGCGGTAACGGCGAATCCAACCGATTCTCCCGCCGGCGCCGTGACTGCGGTTGGGGCAACTGACTCCAGCCTCACATCGACAATTGCATTGCGCAGCGTGATGGATGCCGACCATTCGTTGTCATCAGCCGAGGCATCATCGGCTGCGGTTAGGACTACACGCGGTTTGAAGATTCCGGCCACTGCCCCGGTGGTGTCCCAGCGCAAATCGACAGAGCGGGGTTTGCCGGGCTCAATCGCATCAATGTTGATCGAAGCCACCGCAGTATCGCCATCAGCAGTGAATAGCGCCAGGGTTGGCGCAACGGCTGCTGTGCCATTGTTGGCCACCGTTGCCGAGAATTCTATGGTCGTTCCGATGGGAGCATTTGTATGCGAAAGGGTTACCACGGTGAGGGCAACGTCCACCTCGGGGACAGCCGGCTCATCAGACATGACATTGATGAAATCTTCTGATGTCCTGGTGTTGTTCGACAAATCCGAATCGGTGAAATCAGCCGGCCCGGTAATCGTTACCGTGATAACTACGTACTCTCCATTAACTGCGGAATGATTAGCCAAGTCCCACTTCATGCTGCCGCCGTAATAGCCTGCTCCGTTGTTGTTCCGAGCCGGAACTTCGCATCCTGACACGCAATCCGCCAGAGTGTCGTCCGAGTTGCGGATAATAGCCCCGGTCTGCGAACCCCGAACTTCCACCATAACTTCGACTTCCTGGCAGCTGTAGTTTTCGAGGTCGTAGTAAATCCAGATTTCGTCATCGCCTGAATAGTCCGGCGGGTCTTTAACACCTTGGAAACTCGAATCGATTGGGCCCCAGTTCGCAATGCTCACATCGTCGATACAGTCATCTTGGGCAGCAACCATCTCGTGTGTGCGATGTTCGTGTTGCACAGGTTCATTCGACCCCGATGCTACTGGAGCCAGCGCGTAGTAATCGGCAACCACGATGCTGGCGACTGCTATACCGGCAACTGCGATTAATACCTGCAGTTTGGCCGATCGGAGAGCCAATGCGGTCATGGTATTTGTCGCCGTATAGTGTCGGAATCAGGATCCGGGCTTGTTATACAGCAGCATTACGACGCCGGCCGCAGTCATATTTTCTTCCGTAACTATGATCGACATCTGATGCTGACTCACTACGGCGTCAGGGCGATTCAGGTCGAATTTGGTGGTTGCCAGGATTGTTTTCTCAGCTTGCGCGGTTGCTTCTACCTCCCCGTCAACTCGCAACTCCGCGGAACTGGCGCTGCCACCCTCGGTATGGCTGGTGATTAGCACCGCCCCCGAAGCGTGCAAGTCCTTGATGGTGGAAGGGACCAGGAACCCCACCGGATTGGATTCGCGCCCTTTAGCCGTGTTGCTGAACAGCACGTAGGCATCACAATCAGGATTTTGCCAATCGTAGTAACCGACCATGGAGTAAGTGACTTTAGGGATGTCTGCCTTAGCGGCGGTCAAGGTCGCGTTGATGGCGAGGACGAGGAGATTGTTTGCTAGGTCTGCGTTGGAATCATATTCATCATCGTTGTCAGCGTGCGCTGAACTGTACCGCCAGATGGCCGCCGCCGGATGTCCGGCCGGCAGGTATGCTACCACCCATCCCTGATCGTCGAAATAAACATTCACGTTGGTGGGAGGCAACCGTTGGTCGAGTGCGGGGCGCAGCGGCAACGTTACTATGGCGAAATTGCTGCCCAAATCGACGACGGTTCCCGCGCCGTCCCGTACTGGATCCTCCGCTGCCGGCGGCGTCTCCAGCGCTATTGCAGTTGCTATCACGTCGAGCCGTGGCGACGTGGTAGCGTTGCCGGTTGAATCTGCGGGGGCAGGGACCTGGTAGTATGCTGAAAATCCCGCGTCTTGTTCCGGAAAACCGGTGTCATCGCTGTTGGCGGCGGCGGCGAATCCAGAGGAAGGTTGCGAGAGTTCAAACCCGATGACTGCCGACGGATCAACGTGGAAGCTGTCGGCGGTATGGGTTGGAACTCCAATCGCCAGCAAAGCCCCAACCACCAGAACCGCCACTACGACGTTGACTCCTCCACGGTATCCGCACCAACCGATCATGTCACTGTTTCCATAACCTGAACCGTGTTGCGGTTCGTGTGACGTTACTAAATTTACATAAGCGTAGCGAAACGATAATTTTTATGTCAATTATAAAACTAATCCAATTTCCGCCATTTTTGAAATCGGTCGATTGCCACCGAGTAGAGCAGCGAATTCGCTGTCCGTGTGAATCCTTACGCGTACTCACTTTGTCAAACCCAACTGGCCTACTGTCATTGCGAAGAGCGTAGCGACGCGGCAATCTTGATGAGGTTGAGCACACGTCGGCGAACTACCATCGCCACTGGAACGAGATTGCCACGCTGCGCTCGCAATGACAAAAGCGGGTACGCGTGAGCGACGCGGGTCGAGTAACTGCGA
Source organism: Dehalococcoidia bacterium (assembly GCA_965222895.1). Lineage (GTDB taxonomy): Bacteria > Chloroflexota > Dehalococcoidia > Lucifugimonadales > UBA3495 > Bin87. Next base: position 1,055,326 of record CBDCVB010000002.1, on the reverse strand, counting down.
GGCGGGTATTTTCTTGACCGCCCGGTGGGCCTGTGCTTTACTTCCTGCGGTGGCGCGTTACGGCAGCACAGCACGCGCCGATTCGTCTCGCCCTAAGGATTGGTCTGATATGAAAGTAGCCATTCTTGATGATTACCAAAGCGTGGCCGCTGAAATGGCCGACTGGTCGTCGCTGCCGTCGGGTATAGAAGTGTCCTTCTTTGCCGACCATTTGAGCGATGAGAATACGCTGGCGGAGCGGTTGGCCGGCTTTGACATTGTGATGGGGATGCGTGAACGAACGGCGTTTCCCCGCTCCCTCCTGGCCCGGCTGCCCAACCTGCGTTGCCTGATTACGACCGGCGCCAGAAATGCGTCGTTTGATATTGATGCGGCCACCGAGTTCGGCATCACCGTGTGCGGAACGCAAGGCGCTGGTGAAGGGCCAACGGAGCTAACCTGGGGCCTGATTATTGGGCTGCTGCGCCGCATCGCCGAAGAGGATCGAACCACCCGCGCTGAAGGCAAGTGGGGAGCATACGTCGGCGCCGGACTGAAGGGCAAGACGCTGGGGTTGCTGGGACTGGGGCACATCGGCTCGCTGGTGGCGCGCGTGGGTGTAGCGTTCGATATGCGCATCATCGCCTGGAGCCAGAATCTGACGGCAGAACGCGCTGCTGAATGCGGAGCCACTCTGGTAGATAAAGACACACTTTTCTCCGAAGGTGACGTGGTGTCGGTGCACGTGCGCCTCAGCGACCGCACCCGGGGCTTGGTTGGCGCCCACGAGATCGGCCTGATGAAACCGTCGGCCATTTTGGTCAACATCTCCCGGGGGCCAATCGTGGACGAACCGGCGCTGGTCAGCGCGCTGGAACGGCGGGCGATTGGCGGCGCGGCGCTGGATACATTCGATGTTGAACCGTTGCCGGTCAATCATCCCTTCCTGACACTGGACAACACCCTGATTACACCGCACGTTGGCTACGTTACAGATGACGGCTACCGTGCGTTCTACGCCGGTGTGGTTGAGAATATTCGGGCCTTTGCCGCTGGCGAGGCGGTGCGCGTGATTAATCCGGAGGTGATGGAAGCCGGCAACCTGCGTGGTCCCGCCTAAACAAACTCTCATACTAAACCATCTCGCATCTAAACAATCCCTCATAAAGTAGCAGGAGAAACTCGCAATGAAAGCCTTGCGCATCGAAGAATACGGCGGCGTGGACGTGTTGCAATGGAAAGACGTGCCCGAGCCGCATCCCAGCGCGCATCAAGTGTTAATCAAGGTCGATTCGGCAGGCGTCAACTATGCTGACATCATGCGTCGCCAGGGGAACTATCCGGGCCCGGATCTGCCGGCCACGTTGGGTCTGGAAGCAGCCGGCACCGTCGCCGCACTTGGGTCTGACGTGACCGACGGGCGGTTGTCGGTTGGCCAGCGCGTGATGGCCATGGGGCCGCAGGGTCAAGCGGAGTACGTGGCGGTAAATTCCAACTTCGTTTTTCCGTATCCCGACGGTATCGACCCCATACACGCTGGCGGAATGCCCATCACGTTCCTGACTTCATATCACTTGTTGAAAACGCGAGGGGCGATGCAGCCGGGCGACACGGTGCTCATCCAGGCCGGCGCGTCGGGTGTGGGAACCATCGCCATTCAGCTGGCAAAAGAGTGGGGCGCGCGGGTTGTGGTTACTGCGTCCACCGCAGACAAGCTGGAGTTGTGCCGGTCGTTGGGAGCCGACGAAACCATCAACTACACGGAAGTAGATTTTGAGGACGAGATAAAATCCCTGACCGACGGACGCGGTGTGCCGTTGGTGCTGGAATGCGTCGGTGGGGCAGTCCTGGAAAAATCGGTGCGATGTGTTGCGTCCTACGGTCGGTTGGTCAGTTACGGTAACGCCAGCGGGCAACTGGCCAGTCTCTCCGCCGCCGACATCACCACGTTGAATCGCTCCGTCATTGGATTCAGTATGGGTCGCTCTCCCATCGGTTCGCTGGACCACCAGGGAGCGATGCAGGAATTGGGCCCCATGATTACAGATGGCCGGTTGAAGCTGGTCGTTGACCGTGTGCTACCGATGGGCGAAGCGGGTAACGCACACCAGCACCTGGCATCTCGCGGAACTAGGGGCAAGGTAATTCTCACTCCGTAATGCCGTACCTGGTAGTGCGGAACCCTCGAGGATTTCTATGAACGCCGTTGACCTTTACGCGGCTGTCTACGATGCTGCCATGGCACGAGAATGGCTGTCCGGCGTAAGTGGGCCCGGTGATCCATGGGGTGAAATGGCCGAGCTGTTTCGTCTGGATCCGCTCCGTCCGTTGGAAGGGAACCTGGCGGCGCTGTCCGAGTACGTGCGGGAAACCGACCGCTTGGTGGATGTCGGCGGGGGAGCCGGCCGAGTGTCGCTGGCTTTGGCATCACGCGTCTCCCACGTGGAATTGGTGGAACCCTCCGATGGGATGCGGGCCCAATTCATCGCGGCTAGAGATGAGGCCGGCATCACTAATGCCCAGGCCAGCGGTGACTGGTGGATGGAATCAGCGGCCACCGGCGACGTTATCACATTGTCGGACGTAACCTACTTCGTGCGGGACATTGCGCCGTTCATCGCCAAGTTGCACAACAGCGCCGCCCGTCGGGTGATGATTACCGTGTGGCACCCGACACCCGGGGATATGCACGGTGGGTTGTTTCGCGCGTTGCACGGCAAGGCTCCCGTGCCGTTACCCGGGCTGCCGCAGTTGGCGCCGGTGTTGTGGGAGCTGGGAATTCTGCCGGATATTCGACCACTTCCGGACTTGCCGTGGTGGTATCCCGAAGCTTTGGGCGGGCTTTCGCATGATGATGCGCTGGCGTTTGCGTTGTCGGCGCTGGACACTGACGACGAAGACGCCCGTAATCTAATCGAAACCAAATTTGACCTGCTATTCCAGCGAGACTCGGCCGGGCTGTCTCCGAGGTGGCTCACGTCAGCGCGCGAAGTGCTGCTAACCTGGGAAACGGGCGGCAACCCGTTGCCGGCGTAGGGCGTTCGGGCTGCCGGTTCTGCCTCGCGAGGGACGGGAGATTTCAGATGGAAAGACTTGGCGTTGCATTCGCCGGCGGCGGTATGTCGCCGCCGCAGGTTGTGGAGTGCGTCCGGCTGGCGGAGGAGCTGGGGTACGAGTCGGCGTGGGTGGCGGAAGGGCACGGCGGCGACCAGTTTTCCATTCTGACCGCCTGCGCGTTGAGTACCGAACGGATACTGCTGGGCACCAGCATCAGCAGCGTGTTCGTCCGCAGCGCACCCACCATCGCGATGGCGGCGGCTTGCGTGGATAGCTACTCCAACGGGCGGTTCATTCTGGGATTGGGCAGCAGCCACAAGGTACAGGTTGAACCGGAACATGGACTGGAGTTTTCGGGAGCGATTCCACGAGTTCGAGATACCGTCAACATAGTGCGCCAGTTGATCCGAGATGGCGCGGTAACTGATTACGTGGGCGAGGCCATCGACATCCGTTCGTTCGACCTGCACTTTCCGACATTCCGTCCGCGACTGCCGATATATCTGGCAGCGGTTTTTCCCAAGATGCTGGAAATCGCCGGCGAAATCAGCGAGGGCGTACTGCTAACCTGGAGCACTCCGGAACACGCCCGTACAGCAGCGCACCACGTGTCCATCGGCGCCGCGCGCTCCGGTCGCAGTCCTGCAGACCTGGAGTTGGCAACGTTGCTGTCGATGTCTGCGCCCGGCGATGACGGCGCTGGAATGCGTCGCACGGCTGCCGCCTACGCGGGCCGGTTCCCGCGCTACCGCCGTTTGATGGCCGAGGCGGGCTATGCCGATGAAGTTCAGCTGGTGCGTGAAGCGTGGCGGCAGGGCAACATCGCGGAGGCTGAGCGTCTGGTGCCGGAGGGACTCATCCGGAATATGTCCCTCCCCGCTGATGCCGGAGCGCGCCGGGAGCGGTTGGCCGAATTCCGCGATGCTGGTATCACGCTGCCCATCATCGCGCCGCGGCTTGGGGGTAATGACGCTTTCGCCACTGCGCAACTGATTATCCGGGCGAATGCTCCTGGGTGAGAACATCCGCCCGGCCTGGGTAGTGCAGTGGTTGCGCCGGTTGGTAATTTATTCGCCGGCGGGCAACCAGGGAGACCAGAGGGTAATCGGAATCGTCACCGACACGCGCGGCTGATCGCCCACCACGGCGGTGGTGTGTCCCTGACCGGTCAGATCGTCTGCCATCAGGACATCGCCGGCTCCGAAACGCCGCTTGGTGCCGTCGCCGATGCCGACTTCCATCTCGCCGGCCAGCGTGATGACGTATTGCCGACGGGGGGCGGTATGCCAGTCGGAGAAGTAGCCGGGCTCGAACCTGCGGAAATTCACGCCCGGAGTAACTTGCATTCCGCTGTGGATGGCCCGCTCGCCGGGAAGGTCCAAATCCTCAAAATGGGTCTGGCCGTCGTCTCCAGTATAGATTCGCGTGAACATCATGCTGTACCTCCAGGTTATCGTAGTTTGATTTGGCGTACATTGCGACCGGGCCAATTGCGGTTGCGACGGCCGCGGTCGTCGGTATTTTAGCGTAAATAGAGGTGCCTGGTGAGGCCGCAATCTTGGAAATAAGCAAATACGGCGTTACAATGTAAAAACCAACCGGGTAAACGCCAAAAGGTTGCCGATGTAGCTCAGCGGTAGAGCAGCGGTTTCGTAAACCGCAGGTCAAGGGTTCGATTCCCTTCATCGGCTCCATTACTTTCAACAACCCCCGCACGAGGCGGGGATTTGCTATTTCACGAACTCTCTTACGGCGAAATGGTTACAAAATGGTTACCTTCCCTCGCAAACGGTCCGATTTGGTAACCATTCTGCTGCCTCAATCCACGCGCCTGATGTTCTGGTGGTTTCGCCATTTCCAGCGCTATTCCTCAGCCGAGCGTGCTAGATTACTGAGCGCGGCAACGGATGATTATTTCGTAGCGCTCTTGGGTGTTGAGCTTGCGGTCCCGTCTAACTTTTTCGTCAAGCCATCGGGACAGCCAATCCTTCACCAAAATAGTGGCTTCGTTCCGATGTTCCATTAGATTCCTCCTACGGAGCAGGGAACAGCGGTTCTGCAACGAGCATGGCCGCCCCCTTGTGGTTCGGTGAACCTAGTTGCTGCCGGTGTTGGTGCCATCCATTGCCCGGCGGTAACAAGCAAAGAGCAGCCCGCCGGCTTTGTGCCGGCAGGCTGCGTCGGTCTGTATCCGTCAGTCTTTCGTTACTTTTCGCTCTAGGGGTGTCGTCAAAAGAGTTTGCTCCAGATCATCACTGCGCGGAGTTGGCAGGCCGCCAAGTATGACGCCGTCTTTTTGGCATACCGGGTTGCCACTCCGCGCCACTGCTTGAATTCCAGGAATCCGTTCTCCACCAGGCGCCGCAGCTGGTACAGCCCCCGGTCATAGTCCCGTTTTTCTCTCCGGTTGCTTTTGGGCGGTATCACCGGGTCCATTCCCAATTCCCGGACGGTGGCTATGATTTCATTGGTGTCATCGGCTTTGTCCGCCAGCAGGCACTCCGCTGCTATGCCCTCAATCAGGGGCAACGCCTGGGAGCAGTCGGCAACCGTACCCGCGGTCACCGCCAGCCTTACCGGCATTCCGTGGGCGTCCACCGCCCGGTGCAGCTTGCTGTTCAGCCCCCTTTGGTGCGGGCAATGGACTGATTTCCGCCTGGGGCTCCGGCGCTGTGGGGATGGGCCTTGATATAGCTGGCGTCTATCATCAGCCACTCGAAATCAGGGTCATCAATCACTGCCTCCAACAGTCCGGCCCACACGCCCCGGTCCCGCCAGCGGCAGCAGCGGCGGTGGGTGTTCTTCCAGTCTCCGTAGTCCGGGGGCAAATCGCGCCAAGGCGCGCCGGTGCGCAGTATCCAGCACACGGCGTCGATAAACCGCCGGTTGTCCTGGGCCGGTCGGCCTCTCTTGCCCGCTCCCCCGGGCAAATGCGGCCTCAACCGCTCCCAAACGTCATCGGTCATATCGTGGCGCCGGTGCGCTGCCGTCATACCCTCACCTCCCACACTCTCCCCATTTCCAGCAATTTACCACCCTGCCGCCATTTTGACGACACCCCCTAATCCGTCCCGCATCAGTCAAGGTTCATTCCACAAAGGAATTGGATAGTTTCAAGCGGCGGTAGTATATCCGAGTACGTAACGATTCTGTCAATGCAAATGGTCGCCGATGGAGTAGGATGTTGCGACTATGAGGTTGCCAACGGCACCCTTATTGTAGTGTCCATGAACGGTATGCCGCCACTTCGGAGCACGGGCACGGACAAGTGATGATCATCGACGGGCATGGCTACACCATAGATATGCCGGACGGACGGTGTGAGTTCAACTACTAGTTGGACTTCCGACACAGGGTTGGGGTGGCTCACGATACCGATCGATGCCGAGCCCGAATCCGAGACTACATCCGCGACCCGCGCCACAATCCGCGTCGTGTTATCATCGATAAGCCTGTCCTATTGGAACGGCACGCCGCTCCAAACCGGTAGGCGGAATTGCATGTCCCGCATGCCTACAAGATCGGTCCGATCCTAGGACAACCTGTGCAACAAGTTGGCTATGCGCTCTCCGCCGGGAGACTGCGCCCATTTGGTTCATAAGTCCGGAAACCCCAGGGCACGCTGCCCACGGAATAGTGATGGAAATAATCGCCTCCAACCTGCGAACCTCTGACCCTGATTTTCGGGATAACCAGGCCCGGATGGGGCCCCTGGTGCGCGACATGAAAGACCGGATGGCCCAAGTTCGGGCCGGCGGGGGTGAGCGGCAGGTGGAGTTGCACCGCAGCCGCGGCAAGCTGTTGGTCAGGGAGCGGATCGATGCCCTCGTGGACGCCAACACACCTTTCCTTGAACTGAGCCCGTTGGCGGCTTGGGACATGTACGATGGTGAGGAATCGTCCGCCGGAATCGTGACCGGCGTCGGTGTCGTCCAGGGAAAAGAGGTGGTGGTGGTCGCCAATGACGCCACGGTCAAGGGCGGAACGTATTATCCGATCACCGTCAAGAAGCACCTGCGCGCCCAGGAAATTGCCCTGGAAAACCACCTGCCCTGCATCTATCTAGTGGATTCCGGCGGAGCCTTTTTGCCATTGCAGGCGGAGGTATTCCCCGACCGGGACCACTTCGGGCGCATCTTCTACAACCAGGCGCAGATGTCGGCCCTGGGCATACCGCAGGTGGCGGTAGTCATGGGGTCTTGCACGGCCGGCGGCGCGTATATTCCGGCCATGAGCGATGAGGTGGTCATGGTTCGGGAGCAGGGCACCATCTTCCTGGGCGGGCCGCCGTTGGTGAGGGCGGCCACTGGCGAGGAGGTGGACCCGGAGACTCTGGGCGGCGCGGACGTGCATACCCGAATATCCGGCGTGGCCGACCACCAGGCCGTTGACGATGAAGACGCCCTGGCCATCACCCGAGACATCATCGAGAACTTCGTGAAGAGGCGAGACCTTCCGTTCCAGGTCTCCACCCCGGAACCGCCAGCCTACGATCCGGCCGAGCTCTACGGCATAGTGTCCCCCGACAACCGGCGGCAATACAACGTGCGTGAGGTAATCGCCCGCATTGTGGACGGGAGCCGGTTCCACGAGTTCAAGGCCGAGTACGGGGGAACCCTGGTCTGCGGCTTCTCGCGTATTTGGGGGTATCCGGTGGGAGTGGTCGCCAACAACGGAGTCCTCTTTTCCGAGAGCGCTCTGAAGAGTACCCATTTCATAGAGCTGTGCAGCCAACGGGGGATCCCACTACTGTTTCTGCAGAACATCACCGGCTTCATGGTGGGCAGCCAGTACGAGCATGGTGGTATTGCCAAGGACGGGGCCAAGATGGTCATGGCAGTGTCCAACGCAGCCGTACCCAAGTTCACCGTGATCATCGGCAGTTCCTTCGGGGCGGGAAACTACGGCATGTGCGGGCGGGCCTACCAGCCGCGGTTCCTGTGGACGTGGCCCAACGCCCGCATTTCGGTGATGGGCGGGCAGCAGGCAGCGGAGGTGCTGCTCACAATCAGGTTGCAACAGCTGGAGCGGCAGGGACGTACCATGGAGCAGGAGGAGCGGGACGACCTGCAACGTCCCATTCTGGAAAAGTACGAGTTGGAGGGCGATCCCTATTACAGCACCGCCCGCCTGTGGGACGACGGGATCATCGACCCGGTGGACACGCGCGATGTGGTGGGCCTGGGAATCGCCGCCTCGATAAATGCCCCGTTCCCAGAGCAGAAGCGCGGCGTCTTCCGAATGTGATGCCCAGCCTGTTCCCGCTCGGGCCACACGATCCCGCGCAGCACGTTTTCCGATGTTCTCCAAAGTTCTGGTAGCCAATCGCGGAGAAATCGCGGTCCGCATTAACCAGACGCTGCACGCTATGGGCATTGTGCCGGTCGCGGTCTATTCCGACCCTGACGCCGGAACTCCCCACGTGCTCATGGCGGAGCAGGCGGTGGCCCTGCCCGGCAGCACTGCCGAGGAGACTTACCTGAGCATCTTCAAACTGGTGCAAGCTGCAAGGGATTGCGGGGTCGACGCGATCCACCCGGGCTACGGTTTCCTGTCGGAGAATCCGGAGTTTGCCCGGGCCTGCCGGGACGCGCACATAACCTTCATCGGACCTACGCCGGAAAGCATGGCCGCGCTGGGGGATAAGCTGCATTCCAAGGACATCGCGCTGGCCGCGGGCGTCCCGGTGGTCCCCAGTACGCCCGCGTGTCTTCCTGGGGATCCAGCCGCCGTAGAGTTTGCTGACCGATGGGGGTTTCCCCTGATGGTCAAGGCAGCCGCCGGAGGAGGCGGTCGCGGCATGCGCCTGGTCAACCGCCAGGCCGATTTGGGCGGGGATATGGAGACGGCCAGCCGGGAAGCGCAGGCTGCTTTCGGCGACGGCCGGATGTTCCTGGAGCGTTACGTTGCCAACCCGCGCCACGTGGAGATCCAGGTGCTGGCCGACGGGTCCGGGCACACTATCCACCTGGGCGAACGTGAGTGCAGCATCCAACGCCGCCACCAGAAGATCATTGAGGAGACCCCATCGCCGGCCCTGACGCCGGAGTTGCGCCGGCGCATGGGCGACGCCGCCATCGCTGTGGCCCGCGAGGCCGGATACGTCAACGCCGGGACGGTTGAATTCCTGCTGGACCCAAGGAGCGGCGAATTCTACTTCCTGGAAATGAACGCCCGGCTCCAGGTTGAACACCCGGTGACCGAGGCCGTCCTGGGGTTGGACATGGTGGAATGGCAGATCCGCATCGCCGGAGGGGAACCCCTGACGCTTCAACAGGAGGACATCCAACCCCGGGGCCACGCCATCGAGTGCCGCATATACGCCGAGGATCCGTATCGCAATTACGTTCCGTCCACCGGTACGCTGCTGCGCTGGCGGCCCCCCAGCGGGCCCGGGCTCCGGCTGGACAGCGGCGTGTCCGAAGGTCAGGAGGTGTCCATCTACTACGACTCCATGCTGGCGAAGCTCGTCGCCTGGTCTCCTGAGCGCGACCTGGCCTTGCGCCGGATGGAGGTCGCCCTTTCCCAGTTCCTGGTGTTGGGAGTTGTCACCAACATTCCGCTGCTCCGGGCGGTGGTGGGGCATGCCCAGTTTCAGCAGGGCGAATACGACACCGGCTTCTTGGAGTGGAACCCGGCGGTTACCAGTCCGTTCATTTCGGGTGACTCCCGCATGATGGCCCGCGCGCTGGCGGCCTGGGCGTCGCGTCAGCCTGTTGGTCAAGCATCTCAACCGGCTGGCAGCGATAGGCCGGTTAGCGCCAATCCCTGGCAGTCCGCCGGACAGCGGAGGCTCCCATGACCCAGAGCCAGGGCGAGATGCGGGAGACGTACCCGGCGACGCAGGAACCCTATCGCTACCGGCTGGAAGAGAGCGAAGGTCATCTGATTTTCGATCTGGAAGGTTCGGTTCCGACCGGCTTGGAATCTACGATTGCTCTCAGCATTGAGTCCCGTGAGGCTGGTGGAGCGCTGTGTAGAACTGAGTCGGGCCGCTTTTACCGCTTCGCCTGGGCATGGGTGGGTCCTGAGTTACACCTTTGGCTGGATGGTTCTTTGTTCGTGTTCCAGCGGGCGGAGGCCAGGCGTCGAGGGAGCGCATCGGCCACCGAAGGTCCGGGCGATGTCCTGGCTCCCATGCCTGGGTCGGTGTTGGAGGTGCTGGTCAGCGAGGGTGACCGGGTGGAGCAAAACCAGACTGTAGTGTTGATGGAGTCCATGAAAATGGAGTTGGTGATCACGGCTCCCCGCAGCGGAGTAGTGCGGCGCGTGGCGGTTGAGCCCGGTCAGCAGGTGCAGCGGGGCATGCGCCTTTTGGAACTGGCCCCTGACAACGACGATGGTGAGCGATGACTCGGAGAAACCGCCATCCTGCCATCTCGGATCGAGTAAACATGGCGGTGTGTGTACGAAATCCCCAGGATTGGGCCTGCCCCGAAAGTTTGGACCAAGTTGAGATTGCCCCCACTCGTTCTTGCGCGCCGTAGACCTGCGCGGGTCGCCCATGTTGCATTACGGCATCATTGTGGAGTGAACCCATTCCTTGCCGTTGCAAGTTTCGGCGGGATGTCCCACCGCCATCGCAATGCGGTCCGGGAGGCGATATGCCCAGGGTAGCGGTGACCAGTACGTATCCAAGGTCCGGATGCCGGAAGACATTGACTTGTTCTGGGGGGAAGATCTGGTAGAAACCGCGAAGAATCCACTGGAGCCCGAGGTAGTCCACGACCCATTGCGGTCCACCGAACAGATCGATGTATACGAGGTCTTCTTCACCAGCCTAGACCGGGTCAGGATTGCCGGCTGGTACGCGGCGCGGCGCCACGCGAGAGGGAAGGCAAACTGCCGGGCCTTTTACAGGTGCCGGGCTACAACATGGAACCGCCGGTGCCCAAGGTCTGGGCGCGCAAAGGCTAAGCGGCGTTCAGCGTAGCCCCACGGGCAAGCTCCGGAGCAACCGGCAATTCAATCCCGGTTATCCCGGCCGCCTGCTCACCGACGGCATGGTTGACCCGGCGGGCTACGTGTACCGGGGCATTGTGTCCGACTCCGTCCGCGGGCTGGAATACTGGCCAGCCGGCCCGAAGTTGGCGGCGCGCGCATCGCCACCATCGGCAATGACCTGGCGTACACCACGGCGGCGCTGTGTCCGCAGGTTACGCACCTGGTGTGCACGCCGGCCCTCCTATACGGCACCGCCGACCTGGCACGGCGCACCAGCGCGTACCCGCTGGAGGAGATCAACGACTACTTACGCCTGAATCCGGAACGGGAGTAGATGGTGCGAGGCACTCTGTCCAACTTCGATCTCCGCTGGTTCGCGCCTCGGGTTAACTCAACCACCCTGCTCATGGCCGGCGCGCACAGGGCGGCGCTGGACGCTGCCCTCGACCCGTTGGTACAGTCCATGCCGGGCGAAACCGAGGTCCACCAAGCGGAACACTCAGGCTATAAGGACGGCCGTCGCAGCCAGGAATGGTTGTCCCATCGCTTCGGCATGTCGGAACCCAGCCTGCCGCCCCACTGGCAAGGATGACCTGATGCCACACTTAACCCTCACCGGAGTCTATCTGTGGTACGAGGACACCGGCGGCTCCGACACACCGGTGATTTTCCTCCACGCTGCCTCCGGGACCACCGAAAGCTGGGTACACCAACTGCCGGCCTCTACAACTGACCCAACGCCCTCCTTCGGTGGATTCGGGGTAAAAACATCTAGTTCAATGAACACCCGGCTTGCGCCGGTTTGATTGTGCAGCTGTTGTGGTGCCGACGTTGACATTCCTTTCGTCGGACAAGATAGCCTCGCATGTCCTCTACGACTACGCCTCCTGCGTCGAATGCCCCAAGGGCGGCCAGATCTACGCCGATCCCTTGCGCTGAACCGCCCCCGCATCGCTACAATGGAACAGGAAGTCGAAACCGGCGGGACGGACGTCACGCCTTGGTCTATGATCGAGCACGACCTGGCCGCGGCCTAATCGCTTGGACCAAACCGGCAGGAGGTTGACCATGACTCACAACATCGACACGCGCAGCACCATCGGCGACATCCTGGACATCCAGACCCAACGCTTCGCCGAACGGGAAGCCGTTGTCCATGCGACCACCGGCGACCGCTTCAACTACCGCGAGTTTCATGCCGAGGTGGAACGCGTGGCCCGTGGCCTCCTGTCCATCGGCATCGAAAAGGGCCAGCATGTCGGCATCTGGGCCACCAACTACACCGAGTGGGTGATCGCCCAGTTCGCCACCGCCAAGATCGGCGCCGTCCTCGTCACCGTAAACCCGGCCTACCGCACCCGCGAACTCGCCTACGTGCTGGAGCAGGCGCAGATTGGCGCCCTCATCCTGATCGGCCGGTTCCGCGTCCCGTCCCTGACAGGCCGCACCTCCGACTACGTGGGCATGGTCAACGAGGTGGTCCCTGAGCTGGCGGCGGCGGCGGCCGGCGAGCTCAACTCCACTCGCTTCCCCCACTTGCGCGACGTCATATTCATCCCGCCCCACGACGACGTTTCCACTCCCACACCCCCCGGCATGTGGCGCTGGGACGACCTGCTGACCCTCGCCGAGCAGACGAGCCCGGACGACCTCCGTAACCGCCAGGCCCAGTGCGGCCCCGACGACGTGGTCAACATCCAGTACACCTCTGGCACCACCGGCAACCCCAAGGGCGCCATGCTCACCCACCACAACCTGGTATCCAACGCCCGCCACGTCGGCGACGCCATGGAGATGGACGAACACGACCGCCTGTGCATCCCGGTTCCCTTCTACCACTGCTTCGGTTGCGTCATGGGCAGCCTCAACTGCGTTGTCCATGGCTCCACCATGATCATTCCCGCCGAGCACTTTGATCCCCTCCAGACCCTGCACGCCATCTCTGCTGAGCGGTGCACCGCCGTCCACGGCGTGCCCACCATGTTCATCGCCCAGCTCGGCCATCCCGAGTTCACCAACCTCGACCTCTCGTCCCTGCGCACCGGCATCATGGCTGGTTCCCCCTGTCCCATCGAGGTTATGCGTGAGGTCATCGACCGCATGGGCGCCGACCGCATCACCATCGCCTACGGCCAAACCGAGGCCTCGCCGGTGGTTACCCAGACCCTCGCCGACGACAGTATCGAGCGTCGTGTCTCCACCGTGGGCAAGGTTCTGCCCGGCGTGGAGGTCAGGCTGGTCGACCCGGAGACCGGCCTCGTGGTCGGCCCGGGCCAGCAGGGCGAGCTTCAAACTCGCAGCACCATGGTGATGAAGGGCTACTTCAACATGCCCGAGGCTACCGCCGACGCCATCGACGCCGACGGCTGGCTCCACACCGGCGACCTCGCCACCGTCGACGAGGACGGCTACTACAAGATAACTGGCCGCTTAAAGGACATGATCATCCGCGGCGGCGAGAACATCTACCCCCGCGAGATCGAGGAGTTCCTGTACACCCACCCGCAGATCGACGACGTGCAGGTCATCGGCGTGCCTGACGTGCGGTTCGGCGAGGAGGTCATGGCGTGGGTCCGCCTCAAGCCTGACGCGGACGCCACCGAAGAATCCATCCGCGACTTCTGCCGTGGCCAGATCGCCCACTACAAGGTCCCCCGTTACGTCAAGTTCACCGACGAGTTCCCTATGACCGTAACCGGCAAGATCCAGAAGTTCCGCATGCGCGAGATGGCAGTGGAAGAGTTGGCCCTGCAAACAGCCGCCGGCGTGCAAACCGCGTGAACAGAGTGGTATGCCCATCAGTTGTTCGAATAGGACGGCCAATCGACGTACGATCTCTCCTGCTGCTTGAGCCATCCATGCAGGAACAGCCCGCTGCAGATCAAATGAGGTTCGCAGGCAGGCCGGTAGGCAGGGCCACTGCCCTATCTAGTGTCATGTATCTGAAGTTAGTTGAATTAGATTCAGGCGTGGGGTATCCTGCTCATCACTGGCAGCAGGAGGACCAAAATGGCGATAGGGCGACCAATCCCGCCGTTGATACTGGACGATGGGGAACGGGAAACCCTGGAACAGTGGGGCCGCCGGCCCAAAAACGCACAAGCGATAGCCCTGCGGGCCAGAATCATCCTCAGCTGTGCCGACGGCCTGGCCAATACCGTGGTAGCCGCTCAGTTGGGAGTGTCCAAACCGACGGTGGGGAAGTGGCGTTCCCGATTCCTGGCGCAACGACTGGACGGTCTGCTGGACGGGCCGCGCAGTGGTCGACCCCGGGTGGTAACCGACGCTGACGTGGAGCGGGTTTTGGCGTTGACCCTGGAGACCACGCCCCGGGATGCCACCCACTGGAGCACTCGGTCCATGGCCCAGCGCTCCGGTTTGAGCCACAACACCATCAGTCGCGTCTGGCGTGCCTTCGGGCTGCAGCCTCATGTTGCCCCAACGGGAAATGTAACCGAAACCTTCAAGTTGTCGGCGGATCCCCGGTTCATCGAAAAAGTGCCGGACTGAAAAAGTACGGGACGTAGTGGGGCTTTACCTCAACCCGCCGGAGCGGGCACTGGTGATGTGCGTTGATGAGAAGTCCCAGATTCAGGCCCTGGATCGCACCAGGCCCCTGCTGCCCATGTGACTGGGCCAGATGGGACCGGGACAGGCCGAGCGGCGCACCCATGATTACGTTCGCCACGGCACCACGTCGCTGTTCGCCGCGCTGGACACCGGGACGGGCAAGGTAATTGGCCAATGCCACCGGCGCCATCGGGCCGTGGAGTTCCGCAAGTTCCTCGATACCCAGACCGCCCGATACCATCGAGGCCCAGGTGCCCGCCGACCTGGACGTACACCTGATCGTGGACAACTACGCTACCCACCAGACGGCCCTCATCCGGAATTGGTTCGCCAAGCGGCCCCGCTTCCATGTTCACTTCACACCCACCAGCGCCTCCTGGCTCAACCTGGTGGAGCGCTGGTTTGCAATGCTCACCGACAAACAGCTGCGCCGGGGAGTGCGCCAGAGCAGCAGTCAACTGGAAGCCGCCATCTACCGATACCTGGACATTACCAACGAAAACCCCAAACCCTTTGTCTGGACCAAGACCGCTGATCAGATTCTAGCCAACGTAGCACGCTATTGCCAACGTACTTTGGATACAGGACACCGGTAGTTGAATATGGTCAAAAAATAAGATAGGAGATGCCAATGCGAAGGTACAAGATTGACTCCGCTCTCGCTATTCAGGTCAACTGGCTAGGAATCGTTCGTTGGCTCGTATGGAGCACATCGATATGCTTGATGGTCGCCCTCCTGTCAGCATGTACCGGGGAGCTGCAGCCCACACCTACAGCTACGTCAAAACCAACGACTGCTCCCACGTCAAAAGTGCCGATGGCTACGAGTGAGCCCCCAGCAAGCATCACTCCAGAACCGACAGCTTCTGTAGCCTTGCCGACCGTTAGCCCAACGACGGAAGTTCCTTTGGCTACAAGCAAGCCCGCGGAAACCGCCACACCACAACCGACTGTTTCCGCAGTCGTGCCTACCGTGCCTCCCGCCGAAACCGCTTTGCACCCATCCGAATTGTTCACCCGCATTTCTCCATCGGTCGTGTTCTTAAACACCGACCTTAAAATGGGGAGCGGAGTCTTAATCGAGGGTGGGTACGTCCTTACCAACAACCATGTCGTTTGGCCCTACGACGACGTGCGGGTCGTTCTGACCGATGGTACCGAGCTTGAGGGAGTGCCTGTCTTCAATTCCGACCCGCTGGCCGATCTTGCCGTGTTGGGACCCATAGACGTGTCAGCGCCCTCGTTAACCTTGTCTGACGGTGAAGACTTGACCATCGGCAGCGACCTGTACCTGGTGGGGTATCCAGCCGAGACGGATCTGTTTCCGCAGCCGACCATCACGAGCGGCATCCTCTCCCGCCTTCGAGAGTGGAGGCGAGTCAGTAGGTGCGAAAACGGCGCGATGCCGCCTTTTCGCTGCCCTCGATGTGGAATGCAATCCTCCCGAATGGCCTGTAACCAATCACAACGGGGCAATTCACCTGGATTGTATTTCCCAAGATAAGCGATACTTGATACACCGTGAACGGATGTCGTTCTGGCGCGATGCTCCATTGTGGTAGAGTGCCGCGCGACCTTGAACTCGGAGGTGCAGCGTGGGGGCACAACACACCGCCTTGTCAGTCGCGGACCAATTGACCCGGTAGTCTCGTGAAGACGAAACCCCGATCACCCCTATGCAGGTACAGAAACTCGCTTATTTCTGCCACGCCTGGTCTTTGGGGTTGGGATATGGCCCGTTGTTCCGGGATGCAGTGGAGTCGTGCCAGCAGGGGCCTGTCATCCGTTCGGTGTACTACGCTCTAAAGCCCTACGGGGGCGACCCTATCACTGAACCGCTGTCAGAATCGGCAGCTGTTTTCAGCCCTGCCGAAGACAAGATTATGGCGGCGGTGTGGAATCGCTATGGCGTGATAGATGGCCTTGCACTGTGAAGAATGACCCATGCATATGGCACCCTGTGGCACCAGACTTATAGCCGCGATGCCCGGACCCAAATCATTCACAACGACGTCATCCGGGACTACTACGCCGGCATCATTAGCAAGCGGGACAATTGATGTCGCTGAGGTCCTGGTACGAAAGCCCCGATCCTGACGAAGAAAATCGAATCCGGTACGCAGTGGATCCGGAGGGGCTGCCAAAAGCACCGGACGATTCCAACTCGACGAAAGAAGTCGATTTCCTTCGGTCGGGTAGCTACGACGACTACCAGGACCAATTGGACGAACAATCACGTGGCCCGACAGAAGGGTTACAGCAATTTTCTGCGGAAAACCTGGCCAGGGCCAAGGATTTTACCCGGCGGTGGCCAGACGAGGAACAAAGTTAGGCCACCATTACCAAGATACCCCTCGGATCAGGCAGCGGTTCCAGTAAATTAGCGTCGTCTTGATGTCGGAATGGCCCGGCCCCTGACTCTGGTAGTTTAGCGGCGTGACGTTCTTCATAAGGTTCCGGGTGTAGCTATGTCTCAGCGTGTGCGTCCCAACGTGCCGGCCGGGTGCCAACTGTGCCCGTCCCTCCGCCAACTCCGCTGCCGCCTGCACCCGCCGCCAGGCCGTTGTCCTGTAGGACTCGATCAGTCGTTCCCCTTGCCCCGCCCCGCTCGCAGGGTCGGACGATCCGATTCCGGGAACAGGTCGCGCTTTCCAACGGCAGGGCCTCGGACACCCACGGGCCGGCCCGTCACTGGAGAAGGATCAGCAGCTTTGCCCGGGCGTGGGGCGCGGAGATCGGCACGCGCCGTGGGACGCCGACGAGTATGTCAGCATTGACAGGTTTGGTCGCCGGGCTAGAATGACCCGTACCCGAAGTTCAGGGAGGTTGTTGGTGGCAGATACATACTCTGAAGAGGAACTGCTGGACCTGGCGCGGAAGTACAGCTTCCGCAGTCGGATGGACCGGAACATCGTCACCGGCCCCATATTCGTTTGGGGTCGCGGTTCAGTGGTCCGCGACATCAACGGAAAGGAGTACCTGGATTTCAATTCCGGCCAGATGTGCGCCGCATTGGGGCATAATCATCCCCGGATCGTACAGGCCCTCCAGGAAAGCTGCGAGTCGCTGATTCACAGTCACATGACGATGTTCAACGATCGGGAGATTATTCTCGCGAGCCGACTGGCGGAGATTACACCTTCCGGCATGAACCGGAGCATGTTCCTCACCTCGGGCAGCGATTCCAACGAAGCTGCGATGGCAATTGCCAAACGCTACACCGGCGGCTACGAAATAGCCAGCCCGGTGGTCAGTTTCCACGGCATGAGCGACGCCACCCGGGCCGTTACCTTTTCCGGTTGGCATCAGGGGTATGGCCCTTACGCGCCCGGCAACTACCCCATCATCGCCCCTTATCGGTACCGGTGCGCTTTTTGCCAGAATCAACCAGCGTGCGACTACACCTGCCTGGACACCAGCTTTGAGTTGCTGGACGCGCAGGCCGACGGTCGTATGGCGGCAGTGATTACCGAGCCGTTATTCAGCGCTGGCGGCGTGATAGAACCACCTCCTGGTTGGCTGCAGGAGTTGAAACTACGCTGTGAGCGGCGGGGAATGCTCCTGATTCTCGACGAAGCGCAGACTGGATTGGCCAAATTGGGATCGATGTGGGCCTTCGAGCAGGAAGGCGTCGTGCCCGACATTTTCACCATCTCAAAGCACTTCGGTGGTGGTATCGCTATCAGCGCCACCATAACCACCGATGCAATTGAGGAGAAGGCCGTGGAAACCGGCCTGGTCGTGGCGCACTCCCACTCCAACGACCCAATGACCTGCAATGCTGCCATCGCAAGCCTGGACATAATTCTCGAAGAAAGTTTGGTTGACGTTGCCGACCGGATTGGGAAGTATTGGCAGGGGCACCTGCTTCAATTGAAGGAGCGGCACGAACTGGTGGGCGATGTTCGCGGTCGAGGGCTGCTCCAGGGAATCGAGTTCGTTTCCGACCGGGTAAGCAAGAATCCTGCTTATGAGCAGGGCCAACAGATTGGGCGATTGTGCCTGGAGAACGGGCTGATCGTAAGCGTTCGCCGGCGTGGTTCGACGCTGCGGTTTGTGCCGCCGTTCACCACGACGGAAGCCCAAATGGACCTTGCCGCGGACATACTGGACCACGCCATAGCGTCCGTTTCGTGACGGAATAGGTCCGACGGCCGGCGATCCCATTTCTTGATTGAAACCAACCCGGAAGGCGGGACGGTTGGGCAATACACGAAATACCGAAAGGGGGAAGAGTGATGCAAGAGAAGAAACGTATGACCACCAGGCTCAAGGAGCTGTTTGAGCGTCCGGAGATTTTCGTTCTGGCCGGCGGGATGAACGCCATGGGCGCAAAGATGGCCGAGGCGCTGGGGTTCGAGGCCTTTTACATGTCCGGCGGAAATACCTCGGCCCAACTCCTGGGTTGGACCGAGGGCGGGACCAGTATGCGAGACATGGTGGACAATGCCAGGCGCATCGTAAACACGGTGGACATTCCGGCGTTCGTTGACATGGATACCGGCTACGGGGATGCCGTTATGGTTTACGAGACCGTGAAGGAATACATCCGGGCCGGGATAGCGGGCACCCACCTGGAGGACCAGACCTACCCTCCCAAGAGCGGTCCCCGCCGCAGGTGCGTTTCCATCGAAGAGATGGTGGGCAAGCTGAGGGCCGCGATGGACGCCAAGATGGAGCTGGACCCGGACTTCGTAATTGTGGCCCGATGCGATTACGCCGGCGTCCCGGGAGCGACCTTCGAGGAGGTGATGGAACGCTGCCTGGCTTACAAGAGCCAGACCAACGTAGACGTAGTCTGCCCCGCCGTCGCGTCCTGGGAGGACAACCAGGAAGCCATCCGGCGGATACCCGGTCCGGTGCTGCCACTGTTCACCCACGGGAGCCAGACTCATCCCACTTTGGAAGAGCTGCAGGAAGCGGGGGCCGCCGCGGCCTGGTATCCCGGCCTGACTACCATGGCGGGGCTCCAGGCGTCCTGGGACTTTCTCAGCGATTTCCAGGAACGCGGCACCGGCGCCATCGACGATTTCCTGGCGACGGCCGCCCAAAGCAGGTGGGGCGTGGCCAGCAACGGAGGTATCCTGGGGGCGCAGCGCATTCGGGAGATGGAGGACAAGTACCTGCCATAAGGGAGACCGAACCAGGAACACAGCATACGGTCTCCATAGGAGGGAGATATCTATGTCAGGGTCGTTGGGCGCCAACCAAATCACCCGACTCCACGATCAATATGTGGAGGATCTGAAGATCAAGGGTCACATCCAGTCCCCCGAGGTCGAAGAAGCCTTCAGAGCTGTCCCTCGGCACCTTTTCCTACCCGGCGTTCCTTTGGAAAGGGTCTACAGTGATGAAGCGATTCTTACCAAGCTCCAGAACGGACAGCTAGTCAGTTCGTCTTCGCAGCCCGCCATGATGGCCATTATGCTGGAGCAACTGGGATTGCAACCGGGGCACCGCGTATTGGAGGTGGGCGCCGGTTCAGGCTATAACGCGGGTTTGATGGAGCACATAGTTGGCGGTTCGGGGCAGGTCACAACGATTGACATCGATGAAGACCTCGTCGAAGGCACCCGAAATGGCTTGCGGGAGGCCGGCCGGGACGCCGTAACCGTCGTTTATCAGGACGGAGGGTTCGGCCACCCCGACCACGCACCTTACGACCGGATAATTCTGACGGTAGCAGCATGGGATATCGCTCCCGCCTGGAAAGAGCAGTTGAAACCGGGGGGACGGTTGCTCTTACCGTTGGAAGTTGGTCGAAGCGTTCAGAAATCGATCGCCTTCGATAAAACAGGCGACCAACTGGAGAGCGCATCGGTCAAGGATTGCGGGTTCATGCCCCTCAGGGGAGACTTCGCCCGGCCCCTGGAGTACATTCCTTTGGGCCCGGATCCGGGGCTCGGTGTGTCCGTTGACGATCCAGAAAAAGTGGATGGAGAGGTTGTTTATCGCCTACTGTCAGGCCCGTCTGAATATGCGTCCACCGGGATATATGCAACTCCGGGTGAGGTCATCTTTGGCGGACTGGCTCTCTGGCTCAGTTTGCACGAGCCCGGCTTTTGCGTCCTATCCGCCGAGGGTCAGATGGCAGACCGCGGCATCGTGCCAAATTTGATGGAATTATCAGGAGAGTGGAGAAGATGTTGGACTAATGGACTGCTTGGGGATGATTGCCTTTGTGTGTTTGCCCGCCCTCCCGATCATTCTTCTTCGGAACAGCCGGGCGTTCCTCAAGCCTTCGAGCGGTATGTACAAGGCTACGGATCATGGACTGAGCATGCCGAGCGCCTGATCCGGCAGGTGCGACGTTGGGAAGCCGCCGGCCGCCCAGCCAACGACCGGATCCGCCTGAGGGCATACCCCATTGACACAGATTATCGCCCGACGGCCGGCGAGGTTGTGGTACGCAAACGATGGACCCAACTCATCCTGGACTGGGGATAGGAAATGCGAAGTGATCGAGGGTTGCCAAGAATGTTGGTCTGAGCCGCTTGCCGTAGCGAATACTAGGTACCATGCCTGTCATTTTTCACCGACTTTGACCCGGTAAACCGCGAAATTTTCACAGTCTTTGACCGGGATTTTCAGGGTCTTCGACCCGCCTTGGGAGCAGGCTAGCTGCCGCCATTGGCGCGCCTCCGCACACCAGCATTACCCGGCCACCAGCATCTCGTCGGTGTTGAACAGGGGCGACAGCAATCTGGGGGAGTCGTCAGTGACCAGCACCATGTCTTGCAGGTGCCAGTAGCCGATGTGCGGCTCCAGGGCCACCACCATGCCCTCCTCCAGGACGCGTGTGCTCGACGGCACCATGTACGGCTCCTGCTGGTGCCACCAGGGGCCTACGCCATGCCCGGCCAGGGACACATTGCCCTGGAACCCGGCTTCGTGGAAGCTGTCGTTGGCAAAGTGGTAGATGTCCGCCGTCCGCGCCCCGGCGCGGCACCGTTCGATAGTGGCGCGGTAGATGTCTCTCGTAACTCGGTAAATCCGCTGCTGTTCCTCTGAAGGCGCACCCACGCAGACGCTCCGCGACTGGTGGCCGGGATAGCCGTTGAGGTATGCGACATAATCGTTGCGGATGATGTCACCCGCCTCAAATGCCATGTCGCTTTCGCCGCCGTAGGCCACGGTGTTGCGGCTGGAGTTCAGGATGCCGTGGGCCCAGTTGGCGCCCCGGCGCAGGCAGCTCTCGATGATGCGGCTATGCACCAGCCGTTCCGTGTCGCCGGGCCGAACCGTGGGCAGAACCTCCAGGTACGCTTCGTCCAAAAGCCGGGCACCGGCTTCGAGCGCCGCCACCTCTTCGGGAGTTTTGATCCAACGCACCCGGTCCATCAACTCAGTGCTGTCGACGATACGCGCCCTGGGCAGCAGCCCGCCAATTTCCTCCCAACGATTCGCGCTGACGTAGCTCTTCTCGAACCCGATGGTCTCCTCGGCCAGCCCCAGTTGCCGGAGCACATCGGCGGCCCTTGCGTAGGGCGACTCTGCGTAGTCGTCGACCACCTCGATGCGTTCCAGCCACGAGTCGCGGCGGGCCAGCGGAGCAGCGTAGGAGTTCAGCACCATTACCGGCTCGCCCGTGCGCGGCCACACTAGCATCACCTCCCGCGGCGAGTCCGGGAATTCCAGGTGCCGAGCCAGTGTGCCAGGATATGCGAACCCAGCCAGGTAGGTGAAGTTCTTGCCTGACCGGGCGACTATGGCCGAAATGCCGGCTTCGTCCATCAGCCGGTGCAGCCGCTCTACGTTGGCGATTATCTTGCCGTGGGCGTTGGCCATAACCCTCACTCTCCTTCCTGGGTGGTGTCGTCAAAACAACTTGGTCCAAAGGACTGGCGCTCAGATTGCCAATGCTCGGGAAGGTGGCGGCGCATGTCCTTCGTGGAGCAAGCCCGGCAGCGATCTCGTATTGTTGTCAGTAGCCCTTGTTTAGCCATCTTGCTCACCCGCCTGTTACGCGATCGTCAACAGACTGCTCGGTAGCATTCTATAGGAACTACTGGACAATGGAGGGGGAGGAGTTGGAGTGCGCTTCGATTGGGGTTGTGGCCGCACAGGGCATCATGCCTAACCACTTTGTCATCGCGAGCGTAGCGTGGCAATCTCGTCGCCGTAGCAACGGCGGTGCGCCGGCGCGTGTTCAACGTCATCGAGATTGCCGCGTCGCTATGCTCCTCGCAATGACAGATTAAAATGAACACGCGTGGCGGGGACACGGCTGCTTGTCCCAATAACAGTGGTCTGATATAAGAACAGGACGTATGGCGTCCTCTTTGTCGGCTCTCCTCAACCGGCGTCCCAACACCCCCTTTTACTACGGCTGGCTGGTGCTCGGACTTTCGGGCATTGGGGCTTTCGTGGCTACGGCGGTGGCGGGGGTGGTGCTGGGAGGAGTGCAGAGCTACATTCTGGAGGACACCAACTGGCCCCGGACCAGCATCGGGCTGGCCTCCAGCTGCGGCGTTTGGATGTCGGGGGTCTTCGCTCCCTTCGCCGGACGGCTGGCTGACCGGTATGGCCCCCGATGGCTGATGCCCGTCGGGGTGATTGTCCTGGGGCTGTCCATGGTGGCCATCGGCGGGGTGCATGCCGCCTGGCAATTTTTCCTGGCGGCGGTCATCGGGCGGGCCATCAGCCAGCCCTTCCTCATCGGTGTGGTGCCGCGGACCATGGCGGTCAATTTCTTCAACCGGCGCCGCAATATAGCGTTGGCCATCACCGGGGTCTATCGCCCCGTCAGCGGGGCGCTGATCATCCAGGCGTTCTCGGTCATCACCCTGTTGGCGGACTGGCGCATGGCCTTCCGGCTGATGGGGGTTTTCAGCCTGTTCCTGGCCGTCCCCATGCTAATCGTCATGCGCCGGCGGCCGGAGGACATCGGTCTGCTGCCCGACGGCGCCCGGGCTCCGCCTGCAACGGGACCATCAGACCCTGTTCCGGCGGGACGGGGCGGGCACGGGGCGCCGCGCGGGACGGTGGCAGCAGAGGTGAGCTGGACGTCCAGAGAGGCAATGCGGTCCAGGGCCTTCTGGATGGTTTCCATGGTCGCTTTTCTCAATGTGACGGGCAGTTCCGGCCTGGGGTTCAGCCTGGTGCCCTATCTGCACGAGTTTGCGGGGTTGACCACTCCGCAGGCGGCAGGGGTGCTGAGCGTGAGCACATTCCTGGCATTGAGCAGCCTGGTGTGGGGACAGGTGGCGGGAAAGCTGACGCCCCGATGGTGCATCGTCGGCGCTATGGCAGTAGCGACGCTGGCGACGATGGCCTTACTGCAGGTCAACTCGCTGGCGGCGGCGTATGCCTTCGGGGTGTTCTGGGGGCTGTTCCACAGCGCGCTGGAAGTGCTGCTGTACATGGTGTTGGCGGACTATTTCGGGCGGAACTCCTACGGAGCCATCGTCGGTGCGATGCGTCCCTTCGAGGCCGGCGGGCTGGGACTGGGACAGATTGTGGGGCCAGTGGTGTACGACCTGACGGGCAGCTACACCATCCTGATCCTTTTCTCGGCGGCGGTGCAGGGGATGGCGATGTGCCTGATGTTGCTGGCGCGGCGTCCGGAGCGGCGGACACCACTGGCGGCCCCACGAATGCCGTAATCTGCCGAACCATCACTGGTTGGCCAAGTCACCTGAAACAAGACCCCTACACCGGGGTAAGGGCTTCCTACTGCCCGGCCGGAGCCGACCAGTTGGTGTTGCCCTCCTGCATCGCAAAGGGCGGGGAAGTGGCAGAGACGTAGATTAACTTATCCTCCCCAATGTTGCGTATGAAGTGATTAGTGCCCGGCGGCACTAAAATGGCCGTGCCCGGCCCGACCTCTTCCACCTCGTCCCCAACCCGCATCGCACCCCGTCCCTGGACAATGACGTACACCTGTTCCCGACCTTCGTGGGAGTGGGCCGCTTGTTCGCTGCCGGGTTCACCTTCAACCCATGTTACGGCCAGGTTCTCCGATCCAAACTGCCCCGAGGCCAAAAGCAAGTGCGACACCTGCCCGCCCCGGTGGTTCTGTGGGCTCCGCTCCAAAGTCTGGATGTTCATCGGCAAAGTCTCCTGTTTTGAGTTTGGCATGAAACATTGGTTTCCTTCGCAACCGGCATTCCCAATACAGCGGGAATGCAATGGAGTCCCCATCCTATCACCAAGCAGGAGGACGGAAGCTATGATCGTCAAGCCAAGAGGCGATTTCGTGCGTACCCACTTTTGTCATAGCGAGCGCAGCGTGGCAATCTCGTTACCGTAGCAATAGTCGCCGCAGCAATGATGGTTCACTAACGTGTGCTCAACCCCAACGAGATTGCCACGTCGCTACGCTCCTCGCAATGGCAGTAGGTTGGTTCTCACGCGTACCCACTTTTGTCATTGCGAGCGCAGCGTGGCAATCTCGTTACCGTAGCAATGGTCGCCGCAGCAATGATGGTTCACTAACATATGCTCAACCCCAACGAGATTGCCACGTCGCTACGCTCCTCGTAATGGCAGTGGGTTGGTTTATCACGCGTACCCACTTTTGTCATTGCGAGCGCAGCGTGGCAATCTCGTTACCGTAGCAATAGTCGCCGCAGCAATGATGGTTCACTAACATGTGCTCAACCCCAACGTGATTGCCACGTCGCTACGCTCCTCGCAATGGCAGTAGGTTGGTTTATCACGCGTACCCACTTTTGTCATTGCGAGCGCAGCGTGGCAATCTCGTTACCGTAGCAATGGTCGCCGCAGCAATGATGGTTCACTAACGTGTGCTCAACCCCAACGAGATTGCCACGTCGCTACGCTCCTCGCAATAGCAGTAGGTTGGTTCTCACGCGTACCCACTTTTGTCATTGCGAGCGCAGAGCGTGGCAATCTCGTTACCGTAGCAATGGTCGCCGCAGCAATGATGGTTCACCGACGCGTACTCAACCCCAACGAGATTGCCACGTCGCTACGCTCCTCGCAATGACAAGTGAGGTGGGCGCTGGTCGCCATGACAGTAGATTGGTTTGGTTTGACAAAGTGGGTACGCGTGAGAAATTAATCCGAGTTGACGCCGATAGGCGCTCTGATAATCCACAGGATCCCGTACGCAACTGATCTCGGCTTTTCAGATGTGCAAGCGGGGATCTCGTTTGGGATCTACGGCGCTTGCGCATTCGCGGCCAAACTGGCCTGGGGATTTTTGGCAGACCGTTACTCGATTTGGCTGCTGGCCATAATCGCTTTAATTGGCAGCGCAATCAGCATCTTTCCTGGCGTGGGCTCAACGAGTGTTTGGCAGTTCCACGGAACATTCGGAGTGATGTACGGGCTCACCGGAGGTTCGTTGGTCGTGATTGGGCCTCTGCTGTGGGCGGCGCATTTTGGCCGACGGCACCAAGGCGCGATCAGAGGAGTGATGAGCCCGTTCTACGTCATCGCCAGCATTGGCGGGCCAATGTTCGCTGCGTTAGTTTACGACCATTTCGGAAGCTACGATGTTGCTTTCAGAGTGTTCGCGGGGTACTTTGTGGTCAGCGCGGCACTAATCTGGATGTCGGGACGTTGGGGGAATCAGCGTCCCCGGACTGATTCCTGACTGGTAATGTGTCACTACTAGTACTCAATCAATCTTGGAATTGAAGGGATATAGGCGATGCAATTTGGCTCGGGCGTCCTGGGTGTTGAACCGCCAGTTGATGGTGGCCCCCGCCGCATTGCGCTCGGCCTCATAGGCGTTGATGGCTAGCTGTAGGGCAGTCTCGTCGGGATTACGCCCCTGGAGACAGGCCCGGGTCAACACGCTGAACTCGATCTCCGCCATCCCTTCGGCAAGCTCAGGACAGGATTGAGCCAACTGGCGTGCTTGGGTGTGTGGTGAAACTCCAGCCGCTTCACGATGCGCCGGGCTTCGGCGGCGGGGAAGGTCTCATAGAGGGAAGCCATGCGGTGCGTGTTCAAATTGTCCAGAACCACCCGCACTACTGGGGCATCGGGGTAAGCCTCATCCACCAGCCAGCGCATCTGGTGGGCGAAGTCTTCCATGGTGCGGCGCTCGGTAATCGCCACGTGTCGCCAGCCCGCCAGGGGTTCGCAGGTCAGGAAGATGTTGCCCGTACCGGCGCGGCGATATTCGTAATCCTGACGCCGCGGTGGTTCCGGTTGCACTGGGATGGGCGCCCTGGTGTCGGCCAGCAACTGGGTGGAAGTCTCATCAAAGCAGACCACCGGCCGGTCCGGGTCGTAGGGCTCAGCATACAAGTCCAGCACGTCCTCCATCGCCGCCACGAATTCACCCCCTGCCTTGGGGATGCACCACTGCTGCTTCCGCCACGGCTGGGGGACGTTTTTTTGAGCCTCAACCACACCGTCTCATGGGACAGGGACTCCACCAACCCCAACTCCACCACTCGGTCGGCCAGCAGCTGCAAGGTCCAGTGGTCGTGGCCAGCGGGCGCTGGGCTACACGCCAGGGCAATCAGGTGGGCCTCGCCCCGATCGTCCAGCTTCCGGTATCGGTTGGCCTGGACCCGATCCTGGATGACTCCCGCCAATCCCTCCTCAGCGTACCGTCGTTTGGCGCGGTACACCGTACCCTTGGACACGTCCAAAGCGGCCGCCACCTGTGGTGCGGTCCATCCCTCAACTACTTTGAGCAGGATGCGCGCTCGGGCAACGATGCGTGCCGAACTTTTGCCGCTACGTATCAGTCGGCTCAGTCGCTCGCGTTCCTCCGGCGTCAACTGTACCGCGTATTGTTCCAGGGCCATGTTTGCCACACCTCCCCACCATTCGATCTTGCGGTCAGCGTAGCATTTGGAAGCCTTTCACTAATACAACTTACAATACTGATCTGAACCAGTACTAGCCAGCAACCGCAGGGTCCAGTGTTCATGGCCCTCGGGGGCGTCGCTGCACGCGAAGGCAATCAGATGGCTTCACCCCGATCATCCAGCTTGCGATACCGGTTGGCTTGGGGATGGTCGTGCAGCACGCCGTCCAATCCCTCCTCCCAATACCGGCGTTTGGTGCGGAACACCGTGCGCGGCGACGTGTCCAAGGCTGCGGCCACCCGTGAGGCGCTCCATCCGTCGTCAGTCTTGAGCAGGATGCGCGCCCGATTGATGATCCGATCTGAGCGCTGACCGCTACGGATCAACCGTTCCAGTTGGGCCCGATCTTCCGACGACAACCGTACCGCATATTTCTCCGCAACCATGGATGCCGCACCTACCGCACCGCTGTTTGACCGCCAGCGTGGCAACCATCGCCCGTTTCATCCTTCATCTGCCTTTCCAATGTTGACCGAGTACTAGTACTACAGTCGCACATGACCGCCCAGAGGGTCGGGCGGTATTGAAAATCGCAATGTCCAGCTATGGCGTACTGGCTTTGCTCTTAAGTGAGCAAGGCTAAATCCAGTGATGGATCGAAGCTAAGAGTAGCGAGTTAGTGTTTGGTGTGCGGCTGTAGTACTAGTACTGGTTCAAATCAGTATTGTAAGTTATATTAGTGACTGACCTTACGCACCGGCTGCAGAAACTGCTATCTTTGAAGCATGAATAAAGAACTGACCGAACTCTATAGCGATTACCTGCTGAGCTCCTTTGGGGCGGCGACAGCCACCGGCCTGTCCAATATGCTGGAAGGGGAAGTCAGCCATGACCGGATAACCCGCTTGCTGTCCCAGGAGGGCTACGACTCCAGGACCCTCTGGCAGCTGGTCAAGCTCATGGTGCGAAAGATCGAACCGCCCAATGGCGCGCTGATATTTGACGATACCATTGAGGAAAAGCCCTATACCGACGAGAACGAGATCGTCACCTGGCACTTCGATCACAGCAAGAACCGAACCATCAAGGGCATTAACATCCTCAACTGCGTTTACCACGCGCAGAGTATAACGCTGCCAGTGGCCTACGAAATCATCCGCAAGCCCAATATGTTCAAGGATGCGAACACCGGTCGGCTCAAGCGCAGGAGCGCGGTCTCCAAGAACGAACTGATGCGCCGGATGCTCAAGGTGTGTCAGCAGAACCGGCTGGAGTATCGCTATGTGCTGGCCGACAGTTGGTTTTCGTCCAAAGAAAACCTGAGTTTCAGCCACAAGGACTTGAACAAGGAGTTCATTATCGCGCTCAAATCCAACCGGACAGCAGCATTGAGCCATGCAGCGAAACTTCAGGGCAGCTTTCACCGGATCGACACGCTGGACCTGCCGGAAGGTCAACCAGTGCGCGGCTGGCTGCGGGGACTGGACTTTCCGGTCCTGCTGCTGCGCCAGATCTTTAAGAACAAAGACGGCAGCACTGGGACTCTCTATCTGGCTTGCAGCGAATTGGACAGTGAAGGCGAGAGCATTAGAACGATCTACCAACAAAGGTGGAAAGTGGAGACGTTTCACAAGACGCTCAAGGGCAACGCCGCGCTGGCCAAGTCGCCGGGGAAGACCGTCCGAACTCAAAGCAACCACTGTTTCATGGCAATCTACTCGGCCTGTCGCTTGGAATGGCTCAGTATGACCCACCAGCTGAATCATTTTGCCTTGCGAACCCGGATATATCTCAAGGCGGTTCGCCAGGCCTTTGACGAACTCCAACTCCTCAAGGCTGCGTAACATCAGTTAGTGAAAGGCCTACAAATGCTACGCTGACCGCAAGATCGAATGGTGGGGAGGTGTGGCAAACATGGCCCTGGAGCAATACGCAGTACGGTTGACGCCGGAGGAGCGGGAGCAACTGAGCCGACTGCTACGTAGCGGCAAAAGTTTGGCTCGTATCGTCGCCCGGGCGCGCATTCTACTTAAAGTTGATGAGGGATGGAACGCACCTCAGGTGGCGGCCGCTTTGGACGTGTCCAAGGGTACGGTGTACCGGGCCAAAAGGCGGTACGCTGAGGAAGGTTTGGATGGCGTGTTGCAGGATCGGGTCCAGGCCAACCGGTATCGCAAGCTGGACGACAAGGGCGAGGCCCACCTGATTGCCCTGGCGTGCAGCCCAGCGCCCGCTGGCCACGACCACTGGACCCTGCAGCTGCTGGCCGACCGAGTGGTGGAGTTGGGGTTGGTGGAGTCCCTGTCCCATGAGACGGTGCGGTTGAGGCTCAAAAAACGTCCGCCAGCCGTGGCGGAAGCAGCAGTGGTGCATCCCGAAAGTAGGCGGCGAATTCGTGGCGGCGATGGAGGACGTGCTGGACTTGTATGCTGAGCCCTACGACCCGGACCGGCCGGTGGTCTGCTTCGATGAGACTTCCACCCAGTTGCTGGCCGACACCAGGGCGCCCATCCCAGTGCAACCGGGACAACCGCGGCGTCAGGATTACGAATATCGCCGCGCCGGCACGCGCAACATCTTCCTGACCTGCGAGCCCCTGGCGGGCTGGCGACACGTGGCGATTACCGAGCGCCGCACTATGGAGGACTGTGCCCACCGGATGCGCTGGCTGGTGGATGAGGCTTACCCCGATGCCCCGGTGGTGCGGGTGGTTCTGGACAATTTGAACACGCACCGCATGGCTTCCCTCTATGAGACCTGCGACGCCGCCGAAGCTCGGCGCATCGTGAAGCGCCTCGAGTTTCACCACACGCCCAAGCACGCCAGTTGGCTCAATCCTGTCCTGAGCTTGCCGAAGGGATGGCGGAGATCGAGTTCAGCGTGTTGACCCGGGCTTGTCTCCAAGGGCGTAATCCCGACGAGACTGCCCTACAGCAAGCCATCAACGCCTATGCGGCCGAGCGCAATGCGGCGAGGGCCACCATCAACTGGCGGTTCAACACCCAGGACGCCCGAGCCAAACTGCATCGCCTATATCCCTTCAATTCCAAGATTGATTGAGTACTAGATGCGTTCGGTCCGGACGGATCATACATGGAACACGGATCCTCGTCCTGCAGGTAGAACCCTGCGGGGACTGGCGCGGTTGCATTGCGTTCCGTCTGCAACTGCTGCTAGAGGGCCCGATTCCAATTACATTTCGAGAGTGATCCAACTGGTCGCCTGGAACGGAGTTGCATTATGACGCCTGGCCGATTTCACCTCGTCAGTCAAGTGGGCCGCGTCCCATCCATGACCGTGCGGCTGGACGGGCAGCAGGAAGTCAGGTTTCAACGCTTGATGGAGGAGTCGATAATGATCGACCTTCACCAGCATCCGATGGTCCTGCCCGAAGACTTCAGCCAATATTGGGAGTACCTGCGCAGCGACAGCTACGTTTGGGGGTACGATGCGGTAAGAGAAGGCGGTTTTACCGCCGTGGGAACAGCCAACGTCTTTCGCGGAATGCTGCACACCAACGAGATGTCCTTCATCCGATTCTCCGATCTGCTGGACGAGATCAGCATGATGATCTCGGACATTTCGCGACATGACGACGTGCTCCAGGTCAGTAATGCCGCCGATATAGAGTCGGCCAAGCAGCAGGGTAAGGTGGGGTTCTTGCCCACGGTGGAGCACCTGGCCATTGGCAATGGGCTAAACCTGGTGGACGTCCTCTATAACACGGGAATACGGCTGGCTGGCCTGACCTATAGTCGCAAGGCCTACATTGGGGACGGCATCTTCGAGCGCAACGACGGGGGCCTTAGTGAGTTCGGGCTGGAGGTTGTTCAACGTATGAATGAACTGGGGATGGTTGTCGACGTGTCCCACGCCTCCTTCCGAACTGCGATGGACGCGATCGACGCATCAAAAACTCCGGTTGCCTTCAGCCACGACGGTTCCTACACCCTCGCCAGCGACAGTTTTCAAGCCCGAAGGTTGAGAAAGGACGAGGAGTTGCTGGCCTGCGCTCAGAAAGGCGGCATCATCGGGATAACCGCCGTACCCAACCGGCTCAGCAACGACCCGGAGCAAAGTATCGAAAGCGTGCTGGACCAGTACGCTTATATGGTCAAACTGGTGGGGGTGGACCATGTCGCCATCGGCACAGATGCCAGCATTGGCGACACGGTGGGAGTGGGGCGGGTGGTGATGGGCCGCACCAATCCCGCGCCGGCGCCCTATCTGAACGGTCTGGAGTCCCCTGCCGACGGCAAGAACATCGTCCGTGGCCTGATAGCCCGTGGGTATTCTGATGAGGACATCAAGAAAATCGGCGGCGGCAACGCCTTGGCATTTTTTAGGCGGATTATGGGGTGAACGGTCTCACCCTTCCAGCCAGGCTGTTATGGCTTACGCCTTTGATCGGGCTTTTGCATATGCAGGCCCGGAGTAGCTCCCTGCCCCGACCAAGCTGACCGTCCCGCCATATCGCCGCCCCAAATTGGCCGGCAAGATAGGCACCAGCGAGCAAACTTTCTCCAAAACCTGTAGAATCGCTCCAGGTTAGCTTGAAGGAGGCCCACATCCATTATGAAGTTTGCCCTGTTTTTGCTGGGTTCCTGGACGGAGCCGGAGACCAGCGCTCAAAGCCGGATCTTTGGTGAGATGCTGGAACAGGTTGAATACGCCGAGGAGTTGGGCTTTGATTCGATCTGGATTGCGGAGCATCACTCCAGCCGGTACGGCATCTGCCCTTCCCTGATGCCGCTGCTCTGCAACATCGCGGCACGTACGAAGAAGATTCGGATCGGGGCCGGCGTCAGCGTCCTGCCTTTCCACAACCCCATTTTCCTGGCTGAAGAGAGCGCCATGCTGGACGTTCTAAGCCACGGCCGGCTGGACTTCGGGGTTGGACGCGGTTCGGCAGATTACGAATATGGCAACTTCAATGTCGACTTTGACACCCGGGACGCGCGAACCCAGGAGGCCCTGGACATTATCCTGGGGTTGTGGACCGAGGACGATTTCACTTTTCAGGGCGAGTTTTATCAGGTGAGAGACCTTACGATAGCTCCCAAACCCGTACAACGGCCCCATCCCCCGGTGTATCTGGCCGTATCCCGTACCCCCGCCAGTGTGGACGTTGCCGTATCGCGAGACCTGCCCATCCTGACCAGCTTTTCTACCCCGGAGGCCGATAATCTGGGCCTGTTTTCCCTTTATGCCGAACGTTGCGCTGCTGCCGGAAAGGATCTGCCCCTGGAGGAAATGCCCTACTTCCGGTTTGTGTACCTGGACGAAGACGAACTGACAGCTCGGGAATACCCGCGCCAGTCTCTGACCTGGGTACGGGATCTGGGTGGTTATCGGCGCACTTTGACCCACGGCGATGAAATCAATGTGGACCTGGACCACTGGCGTCGAACCCGCACTGTCGAACCGGCCACTTATGAATCGGAACTGGAGACTACTGCTTACTTTGGCACGCCGGAGCAATGTGTGCAGCGAATCACCAAGTTACGCGACGAACACGGCATCGGGTACTTTGGCGCCAGCATGTCCTTCGGCAGCATGGAGCACTCCAGGGTATTGCGTTCAATGGAGCTTTTCGCCAAGGAAGTGATGCCCAAGTTCCGGCAATAGAACCTCGCCATTCCGCAACCGCCATCCTGGACATCCGAGATCTAAATATCCGAGTCGTCCTTCGTGAGCATCAGTCTCGCCGGACCGTTGTTTATACGGCTTCCGGCTTGTTCAGCATGATATAGTCAGCGGCAGATACGAGCCAACGAACTGCATAGGTTGCAATTGCACCGGCGTTTGTACGACGCCATCCGGCAAATCGCCGAAAGGCTGAGGGAGACGTCCATCAGTCCATCGGTGAAGCACCACGATTCCGACTAACCAGCATCAGGAGGCCACTATGCCCGATAATTTGGATCAAATCGTAGAATCCTCCGAGGCGGAACGGCTGGCCACCGGGTTCGAGTTTACCGAGGGGCCACTGTGGCACCCGGACGGCTATCTTTTGTTCGTGAACAACCGCATCAACGTCATCTATCGCCTGGCGCCCGGCGGCGAACCAGAGGTCATACGGGGAAACAGTGGGGGCGCCAACGGCCTGACCTTCGACCTCCAGGGCAGAATCATAATGTGCGACGGGGACGACCGGCAGATGACCCGTTGGGAACCCGACGGCTCCATCACCGTAATCGCCGACCGTTGGGAGGGCAAGCGGTTGCACCGTCCCAACGATGTGGTGTGCCGCTCCGACGGAAGCATCTACTTCACCAGCCCCGGCCTTCGCCTGCCCCCGGAAGAGCGGGAAATCGACTTCCACGGCATCCACCGCATCGCCCCCGACGGCACGGTATCCGCCGTGGTCACCGACCTGGAATCGCCCAACGGCCTGGCCTTCTCTCCCGACGAAACTATCCTGTACGCCGACAACACCCGCCGCGGCGACGAATGCGCCGCGGAGAAAGAACATGGGGAGGTTTGTACCCACCAGTACATGCGGGCCTACGACGTGGCCCCAGATGGCTCGGTGAGCAATAGTCGGCTGTTCGCCAATATGCACTCGGCGGAGGACGGCGTCCCCGATGGGATGAAGGTTGATACCGACGGCCGGGTATACTGCACCGGCGCGGGCGGAGTTTGGGTCTTTGAGCCTGACGGTTCCCTGGTGGGTATCATACGGTTGCCCGAGATTCCGGCCAACTGCGCCTGGGGTGACTCTGACTACCGCACCATGTACTTCACCGCCCGTAGCTCAGTTTACCGAATGCGGATGAAGACCACAGGGATCAACCCTTGGCGGGGCGGCTAACCGGCCCTTTCCGTTTACATAAGCGTCCGCAGATTCCAGTCCGTTCGTGGTTCTCTGAGTAGGCCGGGCTGCCGTACCGGGGAGAAGGAGGAGCAATCTCATGGCAGGACGCGACCTGATCGGCTACGGCCCCAACCCGCCGGCGGTTGAATGGCCCAACGGCGCCCGGATTGCCGTATCGTTTGTCGTCAACTACGAGGAGGGGTCCGAAAATTCCATCCTGGATGGGGATCCTCACGGCGAGACGGTTGGCGAGTCGCCGTCGCCGGTAGCCAGAGGTGAGAGGGACTTGGCCAATGAGTCCTTCTTCGAGTATGGCAGCCGGGTCGGTGTCTGGCGCATCCTGGACCTGTTGGATGAGTATGGAGTCAACTCGACCTTCTTCGCCTGCGCCCTGGCCTTGGAACGCAACCCGGAAGTGGGGCCGGAGTTGGTTCGCCGGGAACACGAGGTAATGGGCCACGGCAACCGATGGGAAGAATACTACAGGATGGATCGGGACGCTGAACGGGAGGCCATCAATCAGGCCGTGGCCTCCATCACCCGCACTACCGGGCAGCGACCTCTGGGTTGGTACACGCGTTATGGACCCAGCGTGAACACCCGGGAGCTGGTGGTAGAGGAGGGCGGTTTCGTCTACGACTGCAACGCTTACAACGACGACCTGCCCTATTACACTGAGGTCCACGGCAACCCGTGGCTGGTGGTGCCCTACTCGTTGGAGGTCAACGACTACGGATTTTGGCGCGGCCAGTTGTCAACGCCCAACGACTTCTTCGAGGCGGCTCGCAACTGCTTCGACACTCTTTACCGGGAGGGAGCAACCCACCCCAAGATGATGTCCGTAGGACTCCATTGCCGCATCATCGGCAAGCCGGCCCGGGCGGCGGCGTTACGCCGGTTCTTGGAATATGTGAAGGGCAAGCCCGAGGTCTGGCTGCCCCGTCGCATCGACATCGCGCGGTGGTGGCTGGGCAATTACCCGGCCTCGTAAATTAGGGGAATTACATACCTGTGTACACCAGCGCGACCATTACGGCTTGCCCTTATCACGCGCTTCCCGCGCTTCGGTTAAGTATCGCCATGTTTTCTTGGGTTTGGCCCGCACGATTATATCCGCCAAATCTTCGGGCGTAATGGATGAAACTTTCACTTCCGGCATTGGACGGCTGGGCCGGCCCCGTTCCTTCTTCTGCGGCATTTTGCTCTCCTCTGGCATCAGGCGACCAGTGACCCTTGTACACCCCGTCGCATAATTTCTTCCATCGCAAATTCCTGGGCCTGGAAGATGTCAACCAAGTCGCTCACCTTTTGCACGTACAGCATCATCTGCTCTGCATTGTGTTGACGCAGTTCGCGCAACGTCAGACGGTTGCCTTTGACGATGTTGCAGGTGCGATGCAACAAGGCCAGGTTATAAAGTTCGTCATTGCCAGACATTCCCTCCGCCGCATTACGCGCCCGGATGTGGTCTACTTCCAACAGCGTTAGATCCCAGGTGCTGTTGGGCCGGCGCGGTTCGTACCCACAGCCCCAGCAGACCGGGCCAAATCGCTTGACCAACAGTTCTTTGGCGTCCTCTTTGGAGATGCGACCCGACCAATTGGCATTTTGGTTGGTTCGGTTCTTGCCGCGTGATTGCCGTAACTGATGATGTGGCTCCGGGTCAACATCATCCCGCTCCGGCAAGTTGCCGGGGCCAATGACGCAACTGGTCGTCCACTGCTGGGGTTCCTGAAACACCTGGTCCTTTTTGACCGATGCCAGCGCCTCTTTGGTGGCGTCGGTAGTGCCTTCCAGCGCAATGCCATTGAGGTAGAAACGACGTTTGAGCATCGTCCAGCTCCGGTAGGCCATATCGCAGGCAATCCATTGCCGCCCCAGCCGCTCGGCGGCAACTGCGGTAGTCGCGCAGCCGGCGAAGATGTCCAATACCACGTCGCCGGGGTTGCTGCTGGCCTTGATGATGCGCTCGTACAGCGCTAACGGCTTCTGCGTGGCGTAGCCGACGAACTCCCCCCCCCCGTGCTGTAGTTGGTAAAACCCGTAGGATGCAGTACCAAGTTTTGGGGAGGGTTGCCTCTGTAACTGTTCACGTTTGATGGGACGGAAGCGGTTTGCAGTGGAAATTCCGTGTTTGGTCGCCCCTCCACAGCTAGCCGAATAGTCGGCAGGTCCCTGCAAGTCTGAACTGTTACCTGCCTCTATCTGCCGTGGCATACCGTTTCAATCCAGGCCATACTCCCTTCTTTGGATGCGTGATCAATCCTGCATTGTCCAGTGCGTCAAGCCGGGCATGAACGCCGGTCAGTTTGGTGTAGCAAGGAATGATGTTGCGTTCTATCCAATTGGCATAGTCGGATGCTTTGGGTGGAGCCCAATGTCTTCCTCTGGCCGCTACGTCATAACCTTGCCAAGGTTGCCCCGATTCCCCGTTAGTGGGACCTGGGCCGGTCAGGTCGGAGAACCTGACCGGCCCACGCGCGTCTTCTTGTGGGTAAGCAGTAAGTAATTGTTCAACTGTCTTGGGGTCGGCAATCTCACTCCCGTTCCACGTGCAATTCTTTGACATAGCATAGTACAGAAGCGTGTCGGTGATATTTCCGTACCGAGTGGCATCATTGTGAGCTATGGCGCGCCGCCACACAATCTGATTGCGCAAGTTGGCTGCGCCAAAGATCGCGTCCATCAGCATCCGCAGGTAACTATTGGCCCGGTCATCACAATGGACATAGATACTGCCGTCCGGCTTCAGCACCCGCCGGCATTCCAGCAACCTGGCGGCCATAAATGCAATGTAAGCAGCATCGTTTTCGCTGGCGCAGGCTTCCACTGCTTCAATCACGGCGTGAACCTTGGGATAATCATCGGCGATGCGAGCCTTCCAGTCAGGATGCACATCGGCGTCCCAGCTCCACACGTCTCGTACCCTGGTTTCGCCAATCCCTTCGTTGTGCTCCGCGCCGTGAGCCGCCGCCAGTTCCTTTTCTTCCGCCAGTTCCGCCTCGGTGACCGGTGGCTTTGGCTTCCTGGTGAAAGTCTCGTTGGTGGCAAAGGGCGGGTCAATGGCAATCAGGTCAATGCACTCGTTGTTGAGCGACCTTATAAACCGCAGGTTGTCCATGACAGACAAGGTGCGGTTGGCAACGTTCAACTTGGTCATCAGACGGTTCGCCAGATTGCGCTCGCCGCATTATAGCGGGGGTGTCGTAAATTGTCTACCGGGGTTTTACGACAGTAACTGTTCAGACTTGGTGGGGGAATTGGTTCAAAGCGGTTTGGGGATGGCTTGCGCGTGGGGTTGTGGTTATGTCATATAACGGGTATGGATTCGGAAATCGACCTGTCCACCGCTGACCGCGATGTGCTCATCGCCATCATAGCCCGACAAGAGGCCATCATAGCCCGACAGCAGGCCGTCATCGAGCGCCTGGAGCAGCGGATTGCTCAGCTGGAAGGGCGGGCCAAACCCAGTGGCGCCCGGGGGATGCCCGGCCTCAAACCCGAAGCCAGCCGGAAACCGGCCCAGCCCAAAGCGCCACGCCAGCGGCGGCCCCACGGCTTTGCCCGCCGTCGCATGACGCCCACCCGTCGGGTGGAGCATGTGGTGGACCACTGCCCCGACTGCGGAACCCAGTTGTCCGGTGGCTGGACCCAGCGCACCCGGGAGGTCATCGAGTTGCCCCAGGTTCCGGCGGAAGTTACCGAGCACGTCTACATCGCCAGGGATTGTCCGGCTTGCCGCCGCCGCTGCGTGCCCCCGGCGCAACTGGACGGCGTGGTGATGGGCCAGCAGCGCCTGGGTATCAACCTGGTCAGTCTGATTGCCACGCTGCGAGAGGAGGCCCGCCTGCCCGTCGGCGCCATCCAATGGTATCTGCACACCGTCCATGGGCTGCGCCTCAGCATGGGAGCCATCATGGCTGCGGTGCATCGCACCGCGCGAAGG
Source organism: Dehalococcoidia bacterium (assembly GCA_965222895.1). Taxonomy (GTDB): domain Bacteria; phylum Chloroflexota; class Dehalococcoidia; order Lucifugimonadales; family UBA3495; genus Bin87. Next base: position 1,017,276 of record CBDCVB010000002.1, on the reverse strand, counting down.
GCCCAGGCCGCCGTGGACCGGATTCTGGCCCAAGTCCGCGCCAGCCCAGTGGTCCACGCCGACGAGACCGGCTGGCGTGAGGATGGCAACAACGGCTACGTGTGGACTTTCAGCACACCATCGGCGCGCTACTTCCTGCGGCGGGGTCGCAACAAGGAAGTGGTGGATGAAGCTCTGGGCGACACCTTCGCCGGTGTGCTGGTCAGCGACTTCTACGCCGCCTACCACCATTATGACGGCCCCAAGCAACGCTGCTGGGCCCACCTGTTGCGGGACATTCACGACCTGAAGGTCCTCTATCCGAAGGACCAAAAGCTGGCGCAGTGGGCCGACGCCGTCCACGAGATTTACGACCGGGCCAAAGCCAGCGCCCATCCTCAGACCAAGCGGCGACGCGCCGCCCAACTGGCCCTGGAACGGCAGTTGCTGGCCCTCTGCCAGCCTTGCTTGGACGACTCGTCAGCGGCTCAGGCCAAGCTGTGCCGACGCATTGAGCGCCATATCAAAGAACTGTTCGTCTTCGTGGCCGAACCGGAGGCGCCACCGGACAACAACGCCGCCGAACGCAGCCTGCGCCACCTGGTCGTCAGTCGCAAGATCAGCGGCGGCACCCGGTCGGAACGGGGCAGCAGCAGCAAGATGACCCTGGCCTCCCTCTTCGGCACCTGGCGCGCCCAAGGACTGAATCCCCTCGCCGCTTGCCGACAACTGCTCACTTCCCCGCAACTCTGAACAGTTACTTACGACACCCACTCCTTGAACCGCTAATCCTCTGTTTGACCTTTCGCATCACTCCCGAATCAGCTGCGGTTGGAGTGTGGGGGCAGGGCCGGTCAGCGCGGCGTAGGTCAGCCGCTTCCCGTCCATACCACGCACCATTGCCGCCATCTGCCCCAGCGTATCCAGGGGGCGAATGTTGTGCCGGCCGCTGAACTCGTTGACATAGCGGTGCAGGTGCTTGGCCGACATCCAGTGATAGATGCCGATGTAACCCCGTTTCAGCATCGCCCAGAAGGATTCAATCCCGTTGGTGTGGGCCATACCGTTGACGTACTCGCCCGCGCTGTGGCGAACGGCTTCGTGGGGCTGGTTCAACCGCCGATAGACCGCCGCTTCGTCGGTATAGACGGTAGCATCTGGCTGAGTGTGCTCGTGAACGAAGGTCCGCAGGGTGGGGCCGTCGGTGCGTGCTACTACGGCGGCGTCAACGGTGTTGGTGTTTCGGTCTTTGACCCCAGCCACGGCGGTCTTGCCGACTGCCCCGCGCCCCTGGTGCAGTTTCTTGCTTTCGTGCTTGTTGCCTTCCTTGCCGCCGATATAGGTCTCATCGGCTTCCACCGGGCCGAGGAACATTTGCGCTTCGTCATTCAATGTCTCCCTGATACGATGTTCCAGGTGCCAGGCCGACTTTTGGGTGATACCCAAATCCCGATGCAACTTCATGCTGCTGACGCCCTTCAGGTTAGTCGCAAACAGGTACAAGGCCATCGCCCACTTGGAAAGCGGCAGTTTGGAATCGTGCATAATCGTTCCCGTCTTTACCGTGAAATCCCGCTTGCAGGGATTGCAACGATAGGCAGGGGTTTGGCGACCGTTACTGCGGGGTGTGATAGAAGCCCCATCGCAGTAAGCGCAACGGATGCCATCGGGCCAGCGACGGGAGACAAACCAAGCTTCGGCTTCGACTTCGTTGCCAAAGCGTTGCGCGGCTTCAACGATAGTAACGCCCTTGCGATATGACTTGCCGGGGCCGGATTGTGTAGTAGCCATCATTCAACCTTCCAATTGATTTATAGCATCAGTGTACACCGGCAGAGGGTAGCAGTCAAGCGTTTGGTGTACACAAGTATATAATTCCCAAAGCAAGGGGTTCAGCCGGAGGGTGTCCACCGCTGGCAACGTCAATAGCCGCAGGTCGGGGTTGGTGGCCCTCAGATGGTGCAGGTCGAAATCGATCAGGTTGTGGCCCAGCATGAAACCTGCGCCATCAGCCAACTCGTGCAAACGGGTCAGGGCGTTGGCCAAATTTAGGCGGGTAACACTCAGAGTCAAACACTCGCCGGTATCGGCGCGCACGCCGGCCAGCGCGTGGATGCGGCCATCCTTGACGCCAACCTCCAGGTCCGGGGACAGGCAATGGGCCATTGATGAGTTGGCAAGATGCGTCAGTCGGACCACTTATCCGGATAGTTTCCTTCGGAAAATCGGAGGGTAGCGGACCGACAATAGATACCTGGGTGCGGGAAAACGGACATCAGCCCGGAGTAGGTCACCTGGACTCATCCGGCTCTGCAACCACATCTCTGAGTCCGGAGTCGGAGGTTTTCAGGTTCCTGAGGCCCCGACGCTGGCAGCACGCCGAGTGGCAAAGGTCCCGGGAGGTCAGCGGCGGGTACCGCTCATGGAGTCGTCGCGCCAAGGCGACGTCTGCCGCTTCCAAGGACCAGATCTCGGCGTAGGCATCCGTCGCCAGGGTGGTGGCGGCATCTAGCACATCCAAGCGCCCCACCCTCAAGTAGACGTGGACCAGTTCCTGGAGCATCTCCGCTGAGGTGATCAGGCGAACGCCCTCGGCCTGGCAATCTGCGAAGAACTTTCGGGCGGGATCCCGCAGCGGCTGCGGATTGCCCACCGCGTAGATGAATACGTTGCTGTCGACGAAGATCACTGGCCGATGGCCCCGCCTTCGCGGGCTTGGTCGATTTCCGCCAGATGCTCCTGCCAGTAGGGCTCAGGTCCGGTGCCGGCCGCCAAATCGCATTGGTGGAAGAACGCCGCCAGTGTGTCCGGGGAATCGAACACGCCTCGGCGAAATCCTTGACCGAGCCTACCGTGGGCTGCGGCTCGCAACCAGGCGCTCAGGGTCATCCCTTCCCGGCGAGCCTGGTCGACGAAACGATCCCGGTTCTCGTCGGGGATGATCAATAGCACTTTGGCCATGGGTGAACTCGATGCCTCTGTAGATGTGCATTAATGTTGCACACCGATGGAATCACGGTCAATGTCAAGGACGGCGGTAAACCGTACCACTGTGGCGGAGGAAAACTGTACCACCGGCAGAATGCCTGACGGCTCTTACAGGAGGGACGGTACGGCTATGGAGATGGTGGTAAGGCCGGCGTTGGCGGGGCCGCTAATCGGCGGCCGGCCGGGCCGAAATGGGGTTGTGGGCGATTGTCGCGTTGACAGCACTATCTACGAGGATTACACTCGCCCCGGCTGAACTGCGGATAATCCAACGTCCCTTATGGGCCGATAATGCTTTCCATAGACGTATCTGATGCCATCGAATTGATGTTCGAGACCGGGTGGACCGATGGCCTGCCGGTCGTGCCGCCATCCGAACCCTTGGTCCGCCGGTTCGTGGAGAGCACGGGCCGCGGGGGCGACGAACTCATCGCGGAGCTGCCGCCCTTGGGCGGACGGGCCACCGTCGAGCGCATCGCGGTCAACGCTGCCATGGCGGGCTGCCTGCCGGAGCACATGCCGGTGGTCATCACCGCCCTCGAAGCGATGATGGACGAGCGGTTCAACCTGCGGGGCGTGATGTGCTCCACCGGCATCCACACTCCGCTGTTGATCGTCAACGGCCCCATCGTCAAGGAGCTGGACATCAACGGCGGCTACAACTGCTTCGGCTCCGGTTGGCGGGCCAATGCCACCATCGGCCGCGCGGTCAAGCTGGTCCTGCTCAACCTGGGCGGCGCCATACCTGGCGAGACTAACAAGGCCACCTTCGGCCACCCCGGCGCCTACACCTACTGCGTTGCCGAGGACGAGGACGCCAACCCTTGGGAGCCGATGCACGTCGAGCTCGGCTTCGCCCCGACCGACAGCACGGTGTCGGTGTTCCCGGCGGAGGCGCCCCACAACATCATGTACCACGCCTCCCACTCGCGGAACTTCCTGACCGTTCTTGCCGACACCATGTGCACCTTGGGCAACGTCCAGATGTACGTCATGGGTGACACCTTCGTGGTCATTGGCCCCGAGCACGCCAAGTTCCTCCACCGCGACGGCTGGAACAAACGGGACATCCGCCAGTTCCTCTTCGAGCACGCCCGCAAGCCGGTACGGAAACTCCGCCAGGGCGGCCCGCCTCAAGGCGACTCCCACCGCGGCCACTTCTGGCCCAAGTACATCGACGCCGACGACGACGACCAGATGGTGCCGGTGGTCCGCGCCCCGGACCGCATCAACATTTTCGTCGCGGGTGGCGCCGGCGGCCCCCACTCGGCCTACTTGCCCGGCTGGGGCTCTCGCAGGGTCACGCGAAAGATCCAACGTTGATTGGAGAATTGTAGAGGGAACGATGACTGTCACTAACTACCGAGACCGGATGAGGGAACTGGGTTTGGCCCTGCCCATCGATCCGGAGGCGGCGTCCCGCTGGCGGGCCGCGCCCCGGTTGGACACGCTACACAACAAGGTCGGTGGCCTTTTGGGCAACCGCAAGGCCAATGCCGAGCTCCTGTTGCAGAACCTGGGCGAGCGGCTGGCCAAGGACCTGGAACTGGGCGACATCGTCGCCGTGGACAAGTACGTCTATTCCCGGCCGGCCGCCGATGAGATCATAAGCGAGCTCTCCGAGCGGTGCGACTTCGTGGTCACCGCGATTGCCGATTGAGGCTCCTGCACCGCGTGCAGTATGCACGACGCAATGACCCTGGAGAACCTCGGCATCCCCACGGTGGTAATCTGCACCGACCCGTTCCTGGACTCGGCCTTCCGCCACGCCCGCACCTTTGGCCGCCGCGACTTCCACCCACTGGGCATTCCCCATCCCTTGGGCAGTCTGACGGCCGACCAAGTCTCGGTCCGCGCCGGGGAGTTGGAACAGGCGGTTATCAATACGCTGACAACCTACTAGAGCGACCAACAACCTAGAGCGACCAACAACCTACTCCCCCGGGTCCCCGGGCGCGATCGAGGAGGCGACGACATGATCACCGTCGGCAATGGCAAGTACACCTACGAGCAGGTCGAGAATTGGGAGAAGCTGCCCGAGGGATGGGAGCTGGGGCAGACGGCCATCGTCACCGACTCCGAGGACCGGGTGTATCTCTTCAACCGCGGCGAACACCCGCTGATCGTCCTTGACCGGGACGGCAACTATCTCGCCTCCTGGGGTGAGGGTGTTCTCACCGACGCCCACGGCATGTTCATTGACGAGGACCAGAACCTCTACCTGCCGGTCAAGAACAGCCACGTGGTCCTCAAGTACGACCCCAAGGGCAACCTGCTGATGACCATGGGCGAGTGGGACAAGCCCTCAGACACCGGCTGGTCGGGGAACTACAGCGACCCGGCCGTCAGGGCGGCCGGGCCATTCAACCGCCCCAGCGACATCGCCATTTCTCCGGACGGTCTCCTGTACATCTCCGACGGCTACGGCAACGCCAGGGTGCACCGATTCACCCCCGAAGGCGAGCTGGTGGACTCCTGGGGCGCGCCGGGGAAGACCGGTCACGGCGAATTCCACGTCCCCCACGGGGTCTGGGTGCACACGGACGGGCGGGTGTTCGTGGCCGACCGCGAGAACAACCGCATCCAGATCTTCGACTCCGAGGGCAGCTACCTGGAACAGTGGCTGAACCTGGCTCGACCCTGCGACATCTACATCGACGACGACGAGGCGGTGTACGTGCCGGAGCTGGACGGTTTCATGACCATTCTGGACATCGAGGGCGACATCCTGGCCCGCTGGGGCAGCCCCTCGGACGCCGGGTGGGGCAACGGCGCCCACGCCGTCTGGGTCGACTCCCACGGCGACATCTACGTGAACCAGAACCTAGAAGGCGAGCGGCTGATCAAGTACCGCCACGTCGGAGGTTAGAGCCCGGTATGCGGGGAAGTTCAAGCCGCTCTTTCTGGAGGGACAGGCCGCCCGCGTTGGGGCGGGTCAGGGTGAGGATATGCGCGTTGGTTATCAGGTTGGGCAGGTGGTGCAGCGGGACAGCATCGACCATCAGCAACAGTGGCGGAACCACCTGGAGCAGTTCCGAGCCTCCCGCGACGCCGGGTTCGACATCTATTGCTGGGCACACCACTACCTGATCGACCCCTTCCAGCACTTCCAGCCCTGGCCGGTACTGGCGCGGTTGGCCGCCGAGCCGGGAAACATGAAGCTGGCCACCTCGGTCCTATTGCTGCCGTTGCTGAATCCCGTGGAGGTCGCCGAGCAGTCGGCGACCCTCGACCACATCGCGGAAGGGCGCTTCATCCTCGGTATCGGGCTGGGTTACCGCCCGGAGGAGTGTGAAGCCTTCGGAACGAAGATGTCCCAGCGCGGCGCCCGCTGTACCGAGGCTCTCGGCCTGATGCGCCGGCTGTGGAGCGACGAAGAGGTGACCCACCACGGCCGCTACTACAACGTAACCGGAGCGCGGCCCACCGCCCGGCCCTACCAGAAACCCCACCCCAAGATCTGGCAGGCCGCGATGAGCGATCCCGCGGTGCGCCGGGTCGGCCGGGGCGGCGACATCCTCTACGTCGGACCCGCCCAGTCCAACGCCACCATCCGGCGCCAGATATCGCTGTACCATCAGACCCTCGAGGAAAACGGCTACGACGTTCCCGAGGAGATGGTCATCGTGCGCGAGTTCTTCTGCGCCCCGACCCACGAGGAGGCGCTGGAGCGGGCAAAGGCCAACTTCGCCAAGAAGTACGAAGTCTACGCCAATCACGGTCTCCACGGCACCGACGACGAGCTGACCCGGAAGGTGACTGGCGACCTGGAAACGCTGATGGACGACACCTTCTTGGTGGGCAGCCCCGAGGAATGCGTCGAGCAGATCGCCGCCTACCACGAAATGGGGTTCACCGATGTGGCTCTGCGGTTGTTCTACCCGGAGATGTCCCAGGCCGAGGTGCTGGAGCATATCGACCTGGTGGGCCGAGAGGTCATACCGGCGTTGCACGCCCTGTAGTTCCCCTCGGGCCCCGCGGGACGGTGGTGAAACGCCGCCCGCTTCCCGGCATGAAACCGCTTCTCCCTTCGCAAATATCCGGGCTGCTGTTAGAATTGCGTATCATCCGTACCATGGCTTGGCGAGGAGCGCACAAAAAACTACGGACCCCGGCAGCCATGACGATATGCTTGAAGTAGCCGTATGGATTGGAGTCGTAGTAGTCGGCCTGGCCGTTCTGGCTTTCCTCGAAGTCCTGCGTTCCAACTCCTTCATCGGCGCTCACCGCGAAGAGATCAGGATGGCGCTGCCCACCGTGGCACTATGCGCGTTGGCTTCCATCACCCGGGCTGGGGCGATGCTGTTCTTCTTCCGCTTCTTCCTGGGGGACGTCTGGCAGTACGCCCTGCCCGTAGCCATCTTCATGTTCGTCCTCCTAGTGTGGCGTATCTGGCAACAGCAGTCGGAAGAGCGCTCGGCAGCGCGTCCGGAGCCGTGGTCCGGCTCGCGCCTGAAGTCAATTTTCACGCTGGCCACCCCAGGTGGCCGAAGCGGCGGTGGTCCCGGTGCTGATGATCCCGGTGCTGGCCGGGGTATTCCTGATCGTTTCCTTCCTGGGCCACATGTCGCACGTTGTTGCCTGGCCCTATCTAGTGCTGGCCCTGGCCGCCATATTCGCTGTTGGCTACTACCTGCTCCGGCAGCGCACCGCCGGGCCGGACCATCCCAACGGGTTCGGGTCGGACTGCTGACGCCGGCCCGCCACACACAATCCACTACGGAGGACGCATGACTACCCAGCCGACCCTGCTGACCATTGGCGACTACGAAGCCCGCGCCAAGCAGACCATGCCCCAAGCCCTGTTCGACCGGCTGTTCGGCGACCTGGGTGCGCACGACTGGATAACCAACACCACTAACGTCCAGGCCATGAGCGAAGTCAAGCTGCGTCCCCGGATCCTGGTGGACGTCACCCAGCGGGAAATGACCACCACGGTCCTGGGCGAAGAGATAAGCATGCCGGTGATGCTGGCCCCCACCGGCACCCACCAGCGCGCCCACCCCATGGGCGAGTTGGCTTCCACCCGGGCCGCCGGCGGCGCGGGGACCATCCTGGGGCTCAGCACCGCCTCCAGCTACAGCATTGAGGAAGTGGCCGAGGTTGCCACCAATTCGCTTTGGTTTCAGCTCTACTTCTTCGAGAACCGGGAACTGCCGAGATCCTGGTGCGCCGGGCGGAACAGGCGGGCTACAAGGCCATGATGCTCACGGTGGACAACCTGGGCGCCAACTCCCGGGAGCGGGAGTACCGTTACGCCTACACTCTGGACCAGGAACGCACCCTGAAGAACTTCGAGGGAATCGAGCTGCCCAACCTGCCCACGCGGGAGAACTTCGCCGAGAGCTTCGAGTCGGGCCTCAACTGGTCCGACCTGGAGTGGCTGCGCTCCATCACCTCGATGCCGCTGGTCATCAAGGGTGTGCAAACGGCCGAGGACGCCCGCCTTTGCGCCGAGTACGGCTGCGAGGCGCTGGTGGTCTCGAACCACGGCGGCCACGCGTTGCAGGGCACCGAAGGCACCATCGAGATGTTGCCCAAGATCGCAGACGCCGTGGGGGACCGGCTGGAGGTCTATGTCGACGGCGGCGTCCGCAAGGGTGCCGATGTGCTGAAGGCGCTGGCCTTGGGCGCCCGGGCGGTCTTCGTGGGCCGGCCCATCTTCTGGGGGCTGTCGGTCAACGGCGAAGAGGGCGTCCGCCACTGCCTGGAGATCCTGCGCACCGAGCTCAGCGTGGCCATGGGCCTCTGCGGCGTGACCGACGTGAAGCGGGTAGATCGCGCCGTTGCCCAGGACCCGGGCCCGGACAGCGCCGGCGGCGTGGTGGGCGAGCTGGAGCGCCTGGCACGTCTGCTGGACCAAGGCTACATAACCCGCGAGGAGTTCGAGTCGCTAAAGGGCCGGCTCCTGTAAGCCTGGTGGGTGGCGCAACTGCACAGTTGCGCTGGCAGATACACGGAAAGAGTGAGCAGATGGAAATAGGCGTCACATTTCCCCAGACCGAGATCGAGCCGGATCGCCACGCCGTGCGTGACTCCGCCGAGGCGGCGCGGGACATGGGATATTCCTACTTCTTCATCGCCGACCACGTGCTGGGAGCCGATCCCGACCACCACAATCACACCTCGTACGGCATGTACAACCACCAGGTCGTGGTGCACAAGTCCTTGACCCTGATGGGCTACTTGTCGGCGATCGTCCCCGGCATGGGGTTCGCCACCGGTATCCTGATTCTGCCGCAACGCCATAACGCCTTGGTGGCCAAGCAGGCCGCCGAGATTGACGTGCTCTGCGGCGGCAGGCTGCGTCTGGGCGTCGCCTTTGCGTCGCTTATCCTGCGCGAGGTCCGATGACGACCGGCTGGTCCCCGGCTGGGGCGCGGCGTCCGCCGATTGGGATGCGGTGCATCTGAGCCTGGGCGGGCTGATGGCATGTGACCAGAACCGCCGTGAATCGTCGGAGGGCTGGTCGATGCACGAGTTCTGGCATACCGAGACAACTTTCTGGCTGCGTGAGCTGGACGTCGGGTACGAGCGCTTGCCCGACTACCACGACAGCGAGAGACGGCCAGACCCCAGCGGCCAGCGTCAACCCACCTGGCCGCCGTTTCGTCCGCCGGAAGAGGGAGCGGGGATGATGCTCCGCAGGAAATACGAACCGGGCGAAGACCCGCCGGATGTGGACTCGCACATCAACGCACTCCTGGAGCAGGCACGCCGCGAGCGGATGCACCGTCAGACCGCCAACCTGTCAAGGGCGGCGGTAAAACGTACCACTGTGGCGGAGGAAAACTGTACCACCGGGGTGATGCCTGACGGTCACGGCCTGGCCAGTGGGGAGGGGCCCCGCCTGGACAGCGGGGCCGGGTTGGCGGGGCACTAATCGGCGGCTGGCCGGTCCGACACTGGCGCTAGCGCGGCGGCGCTCTGACGGCTGTCCTTGAGGCGGTAGCAGTCGCCGTTCATCTTCAGGATGTGCACGTGATGGGTGAGACGATCCAGCAGCGCGCCGGTGAGTCTTTCCGACCCGATGACCTCGGTCCACTCATTGAAGGGGAGGTTGGTGGTGACCGGGATGGAGCCCCGTTCGTAGCGTTGGCTGAAGACCTCGAAGAGCAGTTCCGCACCGGTGGGGGACAGAGGCACGAAGCCCAATTCGTCGACGATGAGCAGATTGAGGCGGGATAGCTGCCGCTGCAGGTTGAGCAGCCTGCGGTCGTCCCTGGCCTCCATGAGTTCGTGGACCAGGGCCGCTGCGGTGGTGAAGCCCACCGAAACAACCTGGCCCGCCGTCGCCGCATACCCCTCAGCGACGTGGCGGAGGTGATCACCTTCATCAAGCCCTGACACAGGACCAAGGCAACGGCCCGGGCATCGTCTCCGCGGCTCCCCTGGCCGGACGCGCCCGGGCCGACGATTGCGTCAACATCCCACGCTAAGCACCGGGACCATCACTGCCGAACCACCATAATGGGAGCGGATTGCCACATTGCCGAGTAACTGTTCAGACTTGGTGGGGGAATTGGTTCAAAGAGGTTCGGGGATGGCTGGCGCGAGGGGTTGTGGTTATGTCATATAACGGGTATGAATCCGGAAATCGACCTGTCCACCGCTGACCGCGATGTGCTCATCGCCATCGTCATACGGCAGGAGGCCATCATAGCCAGGCAGCAGGCGATCAACGAGCGCCTGGAGAGGCGGATTGCTCAGCTGGAAGGGCGGGCCAAACCCAGTGGCGCCCGGGGGATGCCCGGTGTCAAACCCGAAGCCAGCCGGAAACCGGCCCAGCCCAAAGCGCCACGCCAGCCCCGGCCCCACGGCTTTGCCCGCCGTCGCATGACGCCCACCCGTCGGGTGGAGCATGTGGTGGACCACTGCCCCGACTGCGGAACGCTGTTATCCGGCGGCTGGACCCAGCGCACGCGGGAGGTCATCGAGTTGCCCCAGGTTCCGGCGGAAGTTACCGAGCACGTCTACATCGCCAGGGATTGTCCGGGGTGCCGACGCCGCTGCGTGCCCCCGGCGCAACTGGACGGCGTGGTGATGGGCCAGCAGCGCATGGGTATCAACCTGGTCAGTCTGATCGCCACGCTGCGAGAGGAGGCCCGACTGCCCATTGGCGCCATCCAATGGTATCTGCGCACCATCCATGGGCTAAGCCTCAGCGTGGGAGCCATCATGGCTGCGGTGCATCGCACCGCGCAAAAGGCCCAGGCCGCAGTGGACCGGATCCTGGCCGAGATCCGCGCCAGCCCAGTGGTCCACGCCGACGAGACCGGCTGGCGTGAGGATGGCCACAACGGCTACGTGTGGACTTTCAGCACACCATCGGCGCGCTACTTCCTGCGGCGGGGTCGCAACAAGGAAGTGGTGGATGAAGCTCTGGGCGACACCTTCTCCGGCGTGCTGGTCAGCGATTTCTACGCCGCCTACCACCATTACGACGGCCCCAAGCAACGCTGCTGGGTTCATCTGTTGCGGAACATTCACGACCTGAAGGTCCTCTATCCGAAGGACCGAAAGCTGGCGCAGTGGGCCGACGCCGTCCACGAGATTTACGACCGGGCCAAAGCCAGCGCCCATCCCCAGACCAAGCGGCGGCGCACCGCACAACTGGTTCTGGAACGGCAGCTGCTGACCATCTGCCAACCCTTCCTTCACGACCCCTCGGCAACCCAGGCCAAACTGTGCCGACGCATCGAGCGCCATATCAAAGAACTGTTCGTCTTCGTGGCCGAACCGGAGGCGCCACCGGACAACAACGCCGCCGAACGCAGCCTGCGCCACCTGGTCGTCAGTCGCAAGATCAGCGGCGGCACCCGGTCGCAACGGGGCAGCAACAGCAGGATGACCCTGGCTTCCCTCTTCGGCACCTGGCGCGCCCAAGGACTGAATCCCCTCGCCGCCTGCCGACAACTGCTCTCTTCCCCGCAAGTCTGAACAGTTACATTGCCGACCGACGCTTCCCAACGGTGATTTCGCCAGGTGATTTATGTAGGTTTTTGCTGCAGCGAGTGATTTCCGATGAGTTTTGGTCGGCCAAATGTCGGCAAACCCTCCAGGAAAGCCATTTATGGATACACCGCAAGCGCGTTTAAGGCCATATCTTCCGGGAAACCGCTCATCAGGTTCATGTTCTGCACCGCCTGCCCGGCCGCTCCTTTAACCAGGTTATCCAGGCAACTGATGACGATGAGACGGTTGGTGCGCTGGTCTACTACCGGGTGTACCAGGCATTGGTTGTTGCCCAGCGTTTGCTTGGTTTGCGGCGGCCCGTCGGTAATTCGCACAAAGGCCTCGTCAGCATAGAATTCCCGATAAAGCTGTCGGATGCGCTCCGGCGCGTCCGGGTCCTGCGCGATGTTGGGGCGCAGGGGAGCGTAACAGGAACTCAAAATGCCCCTGGTCATGGGAATCAAGTGAGTCAGAAAGGTCAGGTTGACCGGCTCGTTACCTGAAGCATCCAGCTCCTGGCAGATTTCCGGCAGATGACGGTGCCCGTTCACCGAGTACGCCATCACGTTTTCGTTCACCTCCGAATAGTGGGTTGCCATGCTGAGCGAACGACCGGCACCGGAAACACCGGACTTGCTGTCAACAATAATATCGCTGCCAATCAAGCCCGATTCGATGGCTGGCGTCAAAGCCAGGATGGCCGAGGTGGGATAGCAACCGGGGTTCGCCACCAGGCGAGCGTCAGTTACCGCCGCCCGATTCAACTCGGTGAGTCCATACACTGCTTCTTCGAGGTAGGTCGGATCGGGGTGATCCACACCGTACCACTCGCTATACACGTCGGCCTGTTTGAGCCGGAAATCCGCCGATATGTCGACAACCTTCACCCCCTGCTCCAGCAGCGGTATGCAGGCTTCGGCGCTGGCCTTGTGCGGCAACGCCGAGAACACCAGGTCCAGCCCCTCGCCCAAGTCGGCGGTAATGTTCAGGTTCATGTTGTCCAGGTGCGGAAAGACCTCACCCAACCGCTGCCCGGCAGCGCTCCGTCCGGTAACCGAAGCGATTTCGACCTCGGGGTGGTGGCGCAGGATGCGTACCAGTTCGCAGCCGGCGTACCCGGTAACGTTGATGATTCCTATTTTCACGATTGCAGCTCCTTGACGGCTTGAGTATGGGGGACGGGCGTAACGGCCTGACCGTTGCGTCGCCGGCGTCCGGGAGCCTGACCGTCGGGACGATCGTTATCTGCCGTTGTATTCGACGCGCCATGGGATTCAGCCGCGGCGGCCCGCACCGCAGCTTCGTCGCGGGATGGACAACCATAGTTCACGACGCACTCGCCGCACCGCGGCCGCTGCGCCTTGCACACCTGCCGGCCGTGGGTGATAAACGCCGCGTGAAAAGGATATACGTCCTCGGGCGGCATGGCCGCTTCGAGTATTTCATGGGCTTTGTCTACGCTGACCTTGGCCCCAATTATGCCCAACCTCTGGCTCACCCGATAAATGTGCGTATCCACAGCCATCGCCGGCATCCCAAGAGAAAAGCTCAGTATGATTCCGGCCGATTTGGGGCCGATGCCCGGTAGACGCCGGAGCCACGCCCGCGCCTCGTCCATGGGCATTTCGGCCAGAAAGTGCAGGTCGAGAGAGCCCTGATTAAGTTCCAGAATGCGGTTCAGCACCAGGCTGATGCGCGGGGCTTTTATCTTGGCCAAACCGCCGCCCGCGATGGCCTCCTCGATGTCATCCACGCCAGCGTCCGCCACCGCCTCCAGCGTGCCGAACCGCTGCATCAGGCTGCGAAACGCCCGCTCGGAGTTGCGGTCGGAGGTGTGCTGCGACAGGATTGTAAACACCAGCTCGTGGGCCGGGTCCAACCGCGGTTCGTTGGCAAACGGGCCGTGCGCTTCCGTCAGCAGACGGATGGCATCGGAAACAGTAACCCCGGGTATTACGCTAACTCCGGGTTTTTTGGTGCGCCGGGAGCGGCGCGGTTTGGCGGAAGTTTTCGGAGGCATTGTTATTCCAACACGTATGGGATTTTAGCATACCGCGCTCGCCACGCCCGCATCAGGGGGCCCGGTTTCGCGCCGGCACGGTCGATTGGGGTGTTGGTGGTGAGGGGCGCGTGATCAGGGGGGTTAGGAACAGAGCGGGCAGTGAAATCGCAATGCACGCCAGGGCGCTCAGCGTGACGGACATTCGGATACCGATTGAATCTCCCAACCAACCCATCAGCAGGACGCCCGGCGGGGTGCCGATGCCGATACACAGGCTCTGCAAGCCAACCATACGACCGCGCATCTCCGGCGGCGACGAGCGCATGGTGATGGCGCCCTGCATGGTCCCAAAACAGGAGAGGCCGATTCCGCTCAAAATAAGAATGACAAAAGTAACCGCGTACCAGGGAGACCAGACAAATACGGTTGATAACACCATCACGGTGAAAGCGCCGGCGGCGAAAAAGCGTCCGTGATACCGCATGGTTCCAATGGAGGCGAGTATGCCGGCCATGGCCAACTGGCCCAGAGCTTCCGCCGCCGCCAGGGCGCCCACCAGCGTCTCACCGACGTGCAGGTGATCTCGCCCGATGGCCGGCACAAATTGACGTGCCGGAAAGGCCAGGCCGTTAATCATTATGGTGATGAAGAGCATCCCCAACAGTTGACGATGGCCCAGGGCCGCGCGCACCACGTCGCCCAGGCTGTTCCAGATGGGTTCCACGCGCCATTCCCGTTCCACCAGGGGAATCCGCACCCGGATTACCAACGCCATAGCGGCCACATGCAACACTACAATCACGGCATAAGCCCAAGTGTAGCCGGCATAGTGAGGCCAGAAGAATCCGACGTGTTCCACGAAGAAGCCGCCGAAGAAGGGGCCTACCATCCTCCCAACGGTCCCGCTGATGGAGTCAATTGACAGGGCGTTAACCACGCGTCGCTCGCCAACGATGTCAAAGACGGCGGTACGGCGAGCCGGGTCTTCCAGGGCACGACTGATGCCCTGCAGCAGCATGGCGGCAAAGACATGCCACGGCGCAATCTGACCGGACCACAGCAAGACGAACAACGCGACCCCGCCGGCAAACTTGATGGCCAGCGCAATAACCCAGATTTTCTTACGGTCAAAACGGTCGGCAATCACTCCGGTGAAGGGTGAAAATATGGGCCTGGGCAGGTTTTCAAACGCCAGCACCAGCCCTAGCATCAGCGCAGAATCAGTCAGGGAATAAACCAGTACGCTGGTAACCAGAAGTTCCATCCAGCGCGTGAGTTCGGCTACGTTTACCACATACCATATCGCTCGAAAAAGGGGGTTCCGCAAAACCTCCATCATCGGCGATGTGGGGCGACTCACGGATGTGGTCAACTGTGCCTCCTATACACGCACGGACTTGCCAGTGTAAATGATGTGTAAAGGCGATGCTACCCGTTCCCCCGCCCTGGTAGCGCCCGTTTCGGGTGGTTTGGGTTGGCCGACTGCCGCCCTCAAACTACGCGCTGCGTTATAATGCGGCGCAATTTACGCTGGTGTACTCCAGTAAGGCTGCGCACACCGTCCCAAACGTGATCGGCCATGGCCCAATCTCATACGCACATCGTTCCGGACGTGGTTTGGCAGGATTATTCCGTTTCCAGAGGTGATCGTGCTGCGCTGCTGGGCCAGCAACCTTTCGTGTTGTGGTTCACCGGCCTCTCCGGAGCGGGCAAAACCACGGTCGCAAACTGCCTGGCCAGGCGACTGCACGATGGCGGTTTCCATACCTACGTGCTGGACGGCGACAACCTGCGCCACGGTCTGAATGGCGACCTGGGGTTCAGCGCCAAAGCCCGCCGGGAAAACGTGCGCCGGCTGGCGGAAGTGGCCGGCCTCATGTACGACGCCGGTTTGATTACCCTGGCGGCCTGTATCTCACCTTTCCAGACGGAGCGGGAATTCGCCCGAAGTCTGCTGCCCGCCGGCAAGTTCATCGAAGTGTTCGTCGATACTCCCCTGCATCTGTGCGAGCAACGCGACAACAAAGGACTTTACCGGCGCGCTCGTGCTGGCGAAATTACCGACTTCACGGGCATCGATTCGCCTTACGAACGCCCAGCCAACCCCGAAATAACCATTGATACCACCGACCGCTCCGCCCCGGAATGCGCCGGTTCCATCATGTCGTACCTGCGCTGGCAAGAGTTGTTGCGATGGCCAGCCCCCAACTGACCGACGGACGCCAACCGCCCGGCCCATCCCGAACCGGATCCCGCCGCGGCTATACGCCGGGAGCAGCAAACGGGGCCGGTTCGTTCGCTTCCGGATTTAACAGTTTCCTGGCTACCGGCAGCCTGTCGTTGGCCTTGCGGCTGGGCATGCGTTACGGAATCGACCGCGAGTTTCTACCCCGCTACTGCGGTGTCCTGACCGCCAACGCGCTGTTCTCTCCGCTCCGCCTGTGGCAGAGCCTGGCTTACGGACGGCGGATTCGTCGCACCCAATTGCACCCGGAGCCGCTTTTCCTCCTGGGTTTCTGGCGCTCGGGTACCACGTTGCTTCACAACCTGCTGGCGATGGACCCGCGCTGGGGGTTCGTCAACACCTACCAGGCCGCACTGCCTGACCTGTTCCTCGCCGGGCAGCGCCGCATTCGTCGCCTGCTGGAATCGCAACTACCGGAGAACCGGGGCATCGACAATATCCCTGTGGATTTCGCAATGCCGCAGGAAGAAGAGATTGCGATGATGTGCACCTCCGGGATCAGCCCCTACGTGTCCCTGAACTTTCCGCGCAACGCAGATGACGCCCTGAATTACCTGTTTCTGGACCAACGAGTTACCCAGCGCGAACGCGACCGGTGGCAAGCGAAATACCTGCGCCTGCTGCAAGCCGCCAGCCTCAATATGGGCGACCGGCCGCTGTTGATAAAATCGCCCTCTAACACCAGCCGAATATCAACCCTGCTCGAATTGTTCCCGGACGCCCGCTTCGTCTACATCCAGCGCAACCCCTACGACACCCTGCGTTCTTACATCCACCTGCTCCGGCTGATGAACAACTGGCACGCCTTTCAGCGCGTCAATTTCGAGGAACTGTTGCTGCGACAGGTCAAAGTCTATCGCGAAATGGCGCTGGCGTATCTGGACCAACGGGAGTTGATTCCCTGCGGTCGGCTGGTGGAAATCCGATACGAAACCCTGGAGCAGGACAAAGTGGGTCAAATCCGGCAACTTTACGCAAACCTGGAGCTGGATGGTTACGACTCCTTTGCGCCCCACCTGACGCAATACGTGGCATCCATCGCAGATTTCCAGAAAAACCCCTCGCACATCAACAATCAGGTGATTGAACTGGTC
Organism: Dehalococcoidia bacterium; assembly: GCA_965222895.1. Taxonomy (GTDB): domain Bacteria; phylum Chloroflexota; class Dehalococcoidia; order Lucifugimonadales; family UBA3495; genus Bin87. The sequence continues at coordinate 1,000,013 of CBDCVB010000002.1, read as the reverse complement.
AACGAGAATGTGCCTTTCCTCGTATCGGAATACGGTTACCAACCGATGACTCCAACCGATGGCTCCCAAGGATAAGGCCGCCGCCGTGGGCCGTGATAATATCTAGCTGCCCGCCAGCCGGCGCATCACTCATTCAGGGCCGCCGTTCCACCCAAACTAACGCAATCGGAGGCAAGCAATGAACCAGAACGTAGCTGATTTTTGGAGCGCCACTCGCTCGATACTGGACGAAACGCCGGTCGGCGCCGCCCTCACTGAATGCCCGGAACACAGCGGCCGCGAGTATGAAACCTGGAACGTTACGCTCTCCAGCTACGGCAACCAGCGATTGCGTGGGTTCTATACCGTCCCGCGGGATTTGCCGGCGTCGGGAAAATTCCCGGGGATGCTGGCGGTGCCCGGATACGGCGGCGCGAAGGACATCCCCTATCACGTGGTCATGCACGGTTTTGCCGTATTGACCCTTTTCCCGCGCGCCCAGGGCGACAGCGTGCCGGAATGGGATTTGCCCCACAGCACCAAGCTGACCTACAACGTAACCGACCGCGACGCCTACTATTATCGGGCCGGTTACATGGACTGCGTGCGCGGCGTCGATTTCCTGACCGAACGGGACGAGGTGGATAGCAACCGCATCGGGATGTGGAGTCGCAGCCAGGGCGGTGGGTTCACTCTGGCCACGGCCGCCCTGGACCATCGCCTCGCCGCCGCGGTGGCCGAAGAGCCGTTCATGTGCAACTATCCCGTCTCAATAGACATCGAAACCCGCCCCTACCACGAGCTGAGCGACTACGTGCGGGAACATCCTGAACAACGGCAAGCCATGCTCGACACCCTGTATTACTTTGACACCCTCACGCTTGCCGACGCCATTGAGTGCCCCACTCTGGTCAACATCGGCATGGCCGACACCACGTGTCCTTACCCAACAATCAAACCGGTGTTCGACAACATCACCGCGCACAAATCTCTGATGGTGTATCCCGACCTGACCCACAGCCCCTGTACCGACTTCAACGTCCACGCCATGAACTGGCTGAAACGATACCTGGGAACCTGACGCCCCTGGCGCCACCACCGACCATCAAGGAGTGTTTGTATGCCGGCCCGCACCGGGAAGGAATATCTGGACGGACTCAGAGAGCAGTCCCCTGAAATCTGGCTGGATGGAAAGCGCATCCACGATGTAACCGCGTTCCCCGGTTTGGCCAACGGGGCAAAGTCCATCGCCGCGCTGTACGATATGCAGCACGACCCGGCCATCGCCAGCCAGATGACCTACACCTCACCGACGACGGGCGACCCGGTGGGTTTGTCATTCCTGGCGCCGAAAAGCGCCGGCGACCTGGCACGGCGTCGCACCATGATGTCCAACTGGGCGCACGCCAGCTACGGGATGATGGGCCGCACACCCGATTTCCTGAACGTAACCATCATGGCAATGGCCGCCGCCGGCGACTTCTTCGGCGACAACCGGCCAGAGTTCAAGCGGAACGTCATCAACTACTATCAATACGTCCGCGAAAACGACATCTGCATGACCCACACGCTGGTGAACCTGCAACGCAATCGGGCGCCATCGGCCACTTCGATGAACTATGCTACCGATGTGGCGTTGCAGGTAGTGAAGGAAACGGATGTCGGCCTGGTCATCCGTGGGCCAAGGGTGCTGGCCACGCTGGGGCCGCTGTCCGATGAAATCATGGTGTACCCCACCCGTTCCCACCTGCTGGCGCGGGATGAGGATGCTCACAAGTACGCCTTCGCCTTCGCCGTGCCCTGTGCAATCGACGGCCTGAAATTCATCTGCCGGGAGAGTTTCGACCTCGGCAAGTCCAATTTCGATCACCCCCTGGGTTCACGTTTCGAGGAAATGGATGCCATCGTCTTTTTTGACGACGTGCTGGTGCCCTGGGAACGGGTGTTCATGTACGGCGACCGGCACAAGTGCAACACCATGTCGGCGGTCACCGGACAGTACGTCCACACCGGACACCAGGTAGTAACCAAAAACGTCGCCAAGTGCGAGTTTGTGACCGGTATCGCCAGCCTGATGGTGGAAACTCTGGGCAGCGGTGAAATCCCCCAGATTCAGGGATTGCTGGCCGAGCTGGTCGAAAATCTGGAGATAACCAAAGCCCTGCTCACCCAATCGGAAGTCAACGCCGCCATTGACGAATGGGGCGTGATGCTCCCCGACCGCGTGCCGCTCAACGTAGCCCGCAACCTGTTCATCAAGATGTATCCGCGCATGGCTGAGATCATCCAGTTGCTGGGATCCAGCAGCCTGATGGCCCTGCCTTCCGAGGGTGATTTCAACGGCCCTCTCAGTGCGGTGCTGGACGCTTATCTCGACACCGATACTGCCACCGCCCGCGAGCGCGTCCGCCTGTTCCGCCTCGCCTGGGACACCGCGTGCAGCGCGTTTGGCGCACGCCAGGTGCTATACGAGCGGTACTTCCAGGGCGATTGGATGCGTAACGCCGCCCTGCTGTTGAGCGTCTACGACCGCGAGCCGTTGATGCAGCAGGTAAGGGAGTTTCTGGAACGGGAATAACCGGCCTGGGCCACCGTCAGCCGGTTGCGTGAAGATGTTCTCGCGGCCACAGTCAAACGCAAAAGCGGCAAGACCAAAAGTCGGTCCCGCCGCCGGCGAACCCACCTCACGGCAGGTTATCGGTCGAATTGGTCGCGGGATAAATTACTTCGTCAGTCCCTCCGCCACCGGCCCCTTGAAGGCATTGTCGCCACCAAACACGGTGCCGGTGGTTCCGGCTTCAAACTTGGCCAAACTCAGGTTGTAAACCTCATAGAGGAACGGGATATACCCTACCGAGGCGGCCAAACGCTGACCGTTATCGCTCAGGTAGTAACGCACGAACTCGGCGATGTGGTCTTCCTGCGCCGCGTCCGCGCGCACGTAGATGAACAAAGGCCGGCTCAAGGGCGCATACAAACCGTTGTTGATGGCTTCGTCGGTCGGAGCGATGCAGCCGGCCCCGCCGTCAATGGGCACTACCTTCAAGCGGTCCTGATTCTCCACGTAGTAGGCATAGCCAAAATATCCCAGGCTGAACTTGTCCCCGGAAATACCCTGCACCAGTACGTTGTCGTCTTCCGACGCCACGAAATCGCCGCGCGACACGCCGCCGTCGCCGTTGACGACTTCAGTGAAGTAGTCGAAGGTTCCCGAGTCAACCCCGGGCGCGTACAGCTCGATTGCCTCGGCCGGCCACGACGGATCCACCTGATCCCACGTCATCACCACTCCTTCGGCTTCCGGGCTCCAGATCAGGTTGAGCTGGTCAACGGACAGGCATTCCACGAATTCGTTGGCCGGGTTTACCAGCACACTCAATCCATCAATGGCCACCGGAATCTCGATGTACTCAACACCCCTGGCTGCGCACACGTCGACTTCCTTTTGTTTGATGGGCCGCGAGGCATCCGAAATCACCGTTTCGCCGTCGCAGAACTTCTTGAATCCGCCACCGGTACCGGAGATACCCACCACCGTGCGGACGTTGCCGTCGGTCAGGTCGCCGAATTCTTCGGCCACCGCCTCCGTAATCGGGAACACCGTCGAAGAACCGTCGATGTCAATGTCGCCTGCCAGGTCTGCGTACATATTCGTGCCAGGCTCTTGTATTGGGGTTGACCCCGGCTCGTCAGATGGTTGACACGCCGCAAACACCAATGCGATTGCCAATCCCAGAGCGCCAACCATCAGCAGCCGCTGGGATGTCTTCTTGATGATGAACAAGTTGGTCGGACTCATCGACCCTCCTCGAAGGATAGCAAGGTTGTGTTGGCCGGCAGTCTCGCAACTGCACCAGGGCAATTCGGACGCGGCCCAACCGCCGCTACGCCATTTGCAAGCGGAAGAGCACATCCACCCGGGCGCATCGGAGATTCGCCAGTCCCTCCATCCCGGCATTTAGAATCAAAAAACGGCGGGGAATAAGTTCCTCGCCGGTAAAACGCTGGGCCCCGAGTCAGGGGCAATCGCGGGAGGCATCAGCATCACTGGTATCGCCCCCGCTGCGATTGGCAGGGGGAGCTTCGCACCCACAAGTGGGAGATGAGCGCCCCCCTCACTACCGAGTCCAGGACAACAGATCACCGTTGCTGTTTCGGTTAGCCTGGTCATTACTCAGCGCGAATCTGAAACAATTGCTTCCAGTTCCGCAGGTTCTTTGGGAATCCCTTCCGAAAGGACACGGCAGCCATCTTCGGTGACCAAAACGTCATCCTCAATACGGATTCCAATGCCGCGATAGATTTCGGGGGCGTGTTTGGCCTGACGGCCGAAGTAGAGGCCGGGTTCGACGGTCAGCACCATTCCCGGACGCAGGCGGGTTTGCCCCCGATCGTCGCGGTAGGGGCCGCAGTCATGCACGTCCAGACCGAGCCAGTGCGACGTGGCGTGCATATAGTAGTCGCGGTAAGCCTGCCGGTTCATAATGTCGTCGGCGCTGCCTTCCAGCACACCCAGCGTGACCAGCCCGTCAATCAGCGTCATGGTGGCGACCCGATGCACGTCGTCAAACCCCACGCCTGGCTTCACCGCGGCGATGGCTTTGTTCTGGGACTCCAGCACCAGGTCATAGAGGTCGCGCTGCGGGCCGGTGAACTTCCCGGAAACCGGCCAGGTGCGCGTAACGTCGGCGGTGTAGTAGCCATACTCCGCGCCCGCGTCGATCAAAAGCAGGTCGTCCGGGCCCAGCGCCTCCCGGTTACGTATGTAATGCAACACACAGGCGTTGGCGCCACCGGCCACGATCGACGGGTAGCCGTTGCGCGGTGAACCCAGGTGGCGGAACGACCGCTCCAGCGCCGCCTGCACCTCGTATTCGTAGACACCGGGGGCCGCCGTCCGCATGGCCGAGTGGAATCCCTGCGCCGTGATGTCAATTGCCCGTTGCAGCAGCCCGATTTCATCGTCCGACTTATTGAGCCGCATCAGGTCGATTTGCCCGGTGGGATCCTCGATCCTGCGCACTCCTTTCACGCCCCGCTGCGCCATATTGCGCCGTCGTTTCACCAGGCCAGCGATAATGTCGTCGAGCTGGTCATCGCTGCCCAAAGCGTAGTAAACGGTTTCGGCATCCGCCAGCAGCTTCGGCAACTGGGTTTCCAGCCGCTCCAGCGGATAGGCGGCGTTGGCGCCCAACGGACCCACCGCGCCACCGACTCCGGCGCGATGGCCAACCCAAATCTCAAACATCGGATCGTAGGGGCGAACGAAGAGTGTATATGGCGTATCGGAGCCCGGGCGCAATACGGCCACCGCGTCCGGCTCATCAAAACCCGTCAGGTACCAGAACGACGACGGCTGCCGATACTCGTGGTCTACATCATTGTTGCGGGCCGCGTCATGACCCGCCGCCAGTACAACAGCGCCGCCGGAAAGAGAGTCCATCAACCGCCGCCGCCGGCGGGCGAATTCCGCAGGTTGAATAACGGGGTTTTGCGTAGTCATTGCATCACCGTCCAACGCCCTGGATAGGACTCTACATCTCACCAAATCGCCTGCGATTATAACGCCGTTATCTCCGGGTCGCAATAGCAAAACGGGCGGTGTTAACGTATATCGCTATTTTTTTACGATAAATATCCCGCAAACCGCAAACTATGCCCACTAAACTATCATCGGCCAGTTGAAGTTGCAGTCTGCATCCTCCATTCCCGTATATCCGCAATGCCCGTATGTCCGCTGGAATCCGCGCGGGCGGTTTGACAACGTAGAACCCGATAAGGTCGGCAGGACGATTGCAAAGTCGCCGAGAATCCGTTAGTGGTGAGTCTGTCGAACCATAAATGGATTCTGATTACCCGCTCTTCGACGAGATCAGGGCCAACGGTTTGGGCGCTTTGATGACTTTGCAATCGTCCTGATAAGGTCGGTCAGTCCTGTTGCCCGTAACTGGTTTCTGCTATACTGCCGTCGGTGGCAGCGTTGCCACCAAACTTGCGTCAGGGACGGTTGGCTGCCGCTCGCGGGCAACGCCAACATCCCGGCGATACTTCTGAAAAACCTGGAGCGAATCATAATGCCGGCCTATGCCGTAATCGGTGCACAATGGGGAGATGAGGGCAAGGGGAAGGTGATTGACTACCTTGCCGGTCAATCCGATTGTGTAGTCCGTTACGCCGGCGGCAACAACGCCGGCCACACCGTGGTCAATGAGCGCGGCGAATTCCAGCTGCACCTCGTCCCTTCGGGCATCTGCTGGCCTGACGTTATTGGCATTATCGGCAACGGCGTCGTGGTCAATCCCGACGTGTTGTTGGGTGAAATGGCCGGGCTGCAACAGCAGGGCATCGACACCGCCCGCCTCTTCGTCAGCGACCGGGCCCACGTCATCATGCCCTACCATCTGACATTGGACGCCCTTCAGGAGAAGGCCCGCGGTAGCGGCGCTATCGGCACTACCGGCCAGGGCATCGGCCCTGCCTACGTGGACAAGGCGTCCCGGGACGGCATCCGCGTCGGCGACCTGCTGGACACCAAACGTTTGCCCGACCAGGTGGCTGCTGCGGTAACGATGAAGAACCGGGTAATCCGGGGCGTCTTTGAGGGCGACCCGCTGGACGTTGACGATGTGATTGCCCGTTGCCTCTATTGGGCCGAGCAACTCCGCCCGTTCGTGCGTCCTACCGAGCAGTTGATCCAGGACCTGCTGGCGCGCGGCAAGAAGATTCTGCTGGAAGGCGCGCAGGGGACGCTGCTGGACATCGACCACGGGTCATATCCCTACGTAACCTCATCGTCGCCCTCCATCGGGGGAGCAATTACCGGCTTGGGCATAAACCCGCAGGCAATCAAAGGCGTAGTTGGCGTTTTCAAAGCCTACTCAACCCGCGTCGGCGGCGGGCCGATGCCCACCGAGATGCTCGACCAGGCCGGTGAAGACCTGCGCGAAAAGGCCCACGAGTACGGAACCACTACCGGCCGGCCTCGTCGCATCGGCTGGTTTGACGCGGTGGCCGCTCGGTACAGCCGGGAGATAAACGGTTTCACCGGCATGGTGTTGACCCGTCTGGACATCCTCGACGGCATGGACTCGGTGAAAATTTGCGTTGGGTACCGCGCCGACGGCCAGGATGTCGACCGCTTCCCAGCCAACACCGGCCTGTTGGAACGGTGCGAGCCCATCTACGAGAAGATGCCCGGTTGGGACGACCCCACCGCCAGCACGACCCGCACCGACCAACTGCCGGCCAATGCCCTGGCCTACGTTCGCCGGATTGAGGAGTTGGTTGGCTGTCGGGCGCAGATTATCTCCACCGGCCCCAGCCGCGACGAAACCATCGCCATCGCTCCCGTAATCCATTAGCGGCACGGTAACTTCTCGCGCACACTGAGGTACGCACAATGGCCACCAATACCACGACCTCGGACACATCCGTATTCGGGCGTTTCCTGTTGCACTATGCCGACGAATTCTATCTGGTGTTCCGGCTGCTTTTCGCTTTTATCGTATCTCTGCACGGGGCGCAAAAAGCGCTGCTGATGTGGGGCTTTCCGGCGGATCACCCCCTGGGGGCGCGCGTGGACATCGCCGGCTGGGTTGAACTCATTTCGGCCTTGCTGATTGCATCCGGGGTTTTTACCCGTCTGGGCGCCGGCGCGCTTTGCGTTACGATGGTAATAGCCTACTTCACCGTCCATTCCGGCGGGGTCGCTCCACACATTTTTCCCAACCCACCGGGCGATATGGGTTCGGCCTTTGGCGCTCACGGCGGCGAAGTGACTATCCTGTGGTTCACCATCGCCGGTATCATTGGCGTCATGGGCAGCCGCAAGTGGGGCTTGGAACGCCTGATTCTCAAACGGGAAATTTCTAGCCGGCACGGGTCGGTATCCGGGAACACAATCTATCGTCCGGCGTCATCCTGAGGCCGGATAGGATATACGGATTATGCAACAGCAAGCAGCCAGATTCGGCATCTATTACAACTCAGCCGAAAACCACGTCGTCCGCATCAACTCCCCCTACTGGTTCCCGCCCGAACCGGAATGGCAAATGGTTACCCGCGAGGTGAACGCCACACTGCTGGACATACGCCGGATGGTGCAGGAACAGGGTTTATCCGCCAACGCCGATGCCGTCGCCTGGACCACGCTTCCCCTGCTGGACGAAGACGCTTAAATCCAGCGGGCCGGCCGCGGGTGGGTTCCGGCGGTGCGGTTCAGACGTTTGCAAACATCCGACGACCGCCCCGGCTTCAACGACCGTCCCGGCTCCGAGGATGGCTCCGATGTTGGTCTCCGGCCACCTCGCCTGTGGTGGCTGCCTTCGGCCAGCAATACGGAACAGGCTCGTCGCTGGATGCGGTGGGCTTGGCTGGGGGGATTGGCCTGGTGGGTCTGGAACGCGGCAATTCTCTTGGTGTGGTTGGCCGCTCCGATACTGGCCGCAGAACCGGGCTCCGGCAGCGCGGACGCCATCCCCGGCGCCAAGCTCGTCATCTACTCCGGAGTAGAAGCTTTCGTAATCGGGATGCTGGCGTTCGGCGTCAGGCAGCGCTGGCGGCTGGCGGCTTTGGCGTTGGCAACCGGATTCTTCGCCTCCCGAATCGTCCTGATTGCCATGGGCCTAATCACTATCTCCGGACCGCGAGATGTCATCTGGCTGGTCATCTACGGCGGTATGTTGTTCCTGTTCGTGCGCGGCTTGCAAGGAACACTCAGCTATCACTGGTTTACCCACGTCAGCCATCCGGTACATCACGAGTGACCTCGACCTGAAAATTCTGTTGCCACGACACCAATAAGTGCGGCCCCCTGCCGGTTGACAAGGGGCCGTCATCAATTGCGGTCGTCAGCCGGTTCGCTGGCGATATTATGCGGTGAGAGCTGGCATCACGTCCTGGGCGAACCGGGAAAGCTGGTCTTTGAACACCTCGCGGGGCATCCCCATGACCGAACCCAGATTGATGCGCTCCACGCCGGGATATTTGGCTTCAGCCTCTTTCAGATGGTTGACCAAATCATCAGCTGAACCGCACAGCCAGGTTCCAGTCTCGACTGCCGATTCCAGTGTCGGCAGCTCGACGCCGCGACGCAGGCCAGGGTTGGCTACGGCGTCAATCTGTTCGGGTTCCAGCCGCATCAAACCCAGTGGCGCAGCGAACTTCATCGCTTCCTCGAAGTAGGGGCGGGCCTTTTCGATGGCCTTCTCGCGGTTTTCCGCCAGGAAGAACCGGAACCCCAGCGCGATGTCCTCGCCCAATGCCAGCTCGCGGCCGTGCCTGGCGGCGGCTTGCTGGTACATTTCCAGCCTTTCTCCCAGCGCCGGCTCCGGAGTGTTGGCCACCATCGCCTTGATGCCCATGCGACCCATGAAGTCCACGCCCTTTGGATTGCCCGACACCAGCGGTTGCCAAATATCCACCGGCTGACTCACCGGACGCGGCACCAGGCTCAGCTTCTCCAGGGTGTAGCCACGGTATGGCACCGGCGCCGGGATGGTGTAGTTCTTGCCCTGGTGGGAGAAAGATTCCTGGCTGAAGGCCTTGACCATCACCTCAACCTGCTCCTCGAACAACTCTCGGTTGGCGTCGCCGTCAAACATGGGCGATCCGAAAGTCTCAACCTCCCGCGAATGGTAACCACGTCCCACGCCGAACACGATGCGGCCCCCGGACAGAATGTCGGCCATGGCGAAATCCTCGGCCAACCGCAGCGGATGCCACATCGGTGTGATGTTGAACCCGCAGCCGTACTTGAGCCGCTGCGTGTTGCACGACAGGTAAAGTCCCAGCATGAGCAGGTTGGGAATACACTCGTAGCCTTCGGGTTGGAAATGATGCTCGGCCATCCAGAACTCGTCATAGCCGTTGGCCTCAAGGTGCCGGGAAAAATCCAGCGCCCATTCAAAGGCTTCCGCCAATTGCTCGTTGGCGTACCAGCGGTCGTTGGCCGGCGTTCCTTGCAGTCCCAGATCGTCGTCGACCACGTGGCCGGCGTAAGAAGCGCTAAAACTCTTGAACATATTCTTTTTCCTGTTATTCGGTGATAGTCGGCGGAAAGATACCCCTCACCTCGGCCCTCTCCCACAGGGGGAGAGGGAGATATGGATTACGGGTCAGGCGGAGGGAGGCGGGGCGGGGGCCGGGTTGTACAACTCAATGCCGATGGTGGCCGGGAACACCGCGGCCAGTTCATCTACCGACCAGCGGCCATCTTTCTGGATGGTTCGCACCGGTTCCGGCTCGTTGAGCAGAGTTACCAGGCCGCCGGTGACGTGGAACACGTGGCCGTTGACGTGGGCAGCCTCGTCGGACGCCAGCCAGGCAACCATCGGCGCCACGTCTTCGGCATCACCGCGCAAGCCACCGCCCCCAGCGATGCCGCGCGCCGAGCGCAACGCCCGCGCTTCGTCGGGCACGCTGGTCGTCATTCGGGTGCTGGCAGACGGCGAAATGGCGTTGGCGGTCACCCCATAGCGCCCCAGGTCCCGGGCGCAAACGCGGGTAAATCCGGCGATGCCATCTTTGGCGGCGCCGTAGTTCGCCTGCCCGCTGTTGCCGTACAAGCCGGAAGTGCTGCTGAAGGTGATGATGCGACCCGAACGCTGCTGCCGGAACAGAATGCTGGCGTGCTTCACCACGGTGAAAGTGCCCTTCAGGTGAACGGCAATCACGTCGTCCCACTCTTCTTCGGACATATTGAAAACCATGCGGTCGCGCAGAATACCGGCCACGGTTACCACGATGTCCAACTTGCCGAAATTGTCGACGGCAGTCTGCACAATTTTCTCGCCGCCGTCCATCAGGGCCACCGATTCGGTGCAGGCCACGGCCTTGCCGCCAGCCTCGCCGATCTCGTTGACCACCTGCTGCGCCACCGATACGTCCGCGCCGGTGCCGTCCACGTTTACGCCCAGGTCGCAAACCACGACGCTGGCGCCCTCGGCGGCCATCAGCTGGGCCACCCCGCGACCGATGCCGCGCCCGGCGCCGGTGACGACTGCTACCTTGTCTTCAAGTAGTGGCATTGTAAAATCCTTGTGTACTTTGTTTCCCAGGAACTGCCGGCTTTATTGCCTTATGCCCTCGCTGGCGCCGGATTATCAATGCCGGCAGTCAGATAGTTACGGGCGCGCTCCGACAGCTCGTCCATGTCCCAATGTCCACTTTCCGTCCAGATTGCCCGCTCGGGTCGAGGCTGGGACATGAGCGACACCGTGTCGCCATACACCAGGAAGGTTTGCCCGTTGATGTTGCTGGCGTAATCGGATGCCAGGTAGGTAACGAACGGGGCGATTCCTTCCGGGTCCAGATTCTGTATGTCATTCGCGCTGGCGTCCGAACCGGACAACGAAGCCACGCCGCCGCGCGCGCGAATCTCGGCCGCCGAATCTGGGATGGCGCCGATCATGCGCGTGGTGGCACGCGGCGCAATCGAGTTGGCGGTTACACCGTAACGGCCCATATCCTTGGCCACCACCTTGGTAAACCCGGCGATTCCGCTCTTGGCAGCCCCGTAATTCGCCTGCCCGCTGTTGCCAACCAGGCCCGACTGGCTGCTGAAGGTGATGACCCGACCGGAGCGTTGCTGCCTGAAAAGGATGCAGGCGTGCTTCACCACGGTAAATGTGCCCTTCAGGTGGACGGCGATTACGTCGTCCCATTCCTGCTCGGTCATGTTGAAAATCATGCGGTCGCGCAGAATTCCTGCACAGCAAACCACGATGTCCAACCGACCGTAGTTGTCGATGGCGGTCTGCACGATTCGCTCGCCGCCTTCCATGGTGGCCACCGACTCGGTACAGGCGACGGCGGTGCCCCCAGCGTCCCGAATCTCGCTGACCACAACCTCGGCAATCGACTGGTCATAGCCGGTGCCGTCGACGTTGACGCCGGGGTCTACTACGACCACCTTGGCGCCCTCTTCGGCCATGAGCTTTGCGATTCCTCGTCCCACGCCGCGGCCTGAGCCGGTGATAATCGCTACCTTGCCTTCCAGATTATTGGGCATAGTTAATGTTTCCTTTGATTACGTTGGTTCAGGTATCGGCCCGTCCTAACCGTTGCGACTCGGCAGCGCCACCGTGGCGGTGCCGGGCGTAGTTTGCTGGCCCTGCGGGTTTTCCAGCCAGATGGTGCAATCAACCAGGTTCTGACGCCCCTCCTGGTATACACGGCTGATGTGGCCCCTGGCTGTAATTGGCTCGTTCGGGTAGTCCATCCCCCGGTACTGGCAGGTGAGCCGACGCAACACGCCTTCAGGGCCAGCCCACCGGGTGACGAACGAGCCCAGCAGTGCGTTTTTCAACGCGCCGTGAATAATCACGCCGCTGAGACCGGTGTTTTGGGCAAAATCCTTATCGTAGTGGATTTCGTAGAAGTCTCCAGAGGCGCCGGCGTATTGCACCAATTGACGGGTAGTCGGTTCGGTAACTTCCGCCGGTAGTTCCATGCCCTCGGATACGTCCTCGAAATATACTTGGTCCCCCATGTCCACCCCCAATGAATTGAAAATGCTTACAATGGCAGCGTTAGTGCGCTAACAACTGTGGTCAGTAACGAATCGAAGTGCTAGTCTGGGTTGCCACGATTGCGTCGGACTGATTGCGGTAGGTAATCTTAATGGTTGAAATCAACATCTGTCCGATGCTGCCGGTACGTTCGCGGATGTCTTCCAGGCGACCCACCGCAGTGATGGTGTCCCCGGCCCGCACCGGTTCGAAGTATTCCCAATCGCTGCCGCCATCCAAAAGGCGTACCAACGGCACGTCGAAGGGCAACACTGGACGCACCGCGTGCATGGCCCGCAGAAAGGTGGGCGGCGCGATGATCCCGCCGCTCTGGGGCGTGCCTGCGGTGTATGCCGGGTTGTCATCGCCGATCGCTTCGGCAAACCGGGCAACGTGGCCCTTTTCGATATCCATGGCAATCGGTTCGCTTTCTACGCCAAGCGCCTGTTCGCGCATCGCGTCGGTCAACGTAAAGGAGCTGGTGGACAAGGCAAACCTCCGGGTTGAAAAGCGCCAGGTGGCGCACACGCATACGCCCACGCTACACGGTTGCGCGGCGTCAAATTATGGTACGGGCCGGGACGGGTGTCAAGGAACCACCAGGGGCACGGGTAGCCACTTCAATCTGTCATTGCGAGGAGCATAGCGACGTGGCAATCTCGATGAGGTTGAACACACGTCGGCGAACCACCGTTGCTACGGCGACGAGATTGCCACGCTACGCTCGCAATGACAAAGTGGGTACGCATGAGACCACCAGGTCGTGAACCAGCCGAACAACCCGCCATCTGCGCGGCGAATCCATGCCTGACCGCCTGGCATCGGACGGCAATCTGGGCCCGCGCGCCAAACGCCGGCGGATTCCCAGGATTACACGGAGGATCCTGCGGTCGCTGGCCCTGGCTGCCATCATCGGCCTGTGCGCCAGGGACTTCCAACCCGACGACCTGGAAATCGCCGCCGCCGGGAACCAACTGAGTGTGGCCGGCTGGGAATTGTCCAACCTGCCCGACAAGTGGGTTCATCGCCTGCTCAATGCCCCCCGGTCCTGGTTCGGTGGTTCCAATCCAGCGACGTCAATAGAGCACGTGGCCGAGTTCTTCGCCAACGGCCAACGGCTGCGCTGGATTGATCGCCGGCTTATCTACCTGTCAACGCAAGACGAATCAACGCAGGACGAACATTCTGCGACAAACCGGCCTGAGATTGCGGCGTTGGTCAACGCGCGCGCCGAGCTCCAACTCCGACAGGAGAAGCTGCGCCCTGATGTGGAAGAGACGCTGGAATCCGCCGTGGCTGGCGCATTGCGATCACAGGGGATCGGCGCCTGGGCCGGCGTGTTTCCCCCGGTGGACACCGCCCTGGTCGGCTCACCAACCGTCCTGATTACATCACCTCGCGACCACATCGAACGAGGAGAGGAGATGTTGCTCCGCGCTGGACTGAGCGCGGAGCAGCGCATTGCCATCGAAACCCAACTGGAAAAACGTACCGACCGGTCGGCGCTGGTGGTCAACACTGGCGGCATTGCGTTCTTTCCGTCCATAACCGTGCCCGACGCCGGAATGGACTTCGCGCTGGAAATCATCGCCCACGAGTGGGCGCATCAATGGCTTTGGTTCCGTCCGCTCGGCCAGAGATACTTCCAGGGAGGCGATTTGCTTACCCTCAACGAAACGGTCGCCACCATAGCCGGCCAGGAGTTGGGGCGATTGGCCGGGCAACGCTTGCCGGAAACTCCGCCAGGAAATCCGCAGGTCGAGTCCGGTCAAAGCGGTACAATCAGCGAGCCATCCGTCGAACCGACCGCACGCTCGGAGTTTGATTTTCAGGCCGAAATGCGCGACACACGCATCAGGGTCGACGCACTGCTCGCTGCCGGCGATGTCAACGGCGCAGAACGATATATGGAAGAGCGGCGGCGAACCTTCGTTGAGAATGGTTACCCCATCCGGCGCCTGAATCAAGCCTACTTTGCCTTCCACGGCTCCTACGCCACCACCGGCGCCGCCGGCGTCAACGTGATTGGAGAGCAGGTCGAACAACTCCGGCGCAGCAGCCCATCGCTCGCCGAGTTCCTGCGCACCGCAGCCCAGTTCAAGAGCGCCCAGGATTTGAGCGACTACATCAGCCGGCAACCGCGCTGACCAGCAGCGACGTTCTGAGTCCAACCGGATTGCAGGCGACTTGGCGGAATCGTTCGATCCGGCAAATCGCCCGTGAATTCCCGACGTTGGTGGCAGGTTATGCCGCTTGGAGCGCCTCTTCCAGCAGTGCCAGCGCCACCGCCGCGAAGACCCACATATTGGCTTCCCGGTCGTCGCTGCCGGTTTCCAGCGTCTGGGATCGCTCCACCGGGCCGGCGACACCAAAGCAGGCGTGCCCGGCGTCGTCTCCATAACGATTGCCGGTCGGCCCGCTGGCGCCGGTCTCTGCCAAGCCCCATGTGGTGCCCAATGCCTCCCGCGATGTTCGGGCGTTGAGCAACGCGTAGAACTCGGTGCTGGCACGCTGGCCTTCCATTGCAGAATCCGGAACCTGCAACAGCCCCTTTTGCGCCACACGCGTGTACACCACCGACCCGCCCACGTAGTAGTCGGATGCGCCCGGTATGGACACCAGCGCCGCTGAAATCAATCCCCCGCAGGAGGATTCCGATACCGCCAGCGAATCCCCGCGCTGTTTCAGCAATGCGGCCACTGATGCCGCCAAATCATTGAGCTCTCCCATTTGATATACCTCCGCCTCAATTGGTTTGCCTATTGTCAACAGGCTCTGGTTTGGACTCGAGCCCCACGTTATACCCAAGGGCGTCGCTTGGATACGGTTTTGCCCGATTCAATCGACGGTAAACCATGTTTCTCCAATTCGTTGAGCACCACATTGCGGAACTCATGGCGGTCCCGGCCGGTAACCACCGCCTGCTCGTGCGCTTCAGAGATTACCACGGGATAACCCTTTCCCAGCTCGCATTGTCTCGCCATCAGCGCGTGGCTCATGCCCAGCAAATATGGATCCCGCGCCACCCAGTGCGGTATTTCCACGCGGGCTATCTCGTCACCGGCCTGCACATAGTAAAAGTGCGCCCACGTGTACCCAAAGGAAGAACGCGGCGCACGCCGGCCGGATTCATACAGCGGCGACCGGTGGCCGGGTTCCAGCACTGTTTCAAACAACTCGCGGTCGTCGAACCCCGCCGCGCCATCGCACACCTCCTCATCCGAACGGCGCAAACTGCAATGCTGGGCGCACCGCGCCAGATCGCGCCCGCAGAGGCAGACTCGCAAAGCGCCCACCACCTCGGTGGTTTGGGGGCGGGAGGTATATGACGCCACTATCACGTTTCCAGAACGTTCGGATGCCAGGCGCAGCCGTTCCAGAGCCGGTTCCAGCCGTTCATTGATCAGTCGCTGCACCACGTAGCCAGGGTAGTTGCCGGACTGCAAGTCCCTGAACACCAGCGTACCGTCCAGCACAGCCAGCACGGGCATGGAATCATCCGCCGCGGCAACTGCGTCCGCCAGACCTTCCACCTCGCGCACGGTACGCAGCGCTCCCAACAGCGCGCCGGCAATCGGTGTATCGGCAGTCCGGCCCGCGTCGGCCGCCAGGTATAGCTCCGCCTCGCGCACCGCCAGCGTCGGTTCGCTGAAAAAATCGCACCCGGGATTGTCGCCGTAGACGATAGTGCATCCACCCAGGTTAATCAGGTAACACGACAGCGGCAGATGACGGTCGACATCAATGTGCGAACCATCCACTGAAACCGCCGACCAATCATGTGGGACGGCAGGCGGCGGTATGCTGGCCAGCAAACCTTCCACACCCGTCCGGGCCACGATGAATTCCGTAACGCCGGCGGATTCTGTGCGCGCGCGGGCCTCATCGGGTGAGACGTTCCACCCTTGCACAATGCGGTCGGCGAACTGACGACGACGCATCCGCACGGTCTCCGAAACGTCGCCCATCGCGGCCTGCAGTTGGCCCAGGGTTTTGCCCAAGTCAAGGCTCATAGAGCAACCGAACTCCAGTAGACCGCATTCCAGTAGGCTGCATTCCAGTAGACCGAGTTCCAGTAGATAGTAGCCCGCCGGACCGACAGCTACCGTAGCACCCGTTCGTCGCCCACGCGTCGGGTGATGCGTTGCTGGTCCAGATACTCCAGCAACGGCAAAACGTACTTGCGACTGGTGCCGAAGATGGTGCGGGCGTCGGCGACGGTAACGCTGCCGTTGGTTTGCAGGTGCTGTACTATGCGGCCCGCCATATCCTCATAGGCCGCCGTGGTGAACACCACTGAATCGTTGACTTTGATCACGTCGCCACGGTCTTGCAGATAACTCAATACTTCAGGATCGATAGGCCGATCGGTGGGCGGCGACCACGGCTCGGCGGCCAGTGATTCCAGGTAATTTGCCACGTCGGCCTGCTGCTTGTCGCTCAACTCAACGGCGTGGTCTGGAGCGCGTATCAGTCCGCCATCTTCAATCGCAACGCCCTCGTCGGCGAGCCGCCCAGCCGCACGGACGTAAACGGGTTGAGGCAAGTTCAATCGACTACGCAGTTGCTGCGGCGGCGCCCCCTTCCGCAGCGGGTACTGGTTATGGTAAGTCTGCAACGCCACCTGCGCCTGATTGCGAACAATGTCCCAGCCGCGCCGCGAATAGACCATCGCATCGGCCTGCACGCCCAACTCGCCCAGGGCCACCACTTCACCCTGCTCGGTCAATTCGGACAAGCGGGCCAGCACTTCCGCTTCCGACAGGTTGGAACGCTGGGACAGGGTTCGGACGTCGCACGGCCCAAGTTGGTCGGCCAGCGTGATAATGACATCCTCGCTGGCGCCGGCGTCCAGAGTTGTGAGCCTTTCCAATACGTCCGCAGCGAAACGGCGGTGCCGCCGCCGAGGGTTTGGGTCGACAATCTGCCCGCCGCCCAGCGTGTCCTCCGATGAGCGCAGGACAAAAAAGTCCCCCTTCACCATTGGCACCGGGTCGTCCAGCAGCACCTGCACCCAGCCTTCGCCGCCGGGTTGCAACCGGTCGGCGTCCAGCAGCCGGACGCGGGCGGTGGTTTCGCTGGTAAACAGGTGGAAGGTAACGCCCTCGTTGTGTTTCAGGGCGTGGGGCGCTCCGCGCACCATCCGCAGGCGAGCGTCAAACCGGCGCGTGGCTCGCAGCCAGCCCGGATTGGTCAACACCTCGCCACGCAGCACATCCTCGCGGGAAACGCCCGACAGGTTCAGCGCCAGCCGCACCCCCGGCGCGCTGGCATCAAGACGGGACTGGTGGCTCTGCAAGCCGCGGATCCGGGCCTGCACACCCGACGGGGACAGTTCGACCTGCTGCCCCACCGCCATCGAACCGTCGATGAGTGTGCCGGTCACCACGGTGCCAAACCCGCTCACCGTGAAACTGCGGTCGATTGGCAGACGGGGCCGACCCAGATCCAGCCGAACGTCGGTATCGTCCAGGATGTTGTCAATGGCCGATTTCAGTTCTTCCAGACCATCGCCGGTGTACGCTGACACCGCGACCATCTGGCAACCGGCAAACGACGTAGCCGCCAGGACATCTTCCACCTCCGCCTTGACCAGCTCCACCAGTTCTTCATCCACCAGGTCTGATTTGGTGATGACTACCAACCCACGCCTGATGCGCAGTATGTCCAGAATGGCGAGATGTTCCCGCGTCTGCGGCATTACGCTTTCGTCGGCCGCCACGATGAGCAGCGCCAGGTCAATAGCCCCCACTCCGGCGAGCATATTTTTGATAAACCGCTCGTGGCCGGGCACGTCCACGATGCTGACTTCCCGGCCACTGGGCAGCGTCATCCAGGCAAAGCCCAAATCCACCGTCATCTCCCGCGCCTTCTCTTCAGGAAGACGGTCGGGGTCAATGTCAGTCAACGCCTTGACCAGAGTGGATTTGCCGTGGTCAACGTGCCCGGCAGTACCGATTACGAACATAAAGTCAGTCCAGTAGATTAAGGTCAAGCGTCGGGTTAATCGTCATCCTTGACCTCTACTTCCATTCCTGGCACCTCTTCGTATTTGGATTCAAACCCCTGTCCTTCGGTTTCCGGCAGGGAGTCTGCATAGAGGCGTCGCAAATCCCATTCGTTGATGCAAGCGCGAACCTTGTAACGTATCGTGTTCTGATAGGCGGCTCCATCTAACACGGCGGCTGGAGCCGGAGCGTCCCACCCGTACGCCTGCGCATAGAGCAACCGCAATTTCCCCAGCGTATCCCGCAGCTCCGCTTCGCTGGGCGGCTCCAGCAGCATGGGTTCTCTTTCCAGTGCCCGAATCGCGGCTTCTGCTTTGGCGGCTAGTGCCGGATCGTTGCGCTCCCGCAGTCGGTTGGGCGCACGGATCCTGTCGTCCTTGCCGAAAGGGCCCAGAACTGACGACGCGAATCCGGGGGTGACCGTGCCAACCACAATCAACCCCGGATACTGTTCATCAGCAGTTTTGCCCAGCCATCGAGCCAGCTCAGCATACGACCTAGCCCGCTGTAACAGGCTGTAGGAACCCACCAGTTCCAGCTCGTCAATAAGCACCACCCATCCCTTGTAACTGGCGCCCTTGATCAGTTCGGTGGCAAAGCGCAACCGCTGAGGTGGCAGGTCACGTGCGCTGGGAGCGCGCAAGTTAGGAAAACTAGGTTGCTGACTGATAAGCCGCAGGCCCTCCCTGACCTTGGCTGCCGCGATGCGCTCGCCGGCCCAGAATGACTCGACCTCACTGCGCAATTCCGAGTCATCAGATCGTTCGTAAATCATCATCGTTGCCGGGAAATACTGATGCAAACCGTTCTCCTCGACATTGAGCCAGCGGGAGAACGCGTCGTATTCCGGGGTTCGGGCGCTGATTTTGTCGCCCATTTCCTCCATCAGTTGGCCGGTGCGCCCCGGTAGCCGTGCATGTTGGATTGCCGAAGCGAACACCTTACCCAGGTCATACAGAGGGGTCTCCTTACTTATAGCTACCCGGCTACAGGCAAATCCTTCCGCTAGAGCCCGGTGTTCAAGGTAAGAAAGCAGGTGGGATTTGCCGGAACCGAAATCCCCAGACACCAGCATTCCCAAAGCACCTTGCGGCGGGGATTCCGTGTCAATCGCGTGCAGCAACAGGTCGTCAAACCGGCTTTCTACCGCCGGGCGATTGCAGCCCAGAATCTCCACCGCCGCCCGGTTGGGAACGCCATTTCTGAGGGCTTCCACCGCCTGACGGCACTGGAAAGGGCCAAATGTATCGGTTGATGACATCGTTTCTGCCTCCGTGTTAGGACAGGCGCACCAACGACGCCATGGGGTTGGCCAGATTCCGGTCGCGTACATCGTTCATTACCCGCGTCATCAGTGCTTCGTATGCGCCAAAGCCTCGGGAATGGTTATCCTCGTCCAGAAAAACAGGGTTGGCGGCTACCACTACCAAAGCCCCGCTGAGCCGATCCGTGCTGTCAATGAGCTCTCTCAGGAGTTCATAATGGTCCAGAACCATAGCTTTGGTGTAGAACCGGGAACCGTCCTGCGGCCGGCGGGAGAGCATTACCCGCGTATTATCCAGGAGTATTACCACGCCAGCATAGCCGGCATATCGGATCCAATAGCAGGCCGACTCCATAAAATGCCGTGCCGTTGTTCGGTTGATTGGCGTGTGCACAGCGAAGTGTTTCACGTTGCCGATGCGTGTGTTTGCCCCGGTCAGCCAGTCAAGCAGCGGCTGCCCGATGTAAGTGGTGTCATTGCGCCCGGCGTATTCGGCCAAGCAGAGTTGGGCCATTGCAACTCTGAAGTCGCGGGCCATATTACGATTCATGAAAACCTGTTCCTGTATCTGGACTCGCAACTCATTACGCACGGCTCCCGCATCCAGTCCGTTAGCCTCCCCGATAGCCGCATAGATATTGCCATCACCCGACAGGTCAACGTCCCCAACTAGATAGTTCAAACTTTTCGCCAGCTCAACAATGACCCGGCGAGCCAGCAACCGCCAATCCACTTGCCGGGAAATGGCAAAGAAAATGTCCTGCGGCATATGCACTCTGGCATCCGCTGCATTAATTTCCACAAACGCACAGCCGAGGTTTTGGGATTGCTCAGCCAAGGCAAATACTAGACCATTGCTCAGTTCCTCAGGCATTACGGCAAACTTGACCGATGCACCACCGTCCTTGATAAACGACTTCAGGTACTCCTCGCTCAAAAACTGGACCCATTCGTCTATTGGAATGGTGTTATCCATTGCGAGTCTCCTTGAAGGCGATGTTGTGATAAGTGATGAGATTGCCATCTGGGGACACAAATGCGATGTTGCTTTGGCGGCCGCTGTGGAAATGGAGTTGCGCTGCTGTACGCGTTTCTGAAGGCCCTCCCGTGTCGAGCCGGTACAAGTCGCGGGCGAAATCCGTGCGTCCGTACTCGCGGCTAATGCCTGGCATCACTGTGAACACATCGTAGATTGCAGATAACGGAACGATGGGGGCGGCGCTACCCTCTAGTCGAAGTGCGGAAGATTGGTTGCCAGTGCGCATCTTGTAGGCAGAATACACCGACTCGAGGAATGTTCTACTATTGAATCGCGCCGGCTTTTTTTGCTCAGCAAGCAAGAGGGACACCAAGTGCCGTGGCCTGATCGTGGATACTTGCTTCCGGTCAATGCGTACCGCACGGCTAGAGGGCAAAACCCTCACGATAGAGGGATGGGCAATCAATCGCTCGTCCCGCTCGTAAATACCCAATCCTTGGGATGCGGCGACCTGACGTAGCTCAGTTGCAAAATGTTCCTTCAGATAAGTCTCTTCATCTTCAGGCTGGAACGGCCAGGCTTCGGTTGCGTTTTCAACCTCTTGCCTCAAAGCACCCAAAGCGGAGTGCAATTCCGATTGCATCTTTTTGACCGCATTGATATTGCCCGTTTTGGCGGCTTTTTCCAATCCCCTGGCTAGCTTGGCGACATCGGCAGCAGATTTGACGGCTGACGCTGCTGCGCTTTCGGTATCGGCAAAAGCCTGTTCAAACCCAATCATATTTTCCCCCACAAACTTTATGATGCGCCAGCGGATGTTGTTCTAGTGCCGTATCCCGTTGGCGCATGGCACTTTGGACTACCGGCAATGCCTACCCTTCAAAATCCGTAATAACGCTGCGGCGGACGCTGCCCGCCTTCATGTCGGCGAAGGCTTTGTTGATTTCGGACAGGGCTAGTTCCTGGCTGACCAGTTCGTCCAGCTTGAGGCGGCCCTGCCGATAGAACTCCATGTAGCGGGGCATATCAGTGCGGAAGCGGTTGGATCCCATGGTGCAGCCCTGGATGGCGCGGCCTCGGCGCAGGAAGTTGCCGGCGTCAATCTCAATCTTCACGCCCTCCGGTACCATGCCGATGATGGTGGCGACGCCGCCGGGACGCAGCATGTTGTAGCAGTCCTCGGCGGTCTGCTTGAGTCCGATGGCCTCGAAGGAATAGTCAACGCCGCCGTCGGTCAGGTCCATGATGCGTTCCGCCACGTTGCCCGAACTGGCGTCAATCACATCGGTGGCGCCGAACTCCCGGGCCAGAGAGAGCTTGTCCTCGGTGGTATCGACGGCGATGATGCGCAACGCGCCGGCCAGCGCCGCCGCCTGCACGCAATGAATACCAATGCCGCCGCAACCCACCACCGCCACCGTGCTCCCCGGCTCAACCTGCGCCGTGTTCAGCACCGCGCCGAGGCCGGTGGTAGCGCCACATCCAATCAATGCCAGTTGGGGGAACGGTATGTCATTGTCCACCTTGACCAGCGCATTCTCATGCACCAGCATTTCGGCAGCATACGAGCCCAGCTGCGCGAACTGGGTAATCGCCTCACCGTCCCGACGCAGCCGCGGCGGATCGTTCGCGCCGCGGGTCACGGCAGTCTTGGTGCACAGGTAGGGTTGGCCGCGCATACAGTATTCGCAGATACCGCAGAACACCGAGAGGCACATGATGACCGAATCGCCCGGCTTCACGTAGCCAACCTGATCTCCCACCGCCTCCACGATGCCAGCCGCTTCGTGCCCCAGGACGCACGGCATGGGCGTCGTGTACAAACCTTCCACAAAGTGCAGGTCGCTGTGGCACACGCCCGATGCTCCGGTACGCACCAGCACTTCGCGGGATGCCGGAGCGTCCACCTGCACGTCTTCAACCACCACCGGTTGGTTCACTTCTCGCAATACTGCTGCCTTCATTGGATGATGCCTCCGTTGGGGCGAGCGTTACCAACTAATGCGCCCACGCATAGCTGCCACGCTCACCATTCGTGCGTGCCGAGTAGGCTTCGATATTGCCGGAGGTTAGCATCGCCTGCGAACGGGCGTCAACAAGCCAAAGTCGCAATCCACACCAACCGCTTTCACAACCGGCTTGGCGACCGGCTTCCCAACCGAGGGTCAACCCAGCAACGCCCAGCCCAGCGTGGCGAGTCCGGCCAGCGCCAGCGACCCGGCCCAGAGCAAGTCCAGGTTGATCCACCCCCGACGCAGGAAGGCCAGCCCCACGCGGAAGTACACAATCGCCGCGGCGATGAGCATGGCCGTCAGCATCACCACCGTGTGAGTCAGCAGCCCTAACACCCACCACGCCGGGGCGTCGGCCAGCGACAGGAACAACCCGTGCTCGCCCAAATCCCCGGTGACGCCCGATGTGGCAACCCGGTCGGTCAGCGCCAGCACCAACGGAGCCAGCATCAATCCGGCGCCGTGGGCGGTTGCCATCAAAAATGACCATACGATGAGATCGCGGCCACCGATATTCATGCCTACCCAACGCGGATGGCGGTAGTACAGCATAATCCGGTAGATGCCGAAACCGAGCAGGATCGCACCCGCCGCCAACCTCACCCACTGCAAGGGAAGAAACGCCCCGACCGCCAGTAACGCTGCCATTATGACGACCAGCGACAGCAGGTGGCCCACGGCGATATACCCGGTGGCAGTCAGAAGCTGCCACGGTCGCTGACGCTGCAACGCCAGGGACACGGAGAATAGCCACCCCATTGCCGGGTTTAGACCGTGGAACAGGCCCAACGCGACCAACCCCAACCACGGCCCCAACGACGACAGAGCCGCCGGGTCCGGTATCAGGACGTGCAACCACACTACCTGCATACCAAACCCGGCGACCTGAACGCGTCTCTAATCAGCCGGCCGGCCCACGCAACACGACGTGGGCTGGTCAACGCGAATTGCACCCCTACGGGAAGCAGAAGGTATCCGAAGAGGCGTCGCCGCCCTGCAACCTCACCTGGTGCGTCCGTGACTTGCCGTAGTCGATAAAGAACTCCCGGTTGACCGCAATGCCACCCTCCGGGTTCACGTCAATGCGGCTCAGCCATCCATTGAGGCCATCAGGATAGAACTGGTCATCCCAGGTGGAATAAAGCGAATTGGTCAGGTAGACCCGTCGCCCGTCCCGACTAATCTCCACCATCTGCGGGCCGCCGGTGAGCGGAGCTCCGGTGGGATGGGCCGCTTTCCGTACCACGCCGCCCATCTCCACCTCGCCGGTTTGCACCGGGTGGAACGGGTCGGAAACATCGTACTGGAGCAGCTTGCCGGTTCCCCAGCAGGACACATACAGGAACTTGTCGTCCAGTGACAGATCAATGTCGGTAATCAACGGCGGCACCGCACCCAGCGGTTGCAGGGCCGGCGGCAGAACCGACGCATCTGCCGGCTCGGCGGGGATGGAAATTATCTTGGTGGCGGCCCACTGGTCGCCATCGCGATGCCACAGGAAAATCGAACCGGAAAGGTCTTCCGTGCTTACGACCACGCCGCAGAAACCGTAGTGGCGAGTCGGGTTGTGAGCCGGTCGCAGTTCCAGGGCCATCTGGTGCTGGGCGCCCAAGTCAACCGCCTGTTGGTGGCTGCGCTTTCTCATGTCCCAGAAATTGATGTGATGCCCGTAGTTCTGAGCCACTATGTCGTCCAGTCGGGCGCCGTGTTCAAACATTTCCGGGGTGCCCCATTCGCTGGTTATCATGGTGTCCAAGCCGATGTGCCACCAGAAATCATAGGACAGTTGCTGGGGCCCGCGGTCCAGCTCCCAGGGCCCGGTGGGCTCAAAGGTGTAGTGGTCCAGCAGCATCACACCGCCGGGTGAACCACCGTCGGCTGCTCCCAGCGCGCTCACGTAGATGGCATCGGGCCCGCAGTGCACGGTGTGCGGACGGCTGTACCCGGCCCGCTGCACCTGTTCCTTCTCGATGGTTTTCACGATGCGGGGGCGTTCCGGGTCCGGTTGGGTGTCTATGATGTAGATACGGCTCGAGCCCAACGTGGGCACCACCAGATAGCGACGCTCCAGGTGCGGGTGCGGCGACGAAGGACACAACGCCGCGCTGCAGGCGTTCCATCCGAAGTGATGCAGCTCGTCGTCCAGATGGGGCATCGGCACCGAGTTCACGACCTGCGCGTATGAAGCAGAATTCGGGTCGCAGTCCACCACGGTCATGGCATCGGGTTCGCCGGAATTGGGGTTGAGCACCGCAACATAGGCCAGGCGTTCCGGCGGGGCTTCCATTGCCAACCGTGCTGATGGGTAAAACGTGGGGTCAGGCCTCCAAAGTGCCATCGGATTATTCTCCTTTCATCGGTCTTCGATATGCAACAGCGTTCACCCGGTGGTTAGCCGGTACGAGCGCGTCTCAATGCGTAGCCAAAAGAATAGCCCAACGGATTCCGATAGGCAACGCATCACCCATAACCTCCAGGGCTAAACAACAATCCACGTGGAAAACCTCCGCGCTCCGACCCAAACCGGGCAGATGGTAGAATGCCGGCAATCAACCGCATCCGGAGGGACTATGACCGCAAGCAAACTTACCATCGGCAACGTGGAGATTTCTTCATTGTCTGACGGTATCCTGGAATTTGATGTCTGCAACTTCTTCCCCGACATACCGGCTGAGCAATGGGAGCCTTTTCACGACCACCTTACGCCCGACCGCAAGGTCAGCTTCAACCTGGCCTGTTTCCTGCTGCGTTCCGACGGCAAAACCATCGTGATTGACACCGGCCTGGGCGCCAAAGAAACCCCCGAAACTCCCTGGGGGGAGCTGCTGGATGACATGGCTCGCAACGGCGTTTCCCCCAGCGACATCGACGCCGTAGTGATGACCCACCTGCACCGCGACCACGTGGGCTGGAACACCGTGCGCGACGAAGGCAATACACTAACGCCCACCTTCCCCAACGCCCGGTATTACTTCAGCAAGGCGGATTACGAGGCCAGCCACGACCCGGCCCTCCAACCCGACCGTTTCCCCAACGCCCCCGATTGCGTCTGGCCCATCGCCGAAATGGGTCTCGTTGAGTGGATGGAAGGTGAGTTCAGCATCACCAGCGAGCTGACCACGCTGCCCACGCCCGGCCACACGCCCGGCCACATGAGCATTATGATCAACTCCGGCGGCGAACGCGGCATGATCCTGGGCGACGTGCTGCACAACACGGCGCAGATTCAGCAGACCGACTGGGCTTCCCGCGCCGACATCATACCCGACCTGGCAATTTCCACCCGGCAGACGGTGCTGGACCGCCTGGAAAGCGAGGGGCTACCCGTCGCCGCTGTCCACCTGCCCGCTCCCGGCTTCGGCAAGATTGTAACGCTGCAAGGCAAGCGCTACTGGCAAGCCATCTAGGGTGTGTCGACAAATACCGTCATGCCCGCGAGAGCGGGAATCCAGTGGCCGCAGTCGTTAATCACCGAACTCGTCAAATAGGATACTGATTCTTCCATAATACCCGCACTGGACTCCTGCTTTCGCAGGAGGGACGGGTTGGTTTGCTAATTGTCAACAGGCTCTGATTCCTCACGCGTACCCACCCTTGTCATTGCGAGCGTAGCGCGGCAATCTCGCTGTCGTAGCAACGGCGGTTCGCCGGCGTGTGTTTAACCTCATCGAGATTGCCACGTCGCTACGCTCCTCGCAATGACAGATTAAAGTGGGTACGCGTGAGGCTCTGATTCCAGCCTCACAACCCAAGGCCCACGCCAGGGCGGTCGCCACCATCTCGCCGCAGGAGCTCCACTATCGAACCGGGTATCGAAGTACCCCTGCGGCGACGTGTTTTTTACGGATGGGTCATAAACGAAGGAGAGGTGAGTTATGAGTGACGCTGTGCCGGGTGGCAACAGAGCGCTGGCGGACGCCATTTACGAAACGGAGCTACTCCCCAAATTGCTGGCCACGGAAAAGGGCAAGATTCTGGTTCTGGACGTGCAGTCCCGCGACTATGCAATCGGCGCCGACTTGCTGGAAGCCTCCAACCGGCTTCAAGCCCGCCAGCCTGGGGCCTATGAATACGCGTTCCGTATCGGCTACCCGTATGTTGGCAAATTGCGGCGAGAGCGGCAAGGACTGGCATGATTAGGGGAGTGGTTAACGAAAATTGCGAGGCCGTTATACCTATTCAGCTGAGGGGCAGCAACAGCCAGTGGGAAACGGTCACTGACACCGGTTTTGAGGGGGCCGAGCTGATGTTGCCAAGAGCGACCATCCGGCTGCTTGGTTTGGCACAGCGCGGAGAGATGACGATGCTGCTGGCGAATGAAAGGCCGGAAACATTCAACCGTTACGTTGCGGAGGTAGTCTGGCACGGTCAGTTTAGAAGGGTCAATGTTCTGGAGTCGGAAAACGAATATCTGGCCAGCGCCAACCTGCTCGCCGGGAGCCGTATCACCATTGATATGACTCCCGGTGGAAACATTGCGATTGAGGAGCTGCCAGCGGTGTGAAAAGGCTCGCTACCTGCCCTGCCCTCGGTCGAGATAATCCTGACCGGAACCCAATCCTTCCAGCGCCAACCCGTATCCCAACAGGTCGTGCAGTTCCTGTTTCAACTTGTGAACCAGCAACACCCGAGAGTATCGGAGCACCAGGCGTGGTTGCTGGGCGAGCTGGCGGGCCAGTTCCCACGCACGCGGCAACAGGTCTTCCGCCGGCAGCACTTCAGCCACCAGCCCAAGTTCCTGCGCTTTGGCCGCGTCCAGCATCTGACCGGTCAGCAGGAAGTATCGGCCCCGATTCAGGCCCATCAGCAATGGATAAATGATGTGCATCCCGTCGCCCGGCGTCAGGCCGCTCATAAAATGCCCGGAGTCCTGAAACGTGGTGTGCGGGGCCGACAGCACGATGTCGCTCATCAAGGGCAATTCAGAATGCCGCAGCGCCGGCCCGTTGACGGCGGCGATAATCGGCACCTCGATGTTCAGCAGGTTGCCGAGCAGGTGCTTGCCCTCCCAAAAGGTGGCATCCCACTGTTCGGGAGTGCGGCGCGGCACCGTGGCGCTGCTGCCCGCCGGCCCGGTGAACCCGTCGCCGGCGCCCGTCATAATAATTACCTTCGTTTCAGGATCCGTGCCCACGGTATGAAATACCTCCGGCAGTTCAGTGTGCGGCCCGGAGCCCCATTGCAGGGTATCGCCGTCGCTGTGGAGTGTCATCTGCAAAATGCCGTCGTCCCGTTCCAACTTGACGAATTGAAATCGGTTAGCGTATTCCTCTAGTCGCGCCATCGCCTCATCTCCTTTCCTGGTCCTTGATGCGTAAGTTGTCGTCCCATATCTCCATCGATAATATTCCCCGGCGGTAGTCAAGTATAATCAAAATGTTCAGGTGTGGGTTGCCCTGCTCCTGACCGCACGCGACGCTGCCATCATAGGGTCGAAATTGCCATGACCGCTGACCAGTACAATATCGGGCCACAATACCTGCCTGACGCTCCGGCAGGAGAAGCTCCGCCGGTGGACGTGCGACCGCGCACCATGTTTCGTGCGCCGCTCTGCGCCGATATTGATGACCTTACCGCCGATGTAGCATTCCTGGGGATGCCTTTCGACCAGGGCACGCTGGGCCGACCCGGCGCGCGTTACGGCCCAGACGCATTGCGCGATGCTCCCCGCGCTTATTCCTACGCCGACCCCTACGGCGCCGGCAAAGACGCTGAGGGTTTCTTCGACGCTGATGCCGGCGATGAGTTGCTCCGGGGCGTCACCATGGCCGATTGCGGCAACGTGTTCGTAACCGCTGCTGACGTAGTGCACAACTTCACCAGGCTCGCCGCTACGGTCGAGCGCATCGCCGGTCGGGGCGCGCTGCCCGTCATCCTCGGCGGCGACCACGCCATCACGTTTCCAGCGGTGGCCGGCTTGTCCCGCTTCGCTCCACTGGACATTGTGCATTTTGATGCCCACCTGGATTACACCCACCATTACAACGGCGCCATGCTCACTCACGGTAGCCCGATACGCCGTTGCCACGAATTGGCACACGTTGGGAGCATCACGTCCATCGGTATCCGCAGCGTGCGGCGCACGCCCTATGAAGACGCCATGAGCCACGGCAACGCCGTCATAACCACCCGACAGTTCCGCCAGCGCAGCCCGGAAGAAGTCGCCGCCAGCATCGCCACCGGGCCCAACCTCTACATCACCTTTGACGTGGATGTGCTGGACCCGACTCAGGCGCCGGGCACCGGCACGCCGGAGGTTGGCGGGCTCTTTTACGAGGAAACCCGCCGTTGCCTCACCGCGCTCGTCGCCCGCGCCAATCTCGTGGCCTTCGACGTGGTGGAGGTTGCCCCGCCCTACGATGTGTCCGACTTGACAGTGCAGGTCGCCGCCCGGCTCATCGCCGACATCCTGACCGCGCGTTTCCCATCCCGCTAGCCGCAATTCCCAATAGCCCCAATTCCCAACCGCCGGCCATTTTCTGTTGCACAATTCTGCTTTGCTGGTCGATTCCGAGGAGTTTTGCGCCTCCATTGAAACGACCGTCCTGCAAGCCCGCCGCCGGGTTCTCATTCAGGTGATGACCTTCGAGATGGACAGCGTCGGCCGCCGTTTTTGGGATGCGCTGACCCGTTCGCCGGCGCGCGAAAAAATCCTTTGCGTCGACGCATTCTCAAGAGCCAAAATTAGCGACAACCTGGTATTCGGCAGCCGTTTTCTAACCGACTCCGGCTTCCGACAGGAAGTGCGCGATACCCGCAAATTGCTGCGTAATCAGGAGCGGGACGGTGTGCGAATTGTCGTCACCAACCCAATGGGTGTCCTGGGACAAAAATATCCTCTGCGCAACCACAAAAAAATGATGGTCGTGGACGACACGGCATTTCTGGGCGGCATCAATTTCAGCGAGCACAACTTCTCGTGGCACGACCTCATGCTGCAAACAAAATGCCCCCCGCTGGTAGAATCCCTGGCGGCGGACTTCCATCAGACCATTGCCGGCGTCAACCAGTCATCAACTCAAGAAATACCCTGCGGACGACTGTACTACCTGGACGGTCGGCGCACTCAATCCGGCTTCGAGCGGCTCTTTGATGAAATTACCGCGGCCAGAAAATCAATCGACGTCATTTCGCCCTATGTGTCGAGTCCCCTGCTGGAGCGCCTGGCGGGGATGGACGAGTCGGTGCGGGTGCGCATCATCAACCCCGCCGGGAACAACAAACCCATCATGCAGCAGGCGCTGTTCAAAACCGCCGCCGGTTCCCAACTGGAAATCCGGCTATACGAACCCAAAATGTCCCACCTGAAGGCCATTCTGATCGATGACAACCGGCTAATTCTGGGTAGTTACAATTTCGACTTCGTTGGTTACGAAGTGCAGCAGGAAGTCGTGCTATCCACCGCAGAACCCGGCCTGGTGCATGAATTCCGGGAGCGCGTGCTGACGCCCGATTTAAATGCCAGCGCGCCAGCCTTTGCCAAATCGGTGCGGTTCCACCATCGCGGCGGTTTCGCATTGGGCCTGGCCAAGCTATCGGTGCGCCTGGCCGGTTGGCTGCGGCAATACCGACATCAACGAACCGGACCTCGGATGCGCCGAGGCATACCGGCGTGACGCGCACGTTCACATGCAACAACGTCCCGCTTCGGGATA
Source organism: Dehalococcoidia bacterium (assembly GCA_965222895.1). Lineage (GTDB taxonomy): Bacteria > Chloroflexota > Dehalococcoidia > Lucifugimonadales > UBA3495 > Bin87. The sequence continues at coordinate 969,607 of CBDCVB010000002.1, read as the reverse complement.
GGGGATTTTTGACGCCCTCTGCGTTCAATTCTTCGCTTTGATGAAGTCTGCGACGCGCTCGGCAATCATCATTGTGGTTACGTTGGTGTTGGCGCGCACTACGTCGGGCATTATTGAGGCGTCGGCGACGCGGAGGCCGGAGACGCCCCGCACCCGCAACTGCTGGTCAACGACGGCCATTGGGTCGTTGGCTGGCCCCATCTTGCAGGTGCCCGAGATGTGGTATGACGTGCTGATGTTGCGGCGCAGCCAGCCGTCCAGCGCCTCGTCGTCCTCCAGGTCGGCCGGCGTCGGAGCGGTTATCTCTTCGATGATGCCGGCGTAGGCGCTGTGTTGCAGCAGCGACACGCAGAGGCGGGCGCTCTCCCGCAGCCGCTCCCGGTCCCAGTCATCTTCCAGGTAACGGTAATCCATGCTGGGCGGCGTATGCGGGTCGGCGGACACCAGCCGCAGCTCTCCGTGTCCCGCCGCCAGGTACAGGCCGCAGTTGACGGTGTGGGTGGGGTTTTCGCCGGCCCGCACCACCGTGTTGAGCGACGCCGGCGAGATTATCATATCGTGGGGCGTGGATGAACCGGTGGCGGTGTAGCGCAAGCGCAACGCCCGCATGGCGTCGGGGTCTTCGGGTGTGCCTTCCCTGACGCTGAAACGCACCGAAACATTGGGGTGATCACGCATATTCTGTCCCACGCCCGGCAATTCCACCGCCACCGGAATGCCCTGCGCCGCCAACTGTTCGGCGGGACCGAGGCCCGACAACATCAGCAGTTGCGGCGAGGCCACCGCCCCGGCGCACAGGATGATTTCGCCGCCTTCAACCACAAACCTCTCATCGCCGCTCTCCACCTCGACGCCGACCGCCCGTTTGCCTTCCGGCCCGTCTTCCAGCGCCACACGGTTGGCCTGGACGTTGGCTCGGATGGTGAGGTTTAGACGGTGGCGCACCGGGTCAATGTAGGCCAGGGCCATGCTCATCCGCACGCCGTCGATGTTGTTCTCGGCCCGCTGGCTGACGCCGGTGGCCTCCGGGTGGTTCACGTCGGGATTGTAGGGGTATCCTGCGGCGGTGGCGGCCTGGAAAAAGGCTTCCTGCACCACCGGCCAAGTCGCGCGCTGGTGATGCCGCACTGGAACCGGCCCGTCGGTGCCGTGGAAGTCGTCGTGAAAGTCGGCGTCGTTCTCCAGCTTGCGGAAGTAGGGCAGACAGTCCAGGTACGCCCAGCCGTCGTTGCCCCAGGAGGCCCAGCTGTCGAAGTCCTCGGGTGCGCCGCGGATGAAGGTCTGGCCGTTGATGGCGCTGGAGCCGCCCAGCACCTTGCCGCGCGGCACTGGCATCGGCGCCGTCTGCTCCGGTGTGGCCCGGCCGGTGAAGGACCAGTTATAGGGTGCGCCGGCGGCGCGGGCCTCCAGGTTCACCGTTCCCCAGCCCAGTTTGAGCATATCGGGCAATTGAGCGAAGTCGGGAAAGTCGGGGCCGGCCTCCAGCAGCAGCACCGAGCGCGCCGGATCCTCAGACAGCCGCGCCGCCACGATGCACCCGGCCGTCCCGCCGCCGACAACTATGTGGTCGTACTTCATGTAGATAGCTCCCTCCGTCGGTTTGTGCCATTGTACACGGTATGTCCGAACACCCCGGCTCTTTCCCGACTGATAAGGCTGTGCAAAACTGTCATTGCGAGCGTAGCGTGGCAATCTCATCGCCGTAGGAATGGTGGTTCGCCGGCGTGTGTTCAACCTCATCGAGATTGCCACGTCGCTATGCTCCTCGCAATGACAAAGTGGGTACGCACGAGGGTTGAGCAAAAGGGCCCGCTCCCGGCTCCCGTTGAGATTATGGTAGGGTGTGGGCCATTCCGAACCCCGCGCGCTGAACGATGCCCGAACGGCCCGGCGCTTGGCTGATGCCGACGCCAACGACCCAACGAGCAATCGTTATTGCGCCCCGGCGGCTCGCTGTTGTATCACAGTAACTGGCCCGTAGGAATAAGTGATTACCGCGGAAACCAACGACTCGGATCGCGTAGGCAACACGTGCGTTTTGCCCCGGTGGGTCTTTCACCCGCTGGAAGAGCGCATCCGCGAGTCAGGACAGGAGGTAAAATCAAGATGGCCGAAGTTGAAAATAAGCTGATCGAGTTGAGTTGCGAACTACCACCGCCGCCCGATCCGGTGGGCAATTACCTGCCCATCACCCGCAGCGGCAACGTAATGTGGCTGGCCGGAGTGGGCTCCCGCATGGCCACCGGAGAGCGCATATCGGGCAAGCTCGGGGCCGAACTAACCGTGGAGCAAGGCTACGAGGCGGCGCGATGGGCCGCCCTGAACTTGCTGGCCAGGATGAAGGCGGAACTGGGCGACCTTGACCGAGTTACGCGCATCCTCAAGGTAGTAGGCATGGTCAACAGCGATCCGTCCTTCACCGAACAGGCTGCGGTGGTGGACGGCGCGTCCGACCTGTTCGTGGCCCTGTACGGCGACCGGGGCCGCCATGCGCGCTCTGCGCCAGGCATGGCCGCCTTGCCCGGCAACACCGCCGTCATCTGCGACTGTGTCATCGAAGTGGACGGAGGTTAGCCGTGTGGATTCAACGTCCGGAACGCGGTTATAGCGGTTTTTTGAGTTACACGGTTGAGAGTAGACTTTCAATTCGGCTATAGTGTGGCGATTACATTTGAGGAGCCTGCGTTATGGCAAACAAGATTCGCCTGGGGTTTGTGGGCGCGAACGTAAACTCTACCTGGGCCTCGCAGTCGCACTTTCCGGCGCTACTGGCCAGCCCTGATGTTGAGTTCACTGCGGTTTGCACCACCAGACCTGAGAGCGCAGAAGAGGCGCGCCAAGCCTTTGGAGCGAAGCTCGCCTTTCACGATTTCCGGACAATGGTCTCGTCGCCGGAGATCGATGCGGTGGCGGTGGTAGTGCGGGTGCCATCCCATTATGAACCAACTAAGGCTGCCATTGAAGCCGGGAAGCACGTCTTGACCGAGTGGCCATTGGGCCGGACTACCGCCGAAGCCGAAGAACTGGCGACCCTTGCCCGAGCCAAAGGCGTGCAGACGGCGGTGGGTCTGCAATCTCGCGTCAGCCCCGCACTGCTATATGTCAAGGAGCTGATCGACGCCGGTTACGTGGGCGAGGCGCTGTCTTGTCATGTCACCACGATGCGCGACGGCTCTTTGGAGCGCCATTCCAGCAACACTTGGCAGCGCGATGCCAGCCAGGGCGCAAACACCTTGACCATCGCCAACGGGCACGTGATTGACGCCTTGCGGTTCGTGCTGGGCAATTTCAGTCGCGTGGCGTGCATGGTCACGACCCAGGTGCAGCAGTGGTACGAGACCGACACTCAGCAATATGTGGAGGTCACCTCCCCGGACAACGTGCGGGTATCCGGGCAGCTGGAGCGCGGCGCGGCGGCGTCGGTACACGTCGGGTCTGTTCCCTGGGCCGGCGGCGGCTTTCGCATGGAGATTTACGGTAGAGAAGGGACGCTGGTCACCACCGGGAGCGTGTCATCCCAACGGGGCGAGATGCTGCGCGTGCAAGGCGCACAGGCGAGCCATGAATTGCAGGACTTGATCATACCGCAGCGTTTCGTGTACGTACCTGACGACTTTCCCCGTGGCGATCCGTTCAATGTCGGGCAGTTGTATGCCCTGTTCGCTGAGGCGATCAACACGGGGCAGAGCCGCCTGCCGACATTCGATACCGCGGTTGACCTCCATCGCTTTCTTGATACCATCAAGCAGGCGTCGGACACGGGCCGGGAGTTGCCGGTTGCCTGAGGCAACATTCTCTCAAAAACCAGAAATACGCTAGCAACCAAAAACCAGAGGCAACCCGTAACTTGCTTTAGACCCGTAACATACTGCCAGCCCGGTTCACGCCACATCTTTGAGCCGGAGCCATTATGAGGAGGAGTTGTTAACTGCACCAGAAGCCGATCTGGCAGCCGAAATCCGAAGGCCCCGCCGCTTCTAGTCATCAACGGGTGATGATAGCAGCCAGCGGGGCCTTGATAGTTTCAAAGGTACAGAGTTGTCAGGCTGTCGCGGCAACCGGTTCATGAGTCTTCAGGAAACGCCGGGCGTGGGCAACGACCTCGTCGATGTGCGCCTGCGAGTCTTTCCAGGGATAAATGGTTACCTCGGAGTTTGGAGCAAGGTTGGCAACTTCCATCGCGCGCTCGTATGGGTGCGCTGGAACATCGTCGGGCGCTATCAGCAGTGGTATCTGCAGGGCACGCACGAAATCGCGGGAAACGCTGAAAACGAAGTCGGCGCGGTCGGTGTACATACTGGTCAGGAAGTCATGGACCATATCCCTTGTGATCTCCGGGCGTCTCTCGCACAGAGGCGGCCCCCACCCGGTGATATTGTTCTGGTAGAAGACATCGGGCATCTCCGGCCTGTACCCGCTGGGTTGCATCAGCGCTGCCGCCACCACGCGGTCCCCGGCCATCCTGAGCAGGTTCAGGATCATCGGTCCGCCGATACAGAAGCCAATGACCCCGAATTTGTCGATGCCCAGATAGTCCATCAGGCCCAGGTGGTCGTCAGTGTAGGCATCCCAGGGCCGGTCGATTTCCAACGGGCCGGTGGATTGGCCCCCGCTTGCATTGCGTAGGTCGGCGGCGATGCAGCGGAAGTCGTCTTTGTAGGTCTGCATGGGGTTGAAGGGACACGACCTGTCCAATGACGCTATGGAGGAATTGAGCCCACCACCCGGAACGATCAGCAGGGGGAATCCGGAACCGACCTCTTCGTAGTAGATATGATTGGGGCCTCTATCGTAGAACGGCATGGGGATTTTCCTCCATCAGTGAGTTGCAAAGCTAATTTGAAAGCTTACCAGCAGGCAGGCCGGGATTTGCGGCACAACATCCTGAGCCAGCGTGTTGTACGGGATGATTGTTCGTCTGCCTATTCTGGCGTTGACTCTATCCCGAGTTGGCTCAACCGGTCAAGATAACGGCCCGGAGCGCCGGCAGCTGTCAGATGCAGCGGCAGTTCGGTATCAACCGGGCACATCGGGAAACCGAAGACAAGGTGGAGCCATATAGCGCCGCCTAACTTCATCTAATAAGCGGCCGTAGGGGCCCGTAAATTGCGCTACTCTACCACCACTTCATCATGCAGGAGTACGCCCCCGTTCCGGTAGGCCATCGAAATTGGATCACGCTGCAGCGCAGCTTGAACCACCTCCAAAGGAGTGGTGCGCGGGTTTCCAGGCACGATTACCCGACGCAAAGCGCTGCGATGCCCAACCACCCCCGCAGCAGCGTCGCCCTGCGCCTGACCCCTACCGCCACGGGCAGCCATTGCCAGCTCCACGCTGATGCTATCGGCGCCCTCGGTTCCTTGGGGCAGCAGCTGGCTCAAAGTCGCCGCAGACGACGCAGCCCAGGCAGCTTGAGACAGTGGAAAGGGCCCCGGAACCCACCCATCGGAGCTATGGCCAGCCAGGACAGTCCAAAGGCTTGAGTGAGTCAGATTTTCGCAGGTAACGGCAACCTTAACCTCGCCTTCGTGGGCCATTCCCCCGTCCTCGTCATATTCTTTCGTATCGAGGAGATAACGCCCGTGCACTGATCCGGTGGGCACTATGGCCATATCCCCCGCCAACGGCAGGATGCTTTCCGGAACCGGTGATGCCGTTGCCACGTCGCCGGAGCTCCATTCGACCTCATCCTCAAACTGAATAGAACCCTTGGTGAGCGCTTGCCCCACCGGACAGAATTGGGAAGCCCGCTGCAACCGGATACGCTCCGATTCTGAGATTTGGCCTATCAATGTGACCACCTCCTTGACGCCAAACCCGATGCCGGTGGGAAGCTCGATAGGCTCCACCTCAAAATCTACCCTGATGTCCTCCAGCGCTATGCGGCCACGGTAGGCAACGCCCACCACTGTGACCACCGTTCAAGCAGCCCAGGCGGCTACTGACAGATATTGAGGAGGGGGGCCCACCATATCAAAGTCAAGATTCGGGATGCCGGTCACATAAGGCCATGGCCCCCTTTGTCCGGGCCCGCCACCAATCACCGTAAGCACGGCTTGCTCTCCAATAGTGCGGGCGACTATGCTCCGCTGAGGCTGGCCGGTCATGGTGTTGCGCGCATCTTCGGTCATCGGTCCTCCGAACGTCGTTTGGCATTTTCAATTCATTGATCAGAATCCCCAATCCTGAGGCACTGGACTCAGGTAAATGGAGCCAGAGTTGGCGGCCACCGGACGGGGGCTTATTGTATCGCAGGAAGCAGCGGGAGAGTCAAACAAGCTGCGTGGCAGAGGGTCCTCGTCCAAGTCGGTATTGACGACGTCTCAGGTAGCGCCATTGGGGACGGGACCAACATACATATGCCGGCTCATCAGATTACCGTATATGCCCGATGTTTGGGTTGTGCTGATATAATCCTGGCAACCATCAGCGCCTCGATATACCTAATAGGGAGAGAGCAAACCATGCCAGAAGACCTTTCCGCCATCGTAGAGTCTGGTGACCCTGTACTGGTAACCACCGGAGGACCCACCGAGGGGCCTTTGTGGCATCCCGGCAACTATTTGACCTATGTACGACACCGCGAGAGTATGCTGATGCGCTGGGATGGTGGCGATGAGGCCGTCGCCATCCGGAATGACACCGGAGAAGGCAACGGCTGCACTCTGGACCGCCAGGGCCGGCTGCTAATGTGCGAAGGGGCTAACCGACAAATCACTCGTATGGACGCCGATGGGTCGGTGACGACGGTGGCCGACCGCTGGCAGGGCAAACGGCTCAACCGGCCCAACGACATAGTGTGCCGTTCCGATGGCAGCGTCTATTTCACCGATCCAGAACGCGGCATCCCGGTAGAACAGCGAGAACTGGGCTTCGCCGGGGTCTTCCGGATCGCTCCTGACGGCGCTCTGAGCGTGGCTACCGACGAGTGCGAATACCCCAACGGGCTCTCGTTTTCACCTGACGAATCGGTGCTCTACGTTGCGATCAGCCGACTGGACGACCGCTGCGTCGGCGAGGGCGAACGGGGCGAGGTCTGTACCCATCGGCGCATTCGAGCCTTCGACGTCGCCGCTGACGGGACTCTCAGCAACAACCGGGTCTTTTGTGATATGTCGTCGGCCGAGCCCGGAGTGCCTGATGGCATGAAAGTCGATACCGAAGGGAGAGTATATTGCACCGGCTCGGGAGGGATTTGGGTGATCGATCCCCAAGGCAACCGGCTGGGTATCATCCGTGTCCCTGAGGTGCCCCGCAACCTCGTTTTTGGTGGCACGAACTTGGATACCATGTACATCACTGCCGGAGATTCGGTTTACAGCCTGCAAACCAAGGTACGGGGCGTGGCTGCATACTAACCGTCAATTGTGCGGCAGCTTGGCCGGCGAACTCCAGAAGCTGGAAGATGGTCGAATCGCCCAACCGCTGAAATTCTGTTAGCGTTGCTTCTTCGGGCCCGTCTTCGAAATCTTGGACACCGGCGCTTTTAGGCGTAGCCATTAGCTCAGACCTGTATGCCTGCGATTCAGATCAATGCTCTGTAAAAATGGGTTGCCAACGGCTAAACTGCGCCCTACGTTCCAAGCATCTCAGGGCGACTGCACACTCGCCCGAAACCGAGGGTTAACCGGATGAGCCAACCTGACGGCGCCAACACTATTTCCTGGAGGGACTGGAGCGAGGAAGCCTTCGAGGCCGCCCGGTCTCAGGACAAGCAGGTACTGCTTACCCTGGGGGCCACCTGGTGCCACTGGTGCCACGTCATGGATGAGACTTCCTATGCCGACGAACGGGTCATAGCACTGGTCAACTCCCGGTTCATCCCGGTGCGTGTCGACGTTGACCAGCGGCCCGACATATCGCTGCGGTACAACCAGGGTGGTTTCCCGTCGGTGGCGTTCCTGACCGGGAGCGGCGAATTCCTCGCCGGCCGGCCCTACACGCCTCCAGACGAGATGGTCGTCCTGCTGAGGCAGGTATCCAGCGGCGAAGTCACGCCAGGGAGTGGTCACGCGGCAGACCGCGCTGCATCTCCGAACGGTGCGGGAGGAAACGCCTCCGTAGATGCGGTATTGGGCCGGCTGACCGAGCTTTTCGACGAGCAATTCGGGGGCTTTGGGATGGAACCCAAACAGCCTCCGTGGGAGGCGCTGCAATTCCTTACCGCCCGGTACGGACTCACCGGCGATCGGACCATCCTCAGAATGGTGGAGACCACCGTGCAGGGAATGTGGAACGGCATCTACGACCGGAAGGACCAGGGTTTCTTTCGTTACTCGGTGAGCCGTGACTGGAAGGTGCCGCACTACGAAAAGATGCTGGTCAGCAACGCCAGCCTGGCAATCGCCTACCTGGAGACATTTCAGATTACCCGGAAAGCGGCCTACAGAGCCGCCACTGACGGCATCCTGCATTACCTGCTGACCACGCTGTTCAGTTCCGGCGAAGGGTTGTTCTTCGCCAGCCAGGACGCTGACGAACCCTTCTACCAGGGGTCCTGGAAGAACCGCGATGCAACCACGCCGCCACCCATTGACCGCACGTTCTACGCCGGATGGAATGCTCTGGCCGCAAATGCCCTGATTCTGTCGGCCAACATTCTGGGAAGTTCAGTTTATCAGCGTCTCGGATCCAATATTCTGGAAAGGTTGTGGGGAGAGAGCTGGACTCCTGCCGGAGGACTGCGCCGCCGCGTGGGCGAGTTGAACGACGCCACGCCCATCCTGGCCGATCAGGTAAATTTCCTGAGGGCCTGGCTGGCCCTGTATCAGTCTACGGGGCAACCCGACTGCCTGGAGCGGGCGGTTGAAATCGCCGAGACCGTCGAGAGGCTGTTCGGCGCACCCAGCGGCGGCTACTACGACACTCCCCCGCCCCGGTCATTCGAAGCGGGAATCCTTCTTCGGGAGCAGCCAGTGTTGGAAAACAGCAGCTGGGCTGAGGCGCTGCTGGCCCTGTCTCACCTGACCGGCGACGAGGCGCACTCGGACCGGGCCGCCCACGCCCTCAAAATCTTTGAATCAGTGGTCCCAGGCAAGAGCTATCTGGGCGCCCACGCATCCCGCCGGATGGAGGAGGATGAAGAAGCATTATTCCTGCCGGCGGGTGCGGCTTGGGGACGGGCCAGGGACCTGCTGACCAATGGGCCGGTGCGCCTGGTTCTGGTCGGCGATTCGTCCATTTCGTCTTATCGCCGGCTGCACCGGTCGGCTTTGAGAACTTATGTTCCCCGCCGGGTTGTGCAGCCCCTGGACTCGGAGCGTGATGCCGAACTAATCCGCCAACTTGGTTTCCCGCTGTACAGGGGGGCGGCGCTGTACGCCTGTATGGGAGACCGCTGCCTGGCTCCCATCACCACACCGCAGGGTGTCCGGGAAATGACCCGGTCTCGCCCTTGGGCCGATGTGTGATCTCACCACCGCAAATTAGACAGCCTCTGGCTAGGAGATCAATGAGATGGCTAACAAGCAAATCTTGTGCGCGTTTGGCGTTGACCTGGATGCCGTGGGCGGTTGGTTAGGATCCTATGGCGGAGAGGACTCCCCCGACGACATCTCTCGCGGATTGTTCGCTGGCGAAGTCGGCACGCCCAGGCTGCTGAAACTTTTCGACCGACTTGATATCAAGACCAGTTGGTTTATCCCGGGCCACTCCATAGAGACCTTTCCGGAAGAATGCCGCATGATCGTGGAGCAAGGGCATGAGGTGGGCCTCCACGGTTACTCCCACGAGAACCCCATCTCCATGTCCTCAGAACAGGAAGAGGCCGTTCTGCTGCGTTGCATCGACCTGATTACCGAGCTTTCGGGCCAGCGGCCCCGGGGTTACGTTGCTCCCTGGTGGGAGTTCAGTCACGTAACCAACGAGCTGCTCCTGAAACACGGCATCAAATACGACCACAGCCTGATGCACCGCGACTTCGAGTGCTACTACGTCCGAGTCGGCGACCGCTGGGCCAAGATCGACTATGCCATGCCAGCGGACCATTGGATGCAGGCTTTGGAACGGGGCGAGGAGACCGACCTGGTGGAGATCCCGGCCAACTGGTATTTGGATGACCTGCCTCCGATGATGTTCATCAAAAAGTCGCCCAACAGCCACGGCTTCACCAACCCCAGGGACATCGAGTCGCTATGGCGCGACCAGTTCGATTGGGTTTATCGAGAATGCGACGAAGCGGTCTTCCCGATAACAATCCACCCCGACGTTAGCGGTCGCCCTCAGGTGTTGCTGATGCTGGAGCGGCTCACTGAGTACATCCGTTCCCACGATGGCGTCCACTTCGCAACCTTCGATGAGATAGCCGACGACTTCCTGGCCAAACATCCTCGGCAGCGAGCATAAGGTAAACAGAACTGTTCGCACCGTCGCAGGGCATCGAAGATAAGCAAGAGGTGATAACGGGTCAGCTTCATCAGGGCCAGGTCGGGAGTTTGTCATCCAGGAGCGTAAGTCTGACTATCGCGGCCTCCTCTCGCGGTTATTCATACCCCGCAGTGCCCCTGGCACTCATTCCCCCAGCCGTCTCACGGGTTAAGCCATCCCCGCGCCTCGATTTCCACCCGGACTAGCGCCACGGCTTGGGTTCACAACTCGAAACGCCAAATCCCCGCACGAAGCGGGGATTATTGAAAGCATTGGAGCGGAAGAAGGGATTCGAACCCTCGACCTTCTCCTTGGCAAGGAGACGCTCTACCACTGAGCCACTTCCGCGTGCCAGGGGCCGGATGTTGCCTGACGTATGCAGTCAGGCCAGCGCCTGCTGGCATTATTAAATTAGCACACGCTCCGCAGTGCTGTAAAGGGTTTTGGGCGCGGTGCGTCCGGGCGCAACCGTAAAGATATTCCCCGGCCCTGATGAGGTCGGCAGCGTCGGCGTTTTGTATTCAGAAATAAAATGGTAACAACTGCGCAATATCTAGGTTACATTCCCGAAATCTATGTGTAACACGGCGCGACTATCTTTTCTTCTACTACCCGTGGCGACTGCAACGCAAAGCCGCCCGCTGTGAACCCCACCGGCAGACTGCGTGCGGAGCCGCTTGCAACCCGCGGGCGACCATTTCAACCTGTAGGAGGAAAACCCACAATGCCCCATATCAATTTACCCAGCGTCCCCGGTTTCTTACGATATTTGACGTTTGCCCTGGCCGCCAGCCTGACCATGTTCGTACTGGCCGCTTGCGGCTCCGAACCCGCGCCGGCAGCAGCTCCCACTGCAGCCGTGGCAGCCGCGCCAACTGAGGCGCCGGCAGACACTACCGCCGCATCCGATACCATCAAGGTCGGCATCCTGCATTCGCTGTCAGGCACCATGGCAATCAGTGAAACCGCCGTCCGCGACGCCGAACTGTTGGCCATCAACGAAATCAACGCCGCCGGCGGCGTGATGGGCAAGCAGTTGGAAGTGGTTATCGAAGACGGCGCCTCCGACTGGCCGACCTTTGCCGAGAAGGCGCGTAAACTGCTGCAGAACGATGAAGTAGCCGTGGTGTTCGGCGGGTGGACCAGCCTGACAGGGGTAGGTAACGGTTGAAATTGGTCTTTGATGCGCCTTGGGAAGGCGCAGGGGAATCCGGCATCTTGGTTGTGTCTAAACCGGATGCTGGAGGTCTCCCATGCGCCTTCCCAGAGAATGCTATCAGATGCAAAAAACGATTGAAACGCATTTACCTCACCTCTCCCAGCCACAATTGACCGGCCTGGTACTGTGGGTCTGCGGGGCCATCCTCGCCGGCAGCGCCTGCCAGAACGCCGTGGCCTCCGCCCTCTCGCCCTGGGGCGCCTGGAACAACCTCCGCCAGTATCTCCGGGAGTGGCTTTACGACGGCAGCGACCGAGCGAGCCCCTGCCAGACCGAACTGGACGTAACTCTCTGCTTCGCTCCATTGATCCGGTGGGTGCTGGCCTGGTGGCGTTCCGGCTGCCTGGCCCTTGCGGTGGATCCAACCCTCAAAGGGGACCAGACCACTGCCATCGTCATCAGCGTTCTCTACCGCAGTTGCGCCATCCCCGTGGCCTGGCACATCCGGCACGCCGACCAGCCCGGCTCCTGGATAGACCCCACCGTGGAACTGCTGCAAGCCTTGGCCCCAGCGGTACCTGAGGAAATGACCGTGATCGTGCTCTGCGACCGGGGCATCGCCAGTCCCAAGCTGTGGAAACAGATCCTGGCTCAGGGCTGGCATCCCGGTATGCGCTATCGGAAGAACATCACTTTCTGCGCCGATGGTGGACGCCGGTTGCCCGCCCAGCACTTCGTCTCCCGCCCCGATACGGCGTGGATCGGCTGCGGCACCGCCTTCAGCACCCCCAAGGCAAAACGCCGTTGCACCCTGTTGGTGGTCTGGTACGTTGAGCAGGAGGAACCCTGGATCATCCTCACCGACCTTGCCCCCGATAAGGTGGGACCCAGTTGGTACGCCCTCCGCTTCTGGATCGAACTGGGCTTCAAGGCCATTAAGAGCCTGGGATGGAAATGGGACAAGACCCGCCGCACCGACCCGGCCCGCGTCTCCCGCCACTGGCTGGTGCTGTCGGTGGCCACGCTGCTGGCCCTGGCCTATGGCACCAGGGTGGAAGACGCCCAGGACCGCAGGATTGCACCAGGCAACCTGCGCACGCCCCCCAAGGCACTGGCTCCCAATCATCGGGACCCTCGTAGCCGTCCGGCGCGCACCGTCAGCGTAATACGCCACGGCATCGACTGGCTCAGGCGCTTGCTGCTCAAGGGTCGTCTCTGGAGCCGCGTCTGGCTGCTGCCCGAACCCTGGCCACAACCCAAGCTCAACCTGGAGATTACCCGCCATGTCCCGCCGTAAAAACCCTATACCTACCCCTGTCAGGGTGGACCAGCGCCAGCCGCAAGGCAATGCTGCCGGTCTTTGAGAGCAACAACGGCCTGCTCTTCTATCCGGTTCAGTATGAAGGCCTGGAGTCTTCCCCCAACATTTTCTACACCGGCGCCACCACCAACCAGCAGATTGTTCCGGCGATTGAATACCTGCTGGAGGAAGGCAAGACCAAGTTCTACCTGCTGGGTTCCGATTACGTGTTCCCCCGCACCTCTAACCTGATTATCAACAAGCAGTTGGAAGCCGCCGGGCTAACTGCCGTAGGCGAAGAGTACACGCCGCTTGGTCATACCGAGTACAGCACCGTCATCTCGAAAATTCGGGCCGCCGAGCCGGACGTGGTATTCAACACCCTGAACGGCGACTCCAACGTTGCTTTCTTCAAGCAGCTGAAGGACGCCGGCATCTCCGCTGCAGACCTGCCCACCGTTTCCGTCAGCGTCGCCGAGGAAGAAATCACCGGCATCGGCGCCGAGAACATCACCGGACATCTGGTTGCCTGGAACTACTTCCAGACCACCGACACTCCGGCCAACGCCAAATTCGTTGCCGCGTTCAAAGCCGAATACGGCGAAGGTCGTGTTACCGACGACCCCATCGAAGCCGGGTATTTCGGAGTTTATCTGTGGAAGGCCGCTGTTGAGGCCGCCGGCTCCACCGACGTCGCCGCCGTGAAGGAAGCCGCCAAGGGCATTACCTTCGACGCTCCGGGCGGGATGGTAACCATCCACGATGAGAACCAGCACGTCTCCAAGACGGTTCGCATCGGATCGGTGCGCGCCGATGGTCAGATCGATGAAGTCTGGAACTCCGGTGCGCCCGTGGTGCCAGACCCGTACCTCGACACCTACGACTGGGCCGCCGGCCTGCGCGACCTGGCCCAGTAGCAAGTCCCGTCAATGCTGGTGGTAGCCGATGCTGGTGGTAGCGGAATCCGTTTCGCAACCGGCCAGCAGGTAAACTGGCACACGTGAACTGGCAGATGAAACCCGGCCACCCGCGTCGGGTTTCATCAGTGTCGTTGCAGCCGTCGTCCGGGTACTCAAAACGACGCTGCTGGCGTATAACTATTCGCAGCCATAGCACGGAAGCTCCGAGTATTCATGGAAATCTGGGCATCACAACTTTTTAATGGGCTCAGCCTGAGTTCGATCCTGCTGCTGATCGCGTTGGGTCTGGCGCTGTCCTTTGGATTGATGAACGTCATCAACCTGGCGCACGGTGAATTCATCATGATTGGCGCCTACACCACCTACGCGCTGCAGCAGGGCGCCCGCTATTTCACCGGCGACCCTCTGGCCGAAATAACCTTCGTAATTGCCATCCCCGCCGCCTTTCTCGTCGCCGGAACCGCCGGCATCCTGGTTGAAAATGCACTGCTACGCTTCCTGTACCGGAGACCGCTCGATACATTGTTGGCTACCTGGGGAGTCGGGTTGTTTCTGCAACAACTGGCCCGCTCCATATTTGGCGCACCCAACGTTCAGGTGGTGGCCCCGGCGTGGCTCGGCGGAACAATCTCCGTTACCGCCAACCTGGTGTTGCCCATGAAGCGAATCTTCATCCTCGGCCTGGTAATCGCCTGTCTGGGAGGCTTGTACTGGTATATGTACCGCTCCAACGAAGGCCGCCGAATGCGGGGCGTGATGCAAAATCGGGACATGGCCGCCAGCCTGGGTGTTTCCACGCGACGAGTTGACAGCCTGACCTTTGCGCTGGGCTCCGGGCTGGCCGGAATTGCCGGTTGCGCCCTAACGTTGATTGGGCCGATTGGCCCGTCGCTGGGCACCAACTACATCGTGGACTCATTCATAGTCGTCATTCTGGGGGGCCTGGGACAGGTTCCCGGCACCATTCTGGCGGCCCTCATCATCGGGATGCTGAACACCGTGTTCGAGTTCGGCACCACCGCCGTGGTTGGCAAGGTGCTGGTCTTTGCGATGGTGATACTGTTCCTACAGTGGAAACCCGCCGGCCTCATGCGCGCCCGGGGCAGATAGCGCAACCGTGGTCTCAAAAACCTCCATACTCGGCGCCGTGCGTAACGCCTATACCCCCATCCGGTTCAGCGAGCGGGTTGGCGCCTGGATACCTCCGGTGATAATGCTGACGGCGCTGCTCGTTGCTCCGATGGTGCTGCCGGAATTCCGCATTGCGTTGCTCGGCAAATTCCTGACCTTTGCCATCCTCGCCCTGGCATTAAACCTGATCTGGGGTTACGCCGGTATGCTCAGCCTGGGACACGGCGTCTTCTTTGGCCTGGGCGGATACGCCATGGCGATGTACCTGAAACTCGAATCCGCGGGCGGCAAGCTCCCCGACTTCATGTTCTGGAGCGGATTGACCGAGCTGCCCATCTTCTGGGCGCCCTTCAAGTATGCCTGGTTCGCCATCCCAATGACTTTCATCGTGCCGGCGGCGCTGGCCGGGGCGCTGGGGTACCTGGTGTTTCGCAGCCGCATCACCGGCGTGTACTTTGCCCTGATTACCCAGGCGCTGGCGCTGATTGTAAGCATCCTGTTCATTGGACAGCAGCCTTACACCGGCGGCACCAACGGCATCACCAATTACACCACCATGTTCGGATTCGCGCTGAACAGCCCGACCATCCAAATTGTCCTTTACTACATCACCCTGGCGGTGTTGACCGCTGCCTACCTGCTGTGTTCCTGGGTTATCGCCTCGCGGTTTGGCCGTCTGCTGGTGGCCATGCGAGATGACGAGAACCGGGTGCGCTTCTCCGGTTACAATCCGGCGATTCTGAAAACGCTGGTGTTCTCACTGTCGGGCGGCCTGGCCGGCATCGCCGGAGCGCTGTTCGCCCCGCAGGTGGGCATCATCTCCCCCACCATGATGGGCATTGTGCCGTCGATAGAGGTTGCCATCTGGGTTGCGGTGGGTGGCCGGGGTGTGCTGATGGGCGCGGTGCTCGGAGCCATCGTAGTGAACGGAGCCAAGAGTGGATTGAGCGAGTCCTTCCCAGCCATCTGGCAGTATTTCCTGGGATTGGTGTTCATCGGCGCAGTGCTGCTATTCCCGACCGGCATAATGGGCCTGTTGCGCGGTGAAGCCTGGCGACGGCCCTGGTGGTTGTCCAAAGAACGGGCGTCAGGCGCCCGGAACGGCCTGGTCGCAGGAGTAAAGGGCCTGATTGCAGGAGTAAACCCAGGAGTAAAACGATGAACCTTGGCCGCATCGGACGTCGCATGAGAGCGGTTCAACCTCAGCGCGCCAACGGCGCTGGCCCACGACCGGAAGCTGCCGGCCACATTCTGTCCGTGGAGTCGCTGACGGTGAGCTTTGATGGATTCACGGTGCTGGATGAACTGGATTTCTCGATGGAATACGGCGAGATGCGCTTTCTCATCGGCCCGAACGGGGCCGGCAAGACCACGCTCATCGACGTGATAACCGGCAAATCCAAACCCGATAGCGGCCGCATTATTTTCGATGGCGCCACCGACCTGAAACGCCGGCAGGAACATCAACTGGTGCGTCTCGGCGTCGGTCGCAAATTCCAGACACCGGCCATATTTTCCAGTCTGTCCGTCTATGAGAATCTGGAGGTTACGCTGGGATTCCGCGCCCGAATCACCAGCTTGTTGGGTGGACACCGGCCGGGAGACGCCGACCGGATTCAGGCGACGCTGGAACAGGTGGGGCTGGATGGCAGGGCCCGGGATACTGCCGGCGCGCTGTCCCACGGAGAAAAGCAGTGGCTGGAAATCGGTATGTTGCTGGTGCAGGAGCCGAAATTGCTGCTGCTGGACGAACCCGTCGCCGGCATGACGCGCCGTGAACGGGAACGCACCGGGGAACTGTTGCAGTCCATTGGCAACGACCGTTCGGTGCTCGTGGTCGAGCACGATATGGAGTTTGTCCGCCAGTTTGCCCGCACCGTTACCGTGTTGCATCTGGGCAAAGTGCTCAGCGAGGGTCCCATGGACATGGTTCAGCAAGACCCGGAGGTCATCAGGGCCTACCTCGGTCATGGGAAGACGCAACGCACCGCGTCCGATGGCGCCGCCAACCGCAATGTGTCGCCGGCAGTCGCGTTGGCGTTCCAGCCGGCGCGGTCGAATAGTTCGGACTGAACGAATCCACTCCGGCCACGAACACTACCAGGCGATATTCCCATGCAATACAAGGAACCGTTGTTGAACATTCGCGGCCTGGCCGTGGGATACGGCCAAAGCCTGGTGTTGTCCGATGTAGCGCTGGAAGTGCCGGAAGGCCAGGTGGTCTGCTTGATGGGTCGAAACGGCGTCGGCAAAACGACCCTGCTCAAGGCGATAATGGGTTTGCTGAACCCACGGGCCGGGCAGGTCAGGTTCGCCGAAAACGACCTGACTAAATGGGCGCCACACCGGCGGGCCAAAGCCGGCTTTGGATACGTGCCCCAGGGTCGGCACATTTTCCCCTACCTGACCGTCAACGAAAACCTGTTGATGGGCCTGGAAGCATTTCCGGGCAAAAAGGGCCGCCCCGAAGCAGTGGACAGTATGTATACTTTGTTCCCGGCCCTCAAACTGAACCCCAAAAAAACGGCGGGCACTTTGAGCGGAGGCCAGCAACAACAATTGGCCCTGGCCAGGGCGTTGATTCGCCAGCCCAAACTGCTGCTGCTGGACGAACCCACGGAAGGCATTCAACCCTCCATCGTTCAGGAAATCGAAGAACTTTTGCATCGACTCCGGGACCAGCAGGACACCACCATTTTGCTCGTAGAGCAGTTCCTCGATTTCGCCCTCGGCATCGCCGACTATTGTTACGTGATGGAAAAGGGAGCAATCGTGCTGGAAGGCTCCGCCCGGGATTTAGACTACAATCTGGTGCGCGAGTACGTCGCGGTCTGACGCTCCGCCCGAAACTAATTTAGAGGGGAAATGATGTCCACTGAAGGGATCTACGACCGGGAATCCGTATTGCGTCTCGCCCGGGAAAACGACGTCAAGTTCGTGCGCCTCTGGTTCACGGACATTCTGGGCAAACTGAAGGGCTTTGCCATCAATGTCGATGACCTGGAAGATGCCCTGGAAATGGGCGTGGGCTTTGACGGCTCGGCCATCGACGGCTTTGCGCGGCACCACGAGAGTGATATGCGGGCTTTCCCTGACCCGGCCACTTTCGCGCTCCTGCCCTGGCGACCGCGCCAGAACGCCGTGGCCCGGATGATCTGCAATATCCGGCAACCCCGCGGCCAGACCTTCCCCGGCGACCCTCGCTATGTGCTCAAACGCAATCTGGAGAAGGCCGCCACATTGGGCTTCACCTACTACGTAGGTTCTGAGCTGGAGTTCTTTTATCTGAAAAACGCCCAAACCCCGGAACCGCTGGATTTTGACGGTTATTTCGACCAGCTGTCCAGCTATCCGGCGTCCGACCTGCGTCGCGATACGGTGCTGAACCTGGCTGAAATGGGCATCCCGGTAAAATATTCCCACCACGAGGGAGCGCCCAGCCAGCACGAAATCGACCTGGAACATACCGATGCGCTGGCGATGGCAGACAACCTGATGACCGCCAAACTGGTCATCAAGGAGCTGGCCCAACTCCAGAATGTTCACGCCACCTTTATGCCCAAGCCCATTTCCGGCATCAACGGTTCCGGCTTGCACCTGCACCAGTCCCTGTATCGAGACGGCAGCAACGGTTTCTACGACGCTGACGATGAGCAGTACCTGTCGGCGCTGGGCAAACAATTCATCGCCGGCTTGATTGCCCACGCCCCGGAAATCACCGCCGTGACCAACCAGTGGGTGAACTCCTATAAGCGACTGGTGCCCGGCTACGAAGCTCCGGTTTACGTCTCCTGGACCCATGTGAACCGGTCCGACCTGGTGCGCGTTCCATCCTACAAACCCGGCGCCGAGAGCTCCATCCGCGTGGAATATCGGGCGGCTGACCCGGCGTGCAATCCCTACCTGGCATTCAGCGTCATGCTGGCGGCCGGACTCCGGGGCATCGAGGGGCAGTACCAGGTGCCGCCGCCAGTGGTTGGCAACGTCCTGGAAATGACCCCGCAGCGTCGCCAGTCGCTGGGGATCCGCACTTTGCCCGGCAGCCTGGGCGAGGCCATCAACCTGGCGGAAAACAGCGAGTTGTTGTACGAGGCGCTGGGCGACCACGTGTTCAACAGTCTGATTGAAAACAAAAAGATTGAGTGGGAAGACTACCGTTCAACGGTTACCGACTACGAAGTCTCGCGGTATCTTTCCACCCTGTGATGGGCCCACCCTGTGATGGGAGAAGAACAGCCTTATGATGCTCATCCCCCGTGAATCGGAGAAATTGCTGGTTTACGTGGCCGCCGATTTGGCCCGCAAGCGTCGAGGCCGCGGTTTGAAGCTCAACGTCCCCGAATCGGTGGCCCTCATCACCGAGGCGATACTGGAGGCGGCCCGCGACGGCAAATCCGTTGCCGAGACGATGGAGCTGGGACGCCAGGTGCTGGCGCGGGAGGACGTAATGGAGGGCGTGCCGGAACTGGTGGACCTGGTGCAGGTTGAAGCAACGTTTGTGGATGGCACCAAGCTGGTGTCCTGCCACGACCCCATCGTCTAGCGCCGGCCGCGCGCCGGTCTACGGGATTACAAATGAGCACAGAAACCGGGCCTTACATCATCTCCGACGAACCAATCGAGATTAACACCGGCCGGCCCACGTGCGCGCTATCGGTGTGGAACACCGGCGACCGGGCCATTCAGGTTGGTTCACATTTTCATTTCTTTGAAGTGAACCGAGCCTTGCGCTTCGACCGGGAGGCCGCGTTCGGTATGCGGCTGAACATTCCGGCCGGGACGGCGGTTCGTTTCGAGCCTGGCGCACGCAAAGAGATAACCCTAGTGGCAGTGGGCGGCACCCGCCGCGTCAGCGGACTGAACGGCCTGACCGATGGCTACCTGGATGCGCCGGCGGTTCGGTCCCGCGCGATTGCATCCCTGCTGCAACTGGGCTTTGCCAATCAACCGTCAGACCGCGCCAGCGACGACGCGGAGGGATAGCATGGCACGCATCAGCCGCCGGCAGTACGTGGAACTTTACGGCCCGACCGTCGGCGACCGCTTCCGCCTGGCCGACACCTCGCTGGTTTGCGAGATCGAACAGGACCTGCTCACCTACGGCGATGAACTAGTCTTCGGGGGCGGCAAAACCGCCCGCGACGGCATGGGGCAAGCATCGGCGATGACCAACCGCGATGGCGCGCTGGATCTGGTGATAACCAACGCCATCGTCATGGATCCGGTGCTGGGGATTGTCAAAGCCGACATCGGCATCAAGCAGGGTCTCATCGTCGGCATCGGCAAGTCAGGCAACCCCGGCGTGATGGACGGCGTGCATCCGAACCTGGTGGTCGGGCCGGGCACCGAGGTCATCGCCGGAGAGCACCTCATCGCCACGCCGGGCGGCATCGACGCCCACATCCACATGATTGCTCCCCAGCAGGTTCACCACGCCCTGTCCAACGGGATTACCACGATGATTGGCGGTGGCACCGGCCCCGCCGACGGCACCCGCGCCACCACCTGCACGCCTGGACCGTGGAACACCTCGCTCATGCTACAGGCCGCCGAATCGCTGCCCGTTAACTGGGGACTACTGGGCAAGGGCAACGCCAGCGATCCGGCCCCTCTGGAAGAACAACTGGAGGCTGGAGCCAGCGGCCTGAAGCTCCACGAAGACTGGGGGACGACACCGGCGGCCATCGACTGCTGCCTGACCGTGGCCGACCGCTACGATGTGCCGGTCGCCATCCATACCGATACCCTCAACGAAGCCGGCTTCGTCGAAGACACCATCGCCGCAATCGGCGGTCGGGCGATACATACCTACCACACCGAGGGCGCCGGCGGCGGCCACTCCCCCGACATCATACGCATTGCCGCCGAGCTCAACGTGCTGCCGTCCTCGACCAACCCCACACGTCCTTACACCGTCAACACGCTGGCGGAACACATGGATATGCTGATGGTATGCCACCACCTGAACCCCCGTGTGCCTGAGGATGTTGCCTTCGCCGAAAGCCGAATCCGTCCCGAAACGATGGCCGCCGAGGACGTTTTGCACGACCTGGGCGTCATCAGTATGTACGCCTCCGATTCCCAGGCCATGGGCCGCGTCGGCGAGAATTTCACCCGCCTGTTCCAGACTGCCGACAAGATGCGCCAGTTCAAGGGCAAGCTCCCCGAAGATTCACCGGACAATGACAATTTCCGCGCGCTGCGCTACCTGGCCAAGCTGACCATCAACCCGGCCATTACCCACGGCATATCCCATCTGGTCGGCTCGCTGGAGCCGGGCAAACTGGCCGACATTGTGCTCTGGCCCATCGGTTCCTTCGGGGCCAAGCCGAAAATGATTATCAAAGGCGGCATGGTGTCCTAGGCGGTGATGGGCGACCCCAACGGCTCCATCCCCACCGCCGAACCCTCCTTCTACCGTCCCATGTTCGCCGCGCTGGGCCCGGCGCTGGCCAGCACCTGTCTGACCTTTGTGTCGCGGCGGGCCTACGAATTGGGTGTCCATCAGGAGTTGGGACTGCGGCGACGCGTCGAGGCGGTGCGGGGATGCCGCACCATCACCAAGCGGCAAATGGTGCGCAACGACGCCATGCCCACCATCGAAGTTGACCCCGAAACCTACCAGGTGCGCGTCGACGGTGAACTGGCAACCGTGCCCGCTGCCGAGCGCCTCAGCCTGGCCCAGTTGTTCTTCCTGGTCTAGCGGGCGCCCACCGCCATGACGCTTACTACCAATCGGCAGTTTCTGGTCGCCCTGCAACTGGCCGACTCTTTTTTTCCGACCGGAATGTACGCCCATTCACAGGGGCTGGAAAGCATGGTCGCCCGGCGGTGGGTACGCTCCGCCGCCGATGTTCAGCAGATGTTGGTCAACCTGCTCACCTGGTCGGCGCTGCCCTCCGACGGCGTGGCGCTGCTGAACGCTTGCCGGGCAGCCGGCCGGGCGGATTCCAGCGAGCTGGCAGCAATTGACTGGCATTTAAACGCCATGAAGTTGCCCGCCGAAGCGCGCGCGGCCTCCCGCCAAACCGGCCGCCGCATCCTGGACGAATCAGCCCTGCTGCTCGGTTCCGACCGGCCTTGCCCGGTCTACGAACGATATCGGGCGGATGTGGCGACCCAGCGCGCGCCTGGAACCGGCTCCGTCGCCCTCGGTGCAACCGCCTGCGCCGCGGGCATCCCGCCGCAAACCGCGCTGCTGATGTTCTGTCACAGTTTCGCGGTGGGCGTGTTGGGAGCAGCACAACGGTTGCTGCCGATGACACACTCGGAAGCCCAGCAGATACTACATTCGCTGCACGAGCCCATCGCAGCGATGAGTGATGAAATCCAACATCGCCCGTGGCAGCAAATGACCGCGTTCGCGCCCCATTCCGACATCGCATCAATGCTGCACGAGTGCGACGACCTGCGTATGTTTGCCAGTTAGTGTCTCACGCGTACCCACTTTGTCCAACCAAACCAACCTATTGTCATTGCGATCAGCGCCCACCGCCACTTGTCATTGCGATCAGCGATCAGCGCCCACCGCCCACCGCCACTTGTCATTGCGAGGAGCGTAGCGACGTGGCAATCTCGTTGAGGTTGAGTACACGTCGGTGAACCATATTGCTACGGCGACCATTGCTACGGCAACGAGATTGCCACGCTGCGCTCGCAATGACAGATTAAAGTGGGCGCGCGTGAGGCTCTAGTTCAGACGATTAGGACATCAGGAAAGGCTGCCACAACCGGGGCGCCAGAGGAGCACAGGAATATGTCCAGAATCCCGAGGATTGGTGTCGGCGGGCCGGTGGGCTCGGGCAAGACGTCCCTCATCGAGTCGCTGGTGCCCATGCTATTGTCCCAGGGCCTCCAACCGCTGGTAATCACGAACGACATCTTCACCCGCGAGGATGCCGACCATGCCAAGAATGCGCTGTCCGGCGTGTTTGACACCGGTCGCATTCGTGGCGTCGCTACCGGAGCCTGCCCGCACACGGCGGTGCGCGAAGACCCCAGCCTGAATCTGCTGGCCGTGGAAGAGCTGACCGACGCTTACCCTGACTCCGACATCATTCTCATCGAAAGCGGCGGCGACAACCTCACGTTGACCTTCAGCCCCGCGTTGGCGGACTACCAGATTTACGTCACCGACGTGGCCGCCGGCGACAAAATTCCTCGCAAACGCGGGCAGGGGATTACTCAAACCGATTTGCTGGTGGTGAACAAAACCGACCTGGCTCCCTACGTCGGCGCCGACCTGGACGTGATGCGTCGCGACCTTGCCACCGTTCGGGGCCAGCAGCCGTGGTTGTTCACCAACTGCCGCACGGGTGACGGCCTGGAACCGGTGCTGGCTCACATTCTCGAGGCAATGGATGCTGCGCCAGCCCGTTGCTGACCCGCCCCATCCGGCGCAGCGGGGATTGGCCAAGCTGGTTCTGGCGCGGCGCGATGGCAGGACTCGGCTGGCGCAATGCCGCACCGAACCGCCGTTGGTGGTGCAGCGGGCGCATTATCTCGACGAATCGCTGCCCGAAATGGCGTTCATCTATCTGGTCAATCCTACCGGCGGGTTTCTGCAATACGATCAGCACCGGGTGTGCATCACGGTTTGCACCGGCGCCCAGGCGCACGTCACCACGCAGAGCGCCACCAAGTTGTACGCCATGCCCGACGGGTCAGCGCGCCAGCAGGTTCAGTTGACGGTGGAAGCCGGCGGCTACCTGGAGTATCTGCCAGACCCCATCATCCCGTTCGGGGCGGCAAATTTTGAACAATCCACCTGCATAGATGTGTCTCCGGGCGGCGCTCTATTGCACTGGGAAATCATTACACCGGGCCG
This sequence comes from Dehalococcoidia bacterium, assembly GCA_965222895.1. Taxonomy (GTDB): domain Bacteria; phylum Chloroflexota; class Dehalococcoidia; order Lucifugimonadales; family UBA3495; genus Bin87. The sequence continues at coordinate 945,905 of CBDCVB010000002.1, read as the reverse complement.
CGTTGCGATGGGTGAGCGCTTCCGGTACGCGCGCCTGGGCAGCCGCCTGATTGTCAACGGGCAGCACGGGCACCCCGTTTATCGGGAAGCTTTCGATTTGACGCCTGCGACCCACAATCCGCTCAGCATAGCGGTTTTGGGCCCCCTGGCGGACGACGCGCCAGACTTCGTAGCAGCCCCCACCCTGGGTTCCATGCTGTGCGTGGCCGACGCACCGCGAGTGCGCACCATACTGGAACAACTGCAAAAATTGCTGCAAGCGCGTGCCGATGTGCAAGGCGGAGCCAGCACCTTGCCCGACGGAGGCGGCCTCGGTGTGAAGGTCATCGGCCCAGACGCCGCCATCGTCCAGACGGTGCTGGCAGAATGCTGGTCGGTGTGCCGGCAGCAAATCCTGGGTGTCGGGACGCCCTTTCTGCGGAAATATTAACGGGATTCAACCAACAGAGATCCCCGGATAATAAAAGTCCCCGACGTGTGAAACGTCGGGGATGCTTACTCGGGTAGCGTGAGTTGGCGAGGGAGCCTACTCCATCGCGAATCCTTCGTAGCCATTGGCCACAACCTCGGCACGCTTGGCTCGCATGGCCGGAGCGCTGTCGGGAGCAGTCAGCAATACCCGCGCCTTGCCGGGGATGTTGGCGCCCACGAACCAGGAATTGGCCTGCGTCCGCAGAATTTTAGCGCCGTCCTCGGCGATGTGCTGCACCCACGCCTCTTCCGCATCCGGCGTGGCGGCAACCCGGGCATACCCTTTGTTATGCACATAGTTGATGCACTCGGTCACCCAATCCACCAGTGGCTCGGCAGCGCGCACGAAGTTGCCCACCGAGGCGGCATTGACGGTGAACAGGTTTGGAAAGCCGGAGCTGGAAATGCCCATGTAGGTACGCGGGCCATTGGCGAATTTTTCCTGCAGCGTCTCCCCGCCCAGACCCTGAATGCGCATCCGGTTCAGGGAGCCGGTAACCGCGTCGTAGCCGGTGGCAAAGATGAGCACATCAAACTCATACTCGGCGTCGGCGGTTTGGAGTCCTTTGGGCGTAATACGCTCGATGGGGGCTTCCCGCACGTCAACCAGCAGTACGTTGTCCTGGTTGTACACCTCGTAATAACCGCTCTCACACGGCAAGCGCTTGGAGCCAAACATATGATCTTTGGGCACCAGTTTTTCGGCAACTTCCGGGTCATGCACCCGTTCGCGAATCTTGTTGCGCACAAACTCCGCGTAGTCCTCGTTGGCCTCGCCGGGCAACATCACGTCATAGAAGTTACTCAGCCATTTCTTGAAACCGGGTTCCGCCCACAGAGCTTCGTATTGATCCATCCGTTCTTCGGGTGGAACGTCCAGGGCGGAGCGTGGGTCGAACTGGTGCATAAACGACCCGGGGGTTTCCAGACATTTCTCGAAAATCTCCGGGTAACTCGCCTTGATTTCCTGCTGCATCTGATCGTCGATGAGGCGGTTGCGCAGCGGCGCACAGTAGTTGGCGGTACGCTGGAACACGGTCAGATGTGCGACTTCCTTGGCAATTTCCGTGATGAGCTGTACGCCGGTTGCGCCGGTGCCGACCACGCCGACGCGCTTGCCGGCCAGGTCCATCCCTTCTGCCGGCCAGCGGCCGGTGTGGCACCACTGCCCCTGGAAGCTGTCGATTCCTTCAAAATCCGGAATGTAGTGCGCGGACAAAATGCCCACCGCCGTAATCAGGAACTGCGCACGCGCCCGGTAGCCGTCCTGAATCTCCACTTCCCAGCGGTTGTCAGCTTCATCGAAAACGGCCGAAACCACCCGGGAGTTCAACCGGATGTGCCGGCGCAGGTCAAATTTGTCCGCCACGTAATTCAGGTAGCGCTCGTTCTCCGGCTGGCCGGAATACAGTTCCTTCCAGTCCCACTCTTGCAGGAGTTCTTTGGAGAAGGAGTATCCGTAGGTGTAACTCTCGGAGTCGAAACGCGCCCCTGGGTATCGGTTCCAGTACCAGGTGCCGCCGACGCCGGTGCCATCCTCGAACGCCTGCACCGAGAAGCCCAGCTCCCGCAAGCGGTACAGCGAATACAACCCGGTAACGCCGGCCCCAACGACGATGGCATCAAACTCGGCCACACCATCATCCGACCGCGTACCAGTTGCAGTATTGTTTTCTAGAGAACTCGTCATACTTCCTCCTTCGGTCGCCGCGCCAATCCAGTCTCCACGGCCAATGCGCTCACGTAGCCATCGCCGCGCCAACCGGCGATGCGTTCATTCCCAGAACCGCCCCACATCCCTATTGCTACGGATTATAACCGATTGGCGCTCCGGCAGCACGACCGGACCCGGGCTCACGCGTACCCAGTTTAATCTGTCATTGCGAGCGCAGCGTGGCAATCTCGTTGCCGTAGCAATGGTCGCCGTAGCAATATGGTTCACCGATATGTACTTAACCTCAACGAGATTGCCACGTCGCTACGCTCCTCGCAATGACAAGTAGTGGTGCGCGCCGACCGCAATGACGCAGGTTGGTTTGGTTTGACAAAGGGGGTACACGTGGCAGTGATACGGGGATTGACCGAGTTGGTTCGGGTGTTTAGAGTGCAACGCAACCGAATCAGACCGCACCCAACGGCGCACCTAATGGAAGGAGTACACAATGCCTCACTATATGTACGTGGCGGTTCAGGGAGATAACAAGATAGCGGTGTTTACCGTAGACCCCCAAACTGGCGATTTGACTCCTCAGGCTGACGTATCCGTTCCCGGCGGGCCGTTCACCATGGCAATCAGTCCCGATAGCCGGTATCTGTATGCCGGGTGCCGCGAGGTCCAACAGATAGTCAGCTTCCAGATTGACCAGGCCAATGGCGGGCTTACACAGAACGGGACGGTTGGCGTGGAGGCATGGCCCACCTACATTGCTACTGACCGCAAGGGCAAGTTCGTCCTGTCGGCCTATTACCAGGGCGCTCACGTGGGAGTGCATCCCGTCGCGGACGATGGTTCGGTAGGCGGCGCACCTATCGAGTGGCTGGAAACGGCCACCGGCGCCCACGCCATGCAAACCGACCCGACCAACACCTACGCTTTCGTTCCCCATATCGCCGGCAACGGCCCCAACTCTATCTATCAGTTCCGGTTCGACGAGAACACCGGCCACATTTCCTACAACACGCCGCCTTCGGTGGAACCCGTGGCATTTTCGGGTCCTCGACATTTCTGCTTCCACCCCTCGCTGGACGTCCTTTACTTTTCCGACGAGCAGGGGTGCAGCGTGACCGGGTATCGCCTGGATACGGCGCAGGGAACCCTGGCCGAATTCCAGACCGTTACCACCCTTCCGGAAGGTTTTGACGAGCGGAACACCTGCTCCCAGATTCAGGTTGCTGCCTCTGGCAGATTCCTGTTCGCTCCCAACCGGGGACACGACAGCATTGCCTGCTTTACGGTTGATACCGCTTCGGGAGAGTTGTCATCCAACGGGATCGTTCCCTCTGAGGCCCGACCTAACGCGTTGTGCCTGGGCCCTGGTGACCGGTTCATCTACTCGGCCGGCCAGGATTCCGGCCAGATGGCGATCTTCAGCGTCGACCAGCAATCCGGTGAGTTGAGCCGGGCGGGGACGCTCCCATTGGGAAATGGCCCGGGCTGGATTTCCGTCACTGAGTTGCCGGGTTAGTCAGTACCCAACGGGTCAGGAAACCGAAACGCCCGGAGTGCTGGACAGCCTCCGGGCAACTTTTGCCGGTTGAAGCCGGTCAGGCGCAGGCTCCTCGCTTATCGGGCTGCGTAATTCGTCGCATATAGCTGATTGATTACGATTAATATCGGAACATCGGCGCAGAATTGCCGTATCATTGACGTTAGCGCACTACGTAAACTAAACTCCGAACATTAGCAGAGAATGGCTACGTAAGCCGAGACCGGCAACGTAGCCGTTCTCCATTGCCACGCATGGCACGGCACGAGACTGGAGGCAAATTATGGCTCATTACGACATCATCATCCGGGGAGGCACCATAGTTGACGGAACCCGCACCCCGCGGTTCGTCAGCGACGTGGCAATCAAGGACGGCAAAATCGCCAGGATTGGCGGACTCAACGGCGGCACCGCCGACCGTGTCCTTGATGCCAAGGGATTGATCGTGGCCCCGGGTTTCGTCGACCTGCACACTCATTATGACGCCCAGATTTTCTGGGATCCCTACTGCACCCTGTCCGGCTGGCACGGCGTGACGTCGGTTGCGCTGGGCAACTGCGGGTTTGGCTTCGCCCCCTCCCGCGTGGAGGATCAGGACCGCGCCATGCTCAGCATGACCCGCAACGAGGCCATCCCCTACGATGCAATGAAGGACGGTATGCCCTGGAACTGGGTTACCTTCCCCGACTTTATCAATAGTCTCGCCAACACTCCCAAGGGTATCAACTGCCTGACCTATGTTCCGCTCACCCCGCTGTACGCCTGGGTGATGGGCTGGGATGAAGCGAAGCAACGGCGTCCTACCGAAGCGGAATTACAGGAAATGGTTCGACTCATTAACGAGGCGATGGATGCCGGCGCCTGCGGATGGTCGGCCCAGGTCCTCGGCGTGAACTCGGTGCAACGCGACTACGACGGCACGCCGATGATTACCGATATGCTGTCGGAGCACGAGGTGCTCACCTTCGCCAAGGTGCTCAGCGACCGCGACGAGGGCTTCATTGAGTTGGCCTATCAGGAGACCGGCGAAGAAGGCCGTCCACTGGGTGAGGAAACTCGCCTGTTCTTCGAAAAGGTGGCCGAAACTGCCAATCGGCCCGTGCTCTATCAGGCCGTCGCCCCCAACGCAGTCCATCCCGAACAGCATCGGGAGCGCATCCGGTGGCTGGAAAGCTGTGCCGAGCGCGGCCTGCGAGTCTACGGCCAGGGCGCAACCCGTCGCGGCGGCTTTGAGCTGACCTTCGAAGACTGGAACCTGTTTGACGACACCCCCGCTTGGCGCGACGTAACCCTGGGCGACAAGTCGGAACGCAAGGCGAAGATGCAGGATCCGGAGATGCGCCGCCGGTTGAAAGACGAGTGGGACTCCGGTCGCCGCCCCACCCAGGTGGTGCCTGGCTCGGTGGGCAGCCTTCAGGTGATGACCCGCAAGGTCAAAATCGACATCGGTATGGAGTCGGACTACCCGCACCTGCCGGCCAAGGTCAACGCCGGTGGCGCGGATTACTTCCTGACCAAAAACCGCGACGGGTACAAGTTGCTGTCCGTGGTTTGCGCACACCAGGGCGGAACCGTCGACAGTGACGGCTGCCAGTTCGTATGCGACACCCACGGCTACGAATACGAGCACGACGGCGGACGCTGCATCACCAATTCCGATCTGCGTCTGAAATCCTTCGTCGTCAACGTAGTCGACGGGCGGATGATTGCCCTGGCGCCGGACGAAACCGAGGCTTCCAGCCCACAGGCGGGACAGACCGTGCAACAGATTGCCGACGAGCAGGGCAAGCACGTTATTGATGCGCTGCTGGATATGTGCGTTGAGGACGACCTTGCCACCGAGTTCTTCGCCGATTCTCAGGGCCGCGACCAGGCGCAGTACACGGCGGAGGTGCTGGATTCCATCCATATCGTTGCCGGCGTGTCCGACGGCGGCGCCCACGTCAAGTTCCTGACCGCCGGAACCTACCCGACGGATATGCTGACCTGGCTGGTGCGCGACGAGAACGTCATTACGCTCGAAGATGCCCACTTCAAGCTGTCCTACCTGCCAGCCCACTTCGGAGGGTTCAGGGATCGTGGCGCCATCAAAGAAGGCGTTCCGGCCGACATCGTAGTCTATGACCTGGAGAAACTGGAGGTGCTGCCGTCAGAGGTTGCCGAGGACCTGCCCGGCGGCGAGTGGCGGCGTATTCAGAAGGCCAATGGCTACCGCTGGACGATGGTCAACGGCGAGATTACGTTTGAGGACGGCGAGCCCACCGGCGCTCTCCCCGGACTGCTGCTGCGTAACGGCCGCGGTTAGGGCGCTTTGAGCTGTTCGGATCGGTTTGCTGTTCGGGTCGTATTTGGCATTGCGGCTCGCCAGCAACGGGGGGCCGCACTTGGGTCTGCGGCCCTCCTGCCGTTGTGCCCTGCTGTCTTCCAGCCGCAGCGACCCAGTTGATACTGGCGCGGGGCGGCGTTATCCTGGCGGCCACACCCATATCATTCCCAACCTGCACGAAAGGGGCTAGTTGATGAAGTACGACGTTATCGTGATCGGGGCCGGCTCCGGCGGTTGTGTGGTGGCATCCCGGTTGGCCGAGGACGCCAACCGCTCGGTGCTGCTGCTTGAAGCCGGCCCGGACTATCCGGACTACCAGTATTACCCGGACGACCTGAAGTACGGCTACAAGCCTGATGCCTCGGCCCAGGGCGCTCCCCACAACTGGACGTGGTGGGCTCAGGGTTCTGCGGAGCAGGCCAATATGCTGCCGGCGCCGCGCGGTAAGGTGGTGGGCGGCACCAGCGCCATCAACGGACAGGTGTTGTTGCGCGGCGTTCCGGAGGACTACGACGGGTGGGCCGCTGCGGGGAGCGGCCACTGGTCGTTCCTGGACGTCCTGCCATTTTTCCGGAAGATGGAAACCGACCTGGACATTAGCGACGACTTCCACGGCAGCGAAGGGCCGATTCCGGTGCGCCGTTTCAAGCCGGAAGACTGGTTGCCGTTTCAGCAAGCCTTTGTCCAGTCCTCGTTGGAAGCGGGCTATCCGGAAGATTACGACATGAACGCTCCGGACTCCGGTGGTGTCGGGCCGATCCCGATGAACAACCCGGAAGGAGTGCGCATGAGCACCGCCCTCACCTTCCTCAGCGCGGTGCGGCACCGGCTGAACCTGACCGTGCGGGCCAACGTCATGGTGCACCGGATCCTGTTTGAAGGGAAAAAGGCAGTGGGTGTGGAGGTGGAAAGCGGTGGCGAGGTTTACCAAATCGAGGCCGGCCAGATTGTGCTCAGCGCCGGCTCGATGGCATCGCCGCAGCTGCTGATGCTTTCAGGCGTCGGCCCCGCCGACCACCTGCGAGAGCTCGGCATTCCCGTGGTTCACGAACTGCCGGGCGTGGGCCAGAACCTGCGCGACCATCCGATTGTGGCTGTAATCTGCCAGGTTCGCGACGACCACCCCCAGGATCCGCTGGCGCCCAGGTCCCAGACCGCCCTGCGGTACACCGCCACCGGCTCTGCCGACCGTAACGATATGCAGATTACGGCTTCCTCCTTTTCGTCTCCGATTGGCGGCGCCGACCCCTTCGACCCCGAAGGCGTCCGCTTCAACTGCATCCTGGAACTGGCCGACGGCGCCGGCGAGGTGAGACTCTCCGCCAACGATCCCAGCGTCCAGCCCGCCCTGAACTATCGGTACCTGGAGTTGGAGCGCGACCGGGAACGGCTGCGCGAGTCCGTAAGAATCGCCGTCGATTTACTCCGGCATGAATCATTCCGTCCAATCGTGGAACGAATCCTGCAACCCACGGAGGAAGACCTTGCTTCCGACGCGGCGCTGGACAGCTGGATGCTCAGCACGGTGTTCAACACCACTCATGCGTCCGGCACCTGCAAGATGGGGCCGGCCACCGACGGGATGGCAGTCGTGGACCCGTTCCTCAACATTCACGGTCTAATAAACGTCAAGGTGGCCGATGCCTCGGTGATGCCCAACGTCATCAGGGCCAACACCAACTGCACCACCATAATGATTGGCGAACGGTGCGCCGACTGGATCAAGGCCGGTCAGTGATGGGCGGCGCGATGCCGGCGGCCAAAGCTACTTAGGCCTCATCGCTATGAGTAACACGCACAATATGTGCGTAGCGAAAATGGTGCCGAGAGGCGGATTCGAACCACCGACACCGGCATTTTCAGTGCCGTGCTCTACCAAGCTGAGCTATCTCGGCTAAAGACTTGGTTAATCATACCGCCACGCCAAATGAAGTGTCAAACTCGCTGACCACGCCGTGGCGCTTTCAGATTATGAAGGCCCGCGTTGTGGCTGAACAGGCGACCCTGACGAAACGGGGTGGGACGTCACGCGTACCCACTGTGTCATTGCGAGCGTAGCGTGGCAATCCCGTCGCCGTAGCAACGGCGGTTCGCCGACGTGTGTTCAACCACATCGAGATTGCCACGTCGCTATGCTCCTCGCAATGACCGATTAAAGTGGGTACGCGTGACGGTAGGGCCTGATTGTAACTGTTCAGACTTGGTGGGGGGAATTGGTTCAAAGAGGTTTGGGGATGGCTGGCGCGAGGGGTTGTGGTTATGTCATATAACGGGTATGGATTCGGAAATCGACCTGTCCACCGCTGACCGCGATGTGCTCATCGCCATCGTCATACGGCAGGAGGCCATCATAGCCCGACAGCAGGCGATCAACGAGCGCCTGGAGCAACGGGTTGCTCAGCTGGAAGGACGGGCCAAACCCAGTGGCGCCCGGGGGATGCCCGGCCTCAAACCCGAAGCCAGCCGGAAACCGGCCCAGCCCAAAGCGCCACGCCAGCCCCGGCCCCACGGCTTTGCCCGCCGTCGCATGACGCCCACCCGTCGGGTGGAGCATTTGGTGGACCACTGTCCCGACTGCGGAACGCTGTTATCCGGCGGCTGGACCCAGCGCACCCGGGAGGTCATCGAGCTGCCCCAGGTTCCGGCGGAAGTTACCGAGCACGTCTACATCGCCAGGGATTGTCCGGGGTGCCGACGCCGCTGCGTTCCCACCGCGCAACTGGATGGCGTGGTGATGGGCCAGCAGCGTCTGGGTATCAACTTGATCAGCCTGATCGCCACGCTCCGAGAGGAGGCCCGACTGCCCATCGCCGTCATCCAGCGGTATCTGCACACCGTCCATGGGCTAAGCCTCAGCGTGGGAGCCATCATGGCTGCGGTGCATCGTACCGCGCAAAGGGCCCAGGCCGCAGTGGACCGGATCCTGGCCCAGATCCGCGCCAGCCCAGTGGTCCATGCCGACGAGACCGGCTGGCGTGAGGATGGCCACAACGGCTACGTGTGGACTTTCAGTACCCCCACCCAACGCTACTTCCTGCGGCGGGGTCGCAACAAGGAAGTGGTGGATGAGGCTCTGGGCGACACCTTCTCCGGCGTGCTGGTCAGCGACTTCTACGCCGCCTACCACCATTATGACGGCCCCAAACAGCGCTGCTGGGTCCACCTGCTGCGGGACATCCATGATCTGAATGCCCTTTACCCGAAGGACCAAAAGCTGGCGCAGTGGGCCGACGCCGTCCACGAGATTTACGACCGGGCCAAAGCCAGCGCCCATCCCCAGGCCAAGCGGCGGCGCACCGCACAACTGGTTCTGGAACGGCAGCTGCTGACCATCTGCCAGCCTTGCTTGGACGACTCGTCAGCGGCTCAGGCCAAGCTGTGCCGACGCATTGAGCGCCATATCAAAGAACTCTTCGTCTTCGTGGCCGAACCGGAGGCGCCATCGGACAACAACGCCGCCGAACGCAGCCTGCGCCATCTGGTCGTCAGTCGCAAGATCAGCGGCGGCACCCGGTCGGAACGGGGCAGCAGCAGCAGGATGGCCCTGGCTTCCCTCTTCGGCACCTGGCGCGCCCAAGGACTGAATCCCCTCGCCGCTTGCCGACAACTGCTCACTTCCCCGCAACTCTGAACAGTTACGCCTGATTGATTAGCGTTGCGCCGGCGGCTATAATGAGAATCCAATATCCCAGTGGAGAGGAGACACCCTATGGTTGACGTCCTTACCGGCACTTTTACCGTAAAATCTGGCCATGCCCAAATGCTGAAGGGCGGCGTCATCATGGACGTTGTCAATGCAGAGCAGGCCCGCATCGCTCAGGACAACGGCGCGGTAGCCGTGATGGCCCTGGAACGCGTACCCGCCGACATCCGCGCCGACGGCGGCGTGGCACGCATGAGTGACCCGACGATGATTGCCGAAATCATCGACGCCGTATCCATCCCCGTCATGGCCAAGTGCCGCATCGGACACTTTGTAGAGGCTCAGATACTGCAAGCAATGGGCGTTGACTACGTGGACGAGTCGGAGGTGCTGACGCCGGCTGACGAGATGCACCACGTGTGGAAGCACGACTTTACCGTGCCCTTCGTGTGCGGTTGCCGCGACTTGGGTGAGGCGCTGCGCCGTATCTCCGAGGGCGCTGCCATGATTCGCACCAAGGGCGAGGCTGGCACCGGCGACGTGGTGGAGGCCGTGCGCCATATGCGCGCCGTGCAGGACGCCATCCGCAAGTTGCAGAATCTGCCCGACGACGAGTTGGTGGTGGAAGCCCGCGATATGCGAGTGAGTCTGGATTTGCTCCAGCAGACCCGCGAGGAAGGACGGATGCCCGTGGTCAACTTCGCCGCCGGCGGAGTGGCCACTCCCGCCGACGCTGCCCTCATGATGCAGTTGGGCGCCGATGGCGTGTTCGTTGGATCCGGCATATTCAAGTCGGGAGACCCGGCCCGCCGCGCCCACGCCATTGTGCAGGCTGTTACTCACTACCAGGACGCCAATATCCTGGCAGAGGTTTCCAAGGACCTGGGCGAAGCGATGGTCGGCATCTCCACCCGTTCGATTCCCGCAGAACAACTGCTCGCCACCCGCAGCGTATAAACGGTGTAACTTCTCACTAACGTTGATCCGCCGGCGGAGTGCGCCGACGGTATTCGACCAGGACAACGGCTGGACATTTAGTTGAACATCGGCGTTTTGGCTGTACAGGGAGATTTCGCGGAGCACTGCCACGTGCTTCGGAGGATTGGCTCCACTGCCACCGAGGTGCGCCTGCCAGACCAGCTGGACGGGCTGGATGGGTTGATTATCCCCGGTGGTGAGAGCACCACATTGAGCCGCCTGATGTCATTGTACGGGTTGCGGGAGCCGGTTGCCCGCCTGGCCAAATCCGGAACAGCGGTGTGGGGAACCTGCGCCGGCATGATAATGCTGGCGTCAGAGATTACCGAGGAAGACCCGGTTCCCCTCAAACTGATGGACGTGGGTGTGCAGCGCAACGCCTTCGGGCGGCAGGTGGATTCCTTCGAGCAGGATTTGGCAATCGCTGCGCTGGGGTCTGACGAGTACCACGCCATCTTCATTCGCGCGCCGGTCATCATTCGGGTCGGCGATGACGTGCAGGTGCTGGCAGCCCTTCCCGATGGTCGCCCCGTCGCAGTGCAGGAAAACAACCTGATGGCAACCTCGTTTCACCCCGAACTCACCGCCGACGCCCGTATCCACCGCTATTTCCTGGCCCTGGCCGGCGGCCCGCCCTTTGACCCCGATGCTCCCTTGATTGACGCGCCGCGGGTACGCTGACGCCGTGCATTGCCCCGGACGAAAAGATACGCCGGTGATTGCCCAGCCCGACGAACCGCGCAACCTGCTGGCAGGAGGCCATAGTTGGTGACTGTCGAACAACCGATCCACGATGAACTGGAACAGCTCCTGGGGGTGCTCCCACCGCACATACAGGCCAGCCTCCAACAGCAGGAAAACCTGAACGAGCTGCTGGAGGTTGTACTGGACTTGGGGCGCACACCGGAAGCCAGGTTCTCGTCTGGGGACGTCCTGCTGGCAGAAGAAACGGTCAGCCGGGAGGACCTGGATCATGTGGTGACCAGTATCGGCGAGTTCGGCGGCGATAACCGGGCCGGGATGGAGCGCACGCTGCACCGCATCTCCGCCATTCGCAACCGCCACGGCAGTGTCGTGGGCATAACCTGTCGGGTGGGCCGGGCGGTGTTCGGCACCATCAGGATTATCGAAGATCTGGCCTACAGCGGCAAGAACATTCTACTGCTGGGTCGGCCCGGCGTCGGCAAAACCACGATGTTGCGCGAGGTGGCCCGTGTCCTCGCCGACGAAGCGCGCAAACGCGTCATCATCGTGGACACGTCTAATGAAATAGCCGGCGACGGAGACATCCCGCACCCCGCCATCGGGCACGCCAGGCGGATGCAAGTTCCGACGCCCACCGAGCAGCACGACGTGATGATTGAAGCGGTGGAAAATCACATGCCCCAGGTCATCATTATTGATGAAATGGGTACCACGCAGGAAGCCGCCGCCGCCCGCACTATTGCCGAGCGGGGCGTTCAGCTGGTCGCCACCGCCCACGGCAACACGCTGGACAACCTCATCATGAATCCTACGCTGTCCGACCTGGTTGGCGGTGTCCAGACCGTAACGCTGGGCGACCAGGAGGCGCGTTTCCGGGGCACTCAGAAAACCGTCCTGGAGCGGAAAGCTCCGCCCACTTTCGATGTGGTGGTAGAAATCCAGGACTGGGACGAAGTGGCCGTCCATGAAGACGTGGCCCAGGTGGTTGACCAATGGCTGCGAGGTTACCAGGTGGCTCCCGAAGTGCGCCATATGGACGAAGATGGTTCCATGACCCGAACCGCGCCACCGCGCCAAAGCGAGTCGGGACCGGCCCCCTGGTCGGCCAATGAGATTCAGGGTCGTCGCAGCAACACCAAAAATCGCCGCAACGGCAGCCAGCTTCCCTACGACCAATACCCGCCGGAAAATTTCCGGGATGAACCCGATGCCAGCGGCGGAGCCGGCCCCCGCCTGGATTCCCGCATCTTCCTGTTCGGCGTCAGTCGCGACAAGCTGGAAGCAACATTGGCCGAACGTGGCATCACTGCTGAAATCGTCAGCGAACTGCGCCGCGCCAACGTGCTCTTGACCACCAAGAACCACTACCGCCGGGGCAGCCAACTGGTGCGGGTTGCCGAGAACAACAGCATTCCAGTCTACGTCTTGCGCAAGAATACCGCGCCCCAGATTGGCGAGTTCCTGACCGCGCTGGCGCGCGACCAGGGCATAGAGTTGCCGCCCTCCAGCCGCCGTTTTGGCGATGACCGGGATGAACCGAACGATTCAACCGTGGCGGAGGCCAAGGCGGAGGCCGAAGAAGCCGCACACCGCGTGCTGTCCGGCGAATTCTCGGTGCAACTGGAACCGCAGCGACCTTACATACGGCGTTTGCAGCATCTGCTGGCCGAGCAGTTCAAGCTGGCGTCCACCAGCCGCGGTCGCGACCCGCAACGCGGCGTCCTGATTTACCGCCCGTAGCTGGCCGGTGCCAGCGGCGTGTGACGGCGTATCCCAATGCCCGGCCTGTTCATAGCTTTTGAGGGCGTCGACGGCGCCGGCAAAACCACCCAGGCCGGTTTGCTGGAAACGGCGCTGTGCGAACGGGGTTATTCCACGGTGTTGGTGCGTGAACCGGGTTCCACGACGCTGGGTGATTACCTGCGCCAATATTTGGTCAACGAGCAACCGTTGTCGCTACTGGCCGAGCTGTTCCTGTTCGAAGCGTCGCGCACCGAGTTGATGCTTGAGGTGATTGAACCGCAGCTCGCAACGGGCGCGGTGGTCATCGCCGATCGGTTTGCCGGTTCAACAATCGCATACCAGGGTTACGGCCGGGGCATCGACCTGGAGCGCATCGAGTGGCTGAACGACATTGCCACCGGCGGACGGTTTCCGGACTTAACCGTTCTGCTGGACATCGACCCGTCCATCGGACTGGGCAGAGTGCACGGCCGGCAACTGGAACTCGGGCTCCGGTACGGGGAGGAATCCGACCGATTTGAAGACCAACAACCCGACTTTCACCACAACGTCCGTTACGGATTCCAACGGCAGGCTGCGGCAAACCAGGGCGGTTGGGTGTTGGTGGAGGCCAACCGGTCGGTAGAGACCGTGGCGGCGCAAGTCTGGTGTGCAGTTGAGACGCGGCTGGAGTTGCATTCGTCCCAGAAATAAACCCGCGCGATCAGATGGGCGCCATCTTACGTTTAAGACAGCATCACCATATTAAATAAAAACCGCCGCTCCAACCCGGAGCGGCGGTGATTTCATGCGGTGTGCCGAGTTCGATTAGTTATCGGCGGCGATTGCCATGTCGGCTCGCGCAATTCTGGCAGTGATGAGTTCCTTCATCTTGCGGACGCGACCCAGGTCGGGGTAAATGCCCTCGGCCTTCTTGTCGAAAATTTTCTCGCCGTCCATGAACACTTCCATGATGCTCTGGCCGCGCGGGGAGATCGTGATTGCGACGTCACCACCGTATGCCCGGAAAAATTCGTTCGCCATCCACGTGGCGGTAGCATGGTGCTGTCAAGGGACGCAGTAGGTTATCTCAACCTGAACTTTTCCTTCCATCGGATAATCCTCCTAGATGGTGCTTGAAATGGCGCTTCAAGGAATTCTACACCGATAACTGTATCACAGATTCAGACGGCTTCCAACCACCGACCCACATCCCGGCCCACAGCCGGCCATCCCGACGCAGCAATTCCAACCGTCGCCGCCCGATTTGCGACGCTGTATGACGGAATCCGCCGCCACGCTGGGTCAGACCGGCTAACTACGACCATAACGTGCACATGGATGTTATTGACCTTGCATTGCCCCCTTGTTACAATGCGGCTAACAAGATAGTAAAGCCGTCGGCGACCGCAGACGGCAACAGCGAATGCCGTAATTTTTGCGGGAGGGACGTTATGGTTACCACTTTCAATGAAGACCTGTTTTCTCCTGAAGTCGTGCAAGACCCTTACACGTATTTCGGGCGGATGCGGGAACAGGATCCGGTACATTGGAATGATCCCTACAAGCTGTGGGTAATTTCCAAGTACAAGGACTTGGTCTGGGTTACGCGCCATCCGGAATTTTTCTCCTCCGAAGTGTTCCACCGCGACCCGCTGCCCCCGTACCCTGACATCGACGAGTCCGACATGGGGCTCTACGAGTACGTCAAGGAGTTCTTCACTCAGTGGTTCATCCAGCACGACCGCAAGGAAGTGACGGTTCACGAAGGGCCTGACCATACCGATATGCGCAAGGTCATCCACGGCTACTTCACGCCGAAGGCCATGGAACTCTGGCGCCCACTGGTGCAGTCTGCCATTAACCAGCTGCTGGACGAAGCGGAAGACCGTGGCAGCATGGATGTGATGCGCGACTACGCCACTCCGCTGCCGTTGCTGGTCATCGCCGCCATGATGGGCATTGACACGTCCGACCGGCAGTTCATCCGCTCCCTGGCCGAGAAACTGCTGTTCATCGGTCGCGGCAACAACGACCGGATGCAGCCCTTGACCGAAGGCATCGTGGGATTGCAGGAATACCTGGCCCCAATGGTTGCTGAGCGCGTCAAGAACCCGAACGGCGACCTGCTCGACCGCATGACTGACGCCTACCGCGTCGGCGTGATGTCCCAGGAGCAGGTGGTAGCCAACTCCATTCTCCTGTTGCTCGCCGGACACGAAACCACCATCAACCTCATCTGCAACGGCACCCGGGCTTTCATGACCCACCCCGACCAGTGGGAACTGTTCAAGTCCGACCCGGACGCCCGCATGATCCGCGCTACCGAGGAATGCCTTCGGTACGACCCGCCCGTCAAGTCCATCACCCGCATCGCCGGTGATAACCTGGAACTGGGCGGCAAGCAGATTAACAAGGACGAACGGATGCGGTGGTTCGTCACCAGCGCCAACCGGGATTCCGAAGTGTTCGACCGGCCGGACGACTTTGACATCGAACGGTATCCGAACCCTCACGTGGCCTTTGGTAGCGGAATCCACCACTGTCTGGGCGCCACGCTAGCACGTCTCGAAGGACAGGAAGCCTTCAGGTCCCTGGCCCAGCGGTTCCCGAACGTCAATATGGACTGCGACCCGGCCGACCTGACTTACACGTCCAGCATCACGTTCCGCACGCTGGAGCGGCTGCCACTGAATCTGTCGTAAGCAGAAACGCAAAATCACGCACGTGCATTGAGTGCCCGGAGTGCCGCTAGAAAGCGTCGTGCTCCGGGCATTCGCGTATCGTAAATCGTTGCGCCACGCTCCCCGGTCGGTTATAATCGGCCAAACTAGGCTGGTCAGCACTCGCTGAACCGCAACACCGCTCAATTGCAACCGGAGGTCGCAAAATGGTCAGCACCATCAACGACAATCCCTTCTCCCTGGAGGCGATGTACCAACCCTACGAGTTCTACAGCCGGCTAAGGGAATGGCAACCGGTGCACTACAACGAGCAATACGAAGTGTGGATGGTCACCTCCTGGGAGCATCTGGTTTGGGTAACCCGCCATCCTGAGGTATTTTCCTCCAGCGTATTCGCCCGGGACGTGCGCCCACCGAATCCGCCAATCGACGAAGACGACATGGAAATCTACAATTACATCAAAAATTGGCAGGTTTCCCGTTTCATTCAGCAAGACCAGAAACGCTACAACTCGGAAGTCTCCGGCCCCGACCACATTGATATGCGCCGGGTGATGCACGGCTACTTCACGCCCAAGTCCATGGAAATGTGGCGACCGCTGGTGCAGTCCGCCATCGACGAGTTGCTGGACGCCGTTGAAGAAAAGGGCCGCATGGATGTGATGGCCGACCTGGCGACCCCGCTACCACTCCTGGTAATTGCGCGGATGCTGGGTATCCCGGACAGCGACCGACCCATCATGCGGGTTTTGGCCAAAGACCTGCGCCACCTCAACCGCACCGGACCCGACCGCATGGGTCCCCTGTCGCAGTCGGTGCAGAACCTGCAAGACTATCTGGGGCCGCTGGTCGCCGAGCGGGTGGCCGCGCCCAAAGACGACCTGATTTCCGTGGTTGCAGAAGGCGAGCGTCAGGGTATCTTCACCCGCGACCAGGTGGTAAACAACGTAATGCTCCTGCTGTCGGCGGGCCACGAAACCACCATCAACCTGATTTGCAACGGCACCCTGGCCTTCACTCAGCACCCCGACCAGTGGGCCGCCCTCAGGACGGACCCAGATGGCAAGACCGTGCGCGCCACTGAAGAAGCCCTGCGCTACGACTCACCGGTCAAGTCCATCCAGCGCATCGCCCTGGACGACATCGAAATCGCCGGACAGACCGTGCGCAAGAACGACCGGGTGCGCTGGTTCATTTCGGGCGCCAACCGCGATCCCAAAGTGTTCGACCGGGCCGACGATTTTGACATCGACCGGTATCCCAACCAGCACGTAGCCTTCGGCAGCGGCGTTCACCACTGCCTGGGGGCCACGTTGGCGCGACTCGAAGGTCAGGAGATATTCCGAAACCTCGCCAACCGGTTCGAAAGCCTGGAGCTTGAGATTCCGGTGGAGCAGGTGGAATACGACCAGTTGATCGGGCTGCGCGCCGTAGAAAGTCTGCCCGTGACGGTAACCAGCGCCCGATAGAACGATTGCCGACCCCACCACTCCCCCACATCCATACGATGGATTCATACGGTCGCGCCGTGCCAGTCGCATGGTGCGACCGTATGCTATTGCGGCGGGTCACTTGCACAGCGTAGATAATACCGGCGAAAACAGCCGCACATCGCGCAAAAATCAGTTATAATCGGCCTATCCAAAACGGTCTATTGCCGGCTGAGCAAAACAGGCCGCTCATTCTCAACCGGAGGTTGCACTCATGGTCAGCACCATCAACGACAACCCCTTCTCAATGGAGGCCATTTACCAACCCTACGATTTCTACAATCGGCTGCGGGAATACCAGCCGGTTTACTACAACGAAGAACTCGAGGTATGGATGATTACCTCGTGGGAGCATCTGGTCTGGGTAACCCGGCACCCGGAGGCGTTCTCCTCCAGCGTGTACGCCCGCGACACCCGTGCGCCCAACCCGCCCATTGATGAAGACGACATGGAGTTGTACAACTTCATCAAGAAGTGGCAGGTCTCCCGATTCATCCAGCACGACCAGAAACGCTACAACCCCGGAGTCTCCGGGCCTGACCACGTGGATATGCGCCGGGTGATGCACGGGTATTTCACGCCAAAGTCCATGGAGATGTGGCGGCCCCTGGTGCAATCTGCCATTGACGAGCTGCTGGATGCCGTAGAAGAGAAGGGCCGCATGGACGTGATGGCCGACTTGGCCACACCGTTGCCATTGCTGGTAATTGCCCGGATGCTGGGCATCCCGGACAGTGACCGGCCCATCCTGCGCGAGTTGGCCAAAGACCTGCGGTTCCTGAACCGCGAGGGCCCCGACCGCATTCGCCCCCTGACCAAGGCGGTGCAGAACCTGCAAGACTATCTAAGCCCCCTGGTTGCCGAGCGTGTGGACAGCCCCCGGGACGACCTGATTTCCGTGGTTGCCGAGGGTGAGCGACAGGGCATCTTCAACCGCGATATGACGGTCAACAACGTGATGCTGCTGCTGTCCGCCGGCCACGAAACCACCATCAACCTGATCTGCAACGGCACCCTCGCCTTCACGCAGCATCCCGACCAGTGGGCAATCCTCAAGTCGGATCCGGAAGGCAAGACGGTGCGCGCCACCGAAGAAGCCCTCCGCTACGACTCGCCCGTCCGGTCCATCCAGCGCATTGCCATGGATGACATTGAGCTCGATGGGCAGACCATTCACAAAAATGACCGGGTTCGGTGGTTCATCCCCGGCGCCAATCGCGACCCCAAGGTGTTCGACCGGGCCGACGACTTCGACATCGAACGTTACCCGAATCAGCACGTCGCCTTCGGCAGTGGAGTCCATCATTGCTTGGGCGCTACACTGGCTCGCCTGGAAGGTCAGGAAATTTTCCGCAACTTGGCCAACCGGTTCGACAACATGGAACTCGAAATACCGGTCAAGGACGTGGAATACGACCATGTGCTCACCTTCCGAGCGGTGGAGAGCCTCCCCGTAAAGGTAACCAGCGCGCAGTAATTTCCGGTCAATGCACCGGGTTTTACGCGAACAAAAGGCAGCCGCACCGTGTCAAGCTTAAGGTGCGGCTGCCTGCATTTAATTCCGGCCTATTTTCGAGTTAGTGGTCGGCGTAGAGGGATTCTAATGCCGCCTGTACTTCGGTTTGACTAAAACTGATGGCCATCAAGTGGCGGGCCACTTCACCGAAAGCGATGTCCCACTGTTCTGTAAAGTGGATTACGACGCGCCGGTCTTGGCTGCTGGCATATACAGCGTGTCCCCCTACACTGTATATTTCGTTCATGCCCAGCCTAGCCAGTATCCCAGCCACTTCCTGAGGGCTGAGCCACTTATATTTAGGCAATGAGCACTTCCGCGTGGCTCATCTCCGTTGTTGGAATCCGACGATCGGCGTCAGAATCCGATTGAATACTGTATTGTACGTTTCGGCTCTCCAGGAACCGTTGGATAGCTTCCAAGTCCTGGAAAAAACTCCCAATCAAGGCCGCCAAAGCATTGTCCACTTCCGACCGGGCGGCATCAGGGGATTCCCCATACACGGTGAACCCGAACTCCGGGACGTAGCACGTCCAGCAGTCTCCCCGGTCCTCAGTCTCGACAGTGATGTGCATGGATACTTTGGCCATGGCTACCGTGCCTCCCTGATACAGATTAACAAACTGCTCAGTTTGAATTATAGCATCGCTTGTGATAGTTTTGACGGCGACTAGACCCGTTGCCCAGGGGGTTGGATTTTATGCCTGCTGCCATCCACGACGACCTCTTTGCGCCTGACGCCATTCGCGACCCTTACACCTATTTTGGTGCGCTGAGGGACGAACAGCCGGTGCGCTGGAACGAACAGTATCAGCTGTGGGTGGTGACCAACTACGAACGGCTGGTGTGGACGGCCCGACACCCGGAATATTTTTCCTCCGAAGTTGCGCTGCGCGACACCGCCCCGCCGTCTCCGTCCATTCCGGAAGAGGACATGGAACTGTTTGGCGCCGTGAGGCAGTGGCTCGCCGCCCGTTTCACCCAGAACGACGGCGCCGCGCACAAGGAAAAGCGCAAGGTGGTGCACGGTTTTTTCACACCCAAAGCGATGGAAACCTGGCGTCCGCTGGTGCGTCAAACCGTCAGCGATTTGCTGGACGATTTGCAGGGCGCGGGCCGCATGGACGTTATGCACGACTTCGCCACGCCGCTCACTTACAGCATTATCGCCGGCCTGATG
Organism: Dehalococcoidia bacterium; assembly: GCA_965222895.1. Classification (GTDB taxonomy): domain Bacteria; phylum Chloroflexota; class Dehalococcoidia; order Lucifugimonadales; family UBA3495; genus Bin87. The sequence goes on along the minus strand of CBDCVB010000002.1, from coordinate 925,984 downwards.
GATATACCGGAGAGCGACCGCGCGTTCGTCAAGGAACTTTCTAGTCAGATGTGCGGCTTTGACGGCAATGACCCCAACCGCATCCGCAACTTCGCCGCCGGCGTACAGGCCGTAACCGACTACCTGGCTCCAATCGTGGCCGAGCGGGTGCGGGACCCTGGCGACGACCTGCTGTCGGTCATTTGCAAGGGCGAAATAATGGGCGCCTACACTCGCGATGAGGTGTTGGCCAATGCCCTGCTTCTGCTGGTCGCCGGCCACGAAACTACCAACGACCTGATCTCCAATGGCGTGCTAGCCTTCGCGCAAAATGCCGACCAGTTTGACTTGCTACGCTCCGATCCGGACACCCACGTGGTCAACGCGGTGGAAGAGGTTTTGCGTTACGATTCGCCCCTCAAATCCATCCAGCGGATTGCCACCCAGGACGTGGAACTGGGACACGGGCAGCGCGTGGGGAAAGACGACCGGGTACGCTGGGTCATCTCATCGGCCAACCGGGATCCGGAGGTCTTCGAGCAACCCGACGATCTGGATATTAGTCGCAACCCCAATCCCCACGTATCCTTCGGCAGCGGTGTCCATCATTGCCTGGGCGCCACGCTGGCCCGCCTGGAAGGACAAGAAGCCTTCGCCGAGCTGGCGCGTCGCTACGAGGGTTTCCAACTGGAATGCGATGCCGCCGAACTGGAATACTTGCCCAGCGTGGGCCAGCGCACTTTGCTAAACCTGCCGGTTGCCACCCGCTAGCAATGTCAGCCGGGATTATTCTCCAGGCCAACCCGTTATCATCCAGCAGTAACAAGAGGAGGTTACACTGATGCCCAGACAACTCAAGATTACCGTAGATTACAACGTGTGCGTGGGCAACGCCATGTGCGAGACCTTTGCAACCAACACCTTCGGCCTTAACGATGACCGCCAGTCCTACGTCAAAGACGCGGCTGGCGACCCGGAAGACACCATCGTCCTAGCCGCCGAGAACTGCCCCGTAACGGCGATCACCGTGGAAGACGCGGAAACCGGCGAGATACTGTTCCCGTAACCTTCAGCGCAGCCAAGCGACGCGCGCCCTGCCACGCAGATGGGAGGGCGCGTTTTCTCGGTGCTCCGGCCAGCATCGCCAACGCGGTCTGGCACTACAGCTTTGCGATTACTTCCTCGCCGAATCTTCGGATGATGTTAGCCGGCTCGTGGCTGATGGCGGTTATCTGCAACACGTCTACGCCCGAGCCACTGATCTGCCGAACCTTAGTGCGGCAATCGTCCGGCGAGCCCACCACGGCGAAGCGGTCGGCCAGATAGTCGGTAACGCCCAATTCGTCAGACAGTGCGGCGTTGCGCGTGTCGCCAACCTGCTCGTGCTCGGCGGGCACGTACTCACCCTGCATGGCCATCATCGCCTCGTGCAACGCCGCGGGCACATGCTTGCCTTCCAGAGTAAAACGAAAGGCATGGTGCGCGCTGGCGGCCAGGGCCATTTTGATTTCGTCAACGGCGGCGGCCCGGTCATCGGAGATGTTGCACTTGGCGAACGCCCAGACCTCGGTGGTTCCTTTGCGCTTGCCGGCATCCTGCTCGCCGGTGCGGATGTGGGAAATCGTATCGTCCAGCACCGCCGGCGTCAGCCCAGTATGCACCAGCACCCGGTCGGCGATTGCGCCCGCCATTCGCAGCGTGCGCGGGCCTTCGGCGGATAGCATGATGGGAACCGACGACTGGCTCCAACGGACGTGGGCTTCCCGACCCAGGTACTCTGTGGCGCCGCCGTTCAGGAAGGTTCGCACCGCATCCACGTATTCCCGCAGCGCGAGCATCCGCGCCGGGCGCAGGCCCAGGTTCAGCACCGCGCTATCTCCGGTGCCGATGCCCAGAAAAGCCCGACCGCCGGACAGTTCGTGCAGCGAAGCGATGGCCGATGCGGTTACCGCCGGGTGCCGGGTCAGCGGATTGGTTACCGATGGCCCCAAATCGACTCGGGTGGTCTCGGTGGCAGCCACCGCCAGGGAAACAAACAGCTCGCGAAATAACGATTGCGAATCGGCAATACCCACGTAGTCAAACCCCACGTCCTCAGCCAGCCGGACGTGTTCGCGCAAGGTCCGGAAGGATGTGGGCAGCAGCGTAACACCGTACTTCATGGTTCAAGCCGCCTTCGCCAATAGGTCAGGGGGGATTCATTGGGGACTAACGGCTTCGCAAGCGCCTAATTTCGGCCTCGAGATCGAGGCGGGCTTGACGCTCAGCGGCGAGTTGAGCTTCGGCAGAGACGCGGCCGGTTTCGGCAGCATCGCGGGCGGTTTCGGCGACCTCGCGGGCGGTTTCGGCGGCCTCGCGGGCGGTAGATTCATCGTAGTAGGTAGGCAGGTAGCGTTGCGCTGCCGGGTCGTACCAGCGCAACCAGCCGTATTCCCAACAGATGTACAGGTTTAGTACCGTGCTGTAACCCCAATGGCGAGCATGGCTGACCTCAGTAACGGGTATGGGTTCATACCGACCATCCACTAACCGGTCGCCAGCCAGGTTTACGCTGTAGTAACGACCGTCGGTATCGTCATAACGCCAGTATTCCAGCGCTCCGTAGGCGGCGTAACCATCCCGTTTTTCCGTCTCGTCGCGGCGGGCGGTGTGGCGCGAGGCAACTTCCATCACGAAGTCGGGCGGCTTGCCGTGGTACTCGATAGAGTAGCCGTTGTTGGCAATGATGCTGGCCGGTTCGGTGTCAAAAACAATCAGCAGGTCGGGAGACAGCAGACCCCGCCGCTGGCTCACGTTCCATCCGATCGGGAATTCGCTGAGGACGGCGGTGGTCTCCGGCGTGGCAAAGTGCTGATTGAGCACGGGAATGTAGCCGGGAGCATTCAGGTGGATAAGATTTTGCATGTCCTCTTTAGGAGTATCCGGGAACCGGCCGATTGCCGCAGCCGGTAGCAGCGCAGAGGGTTTAGTCGTCATATCTGGCCTCGCAAGGTGCGCTAACGATGGCGTTGGTGTTGATTGGCGTAAGTCTGAATCTGCGGAACGTGCGTAGGAGGTTGGAAGAGGGTAACGCCCTCCGGCATGGCTAGGCAATCCTCTCATCACTATCCGGGGTTACCGTACTATCCGGGGTTATCATTGGGAGTTGGCGCAGTCCACGGGATACTTCGGATACGGATTGCAACCCGTCCACATTGCCGACACCCATGCTTGCCATCGCGCGGGCCGGGTCGAGCAGCTGATTCTCCATTACGCGCACCGACCCATTGAACGCATCAACGGTTTGCCGAATACGTTGCTCAACGGTGGCGTAGGCTTTAATGAACTCGGTCAAGCTACCGTGCATCTGTGCTCCGATGTGTCGGATCTCTTCCGCATTTTGGGCAATTTCATACTGCTGCCAACCGTTGGCGACTGCCCAAAGCATGGCGATCAGGGACGCCGGCGTGGCAATGGCGACCCGCTTGTCCATGGCATACTCAACAAGTCCGGGATTAGCCCTGATTGCCGCCGAGAGAAACTGGTCACCGGGAACGAACATCACTACAAAATCCAGCGCCTCTGGTACTTGCCGTCCGTAATCCCGGCGGCTCAGACCATCTATTTGGGTTCGCAGAGCACTGGCGTGTCTGCTGAACGCCGCCGATTGCGCGCTTTCGTCATCCCCGGCCTGACCGGCTTCCAAATATGCGGCGGTAGACGCTTTCGCATCCACTACTATGACCCGACGCTCTGGCAATCTAATAATCAGATCGGGGCGGCTTTGCAATGCGCCGATAGTTAGCTGCTCGGCGAAATCACAGTAATCGGTCATCCCAGCGAGCTCAACTACCCGGCGCAACTGAATCTCGCCCCAAGTTCCCACCGCGCGATTGTCGCCTTTAAGCGCCCCTTCCAGCCGGGCGGTTGCTTCGGTGAATGACTGCACTCTACCATCCAATTGCTCAATCTTGGGGTTGAGGTTGGCGTAGTTCTCTGCCAATGGTTTGACTAGATGCTCAAACTGCTGGTGACGTTGGTGGAATTCGCTCCGGGCGGATTCCAGTGTCTTGCCCAGACTCGCGTTGGCTAATTGAACGAACTGCTCGTTGTTGGTCTGCAAAACTTTGCTGGCAGTAGATTGAAACTCTGTGTTGAGTTGCTCCCTGGCCTTTTCGACGATTTCCTGGGCTGTTGCAATCTGTTCCAGCCGTCCGTTCAGGGTGGCCACTGTTTCGCGATGAGCTGATTCTATGCTGGCAAACGCCCTTTCGTGGTCCGCGCGCAAGGTGGTAGATTCGCTTTCAGCCAAAACTTTGCATACTAGCCAACCAACAATGAGGCCGATTACTAAACCAATGACCAGCAGCCCCGCCCCAATGACCGCCGTAATCAGATCCATGATTCTATCCTCACTTGCGGGTATGGCCCACTAGCGCTTATCAGCTATAGCGCAGGCGGGGCCCGACGGTGGCCTGGTATCCCTCGAAGTTGCGCTTGGTTTCGGGGATGCTATCGCCGCCGAATTTCTCCATAAAGGCGTCGGCCAGCACCAACGCCATCATCGCTTCGCCAATTACTCCGGCCGGCGGGGCCTGACACACGTCGCTGCGTTCGAAATGGGCCTGGACGGGTTCGCCGGTATCGAGGTCTACCGAGGGCAGCGGGTTGTGGAGGGTGGCAATCGGCTTGATGACGAAGCGGGCCACCAGGGGCGTCCCACTGGTCATGCCGCCTTCCGTGCCCCCGGCCCGGTTGGTCTTGCGCTGCCAGGGTTGGTCGGGGTCGGTTACCGGCTCGATAACGTCCTGGAACTCGGAACCCCACTTGTCCATCAGTTCCCAACCGGGGCCGATGCTGACGGCTTTCACCGCGTTAATGCTCATCAACGCCTGCGAGATTTTGGCGTCTATCTTGCGGTCCCAATGTACATGGGAGCCCAATCCGATGGGCACACCCTCCGCAATCACCTCGACCACACCACCGACGGTATCGCCAGCCTCCCGTGCGGCGTCTACCTCGGCCATCATCCGGTCAGCAGCATCGGAGTCGGCGCAATGCACCGGCGATTCTTCCACCGCAGCCCAGTCGATGGCTCCGTGCTCCGGCGGGTTGGCTTTCGCCCGGCCAATTGACAGTACGTGGCTGTGCAGCTTGATGCCAAACTCTTCCAGCAGCTTCATCGCGACGGCGCCGGCGGCCACGCGCCCGGCGGTTTCCCGAGCGGACGCCCGTTCCAGCGAGTTACGCACGTCGTGGAAACCGTATTTCATTGCGCCCGGCAAGTCAGCGTGCCCGGGCCGAATGCGGGTAACCCGCTGGTTGCGCCCTTCCTGCGACGGGTTTTCGACGTACTCCACCGCCATGGCGTCCTGCCAGTTGACCCAGTCCCGGTTTTCGATCAGCATTCCAATTGGACTGCCCAGCGTATAGCCGTGGCGCACGCCGGTCTGAATGTGGGCGTGGTCGCGTTCAATCTGTTGACGGCCGCCCCGGCCATAGCCGCGCTGACGTCGCCCCAGGTGGTGGGCGATATATTCTTCGTCCAGATACAGGTAAGCCGGCACGCCCTCCACAATCACCATCAAACCCTGGCCGTGGGATTCACCTGCCGTAAACCAACGTATCATTGCCGAAGTGCCTCCTGTGGAAACATTGGACGCCCCGCGCTGATCCGGGCGAACCGGCTTGAATGTACCGGCGTGAAGGAACCTGGTCAGTTGGCGGCGGCTTCCCGTGCCTGCATCGCCGCCATCGCCGCATCCATCATCACGTCTACCGGAGCCGGCTGGCCCAGCCAGATTTCGAAAGATGCCGCGCCCTGGTACACCAGCATTGAAATGCCGCCGAGCGTTGCGGCCCCCGCTGCTTCCGCCGCCCGCAATAAAGGCGTCAGCATCGGATTATACACCAGGTCATATACCAGAGCCGTGGCTGGCACCTGATGCGCCGCCAACGGGGAACCGCTTTCGTCGGGCCCGTGCCGCATCCCCACCGACGTGCAATTGACAATCAGGTCGGCCTGCGCCGCCGCCGCCGCTACAGCTTCAGAGTCCAACGCCAACGGTGTGGCGGGTATTCCCCGGTTTTCAGCCAGCTGTGCCAGTGTTTCGGCACGCGCCACAGTGCGATTGGCGATATGCAGCTCGCCCACGGCGGCCCGCAAAAGCGCCTGCACAACACCGCGGGCCGAGCCGCCGGCGCCCAGGATCAAAACGCGCTTGCCCTCCGGCTCCAAACCACCCGACTCGCGCAACGCCCGCAGAAACCCGTAGCCATCGGTGTTGTGGCCCGTCAGTCGCCCCGAGCGGTTAACGATGGTATTGACCGCCCCAGCCTCGGTTGCCCAATCATCAACCTCGTCCAGGAAAGGGATGACCGCTTCCTTGTGCGGAACCGTTACGTTGATCCCAATTGCGTGTTCCGACCGCAATCCAGCGACGAAATCGCCAACCCCCTCCGGGTGCACCTCATAAGGCCGATACTCCGCTTCGATACCCAGATGATCCAACGCCGCCTGCTGAAACAGTGGCGAAATGGAGTGCCCGATAGGGTAACCGATAATGCCCAAGGCTGTGGTTGCTGACATATACTGCCGACCGGTGAGAACGAATCCGTGGAATTAGCGCCATTGTAGCAGAGGCTGGCTCGACCCACGCGGGGCCAGCCATCACGCTCCGGGCGGGACGCGGCTTACTAATTGAGCAAAAAAACATCCCGACTCCGATTGGAACCGGGACGTTGGTTAAGCGAAACTCCTGGATCCTATTTTGCGACCGACAAATCCTTTTTTTGCACATCGCCCCGAGTCAGCGTATCAGTATCGACGTTGGAGTCTTTTCCCTCCACCCACAGGTCGTAAGTCGTGCCAATGTTGGTGATGTTCAATTGGTAGTTACCTTTTTCATCGGTTTGGTCCTGCACAGGTGGCAACGTGCGGTCTTTGGGCCGGGCATACACTAACGTTCCTTCTGGAGCGGTTGCGCCGCCAATGGTGACCTTACCGATAATGATGGCCGGCGGCCCGGCCATCGGGTTGGTTCCAGTTGTCGGTGTTGAAGCGACAACCGCCGTGGGAACGGCAGTTGGCACCGGCGTAGGCGTATCGGCAGGTACTGGCGTTGGCGGCGGCTGAGTTGGAACTTGCTGAGCGGCTAACATCGCGGCCAGCGTTGCCGCAATATTGGGAGTTGGTGGAACTGTCGGCGTAGGTGTTTCGGTAGGTTCAGGAGTAGGCGTGTCCGCCGGTACCGCTGCATCAACGGCCGCGCGGATGGTGGCCTGTATATCGACGGTTGGGGTTGGGGTTGGCACTTCCGGTTCGCCGCCACCGAAGCACCCGGTTATAGCGGCTCCGACCAAAATAGCGGCCAAACCCAGGATCATAAATCGTGCAATTTTACGCGTCATCCAAGAACTCCTGCCCCATGGCTCGTTTAGTTTGTATATTTTGACAGTTTTGTGACCAAGATGCACCAGTCTTAAGCAGCCGGATTCGGCAATCTTGATTGCTATGCGGTCAGTTGTGCGCGGTCAGTTGTGCAATGATTCCCTCGAGCCGCTGCCGCTGTTCGGTCAATCCGCCCAGGCGATTGCGCTCGTTCTCCACCACTTCCGAGCGGGCTTTGGCAACGAAATTGGGGTTGTCCAACAGCCGCTGTACCCGTTCCTCATTGACGCGTATGTCGTCCAGTTCCTTGCCGAGACGCTCGGTTTCCGCCGCCAGGTCAACGATGCCCGTCAACGGGAGGCGCACCACCAGCGGGTTGACCACCAGGCTGACTCCGGCGGCTGGCCCATCCTCACCGGACGCGACCACCCGGAGGGGTTCCATTCGAGCCAGCGCGCCTATGATTGCCTTTTCCTCTTCTACGACCTGGTCCATGCCATTGGATTCAATCACCGCTTCCAACCTTTGCCCGGCCGGGATTCGCAACTGCGCCCTCACGTTGCGCACCGCCCGGATGGTTTGCATGACCACGTCCACTTCCGCCTCGGCATCCTGGGCGGCACGGGAACCGTCTGCGCTGGGATACGATGCCACCATTATTGAGGCCGGTAAACCCGCAGCGGGGGCCGGCAAGCCGGCGGTCAGGTTCTGCCAGATTTCCTCGGTAACGAACGGCATGAAGGGATGCAACAGCCGCAGCGACCGCTCCAGCACGTGGGCCAGCGTCGCCGCGGCCTCGCCGGGTTGTGTGCCCCGCAGCCGCACCTTGGCCATCTCGATATACCAGTCGCAAAAATCATTCCAGATGAAGTCGTACAGCTTTTGTTGCGCCTCGCCCAGTTCAAACTCGGTCAACCCGTCACCCACCGCAGCGGTAACGGCATCCAGCCGGCTGACGATCCAGCGATCTTCCCGGTGCACGGGGTTGGGCAGTTCATACCAACCTTCGAGATCATCCCGGCCTCTAACGGCGCTAATCACGAAGCGGGCGGCGTTCCAAATTTTGTTGGCGAAGTTGCGGGCCGATTCCAGCTTGTCGTCGCTGAGCCGCAGATTGTTTCCGGGCGCCGTGCCCGTGGTCAGGGCGAACCGCAGGGCGTCGGTGCCGTACTGTTCCACCAGTTCCAGCGGGTCGAGTGTGTTGCCGCGGGTTTTGCTCATCTTGTGACCCTCGGCGTCCAGCACCATGCCGTGCAGGTACACCGACCGGAACGGCACCTGACCGGTGTTTTCGATGCCGAGCATAATCATGCGGGCCACCCAGAAAAACAGGATGTCGTACCCGGTCTCCAGAACCGCGTTGGGGTAGAAGTTAGCCAGGTCGGCCGACGCTTCATCCGGCCAGCCCAATGTGGAATGAGGCCACAAACCGGAGCTGAACCAGGTGTCCAGCACGTCGCTGTCCTGCTCAATACGGTCGCTGCCGCAGTGAGCGCAAGCGTCAGGATTGTCGATGTGGGCCGCCTGTTCGCCGCAGGCCGCGCAATACCACACCGGAATCCGATGACCCCACCACAACTGCCGGCTGATACACCAGTCGCGGATATTTTCCAGCCAGTTCAGATAGACCCGGGAGAACCGCTCCGGAACGATCTCGATGTCCCCGTTGGCCACTGCGGCGTGGGCGCGGCCGGCGATGCTGTCCGCTTCGGTATGCTGGCCCACATTCAGGAACCATTGCAGGCTGATGAGCGGCTCCACTACCTCATTGCACCGCTGGCAATGCCCCACCGAGTTGTGATAGTCCTCGACACGCTCCAGAACTCCCAGCGCATCCAGTTCGACGGCGATGGCGGCTCTGGCTGCGAAACGCTCCATACCGGCGTACTTTTCGCCGGCGTCAGCGGTGAGACAGCCGTCAAACCCGATGACATTCACGATGGGCAGGTTGTGGCGCTCGCCGATTTCGAAGTCAACGGCATCGTGGCCCGGCGTAACCTTCAGGGCGCCAGTACCAAATTCCATCTCGATTGCCGGGTCGGCAACGACGGGAATCTCGCGCCCCACAATGGGCAGCGCCACCGTCCGCCCCACCACGTCGGCGTATCGTGGGTCGTCGGGATGAACCGCAACTCCGGTATCGCCCAGCATGGATTCCGGGCGGGTCGTAGCGACGGTAACATATTGGTCAGGGTTTCCCGACAGTGGGTAGCGGATGTGGTACAGCTTGCCGTCCTGCTCCTCGTATTCAACCTCCAGGTCGGACAGCGCCGTCGAACAGCGCGGGCACCAGTTGATGATGCGCTCATGGCGATAGATGAGCCCTTTGTTGAAAAGGTTGACGAAGGTGGTGCGCACCGCGTGCGCCGGGCCGGGATCCAGGGTGAATCGCAGGCGGGACCAGTCGCAGGAAGCGCCCAGCCGCCGGTGCTGCTCATCGATGGTGTTTCCGTACCGGGCTACCCACTCCCAAACGCGCTCCTCAAACTTCTCGCGTCCCAACTCGTGGCGATTGGTGCCCTCGGCGGCCAACGCGCGTTCCACCACCCACTGGGTGGCAATACCGGCATGATCCTTACCGGGCAGCCACAGGGTAGGCTCCCCGCGCATCCGGTGCCATCGGGTCAGGGAATCTTGCAAACTGGCGGTGAGGGCATGGCCCAGATGCAACTCGCCGGTGACGTTGGGCGGCGGCATTATTACGCAGAATGGCTGCCTGGAATCGTCCATTCGGGGGGCGAAATAGCCCGAATCCCACCAGCTTTTGTAGATGCGCTGTTCGACAGCGGTGGCGTCATAGGCTCGGGGCATTTCAGCAGCAGTGTCCGTCATCATGCCATCCAGTATCGTCGGGAAAACAGCCAACAGGTTTATGTAATCCCAAAAATGTTAGCATTGCACCCCTGAAATTGTCCACATTGAGGGGAGCGGCGATTGCTGATTTAGTCAACCTAATGAGCTGGCAGCAACCGGGGTCGTACCGCTCGGTGCAAGCCACCAACCTACGGCGATTTCGACGAAGCGGGCATCGCCAAACCCTCCAATCTACGCGTTTTGGGATTTCTGAGTCAGGCGGTTGCAATTAACCCCTGACATAAGTATTATTAGGCAGGTGAATTGTAGGATAGCGTCTCGCGAAGGAGACTATTGCCTGCCACGCCGATGCGGCCGCAGCATTGGGCCGTAAGCAAGATTAAGGAGCAACTATACTGATGGTAGCCCATGACCCGTACGCAGTAACCGATATGTCGGAACTCCCCGAATCGGCGTTTGCGCCACGGGATTACCGCCGAGGCGATCTGGTAACCGGGGAAATCGTGCGCATCGATGCCGAAGGAATTGTCATCAGCGCCGGACTGAAGACCGAAGGAATCGTACCGCCCCAGGAAATGCGCACTCTGACCGACGAGAGACGGGAACTTATGGTGCCCGGCTCGCGAGTTATGGTCATCCACCTCAACAACCGGGGGCCGGGCGGCATGGCCGTCTTCTCCTTTGACCAGGCGCAGGAAAAACAGGTTTGGGAAGACCTGATTGACCTGCACCAAAAGGACTCGGAAGTCGACGCCAAAGTGGTCCAGCACAACAAGGGCGGTTTGGTCGTTGACTGGAACGGCGTGCGCGGCTTCGTTCCCTTTTCCCAGATGGCGCCGGTGCCCAAGGAAGGCCGCATCGAGCATCTGGATGCCCGCATCGGCGAAGACGCCCGTTTCAACATCCTGGAACTGGATGCCCAACGCGAGAAACTGGTGCTGACGGAACGGCGCATCTGGCGACAACTCCGCAACGCGGCCAAGGAACGCCTGCTGGAAGTCTTGGAAGAAGGGCAGATTGTTCAGGGAACCGTGCGCTCCATGCGCGGTTTCGGCGCGTTCGTTGACTTGGGTGATGCCGAGGGATTGGTGCCCATCTCCGAGTTGTCCTGGGCGATGGTCAAGTCGCCGGAGGAAGTGGTCAGCATTGGTGATGAACTCACGCTCAAGGTGCTACGCGTCGACAAGGAAAACAGCAAGATTTCGTTGAGCCTGAAGCGGACTCAGCCCGAGCCGTGGGATTCAGTACCCGAGCGTTATCAGGTTGGCGATGTGGTCGATGGCACGGTTACGCGCCTGATGGATTTCGGGGCGTTCGTCAAGTTGGAAGATTGGGTCGAGGGTCTCGTCCACATCTCCGAATTGTCGGCCCGCCGGATGGAACATCCCAAAGAGATTGTCTATCAAGGCCAGCAAATCAAGGTGCAAATCCTCAGCATCGACACTGAGCGCAAGCGCATGAGCCTCAGCTACCGGAAGGTTTACGGCCTGTAGCCCATTGCCAACTCTGCAATCAAACGGCCCGCTGCATCACATTGCAGCGGGCCGTTTTTCGTTCGGGGGCTAACGCTGGAAGCATCAACCGGGTGGCAAAGAACCCTGAATAACGTAGCCGGGCGCAATCGGGTTTTCGCGTGCGTCGGGTTCAGCGCCGGACTGTAGCGTTCGCAATTTTTCCAGTCCCCGGCGCGTGTCGCTGGCGACCCGGGCGGGATGCCACTTGTGGACGCGCTTTTTGAACAGCCAGTAGGTGAACTCCTGGTACGCCGTCAGCGACAACGCATTCAGGTCATGGCGCCACTCACCAGCGGAAGCCGACAAAAATTGGTCGGCCAGTTCAGATTCGGTTGCGCCGTACAGATGCCGGTAAGCTTCCTGTACCACCGTTTCATTATCCTGATAACACAGGGCCCGCCGGTTTTTACGTATCGTGTCTTCGACGGCCAACTGCAACGCTTCCTCCACCGTTACTCCGTACCAGAAATTCAGGTGCGCCGTGTAACGGTAAGGGCCGATGCTGCTGCGGAATTGCTCCGGGTCAATATCCCGAGGTAATCGGCCCCTGAATAGCAACGCATTCAGCTCGGACGGTGGGATAGCGTCTGGAATTTCGGTGGTGAGGCGGTGTGCCAGCGTGATCCAGTCCAGCGCTTCGCCAGCAATGACATAGCGCCAGCGACGATGGGCGACGTCTTCCGACGGCAGCGTCCATTCGCTGATTGCGCGCAGTATTGCTCGGTACCAGGGCTCGGTGCGGCCCGCAGTGGTTCGCAAACGGTCAATAACCCGAAGACTCGCAACGGTGGAGTCGTGGTTGTCCAGGTGGGGGGTGGCAACCAGGAAGCCAACCTCATCAGCGACAGTAGTCATTCCGGCTACCTGGCGGCGTCCGCCGACACCATCGACGCGAAGTGGGCGGTGCGCCGCGGTTTGGGAGCGCGCAGCCAGCCGAGGAATGCCTCCCGTGGGTAGGTATTCAGGATGTGCTCTGGGCCGCACCACGCGCGCCGGGCTACCGCCACGCCGAACCGCCGATTTACCAAACCGTCCACGTGGTGAGAATCGGTGTTGATGACCAGCGGGACGCCCAACTCCCGGGCGCGGGTGGCGTGGGTATCCTTCAAATCAAGGCGTTCTGGAGCGGCGTTAATCTCCATTGCAGTTCCGGTATCGCGGGCGGCCTGGAGCAACGCCTCAATGTCGAACTCCACCGGGTCTCGTCTCCCCAGCAATCTGGTAGACGCATGGCCGATGACCGTTGCGTAAGGGTTTTCCATCGCGCGCATAATCCGGTCGGTCATAACGTCGCGTTCCTGACTCATCGCGTTGTGCACCGACGCAATCACCCAATCCAGCATCGCCAGCACGTCGTCAGGGAAATCCATCGCACCGTCGGCGCGGATGTCGACCTCCGACCCGCACAGGATGGTCATTCCATAGCGTTCCTGCAGCGCTTTGAGCACCCCGATCTGGCGTTCCAAGCGGTCCGGAGTCAGACCGTTAGCCACGCCCAGCCCCTGGGAGTGATCGGTCAACGCCATGTATTCGTAGCCCATGGCCGCCACCGCTGCGACCATCTCCTCCAGGGGAAACTTACCATCGCTCCAGTCGCTGTGCAGATGCAGGTCGCCGCGCAAATCAGACTCAACCAGCAATTCGGGCAGGCTGCCGTTCCGGGCGGCGTCCAGTTCATCGGAGCCGCGGCGCAATTCCGGCGGTATCCAAGGCAGACCCAGCCGCCCGTAGAACGACGCCTCGTCGGCAAACCGCTCCGTCTCGCCATTTTCAATGACGGTTATGCCGTACTCATTCAGGGACAAACCCTGCCGGTTGGCGTAGTCCCGGAGGCGGATGTTGTGCTGCTGGCTGCCGGTGAAGTATTGCAGCATGGCGCCCATCGCATCCGGCTCCCCGATGCGCAAATCGACCTGGATGCCCGGGTCCACCACTACCGATGTCTTGGCGTCGCCGGCAACCAGGACTTCGCGAACCGACGGCAACGCCGCCAGCGCCGGGCCGGTCTCTTCGGGTCGTTCCGACACGGCTATCAGATCCAGGTCGCCGATAGTTTCTTCCCATCGGCGCAGCGATCCGGCAGCCGTAACGCTCAGCAGGCTGGGGCACGCTTCAAACAGTGCGGCGGTGATGGCCTCGCAGGTTTCGGTTGCGATACCCAACGGGGTACGGTCGGAGCGCATACGTCGGGCCCGGATGTGCCGCAGGATGTTTTCCGCCGACCGCTTCCCCATGCGCGGCAGTTGCGCCAGCCGGCCATCCAGGGCGGCCATTTCCAGGTCGGCGATCGATCCGATGCCCAGCTCCTGCGTGGCTGCCTTGACGGTCTTGGGGCCCATGCCAGGGACTTCCAGCAGCTCCAGCACGTTAGCGGGCAATTCTTCGGCCAAGCGGTCGTAAGCCGCCACTCGGCCGGTCGCCACATATTCCTGAACCTTCTCGCTGATGGCCTTGCCGATACCGGAAACCTTCCGCAGGTCGTCACCCTCGGCAACAGCAGCGGCCAACGACCAGCTCAGCTGCTCAATCGTGTTCGCCGCGCGCTGGTATGCCCGGATTTTGAAAACCGAGTCGCCCTTGATTTCCAGCATCGCCGCCATTTCGTTGAACAGGCGCACGATGTCTTCGTTGCTGATTCGCGTAGTCATGGGATACTACAATAACACCGGCCCGCGAGCGTGGGCAAGCAGCGCGGGTCCGCTCACAATTCTAAAATGGACGGGCGCAACTGACGCATTCGCCGGCACTCGGCCCACGAATCCCCCACCGGCGCCGCCACCATCGATTCTCTCCCGCCTACCCACTTTGTCATTGAGAGCGCAGCGTGGCAATCTCGTCGCCGTCGCTACGGCGGTTCGCCGACGTGTGTTCAACCTCATCTAGATTGCCACGTCGCTATGCTCCTCGCAATGACAGATTCAAGCGGGTATGCACAAGCATCGATTCCGGTTTGACGACCGCCAATTTGCTGTATAGGATATATGGCTACGGCGCGCATTGCCCATCGGCATATCTACCGACCAGCGCCCCAGATGACACCATCGGTTGTGCCCGCAAATTATGCAAGTTCAATCCAATTCGACCACCCTGGCGCCCAGCACTCTCGCCGAGCTCATCCTTCCCAGGTCCGATGGCACGGCGCGCCTCGCCCGCGACATCGCGCTGATTGTCGCCGGCAGCCTGCTGGTGGCGTTGTTGGCCCAAGTCAAAGTGCCGCTGGGATTCACGCCGGTGCCCATCACCGGCCAGACCTTCGCCGTGCTGCTGGTGGGCGCGCTGCTGGGCGGATGGCGCGGCGGGGCGGCGTTGGCGCTGTACGCCGTGGAAGGCGCCTTCCTGCCGTTCTTCGCCGGTGGAGCATCAGGCTGGTTCTGGCTGCTGCCCTCCGGCGGCTACATCGTCGGCTTCATCCCGGCTGCAGCGCTCGTCGGCTACCTGTGCCAGCGGGGATGGAGCCGTCGGCCCTGGGTGCTGGCGGCCATGCTGCTCGGCAACGCGGCGCTCTACGTGCCCGGCCTGCTCCAGCTGAACCTTTTTCTGCCCGCCGACGCTGCCAGCGCCTGGGGTTGCGCCGACGTTTGGCAGTGCGGGTTGTTCCCCTTCATCCCCGGCGACCTCATCAAGCTGATTGCCGCCAGTCTGGTGGTGCCCGGCGGATGGGCGCTGCTCGACCGATTCGCTCCCCGGCCACATCACTCAACCGGGCAATGACTCCCAACCCGGTAACATTCCACACCCTCTGACGCTGGCTGACTATGGACATTTACTGGCTGGGACACGCCTGCTTCCGACTGCGCTCCTCTGCAACCGGGCTGGCGGTGATTACCGACCCGTACTCGCAGTCGCTGGGCGTACACATCGACCCACGGCAAGCGCAGGAGGTGGTGGCGGTTACCGTGAGCCACGACGATTCGCTGCACAACGACGCCTCCGACCTGCCCGGCGACCCACGCGTATTCAATATGCCCGGCGAGTACGAATTCCAGGGCATCATCATCAGGGCCGTAATGTCGCCCTTGCCGGCGGATACACCGCGCGAAAAACGCAACGTCGCCTACACCGTTACCATCGACGGCCTGAACATCTGCCACTTGGGTAACATCACGCAGCCGCTGACCGCGCAGCAGATTGACCTGGTGGGGCCGGCCGACGTGGTGCTGGCTCCCGCCGGCGGCGCCGAGCACAACCTGTTGTCCTACCGGGCCATCAACCAAACGGCGCAGCAGCTGGATGCCAGGTGGCTCATCCCCATGCACTACCGGGCCGGCGGCGAACCGTCAACCATCGAGCCGGACAGCCCGCAGGCCTTCCTTCGGGAACTGGGCGTGGCGGAGGGCACCCTGGAACCCCAGGGCCGGTTGCAGGTAACGCGCAACAACCTGCCGCCAAGCCTGCAAATCGGCCTGCTGACGCCCCAGTTCCGCCTGCTCTAACGCTTCACCAGCGTCGGGCAAGCCGCCGCGCCGAGTTGGTGGTTACTGCTCGATGGCTTACCAGGTCAGACGGCGGCGGTAGAGGAGCACCGACCCGCCCGTCAGCGCCAGCAGCAATCCCAGCACGATTGCGAACCCCGGCAGCAGCGGCATCCCACCATAACGGAAGGTTGTAGCCGCGAACGCCTGCGCCGAATCAGCTGGCAACAGGCCCAGCTCGACCGGGTTGGGCAGCGTCAAATCGGTTGTGGACCACCTGGGCGCTGCATCCACAAGAACTGGGGAGACCGCTTCCTGCTCCTCCACGCCAGGTACAGTGGGAACGGCGGCGAAGCTCAGTTGCAGCTTGCGGGTCTGGGCGCTGCCCCGGAACAGCACCGCCTGGTCGGCGCGCACCCGATTCTCCTCGCCCACCAGCCAGAAGGTAACCACGTCACCGTCGATCACGAGGCCGTCGACCCCGCCATCGGCATCGGACTGATCACGACTAACTTTCAATCCGGTGTAACGTCCTTCGGACTCCACCCTTACCGGATCGCTGACATACCCAGCTTCGCAGCCGCCGAGGCAGGCCACCAGCGGCAACCCGTCGGGCGTAAGGCCGCCGGCGGCGAAGGCGTGGCCTTCAAAAACATCCCACTGGCCGGCATTTGCGCCGGGACCGGCTCCCGCGGGTTCGCCACCATCGCCGGCGTTACCCACCTTGACGGCGCTTGCTCCCGGCGGTTCATCGGGGCCGGCTCCCAGCGCGCCCAGCAGCGCAACCAGCAGCAACGCCACTATGGCGGCCCAAAATACCATCATCCTGCTTGCGTGAAAGCCTCTAACCAATTGCCATTGCCGCATAACCGCCCTCCTCTTCCTGGCACCCAATCCTGGCGACCAAACTGACATCAAACTACCGATGTGCGGTTCCCGTAAATCTTACCCAACCTACGCCACCGTCGCCAAGCGGAGCGATTGCGGGTTTAGCCGAAAACGGAGTTGATGGCGCGAAAAAGCCCCTCTCCTTTTATGGGAGAGGGGTTGGGGTGAGGGTTGTACCTAGGATGGGGGGCTGAGCCGGGCAGCTAGTTGTCAGCCGGGGCCGGCGTTCCCGTCGGGTTGGCGTCGCCCACCGGGGCCGGCGTTCCCGTCGGGTTGGCGTCGCCCACCGGGGCCACCACCGTGCCGTCCTCGATGTGCAAGTGCTGGGCGATTACCCGCAGAATCTCCAAGTGCTCGCGGCGATTTTCCTCGCGGACCTGCTGGAACTGCTGCTGCATGTCTTCGCGGAGGAGTTGCCGGTCTTCCCGCGCTTCCTGGAACTGCCGCTGCATATCTTCGCGGAGGAGTTGCCGGTCTTCCCGCGCTTCCTGGAACTGCCGCTGCATATCTTCCCGCGCTTCCTGGAACTGCCGCTGCATATCTTCCCGCGCTTCCCGGAACTGCCGCTGCATATCCTGCTGCCGGCGGTTGCTGTCCCAGGCGTAAACGCTGCACAGGAGCGTCACCACGGCGAGGATGATCCCGGCGTATATGCCGGTCAGCTGGAGTACTGGGTCCATTTCAGCCAACTTTAGTATCCTCCGCTATGGGCGCATTATACCAGCCACCCCCGCCTTCAATAAAAAAACCCCGCCGAATAAAAAACCCCCGCCGACCTGAATCGGCGGGGGCTTTGGGCCTGGTCAGCAGCGGTTAGGCGGTTTGACGCCGGCCCATGATGATGGCAACCACGCCGATTATCGCCGCCACGATGGCCACGATGAGCGCGATGATGCCCATGGAACCGGCGCTGCCAGGTCCACCGACGGGCCCCTGGGGGCCTTGGGTGCCCGCAGCGCCATCCGCGCCCGCAGCACCGGGTTCACCCGCGGGGCCTTGCGCGCCTTGCGCGCCCTGCTCACCGGGGGCTCCCGGATCTCCCTTCGGCCCGGCGACGCCGGCCGCGCCCGGAGCGCCCGCAGGGCCGGCTGGCCCCATGGCTCCGGCGTCGTCAGCCAGGTTCGCGGTAATCATCTCGTTATCCAGACCACCGCTCGCCCAGTTGTAGGTGAAGCCCGACATCCGGTCTCCCACCTTGAAGGTAACCACCATGTCCTGACCGGAGGGCTGCATCAGTTTCAGCGGGCCAAACGCGCCCCCGACCTTAACCATGGTGGAGCCGACTATCTCGTCGCCAACCATGGCCGTAATCATTGTTCCTTCGGACACAGGCAGGCCATCGGCCGTTACCGTCCCGAACAGGGTTGCTGGCGGCAGGTTGCCGGCGGCGGGAGCCCCGTCCTGAGCCATTGCGGCTCCGAGGGGCAACGCCAACAGCAGGGCAATCAATGCCACCGCCGCCATCGCTCCAATTCTCTTCATCTCATTCGCTCCTGCTTGTGGGGGTTTTCCCACCCCGCCGCTTACGCTTTGGGGTGGGTACTTTTGCGTGCTCCAATGACTTTACGTCAGTTGAGGCGCGGTGGATTTACCAGACAATCTGGTTCCAGCAGTCGCCGTCCACGCAGGTGAGGGTGTGAGCCTTGTTGTTGAGCAAAACATTCTCCTGGCCTTCGGAAACGAGCACCCAGTAGGGCGCGCCGTTGACCAGGGCCTTCAGCGTGCTCGCTTCGGCGTAGTCAGGCCTGGGGTCAAAGAAGTCCCAATCCTTGGTCACGCCATTGTGGTGGAACACGCGGACCAGATTGTCGCCCAACGCTTCCAGCGCGCCAGGCAATTCCGCCTTGGCGCCGGCCGCGCTGTCCTCGGCCAGTATCTCAAGCTCGCCGATGGCGATGGTGCCATCGACATTCATCAGGATGCTGTAGACGCCCGGATCGAGACCCGGAACCAGCAGGTTCGAGAGACTGATGTTGCCGTCGATGTCGGTATTGGTGGAGTCGAAGTTAACCTCGGAACCACCAATCTTTACTTCGTCAGCCGAAGCGTAGGGCTTCATGTCCGTAGCAGACAGGGTGACGAGGTCGCCAGGCTGCGCTGCCGCCGGTTCAACCTTAATGGTGGCGGCCGGTATCGCGAACGAACCAATCTTGACCACGGCCGTTGTACCGTAGCTAACGGTAACCTTGACGCTAGAGGGAATGGTGACGTCCTTGGACACGCGGTGCTCCACCGCGAAGCCACCGGTGCCGTTGGTGTACACATTGTAGAGGCGCTTCCCGCGAGGGTCGTCCTCAATTTCCACCTGAACCAGTCCGGCGTTAGAGTTGTCCGGGTTGTCCACGGGCCAATTCGCGCCGCGGATTGTGACGTAGTCACGCGGACCAGCCACTTCCGGGACCACGGAGATCGTGGGTTCCGCGATGGTCAGGGTGGTGGACCCGGTGAAACCCTTGCTGTCCTCCACCTTCAACGTGTGGGAACCGAAAATCAGCGTCGGGTTGTCAGTGCCGGTTTCCTGCCACAGGGTTACCGTGGCGACGAACTGACCGGAGTTAGACACTTCCACGGCGTCAATCGTGTCCAGGGGACCGCTGCTGCCGTCAGGGTCGCACCGGATCCGGGAGTCAGTGTCCACCTGGATTGCCACGTCGTCCAACTTGATGTTTTTAACGGGAACGCAGGACTGCGTGCCGAAACCACTACCGGTAATGGTGATGCTTTCGTTGGGCAGTACGTCGGTCTTGCTGGCCACCAGACCGGCTGGGGCAACCGTGATCTTGGTAGCGGCGTTGGCAGTGCCAAAGTGGACTTTAACCGCTTTGATACCCACCACCGGGTTGCCGTTGATGGAGCTGGGCATTACGAAGGTTCCGGTAGACGAACCATCACTCCTGGTCACAGGGATACTAACCTTGGCGTCGGACCACCCGAAGATGTCCACACCGCCCACTTCCACCTTGGTGGCAGGGAGGCCTGGCGTGAAGTCCTCAGCGAACACGGTAACAGTGTCACCGGCGTTTACCGAGTCAGGAACCACGCGAATGGAGTCTTCCAGCTCGAACTGTTCAACGTCACCGTCAGCCCGGCGGCCCTCGCCGTCGGATACGCAGATGTAGTTGACCTTGCCCGGCTTGAAGGTAGGCGAGCTGACTGCAACCGCTATCTTAGCCACATCGTCAGAGCCCACAGTTTTGTCTCCGACCTGGACGCCTCCCGAGATAACGTCTTCGCAGGTTGGCTCACCGGTTTGCTGAACCAGCACATAGGCTACGGCAGAAGTGCCGTCATTGAACCCGCTGGCGATTACCACCATCTCGAAGCCGCGCTTGTTGTTGTTATCGGACAACTCAATCTTGGCGCCGGTTTCCAGCTCGACGATACCCTTGTGAGCGGCCTTGCCACCGGCGGGCCCGATGAGGGGAACCGAATCCGCGGGACCAATGACCCGGAAGTCGGCGCTGTGGCTGCCCGCTTCGGTGGGGTTCTTAATCTCTGAGGTCTTCTCGATGACCATCGTTAGCCGCTGGCCCTTTTCGGGACCATCGGCACTCGAGCACTCGGAGGCGTCGGAGGTACACATATCAGGGATGAAAACCCGGATGCTGATGTCTTTCTTGGTAGCATCGAAATAGTCATCCGTGTCAACCCTGGCCGCCGTTGTGGCATACACGCGGGCGCCATTGCCCGTCGGAACGGACTTGGATCGGTCGGCCACGAAGTACACCGAGCTGGCCGGAATGGAATCCGGCTCATTGAAGTCGTCCTCCAGGTACAGCACGATGGAGCTGCCAACCGGCAGTCCTGACGACAGTGAAGAAATGACCAGCGTCAAGTCCGGCGCAACGCCACCGCTCGTGGAACTCGACGAGATGGTGCCTCTGAAGGCCAACTTGGTGATGTCAGGCGCATCTGACATGGTGAACGTGCTGGACATACCCTCTGCGCCATCAGCAACCGCGTCATCAATCGAGTTGCGAGCCCATACCTTCACCGTCACCTTGGCGTTAGCTGTCAAGTGCTCAGATTCTAACGTGGTAGTAAGGCCATCACGAAGGTCAGTAATTGTCTTCTCATCGTCTTCTCCCGTATTATCATTCCACTTCACCCTATATGCAATGATCGGCGAGCCGCCGTCGTTCGCCGGTGCCTTCCAAGTCACAGTGATCTCGTTAACACCGGATTGGGTGACCGTTATGTCTTCCGGCTTGCCCGGCCTGCCGGCTACTGGGGTTGCATAGTCTGCGTCGTCGCTCCGATACGGACCCATGTCGGTACCAAAGGTGACGGCAGCCCGGAAATAGTACTTCATACTATTTGTCAATCCGGTGACTTTGATTGCGCCATCACCGTTTCTCCTTAATGCAACGGTACCTGATACATCGGTCCATCCGGTATCGTTAGCGGCCGGGCTGGCAGCACCGTTGTGCTGGTTGTATTGGAGTTTATAGCCTTTGAACTCCGGGATTCCCGGATTGGCCGGCTCCGTAATCACCACGGTGATCTCGCCGTTTCCTGCGGTCAAAGCTATGTCGGCGGGCGCACCAGGTTCAGTGTCGAAATCACCGTCCTGCGCCTCGGCGGGATTGGCGTTGGGCAGGCCCAGCGCCACAAAAACGGCCAATGCGCCCACGACGGCGAGGGTCGCCATCAGGGGCACTGACCAAATCAGTTTTCTCGTTTTGCTACTCATTTGACAGAATCTCCCTTGAGATTGTCGTTCGGTTAGTTCTTTTTTGCTACGGTCTGTTGACAAATACGGTCATTCCAGCAAAAGCCACCGTCATTCCTACAAAAGCGGGAAACCAGTGGCCGAAAGTAACGGGCCGGTTTGCCAATTGCCAACAGGCGCCAGGACGAGGGCTGTACCCCCGACCCCGTGCGGCGTTCGACGTAGTTCGGCGTTGCACCTCCTATGCGTAGCCCGTCGGCAAAACACCGGCGGGCTGCCGGCAGGCCGAGACGGATGTTCAGATTGATAGCCATACCACGCAATTCTAGCCCACCGAGTATTACGGGAGTATTACCGCAATAAAACCAATTTTGGGCCATTTTATAAAAACGGGCAACGGTAAGTCCGCCCTCTAAACTGTCATTGCGAGCGCAGCGTGGCAATCTCGTTGCGGTTAACCACCCGTTGGCAACCCACCATTGCTACGGCGACGAGATTGCCACGTCGCTCCGCTCCTCGCAATGACAGCAGGCCGAACTCCCCTCGCCCTCCGGGAGAAGGGGCGGGGGTGAGGGGAAGCGAGATTGCCGCGCCAACGTCGTTCCATCCTGTCCATCCTGTGTATCCATGTACAATACACCCACCCACATTACCCAGGAGTTACGCTTTGATTCGCAGCATCGACGGCAAGTCGCCCCAAATTCATCCCAGCGTGTTCGTCAGCGAGGCCGCCTACATCGTCGGCGACGTCATCATCGGCGAGGGCACCAGCATCTGGCCCGGCGCGGTGATTCGCGGCGACTACGGGCAGATTATCATTGGCAAGAACTGCTCCATCCAGGACAACTGCGTCCTGCACACCGACGACTTCCTGGAGCTGGGCGACAACGTGCTGATGACCCACGGCGCGGTGGTGCACGGCGGCAAAATCGGCAACAACGTGATGATTGGCGTCAACGCGGTGTGCCTGGAGGACTGCGACGTGGGCGACTACGTGCTGATTGGCGCGGGCGCCATCGTAACCGGAGCCGCCATCCCGCCGGAGTCGCTGGTCGTAGGTGTGCCCGGCCGCATCCGCGAGCTACCGGCGGTGCACCGCAAGCGCCTCGAAGACCCCACCGCCGGCTACCAGCGCAACGGCAAAAGGTTCATAGCCGCCGGCCTCGGCCTCCAAATACCGGCCAGCGAGTAGGGCAACGCCGGCAGGACGAGAGTTGCCTCCTTACGCCACCGGCACATAGGGCTGAACGTCGATATCATCGGCGCGGGCGCGCATTTGGGTAACATCATACCAAGCTTGAATCCGCAGCATCATGTCCATGCCGATGCCAAAAGCCTTCTCGACCCGGAGGGCCATCTCCGGCAACAGTGCAACCTTGCTGTCGATCAGGTCCGCAAGCGTCGCCGGGCACACCCCCAGAATCTCGGCTGCTTGCGTCACGCTCAACCCCAATTCTTCAATTACTTCCGAGCGTATGAAATCGCCCGGATGGGGAGGAGTCATTCTCACCTTAATGCCCTTCGTCGTAGCCATCAGTGATAATCCTCCATATTCAAGCCTTCAACGGAGCGCCCTTCTATCGTAAAGGTAATTCGCCAATTGCCGGAAATCGAAACACTCCATTCTGCCTGCCGAACACCAGATAGTCGATGGACGCGCCAGCCTGGTGGTGCATCGGCAATAAAGCCTTCAATATCATCGGCCACGGTCACAGCGGCCAAGATTTGGCTTACGCGACTGAGCAGGTCAGGCGGTAGAAAACGTGGGTCATCGTCCTCAATCAACCGTCGCAATCCCCGGTGGCGGACCGTGCCAACTATCATTACGAACAGTGTATTGTCAAAAAGTACCCTGCGCAACAGCGGCGCTAACGTCCATCAATCCGCCGCCGCCGACAGTTCCCAGCCTCGATATTCTGCGTTGCCTTCGCCCAGCATTTCCAGCAAGCGCTGCTGCAACTCCGGGCAGGCGTCGGTTGACACGGTGGGAATCTCCATCAGGACGCGCCGGCCCTCCTGTAGGTTCAGCTCCACGTACACCTTGTCATCGCCGGTGTATTCCAGCATGACCCGAATGGCCTGACGCAGCAGGTAGCGATCACCGTCGGCGTCGTCGGTTTCGGTCATCCTGATGAGCATACCGGCATCCCGCCCGCCGGCCGGCGCACCGTTGACGTTGCCGTTGCCGCTACGAGTCGTCACGGTTCGCTCTCCCGCCGGGAGAGGGTTAGAGTGAGGGCCGGCCCCCGCCGGGAGAGGAGATTTTGCCGCCGCCGCGCTGGACGCAGCGCCATTCCCCGGGGGAGAGAGGTTGGCGGGAGCGTCGGGCGGCGCCCCAATCTGAAACTCCCTGGCATCGAAACAGGCCAGCGAGAAGTCATCGCCCCGGACTTGCAAACGGCCGACCACGCGAACCGTGGCGCCCTGCTGCCAGACGTGGGCCGTCTTGTCCAGGTTGTCGGGCCAAACCATCGTTTCCACCTGGCCGCCAACCATCCCCAGATCGACGCGCAGGAACTTGCGGTTGTCGCGGGTGTACCGCTCGGTAACCTCGTTGACGTGCCCCAGCAGCGTAACCGTCGTGCCCACCGCGTCCTCGTCCAGCTGCTCCACCGAGTTGATGGCGCCCTCCGGGTCCACGGCGGCCAGCGCCAGGATGGGGTTGAAGGAAATGGCGACGCCGAGGAACTCCTTTTCCAGTGCGGCCTTTTCCTGGGGAGTGTAGTCGGGTTGGTTGGTAATCAGTTCCAGCAGAGTACCGCCGGAGTTGCTGTCCAGCTCGTTGCCGAACATCCCGAACTGCCCGGAGTTGCGGTTCCGGGTCTCCTGCTGTGCCACCGCCCAGACGCGATCCAGCGCGCCCACCACGGCAGCGCGTGGCGCCAACGAGTCGAACGCCCCGGCCTTGGCCAGCGCTTCCAGGCTGCGCCGGTTCAGCCCGGACACATCGACGCGGTTGCAGAAATCGCCAACGGAAGTGTAGGGGCCGTTGGCCGTCCGCTCGGCGACGATGGGGTTCACGGCGCCCTCGCCAACGGTTTTCACCGCCGCCAAACCGACGCGCAGCTGGCCCGGGCCGGCCGCCTTGTCCGCCGTCTTGTCGATCATATAGAGCACGCCGGATGCGTTCACGTCGGGCAACCCGATGGTGATGCCCATGCGCGTGCATTCGTTGATGGACGCGATGTACCGGTCGGCGTGGTCGAGGCGACAGTTCAGCACCGAGGCCATGTACTCCAGCGCGTAGTGAGTCTTGAAATAGGCCGTCCAGTAGGAGATGAGGCCGTAGCTGACGCTGTGGGCCTTGTTGAATGCGTAGCCGGCGAAGGGCTCGATGAGGTCGAAAATCTCGGTGCCCATCGTCTCCGTGTAGCCCTGGCCAACGGCCCCGGCCACGAAGCGGTCCCGTTCCTCGGCCATCAACGCGGGAATCTTTTTGCCCATCGCCTTGCGGACAGTGTCGGCGGCGCCCAGCGTGTAGCCGGCGAAGTTCTGCAAAATTTGCAGCACCTGGTCCTGGTAGACGATGACGCCGTAGGTTTCGTCCAGCAGTTCCTTCATACTGGGGTGGGGGTAGGTAACTTCCTCCCGCCCGTGCTTGGAGCTGATGAAACGGTCGATGTGCTCCATGGGCCCGGGGCGGTACAGGGCAATCATGGCCGCGATGTCGCCCAGGTTCGACGGTTTCAGCTCCTTGATGTAGCGCTGCATACCGGCGGATTCCAGCTGGAACAGGTCGGACGTGTTGCCGGTGCCCAGCAGTGCGTAGGCTGCTTCGTCGTCCAGCCCCAGCCGGTCCAGGTCGATGCGTATGCCACGCTCTTCGTCAAGCAGTTTGATGGTGCGATTCAGGATGGTCAGGTTGGTGAGGCCCAGGAAATCCATTTTGAGCAGGCCCAGCTTCGCCACCGGGTCCATGGAGAATTGGGTCATCATCACCGGGCTGTTTTCGTCGCCGCGGGCCGGGCGTTGCAGGGGCACCGTTTCGGTGAGCGGTTCGTCGGCAATCAGAACCCCGGCGGCATGGGTGCTCACGTGGTGGACGATGCCTTCCAGGGCCTGCGCATTATCCACCAGGTTCTGCATCGCGGGGTCGCTGTCGTAGGTTTCCTTCAACTCCGGGTTGGCGGCCAGTGCATCGGACAGTGTTCGGGAGCGATTGGGCACCATGCGCGCCACCCGGTCAACGTCGCCGTAGCTCATCCCCAACCCGCGGCCAACATCCCGCAGCGCCGCTTTGGGGCCCATGGTTCCGAAGGTGATAATCTGGGCCACCCGGTCGCTGCCGTAGCGGTCAATGACATAGCGCAGCACCTCGTCGCGCCGGTCATCCTGAAAGTCCATGTCGATGTCGGGCATTTCCTTGCGCTCGAAGTTGAGGAAACGCTCGAACACGAGGCGGTACTCCAGCGGGTCAATCTCGGTGATGCCGAGGCAGTACAGAACGATGCTGGCCGCCGCGCTGCCCCTCACGCCGAACAGAATGTCCTGCTGACGCACGAAGGAAATGATGTCCCAGACCACCAGGAAGTAGTTGGCGAAGCTGGTCTGCTTCACCACCTCCAGCTCATACTCCATGCGGACGCGGGCTTCCTCATGATTATTGCCGTAGCGTTTTCGGAACCCTTCCCAGCAGATGCGTTCCAGATAGGCGTCGGCATCTTCGTTGTTGGGGGTGTTGTACCGGGGCAGGTGCATCTGCCCAAAGCCCAGCGACACGTTGCAGCCCTGGGCAACCTCCCCGGTGATGTCCAGCGCCGGCGGGAACTGGGGGAACATGGCGGCCATCTCGGCGGACGACTTGATGTAGTAGGAGGAATCCTCCATCCGCAGCCGCTTCTCGTCGTGGATGTTGGTGCCGGTCTGGATGCAGATGTAAACATCCTGGTACTGGTGGTCGGGCTGCCGCACGTAGTGGGCATCGTTGGTAATCAGCAGGGGAATGCCGGTGTCCTGGTTCAGCCGGATCAGGCCCTCGTTGATTGCGGGCAGCTGCGGGACGTACTCGTGCTGCTGCAGCTCCAGGTAGTAGTCCTGGCCAAACAGCTCGCGATACCAACCCACCATTTTGCGGGCCGCGTCGTAGTTGCCGTCGGCCAGCAGCGTGGGCACCTCCGCCGAAGGGCAGCCGGACAGACAGATGAGGCCCTGCCGGTGCTGTTCCAGCAGCTCCTTGTCAATGCGCGGGCGGTAGTGAAACCCCTCCAGGTGGGAGCGGGTTACCAGTTGGAGCAGATTGCGATAGCCGGTGTTGTCTTTGGCGATGAGAACCAGGTGGTTCGCCGTGCGCTCGTTGGGCGTGCGGTCATGGCGGCTGCCGTGGGCCACGTACATTTCGCAGCCGATGATGGGCTTGATGCCGGCTTCGACGCACTCGGAGTAGAAATCGACCACGCCATAGAGGGAACCGTGGTCGGTGATGCTCATGGCATCCATACCCAGCTCCCGAGTCCGGTTCACCAGATCGGGAATGCGGCTGATGCCGTCCAGCATACTGTATTCGGTGTGGGTGTGAAGGTGGGTGAACACTTGCTTTGCACCGTTATTGCGGATTATGCCAAATTGTCGTTATGATTCCCAGCCCGTTCGCCGTGCAACGGGCAAATTAAAGGGCGAACGCGTCGCCCGGTTCGTCGCTCTGTTACAGGTACGCGGCCCAGCTGGCGACGGGCTCCGGCCGCCGCCGACCTATCCCGGTATCTCAATCTGACGGGTCACCACCCGGGTTACGCCCCAGCCGGCGAGCCAGGCCGAGTGACGACCGTCGCCGCCGGCAACTACTATCACAATATCATCAGCCCGGGGCGCGATGGGCACCATGGTTTCGGGTTTGCTGTCATCAATCCAGGCCGGGTAGTTCCGGTTGCCCCAATGCGCCAAACCGGACAGCTGCTCAATCGACATTCGCGCGTTGGCGTAAACGTACTCCCGAACGTCCTTTTTGGTCAGACCGTCCGCCGCAATTTCGGCAGCGTGTTCGGGGCTTATCACCAGCGTTACCTGCGCCCCGGTGCCAATCTGATAGTAGTTGGAGAAGCCGGTCGCCTGCGTTGCCTTGACCAGCGTGTTCAGGACCTCGATGCCCCGGGAAACGGTGGTCTCCATGATGGGGTAGAAGGCGCGAATGGCGTGGATGGTAACCATACTGTCTTCAGGATTCAACCCGAGCTCCACATGGCGCGGTTCCCAGGGGCTGCGCGCTTCGTTTTCGGCAAAGCAGAACGAATACCGCCCCGGCATCGCCAGTGTCGCCTTGTCCATATCGCCAATGATGAGGCCGGCGACGTTGCGGACGAACAGGCGCAGCGCGCGGCCGATGGTGGCATTCGGGCGGTAGCCGGGGCCAAAGCAGCCCGAGTCTCCGTTGATGCCCAACTGCGCGGCGATGGGGCCGTTGACGATTACGACCGGCGCGGCTCCGCCGGTGGTCGCCTGGCATCCCGCCAGGTTGAACTCGGTTTGCATCACCGCCTTGACGCACGCCACCACCACCGGAAAATACTCCGGACGGCAGCCGGCCATCACCGCATTGATGGCGACCTTCTCAATGGTTACTTCGCAATTGGACGGCTGGGCGACTCCCAGGGACTGGGATGGGTCTTCGCCCCAGGGTCCGAGCATCCGGCGCACCGCCTCCTCGGTGGCCGGGACGACGGGCATACCGTCGGTCCAGCCTTGTTCCTCGTAGTAATCCTGGATGGCGTCGTAAGAGTCGGCCACGGCGACGCGGCGCGAGCTGAGGGCCGGGGTGTTGGTGGACATAAGTATTACTCGGCAGATGAGGATTCTGTAGGCTGGTGGTGGACAGGCAAATCGGCAACTAACCCGGAACAGCCGGGTTGTTTCCCGCCATCGGTTGATTGTCCACTACGCATTGACCCCAATCGGGGACATCGCGCAGTGTCGAACCGGCTCCGGCTGGCCGTTATCCGCTATCCGTCGTTGGTCAGCATGGAGGCTATCCGGCCGACGTACTCGTGCGCCAGTTCCCGAACTTCGGGGATCGAACGCGGAGCCAGCGGGCTGGGCAATGCCAGAATCTGAACGGCCGGCATACCCAGGGCTGTCGCCCGGGCGTGGGCGGCTCGGGTGAAACTTTCCGTGATGACGCTCACCGACGGGATGCCGCGGGTTTCGGTAATTACTGTGTCGTGGAGACCCCACGCCGTGCAACTCCCTCAATCCGCAATTCCATGCACCACCGCGTCGCACTGGGCGATGACGTCCTCCATCGTTTCGTCAGAGCAGGGCGCGCTGAAGCTGAACTTCTGGAAGTAAATAACCTTGTCCACCGCGTAATCTTCTTCCAGGACGCATTGCAGTTCCTTGAGGAAGTTATCGGAATGGTACTTCCGGTTCTCCAGCAACCCGATGGTCTTGCCAGCCAGGCTGGGCAGTCGGCCGGAGGCCGGCCGTGCGGCGGTTTTTTGCTCCGGTATCGGACTCAATATCTGAATCGTGCCAGTGGTCATCAATCTCCTCCAATCCTGTCTATCCTGTGTATCCCGTGCATCAATGTAAAACCCACGTCAGCCCAGCAACTGAAAATGCTTGCCCTCGGTCTTGATGGCCGGGGCGACTATCATGTCGGTCTGGTGGAAATCGCGCACCGTGTACGACCCGCACATACCCATCGCCACGCGCAGCGCGCCCACCAAGTTCTGGGTACCGTTGGTAACGTTGGACGGGCCGTGCATCAACTGCTGCAGGGTGCCTTTGGTGCCCACGTTGATGCGCGTTCCGCGGGGCAACTCCGGATGGGCGTTGGCCATGCCCCAGTTGTAGCCGCGGCCGGGGGCTTCCGTGGCCTGAGCGAAGGGAGTGCCCAGCATGACGCCGTCCGCCCCGCTGGCCATCGCCTTGCACAAATCGCCGCCGGTGCGAATTCCACCGTCAGTAATCACGCTGACATACCGCCCGGTACGTTGGAAGTAATCCTCCCGAGCTGCTGCACATTCCAGGGTAGCCGTAACTTGCGGAACGCCGACGCCGGTAACCTCACGGGTGGTGCAGGCCGCGCCTGGGCCGACTCCCACCAACAAGGCGTCAATCCCGGTTTCCATCAGCTCGGTGGCCACGCCGTAGCTGACACAGTTGCCAACCACGACCGGAACCTTCAGCGAGCTGATCAACTCCGAGAAGATCAGGCCGGTGTAACTCCGCGACATGTGCCGGGCAGTGGTTACCGTTGACTGCACCACGATGATGTCGGCTCCGGCTTCGACGGCTAGGGAGCTGTATTTCTTGGTCGTGGCCGGCGTAAACGCCATGGCCGCCACCGCACCGGCGCTTTTGATTTCCTCCACCCTTTGCCCAATCAGGTGCTCCTGCACCGGTTCGCTATAAACCTGCTGCAGGAACTCGGTGACCTCCGACTGGTCCATGGAGATGATTTCTTCCAGCACCGAATAGGGGTCTTCATACCTGGTGTACAGTCCCTCACCGTTCAGCACGCCCAGCCCGCCCATTTCGTGCATCAGGGTGGCGAAGCGCGGCGAAACGGACCCGTCCATCGCCGAGGCCAGCACCGGTGAATCAAAGGCGAACTCACCAATGCTCATTTGGGTAGATGTCATCTCAGGATTGATGGTAACTTCGCCGGGAACGATGGCAACTTCGTCGAAGCCATAAGAGCGTTCCAAATGTTTCAGCAAACGTCGGGTCATGAATGTCACCTCAATCTTCGTCGTGGCGGTACCAAAATTTAGCAAGGGCCATGCCAATCGCCAACCGGGTTTAGAGCTGCCTGTCTCCGCTACAAATCCCAATTCAGCGTCGGTGCAACCATCCGTGTGTGAAACGGCGTCGGTGAGGCGCCACTGGCGTCAGCCCCGGAGCCATCGGTTCCACGATTCCCGGTGCCTGGCGTTTCCTTGCTTCCACATCACAATTGCGGTTTGCCAGCTCGCTAATTACGGTAACAGTTAGGGGCGCCATTTTTTGACGCCCCTATGTTCGGTCCCTTACCTGATGCTGCTTTTATGCCGAGGGCAAGGCAGCCATCTCTTTGCTGCGAACCTTGACGACCACGTTCCCTTCTTCGTCCAGGTCGACAATCGCTGTGTCGCCTTCTGCAATGTTTCCGCCCAGCAGTTCGTCGGACAGCTTGTCCTCGACTTCGTTCTGGATCAGGCGGCGCAACGGGCGGGCACCCAGCACCGGGTCGAATCCCTTCTCGGCCAGATGCTCGCGGGCGGCCTCGGTCAGTTCAATTTCGATGTCCTTGTCCTTGAGCTCGCTCCGCACCATGTTCATCATCAAGTCCACGATTTGGTGAATCTCTTCCCGACTCAGCGCGTGGAACACGATGGTGGCATCCAGACGGTTGAGGAACTCGGGTCGGAAGAAGCGCTTCACTTCCTCCATCACCTTGTCTTTCATCCGCTCGTAAGCCATGTTGTCGGTTTGGGCGTTATCGGATTTGACCGCGAAGCCCAAGCTGGTGTCCCGCTTGATGAGGTCTGAGCCCAGGTTGCTGGTCATTACGATGATGGAGTTGCGGAAATCGACGCGGCGTCCGCGCGCGTCCGTCAACTGGCCGGCATCAAAGATTTGCAACAGGATGTTGAAGACTTCCGGATGCGCCTTTTCGATTTCGTCCAGCAGGATGGCGCAGTAGTTCTTCCGGCGAACGCCTTCCGTCAACTGGCCTCCCTCGTCGTAACCGACGTATCCCGGAGGCGCGCCGATCAGACGTGCCGTGGTGTGCCGCTCCTGGAATTCGGACATATCCAGGCGAATCATGTTGTCCTCGTGGCCAAACATGAACTCGGCCATTGCCCGCACCAGTTCTGTCTTGCCGACCCCGGTAGGTCCAAGGAACAGGAACACCCCGATGGGATGCCGCGGGTCCTTCAGGCCGGCCCGGGCCCGCCGCACCGCCCGAGCGATGCCAACGATGGCCTCGTCCTGGCCGATGATGCGCTTGTGCAGGTCTTCTTCCATGTGGAGCAGACGCTCGGTCTCCTCCTGAGCGAGTCGTGTAACCGGGATGCCGGTCCACATGCTCACTACTTCCGCAATGTCTTCTTCGGTAACTTGCGTTCGCTCCTTGGAGCGGCCGGCCTTCCAGTCGCGTTCCAGGTCGCCCACGTTCTCGGTGAGGTGCAGCTCCCGGTCCCGAAGCTCGGCGGCGACTTCGTACTGCTGCGACGCAATAGCTTCGTCCTTTTCCTTCCGCACACGTTCCAGGACTTCCATTGCGTCCTTGACTTCCTGGGGAGCGTGGCTGCCGCGCAAACGCACACGGGAACCGGCCTCGTCGAGCAGGTCAATTGCCTTGTCCGGCAGGAATCGGTCGGGAATGTAGCGGGTGGACAACGTGGCCGCCGCCTGCACCGCTTCTTCCGTAATATCAACGTTGTGGTGGTCTTCGTACTGACCCTTCACCCCGCGCAGGATACTCACCGTCATGTCGGCATCGGGCTCTTCCACCCTCACCGGTTGCAGGCGGCGTTCCAACGCCGGGTCGCGTTCAACATACTTGCGGTAGTCGTCCAGAGTGGTAGCACCGATGCACTGGATTTCACCACGGGCCAGGGAAGGCTTGAGGATATTGGACGCGTCTACCGCGCCCTCGGCAGCGCCCGCCCCGACGATGGTATGGATCTCGTCGATGAACAGAACGCAGTTGCCCGAGACTTTGATCTCCTCGATTACCTTCTTGAGTCGCTCTTCGAATTCGCCGCGATATTTGGTACCGGCAACCAGCGCGCCCATGTCCAGAGTAACCAGACGCTTGCCCTGGAGGGTCTCCGGCACATTACCGGAGGAAATTTGCTGGGCCATTGCCTCGACGATGGCGGTTTTGCCAACGCCCGGCTCGCCGACGAGCACCGGATTGTTCTTGGTGCGTCGACTCAGAATCTGGGTTACGCGCTCGATTTCGGTGTCGCGACCGATAACCGGATCCAGCTTGCCGCCGAGGGCGGCGTTGGTCAGGTCAACACCCAGCTGGTCCAAGGTTGGCGTGCGCGTCGTGGAACGGGTGCTGCTGGAGGTGCCGGTGCTGGAATTGCTGAGAATGCGATGGGTTTCCGCGCGCACCTTTTCCAGGTTAACGCCCAGGCTTTCCAAGACGCCGGCCGCGACGCCCTCGCCTTCTCGGAGCAGCCCGATCAGCAGGTGCTCGGTGCCGATGTAGGTGTGATTCATCCGGCGCGCTTCGTCAACCGCCAGCTCGACGACCTTCTTGGCGCGTGGGGTCAGGCCGATTTCGCCCTGCGCGGGGCGTTCGCCGCGACCGATGATGAATTCCACCGCCGACCGCACCTTGGTCAGATCTACGGTGAGGCCGGACAGGACTCGAGCGGCTACGCCCTCGGTTTCACGTACCAGACCCAGCAGGATGTGCTCGGTACCGATGTAGTTGTGGTTGAACCGCTGCGCCTCTTCCTGGGCGAGGGACAAAACCCGCCGTGCCCGTTCTGAGAATTTCTCGAATCTGCTGCCCATGAGTTTCTCCTGGGTTGATTTACGACTTGTGGTGTGGTGCTGTGGACGCCATTTTACCCCATTTGGGCAAAAATAAAAGCGGCTTTGCCACCGAATTTATCGGCGGGGCCGCTGGTAACGGGTTTCAAGCTCACGATTCCGGCGGAATCAGGCTTACAGTCTCCGTACGGTGCGTCATCACACCCACCCAGTCTTCAACGTCGTGTTCGTACCAGCATTCGCAGGCTCATGCCGCAAGTTGACAGCGTTGCCAGTGCTCGCTAGCGCAACGGGAGAAGCCGGTACCTATAATTAGAGCGGATAGCAGGGCGACGGTAAAACCGCCCTGTTGCTATCCTAATTGCACTTCCCGGCGGTGACCTATTTTCCCACTCCGTCACCAGAGCAGTATCGTCGGCGCTGGGGCGTTTCACTTCCGTGTTCGGGATGGGAACGGGTGGGACCACCCCGCTTGAACCACCAGAAAGTAACAGGGGCGATTATGCACCCTGTTCCGCCGTTTGGCAAGGGTATTCAATACGGAGTTATTCCAGATTTCGAAAGGTTCAGCGGGCGCCTATGCTATACTTTTGACCACGGAAGCCATCCGCCATCCGCCGTCCTCGGGCCGTTAGCTCAGCTGGCAGAGCACCGGACTTTTAATCCGGGTGTCGTGGGTTCGATCCCCACACGGCCCACCATCTCCTGGCCGGCGCGCATTGCCCGCAGTATTGGGCTGCGACAGTAGACGGGTTTGCCGTTTGCCACGGTCCCCTTGGCAGCCTACGCCTTCGCGCCGGGCGACCAGTTGTAGATTTTGGCGAGGGCTCCTCCCATGAGTACAGATCGCTCGTCTTCCGAGAGCTGGTCGGTAACCCGGAAAGCCTCAACCCCCTGCTCGTAGGTTAACGAGTTCACGGCCCTGGTCCAGTCGGTGCCCCACAGGCAGCGCTCTAAGCCGAACGCGTCGAAAATCCGGCGGAGCGGCTCCCAGATATCCGGGTACGGAAATGGCTGATGCGATAGTGTGCCGGCCCCGGAAATCTTGATGGCTACGTTGTCCAGCTCGGCCAGCGCAAGCACGTCCGGCAGGTCAGCAAAAGGTTCCGGCGGCGCCGGCGGCGCTGGTGGCTGGGCGATACCCAAGTGATCAACCACCATCTGTGTATTGGGGTTGCGAAGGGCCAATTCGCGGAAAATGGGCAGCCTGGTCGAACACATCACGTTTACCGGAACGCCGACCCGACCGGCGGCAGCGAGTATCGCGTTGAGGCCCGAGTGGTCCGCGTCGTACTCCAGGTTGCTGAGCATGATGCGGGCTCCAACCACACCCGCGGTACCCGTCCACTGGGCGATGTCCTCGTCGATCGTTTCCGAATCGGGATCGAACGGCCTGATCAGACCGAAACGGTTCGGATGCTTGGCGTACACTTCCAGGGCGTAGCTGGCGTCGTAGCGATACATTGAGAATGGTGATACGAGCAAAGCCCCGTCCACGCCGACGGCGTCCATCGCCGCCACCATATCGTCGCCGGTAACCTCGGCAGGGCCCTGCAGGGTGCCGGCCCAGGGACGTTCCGGGCGGTCCTGTTCGTAGGCGTGAACCTGTGAATCGATAGTGAGAGTGCCAGTCGCCATCGTCTTTCTCCTTGCCATTCATAGGTCTCGGGTGGGTGTGTAAAGCTCCGCTTCCAGTCACCCCTGAGCTTCCAACTGATATTGGGCAGTTTACACCGGAACCGGGTTGGTGGTCAGTGCCGGGAAGGTGGTCAGTGCGGATTTTTCACCCTCACCCCAACCCTCTCCCATCAAGGGACAGGGAGCTAGATTGCCACGCTGCGCTCGCAATGACAAAGTGGGTACGAACGAGCGGATGCGCCTTGTTGCGCCTCACACTCAACCGATATAAAGTGAGCCTATTGCCCACATCGAGTCCATCATCCACATTGACGCAACGCACGGGTCATCTACAGGAGGTTCATCATGCCGAGACTGGAAGGAAAGGTAGCGATCATTAGCGGCGGCGCCCGTGGTCAGGGGGCGGTGGAAGCCCGTATGTTTGCCGAAGAGGGCGCCAGTGTCGTCATCGGTGACATCCTGGACGAGCAGGGCCGGCAGACCGAAGCCGAATTGCAGGAATTGGGCTACAACGTCACCTATGTCCATCTGGACGTGACCGACGAGTCCGACTGGCAATCGGCTGTCCAGACTGCCATCAGCGCCTACGGCAAGCTGGATATCCTGCTGAACAACGCCGGCATCCTGATTCGGAAGACCATCGAAGAGACCACCGTGGAGGACTGGGATCGCATCTTCGCCGTCAACTCCAAAGGCGTGTTCCTCGGCACCAAGGCGGCAATTCCGGCGATGCGAGAGAACGGCGGCGGCTCCATCATCAACATCTCCTCCACCGCCGGCCTGGTGGGCAGCCCCAACGGGTCCGCCAGCTACACCGCCACCAAGGGCTCCGTTCGCCTCTTCACCAAGTCCACGGCAATCCAACACGCCAGCGAAGGCATCCGGGCCAACTCCATCCATCCGGGCCCCATCGAAACCGACATGATTGCCGACACGTTGAATGACCCGGCGAACATGGCCCTGCGGATGCAGCGCCTGCCGTTGGGTCGCGTGGGCAAACCCAGCGAGATTGCCTACGGCGCCATCTACCTGGCCTCCGACGAATCATCCTTTGTAACCGGCGCCGAGTTAGTCATCGACGGCGGCACCACCGCCGCATAGTTTCGGCAAAGTGAACTACCTTCAACCCCTCATGCGTGCCCACTTTGTCATTGCGAGCGTAGCGTGGCAATCCCGTCACCGTAGCAACGACGGTTCGCCGACGTGTGTTTAAACCCATCGAGATTGCCACGTCGCTATGCTCCTCGCAATGACAGATAAAAGGGGCTTTAAAACAGGAGCAACCAAATGGCCACTGTAATTGATACGCATTGCCACGCCTCCCCCTACTGGTTCGAGCCGGTGGAAATCCTGCTGGACGAGATGGACCGGGTGGGCGTGGACAAGGCAGTCCTTACCCAGTTTTTCGGGGTTTTCGACAATAGTTATCTGGTCGAGTCGGTCAAGCGGTTCCCCGGACGCTTTGCCGTCATCGCCATCGTGGACCACACCCAGGCCGACGCTCCACAAAGAGTGGCCGAACTGCACGATCAGGGAGTTGACGGCCTGCGGTTCAACTGCGGCTGGCGCGCTCCCGGCGACGATCCCCTGGCGTTGTGGCGCAGTTGCGCCGACCTGGGAGTGGTCGCCAGCGTCATGGGCACCGTGGAGCAGTACGCCGATCCCGAGTTTGAAGCGATTATCCAGGAGCTGCCGAACCTGACTGTGGTTATGGAACACCTGGCCGGCGTGGGCGCATTCTTCGGCCCCGGCCGGGCCGACCGGAACGTCCCCATGGAGGTCTACCAGCGGGCGTTGTCGCTGTCAAAATACCCCAATGTGTACATGAAAATACCCGGGCTCGGTGAGTTCTGTCCGCGGCCGATACCATTCCGTCAGCCGATCCCCTTCGACAACGTGCCGCCACTCATCGAGCTGGCCATGGATGCTTTCGGCGGCGACCGGCTGATGTGGGGCAGCGACTTCCCGCCCGTCGCCAATCGGGAGGGCTACCGTAACGCCCTGCGCCTGCCGATGGACCTGATTGAATACCCCAGCACTGAGACTCGCGACATGGTGTTCGGCGGAACCGCCGCCGACCTTTGGGAATTCCGCTAGCCTCGACGTCGGCATCCGCGCTGCAACAACCGAACGCCACTACGCCCCGTCAACACCTACACCCTACCGACTCGAGGAGGCCACGATATGCCGAGATTCGCTGTTGATCTGAACACACCCGATGGTCGCAACACTGTGGGTGGACGACCCTGGCGGGTGGCGCCTGGCCTGGTTCCCGGCGAACCCAACGAGGGGTTGTCCGCACGACTGCTGGCAGCCGCGCCACGTCTCGCCGACTTCGACGACTCGGCCTGGGACGAGTGCGATAACGTGCGCCAGAGCCTGTCGGTAGGTTTCACTTTCGCCTGGTACCGCATCGCGGTAACTTTGCCAGCCACCATCGACGGGGCGGACGTCAGCGGTGCTCGCGTCTGGTTCGAAACCAACTTCGACAATTACGGCGAAGTGTGGGTGAACGGCGAGATTGACCGGGCTTTCGGTAGCATCGTCGGTCTGAACGCTCCGCACCGCGTGGAAATCAGCGGGGCAGCCGAGCCGGGCGCCGCTTACGTGATCGCCTGCCTCTGCCTCAACGGGCCCCTCGCGGCGCCCCGGGGCGGTATCTTCATGCGCTTCGCCACGTTGGCGTTCGAATCCACCGACTAATTCCGGCTCATCCGGCAGTCATAAAAAGGGGCGGGTTTTGCACCCGCCCCTGGCATTTGGTAAAATCTGTCGGATGATTAGCTGAGGTGCCGGCCGTAGAACTCGAACACCCGCTCCCAGCCCTGGTTGGCTGCTTCCACCGCGTAGCTGGGCCGGTCTACGGCGAAGAAACCGTGGCCCGCGTTGGGATACGTGTGGTATTCCCACGACTTGCCAGCCGCCTTGATCGCAGCATCGGTAGCTTCCACTTCGGCAATGGACGGCCTGGCGTCATCCTCGCCAAACAACCCCATCAACGCGCAGCTTAGGTCAGATACGAACTCGATGGGTGCGTGGGGCATGGCTTCCGTGGGTGGCTCGGTGTCGCGCTGGGTTACACCGCCGCCCCAGCAGTCGACCGCGGCGTCAATGCCCTGCAACTTGCAGGCAGCCAGGAATACCTGGCGTCCGCCGGAGCAGAACCCGATGATGCCCACCTTGCCGTTATGCACGTCCAGATGGCGCAGGTATCCGATGGCGCCGGCGGCGTCGCCAAGGGTGCGGGCATCGGGCATACCGCCCTTGTCGCGGATGCTAGCGCTGTTGGCCGACGGGTCGTCGCTGCCCTCCCGGTAGTGCAGGTTGGGAGATATGGCGATGTAGCCGTTGTGGGCAAGTTTGCGCGCCATTTCCTTGGTCGCTGCGTCCCAGCCCGGCATATGGTGGAACAACATTACGGCCGGAAACGGGCCGGAACCCAGGGGACGCGCCAGATAAGCGTTGATACCGTCGCCTTCGTGACCCTCCACCCAAACTTGCTCGGCAATCAATCCTTCGTATGCCATGTTCTAATGCCTCCAGTCTATCCAGTGTAGTAGCGTGTGCAATTTAGCGGTCGAACGCCGGTAGGTTTTCCGCCGCGCCTGACGACTAGCAGGTTAATCGCCGCCGTGCCAAGTGTCAAACGACGGATTAGCCTAACGAAAGGTTCAGCCAATATTCGCGAGGATTGGCCGGAGGGCGTTGACGCTCGCGACGTAACTGCGCGGGTTTTGCAAACGAACCAGTGCTTGCAGTTGGGCTAGCCGGGCTGGATTGTAATAAGGACCGTCAACCAAAACGAATAACGCAACGTCGTTGTTAATGCGTTGCAGGAAATTCCGCAACAACGATTGAACTTCGTTGAACTGGTTGTCCTGATTGCCGCCGCCTTATCTGGTGTATTTTTGAGCTGCATAGCAAGTTACAGCACCGGTACGCCATCGAAAATCAATGGACTTGGACGGACGGTTCGCTCCTGCCAATTGCGCCCCGGTGACGATTTGACCATTTGCGTTAATATAACAGGCGTTAGGGCCGCTGGATGGTAACTTACGGAATTGCGTAACGTGCGCCAGCGCTGCAACGTAATCGGCGGCGGCCTTTTCGTGAACGTTCTGCCGGCGAGCCTCGCGGGCCAAAACTGCCGCAAGAGGGCCGTTGGGATTTGCTTCCAAGTCTCGCCAAAAATCGGCTTCCGGTACGTCAAACTGCTCTGCAAAGTGCAATATTCGCGTCCGCAATCTCTCCGAGCGTTGGGCAATCTCCTCTGCCATTTCAGCCCGATTCGCCAAGTTTTGCCGGTGTTCTATGGCCTCAAAATCCAATGGGGGCGGTTGAGCCGGCATATTCATACTGCGGCGCTTTCAGAGAAAGTTGATGTGGTGGAGGCGCGGGTGGTTTGGTATTTTATGCGCCGATCCTGCAAGCGCTTTTCAATAACCTTCTGCGCCGCCGGCGAATTGTCCATCCCAATAAACCGTCGCCCCAGCCGCGCCGCTGTCAGCAGCGTGCTGCCACTGCCGGCATAACAATCCAGCACCGTATCCCCCGGTTTCGACGACGTGCGAATAATCCGCTCCAGCAGCCGGGCGTTCTTCTGCGTCGGGTAGGCCGGCCGCTGTGGGTCCTTGTATGACCAGACATCCTGCGGCAGCTTGCCCACTGCTTCGTCTCCATACTGGATTTTCCGCGGGTTGCCCGTTGCGCTCCACGCAATCAGCCCGGCAGCGTCCAAATCGTCCAACTTTGCCGGTGGGTAACGCCAGTGCCGCCCCGCCGGAGGCAGCATATCCCGCCATGCCTGCCCGGTCGCCCCGTTGACGGTAATGCCGGGGGCGTGCAATGGCGTGGTAGTGTAACGGCGACCGGCAGCGTCGATGAACGGGTAGAGTTTGACTATCGCATCGTCGCTTAACGGCTCTTTCTGCGGATGCCACGTAATACTCTGCGGCGACATTGAATAAAAGAGGATGGTGTCCTTGATATTGCCGTAGGAATAGCGATCAAAATTCTTGGGGTTGCACTTGATTCGAGTAATGCTGTTGCGGAAATTCTGCGCCCCGAAAACTGCATCCATCAACAAGCGGACGTGGTGCTCCATTTTTACGTCAATGTGAACATAAACCGAGCCGGTAGGCGTCATCACGCTACGAATAGCGCACAGCCTTTGTTGCAAAGCTTCCAGGTAGACGCTGCCCCTCAGCGTGTCAGAGTAAGCTGGCCGGCCCGATGCGCTGATGCTGTTTGCCCGGTAATCGTCAATTAGAAATTCGTTGTTAGTGGCAAAGGGCGGGTCGATATAAACCAGGTTGGCCCGTATGTCCAGCTCGTAGATGCGGTGCAAGCCATCCAGATTATCGCCGGGGTGGAACAAATGCAGCATTTGGAATATCCTCCGCTAACAAGTTTTACCATCCCAGGAGCCTGTCGGTAAACCGGCTTGTGTCAGCAATGCCCGCAGCATCCGGGCCATTTGAGTTTCGTGGTGGACTGCGAAAGCCGCAAATTCCCGGAGGTTGCGGGCTGCCTCTTGCTCCGGGTCGAAACGCTCTCCCATCAGGGAGTAGTCCCCAAATAATTCGCGATTCCAGATGCGAAATTCGTCCAACGTCAGTTGCGGTTCGAACTGGAATCCGTAGGAAATTCCATACCTGAACGCCATGGGAATGCGAACGTAACCCCCATCCCGCCGCAACATGGTGCCCTCCGCGAGCAGGGCGCCGCCAGCCGACACCGAGAACCGCTCACCATGCAGCGTCGGCACCAGCGGGATAGTGATGCTGCTGAACACCGGGTCGGCGATACCATCGGCGGTTATGTCGATCTTACGCAGACCAAACTGGTAGCCACCCGTGGGCGCGACTTCGCCTCCCAGCGCCCGGGACAACAACTGGGCGCCCAGGCAGATGCCGACCACCGGAGTGGCAGGGTCGCCGGTCGCAGCAGCCCACAGGTAGTCCATCTCGTGGCGCAACGCCCGGTAATCGTCGTTGGCCGACATCGGGCCGCCCAACGCGACAATCAGGTCGACCTCGGCCAGACTGGGCGCATCAAAGTCGGTGAAATCCGGAGCCCCCGCGAACACCGGCACCGTCGTCAGTTCGAACCCGGCATCCCGCAAAACCGTTTCGAAATTGCCGCCCAGCGTCTCTACGGCGATGTGCTGAATGATTACAGCCTGTTTGCCCATCAAAGTGCGGCCCCGTTCAACCGGAGCGCCAGATCGTCCAGCACCATCTGGTCCGTCACAAAGGCCAGCGGCTCCGGTGGCGCGTCCGGCTGAAACCACCCCACTGCGTCCAGATCGTCGGCGGCTCGAACCTCACCGCCAACTATCCTTCCCCAAAACCAAACGCCCACGGTCAGCGCATTGGCATTATGGAAATTGGAGTGCACCGCGCACACGTCGCCGATGGTTACGTCGAGCCCCGTCTCCTCGCCGAACTCCCGGCGCGCTGCCTCGCGGATGTCTTCGCCCCATTCCACGTAGCCGCAGGGGATACACCATTCCCCCACGTTGCCGCCCGCCGACCGGCGGCCCAACAAAACCAGCCCGGCATCGTCCATTACCACCACTGCCACACCCACCGCCGGGTTACGAAAGTGCACAAACCCACATTCAGGGCAACCCGGACGCGGCAGCCCACCCCTGACTACCGGAGACAATACGTTTCCGCAGCGAGGGCAATATCGATAATCCGGCGAAATGGAATCGGGCATCGGCTGTCGATCAGGTGCCGCCACGACCACGCCGCAACGCCCGGCCCGGCAATGCGCCGGTATTCTGGCCCTGCTCAATGACAACCTGCCCGTTAACGATGACGTACTCAATTCCCACCGGGTACTGCTTGGGATTCTCGCGGGTGGCATGAGTTTTCACCGTGTCCGGGTTGAACACCACGATGTCGGCCTTAAACCCGTCCCTCAGGATGCCTCGGTCGGGCAACCCCAACCGCTGCGCCGGGAATGAGGTCATCTTGCGAATAGCTTCGGGCAGCCGGAGGTGCTGCTCAGCGCGCACGAACTCGGCCAGCACAACTGGGAAGCAGCCATAGGTGCGGGGGTTGGGGTACTCACCAAACAGGATTGCGTCGGATGCGATCATGCCGTAGGGATGGGACACGAAGGCGTAGAGGGTTTGGGCGTTGGTGCCCAGGCCCACGGTGCTGATGCCAAGGTTTTCGGAAATCAGCAGGTCAAACAACGCATCCGCCGGGTCCTGGCCGCGCATCTCGGCGATGTCGGTGATGAGTTTGCCGTCGTACTGCTGGTTCTCGGGTTGGGTGAAGTTGGTCAGCCAGTTGTTGTACAGCCGGCTCGGGGATAATTCACGTTTCAGCCGTTGGCGGTCGTCGGAATCCTGCAACGCCGCCATCAGCCGCTCCGGGCCGCCGTCTTTGGCCCAATGGGGCAGCCCGATGGTTACCGTAGTACCGGAGAACGGGTAGGTGTAGCAGTCGAACGTGCAGTCGATGCCCTCGGCGCGCGCGTCCTCCACCAGTCCTAAATGCCCCAGGTGGCTGCCGACGCCGGCAACGCTCTGCCGGTAGTGGGTCAGATGCACGGGTATGCCGCTGCGTCGCCCGATTTCGACCGCTTCGTGCCACGGCGCCAGGTAGCCCTGACTGAGCAGGCTGGCCCGGGTGTGAGTGTGGTAGATACCGCCCAGCGATGCCGCAGTTTCCGATAGGGCAACCAGTTCGTCTGTGTCGGCGTAGGCTCCCGGCGGGTAGTCAAGGCCCGTGGACAGTCCCCATGCTCCCTCTTCCATCGCCTCACGCACGACGGACTGCATATCGGCAATCTCGGCAGAGGTGGCCGCCCGCTCGTTCCATCCCACGCTCCAGATTCGCACCGGCGAGTTACCGAGAATATAGGCGATGTTGATGGCTACCGTTGCGTCGTACTTACCCAGCATATCCGCCACCGTCAGCCAGTCGGCGGGCATCGGCGGGTATCCGTTGAGGCCGGAGTCCAGCCAGATGTAGCGGTGCAATTCTTCCTGATTCTTGAAAGGCGCATGGGAGATGCCGTCAATCCCTACCAGCTCGGTGGTAACGCCCTGGCGCACCTTGGGGTCGTGGTGCGGTTCACCCAGAATGGTCAACCCGGCGTGGGAGTGCAGGTCGACAAAACCGGGGCAAACCACGTGCCCGGTAGCGTCAATGACCCGCGCGGCGTTGAGTCGCAGGTCGGCATCGTCGCCGCGATGCACCGCCACCGTGTCGCCGGATACGGCAACCGCAGCATAGAAGCCCGGGCTGCCCGTACCGTCGATCACTTGTCCGTTGGTTATGAGAAGATCAATCATGATGCGTTTCGAGAGAATTGCGAGCTAAACCAAAATCGCCAATGCCGCTATTCCCCCTCCTACCATAATACCGGCTACGCTGATTTGAACGCCAACCATCCATTTGATTAAGCTTACCTTCATCTCCTGCATTTCCTGGCGTAGCGATGCGTCAACACCTTTTATTTCTGACCTCAGCTCGGCGTGGGCGCTTGTCATCTCCGACTTCAGATCAGCGTTGGCGCCTTGCATCTCGGACTTCAGCTCGGCGTTGGCACTTAGCATCTCGGACTTCAGCTCGGCGTTGGCGCCGAGCATCTCGGACTTCAGCTCGGCGTTGGCGCCTTGCATCTCCAACCTCAGATCGGCATTGGCGCTTAGCATCTCCGACCTCAACTCGGCAATATCAGCCTTAGTCGCCAAATGTTCGTATACGCCTTCCAACCGGCTCAGGCGTGCTTCGACAGTGGTCATTACTCACACTCCAATGATCAACCAATAGCTGAGGCCAAAGGTCTCTATGCGCGGGATTATACCTTACAGTACAGTCACATACCCATTTTACAACTGGTTGCGCCTCGCCCAGTTCACCCGTACACTGCCGGCGTTCCAACCCCAACGACAAACACGGAGGCAAAAATGAGCGAATTGGATGACCGTTATGAACGAGGTCAGGAAACCCGCCGGATGTTCGGCGGCGGCGTCATCGGCGGCGGTTCGGCGCCCGGCGCCTGGGACATCGCTCCCGACCTGGAACGCATCCTCGGCGAGGCATTGTTCGGCACCATCTGGAAGCGTCCCGCCCTGACCCCGGTGCAGCGGGAAATGGTAACGCTGTCTTCCCTCATCGTGTTGCAACGGGAGAACCAGCTCCGCCGCCACCTCGGCAACGCGCTGAACCTGGGATTGACGCCGGAACAGATTGTGGAGCTGATAATCCACGATACCTGGTACGGGGGCGCACCCGCCGGCATCAACTCCCTCAGCATCATCAAGGAAATATTCGAGGAGCGCGGCATCGACTTTACGCCGACCCGCATCCACGACACCAACGAAGGCCCGGACAGCCTGTTCCAGCGTGGCGAGGAATACCGCCGCAACTACATGGGCACGCAACCCGGAGGACGGCCGGCCCCGCCCACCCAAGCCGAGCGCGAGCTGGGCCGCATTACCGGCGAATACTACTGGGGCGCAACGTGGACCCGCCCCGGCCTGGACCTGACCAGCCGCTGCATCTGTACGATGACCTGCCTGGCCACGCTGGGTCGGGAAGGCCCACTGCGCAGCCACATCCGCGGCGCTCTGAACATCGGCCTGACCCAGGATCAGATTATCGAGGTCTTCGGCCACATGACGCTGTATTCCGGCATCC
Source organism: Dehalococcoidia bacterium (assembly GCA_965222895.1). Classification (GTDB taxonomy): domain Bacteria; phylum Chloroflexota; class Dehalococcoidia; order Lucifugimonadales; family UBA3495; genus Bin87. The sequence goes on along the minus strand of CBDCVB010000002.1, from coordinate 881,600 downwards.
CCTTTGCCCGCGGCGCCATGGACGTAGCCAACGACATCTTTACCAACGGCTAATCACGTATACGCCGGACACCTTTGCCGGACATTAGCACCTAGATGGCGGGGTTTCGCGGCCCCGCCGTCTTTTGTCCGGTCACCTCATGGCAATGAGGGCAGGGCTCGGTGCCGCCACCGACGCTTATTGTTGATACCAGCTCCAAACCAGGATCAAGGCGTCGAGCGTGCCCGCATTAATCTGTCATTGCGAGGAGCGCCCGCTCATCCCGAGCTCGTCGAGGGACGTGGCAATTTCGATGAGGCTGAACACACGTCGACGAACCGCCGTTGCTAAGGCGACGGGATTGCCACGCTACGCCCGCAACGACAAAGTGGGTACGCATGAGCATCCCGCCGCCCTGAATAAAAGAAAAAAGTGCTCGGTCTATGAATACTCGCAGCTGAAGCGGCTCGTCTGGGTCGACCCGCTGGCTTACCGGCTGGCGGCAGCGACCGAGTTCAGTTCGCGGATGGCGTTGAGCGTTTCCGGGCTGGGTACCTTGCCCATTTCGACGTTTTGGACCGTCTCCCAGGACCGAAGCACTTCCGCCATAACCTCTTCGTCTGACTGGTCAATGTCTATTGGAATGCCAATCTGGGCCCACGACTGATAGCCGGTGAGCCAGAACACCTCGGTGGGGTTATTCTCCGGATCGCGGAAGTAGCAACCGATAGCGCTCGCGTGGGTGACGATGCGGTCCAGCTGGTACCCGTTGGCCTGGATGCGACGCTTGAAGTCCCGTAGATCGTCGAGGGAGTCTACGCGCATTGAAATCTGCTGGATCCAATGCGGGTCTTCGAGCGAACTCCGTCCGTTAATCAGGGCTATCTCGTGGTCGACGGCCTCCGGGTCCGCACTGAAAAACACCCCGAGCGGACCGACCTTGGTCACCGTCATGCCCATGAAATTCCCATAGAAGTCTTTCATGAGATCCAGGTCATGAACGTAGAAACCGATATGACCGAGGCCTTTGACTTTCGCTGGCATATCTATCTCCTCTTCAGTATTTTGTAAGGTACCCCATTATGCCCTTTGCCCGGTTAGACATCGGAACGGAGCGCGATAGCAAATTGGATTTTCGCATAAATTAGCGAAATTATACGCCTTCGCGCTGCCGTCGGGCCAATGCGCGCTGGGCTGTTCCCGGACTAGCGTTTGGCCCCTCTCCTCGTGGGAGGGGGTTGGGGTGAGGATGGCTCGGCGCGTATTGCCGGGTCAGATATTTGCCTATAGGCCATACCCCGCCTCCACGCAGCCCGGCAGCCAGGAATGGTTGTAGCCGGCCAGCAGCTCATCGGCGTTCGGCGGCCCTGGCATTCCCGGCAGATAGCGGTAGGGAACCGGTGCGCCCGGCAAGTCCAGCCCGTCTATCACCGGGTCAATAATGCTCCAGGCTATTTCAATCTCGTCGCTGCGGGTGAAAAGCGTAGCGTCGCCGGCCAAAGCGTCCAGCAGCAGCCGCTCGTAAGCGTCGGGTATGTCGATGCCGGCAAACCCCTCATCGTAGTCGAAGTGCAGCGATACGGGTTTCATGGTCAACCCGGCGTCGGGAACTTTAGATTGAAACTCCAGCTGGATCCCTTCGTTGGGCTGCACACAAATCGACAACGTGTTGCCCGGTATCGTGATTCCGTCAGGCACCGGAAAAAGCATATGCGGGGGCGAATGGAATTGAATGACCATCTCGGTGGTCTTGCGCGACAGCCCCTTGCCGGAACGCAGGTAAAATGGCACTCCCTGCCAGCGCCAGTTGTCCATAAACAGCCGCAGCGCGGCATAGGTCGGCGTGTACGACCCGGGCGCAACCCCCGGCTCCGAGTGATAACCCTCATACTGGCCGATAACCAGATTATGCCGCAAGTCCCGCATCGACACCCGGCGCACTGCGCTGAGGGCTTTGACCTTCTCGTTGCGCAGGGCGTCAGCGTCAAAGATATACGGCGGGTCCATAGTCACCAGCGCCAGCAGCTGCAGCAGGTGATTCTGGAACATATCCCGCAGCACGCCGGCCTGGTCGTAGTACTCTCCGCGCGGTCCGACCAGCAGGTCCTCCGCCACCGTAATTTGCACCTGTTCAATGTAGTTGCGGTTCCAGATTGGCTCAAAGATTGCGTTGGCAAACCGGAATACCAGCAGGTTCTGCACCGTCTCTTTACCCAGATAGTGGTCGATCCGATACACCTGCTCTTCACGAAATACGCGGTGAATATGTTCATTCAGCCGTTTCGCCGACGCCAGGTTGGAACCGAATGGCTTCTCGATGACAATGTGCCGCCAGCCGTTCCGGTCATCGGTCATGCCGGCCTCCGCCAGCGAGGTCACCGTCGCCTCGTAAAGCCCCGGGGCCAGCGCCAGATAATACAGGCAGTTCAACGCCCCGCCAGCGTCCTGCGACAATTCGGCGATACGACTCCGAACCTCTCCCAACGACGCCGGATCAGTAACGTCGGCGGTCTGGTAACTCAGCCGCCGAGCAAATTCCTCCCATTCTCCCTTCGTAGTTTCCGGAATCGTAGTTTCCGGAATGTCTCCCCGCAAAAAATCCCGGAAGGCATCACTGCTCATCGAATCGCGAGACACCCCCAGGATGTGCGTGTGCTCCGGCAACCGCCCTTTCCGGTACAGGCTGAACAGAGCCGGCGCCAGCTTCTCCCGTGTCAGGTTCCCGCTGCCGCCGAATATCACCAGCACGGTCGTACTGTCGTCCCCAGCTATTCCGGGGGACGCGCTTTGACCAACCATCGCCATTATTCTGCCGCCATCATTCTGCCCGACGGACCGAGTGTCCTCCAAACTGGTTGCGCAGCGCGGCCAGCATACGCCCGCTAAACGGTTGCTCCTGTCGGGAGCGGAATCGCTGGTATAACGCCGCCGTGATTACGGGAGTTGGCACCGCCAGTTCCACCGACTCATTCACCGTCCAGCGCCCTTCACCGGAATCCTCCACGTAGGACGCCAGGCTCTCCAGGTCTCCGTCCTCCTCCAGCGCCCGCACCGCCATATCCAGTAACCACGAGCGCACCACGCTGCCGTACTGCCAAGTTTTGCCGATGGCCAGCAGGTCCAGATCAAAGTCATCCTGCTTGGCTTGCAGCAGCTCGAAACCTTCGGCGTAGGCTTGCATCAGGCCATATTCCACGCCGTTGTGCACCATCTTGGTGAAGTGGCCGGCTCCGGTGGGCCCAACGCGGCAGTATCCCCGGTCTGGCCCCGGAGCCAGGGTCTGGAAGATGGGTTCCAGCCGCCGGAACACGTCCGGGTCGCCGCCCACCATCAGCGAATAGCCTTCGGTCAGCCCCCAGATACCGCCGCTGGTGCCAGCGTCCAGCAGGTGGATGCCGCGTTCGGCCAGAGTTTTGCCACGGCGCAGGGTATCCTTGTAGTTGGCGTTGCCGCCGTCGATGATCGCATCGCCCGGCGCCAGCAACCCGCCCAGTTCGTCCATTGATACCTCGGTAACCTCACCCGCCGGCAGCATCAGCCATACCGCCCGCGGCGGAGCCAGCCGCCCGACCAGATCGGCCACGGAATCTGTGCCGGCCGCGCCCTCCGACACGTTGGCGGCCAACGCGGCCGCGCTTTGGTCAAAACCTACCACCGCGTGGCCGCCACGCAACAATCGCTGGGCCATATTGCCACCCATGCGGCCCAGGCCAACCATTCCGATTTCCAAGCTTTAGCTCCTTGATCCTCTGTTGCGTTGTTGTTTCGTCAGACGAGATCGACGAGGCGTCGGATTTCTTTTGCCGGGTCGCCCGCCAACCGCAAGGACATCGATCTCCTACCCAGAGCCTGCAACGCCTGGAAATCGCCCAGCGCCTGGGCGTCGGCCAACACGCCGAAACTGAATGGCCAGCCCGGAATGGGTAGATCCTGCGAGCGTTGCTGCGTCAGTTGCAGGAAAATGCTGCTGGCGGGCCCGCCCTTATGCAGTTGGCCAGTGGAATGCAAAAATCGCGGCCCGTAGCCAACGGTGGTAGCGATGCGATATTTGCGCAGCACTCGTTCCCGCAAGGCGTTGAGTTCCAGCCGCGTTGCCGGGCTATCAGGCAGGTAGACCATCACCGCCAGATAGTCGCCAGCGTTGCTGTTTTCCAGCAAATGCGCCAGTTGCCCGAATTTCCCGGGTTGCAGTCTCGGTAAACTGCCGTCTCGCTGATACTGGTCAAGCACGCTGACGGTCTGGTCTTTGGCGCCCTGCACATCCGGCTGGTCGAAAGGATGGATGCCGAGAATGTGGCCGATGATGGCGGTGGCATACTCCCAGCGGTAAAACTCAGCGCCCAAATCATAGCCGTCTAACATTTCCAGCTGCACCACCGGGTGCCCGGCGGATGCCAACGCGCTCGCCATGGCATCAGCATTTGCGTTGTCATCCGAGGCCAAACGCAACTGCACGAACAAACGGTCAGCTCCGTAACAATCCGGCTCCAGCAGCGGTTCGCCAGCGACGGGGACGACTCCGGCGCCGTTCTTACCGGTGCTTTCGGCCAGCAACTGCTCTACCCACAAGCCGAATCCGGCGATGCGGTCGGAAGCGATCAGCGTCAGTTTGTTTCGACCTGCCTTCACCAGGGCGCCGATAACCGTGCCCAGCCAGGCGCCGGGGTTGTCCCGAACCTGGCCGGCGCCCAGGCAACGCCGCTGCATTCGTTGGGCACTGTCCAGCAACCGCTCCAGATCGACCCCGGTCAGCGCGGCCGGCACCAACCCAAAATGCGACAGCACCGAATAACGCCCGCCGATGTTCGGGTCATTGAGAAATACCCGCCGGAACCCTCCGGTTTGCGCCAACCGAACCAACGCGGTTTCCGGGTCGGTAACCGCCAGGAAATGACGCCCGACATCATTGACGCCGGCCAGCCTAGCCATCAGGTCACGGAAATACGCGTAAAAGGCGTTGGGCTCGGTGGTGGTGCCGGACTTGGAAGACAGCACAAAAACGGTACGCGTCGGGTCGATGGCCGCCGTGGTAGCAACCACCCAGTCGGGGACGGTGCTGTCCAGCGTGAGCAGCTGCGGGTAACCGGCGCCGTTGCCAATGGTTTGCCGAATTACTTCCGGGCCCAAACTGCTGCCGCCCATCCCCAGCAACACCACGTGCCGGCAGCCTTCATCCCGCAGTGTCGTACCTAACCTGCACAGGTCGGCAACCTGCGTCGCCATATCGGACGGCAGAGTGAGCCAGGCGAGTCGGTCGGAAATCTCGGTGGGGTCGTCGCTCCACAGTGTGTAGTCGTGGGCGTACAGGCGAGCCGGCACCGATTCGGAATCCAGCCGGTCAGCCGCCTCCGACACCACTGGGGCGTAAGCGCCGAGATGATAACGGTCGGTCATTCCGGCTTCCTCGTGTTCACTGTCATTGCCCGGTGCATAATTCTAGCACACGGGTTGGCCGGCCCTGCACTCGCGCCAATCCGGAACCCGGCCAATCCGCAGCCCCGCCGGGGAAGGTATAATCGCGGGCAAGACCAATACCAAGCGAGCTGTTCGTTATGACTAATCTGAATTCCTCCAACGCCAGCGCCGGGCCCATGTCCCAGACGGCGCAAATCCGCGATTTGACCATTCACTACCTGGAATGGCCCGGTGACGGCCCGCCGATATTGGCGCTGCACGGCCTGGCCTCATCGGGACACTGGTACCGCCGGCTGGCGCCACGTTTGGCTCCGGCCTACCGAGTCATCGCACCCGACCAGCGCGGCCACGGCTCGACCACGCAGGCGCCTGCCGGCTACGACTGGCAATCGCTGGCCGAGGATGCCGTCGGCCTGCTCGACCACCTCGGCATCGACCGGGCCGCGGTGCTTGGACATTCCTGGGGCGGACACGTTGCCAGCAATCTGGCGGCGCGATTCCCGGAACGGGTCACTCGGCTGGTAATGATTGATGGCGGTTTCCAGGATGGCGGGTTGATGCCGACGCCAACCTGGGAAGCGTTCCAGCAACGTCTGGCGCCCCGACGCGTCGCCGGCACGCGGGACGAGTATCTTTCCGCGCTGTCCGCCAACCTGTCGTTCTGCTGGGGAGACGACCTGGCCGACATCGCTCTGACCATGGTGTATGAAGGGGGGGACGGCCAGATGCGGGACATTTTGCGCCCGGACAACCACGCGCAGGTTCTGGAAACAATGTGGACGGAACCGCCATCGCTGATATTGCCGCGCGTTGAAACTCCCACGCTGGTGGTCGCCGCCGGCCCACGCGCCGAGCGCGCCAATTCCCAATTCTCTCGGCAACGGGAAGTCATGGTTGGCGCGGCGGAAGCTGCGCTGAAAAACGGACAGGCGCTCTGGATTCCAGACACGATTCACGATATTGGCTACGACAAGCCGGAGGAACTGGCTACCGCGATCCGGCGGTTCATAGACACCGGCTGACCGGAATACGCCGTAGGAACGGCGGGGAATCAGTCGTCGGCTGCCCCGATTACCTCGCCACCGGTGGGCGCAACACCCACGCTGGGGCCGGACAATCCGTAGTTGATGGCGTAAAGCTGAGCGTAAGCCCCGCCCGCCTCCAGCAATTCGTCATGGGTGCCCACCTCGACCACCCGTCCGCGATCCAGCACCACGATTTTATCTGCGTTGCGGATGGTGGACAACCGGTGGGCAATGACGATGGACGTGCGGCCTCGCAAAATGCGGTTCAACGCCCGTTGAATCAGTAGCTCCGTATGGGTGTCGATGTTGGCCGTCGCCTCGTCCAGCACCAGGATCCGCGGGTTGCTCACGATGGCGCGGGCGAAGCTGATCAGCTGCCGTTGCCCGATGCTCAGGTTAACGCCTCGTTCGGCCAGCACTGAATCGTATCCGTTATCGAGCCCCATGATAAAGTCGTGGGCTCCCACCGCCGTGGCCGCTTCCACCACCTGCTCAGGGGTAGTTTGTTCGTTCAGGTAGCTGATGTTCTCCCGAACGGTGCCGGAAAACAGGTAAGGCTCCTGCAACACCATGCTCATCTGATGCACCAGTGAATTTCGCTTCACGTCGCGCAGGTCATACCCATCTATTTCAATCGCGCCGTCGGTAACATCGGCGGAGCGGTGCAACAGATTGACCAGCGTACTCTTGCCAGCCCCGGTAGAACCAACCAACGCCACGTTTTCGCCGGCATTGATGCGCAGGTTAACGTCTCGCAACACCTCGACACCTTCCACGTAATGGAATCCCACATTCTTGTAACGGATGTCCCCCTGAATTTCAGGCAACGTGACGGCGTCGGGTTTGTCGAGGATGTCCGGATCAAGGTCCAGGACTTCAAATATGCGGACGCCGGCGGCCATTGCCCTTTGCAGCTGGCTGTACTGCATCGTCAACTGGCGAATCGGTTCAAAGAACCGCTGAATCCAGAACGCAAAGGCGACCAGAACGCCCACTTCGAGGCTGCCGCGCTGCAACAGTAAACCACCGAAAAGCACAACGCCAAGCCCAATGCCCAGGCCGATTAGCAGCTCAACCAACGGTTGCAGCAAACCCGAATAGCGGGCGGCTTCCAAGTTGGCATCCAGATATTCGGCATTCAGTTCGCGGAAGTGTTCCAGGTTCTCATCCTGCCGGTTAAGGCTCTGCACAACCCGAACACCGGTGATGTTCTGGTTGTACTCGCCGTTCACCATGGCAATCGCCCGGCGAATCCGCATGAAGGAGTGGCGCGCAAACCGCTGCCAGTACATCATGATTAGCGTCAGCACCGGCACTACAAACATACAGACTAGCGCCAACTGCCAGTTGACCCACAGCATCAGGATAATGATTGCGCCGACAGTAACCAATTCGGCCAACGCCAACGCCAGCAACTCAAAAGTCTCCTGCAATTGCAGAATGTCCGACTGCATACGGGACATGACGCGCCCGATGGGGGTGCGGTTATAGAAGGCGTTGGACTGGTTTTGCAGGTGGCTGAACATTCCCGTGCGCAGGTCGTACAGGATGTGTTGCCCGGTGCGCGAAATGTATATGAACTGCAAGCGGTTCGACAGGAAGTGGATAACCGTGATCACCATGAAGGCTGCGCCAATGATGTGTACTCGGTTTACCTGACCTTCGGCGATCGCCCAGTCGATTCCGTACATGATCAGCAGCGGGATTCCGGCGTTGAACGCAGCGTATACCAGCAGCGAGCCCAAGGCTATGAAGGCAAATTTACTGTAAGGCCTAATATAGCGCATGAACCGCATTACGACCTTGTTGTCGTAAACGCGCCCGACTACATCCTCATCCGTCAGTTGGTCGTTGGACGGCGCGAACATACTGTCGGCAGAGGTGCCACGCATCCCCTGCATCATCCCGCCGCCCATGCCGCCGCCGCGCATCATGCTGGCGCACCCCCGTCAACCATGGCTGGCAAAGCCGCCTCCAGCAATACTTCTTCCTGGGGCCGCAGTTGCAGTTCGTAGATGCTCTGGTACATGCCGGTCTGATTTATCAACTCGCTGTGGGTGCCCCGCTCAGCAATCACGCCCTTATCCAGTACCAGAATCTGGTCAGCATCCCGCACCGTGCTCAAACGGTGAGCGATAACGAACGTGGTGCGCCCTTTCATCACCTCAACCATGGCCCGGTGAATCTGCCGTTCGGTTTCCACATCAACACTGGAGGTGGAGTCGTCAAGGATCAGCACCGGAGGGTCAATCAGAATGGTTCTGGCGATGGAAAGGCGTTGTCGCTGGCCACCGGACAGGGTGGCCCCGCGTTCACCAACCCAGGTATCGTAACCGCCTGGCAGCGCCATAATCTGGTCGTGCAATTGCGCAACCTTGGCGGCCCGTTCCACGTCTTCAGCGGTGGCGCTGCTGACGCCGTAGGCTATGTTGTCACGGATGGAAGCGCTGAACAGATACACGTCCTGATGCACGATGCCGACGTTATGCCGCAGCGACTGCAACGTGTAGTCCCGGATGTCTTCGCCGTCGATGGTAATTTTGCCGTCAGTAACATCGTAAAAACGGGGGAGCAGATTAACGATGGTGGTTTTCCCGCTGCCGGGAGCGCCCAGGATGGCGGTTACCTGTCCCGGCTGGGCATCCAGCTCAACGTGCTTCAACGCCGGAGAACGGTCTGCGTACCCAAACCCCACTTTCTCGAAGCGCACGTGCCCGGCTGGCCTGACCATGGGTAGGGCGTTGGGCCGCTCTTCCACCGGAGACCGTGTGTCCAGGATGTCGAACAAACGCTGCCCGGACGAGATGGCCCGTGAGAACGTGTTGATAATCTGCGCCGAGGCCCGTATGGGGAACGTCAGCTGATTCAGATAAAGGAAGAACATGGCCAATTCGCCAGGTTCAAGCCGATTTTCGACAACCAGCCAGCCGCCGTACCACAGAATCAGGCCCAGCGCGAAGGTGAAATACAGGGTCATCCACGCGCTGTTGGTGCCCTGCATCCGCTCGGCATCGTAGTATTCGACGCGCAATTCTTCGGCCTTGCGATTGTATTTGGCCCGTTCGTAGTCCTCAGATGCAAATGCTTTTACCACGTGCATTCCGGCCAGGTTTTCCTGCAAAACCGTAACCGACTCGCCCATTACTTGCTGGACGTGCAACCACTTGCGGCGCAATGCCCGCATTACGAAGCTGGACCGCAGCACCAGCGCGGGCACGAAAATCATGCTCACCAGCGCCAGCTGCCAGTTGACGAAGAAAAGAATAATGGGGATCGCAATAATGCGAATCACCACATCCAGCGACCGGATCATCCCCAAGTTGACGAACCGGCGCATCGCTTCCACATCGGCGGTGGCGCGGGACATCAGGTCGCCGGTGTGCTCTTTGTCGTGGAAAGCAAAGCTGACGTTTTGCAGCTTGTCGTAGAGGAGGTTTCGACAGTCAAACGAAACCTTCTGTGAGAGTGATTCAGTGGTATAGGTGCGTCCGAAGTCGCAGAACCCCCGGCCCAGACTCACCAGCAGGATTCCGATGCCGAAGAACCATAACTGGCTGAGATCAAATTCATCAACTGCGAACCGGTCCCCTTCCCGACGCACCATGAGGTCGATGGCGTCGCCAAACAGCCAAGGCAGCGCCAACGAGAATCCAATCGCCGCTATCGCAGTGAAATAAGCGAGACCCAGGCGTGACGGATAATGCGCCGCCATCTTTATGATGCGCCAGAGCACATCCATGACTAGCCGATCCCTCCGACGGAAGGATCGCCGGCGGTGCTCAGCAAAATGCAGGCTGGGTGAAATTCCGTTTTACGAGAATAGCAGGTGCGGGCGTCGGGCGCTACGAACGGGCTGGTTGTCAGATAACAATTGAGCATAGGTATCGCACTATACACCCTCGAACTGTCCTACACAATCCCGTCGAGTTGGTCCCCGCAGGAATCGTCGGGGCAGTTCCCGGTCGGGACGGTCGAGGTATGTCCGCGAATTGGTCAGATGCGTTCCATGCGGTCCGGCGCAGACATACCCATCAGCGTCAGCGTGCGGCGGAAGGCCACCTGCGCCGCCGACACCAGCTTCAGGCGCGCCAGCGTGATGTCATTGTCCGCAGCGTCCGCCGACACCACCCGGCAGTTCTCGTAAAAATGGTGGAACGCAGTGGCCAGTTCCATCGCATAGTGGGGCAGGTGGTGCGGCTCCAGGTTCTCCGCCACCTGCACAATCAGCTCCGGCAGCCGCAGCATGGTGCGTATCAGGCTCAATTCGTAAGGACTGTTCAGCAGGGTTACATCACCGTTGCTGTAGTCGATGTTGCGCTCGGCGGCCAGCTTCAGGATGCTGGCGTTGCGGGCGTGAGCGTACTGCACATAGTAAACCGGGTTCTCCGACGACTCGCGGGTCGCCAGTTCCATGTCGAATTCCATCTGGGTGGAGGGCGACCTGGCCAGGAAGAAATATCGGCAGGCATCCACGCCCACTTCGTCCACCAGCTCCCGCAGTGTAATGAAATCCCCGGTGCGTTTCGACGCGCGCACGGTCTCGTCGCCGCGCTTCAGCGTAACCATCTGGGAGATGAGCACGGTCAAGTTTTCCGGTTCCATGCCCAGAGCGGTAACCGCTGCCTTCATCCGTGGCACATGACCCTGGTGGTCTGCGCCCCAAATGTCGATGACCCACTCGAACCCACGGCAATCGAATTTGTTGAAATGGTAGGCAATATCGGACGCAAAATAAGTCGGTTCGCCGGATGAGCGCACCACCACGTTATCCCGATCATCGCCCAGCGCGGTGGAGTTAAACCAGAGCGCCCCGCTGCGCTCGGCCAGGTGGCCGCCTTCGCGCAACCGGTCCATCGCCCGGTCGTAGTCCTTGTCCTGAAACAGCTGGCGTTCGCTGAACCAGTTGTCAAAGTTGACACCGATTGCGCTCAGGTCCTCGCTGATTACGGAAATCATCTGCTCCCGGGCCAGGTCGCCTATGCTGCGAATCGCGGCCGCGTCGTTCAATTCCAGGTAGCGGTCTCCCTCGGACTGGATTATGTCGGCCGCGATGTCGGCGATGTAATCGCCCTGATAGCCGTTGTCCGGCAACTGGGCTTCCCGCCCCAGGGCCTGCTGATACCGTACCCACACCGACCGGTAAAACGCCTCCATCTGCGAGCCGGCGTCGTTGACGTAATACTCGCGGGTAACGTCGTAGCCGGCTGCTGCCAGGGCGTTCGCCAACGCGCTGCCCAGCACGGCGCCGCGGGTGTGCCCCACATGCACCGGGCCAGTCGGGTTGACGCTGACAAACTCGACCATCACCTTGCGGCCCTGGCCAATCTGTGCCGCGCCGAACGCGTCGCCAGCGCTGCGCACCACCTCAACCTGCTCCTGCAACCAGCGATCGCTGAGCCTGAAATTGATGAACCCGGGCGGCGCCGACGCCACGCTGGCAATCTCCGGCCCGGTTTCCACTCGCGCGGCGATTGCCTCGGCCAACTGCAACGGATTGGAGCGGGCGGCCCGCGCCAGGCGCAGCGGCAGGTTGGTCGCAAAATCGCCGTGGTCAGGATTGTTGGGGCGCTCAACTTCAATCAACGGGACGGTGTCGACATTCAGCACGCCGTCCCGATGGGCGCTTTCCAGCGCATCTGCCACGGCCTTCGCGATGGTGTCTTTGACTAGCATTCGATAAATTCCGGTCAGTATGAATTACGTGCGAATCAGAGTCGCATCCTAGCATATCGCCGAGTTGGCGACCCGTTTATCCCTCGGCAAGTTGGAACCACAATCCCAGGCTGCTTTCCGGGTCGATGTTGGCGGTCGTGTAACCGTGGGGGCTTTGCGTAACGCCACCCTCGCCGCGCATCCGGTTGCCCTTGGCAGCCAGGTCGGCAGAGACTTGCCGGACGTTATCCACCCCAAAGGCGACGTGATACACGCCGGGGCCGTGGTCGGCCAGATGTTTGGCGATGCCCGATTCCGGGTCCAGCGGCTCGGTTATCTCAATGAGGGTTTCCCCGGCCCGGTACAGTGCATCTTTCATACCGCGTCCCTCAATGACGTTCAGGTCGTCGGGTTCCATGCCAAAGTTTTGGCGGATGTAATCGACCATCGCATCACGGTCGTGCACTACGTAGTGGATGTGATGAACGGAGTTGAACATGGTAACCTCCCGGTTGTGCTGCGTCTGATGCCGTTTGGAGTATCCAAGCGCCGGCGGCTAACCTTCGGCCAACTGGAATGGGAATCCCAGGGCGCTGGCGGCATCTATGTTGGCGGTCATGTAGCCTTCCGCGCTGCGGGACAGACCGTTTTCGCCGCGCAGTCCGGCGCCCCCGGCGGCCAGTGCCCCGGCTTTGCCCTCAACGTCCGTCACCCCAAATGCCATGTGATACGGGCCGGGGCCGAAGGTTTTCAGGTACTGTCCCATCGCCGAGTCCATATCCAGCGGTTCGGTGAATTCCACGTTGGTCTGCCCCACCTTGTAGATGGCGTTTTTCATCCCGCGCGCTTCGTAAACCTGCACTTTTTCCGGGGTCATACCGAAATTGTCCTCGATGTACCTGGCCATCTCGTCGGCGTCGTGGACTAGGATACGGACATGGTGTATAAATTCGAACATCTTTCCTCCAGCATGGAGTGATTCGGCGGTGCCCAGTTTGACCAGCGAGCGACAACAATCCGGTTTGCCACGTCGGGTCCTGCTGGTGGGGGGCGACGAATTTCGCCCCGCCTGCGTCGAAATGGATCGCAGTTTGCTGGCCCTTACCGGCAAAGCGAAACCGCGCATTGCCATCATACCAACAGCGGCGGCATTAGAGAACCCGCAGCGCGCCGCCGACAATGGCCGCCGACATTTCGGCAATCTGGGCGCCGACGCGTTCACTATGGATGTAACCCGCCGTCCCGATGCTGAAAACCCGCAGATTGTCGACCAGGTTGCGGGCGCCGACATCGTGTATTTCACCGGTGGCAGCCCCGAACACCTGCTGACTGTGCTGGCCGACTCTCCCCTGCTACAGGCGCTGACGGCGGCCAATCGGAGCGGGACAATCTGGGCCGGGTCGAGTGCGGGCGCGATGGTGCTGGGTCAGGAGATGCGCCGGCCCTCGTCGGGGCAAGGTTCCGCCGCCCTCGGCATTGCTCCGGGCATTCTGGTCCGACCTCACCACGAACGCAGCGACCCGGCGACGGTATCGGAACAGCTGGCGAGTGGTGGCGAATCGGGCTTGTGCGTCCTTGGCATCGACGGCGCCACCGGGCTGCTGCTCGACCCCAGCCAGGCCACCGTGATGGGCGCCGGCAACGTTACCGTCTACCGCTCGGGCGGCTGGACGCAGTATGCCTCCGGGCAAACCGTGCCATCCCTGACCGTCGACGGCCCCGCTGCTTAGCCGCGTCGGGACCGCAATTCTTCCCAAACCGCGTGGGGAGAAACTCCTGCCGACGCCATCAGCGTCAGCGTGTGATACAGCAAGTCGGCGATTTCACCGGGCAGGCCCTCGGTATCGCCGGTCGCCGCCGCCAGGGCCGCCTCGCCCGCCTCTTCGATGACCTTCTGTGCAACACGGCTGGTTCCCTCGCTCAGCAATTTTGCCGTGTAACTGTTCTCCGGCATCGCCCGCTGTCGGTCCTTGATGACGGCGAACAGCTCATCGAGCACGCGCGGCCCGCCGTCAGACGCTTCGTATTCGGCGGGCAAGCCGTCCATTTTGGTGTAGAAGCAGGAAACCTCACCGGTGTGGCACGCCGGGCCGTCAGGTTCCACCTTCAACAGAATCGTGTCGGCGTCGCAGTCCACGTACCACTCCCGCAGGTTCAGGTAGTTGCCGGACACCTCGCCCTTGTGCCACAAATCTTCCTGGCTGCGGCTGTAGAACCACACCTGCGTACCCTCGACGGTACGCTTGAGCGAGCCGGGGTTCATGTATCCCAGCATCAAAACCTGGCCGGTGTTGATGTCCTGCGCGATGGCCGGCACCAACCCTTTGTCATCCAACTTTACGTCAGTCATTAGAGCGCTCCTTGGCCGATACTGGCCGGGTTTGGGGCCAATATTGGCCGGGTTAGCCCAGCCGTTCCAGCGCCGGCGGCAGCTCCAGCAGATTGCGGATTTCTGCGTCGGGCGTAGGGAGGGCGGGGTCCATGGCGGCTCCGGAACGGTTGATCCATACGGCGGCCATGCCGACATTGTGCGCGCCCATCACATCTTCCAATTGACGATCCCCAACGTACACACATTCGGACGGAGCGACACCCAATCGTTGGCAAGCGGCGCGGAACATACGGGCGTCAGGCTTGTAACACTGTTCGCCTTCAGAGGAAACTACCGCCTCAAACGGAGCTGCAATCCGGGCAACCACCGGGTTCAGGTAAGCGTCATCGGCGTTGGAAACAATCCCCATGCGCCAGGTCTGGCAGATAATGTTGAGGGCTTCCGGGGAATCTGCCCACAGTTCGCGTTGACCGAGGTCGTCGATGGATTTCTGGGAGGCTGCCCGCCCGTCCCCACGCAGACCCAGATCGCGAAAGGCTCCATCGAAAGCGTCCGCCCAGCCCTCCAGGTAGGAGATGAAGGACACCCCCGGCGCGATGCGTCGGTCGCGGAAATTGTCGGCGCCCGTGTTCCAGGCGTTGCGAAGCGCCGCCGGTGTGGTGTCCAGTTGCTGGGCCCGCACTATGTCGTCAAACGTGCGCTCCCAAAGATGCGGGCCATCCTGTGCAATCGTGTTGAACATATCGAAAATCACCGTGGTGATTGCGCTCATCGTCGATGCCACCTCTGTGCATATTGCGAGTACGGTCGATGCTGCGAATCCGGGGTCAGATTCGCATGGGGATACTGCGGCCGGCCAGGTAGTTTTTGGCTTCCGCAATGGTGTAAGCGCCGAAATGGAATATGCTGGCGGCCAGCACCGCGTCGGCCTCGCCCCCGGCGAAAGCATCGTAAAGATGTTCCAGAGTGCCAGCCCCGCCGCTGGCGATTACCGGCACCGACACGGACTGCGAGATGGCGCGGGTCAAACCAAGATCGTACCCGTTCTGCTGCCCATCTTCGTCCATGCTGGTGAGCAGAATCTCGCCGGAGCCCAGATCGACGGCGCGACGCGCCCACTTGACCGCATCCAGGCCAGTCGGATTGCGCCCGCCGTGGGTGAAAACCTGCCACCCGGAGTAATCGTCGACGGCGAGCGAAACATCCTCAGGCGTCGGATGCTCTTCCCCCGGAACCACGCGGCGAGCGTCAATTGCCACCACGATACACTGGCTGCCAAACTGGCTCGCACCCCGTGATACCAGCTCCGGGGTGTTGATGGCCGCCGTGTTGATGGACACTTTGTCGGCCCCGGCGTTCAGCATCCGCCGCACGTCTTCTATGGATCGGATACCCCCGCCGACGGTCAGCGGGATGAACACTTGCTCGGAAACTCGTTGCACCACGTTGACCATCGTGTCGCGAGAATCGCTGCTAGCGGTGATGTCCAGAAAAACCAGCTCATCCCCACCCTCGGCATCATACCGGGCCGCCAGTTCGGCCGGATCGCCGGCATCCCTCAGGTTAACGAAGCTGGTTCCCTTAACGACGCGCCCGCCGTCCACGTCGAGGCACGGTATGATTCGGCGGGTCAACAAAACATCACTCCAAAGGCGGTGGGCAAAGTTGCGTTTCAGTATAGCATTGGCCTGGATTCTAGCCCTGTGCAAAACTCGCTAATCAGCCAATTTGTCATTGCGAGGAGCGTAGCGACGTGGCAATCTCGTTCCCGTAACGACGACTGTTGCCCCGTCGAGATTGCCACGCTGCGCTCGCAATGACAGTTTTCCACAGCTTTATGGATTCCGACTGCACTTGCCGACCGTAACCGCCGGCCATATTATGTCGTTTGGCCGATTGGCCGCAACGCAGCATCAAGGAGGATTGAAAAATGGCACTGACTTTAGCGGACACCAACCGGATTATGGCGGCGGCGCTCGCCAAGGCCGGAGAACTGAACATCAAGGTGAGCGTCGCCGTCGTCGATGCGGGCGGGCGGCTCATCGGATTGCAGCGTATGGACGGCGCAATCTGGGCGTCCGCTTACGGATGCCAGGGCAAGGCGGTTGCATCATCGGCTTTTGGCCGCCCCAGCGGTGAGCTGCAGGCCCGGGCCGATTCGCCCACTCCGGCCGGTATCCGCCAGCGCTCCGGCGCTGAGATGATAATGGGCCAGGGCGCAGTTCCCATCATCGTGGGCGGCGAGGTCGTCGGCGCGTGCGGCGTCGGCGGTGGAACCAGCGAAGAAGACGAAGCGTGCGCCGCTGCCGGAGCCGGCGCCCTCTAACGCGTTCGGTCGCAATCCTGATCCACGGATTCGCCGGTGCGGTTACGGCGCCAACGCCAACACCGCCGCCGGCGAACCACTCCCTCCCACCAGCATGAGCCGGCCAACTATGATGGTCGTCCCAATGGGAGGGAGTTCATCCAGGTTGTTGACGCATTCCAGCACCAGGCTGGGTTGGGACAGCGCCAGCCGGCTGATGGATAACCCGGCATCAACACCCGGGTCGATTCCCGGCGCATCGGTAGCCAACCCGTGCACTCTCCGATCATTCAGCAAAAGTCGGGCGGCGGTAATGCTGAAACCCGGCGTGTGCATAATGCCGTGTGCATCCAGGTTGATAAATCGCTCAGGATGCACCCAGAACCGTTGCCAGCCGGTGAACAGCAGCACCACCACGCCGGGAGAAATCGTCTCATGCCGTTGCTCCCATTCGGCAATGTCTGCCACGCTCAAGGCGTAATCCGGATCGGCTGCTGATTGGCGGCTGACATCAATCACCACCGCCGGCGCCACTAATGACGCGGCCGGCAGAGCTTCGGGCCCGGCGCCGTCCGCATAGTAGGCGGCCGGCGATGACAAGTGCGTTCCGGTGTGCTCTCCCATGCTGAAACTGCGCAGGAAATAACCCTGCTGGTCCAACTTCGCCACCGTATCGAAACGCACGGCAGGGTCGCCGGGCCACTGGGGTAGCCCGGGGCGTAACGGATGGCTCAAATCCACCACCCGGCGGTAGCTGAGGGTGTTCTCGGGCGGCTGCATGGCAACATTCTTGCACAACGGCAACAGGCCGGCGAGTTGTTCCAGCGGAGGGAGTCCCGGCGGAGGGGCAGTCTGACTGGTTAGGGCCACGTCAGGCTGCCAGGCGGTGTGGTGCGGTGGAGTTGTCCAGCGGGGAAAATTCTGGCACCAGCGACTTCAACTCCCGCATCTCGTTGAGGTGCCGGTCCACCCAACGCATGGCGTTCATGAAACTGCGCACGGTGCCCAGCTCGGTCAGCTGGTGCAAAGAATTACGCCCGTAGATTACGTAGCAAATGGACGGTATCTCCGCGTGAACCAGGTACCCCCGGTAATAAATCCGTCGCCCCCCGTCGGGGATTGGAACCGTGGTTACAGCTGTGGTTGCTGAAAATACGCTGTTGATATTGGCTTTCATATGGTGCTCCTGTTGGCGTTCGGTAGGTCGCCCGCGTGATGCACATATGTTCTATTATGCTATCCGTAACCGTCAACGTCGCACCGGTCACTACTTTTTAATTCAACCAATATTCGTGCGCTGCGTAACAAAAAGCCGGCGCGAAGGCCGGCTCAATCCGTGGCATCCTTGCCGGGCTGCTCAGTTCCCGGATGCACTCTCTCCTAAGGCATCCAGGAAGGCATCCAGCGCAACGACTTCCTGGCTGGAGGTGGCCATGTTGCGCACTGCCACCGTTCCGTCGCGCACTTCGTCATCGCCCAGAATCAGCACCGCGTCCACACCCAGCGCGCTGGCCTGACGCATCTGTCCGCGCAACGCCCGACCGCCGTTGGCCAGAATAGCGCCCACGCCAACTCCTCGCAGTCGGTTGGCCAGCGCGACCCCGGACACGCGGGCCGTCTCACCGATGGTTGCAATCAGGTAGCGCGGGGCCGGCTCGTCCGGCACCGGATGTTCAGCCCGCTGCAAATTCAGGGTGAGCCGCTCGATGCCGCTGCCGAATCCAATGCCGGGCGTCGGACGACCTCCCAGCTGTTCAATCAGAGCGTCGTAGCGCCCGCCACCGCAGATAGTGGATTGTGCGCCCTCCACCGCCGGCTGAATTTCAAACACCGTCCGGGTGTAGTAATCCAGGCCGCGCACCAGTCGGTGGTCAATCTGATTGGGCACGCCGATTGCCGTCAGGTACGCCTGCACTCGATCCCAGTGGGTCTGGCAATCGGCGCAGAGACATTCTACCGATTTAGGCGCTTCCTCACCCAACGCCCGACAGGTTGCAACCTTGCAATCCAGCAGTCGCAGCGGATTGCGCTGCAGACGGGCGCGGCAATCCTGGCAAAGGTGTCCACTCGATTTCTCGTAGTAAGACTGCAACGCCGCAATGAATTCGGGCCGACAGTTTTCATCCCCAATGCTGTTGGTCAGGAGGGTAATGTCGCTCAGACCGATGTCGTGCATCAGCGTCCAAGCGAGTTCGATCACCTCGGCGTCGACCGACGGATCAGCGTCGCCGATGGCCTCTACGCCGAACTGGTGGTGCTGGCGAAACCGGCCAGCCTGCGGACGCTCGTAGCGGAACACCGGGCACAGGTAATACAGCCGCACCGGTTGCGCTTGATTGTGCATCCCGTGTTCCAGATAGGCCCGGCATACCGGAGCCGTTCCCTCGGCGCGTAGTGTGAGCTGGTCGCCGCCCCGATCCTCAAAGACGTACATTTCCTTTTCGACGATGTCCGTGCCTTCGCCCACGCCGCGGACGAACAGTCTCGCGTCCTCAAACATGGGGCTGTCGATGCGGCCGTACCCGAACCGACGGGCCACATCGACGGCCTTGCCTTCGATGTAACGCCAGTATTTTTGTTCCGCCGGCAGACGGTCGGTAGTGCCTCGCGGAGCCTGAAAAGTGGGCATACGCAGTCGTTGTCTCTCCTGTACAGTTCTATTGGGAAAGCGTAAACCGCACCGCGATCCGGCGCGGTTTACGCTTTCCCTTCGGCAATAAGCCGGTCCATCTCTTCGTCAGTGAGACCGCCGATGGAACACAGCACGTCGCGATTGTGTTGACCCAACGTCGGCGGCGGATTGGCCGGCGTGTCGACACATCCGGTCAGTTGCACGGGAGTGTTGACCGTGCGGAACGGGCGCCCATAGGTATCACCGCTGTCGATGAACATGTTGCGCACCGCCAGATGCTCGCAGCCGTCCAGGTCGGCCGCGTCCTGCACGATGCCCATGGAAAAGCCGCAGTCCAGCAGCTGCTGGTTAAGCTCCCGTTTGGGTATGTGTTGCGACCATTCTTCGATGGCCGGCACGATGTGGCTGAAGTAGAACGGCCCGGTAACGCCGCGACCCAGATAGCGCGGGTCGTCGGCCAACTCCGGGCGGCCGGCGAGATTCCACATCGCCCGCCACTTGTCGTCGGCATCGCCCGCCCCGGCCAGCACGACGTAGCCATCCGAGGCACGCAGCGCCAGTTGCGCCGAGAACATATTCTCCCGAGCCGTGGTCGTAACTTGCCCGGTAGATTGATACAGCGGCATACTGCTGGTGGTGTGGGCCACCATGCAATCGTACATCGCCATATCGACGTGCTGACCCAAGCCGGTTTTGCGGCGGGATTCCAGCGCCAGCATCACCCCCAGCGCCGTCCAGACGCCCGGCACCGAATCGCCAACATTGTCGCCCACCATCTGCGGGCCGCTCTCCGGCGCTCCGGTCATCGCCATCCAGCCGCCCATACCCTGCACGCAGGGATTGTTGGCCGGCCAGTTGGAGTAGGGGCCCCGCAACCCGTCGCTATCGCCGTATCCGGTAATGCTGGCGTAGATAATGCCCGGGTTGATTTCAGCCAGCCGGTCGTAACCGAACCCCAACCGCTCCATTGCGCCGGGTCCCCAGTTGTCCAGCAGCACGTCCGATACCGCCACCATGTTGGTGAAGGCCCGCTTGGCCACCGGGTCGCGCAAGTCCAGCGTCACACTCTTCTTGTTGCGGTTCACGCCCAGATAGCGCGCGCTGACCTTGCCGCCGTCGGGCCCATCAACCCATGGGTCGTTTAGCCGGGCCCGGTCGCCGACGCCGGGTCGTTCGATCTTGATGACTTCGGCGCCCATATCGGCCAGTATCATGGCGCAATAGGGCCCAGCCACAATATGCGTAGCATCCAGCACGCGCAGCCCTTGCAGAGGCAGCGGTTGCAGTGCGGGGGTGGTTTCCAAAGGCGTGGACATCGCCAACTCCAGGCCCATCGGGCTCGGTCATTGATTGCACCAACTATACAGGATTGGCGTCAACCGTAAAACCCGGCCCGCGCCAGCGTTCGGACCGTGGGCGTTTGACAGAATTCGCCTCCTCACCATAGAATTGATTACGTGCAATCTCTGGGTTGTGCGGCAAATTGGCCCCGTGGTGTAGCGGTTAACATACTGCCCTGTCAAGGCAGAGATCGTCGGTTCGAATCCGATCGGGGTCGCCATATCCCTTACCATTCCCCCCACACATCAAGCTAGGGCCTGTTGACATTTCCCCGTCATTCCCGCGAAAGCGGGAATCCAATGGCCGAAATCGTTAATTGCGGTTCTGAATCCTTCATAATGCCCGCTCTGGACTCCCGCTTTCGCGGGAGTGACGGGTTGGTTTGCTAAATGTCAACAGGCCCTAATCCGCGTAACGGCTCCCGGCGGGGCCGTTTTTTTGTTGCCCTCTCTGCGGTGACGATAAGGCTCCGGCGACGGTAAGGTGCGCTAAAAGATGCCGCCATCAATCAGGTCATTCCCCAATGGGTCAAACGGGCCGGTGGCCCGGACTCCGAGGCCGCCAAGCTCTTCAACGAAAAACTCTCCCCCATTGTCAACGTTCGCATTTTGCCCGACAGAACCGCCGAAGAGTTCTGAGCGAACACGAGACTCGTTGCCTGTTGGCCGGCAATACAGCCTATTCGTTAAGGCCCCGGCTGAAGGCCTCCGCGCCACTCCGGGCAAAGAACGTCAACCTGGCAAAGGCCGGAGCCCGAACACCGGTATCAGTTTAGCCTGAACGCGATTGTCCCGGTTTGACACTGCTTCGGTGCGGTAATACAATCCCGGCTACTCAAATTTGCCCCACAATCAATGTGGCATATGCCCTTTGATAACGATTCGTCAATGTGAGGTTCAATTATGGCGCGTTTCGTATTGGCTTTTTTGATTCTTGGCATGGCTATGGCCGCAATAGCGTGCGGCGGATCAAGCCCGCCGGCCGCCGAACCGACGGCAGCGCCGGTGGCTACCGAAGCATCGGTTAGTCCCACCGATGCGCCCGCCGCCGATACGCCCACTGCCGATACCACCGCGGCGTCAATGTCTGGCGAAACCGAACTGGTTTCGGAAGGCTACGAATTCACGTTCCAGTATGTTTGCGTCAATCGCACCCTGCGCCCCTGCCAGCTGGTGGACGAATTCATCAAGGGCGTAGAAGAACGCACGGAGGGGCAGGTTACTATCAATCTGAGCTCGTATCCTGAACTGGGCATCAGTGGATTCGACATGATCCGTCTCATCAATGACGGCACCGTGGAATTTGGCGAAATATACTCCGGGTTCGTCGCTGGCGACTTCCCAATCTTCAACATCACCAACATCTGGGGGTTGGCCGATTCCTCAGAGCAGTACCTCGAAATGGTGGCGGCGGTGCGCGAAGACCTGTACCGAATCGTTACCCGCGAGAGCGGCGGACAGGTGGTGTTCCGCAACTTCTATCCCAGCCAGTATTTCTACAGCAAACGCCCCCTCAACACCCTCGCCGACTACGAAAATATTAAAACCAGGGTGCACAGCCCAGTGCTGGGCGACCTGATTAGCGCGCTGGGCGCCGGTCCCCAGACTATGGCCTTCGCCGAAGTGTATACGGCGTTGGAACGTGGCATCCTGGAAGCGGGTGTAACCGCGGCATCAGCCGGCTACGGCCAACGCTGGTATGAGGTGACGAGTCATCTCACTGGCCCCTTCGTCGGTTCCTTCGCCCAAACCTTCATCACCATCAACGGAGACACCTGGGCCGAAATCCCGCCTGACATCCAGCAAATACTGTTGGAAGAAGGACTCAAACACGAGGAACGCAACTTGGCCGCTGTCTATGTCTGGGACGAAGAATCGGTAGGCCAAAACATCGCCGAGGGCATGGTTTATAGCGAGTTCTCACCCGAGATGCACACAATCTTGAAAGATGCCGCCGTCAATGAAGTTCTGCCCAAATGGATCGAACGGGCCGGCGGGCCGGAATCCGAGGCCGGGCTGCTCTACAACTCGCTGATCGCGCCCATTTCGGGTGTGGTAATCAACCCGGACGGGACGGCATCCCGGCAATAATCTACGAGTCAAACGACGGGAATACTTGCTATGCGGGGCGCTGCCAAATGGTAGCGCCCCGCAGCCTTTCTGAAGCGCGTCAGCAAACGAAGTTGGACCAGGAGCGCGCTTTCCGTCGCCCGGAGGTGCGGTATCATTAGATTATTCGCTCCCCGCCGGCCCAACGGGTGTTGTGATTAATTGCCATCTCCCGCTGATTAGCGCGCGAAAACGGGGCGGAGCCGCTAGCCGGGGTGAGCAACTTGCGTGAGGTCCGGTATGACGAAGTTATTTGCTCTGTGTTTGTCCGCAGCGATAATGGGATTTGTCGTCATCGCCTGCGGATTTGCCAGAGACATCGGGGTGAAGACTATGGCACCGATGACAAATACGTTCGTCGTCAGCGGCGTCCCGACGCTGATAATCGAAAATGCCAATGGCCGGGTCGAGGTAATTGGCGGCGGGGATGGCGCAGAGATTCGGGTTGAGGCGAAATTACAGCGGCCGGAACGCATAGGTTACCAGGCAACGCAGGACGGCGACACAATACGGATTGCGGCAAAGGAGCTCAAGTCAGGGCAGAGTTGGTGGGCGAAATTACTATTTCGTAACGGCAGCGCGAGTATTGAAGTTATGGCACCGCGCGATACTAATGTGGAAGTCCACAACTCCAATGGGTCCATAACGCTGCGCAACGTGGCCGGAGACGTAGAGTTACGTACTTCCAACGGCGCTGTAGTGGCTCAGGGCGCGGATGGCAGGTACGACATTCACACGGCCAATGGGAAAATCAACGTCGAAAAGGGACTGTGAGAATTCAACCTCCAATCCTTCAATGGGGCTATACGGTTCCAGGGAGAATTGACCAAGGGACGGAAAACCGATTCGGAACCACCAACGGCAGCATTACGGCTGCGCTGGCCGGCGAATCGCCCAGTGTGCGGGTGCAAGCGACGACGACCAACGGAGGGATTAACCTTTCCAGCGATATTACCGTGAGCGAGCTGGCAGGCCAGCGCCGCCTTGAGGGAATCATCGGTAACGGCGACGCCAGTCTGACGCTGACCACTTTCAACGGTTCGATAACGATTGAGTAGGGTTGCGAGAATGAATTGGCGGCTGACGCCACCGCTGTGGTAGCATTTAAGGTGCCCCTGTAGCTCAGTGGATAGAGTGCTGGCCTCCGGAGCCAGAGACCGGAGTTCGAGTCTCCGCGGGGGTACTTGCTCCACCGACGCGGGTCGACGCCTGCCGCGAGATGTCGCCGCCCGCCGTCGGATTACCCGGGCCCGGCGCGGCGTCGGGGTGTGGCCTAGCGGCAAGGCGCCTGCTTTGGGAGCAGGAGATCGGCAGTTCGAATCTGCCCACCCCGACCAGCCATCACGCTGCATTCCTTTCACACTGCCGGACTTCTCGCATTGCCGGACTTCCCCGCCGCATTGCCGCTCCACGACGCCACCTACACCGGCCAGTCCTGCAGCGTCCACCCCATCTCCCAGAACGCCTGCTCATAGCGGGTGCAGGTGATGTAGGCTTCTTTCATCGCAGCGATTTCGGCAGACCCGGCGGTGGCGGCAACGCGGTCGCAAATCTCCCGGGATTCTTCGGCCACCGCCTGTTGCCCGGGCGCCGCGTACATGCGTATCCACTCCGCGTAGCCCGGAGCATTCTCGGGCTCGCCTTGGTCGGCCAGCCGCTTGCCCACCTGCCAGTACCCCCAGATGCAGGGGATCAGCGCGGCCACCAACTCGCCAAAAGTGCCTTGATGAGCGACTCGCAGCAGGTAGCTGGTGTACGAGTACGTCGTCGGCGCGTGCCGCGTTGCGTCAAGCTCGGCCTCAGTGATGCCGAACCCGGCGCAATAGGAACGGTGCAAGTCCATCTCGGTGTTCAGGATGTAATCCACCGCGCGGGCGAACCAGCTCATCGTGGGCAGGTCGGGCGCTTTGGCTGCCGCCAATGCCAGGCATCGGGCAAAATCCACCAGGTAAACGTAATCCTGGGTGATGAAATGCCGGAACCGATCCATCGGCAGCGTCCCGTCGCCGATACCACGAACGAATGGATGGTTGGCCATCGCCTCGCGTTGGGCAGCCGATTCCCGTTCTATCTCCTCACAAAATGACATTTGCGCCTCCAACTTTCGGAACCTGCCGCTTGCCGCGCGTCGTACCGCACGTATGGTAGGTTAGTTGTCCGTCTGACCCGCCCCAGCGTAGACGGCTGACCGTTCGTAGTCAATTCCCTGAATCGTCGCGCGCTGGCCGCTGAGGTCCCGCGTACCCACTTTAATCTGTCATTGCGAGGAGCATAGCGACGTGGCAATCTCGATGAGGTTGAACACACGTCGGCCAACCGCCGTTGCTACGACGACGAGGTTGCCACGCTACGCTCGCAATGACAAAGCGGGTACGCATGAGGACCGCTGCGTTGTTTCTACGCTTGGGCAGATAGTCTATAATGGGGGGCGAAAAAGAGTGGCCCCGCTGCCCGGTGGGGAGCCGATCTTTACCACGCAATCCGTACCATGCAATCTGTGCCGCCGGGCCCAATACCGGCCGGCCAACCCGATGAGAGGCTCTCACCATGATGATGTTGTTCCTGAAGGATGTTCCCGACCAGGCCCGTGCAGGTGAAGTCAAGCGAGTCGCCCGCGGCTACGCCCGCAACTACCTGCTGCCAAAGGGCCTCGCCGAACTCGCCAGCGAAGAAACCCTGAAACGGCTGGCGAAAGTCCGGCAGGAAGGCAATGCCCAGCGCGCCCGGGTAACCCAGGTCATGGAAGAGCTGGCAGAAGCCCTGGACAATCTCACCGTAACCGTCACCGGACGCGTCACCCCCACCGGGCGTTACTACGGCACCATCAGCGGCCTGCGCATCGCCGAGGCAATTGGCGAAACGCTGGGCCGTGAGATTGACCGGCGCTTCACCAATGACATGGAACCAATTCGGGAACCCGGCGAGTACGAAGTTTCCCTCCCGCTTTCCAGCGAGATTACGGCAACCGTCAACGTGGTGGCAACTATTGAGGAGTAGCTGACGGTGGTTGTCACCCAATACAGTGAACGCCAGCTTCCCTACGACCACAACGCCGAAGCAGCAGTGCTGGGCGGCCTGCTCATCGATGGCGAGGCTCTGCACCGAGTCCTGCCGCTGATTAAGCCGGAGGATTTTCACCGGGCCCGCCATCGGTTCTGCTACGAAGCCTGCATCGCGCTCTTCGGCCAGCAGGATGCCATCGACCCGATTACCGTCGCCCGTGAACTGGACCGGCAGGACCGGCTGGAACAAGTGGGCGGGCCGGCGTATCTGGGTCAGCTAATCTCCAGCACGCCCACGTCGGTCAATGTCGAATACTACGCCGGGATAGTCGCCGACACGGCGGTAAAACGTCGCCTCATTGACGCTGGCAATCGCATCGCCGAACTCGGGTTCGAGGACAACACCGACGCTGACGAAACCATCCGCCAGGCGGTGGATGTGCTGTTCACCGTTCAGCCCACTGACACCAACCGGGGTTTCGTACCTCTATCCACTCTGCTTGACCCTTACTTGCTGGGCGACGTTGCTGATGTCGCGGAAGCGGCGGGATTGCCATTACAAACCGGCTACAACGATTTGGACAGTTTGTTAGGTGGGATGCAGCGGTCCGATTTGTTGATTGTAGGCGCCCGTCCGGCGTTGGGGAAAAGCAGCCTGGCCCTGAACGTAGGTGTTAACGCGGCCAAAAACGGCGAAACTTGCGGCATTTTCAGCCTCGAGATGAGCCGGGAACAGATTGCCATGCGTATCCTGGCCGCTGAAACCGGCATCGACGCGCATCGGCTCAGGCTGGGCTTGTACTCGGAGCAGGACGAAAGCAACCTGGCCGACGCCGTAGGCCGGTTGTCCGGCCTGCCCATCTACGTGGACGACACGCCCTTCCAGTCAGTCATTGAGATGCGTAGCAAGGCCCAACGGCTCAAATTGGAACACGGCCTCGATTTCCTGGTAGTGGACTACCTGCAACTCATTGAGGGATCAAATCGGCGGCGCGGCGGCGGCGAAAACCGGGTGCAGGAAATCAGCGAGATTTCCCGGTTGCTGAAAGGCATGGCTCGCGACTTGAACGTGCCGGTATTCACCTGTTCGCAGCTCAGCCGCGTGGTCGAAAACCGCCCCGGCCATCGCCCCCAGCTTTCCGACCTGCGCGATAGCGGCAGCATTGAGCAGGACGCCGACGTGGTGATGTTCATTTACCGCGAGGACAAAAACTACACCGAAGAGGAATGGGAGCAGCACGCACCGGGTCGTCCCTATCCCCGCAACATTGCCGAGCTGATCGTAGCCAAGCACCGCCACGGGCCCACCGGCAGCCTGCACCTGTACTTCCGCGACACGCTGATGCGCTTCGACCAGTTGGCCCACTATCAGGAGTCCGTCGCCTAGATGCCGCCAGCAGCCGGTGACCCACCCGACCGGAAAACCAGCGTCCGCCGCATCCCCATTCCGGCAAACCTGGTTGGTGCAACGCTGGCCCAAATCGACAACCTTGCCGAGCTGAAACTGGCCCTCCGGGTCGCCGCGCTGCTGGCCGAGCAACCCAACCGCGGCGGCATTCCACCATCACTGGGACTGGCCGAACTGCTGGACGATGCGGTGTTGCAGCAATCCAACGCAACCGAAACCGACGGCGCCGCCACTCCCGACGCGGCCATCCGCACCGCCCTGGCCGACAACCTGCGCCGCGGAACGTTGTCGGCAATCCAGGACCGGGGCGAAATCCGGGTACTCATCAATGACCAGGACTGCCAGCAGTATCTGGCCAAGTCGGGATTGCAGCCCCTGCCTCCCGAAAGTGTGTCCGACCCAGCCGCAGCCTTTCGCCAGTTGGGCTATCAACCGACGTTGCGGCCGGCTGGCCGTGTTGCCAACATTTTCACTCTCTACGAACGGCACATTGGCACCATCGGCCACAACGTCGGTGAACAACTGGTGGCTGCCGAGGAAGAATATCCGGCGGCCTGGATCGAAGCAGCGTTCGACATGGCCGCCGAGCACAACGCCCGCAGTTGGCAGTACGTCGTCGCCATCCTGCGCCGATGGCTCCAGGAAGGGCGTCCCGCCGAACCTACCGCATCACGCAACCGCCAACGAGACCAGCACCATGAGCATGGAAAGCCTGGGCGCGATTCTGCGCCGGATAGCCGCACCGGATACGTTGAAGAAGTCCGACGACTTTATGGCGGCCGATTACCCTGGGAATCCGATGCCGATCAACGCGAGGCAACCGGCAGTTAGCGACTGCCACATTTGCAACGGCGCCGGTTGGTTGTCTCCCAACGTGCCGGTTGGACACCCTGACTTCGGGCGGGCGTTTCCCTGCCGTTGTCAGCAAGGGGATGCCGACACAACCACGCGCACCGCCGCGCTGGAACGCTATAGCAAGCTGGGCCCCTTGCGCCAGTTCACGCTGGCCGCCGCCGATCCGGACCGATACATCAGCAACCCGGCCAATCGCAGAGCCTTCTCCGCTGCGCTGGACGCCGCCGCCGAGTACGCTGAGCAACCCAGCGGGTGGATTTCATTCGCCGGGCCCAGCGGCAGCGGCAAATCCTATCTCGCCGCCGCCATCGCCAACCGCCAGATTGAGTTGGGCCAACCCGCGCTGTTCGTCACCGCCGCCGACTTGCTGGACTACCTGCGGGGCGGATTTGACGATGACGAAGAGCTGACTTTCGTTGACCTGTTCGAGCAGGTTCGCAACGCTCCGCTCCTGATTCTGGATGACCTGCCTACCAATCCGGCTACGCCCTGGGGACAGGATCGACTGTTCCAGCTGCTGGCTCACCGCCATTCCTCCCGTTTGCCTACCGTGATCACCGTGCGCGGCGACCCAGATCGGGCCGACGAATTTTTGCGGTCCCGATTGGCCTCCATCGACGGATTCTCCCGTCTGTACCAGTTGGGTCGGCACGGCGATGCCCTGACCCGCATGGCCGGTGAGGTTCCTCCCAATATGCGCCGCCGCATGACTTTCGACTCGTTCCACACCGACGGCAACGGCCAGCTCACCAAGGAGCAATGCGCTTCCCTCGCCGGAATCCACGGGTACATCAAGCGGTGGGTGGAACGACCTGCCGGCTGGCTGAACCTGTCCGGCCCCTTCGGAGTGGGCAAAACCCACCTGGCCGTGGCCGCTGCGGTCGAAAGAGAAAGCCGGGGCGATGACGTTTTCTTCGCTACCGTGGCCGACCTGCTGGACTACCTGCGCGCCACGTTCAACCCGGACAGCCCCATAACCCACGACGATTTGCTGCACCGCATTCGCATGGCCGACTTCCTCGTGCTGGACGATATGGGCGCCGAACGTAGCACTCCCTTTGCGGAAGACAAGCTTTTTCAGATAATTAACTATCGATACGAGGAGCGGCTGCCCACCATCGTCACGACGTCGAATCGCCTGGCAGACATCGCCGCCTCCCGGCCGCGCATCGCCTCGCGCTTGCAGGACTCCCTCGTAGTAACGAACTTGCCCCTGGAAGGCCCCGACTACCGGCAGGGCGGCGCGCGCCGGTGAACGCAGTCAGTCTAAATCCGGGCATATCCCGTTCATCCTGTCCATCCATGCCAATAACCGTGCTCACGTTTGCGAGGCCCGCTTATGACTACCCGGAATACTGTCGGCATTAGCCCACCGCTTCAATTCGCGGACTGGCCCACGGCGCAGGAGTATTACTACGCCAACGGCCTCACCGACGGCCTGCCCATCATTCCGCCCACTGTCCAGCGAGTGCAGGATATGCTGGACTACGCCGGTGTGGGCACCAACCACGATTTGGGCACCGAGGTCATCCGGCAGAAACGATTCACCGCCGGCAAGGCTGCGGTCAACGCCGTAATGGCCGGGTGCCTGCCGGAACACTTCCCGGTGGTGATGGCATCAATATCAGCCATCTCCGAGCGCGCATTCAACCTCCATGCCAGCAGCACCTCAACCAACGGCGCAACCGTCCTGACCGTGGTCAGTGGCCCCTACGCAGAGGCAATCGGAATGAACGCCGGCGTCGAGATGATGGGCAACGGTAGCCGCGCCAACGCCGCCATCGGTCGCGCGGTCAATTTGTTCAAGGCCAACTTCTACGGCTCGGCGCCCATCGTCATGGACAACAGCACCTTCGGGCACCCCGGGAAAATTGGCTTCTGCTTTCCGGAAAATCTTGCCGTCAGCCCGTGGCCGTCTCTGGCCGCCGAAAAAGGTTTCGGCGATGACGCCACTATCGCCACCGCCTTTGCGACGCTGGCGCCGCTGCAGGTGACTCTCCACGGCGACCGCGACCCGGCGGGCTTCCTGACCACAGTCGCCCACGCCATGCTGGCCTTCGGCCCCAGTTCCACCGAAGTCATCTGCGTCATCAGCCCCGAGGCCATGCTGCACATCGCCGAAGCCGGCTGGACGCGGCGGCAGGTTGCCGAATTCCTGCACCAAAACACCCATCTACCGGAATCTGAATGGGTACGCTGGCGGCGCATGGAATCATCGGGGCACGCCGAGCGGATGGTTCCGGTGGTCGCCGACGCCGACCGCATCACCGTACTCCCCGGCGGTGGCATGGCCGGTGCCTTCATCAGCCTCATCAACACCTGGGGCAGCAGCCGCTCGGTTACGCGCCAGGTTGCGGCGCCCAACCGCTAAACCTGAGTCTCACATTGCACGCCAGGAGGTTACACATGGCAACCCCAAACGCACCAATAACCACCCTCGACCCCCGCGATGACGCACCCACAGCTCCCGCGCGGATTGCCCAGCGGCCCGCCACTTTGGACGGCAAGGTCATTGGGCTGTTTTCCAACAACAAGCCCCATTCCGAAGACCTGCTCCGGCGCATCGCCGCCATTATCGGCGAGCGTTACGACATCGCCGGCACCGTGGAGCACAACAAGGGCGGGTGGCAGTGGCCGGCCCGCATTGAGGATCTGCAACGCACGGCCGCCAGCATCGACGTGGCCATCCACGCTACGGCGGAATGAGGATCCTGCACCGCGTGCAGTGTGCATGACGCAATGGAAACCGAACTGCTGGGCATCCCATCCACCGTGCTGACCACCCGACCATTCGTGAGCCAGGCCCGCGCCATGTCGCGAATGCGCGGCGACCCTGAATACCGGGTAGCCGTTATTGAGCACCCCATCATAACCCTCACCGATGCCGAGCTGTCAGACCGGGCTACCATCGCCGCGCCGCAAGTCATCGCCTGTCTGTTGGACCACTAGTATCCAGAGCGGCCCTTCCCAATGCTAAAATGAGAGCATCAGAATTGCCAAGCGAACTATCCGAACGGGGTATATGGTGGCAGATTGCCGGGTTTATTATCGTCGGGTGCGTCAGCATCGCAGTTCTGGAGGAGTTCGCCGGGTCGGATATTCGGGCATTTCAGTATTTTGAAACCGCCGTAACGCGGTTGTACTGGGCTTTTGTGATACCGTTGGCCGGCCTGTTTGACGGAGGACGGAAATTGTTTGAGAAAAGGTCGGAGATCAGAAGGGCAGTGCGGGAGAAGATACGAGAAGAAGGAAGACGTGAAGGACGTCAAGAGGGACGCCGGGAAGGGCGCCGGGACGAAGTGCAGCGAGTGCGCGAACTGTTGCGCAGCGTCGTAGTGCAGGACGATGCTACCGGCTCGTCGACTTTCAACGTCACGCCAAAGGAACTTGAAACCCTGCTGAATGGCGATGTACATAACGCAACCCATAGGGACGACTGATAAATCGCCCCTACGTTTTGCGGCGCTGGCCGGCCTGTTACAACGGCAGCGGCATCGCCTCTCCGCTCTGGGCGCTGGCGGTTACGGCTTCGGTGAATTCCATGTAGTGCACCCCGATGTTGAACGGTGTGCGCATCACCGGCGTTCTGTCGCGCACGGACGCGATAAACTCCTGCTCCACCGACCAGCTGTAGCGGTTTTCCGGCGGGTTGGCGATTTCCTGCAGCTCCGAGTCGCCCCGTTTACCACCGAAAACCCGCCATTGATTGTCGACATGGATGGTGCCTTCGGTCCCGTAGAGCCACACCGAATTGCCCGGGGACAGCCCGGCGCAGGCGCTGAATCTCAGGCGGGCGTTGGCTCCGTTCGCCAGCCGAGCCAGAATGTCCACCGTGTCGGGAACGGTAACCGAACGCCAGTTCCCGTCATCATCCTTGCGATGCGGCACCGTTATCTGGGTCATCGCCATTACCTGCGTGGCCCGGCCCACCCAGCGGATCATCGCCTCGTACCAGATGCCCATGTTCAGGATATTGAACCCGCTCATGTCCCGGTCTTGCCGCCAGTGCAGGGGGCCGCCCGGGTCGGCGAAGCCAGTCTGAGATTGCACGTCCACGGACACCAGCTGTCCGAGGAACCCTTCCGAAACCAGCCGGATGAGCAAGTCGTCGATGCCAAAGGTCATCGGCGACGGCACAATCTGCGCCACCAGTGTGGGCGATGCCTGCGATGCGGCGAGCATCTCGTGGGCTTCGCCGGCGTTCATCGCCATGCGAGCCTCACACAGCACGTGCCTGCCCGCGGCCAGCGATGCAATCGTCAGCGTGCGGTGCATGTACGGCCAGGTGCCGATGCAAATGGCGTCCAGGCTCTCGTCTTCAAGCAATTCTTCCCAATCGTCGTACACGGTGGGAATGTTGTAGGCGTCAGCTACCCGCTGACCCGATTCCCGACTGCGGTTGGCGACGGCGCCGATTTCGACTCCGGCGACAGTCTGGAAACCGGGTATATGCCGGTCGCGAGTGTTGCGGCCGGCTCCAATCAAGCCGACTCGAACAGATTCAATGGCCACGGTGTTACCTCCGGCGCCGGCGAGATTGTCTACTACGGCGCAGCGTTGCCGATTATATGGTAACCACCGCAAAGGGTCAAAACAGCACCCGCGCTTCGTGCCGCGGACTCAGCCACACCGAGCAGCGTACCGGTTACCTCGGCGCCGAATTCCCGTCCTCATCTCCGTCTTCCGCCACTTCGCCGCCCCGTGTTCTGAATCGCTCAAAAAGACCCCAAATCAATCCGGCAAATTCGCTGCCCAGGCTCACAATTCCGGAAATTCTGGATGCCGCATCCACCACCATCGCCGATGCGGTCTCGAAGTTGCCGGTAGCCCGGCGCACTTTCGGGTATGTCTTTAGAAGCATAATCAGCAGCGTGACGCACAGCACAACGACCACCACTGCCATCACGATGATTGCGATGTCCCGTATGAACGGTACCAATTCAGATCCCATAAATATCAGCGCTCGCTTACTTCGTATATGCTGGTGCCCTGGTTAGCGAACACCAGTTCGAGGACGCCATCAGCCGCCATAGCGTCAAACTTGGCGATGCCTTCCGATCGGTAATAGATGCGTTCCAAGTCCCCAACAACAATATACGCTACGCCGTACTCGGCCAGCAAACTTTGCGTCTCCGCCCGGTCGGGGTTGTTGTACATTCGGGATATGTCGGACGCGCGAGCGCGCACGGCATCAGGGTCGTTGCGCTGTTGGGTCTGATGCCACGGCCATCCCAACACCGTGGGCAAGCCCGTGTAAACCGATATACGGCCGTTCCAACGGTACTGGTCGCCATGAGCTTCCAGCACCACCGGAGCGCCGGCAACGTTGTCCTGCAACCAGCGGATGGCGTCGGCATCCCAGCGTAGCGTGATGGGCGTTTCACGTTCCCAGTGCACCGCCTCCGGCATCCAGGCGGCGCCATTTAGCGTCAACGGGGTTTCACCGAACCGGTCGTTGATCCGCACCGGAGTAGCCAACGCCGGGTACGCCAACACACCAACCGCGATAATCGCCACCGCACCAGCCGAAACCATCCGAACGCCGCGTTTCAGGCGCGGAGGGTTCCCACCCGAACTGCTCCAGCATCGCCAGAACCCGTAACCGGCGACGGCGGCATACAGCAGCCACGCCACCAGATAGTACTTGAACACGGTGTTCATCCGCGCGATATCGCCCTCCACCCGCAGTATCTCCACACCGATGCCAACCGCCAGTGCCAGCGCCAGCATTCCCAGAGCCATCACATCCGACCGGCGGTGCGGCGACTCGGCAGCGAACACCGCCGCCAGCAACGCCCACCCGGTCAACGACAGCGCAATCGTCAGCAAGCCGGCGGTTAGATAACCGGCCGCCCCTAGATAGAGCGTCAGCGCGATGCCCAGTCCCACCAGAGCCAGAATCCATTGGTGGTGCGCTGGCAACCGCCCGCCGCCACGGAGCCGGTTGACCAACGGCGCCGACGCTCGCGGTAACGTCGCCGTCAGCAGCGCCGCCGCACCGAGCACCAACAGGGCGTGGATGAGCAGGAAATTAACCAGCGGGGTGCGCCAGCGCGTCGCCTCGATTCCAGTGCCGAAGGTTTCCGTTTGGGCGTGAAAAGGCCAGAAAGCTACGTAGCTGACCGCCAGCGCCAGCGCGACCAGCGCGCCCCCGAAGCAAAGCCGGGTTCGCACCGACCCGGGCGCCATCCACGCCGCCGCCGCGCATATCCCCACCATCAGCAGGGCATAGGCCGGATACTCCCAGGAGTTGATTGCCCACAGACTGCCCACCGCCAGGCCCAGCCCGGCAGCGCAAATCCACGCCCAGGGGTCCAGCCACACTCGCCGGCGGGCCAGGCCAAGCAGCAGGTTCAACCCCAGGGCCAGCCCAAGTACGGCGAACGGCATCGTCATCATGTGAGCGTGCAAGTCGGCGAACAAAAAGGTGAAAAAGGGAAACTCGGTAATATGGAACCCGGTTTCAACCCAATCTCGGCGGTCAATCCAGGGCGTCAGTTTAGAAGGCTCAAAGTCGTCGAGAACCGGAATGGCCCGGCTGCTGCGCCAAAAGTCGAAATTGGCCAGCGTTACTACCACGCCTTCCCATCTCGATTTGGCCAGTTGCGCCAGCTGCACAACGCCATCCAGGTTGCCGGCCACCGTCGCTATGATGGCGGCGGCGACACCGGCCATTAGGGCGCCGCCCGGCGCCCACCGCAACAATCTGCTGAATCCGCGCGGGGCGACCGGCTCGCGGCCAGCTCCGGCAGAACCACCGGCTGCCGCCACCAGGTTGTACACCAGCGAACCCACGCCGGTAGCCGTCAGCGCGAACAGCAGCGGTACGGCCACGTTGAACGCAGTGGCCGGCGGAATCCCGGTCAGCCGCATCGGTACCGACAGGATGAAGTATCCCCAGTAGTAGTAGTTCAGGTAGCCGCCGGAGAACCAGGGGTCATAGGGCGGCAACACCGTCGAGCGCGCCACGGCGGTGAAATAGGCCAGCTCCATCGGCTTCTCGCCGCCTCGCCACGGGTGCCACAAATCGGGATTGGCCGCCCGTATGAGCAGAAACCCCAGATACGCCAGCAGGAACAGCGCTTCGGCGGTAACCACCAGCCGCCAGCGACGCCTCAGCCAGTCCAGCATCTGTCGCCACTGCCGCCACAGCACCAACCCGGACGGAATGGCGACGATGAGCAATGAGAGCCAAATTGTGCCGGCCGAAAATTGCAGCACACCGGCGCTCACCAGCAGCCAGGCCACCCAGGACACCAGCAGCAGGCCCACGACCCTCGCCAGCAGGATTCCTCGGTCGGGCAGCGATCGCATCAGCCACCACGTCAAAGGGAACGCAGCCAGGCAAATCAGCTCGATGACCAGCAGCCAGGCCAACCCGGGCGCCCGTGCCGGCCATCCGTCCCGGTCGAACACCTGCGACCAGGTTCCCCCGCTCCGTTGGGAAGCCAGCGCGTCCGGAGGCAACATCAAGGGCGCGGTAGCGCCGGGGGCCGACTCGCTGGCGTCAATCCGCTCGCGCAAATCCTCAACTGAAAATCGCTGCACGTTCCGGAATACCAGAACTTGCGGATGGTCGTAGCCGATGACATTCTCATCGGCGTAATCCAGGCTGATGACTGCGCCGCCCGGCTGCCCGTCATCTGCGTCAGTACCAGCCAACGGTGGCGCGGACAATCCGGCGCGCCCGTAGGGGTCATCGCGCAGGGACACCCCGGCCAGCGACGGATAGGAAGTGAAGGCCCGTTCCAGCCGGTATCCCAGCCGGCCAGCGAACAATTCCCGATAGAATGCTGCGCTATGGGGATACCGGTCAGGCAGCCGGGCCACCGACCCATAGGCGCGGTTCGAGTAAAAGACCAGGTAGTCACTGCTCGCCAGTTGCTCTACCAGCTCCGGAATTTTTGTGGTCTCGCTATCCAGCTCGTAAGCGGGAAACGTCCACACGTGGTATCGGCCCAAGTCAGGAACCCGCTCATCCCAGAACGAACCGCCGTTGATAATCCGCGCGCCCAGCGGCACGTTGTTGTTTATCCACTCGGAGGCGGTTACCGCCGTGTGCGGGCGGGAGTAGATACTGACGAAGGCAACCGCATAGAGCACAGCGCCGGCGAGCGTTACGACCAATAACGCAACGCCGGCCGACAGCGCCCACCGGTCAACGCAGCGGCGCAATGGCGACGGCATCCGGGGCGCCTTTGGCGACGGCAATGACGACACCGACGCCCCGGCCAACGGCGGTGTCGCGTGCCACTCTTCCGAAAACGGTGCATCGCCAACCAGCGGTTCGTCGAATATCACATCGTCGCCCACCGTCGGCGGGGTGGCGTGCCATTCCTCCGAGAAGGGCGCATCTACAGGATCGAACCGTTCTGCGACCACAGCCCGCCGGCGACTTTCCTGCCCCCACGAGATTGCCGCCGTCAGCATCCGGGCCGTCATCAGCAGATAGAACGGCACCAGCGGGAACACGTAGCGCAGGAATTTGACCTCAAATAATTCCAGAAACACAAACGCGGGAACGGCCCACGCCAACAGGAGCAGGTCACCCCGTTGCGTCCGGCCGCCTCGCCAGGCCATCCACGCCGTAAACGGGGCGGCCAGCCACAGCGCTATTCCCAACGGCAGCCCCACGCCCCAAACGGCCACTTGCCGAATCTGGTACAGGAAGGCTGGGGTCTCGATGTATTGGCGCGCGAACGGGAAGGTCCACGCGTCCCGCGCCATGGCCGTTTGCTGTTTGATGTCCCCGATGAACGCCCCGAAGTCCAGCAGCGCATACGGCGTGGCGAGGGCAAACACCGCCAGCGCACACCCTCCGGACAACAGCAACATCGGAGCCATGCGCACCGCCGCCGGCACGGTCAGGTCAGACCAGATCCCACCGACCCGGTCTTTGGCCACCCACAGGAATGACAGCGCCAGCGGAGCCAGCATTGGCGCTACGGACACTTTGGGAGTCATGGCCAGCCCAACCAGCGCGCCCAGCAACGCGGCGTCGAGCACCCGCCGCCCATCGACGAAACGTAACATCGCCCACAGCGCCGCCAGTGATGTCAGCACGGTAAACGGCTCCGGTCGATAAAAATGGGCGTGCTGGATGTGGATAACCGCGAACGTAACCAGCGCGGCGGCCAATAATCCCGTCCATCGTCCGTACATCCGGCGACCGATGAGGTACAGCATCGCCACCGAGCCGGTATCCGCCAATGCCGCCAGCGTGCGTCCGGCAAACCGCATATCCAGCGCCCCCCAGTCGGTGAACAGCTCTGCCACCGACCGCACCAGCACCAACGCGTAAATGAGCACGCTCCCCAACGGGAACCAGTGGGGGTTCAGCGGGCTGCGCTCTGCGGACAAAAAAGCCCGCAAGCCGGGGATGCCGGGCTCCATGCCGGGCCATTCCGCCAACCGGCGTTCGTATCCGGGGCCGGCGGTCAGCGTCCGGAACATATCGTCGGCGCGCAGGTAAAAAGACCGCTCGTCCGGATGGAACCCGTGGCCGCCGTCCCAGTCTATACCGTAGAGGCGCAGCGACAACGCGGT
Organism: Dehalococcoidia bacterium; assembly: GCA_965222895.1. Classification (GTDB taxonomy): domain Bacteria; phylum Chloroflexota; class Dehalococcoidia; order Lucifugimonadales; family UBA3495; genus Bin87. Next base: position 844,000 of record CBDCVB010000002.1, on the reverse strand, counting down.
CAGCAGCAGCGCTGCCAGCAGGAAATTTGGCCCCCACCGCCGGCGCAGGGGGGCCACGATACCCGAGCGGAGGCGCAAATCCGTCAGCCGCCCTGACCGCCCACCACACAACACAGGTCAGCGGTCCGACAGGAATAACCCCACTCGTTGTCGTACCAACCCATCACCTTCACCATGCTGCCATCCAGCACTATTGTGCTCAACGCGTCAAAAATGCAGCTGTGAGTGTTGCCCCGAATGTCGGAGCTGACAATGGGGTCTTCCGTATATTCCAGGATGCCCTTCATGGCCCCGTCAGCGGCAGCCCTGAAGGCGGCGTTAACTGCTTCCTTGCTGACCGATTGTTTCAGGTCGGCCACGAAATCCGTTACTGACCCAATGGATGTGGGGATGCGGTAGGCAATACCGTGCAGCTTGCCTTCCAGCTCCGGCAGCACGACTCCCACCGACCGGGCCGCGCCGGTGCTGGTGGGAATAATGTTCTGCGCTGCCGCGCGCGCGCGGCGCAAATCCCGATGATTGCGGTCCAGAATGCTCTGGTCGTTGGTGTAAGCGTGAATGGTCGACATCAGCCCCCGCTCCACACCGAACGCATCGTGCAACACCTTGACCATCGGCGCAAAGCAGTTGGTGGTGCAGGACGCGTTGGATATGACGCGATGGGCCTGCCCGTCGTACACTTCATCGTTCACGCCGAGCACGATGGTGGCGTCAGCGCCGCGGGCCGGCGCCGAGATGATGACCTTATCGGCGCCACCGCTCTCGATATGGGCGACGGCCTTGGCCGCGTCGGTGAAGCGCCCGGTGCATTCCACCACGATGTCAACGTCCATTTCCGACCAGGGAATGTTGGCCGGTTCAGACTCCTGGAACATTCGGATGGTTTTGCCGTCGATAACCAGATTCCCATTGTCGGCGGCCACCGTGCCGGCGTATGGCCCATAGGTACTGTCGTATTTGAACAGGTGGGCGGCAGTTTCCGTTTCACCGCGACCGTTGACCGCTACCAGGTCAAGCCGATCATGGTAGGTGGGAGACAGGGCGGCCCGAGCCACCAATCGACCGATGCGGCCAAAGCCATTAATGCCTATGCGCGTCACCATACCGATGTGCCCTCCCGTCAGTAGTGTTTGTTGTGACAGGCGAAACGGCGCGATTTACGCACTGCCCCAGCGCCGGGTCAATCCATTAATTTCACACCCCCGGCGACGGCGATTATATCATCCAGCAAGCCCGCGTGGGCACAATTCGTTAACTTCGGCGTTACACCGCCGCCCCCAATCGCCCGTACACCGATATGCCGGAGTAGCGAGCGTTTGCGCCCAACTCTGCCTCAATCCGCAACAGTCGGTTGTACTTGGCAACGCGCTCTGACCGGGCCGGCGCTCCGGTTTTAATCTGGCCCACGTCCCAAGCCACTGCCAGGTCGGCGATGGTGGTGTCTTCCGTCTCTCCGGAACGGTGGCTCATCACGGCAGTCCAGCCGGCCTCACGGGCCATGGCCAGCGCCTGGGCGGTTTCCGACAGCGTGCCAATCTGGTTGGGCTTCAGCAGGATGGAATTGGCGGCGCCAGCGTCGATGCCCTGGCGCAGGCGGGCGATGTTGGTTACCAGCAGGTCATCTCCCACCAACTGCACCTCGGAACCCAACCGCCGCGTCAGCGTGGCCCAACCATCCCAGTCATCCTCGAACAATCCGTCCTCAATGCTGATGATGGGATATTCGCGGCACCAGCGGGCGTACAAATCCACCAGCTGCTCAGCGGTCAGCGAGGTGCCTTCCCGTTCCAGGTCATACCGAGATGTCCCAGAATTCCACAGCTCGGATGCGGCAACGTCCAGCGCAATGTACACCTGTTTACCTGGCGTGTACCCGGCGGTGTCAATCGCCTGCAGCACCACCTCGATGGCATCCCGGTTTGACGGCAGGGTCGGCGCAAACCCGCCCTCGTCGCCAACATTCAGGTTGTGTCCGCCGGCGCGCAGTATGGATTTGAGCGACTGGTAAATCTCAACACCGGCGCGCAGTGCATCGGAGAACCGGTCGAACCCGGCCGGCGCCACCATAAACTCCTGAACATCGGCGGAGTTTGAGGCGTGGCGCCCGCCATTGAGAATGTTCAGCAGAGGCACCGGCAGGCTCACCTCCGGTAAAGAGTCCGGGCCGCCGTTGGACAGGTGCCGCCACAACGAGCCGCCGGACGCAGAAACCGCCGCCGCTCGCGCCGCGGCCATCGACACGGCGAGCACGGCGTTGGCGCCCAGGCCACTCTTGTCGTTGGTGCCGTCCAGCTCCTGCAACTGCGTGTCCAGCGCAGACTGGTCAAACGGGGATGCGCCGAGCAGGGCGGGGGCGATGCGACCACTGATGTTGGCGACGGCGTTCAGCGTCCCGCTGCCGCCGAATCGGGCCGAGTCGCCGTCGCGTAGTTCCAACGCTTCATAGCTGCCGGTGCTCGCTCCGGATGGCACCAGCGCCAGGCCGACGCTGCCGTCGCTCAGCGCGACTTCGGCCTCTACGGTTGGGTTGCCGCGAGAATCAAGCGCTTCCCGGCCCACGATGGACGTGATAGTAGCGTCGGGCATTATGCACCTCTCACAATAGGTTCCGAAAAGGCCACCGACACCGTTTCCCCGGTGCGGGCCTCAGCGGCGGCAATCGCCTTATCCACGGCGTCCGCCGGGTCATCGGCCAGCACGTACTGGTCGCCCACGGGCAGCCCGTCGCCCCGCACCGTTAAAGGCCAGCTGCTCAGGGCAACCACCGGAATCCCGTAGCTCAGGGCGTAAGCGATTTCCGAAAGCGTTCCGAATGCGCCGCCCACCGCGATGACAGAGCGGCCGGTGCTGACCACGGCCACGTTCCGGGCGTATCCCATATTGGTGGCAATCGGGATGTCAACGAAAGCGTTGGCTGTATCCGGGGAACCGCCGGGCAGTATGCCAATGGTGGTGCCACCCTCTGACTTCGCGCCCTTGCACACCGCCTCCATCACCCCGGTCAAGCCGCCGCACACCACTGGAACCCCGCGCCGTCCCAATTCCCGGCCCACCTCTTCGGCCAAAGCATAAATATGCGGCGGCGGGTCAAAGTTGCCAATCACGGCGATTATCATCGCTGTCCTCCTCTAAATCGGGATGTGTACGCTCGTATCGTCCCTCTGGATTACCCCAACGGCAGAATGGCAGAGCTGGCCGTCTCAATTAGCGCCAGCAGGGGAGCCGGGTAGACTCCTAACCAGGTAACTACCAGGACGCCCACCGCCATGGTGGCCGTCAGCAGAATTGACGGGCGTTGCAGGGGCGGGGGCGCTTCCCCTTGCTGGTCGTGGCCGTGAGCTGCCGGGGGATGCCCGACGCCCGATTCGTCGTCGGCATCGGGATCGCGGCGCGCCGGCTCGATGTACATTTGGCGCAGAACCTGGAGGTAGTAATACAAAGAAACCAGGCTGCTGAATACGGCAACCCCCGCCAGCCACAGGAACCCGCCGTCGGCCACCGCTGCAAACAGGTAGAACTTGGCGGTAAACCCGGCGAAAATCGGCAACCCGGCCAGCGAGAACAGGCCGATGGCAATGACGGCAGCCACGAAGGGTTGCCGGTCGGCCAGCCCGCCCAGGTCGGCGATGTCATCCTTGCCCTCGCGGTTGTAGTAAGCGGTAATTCCCGCGAACACCACCAGGTTCGTTACGGCGTACACCACCAGGTAGAAAATCACGGCTTTGGCCGCCAGCGCAAAATCGCTGCCCAATACCGCCACACCGGCCAGTGCATAGCCAACGTGTGCGATGCTGCTGTAGGCCATCAGGCGTTTCAGATTGCTTTGCGCCAGCGCCACCAGGTTGCCCAACAACATGGTCAGCGCGGCCAGTATCGCGATTACCAGCTGCCATTCGCCCCACCGGTCGGTTGCCGGCGTCACCGCTTCGGCAAACAGGCGCAAGGTGAGCGCAAAGGCCGCCGCCTTGGAGCCGATGGCGAGATAAGCCGTAACCGGCAGCGGCGCGCCCTCGTAGGTATCCGGCGCCCACATATGGAACGGAACCGCCGATAGCTTGAACCCCAACCCCACCACCAGCAACGCCACGCCAATCCAGAGCACCGGGCTGACCGTCTCCGGGGATGCCAGTTCGATTGCGATGTCGGCGAAATATGTGGTGCCCAACGCCGCGTACACGTTGCTCAATCCGTACAGCATCACCGCCGATGACAGCGCACCGATGATGATGTACTTGATGCCCGCCTCGTTGGAACGCGCCTCCCGCAACCCATAGGCCACCAGCACGTAGAGGCTGAACGACAGCAGTTCCAGCGAGATGTAGGCGGTCAGCAGTTCCCGGGACATCGCCATCAGGTTCATGCCCAGGATGGAAAACAGCAGCAGGCCGTAAAACTCGCCGCGATGCTGCAACCGGTCCCGACCGTACTCAACCGACAGGGCGATGATGGCAATTCCAATGCCCAGGAAAAATATCTTGAAAAACAGACCGAACCCGTCCACCACCATCAACCCGCCGTACAGCTCCGCAGTGCGTCCGGGCAGCATGAATAGCGAAATGACAATGACGGCCACCAGCCCAACCACCGACAGCCCGGCCAGCCACTCCTTGCTGCGTTCCGGCAGGAACAGGTCTACGGTGAACACGAGGAACGCCAGCGCCGTCAGCACGAACTCCGGCGTCAGCAGCAGCAGATTGGTGGTCAGTCCGGTTGCCATCAGCCCAGCATCCTAAAACGCCGCCAGCGCGCCTTCGACGCCGGTATTGATGACGCGTAGCAGGGGAGACGGCCAAATGCCCACCGCAATCAGGATCAGGACGAACGCCGTGCCGACTCCTTTTTCCACCGTGCTGGCATCGGTAAGATTCTCCCACTGCGGGTCGGCCTCACCGAAGAAGGAGCGGGCCAGCAGCCTCAGGATGTAGACCGCCGTGATTGCCGCCCCGATGACTCCCAAAACCGCCAGCGGCCAGTAGGTGCGAAACGCTCCCGTAAACACCATGAACTCGGCGATGAACCCGCTCATGCCCGGCAGCCCCAGCGACGCCAGGCCGGCCGCCGCGAAGAGGAACGTAGTTACGCCCATGCGCTTAATCAGGCCGTTCAGAATCATGGAATCCCGAATGTGGGCACGCTCGTAGATGGCGCCCACCATGGCGAACATCAGGGCCGTCATTATGCCGTGGGAGAACATCTGCAACACCGCTCCGGCCAGTCCCACCGGGTGCAGCGTCGCAATGCCCATCAGAACATAGCCCATGTGACTCACGCTGGAGTAGCCGATGACGTACTTCAGGTCGGTCTGCGACATCGCGGAAATTGCCCCGTAGATTACGTTCACGGTGCCCAGCCCAATGAGAACCGGCATCCAGACTTCCGCTCCCTCCGGGGTTAGCGCCATGCCCACCTGTATGATGCCGAACGCCCCCAGCTTCATCAGTACGCCGGCGTGCAGCATACTGACTCCCGTGGGCGCCGCCACGTGGCCGTCGGGCGACCAGGTGTGGAAGGGCCACAAACCGGCCAGTATGCCGAACCCGACGGCGAACATCGGGAACACCCACAACTGCATGGAGCGGGAAAAGGCGCCGGCCTGCTGCAGCTGCACCAATTCGTCAATATTGAAGGTGGGCGAGCCGGCCTGGGACGAGGCAACGTAGGCGGCCAGTATGCCAATCCAGATGAGCACGCTGCCGCCCACCAGCACCAGCATCAGCTTCATCGCGCCGTACTCTTTCGTCCTCAAGAACGACGTGAAATCGGTGCTGCTGCCCCAAACGCCCACGAGCAGATACATCGGCAGTACCGCCAGTTCGTAGAAGAAGAATAGGAAGAACAGGTCGCGCACGATAAAGACGCCATAAACCCCGGCTCCCAATGCCAACAGCAGAACGAAGAAGTCACGGGTGCGCCGCTGAATGGTCTGGCTAATCAGCACGGCGCCCATCAATACGATGCCATTTAGCAACACCAGCGGTGCGCCGATGCCATTCAACCCAAAGTCCAGGCTGATGTTGATGGGGTGACCAATCCAGGCGTATTCCCGCGCGAACTGGACGCCGCCCATGCCGTAGTCATATCGGATGAAGATGGCGATGGATAATGCCAGCGAGATTACAGCGATGAAAATTGCGAACTGCCAGGCGTCGCGGGGACGGTCTTTGGGCAGAAACATCGCCAGCGCCGCGCCGGCCAATGGCACGAGCACCAGCAATAGAAGTGATACCTGATCGAAGTTAACCATGTCCGAAACGCATCAATCCGCCGGCTACGCCGACCGCAACCACCAGAACACGGCCAGGCCGACCACGCCCAGCGCGACCGCCAGCGCGTAGACCGACACATGCCCTGTTACGTGCAACCGCAGCGCAAAACCGGCCTTGCGAACCACGTGCCCCGGCCCGTTGACGCCCACGTCGTTGACGCCGGCGCGGTCGAAAGTTGCCAGCTTTGACGACACTACCAACACCACCCGGTCGATCACCCATTGGTAGGTTTCGTCGACGTAATACCGGCTCTCTACCACCCGCAGCACGGGACGCAGGCGGGTTCGCCACGATTCAATCGATACGGAACGGCGCACGTACACCAACCACGCCGCCGCGAAAGCGCCGACGGCGAGGACGATGGACAGCGCTGCCAGCAGGATATTGAAATGGAACCCCTCGGCGTGGCCGTAGAAAACGAAGCTGCCAAAGCCGCCGAACTCACCCGGCCAGTCGAAGGCAATCCAGCCGAACCCGATTGCCAGCACGGCCAGCGCCGACATCACACCAACCATCAGCAGGGGCGATTCGTGGGCGTGGGCGCTGTCCTCCCCTTCCGGCCCGAAGAACACGACGAACATTGCCCGCGCCATGTACAGGGCGCTCAGGCCCACGGTCAGCAGCGTCAGGACGATGAACACGATGGGAAGGTTGCCGGCCACCGCCAGCAGAATTTCGTCCTTGCTCCAGAAACCCGCCAGCACCGGTATTCCGCCCAGCGAAAGCGCGCCAATGGAGAACACCACCGCCGTCAACGGCATCGCGCGCCGCAGGCCACCTACCCGGCGAATGTCAACGTCGCCGTGCGCTCCCACGCCGTGCATCACGCTGCCGGCGCCCAAAAAGAGCAGCGCCTTGGCGAAGCCGTGGGCCATCAGGTGAAACACTGCCGCCGTCCAGCCCAACGCTCCCAGCGACAGCATCATCAGGCCCAGATGCGAAATGGTTGAGTACGCCAGAATCCGCTTCAGGTCGGTGGATACCAGGGCGATGGTTGCCGCGCCCAGGGCGGTAATCAGTCCAACGATGGCAATAACCAGCAATGCTTCGGGAGACGCCGCAAAAATTGGGTAGGCGCGGGCCACCAGATACACGCCGGCGATAACCATCGTGGCAGCGTGGATTAGCGCGCTCACCGGGGTGGGGCCTTCCATTGCGTCGGGCAGCCAGACGTGGAAAGGGAACTGCGCGGATTTGCCCATCGCGCCTAGTAGCAGCAGAATCGCCGCCGCCGTGGTAACCCCACTGCTCAGCGCGCCCGACTGCGCCGCCTCGAACGCCTCGGACATACTGAAACTACCCACGTTGACCCACAGCAGCAGGATGCCCACCAGCAGGCCCACGTCGCCGATGCGGGTCACCACAAAGGCTTTCTTGGCCGCTTCCCGCGGCCCCGGGTTCTCGAACCAGAATCCAATCAGCAGGTATGAACACAGGCCCACCAGCTCCCACGCGATGTACAGCAGCAGGAAATTGTCGGCCAACGCCAGCGTCAGCATGGCCGCCACGAACAGGGCCTGCCAGGCAAAATACCAGCCGAAACGGGCGTCGCCCTTCATGTATTCCAGCGAATAAAGCTGAACGCCCAGCGCCACAAAGGTAATCAGACCCAGCAACACCACAGTCAGGGGATCAATCAGGATTCCCCAGTCCAGGTGGATTGCCTGGTCCACCGACTCCAGCGCGCCGGGGATGCCGGCCTCAAACCAGGTGGTGCTGAAATGACAGGTCAGCGCGCCGGTAATCGAGTTGATGGCGCAGGCAGTGTCAGCCGGGCTGGCTCCCAGGAATGCCGCAAGCACCACCACCCAAATGACGAACCCGCCGCCGATTGCCAGTATCGCCACCGGCGCACCTCGCATCGGCAGCCAGCGCTGAAACAAAATAATCAGCGGACACGCCACGAAGGAAAGTACGGGTATGAGGAACGCGAGGGTCATTGTTTCATTATCAGTATTAATGTTCTGATTATCATTGTCATGGTTATCAGTTTGGGTTATCGGTTATGGTTATCGGTTTGGGTTGTTATCCCTTCAGCAGGTTGATTTCGTCCATGTTTACGGTGCCTCGATTCCGGTACATACGCAATATGATGGCGAACGCCAGGCCCACCTCGGCCGCCGCCACGGTAATCACGAAGATGGCGATGATCTGCCCGTCGAAAGCCTCAAAACGCCCGCTGCCGTTCAGATACGATGCGGCTGCAATCAGGTTGATATTCACCGCGTTCAGCATCAACTCAATTGAGAGGACAATCAGCACGGCGCTGCGCCGGGCCAGCACGCCGTACAAACCAATCCCGAACAGACTGGCGCCCAACAGTTGAAAGTACAGCAGCGGCACCATAATCAGACTACAGTTCGCCGTCCTGCGCGCTATCACTGCCAACCGTCGATGCCTGCGTCCGGGCGATGATGATGGCTCCGATCAACGCCACCAGCAGCACCAGAGAGGCTATCTCGAAGGGCAGGGCCCACTTGGTGAAGAGCGACGCCGCCAGCCCGGTGAACTCCGGAGCCTGCGGTTGCGAATCCGGTTGCGGCCCCAGCCAGAACGCGGCGCCTAACGCCACCGCCACCGCCACCGCCACCAGCAACGCCAGCGGCCATTGCCGGTTGTCGCTGATGTGCGGGTACTCCGACGAGCGGGTTAGCATCACGGCAAACAGCACCACGATAGTGATGGCGCCACCGTAAATCAGCACCTGCACCAACGCCAGAAACTCAGCGAAAAGCAGCAGATACACTCCGGCCGCGCCGAGCAGCGAAAGCAACAGGAATAGCGCCGCATGAACCACGTTGCGGGTTACCACCACTCCGATGGCGCCGCCCAGCGTGAACACCGTTACCAGAATGAACAGGGCCGCGTGCATGGCTAAACGCCGGCCTTGCCGAGGGGACAACCGCGCCGGCCCGATAAGCAGACAAAGTAGAAGCCGCCCGGCCGGCGGCTCAAATAGTTTGGATTTGGCTCCAGCGACGGCATGGCGTAATAGGCGAATGGCCGGGCTTGGCTGTTGCCCCGCGGCTGCTAGATAGACTTCAAAAGAGTACAGGTAGCGCACTCGCAGTCCGTCTTGTGTTGGCGTACTGGCTCGGCCGCCGATTGCGAGCGACCCTTCGCCTTGCCCGAGCCACCGGATTTACCGCGCTTCTTGCCCTTGCCAATTTTGCCGGCTTTGGCCGCCTTGCCGGCCAGCTTCCCCACCAGCCCGCCCACGGCGCGAACGGGGTTCGACGCATCAAGTCCCTGGATCCGATTCTGCGCGCACTCTACACACGTGCAGTATTGCGGATGCCGGGGCGACAGGTTGCGAAAGCGTTCGTCTTCTCTGGGCAAGGTATCCCTCGGTTGCGTTGATGCCAGGGGTCGACTGGCGCGTCAGGACTCGTCGGCTTCCGCCGCAGCTTTGGCGGCATCAGCTTTCTGCCGGGCGAGCACGGTCGGAGGAATCCACGCGGTGGTGTCCTGGTATTTCTTCCCGATTTCCAACAGGGCCGGCAGGTCCACGCGGTCGCCGTTGCGCTGGTAAGTGCTCATCTCGTGCTCGTGGCTCATCACAATGGCGTCGAAATTACAATATTCCACGCAGATGCCGCACAATATACAACGATTGAGATTGATTTCAAAGTAGTCGACGATCTTGCGACGGCTGCTCTCGCCATCGGCGTGCTTGGGGTTATCCATCATGCTGGCCGACATACACTGGGTGGGGCAATTGCGGATGCACACCATGCAGCCGGTGCAGTAGGGCTCGTCCACCTTGCCGTCCCAGGTCAACGCCGGAAAACCCATGAACCGGGGCCGCACCGGGGTGGGCGCCTTGGGATATTGCTGGGTAACCGGACGTCGCAATCCCGCAACCGTGGATGCCAGGGTCAGCATCATCCCTTTCACACTTTCCAGCATTGCTATTGAGCCTCCGCTTTGAATGACGCCGCCCGGTCCAGCACCGCAAAAATATCGGCGACAGCGCAGGAAAAGCCGGGTATCTCCGGGTCGCCGGACAGAATATCATCGGGGCCGAAAGCCAGCTCCACCGCGCTGGGCCGGCGTATGCGTACCGTCCGGTCTGCTGGATCTGCACTCCAGACTGCGCGGGTGCCGTTGGCAAAATACTCCTCGGTCTTGCGCGCCAGCGCCGCCGGTGTGTTGCTTGGCGAAACCACCTCAATAGCTACGTCAGGAGCGAAATGCGGAAACCCGCCGGCGTCCTCATCATACCCGGCCATCCGCTCCCACGTAGTTACGTGAATGTCGGGGAACCGCAGCGTGTATCGGGACATCCGAAAGCCGGTTGTCACACCGACATCTAGCGACAGCCCAGCCGCGTTAATGTAGTTGCCTAACAACAAGACAATCTGACCAGTTACTTTACCGTGTCGCGGCGCACCATCCATATCGACCAGTTCTCCATCGACAAGCTCGTAGCGATGGCCGGGGTCTGCCGGCATCGCCCAGAACTGTTCGGCGGTGATTTTGTCGGTGCGGGTAGTCATGGCGGTAGTCCTTACGGTCGCCGCCCCGGCATCCGGTCCAGCGCCGCAAAAATATCAGCGACGGCGCAGGCAAAGGCGGGTATCTCCGGGTCGCCGGACATAATATCATCAGGGCCGAAAACCAGCGCCACCGCGCCGGGCCGGCGTATGCGCACCGTCCGGTCTGCCGGATCTGCAATCCAGACTGCGCGGGCGCCGTTAGCAAAATATTCCTCGGTCTTGCGCGCCAGCGCCGCCGGTGTGTTGCTCGCCGATACTACCTCAATGGCAACGTCGGGAGCGAAATGCGGGAAGCCGGGGCCATCTTCATCATAGGCTGCCATTCGTTCCCAAGTCGTTACGTGAACATCGGGAAACCGCAGCGTGAACTGGTCCATTTGGAAACCGGCGTTGACACCAATCTCTAACGGCAGGTCGGTATCGCCGATGTGCACTCTGAGCAAATGATAAATTTCACCAGTTACCCGACCGTGCCTGGGTTTGCCATCCATATCTACCAGCTGTCCATCAACCAACTCGTAGCGATGGCCGGGGTCTTCCGGCATCGCCCCGAACTGTTCGGCGGTGATTTTGTGCGTTCGCGTAGTCATGGCGCCATCTCATAGCAATAAGGTCAACAGTATGATACCAGCATCCGCCGTCAGGTGCGCTGCCTCGCGGTCGGCCGGCGCAGCGCATCGACGCGACTGCGAACCTCTGCCACCCGACGGGCCGGCGCCGTCATGCGCCGGTAAATTATCCAGCCGGCCACCAGCAACCCCGCCGCCGACAGCATGGTCAGGCTCCACCAGGGCAACCCGTAGAACTGGTACACGGCGGCGATAATGACGGTGTAGAACGACAGGGGCACCATCACTTTCCAGGCGAAGGACATCAGCTGGTCAATGCGCAGCCTGGGGAACGTGCCACGCACCCAGAAAATCACCAGCACTACCAGGTAGGTTTTGAACAGGAACCACACCACGTCGGGCAGGAACGGCCCGCCCCAACCGCCCAGAAACAACAGCGTAGTCAGGGCCGCAATCGCGAAGGTGTTGATGTATTCGGCCAGGAAGAACACCGACCAGTGCGCCCCGCTATACTCCACGAACGGCCCGCCGACCACCTCGCTTTCGGCGTGGTAAATGTCGAACGGCGTGCGACCCACCTCGGCCAGGCCCGCGATGAAAAACACCACGAACCCCAGCGGCATCAGCGCGATGTAAGGCAGCGACGCCTGCTCGCCCACAATTACCCGCATGTCCAGCGACTGCGCCAGAATCGCCACCGCCGCCGCCACCAGCACCACGGGAATCTCATAGGAAATCAGCTGCGCCGCCGACCGCAACCCCCCCATGATGCCGTACTTGTTGGCCGATCCCCAGCCGGCCAGCACCAGGCCCAGGATCCCAACTACGGCGAAGGCCACAATATAAAACAGACCCAACGGCAGGTTCCGAATTACCACGTTGTCGCCGCCTGGTATGGTTACCCAGATCACGAATGCAGACACAACCACGATCACCGGAGCAATCCAGAAGATGGCCTTTTCCGAATCATTGGGAATGATGTCCTCTTTGATAATCAGCTTGACGGCGTCGGCGATGGGCTGCATCAGCCCGAACAGCCCGGTGCGGGTGGGCCCGTAGCGCAGCTGCAACCTGCCCAGCGCCTTGCGCTCCAGCCACGTCAGAGACAACACGATGACCGACAGCACACCGAACATCACTGCCAGACCCAGCGCGCTCCAGCCAATATCAATCAGAAAATTCACGGCAGAAAACTCACGGGCAAGAAATTCACGGCTAGAAAACTCACCGGTCCACCTCTCCGAGCACGATGTCCAGCGAGCCCAGCACGACCACGCTGTCGGCCAGCCAGGTGTCGACCAGCAGCCGGCGCAACGCCGACAGGTTGCAAAATGACGGTGGCCGCACCTTCAGGCGGTAGGGTTTGTCGGTTCCGTCGCTGACCAGATAGACGCCAATCTCGCCGCGGGGGTTTTCGGCGCGCACGTACACTTCACCGGCCGGCGGTCGGATCAGACGGCGACCCAGCGGCGACACCACCGGTCCGTCGGGCAGCTGCTCCATCGCCTGGTCGATAATCCGCAGCGACTCGTACATCTCCTGGACACGAACCCAGTGGCGGTCCCAGCAATCTCCGTCCAGTCCCACGGGCACATCAAAATCAAACCGGTCATAAACCGAGTAGGGTTGTGCCTTGCGCAGGTCGTACTCGTAGCCGCAGGCCCGCAGCATGGGCCCCGTCAGGCCCAGGGCGATTGCCTCGTCGGCGCCGATGGGACTCACGTCTTTGAGGCGGGACAGGAAAATCTCGTTGAACGTCAGGATGCGGTCGCTCTGCTCCACGTCTTCGCGCAACAACGGCATCAGTTCGTTCACCATCTGCCGGAAATTGTCCGGGACATCTTCCTTGAGGCCGCCGACGCGAAAGTAATTGTGCATCATGCGGGCGCCTGATACCGCCTCGAACAACGCCTGCACCCGTTCCCGTCCGCGGAAGGAGAACATCACCGGCGTCATCGCCCCGGCGTCCAGACCCATCGTGCCCACGTACAGCAGGTGGCTGGCAATACGGTTCAGCTCGCACAGGATGACGCGGATGTACTCGGCCCGCTCCGGAACCTCCATCCCCATCAGCGATTCCACGGCCATGCAGTAGGCCATTTCGTTGTTGAAATTGCCGACGTAATCCAGGCGGTCGAAAAGAGTTATAACCTGATGGTATTGCTCGCCCTCGCACAACTTTTCGGAACCCCGGTGCAGGTAGCCGATGTGCGGTTCAACATCCACGACCTTCTCACCATCAACCCACAAGACCATGCGGAACACGCCGTGGGTGGATGGATGCTGCGGCCCCATGTTGAGCAGCATCTCCACCGGCTGCGAATCAGCGCGGGCAGCATCAGCCATGGTGTTGGAGGTGGCCGGTTCTAGCATGGTGATAAATCCGAGAGCAATGCTTCCAGGGGTTCCCGGTCTAGGGGTTCCCTTCGTCCAGGTCGAATGGCGAGCCGATGAATCGGAGGCTGGGTTCGGGAGCTTCCACCAGGCTGCTCATCCAGGCTTCCCCGTTATCCCAGAACCCGGCATCGATCAGTACTTCTTCCAGCACGCCCATCTCCTCGCAATCTTCGAGGTAGTCGGCTACCTGACGCCGCAACGACATTCGTGCGTCGTCCTGCGTATCGCCAAACGCGGTCACTTCCAGTTCCGAGCAGTGAGCCGACCAGCCCGTACCGGCACGGGTTTCTTCAATTTGGTATACCACCCGGTCCATAAGTTAGCCGCCAGCCTCATCGCCGTCAGTAACGAATTGCAGGATGATTTCAGTCTCTTCGTCCAGGTATTCCACGCCCAGAGACTCGGCCAGGCGGCCCGCGGTGTCCTGGCGCTCCAGCCAGTTGCGCATCGCCTGCACCAGCGCCTCCTCGGCGGCGGCCGGCGTGATGCCGCTGCCTTCCAGCTCCAACCCGTGCACGGCGGCGAAGAAGCGCCCCTGCCGGGCGACGACCCGCGCCGTCAGTTCAATCGGCTCGGTTCCGTCCTGGGCTTCCATCATTACGACCACGTTCTCTGCAACCACGTCGGCGCTAAAACTCCCGATATTCGTTGAAGGCATATTCCTTGCGGCCCGGGAATCCCTCGAACTCCGGATACAGGAGCAGCGGCGACAAATCCGGGTGCCCCTCGAACACCACGCCGAACAGGTCGTGGGCTTCCCGTTCGTACCAGTCGGCGGCCGGCCACACACCGCTAACCGTCGGCAGCGATGGAGCGTCGTAAGGCACGTTCGCCTTGATTACCAATGTACGCTCCTGGGCCAGCGACTGCAGGAAATATACCAACTCGAACCGCACCTCGTAATCGACACACGCCAGGCACAGTAGCATCCGACCATCGAGTTCAGCGTCGTCGCGGCAGGTCAGGCAGGCTTCGACGATATGTTCCGCCGGCACGGTTACCTGAGGCAAGTCGCCTAGGACGCCGGCAACCGGATCCCACCGGCTCAATACGCTGACGGCCCGGTCGAGAGTGACCCGGCAGTGCGCCGACAGGTCATCAATCGGATTCGGCTCCGGAGCCTCTTCCTCGGGGGTTTCAGCGTTGGCCGACCCGGGCGGGCTATTCTGTTGACCGTCCGCCACGTTCACCAGCAGCATCCGACATTATCTTTTCCTGGAGCTTCAAGATACCGTAAAGGAGCGCCTCCGGACGGGGCGGGCAACCGGGCACGTACACATCCACCGGAATGATGTGGTCCACGCCCATGACGACTGAATACGAGCGGTAATACGGCCCGCCGTTGGTGGCGCAACTGCCCATGGCGATGACCCATTTTGGCTCCGGCATCTGTTCGTAGAGCAGGCGGATAGGTTCGGCCATCTTCTTGACCACGGTGCCGGCCACGATCATTACATCCGCCTGGCGGGGCGACGGCCACGTAACCACACCAAATCGGTCGAAATCGTGGTGGGCCATGTAGGTGGAAATCATCTCGATGGCACAACAGGCCAACCCGAAGCTGAGGGTCCACAGGGACGATTTGCGGGCCATCGCAAACAGTTGCTCGGTAGTCGCCGTGATGACTCCCGGCACGCGCCCGTCGGTGGCCTGATTCAGCAAACTCGGCCCCGGGCGGTTCCCAGCGCCCATGATTATCTCGATAGGCTGGGGCGGCAATGCAAGCGGGGAGGTAGGTTCTGCTGCCATCCCGGCTCCTGGAACCTGCGGCGGGTTCACTTCTGCCATTCCAGCACCCCCTTGCGCCAGCCGTAGATTACGGCGAAGAACAGCATCGCCAGGAAAAGCATCATGGCGTAGAACGGTATCGGATTGCCGGCCGCCTTTTCTTGCAGGAACACCACCGCCCAGGGGAACAGAAACACCGCTTCAACGTCGAATATCAGGAACAGGATCGCGAAGATATAAAAGCGGATGTTGATGTTCGACCAGTTGAACGGTGTCGGCGGTATCCCGCATTCGTAAGTAGTCAGCTTCGCCGCCGACCGCCGGCGAGCCGAAAGCAACTGCGAGCCGGCGAACATCCCGCCGATAGCGAGGACGGCAATGACTATCGCAATAACCACCGCGGCCCAGTTGCCGGCGTAGACGGCGGGGTTGAAAGCCTGCAATGGTATAACGTCCAGCATAACGGTGTTGATCGATAGCCTAAAATCTATGCCGCGTCGGATAGCCGGTGAGCGGGCCCACCAAGCTGCAATGGCAGCGCTTCTATATCCAATGCGCCCAAATTCTTGGCCAGTTGGGAAACGTGGTCAAATTCAAAGCCAATGACCACACCGGAAACATCAAGGTCTATGTTGAAACCCTCCAGGATTTCCCGCGTCTCCACACTCTGCCCTGCTCCGATATTGATGTAAAGAGCGTCGGTTTCAGGGTCGTAATGGAATTTCACGATATACCTCTCCGGGTGAATCCGCTGTCAATGAACGCGGTATGAAGCGTTTCGCCGTCTTCCAGGGTAACCACACGAATGATGCGCGGAGCTTCTTCTCCGGGAAGGGTTATACGGCCCCAAAACTTGATGCGTCCGTCTTCCTGCTCTTCGCGTCGGATTGGATTAGCGATTACATTAGCGCACAAGTCTACGGTAAGATACGTTCGTTCGGGCAGCACCTTATTGACAAAATGACCAGTCGTTTTCACCGGGTTTCAACGACGATGCCACAATCTTACCATAGCTGATTTCAGACGGGTAGCCATTGGCACGCTATCTTCTACCGACCGCCCTCTCCCGCAGCGCCGTCGAGGACACGTCAGCCCGGAACGCCCCCTCTGGCACATCTACAAACAATGGGTGAAAACCACCCGGAATGTTCACATCATGCAGGGTGCGGAACACGCCCTCCGCATCAGCCCGCCCGGCCACCGCAAAGCGGGAGCCCAACGCCCACATCTCGGCCAGCGCGGTGAGCATTCCCGACTCTGAATCTCCGTAATAACGCGGTTCGATCAGGCGCGTCGCCGTGTCCCAGCCGATGACGAAACCACAGCCGGGGAACAACTCGGCCTTCTTGCGGAATGTCTCCGCTCCCGTCAGCGCCACCGTCCCGACGCCGCCAAACTGCGCCACCCGCCGCTGCACCTCTGCCAGAGCAAGCGGGGGCTTGTCCACGTTTACCACCGACAGCTCATAGGCCACCGGAACGCCCAGCGTCGCGGCGCCGGCTGCGGCCAGCCGGATGTGTCCGTCGTGCAACGGGTTGAACGAACCCGGAAGCAACGCGGTTGGCGGGTCGGCATCCGCCACCATGCTGCCGTCCGGATGCACCGTTACCCAACCGGCGTCGCCGGCCAGCAGGCGCTGGATCGGGTCGCCGTGGCTGGCGAAGTCAGTTTCCACGCGTTCCGATGCTGCCAGGCGGAGGTCAATTTCGGCGTCAAGGCCGGACGCCCGCGCCACTGCGGAGATGACCAGACGGCTCACCACGTCTTCTTCGCCGGCGCGTTCGCGCAATCCTTTGTCCAGCGTCAGCGAATCGACTGTTACCCCGCGGTCGTCCCAGGTGGCAACGAAGGCCCGATGCTCACCGCGCTTGGTGCGGTCGGTGGCGATGGTCGCCGTGCAGGCCAGCCCGAAGATGGGAACCGGACTTTCCCGCAGCAACATCCCCCGTCGCCAGGCCGCCCGCGCCATCAGGCGGGCCGTGTCCGCCGAAACGGTTTGCTCCGGGGCGTGGCCACCGAGAAAATCGGTCATCGCCAGGTACCCGTAGGGCACGCGGGTTTCCAGCACCGTGCGGGAAGCGCCACCCACGCCCAGCAACCAGGCCAGGGCGTAGTTACCGGCGCCGGCAACCGCCAGCACCGTTTGCTCCGGCGTGCCGTGAATCTGCGCCACCACATCCAGAATGGCCGGGTCTGCGCTGGCGCCCGGGTCAGACAGAGTCATCTCGCCTCCAGAAAGCAGGGTGTTCAGCCCAGATTGCCGCGTCAATCTGAGTCATTTGATGTTCGGATGTCGTCATCTCGCCGGCAATTTTGCGATCCCATTCGTCAGCCCAGCGTTGCGGCAGACGTGGCCGGGCCTCGCGCCAGCGCAGGGGTTGCTCTCCCCGAGTCTCGCTCGCCACCACTTCACCCAGGAACGCCGTCATGTCGCCGCCGTCCATGGCGTTGACGACACGGCAGTCCAGGTATCCGAAACCGCCGGCCAGAATCGGGCAGCCCGTTATTCCGTTCTCGTAGGGAACATCAGCCAGCTTGTCGCCGTTGCGACCGGATCGCATTCCCAGTTTCCAGATTAACGGCAGTTGGTCGGGGGACAGGAAGTTCAGCGCCATCACGCCGCTTTGGGCGATCAGTTCATGGGTGTAGTTGGTGTGGTAAATCTGCACGATGACCCGCGGCCGGTGCAGCACGATGGATGCAGATGAAACGGTAACCGCAATCTGGGCGTTGGCGACCTCTCCGAAGCGCACCGAAACGGCAACCAGCGGCGCGCTCAGCAGGCTCAGTATCCGACCAACGTCGGCGGGATTCACGTCTGGTGGTGTTGCGGACATACCCGTGATGACCTCACTGCGGATGAACTCGTTGCGGCGGGACGTTACCAGTCCGGGTCGGTGTCCGTATGGTCGTTGGTGGTGATGCGTGTTTGACTTCCGCCGTCGCCGTTCATGTACAGAATCTCGGCATTGCCGTAGGCGTAAGACACGAAAACAATCTGGTCTCCGGTAGCCGACCAGACCGGCGAGTGGTCATCCACCCGGTTATGAGTCAACCGCCGAAGATCCGTGCCATCAACGAGGACATTGTAGATTTCAGATTGCTCTTCGTCGCGAGCCGCGAATGCAATCCGCCGACCATCCGGGGACCAGGATGGCTCAAACTCATCCTCATCCAGGTCGGACACCGACAACTCATCGGTGTCATCCGCCCAGTTGTCCGACTTGGTGGGACGTAGCACGTACACGTCCCGGCCGCCATCGGTCCGGCGCAGGAAGGCGATCCGGTCGCCTTTGGGAGACCACACCGGGTCGCTGTCCGCGCCGTCGGTGAGTGCAATGCGGTTGACTCCTTCCGGATTACGCAGCAACAGGCCATCGCGCCCAACTTCGGTAAAAACCAGCCACTCCCCATCCGGCGACCAGTCGCCGACGCGTTCCTCCGCGTCGCCAAACGTCAACCGGGTGGGCTGGCGTGTGGTCAGATCCACCATATAGATGTCCGACTCGCCTTCAGCATCTGACACGTAGGCGATACGGCTGCCATCGGGCGACCAAACCGGCGGCTGGGTGTCGTCGACCGCTGCCACCAGCGTCGCAACGTCCCCGCTGGCAGAGTCGTAAATCCTCAATTGCCCTGGGCTCCCAACCGTTACCCACGCCAGAAATCGCTGTTCGTTCGACCAACGCGGATAGCGGGATTCCGAATTGCGCCTCGATACTCGCACCGACTCACTGGAGTTGGCATCGTAGATCCACACTTCCGCTTCCCCAGAGGAATTGGACAGGTAGGCCACCCGCGGCAAATCACCACCAAACCAATCAGCCGCGAAGCAACCCAAGGCCGCTGTCGACAGCACGACCGCCAGCATGAGTGTGATGTAGCGGATTGACCTTTCCAAATTATTGCCCAATTTATGCGTCCGAATCCTGGTCAAACCCGAAACGGCGACCGTATGTCGCGGAATATCTCAATCATCCTCGTGCGTACCCACTTTGTCATTGCGAGCGCAGCGTGGCAATCTCGTCGCCGTAGCAACGGCGGTTCGCCGACCTGTGTTCAACCTCATCGAGATTGCCACGTCGCTATGCTTCTCGCAATGACAGATTAAAGTGGGTACGCGTGAGCTCAATCATCAGGTTGCTTGATGCGGTTGGAGTTGGTGGGACTCTGTGTCGCGGTCATTATATCCCAACCGATGACGCCGGTTCGTCGCGTGACGCCGGGCACTCGCGCCGAAAACTGCCGCATCCTTGACAACCGCCGGCGGCCAATTTAGCATCGGTGCCGGGCCGCTTTCCCAGTTGGTTCCTTTCGAGGTAGATTCTTTCGACACCCCGGCGAGCTGCCCGCTGCATCTAAACGACCCGACCCAATATGAGGTGCGCCATGCTGGCTATTGTAGGCGGTAATCTGATTGACGGTACCGGCAGTCCGGTAGTGGAAAATGCCACCGTGCTCGTCGACGGTGACCGCATCGTTGAGGTCGGCCCCCGCGCTGCCGTCAACATCCCGGACGGCTGCGAAGTCCTCGATGCAACGGGCCACACCATCATGCCCGGCCTGATCGACGTGCATGACCACCTGGCGTCGGGCGGCTACGGGCTGACCGGCCGGTGGGGTATGGACGAACCGCTCTCCCTCAGCAACGTCAAAACCGCACAGGTCATCGAAGACACGCTGGCGGCCGGCTACACCACGGTGCGCGACGCCGGCGGCCTCGACGTGGGTTTCAAAATGGCGGTGGAGCAGGGCATCATCAAGGGCCCACGCCTCATTATCTCGATAAACATCATGACCCCCACGGGCGGCATTGAGGACAAGGTTAGCGGCAGCGGACACAGCAAACACGTTCTGGGCCATGACCCACTGTCTCCACCCGGTGTGGCCGACGGCGTCGATGCCGTTCGCGCCAAGGTTCGCGAGCTGGTGCGTTGCGGCGCCGACCAGATCAAGTTTGCCACCACCGGCGGAGCCTCCGGTCGCCCCGGCAACGGCCCGCTGGATCAGGCCTACGCGCTGGACGAGGCCAGGGCCCTGGTCGATGAGGCCACCGCCCTGGGTCGCGGCACGCTCTGTCACGCGGTGGGCGGCGCCGGCTTGCCCATCTCCATCCAGGCCGGCGCCGGCTCCATCGAGCACGGCTGCTATCTGGCCGTCAATCCCGACTGGATCAAGATGATGGCCGACCAGGGCACCTTCTTCACGCCCACCTTCGAGGTGTACGATTTCCACAGCACCGTCAGCGCACCCCACATCAAGGTGCGCGCCGAGGCTTTGATGGACATCCACATCAAGAGCGTGGAACTGGCCATCAAGGAGGGTGTTCGCATCGTTGCCGGCACCGACGCCGGAGGGTTTGTCCACGGCGACAACGCCCGCGAGCTGGAACTGATGGTTGAGAAGGGCATGAGCGCCATGCTCGCCATCCAGTCGGCCACCGGCCACGCGGCTGTGTGCTGCGGGCTGGGCAACGACGTTGGCACCATCGCCGCCGGCAAGCTGGCGGACATCCTGGTCGTAGATGGCGACCCGCTGCGGAACATTTCGGTACTGCGTGATCGCGAACGCCTGCTGATGATTATGAAAGGCGGCGAACCCTACAGCAACCGCCTGCCGGCTTTGAACCTGCAACCGGCCTGACTGGCATTGCACAACACCGGGAGCGCCAATCCGTTGGGATCCCGCGCTCCTCAGGCAACGCAGCGGAGCTAAGCGCCGGCTATGCGGTTTCACATCCTGACCCTGTTTCCAGAGGCATTTGCCGGCGCCGCTGAATACAGCATGATGGGGCGGGCCGTACAACGGGGCCTGGTGTCGGTAAATGTTGTGGACATCCGCCGGTTTGCCGAAGACCGGCACGGCACCGCCGACGATTACCAGTTCGGTGGCGGCCCCGGTATGGTACTGAAACCGGAACCCACCTTCGCTGCGGTCGAAAAAACCCTGGCCTCTCTGCCGGCGGACGACGCGGCCAACACGCCCGTCGTGCTCACATCCCCACAGGGCAGTCGCTTCAACCAGCGTCTCGTCGACGAGTTCGCGGCTGCGCCCGCCCTGGTTATCATCTGCGGCCACTATGCCGGCGTTGACGAACGCATCCGCACCGACCTGGCCACCCACGAAGTCAGCATCGGCGATTACGTGCTAACGGGCGGTGAGCTGCCGGCGATGGTGATGGTCGATGCCGTTTCGCGCTTCATCCCCGACGTGGTTGGTTCGGCGGAAAATGTGCAGGAGGACAGCATCACCTCCGGGTTGCTGCAACACCCGCTGTACACCCGCCCCGCCGACTTCCGGGGTATGGCAGCTCCCGAAATCCTGCGCTCCGGCAACCACGCCGCCATCGACCGGTGGCGCCGCCGCCAGTCGCTGGAACGAACCTTCCACCTGCGACCAGACCTGCTGCCCGCCGCCCACCTCAGCAACTCCGACCGAGCCTACCTGGCCCAGTTGGGCTGGCCCGGCGACGGCAACGAGGCATTGAACGAACCGTTGAACGAGCCATTGGCAGAATAACCGTGCTGCGCGACGAATTCAGGTTCACCACGCCCGTGCGTGTGCGCTGGCAGGAATGCGACGCCCAGGGCATCGCGTTCAACGGCAGCTATCTGGGCTGGCTGGAAGTTGCGCAGGCCGAGTACTTCCGTAACCTGGGCTTCAGCATCTACCGCATCGCCGCCGCCGGATACTTCGACAGCGCGGTAGTCAAGGTAACCATCGAATACAAGGCCCCGGCCCGGGTCGACCAGATGCTGGAATTGCGGGCACGCGTTACCCACATCGGCAACACCAGCCTCACCCTGCTGGTCGCAATTTACGGGCCGGACGGCGACCCTGACCAGACAGCCATGACCACTATCGAGTCGATTTACGTTGGTTACTATGCCGACACCGGGGGTACGCGCCGGGTTCCCGATTCCATTCGCTCGCTGGTCGACCGGTACGAAACGAGCGGAGAAGTGCTGCCGCTGACCGACTTCCCAGAGCTGGCCGCTGCCGAGGGGGATAGTCGCCCCGCTAAACCATAAACACCGGGGCGTCATCCCGGTTGATACGCGTTTCGCCAGCAATCCCTTCCCTGATGAACCGGGGCAGCGCGAACATGGCGGCGTGAGTTTCACCGTCGTAATGCCGTAGCGGTTTCGCCAGGCGCGAGGCCACGCGCCGGTCTACCTCCGCCGGCGTCAGCCTGGGCAAAGGAGCGTCGGATGCGACGGTGAACCCCCACAACGTGATGAACGACGGGACGTGGGTGTGGTAGGGCACGGCTTCAGCAAAGATGGTGTCCAGAGTCTTGAAGATTGTGGTGAAGCACTCTTGCAGACTCAGGTACCCCGCCGGACCGGATTGGGTTACCAGCATACCGCCCGGTTTCAATCGGGCCCGGGCGATGTTGTAATACTCTTCCGTATACAACAGATAAGCCGGGCCGCCCTCCAGTGGGTCTACCAGGTCCATAATCATCACATCGAATTGCTGGCTGCTGTTTTCGAGGTATCCGCGGGCATCGCCGAACACCAGCTCGGCCCGCGGGTCGTCAAAGGCTCCCTGATGGTGCTGCGGCAGATGCTCCCGACACAGGTCAACCACCTGTTGGTCCAGGTCCACCATGACCACCTGCTCTACGCTGCGATGCGCCAGGATTTCGCGCAACGTGCCGCCCTCGCCGCCGCCGCCGATGAAAATGTGGCGGGGGTCGGGATGCATCACCAGCGCCGGATGCACCAGCGTCTCGTGGTAAATGTGCTCGTCGCGTTCGGTGGATTGCGTCTTGCCGTCCAGCAAAAGGCTGCGACCATACACATCGGAATGGACAACCTCAACCCGCTGGAAACCGGTGTGCCCCGAATAGAGCACATCATCCACCTTGAGCATAATTGCCAAGTCCGGCAGCACGGTTTCGATAACCCACTTGCCGGTGATTTCATCCATTGGGTAACTGGCCAAAACAACACCAAAATAACGCCGAATGACGCGGAAAGTCGTTTCCGTCAAGCCGGCTGACGCGGGGCCGGTAGAATAGGGTCTGATTGCCTAACTGACCAGGTGCGCCGAATGAAGGTCTGCCACGTTGGCGCCGTCCAGACCTCTGCGGATCTGGGTAATCTCGGGGTCCTGGCACCGCAGGGCAGCGATGATATAAGCAGCGGCGCGGTCAGGCTTGGTCTGGTCGCCGCAGGTAAAGATGTCCGCCGCCGCGTAACCGTGTTCCGGCCACGTATGAATGGAAATATGGGATTCGGCGATGGATAGGATACCAGTCACCCCCTGCGGGCTGAACTGGTGGAAAGATTCCCCAATGACGTGTGCATCTACCGTGGCTGCGGCGTTGAGCAGTTGTTCGCGGATATACACCAAATCGTCAAGCAATTGGGGGTCGCATTCTCGAAGTTCCAGCAGCACATGAATACCTAATACATTCAATCAACCTTTTCTCCCGATAGTTTAGACGACTCGCACCGTTCTACGGCAACCCGAAATATCCTCCCGGTCGCAGTCGTAATCTAGGATTTTACCGAAGTTTGCGCCCCGATTCAAGCAGACCTCAATTTCGCGAACCCTCTCGGCCATCTCGACCAATCCAATTATCTCCTTCCCGGATTGTACGCAGCGCTGATTGACACCACCCCGGTCGGGCCCTACCATGAATATGTGGTCGTGCTACACGGGGAGCTGGCGGTGCCCTATACCCTCAATCCGCCATAGCGGGGTGGAATCCCTCCCCTCGGCAAGGCGCAAGGGCCGCTGTCTCAGGGAATGGCGCTGACGGCCGGGTCCCACGCGGCGCAGGCTTGTGAACCCCGCCAGGTCCGGAAGGAAGCAACGGTAAGCGATGTCCGGCGAGTGCCGTGGGAGTGCCTGGCCCGAGCCACTACCTACGATATGCCCCCAGGTTGCTGTCAACGGGAGGTGCTCGACCACTTGCCCCAGCCCATCACCTCTCCAAAAGCCGCATCCGGCCGGCGAAGCCATCATCCTTATCCGGCCTATCCTGTACATCCCGGTAAATCGATAGCCCCAGCCCCACTACGAATGCCTGACGCCGCCATCGCGCCACCTCTCCTTCGCCGCCCTCGCAAGTCGTTGGGGCAGCACTTCCTGACCGACACCCGCGTGGCCAATCGGATTGTCGCCGCCGCCGATCCGTCCCCCGGCGATACTATCGTTGAAATCGGCCCCGGTTCCGGCATCCTTACCAGGCGACTCGTGGAAGTCGCTGGCCAGGTCGTCGCGGTGGAGCTTGACGCTGCTCTGGCCGCCAGGTTACCCAATCGCATCGGCAATCCAGACAACCTGAAAGTCCTGCCAGCCGATGGACGCACCATTGAAATCGCCGCGCTGGTTGATGACGGCGGGCCGTACAAACTGGTCGCCAACCTCCCTTACTACGCGGCATCCCCCATCGTGCGCCGATTCCTGGAAGCCGCGCTGCATCCCACCCTGCTGGTGGTAATGGTGCAACGCGAGGTGGCAGCCGCCATGTGCGCACCGCCCGGTTCAATGACCCTGCTGTCGGTTGCTACCCAGTTCTACGCCGTGCCGTCGGTAGTAACGCAGGTGCCGGCACGCTCGTTCCGCCCACCGCCAAAAGTGGCTTCCACCGTGGTAAAACTGGTGATGCGGGACGAGCCACCGGCGGATGTTGGCAACACCAGCGAATTTTTTGCCCTGGTTCGCGCCGGGTTTGCCGCTCCCCGGAAACAACTGCGCAACTCGCTGGTGCAAGGTTCCGGATGCCCGGCAGAGGTGGTTTCCCCGGTGCTGGAGGAAGCCGGCATCGACGGGCAGCGTCGCCCGGCCACTTTGACGATCCCGGAGTGGGCGGCCCTCAACACCGGGTGGCCGCAAAACACCCCGCGCCATCGCGACCTGCAACCGACGGCCGGCAACGATGGTCGCCGACACCACCGAACCCGATAATCCAGGACGCGGCAAGTTGCAGGTTTCCGCCTACGCCAAGGTCAACCTGACGCTGGAAGTCATCGGCCGCCGTGCTGACGGTTTCCACGACGTTGCCACCCTCCTGCAAACTGTCGATCTGGCCGATAGCCTGACCCTGCAACCGTCCGATGCTTTGGCGGTCACGTGCGACGATCCGGCCCTGTCCGGTGAGGCAAACATAGTTTGGGTGGCGGCCAATGCGCTGGCCCGACGGGCGGGCATCACGCCGGCTGCCAGCATTCACATCACCAAACGCATCCCGGTAGCGGCCGGCCTGGGCGGTGGTTCGGCGGATGCGGCGGCGGCGCTGATTGGTCTGAACCGCCTTTGGCATCTGAACCTGGGGTCAGCTGAACTGGCAGAACTGGCGGCAACACTGGGCTCCGATGTGCCGTTCCTGCTCGCCGGAGGCACCGCTCTCGCCACCGGCCGCGGCGACCGACTCGCCGTCCTGCCAGCCCTGCCGGCAACCACCGTATTGTTGGTGGTATCCCGCGACACCATTGACGCCAAAACGCCGACGCTGTACCGTGCGCTGGCCGCCGGCGATTTTACCGACGGCGGCCACACCCACCGATTGGCAAACCAACTGTCGCATACGTCGCCAACGTCAACCGATTGCCGCAATGCTTTTGAGCGTGCCGCGCAATCAATCTTTCCCGGCCTCTCCGACGTATGGGATATTGTGGCGTCGATAACCAGACATACACCTCGCCTCTCCGGCGCCGGCCCGACAATCTTCTGTCTGCCATCCTCCGAAACTGAGCAGATGAGGGTTCAGGTCGCCTTGCGGAACGTCGGCGCAACGGCGTACCTTGTGCGCACGCTCAACCCGGCCCACGTCGATAACTGAATCTCCGAACAACAGCAGAAATATTTACAGGGATATTTAATCGATGGACATCCTCGCAGTCATCAGCATCCCGTTCGACCCGGACATTATCCGCACGGCGGGTTTCCAGTTGTCCTGGCACGGGTTCTTCACCTTCGTGTCGGTGGCCGTGGCGGTCTACCTGACCTGGCGCTGGGGCCGGCGTGATGGTCTCAACGGCGACGCCATCCTGTCCACGGCCACTTGGTGCATCATCGGCGGGTTGATTGGAGCGCGCATCCTGCACGTCATCGACTTCTGGGATGACTTTTACCAGTACAACCCGGAGCGCATCGTTTATTTCTGGAGCGGCGGCATTGCCATCTTCGGCGCCTACCTGGGCGGCTTCGCCGGCGGCGCAACCTACATCGTGCTCCGCAACGCGACCTGGTTCAATCGCCTCTGGGACATTGCCGGATTGCGCTGGTCCGGACTGCACCGCAAGTTCCCCGAAGTACCGCCCGTCGGGCATCTGGCTGACATCGCAGCGCCGGCGTTGCTCATTGCCCTGGCCATCGGCCGCATCGGCGACGTCATCAATGGCGAGCACTGGTCCAGCTTCACCGATTTGCCCTGGGCCTGGATTTACACCGACCCGGACAGTTTCGGATACGGACGCCCGGCCTCGCATCCGGCGGTGGCCTACGAGCTAATCTTCTGCCTGGTCTGGGCAGGGGTGCTCTGGCTGATGCGCGACCGCATCCGGCCCCACGGTATGCTCTTCGCCCTGTTCTTCGCCGGCTATTCGGCGGGGCGATTCTTCATATCCTTCGTGCGCGAAGAGCAAAACACCTACCTGTTTGGCTTCAACGAAGCCCAATTGGTGGCGCTGGCCATTATGCTGGTAACCGTGCCTCTGCTCATCTATCGGGCTCGACTGGTACGACCCGACCGCCGCACAACCTCAACGGCGCAACGGAAACCCGGCAACTCAGAGTCAGACTGATTGGATACTGCCCGAGACGCGCAGAATGGCCAGCAGCCCGGCCGGCGGTTTACGAAACCGCCGGGCCAAGCGCCCGGGTGAAAATCGGCCCCAGCTCTACCGTAACGCCCGGCATTGCCTCGGAAACCAGCGCATCATCGGCGGTGAACACCCTTGCCGGAGTGAAGGTTGGGCCGTCACCCAAATAGAGGGTTACCGTCCGGGCGTCCAGGTCCACTATCCAAACCTCCCGCACACCGTTGGCGGCATAAACGGGAAGCTTCTCGGTGAGGTCTCGCCGCCGGGTGGAATCGGACAGTATCTCCACAACCACATCCGGGGCGTCGTTGGCGCCGATCCGGTCAAGGATATGTCGCCGCTCGTTGGACACGTACAGCAAATCGGGCTGGTAGGTATTGAACAGGTCGACATGCACATCGAAAGGCGCGCTGAGAACTTCGCCGATTCCAAGGGTGTCCGTCTGAGCCAGCAACTGTGAGCCTAACCGTATCTGAAAAGTTTGATGTGCGTAGCTGGCGCCGGACATTTTAACCAGCTCTCCGTTGATGAGTTGGTAACGTGGCCCTGGCACCGCCGGCGGCGTGAGCGCCATATAATCGGCGTTGGTCAGCTTGGTGCGGGGCTGCTGTTTGGGCTGCGTCATAGCGATGCCTCCGTCTGCATACCACTGCCGTATTATACCGCCGGGCGCAAATCCTCGACACGCAGGTAGGTGCGGGTCTCGCCGCGGTAATACTCCTCCACCAGCTGGAACACCAGGTCTACCGACCCGTACCCGCCCCATGCGCCCGGGAAGTTCCACCATAGCGCATCAACCGTGCGCTGGCCGCTGGTGACCTGTAGTTTCAGGTGCTGGCCGGCGGCTCCCACAAACCCACTGTTCAGGACGCGCAACCGCCGCGACAGAAAGCGCGGGTTCGGGTTGTCTTTCCCGAATGGCTCCAGCCGCTTCATCCACTGCGCCAGGGCCGGGGCCATCAACTCGTCCAGACTGCCCTCGGCGTGAATTTCCAGCGTCGGTTCCGGGCCCAGCAAACCCGTGCTGGCGTTGGCGATGGCCAGCAGCCGTTCCGACACCGCCTCGAAATCTTCGTTGCGTACCGTGAAACCGGCCGCCGCCTGATGGCCGCCGTACCGCACCAGCAGATCCCGGCACTGGGCAATGGCATCTATCAGGTTGAATCCGGTGTCGCTGCGGGCGCTGGCCACGAGGTGGTCGGCATCGGCGCGGGCCAGCGCTATTGCCGGCCGATTGAAGCGCTCGGACAACCGCCCGGCCACCAGCCCGTTGATGCCCGGCGTGTAAACTTCATCGTGGGAAATGATGATGCTCGGCACCTGCTCGTGCGCCAGCACCTGCTCCATGGCAATATCGCAGGCCCGGGCCGTCAATTCCTTGCGGCGGTCGTTGTACTCTTCCAGTTGGGATACCAGCCGTTCAGCCTCTCGCTCGTTGTCGGCCAGCAGCAAGTCCAGCGACGTTTGGGGATGCGCCATTCGGCCCGCCGCGTTGAGCCTGGGCGCAATCTGGAACGAAACATTCTCCGCGCGCAGTTCCCGACGCTCCAGCCGGCAGCGACGAAGCAGCGCCCGCAGCCCAGGCCGTTGCGTCTGCGCTAGTGATGCCAAACCCTGCTGCACGATGTAGCGGTTTTCATCCCGCAGCGGAACCAGGTCAGCCACGGTTCCCAACGCCGCCAGCTCCAGCAGCGAACCGTCCGGCGTTTCGCCCAGGTATCTCAACAGTCCGGCAGCCAGCTTGTAGGCGATGCCGGCTCCGCACAGCTCCGGAAAAGGGTACTGGTTGCCCGGCATACGCGGATTGACGATTGCAATGGCATCGGGCCGGGTTTCCGGCGGGGTGTGATGGTCGGTGATGATGACCTCCGCCCCCGCATCAACCGCGAGACCAACTTCGACCGCATCACTGATGCCGCAATCCACCGTAACGATGAGGGTGACGCCCTGCGCGACCAGGCGGCTCACCGCCCCACTGTTCATGCCATGCCCTTCGGAGACCGGATCCGGCAAGTAGGGAATCACCACCGCCCCGAGCCGCCGGAAAGTTTCGGTCAGGATGGCGGTCCCGGTCATACCGTCAACGTCAAAGTCCCCGAACACGGCAACCGTTTCACCGATTCTGGTGGCGGTTGCCAGCCTGGGCAGCGCCTCGGCCATGCCGGCCAGCGTCAAAGGGTCGTGAGGCAACCCGGACGGCTCCAGGAATCTGGTCAGGGTTGCTGCGTCGCCGATGCCTCGGGACAGCAGCAACTGAGCGGCAACCGGGGGTAGATCGTTGGGCAGGCGGTTGCCGTCAATTCTTGGCGGCAGAATCCAACGACGCGCCGGCGGCTCGTTCGATCCCGGTAGCGCCGGTCGGTGGGCGGGTAGCGCCAAACCTAATCGCCCAGGTCGGGGCGGGTCAGGATGATAACGGAGTTATGCCCGCCGAACCCAAACGAGTTACTGAGAATTACATCCAAATCGCCCTTGCGCGCATTGTGCGGCACGTAATCCAGGTCGCATTCGTCGTCCGGGTCGTCCAGGTTAATCGTGGGCGGCATCATGCCGTCGCGAAGGGCCACGGCGCACAAGGCAGCCTCCAACGCGCCGCCGGCGCCCAGCAGGTGGCCGGTCATACTCTTCGTGCTGCTGATTGGGATGCGATAAGCATCTTCGCCCAGGGCGAGTTTCAGCGCTTTGGTTTCGTGCCAGTCATTCAACGGCGTAGATGTACCGTGGGCATTCAGGTAATCAACGTCGACAGGCGACAGTTGCGCCGCCGCCAACGCCGCGGTAACGGCGGCGGCGGCGCTTTGCCCGGTGGGGTTGGGTTCAGTCAGATGGTGTGAGTCGCTGGTGGCGGCGTACCCGCGCAGTTCCGCCAGTGGTTCCGCGCCCCTCGCCTCGGCGTGTTCCTCGCTTTCCAGCACCAGAATCGCCGACCCTTCCGCCAGCACGAACCCGTCCCGGCTCCGGTTGAAGGGCTGGCTGGCCCGTTGTGGGTAGTCATTCTGACGGGAAAGCGCGCGCAACGCATTGAAGCCGGCAACGGTCAGCGGCGTGATGGGCGCCTCAGTACCGCCGGCCAGCACCACTTCGGCCCGTCCGTGGCGAATCATGTCCCAGCCGATGCCAATGGCGTCGGCGCCGCTGCTGCACGATGATGTAACGCAGTAGTTTGCGCCCATCGCGCCGGTAACCATCGACACCTGGGCCGACCCCATATCGGCCAGCATCATTGGAATCAGAAACGGGGTAACTCGTCGTGGCCCACGTTCCATCAACACGCGATGCTGCTCAGTCAGGGTGTTGATGCCGCCAATTCCGCTGCCCACTACCACATGAACGCTATAGCGGTCCATCGAGCGCGGTTCCAGATTCGCCTGCTGGCAAGCTTCCATAGCCGCCACCGCCGCAAACTGGGAGAATCGATCCATGCGGCGCGCCAGTTTACGGTCCAAATAGTCTTCCGGGTTAAACCCTTTAACTTCGGCGGCGAAACGGGTGTCGAACGCCTCCGCGTCGAAACTCGTTATGTAGTCAATGCCCGACCGACCATTGACCACAGCGTTCCAGGTATCGGAGGTGTTCAATCCCAGCGGGCTTATCATTCCCAAGCCCGTTACTACGACTCTATGGCCGGTCGTACCGATTTGGACCATATCAGCTCGCTCGGTTGGAATTCCGGCGCTGATCAGTTGAGTCCAGCACGGAGTTCAGCATGTCCGTCACTTCGTTCACGCGCACCGAAATACTCGCGGCGACATCCTTGCTGCCGGTGTCCGCCATTTCAGCATAAGTCCGCAGTGAATCAGATACTTCGTTGATGCGCGTCCGCAGGTTATCCACAAATTCCGAACGAGCGTTGGACAGCGGCTGACTGACCGAACGGAAAGTCTCCGCCAGCTCCGTCACTCGCAGGTGCAGGTTTTCGCCGAACTCTTTGCCGGCTTGCTGAACCTGCTGCGACCAGTCGCGCATTGTTTCGGTAATTTCAGACAGGTCTTGCACGCTGTGGGCCTGCCGCATCCGATAGTTGCCCAGGATTCGGAAGATTCGGCCGTAAAGGGCGTCGATCGAGGTCAACTTGGCGCTGTAACGGTCGAAAAGGTCGCGGCTTTGCGCCATCGTCCATCGTTCGTCTTCGTGTACGAATTGGCGTCCGGTGTAAAGCTCGTAGGGCCGCATCTCGCCCTCTTGCAAGAGATCGCCGTTGGCGTTCAGGGGTTTCAGGTCCCAGTTGGATGTTGCCGGCAGCGGAGTAAGCAGGTTGGCCGTCTGATAACGGCTGTACTGCTTTACCCAGTCAGCCAGCGTCATGATGGATTCTTCCGTATCGTAGGGCAAACCGATGATGGTCATGGCCACCACCGAGAAACCCTTCTCGTTCAGGCGCACCAGGTCTTTTTCCATCTGGCCCGGTTCCTGCCGCTTGTTGACTGCCTTCAGGCTTTCGGCATTGTTGGATTCTACTCCGAGATACAGCATCTTGACATTGGCATCCAGCAAAGCGTCGGCCAGTTCATCGTCCTGCCCGATTTCGGCCCGTGCCTGACAGATCATGCCCATCGACTCGGTGCGGCCTTTCCAGGCTTTCAACCGCTCCAGTCGTTCGTTACGGAACTTCACGGCTCGCAGCGGCGGCGTGTGCAGGTCGTCAGAGATAAACACGTTGATCTTGCCGTTGCGACCAGTGTGAATCAGACCGTCAGCGGCCAAATCTTCCAGTTGCGCCAGCCGCTTGTACTCGGTTTCCCGGTCAATGAGCCGGTAACCCAGGAACTGCTGAATTACCTGGCAGTAAGAACAGTTTTCCGTGCAACCGCGCACCGTTTCAATCACGGCCCCCACCATCGGGGACGCCGGTGACAAACCACGTATGGAGCGGTAATCCGGGAGTTCAACAAAGTCCGGACGAACCAGACCCTTGCGCCGGGTTTGCACCAGGCGCCCATCTTGCAAGTAAGAGATGCCGGCCACCCGTTCCAGGTAGGTGTACTTGCGATCGTCGCGCCACGTCAGCAATATGTCGCACAGCTGGCCGATAATGTCTTCGCCTTCGCGATTCACGATTACATCAAACCCGCCCCGGGCGATGGCTTCCTCGGGCAGCGGACTCATTTGCGGGCCGCCACCCAATATGATCAGGTTGGGATGGAACTCACGCGCTTCCCGAGCCAGTTCATAACCTCTAGGCGTTTCGTTAATCAGAGACGTCACCATCAATATATCGACGCCATCCAGGTCACTGTCGGGATCCATGCGACCCAGGCGGTCTTCAAACCAGATGTCCCGCTCGTACACGTATGGGCCGTCCCACTGTTCCAATGCGCCGGAGAGGTACAGCATTC
Source organism: Dehalococcoidia bacterium (assembly GCA_965222895.1). Classification (GTDB taxonomy): domain Bacteria; phylum Chloroflexota; class Dehalococcoidia; order Lucifugimonadales; family UBA3495; genus Bin87. Next base: position 811,425 of record CBDCVB010000002.1, on the reverse strand, counting down.
CCTGGCGAGGTATGGCGATGTACTCAAAGTTTCCGCCAGCCGAAGCCGGCTGAACCATCATCACCCGACGCGTGCGGTCTCCCTTGGGCCGGATCGAAACCGGTGAAACCGTCGCCGGAGTGCCATCGAATTTGTCGCCGAGCAGTTGAATGGTGCTCATTTTCTCACTTACTCCGATGTCAGCGGACGGGAGTGGTTCAGGATTGAGTCTCGCACAAGTAGCTGACGGCATTATACAACATCATCCCGGATGCCGGTTAGCAGTTTTGGTAACCGTTAACGGCCAATTCAGCGACCCGTGAAATGGGGCACGATGTCCTTGGCGATGACTTCCAGATGGCGCCGTCGGTCCTCGCGCGGTGCGGCTACGCTAAAAACGATATAGCGGGCGCCAGCATCAATGTACTCCTGCAACCGTTCGATGCACATCCGGGGGGTGCCCAGCAGGCAATAGCGGCGCACAATGTTGCCAAATTCACCGTCGTAAAGATACTGGTTGCCCAGCGACTCCGCCGCGGTTCTCGCCGCCTGGTCCTCGGTTTGGCCCAGCGAAATGTACGGGAAAAAGGCCCACTGGAAGGATGATAAGTCCCGTTGTTCTTCAACCGCAAACTCGGTGATTTTGTTCACGCTGTCCCGATACCGTTCGGGGCTGTAGAAATAGGGCAGCCAGCCATCGCCATAGCGAACGGCCCGGCGCATGGCGGCGTCCCGGCGGCCGGCAACCCATATCGGCGGGTGCGGTTTTTGCGTCGGCTTGGGATTGATGGCAGCTTCGTCCAGAGTGTAGTGCCGACCCTTCAGGGTTACTGAATCTTCGGTCCATAACCGGCGCAAACCATCCAGGCATTCGTTGGTGCGCTGGCCCCGGCGGGCGATTTCGATGCCGGCGTTCTCGTATTCCATGGGAAACTCGCCGCCCACCCCAACGCCCAGCGTGAGCCGCCCGCCCGACGCAATGTCCAGCGTGGCGGTCATGCGCGCCAGCATCAGCGGGTGGTAGAACGGCGCCAGCGTAACCGAGGTTACGATGCGCAATCGTTCGGTAGCGCCGGCGGCCACCGCCAGCAATGGCAACGCCGCATGGGTCGGCCCCGGTGGCCTTCCCCGCATAAAATGCTCGCCGGCGCCCATATACTCGAAACCAAGTTCTTCCATCAGCCGCGCCTGCTCAACGGTGCGGTCTGCCGGCAACGCCATGCTGGCGCCAAAGTGAAGTTCGTTGTTGATGTCAGCCATACTGTCGCAACGATATTCTGTTCATAAACGATGCTCCGCTCATACCTGATGCAGTAGGGAGAGCAGCCAACCGCCAGCCGTGCCGTCCCACTTTGCCGCGAATTGTACTTTATGGCGCCCTAGGGCGCAAAACCCGCCGCGACCGCTGACCGGAACCGCCGGAAATACGTCAACCCGGTGGTATACTCCAGATACACTCAGACTCCGCTCAACAGAGGGTCAAGCGCCGCCGAGCATTGCGAGGATTGCCATGACAGTACTGGTTACCGGAGCCACCGGCTTTCTGGGCCCACGGGTTGTACAGCAGTTGCTCGACACCGGACACGAGGTTCGGGTCATGGTCAGGCGGCCGGGGCGCGAAGCGGTGTTTGCCTCACCCCCCACTGACGTTTGCTACGGAGACATCAGCGACCCTGACGCCCTCGCTGAGGCGTGCCGCGATATTACCGCCGTCATTCATCTCGTTGCCGTAATTCGCGGCGGACCAAAACAGTTCGACGCCATCAACCGACAGGGGACGGCCAACGTGGTCGCCGCTGCCAAAGCCGCCGGTTCGGTGCGCCGTTTCATCCACGTCAGCGCCGTGGGAGCCAACAACAACCCCCGTTTGCAATACCTCTACTCCAAGTGGCAGGGCGAGCAAGCAGTCATCAACGGCGGCCTGCCCTACACCATCATTCGGCCATCTTTGATTTTCGGGCCGGGTGATGAATTCACCACCGCAGTCGCATCTTTGGTAAAGATTGCTCCCATCACGCCGGTGATTGGATCCGGAAACAACCGCCTGCAACCGATCCACGCTGCGGATGTAGCGAGCTGCATCGTGGCTGCCGTCAGTGGCAATCTGCGAGGCAACCAGATCGTCGAGATCGGCGGCCCCAACCAGTTGTCTTATAACGAGGTTGTGAGCATTGTCGCGGACACGTTGGGACGTTCCCGGCGCCGCATCAACGTTCCGGTCTGGGCAATGCGGTTCCCCATCAGCGCCATGGGACTGCTGACACCCAACCCACCGATCAACAACGCAATGCTGCAACTGATAACGCTGCGGAACGTGGCCGAACCGGATTCCGTGGAGCGTGCCTTCGGTTTCAAACCGCGCCCCATGGCTGGCAACATCAGCTACATCCGCGACATCACGGCCGGCCAGGCCCTGCGCATCAACCTTGGCCTCGCCAAATAACCCAGGCCCATTCTGGCCGCTGCCACCAACTTACCTGCAGGTATGCGCATCGTGAGTCAATCCTACGACGACGCCATCGCCACGCTGCTGTCTCTGGTTGACCACGAGCGCAGCGCCCCGACGCTGCCGCGTCAAAAACGTATCTACGACCTGCGCAATATTCAGCGGCTGCTGGAGCGCATGGGAGAGCCGCAACGCCTGCCTGGCATCGCCCACGTGGCGGGCACCAAGGGCAAGGGCAGCACCGCTGCCATGATCGAATCCATCATGCGCGCCGCCGGCCACTCCACCGGGTTCTACTCTTCGCCGCACCTGCACTCGTTTTGCGAGCGCATCCGCCGCAACGGGCAGCCGGTGAGCCAGCGCCGGTTTGCCGAGTTGACCGACGCCGTGTGGCCCTACCACATCGCCAATGCCGCCGACCCGGATGCCGGCCCGGCCACGTTGTTTGAGTACCTCACTGCCATGGCATTCCGGTGCTTCCACCAGGACCAAACCGATTGCAGCATCATCGAAGTGGGTCTCGGCGGGAAACTGGACGCAACCAATGTGGTGACGCCGGATGTGAGCGCCATCACCCCGATCAGCCTGGACCACATGGCAATCCTGGGCGACACCATTGGGGAAATTGCCGCCGACAAGGCCGGCATCATCAAACCGGGTGTGCCGGTTGTCGTTGCGCCCCAGTCCGAAGCAGCGGCGAGCGTCATTCGCGCCACCGCCCGGCGCCAATCCGCGCCGGTCATTTCGGTCGGCGACGACGTGCGCTGGGAAACGGACTGCCTGGGCATGGACGGTCAGGACGTCACCGTCCACGGCCAACTTGCCACCTACCACGCCCGGCTGCCGCTGCTGGGCCGGTTTCAGGGCGCCAATGCCGCCACCGCGGTGGCCGCCGCCGAATCGTTGTCAGTCAGCGGATACCGCATAACACCTCAGGCGGTCGCCGATGGGTTGGCCAGCGTAGAGTGGCCATGTCGTCTGGAGGTGTTAAGCCGGAACCCGATGTTGGTGGCCGACGGCGCCCATAATGACCATTCCGTGGCCGCCGTGCTGGAAACTCTGGGCGACTATTTGCCCCATCGCCGCCTCATCCTGGTCGCTGGCTTCTCCCGGGACAAACAGGTGGACGCAATGGTCAAGCTGCTGTCCCGGCGGGCCGCCCGCGTCATCGCCACCCGCTCCCGACACCCCCGCTCCATGCGCCCTTCGGAGATTGCTGACGCTTTCCGGCGATCCGGACTGCCCGCTCCAGCGGTAACCGCGTGTCCCCAGGTGTCAGACGCCGTTGATGAGGCGCGAGCCATTGCCGCCGGCAATGACCTGATCCTGGTAACCGGCTCCCTGTTCGTAGCTGCGGAAGCGCGGGAAGCGATAGTTGGTATCGCCCCGGAAAAATATCCGGATTTGGTGCCTGCTGATTTACGGAGCCCCACATTGGGCGAGAAGGTATAATTGTTAAATGATGCAAACAGCCAACCACTAATTTATTTCCATGATCCATAACCACAACGGACATTCACATTCTCCGCGCCGCGTTGTCGTAACCGGGATAGGCGCCGTTACCCCATTGGGGTTGACAGCGCAGGATTTCTGGGATGCCCTGCTGGCGGGTACTTCGGGTATTGGCCCGATGACGCTCTGCGACCCCACCGACTATCCCTGTCACATCGCCGGCGAAGCCGACGGCTTCGACCCCACTGACTATATGCCGGGTCGCGAAGCCAGGCGCATGGCCCGTTTCTCCCAATTGGCGGTGGGAGCCGCCCTGGAAGCCGTGGCCCATGCCGAACTGGATATCAGCAAGGAAGACCCCTACCGGGTCGGGGTGCTGCTCGGCAACGGCAACGGTGGCTTCCCCACACTGGAAGAGAACTGCCGCATCCTCGCCACCAAGGGCGGCATGAGGATGTCTCCGTTTTTCTTCCCCATGGTCCTGCCCAACATGGCAGCCGCCAACGTCAGCCATCACGTCGGCGCGCAGGGCTACAACTCCACGTCCACCACCGCCTGCGCGGCATCCAACAACGCCATTGGGGAAGCCCTGCAGGCCATTCGCCACGGCACCGCAGACGTGATGCTGACCGGTGGCACCGAGGCGGGGATCAGCCAACTGGGTCTGGCGGGATTCTCCGTGATGCGCGCCCTCAGTACCAGAAACGACGAACCGCACCGCGCCAGCCGACCTTTCGACGCGCAGCGCGACGGTTTCGTGCCTGCCGAAGGCGCGGGAATTCTGGTTCTGGAAGAACTGGAACGAGCTAAAGCCCGCGGGGCTCGCATCCTGTGCGAGGTGTCCGGCTTCGGCGCCACTTCAGACGCCGGTCACCTGGTCCAGCCGCTGGAAACCGGCACCAGCGCTGCCCGCGCCATGGCCGCTGCCCTCGGCGACGCCGGCCTTACCCCCGATGATGTGGATTACATCAACGCCCACGGAACATCCACACCGATCAACGACGCTGTTGAAACGAAGGCGATCAAGCGGCTGTTCAGCGAACGGGCGTATGACGTGCCAATCAGCAGCACCAAGAGCATGATCGGCCACGCGTTGGGCGGTGCGGGCGCGCTGGAAGCCGTCGCCTGCGTCAAAACCATCCTGGACCAGAAAATCCACCCAACAATGAACTATGAGTGGCCCGATCCGGATTGCGACCTCGACTACGTGCCCAACCAGCCTCGCCACGCGAAGGTGGACGTAGCGCTGTCCAACGCTTTTGGTTTCGGGGGGCAAAACGCCTGCATCGTGTTCACGCGGTACGAGGACTAGCCCAGCGCCGGCTAACGCGCCAAAAAACTGCCGGAGTTTTCGCAAACCCCGGCAGAAAAACCAACGATGGGTCGCGGTAAGCTAGGCGCTGGTGGTCTGTTCCATACCGCGCCCCACGAGCATATCATCGAGCATTCGCTGCATTGCCATGGTGTGGCTGCAAACCTGGCGGGTGGCGAAGAAAGCGCACTCGCAACTCCAGTCGCCGCTCTTGTACGCTACCCGATAGGTGTTGTGGTTGCCGAGGAATGACGCTTCAAAGGTGTGGATGTTCACCCGATCCGGTTCCTCGGCGTATTTCCGTGCTTTGTCGACCTTGCCAATGTAGCTTGAACTCATTTCGGCTCCCGCAGTGTTCTCGGACGAAAAGGCAGACTGCACGCCCGGTCCGTTAATGTTACCGGCAACCGCTGTTTCTGGTCAATAGATTTTAGCCAACGCACCACAGATACCGTGCGGACAACTACGTAACCCAATATTTTGCGGTTGCGTCCCTGGAGCGTCGCCTTCACCCAAGTCCAACGCCGCGCGCTCACTCCGCGTCGGGCGTCAGCATCTGCTGGAGCGCTTTGTGCTATGATATTCCCCGCCCCGGAAAGTTCACCGTTCCGGGCGGCCAACCTCTCTAAACTTCAGGAGTCCTTTCCCCGATGACTACTCAGGCGGTTTCGATCGAACTTGAACCCCGCACCGTGCTTGGCAAGAAGGTCAAGACCCTGCGGCGCGCTGGTATCATTCCAGTCAACATCTACGGCGCCGGCATGGAGTCGCGCGCGATGCAGTGCGAAGAACGCCCTCTGCTCAGGGCGCTCAACGCCGCTGGTGGCGAGGAAGGCCAACCGATGCGGCTGACCGTGGCCGGCGAGTCTACTCAATTTGTCGCCCGCGCCGCGGACATCCAGTGGGCTCCCAGAACCGGCGGCATCTTGCACGTCGATTTCCAGACTGTGTCAGCCTGATCGATTGGGCGAAAATCGTCGACCCGCTGCACTTACCAGCTCCCGCACCGGAGGCCATTCATGTACCTGGTTTTCATCAACGAATCTGGCAACACCGGCTCCAGTGATAACGACCCCACGCAGCCACACCATATCCACGCCGGACTTCTGGTCCACGAAAACCAGTACATATCGATGTCGGGCGAGTTCGACGCCCTCTTTCGCCGGCACTTTGGCGTGCGCCCCGGTTCGGCTGGCGCCCCGGACCGACTGCACGCCCGCGATATCTACCACGGCACTGGTCGCTTCCGGTCCTGGCAGCCCGAGCAGCGGGCCCAATTGCTTCAGGATTGCTTCAATATCCTCATTCGCCGCGAAACCCCCCTGCTGGTGTCTTACATTGACAAGGCCCAGTACTTGGAAGCCATCCAGTCTGAAAACAACTCCCTGTACGGAAACGCCGACCCCAGTCAACTGGCCTTTGGTCGCCTCCTCTTCGCCCTCACCATGTTCCTGGACGAAAACGTAATGTCGCAGATGAACCCGGACGACATTATGAATTCCACCTGGACGGTCGGCGATTACGCCATGCTGATGGCCGGTTCCGACTCCCCGTCCATACAACAGGGTCTGGTTCAGTTTTTGAGCGACGAATCTGACACCGTCACGCCAGCCATGTACGACGACCTCATCGTTGCGGCGCCGCAAAACTCGGTGGGCGGCCAGTTGGTGGCAATGTGCACCTACTTTGTCAGGCGCTGGCTCCAGCAACCCAACGTCCCGCACAGCTACTTCGAGGCCCTTCGCGACGGCCGCGTCATCCAGGTCGTCTACCCTTACCATTTCGATTAGCCGGGTTCCCTTACCTGCCAAACCCGGCCCTCGCCAACGCCGACCCTTTGATGACCGACGGAGACCTCCCTCGGCGTCAGGCTGCCTCAGCCCGTTAGCTTTCCGCCCTTGTTTCTGCGGCGCCGGTGGCGTTGGTGTTGGCAGCATTGGTGTGCAGCGGGTCAACACCGATATCCGATGCCTCACCATCGTTAACCCGGCCCTCGGCATCGACGGACGCCCCGGAACCGGCAATCAGCGACCGCGCCGTCCGGCTGCTATCCCAGCAACAATATGTACCAGCCCTGGGCGTGGGTCGGCCATCCAACCTACGACACGCCGGCGGCGCTCGCCTACACTGCGGCCGAACACGACCGTTCGCAGGTTCCGATCATCCTTGAGGCCCTCCGGTTCACGCGGCCAGACGCATCCGAGTATGCCGTGCGAACCGTGGCGTCGCTCACTGGCGGCGATTTCACGTTCGGTCTGCGGGAGTGGCGGGACATGGGTGAATGGCTGGGCCGCAACCCATCAGAATGCCCGTCTCCGCGCTATCCAGAGTGGAAGATTCACGTCCTCTCGCAAATCGATCCGGCGATGGCCGCGCTGCTGCAACCCGCTGTAGAACATTCGCCGGTGAACCTGACCGAAATCATGTGGGGCGGCGTCCGCGTGGACGGCATCCCGCCGCTCGAGAATGCGCCCTACGTCCTCGCCGAACAGGCCACCTGGCTCTGGCCCGACGACCGCGCCACCCGTTCGCTGTGGCACCAGTTCACCGGCGAGCCTATCGTCGGCCCGTTGGCCGCCTCGGGCATCCGCCAACCACTGTTCCCTTCGGTAGTGATGACGTGGCAGGAATGGCTGGCAGAACACCCGATACCACGGTCTTGTCCCGCAACACCGGTGTCTACGAACCTGACTTCTACCTGCCCGAGAACCACCCCAGCGCAATCTACTACAACTAATGCACCGACCATGAAGTGATGTTTCCGGTGTGAGCGACATCTTGGGGGACCAGGGAATCGCATTAGTTGACTCATCCGGATCGCATTCGACCCGCGTATCCGGCGTAACCAGCACGTCTTCTCTGCGGAACCCAACCCGTATGGCGACGGGTCTGCAACCGTGTTGAAGGATTCCGCCGGTGTCAGCTGGCGTCTGCCCACCCGCACGTCTTTCTGGTTTGGCTGGTGCCAGTATCGTCCCGCCGCCGACGTGTATCAGCCAAAGCGGTAAGCACAGGGCAATCGCGTCTTAATAACATTTTTAGAAATATGCTAACGTGCCGTGATCCGTTGACCGATGTGGAGGCAGGGGACCATGGCACAACCACCCAAGGCAACTATTCTCGATCATTTCGCTGAGCTGGACGACCCACGGGTGGAACGCACCCGACGCCACCAACTGGTGGACATCCTCGCCATCGCCATTTGCGCCACCATCTGCGGCGCCGATTCTTGGGTCCATATCGAACTCTTCGGCAAGAGCAAGCTGGCCTGGTTTCAAACCTTCCTGGAATTGCCCAGTGGCATCCCATCCCATGACACCTGCGGCGATGTTTTCGCCCGGCTGGACCCAGTGCAGTTGCAGAACTGCTTCGTGTCCTGGACCCAGGCCATCGCAGAGCTGCTGCCGGGTGCGGTGGTGGCCATTGACGGGAAGACGGCCCGACGGTCGTATGATCGGGCGGGTAACCAGGGGGCCATACACCTGGTCAGCGCCTGGGCCACGCGGAACGCCCTGACTTTGGGCCCGGTCAAGACTGCAGAGCAGTCCAATGAGATCACCGCCATTCCCCAACTGCTGGAGATGCTGGAGTTGCACGACTGCATCGTAACCATCGACGCTATGGGATGCCAGCGGGAGATCGCCGAGCAGATCACCGACGGTGGAGCCGACTACGTGCTCGCGGTGAAGGAGAACCAGGGTCAGCTCCATGAGGGCATCCGAGACCTGTTCGAGGGGGCCGAGGCGTTGGGTTTTGACGGTGTGCCCTATGACTATGCTCAAACCGTGGACAAGGGACACGGACGAGTGGAACGGCGGGAATGCTGGACCATCACGGAGGCAGACTGCCTGGACTATCTGGACCCCCAGGGTCAATGGCCGCAACTGAAGGCGGCGGTTAGAGTGGTGGGCCACCGTCAAACCGGAGCGGGCGGCATCAGCCATCCCCGCTACTACATCAGCAGCCGGGCGGCCCCAGCGGAACAACTGCTGGCTGCCGTCAGGAGCCACTGGAGCATCGAAAACTCACTGCACTGGACGTTGGACGTAACCTTTCGCGAAGACCAGTGTCGAGTGCGCAAGGATCACGGACCACAGAACCTGGCCACACTGAGGCAGATTGGACACAACTTGTTGAAGAACGAAAGAACCTTGAAAGTGGGCATCCAAGGCAAGCGGCTCAACGCCGGATGGAATCAGGACTATCTGCGCAAAGTCCTCCTCGGATAAGACGCGATTGCCAAAGCGGTAAGCAGGCTCCGGGCCGCCCGTCCCAGGGGCGTGCTATAATGTGCCCCGCCCAAACGTAGCGGCCCCAGCGGCCCGCTCCAAAACCGGCCTTCTTGCGGAGAGGTGCCAGAGTGGACGAATGGGCGCGACTGGAAATCGCGTAGGGGTTAACGCCTCTCGCGGGTTCGAATCCCGCCCTCTCCGCCATTTTACATCGTAAATATCCCCGACCATCAGCCGTTGCCTATTTGATGTGAGTAGGCAACGGCCATTTTTGTGTCCTGTAACGTCCACCCAAATCCCGCCGCATCCGCTGAAATAATGGCATAGAACTGGTATAGGCAGATCAGGGTTCGATGACTCCCAAACGCAAGCGCAACTCCCTTTCCGCGGTTTTCGTTCAGTCGGTTCAAAAAGCGGGCACATACTCGGACGGGGGCGGCCTCAATCTACGGGTAGAAGCTTCCGGAACCAAGTATCGGTTCCAGCGGGTTACCATTGACGGCAAACGCCGAAATTTGGGCCTCGGCGGGTACCCGACCGTTTCCCTGGCGGAGGCACGCAAGGACGCCTTGGCCAACTCCAGGATGATCCGGGAAGGCCGCGATCCGCTGGCGGAGAAACGCGAGGCGATCGCAGCCCGCCAGAGACCGCCCACGCCGACCTTCGCTGCAGCGGTGGAAATCGTGATCGAATTGCGCCGCCCAAGCTGGACGAACGCGAAACACGCCGCCCAATGGACCAGTACGCTCGCCACCTATGCTCACCCCGTGATTGGGGACAAGTTGGTTTCCGACATCACCAGCGCGGACATCCTGGCCGTCCTGTCGCCAATGTGGATGGAGAAACCCGAAACGGCCAGTCGGGTGCGCCAGCGGGCGGAAACGGTTCTGGATTGGGCTGTCGCCCAAGGCTATCGGACTGACAACCCTGCCATTCGTTCCATAACTAAGGTGTTGCCGAAGACGCCACGAACCAAGCAGCACCATCCGGCGCTGCACTACCGAGACGTGCCGCCGGCGTTGGAAAAAGTCCGGACGTCAACTTCGGACACCGTCACCAAGTTGGCCTTTGAGTTCCTGGTGCTGACGGCGGCACGCAGTGGCGAGGTCAGGCTCGCTACCTGGGCTGAAATTGATTGGACAAAACGAAAATGGACGGTGCCCGCTGAACGAATGAAGGCGCGCCGCGAACACCAGGTGCCACTGTCCGGCAGGTCAATAGAGGTGCTTCGGCAGGTCGAAGAGTTGGCCGATGGATATGGCGCACTGGTGTTCCCGGGTCTCCGCGGGAAGCCGTTGTCCGACATGGTGTTCACGGCCATGTTGCGGAGGCTCGCAATACCGGCTGTTGCCCTTGGCTTCCGCAGCGGCTTCAAAGACTGGTGCATCGAATGCACGAGCGCTAGTATTCAGTCAAACCTGAAAAGGCAGATGAAGCGTGAAACGGGCCAGGGTCGTTACGCTGATTGGCAAACAGCGGTGCGGGAGGTGTGGCATCCATGGTTCAAGAGAAACACGCGGTCCGGTTGTCGCCGGAAGATCAAGCCCAACTGGAGCGATTGGTCCGTAGGGGCCAGTGCTCGGCTCGGGTCATCAATCGGGCGCGCATCCTGCTCAAGACTGACGACGGATGGAGCGCTCACGGGTGGCCGCAGCCTTGGACACGTCGCCGCGCACGGTGTTCCGCACCAAACGCCGGTATTGGGAGGAGGGATTGGACGGCGTGCTGCACGACCATCCCCAAGCCAACCGGTATCGCAAGCTGGACGATCGGGGCGAAGCCCACCTGATTGCGTTGGCGTGCAGCGACGCACCCGAAGGCCATGACCACTGGACTCTGCGGTTGCTGGCTGGCAAGGTGGTGGAATTGGGAGTGGTGGCGTCGCTATCCCACGAGACGGTAAGGCTGCGGCTGAAAAAACACCCTGCAGCCCTGGCGAAAGCAGCAGTGGTGCATCCCCGAGTGAAGGGGGAGTTTGTAGCGGCCATGGAGGACGTGCTGGATCTGTATGCCGAACCTTACGACCCCCACCGGCCGGTGGTGTGCTTTGACGAGACCTCCACCCAACTGCTGGCCGAGGTACGGGAGCCGTTGCCTCCTCAACCGAGACGACCGCGGCGGCAGGACTATGAGTATCGACGTGGCGGCACCCGCGACATCTTCCTGGTCTGTGAACCCTTGGCGGGCTGGCGCCACGTGGCGATCACGAAACGGCGTACCATGCCGGACTTCGCCCACCGGATGCAGTGGCTGGTGGACGTGGCCTACCCCAATGCCCCAGTGGTCCGCGTGGTGCTGGACAACCTGAACACCCATCGCATGGCCTCCCTTTACGAGACCTTCCCTGCGGCTGAGGCTCGACGCATCGTGATGCGCCTAGAGTTCCATCATAGGCCCAAACACGCCAGTTGGCTGAACATGGCGGAGATTGAATTCAGCGTGTTGACCCGTGCCTGCCTCAGGGGGAGAAACCCCGACGCAGACGCTCTGCAACACCATATCACCGCCTACGAGACCGAGCGCAACGCGGCGGGCGTCACCATCAACTGGCGGTTCAGCACCCACGACGCCAGAACCAAACTCCATCGGTTTTACCCATGCCCTACCAACGTTGACTGAGTACTAGTACTGGTTCAAATCAGTATTGTAAGTTGTATTAGTGAAAGGCTTCCAAATGCTACGCTGACTGCAAAATAGAGTGGTGAGGAGGTATGGCAAACATGGCCCTGGAACAATACGCGGTACAGTTGACGCCGGAGGAACGCGAACAACTGAGCCGACTGATACGTAGCGGCAAAAGTTCGGCTCGTATCGTCGCCCGGGCGCGCATTCTACTTAAAGTTGCTGAGGGATGGAACGCACCACAGGTGGCGGCCGCTTTGGACGTGTCCAAGGGTACGGTGTACCGGGCCAAAAGGCGGTACGCCGAGGAAGGTTTGGATGGCGTGTTGCAGGATCGGGTCCAGGCCAACCGATACCGGAAGCTTGACGACAAGGGCGAGCCCACCTGATTGCCTTGGCGTGTAGCCCAGCGCCCGCTGGCCACGACCACTGGACCCTGCAGCTGCTGGCCGACCGAGTGGTGGAGTTGGGGTTGGTGGAGTCCCTGTCCCATGAGACGGTGCGGTTGAGGCTCAAAAAAACGTCCCCCAGCCGTGGCGGAAGCAGCAGTGGTGCATCCCGAAAGTAGGCGGTGAATTCGTGGCGGCGATGGAGGACGTGCTGGACTTGCATGCTGAGCCCTACGACCCAGACCGGCCAGTGGTCTGCTTTGATGAGACTTCCACCCAGTTGCTGGCCGACACCAAGCCGCCCATCCCAGTGCAACCGGGACCACCGCGGCGTCAGGATTACGAATATCGCCGCGCCGGTACGCGCAACATCTTCCTGACCTGCGAACCCCTGGCGGGCTGGCGACACGTGGCGATTACCGAGCGCCGCACTATGGAAGACTGCGCCCACCGGATGCGCTGGCTGGTGGATGAGGCTTACCCCGATGCCCCAGTAGTGCGGGTGGTTCTGGACAATTTGAACACGCACCGCATGGCTTCCCTCTATGAGACCTGCGACGCCGCCGAAGCCCGGCGCATCGTGAAGCGGCTGGAGTTTCACCACACGCCCAAGCACGCCAGTTGGCTCAATCCTGTCCTGAGCTTGCCGAAGGGATGGCGGAGATCGAGTTCAGCGTGTTGACCCGGGCCTGTCCCAGGGGCGTAATCCCGACGAGACTGCCCTGCAGCGAGCCATCAACGCCTATGCGGCCGAACGCAATGCGGCACGAGCCACCATCAACTGGCGGTTCACCACTCAGGATGCCCGAGCCAAATTGCATCGCCTCTATCCCTTCAATTCCAAGATTGATTGAGTACTAGTGGGAATTATCGCACACCGCCCAGGGACGGGCCGGATGTGCCGGCCGGCGTCACCGCGCGGTTGAACACACTGCTGTCCTGGCGCTGGTGGCCCGCTACTCCTCGCCGGGCGCAGTGGTCTAGCAGGCGGAGGTGGCCGCAAGTTGTGCTACCGTAGCGTTGATCAGAACCGGATGTGGGTGGAACCGACGGTCGCCGGATACAACCTGGTGCGCCTCGCCAAACTGACAGCGGTTCCGGCCTGAACGGGCGGGGATAGTTTGCCGCTCCTTTCTAGTCCAAGCGGAACCGCCTAACCTATTGTGCTCTGGCCCCCTGAGCATCGCCACCGTCAACCTTCAAAGCCGTCGCACTGTCATCGGGACCGGCGGCTCGCCAATAACCGCACCCAGCCAAGGCGTCATCCAGCTAATCAACTCCCTGATTCAACACCCGGTCAGGACATGGAACGCGGACAATTCATGATGAACGGCCGGCCACACTTGCTAGTTGGAGAGGCGATAGATGCCCGACTGCTGGGAGAGCAGGTATAGATCTCCGTTGTTGTCCTGGGCGAAGGACATGATACGCAGGCCAGTGTCGAGGAGTTGCTTGTGTTCCATCAAGTCGCCGTGGGCGTAGCGCAGGCCGAAGACCTTGCCGGAGCAGAAGTCGCCGTATACATAGGCGCCGTTCAGCCATGGGATTGCGGAGCCGCGATAGACGTATCCACCGATGACAGAGCAGGGTTCACCATCCAGCGAGTATTCCCATACCGGCGGTACCGTTCCTTTACGTTCGCAACCGTCCCTGGTACTGAAGCAATGGTTGCCCTCCAGCACGTTCCAACCGTAGTTGGCGCCACGCTCAATGAGGTCAATTTCCTCCCAACGGTTCTGGCCCACGTCGCCGGCCCACAGCTCACCGGTATCGCGGTCAAAGCTAAATCGCCACGGGTTACGCAGCCCATAGGCCCAAATTTCGCCGCGCCCGCCGCCGTCAGCGTAGAACGGGTTGTCCGGCGGGATCGTGTAGGGGTGGTCAAACATGGCCTGGAATACGTCGATTCGCAGGATGGACCCGAGCAGCGTTGACGTATTCTGACCGTTGCCCAGCGGGTCGCCCGCGGCTCCGCCGTCGCCCAGGCCGATGTACAGGTAGCCGTCGGACCCGAAGGCCAGCTGCCCGCCGTTGTGATTGGCGTATGGCTGTTCTACTTCCAGGATCACCATTTCGCTGTCTGGGTCGCCGGAGGGGTTGTCTGACGAAACGGTAAAACGCGAGACGACCGAACGGCGTGGGTTGGCAGCGGAGTAGTAAACGTAAGGGAATTATCCAAGAAACTTGACAAAGCCATCAGATTAGGCTACCATCATAGCATCAAACAAGGATGGTAAATGACGATGGCTGGCAAGAGTTTTCGCAAGGGTATTGGCATTATCGAGTTGATGGATTTGTTCCCCGACGAAGATACCGCCCGCGTATGGTTCGAGGGTATCCGCTGGCCCGAAGGCCGTGTTTGCGCCCGTTGCGGCAGTGACCGGACCAAGGATGTTCCGAATGCCAAGCCTATGCCCTACTGGTGCTCGGCCTGCCGCTCTTATTTCTCCGTGAAGGTGGGGACGGTCATGGAATCGTCGAAGATTCCGCTCCGCAAGTGGGCGATTGCCTTCTACCAGATTGTCACTAATCTGAAGGGCGTATCCAGCATGAAGTTGCATCGTGACTTGGGCATTAGGCAACCTTCCGCCTGGTTCCTGGGGCACCGTATCAGGGAAGCGATGGCTGGCGACGACCCGGTGTTCTCCGGGCCGGTAGAGGCGGACGAAACGTACATCGGCGGGAAGGAAGGCAACAAGCACGAAGACCAGAAACTGCGGCGTGGGCGCGGCGCGGTCGGCAAGGCCGCCGTAGCCGGTGTCAAAGACCGTGAGACCAATCAAGTTGATGCCGAAGTGGTGGAACGGACGGACGGCCCCACGCTCCGGGAGTTTGTTCACCACCGGACGGAACCGACGGCGATGGTGTACACGGACGAAGCGGCGGCCTACCGGCGGCTGAACCGTCCCCACGAAGCCGTAGCGCACAGCGTCGGCGAATATGTGCGGGATATGGCGCACACCAACGGGCTGGAATCGTTCTGGGCACTGCTGAAACGGGGCTACGTCGGGATTTACCACTGGATGTCGGTCAAGCATCTGGGCCGCTACGTCAACGAGTTTGAGAGCCGGCACAACAACCGCCCGATGGACACCTTGTCGCAGATGGCCGACCTGGTGCGGGGTTGCATCGGCAAGCGGCTCCGGTACGTTGACCTGACGGGGCCGGGCCGGATTCTGCAACCGGCGATGTTCAGGATGTAGGCGGCATGGCAATGCTCAACACCGACAACCTGAATCGAACCGTCTTTATCAGCGACAATCTGCCCTTCCTGCAAGCGTTGGACACCGAAAGCGTGGACTTGGTGATTATTGACCCGCCCTTCGGCAAGAACCAGACCTTCACGGGCCAGCTGCGTCCACCGCTAACGGACGCCGAGCTGGAACACGAGTACGACCTGCTGGCCGAATGGGGAGTGCAGAACGAGGACGACGCCTACGATGCGGGCATAGAGTTCCCCGACCAGATAGGGACAACCGCGCAGTTTAGCGACATTTGGGATTTCCGGTATCAGGTCACCGAGACCGATTGGGAGATGCTGGACGACGTATGCCGTGCGGCCCGGCTGTTAATAGAGGCGACGCGGTACACGCACTCGGAGAGCACGGCGGCGTACATCTCCTTTATGACCATGCGGATGCTCGAGGTCAGGCGGGTTCTCAAGCCCAATGGGAGCGTCTATCTCCACTGCGACCACGAAGCCAACGCCTACCTGCGGCAAATGATGGACGCTGTATTTGGAGCGGTGCATTTTCAGAATGAGATTATCTGGCATTATCGACGGTGGACAGGAACGGCTAAGAGATTCCAACAATTGCACGATACGCTCCTGTTCTATGATAAGGGAGAGGCGGAGCACACCTTTAATGTTCAGTACGACTCCTATACTGAGAAGTCATTGAAACGAAAGCAGAATTACCACACGCGGATAAAGAATGGTGAGGTCTATGTGACGGACATCAATGAGCACGGGGTTAGGGCTGGAGATGTTTGGCAAATTCCGGTACTCAATTCCCAGGCGCGTGAGCGCACGGGCTATCCGACGCAAAAGCCGCAGGCGTTGGCCCGACGGATAATTGAGGCGTCCAGCAACCCCGGCGACGTGGTGCTGGACTGTTTTGCCGGATGTGCCTACGTTCCCGTTGCCGCCGAGCTGACCGGGCGTCGGTGGATTGCCTGCGATATGTCGCCCAGGGCCTGGACGGTAGTCCGGCGGCAGTTTCACAAGCAGCGGGATTTACGCATCATCACCGAGGGCGAGTATTCGGAGCGGGACACGGGCGTTCAACCTGATTTGGGGCCTGAAGTCATCATCCGGGTGCGCGGCCCGCGGGAACTCCCGCAACGCACTACTAACGGCGCACAGCAGCGACTGGGCTTGCGGGACCCCCCGCCCATTCGATTCCGACAACATCCGGTGGAACCGTCGCAGGAAATATGGGCCGTGTTTGTCAAAGAGTGGGGAACCGCCTGCTGGTACTGCGGACAGACCAAAGCCGAAGACCGGCGGGAGTTGCCGCTGGACCACGTAGAGCCGAATGCCCGTGACGGTTCCAACGATGATTGCTGGAACCGGGCGTTATCCTGTGCGCCCTGCAACAGCGATAAGAGCAATCGACTCACACCCGCAGAGACGATAGACCTGGCATTCGAGTCAGGGCGAATCTCAACATCGGCCCTTCGTGCTGAACAATCGGGAGCGTTTGCCCGCCGTCGGGAATGGGCGCAGGAACGATGGGAGCAGATTAGGCCCCACCGACTGCCAATCTGACGAAGGTAGCAATGTCAAGTTTCTTGGATAATTCCCAAACGTAAAGGTGCTGTTGGATCTTTGGGTCTAATGCCATACCCAGCAGCCCTTCTTCGGAACCTCTACTACTCACGCGGTCAGTGATGTCCAGGGGCTCTGGGACGGCGGTGTGGTCAGCACTCGTCCCGTTGAATAGCCAGACACGCCCGGCCCGCTCGGATACCCACACCTGGCCATTGTTCGCCTGAACCAGGTTGGTGGGTGACCGCAACGACATGGCAGTCAGCGCCGGTTCCAGCCGCAGGGCCGCCATCCGCGGCGCGGAAGATGGCGTCGGCGGTGCGGAAGATGGCGTCGGCGGCGGCGGGGCCGTTGTTCGCGCTGGCGCCGTGTTGCTGCATCCAGCAGCCAGCGCCGTCAGCACAACCACCAGAACTGTTACTATCAATGTCACTTTCTCAAGATACTACGATTGCCTGGCTCTGGAGTCCATTAGTTTCGCGCTGGCAAACCCGGTGGCGGGCGGCTGAGCGACAGCGGTGTGTTATGACGGGGCGGTATATTGAGCGCCGTCTCCTTCCCAGTTAATATGTTTGGGCCGGCAGATGCCGAGCCTTTCGGGACATCGAGCCCGATATTTGTCGGAGAAGCTTTTATGAAAGCGATCGAAACTTGGGGCGAAATGGTGCGGGTGGAGCATGAGCAGTCGGACCGGATGCGGGGAGTACGGCCCACGGATACCTGGACCGAATCCGCGCCGCAATTCAAGGCCGACCCGCACCGGGCGGGAGATGCCTTGGTCGAAGAACTGCGTTCGCGCCTGAGACCGGGTGAAACCCTGCTGGACGTGGGCGCGGGCGGAGGGCGGCTGGCCCTCCCGCTGGCGCTGACCTGCCGAACCGTGACGGCGGTGGAGCCATCCCCCAGCATGTGCTCCGTGCTGCGGGAGACCGCCCTCGAATACAACATCGCCAACGTCTCGATGATTGAGGCTGGCTGGCTGGAAGCCGCCGTTGAACCGGCCGACGTAGTGCTGTGCAGCCACGTGGTTTACGTCATAGAGGACATCGGATCCTTCGTCCGAAAGATGGACAGCCATGCGCGCCGCCTGGTCCTGGCCGTTCTGTTCCAGTCTTCGCCGCAATCGCAAATCTACGGTCTTTGGGAGCAAGTTCACAGCGAAACACGCCGCCGCCTTCCCTGTCTGCCGGAGTTCCTCCCGGTTCTGGAGCAGTTGGGCATTAGGCCGGAGGTGACCGAGCTGGACGAACAGCCGCCGCGGGGGTTCGGCAGCCGCCAGGAAGCGAGCGAAATGATCGCCCGCCGAATCTATGTTAGTGCTGGAACCGAAGCCATGACTCGGCTGGAGCGGGCGTTGGAGAGCTCGTTGCACGAAGACGAAGGTGTCTGGCAAATCGACGGGGTACAGCCGCTTCGCCCCTGTGTCGTAGCCTGGGAAACCGCTGGCCGTTAGGCGGGCTCACCCCAGGGATCTGGGATTGATGGGCGTGGGCATGGACTGCACCTCCGGCAGGACTTTCTCGGCGAATAGCCTGAGGCTTTTTTCGGCCTTCTCCCTCGGCATCCCGCCGTAGAACATGTGGATTACCAGCTTTTCCAGGCTGATGGTCTCCTGGAGCGCCCTGATTTTCTCGATAATCTCGGCCGGCGTACCAATGGGTTGGGTTGAGCGCCGGGCGGCGAAACTGGCATCGGCGGTACCAACGTCGGCATTCTGGCGTGTGAGGTATTCCTCGTAGCCATGTATGCCTTCATAACCTGGATTGTTCCATTCGAAGTAGTGGTGCTGCGCCGCGGTGAGCTGGTTGTGGAAGTAGTCCCACCCCTCTTCGGCTTCCGCCGCGGTCTCGGCGCAGTACATCCACAACAAAGTGGTAGGCTGGTCGGGAGGAAGGCCAAGTTCGTTCCGAATCTTGTTGAACCTTCGTACCTTGTCGGTCATCTCCTCAACATTGTCGCCGGCAACAAACATCTGCCCAAGACCGTTTTCGGCAGCCATTCTTGCGGACGCCTCGGTGGTGAACGCCACCTTGATGTTCTTGGTCAGTTCACCCTTGTGGCGGGCCTGAGGCCGGATACTGGTTGGTGGGATGTCGTAGACCTCGCCCTGGAAATCGAATCGCTCCGCGCCGTCAGCGGCCCTGATTGCGTTGATCACATCGTAGAAATACTTGTGAGATTGATCTATAGGATAGCCCAACGAAGCATACTCGTGGGGCGCGATTCCGCGGCCGATCCCCAGATGCAGGCGCCGGCCCTTCAGCAAGATGTCGAGCATGGAGATCTCCGAAGCCAGCCGTACCGGATTCCACCACGGCGCGACGATGACCGCCGTGCCCACATCGACTCGGCTGGTGCGGCCCGCCCAATATGCCAGGTATTGCAATGGGTTCGGCTGCATCGAGTAAGCGGAACCGTAGTGTTCGGTTGCCCAGATCGAATCGAACCCCAGCGGCTCGACCAGTTCCCCCATATAGAGGGTGTCATCCATATTCCTGGCGTCCGGTACCGTCGGCGGGCGGTCGTAATCTCCCTTCATCAGACGGTCCCAGTCACCTTGGTTGTAACCGGTGACCATCACTCCACAATGCATTGGCGTGTTCCTCCTTCAGGTTCTCCGATCAGGCTCAGGCAGGGTTTCATCTCAAATATGGCAATTCGCCGTGCCAGTATAACTGTTCCTCCCGCCTGACACCGGGAATCGACGGCCAATTCCTTTATCCTTTATGTATAATGCCCCCGGCGCCCAAACCACGGATAAACGCCAGAGCCTGATGACGATAATCAAACCAACCCGTCCCTCCCGCGAAAGCGGGAGTCCAGAGCGGGTATGATGATGAAATCAGAACCTTGATTAACGACTGCTGCCACTGGATTCCCGCTTTCGCGGGAATGACGGTATTTGACAACACACTCTGGCCCGGGAGGAATCGGACGGAATGGCACTTGTGAAAAACTTTGGGGTCCTGCTTCCCACCAGGGGCGTGCTGGTGTACGCCGACAGCGGCGGCCCAAGAGTGGAACTGACCTGGCAGATGGCCGAGACCGCAGAGCGGCTTGGCTATGACTCCGTCTGGGTTGGCGACAGCATTACCTCCAAACCGCGCCTGGAACCCCTGACCGCCATGGCCGCCATCGCCGCGCGCACCAACCGGGTCAAGGTCGGAACCGCCGTCCTGCTCAACGCCCTGCGCCATCCCGTCCACCTGGCCCACGCCGCAGCCACCATCGACAACATCTCCGGCGGGCGCACCATCCTGGGCCTCGGCGCGGGGCGCAGCAACAACCGGATGTTCGTCGATGAGCACGCGGCGGTCGGCGTTCCGATAACGGAACGGGCCTCCCGAATGGAGGAGAGCATCCGCACCATGCGCGCCCTATGGACGGGAGAGCCGGTCAGCACGTCCGGGGAGTTCTACCCACTCCAGAACGTCGCGCTGGAACCCCGACCGGTCCAGCCGTCCATCCCCCTCTGGATTTCCAGCAACTGGGTGCGCCGGGGCCTGGCCAGGGTCGCCGAGCTGGGCGACGCCTGGATAACCAACGTCCCGTCGGTGGAGTTGTTCGATCGCTGCTGGGAAAGGATCGAACAATGCGCCGGGGAATCGGGCCGGGATCCGGCGGGCATAGGCCGCTGCCTGTATGTCTCGGTGAATCTGCAGGATGATACCGACGCCGCCCTGGCCGAAGGCGACCAATTCATGCGGGCCTACTACAGCGTCCCCTACGACGTAATCAGCAAACAACTGCTGTGCGTATTCGGCCCGCCCCAGCAGTGCATCGACGCGATAGAGGCGTACCAAGAACGCGGGGCCGATTACTTCATCGTCAGGTTCGCTGCTCCCGACCAGATGGGTCAGATGGCGCGGTTCACCGAAGAAGTTCTGCCCTTCGTCACCTGACGGCTCCGGGTTACAGACGCTACAAGGTTTGAGACGTTCTAAAGGAGATGGCCAAAATGCCCACTTGGAAAGTTGCTTATTTCAGCGGTGTGGGAGGACGCGCCGAGGTGATGCTGGGCCAGGCCCCCGACGACTTGGAGATTACGGTTGTGGACCCCGCTTTATCGGAGGCGGAAAAAATAGACCTATGCCGCGCAGCCGACGCTATCATATCCAGCGACATTTCGGTCAACGTACTGCAGGAATGCCCCAACGTGAAATTGATCCAAACCCTCAGCGCGGGTTACGACCGGTTGGATCTGGAGACCATCCTGGAGATGGGCATTCCGGTAGCAAACAACGGCGGAGCCAACGCCATCTCGGTGTCGGAGCAAACCATTGCCTTGATGATAAGCATCGGCAGGAACCTGATGGCTCAATGGGACAGCACCACCCGGCAACGTCAATGGCGCGGCGCTCTTTATCAGACCGAACTGTCGGAGATCACTGACAAGACGGTGGGTATTGTTGGACTTGGGCGCATTGGCAAACACGTCGCCAAGAGACTCACCGGGTTCGACACCCGGACGATTTACCACGACCTCATCGACATTCCGCAGGACGTCCAACGGGAACTCAAGGCTGAACCCGTGCCTTTTGACGAACTGTTGGAGTCCTCCGACATCGTCAGCCTCCACGTGCCTTTGACGCGGCGCACCAGGGGGATGATGTCTGACCGCGAGTTTGAGATGATGAAGCCAACGGCCTTCTTGATCAACGCTTGTCGGGGGCCAGTGGTGGACGAGGCAGCGCTCTATCGGGCTCTCACGGAAGGGAAGATTGCCGGGGCGGGATTGGACGTTCTGGAGGTGGAGCCAACGCCGCCGGACAACCCGTTATTCGACTTGGGCAACGTGGTCATAACCCCTCACATGGCTGGCCAAAGCGGTGAAACGGCGCTGCGGGCGGCCAATTTCGCTTGCGCTAACATCCTGAGGGTGCTATCCGGTGCAGAAGCTGAATCGTTGGTGACTCCCGAATAGCCTCAAACAACGGTCTCAAAAGGAGATGACCCATGATTTGGTGCCGCTTTCAAATAGGCGAGAAGACCAGTTTTGGCATCGTGGAAGGCAACAACGTGACCGAGGTGTGGGGCAACCCGTTGGAGGACTATGCCGTCACCAACCATTCTTATGCCCTGGACGAAGTGAAGCTGCTGGCGCCCATCCGGCCCCCGATGCTGTACGCCGCTGGCCCCAACTACCGGGGACACGTGGAAGGTATGGCCGCGCGGCGAGGAGCGCCTCCCGCGTATCCAGACCGCCCCTCACCCAACTATCGGTCAGTCCACGCCATCGTCGGGACGGAAGATAACATTGTCGTTCCTGGCGATTGCTCCGGCGCGGTTCAGCCGGAAGGCCAACTGGCGGTGGTTATTGGCAAACAAGCCCGTAACGTGCCAGTCAACCAAGCCCTGGACTACGTCTTCGGCTATACCATAGGCAACGACATCAGCCAGCGGCCCTGGCAGCAGGCCGACCGCACCATGTTCCGGGGCAAAAATTGCGATACCTGGAAGCCCATGGGCCCATGGATTGTCACCGATCTCGACCCGAAGGGGTTCCGCATCACTGTCCGCCACAACGGCCAGGTGTGGGAGGACTTTTCGTCGGCCGACCAGATTTGGGACACCGCCACCTGGATTCACGAACTCAGCAACTATGCCACTCTGTACCCTGGCGATGTCCTGTGGATGGGAACCCAGGGAGCCGACGGTGACATATTCCCCGGAGACACTATAGAGGTGGAGATCAGCGGTATCGGCACACTGCGGAATTACGTGGTGGCGGAGGAGTAGGCTGGCCGCCGTTCTCCCCTCATGCGTGCCCACTGTGTCATTGCGAGGAGCGCAGCGACGTGGCAATCTCGATGAGGTTGAACACACGTCGGCGAACCGCCGTTGCTACGGCAACGAGATTGCCACGCTACGCTCGCAATGACAGATTACAGTGGGTACGCGTGAGCCGTTCTCCTTGCTCAACCAGTCACATAACCGTTTTTCAGGTCCCATGTTAATGCCTCTTTATCCCGGTCTTCCAGGCGACCGTGACCGTCTCCGCCGGAGGAGAGGCAGATGATGTGGTCTCCGGGATTGACGACGACCCCCACTTCTTTCGACCCCAACACCCGTTCCGCGCCGTTGGAAACGATCGTGTAGTGGTGCGGCAACCCGTCAGTTGCGCCGAACAGCCCGATCAGGCAAACGCTCCGCAAGCCTAGCCGGCGGCGCGAAAGCGCTGAATTACGCCAATGCGGGCCGGCTCGGGGCAGCAGGATTGCCACTCTGCGCTCGCAATGACGATGGGTGAACTATTCATACTTCGGGAGTGTCTCTGCCAGGGGTTTTCTTGATGTTGACGCGGGAATCCCGGTGCAGCCGGTACACGGCGCGGACGAACTTGACGACGCGCGGCCCCAGCTGGGGGCCGAACATCAGCAGGATGGGCCGGAGGAAGCGGAACGTAACAGCGCCGCTTTACCACAAAGGCAAGGTCTTCCGGTTGTCATGGCACCGAAAGGCCCTGCCCTGCTCCGCCGGTGAAAGAACCGCGCCGGCGACGGTGTTCTACGCCACGTTCATAAGCTGGCCGCCCCCGGCGAAAGAAGGGGTCCCGTTCACGACGATTTCCCTTCCGCGCTGGCGTCGGCGGCCGGCGGCACGGTGACCTTAACCGCCTTCGACCAATTGCCCAGCTTCTTCCCGTCCCCGTTGAAGACGCGCGCCCGGTAGCGGTAGGTCTGGCCGGCTGCCAGCTCCCCGCCGTCGTCCCGGTACTCCACCCTTCCGCCCCCGTCGGCGTCAATGACCCGTCGGGCGATGAAGCGGTAGTGCCCATCGGCGTCCGGACGCCGGGCCACCCGATAAAAGGCATCCGCTCCGGCTCCGTCCGGAGCGTCCCAGCTAACCAGTACCGCTCCGCCGGGCTGCAACTCGGCGCGCAGGTTGTCGGGCCGGAGGTCGGCAGGCCGTTCGTCCACATCCGTAACGCTGATGGTCACCGCGATGCTGGCCGACAAGCCGTCGCCGTCGGTGGCCGTAACCGTTACCGAGTAAGAGGTGGTGGACTCGTAGTCCAGGTCCCCTTTGGTTTGCAGCTGGCCGCTGGCGGAGTCAATGGCAAAGTGGTCGGCATCGTCGCCGCCCAGGCGGTAGGTCACGGTGTCCCCGGCGTCCGGGTCGGCAGCCGTTACCGGGGTGCCGATGTCCGCCCCGGCCGCCGTGTTCTCCGCCACCGTCAGGGTAACGGAAGAATTGGCGAAGGCCGGGGCCTGGTTGGCCGGGGCCCCGCTGGTTGTGACAGCAACGGCCGGGGCCGACCAGGGGCCCCAACCCCCTGTGTTGCTGGCGCGCACCCGCACCGCGTAAAAAGTCCTCTCCGCTACCGTCTGCCCACTCCGGTTCACCAGATTATAGCCGGTGCCGGTTCCAGTGGGCGTGGGCTTGACATCGGCATAAGCCGAGTCTGACGCCGAGACCAACTTGTATTGGATGCCGTAGCCGGCAATGGCCGAAGAACCATCCGCCGGCGCCGTCCAGGTGACCCGGAAGGAGGTTTGCTGCACGTTGATAATCTCCGGCGCGGCCGGTTGGCCCGGCGGGTTGTCCGCCACATCCGTAACCGTGATGGTCACCGGAATGCTGTCCGCCAGCCCGCCGCCGTCGGTGGCCGTTACGGTCACCGAGTAGGAACTCTGCCCCTCGTAGTCCAGCGCGCCCTTGGTTTGCAGCTGGCCGCTGGCGGCGTCGATGGCGAAGTGATCTTTGTCTGCGCCGCTCAGCGAGTAGGTCAGGGTGTCCCCGGCGTCCGGGTCGGCGGCTGCAACCGGGTTGCCGATGTCCGCCCCGGCCGCCGTGTTCTCCGCCACCGTCAGGGTAACGGAAGAATTGGCGAAGGCCGGGGCCTGGTTGGCCGGGGTGGTTGTGAAAGCAACGGCCGCGGCCGACCAGGGGCCCCAACCCCCTGTGTTGCTGGCGCGCACCCGCACCGCGTAAAAAGTCCTCTCCGCTACCGTCTGCCCACTCCGGTTCACCAGATTGTAGCCGGTGCCGGTTCCAGTGGGCGTGGGCTTGACATCGGCATAAGCCGAGTCTGACGCCGAGACCAACTTGTATTGGATGCCGTAGCCGGCAATGGCCGAAGAACCATCCGCCGGCGCCGTCCAGGTGACCCGGAAGGAGGTTTGCTGCACGTTGATAATCTCCGGCGCGGCCGGTTGGCCCGGCGGGTTGTCCGCCACATCCGTAACCGTGATGGTCACCGGAATGCTGTCCGCCAGCCCGCCGCCGTCGGTGGCCGTTACGGTCACCGAGTAGGAACTCTGCCCCTCGTAGTCCAGCGCGCCGTGGGTTTGCAGTTGGCCGGTGGCGGCGTCGATGGCGAAGTGGTCTTTGTCTGCGCCGCTCAGCGAGTAGGTCAGGGTGTCCCCGGCGTCCGGGTCGGCGGCTGCAACCGGGTTGCCGATGTCCGACCCGGCCGCCGTGTTCTCCGCCACGCTCAACGCAACGCTGGCGTCGGCATAGGCCGGGGCCGTTGACCGGCGGTTCCGATTCCGCGCTGGCGGCGCGGTGACCCTGACCGTCTTTGACCAGTCGCCCAGTCTCTTCCCGGCGCCGTTCAAGACGCGCGCCCGGTAGCGGTAGGTCTGGCCGGCTTCAGCTGCCCACCGTCGTCCCGGTACTCCACCCGGCCGTCCCCGTCGGCGTCAATGACCCGTCTGGCGATGACGCGGTAGCTCCCGTCGGCGTCCGAACGCCGGGCCACCCGATAAAAGGCATCCGCTCCGGCTTCGGCAACTGCGTCCCAGCTAATCAGCACCGACCCATCGGACTGCGGCTCGCCGCGCAGGTTGCCAGACCGCAGGTTGGCGGGGAGCTCCGCCGGCGGCTGACGCGGATACGGGCACCGTTGCTACAGTCGCCGGCGCGGGTGTTGTGCCCTTGGGGACCGGGGAGTAACGAACGTCCACAAATTCACTCCACGCACCGTAACCGGCGGAATTCCTGGCCCGCACCCGTAGGGCATACCACCCGAGATGCCGGAGCCTGGTGGTTAGGCGCAGGCTCCTGTCGGAAGCAGGAACATCCTGATAGCTTGGAGGACTCCAAGACTGCATATACGTGGGTTCGCCGCCGTAGTTCCACCGGTACTCCACCTGATAGTCGGTAACCGCCGGCTTGCCGGTCAGGTCAGGCTGCCGCCAATGGATAACCAGCCCGATCTCAAGAGGCTCGTAGCGAACATGAGTGGGCGCCGGGGGCGCCTGGGCGTCCACCACGTCCGGGACGACGCCGGCTATTTCGAGGGCATGTTTATCGGAGACCTCGGTGGAAGGATCTAAGGGTACAGCCTTAATATATTCAGTCCAAAGACCGTAGCCGTCGGAATTCACGGCCTGCACCCGCAGGGCATAGACCTTATGATTCTGGAGGCCGGTTATAGTCACGGGGACTTCGCCGGGGGCAACATCCCGATACACCGGAGTACCCCAGGACACTGGGTCCAAGCCGTAATCAGAGTCGGGACGCAGCCGGTACTCCACCCGGTAGCTGTCGGCGTGGTAGGAGTAGCTGCTGCCCATCGGCATCTTGGGGTGCCGCCAACTGAGAAGCAGCCCGTTCTCAACAGGAGAGTATGTAAAATGGTCGGGCGGTGGCAGCTCGTTCCGGTTCTCCTCTTCTACCTGTATCGTTACGGTGATGCTGTCGTCGAATCCGGAGTCGGCGTCTCCCCAGCGGTCTTTGCCGTCCTGCACCTGAATGATGACCTGGTAGCTGCTCTTGGTCCCATAGGACAAGGCGCTCCTGGTTTTCAGCTGGCCGGTGGCGGTGTCCAGCGTGAAGTCGGCGTGGTCGCCGGAAGACGTATTGAAGGCATATATCAAACGCGTGTCGCTTTCATCGCAGTCATAGGCTCTGACGGGGCTGCCAATGGGGGTATTGGCGGCGGTTCCCTCCACTACGCCGCGAATCGTGGTGGGGCTCTCTACGAAGTAGGGCGTACTGTTGCCTGGCCCACACCGCGGCGGATCCCCTAGGGGTATCTGGTTGCGCCAAGCGTTGTAGTCGAAAACCGGTTCGCCGTAACCTTCCGCATTCTTGGCGCTTACTCGCACCTGGTAGGGTACGCCAGACACCAGGCCCCGTATCTGATAGGACGTGCCGGTTACGAATGCCCAGGTATTCTTCAATTCCCACGCTTTCCAAGTCAGGTGTTTGGGTGGGCCGTATAGTTGCGCGCGCCAGTCCACCCGGTATTCGATGGCGCCGGGCACCACGTCCCAGCTGACGTCCAACCCTCCAAGGACCGGGGTGACCACGAGATTGGCCGGCCCGGTCAGTTCTCCGCTCTGGTCATTCACCTGAAGGATTACCCGGGTGACCCGGCTTTGACCATCGTTGTCAGTAGCCTCCACGTCAATCCAGCGATATTGGAAATCGGATCCTGCCCAGGCCGTCTCGTAGTCAATTTCCCCAGCGGTGCTCAGCTGGCCGCTGGCCGAGTCTATCGCGAACAGCCGCTGGGAAAGGTCACCGCGCAGTGAATAGCTGACCGGGCCAGCCTGCTCCGGATCCTGCGCCACCACAGGCGCCCCGATGTTTGTGCCGACCGGGACATTTTCATCAACGTCGCGGCTGATGTCATAGCCCTCGTCGAAAAGCGGCGGACTGGGGTCTTCCTCCGTCTTTACCAGAGTTTTTGAGGTTGCATCGCTGAAACCGCTGACCTTTCCCTCCGATTTCACAATCGTTGTGCTTACGTCCCCAACGGCGTCGTTGGCGATGACGGGGCTTCCTACCGCCGTGCCGGCGCAGCGGTTCTCTTTGACGCTGCGGGTGTCAGTCGGACCACTGAAAGTGGGAGCGCTGTTGGCGGATTGCGCCGCCGGCAGCGCCGGAAGGACGAGCAAGACGGCGGCGGCAACCAGGCCGGCCAGGATGCCGAAGGGGATATAGCGCCGAATGGCGTTTTTGCCGAGGGGGGGAGGGTAAAGGTGAGGAGACTCAACATGATTTTCACAGCTCCTAGCATATTATTATCGGCCCATAATGGCATAAAATCGCGCAATGGACAATGCTCTGCTGCTGCTGGACAGGACGATTGCAAAGTCATCAAAGCGCCCAAACCGTTGGCCCTGATCTCGTCGAAGAGCGGGTAATCAGAATCCATTTATGGTTCGACAGGCTCACCACTAACGGATTCTCGGCTAACGGATTCTCGGCAACTTTGCAATCGTCCTGGCTGCTGGATTAGGACGATTTCAAAGTCAATCTAAAAGGGATAAAAGAGCAGGGAGAGAGGGCGAATGGGAGGTGTTAGGTTATGGAAACGACGGTGGAATCCCTTTTCAAGAGCTTGGAACAAGTGCCGGACCCGCGGAAGCCCCGGGGAATCAGACACCCCTTTCAGGCGATTTTGCGGTTGACGTTGTTGGATCTGGTCAGCGGTCAAACCACCATGGCCCATATCGCGCTGTGAAGCAGTCATAGTAAAAACGGGAGAGGTAAGCAGAGGGGCGCTCCATGCTCTGACTTTCCTCTTCGCTCAGCCCCTGCCCCAACCTCGATCCATGCGGCCGGCGCCGTAACAGGCGTACCCACCGCCGTGGGACAGGCAAATTTTCAGGTCAGGGCAGGCATCCATGACTCCGCCCATCACCAGGGAGGCGAAGGTCAACGTCCGGTCCGCCAGGTTGCCGATTGTATTGGGAAGGTGGTAGCGACGGATGCGTGGACTGACCACGGTGTCGCCGCCCTGGTGGAACAGAATCAACGCGCCCAATTGCTCCGCCGCTTGCCAGAAGGGGAGGTATTCCGATTCGTCCAGCATCCTGCCATTTACATGGTCGTTGATAACGGCGCCCTTGAAACCCATCTGGACCATTACCCGATCCAGTTCTGCTACGGCGGCATCGACGTCCTGCATGGGTAGGGTCGCCAGGCCGGCGAAACGGTCCGGCCAGGATCGGGTCATTTGCCCGATCTCGTCGTTGGTTTCGCGGGACGTGGCCACGGCCAGCGCGGTGTCCAGGTGGTAGTTGTAAAGCCCGGTAAACGGAGAAACCACGTGTACGTCCACGCCCAGTGAGTCCATGTCGGCCAGACGCTGCTCCGGCGTCCAACTGGATTTGGGCGGGAGCTGTCCCCTCTCCTGGCCCGATACCAGCAGCTCCTGGCCCCGGCCGTCTCTTTCCCACCGCAATCCGTGCCAGCTTCCGCCGTCGCTGGTGCCGCGCCAGAAGCACTGGGGAGTAATGTGGGCGTGGATGTCAATTGCTCGCATTCCGGGTCTCCAGTCTCGGTGTCGCAATCCCCTGAGTCAGACAGTCCGGTGTTGCTACCAAGACTTCAGGACCGGCAACACCTCTTCGGCGAAGAGCTTCAGGCCCCGTTCCGCGATGTGGAACGGCGTGCCGCCAAAGCGGAAGGCCACGTTCAACTCGAAATCGCCCAGCAGCGCGCGGCGTTCTTCAAGGCCCCTTAGAATTCGGTCAGGGCTGCCCCAGCTGGCCGCCCTCATGAAACCTTCCACTGCTCCTTCGAGGCCAGCAGAACGCGCAATCTCCGCCTTCTGTTGGTAGGCGTCGTAACCCTTCACAGACCCGAAATGATCCCCGAGAAATTCATAGTGGTAAAAATTGCTCTCGACGAATTTGCCTTGATATTGGCGCGCTTCTTCCTCACACTGGGCATTGTCTGCGCCGCAGATGACGAATTCCGAGAGCATCAGGGCTGGCGGCTCCGTGCCGTGAAACTCGCGGTGCAGTGCCCGGCCACGTTCGATCCCCGGCATCCGCATCTCCCAGGGTCGATCGGCGAACATAATGATGTGTGCGCCGAGCCTGGCCGCCGAGAGGACCGATTCTTCGCTGGCGGCGACTGCGTAGATACGGCCGTCGAAGGAGTGCTGCGGGCGGGGCCGGATTTCCGTGCGCATCTGATTGTAGTAAGTCCCGTTGCCCTCGATGAACCCCGTCCTCAGGGCCTCGACTATCATGGGCGCCGCTTCGTCAAAACGCTCCCGCGATTCATCCATGCTGATGCCGAAGACCTCGAATTCGCGGCGGGCCAGGCCGCGCCCGAACCCCAGCCGCAAGCGGCCATTGCTCAACAAGTCAAGGACGGCGGCATTTTCCGCCACTCGCAACGGGTCATGCCAGGGAAGGATGACGGCGGCCGTCCCCACGTCGATGTTCGGATGCTTCGCCGCAATGTGGGTCATCAACTGGATATTGTCCGGCACGAAGGAATAATCGTTGAAATGATGTTCCGCAGACCACAGGCAATCGAACCCTGCATCGGCGGCGATTTCAGCGAGGCGCAGCTCCTCCTCCCACATCTGGCCGTCCAAGCCTTCTTCCCAGCCATAACTCGAGAAGATCATCATCATTCCAACATCCATTCGTACGCTCCTGCTGATTCAATAAGGTTACCCAACTCGGCTCAATGCCGAATTCTAAACGTCCGGGCCGCGGCAGACAAGGACAGGTGAACCCTCACGCATACCCACTTTAATCTGTCATTGCGAGGAGCACAGCGACGTGGCAATCTCGATGAGGGTGAACACGCGTCGGCAAACCGCCGTTGCTACGACGACGAGATTGTCACGCTACGCTCGCAATGACATAGTGGGTACGCATCGGGAGAATGTCGTCCCGTGGAGCGGCGCGCAGGCGACCTGGACCTGCGCCGTGCGTCATGCTCCGGTTGGCAGCAACGTCACTCGATGGCGTGCAGCGTCCCGTCGCCGGTTCTGACGTAGAATCGCCCGTCGGCAAATACCGGCGATATCCCGATGGGGGCTCCCAGAGGCAGCCTCCAGATTAAATCACCGTCGGAACGGCGCAGGGCGTAGAAGAATCCGTCGTTGGAGCCGAAATAGACCCGGTCTTCCAATACCACTGCGGACCCGAAAATGGCGTCCTCAGCCTCAAACCGCCATGTTTCCCTGCCGGAATGCGCGTCCACCCCGTAAAAGTTGCCGTGGAAACTCCCTACGTAAAGGGAATCGGATGTTACCGCCGGAGTGGCCACCAACCCGGAGGAGGTCTGCTTCTCCGGATCGAAACGCCACCGCCCGCCCTTCTGCACTGGAGGAGGGGGCACGCCAGGAATACGCCATACCCAAAATTGCGCCCAGACCCTCTTGAACTGGAATTCTCCGGGGATTTCCCGCGCATGGGCGTCAACGGCGTACACCCGGCCGCCAGCGGGGAAATATGCAATTTCATTGGACACCACCGGGGATGCTTTGGTGTTGCCCTCGGTGCGGAACCGTAACTTGCTTTGGCCAGTCCTGGCGTCAAACATATAGAGATTGCCCAGATTGTCCGTGGCAAACACTCGCCCATAGCTCACTGCCGGCGCAGCGCGGAGCTCACCCTGAATCTCCTGCTGCCATAAGGACTTTCCAGTGGCTGCATCCAGGGCGTAGAGGAAGCTATCGGACGAGCCGACGTACACGATGCCGCCATCTACCACCGGAGACGCGACAATGGGCCCTTCGGTTTTGAAATCCCACCGGACTTCCCGCGTGTTCCGGTCCAAGGCCAGGATTCGATGGTTCAGCAGGCCCACGTAGAGGAGGTCGTCAGCGATCGCCATCGAATGGTCCAGTGGACTAGGAGTTTTATATTCCCAAGCCACCTGCCCGGTCGCCGATTCCAGTGCGATGATCTTGAAATAACCGCCCACGTAGACAATCCCGTCATGCACCACCGGGGCCCCGCGGGTGGGAGTGCCCAAATCCCGCGACCAGACGACCCGTCCTTCCGGCTGGACAGGCGCCACGGGTATATGCCGGGTGAGCTGTAGGTCTCTGCCGGCCATCGACCATTGGCCCGGGGCGGAGGCCGAGCTGACCTCGGTGCTAGGAGCCTTGAACAGCAGCTGAATCGGGTTGGGGAAAAAGGGAAAATACAGCCATGACGCGAAAGCCAGCAACACCGCGGCGACGGAAAGTCGGATCAAACGGCGTCTGGAAAGCCATTTTCTGCTACCTGGAAGCCGCTGGGCCCACCTCGGGATATTGGCGACGACCCGTTGGCATTGTTGGCAAGGATGTCCCGGGCTTTGGCCTTTTGCACCGCACCAACCGCAGACCACGGTGTTGGCTGACTCGGTTTCGGAATGGAGGACGTCACTCATTGGTTATAGGTTATACCGTTTCAATCCACGCGTTCAGATCCCGCCGTTCCGTATGTTCGCAAACATGGCACGGGTAAACGTTGGCCTCGGCCGCGACGCTGGGAGTTGAGAGTACCCACCGACGGTGTCAACGATGACCAAGAGGGATGGGAGACCGCCTAGACGGTGTTCCGGCGGCCCCGATGGTCCCGCCGCCCCTTGAAGGTCTGGATAATCGCAACGTCAAGCAGTATCTGACCTTCGGCAATTTGCTCCAGGCGCAAGATCGACAGCGACCGGTTCGTCTTGTGGTGAAGCCAACGGATTACACATTCCTTTGCTTCGGGTCCAGCCGGTCGCGCAGCCAGTCTCCCAGCAGATTCATGGACAACACCGTAAGCAGGATGGCCAACCCGGGGAAGAAAGATACCCACCAGGCATCCACCACAAACTCACGCCCGTCAGCCACCATCAAACCCCATGCCGGGGTGGGTCGGGAAATGCCGGCTCCCAGGAAGCTGAGGGTTGCCTCCAGCACAATGACGAAACCAACCTGCAATGTGGCCAGGACTACTATGGTGTTGACAATATTCGGGAAGATGTAGCGGAGCATAATCCGCACGTTGGAGGCACCCGCCACTCGGGCTCGCGATATGTAGTCTTGAGCCCTGATGGTCAGGGTTTCGCCCCTGACCAATCGGGCATACCGGGACCACTGGCTTAACACCAGCACGGCGATCAGTATCTTCATGCTGGGTCCTGCCATGGCCGCCACCACGATTGCTACTACGATGATGGGCAACGACAGGGAAATGTCCACCAAGCGCATGAGGAGATTGTCCCACCACCCACCGTAGTAGGCGGAAACGATGCCGAAAACGGTGCCGATCAATCCCGACACGAGGATGGCTACGCCGGCCACCATCATCGACACCCTGGCGCCGTAGATGACGCGGCTAAGTACGTCCCGCCCGATCTTGTCGGTTCCGAATAAGTGCTCTGCGGACGGCGGCGAAAGACGATCGCGCATATCGCCCTGCAACGGTTCGTAGGGGGCGACCAGTGCGGGGAGTATGGAGGGGATAATCAAAACGGCCAGCAGGATGATTACCGGGATTATCGGGAACCGGCGTACTCCCCCCAGTGCGCCGATGATCGCCGATGGCGAAAGCGGGCGGACTCTGGATAGTTCTAAGGCCATGGATTTTGTCCTCGTTTAGCGCTCTCTCAACGTCAGGTATACCGTATGCGGGGGTCCAGGTACGCGTAAGCTATGTCCACCAGCAGATTGGCGACGATGTAGATGCTGGTGAAGGTTAGCATGATTCCTTGCAGCAAGGCGTAATCGCTGGAGCGGGCCGCCGTGAACAAGAGGAACCCCAGACCGGGCCACTGGAAGACCGTTTCGATGGAAACGGAGCCCACTAACAGCGCCCCCAGCGTAATCGCGAAATAGGTCAGCGGGGCGATGGCGGCGTTCCGCAAGCAATGCTTCCAGACTATCTTCCATTCCGGTAGGCCCTTGATCCTGGCCAACTTTACGTATTCGCTGTCCAGCACGTCCAGCATGGAAGACCGGACTAAACGGAGCATCGCGGCGACCTGGAACCACCCGATGGCAACGGCAGGCAGCACCAAGTGGCTTAACCCACCCCTCCCGGAGGTTGGGAACCATCCCAACAGCACCGCAAAAATCCACATGAGGATAATGCCCAGCCAGAAGACCGGCAAGGACTGTCCGAACAGGGCCACGAGTTTGCCCGTAATGTCAAAATAGGTATCCCGTTTGACCGCCGTTAGTACGCCAATCGGCAGCCCGATGACCACGGCCACCAAGAGGCCGGCCCCGGCCAACTGCACCGTTGCCATAAAACGGGCGCTGATGAGTTCGGCTACCGTGAACCTTGGGTATTTGAAGGAGTTGCCAAAGTCGCCCCGTAGCGCGTTCTTCACGTAGGTGAAGTACTGGATGTGCAACGGTTCGTTGATGCCCCAGAATTCTTCCAGGTCCGCCCTGACCTGGGCGTCGGCGTCGTCCGGCAAGATGGCATCCAGGGGGTTGCCGCCGGCGTGCCCCAGACCGAAGGCCACCACGCTCACCACCGCCAACACCAGTATTGACTGGAGGACGCGTAGAAGGATATACCGTTGCATCCTTAACTCCTAACCGAGTCGGCCAAACGCAATTGGTGATACGCACCGCAATTCTTGGTTGCCCAGCGATCGCGGTGCGTTGATATCAGGATATTGCGAGGGTGCAGCGAGGATCAGCAGGGGGGCGCCTGGATCTCCTCGTTGCTGCCCAAGTCACCGCCCTCCCAACCGGGGAAAGTCCACGAGCAAATGACTTTGGGGTCTACCACCATCTCGATGGGCACCCAGAACAGGGGTATCCATTCATGCTCGTAGAACTTGATG
This sequence comes from Dehalococcoidia bacterium, assembly GCA_965222895.1. GTDB lineage: Bacteria > Chloroflexota > Dehalococcoidia > Lucifugimonadales > UBA3495 > Bin87. The sequence continues at coordinate 776,738 of CBDCVB010000002.1, read as the reverse complement.
TCCCCCATCTGTATCAAAACCTTGGCTCGTTCCTCTGCGTCCATGGTCGTTTGCAACACGTGATACAGGTCGCGCAGCTCCTTGGTCTCGTACATCCAGACCACGCCGCCGTCTTCGCGATGGGTGTTGAACAGCATCATCTGGGCTTCCTGGGCCTTGAAGGAAGGCGTGGTCGCCAGGGCCGTTTCGTGGTTGGCCTTCTTGTTGCGCCTGGCTACCACTGCCGCCCGGTCCTCGTCCCTGAGCACCAAGTCTACTCCAATCTCTGCCCAAGCCAGTTGCATAAACTGGGCTATCTGAGGCAACTCCGGCGCGCCCGGGAAGGGGTACATCGGAACGATAATCTCGAACCCTTCGGGGTAGCCCGCGTCAGCCAGAAGCTGCTTGGCCGCTTCCAGGTCGTAGCCGTATTCCGCCTCCCAGTCCGCGTCCCACTGGGCGTTCCACGGGGTCAGGTCAGGGTGGAAGGAGTGGACCTTGGAGTCCCATACCCGGTTTTTGTAAAGTTCCTCTTTGAAGGTTTGCCGGTCGACGGCTTTATTCAACGCCTTGCGTACCATGACTCCGATTTCGCCCGGAGCAGTGACCGGGAAGTTGGGGTCATAGTTTTCAGGGTCGTTGTAGAACATCCCGCCAAAGCGGAACGCCGTCTGTTGGGCCGGGCCGGTGCTTTGGATAATCTTGAAGCCTTCCTCAAGCAGCCGGTCGCCCAAGTCCCGGTTGACCTCGGTCATGTGCGTCTCACCGGCGCGGAACTGGGCCAGGCGGGTGGCCTCTTCCAACACCCAGGTATTACGCATTTCCGGGTAGTCGGGGTCGTGGCGCCAGTGACCGTCCGGGAAAGCCAGCGAGTAATCCACCTGAACTTCGGGGACCCGGCCATCGTATTGATAAGGACCGGTGCCGGCCATGCGTTCGTACAACTCGGTGGTGCAACCCTCGCTCGCCTGGTTTTCAGCGACATCAAACCCACCGGCCTGCTCACACTGAGCCTTACTGGAGATCATGTTGCCCGCGGACTCGGCGGCGTAAAACAGGTACTCCGCAGAAGGGTTGACCATGTGAACGTTGATTTTGTACGGGTCAATGATTTCCACGTGGTCGACGTTACAGATACCGCCCTTGTAGCTAGCGCGGGTACCTCTCTGGCAGATCAGCTGGAAGCTGTGCTCGACGTCCGCCGCGGTGAACTCACCGAAACCGCGATGGAACTGGACGCCCTGCTCCAACTCGAAGCTCCAAACGTCGCCGGTGGCGTTCATCTCCCAGCTTTTCGCCAGCATTGGTTTCCATTCGCTGGTCACGGAGTCCAGCTGGACCAAATATTCCATGAATGGGCTGTGCTGGTACACGAAGTCAACACCGCCCAACCATGGCACGACCGTGTCGTCGATGGGCGTGATTAACCCCAGGACGATCTTTTGTACCGGCAACACTTTGCCGTTGCTGGCCGTGTCCGCGGGCTCATCTTTGACCTCGGCAGCCGTCGTGGGCTGGGCTGCTACCGCCCCAGCAGAGGTAGAATCTCCACTGGCTGGGTCAGTTACAGCCGGAGGCTCGGCGCCACCGCACGCTACTGAAAACGCCAGCAGCATGGGCAATGCCACGAGCAGCAACGCTGAGGGGATCTTGATTCCGTTACGGTTCATCATTAGACCTCCAGAATCCGATTTTCCTGTCAGAGGCCGCAGACCAATTGCCAGTTATCGCGCATCCAGATAGCCTGGGCAAACGTTGATCCCGGCACGTGTCGTCCGATTATGAGATCGTACCGTCGATTGTTTCCAATGTCGCGTACCGTCGGTGAGAACGCGTTGTGAGTCGCCATTTGTTAAATTGAGCGGACTCTATACTAGCAACGCACGCTGTGTCAACCGGGGCACATCGAAAAGGTGAGCCACGGTGGGAAAACGACGCATTCCGCCGCAACGTGTTCCCGGAATCCGAAAATCCCCTACCGGGCTTCAGCGGTTAGCGGAGGTTCTGTGACGGTCACCTGTTGATTGGAAGGCACGTCCGTGAGAATTTGGACAATTCCACTGGGCCACCGGATTTCCAAGGAATCGGCCTGCGTGGCCGCGCCCAGGCCGAAGTGCGCTGGCAGCATATTCTGGCTCTTGTTGCTGGAGCCGGCCGTAATCTCTCTGATTTGGGAGCGGCCATCGGCGGCCACGGTGATTCTGGCTCCAATACCGTCGCGGTTGCTGACCGTTCCCACCGTCTTGATGCTGAGCCAGTTGGCACTCCAGGCGCAGCTATTGCGGAACAGCCTTGCGGATTGGGGCTGGCCGCCGAGCAGCCCCATGTTGGCCAGGTACAGGTCCAGGCAACCGTCATTATTGAAGTCGGCATAAGCCACTCCCCGCCCGACGCCCTGGTCGTCAGCGCCGCTGACCGATGACACATCAGCGAAGGTTGCTTCACCGGTGTTGCGGAGCAGCAGGTTAGGCTGGTTCCGGTGGTTGCGGAAAGGGTCGGTATCCAGAAATCCGCTGGCTACGTATAGGTCTTCCCACCCGTCGTTGTCATAGTCAAAGAACACCGCACCCCAGCTCACCCTTTGCCGCCTCTGAAACTCTCCTTTGCCGACATCGGCGTCGGCGGTGGCTTCGGTAAAGGAGAGTCCATCCCCGTTATTTCGCAGCAGCAGGTTGTCTTCAATATTGGTGACGTAGAGGTCGAAGTCGCCGTCCAGGTCGTAATCGCCAACGGCCAGTCCCATGCCGAACATGGCCGCGTTGGCCCCGGAGCGCTGAGAGATGTCCTCAAAGCGCCAGACACCATCTTCGGCAGGCCCATCATTGCGCCACAGGACGTTGGGCTGGATGTCCTTGCCAAAGTCGTTTACGACGTAGAGGTCAGCGTCGCCGTCGTTGTCGAAGTCTACCCAGCCTGGTTGAAAGCCGGCTCCCCACAAGTTGCCGTATTCGCCCTGGGATTTCCCGGGCGCCACGGTATCTCCCAGAAGGTGCGTAACTTCGGTAAAGGTGCCGTCGCCATTGTTGTGAAATAGACCCAGGGGTCTGACCGCGTAGGCGTAGAACCTGAGATCGAATGCTTCCAGGTCGGACTCCTCCATGTGGCGGACCACCACGAAGTCCAGCAGGCCGTCCCGGTCATAGTCGCCCCAGGCGCAACCCATGGACCGGTAGCTGAGATCCGGGTCTCCCAATCCGGCCTGCTCCGTTACATCGACGAAGGTGCCCGCGCCGTTGTTGCGAAAGAGCTTGCTGGAGCCCCAATTCGTAACAAAGAGGTCTTGGTCGGCGTCATTGTCGTAATCGGCGGCGCACCCACCGTTGGTCTTGCCCCAGAGTTCGCCGACCCCGGCTTCGCTGGCCACGTCGGTGAAGGTTCCGTCGCCGTTGTTGCGGTACAGAGCGTTGGATCCGTCGACTCCCTCCACTATGTCGCCGATAAAATCCGTAGATGCCACGTAAATATCCTGTAGGTCGTCGCCGTTGTAATCAAACACGACTACGCCGGCGCCCAGGGGAATCCGGTCCGCCGGGTCCCTGAAGTGCTGGAAGGCGACGCCGGCGGCTTGGGCCACGTCGATGAAGTAGGGCGGGTGGTAAATGAAGCCTCCCGGCAAAACGCTGGAACGCCCATCGGGATTGGTTATCGCCACGTCCACCGCGCCGGCTTGGTGGGGAGGCGCCGCAACGGTCACCGTGCGGGAGTCCAGGAAATCCACTACCGGCGCCGCCTCTCCTCCGATGGTCACCTGGCTATCTTCCAACAGGCCGACACCGGTGATGGTCACCAGACTTTTTCCTGCGGTGGCGGCAGCCGGAGGGTCCAGAGCCAAAATCCGCAGCGCCTCGGATTCGGCCGGCGGGGACCGCCCCGGACCCCACGCCGGGCCGGCGTCGGCGGCGAGGCTGGTACTGAGGTTGATCTGGTGGGACCCGTCGGCATTCATCACCATGATTTCTTCGTCGCCGTACCGGTCGCTCGCAAAGGCAATCCTGGAACCGTCCGGCGACCAGGACGGCCAGTAGTCCTTGTAGACATTGGTGGTGAGCCGCACCGGGTCGGAGCCGTCGATACCCATAACATAGATGGACCTGCGGCCACTCCGACTGGAAGCAAAGGCAATTTTGGAACCGTCCGGCGACCAGGCGGGGAACTCATCGGTGGTAGCGTTCTTGGTAAGACGTAGCGGGTTAGAGCCATCCGCGTTCATCACATAAATCTCCAGGTTACCGTCACGCCGCGAATTGAACAGGATGCGGCTTCCGTCGGGCGACCAGGAAGGAGACGAATCGTAACCCGGGTGGTTGGTCAAATTGATCTGGTTGGAGCCGTTGGCCGCCATCACGTATATCTCCCGGTTGCCGTCCCGGTCGGAAGAGTATGCGATCTTGCTGCCATCCGGCGACCAGGCAGGGAAGGCGTTAGCCGGGCCGTTGTCCCTGGTCAGGCGCCGCAAGCGGGAACCGTCCGCGTTCATTACATTTATCTCCGGTGCACCGTGCCGGTTGGATACGAAGGCAATCTTTTTACCGTTGGGCGACCAAACGGGAAAGTCGTCGTAGCCGGAGTTATTGGTGAGCTTCCTCAGGTCAGAACCGTCGGGCTGCATCGAGTAAACCTCAAAGTCGCCGTCCCGGTCCGAGCGGAAAACGATGCGAGAATTGGAATCACCCAGGAACAAGGGGCTAATAAAGAGCAGGCCCACGCCACCGATCATGCTCAACGACCAGGTGCCGGCGGCAAAGGCGGCCACGGCTTTCTTGGGCATTACCCGGGCCAGCCCCCAAAAGGTAAAAGGGCCGGCTGCCGCCGCTCCGAACAGGAGGGCCGCCGCCGGCGCCGAACCCATGCCTACCAGCAGGAGCACCGCTACCAAGGGAATCTCAAAAAGTAAGGGCACGTTGATGAGGATGCCCAACGTAGCGGCGACGGCGATCCCGGAGACACTGTCGCCCAGGTAAGTTGCGACGAATTCGGGTGTAACCCACTGGATAACCAGGCCGCCGGCGAACCCGGCCAACACCATAGCAGGCCCCAGGCGCCACAGGTAATGCAGGCTGGACTTCAGCCAGTTTTTCAGGCCAGAGGTCACCGTTTCCCGCCAGGTGGCCCGCTCCGGCGCCGGTACGTCGGCGCCGTAACCGAGAATGTCTCCCACACGGACTTGCCGCCGAACGAGCAACGCCACCAACGGGCCTAGCAACAGTACGCCCACAATACTTACCGCAATCCGGGTGCTGGCCAGCATCGGTGCGAACACCATGGCGGCCATCACCAACGCCGGTATGTTCAGCGTGGCAGACCCTTGGGTAATGGCGATTGCCGTCTCCACCGGCGCCCCTTTCTTTCGAAATGCCGAAACTATGGGGACTATGCAAGCGGAGCAGAGGTTCATGGAGGAACCGACCGCGAACCCGCGGAGCGCTCCTTTTAATTTGCCCCCGCTGAAGTGCGAGCCGTCATTCTTGGGGAACAGAAATACTTCCGCAATGCCCGCGGCGAGGAAGGCGAAAGTCATCCCGACGCTCACCAGCCGGAGGTAGCTCAACGAGAAGTCCCACCACCGTTCCAGGAACCCGGTGTCGGGTTCTCGGTTGATGCAAAAGCCCTGGAAGCATTCGGCCCGAGGGGCATTGATCCCGGCCAAGTCTTCTGCAACGGTGTCCAGCTTGGGGATACGGTTGAATAGCAGGAACAGAATGAGAATGACGGCCAACAACAGAATGCCGATGACACGCTTCTTTCTTAGCGCCGTATCAAACATCTGCTATCGCTCTGGCGAACCATCGGTCGGCCTGGCGACCGCGCGCACCACAAAGACGATGGGTATTGGCGATGGTCATTAAGGTAACCACTCTGCGTTGCGCCACGATCGTCGTATGACGGCGTCTTTCCGCGGGAACGCACCGGAACGGAAGAATGGTATGTCTGCCACAAGCCGCTGTCAATGGAAGCTGCATAGCGTGCAACCGGATTGTGGAGTTTCGGCGGCGCCCATTGTAAGCAGGTTCCGGAATAGGAGCCTGTCTTAGGGTTACTGGCTGGGCTCGGCGAACTCTAGCCAAGGCGGCTGATCACGCCATCGGCTGGGCTTGATATTGCGAATGCAAGAGTTGAACTGTCCAGGTGTGGAAACGACAAGGGTCGTCAGCCAGCAGTCAGCCGAAGCGGAACAGTTTGAGCAGGTTGTGGCCGGTGCAGATCAGCGACCACTCGGCCTGAACCTTTTCCAGTCCCCGCAGCAGGAACTGACGGAAGCCCCGGCCCTGCTTGATCTGGCCGAAGACCGGCTCCACGCTCAGGTCATGGGGTTGGTCAACTACCTTCGCCGAGTCGTAACCGGCGTCGGCGGAAACTTCCCGGGGGATTGCACCGACGTTGTCGATGGTCTCCTGCATCCTCGCCGCAGCCTGTGCTTGTCCGAGGTCTGGTTGGTGGCCCGTGCCGCCACGATGACCTGATGGGTATGGTCCACCACGGCCTGACAGTTGTAGGCTTGCAGGAAGTCCCGGCCGCCCGGCCCAGGCATGATGCGGGATTCGGCATCGGTGAAGTTGCGCTGGGCCTTGTCCTCGGGCTCCCCAGGATAGGTCTTACCTTCGACCTCGGCCTGTTCCGCCGCCGCCTGGGCCTCGGCTTCCAACGCCGCCATGGCCTCCCTGATCTTCTCCAACCGTCCCTCCCGAAAGGCCAGCTTCTCCGGCAACTCATCGCCGCGCTTATCCTTGCCGTACCTACGGTCCTCCTCCTCATCCACCTCCTGGACCCGCCGCAGCAACTCCGCAACCTCCGCCGCCAACTGCGCCTCTTTCTCTTTCATACGCCGATAACTCATCGCCTTGTGCTTCGATGCTTTGGCCTTGACCTTGGTCCCGTCCAGCGCCACGTGACCCAGCTTCACCAGCCCCGCCCGCTGGCACAACTCCAGCACCTGCAAAAACAGCCCCGACAGCGCACCCAGTGGTCCTTGCGAAAGTCGGAGATGGTGCGGAAGTCTGGAGTGTTATTCGCCGCCAACACCCGAAAGGCGATGTCCTAGTGGAGCCGCTGGGCGATGCGCCGTGATGACGCCACCCCAATGCAGTAGCCGTAGACCAGCACCTTCACCATCATCCGAGGATGGTAAGGCGGGGCACCCCGCCTTTCCCCCTCGTAGCGGGCGGTGATTGACGACAGGTCCAACTGGTCCACCACGTCGGAGATGAAGTAGGCCAGATGGTCGTCGGGCAACCACTCTTGGAGGGCAGCAGGCAACAACAACCACTCCGCCGATCTGATGCTCGCCCCATCATACCCCTACGGACTCACCCGTCGTGTTTCTTGTACAAACTGGTAGCGCAAAACCGCGCTATGCTGGGATAATTCAAAAAGCTACCGCGTCCGAATTGAGTCAAAATTATGAGCGGCCGCCAACCGGCTCAATGCCGCTTCTCACTCCAAATGAACCCAACGATCCGTAACAGGCTGCAAATCTTCGAACGGCTTCGTGAAAAGATGCCGGTAAGCCGGTTCCGCACCGGGGTCCACGCTTGGCGGGACAGTATGTTGGCTAAGCCGGCGCCGGCGCCGGCGTTGGTGGTGGCTACCGGTCGGGCGCTGGCCCGGGATGACGCTACATTGGTAGCCGCGGGAGTCGCCTTCTACGCGTTGCTCTCGCTCTTCCCGCTGGTTCTGGGCCTGCTATCCCTGCTTAGCTTTGTGTTGAGCTCCGATGCGGCCCAAGAGCAACTGCTGATTTTCTTCCTGACATATCTGCCCGGCGCAGAGCCCCTGCTGACCGATATCGCCGGCACCCACGTGATGGTGCACGGATCCACCGGACTGCTCGGCGTTTTGGGTTGCTTCTGGACAGCCAGCGCCATGTTCGGAGGTATTAACCGGGCTTTCCGCCGGGCCTGGCAAGTCCGGTCCAACCGGGATTACCTGCTGGAGAAACTCCGCCATATCGCCATGGCGTTGACCGTCGGAGTACTGTTCGCCGTATCGTTGGCGTCATCCACCGCGCTGGAGTTCCTTCGTCAATGGGACACCATCGACGTAAAGTACTTGCCGGCTCTGGAAAACGATAACTTAAACGCATTGGCCCGGCTGGCGCCCTTCGCCATCACCGGTCTGGTATTTGCGCTCCTCTACAAATTCGTGCCCGACGCGCAAACCCGCTGGCGCCACATTTGGCCCGGCGTATTGTTGGCGGCGGTACTGTTCGAGGTGGCCGAGGCCTGTTTCGTCCTGTACCTCAGCGAATACGCCCACTTCGCCCGCGTCTACGGTGCCCTGGGTTCGGTAATCGCCTTGCTGGTGTGGGTGTGGGTGTACGTGTGCGCGTTCATCCTGATCGTGGGCGCCGAGTTCGCATCCGAATACGGACGGATGCGGACCCGGCAGATCCAGCAAGCGGAGGGAGAGCCCGTCGGCCAATTCGGAACCGACTCAGCGAATCAGCAACCGCGCCAATCCGGCAGCGGCTGATGGTCAGATAGTTCCGCAGGCCAACGGGCCGGGCACAGCCCTAACGCAAAAATCGGTAGCCCGCGTATCCAATGGACGCCACCACCGCGGCGCCCACGCCGGTCAGCCAGCCGGCCCAGCGCGGGAATCCGCCGTCGTCGTCGGTCCCGGCCAGCGCGTTCACCGCCTGGGCAGCATCGGGATTGCCGGTCTGATGGGGGTCGGTGTCGGCATCCGTTACCGTGGCGAGTTCCAGCGTGAACTGGACGGTGTCACCGACATCCCAATCCAGCGGGGCATCTTGCCAAATGTACGTGTCCATGGCCAGGAAAGTGGCCTAGCCGTGGTAGATTTCGCCATCTATTGTCAAGGTGGGCCGTTGGGTTGTAATCGGCTGGAAAAGCGGATCTATCATCAGGTACATCACATCAAAGTGATTGTTGAGGTGCAGTGCCAGAACCTCGTATTGGGTACCCTCGTACTCAAAACTCGGCTGGTCAATTGCTCCGAATACCAATTCGTCGTACCCGCCAACCCCTCCGGGGACGTTGGAGTATCCATCAAAAACGTCGTATTCCGGATAGGTCCCCACGGTGATCGTGGCCTCGTGGAGCATCACAGCATCTTGAGCACGAACATCCGCTGTACCGTCGGCTAAAGCCAACGCGACGCTCACCGCCAACGCCGTTACAAGGGCGCCCAGCACCAGGACGCGGGCGCTCACAATTCCGGACAGCAAGCGACGTGCGGAATAGCCATTGAATGCACCGACTCCGACCCGTGACGCAACCCTAAACTCCCGCCATGGACAGGTTCGATTCCGGTGGCAGCGAACTTCCCGTCAGGTTTCTCACCAGGTTTCTGGTTGATGGTATTACAGGTAGCCCAATCCGGTTGAGACCGAACCATCGAGCCGTCGAGACAAGACCTCAATCGTTGAGAAGCGAGGCGCGTTGGCGCCCAACGGTACGCGCTCCCACAGCCCGATCGGGACGTTTTAGCTCCAGTTCAGCGGAGCCATTCCCGGCAGCGCTTCCTGAATCTGTAGCAGCCTGTTACGTCCGGCATTCGGGCCGGGGCTGTTGAGTGGACCTGGTGACCTCAGATGCCCACCGGGGTCTGATACCCACCAGGTAATTCGTACAGCGGTGTCGCAAACTGAAGGCGTCGCGCAAGGTGGCGCGGAAACAACGCTCGGCCAATGATGGCAGACTCATTCTCGGCAGGAGGGCCACCGCTCCTAGCGGGAGCCCCACGAGGCTGACAGGGGTAGGTATAGGGTTTTTACGGCGGGACATGGCGGGTAATCTCCAGGTTGAGCTTGGGTTGTGGCCAGGGTTCGGGCAGCAGCCAGACGCGGCTCCAGAGACGACCCTTGAGCAGCAAGCGCCTGAGCCAGTCGATGCCGTGGCGTATTACGCTGACGGTGCGCGCCGGACGGCTACGAGGGTCCCGATGATTGGGAGCCAGTGCCTTGGGGGGCGTGCGCAGGTTGCCTGGTGCAATCCTGCGGTCCTGGGCGTCTTCCACCCTGGTGCCATAGGCCAGGGCCAGCAGCGTGGCCACCGACAGCACCAGCCAGTGGCGGGAGACGCGGGCCGGGTCGGTGCGGCGGGTCTTGTCCCATTTCCATCCCAGGCTCTTAATGGCCTTGAAGCCCAGTTCGATCCAGAAGCGGAGGGCGTACCAACTGGGTCCCACCTTATCGGGGGCAAGGTCGGTGAGGATGATCCAGGGTTCCTCCTGCTCAACGTACCAGACCACCAACAGGGTGCAACGGCGTTTTGCCTTGGGGGTGCTGAAGGCGGTGCCGCAGCCGATCCACGCCGTATCGGGGCGGGAGACGAAGTGCTGGGCGGGCAACCGGCGTCCACCATCGGCGCAGAAAGTGATGTTCTTCCGATAGCGCATACCGGGATGCCAGCCCTGAGCCAGGATCTGTTTCCACAGCTTGGGACTGGCGATGCCCCGGTCGCAGAGCACGATCACGGTCATTTCCTCAGGTACCGCTGGGGCCAAGGCTTGCAGCAGTTCCACGGTGGGGTCTATCCAGGAGCCGGGCTGGTCGGCGTGCCGGATGTGCCAGGCCACGGGGATGGCGCAACTGCGGTAGAGAACGCTGATGACGATGGCAGTGGTCTGGTCCCCTTTGAGGGTTGGATCCACCGCAAGGGCCAGGCAGCCGGAACGCCACCAGGCCAGCACCCACCGGATCAATGGAGCGAAGCAGAGAGTTACGTCCAGTTCGGTCTGGCAGGGGCTCGCTCGGTCGCTGCCGTCGTAAAGCCACTCCCGGAGATACTGGCGGAGGTTGTTCCAGGCGCCCCAGGGCGAGAGGGCGGAGGCCACGGCGTTCTGGCAGGCGCTGCCGGCGAGGATGGCCCCGCAGACCCACAGTACCAGGCCGGTCAATTGTGGCTGGGAGAGGTGAGGTAAATGCGTTTCAATCGTTTTTTGCATCTGATAGCATTCTCTGGGAAGGCGCATGGGAGACCTCCAGCATCCGGTTTAGACACAACCAAGATGCCGGATTCCCCTGCGCCTTCCCAAGGCGCATCAAAGACCAATTTCAACCGTTACCTACCCCTGTCAGGCCCCACGAGGGGGCGCGCAGTGACCGACATTCCGGTTCGCGCCACCCCGTGGTTATGTTACCTGCCCACCTCGCATTTGCTTGAATGACCCGTTACCGAGGCCGGATATACTCGTAACCGTTGATGTTCCGCAAGTCGCGGTAACGCACGCCTTCGGGCCAAGGTTGGATGTTGGGACCAACCGGCCATACGACGTCAAAGTTGTAGAGTCCGACGCCGGTAATGGCGTTTTCAAACATGAACGTGGCAATTTCAATTCCCAACGCCCGGCGCTTGGCAGTGTCAACTTCGGCCATGTGCTGGGATACTTTTTCGTCCAGCCAGGCATGTTCTACGCCACGGTTCCATATCGCCTCGTGGTTCAGTTGGGACAACATACCGGAGAAGCCTTGTCCCGGCTCCAGCCGGATGCCTCCGGCGTGGCAGGTGGAACCCTGGTACTTGCGGGCAATCAGGCTGGGACGCAGGGTAGTGAAAGGAACGCGCTCGAACTTCACGTCCAAGCCAACTTCGCCCCACATGGTCGAGATTGCTTCGCAGGCTTCCACTTCCACGGGCGCGCCCCGCAGCGCTGGAGTCAGAGTTATGCTGAATCCGTCGGGGTAGCCGGCTTCTGCCAGCAGCTGCCTGGCCCGCTCCGGATTGTATTCCCATCGCATTTCCGGCGGCAGCCAGGTCTCTTCATATCGGCCAAAGTCCCACAGCACCGCCGGACTGCCGTAGCCCTGTAGCAGCGTGTCCACAATCCCCTGGCGGTCGATGGCTATGGACAAAGCGTTGCGCACCTTGGCCGCCCGTGCCCATTCAGCAGATGTGATGTCGGGATCGGCGGACACCCAAGGCAGGTCAGGGTCGTAGCCAGGCTGCTGGTCTTCGGTGCCGATACCTATGTAGTACTGGCCATAAAAGGTCAAGGCCGCCTCGCCACCTCCGGGCAGCCGCATGATTTCCGCCCCTTGAACTCCCTCAATTAGAGGCAAGGAATCAAAGGCGATCAGGGTGGTGTCCAGATTGCCAGTCTGGAAACCGGCAATCCGGGACGATTCCTCGGGGATTTCGCGGAAAATCAGCTCTGCGAAATGCGGGGTCTTCCGCCAGTGGTCCTGAACGGCCTCCATCCTCCAGAACTCGCCGGTTCGGAACTCCACCAAATCCCAGGAGCCGGTCGCCGCGATCTGGCCATTGGCCTCTTCAGCGCCGATTTCATCAGTCTGTTTCTTACTGACGACCCAAGTTGCGGACCCGCCGGGGCTAGTTAGCATTTCGTTAATGGGTACTTCAGACCAGGGTGTGCCCGTGTTGACCTCGACCGTGTATTTATCAACGGCCCTGACGTATCCGTCCGGGCTACTCCAAACTCCCCTGATGTTCGAAGCCCTGGGGTGTATTGAACTGTTCGCGAATTCGTCGAAGCTCCAAACAACGTCATCCGCCGTCAACTCGCCGTAACCCTTATGGAATTGGACGCCCTCGTTCAAATAAAATGTCCAGGTCAACGCGTCTTCAGAAACTTCCCAGCTTTTGGCCAGCATCCCTACGGGCTCCAGGTCACTGTTAACCGTCAACAATGACTCACCGACGGGCGCGGTGCCTTGAACAAATATCTGTGGATTGACCGCCAACCTAGGGTGGCCCGTAAAAGGTCCGAGTTCCTTTTGCCCAACGGTAAGAGTACCGGTCGGCTGCTCCACGGCTGTTGTCGAGGTATCGGCTGGGACTGCGGCAACGGCGGTAGCGATCGGGATCGCCGTAGGGACAGTCTGTTCCGTTGCTGATTGTCCCGTGGTCGGTTCCTCTGTTTGCGCCGCGCCACCGCAGGCTACCAAAAGGGCCAGCAGCACCGGCACGACAAAGAGGGCTATGATTTGTGGGTTTCTTGCCAATCGACGCATAATAATCTCAAGCTCCTCAGACCTAAATTTGAACCTCATGACCTAAATTTGCTGGTTGCGCCGAACTCGTAACTTTGGCACGGCCACTCGTCGGAGGCTCCGATACACTCCACCCAAGCCCGATGCTGAGCTCAACGGGGGAAGGGAATAACCGGTGAATCCGTGGATGCCGATAATGACGCTATCAAACAGGGGCCATCTTTTGATCCGTTTTGACGTCGCCCGTTCCGGTTTAGATCACTGCCGTAGGGAGGGCGAACGGATATTGCGTTAAAACTTCGAAACGCTTTCGGGGGCCTCCCTCCGACGCTCTCCTTAGCCGCCTATAAGCGTGATTAAGGACAATGTTACGATTTCGCAGGTCAGTGAAACTGGCTCCAACAAATTTTAAACGACGCATCGCCGGATCTTAACGCACCATCAATCGCGGTAGCATGATTTGGCTCACGAAGCCATTACGAATTTAATGTTCACGATAACGAATCAGTCACTAAACAAATCGATTATTCGCATAAAAACGCTTATAAGCGAAACGTTCAAGGAGTTTATGGTGCCAATTCCGCGTTGTCAACGTGCGTAATAATAATTACAGAGGTATCGAATTATCGGCGATTGTGATGTACAAAGATATTGCTCCAAGGGACCGGGTATGCCGGGCGGCGTTGCCGCAGAGCGCTACGGTGACTGAGGGCGCCACGCTGCTCCGCATTTTGCTCAGCGTAGGGACGCTGACCGCGACCCCGGTTGTCGCAATTCAGGTATTGGGTTCTACTCCGCTAACCAACTAGGAACGTTACATCCAACTCGGATATTTAACCGAACACTACCCGGCGCTTGAGCGGATTGGAGCGTATAGCGGCGACAATCTGGCAGGACACGGGACAGATTGAGATGCTCACGGTGGTTACGCTGGCGCTCTGGCACCACAGAGCCATCCCATAGCGCGCATCAAACCCACGGCGGCGGATCCCCAGCGGAGCTGCTGCCCACTCCGACCGCGTGTTTGCCGCCGATAGCTGCCCCCGGTATTCCTGAAATAAACTGCCCTTCGGACCACCGGCTGAAACCCTGCCTTTTATGGCTCTGGTCTCGATTCGCGGCGAGCGGCAGTACCGCGAAAGGCCGGTGCATGACGTGCTGTTCGAATGGTTCCCGGGATTGAACGGCATAGACCACAGTTTCAACCAATCGCCGTTTGCCGAGAACCGAAGTCGATTGCTGGCGGTGGCGGAACAGGCGAGGCAGAGGGGTCTGCGTTCAGCCGGGCCTTTCAGCGTGGACGGGACGGTCCTTATCCCCACGTATGGTAAATGCCTCGACATTGTTGCAGAATGCCCGGCCCCGAGGCGCATTTCCGCCGTTTGGGGAAAGCGAGTGAAAAATGCGCACCCGTATTTTGCAGTTCACCTGCTGACGGACAACCGCCGCGGTCTGGTCGTGGACATGATGCCCACCGCAATTTGCAGCCGTGGGAACGGAATGCAGCAGCGACAATGCCGGCAGCGATGCCCGGCACCGGACAAATCGCGGTAGGCGCTGACTGTTGGGACGACGTCGCGGCTACGACGCCGGGGAGCTCGTTCGGAGGTGTCGCGACCCTTCATCACTCCCGCACCTCTGCCCAACCCGCCATTTCTACATCCTGTTAGTGCATCCACAGCCGAACCACTCGATATGTTGGCTACCGGGCGAGCCAGCGGGTACGCACACTGGTGGAGGAAGTGCTCTGCTGTGTGAAGACGGTAGCCGGAGGCCGGAAGTTGCGCTACCGCAGTGTTGACCGGAACGGGACGTGAATCGCTGACCTCTCAAGGCGTCCCACACTCAATGAAACCAGCGGCAATGCCAACAACTACGCTCAGCTAAATCTTCGCCCCGCTAATCAACCGCCCTGACTCAATCCATTATTAGACTGATAGCGTCTCACGCAATCGGCGGATGATGGTGTCGGTCTCTGCTTCGGTGAGGTTCAAGGGATCTACGCCCAACTGGTCTGGCGGGCCGAGCTGTTGCAGGTAGATGGGCGGGTCACCCTGCTCCATTGCCGCCGCGACCTGGCCTGGGGGCGGGCCCGGCCAGGCCTCGCCGAATTTCAGCACGGCGGTGGGAATCAAATAATCGACTCCGTCGTGATGCAGACTGACTTGCAGGCCGGGCGTCTCGACCAGCGCGTCGACTACCCGCTGGGCCACCGCCTGATAGTTGGCCATCTCGGCGGCTTCGTCTTCTTCTACAAACATTCCCAAGGCCGTAACCAGCCCTACGATTTCCTCCTTTGCCACTTTCATCGGGCGGCCCAAAAACTGAGCCGGACTGCCGTTCGCCGCGGCCGCTTCGATCAGGTCACGACGGCCACAGAGAATGCCCGTGCCCTGCGGGCCGCGTATTCCCTTGCCCCCACTGAAGACCACCATGTCGGCGCCGTCACGCAGGTAGCGGTACAGATTCTGGCGGGGCGGCAACATGGACGCCGCGTCGACAATTACCGGCACGCCACGGGCATGAGCGATTTCGCATACCTGTTCTAGCGGTATGACACGGCGGCTGCTGAATGGGGCGCACAAGTAGGCAACGGCGGCGGTGCGCTCGTTGATCGCCCCCTCCAGCTCCCAGGGGTGGCTGAACAGGTAATTGCCGATTTCCACCAGCTTGGCGCCAGCAGCACGATAAGCCTGGTCGTAAGGGAACCGGTGCATCGTTTGAATGATGATTTCGTTCTTCATGCCCTCGGTGTCGGGCAACTGCCGCATTTTGACCGGCTCGCTTCCGGCGATGCAGGCCGCCGCCTGGAGCAACAGGCCTCCAGCTGCGCCGCTGCAGACCAGACCGGCCTCGGCGCCGGTGAGACGGGCGATTTCCTCCCCGGCTTTTCGGTTGAGCTCGTCGATGTTCACCATTACCCGCGCGGTATGGGCCATCTGCTCCAGCACTTCGGGCCGGGTGCGAGTGCCGCCCAGACGCGTTACCGAACCGGAGGCGTTGATTATTGGGGTGACTCCCAACCGCCGGTACGCCTGTTCTCCCGGAGTGGAAGCACTAGATTGTGTCAAGATTTCCTCCAGGTTAGTCAACTGAAACTGCGGCATATTATAGCAATTGCCTTGTAGTAACATGTGGGTATGGACAAGCCGGCGTTCCTTGTGGGCACAGTCCACGGCATCGCTACGCAGCCGGAGGGGTCATCGGAATGACGGCATGACACGTACCATTAGCGACCTTGGCCCCCATGTGGCGAGCCGCTACCCTTTCCAGTCGAAATTCGCCAACGTCAACGGTTGGCGAATGCACTACATTGACGAAGGCCCGCCAGACGCGTCGCCCGTGCTGCTGCTACACGGCAACCCCACCTGGGGTTACTTGTGGCGTGACACCATCCCGCCGCTGCTCACGGCAGGTTATCGGGTGATTGTGCCCGACCAGATCGGGTTTGGCCTGTCGGAGCATCCGCACAGCGCCAGCGCGCACAGCCTGGACAATCACGCCTCTAATCTCGTCGCTTTGATTGACCAACTTGACCTCAACGGCATTTGCTTCGTCTGCCACGACTGGGGCGGACCGACCGGCCTGGCGGCATTGCTCACCCGACCACACCGGGCAGCCGCGGTTGCCGTCATGTCGACCTGGGCATGGCGCACACCGGCTGCGGAATTTCACCGCCAGATCATGCCGTGGCGGCTGATGCATGCGCCAATCGTCGGCCCTTACATCCTGGCGCGCCAAGGCGGCTTTCCCGGGCGCGGCATCTATCTCTCGGTCGTCGACCGGGAGCGTTTCCGGGCGGATGCGCTGCCGGCTTACGAAGCGGTATTGCCCGACCCGGACGACCGGCGGCTGACCTGGCAGTGGGCCCCGCTCGATTCCCATTGATCCGAGCACCGACATCACGGGAGAACGGTTCGAGTGGCTTGAAGCCGGCGTCCGCGAGCTTAAGATTCCGGCAATCATCATTTGGGGCCGAGAATATGAGGTGTTCACCGCGGACGTTATGGGCGCGAGATGGCGTGACATCTGGCCCCACGCCGAAGGCCCGCACCTGGTCACCGGCAAGCACTTCCTTCAGGAAGACTCAGGCGTGGAAATTGGCCAGCTCCTCGCAGAATTCGCGGCGCGTCGCCTCCCGTCCGAGCAACGGTTGAACCCATGACTATCACCCGCATAACCGAACGGCCGCCTGATACGCGGAGCGTACCCTTGTTGACCGATCCGGACATCGGGCATTATCCGGAGTTCGCGGCATTCCTGGCCAAGACATTCGATCTGGCGGAGCAGCAGCTGGACGCGCCGGGATTGCTCGATGTTGATGGACGCGTCTACGAGTTGATTTTCATCGGCCGATCCGGGCGGCCGTTTCCGGCTGGAGTCGAAATCGCGGCGCTGGTCCCGGGCCTCGAACCGCTGGATACGGGTCAAACTGACCGGGACCTGTGGGCAATCCTCGAATGGCTAGTTGCCGGAGTAGGGGAACCCTGGAGCGTCGAAGCCCTCAGGACAACAGGTCGCATTTACCGGGTTATTCCAGCGGATTCCTGAATTGCACGCAGATTACGCACGTCTGTGCGTACACATCGGCGCGCGGCTGGCCAACCCTAGCGACGACGGGGAATTCAGGAAGGTTTTCGGTAGGCGCCGTCGCTATGTTGAAGTCCCTAGAAGCTTGGTTTGGTCGGGAACGGCGTCAGCTGAAGTTCGTGGGTCCAACAGGACTTATCCTGGGTGTGTAGATAGTAGAATGCCTCGGCTATTTTAACCGGGTTAATTACCAGATCGGGGTTTTGTTGAGCTCTGGGCAAGGCTCGGGTTCCGGGGGAGTCAATGGTGCCGTCAATCACGACGTTGGCTACGTGCACGCCAAACTCGGAATATTCCTCGGTCAGCACCTGCGCTAGCGTCCGCATCATCACTCGCGGATAGTACAGCGACTGACCGGTGTATCGCTTCTTCCCGCGCAAGGACGAGGAGTTGTTAGAAATCAGGAACGAGCCTTCGCCCCGCTCTCGCATGGCGGGCAACACCTCTTTGGCGACCAGGAACGGCCCACGGCTGGAGATGTGCTGCGCGGTGTCGAACATATCCACCGGTATGTGTTCCAGCAGTTCCATCTCTGGAGGAAGGTCACGCCCCTCCAAGTAACCCGCGTTGTATACCAAAACATTCGGGTCGCCGGCTTCCTCTCGAACCTGAGCGAACGCCTCGGAAATGGAGTCGCTCGACACCAAGTCCAGCTCGACGATCATGCTTTCGCCGCCCTGCTCCTGGATTGCTGCCTGCAAGGGAGTTGCATTGGGCGTACTGCGGGTGGTGAGGACGACGAAAAAGTCCTCCATCGCAAACTTCTGGGCAATTGCGCCACCCACGCCCCAACGCACGCCTACCGGAAGGTCGCTATCGTCGAGCGCCCTCCCATGCGCCAGCTGGGTGTTGCGGCCATCGGACTGCCACTTGGAGGTCGCCCCCACCACGACGGCGACTGGTTTACGGTTCGAGTTCATCTCTGATCCCCTTTCTTTTCAAAATCGGTCGAGTTCAATATCGACTTCGAGCAACCTCCCAAACCTTTCCTGTGAGTCTGCTCGATACTTTTGGGTACTTGTGCATGCCTACTGCTGAACGTTTACTGCCGGCAACCCGATGCCAGCCGAGCGGCCCGAGGCCGTGATCCAGCCTGACTCATCGGATAGCCACCCGTCTTGGGCCAGCCGTATAGTACCACCATCAAGGGGTAGTCGTCGTTGATCCAGGGTTGTTGCGGCTCCGCTGCGACGAGGTGTACCACGCCCGCCAGTCAGAACGGCAAAAGTCGGGTTGACTACGCACCGAAACCGACGCATCAATGCGCCTGAGCGTCAACGGGAAGGGAGTAACGCGGGGCGGCTCTGTTAGAGTAACGGCGAAGCAAGGGGCTGGGTCACCAGCCAAACCCGGCCCGACCGGTTTACCCAAGATAGAGCAGGTAAGAGCCTAACCCATGCGTGTCTATTATGGATGGTGGGTTGCCGCCGCCGGCGCTGGAATCCAGTTTGCCAACGCCGCCACCGCTATCGGCATCCTCACCGTGTTTGTAATCCCCATGAGCCAGGAGTTCGGCTGGAACCGCACGGAAATGGCCGGCGCTACCAGTCTGGGCGCCATCCTGGGCGCCGTTCTGGCTCCCTTCAGCGGCAGTTTGGTGGACCGCTTCGGGGCCCGGATTATTCTAGCTGTTGGGGGATGCGTGGTCGTGCTGGGCTGTCTGTACCTGTCAACCGCACAAACCCTGTTGGGCTTCTACGTTGCATTCACCTTGATAAGAATCTCGGATCAGGGACTTATTCAGATTGGCGCTTCGGTTACGGCGAGCAAATGGTTCTTGCGGTATCGGGGCCGGGCTACCGGGTTGGTATCCTTCGGCGGCTTTTTGGGCATCGTCGTAGTAGCGCCAATAGTGCAGCTGGTCATTGGCAGTTGGGGTTGGAGACCGGCCTGGATCTTGCTGGCCGGGATGATGTTCTGCGTAGGCTTGGTTCCGTCGGCGCTGGTTATTCGGCGACAACCTGAGGACCTTGGTCTGGCCCTCGACGGCGATCCACGCCCGACGGGCTCCGGCGACAAACCCGAACTGCAACGGGATGAGCAATTATTGCCTCTGCGCACAGTCATCAGGACGCCGGCCTTCTGGTTGATACTGGTTTCGTTGTTCCTGGTCAGCACGGCAACATCGGGCATTGGGCTGCACCTGGTGCCGCATCTCATACAGCAAGGTCTGACGGCCGGAGCAGCAGTGGGAGCGGTCAGCGTCATGTCGGTAGCTGGAGCTTTGGCCGCATTGGTATGTGGCGTCGTAGCGGAGAAAGTATCCGCCAAGCTACTGTTGACCCTGGCTTATGCGCTCGGCGCAGTCAGTATGTGGGTACTGATGAGAGCTGACACACTGCCCGAAACGTACCTGTTCGCCGTTTTGCAAGGGTCGGTTGGTAGTGGAGTGAACACACTGGCTCCGTTGATGTGGGCCAGTTACTACGGACGAAGGACACTGGGCAGTATCTTCGGGCTGAGCCGGGCGGCGCAGGTCGTTGGCTTCGCCGTTGGGCCGCTGGGATCCGCGGTGGCATTCGACAGAACCGGAACGTACCAGGGAGCTTTCCTGTCCCTGGCGTTGGTCTCGCTCGCGGCCGCAATGCTCCTGGCGACCACACGGCGGCCAGCGCTACCCGATCAGCCACAATGAGTTACATCGTAAGGCGAAGTCGCTGCATCCCGGGACTGAAGCGTGCTGCACCGGGCAGTTGTGGAAGGCTGCCCATGTGCGAGTGTGCGGAGGTTTCCGCCGTCTATGCCCGTTTGTGTTCGTCCTGGATTTTGAGTACATTATAGATGCTTCCGGTTTCGAGGACTCGGGGTGACCCGAGGCAAAAATCCGTTGTGTCGGACTCGTAATCACACTTAATCCCAAGGAGGAATCTGAATGGCGGACATCCCTCTGTTCCCGGTAACTGTGGTCGGGAGTTGGCCGCGCTCCACGGAATTGGTGCGTGCTCTGCGCAGCAAGGAAGCCGGGGACATCACGTTGGCGGAATTCAACCAGGTGGCTGATGGCGAAGTCCTGGCGTGCATCCGTGCCCAGGAGAACGCCGGAGTGGACATACTCAGTGACGGGGAACAGCGCCGGGACAATTTCTATTCCTTCGCGGTGGACAAACTTACCGGTATGCAACTGATGAAAGTCTCGGAGCTGTTGGACTACTCCAAGGACCGCGCCCGCATGGAAGAGGTTCTTCGCGCCCTGGACGTGCCATCCTTCGCCATCAAGAGCCCCATCGTGGTCGACCGCATTGGCAAGCGCCAGGGATTGGCCCAGGACGAGTTGGCCTTTATGCGCGAACATACGGATCGGGCCATCAAAATTCCTCTGCCGGGCCCGTATATGCTGACTCGCTCCAGCTGGTTTGAGGGTCTATCCGACCGCGTGTACCCCAATCCTGAAGACTTGGCCGAAGACGTGGTTGCCATCCTCAGAGAAGAAATCATCGCCCTGCGCGACCAGGGTTGCGACTTCATCCAGTTGGACGAGCCCATCCTGAGCCAGGTCGTGTTCGGCGAGGAAAGCACCGAGACCTTCATGTGCGCCGCCTTGCCCAACCGGCGTGACCCCACCGATGAACTGGAGTTTGCGGTGCGGTTGATGAACGAAACCACGGCGGGTATCACCGGCATCAAAACCGGCGTCCACGTCTGCCGTGGCAACTGGAGCCGCCGCGAAGATGTACTACTGACCGGCAACTATGGGCCAATGCTCCCCTATCTTACCCAGATGAACATTGACCAGCTGGTGCTGGAATGCGCCACTCCCCGCGCCGGAGAGATGGAAGTGTTCAAGGAATATAGCAACGAGAAAGAAATCGGCTTTGGCGTGGTCAATCCCCGCACGGATGACATCGAGCCACCGGAGCAGATTGTGGCCCGCGTCAAAGAACTGCTGCAATACTTCGACCCGGACAAGATTTACCTCAACCCCGATTGCGGTTTCGGAACGTTCGCCGAACGCAATGTGAATACCCACGAAATGGCGGCCCGGAAAATGCAAGCAATCGCCGAAGCCGCCGCATTGCTGCGGGCAGAGTATCAGTAAGCCCCGGGCACAAGAAAAGCCCCGGGCACACGAAGTCCTGGTTGAGCAAGCACGAAACGGCCAAGAGGAGCTGGACATGACGCAAGAAGGGAACCTGAACGGTCTGCCCCGCGAGAAACTCGCCGAGGTACTCGATTCCTTCCGAGACCCGGACGTTTTCAACGCAGTAACCGGGCCGTGGAAATCGCGGGTAGTCTGGCAGGACGGGATGCGCGCCCGCGCCTATATGCGCAACCACCAGGTTGACATGGACGAACCCGGCGATCTGACTGCCACCGACGTGGCTGCCAGCGCCCACGAGCAGCTGCTGTCTGCCATCGGTAGTTGCATGACCGTCGGCTTCGTGGTCAACGCCACCAAACAGGGCGTCCGCATTCACGACCTCGAAGTGGCCGTCGAAGGGTATTTCGATAATATCCGCAAGTGGGCCGGCGTCGAGGACGAAGGAAACCCGGGTTACGGGAAAATCTCGGCCAAGTGCTTCGTGCGCGCCGATGCCGATGAGGAAACCCTGCGCGAAATTTGGCGCCTCGCAGTGGAAGGCTCCCCGGTAACGCAGTCGGTGGCCAACGCAACATCGGTCGAGACTGACTTCGAAGCGGTCGGTTGATGGTCACTCTCGTCTCTGCTGATTGGGTCGCCGACCACATTGGCCAGCCGGGGTTTCTGATTATCGATCCCAGGTCGTCGATGCGGTATTTGATGGGTCATCTGCGGGGAGCCGTCAGCGTACCCTTCAAGAAGCTGCAGGCTCCGGACGGACGCCTCGGCCCGCCGGAACAACTCGCCGCCGCATTCGGCGCAGTTGGCCTCGGCGACGACGTGATCCCGGTTCTCTACGACCACCAGGATGGCCGCAACGTTGCCATGGCCGCCTGGGCGCTGGAATACCTGGGGCGCGATGACGTCCGCATTATGGATGTGCTCTACGAGGTCTGGAAGGACGCAGGCCGGGAAGTGCTTTACCGGCCCGTCCCCACCGTGCCCAAACCGTTCGCCCATCGCCTGAATCCAGCCGCGCGGGCCACGTTGCACGATGTGGCCAACTCCGGGAACGCAAAACTCCTGGACACCCGGTCTCCCGAAGAATTTCGTGGTGAACTGGAAACGGACCATCGGCCAGGCCACATCCCCGGTGCGGTCAACCTCCCCCACTCTCAATTTGCCGGGGAAGATGGAAAACTATTGATCGACCCGGCTTTGCTCCAGGAGCGGTTGGCGGGCTTGGGAATAACTGCTCCGGACCCGGTGGTGACCTACTGTCGCAGCGGCGTCCGAGCCGCGCTGTCCTACCTGGCCATGAAACAGGCCGGCTACAACGTCCGCCTTTACGACGGATCGTTCGCCGAGTGGATGGACAGCGACCATCCGGTTGCCGTCTGAAATGCCTCAGTCCGGTACCAATCCCCTCGTCGGCGCGATGCTGGCCGCTGTCGCTGATTCCGCAATGAAAATTCGGTGTAAAGTCGATGTTGACAAGGGCTGGCAAAGGGAGTATTGTAACCCCACTGAATCACCGTTGACGGTTTTGACCTCCGGTGAAACAAAGGCACTTTAACAGTTGAATAGTGGAAGGAAGTAAGAGTAAGGTTCAAGTAAGAGAGTTTGATCCTGGCTCAGGGTGAACGCTGGCGGCGCGCTTAATGCATGCAAGTCGAGCGTGTCCGTGGCTTCGGCCACAATGGAAAAGCGGCAGACGGCTGAGTAACGCGTGAGTAATCTGCCCTCCGGTGGGGTATAACCTCGGGAAACTGAGGATAATCCCGCATACGACCGATATCCCCTGGGGTATCGTTGAAAGGCTTCGGTCGCCGGAGGAGGAGCTCGCGTCCTATCAGGTTGTTGGTGGGGTAATGGCCTACCAAGCCGATGACGGGTAGCTGGTCTGAGAGGATGACCAGCCAGAGGGGGACTGAGAACGGCCCCCACTCCTACGGGAGGCAGCAGCAGGGAATCTTGGGCAATGGGCGAAAGCCTGACCCAGCGACGTCGCGTGGAGGACGAAGGCCTTAGGGTTGTAAACTCCTTTTCCGAGGGAAGATACAAGACGGTACCTCGGGAATAAGCCCCGGCTAACTACGTGCCAGCAGCCGCGGTAATACGTAGGGGGCAAGCGTTACCCGGAATTACTGGGCGTAAAGTGCGCGTAGGCGGTTGGATAAGTCTCTTGTGAAAGCTCCCGGCTCAACTGGGAGAGGTCAAGGGATACTATTCGACTTGAGGACAGCAGAGGTAAGCAGAATTCCCGGTGTAGCGGTGGAATGCGTAGATATCGGGAGGAATACCAGTGGCGAAAGCGGCTTACTGGGCTGTATCTGACGCTGAGGCGCGAGAGCGTGGGGAGCAAACTGGATTAGATACCCAGGTAGTCCACGCCCTAAACGATGGATACTAGGTATGGGGGGTATTGACCCTCTCCGTGCCGTAGCTAACGCGTTAAGTATCCCGCCTGGGGACTACGGCCGCAAGGCTAAAACTCAAAGGAATTGACGGGGGCCCGCACAAGCGGTGGAGCGTGTGGTTTAATTCGATGCTAAGCGAAGAACCTTACCTGGGCTTGACATGTTGGTAGTAGGAACCCGAAAGGGTGACGACTCCGGGGTAACTCGGGGAGCCATCACAGGTGCTGCATGGCTGTCGTCAGCTCGTGCCGTGAGGTGTTGGGTTAAGTCCCGCAACGAGCGCAACCCTCGTCGCTAGTTACACTCTCTAGCGAGACAGCCTCCCGCAAGGAGGAGGAAGGTGGGGACGACGTCAAGTCATCATGGCCCTTATGTCCAGGGCTACACACACGCTACAATGGCCGGTACAATGGGTTGCTAAAGCGCGAGCTGGAGCCAATCCCAACAAAGCCGGCCCCAGTTGGGATTGCAGGCTGAAACCCGCCTGCATGAACGCGGAATCGCTAGTAACCGCAGGTCAGCATACTGCGGTGAATACGTTCCCGGGCCTTGTACACACCGCCCGTCACGTCATGGAAGTCGAGAACGATTGAAGTCGCTGAGCTAACCCTTTGGGAGGCAGGCGCCGAGGTCGGGTTCGGTAACTGGGACGAAGTCGTAACAAGGTAGCTGTACCGGAAGGTGCGGCTGGATCACCTCCTTTTTAGGGAGTATACGGTTATATCGGGGTGGTTTTGCCATCCCAAAGTTGACCCACTCCTATGGTCAGTCAGTGGACGTTCCCGCCATTCAGGTCTTTTGGTCGAGTCTTCTTGACTCCCGGGGCTTGGAGAACGGGTTCCTCAAGAAAATCCACTGTTTACCGACAATTTGTCGGACGAAATTCTCTGCAAATTTTCTTGCCTCCTTTCACTACTCAACGGTTAAAGCCAAAATAAAACCGGGCCCTGCACAAGGCCCGGTTTACTTATGCCCCAGTTTCTTTGTATAAAGAACGCGGCGTATTACGAACCCAGCCTCCCCTACCCATAAATCCGGTACCCATAAATCCGGTTGAACAGGCACCCTGATGCGCATTTCTGATTTGGGCGAATTCGGCCTGATTGAACTAATCCAGCAATGGACGCGTTCTTCGATTGTCCCACCGGAGCCGGCCGGTTCAGCCGACTATCGCCTGAGTGTGGAAAACGGCGATGATGCCGCCGCTTGCTCATTTTTTGGCAGCCCGATCACCGAGTTCTACACCACCGACACTATGGTGGACGGCGTGCATTTCACGTCCCATACAACCCCCTGGCGGGACTTGGGCTGGAAAGCGCTGGCTTCCAACATCAGCGATATCGCAGCAATGGGAGGAGTGCCGGCCTGGGCGTTGGTTACCTTGGGGCTGCCCTCCGATACGCTGGTGGCCGATGTCGCGGAGTTATACGCCGGTATGTCCGAAATCTGTGGCGAGTACGGCGCTCAAATCATCGGTGGCGATATGGTCAGCTCCCCGGTGATTTTCGTAACCGTCGCCCTGACCGGCATTTCCAGAGACGCGCCGATGCTCCGTTCGGCCGCCCAACCCGGACACCAGGTGGCTATAACCGGGCCGGTGGGCGGCTCCGCCGGTGGGTTGAAACTGCTGTTGGCCGGCGCCAGCGCCGATGGCAAGGCCGCCACCACACTCGCGGGGGCCGCCACGCTCGCGGGGCTGCATCGCCGGCCGCGACCGCACATCGCCGAGGGACGGGCGCTGATCGACGCCGGGGTGGGAGTCGCCATGGATGTTAGCGACGGTCTGGCGGATGATTTGGGCAAATTGTGCGCCAGCAGCCGAGTCGCCGCCCGTATAATGATTGACCGGGTTCCAGTTCCAGGCGCACTCGAAGAAACCTATCCCGATGATTGGCAGGAGTTGGCGTTGTACGGCGGAGAAGATTACGTCCTGCTGTTTACCGCACCCCCCGAAGTCATGACGAACGCTATGGCCGCGGTTCAATCGGCGTGCATCATCGGCGAAATCATCGACGGAACACCGGGGCAGGTTACGGTTGTGGACGCTGACGGGAACGCTCTATCCCGGAAAGGCGCCGGATGGGACCACTTCGCCAACGCTGAATCGGCAGCCATCTAGACGTTATGTCAATTCCCCTCGTCATCCACACCGAAACTGCCGACGAAACCCGTTCGGTGGGACTGGTCGTCGGTGAGAACGCCAATCCCGGCGATGTCTACCTGCTGACCGGGCCCCTGGGCACCGGCAAAACCTGCCTGATTCAAGGCATCGCCCGTGGCCTTGGCGTTCCCGGCTACGCCCGCAGCCCCACATTCGTGCTGGTTACACGCTATCAGGGCAGGTTGACCCTGCATCACGCTGACCTCTACCGGATTGACCATCCGGCGGAGGCGTGGGACCTGGGGCTGGAAGACGTAATCGCTGCCGGGGACGACGTGCTGGCGGTCGAGTGGGCCGACCGCGCCGGCGATCTTTTCCCTTCCGATGCCCTCTGGATCGCGCTGGACTATGCGATTGACCCCAACCCGGCCTGCGAAGTTATGCCGGACGAGGACGGGTCCATTCCGGGCCGACACAGCATCACATTCAGGGACGATTCGGCCCGTTTTGCACCTCTGTTGCGGGCGTTGTCCGCCAGGTTCGAGCCACGGGCCGCTACCGGATTTTAGCGATGCTGTTGGCGATTGACACATCGTCCCGTTGCGGCGGGATGGCGCTGGCCGACACCGACGGAAACGTCGTCGATGCCAGGCTGTGGCGCACTCGGGTCAACCACACCGCGCAACTGATGCCGGCCGTCGCTGCGGCGTTGCAAACGCACGGTCTGCAAGTAGACGATTTAACGGGAGTCGCGGTCGCCCTGGGGCCCGGGCCGTTCAGCGCGTTGCGCGTCGGAGTCAGCGCCGCCAAAGGATTGGCGATGGCAGCCGGTTTGCCCATCGTCGGCATTGACACGCTGGCGCTGGAAGCCGGCCGGCATCTGCAAGCTGACGGCATCGCGGTCGCATGGCTGGACGCCGGCCGCAACGAAGTCGCCGCGGCCTGGTTTGGCAGCGACGGGAAGAGGATCCGGGAAGATGCCATCGCACTACCCGATTTCCTGTTGGGCGAGGACGCAACAAACCCGGCGCCGCACACCTATTGCGGCGAAGCGGTTTTTGGGCGTCAGGACAACATCAGGTCATTCGCGTCCGGCCATGGCGTCGAACCCGGCCGTGCAAACGTTGCCCCGTGGACACCGGCCGACCGGCTTTGGGAGCTGGCTTCGGTCGGGGTGCAACGGGTCGCGCTCGGCGAACTCAGCGACTTGCCCAACTTGCAGCCGTACTACCTGCGGATGCCCAGCATCGGCGCACCCAAACAACGCGATCAGGTAGTGCCGGGCAAACCCGCCGCCGCGCGACCTTAGCGCAGTGTCATTAGTGCAGCATTATTAGCGCAGCGTGATTCGGCGGCAATCACACCCATCGAACTTCAGGAGCACACACAATCTATGGAAAGAACTTTCGTCGCCATCAAACCGGACGGTGTCCAACGGGGCGTAATTGGTGAGGTAATCTCACGGCTGGAACGCCGGGGGCTCAAGCTGGTGGCAATCCAAATGATGCAGGTTGATGAGGAATTGGCGGGTCGCCACTACGGGGAGCACGTTGACCGGCCTTTCTTCCCCGGCCTGGTTTCATTCATCACTTCCGGCCCCATCGTGGCCATGATCTGGGAGGCGACCAACGCGGTTGCGCTGGCCCGACAAACTATGGGGGCCACCAATCCCGCCGACGCCACACCCGGAACAATTCGCGGCGACTTTGGCATCGACATTGGCCGCAACATAGTCCACGGGTCGGACAGCCCGGAGTCAGCGACGCGCGAAATCGGACTGTTTTTTGGGTCCGACGCCGGCCTGGATTACAGTCGCAGCGCCGACCAATGGATTACAGAATCCTGACCACCTGTGGGGCCCGGCTCCAGAGGCGTTCCAGTCCGTAAAATTCGCGCTCGTCCGGCCCGAAAATATGGACTACGACGTCGGCGAAATCCAGCAGAATCCAGCCCGACACCGGTGTCCCTTCACGACGGTGGCGTGGCACGCCGGCCTCTTTCATTGCATTGGTCAGATCTTCCTCCAACGCCTGAATCTGTCGCACCGAATCGGCAGTCATGACCACGAAATAATCGGCAAAGGGGGTCAACCCTCTCAGGTCAAGCATCACGATGTCGGTGGCCAATTTCTCAGCGGCCACGTCAACTGCCAGGCGGGCGACACTATTGGGACTGTGCGTGGTTACGTTGGTCATGCGTACTCGGTAAAACCTCCGGACAATAGGTCTTGCAACAGCCGTCAATTGGCCTTAGTTGAGTATAGGGGCGGGCGCCATTGCCTTGCAATCCCCGCCATTTGTGATATATTACACAAGTCGGCGCGGCAAGTAGTTTTCGATGTTCCAACGCCCTGTAATCGGCAGTGTGGGGCCGGAGTGGCTCATTCGGCAGGCCGTTGGTGTTTTCAATGCAGAGCCGGTTGGTTTGTTCAATGTAGAGCGCAAGGTTGTAGCCTATGAATCCGCTTAAGAAGTTAGCCCAGTCCGGTTTATACCGCCCAGAACAAGAACACGACGCCTGTGGCGTGGGCATGGTGGCTAACGTCAATGGCGATAAGACCCACTCGATTATCGAAGAGTGCCTTCAGGTTCTAAACAACCTGGGTCATCGCGGCGCTTCCGGTTCCGACCCTGACACCGGAGACGGGGCGGGCATACTGGTGCAAATGCCGGATGCCTTCTTCCGCAAGGTCACGTCCGGCTTGGGTTTCACCTTACCCATTGAGGGCGAGTACGGCGTCGGGATGGCATTCCTGCCCCAGGACGCCGCCGCCGTAGCCACCGTTGTGGCTCACATCGAGCAGGTCGTCGCCAGCGAGGGACTGACCATGCTCGGATGGCGGGAAGTTCCTTTGGACCACACTACCATCGGCCGGGACGCTCGAGCAGTTTGCCCCACTATCCGCCAGTTCTTCGTGGGCAAAGGCGCCGCCGACACACCCAACCGGGCAGCCCTGGAACGCAAGCTGTACGTCGTGCGCAAGGTATTTGAGAACACCCTGGGACAAACCGGCATCAGCGATGACGATGCCGATTTTTGTTACCTGTGCAGCCTGAGTTGCAACACTGTGGTCTACAAAGGGCTGCTGGTGTCTCATCAGGTGGCGCAATTTTACCTGGACCTGAATGATGAAACCCTGGTTTCCGCATTCGCTCTCGTACACTCCCGGTTCAGCACCAACACCCTGGGACACTGGAAACTGGCGCATCCGTACCGCTATTTGGCGCACAACGGCGAGATTAACACGCTGCGGGGCAATATCAACTGGATGCACGCCCGCGAAAACCAGTTCCGCTCGCCACTGTACGGCGATGATGTGCACAAGCTGGCCCCCATCTGCAATCCCCAGGCCAGCGACACCGCCAGCTTCGACAACTGCCTTGAACTGCTGGTAATGACCGGGCGCGACCTGGCTCATTCCATGCTGATGATGATCCCCGAAGCGTGGGACCAGCACGAAACCATGCCGCAGGAGAAGAAGGATTTCTACGAATTCCACTCCTGCATGATGGAACCCTGGGACGGGCCGGCGATGATGCTGGCCACCGATGGCAAAGACGTGTGCGCCGTGCTGGACCGCAATGGTCTGCGTCCTTTCCGCTACACAGTTACCCATGACGGCAAGTTGGTCATGGCATCGGAAACCGGCGTGCTGGATCTCCCAGCCGCCAGTATCAAAGAGAAAGGTCGTCTGCAGCCGGGCCGGATGTTCCTGGTGAGCTTGGACGAAGGTCGCATCATCGGCGACGAGGAACTGAAACACACCCTGTCCAGCCGGAAACCCTACGGCCAGTGGCTTCAGGAGCAAAAAGTTGCGCTGGAGGACCTGCCGCCCGCCGATGCAGCGGCCCCGGTCGGCAGTTTCAACCTGCGGCAACACCAGCGCGCCTTTGGTTACACTATCGAAGAGTTGCGGATGCTGACCACGCCCATGGCCGCCGCCGGATACGAAGCCACCGGTTCGATGGGCAACGACGCCTCCCTCGCGGTACTGTCGAGTCAAAATCGACCGCTGTTTGACTACTTCAAGCAATTATTCGCCCAGGTGTCCAACCCACCACTGGATGCCATCAGGGAAGAACTGGTTACATCTCTGGAAGCCTTTATCGGCAGCGAACAAAACCTGTTTGATGAAAGCCCGGAACACTGTCGTCAACTCCGGTTGAAAAGCCCGCTGCTGACCGACGCGCAGCTGGCGCAAATTCGAGCCCTGAACCTGCCCGGAATGTCGTCGGTCACCTTGCCAACGCTGTTTGAGGCCCGCACCGGATCGCTGCAGCAGGCTCTCGACACCCTCTGCAATGCGGCGTCCCGGGCCATTGCCGACGGCAAAAACATCATCGTGCTTTCCGACCGGGGAGTTGATGCCGAACACGCTCCCATCCCCAGCCTGTTGGCTACCGCCGCCGTCCACCACCATCTGACCCGCGAAGGTACGCGCACCCGCGTGGGCTTGGTGGTCGAATCGGGCGAGCCACGGGAAGTGCAGCACATCTGCCTGCTGATTGGCTACGGGGCCGGAGCCATCAACCCATATCTGGCGCTGGAATCGGTGGCCGATCTGGCCGAGCGCGGGGAACTCAACGGAACCACGCCGGCTTACGCGGTTTACAACTTCCTTAAAGCCAACGAAAAAGGCATCTTGAAGGTAATGTCCAAGATGGGCATTTCCACAGTGCAGTCGTATCGGGGCGCCCAGATATTCGAGGCCATCGGATTGAAAGATGACGTGGTGAATCGTTACTTCACCGGCACGCCGTCGCGGATCCAGGGCATTGGCTTGGACATCATCGAAGCGGAAACGCTACAAAGGCACCGTGCGGCGTTCGATGACCCTTTCATGCCGGGTATGCAAGAGCTGGACATGGGCGGCCAGTATCAATGGCGGCGTCACGGCGAGTTCCACCAGTGGAATCCCGAAGCCATCGCCAAGTTGCAATATGCCACCCGCTCCAACGACCCCAAAGCGTACCGGGAATTCGCCCAGCAGGTTAACGACCAGAGTCGGGCGATGGCCACCTTGCGCGGTCTCCTGGATTTTAAGCCCAGCGAGTCTATTCCCATCGACGAAGTGGAACCGGCTGTAGATATTGTCAAGCGGTTCGCCACCGGCGCAATCTCCCTCGGTTCCATCAGCCGCGAAGCTCACGAGACCATGGCCATCGCCATGAACCGGCTGGGCGCGCGCAGCAACACCGGAGAGGGCGGAGAAGACTACCACCGGTACGACCTGGACGACAACGGCGACAACCGCTCCAGCGCCATCAAGCAGGTGGCGTCGGGACGTTTCGGCGTTACTCCCAACTATCTGGTTAATGCCACCGACCTGCAAATCAAGATGGCGCAGGGTTCCAAGCCCGGAGAAGGCGGGCAACTACCAGGCCACAAGGTGGATGAATACATCGGATGGGTTCGGAACACCACACCGGGCGTGGAATTGATTTCGCCGCCGCCCCATCACGATATTTACTCGATTGAGGACCTGGCACAACTCATCCACGACTTGAAAAACATCAACCCGGAAGCCCGCATCCATGTCAAGCTAGTGTCCGAAGTAGGGGTGGGCACCATCGCCGCCGGAGTATCCAAAGGGCACGGCGACGTGGTCCTCATCAGCGGGCACGACGGCGGAACCGGCGCGTCTCCCGAGTCTTCGATCAAACACGCCGGCCTGCCCTGGGAACTTGGCGTTGCCGAGACTCAGCAGGTGCTGGTTGCCAACGACCTCCGCAGCCGCATCGTGGTGCAAACCGACGGCCAGCTGAAAACCGGCCGCGACGTTGCCATCGCCGCGCTGCTGGGCGCCGAAGAGTTCGGCATGGCCACCGCTGCCCTCATCGTCAACGGTTGCATCATGTTGCGCAAATGCCACCTGAACACCTGCTCGGTGGGAATCGCCACCCAGGATCCGGAACTGCGCAAGCGATTTGCCGGTCAGCCCGGGCATCTGGTCAACTATTTCTACTTCGTGGCGGAAGAGCTGCGGGAGATTATGGCTCAGACCGGATTCCGCACCGTGGCCGATATGGTGGGTCGGGTAGACAAGCTGGAAACCCGGCAGGCAGTCGATCACTGGAAAGCTGCCGGCGTTGACCTGTCCCGGTTGCTGGTAATCCCGCCGCGCGCGGAACGCGTCCAGACTTACTGCTGCGCCGTGCAAGACCACGGCCTGGAGCGCGCGCTGGATCACCGGCTCATCGCACAAGCCCAACCCGCCATCGACAACGGCACACCGGTACGCATTGACTTGCCGGTCAGCAACTCGAACCGTACCGTAGGCGCAATGCTCAGCGGTCGCGTGGCCCGCAAGTACGGTGAGCAAGGTCTGCCGCCTGGAACTATCGACATCCATCTGGCCGGTTCAGGCGGGCAAAGTTTCGGCGCATTCCTGGCGACTGGCGTGTCCATCAACCTGGCCGGCGACACCAATGACTACATGGGCAAGGGCATCGGCGGCGGCCGCATCGTCATCGTGCCGCCCGCGGGTTCGGGATTCGTGCCGGAGGACAACATCATCATCGGCAACGTGGCGCTGTACGGCGCCACCGGCGGCGACGTGTTTATTCGGGGTCGCGCCGGCGAACGTTTCGCCGTCCGCAACAGCGGCGCCATCGCGGTGGTGGAAGGCATCGGCGACCACGGTTGTGAATACATGACCGGTGGCGTCGTCGCCGTCATCGGCAGCACCGGTCGCAACTTTGGCGCTGGCATGAGCGGCGGCATCGCATTCGTTCATGACCCCGATGGGGATTTTCACATCCGGTTCAACGCTGGCATGGCCGACCTGGAAAACCTGGCGGAACAAGAAGACATTGACCTGCTGCATGGCCTGTTGACCGAGCACCTGACCCGCACCGGTAGCGGCCCGGCGCAGCGCATCCTTGATGATTGGAGCGCCAGTATCGGTCAATTCCGAAAGGTGATGCCCCGCGATTATCGTCGCGTGCTGGAAGAGCGTAAGCAGCGCGCCGAAGCGGAACTGGCGGCGGTGCCGAATGGGTAAAGTCACCGGATTCATGGACTTCGGGCGCATTCCTCCGGAACGCCGACCGCCGGCCGAACGTATCAACGACTATTCTGAATTCTACCAACGGTGGACCGACACCCAGGCTGCCGAGCAGGGGGGGCGCTGCATGGACTGCGCCGTGCCTTTCTGCCACATGGGATGCCCGCTAGGAAACGTCATCCCCGACTTCAACCATCAGGTTTATCTGGGCAACTGGGAACGCGCGCTGGATATTCTGCTGAGTACCAATAATTTTCCCGAATTCACGGGAAGGATTTGTCCGGCGCCGTGCGAGGCGTCCTGCGTATTGAGCATCAACGCTGACCCCGTCACCATCGAATACATCGAAAAAGAGATTAGCGACCGCGGGTTCGAGCAAGGCTGGATCAGGGCAACGCCACCCGACACCCGCACTGGCAAGAAAGTGGCGGTAGTTGGCAGCGGCCCGTCAGGTTTGGCCGCCGCACAACAGCTGAACCGGGCGGGACACCAGGTTACGGTGCTGGAGCGGGCGGATTACATCGGCGGTTTGCTAATGTTGGGCATACCTGATTTCAAGTTGGATAAAGAAGTTGTGCAGCGGCGCATCAAACTCATGGAAGCAGAGGGTATTGAGTTCCGTACCGGCGTGAACGTTGGGATCAATTACCCCGCCCAACAGCTGCAGGAAGAATACGACGCCGTATGTCTCACCGGAGGCTCCACCGCAGCGCGAGACCTGAACGTGCCGGGTCGAGAGCTGGCGGGCGTGCATTTCGCCATGGAATATCTCCCCCAGCAAAACCGCAAACTGGCCGGCGAGGAAATCAGCGACCAAATTTCCGCCGAAGGTAAACGGGTAGTTATACTCGGCGGCGGGGACACCGGCGCCGACTGCCTGGGCACGGCTCATCGCCAGGGAGCCGAAGTCGTGCGCCAATTTGAACTGCTGCCGGAACCGCTCGAGGAACGCACGGACGATAATCCGTGGCCCCAGTGGCCGATGATACTGCGTACTTCAGCCGCCCACGAAGAAGGCGGCATCCGCGACTACAACATCCTCACCAAGTCGTTAAGCGGCAATGGCCAGCGCGTTGAGCAACTCCACGCCGTCCGCGTGGACTGGACCAAAGGTGAAGATGGACGCTTTCAGATGGCCGAAGTCCCGGGTAGCGAATTCATCGTGGAGGCCGACCTGGTGCTGTTGGCCATGGGTTTCCTGCACCCGGAGCATGACGGAATGCTCCAGCAGCTGGGCGTTGAGCTGGATGGCCGCGGCAATGTGCAGGTTGACGAAAACAAGATGACCTCGGTGCCCGGCATATTCGCCGGCGGGGACATGGTGCGCGGCCAGTCGTTGGTCGTGTGGGCCATCGCCGAAGGTCGAGACGTGGCGAGGGGCGTCGACCAATACCTGATCGGCGCTAGCCACCTGCCCCGTTCCATCGCCGCCGATTAGCGGTTTCCTCTAACATGGAGGGTTCAGATGGCAACGTCAGCCTTCCAGCAGCGCCAGCACGCGGGCGACGTATTCGTGAACGAGGGGACGGTCGGCCTCAATTTCGTACTCTTCCATTTCATCGTGAAAGAAGTTCTTGTGAAATTTCTCCGCTGTGTTGAACCCGGCGGACAGAAACAGGTCTTTGTATTCTGCCGCCAGCCTTTGGGCCGCGTTTTTCATATCCCGATGAGTACGGTATTTCCAGCCGCGCTGCAAAGCTATGGCAGTGAGCGCACCGTTCGCTGCGCCGTAAAGTTTTTCGGAAGCCTGCTGACGGTCGCCAGCGGTAAATTCCCGGTCCGATTCTATCAGGAAATCGCGCGCTTTCTGTGCGTATTCCTGACCGTTCATAATATGCCTCCGCTGGTGTGCCATCCCCTACGCCGGCGCCGCGTGTTGCACTGCGTTGCGGCCAATGTGGTTCAGGTATTCCTGAACATTCAGCACTTGAATCGTGTTGGTGGTGCCCGTAACCCCGGTCATAAAACCATGCACCAGCGTAACTATGTCGCGCTCCGACACCAACCCCGTCGCCATGGCCTCGTCCACCAACAGCGTTACAAGTTTGGCGACGTCCGGCTCGGCGGGTATGACGCCTTTCGGAGCCAACCCCCAGGCCATGCACACCCGACGCTGTACCGCTTCATCGTGGGAGAAAACCAGAATGTCGTTCTCGGGCCGGAACCGTGACATTTCGAAGGCGGCGCGGCCAGTGCTGGTGATGACGATTGGCTTGGCGTCCAGGGATTTGGTGAGTTGGGTTGCGCCCCACGTAACCGATTGCGTTTGATCGCGCTGAGGAAATTCGGTGTAGTACTGGTATATTTTCTCCGCCTGGACAATGGCAGCATCAGCGATACGCACCGCTTCCACCGGGTGGGCGCCAACTGCTATCTCATCGGAAAGCAGGATGGAATCGCAACCGTCGAGCACGGCGTTGGCGATGTCCGACACCTCGGCCCGTGTGGGCGTCGGCGAGTTTACCATCGACCGCAGCATTTGCGTGGCCACCGAAGAGATTTTCCCAACCTCATTGGCCCTGCGTACCATGTGTTTCTGGATAACAGGCACTTCTTCCATCGGCATTTCGACGCCCAGGTCGCCGCGCGCCACCATGATTCCGTCCACCTCGGCCAGAATCTCGTCCAGATTATCAATGCACTCCCGACGTTCCAGCTTGGCCATCACCGGGGCCCGACTGTCCAGTTGGTTCAGATACGCACGAGCATAGCGAACATCCTCACCGGTGCGCACGAACGACAACGCAACCCAGTCCACTTCCTGCTCGACACCAAACTGCAGGGCAATCTTGTCGCTCTCGGTAATCACCGGCATGTCCATAGGCACGTCGGGAAGGTTAACGCCCTTGTAGGAAGACAGGTTGCCACCGTTGCGCACGCGCGTCTTGACCTCCAGGTTATCCGTAACATCCAAAACCTCGAGGCAGACCGTGCCATCCGAGATGTAGACCAGGTTGCCCGGCCGCAGGTTCCCCAGGATGGCCGGCTCTGGAAAGGGCAACCGGTCCGGCGAATCTGCCCTCGGTTCGTTGACAATGGAAATCAAATCGCCAAAATTGAGCTGAACGGCCTCAGCCATCGTCCCCAACCGAAATTTGTTGCCGCCCAGGTCCTGCAACACCGCAATTGGACGGCCTTGCCGTTTGGAAGCGGCTCGGACGCTGGCGATAACTTCGGCGTGTTCTTCCAGCGTGCCGTGTGAGAAATTCAGTCTGGCAACATCCATTCCGGCGGCTACCAGTCGATCCAGGGTTTCCGGTGAACGGGATGCCGGGCCGATGGTGGCGATGATCTTGGTTTTCCGCATTTCCAGTTCCTTTACATTGCCATCGGTCGCCGGGCGGCCGCTGCTGGCTTGAGAACGATTACTGATGCTATTGAATGGCTGTCTGCATTATACTCACATCGCCCGCAGACGGCGCAATTGCAACATCCGCAAGATGCAAAAACAAACGGGCGTCAGCCGGTTTTCATCTCGCTGACGCCCGTGATTGGGTTGAGTGTCGATTAGCTTTGTTGGCGGTTTTGCTCGTACACCTCGGCGGCGCGTTCGAGGCCGGCGCGGCGGTTCACCTGGAGCGTGTCGCGCAAGCCGGACGCCCACTGCTGTGACTGATGGATACCGGCCAGCGACCCCTGGAACTGCGGCATCACGTAGCGCGCCATCAGTTCGTAGGAACGGTGCAACTTGTCGCGAGGAGCCCAGTCCTCGGCACGTACCAGCATACCGCCGAATCCACCCGACATTTCCTGCAACTCATTGATCCGCTGAATGCAATCGTCGGGAGTACCCACGATCCATTGCTTGTTGTCGGTCATGAAATCGACAATCTGATCACGCGGAACGTCGGGAACCTCATGGCCCAGGGTGTTGCCGAAATACTCGGTAACCACGCGCGCCGACCCTTCGCGTATGTCCTCCTGCGCCTCTTTCTTGCTCTCAGCCAGGTGCACGCCCACCGAGAGGCGCCATTCCTCGCGCTTGACGGTTTGGCCGTGCTCGGCGGCGGATTCCTCGGCGATTGCCCACTGCGATTGCAATGACGTTGACCGCACCATGTCGCGTGGCACGCTCAGCGAAATGACGCCAGCGCCGTACTTGCCAGCCGTCATCACGCCGGCGGGAGACTGCACGGATGCCACCACCAGCGGGAAGGGCTGCTGATACGGCCGCAACTGCAGATGCGCGTCGTGCAACTCGAACCAATCGCTGGTATAGGTATAAGGCTCGGGGCTATCCATCAATCGCTTGATGGCTCCCAGTGATTCGTCCATCATTTCGCGCTGGCGAGCCGGGTCTATGCCGAACATATAGGCATCTGATGCCAGCGCTCCGGGGCCGACGCCCAGCATGACGCGCCCATGCGTGAGGTGATCCAGCAGCACCATCCGGTTGGCCACCATATACGGGTGATGATAGGGCAGGCTAACGACGCCGGTGCCCAGCCGCAAGTTGCGCGTGCGTTCGGCTGCCGTAGCCATGAAAACCTCGGGGGAGGCGATGGTTTCCCAGCCCGCACTGTGATGCTCACCGATCCAGGCTTCATCAAAACCCAGCCGGTCTAACCATTGCAGGAGTTCCAGATCGCGCTCCAAAGCAAGGGTTGGGTTCTCTCCCACCCGGTGGAACGGAGCCATAAAAACGCCAAATTTCATACGCGCAGGGGCGGTCATCGAGTGCCTCCTCGTGATTCGCTGGTTGTCAAAAAACCGATTGATTTCGGCCATTCTAACACGGCGGCCGGTCGGCGCAACCGAAGGGCACGGGCCGGCCGGCTCAGGTGCCCACGACTGCACTGCGTCGCTCTACAACGACCGTGTCACGCCACAACCCATGCAAAACAGCCACCCGTTTGCGACGCCCCATGATGCGAAACCCACACGCCAGGTGGATTGCGATGCTGGCCTGGTTCTCCGGGAAAACGCTGCTTTGAAGCATCCAGAACCCGTGGGCCTCCGAATCGGCAACCAGCGCCGCCAGCAATCGTCTGCCGATTCCCCGACCTCGCATCGCCTCGGCCACGTACACGCTGTGCTCGGCGATGCCCGCGTAGCAATCGCGCGCCGAAACCGGCGACAACGCCGCCCAGGCCGCGATGACATCCCCCACCCGCGCACCCACACGGCAATGGGTGAGATGGTTGCGGTTCCAGGTTTCCCAGTCGGGCGCGTCGATCTCGAACGTAGCATTGCCGGTGGCGATACCCTCGGCGTAAATGCGACGCACGGTTGGCCAGTCCCCAGGCGTCATGGGGGTGATAGTGAGATCAGCGCAGGCAGCCATTCCAATCAGAATACTACACCAACATCTGGAAGCTTGACCGACATGCCGATTGCCCGCACACCGGAGCCATCAAGACCGGCGCGAGCCCCCGACGATTGGTATCGAGACCACAATCGACTCTGCCCCTAGCCCGCCGGCACAAAAAATGGTATGGTTTCGCCATCAGGTACTGAACGAGGCGCATCGCAATTTGCGTCTTACCCTAGAAGCGAGGAGGACAAAATGCCCCAGATTAAGCACATCGCCATCGCCACCAATGACGCTGAAAAAACCGCCAAGTTTTACGCCGAAGTATTTGGACTGCGCCAGGTAGCCCAGCTTGACGGTGAAAACGCCAAGGGCTTTATGCTCAGCGACGGTAACGTCAACATGGCCATCCTGGACTTCCAGAATGACGCCGTGGCCGGTGAGCGTGGCAAGGATTGGGAAGGTATCCACCACATCGGATTCGAGGTGGAAAGCCTGGAAGAGATTGAGCAACGGCTGGCCGACAACAACGCCAAGCCCATGGACTCGGTCAACAACGCCCTGCACGCCGGTATGGGCGGCCCCCGCACTGAGAACGTCGAGACGAAATACGAAGGCCCCAACGGGGAGATGATTGACGTTTCCGGTACCGGCTGGATTGGCACCCGCGGCTTCGACTAGGCCACCAGCGACGGCCATCCCCGAACGGATTCGGCCGACGCAAATGATTCAGGGGCGACGCGTTGCGCGTCGCCCCTTTCTGGTTTTCTCCGATTCTGCCCGGCGAAATGCTTCACGCCGGCCGGAACACCAGCCCGGGATCGTCAGCATCGATCTCGTCCAACGCCAGCACTACGGGCAGATCGGACGGGATATTCTGCGGGTTGGCCGCGTCTACGCCGGAGATTCGCGCGCTGATTCGTGGGCCTTCTTCCAGCGTCACTATTCCGGTGCAGTACGGATTGTTGCGTCCGTAGCCCTTCGCCTCCAGCGACGCCGGCGCTACCGAAATGCACGTGAAGGTGGTCAGAGTGGCGCGCCCACTCAGCTCGTGCCATTCCATGTCCCGGCTGTGGCTCACCGGGTCAATGGGCCGGGCTTCCGCGTAGATGTTGCCATTCTCCCGGCACCGCACCCCCATGAACCGCCCCTCTTTCAGGAACGCGTAGAACGATGCGGCGTTGAAGGGCCTGGACTCGGCTTCGGTGGTCATCGGACGCCCCCCTAGCCACGCTGCAGCACGTTGACAACGCAAGTGCCGCCCGTGCCGCCCACGTTGTGGGTCAAACCGAACTCCAGGTTGGGGTTGGGCAACTGACGGTCGCCGCACTCGCCGCGCAGTTGCTTGAACACCTCAATTACCTGCGCAACACCGCTGGCGCCCACCGGATGTCCTTTGGCTTTCAGGCCGCCGCTGGTGTTGATGGGCCGGTCGCCGGTGCGCGCGGTGCGGCCTTCGTCAACGGCATGAGGGCCCTCACCCGGCGCAAAGAAGCCCAGGTCCTCGCTGGCTACAATTTCAGCGATCGTAAAGCAGTCGTGTACCTCGGCTACGTCGATGTCGGCCGGGCCGATGCCGGCCATCTGGTAGGCTTCCGCTGACGCCACTTTGGCCGCCGCCAGGGAGGTCAACTCATCGGCGTCGTGCAGTGGCCGGCCGGTAGCCTGTCCGATGCCGGCGATGTGTACCGGCTGGTCGGTGAACTGGCTGGCAATCTCGCTGGCGACCAGCAGCACGCAAGAGGCCCCGTCGGTAATCGGCGCGCAATCGTATAGACGCAGCGGCCAGGCGATCCACGGGTTGGCCCGCACATCGTTGAGGAAGTCCAGCTCGTCGGCCCATTCGGGTACTGGCTCGCCGCGTTGTTCGGCACGGGCTTTACGGCGGTCCATCATGTCCCGCACGGTCTGCTGGAACTGGGCCTTGGGGTTGAGTTTGCCGTTTTCATGGTTCTTGATGCCAACCTTGAGCAGATGATTGAGGTTGGTTTCATAGCGGTCCATGTGCGCTTTGGCGATGGCGCCAAAGATACCGGGGAAGGTCAATCCGGCCGGTACCTCGTAAAGACCATCGGCGGCAGAGGCCAGCACATCGGTAACGCCCTCGGTGGGCAACGACGTCATCTTTTCAACCCCGCCGACCATCACCACATCGTACATTCCGCTGGCAATTGCCATAACACCCTCGCGCAGTGCGCTGCCGCTACTGGCGCAGGCGTTCTCAACCCGCGTGATGGGCGTGGGAGTCATTCCCAGCCAGTCGGCTATAATCGGCGCCGTGTGGCCCTGATGCTCGAAGAGGTCAGCCGAATAGTTGCCGATGTAGCCGGCCTCGATGTCCTGGGCCGAAATGCCCTGGTCCATGTTGTCCTGCATATCGTGAAACGCTTCTACGAACAGGTCGCGGCTGGACTTGTCGGGATAGGCTCCGAATTGGGACAAGCCGGCGCCGACGATGGACACCTGGCGCGCCAAACGACGCGGACGGGTAGTAGCCATTGGTTGTATCTCCTTGGTTCCGGTTGGTGCTGACTATTATAGCGGCGGGCTGAGCTGCATGTTTAACACCGATTCACACCACGCCGCCGCTCCCAGCAATCGGGCCTCCGCGAACGGTGATGCCACCAGTTGTATTGCCAGGGGCAAACCGGATTCGGCGATGCCTGACGGCAGCGCAATGGCGGGCAGGCCGCAGGATGTCCACGGGCCCTGGAACGCCGGATCGCCGGTGTTGGTAACGTCGGCCTGGGGCGGAGAGGGAGTAGCCGGAGTCAACAGGACATCGCATTGCTGGGCGAGCTGTTCCATGTCCACGGTGAACCGGCGACGGTTTTCCAACGCCCGAGAGTACATGACGCCGTCAACTTCCAGACCTTGCGCCAGCATGGCGCGCAACTTGGGTTGATAATCCTCAGCCTGCACCCGGTACATTGGTTCATGGAACGCCGCCGCTTCCACCGACATTATCAGGCGCTGGTCGTCGAACGCCGTGTCGATACTCGGCGGCATCGGCAGTTCCTGAATCTCGGCGCCGGCCTGCGACAACTGCTCGGCTACTGCATCCAAATGGCGCCGGGTTTCTGCATCGGCTCCCTCGTAAAAGTACCGCCGCAGCATACCGACGCGCGGCGCCGGCGGATTCACAATTGCAGACCGATAATCACCAATGGGTTCGTGGGATGAAACCGGGTCATTAAGGTCGGGGCCGGCCATTACCTGCAACAAGAGCGCCGCATCTTCGACGGTGCGCACCAACCAGCCGACGGTGTCCAGATTCCAGCTCACGGGCACAACGCCATATCTGCTGACGCGTCCGAAGGTTGGCTTGAAGCCAACCACCCCATTGTAGGCCGCCGGCCGCAGCACCGAGCCAACCGTCTGCGAACCCAGCGCCGCCGGACACATCCTGGAAGCCACCGCCACCGCCGACCCGCTGCTGCTGCCGCCCGGCGTGTGTGCCGCGTTCCACGGGTTAACCGTCGGCGATGGATCCAGACAGGCAAATTCGGTTGTCACTGCCTTCCCCAGCATCAACGCCCCGGCGCGCTTCAACAGCGTCAGCGAAGCAGCATCGTAGTCCGGCACAAAATCTTTGTAAACCTCGCTGCCGGCACGGGTGGGTATGTTGGCCGTGTAGTAAATATCCTTGAGGCCGACCGGCACACCGTGCAGCGGTCCCAAGGGTTTGCCATCCGACACCGCCTGGTCGGCGGCGCGAGCGTCGGCCAACACCTTCTCACGGTCAACATAGACCCACGCTTTGAGCCGGGCGTCCAGCTCGCTGATTCGATCCAGGCAGGCCTCGGCCAATGCGGTGGCGGTAAGGTTGCCGCTGGCGATAGCGCGGGCCGCCGGCGCGGCCGACATTTCGTTGGGGTTGGGCATAATAATGATGAACCTCTTGCTAACCCGTCAGCGCCAGCATCAACGCGACGAAGCGATGCACCAACGGACGGTCGTACTCAACGTCCTCCGGCTCCATCGTCCCGTTGTAAAAATTGGAATGGAAATGCTGAGCCGCCAATATCCCCGTGCGTAACCGCTCATCGTCCATTTCATCGGCTATTTGGCGAGCGGCATTGATCAATGTCCGGTGGGTGCCATGGGCCAGGCCTCGCTGCTGCGCCACCGCCGTAATTGCGTGGGCCGCTGCCCCCCACAGCTTTTCCGAGGCTTGCGGAGTATCGCCGGCAGCAAATTCCCGGTCGGATGCCGTCAGAAAATCTTGCGCGGTCAGGGCATGGTCTCGAATCAGCATCGCTTTATCTCTTTCGCATCTAATCCAACAGCGCCAGCATCAGGCCCACATAGCGATGCACTAATGGCCGTCCGTATGCAACATCCTCGTCTTCCATCGTCCTGTTGTAGAAATTCGAGTGAAAGTGCTGTGCCTCGGAGATTCCTACGCGCAACCGCTCATCGTCCATCTCGTCGGCAATCTGCCGGGCCGAATTTATCAACGTCCGGTGCGTGCCATGTTCCAGCCCCCGATGATTCGTTACCGCCATAATCGCGTGAGCCGTGGCACCCCACAGCTTTTCCGAGGCTTGCAGAACATCGCCGGCAGCAAATTCCCGGTCGGAGGCTTCGAGAAAATCTTGCGCGGTCAGGGCATGGTCTTGAATCAGCATTGGCCAATCTCTTGTCAAGGGTAACTTGATTATACGCCGGGCGGACGCCGTTCACCCCAATCGGTGGCCTGCTCATAGGCGTAGGCGGTACGGAACAACGTCGATTCGTCAAAGGCTCGCCCGGCGATTTGCAGACCGATGGGCAAACCATCGCCGGTGAATCCGCAGTTGATCGACAGCGCGGGGAGGTTGGCCAAGTTGAACGGCGCGGTGAACCCACGGCGACCTTTGAACCCGGCGATGACATCCTCTTTCGTGCCCAGGCCGGCCGCTTCGGGAATGGGTGTGGCCGGCACCGACGACGCGGGCATCACCAGCACGTCAACCTGTTCCAGCGCAGCCAGTATTTGTCGCCGCAAGATTTCCCGCAACCGCATCGACTTCTGGTAAACCCTGGCCGGCAAAATGCTGCCCATCAGCAGGCGCACCTGATTGTTGTGGTCAAGTTCGCGCAACCGTTCGGTGGATATAATGTCCCAGTTAAGCATCGCCGCATCGCTGCTGATGATTCCGTAAGAGATTTCCGACGAGTTGACGATGAGCGGCAACGACACTTCCCGAACCTCGGCGCCGAGTCCCGCCAACACCGCAGCAGCGGCGATAACGGCATCCCGAACCTCCGGGTCGTTGGCCTCAGTATGCACGCGTTCCGTAATCAGCCCAACTTTCAGGCCGTTTATGCCACCACCGAGTTCGGCGGCGTAATCCGGAACCGGTACGTCCCAAGTTTGCGCGTCTTTGGGATCATGGCCGGCGATGGCGGCCAGCGTGTGTGCGCAATCCGTAACGGTGCGGGAGATCGGCCCTACGGTGTCCATGGACCAGCTGGCGCCAAAGACACCGTGGCGGCTGACCCGGCCGAAAGTTGGCCGGATGCCTACCAGTCCGCAGAACGCCGCCGGCCCCCGAATGCTGCCACCCGTGTCTTCTCCCAGCGATGTAGCGCACAGGAACGCTGCAGTGGCTGCGCCCGACCCGCTGCTACTGGTGCCAGGGTTCCGGCCGGTGTTCCAGGGATTACGCGGGCGACCGTAAGGGTGGCGAAAAGCGTCTCCGCTGGCGTATTCGCTCATGTTCAGCTTGCCCAGCAGCACAGTGCCGGCTTCGCGCAGCCGCGCCATGACGGTGGCGTCCTCGTCGGGCACGTTTTCAGCCATGATGGTTGAACCGTTGGTAGTAACTATGCCAGCCGAGTTGAACTGGTCTTTTGCCGCTACCGGGACGCCGTGCAGCGGCCCCCGACTTTGGCCGGCGGCGATTTCAGCGTCGGCGCGACGGGCATCTTCGCGGGCCCGGTCAGCAGTTACCGTGATGTACGAGGCGTAATTCCCGTCCAGTTGCGCGATACGATCCAGGTAGGCATCGGTGGCGCCCGCCGATGAGATTTCGCCGGCGGCGATGCGCGCGCCCAGCTCGGTTGCCGACAGATAACAAAGATCCGGATTCGCCATTATGGGGCCTCCTGCTTACGCGCCGTCGCTGAAACGATGATTGGCAGCGGTTCGACGTTGGCGACGTCGGGCCCGTCAACTGCAGCCAGCGCCGCCATTAATCCGTTGAGAGACTCCCGCACTTCGCCGACCAAATCATCGGGGATAGCG
This sequence comes from Dehalococcoidia bacterium, assembly GCA_965222895.1. Classification (GTDB taxonomy): domain Bacteria; phylum Chloroflexota; class Dehalococcoidia; order Lucifugimonadales; family UBA3495; genus Bin87. The sequence continues at coordinate 732,228 of CBDCVB010000002.1, read as the reverse complement.
ATGCCGGCGGCCTTGGCCAAAGCCAGTACGTCGGCGTCATTCAAGTCTGGCAAAATCCAACCTCCCGAAGTGTAGGTTTGGCCGATCAAAGCATGGGCTCACGGCCACAACCGTGCTGGAATTTGGCGCAATTGTGGCCGGGCCTGCCGGCATTGTCAACCCGAAGCCCCTGCTATAATCCCACCAGGACCGGAGCCAGAAACTCAATCCGGGACCGGGAGCGACGCAATGGCCGTAAACACCCAACCGATACACAGCGCCGTTGGAATAGTGCTGGCCGCCGGCCACGGTAGCCGGATGCGTTCGCGGACGCCCAAGCCGCTGCATCGCGTCGCCGGCAAGGAGCTAATCAGGTTCCCGGTGGAGTTGCTGGCCGGATGCGGCGTCCCGCAAATAATGGTGGTCGCCAGCCCCGATAATATCGACGCCCTATCTTCGGTGTTGGGCGACTCGGTGTTGGGGGACAGCGTTACCTACGTGGTGCAGCCTAATCCCGACGGCACTGCGGACGCCCTGGCCTGCGCGTTGGCACAATTGTCAACCGTGCCGCCGCTGGTGCTGGTGATGGCCGGCGACACTCCCCTGGTCCGGCTGGAATCGGTACAGAAACTGGCCGCAGAACACGCCTCCGTTCCCGACCGGCGCATGACCATTTTATCGGCGGCCAACGTATTTTCGGAAGACCTGGGGCGTATCGAGCGGGCCAGCGTTACCAGCGATGGCCGGGTGGGTTCGGTAAGCGCCATCGTCGAAGCCGCCGACCACGTGCGGCAAACCTACGGGCCGGCAGAGGTCAACACCGGCGTTTACTGCTTCAGCGGGGATTGGGTCGCGGAACACATCGGCAACGTTGCTCCGGCTCCGTCAGGAGAACGATACCTCACGGCCCTGGTAGCGACCGGAGCCGACCGGGGCGAAGATATAGCCGCCATGCCAATCGCCCTGGCGGACGAGTCCATGGGCGTTAACACTCGCGAACAACTGGCCGGTGTGGAAGCCGCGCTCCGCGACCGCATCAACTGCCACTGGATGGCCAACGGCGTTACCATCGTTGACCTGGCTACTACGTACATTGACGCTGGCGTTGCCATTGGTATGGATACCGTGGTGTTGCCGAACACCATGCTGTCCGGCAACACCAGTATCGGCGAAGAGTGCCGGATCGGCCCCAACTCGGTCATTCAGGACACGCAGATCGGAGACCGCTGCCGGGTGCTGGCATCTTTTCTCGAAGGTGCGCGCGTCGCTTCGGACGTCTCTATCGGCCCCTACTGCCATCTCCGGCCCGACAGCGCGATTGCCAACGGTGTGCATCTGGGGAACTTCGTGGAAGTGAAGAATTCTCACGTCGGGGCGAACACGGCGGCCGGCCACTTTTGCTATCTGGGAGACGCCGACATCGGGGCGGGCGCCAACATCGGCGCCGGTACGGTTACGTGCAACTTCGACGGTGTGGAGAAGCATCGCACCGCCGTCGGCGATGGCGCTTTCATCGGCAGCGATACCATGCTGGTGGCTCCGGTCAGCGTGGGCAAGGGAGCAGCCACCGGCGCCGGCTCAGTCGTAACGAAAAACGTTCCGGCGGGTAGACGTGCGGTGGGCGTTCCTGCTAGACTGCTGCCAAACGTAGAGTAAGGGGAGCAGCAGGCCCGCGTCGCGCCGGTGCGCGCCGGCCATGAGCCGACAGTTTGGATACAGACAGTAGCTTACCACCGTTATTATTTCTGGCCGTTTCCCTACTGCTGTTCGGCTGGACCAGCGTAGTCGTTGCGGCCCGCAGCACGCCGCCATCATTTGTCGATATGATGGCCGGCGGAACCGTCAATCAGCACAGAACGGTGTGGTTGCTAAGGGTTGCGGCTGCAACGCTTGCTGGAATCTCTGCCGCAGTGTTAGGCGTTTCGCTGGCTGAGGGTTGGCCACCGACCGGCGCTGGCTCTGGCTGGCTGGTGGTCGGATACATTGCGGTTAGCGCCATCACCGCCACCATCGCCCTCATTGCTCTGGACTTCGGGATCCGAGCGCTGGTCAGGTTGGCGCCCGATTTGGCGGTGCGACTTGCTCGCCCCAAACGCTGGTTGTCTGACGGTGGACCAGCAACCTACTCCAACGGAAACGCGGCCGGCACGAACGGCAACGGTGCAGACTGGGCTGAAACAGACTCCGAAGGAAATCTGCTGTCTGCAACTCCGCTCACTCCGGCCGATTTGCTGGGCCTGGACCAATACGATATCGACATGGTGCGGTCGATCAGCCGGATGGACGACCGCGACGCCTTGAACATCATGGTGCCGCGCCTTGATGTCGATGCCGTAGAGGTGTCGTCCTCGCTCGCCGCGGTGGTGGATACGCTGTCGGCCAGCAAGCACACCCGGCTGCCGGTGTATCGGCACACGATGGATGATGTGGTGGGCATAGTCCATATCAGCGATGTGTTGCTGGCGCTGGCTCACGGCGAATACAACACCTCCCTTGAAAGCATCATGCGCGAACCGGAATTCATCGCCGAAAACATGGCCGTAGACGACCTGCTGGTCTGGATGCGCAGCAAATCTCTGCAAATGGGCATCGTGGTGGACGAGTACGGCGGCGTGGAGGGGATAGTAACGCTGGAAGACGTACTGGAAGAAATTGTCGGTGAAATCGAGGATGAGTTTACGACCACCGGCGCCGCGGACTTGGCAGCTGCCCCGGACGGTTCCTGGACACTGAATGCCGCACTGCCCATCGAAGACGTTGCAAGAGCGGTCGGCGTGGCGCTAGACTACGGGGACGTCAATACCATCGGCGGGCATGTATATGCTGAACTGGGCAGGATGCCAGCGGTGGGAGACGTAGTACGCACGGGCGATGTATCCATTGAAGTTACTCAGGTACGGGGACGACGCATCCACCAAGTACGGTTAAGGCCGGCCAACCACGAAACCGTCGCTAAAACCGTCGCTGCCCAGCAAACCGGTCTGCCCGCGAGTTAGTGCATCGCCAGCGTGTGTTGCCCGAACGGCTCAGCGAACGGCCCCGGATGGTTCGTCCGGGGCCATTTCATTGCCGCCTGGATTGCCGCCGCCGGTTCGGAATTATCGCATCCCCACCAGTTCCCCGCTTAGCACCAGGAAGTGGTCGAACAACCCGGTCGGTACCGGCACGACCAGATGCACGGTAGCTCGGTCGGTGCTGGACAGCCGGAGGGCAGCCGAATGGATCACGTCGGTGTGGGTGCCCAGATACAGGTATTCCTGCGATCCGTTGCCGACGACCAGCAGCACCTCTTCGCCGTCGACCAACAACCCCGGCGCTTTGGTCAAACCGCCAAAATTGTTGGCTCCTTTCCCGGCGGGCCCGAAGAACCACATGGCGCCCCGTTCGCCAGGATTGGCGGAGGTTGCCAGTTGACCGGTGGGGTTGATGCCCGATGCGTAGTTGACAATGGATGCGCCAGTAACGCTGAGCGACTCCCGCCTGGCGTCGATCCCCAGCGACGGTACGGACAGCCTGGTTGCTGGCGGCTGCGTTCCCAGCGCGGCAGCCGCGTCGCTCTGCATTGGGATAAACCCCAGCTGTTCGATTTGCTCCGGATAGGAGCCGGCGGGCAAGGCCAACGCAGCAACCGTCACGCCTTCGGCGGCATTCGACTGCGCTTCAACATTCTCAATTGGCACCACATCCTGGCGTTGGGCGGCATAGTCGCCCACCTCGGCCCTTAGCCAAAAAATGTAACCGTAGTAGATGCCACCGGCCAGCACCAGGCCCATGCCAACTAATAATATGGCAGTGCCAGCCCACCGCAACCCATAGTGTTGGGCGCGGCTGCGCATGTGCATATAATCAAGCCCTATCTCCATGTCCGCATCCTAATCAATCGCGCCGACCGATTTCAGTCCCGCGAAAAGTACCGGATTGATACAACCCGGCCACCTGTATCAGACCCCGCCAGTTTACTAAGAACCAGTACCTGGTTAGTGGCGGCCGCTTCGGATTGGTTCGTTCATATAGATATCCCCGTTGCGGATTTTTATGTTGTACCCGCAAGGTGGGTTGGTGCAGGTCCAGGCTTTATAATGCACCGCAGCGCCCTGAGCGCCGTAATCTGACAACGGCACCAACGTACCGATGTTGCATTGCTGACAAATGGGCATTTCCATGGTTTCCACTGTTATCGCCTCACTCTACCCAACGTGTTCCGGATATTCCGGTAAGAGTATAGCGAGTGTGCGCCTGTTGCCGCCCGCATATGCACAAGCAAGGTTTGGGGGTTTTGCGGCTCCGGGGAACGCGATTCAGCAACACAACAAAACGGGGCAACCAATGCGGTTGCCCCGTGTCGCCTGGGGCCAGCGCCCATTATTCCAGGTAGTCGCGCAACTTCTTGGAGCGCGAGGGATGTCGCAGCTTGCGAATGGCCTTCGCCTCGATTTGGCGGATACGTTCGCGTGTTACGCCAAACTCCCGACCCACTTCTTCCAACGTGCGGGTGCGACCGTCTTCCAGCCCAAACCGCAGCTTGAGTACGCGGCTCTCCCGGTCGGTCAGCGAGCTCAACACTTCCTGAACCTGTTCCCGCAGCAGTTGGGCTGATGCGGCATCGGCGGGGGCCAGCGTAGTGCGGTCTTCGATGAAGTCCCCCAGGAAAGAGTCTTCTTCTTCCCCGATGGGTGTTTCCAGCGACACCGGCTCCTGGGAGATTTTTTGGATCTCCTCGACCTTTTCGGAGGTCATTTCCATCGCTTCGGCCAGCTCTTCCGTGGTGGGTTCGCGACCCTTTTCCTGCAACAGCCGGCGATGATGACGCATCAGTTTGTTGATGGTTTCCACCATGTGCACCGGAATGCGAATGGTGCGGGCCTGGTCTGCGATGGCGCGGGTGATGGCCTGCCTGATCCACCAGGTGGCATAGGTGCTGAACTTGTACCCCTTCCGGTAGTCAAATTTTTCAACCGCCCGGATCAGGCCGATGTTGCCCTCCTGAATCATATCCAGCAAGGCCATGCCGCGACCGATATACTTCTTGGCCACGCTCACCACGAGCCGCAGGTTGGCCTCGGTGAGGTGCGTCTGGGCACGTTCGCCGTTCTTCTTGATGCGGTCAAAGTGCATGGCAGCGTCAAAGTTTTCCAGTTCCACCCGATCACTCAACCCGGGGTCTTTCAACAACTGGACCAGCAACAGCAGGGAACAGTGGTCATCCTCCGCATACAAGGGCGGTACATCCAGCCCCTGTTCCGGCGCAAAGCTACCCTCCACACCGTCCGGATGCAATTCGGCCCAAACCGGAACGTATGACGTAATCACATCAACCATCTTGGGCGGAAGGACCCAGGTGTCGAGCGAAAGTTGGACGATTCTCTGGTATGCGACTTCCACGGTGATGTCAAGGTCGATGGCGACCTGTTCAATCATAGCAGTGGAAACTTCAGCGTCGATGGCCTTCCGCAGCGGCGGCGATTCCTTGATTTCACCCATGGCCATACTCTGGTCGAGTTCCAGATACCGAGCTAGCGACCGCACCAGTGGAGCCGCGTTGGCAATCCGGATGAGCAGCAACATCGCGGCTTCCCAGGCCATGCTCTCGGTGGGCAACGCTTCCTCGGCGGGCAAGAAACTGACCACTTCATCGTCAGACAGCCGCTCGGACAACTCCTTTTCCAGCTTGTTCAGGTGGTTCAGGCCCTCCAGTTCCCGCGCCAGGCGCCGTTCGTCAGCGGAGGTCAGCAGGTCAACGCGGCCAATCTCCCGCAGGTACATACGCACCGGGTCGTCCAGCGCGTCGGTGCCCTCGTTGGTGTCCACGTTGGCCCAGTCGCGTTCCTCGCGCTCGATGTCCCGCGGCGAGGGGCCGTCCAGTTCCGGCAACACGGTGCGCGCCGCGGCGACACGCCGAATCTGCCATTCATCGTCGGTCGAATCCGGGTCTTCCGCGGTTACAACTGCGACGCCGATGTCATCTACTTCAGATTCTTCATCATCGGGCTGTTCATCTTCGTCTTCATCTTCTGCTACAGCGACGGCAGAACCTACCCGAGCGTAACCTTCTTCGTCATCAGCGATGACTACTCGGTCATTGGATTCGTACTCTGAATCCTCGTCGTCAACGATTATGTTGCGGCGGTTATTGCGACTATTGATGATGGTCATATTTCCTCCGTTATTGTTGGTGTCGTGGTGTTGCGCAGGAACGGCCGACTATATGGCGCCGGTCAGCTCCAGGTTTATTTCGCGCACGCGTTCCTTGCCGACTTGCACCTGGACTGCCTCCGGGGATTCCCAATCGGCATTGTCCTGCAGGACGGTAAGCAACTGCGAGATTTCGTTATTCAGATATTCCTTTTCGATTCCCAATCGGATTTGCCTCCAGGCTCGCTGCAATTCGGCTGCCCTGGACAGCGCCAGGTCTCGACGGCGCAGCAGGTCAAGATGCCCCTGTAATTCCGGCGCGATTGGCATATCCGGAGGCTGCCCGGCGTCCTGGCCTGACTCATAGACGGCGCGCCGGCCGATGATACTGCGGTAAATTTCGCGGTTTTCAGCGCGCGTGAACCAATCCGGCGACACCGTGGCGGCGGCATCCGGGCCCAATTCGTCCCCGTGCTGCAAAAGCAGGGCCAGGCAATACTCCTCAATTGTCCTTTCGTCCCGCGCTGGCTGCGGTGTGCCATCGTCGGCGGAAGACGGCGCCGGCCGGCGTTGACGAGATTCTGCGGGCTGCCTGGCTACCGCAGGCATCGCAGCGTGCAGCGTTTCGATGCCCACGCCAAGTTGTGCGGAAAGGTCATCCAAGTGGATGTCACGCCGAATCGGATCGGGAATTTGCGCCACAAATCGCAGCATTGCCCCGACCACCCAGGCTCGACCGTCGGCGGTCGTCATATCGGCGCGGGAAGTGAGCGACGCCAGCAAGTAGTCGAACAACGGCGCCGCGCCAGCGAGAAACTCCGGCCAGGCGTCTGGCGACTTTCTAATCAGGTCGTCCGGGTCCTGGCCCTCGGGCAACTCCGCCACCAGCAATTCCAGGTGTTGCGGCGGCTGCAGCACCGACGCATCGGGCCGCTGTGCGTTGCGGACGTTGCGTTGCTGGAACACGCCCCAGGACGATTCCAGGCTGCGCAGCGTCGCATTTTGTCCCGCTGCATCGCCGTCCAGCGCCATGGTAACCTGGCTGGTGAGGCGGCGCACCTGGGCAACCTGCTGTTCGGTTACCGCGGTGCCCATGGACGCCACCACGTTGTCGAATCCGTGCTGGTGCGCCATGATGGCGTCCATGTAGCCTTCAACTACCACCACGCCCCGCTGCCGCACCGGTTCCTTGGCTAGATACATTGCATACAGGATTCTGGATTTGTCAAACACCGGCGTGCGCGGCGTGTTGACGTACTTGGCGGCGATTGAGTCGTCCAGGGCGCGGCTGCCAAAACCGGCCACACGCCCCGACCATTCCCGGATGGGGATAATCAGCCGGCCCCGGAACAAATCGTAATAACGGCCATCATCCGATTGTCGCGCGAGGCCCGCCTCGGCAACCTTTTCCGGCGCGTAGCCGGCGCGGGTCAGATGGGCGAGCAAACGGTTGTCTCGTGGTGGACTGTATCCTAGTTCAAAGGTTTGCGCTGTCCGTTCCATGATGCCGCGGTTTGCCAAATACTCGCGGACGAATCTGGCCTCCGCAGACGCCAGTTCCTGCTGGTAGAAACGCCGGGCCTCATCGTTGATTTCGTACAACTCTGCCGACTGGCCGGCGGTTTCCCGGTCTTCGATGGTAATGCCGACCCGTGCGCCCAGCCGGTGCAACGCCTCGCGGAAGTCCATCCGCTCCGCTTTCATCACGTAGGACAGGGCATCGCCACCCTCGGCGCAGGCGCCGAAACAACGCCAGGATTGCCGGTCGGGAAAAACGTAGAACGACGGAGTCCGTTCCTGATGGAACGGGCAGTTGGCTTTGTATGATGAACCAGACCGTTGCAGGTTGACGTAGCTGCCGATCAGCTCGACAATATCCACACGGCTTTTAACGTCGTCAATTTGGGTCATAATAATACAGGCAACTCGTTGGGAGACACTGCGCCAACGGTATTATAGCACTTTTTCGCGCCGATGCACGACCATCCACGGCGACAAACGCCGTGTTGCGACGGTTGCAATGCCTGCCGCAATTCAGGGCGTGTACGTCACCGTGATGGTCATGGCAGCCTTTTTTTCGCCGTTGGACGCCACTGCGACAATCTCGTTGCGCCCGACATGGAGCACGATGGCGGCCCGCCACCGGCCGGCGCCATCCGCTGGCGCCGGTATGAGGCCATTTAGCACTACTCTGGCATCCGGCAGCGTGGTGCCAGACACCGTGATGACCTCATCAGGCACGTTTGCTCCGTTGGCCGGTTCGGTAATCCTGACCGTCAGCGCCAGGGGCTTGGGATCGTAAGTTACCTGCAAAAAGAGGCGCACTTTCTGATCTGACGAACTGTCGCTGCTGATGATTTCCAGCACGTTGACTTGTTCCCCCAGCAGTATAAAACCGGCAAAGTCGCCGTTGGCGTCGGCCCGCACCGAACGCATCCGCTGTTCCGACTCGCTGCTTTCGTAGAAAATCTGGACGAAGGACCAGGGCAGCGTTTTGCCGGCCACTTCCACCTGTGGATCTTCGCCCCGTACTACCTGCAGGTTTCCCGGGCGTATAACATCCAGGAACAAAGGCGGCGGCGGCGTGGCCGGAGGTCGCAATGTTGGAGCCGGTTGGGTCGCAGCAATCGTGGGTGGCGGGGTAGGTTGGGGCGTTGGCGTGGGTGTAGGCGCCGGCGTTGGCGCTGGCATTGTAGGAACCGGCGTGGGGGTCTCCGCCGGCAAAGGAGTCGCTGGCGGCATCAATGTGACCCGCGCCAGCGGTCGGACATCGGGAGTGAACGGCAATGCGATCACCCACAACGCCAGGAGCAGCGCGATCAGCGACCCGGTGACTACTACAACTGCTATCTGCTGTCGCAAAGCGTCAGTTGGCGGTCGGAGAGCCCAGTGGCAGGGTCAACCGGAACGTGGTGTGGTGGTCTGCCGACGGCGCCGACGCCGACTGCACCGACAGCTCGCCGCCGTAGCGGTTGGCCAGCGTTCGGCTGATGTACAGGCCCAGGCCGGATGACGACTTCTCCTCGCTGCGCCCCATCTCCGGAGTCCAACCGCGCGTGAACAGGTGGGTGCGGTAGTGCGCCGGAATCCCGGGGCCGTTATCGATAACGTTCACCACGAAATTGTGCAGGTCGCGGGTCAGGTTAATCTCCACATCATCTCCGCCGTAGCGCAGGGCGTTGTCCACCAGGTTGGCGATGATGTGCTCCAGCACGGAGGCGTCCGAGTACACGATGCCGAACACCTCCGGCTCCGACCACCAGACTATGTCCTTGCCCTGTTCCGCGGCCTGGCCCATGTAACGTTCTACGATGCGACTCACCACAGCGGATGGCTCCACCGGATACTTGTCCACCGGCGCGTCGGGCGTTTCCAGGTTAATCATCACCTGCATATTGGCCATCATCAGGCGGAAGGACGGGGCCTGCTCCTCAATCTCGTCCAGCAGTTCATGTACCACGATGGACACGTCCTCGCCGGTTGAGGCCAGCACGCCGCGCACCTCACGGCACTTGCCAAGTATCCGCCGCATCGGGCGACCCAAGTCGTGCTGGAAGGTCGCAAACTGCTGCTCGGTCAGCCGGCTCCAGTCGTCAACGCCGTTGAAACCGTGACCGTTGCCGTGGCGAGCACTCAAAACGGCATACACGCCGACGGCCACCGCAAGGCCCACTCCGACGGCGCCCATCCCGATGTACGCCAGCGGTTCGATGTTCCAGCGCTCCGGGAACAGCGACACCAGCGGGAAAAACACCGACAGCAGCATCAGCAGCAGGCCCAGCATTGCGAGCGCCAGGCCCAGCAGCGCCGGCCAGGGATAGGCCGCGACCCGCCGCGCCGTCAAAATAGCCATCCTGCGATCCTATTCCCGCGGCGGCAGCAACCGGTAACCCCGGTCGCGCACGCTGACGATGAAGTCATTGGCGCCCAGCGACACTCCCAACGCTCGGCCCATCGACACCTTGATCTCGCGGATCCTGACTCGCAGCGAGGCGCGGGTGTCGTCGCCTTCCAGGTAGCGTTCCAGCCGGTCGAATGACACCAGGTTGCCCGGGCTGCGATACCACGCTTCGGCGAGCTCGCGCAGAATCTGGAAGCGCCGTCCGCCCACATCGGCCACCGGCGTCAGTCGGCCCTGCGCGTCCCGAACCTGCACCGACTCGCCCTCGGTGTCCACCACAATGCGCTCGCCGATGGCGATGGTGTGCGGTTGGACGCCCACCAGCCGGCGCAACCGCAACGCCACTTCCTCCGGCGAGGCCAGCTTGTCGATGAACTCCACCGGGGAGTTAACTTGTAGGGCGCTGCGGGCCACTGTGTCGCGCTCCACGCCCTGGCTGTATTGGGTGAACATCAGCACGGGCAGTTGGGGATGCTGCACGACGATGCGTTTCAGAATGTCCAGCCCCTTGAACTGGTCATCGCGGTAGTCGCCCAGGCGCACGTCCAGAATCACAGCGTTGGGTCGCTGATCCTCAATGGCGTGCAACGCGGCCCACAGCATATCGTCGGCGGAACCGTGCTCCTCCTTGCTGACCACCTGGGTGTCCCAACCATCTTCCCCCAGACGCTGGCGCACCGCTCGCACGATGGCAGAGGTGGCCTCGTCATCCACAATGAGTATGTTCCCCGAGCGTGGCGACATGGTTCACTTGCAGGGCAGTCGTCGAAAACTAATAATAGCACAACAGCCACCCGGCCAATCTGTCGGCCCGCCGGCTGGCGTAGCATACAATGGTTGCCCATACTTGATGACTGCCGGCAGCCCGGCGGTCAACCCGAAGATGTAGATTCAATGAGCACCGTGCGCGCATCCACACGTCCCAGAAACCGACGCCAATTTGCTGCCTGGCTGATACTTGCCGTGGCCGCCGTTGCAATGCTGCTGGTCGGCGTGGGTGTGGTGAAGGGGCAGGAAACCTTCTGCGCATATACCAAGCTTGACCTCGACCAGCACGGTGACACCACCCCCGGCGAGCTTATTGACCTGACCCTCACACTGACGGTTAACAACCCCTGCACTCCACCCCGGAGCGACATCACCATCAAGGTGCCCAGGGAGTCGACCATCCCCGAAAATATTGACGAAAATAGCATCACCATCATCGCCGACCGAAGGTACCACCCACAATACGCTGAAACCGATATGGGCGACCGGTCGCCGCACATAATACGATTGTCCGGCTGCAGTGGGTGGCGAGCTACCTACGCTGACCTTACGCGGTCAGCGTGCGAAGTTTTAGGGGCTCAGAAAATCACCATCAGGTTGAACAATATCATCCGCCTGCCCGGCAAACCTGCCGAATCGGACGAACCCTATGAGATTACCGTTCAGTGGGAAGATGGCGCCACGCTCAAGGACACTCTAGTCATGAAAGCGGCCATGTCTATCGACGGAGAGAATGCGGTTGGCTACGGTGAAACGGTTACGTTTACCGGGGCCGGCTTCGCGCCGGGCCTTACCGTCAACCTGTCCGCCCAGCCAGGCGCCGGTTCCGCAACGTGCACCGGCGTTGGCGGCGGCGGGTGGAGAAACGTCGGCAGCGCCACCGTGGGCTCTGACTATCGCTTTACCGCCCAGGTTGAGATTCGCACTACCGCTTTTCCCAACGCCGGCAGGTACCAGGTTTGCGCGCGCGACGGCGGCGGCAGAACCAGCGATACACCTATCACAATTGACGTGAAGGCCGGTCTGAGGGTAGTGGGGGTGGGTTCGGGGGTAACCGTCAGGCCCGGCGAGGCGGTGCAACTGTCCATCGAAGGGGCGGCCGGCGGCCTCACCGTCAGCAATGTTCGGGTAGCCGGCCGCCCTCTGGAAGGCGGTCAGTGGTGGCAGTCCGGCACGACTTTGAGGGTTAACATCCCGCCGCGCACTTCCGGCACGGTCACCATCTCCGTCGTTCTCCGGGATAGGGAAGGCAATGAGCGAACCGCGAACGCCAACATCACCATCGCGGCCTTCGAGTTGGGGGTGCAGGGCATCGGCTCCGGCGGCTTGACCCTGGGGCAAAACGCCATCGCAGCCTCGTTTAACCTGCCCGGCAACGAAGTCTGCAGCATCACTTTGGGCGGCATACCCCTGGCCTTCCTGGATGGCGACCAGGTAACCGACAAGTGTGTGCCGCTGTTACGGGGCGGGCGACTGGCGGGGACTTTTGCGGTGGCGAGTCCCCAGGGCAAAGTTTCGTCGGAGCTCATCAGCCGGTTCCTGAGCTCCGATGGTGACGAAACGCTGCAAATCACCGACAATACGGGCGCCCGGGCCAGCGCCGAAGTAAAAATAGCCAAACCCATCATCACCTTCACGCCGGCCGATGGCGAAGTAATGCTGCGCGACACCATCACTATTCGCGGCGCCAACTTCCCGCCGGAACGCAACTACTACAGTCCACCCACCATCTCAGTAACCATCGACGGCCGGCCCGCTTTTGTGTATTCCACCGGCACATCGTGGGAATTTCAGTATGAAGTAACCCGACGGCAGCAGGCCGGCGCGGTGTTAACCGTACAGGTGAAAATTGACAACTACCCACTGAACCAGCTCACCGCGTCCTACCGCATCCGGGTCGCCGCCGGCAAGTTGTCAGTTACTCCACCCGACCTTGACATCGGCGAACCCATCACCGTCAGGGTGTCCGGTTTGGAAGATTATACTGCCGGCTATTCGGTGCGGCTCTCTAACGGCCCCATCCTCAGGTTCAACGGCAGCTCAACCTTCCCAACCGGCCGGGTCGGGGAGTTCACCGGCCAATCCATGATTCCGGTGGATTATCACGAGGACCTTGCCACCAGAACCGGCTACACCGCAACACTCTACGTGTACGACTCGGACCGCGACCGGGTACCCGGCGTATTCGCAACGGTAACGCTGAACACAGTGCCCTACGTGGCGCCAACGCCCACGCCGACGATTACACCGGTGCCCACCAACACGCCGATACCCACGAACACGCCGTTGCCGACGGACACTCCCATACCACCTACGCATACGCCCGTGCCCCCCACCAGCACGCCGATGCCTACCGCTACGCCAGTGCCGCCACCGACCGATACCCCGGTTCCTCCGCCTACGGTGAACCGCACGGCTATCGTGCAGACGGTTACTGCCGCTGTCATACCCTCCGACGATGATCAAACGGTGGTTGACCGGCCCGCCTCCGAACCGGAATCGTCGGATGGCGGGTTGAGTACATTCACCATCTTCTGGCTGGTCGCCGTGGGCGTAAGCTTGCTGGCAACTGTCGCGCTAGTAGCCGCGTTGGTGGCACTGAGGTCGCGGCGGGTTGCTCCGGAGCAACCGCCGTTCGACGATTTGCCGAGTGTTTAGCAAAACAAAAGGGGGGCGAACTCAGGTTAGCCCCTCGCATTTGGCTGAAACGGCTGTTAGCTTCAGGCTAGGCGTCTTTGGTCAGGTTGTTCAGGAACTCGGCGTTGGTGCGAGTTCGAGCCAGCCGTTCCAGTACGCGCTTGGTGGCATCGCCCATGTTGGCCTGGTCGCCGCCCGAGGCCAGCGTAACCATGCGCCGCAGGAGCAAAATTTGCTGTTCCTTCTCGGCATCATAGAGCAACTCCTCCCGACGGGTGCCGCTGCGCACCACGTCGATGGCCGGGAAGTACCGCTGGTCGGCCAGGCGCCGGTCCAAGTGCAGTTCCATGTTGCCGGTGCCCTTGAATTCCTCGTAGATTACCTCGTCCATCCGGCTGCCGGTGTCCAGCAGGCAAGTGGCGATGATGGTCAACGAACCGCCTTCCTCCAGGTTGCGCGCCGCTCCGATGAAACGCTTGGCGGGATACAGGGCCGCCGGGTCAATGCCGCCGGACAGCGTGCGCCCGGAGGTGGGCAGCGCCAGGTTGTAGGCCCGCGTCAGGCGGGTGATGCTGTCCAACAGAATCACTACATCCCGGCCGGTTTCGGTCAGACGCTTCGCCCTCTCAACCGCCAGCTCAGCGACGCGGCACTGCTCTTCCACCGACTCGTCGAACGTCGATGCAAACACGTCCCCATAGACGGCTCGACGCATCTCGGTAACTTCCTCGGGGCGTTCGCCGATGAGCACCACCATCAACACCACATCGGGCCGGTTTTCCGAGACGGCGGCGGCGATTTGGCGCAGCACGGTAGTCTTGCCGGCTTTGGGCGGTGACACGACCAGGCCGCGTTGCCCCAATCCGATGGGCGCGAACAGGTCAATCATTCGCGAGGACAAAGAGCCGCCATCGTGTTCCAGCACGATGTGGTCATTGGGGAATATCGGCGTCAGGGACTCGAACAACCGACGAGTGCCGGGTTTCTGCAGTTCCGGGTCCAGCAGGTTGATGCGAATGGCCCGGGTGAGGCCAAAGCGCCGTTCGCCTTCCTTGGGAGGCCGCACCAGGCCGGTAACCGAATCCCCGGTTTTCAGGTTGAACCGGCGGATCTGGGACTGGCCCACGAACACATCACCATTTACCGGCGGGTATTGCACCGAGCGCAGCAGGCCGTGTCCGGCATCCATAACTTCCAGCACACCGGAAGCGGTCAGCATATTGCGGTTAGCCGCGGCCTGTCGAATTTTCTGCGACAGCGCCTCCCGACCCAGTTCGGTCAGGGCGCTTTCGTCGCGGAAACCAACGCTCGGCGCCAGGCCCAGCAGTTCGTCATAGGGCATACCGGACAGGTCGGCAATGTCGAGGAATTTCTCCGGCAGGGCGCCGTTGCCGCCTTCGGGATAACCCCGACCGTTAACGGCTTCGATGTCCACCGGTTCAGCAACAGCGACCACAGCCTCGGCGTCGTTAGCGTCTGAAACCACAGGTCGCCGGCGGCGGCGAGGGGCGGTAGTTGTAGCAGGGCGGGCGCGGACCATTTCGTCAGCCTCCGGAAACTTGTTGCCAGTCTTGCAAGAATCGAGCTAAACCGGCATCGGTTAGTGGGTGTTTAATCATCTGCGTCAATACGTTGTAAGGCACAGTGGAAATCTGGGCGCCGGCCGCAGCGGCCAGCTCGCAGTGCCGGGGCCCGCGAATGCTGGCCGCCATTACCTGCGTTGCCACATTCTGTTCCCGGTACACGGCCACAATATCGGCCACCAAGCCGATGCCGTCCTGCCCAATGTCATCCAGCCGGCCAACGAATGGGCTCACCACCGTACTGCCGGCATTGGCGCCGAGCAATGCCTGATTTACCGAAAAGACCAGAGTCTGGTTGACCTGTATGCCATCGCGGGCCAGCACGCTGATGGCTTTAAATCCTTCCTCGGTGCTGGGAATTTTGACCCACGGGTTGGGGATCCATTCGGCGATGTCCCGACCTTCGGTAATCATGCCCGCCGCGTCGGTGCTGACCACTTCCACCGAGATGGGGCCGTCCACGATGTCCGCAATCTCCTGCACCGCCGCGCGGTAACCAACTGAACCGCCGATTCCCTCTTTGGCCGCCAATGATGGATTGGTGGTAATTCCCGAAATCACGCCAAGTTCGGCCCCCTGCCGAATTTCATCAATGTTGGCGGTGTCCAGAAACAGTTTCACTGCCTCGTCCTCCAGGGGTTGTGTAATCGAATGGCCGGGCCCGGCACGTGTGGCGCGACGCCAGGCGCAATCTCTGTTCAGCTATCGTCGAATCTATGGGAATCGACCCGGCGTTTCGAGCATTCCGGCCGATTCACGGATACTGCGGGTTATCGTTTGGACTGGAATGACCACCCGCCGGATTTGCGGAACGGCAACTGGTTGCCTTCTCGAACAATGGCGCTAGCCTGCCCGATCAAAGCGCTAAACAACGGATGCGGGCGGTTCGGTCGCGACTGGAATTCAGGGTGAAACTGCACCCCAACCATGAATGGATGGTCGGGCACTTCTGCCGTTTCCACCAATTCACCGTCCGGAGACAGACCGCTCATCACCATACCCGACGCTTCCAGGGATTCGCGGTATTTATTGTTGACTTCATAGCGGTGACGGTGGCGTTCCATAACTTCCGGCGCCGCATACGCCTGAGCCGTTCGTGTGTTGGACTGGGGCCGGCATGGATACTGCCCCAGCCGCATGGTGCCGCCGAAGTCGGTGATACCCTTCTGGTCGGGCATGATGTCCACAACCGGATGCTCACAGTCGGGATCCAGTTCAGATGAATTGGCGTGGGTCAGGCCAGCCACGTCCCGAGCCCAGTCAATTACCATCGCCTGCATTCCCAGGCACAAACCCAGATAGGGCACGCCTTTGTCACGGGCGTAACGACTCGTATCCACCATTCCTTCGACACCACGGGGACCGAAGCCGCCCGGCACTACGATGGCGCTGACGTCCTTCAAGTGCACGTCGGCCCCATCCCGTTCCACAGCTTCGGAGTGTACCCACCGTACATCGGCACGCAACCCGCACGATGTTGCTGCGTGGCGCAGGGCTTCGCGCACCGACATGTAAGAGTCGGGGTATTCCACATACTTGCCTACAATGGCCACGGGGATTTCGCCTTCCGCGGCGTTCATCCGGTCCACCAGCCCGCTCCACTCGCTCAACTCGCATTGCCCATTCAGTCCCAACATTTGCGAGAGGATTCGGCTGACACCGAACTCTTCCATTATCAGCGGGACTTCGTAAACGTTCTTGACCGTGGGCATCGGAAAGATTGCTTCGGAAGCGACGTCGCAGAACAGGGAAAGTTTTTCCCGTATGCCCCGCGTAATCTCGGTGTCGCTGCGACAGATTAACGCGTCCGGCTGGATGCCAATGCTGCGGAGTTCTTTGACACTGTGTTGAGTCGGTTTGGTTTTGAGTTCTTCCGAGGCCGAAATGTAGGGCAATAGCGTCAAGTGAATGTAAAAGACGTTGTTGCGGCCCACCTCATTGCGCATTTGCCGTATGGCTTCCAGGAAGGGTAAGCCTTCAATATCACCAACCGTGCCACCCACTTCCACCACTATCACATCGGCCCCGGATGTTTCGGCCAATCCAATCAACCGCGATTTTATCTCGTTGGTGAGATGGGGGACTGTCTGGATGGTGCCACCGAGGAAGTCACCGCGGCGCTCACGGGTGATCAACGTCAGGTAAGCCTGACCGGCGGTTACGTTGCTCTGACGGGTCAGTTCGATGTCGATAAACCGCTCGTAGTGTCCCAGGTCGAGGTCGGTTTCGCCACCGTCTTTGGTCACGAAAACCTCGCCATGCTGGTACGGCGACATGGTGCCTGGGTCGACGTTGAGGTACGGGTCCAGCTTGATGACCGACACCGAGAGACCCTGACTTTTGAGGATGCGTCCAATGGAAGCGACGCTAATCCCTTTGCCGATGGAACTGACCACGCCGCCGGTCACAAAAATAAACTTGGTGGGCATAACTACCTAGCGTACCTGCTGCGACAATTTGGCCCTTGAACTACATAGCCCAACGCCGTACACCCAAACTAAAAGCCGGCGTCCGTTAATCTGCGTCACCTGGGAGTGTATATGGGTGAGCGAAGGCGACGAACCGGCTG
Source organism: Dehalococcoidia bacterium (assembly GCA_965222895.1). Lineage (GTDB taxonomy): Bacteria > Chloroflexota > Dehalococcoidia > Lucifugimonadales > UBA3495 > Bin87. The sequence continues at coordinate 714,659 of CBDCVB010000002.1, read as the reverse complement.
CGAGACAACAAGCACATCCCGGACATGCTGTCGGGACGGTGTTCTACGGCGCTTAGCCAAACCGGCGCGACTGACCCGCACTGGGCATCAAGTGTATTATACGCAACCGTTTTCTCTGGTGTCAAATACAAAACGACGCTCACGCGTACCCACTTTGTCAAACCAAACCAACCTACTGTAACTGTTCAGAGTTGCGGGGAAGAGAGCAGTTGCCGGCAGGCATTGAGGGGATTCAGTCCTTGGGCGCGCCAGGTGCCGAAGAGGGAAGCCAGGGTCATCTTGCTTCTGCTGCCTCGTTGCGACCGGGTGCCGCCGCTGACCTTGCGACTGACGACCAGGTGGCGCAGGCTGCGTTCGGCGGCGTTGTTGTCCGATGGCGCCTCCGGTTCGGCCACGAAGACGAAGAGTTCTTTGATATGGCGCTCGATGCGTCGGCATAGCTTGGCCTGGGTTGCCGAGGGGTCGTGAAGGAAGGGTTGGCAAATGGCCAGCAACTGCCGTTCCAGTGCCAGTTGAGCGGTGCGGCGCCGCTTGGCCTGAGGATGGGCGCTGGCTTTGGCCCGGTCGTAAATCTCGTGGACGGCGTCGGCCCACTGCGCCAGCTTTTGGTCCTTCGGATAGAGGACCTTCAGGTCGTGAATGTCCCGCAACAGATGAACCCAGCAGCGTTGTTTGGGGCCCTCGTAATGGTGGTAGGCGGCGTAGAAATCGCTGACCAGGACGCCGGAGAAGGTGTCGCCCAGAGCTTCATCCACCACTTCCTTGTTGCGACCCCGCCTCAGGAAGTAGCGCGCCGATGGTGTGCTGAAGGTCCACACGTAGCCGTTGTTGCCATCCTCACGCCAGCCGGTCTCGTCGGCATGGACCACTGGGCTGGCGCGGATCTGGGCCAGGATCCGGTCCACTGCGGCCTGGGCCCTTTGCGCGGTACGATGCACCGCAGCCATGATGGCTCCCACGCTGAGGCTTAGCCCATGGACGGTGTGCAGATACCGCTGGATGACGGCGATGGGCAGTCGGGCCTCCTCTCGGAGCGTGGCGATCAGGCTGATCAAGTTGATACCCATGCGCTGCTGGCCCATTACCACGCCGTCCAATTGCGCCGGGGAAACGCAGCGGCGTCGGCACCCCGGACAATCCCTGGCGATGTAGACGTGCTCGGTAACTTCCGCCGGAACCTGGGGCAGCTCGATGACCTCCCGGGTGCGCTGGGTCCAGCCGCCGGACAACAGCGTTCCGCAGTCGGGACAGTGGTCCACCACATGCTCCACCCGACGGGTGGGCGTCATGCGACGGCGGGCAAAGCCGTGGGGCCGGGGCTGGCGTGGCGCTTTGGGCTGGGCCGGTTTCCGGCTGGCTTCGGGTTTGACACCGGGCATCCCCCGGGCGCCACTGGGTTTGGCCCGCCCTTCCAGCTGAGCAATCCGCTTCTCCAGGCGCTCGATGACGGCCTGCTGTCGGGCTATGATGGCCTCCTGCCGTATGACGATGGCGATGAGCACATCGCGGTCAGCGGTGGACAGGTCGATTTCCGAATCCATACCCGTTATATGACATAACCACAACCCCTCGCGCCAGCCATCCCCGAACCTCTTTGAACCAATTCCCCCACCAAGTCTGAACAGTTACAACCTACTGTCATTGCGATCAGCGTCCATCATCACTTGTCATTGCGAGGAGCATAGCGACGTGGCAATCTCGTTGAGGTTGAGTACACGTCGGTGAACCATCATTGCTACGGCGACCATTGCTACGGCAACGAGATTGCCGCGCTGCGCTCGCAATGACAAAGTGGGTACGCGTGAACTGCATTTCCGAGTGTCTGATCCCATGCCGCTGCTGACGGCATCCGTGCCGGAAATGTTTGGGTTGTGGTATCGTATTGCGCGATTTACGGTTGGCATTGTATGACATTCGTCAGGCTTTGCCGGCGATTCTTTTAACAATCTCCGAGGTGACTCTCCTATGGTTGCGCACATTGAGCGAATGGTCTCCGTTCGCGGTGGTATGTTCAGCGTTCAGGTCGCGGAAGGCGGCTCCGGCGACCCGCTTATTTTCCTGCACGGAGCCGGCGGCTACGTCGGATGGCCTGACTTTCTCGATCGCCTGGCCGAGAAATACCACGTCTACGCGCCGGCCCATCCCGGCGTTTCCGAATCCACGGGATTGAACCATCTGGACGACCTGTGGGATCTGGTGCAGTTCTACGAAGAATTGCTGGACTCCCTGGGAATTGAGCGTTGTCATGTAGTCGGCCACTCCTACGGTGGTTTCTGCGCCGCCGAGTTGGCAGCCCATCGGCCGGATCGAGTTTCACGCCTGGTGCTGGTGAATTCGCTGGGTCTATGGCTGGACGACAAACCGATTGCCGACTTCTTCATCCTTACGCCTGATGAACGCCGGGAAATGCTGTGGTACGACTCTGACGGCGACCTGGCCAAAGCATACGTCACGCCGCCGGAGGGCATCGAGGAGCAATTGGAGCATACGCTGGATCGACTCCAGACGTTGCAATCCGTGGCCAAGTTCACCTGGCCCATCCCGGAGCGCGGCCTCACCAAACGTGTCCACCGCATTACCATGCCCACGCTGGTGCTGTGGGGCGACGCCGACCAGGTGATACCGCCGGAATACGGCGCGGCATTCCGAGACCTGCTACCCAACGCCTCGCTCACCGTGATTCCGCAGTGCGGTCACATTCCGCAGCTGGAGTGTCCTGACGCATTTCACGACAGCGTGGCGGGGTTCCTGACCGCCTGACCTGGTCGCCATCGCACCGACAATTGAGCGTCGGCTTTGGATTGATTTCCAGTCTCCCCGCCAAGTCGCATCGGAGTTCACATCATGACGTTGAATGAGTTTATTGTCGACGCTCTAGACAAGGAAAACGGGTTCCTGCTGGATGCGCTGGACGGTCTGACGCCGGACGAACTGGCCTGGCAGCCCGCGCCGGAAGCTAATTCCATCGGTTGGATACTGTGGCACATGGTGCGGGTCGAAGATATGTGGGTCCAGTTTTTCGCCCAGTTCGAGACCGAGATTTGGGAGCAGGACGGCTGGAACGACAAGTTCGGCCTGCCCACCAGAGACAACGGGTTCGGGCACACTGCCGATCAGGTAGCCAACTTTCCCCGCCTGGATTTGGGCGAGTTCTTGCAGTACCGGGCAGCCATCCGGCGAGCCACGTTGGCGTATCTGGATACTCTGTCTCCCACCGATATGGAGACGGTGCCTCGGGAACGTCGTCCTGAGATGTCTTTGGGCGCGATGTTCCGCCAAATCATTGGCGAGATGTACCAGCACGTGGGGCACATCGCCTACCTGCGCGGGTTGCAGGGCAAGTAATCCGCGCCCCACTTGCCAACCGCCGACAACGCCGATTAGCCCAGCCGGCGCAGTCCTTCTTCCAGCGCAACCCAGGGCAGCAGGGCGCATTTGATGCGCACCGGGTACTGGCGCACCACTTCCAGCGCCGCCAAGCCTCCCAGCGCCTGCGACGCGGCCGGGGGCAACGGCTGCCCCTGCATCAGGTCGCGGAATAGGCGCGACAGGTCTGCCGCCTCCTCCAGCGTGCAACCCCGCAACCGGTCGGCCAGCAAGGATGCTGACGCCTGGATGATGCTGCAACCTTCTGCGACGGCGCTCACGCCTTCAATGGTGGCCGGTCGTTCGGAATGCTTACCGAGCCGGAGTTGCAGGTTCGCCCGGTCGCCGCAAAAGGGATTAAATTCCTCGGTTTCAACATCGGCAGCGGTAAGCCGCACGCGATGCCGTGGATTGCGGTAGTGGTCCATGATGACGTCGCCATACAACGCCTCGGGCTGGTCGGGCACCTGCGGCATACCTGATACAACGCTCCCGGATGACGGCTATTCCCCCGGATTACTGCTATTCCGTGGTAGCGATGGCTTCGCCGTCCAGAGCGGCTTTCAACGTATGCCAGGCCAGGATGGCGCACTTGATGCGCGTCGGGTAGGCAATCACTCCTGACAGCATTTCCAGGTCGCCCAGCAGGTCCAGGTTCAAATCGGCGTCCGGTTCGGTCATCATCCGGCGAAACTCTTCGAAAAGGGCCTCAACCTCGGGCTCGGCCACGCCCTTGACGGCTTGCGTCAGCAGCGACGCAGATGCCCGACTGATGGCACAGCCGTGCCCCTGAAACCCCACGTCCGACACCACTCCGGTGTCTGCGACCACCTTGAGTTGCAGCCTAATCTGGTCGCCGCACAACGGGTTGAAACCGTCGGCCTGGTGTGTCGCCCCGTCCACCGTGCGGAAATTTCGAGGCCGGCGATTGTGTTCCAGGAGGATTTCCTGGTAGAGGTCACCCAAATCGGAAGCCATTACCCAAACACCTCAATAACCCGGTCAATGGCCTTGACCAGCGAATCAATCTCGGCCGTAGTGTTGTAGAGAGCCAGCGATGCCCGCGCGGTAGCGGCAACCCCGTAACGCGCCATCACCGGTTGCGCGCAATGGTGCCCGGTGCGCACCGCAATCCCCTCAGCATCCAGGATAGTGCCAATGTCGTGGGCGTGGGCCGCGTCCATAATGAACGACAACACACCGCCTTTGTCGGCGGCGTTGCCAATTATCCGCAGGCCCGCAATGCTGGAGAGTCGCTCCGCCCCATAGTGCATCAAAGCCTGTTCATAGGCGGCAATCTTTTCCATCCCAATCGCTTCCAGGTACTCAATAGCCGCGCCCAGTCCGATTGCCCCGGCGATGTCCGGAGTGCCCGCTTCGAATTTGGCCGGCAGTACGTTGAATATGGTCTCTTCATAGGTAACCGAACGAATCATCTCGCCGCCCGACTGGTACGGGGGCATCGCGTTGAGCAAATCGGCTCGGCCCCAAAGCACGCCGATACCGGTGGGCCCGTACAGTTTGTGCCCCGAAAATGTCAGGAAGTCTGCGCCCAGTTCCTGCACGTCGATGGGCATATGCGGGACCGACTGTGCCGCATCGAGCATGACCGGCACACCTCTGGCGTGGGCCAGCTCGACGATAGTTCGCACCGGGTTAATGGTTCCCAGCGCGTTTGACTGGTGTACCACCGACACCAGTTTGGTGCGGTCGTTCAGCATCCCTTCGAATTCATCCAGCAGCAACTCGCCGTCATCGTTGAATGGAACCACCCGCAACCGGATGCCCAATTCCTTGCCCAATAACTGCCAGGGCACAATGTTGGAGTGGTGCTCCATGCCGGTAATGATTACTTCATCGCCGGATTTGAAGTATTTTCGACCGTAGCTACTGGCCACCAGATTGAGACCTTCGGTGGCGCCCCGAACATAGATTACTTCACAGTCGTCGGGCGCATTGATAAACCGGCGGACTGACTCCCTGGCCAATTCGTAGTCGTCGGTGGCACGCTGACTCAATGTATGCACGCCCCGATGCACGTTGGCATTGTTCTTGACGTAATAATTGGTGATGGCGTCAATTACCGCCTGGGGTTTCTGTGTGGTTGCCGCATTGTCCAGATAAACCAGCGGCTTGCCGTTGATTTCCTGGTGCAGGATCGGGAAATCCTGTCGGATTCGCTCCACGTCAATTGCGCCCAGCGCGTCCGCCTGAGCGGTCTGGTTCTGGCCTCGTAGGGTAGTCACTAGCGGCCTCCGATGGGCAGCGAGATGTCAGCGTCGGGAATCGAATTCTGGAATTGCTCGTCGAGATACTCCCGCAAGGGTTCCAGAGCCACCGTGTCAATGATTTCGCTGGCAAAGGCATGAATCAGGATGCGGCTGACGGTTGGCAAATCCAGGCCGCGACTCCGCATATAGAAAACGGTATCCAGGTCGATATGGCCGGCGGTGGCGCCGTGGCCGCACTTCACGTCATCGGCGTATATCAACAGGCTTGGTTTGCTATCCACTTCCGCTTGCTCCGACAGCAACAGATTCTTGTCGGTTTGCTGGGCGTCCGTCTTTTGCGCGCCCTCCCGGACGGTAACGTTGCCTCCGAAAACCGCCCGCGACTGCCCGTCCAGGATGCCCTTGTAGAACATACGACTGGTGCCGTTGGGTTCGGTATGGTCAATGTTGATGTAGTTGTCCATGTGTTGATTGCCGACGGTCAGATACAGGCCATTCAATGTACATTCGGCCCCGGCGCCGATCAAAGTAACGCCGAAATCATTGCGCCCCAGCGCGGCTCCACGGGAGATTGACACCGACGAAAACCCGGAGTCCCGATGCTGAATCACACGGCTGGTGCCCACGTGATACGCGTCCATGCCATCCAGCAGCAGGCGGTAGTGTTCAACTCGAGCGCCCTCGTGCACATGTATTTCGGCAACCGCGTTGGTGAAATAACGCGTATCGTCGGGTCCAACGTAGGTTTCAATCACGGTGGCTCGCGAATTGCGCTGGGCGGACACGATGATTCGCGGATGGGTAACCCTCGGCTGTTCGCGTCCGGTGGTCAGATAAACCACGTTGACCACGCCGGCATCACCATCCACCGGCACATCGATACCCATGCCGTCCCGAACGAAGGCCGTGTTGAGGGCGACGAAACCGTCATCTTCAGGTCGCGCCAGTTCACCCAACAGGCTGACGCTGGCACCCCGTTCAGTATGAATCGTGTCGGCCAGCGGAGCAATCACTATCCCGCTAGATTCCGCAATCTCAGCGCCAGCGGAAAGGTGGGGCGCAAACACACCGTCGACGAACACGAAGGTATGCCAGCCGGAGCGCCAGGGCGCCGCGGCCCGCACATCGTCCAGCGTTACGGTCGCATCCTCCACCGGCATTGGCTGTGGATGAGCAAAAGCTTCCCGGGCAATCGGTGCGACATTGGTGTATTTCCACGGCTCATTGCCGCGCCGGGCGGTAGGCAGGCCAAGTTGCGCAAAGGCGTCCCAACCACGGTGGCGCAACGCGCGCAGCGTCTCGGCCACGTCGGGCGATTGCGCTTCGTAGGCGGCGGCGTAGTGAGGGTATGTGTCAGCGGTAGTGGTCATACAATTTGCTCACAGCAATGGCGTAAGTAATCAGGAAATCCGCCTATTGGCCCTGGCGTAACCCCTGGGGCGGCCGGGGACGGCGGAGATAGGGCAGCATAGTGTCAATAAATCGCCCGGTTTGGGCCAAGTCTAAAACTACCCGATACTGCGGACTATTATTCTCGTAAAAATTCTCGTGCAGATCCTGCGCGGAGCGGAACTCGACAATCAATGTTGACTCTGCATCAAGCACGGACAAGCCGTTTACCAGCGCCCGCAAATCCTGATGCCGCCCGTGAGTTACGCCGGAATCTCTCCAATTCTCGGCAACGGCTTTTACAATCTGCGCCGCCGCGCCCCAGCCCTTTTCGGATGCCTGGCGCAAATCGCCGGCCGTCAGGTAACTGTCGGCTTTGCTCAACAAATCGTAGCTGGCCGCAACATACTGCTGCGTCTGCGGTGTCAACCGCTGCCATTCGGCGTCAGACAGCTGAACGCTAGCGGGATTGGCGAGGGATGTCATTTCGCAAACTCAGTGTCCATAACTGGCAGTTCCACAACGATGGGCAACGCCACCATCATTCCGCGGCGGCATCCACGCCTTCGCGCACCCAGTCGTAGCCCTGCGCTTCCAGTTGCTCGGCGAGTTCTGGGCCCCCGCTCACCGCGATGCGACCATCCACCAGGACGTGAACGTAATCGGGCTTGATGTAGTTGAGGATGCGCTGGTAGTGGGTAACCACCACGGCCGCATTGTCCGGCCGCCGCAGGCGATTGACGCCGTCGGATACGATACGCAGCGCGTCGATGTCCAGGCCGGAGTCGGTCTCGTCCAGCAGAGCCAGTTTGGGTTCCAGCAGCGCCATTTGCAGCACTTCGTTACGTTTCTTTTCACCACCGGAGAAGCCTTCATTGACCGACCGGCGCACCAGATCAGGATCAATCTCGACCTCTTCCACCTTGGAGCGCAGCAGGCGGTCGAACTCGCGAGCGCCCATTTCTTCTTCGCCCTGATGCACGCGCTTCGCGTCAATGGCGGCTTTGAGGAACTGCCAGGCACGCACGCCGGGCAATTCAACCGGATACTGGAACGCCAGGAACATACCCTCACGGGCTCGGTCCTCCGGCTCCATCTTCAGCAGATCGGCGCCGTTGTACAGGACTTTGCCGCTGGTGACCTTGTACTCGGGTCGGCCCGCCAGGGTGTTGGCCAGCGTGCTCTTGCCGGAGCCGTTGGGCCCCATGATGGCGTGCACCTCTCCGTGGAGTACCGTCAGGTTAACGCCCCGCAAGATCTCCTGGCCGTCGATAGAAACGTGGAGGTCTTTCACCTCCAGGATAGGCGTGTCAGTTTGGTTGGCAGTCGTCATCGCGGATGCTAGGTTCCTCTCCGGGCGTAACGGTTCCGGGGGTAATGGTTTCAGGGGCAGCGCGTCCAGGGGCAACGCGTTTCGCCGCAACCCGTGACGCAACTATTCACTGTCTGGTAGTCAGGATCGGGGTAATCAGGCCGCGCGCCGGTTTAGCCTACGGTTCCTTCCAGACTCACTTTCAGCAGCTGCGATGCCTCCATCGCAAACTCAAAAGGCAGCTCCTGGAAGATGCCGCGGCAGAAACCGTTGATAATCATAAAGTGTGCGTCTTCGACCCCAATGCCACGCTGTTGCAGGTAGAAAAGCTGGTCGTCGGAAACCTTGGACGTGGTGGCCTCGTGCTCCAACTGCGCGGACGGGTTCTTGACCTCGATGTACGGCACGGTATGTGCCCCGCACTGGTCGCCAACGAGGAGCGAGTCGCACTGGGTGAAGTTCTTGGCGCCGCGCGCTGAGGGGTTGATTTTCACCAGACCCCGGTAGGTTTGTTGTCCGTGGCCGGCCGAAATGCCCTTGGCTACAATTGTGCTGCGCGTGTTCTTGCCCACATGAATCATCTTGGTGCCCGTGTCGGCTTGTTGCCAGTTGTTCACCAGAGCCACCGAGTAGAATTCACCGACTGAATTGTCGCCCTGCAAAATGACGCTGGGGTACTTCCAGGTGATGGCCGAGCCGGTCTCCACCTGCGTCCAGGAGATTTTGGAATCGGCGCCGGCGCATTTGCCCCGCTTGGTAACAAAGTTGTACACCCCACCCTCGCCGTTCTTATCGCCGGGATACCAGTTCTGCAAGGTGCTGTATTTGATTTCAGCGCCTGCCATGGCCACCAGTTCAACTACGGCGGCGTGCAACTGGTTGGTTTTGCGCATCGGAGCGGTGCAGCCTTCGAGGTAACTGACGTAGGCGCCCTCGTCGGCCACAATCAGCGTCCGCTCAAACTGGCCGCTATCGGCCTGGTTAATACGGAAGTAGGTCATCAGCTCGATGGGGCAACGCACGCCTGGCGGGATGTAAGCGAAGGAACCGTCGGAGAAAACTGCCGAGTTGAGCGTCGCGTAGAAATTGTCGGCATAAGGCACCACGGAACCCAGGTATTTCTGCACCAGATCCGGATGTTTCTGCACGGCTTCACTCATGGAACAGAAAATTACGCCGGCTTGCTCCAGCTGCTCCTGGTAGGTGGTCGCCACCGATACACTGTCCAGCACCGCATCGACCGCTACGCCGGCCAGCCGCGCCTGCTCTTCCAGCGGTATGCCCAGCTTGCTGAACGCCTCCAGCACCTCCGGGTCAACATCTTCTATGCTCTGGGGGCCGTCTTTAGCAGACTTGGGCGCGGCGTAGTAATGTATGTCCTGGAAATCGATGGCCGGGTGCTCAATGTTCGCCCAGGTCGGCTCGCTGTAGTTTTGGCGAGTCCAGAACCGATACGCCTTGAGTCGCCATTCCAGCATCCACTCCGGCTCATTCTTCTTGGCCGAGATTAACCGCACGACATCCTCGCTGAGGCCCTTGGGAAACGCGTCCTCCTCGATGTCGATGGTGAAACCCCATTTGTAATCGGAGTCCAGCTCCGCAGCAGTGGTATCCCGGGAAATTACACGCTGGCCCTGTGTCGTCATCGGACGGGTATCCTCCTCACCGCCATTAGCGGCGCGCCGGCGGCTTGCCTGGCTATTTCCGACCATTAAGGTCAACAATTATCGTACACGGCCCGACTCCAACTGTCAACGGAATCCAGGCCCGCCAATTTCGCGCCGCCAAAGTGAATCCGAACGCCCTGCGGAACTTCACCGGCGCCGCTATTTACGCCTGAACCGCCGCCGGCAGCGGCCTCCGAAATTTCGGCCTTGCTGCATCATTATTATGATTCTCCCCCACCGCGCCGTTCTCTTGGCCCGGCGCCGGCACGCGGGCCGTTCATTCGGCTCATTCGCCTTACATGGAAGTCTCCCGATACATCCCGCCACCGGCAATGCTATACTTTGGCCGACGAGAACCTGAACATCCACGGCCGCCAGCGGAGACGAAACCATGCCGGCAGCGCCCGTTTTTTGCGACGCTCACACCCATCTCGACCAGTACGCTCCGGCGGATATTCCGGAGATTCTGGAGCGGGCCCGAGACGCCGGCGTGGGTTTCATCATCCTGGCCGGCACCACCATTGAGTCTACAAAACGCTGCATCGACCTGTCGGTTGAGCACCCCATGTTCTACGCTGGCGTGGGCATACACCCCATGCAGGCTGACCAGCCGGTGGACGACGCCGTTTACGCCGAACTGGAAACGATGGCCCGCAACAACCCGCAGGTGGTGTGCATTTCCGAGGTGGGCCTGGATTATCTGCCCACTTCACCCGACCACGAGGTGCAGGACCAGGTGTTCCGGCAGCACATCCACCTGGCCAAAAGCCTGGGCCTGCCCGTAATCTTTCACTCGCGAGAATCGCACCCGGCGGTGTTCAAGGTCTTGCGGGAGGAAAACGCGGGCCTGGTCGGCGGCGCCATGCACTACTTCCAGGGCGACGAAGCCACGGCGCGCGAGGCCATCGACGGCGGCTTTTTCATCTCGCTGGCCCGGCCGCTGACTCGTTTGCCCGAGTTGCAGGAAGTAGCGCGCAACATTTCGCTGGAACATATCGTGTTGGAAACTGACGCCTTCCCGCAACCGTTCAAGAAGTACCGCCACAACTGGACTGAACCGCGCCACCTGGCCGGAGTCGCCCAATGCCTCGCCGATCTCAAGGGCATCTCGGTAGACGAGGTAGCCGAAGTGACGACGGCCAACCTGAGCCGGTTGCTCAAGCTGGAACCGCCATCCTGCCCCGGGGCTTTAGCCGTTAGTTAGCATGGACGCACCGGGTGCAAACGATTTCCGTTTACCGCCCAAACATCCTGCATATCCTGTCCATCCATGTTCTATAACCCAGCGAGTGGAGGATTGAGACGCTATGACTACCCAACGCGAATATCCCATAGATCACGACGCTCCGGAGCAGATTGCGCCCCACAGCCTCAATGACTACCTGGAAGTTATGACCAAGGCCGTTTTCCAGAGCGGCCTCTCTTGGAAAGTGGTCAGCAACAAATGGCCCGGTTTCCAGGCCGGATTTAAAGGATTCGACGTGGCCTCAGTGGCAACAATGGGCGAGTCTGAGATAGACACGCTGGCCACCGACACGGCCATCGTCCGGAACCGCCGCAAGATTGTCGCCACCGTTCACAACGCCCAACGCCTCATCGAGCTCGACGAGAAATACGACGGCATCCGGAACTATCTGCGCTCCCACGGCGATTTCTACGCGGTGCTGAAAGACGTGCGCAAACAGTTCAAATACATGGGCGACACCGGCACCTACTACTGGCTGTATGTGCTCGGCGAGGAAGTGCCCGACTACGGCGAATTCTGCAACCGCAACAAGTAACCCTTGTCATTGCGAGCGCAGCGTGGCGATCTCATCCTGTCTATCTTGTCTATCGATGTAAAACTGCCGGAGGTTGACACCATGACTACCCCCGTAACCTGCCAACTGGCCCTGAAAGAATGGGCTATTACCGTCCGGGCTTTGGCCGACGGCGACCAGATTATGATGCTCCGCAAGGGCGGCATCAGTGAGGACAGCAAGGACTTCCGCGTCGTGCACCCCGAATTCCTGCTCTATCCCACCTATCTGCACCAGAGGGAGGACCTGCTGAAGGAAAGTCACCAGCCGACGCTGCGCCAATTGCTTTCCGATAACCCGGCCGATGACGACGCCGTGACCTTCACCCACTGGGCACGGGTGCACGAACTGCTGGAGATTGACCAGCTGGGCAAGGTGGAAGACCTCGCTCCCCATCACATCTGGACCGACGGCTACGCCCAGTCCCGCCTGCACTGGAAGCCCATGGTGCCCCTGACCATCATGTTGCTGCGCGTCTACCGGATGGAATCGCCGGCAACCGTCCCCTTCATCCCAGAGTACGGCGGCTGCAAGTCCTGGGTGGACGTCATACCCACCGTCAACCTCGGCCAACTCACGCCGGTCGTCGACGACGCCACCTTCGCCCGCATGGTGGCAGCCGTCCGGGGAAGCCTGGGCCTGGTAGCGGCCTGACTTTATCCGGCAAGGTGGACATCGAAGAAACCCTGGCGGTCGTTGGGCCGCCGGAGTACGATTTTGTGTTCGACCTCGTGGTTGACCCGGACTGCGCCGATTCCGAGCGCAGCCGCGAATATAGCCGCGCCGAACTGGAGCGCCTGGCGTCGGAATGGGCCAATGACGAGGGGCTCAACACAGAGGCCCAGGATAAGCTGCTCCAGTGGGTAGCCAACCTACCCTGGCAGGACGGGCGAATAACGTTCGAGTGGGCGGACTCGGAAGGCGAATGACACCAGGCCGTTGACAGTCAACAGCAAATTACTGACAATTGCCCGTAGCCAACCGTGATACCAGTCAGTAGCATTAGGCCCGTCAAAATCCGTCTAGCCGGGAGAGGAAACGCTATGTCAACAGCTACATTGTTGCTAGGAGATTGCCGGTATGAACTCAAGCGCATTGGAGCAGAATCAGTCGATCTTATTGTGACCTCGCCTCCTTACGCTAACCAACGAGCAGCTACATATGGTGGTATCAAACCAACTGATTATGTAAATTGGTTTCTACCGATTGCCGACGAACTGCAGCGAGTACTTAAAGCACATGGGACCTTTATCCTGAACATCAAAGAACCGGCGGTCAACAGCGAACGCCATACCCACGTCATCGAGATAATCCTCGAGATGCGGAAGCGTGGTTGGCTGTGGACGGAGGAATTTGTTTGGCATAAGAAAAATTGCTACCCGGGCAAGTGGCCCAACAGGTTTAGAGATTCTTGGGAACGACTGTTGCAGTTCAACAAGCAGCGCAAGTTCAAGATGAACCAAGAAGCCGTTATGGTTCCGGTAGGCGACTGGTATGACAACCGGATGCGCAACCTGAGCGAAACCGACCGAGTACGCGACGAGTCCAAAGTGGGTAGCGGGTTTGGCAAAAAAGTGGAGAACTGGCTGGGCCGCGATATGGTGTACCCTACCAACGTGTTGCACGGTGCTACGGAATGCGGCAATCGTAGCCACAGTGCAGCGTTCCCGTATTGGTTGCCAGAATGGTTCATTGACCTTTTCACTGACCCCGGCGATACGGTTCTCGACCCTTTCATCGGCTCCGGTACTACGGCCTTTGCCGCACTGGACAAGGGTCGCAATATCATCGGCATTGAAATGCACCAGCCATATTACGAAAAGCTCGAGCAGCGGCTGGCACAGGATTCAAGGCTGGCGATATGAGCACCATTACAGACCAACAGATTACGGAGTACGTTGAGGCCCACATAGGCACCTTTCACGACAAACGGCTGGAAGCGCTAAATAAATTGCGCCTCTCTAATCTGCTGCGTCGGAAGAATCCGTACCTGTTCCGGAGCAAAAACCTCGTTGCAGTCTCCGACTTGATTAAATCGCTGTTGGACGCTCATTTGAGTTCACAAGAAGAAACGCTGTTCGGCGATTTTCTCGAGGACTTAGCAATTTATGTCGCTGAGCAAGTTCACAGCGGCTTGAAATCTAGCGCAACCGGCATCGACCTCGAGTTCGTCAAAGATGGAGCACGGTACATAGTTTCAATTAAGTCCGGTCCAAACTGGGGCAACAGTTCCCAGATCGCAAAGATGCGAGACAATTTTAGTACCGCAGCCCGCGTCATACGGCAAGGAAATGCCGGCAGTAGTGTCATAGCAATAAACGGTTGCTGCTACGGTAGAGATCCAAAGCCGGACAAGGGCAATTATTTCAAGTATTGCGGACAGGATTTTTGGGAACTGATTTCCGGCGATAGCGGTTTTTATACCCGCATCATAGAACCATTAGGGCATAACGCTAAACAGCGCAATGACAATTTCGCTACTAATTGCGGCTCCGTCATTAACCGACTGTCACGAGAGTTCTCGGAACAGTTTTGTGATAAGAGCGGAGCGATAGACTGGAACAAATTAGTGGCGTTCAGTTCTGCCAAAGCGAATAGAATCTGAAGGGCGATTATGAACGCCGCAGTACCGGAGCAAATTTGTGTCGCGCATTCCGCCGTTTTTAGGGGGGACTGCCTAAAGCTAATCCCGAAGTTGCCGGATGCCAGCATCGATATCGTAGTAACTAGCCCGCCCTATTGGGGACAGCGCGAATCTCTAGGTAACGGAACTGAAGAAGACCCTCGGGAGTACATCGCTTTTTTGCAGACCGTGTTCGCTACCATTCTGCCAAAGCTGAAGCTGCACGGCATCCTTTGGATTAACTTGGGCGACGCGTACAATACGCCCATCAATTGGGGCGCGAAGGACTACAAGTACAGTTCGTTGGGAGCCGACCAAAATGGCTTTGGCCCAGACAATGCGGCTTACACCAAGCCGCGTTTCAAGCGTAAGGCATTCGTTGATAAAACGACCGGCTGGTTGCAATACGGCAACCTGCTGATGTTGCCGCAACGTCTGTTGCTCTCACTAACGGAATCGGGGTATCTGTATCGTGGCGAAGTAATTTGGGCCAAGAAGAACCCGATGCCGGAAGGACGCTGCCGCCGGCCTCATCGCAAGCACGAGTCTATCTACCTGCTGGCACGCCAAGAGCAACATTCCTTCCGAACTACACCGCCAGTACCCAGTGTCTGGGAGTTTGCCAACGAGCACATTCCCGGTCTGCAACATCGTTCCCGTTTCCCCATAGAATTGCCTAAACGCTGCATTGAAGCCTACGGGCAAAGTGGCGACGGCGTGGTCGTGCTGGACCCGTTCTCCGGTTCCGGGTCAACGGGATTGGCAGCGTTGCAACTCGGCTGTACTTACATCGGGTTTGAGATTGACGCTGAACAGGCTGCGGAGTCCAGGCTTCGGTTGTCAGCGGCGGGTATGCAAAGCGGCATGCACCCTAACGGGTCAATCGCTGGTGAAAAGCGGCGATCAGAAACTGCGAGAAACGGTCATCTGGATTTCTAAAATCGCATACAAATATCCGAGCTACTGCATTGCTATTATCCGACGTTGGCATCGTATTCTGATTGTAGGAAAAGCAGGCAGAAAAGTGGCCGTGTTCCTCAAAATCACGCCTCTTGTCACTTATCTGCTCATCGCTACTGTCTCCAAACTCGCCACGATTTACCGGATAATCCGCGGGAAAGCTCTTGGCATCCATTGTCCAAAACACCGAAAGATAACCAGCTTCAATTAGGGCCCGGCTCATTGGAACATCGTCGGTGCGCCTTTCCGCAACGCTGGCCTTGACATGTACCACGCCGAGTAATCGCTCTACGCCGTCGGCATCATACGAAAGTAGTATATCCGCTTTATCAGCTACGACACGGGGGTCATCAATCCCACCTAATAGCCGGGCTTTTTCGGCTTTGCCGCTTATCTTTATGGTTACGCCGTTACTGACGAGGAATATCCGGTAATGTTCAACCAAAATCCGCTCCAGAGCCCATCCACTGGTTCGTTTCCAACTTTGCTCCAGATTGAGTCGAGAATTAATCTCCGGATGATTGGAGCGATCGCAATAAGCGCGATTGATTAGAAACGTCCATAAATCGGAAGGGTTGGCGTCCGGCCAAGTTTGTACGGCCCGCAAGAACGCATCAGATACAGCGTCGGCTCGTCTGTTGCCGGACGCCAACCCGTTTTTGAGTACATTCACTACCTCGTCAAATTCCCGTCGCGTTGCACCCGGCAACTGATACTCTGCGTCATGCTGGTCATACTTGAACCGAATTAGCAACCGATCATCTGTGGCAACCGACGTAATTCCGTCCGGGTGGTCAGGTATTTGGACATCACCACCGATACCGTCGAAAAGAAGCCCCGGCCCAATCCTCAATGCAGACGCCAATCGTAAAATTGAGTTGAGCGTGGGATTGCGCTCGCCTCGCTCGACACCACCGATATACGACCTATCCAGTTCTGCGGCTTCGGCAAGTTTTTCTTGTGTCATCCCTAGCGCTTCACGGAATTGCCTAACATTGTTGCCAAATATCGGTTTGCCAGAGCCGCCCATAGTCGGTTATTCTGTTGTCGGGTACAGCGAATGTCTAGCGACTGATCGTACCAATCACCCGCAGGCCCCCACAAAGGCACCTCAATACCATGTCCCCCACCTCCCGCCCCCTTCCCCCGGACGCCATCGCCCACCTCCGTTCCATCGCAGAGATATGCGATGTCCTGCGTGGCTGGGAGCGCCCTGACCTTGCCGACCGCATTGCTTATTTTGCGTCGGAGGACGACCTGAATGATGGCGATGTTCCTGTTACGCTGGAAAGCGCGCAGGGGTTTTTGGCGTTTTTCGGGGCAGTGGAATCGGAGGGACCGGTGGATTTGGGCTGCTCTCCGGAAGGCTGGATTTGCGCGGTTTGGCGGTTTCCTGATTATCGCCGGATTAGTCTCTGGTTCATGGACACGGACAACGTTATGTACGCTGCTCGCAAATCGGATGGATACTTTGCTGACGTCAATGACGGCAGCGAAATTGGCAGTCGCTTATTCATAACGGAGCAACTGATAGCCGGGAGAGAGTGGTTCACATGGTTCAAGGACAACCAAGCCGTCGCCAGCTCCCACCTGCACACCACGTAGTCCGGCATTGCCGACCACGCGACATTGGCGCTAGCGGAGGGTTGATCGATACTGCCTTTCGGCTACGCCCTGGCGAGGAGTATTTGTCCACCAACTGGCTGGAGTATTTCTCCGATTCAGACCGCGACATCCAAATCTCCGGTGTTCGCCAAGCACTAACTGACAAAGGCTTTCGCGTCAGGAGCACGGCCTTGTTCGCAGTGCTCAACGTAGGGGAATGCGTTGCCGCCTGTGGGGACGCCGTGGACGTGCGCATCCGGTTCATGGCCCCGGGTGAAGATCATGATCCGTCGCACGCCGGAATATTTGGCTACCACGCGCGAAACGCTACCGTTGCCGCTATACTTGCCATGATGGTCAGGCCCGACGAAATATACCCGGCAACTCACTGATCCGACCCACAGTAAGGACAACCACCATGAAATACCGCAATCTCCCCCGCACCGATCTAATGCTGTCCGAAGTTGGCTTTGGCGTCTGGACCGTGGCCACCAACTGGTGGGGCCGCATCCCAGAGGAGATGCGCCGCAGCCTCCTCGAAGAAGCCCTCGAACTGGGCATCAACTTCTTCGATACCGCCGACACTTACGGCGAGGGTTATGGAGAAGAAGTGCTCGCCAAGTTCATGGGCCACCGCCGGCACGAAATGATTATCGCTACCAAATTCGGTTACGACTTCTACGACCAGTCCACGCCGCGCATTGGGCATGGGGAACGACCGCAGAAGTTTGAGCCAGAGTTCATCCGTTTCGCCTGTGAGCAATCTCTGCGCCGCCTGAACACTGACTACATAGACCTGTATCAACTGCACAACCCACGCATTGCCACCATCGAAGACGACGAAGTTTTCGAGACGCTGGAAGCCCTCAAAGACGAGGGTAAAATCCGGCACTACGGCTCCGCTCTGGGGCCGGACATCGGGTGGTTTGAAGAGGGGCAGGCCAGCATGGAAGAGCGACACGTCAGCAGTATGCAGATAATCTACAGCATCCTGGAGCAGGACCCGGCCAAGGACTTCTTCCCCATCGCCGACCGGGAACAGGTCGGATTGTTGTCCCGCGTGCCCCATGCCTCGGAAGCCTTGACCGGCCGGTACGACGCACCACCGGAGTTCGAAGAGTCCGACCACCGTTCCTTCCGTAGGCATCAGTGGCTCACCGAGGCTCTGGTCAAAGTCGATCAGGTGAAGTTCCTGGCCGGCGAAGAGGTGGGGCGCACCATGAGCCAGGCTGCCATTCAATTTGTGCTCCACCAACCCACTATCACCAGCGTGCTCCCCAATTTCACCACGCTGGAGGAGTTGCAAGAATACTCGGACGCGGTGGACACCCCGGATATTACGGAAGGCGATCAGGCCATCATCGACGACCTCTGGGCCAACAATTTCTACATTGAAGAACCGGAGCCCGCGTTTCGCGAAATCTAGTTCATGCAACCGTCATTGCGAGCACAGCGTGGCAATCTCGTTCTCGACGGCATGGGCCTAACGAAATTGCCACGTCGCTATCGCTCCTCGCAATGACAACCAAAGGGCTCTGGGGCGAGGCCGCCTTTGTTTGACACTGCCATAGGCTAGTGATAACTTTCACATAGTCCTTTTTATCCTTCGCACGAGGGGAGCCTTTTCCTGATGCCCGTTAACATTTGCGTGCTCGCCAAACAGGTCGTTGACCCTGAGATGCCGGCCGCCGCCTTTAGAATCGACAGCAATTCCCTGCAAGTCGTCACACCGCCCAACATCCCGCCGGTGGTCAATGGTTTTGACGAGAACGCCGTGGAAGCTGCCCTCCAAATCAAGGATGCGCAGGACGCCACCATCACCGTAATTTCGTCAGGCTCGGCTTTCGCTCTAGACGTGATGAAAAAGCCACTGTCCATGGGCGCCGATGAGCTCGTTTTGCTGCAAGGCGACGCGTTCACCAACACCATCGACGCCTTTCTGACGGTGCAAATGCTGGCCGCCGCCATCAAAAAACTGGGCGGATTCGATTTGATAATCTGCGGACGGCAAGCTTCCGACTGGGACAACGCGCAGGTTCCCCTGGGTGTCGCCGAAACCCTCGGCATGGCCTGCATCACCCTGTGCAAAAAGGTGAACGTGCAGGACAACAAGGTGGTTGTTGAGCGCCTGGCGCCGGACGGCTACGATGTAGTTGAAGCTCAACTTCCGGCGTTGGTAACCGTTAGCAATGAGCTGGGACAGCCGCGCTATCCCACGCTGCGTGGCATCATGGCCGCCACCCGCAAACGCCCCACCGTCTGGACAACCGGCGACCTGGACCTGAATCCTGACCAGCTGGAGCCACGCATAACATTGCACGACCTTTTCATTCCCCAGAGCGATCAGGAATGCGAACTCATCGAGGGCGACGATGACGCGGACGCGGCCCGCAAGCTGGCCCTGCGCCTGCGCGAAGACCGCTTTATCTAGTCCCCTCACTGCTTCCAACCACCAACGGAGACAATAATGGCAGACGCAACCGGAGTTCTGGTTTTCGGAGATGCTCCCGCCGGTCAGCTGGGTTCCACCGCTCAGGAACTGCTGGCCGCCGGCCGGTCGCTGGCGGACAGCCTCGGGCAGGAACTAACCATAGCGCTGTTGGGCGCCGATACCGCCGGTGCGCCGCAACAGGCCATCTCCCAAGGCGCCGACCGGGTGCTATCAGTCACCAGCCCGGCATTGCAGGAGTACCATCCCGACCTGTACCTTTCGGCGATGCAGTCGGTAGTGACCGAGACCAACCCCGGCATAATCCTGATTTCTCGCAACAACGAAGGGCGCGAACTTGCGCCACGGCTGGCGTTCCGCCTCGGTGTTGGCCTGGCCCAGGATTGCCTCGAAGTGGGCGTGGACGCTGGCACCGGCCGACTTTTGGCGAATCGACCGGTGTATGGCGGGAGCGCCGTCGCTGTGGTCAGCTGCAATCAGACCCCACAGATTGCCGCGGTGCGACCCAAAACCTACGAACCCCTGGACGCTGACGCTGCCCGTTCCGGCGAAGTGATTGCCTACCCAGTGGACATCGACGCATCCGAAGCGAAAAGCCGAGTCGTGGATGTCGTTCAGGAAGCAGCCGCCGGTATCAAACTTGAAGACGCCCGCATCGTGGTGTCAGGCGGCCGGGGCCTGGGCGGCCCAGAACCCTTTGCCCAGCTGGAAGAATTGGCCGCCCTCCTCGGTGGCGCAGTAGGCGCATCCCGCGCTGCCGTCGATTCCGGCTGGGTGCCCGCCAACCAACAGGTGGGCCTGACCGGCAAAACAATCACCCCCGACCTCTACATCACCGTTGCCATCTCAGGGGCCAGCCAGCACATGGCCGGCTGCAGCGGCTCCAAAGCCATCGTCGCCATCAACAAAGATGGCGACGCCAACATTTTCAAGGAAGCGCGTTACGGTGTAGTGGGAGATTGGGAAAAGGTGATACCGGCGCTGACCGAAACGGTGCGGGAGCTAACGCAATCGTAGGACAGGGCGGGTTAACTGACGCGCCCGAGGCCGAGACAACTATCAAACCCGGCATCAAAACTAAAAATGCGGCTACAGCCAGCCGCTTGCATCACGGCGATGTGTAGAGCGGCTCGCGCCGATATGCCGGGAATCGTAACGAGCAGCGCACGGGCGGCACGAACTTCCGGCATTCCGTAAGTCAAAACATCGTCGGCCAACGCATCGAGTACCTCAAATGCATCGTCAATCGCCTCCGGACGCCGTATCGCCGTGTAGCGATGCAATATCTCCTGGTACACCTCGACATCCGTAATGATGCGCTCGCCGTTCTGGACGAGTTCCTTGGTTATGCTGATAGCGCGGGACTGATTAGGATGTGGTGCGCCTACAATATACATAGGCACATTCGAATCGACGAAAACCACTAAAGCCACCGGCCTGCTTCTATCTCGCGCAACATCTGGTCAATGTCCGCAGTAGGGTGGTTGCACTGCGCCGCTTTTTCCAAAGCCTGCAATTTTCTTTCGACTTCATCCTGGTTGGTGCGTCGGGCGGCGCAGAGCGCCTGCCGAACCCACTCCGACACACTCATCTGTTGCCGTTGCGCCGCATCGTGAATCGCCGCGTATTCGGCCTCGTCCAGCAGCACCTGCAATCGCTTAGCCATTATCGGCATCGCCTGGCGGATCCTCGTAGGCTTCCGTTGCACGATTCCACCAAACGAGTTCCCAAGCGTCTGCATCAGCGGACGGCTCTACGCGGTCCGCTGGAACCCATTTACGCGTAGTAACACCAGAGTTGGCATCCACCTTCACCTGATACATGAGACTACCATCCATTATGGTCGGCTGAATGACCTCCACGTCCCTTGCGATTTGCCCCCGTTCACGGAAATACACACGCGATCCCTCCGCGAAGACCTGCTCGTAACCAACGACCGGCTCATCAGCCCGCGAGCCAGTAAGAGTGCCGGCAGAAAAGGAAGCGATGGTTTCGCGGACCTTACCTGCTATGGTCTGGAATTCTGCCTGTTCTCGCTCGGGATCGGCGTCTGATTCCACTGCAACAGCCAAACGCCCAAGTATATGCTCAAACTCAAGGTACAGCTTCTCTGTGAACCGTAAGCTTCCGTAGGTATTGTCGAACACTGCGATACAAGCGTTTCGAGGCGTAGTTCCCTCGGTGCCTCGAACAGCGATATAGGTGAACGCAGAGCCGATGTCCTGTTGCATCAGGCTATATTCGTGAGCAAATACTTCCCGCAACTTGTCGGAGAATGAGTGCCTCACTGACTCTTTCTTGAACCAATCCTCGTCAATGCAAAGAACAACCCCACTGGTGTTGAAGCGTCGAGACCGAGCACGCATGGCAGGATTGTGCTGCTGGAGATCTTGGTACGCTTGGTATTGCCCTTGCGCATCGATATATCCCTCAACTCGTTCGGTTATCTGCATCTGACACTCTGCGAGGAACCCGTTTTCTCCTTTGGCAAAATGTCCATCAACGACATCCTCCGCTGTTACGCCCGTATTGACCCATGTTGATATCCGGGGCCGCGTGAAACGACGTGGAGACGTAGGCTTGACCAAGATGGACGGTTCGAAACCGCGAGTAAACCAAGCCGTAACTTCGAACGCTTGAGCATTGTGCAAATAAGTGGCACCCGGATAGCATTCCCGCAATGCTTGAGATTGACTCGCTTCACCAATGCCATCGGAATTTCGGTTACGCTTGATCTGGTAATTGAATTCTCCCACGTTGCGGAGTGGATACCCATATTGTGGGATGTCGCCGCCAAGCTCTGCTATTGCCTGAAATTCGACAGGACGGAAACCGCTGTCTTGCGCCGCCGCATACCTGTCTCCGAATCCGCTGGGCCACTGTATATTTGCTGGCAAATTCGCAGGAGCTGCCAGCCACTCAGTTTCCTTCGCAAGGCATCGCCCGTGAGCAAACTGCATGAAGCGATTGTCCAAATAGAGGTACGATGGCTCGACAGACCTTTCATGGTATTCCAAGAACGATGTACCGTATCTAGTGAACGCATTGGGAGGGCCAATCACCACAAACGCGCCCGGTCCGTTGCGACCAACCCGCCCCAGACGTTGCCGATACGCCTTACGTGTCGCGGGTACCCCCACGTTGAATCCAACGCGAAGATGAGGCAGGTCGATGCCTAGTTCGAGCGCGGATGTTGATACGACGCCTTTACGGCTGCCCACGCGGAGTTGTTGTTCAATCCGACGCCTATCCTCAGGTGTGTAACCTTGCCCGATAGGGAACTACTGCAGGATTATCGGAAAGTGAATCTACGTCCTCTTGAGACGCTATAGTTAACGTTTCAACACCTTTCCGTGAATCCACGAAGGTGATGAATCCTCCTTCTTGCCCGTGGTTTAACACCCGGAGTTGCAGTTCTTTAGCAATTTGGAGTTCCGAATTCTCAGGACAAGCGATATGCGCTACGATTCTCTCGTAACGCGGTGCTCCGTCGGATTCATAGTCAATGACGGAGAACTCTGCACCGGTCAGTTGCTGCATATGCTCCCCGGGATTGGCGATCGTTGCAGTGGCTGCAACAAGTTGCAGTGGTCGAGTCCTTGATTCGCTGCCGATCAGATGGTTCCGAGCAGCAACCAGGCGCCGAAGCAGGAAAGCAAAATTGCTACCGAAAACTCCCTCCAACGTATGCGCCTCGTCCATTATCAGCGTTGATAGCGATCCTACGAAATTCCTGACCGCAGGCGTAGCCAAATTTGACATGAGCCATGCATGGCAAACATCTGGAGTCATAACCATGATTTTCGCCTGCTGCAAAATCCCGTTTCGCTCTCGAACAGGCACCGACCCGTCAATGTGCCCAATTACAGCCTCATCGAGACCCAGTTCGCGCGCCATTTCTCTCCAGCCGCGCAACTGGTCGGCCACGAGCGCCCTGAGCGGGTAAAATACAACGACGCGGCTTCCAGGATCACCAAGCACCTTATGCAGAGCCAGCGATTGGAATACAAGGCTCTTGCCTGAAGCCGTCCCGGTAGATATAACGACGTTATCACCACGTCCAAGCGCATCCAGCGCTTGGGACTGATGTTGCCACAGACCACTACTATACCGCTGGCTGAGTCGAGCACCGACTTGGCTTTCGTGCAGAAAGTCCGGTATATCAGCGAAGCGAGCTGGGATGCTAGGTATCTCAAAGGTCTCGACAACGGAGAACTCACTACCTTGCAAAAGCTCACGAATCGTTTCGTACATTTTCATATCCTTGCTGTTCTATTTATGCATACCTAATTGTAGAAGTACCAGAATTCGTGATGCTGTCAACTAACCTGTTCCCCCGCCACCACGTTATCTATCAGCCGCACCGCGCCCACCCGCGCCGCCACCGCCACCATAACACGCCGCCCGTGGACTACATCCACCGCCGCCATCGTAGCCGCGTCCACCACGCTGACGTAGTCCACCGACTCCACCAGCGGCTCGGCTTGCAGGACTGCGAACGCCGCCGCCCTCAACTGCTCAGCGTCCCGCTCACCGGATTGCCAGAGTTGTTCCGCCGCGCACAACGCCCGGTAAATCACCGTTGCCGCCCGGCGCTCATCGGGATTCAGGTAGGCATTCCGGCTGCTCATCGCTAACCCGTCCGGCTCCCGCACGGTGGGCATCGTTACCACGTCAACGCCCAGGTTGAGATCTGCCGCCATCCGGCGGATGACCGCCACCTGCTGGCCGTCTTTCTGGCCGAAATACGCGCGGTCGGGTCTTACGATAGTAAACAGCTTGGCCACCACCGTTGCCACGCCCCTGAAGTGTCCGGGCCGAACTTCGCCTTCCTGACCCTCGGCGACCGCGCCGGGTTCGATCCAGGTGTCAAATCCATCAGGATACACCTCATTGGGAGATGGCGCAAACACCAGGTCGGTTCCTTCCGCCTCCAGTAACTCCAGGTCGCGCTCCATGCTGCGCGGGTAGCGTGAAAAATCCTCGGCCGGCCCGAATTGAGTGGGGTTGACGAAAATCGACACGGTCAGCGCAGCGTTGTCCGCCCGCGCCTGCCTCACCAGGGACAAGTGCCCCTCGTGCAGCGCCCCCATCGTCGGCACTATCCCCAGCGGGCGTTCCACCTCCCGGCACAACGCCATCATCTCAGCGCAAGTCTCAACAACCCTCATCACAGAACACCCAATAAATCCCGTTTATCCTGTTCATCCATGCAAAAACAACTTATCCGACCTTCACTCTGGCGGGAACAACTCGTCAATCTCCCGTTGCATACGTTCCTGCTCCGTCTCTACTGGCATTCCCACCGGCATAGTCCCCGCGGAGAGCGCCATCTCCTGGTAGAACGTCTCGTCATAATCCCGGGGCCGCAGCACCAGCGGCATCGGAACGGCGTGCCCGAACACCAACGCTTGCTGTTTGCTGCTCAAGCGCGCCAGCACGTCCCGCAGTTGGCTCGAATCCCGCGCCCCCATCAGGACCGCCGACATATCCCGGTCGTCGTTGAGACTACACGTTAACCGGGTTCCCAGCTGACTCATTACCTCAGAGTCGATGCCACTGGGACGCTGGTCGACAATCATCAGGGTTACATTGTACTTGCGAAGTTCCCGGGCGATGGTGCCAAAAATGGTCTGCGAAGCGACCTCCGGCGTCAGGAATTTGTGGGCTTCCTCAATGAAAATCACCAGCGGACGCGGATCGGCGCCCTGCCCGCCGTCGGCCAGCTCCTTGCGCCGCACCCATTCTTCGTGAATGCGGCGAGTCAGCAGGTTGCTGACCAGTATGTATGCTGCCTCGTTCCTTCCGTACTGCCCGAATTCCAGCACCACGTGATTCCCGCGTTGCAGGTGTTCCACGATGCTGCGGGCGGCGTTTGCTCCGGCGGCATCGTCCAGAAACTGGAACCGCTGCCAGGCGCTCAATCTCCGGTGCAGGGCTGCCAGCGCCGCCGCATTGACACCGATTGCGTCCGCCAGGGCCGGAATATCCGGGCCGCCCAACACGATAAACTCACCCAGCCAGCTGCGCCCGGCAAAATGCCTTTCCAGATTGTAGGCCGCCGCCGCCGCTACCGCCGACAGGCCCAACGACTCTCGCAGCATTTCGATGTCCGCCGGCTGGATTTCGTTATAGCCAATGCGCACGATCCCGTCCGGGGTAATCCCCCGCCGTTGGCTGCTTTGTTGGTCAAGCGTAAACGTAACCACCCGGCTGGGAAACAGCTGTTTCAACCCCTTGACCTGGCTGCCGCGGTCGTTGTCCTGGCCCTGCCAGCCATACTCGTTCTGCATATCAAAAACGAGCGACACCACTTCGCCCTGTTTGACCAGTCCCGCCAACAGCATACGAGCCAGGAACGTTTTCCCCGACCCTGATGCACCGAACACACCCACCGACCGGCTGGCCAGCGCGCTCAAGTCCAGGCGGACGGTGGCGCCGTCCATCGCCTGGGGAGCGCCCAAAGCCAGCGCCGTATGCTGCGGAGCATTGAATACAGCGTCGATATCAGCCTGCGATGCCGTGAACACCGGGGAGAAATGCTCCGGTATCGTGGTTGAAGTTTCCGGTTGAATACCATAGGCGTTGCCATCCGGCACGGCGATTCCCGGCATAACCGACAATACTCCGTAGGCCGTCGTACCTCCCACCACCTCGGCCAGAAACGCGTCGCCCCCGGTGGGTGGGAAATGCCGCAAACTGTCGTCTACCGTCCGCAGTTCGATGTCCGTAACCACGCCAAAAAACCGCTGGCGCCGCCCCTGAACGGTGACGAACGAACCCACCGGCACATCCTCAACAGATGCCCCGCCCGCACCATCCAGCCTGACCTGCAAACCGCGCGACAGCTGCCCGCCAACCACCACGCCGATCTGACGACCTGGTGCCTCCGCTCCGTGAGCGAACCGTTCAGGCCCGTTGCCGTTGCCGTTGTTATTGGTCATACGGCGATCTCCCGCAGCATGGTGTAAAGGCGCTGAGATTCCCCGGCCAGTTCGGTTGCCAGCACACGCCCGGCCCGAATCAGGAACCCGCGTTGGTCGGCAACCGTTTCCGACGAACGCTGCAAAAAAGCTGCCATCGCCAAATCCGCCGTGAGAGAACCATCCGCAATCAGCAATCGCAAAAACTGCAATTGACGAACAAAAGACGCCACCTCGACATCTTCGCACCGGAAAACAAACGAGTGTAGGTTTGGCGGCACTGACGGCAATCCCTGCCTGATGTCCAGCCCGTCAACGTAGCCGGTAACGGTGGCCGTGAAGCGGGTGGTCAGAACCGCCCGCAACTGCGGATTCTGGGCGTAAATCTCCTCTTCCGTTTCCAGGTCAGCGCCCCGGGCCGCCAGGGGACGGCTGGGGTCAAGCGGCTCATGCCAAATGTCCCGCACCACCGCATAAACAGCCGGAGACCCAATCCGTAGCAACGACCCCAACGGAGGCGGCGAGTGCAATTCGTAACATTGCACTTCCACCCGTTCCGTGTGGGATACGATCACTTCGCCGACGCGGCGTCGCGTTTCCATGCTAGTCACGGCAACCCCGAATATCCTGATTCCCTCGGTTGCCCCGATTTTAGCACCTCCGCTGTCAAGGAACATTGCGGAAACGTCACCTGCCTGGTCAATCCGCTCACCCCGCCTTGAATGAAACCCCTATGAAAACGGGCTTTCGCGAGGACGAACATTGTCATCGACTCACCACGCGTACCCACTTTGTCATTGCGAGGAGCATAGCGACGTGGCAATCTCGATGAGGTTGAACACACGTCGGCGAACCGCCGTTGCTACGGCGACGAGATTGCCACGTCGCTGCGCTCCTCGCAATGACAGTAGGGCGGTTGTTTGACAAAGTGGGTACGCTCGAGTTGCCGTCTATGATTGACAACGATTGTTGTTATGCTATGATTGGCTACCGCAAATTATTGCAACAATGGCAGGTAAACCATGTCTGGCCACGATTCGGCAATTGACCGTTTGCGCACCCAGGGTTACCGCATGACTCCCCAGCGCCTCTCTGTGCTGGACATCGTGGCCGGTCGCTCCGGCCACGTCGGCGCCGACGAGGTGTGGAACCGGGTCAAGATGCAGCACCCCTATGTTGACCTGGCCACCGTTTACCGCACGTTGCAATTGTTGAAGCGGGTTGGTGTCGTAACCGAGGTGGTCATCGGCAACAAGCTGCACTTCGAGCTTACCGACCAGCTCAACCGTCACCACCACATGGTTTGCTCGCATTGCGATGCGGTGCAAACGCTCAGCCCCGCCTATCTGGACGAGCTCAGCCAACGATTGCAACTGGAATTCGGTTTCACCCCGGATTTGGAGAATTTCACGATAGGAGGCACCTGCGACAAATGCGCCGGCGTTCCCCAGCAATAGTTCTGCCTGACATCTTCTGCAACCGCCTTGCCCGGCTCGCGGCGGCAATCAGCCTGCCAACTGCCATGATATTGATCCTGGGAACCGCCTGCGCCGAACCTGCCGCTCCCGCCAGCACCAACGCAACGGCCCTAGCCACCGATACTCTGGAAGTGGTAGCAACAGTGTCTCCAATTACCAGCATCGTAGAAAATATCGGCGGCACGCGCATCCGGTTACGGGGCATAGTGCCGGAAGGCGTAAACTCCCACTCCTTCGAACCCGCGCCGTCCGTGGCCTCTATACTCTCCAATGCCGACCTGGTTTTCCTCAACGGTCTATTCCTGGAGGAACCCACACTTGAAATGGCGAGCGCCAACCTGAAAGCCGGATCCGAAATCGTCAGCCTCGGCGAACAGGCCATCGCGCCAGACCGGTGGCAGTTCGATTTTTCCTTCCCACGAGAAGGGGGCCACCCCAACCCGCATCTTTGGCCCGACCCCATTCTGGCGTTGCGCTACGCCCAAATCGTGCGGGACAAGTTGGCCGAACATGACCCGGACAACGCCGATTATTACGCCGCCAACTATGACGCTTTCGACGCCCGAATCGCGGCGTTGGACGCAGCCATCATAGCGGCCGTGGCCACGGTGCCACCGGAGAACCGCAAGTTGTTGACCTACCATGACTCCTGGGCCTATTTTGCGCAACGGTACGGTATGACGGTAATCGGTGCGGTTCAGCCGTCCGATTTCTCCGAGCCATCAGCGCGCGAAGTTGGGGCCCTCATCGAGCAGATTAGAGCGGAAAGCATCCCAGCCGTTTTCGGCTCTAACGTGTTTCCCAGCGACGTAATGCGAACCATCGCATCGGAATCCGGCGCGCTCTACGTTGACGGGCTTAGCGATGACGACCTGCCAGGCTCGCCCGGAGACCCTCGCCACACCTATATCGGGCTGGAAGTAACCAATCTGGAAATAATGATTAGCTCGCTAGGCGGTGATCCGACGGCTTTGCAGGACATCGACACCGGCCCGGTATTCATTGGCGAGTCCCCCGCGATTTACCCTCAGTAACCGCCTATGCTGCACCCACCTGAGCTAGAACATCTGCACCGGCCCGACCCGGACGCGCGACCCATCGTCGAATTGCAAAATGTAACCGCCGGTTACAACGGCAACCCGGTGTTGAGAGACATCGACCTGCGCGTGATGCCTGGCGATTTCCTGGGTTTGCTTGGGCCCAGCGGATCCGGCAAAACCACCCTGCTCCGCACGGTGCTTGGCGCAGCCAGCGTCATGTCCGGCACGGTTCGCGTGTACGATAAACCCAGCGGCCGGCGCAATCGAGCCGGCTATGTCCCGCAGCTGGAAACTATCGACTGGAACTTTCCGGTAACGGTGGAAGAAACTGTCATGATGGGCCGCACCATGGTCAACGCCTGGTTCCCCTGGTATCGCCGGCGTGAACGGGAACTGGCCCTGGACATGATGGAACGCCTGGGCATCGCCGACTTGGCGAAACGGCATATCCGCCAGTTATCCGGCGGCCAGCAGCAACGGGTATTTCTGGCGCGGGCGTTGGTGAGCAACCCTGAATTGCTGCTGCTGGACGAACCCACTTCAGGCGTGGATGTCAAAACCCGCGACGACGTGATGCACCTGCTGCACGACCTCAACCACGCCGGCGTGACCATCATCCTGACCACGCACGAGATAAACGCCGTCGCGGTGCATTTGCCCAGGATTATCTGCCTGAACGGAGAGATTGTGGCTGACGGGCCGCCCCATCGGGTTATTACTCCACACATTCTGCAAGAAGTTTACGGCGCTCAGATGCCGGTAATCCAATACCATGGCATGACGCTGGTCGCCGAGAGTGCTCACTTCTGGATTGACGAAAACGGCGGCGAACCCCTGGCCACGGTGCCCGACGACAGCCACGACGACACCGAGGCACACACCCATCCCACACCTGACCACGTGCCAACACACCACCACCATAGCGAAGGTGTTGCCGCCGCGGGGGATTCCTGATTGCTGCTCGAACCGTTTGAATTCGGCTTCTTCGTCAAGGCGATTATTGCCGCCAGCCTGGTGGGTGGCCTGTGCGGCCTGATGGGCATATACATCGTGTTGCGCGGAATGTCCTACATCGGACACGGCCTGTCTCACGCCATTTTCGGCGGGGCGGTGGTAAGCTGGGTAATGTCCATAAACTTCTTTGTCGGCGCAACCGTCTGGGGTTTCCTGTCGGCATTGCTGATTACGTGGACCACCCGCAAAAATCCCATTGGCTCCGACGCCGCCATCGGCATCATCACCACCGCCAGCTTTGCTCTGGGCATTGCGATTATCAGCCGCAATCAGAGCTTCACCCGCGACTTCGAAGCCTCCCTTTGGGGCAGCGTGCTGGCCGTCGACACCGGCGAAATCATCGCCATCGGGGTCGTTTCCGGCATCGTCGTTGCGGTCTTTTTTCTCGCCTACAAACTCTTCCTTTTCGCAACTTTCGATCCCGAGGTCGCCCAGTTCTACGGTGTCCCTACCGGATGGGTTGACACTTTATTCTCACTGTTGCTGGCGGGAACAATTGTCGTTTCCATGCAGGTTCTGGGCGTAACCATGATTGCCGCCGCCATCGTCATACCGCCAATTGTAGCCCGCCTGCTCACCAACAGTTTTCGCAAAATGGCCCTGGCATCGACGGGAATTGGTGTATTCTGCGGCGCGGCAGGCATCTACATCAGCTACTTCATCGACGTGTCATCCGGGGCCAGTGTGGTCCTGCTGTCCGCGGCCTTGTTCGTCCTGGCGATGGCATGGGCGAAAATTCGCATCCACATCAATCGGGCGCCGACTCGGGAGGGAAGCCTGTCGCGGTTGCCCCAGGGTTCGGGCAGCGCTCTCGAATAACCTCCATCCAACGGCCACAGGAGTTCTTTATGGCTCACGCACACCATCATGAAATGCCTTCGGTCGCCGAGGGTCGCACCGGGTTCCGGCGGGGGGCCGCCTTCATAATCGGCGGGCTCACCAGCGGTCATGGTGTTTTTCACTGGATCGCACAAAGCTTCATCGTCGTGCTGCCCGAAGTGCGCGACCTCCTGCTGGGCGGCAGCACCATCGCTGCCGGCAGCATCCAGACCACCCGTGAGATTGCCTCCGGAGTCGTAGCCCTGCCCGGCGGCGTCCTGACCGACGTCCTGCGCCGCTATTGGGGCTGGGTCATGGCGGTTTGCATGGCGCTGTTTGGCGTCGGGTGGCTGCTGATGACTGCCGCCGGTTGGCAGTTGCCGGGCAGCGCCTGGCTCGTTGCCTCCCAGACCGGCGCATCTACCGAAACCTCGGCCGCGCTAAACCCCCTCGGTTACGCATTACTGCTAATCGGTATGGCGATAGTGGCGGTGGCAGCATCGGTCTGGCACCTGCCGGCAATGGCGGCGTTGTCCTCCCACTTCGCCCATCGCCGGGCGTCGGTGCTGTCCTTCCACGGCGTGGGCGGCAACGTCGGCGACGTGCTGGGGCCGGTGCTGACCGGACTCCTCCTGATTACCTTCACCTGGCAGACCATCATCACCGTTTATGCCGCAGTGCCAATTTTCCTCGCCTTTCTGGTGTTCTGGGCTTTCCGCGACATTGGGCAGCGTGCCCAGGCTGCCGTCGAAGAGCGCGTCGTCAACACGATGCAGATGCAGTTGAATGAAACGAGACTGCTCGTCCGCAACCCTCGCGTCTGGGGCATAACCGTGGTCGCCGGCCTGCGCGGCATGGCCTATATCGGTTTCATCACCGTGCTGCCCTTTTATCTGGCGGACGTGCTGAACTTGAAGCCCGACAGCGGCAGCGGGCTGATGGAAGGAGTGTTTATCCGCGGTTCGCTAATCGGCCTGCTGGTCTTCGTCGGCATTTTCGCCAGCCCGGTAATGGGCTATCTCTCCGACCGGCTGGGACGCAAAATCGTATTGATTCCCGGAATGCTCTTCCTCGCCGCCGTAACTCTGCTGATGGCGCCTTTTGGACAAAACCTGGCCGTAATGACCGGACTGCTGGCCGCCCTGGGCATATTCCTTTACAGCGACCAACCCATCCTGACCGCTGCCGCAATGGACATCGTGCGCGAAGGAACCGCCGCCACTACCCTGGGCTTGCTGTCCACTTCAAGGTTTATCCTCAGCGCTCTGTCACCCCTCATCGCTACCTGGCTGTACGAGATCGATCCGGAAAACCTGTTCTACTACACTGCCGTACTCTATCTGGCCGCCGCCGCCGTCCTCGCCGTAGTGCGCCTGCCTCGCCCAAGTCCGGTGGCACACGACGACCATGATGGCGGCCACCACGATGACCACGGCCACGGCCACCACGATGACCACGCCGAGCATAATGACCACGCCGGGCATGGCGACCACGGACACCACGAGGGGCACGCCGAACACGGCCATCGCCACTGACATCCCGTTGTCCCCAGGGAAAAATACAGGGGCGAATAAATATTCGCCCCTGCGGTGGTGCGGGTTGCCTGGCGCGGTATCAGGCTTCGGTTTGCTCCGTCTGGCTGCCCTTCACCGTGATGGTGATGTGGGACATGGCCGTGGCGTCGGGAGCGCCGTGCCAGTGGTCTTCCCCGGCGGGGATGATGGCAACATCGCCCTCGTTTACCACCACGGACTCGTCACGGGTTGCCACGGTGCCGGTGCCCTCGGTAACAATGAGAATCTGGTCACCGCTGTGCTTGTGGAACTTGTTCCGTATACCGGCGCCGAAATGCACGATGCCGAAATTAAAGTTGTTGCTGTCGTCGGGATCGAGTATGGCCTGTCGACCAACCGGGCCGGTGAACAAGGGCGCAGTGCCTTCAGTACGGGGCACCGCTGACATCTTTACAATTTTCATAACTCCTCCATTCTTGAATTGGGCGGCATTGGGTTGGCGGCATTGGGTTTAATGTTGCTACTCTGAATCGCCGCATTCGAATCATACCCCGGCGCCGTCATATCGTCCAGTGAATTACTGAGGCAGCTCATTGCCCGACGCAAACTGCCCGCCTGCCGACGGGTTCAATCTGCGTTGACACTGCCCCTGTCCGGCCCGTACACTGCCTTATCGTGCCCCACAACATTCAGCTACTTAGCACTCCGTCAGATGGAGGTTACCGCCATGAGTTTTGACCAGTTTGAAAAAGGGATGAAAGTGGAAGCTACTGCTGATTTCCAAGTCAGGGAAGTGATGGCATCCCCGGTCGGTTCTTCCGTCCGCAGCATAACTGCCGGCGATGTCGGCGAGGTGCGTGAGAAGCGAACCATCGGCCCGGCCACCTGGCTAATCGTGTATTTCGACAGCGTGAAGCGCCAGATTAACGTCGACCAAACCAACATCGAGAACATCAAACCCGCTTGATTTGACCGGAGTTCCCAGCAATGGCCGCCGACTATATCGCCCAGGTCAACACCCTCGCCTTCGACATCTTTGGCACCGTGCTCGACCTGGGTGGTAGTCTGGTAGAACCGGCCGGGCGGTTCCTGTCCGAACACGGATCACCCGTCACCGGCGCTGAATTTTGGGGCGACTGGCGCCACCGCCAGCGCATCGAGCAGTATCAGGACAACCTGTTCATGCTTGGTCATAGTGGCTACCGGGAAACCTGCCGCCGCGCTTTTGTCTACTGCCTCAGGCTCCATAGCGTGGAGTTTGACCACGATGACGTTGATCGGTTCATGGCCGTTTACGACCACCTCAAACCCTACGACGACGCGGTGGCCGGTCTGCAACGCCTGGCCGACAGTGGCCGTTACCAGTTGGTTGCCCTCTCCAATGGCGAGCAGGACTACCTCGAAAAGCTGGCCCGGGACAACATCGGAGTCCCATTCAGCAACATCATCTCCGTAGAGAACGCTGGGGTTTTCAAGCCGCATCCAGCCGTTTATCGCACCGCGGCGCGAATCATGCAGAAAGAACCGGCGGAAGTAATGATGGTGGCGGCCCACTCGTTCGACATCACCGGGGCGCGGGCTTGCGGGTACCGGGCGGCCTACGTCAACCGCTATAAACTGCCCAACGAAGAATCGCCCTACCAACCGGACTTTGAGGTGGACAATTTCCACCAGCTTGCTGCGCAGATGCTCGACTGATTGGTTGGGCTGATTGCTGATGGCCGCCAACGCCGGCACTGTACGCAGATTCGCCACTTTTTCAGCTTTACGCCATCGGGATTTCCGCTGGTTTATTCTCAATATTGGGGTGCAGTCCTTTGGCCAGGGCATCCAGTTCCTGGGAATCGGCTGGCTAATCTTCGACATCACCGGGCGGGGGACCGACCTCGGTCTGGCCGTAACCCTTTTCGGCGTGGCGAATCTGTTTTTCACCTTCGTAGGCGGCGTTCTCACTGACCGCGTGGAACGGCGTCTATTTCTCATTGCCTGCGTGTTCGGGAATGGCTCCGTAACCGTCGCGTTGGGAGTGTTGGCCGTTTTCGATCTGGCCACTATGTGGCACGTTTACGTAGCCGTGTTCCTCCTGGGAGGCATCAGCGCCATGCAGGCGCCCGCGCGTTTCGCCCTGGCCGCAGACCTGGTGCCGCGGGAAGAGATGATGAACGCCGTGGCGTTACACACCTCCACCAGCCAGCTCGGAAATATGATTGGCCCTCTCATTGGAGGTTGGGTAATCCGTCTCGCTGGCACCGGCTCCGCGATTATCCTGAACGGCGCTGCCGTGCTGCTGGGCATCGCATTTCTCCTGGCGATGTCCAAACGTCCGGTCACCGGGCGTGCTGGCTCTTCCCCAATGGCCGACCTGGTCGGCGGATTTTCCCACGCCATCCGAACGCCCATGGCGGCTGTTCTGATATTCATGGCCACTGCTTTCGGCTTTTTCGGGATGGCCTATATGCAGGTGATTACCGGCTTCGCTCAGGAATTCCTCAAGCTCAACGAGGTGCAAACCGGCGTCTTGATGATGTTCCGGGGCGCTGGCGCTTTCCTCGGCTCCATCGTAGTAGCCAGTTGGGGCGACCGCCGCAACAAGGGTATGTTGATGTACCTGGAGATTACCGTCTGCAGCCTCGGGCTAATCGCCATGGGGTGGATTCCCTGGTTCTGGGGAGCGTGTTTCATGGTTGCCCTGGTGGGTTCCACCAGTATTGGAGGCTTCTGGCCGGTGTCCAGCTCCATAATGCAGCTCACCACCACGCCGGAGCTGCGCGGCCGCATGATGGCCCTGATGCAGTTCGCTCCGGTTTTCCACTTCCTCGGTGCGTGGCCCCTGACCTGGCTTGCCCAACTATACGGCTGGTCGGTGGCCATCAGCAGCGCCGCCGCGGTACTGCTGGTCATATCGGTCGCCGGTTGGGTTTACCGTCCCATGGTGCGCCGCATGAACCAGGTATAACCCATAGCACGGTGAGCAAGCTGCGGTTGCCACGTTTTGAGCCAATGTGCCATACTGCCGGCGTGCCTTCCGTCAAGGAACTCTGATATGGACACGATTACCGCCGCAGACTACATCCAGTACGGCTTTTTGGCTTTTATCTGCCTGCTGCTGGTTACTATTGTCGCCGGAATGTGGCGACAGTTTCGCGATATTGGCGAATTGCGGGGGCAGCTCGTTGGCATCAACCAGCGCTTTGACGACCTCAACCGAAAGATTGACGGTGTTGAATACCACCTTAATAGTCGCATCGACGGCTTGGACGCTCGCATCGACCAGCTGGGGACTCGCATCGACCGGCTGGACGCTCGCATCGACCAGCTGGGGACTCGCATCGACCGACTGGACACTCGCATCGATAGACTAGATAGCGACGTTATAACTCTGCGCGAACAAGTCGCCGAAAACAAGGGGCTATTGCTCTCAATGCACGAACGGATGAACCTGCTGCTGCGCCACCATCATGACGAGGGTAGCGGCGCGGTAGTCATCCTCCCCGAGGAAGTAACCGCGGACTAACGGCGCTTCGAAATAAGACCGATGGGAGCGATGTAAACCGCCGTTAATGTTGCCCGCCTTACCCAATCTGTCGTATAGTACCGCATAATAGGAATCTACTCTCATTAATAAAGGAGCACATCCATGGTTAAACCGAAGCAAGTTGGTCACTTGGTTATCAATGTGTCAGACGTCGCCGCATCCACCAAGTTTTATACCGAGATTCTCGGTTTCAATATTGCGGTATCCCGACCCACTGCAACCTTCCTGACCTGCGGTGAGATTCACCACGACCTGGCTCTGTTCCAGGCTGCTGAGGACACCCTGCCGTCCCGAAAAGGCCACATCGGGCTCAACCATTTCGCCGTGCAGGTGGACGACCTTGACTCGTTGCGTGACCTTTATCACACGCTGCAGGAACACGGCGTGGCCGTCGACCGCACCACTGATCACGGCATGACCGGCAGCGTTTACTTTGAAGACCCAGACGGCAACGGCATCGAATTTTACTACGACAAGTTCGACAACGCGGCAGACGGTCTGGCCGAGATGCGGCGCGAGGGGCGTGAAAACACGGTGCTAGTCCTCGACTAACAGCGTTTTCCCGGCGACCGGCCGCGGGCGCCATCCCAATAGGGGCGACCGCGTGTCGCCCCTATTGCTTTGCTGGCATTGGACGCCAGCGTTGCATCGGTGATAACGAACGGCCCCAGCGCTTTTGCAACCGGGGCGCATTAAGGGGATGATGAAAGAATTAGATTCAGGCGCCGTTATCCTGGATTAACTGGCCGTCGGTTCTTCGTCATCCCGTTGCGGCTGGTCGAACTGGCCAAGAATGTCGGCCAGCGTTCCCTCCAGCCCAGGATCCAACAACACCGGTTCCACAAACTGCTGGAACTGGTATTCATTGCGCACGCGCTCGATATACCGCCGAGCTTCTTCGTTGCGGTCGGCTACCCGGTCCAGTGATTCCTGCAAACGGGATGCTTCTTCCTCGTAGCGGGGGCGCAGGTCCGCCAAGTCGATGTCAAGCGAGTACAACGCACGCAACCGACGCATTATGTCGTAAAACGCGCGGTGGTCGGTGGTGATTCCCAACTGCCCACCGCTGCTCCCGCTGAACGGAAACATCGGAGCCATTGCACCAACCCGCACCATCTCGACCTCGGGGTGCTGGTAGTGCGCCAGGCTGACCAACGCCATGCCAATCGTAGGGCCCTGCCGCTGGGACGACCCATAGCTGGAGAACAACATACCGTGTTCCCGCAGCGTCTCCGCCATGGCAGCCTTGCTGTACACGCACGATATGCGGCGTTCCAGTTCGGGCGGAGCCGGGCCGTTGTAGCCTTCAACGGCGGCGATTTTCGGGCTGCCCAGGGCTTCCACCGCTTCAAAGAATGCCTGGCCGTACAGGTCAATGCGATACCAGGGTTCAATCCCCAGGAAGATGACCACGCCGTCGCCAGCGTCCCAAAAGGCGTTTTCCCACCGCATGGGCCGACTGGGCAACCCGTCTTCAAACGCCGCGCGCGGCCGGTACGTGTCGTGAGTGCCGGCCACCTGAAAGGGGAAACACATTCGGGAGATTTCTTCCGTCATTGCGCCCACCCGGCGCGCCGACAGTTTGTCGATTAGCCAGCGCGGCATCCCGCTCGAAATGTTCCCGCCGTCAGACCACTGGCGCCGCCAGCCAGCGATAAGCACCCTGGCCTGGGGTGTTTCGTCCAGTGAAATCAGCGGTTCCGCCATAACCTTCCCCTTGCATCGCTCAGTTAAATCAACTGCGCCGGCGTGAAGATTCCCTCCATGTCGTCCGCGGTGGCCGGGCTCCTGGCCACCTGCCCTAGCTGGTCGTCCATGTACCAGTAAACCTGCTTCAGATGGTGGGTGCTGTGGCTCAGGATGATGTTGAGCAGTTCCAGGACGGTAACTTCACCGCCGTAGTGGGCCGGCACTACCCGGTCAAACCCTGCGGTGTCCCCACTGTTCAGGAACGCCGTAATGCCCTCGGCCACCTGGCCGGTGTACGCAGCAATCTCGTCGGGCCTGTTCAAGTGCGCCAGACTCTCTTTACACGCCCGCATGTCCTCGCTGCTCATTGAGCCACGGGTGCGGCTCGTGTAAGCCAGCTCGGGGAACGACACGATATGCACCAGTGTGTCGCGGAGCAGCTCGGGCCGCCATTGCACGGGTTTGGCCAGCTGCTCCTCGGTCAATTCCAGCGTAACGCGGGCTGCTGCGCCCAGTATCAGCTGGTATTTTTCAGCCAGCCAGACGGTGCGCCCCGACAGGTCGATGGGCGCATCTTCCAAACCCAACGCGGGAATCAGTTTCTTGGGGTAGTAACCGATGATGACCTCGGTGCCATCAATAATGGTTACCGGAGCCGACAATACGCCGCGCGACTTCAAATCCTCGCGGGCTACATCGTCGGTCAGCAAGTCATGGTGCTCATACTGAACACCGTTGGAGGCCAGAAATTCTTCCAGCGTCCGGCAGCTGAATCAACCAGGGTTGGTGTAAACGTGGACTTCCCGTACCTGAGTGGTCATAGTTCTCCTCACAATCGGGGCCGGGTTGGTCAGAGCGCTTCTGCCCCGGCCCGAGTCATCGCTGTGCTTCTGAAAATTACTCGCCGGCGCGGAACCAGTCGGACTTGCGCTCGGCAATCATAATCGTGGTGCAGTTGGTGTTGGCCCGAATGCAGTCCGGCATAACCGACGCATCGGCGACGTGCAGACCCTCCAGGCCATGCACGCGGCAGTGCTGATCAACCACCGCCATGGGGTCGTCGGCGTTTCCAATCTTGCAGGTGCCCGAGATGTGCTGCGAGGTGCTGACCACTCGCTTGAGCCAGTCGTTCAGCGCTTCGTCGCTGGCCAAATCAACCGGCGTGGGATCGAGTAGCTCGTCGGCCACGTCCCGGTAGTGCTCGCTTTCCAGAAGTTTAACACAAACCCGTACCGCCTCCCGCATCCGCGCAAGGTCGAATTCTTCCTGGAAGTAGTTGTAGTTTAGCGCTGGCTGTTCATGGGGGTCGGTGCTCGCCAGTCTCAACTGACCGGAGCCGATGGCCAGTTCCAGGATACACGTGAAACGGATGCCCTCCGCTTCCAGCGGGTCTCCGGCGATGGGCGACGAGAAGGACGACTGCATAATCTGAATGTCGTTGCGCAGATGACTGCCCGACGCCGTGTAGCGCAGGCACACCTGGGTGCGCGGCGCTTGCGGGTCCAGCGGGAAATCATCTTTCACCTTGACGGGAACGCGGATGTTGGGATGGTCGCGCAGATTCTGACCAACGCCCGGCAGCTCATGCACTACCGGAAGTCCCATCTGGCGCAGGTGGTCGGCTGGCCCCACTCCGGACAGCAGCAACAGTTGCGGTGAACCGATAGAGCCTGAACTGAGGATAATGTCCTCACCCTCAACGGTAAAAACATCGCCTCCGCTTTCAACTTCAACACCCACTGCCTTTTTGCCTTCGAAAACAATACGGCGGCAGGTTACGTTGGGGCGGATGGTCAGGTTGAGCCGATGGCGCGCTTCTCGCAGGTAGGTGATGGAAGTGCTCATGCGCACGCCGTTGGGGTTGTTCATCGGCACCGGGCCGACGCCACCCGAATCTGGATGGTTCATGTCCGGGTCGTGAGGGTGCCCGGCTTCGCGGCAGGCACTCCAAAATGCGACCTGCGCCGGCAGCCAGTCTTCCTGCTTGTGCCGACGCACCGGGATGGGACCGGTGTTACCGTGAAAGTCGTCCGAAATATCGGTATCGGTCTCGAGTTTCCGGAAGTAGGGCAGGCAATCGGTGAACTTCCACTCGTCGTTACCCAGCGCTGCCCAAGCGTCATAGTCTTCCGGCAACCCGCGCAGCAGCACCTGGCCATTGATGGCAGACGAACCACCAACCACCCGGCCGCGTGGTACCGGCATCCGCTCTTCCTGCCCGGGGTTTTGCGCCCAGAACGTCCAGTTGTGCGGAGCGTCAACCGCCGAAGCGGTCTGATCGTAACCATACTTCAGGTCGTCTGGGTAAAGCTCAAAGTCGGGGTAATCCGGCCCCGCTTCGAGCACCAGCACCGACCGGTCGGGGTCTTCACTCAGCCGCGTAGCCATGGTGCATCCGGCAGAGCCGGCGCCGATGATGATTACGTCATATTTCATTGAGATTTCGCCTCCTGGGAACTTTGGTCGTTATCCTGCAACAGATTATCGTCGCCGGCGCCACCCGCTGCAATGACGCCATCGCCGCATTTGGCGCGAGCCGCTTTTGACCAGGGGTAAGGAACATCGTAAGGGACCGGCCCATAGTTTTCGGTAATACGGGCAGCGCGGAACATCTTCTGGTAGCGTTTCAATTCCGCATCGAGATTGGGGACCGAGCGCCATTCCCCCCGCTCAAACGATTCCAGCATTTCCCGTTCTTCTTCATCATACAAGTCAGGGTCCAAATCCAGCCTGCTCATAGTCGTCTCCTGGCGGTCACAGGTAATCTCTGGTAGCTTTTCGGCTTGGGTAAATGGTTTTCAGAAAAATCACGGCTTCGTTTTCAACGTATGGGATTACGTAAGCATACCCTCGGACATTAACGATGAAAATGCGCTGACCGGGATACCGTTCCTGATTAGGATGCTCCAAGTCGTCCAGAACATCGCCCTGCTCTATTTGAGGCACTATATCGTCAAAGGACACTCCGCATTTTATCCGCAACAATTCAGCCTTTTCCTGATTCCACTGAACCTCCGGCACAAGCAAACTGTACCATAAATGGGAGGCAGTGTGGCCCGGTATTTCCCAACCCCGCGCAAATCCGCTATACTCCGCACCATCGGCACCAAGTCTATCCGGCGCAGTATTTCGGAGTGTATTTACCAAGTCCCGACTGAAAGCGCCCATCGCTCCAAACCCGCCATACAGGAGGATTACCATGCAGTTTGGCCTGCTTTACGAATGTCAGCGTCCCTTTCAGGGCACCGAAATCGACTGGAACGCGCTGTACAAAGAAACTCTCGAACAGTGTGAACTCGCCGATCAGGTGGGATTCAACAACCTGTGGTTCGTTGAGCACCACTTCCTGACCGGCTTCTCCGGTTCGCCGGCGCAAGACGCCATTTTCGGCGCCCTGAGCCGCATCACCAAGCAGATTCGCATTGGCTACGGCGTCTGCATCCTGCCCTACCACCATCCGGTGCGCGTCGCCGAGCGGGTGGCGTTGCTGGATCAGTTGACTGACGGTCGCATTGAGCTGGGAACCGGCCGCTCCAATGCCTATGAACAGACCGGCCTGGGCATTGACCCTCGCGATACCCGCAGCCTGTGGGACGAATCCATCAGCATGATCCCCAAAATCTGGACTTCCGATGAGTACGAGTACGAGGGCAAGCACTGGAACGTTCCCAAGCGGCGGGTTTTACCCAAGCCGTTGCAGAAACCCCATCCGCGTATGTACCTCGCCTGCACGTCGGAGGACAGTTTCCGCTTGGCCGCCCAGAAGGGCATCGGCGTGCTGTCGTCGGCGTCCTACGCGGTGGAAGTCCTGAAGGAAAAGGTGCAAATCTACCGCGACGCTCTGAAGGATTGCGAACCGGTCGGCGAGTTTATCACCGAATTCTGGGGCAACAACGTCCACGGCTTCTGCGACGACGATGATGACTACGCCAAGGAACTGGCCGCCGAGTCCATGAAAACCTTCTTTGGCCCCGACAAACCCTATATCGCCGGCCGCATCGGCGCCTACGAAGAATTGCTGGAAGCCTGGGGCGGTGTGCCCGACCACCTGCAGGCTGACTTCAGCCGTTGGCTGCGCCAGTCCGATGAAGAACACCAGCAGCTAGCCCAGGACGTTGGCCTCTCGCTGGACGCCGGCCCCGGCGCCGCACGCGCCGCCATTGCCCAGCTCGACGGCAAAACCCTCTCCGACCGCGGCGTCATCATCGCCGGCAACCCCGAATCCTGCATCAAGACCTGCCAGATGTACGAAGACATCGGCGTCGATCAGGTCATGCTCATCATGCAGACCGAAACTATACCCCATGAAAAGGTCATGCGTTCCATCGAGAAATTCGGCAAGGAAGTAATCCCCGCTTTCCAGGGCAACGGCAACGGAGCCCGGTAGTCGCAACCACCCTCGCGCACTATTGCGCTGACCTGTATTGACGGTAAAGTAGGGGCGGGTTTGAAACCTGCCCCTATTTTCATGCGCTCCCGGAGGGATGCACCAGATGACTACGCAATCGCACCGTCAGGCCCTCAAATTCAACGTCCGCATCAACCAGCATCGTTACGGCTACGCAGATTTGCGTCGGGTGTGGGTGGAGGCCGACCGGCTCGGTTACTACTCGGCCAGCCTGTACGACTTGCTGAACGCAGACGCGCTGGAATGCTGGACGACGCTGACCGCGTTGTTATCACAAACCCAACGCCTGCGCGCCGTGCCGATGGTGCTGTCCAACCCCTACCGGCACCCGGCGCTGCTGGCCAAAATGGTGGCAACGTTGGACGTCATCAGCGGCGGGCGCATCACGCTGGGCATCGGAGCCGGCGGCAGCCGACGCGATGCGCTCGCCAGCGGCCTGCATTTCCCGTCCACCAGGGTGCGATGCGAAATAGTGGAAGAGGCGGTTAACCTGATCCGGATGTTGTGGACGGAACCATCGGTTGACTTTCGAGGACAGTTTTACAGCGTCGCCGGCGCCTCGGTGCAGCCCAAGCCCGGCCAAACGCCCGCGCCGCCGATACTGGTGGGCGGTCACGGCGAGCGTTACGTGCTGCCCACCGTGGGGCGCATCGCCGACATCTGCAACATCGGTTCCAACAATACGGTGGCTGAGCACCAGCAGCGGCAGAGCATCGTCAATCAGGCCGCCGAAGCAGCTGGACGAAACCCCGAAGACATCGAAATCACGCACAACTCGCGGGTCGTGGTGGCACCAACCCA
Source organism: Dehalococcoidia bacterium (assembly GCA_965222895.1). Classification (GTDB taxonomy): domain Bacteria; phylum Chloroflexota; class Dehalococcoidia; order Lucifugimonadales; family UBA3495; genus Bin87. The sequence goes on along the minus strand of CBDCVB010000002.1, from coordinate 672,037 downwards.
GCACGAATTCGACCGGTTGGTGGCGCATTTGGCCGAACAGGCCGGCATAACCACAGCGCAATACACTTCAAACGCGCTGACCAATACCATCTCCGGCACGCCAGAACAATGCGCGGAACGCATCTCCGAGTACACCGCAGCCGGCATTCACTACTTCTTCGTAATTTTCCCCGATTTTGTAGCTTCAGAAACGCTGGAACTGTTCGCGAACGAAGTGATGAGCAAGTTCAACACGGCGCCAGCGCAGGTTTAATCGCTGTCCGGCCCGGCTCTGTCGGATACCAGGGTGTGTTGACAAATACTGTCATTCCCGCGAAATCGGGAATCCAGTGGCCGAAGTCGTTAATCACGGTTCTAATTTTTTCATCATACCCTTTCTGGACTCCCGATTTCGCGGGAGGGACGGGTTGGTTTGCTAATTGTCAACAGGCTCTAGCATCTGGTAACTGTTCAGACTTGGTGGGGGGAATTGGTTCAAAGAGGTTTGGGGATGGCTGGCGCGAATGGTTGTGGTTATGTCATATAACGGGTATGAATCCGGAAATCGACCTGTCCACCGCTGACCGCGATGTGCTCATCGCCATCGTCATACGGCAGGAGGCCATCATAGCCCGACAGCAGGCCATCATCGAGGGCCTGGAGCAACGGGTTGCTCGGCCGGAAGGGCGGGCCAAACCCAGTGGCGCCCGGGGGATGCCCGGTGTCAAACCCGAAGCCAGCCGGAAGCCGGCCCAGCCCAAAGCGCCACGCCAGCGGCGCCCCCACGGCTTTGCCCGCCGTCGCATGACGCCCACCCGTCGGGTGGAGCATGTGGTGGACCACTGCCCCGACTGCGGAACGCTGTTGTCCGGTGGCTGGACCCAGCGCACGCGGGAGGTCATCGACCTGCCCCAGGTTCCGGCGGAAGTTACCGAGCACGTCTACATCGCCAGGGATTGCCCGGGGTGCCGACGCCGCTGCGTTCCCCCTGCACAAATGGACGGCGTGGTGCTGGGCCAGCAGCGTCTGGGTATCAACCTGGTCAGTCTGATCGCCACGCTCCGAGAGGAGGCCCGACTGCCCATCGCCGGCATCCAGCGGTATCTGCGCACCGTCCATGGGCTGAGCCTCAGCGTGGGAGCCATCATGGCGGCGGTGCATCGCACTGCGCAAAAGGCCCAGGCCGCAGTGGATCAGATATTGGCCCAGATCCGCGCCAGCCCAGTGGTCCATGCCGACGAGACCGGCTGGCGTGAGGATGGCCACAACGGCTACGTGTGGACTTTCAGCACACCATCGGCGCGCTACTTCCTGCGGCGGGGTCGCAACAAGGAAGTTGTGGATGAAGCTCTGGGCGACACCTTCGCCGGCGTCCTGGTCAGCGACTTCTACGCCGCCTACCACCATTACGAGGGCCCCAAACAGCGCTGCTGGGTCCATCTGCTGCGGGACATCCACGACCTGCGAACCCTCTACCCCGATGACGCGCCACTGGCGCAGTGGGCCGACGCCGTCCACGAGATTTACGACCGGGCCAAAGCCAGCGCCCATCCCCAGACCAAGCGGCGACGCACCGCCCAACTGGCCCTGGAACGGCAGCTGCTGGCCATTTGCCAACCCTTCCTTCACGACCCCTCGGCAACCCAGGCCAAGCTATGCCGACGCATCGAGCGCCATATCAAAGAACTGTTCGTCTTCGTGGCCGAACCGGAGGCGCCACCGGACAACAACGCCGCCGAACGCAGCCGGCGCCACCTGGTCGTCAGTCGCAAGATCAGCGGCGGCACCCGGTCGCAACGGGGCAGCAGCAGCAAGATGACCCTGGCTTCCCTCTTCGGCACCTGGCGCGCCCAAGGACTGAATCCCCTCGCCGCTTGCCGACAACTGCTCACTTCCCCGCAACTCTGAACAGTTACAGCATCTGCCATTCTTCCTGCCGGCGCTGTGATGGCGTCAGGCGGGGGTTGCCCAGGAAAAGGCGAAGATAGCAAACCGAACCGGGATGCGGTCACCGACCACGCCGCCCACCAGCAAGAAAGCGCTGGACACGACTCCTAACGCCGCAAACGCCAGACCCAATTGCAGCGTCGATAACCCGCGCTCCACCATCATCAGGCCCATGTATAACGTCCCGGCAGCATTGATTGACGAACTGGCGTTGCCCATTGTGATGAGCCAAAATGCCCGAGACCCCAGGGCCATCCCGCCAGGTGTATTCCGGCGCCACTGCGCCACCGTCGGCCGGCGGAATGCCATTCGGGATACTGGCCGTCGTCCTCGGGACGGTTCCGCACCAGTTTTGATAGCGGCCAGGCAATCACCAGAATAAAAGCCCCCACCGCCAGGACCCCGGCCGGCCTACTGACGCTTTGCAATAATTCCGCCGCAGTTGAGAGCACCGGTATTAGGATGATAGCCAACACCGACGGCAGCATCGAGACGGCCATCGCAGTGGCGCGCCGCCGCCGGAACCAGTTGTTCACCGCCGCCGCTATTGGCAGCTGCCCTGCCACGGCGCCACCGGCGCTCAGCACAGCGAAGGATACATAAAACACCGCCGTGATTTGTGCTCCGACCAACAGAATGAAGCCGCTGCCCAATCCAACCAGACCCCACAAAACCATCCGGCGCGGCCCCCCACCGGTCAACGGCTCACCCAATGAATGGCAAGAGTAGCAGCGGCAGCAACGCCCCGGGCAGCAACCACTCGCCGATGCTCTCAGGCTGAACGTCGCCCAGAAACCCGGCGATTGGCGGCAAACCCAGCTTACCGCCGGCGATACCAAGGATGACGGCGCCGACCCAAACAAGCCGCCAGCCGTAGAACCGGCGACGGCCGGTTTGGGTCTGCGGAGCGTCTGGCGCCGGGTCAGTCATCGGCCGGCGTAGTGGCTCCGCCGGTTACCAGCCTCTGCACGTCCGCCCGGCGGCGCTGGGACGGCGACAGGCGCGGGTTCCCCAGCATCAGAAACATGACCGAACCCATTGCGCTGACTACCGCTATCGTGGCCAAAGGCAGCGTGTAGCTGCCCGTGATGTATTCCTGCATCCACGCAATATATGGCACCACCGCGACGAACATGATGTTCATTGGTATCATCGAGATTCCGGTTATCCTCGCAAAGTTGCTGCGTCCGAAATACACGCCCCGGATAGCGGTCGTCAGCGGCGTTCTGCCGCCAAACCCGATGCCCATCAAGATGGTGAACAGGTAGAACATCGGCAGGGTTTCGGCTATCAGCAGAATGACCATGGCGATGGATTGCAGAAAGGAGAAGGCGAAGATGGCCAAACGGATTGGTATGCGGTCTCCGATTATACCTCCCACCAGTATAAAGGCCGTCGATACGGCAGTCTGCACCGAAATCACCGTACCTATTTGCCCCAGCGAAAAGCCACGCTCCACCATCAGCAGCCCCAGATAGAACATCACGCTGATGATGATGATGGATGAGCTGGAGTGGCCCATGGTAATGAGCCAGAAAGCCCGTGTCCTGACGGCCTCCCGCCACGTGTAGTCCGGCGCCACTGCCCCCCCATTGGCCGAATGGCGCTGCCCGGCATCCACTGCATTGGCCGGGTCAATCCCGTCCGGGTGTTGGCCGTAGTCCTCGGGGCGGTTCCGCACCAGCAATGCCAAAGGCGCTGACGCCACCAGTCCGATCGCGCCCACCACCAACGCCGTATTCTGCCACCCTAGACGTCCCGGTATCTCCATCCCGGTCTTGGTGTCCCAGCCCATCGTCCATGCCATCAGCGGCACTATCACCATCCCACCCAGCCCGAAACCCAGCATAGGTATGGACATCGCCTTGGAACGGCGCAGGCGGAACCAGTTGTTCAGCGCCGTATTGGCCGGCAGCCAGGAACCCAATCCGGCCCCTAGACTGACTACTACAAATGACAGGTAGAATGTCCAGAGGTTCGTGGTCCGGCTGAACAGGAAAAACCCCACGGCAAAAACTGCCAGGCCGATGACCACCATCTTGCGAGGCCCCAGCTTGTCCACACCCCAACCGGCAATCGGCCCCATCACCGTGCCTTCCACACGGGTCAGCGTGAAGGCCCAGGACAACTGTAAAGGCGTCCAGCCGAAACTCTGCGACAATACCGGCAGCCATAGCGACAGCGCCTGAAACAGCGGCACCGTCCCAATAACCATGATGACCGCGCCAATGACGGCCAACCACCAACCGTAAAACAGGCCCCGGGCCAGCCGCACCGGGTGGGCAAGGTCGCGCGCTTGCAAAAATCGACGCTCCTGTCAGGTTCCGATAAACGTCAAATAAATGACCTGAATCCGCAAAACAACGCCATACATTATACTTCTATCCGCCAAATTATGCACGTTGCCGATATGTTGGCACACGTAATATCAAAACCCCTGTCTTATCGACAGGAGTTCAGTTCATCAGTGACACCCCGGCCGGGGATTCGATTCTCACGGGGCTCCGGCTGCCGTCCCATCCTCGTACAAATGGCAGGATGTGAGATGGCCGGGGGAATATTCTTTCAGCATCGGCGTGGTTACCGAGCACCGCTCCATTACGAACGGACAGCGGGGATGGAAGGCGCAGCCCGACGGCGGGTTCAACGGTGACGGCACCTCTCCAGACAGCACAATCTCTTCGCGCTGCTGTCGCGGATGGGCCGGCAGAGAAGCTGAGATCAGCGCCCGCGTGTAGGGATGCTGCGGGTTGGTGAACAGCTCGATCGGCGGCGACTCTTCAACAATTTTCCCCAGGTACATTACGCCAACGATATGGCTCATGTACCTGACGGTAGCCAGGTTGTGGGCAATCAGCAAATAGCTCAGACTATAGTTGGCTTGCAGTTCCTTCAGCAGGTTCAGAATCTGCGCCCTGATGGAAACATCCAGCGCCGACACCGGCTCATCCAGCACAATCAACCTGGGCCGAGTGGACAAAGCGCGCGCGATGGCAAGGCAACGAACGGTTAGGGGCTTGACATCGTAGTTGCCTACGGGTAGAATGATACCATCAATCAGTAGGCAGGCAACTATGAATCTCATCAGCATCTTCCGTCAATTCCCCGACCAGCAGGCTTGCATCGCTCACTTGGAAGCCGTCCGCTGGAGCGGCCACCCCATCTGCCCTTACTGCGACAGCGAAGACGTGGCCCGCAAGCGGGAGAACCACCGGGTGGGCCGCTGGAACTGCCACGCCTGCAAGTCCAGTTTCAATGTTTTGTCCGGCACGATAATGCAGAAGACGAAGGTTCCATTGCAGAAGTGGTTCCTCGCCATTGCCCTGATGCTCAACGCCAAGAAGAGCCTGTCCAGCCACCAGTTGGCCCGCGACCTGGAACTCAATCAGGGTACGGCCTGGTATCTGGCAATGCGGATACGCTGGGCGATGGCAGAGTCCGACGCCGATGCCGGCCTGCTCCGGGGCATTGTAGAAGCCGACGAAACCTACGTGGGCGGCAAACCCCGCAAGGGCCGGAACGATGACGACCCGCCCAAGCGGGGGCGCGGCACCCGCAAAACCCCCGTGCTGGGGGCCGTAGAACGGGGCGGCGACGTGGTGGCCCAGCCCAGCGACAACGTGCGGGGCGACACCATCGCCGAGTTTATCGCCAGCAACGTTGACTTCGCCGCCCAACTAATGACCGACGAGTTCCCGTCCTATCGGCGCATCGGGCGGGAGATGGCCGGACACTACACCGTTGACCACAGCAAATACTACGTCAACGGGCCGTTCCACACCAACACGATTGAAGGGTTCTGGTCGCTGGTCAAGCGGGCCTGGTACGGTACTCACCACCATTACAGTCGCCGCTGGATAGGGGCCTACATCGCCGAAGCCTGTTACAAGTACAACATCCGCCAAGCCGGCAACCCCTTCTCCGAGCTGATTGCATCCGTCTTCGTCGCGGCATAAGTGGCGATGATGGCAGAACAAAACTTCCCCGACCGGGCGTTGTATAACCTCGACAACCTTGACGTGTTGCGGGGGATGAACTCCGAGACCGTTGACCTGATTGCCACCGACCCGCCGTTCAACAAGAAACGCAACCGCAGTGCCTCCTCAGGCCAGTACGAAGACGCCTGGCGTTGGGCCGACCATCCGACGATGCAGAAGGAACGGCCCGAACAATGGAAGTGGCAGCCGGTGCATCGTATCTGGCTGGACCAGATACGGGACGAAAACGAAGCCCTGTTCCGGGTAATAGAGGCCACGCGGTTGACGCAGGATGATGACACGGCGGCCTTTCTCTGCTTCCTGGGCGTGCGACTGCTGGAAATGCGCCGGGTGCTCAAACCGACGGGTAGCATCTATTTGCACTGCGACGATACAGCGAGCAATTACATACGAATGACCATGGACGCCATCTTTGGTAAGACCAACCTTCGCAATGAAATTGTTTGGTTGCGTCGCCAAGACAGGCACAATCTGGCTACGCGGCACATGGGGCGCGCTCACGATACTATTTGAGACCGACCGGATTAGGGCGAGGGATTATTCTCCGGGCAATCAAGACTAGCGGAGTATTGCAATGCTCGAAATCGTTCGGACCAAGGGGGCCTTTGGGAAGCGGGGCGGTTGTATCTGGACTACGTGGGCAAGGACACCTTCTACATTTAGCTGGCCTCACTGCGGGGCCAGTTGTTCATCGATTACGATTTTGCCGAGGTCTACTGTCCGGACAATGATCGGGACAGCGTACCGCCCAGCCTGCTGGCCACGGCACTGCTGCTGCAGACCCGCGACAAGGTCAGCGACGCCGATAACCTCTGGAGGGATGTTGCGAAATCCAGCAGAGGAAACGAGGCGGGAAAGTTCAGCGGTCATGGCCGCGTCCGTGGGCGTGATGCAGTTTCTCCCGTTGGACAGACGGTCCGGTCAATCTGAGACGCGCCTGGTTCAGGCCAGGCTGTGCTCTACGAGCACCGGCTTGATGGCGTCAATCAGCGCCGGCAGGTATTCCGTCCAGTCGCCCACGATGCCGTAGTCGGCGGCCCGAAAGATGGCGGCCCGGTGGTTGCGGTTGATGGCCAGTATCACGCCGGCCTTCTGGATGCCCACCGTGTGGTTGAAAGCGCCCCGGATGCCCACGGCCAGGTACACCTGCGGGGCAATGGTGCGCCCGCTGATGCCCACCTGAACATGATGCGGCAGCCAACCGGAATGCACTACGTTGCGGGTGGTGGCGATCTTCGCCCCGATAATCTCGGCCAGACGCTGGGCGTCAGCCAGACCCTCTTCGCCCACACCCATGCCGACACCAACCACCACTTCGGCGGAGGTAAGTTCCAGCGCGCCATGTTCGGCGGCGGCGTGTTCGCTGACCATGGTGACGTCCGCTCCCTGGCACGGCACGGGTGGCAGCGATTCGACGATGGCGGTGGCGCCCGGTTCTGGATCGACCGGCGTCAGGACGCCCGGCCGCAGCGTTACCAGGTTGGGCAGGGTTTTGGACAAAATGGGAGCCACCACGTTGCCGCCCAGCGCCGGTTTCAACTGCACCAGCTGTCCGGAATCGTTGATTTCCAGGTCGATAGCGTCGCCGGTCAAGCCCAATCGTTGACTGGCGGCGATGCGGGCGGCCAGGTCGCGTCCGTCGGCGGTGGCGGCGAACAGCACCGCGTAAGGCGGATTCGCGACAATGGCGGCAGACAAACTGTCCGCTACGCCCCGTCCGCAGAGTATGCCCAGACTACTGGTGTCCAGCTTCAATACGCGATCGGCCCCGGCGGCCGCCAGTTCGGTAATGATGGCGTCTCCCGGATCACCGTCATGGATTACCACCGCAACAATTTCGCTTTGCGTTATTGGCGTCAGCGCCCGCGCTTTGCCCAGCATCTCCAGCGTAACGTGTCGCACGCCGCCCTCCGCCAGCTCGGCCACCACCCAAATGATCCGATCCCCCCCGGAATAACGAGGCAGCGTGGCCCCGGTCGGCGAACCCTTGGCATCGGCATCTGCCAGCGCGGTGAGGCGTTCCCGCAGCAGCTCGGCGATCTGGCGGGCGGCGTCTGCCGGCGATTCGTCGCGAAATACCACGCCGAGGCGGTCCGGTTCCACCAGGCGGATGTCCTCGACCCAGGTGGGCGAGCCTTCCAGCCCGAACAGGGATATGTCGTCGGTCAGGTCCGAGCACGCTAGCGTTTCAACGGTTTTACCCTCGGCTTCGGTCATCTCTTCGCGGCCTGGATAGCGCTCCTGTCCGGCTCCCTCTGTAACGCACACCACGACGGGCAGTGAGCATCGCAGCACCTGGTAGCCCTGATCGTTGACCCGTTCGCACGTTATCTGTTGGCCGGAGCGGTCGATTTCCAGGCTCCGCACGTTGCTGATGTGCGGCATTCCCAACAGCTCGGCCACCTCTGGCCCTACCTGGCCGGTCTCAGCGTCGCTGCTGTTGCGCCCGCAGATGATCAGGTCCGGCGCCTCGCGTTGCAACGCCAGCGCCAGCGCCTGAGCGGTTGCCAGCGTATCGCTGCCGGCCAACGCCCGGTCGGACAGTAATACTGCCCGGTCAACGCCCAGGGCGTAACACTGGGTGAGCCCTTCCGCCGCGTTGGGCGGCCCCATGGAAAGAGCCAGCACCGAGTCATCGGAACCGGATTTCAGGTCAATGGCCAAGTTGATGCCCAGCAGGTCAAAGGGATTGATCTCCGAAGGTACGCCCTCCCGTTGTATAACCTTGTTCTCATAGTCAAACTGGATGCGCGAAACGACGGGAACGTATTTGACGCAGACGGCGATTTTCATTGGGACACGGTCCTTTTGAGCAGCGTTAAAGTTATTCCCGGTGGTATTGCGATGCCGGGAAACAGGTTCGGGCCACGGCGGGTCGGAATCAGGCTGGGCTGCCGGAACCGAGCTCGTCTCGCGTTTGTTGAGTCAACTCTGCAACGGCCGGGCTGACCGACACCGGATAGCGAGCCGGTTGCCGGAGCCGCCGGTAGTCAGCGTGCAGGCTGGCGAGACCATCGGCAACGCGCTGGCGGGTTTCGTTGATCGGTTCTCGCGGTTTCAGTAGTACGCCGGCAGTCATGGCGTGGGCGAGCAGGGGCTGGCCGTCAATTCCGGCTTCCTGAGCCAACCCTATCACGTCCTTCAGCATAGTTCCGTCGGCATCATATCGTCGGAAGACCTGCTTCTCGCCGGGCAGTGATTCCTTGCCGCCGCTCAACTTCATCACCGGTCGCCCGTCGTAGCACACCATCTTGTAAACCAGATCGCACCAGGGGGCGTCGCCCGAAACGCCGACCCTCGTGCCGACGCCGAACATATCGATCGGCGCACCGGCGGTTACCAGCCGCTCGATTTCGTATTCGTCCAGGCCACCGCTGACCAGCACACGCACGTAGTCAAGGCCCGCGTCGTCGAGAATCTGGCGCACCTGACGGCTCAGGTAGTCAAGGTCACCCGAGTCCAGGCGAATCGCCGTCAACCGTTTACCTCTGGCCTCCATCTCCAGCGCCACCTCGGCCGCGATCCGGGCGCCGTTGACGGTATCGTAGGTGTCCAGCAGGAAGATGCTGCGGTCCGGAAACATGCGGGCATAGGCCCGGAAAGCGTCGGCTTCGTTGGGAAAGCCGGTAATGTAGGAGTGGGCCATCGTGCCGGCTGGTGGGATGCCATATCTGCGAGCGGCCAGTACGTTGCTGGTGGCGGCGAAACCGGCCAGGTATGACGCCCGCGCCATGCGCAAGGCCGCTTCGGTTCCGTGCGTGCGTCGGGATGCGAAATCGGCAATCGCCCGACCCTGCGCGGCCTGCACACACCGCGCCGATTTGGTGGCCAGCAAGCTCTGGTACTGAATCTGGTTGATGACGATGGTTTCTACCAGTTGGACGGCGATGATTGGGCCCGTGATTTCCATAACCGGCTCATCGGCGAAAAACAGGGTGCCTTCCGGCATGGCGCGCACGTGTCCGGTGAACCGAAAGCCAGCCAGATATTCCAGGAAATCGGCGGTGAATATGCCGGTCGTGCGCAGGTAATCGACGCTGGCTGTGTCGAACGCCAATCCGGCCAGGCAATCCAGAGCATCGTCAATACCGGCCGCGACCATATACCCCCGGTCGGGCGGGTAATCGCGCATGTAGAGGCTGAACGTCGCTTCGCTGGCCATCCCTTCCGAAAAGTAGGATTGCCCCATGGTGAGTTCGTAAAGGTCGGTGAAAAGGCCGCTGTCACCGGCGGGCACTGGAAGGTAGGGAGGTTGGTTCTGAATTGACATCGGGAACCGCTGCGGGCGAGCCGGCAAATGCGTTGACGCTGCGCCGATTCAGGATGCCAGCATTATCCAACCGGCCGGCAACGGTGTCAAACCGGCGCCAGGCCTCACGCGTACCCACTTTAATCTGTCATTGCGAGCGCGGCGTGGAAATCTCGTCGCCGTAGCAATGATGGTTCGCCGACGTGTGCTCAACCTCAACGAGCTTGCCACGTCGCTGCGCTCCTCGCAATGACAGTAGGGTGGTTGGTTTGACAAAGTGGGTACGCGTGAACCCGCCGCTGTGCTTGACATATTATGTCACCGCAGGTAGCATTGCAGGTGTTAACAATCGTATAAACTTCTGGAACCCTTATCCAGATAGGCGGAGGGACCGGCCCTGTGAAGCCTGGCAACCAATCTCGCATTCCCTGCGGGATCAGGTGCTAAATCCGGCGTCGCTGCTGTGTACCGCGTTGCGAGACGCTCACAGTAGTACGACGAAAGATGAGGGAGGATTGTCTCGCTGGGCTCTCCCTGTTGTGGAGAGCTCTTATTTTTGCCCATTCGGGCCGCGTGTTTTCCATCGGCCAACCATCGGTCTACTCACATCGCCACCGCGCGATCCATACCGAACCGAACGGTGGCATCGGCGCGTCTGCTGTTATGACTGAAATTCGCCCAATCAACTGGACGGGTACGCAACTGGAGTTGCTGGATCAAACCCGGCTGCCTCGCGAGCAGGTTACCGTCAACATCAGCGACTACCGGGTTGCCGCGGCTGCCATCACTGAGATGCGAGTGCGCGGCGCGCCGGCCATTGGCGTAACCGCTGCCTATGCGATGGTGTTGGCCGCAGCGGAATTGCAGTCGCGCGAACGCGACCACTTCATCGGCGCGCTGCGACAAGCCGGCGCACACATCGCAGCGGCTCGACCTACTGCGGTCAATCTGGGCTGGGCCGTGCGCCGTATGTTGCGCGTGGCGGAGGCGGAACCCGATCCCGGCAGCATCCTGCGGGCGCTGGAGCAGGAAGCCCGCCGCATCCAGGATGAAGATGAAGCGATCAACCGGCGTTTGGGCGAACACGGGCGCACCCTGATGCCGGCAAACGGCCAGGGTGTCTTGACCCATTGCAACACCGGAGCCCTGGCTACCTCAGCTTATGGCACTGCGCTGGGCGTCATCCGGGCGGGCTGGGAGGCCGGCGGGCGTTTCCGGGTCTTCAACACCGAAACTCGCCCCTGGTTGCAGGGCGCGCGCCTCACATCCTGGGAGTTTCAGCAGTTGGGTATTCCGGCCACGCTCATTGCCGATTCCGCGGCGGGCCTGCTGATGCTGAACGGAGACATTTCCTGCGTGATAACCGGCGCCGACCGCATCGCCGCTAACGGCGATACGGCCAACAAGATTGGCACCTACGCGCTGGCCGTGCTGGCTCACGAAAACGGGATACCGTTTTACATCGCCGCTCCCACCAGTACCGTGGACCTGGCTATCTCCGGCGGCGGCGGCATCAGGATCGAAGAAAGGCCGCCGCATGAAGTTACGTCTTTTGCCGGCGCGCCGACTGCTCCTGAGGGCACTGACGCCTACAACCCCGCTTTTGACGTAACCCCCAACCGCTACATCACCGCCATCATCACCGAGCAAGCCGTTTGCCGCCCACCCTACGACGCCTCACTCCGCCAAGCCGTGGACGCTGCCTGACCCGCTACAACCGGAATCAGGAATCCGGCAAAATCCAATCCAATAAATCCCGTTCATCCTGTTTATCCATGCAAATTATGGCTAACTCGCTCATAGACCCCCAAACCCGCCGGCGCATCGCCCGCACCGGGCTGACGGCCTGCGACCCGGCTCGGACCTGCCCCGGCTACACGCTGTACGCTCCCATGTCTGGCGAAGGGGAAGTTTACCTGCTGGACCTGGCTGGCGAGGTAGTCCACACCTGGAATATGCCCTACCCGCCCGGTCTTTACGGATACCTGCTGCCCAACGGGAACCTCTTCTACGGCGGCAAGGTGCGGGATGACGCAACCTGGGATATATTCGAGGGTTTCAAGCGATTCAAGGGCGGCGTGATGCTCGAAGCCGACTGGGACGGCAACATCCTCTGGGAGCACCGCGACCCATACCACCACCACGATGCCCGCCGCACCGCGTCTGGCGGCTGCCTCTATATGACGGTGGAGCGGATGGCTGATAGACAGGCGGCCAGAGTCCGCGGCGGCCGGCCCGGCACCGGCGCGTCCGGAATGTGGTGCGATGTGCTGGTGGAAGTGGACGCCGCCGGCAATCGTATCTGGGAATGGCACGCTGCAGAGCATCTGGACCCGGAGACGGACGTGATTACCTTCAACGATTCGCGGGAGGAATGGAGCCACGGCAACACGGTGGTGGCGCTGGCCGGCAGTACCGTGATATTCAGCTTCCGCAACATCTCCACCGTAGGCATCATCGACCAGTATAACGACGAAATCGTATGGAAGCTCGGTTCCGAGGCGCTGGCGCAACAGCACGATCCGTCTCTGCTCGAAGGCGGCAACGTGCTGATATACGATAACGGGTCGCACAGTGCCAGCGATCCGCTGCCCCACTCACGGGTCATCGAAGTGGACACGGACGATAACGAAATCGTATGGCAATACACCGATAACCCGCCCTTCAACTTCTTCAGCGCCTACATCTCCGGCGCCCGTCGCCTGCCCAACGGCAACACGCTGATTACGGAAGGCCACTTTGGCAGAATGTTTCAGGTTACCCCCGAAGGCGACGTGGTGTGGGAGTACATCAACCCGCACTTCGCCCCCAACGAGCAGGGTTACCTGGTCAACAGCGTCTTCCGCGCTACCCACTACCTCCACGAACAAATCCCTCAACTGCATCACTAGACCTGGCATCCAGCAAAGCGGAACCAGCCAAATCCCGTCTATCCTGCCCATCCATGCCAATAAAGGATTCACAACCCAATGCCCAATCACCCGCAGGCAGAAATAGCAATTATCGGCGGCAGCGGCCTATACGAGATCCAGGGCTTTACCGAATCCGCCGTGGTTGACATCGACACGCCATACGGCAAGCCCAGCGACTGCATCACGGTGGGCGAGTTGCTAGACGTGCCGGTGGCGTTTCTGCCGCGCCACGGGTTGGGGCATCGGGTCAGCCCAACGGAATTGCCCTTCCGCGCCAACATCTATGCACTGAAAACCCTCGGCGTGAATAAGATTGTGTCGGTCAGCGCGGTGGGCAGCCTGCAGGCCCGCTTCCAGCCGCAACAACTGGTGGTTCCCAACCAGTTGATCGACCGTACCCGGTTCCGCGACAGCACCTTCTTCGAGCGTGGTGTCGTCGCGCACATCTCCTTTGCCGAGCCGTTCTGCCCCGGCGTCAGCACCGTCATCGCGCAAGGCGGCGAGGGCCAGGGCATCCCCACTCATCAGGGGGCGACCCTGGTGGTAATGGAAGGCCCCGCGTTCTCGACCAAAGCCGAATCTGAGATGTACCGCACCTGGGGCGGCGACCTCATCGGAATGACCGCCTTGCCCGAAGCGAAACTGGCCCGCGAGGCCGAGATGTGCTACGGCACCATGGCCTGGGTAACCGACTATGACTGCTGGCATCCCGACCATGACGCGGTTTCAGTAGAAATGGTGGTGGAAAACCTGATTGCCAACGTTGCCAACAGTCGGGTCATACTGCGCCACATCATGCCGGCGTTGGCGGCGCTGGGCCCGTGCGAATGCCAGTCGGCGTTGGCCAATGCCATTATCACCAGTCGCAACCATATTTCTGACGAGGCCCGCCGGCGCCTCAATCCCATCGCCGGCAAATATCTGGATGGCGGCGAGTAACCACTCGCAGCACGATCCACCAACGCTAGCAAATCACAAAGGAGGTATCGAAATGCCACGAAAAAACCCCGGTGAACCCTACTACCGCGTCGATTCCCCAGAAGCCCTCCGGATTCTGACCGACGACCCCGATGGCGTCGTTGTCGTTGACGTCCGCCGCGATGACGAATGGGTCACCGGCCACGCCACTGGCGCAATTCATATCAACGTGGATGACCTGGCGGGCCGCATGGACGAAGTGCCCGAAGACAAAACGCTGCTCTTCATCTGCGCCGCCGGCGTCCGCAGCGGCCTGGCCTGCGAACTCGCCGCCGCCATGGGCTATGACTCCGAGCGGCTGTACAACGTGGAAGACGGCACGCCCTCGTGGATCGCCGCCGGCAACCCCACGTCCTACGGCGACAACCCGTAATTCAATTTCCCCTCTCCCTTGATGGGAGAGGGCCAGGGTGAGGGTGAAAACCCCCGCCGCAGGTAATTCCAACCCCACAAAACGAGAGGTACAAAATTTGACTGTTCAAAAAACTAAAGGCGACGTGAAAGACCTGTCGCTGGCTCAGGCGGGCGTAGACCGCATCAAGTGGGCCGGGCGCGAGATGCCCGTCGTCAATCTGATTACCGAACGACTGCGCGCCGAAAAACCGTTCGACGGCATCCGGATGGCCGCCTGCCTCCACGTAACTACTGAAACGGCCAATCTGGCCATTGCGCTCAAAGCAGGCGGGGCCGACCTGGTCGTTTGCGCCAGCAACCCGCTGAGCACCCAGGACGAAACCGCCGCGGCGCTGGTGCAGGAATACGGAATCCCTACCTACGCCATCAAGGGCGAAGACAACGCAACCTATTACCAGCACATCAACGCCGCCATTGACCACGCCCCCAACGTGACGATGGATGACGGCGCTGACCTGGTGGGCATCCTGCACCGGGAGCGCAACGACTTTCTCACCAACGTGATGGCCGGCACCGAAGAGACCACCACCGGCGTCGTGCGTCTGACTGCCATGGCCGCGGACGGAAAGCTGACCTATCCGATTATTGCCGTCAATGAAGCCGAAACCAAACACTTTTTTGACAACCGCTATGGCACCGGCCAGAGTACGCTGGACGGCATCACCCGCGCCACCAACATCCTTTGGGCCGGCCGCAAGGTCGTGATTGGTGGCTACGGCTGGTGTGGCCGCGGCGTTGCATCGCGCGCCAGTGGACTCGGAGCGCAGGTCATCGTAACCGAAATAAACCCGGTGCGCGCCCTGGAAGCGGTAATGGATGGTTTCCAGGTTATGACCGGCCTGGAAGCCGCGGCGCAGGGTGAAGTGTTTATCACCGTGTCCGGCGGCTGGCACGTCATTGGCGCCGACCACTTCGCCGCGATGCGCAGCGGCGCAATCGTGGCCAACAGCGGTCATTTCAACGTGGAGATTGACATTCCGGCGCTGGAGGCGATTGCCGTCAGCCACCGGGAAGTGCGGCCATTCGTCGAGGAATATGTGACCGCCGACGGTCGGCGCATCTATCTGCTGGGCGAAGGCCGGCTCATTAATCTCACGGCTGCCGAAGGGCACCCGTCAGCGGTTATGGATATGAGCTTCGCCAACCAGGCTTTGAGCTGCGAGTACCTGGTCAAGCACTACCGCGAACTGGCAGCCGGCGTCCACATCGTCCCGCGCGAAATTGATGCGGAGGTTGGCCGCCTGAAGCTGGAGACCATGGGAATCCGCATCGACGCCCTCACCGCCGAACAAACGGCTTACAACGAAAGTTGGGAAGAAGGAACCTAGCAACCTGAACCATTCCCACCTGTCGACCAACCTATTTGGAGGCATTGACCTATGCCAATTCAGTTTATGACGTCGCCCAAGTACCTGCTCACCTCCGAGTCGGTAACGGAAGGGCATCCCGACAAGCTTTGCGACCAGATTTCTGACGCAGTTTTGGATACTGCGCTGGCCGGCGACCCGATGAGCCGGGTCGCGTGCGAAACCGTCGCCACCAAAAATCTCGTGATGGTAACCGGCGAGATTACGACCGGTTCCGCAATGGACTTCAACCAGATCGCCCGGCAGGTAATGCTGGACATAGGTTACACCGATGTCAAATATGGCATAGATGGCAATTCGTGTGGGGTAGTGGCCCACGTCAGCCAGCAGTCGCCCGACATCAGCAGCGGCGTAACTACATCGCTGGAACACCGCGGCGACGGCGCGGCGGATGCTCGCCGAGCCACCGGCGCCGGCGACCAGGGCATGATGGTCGGCTTTGCCTGCAACGAAACCGAAGGTCTGATGCCTTTGACGGTGGACTTGTCCCATCGCCTGGTGGAGCGCCTTTCCGCAGTGCGCAAGAATGGCACGCTGCCATACCTCGGCCCGGACGGCAAGTCCCAGGTAACGGTGGAATATCGTTACGGCAAACCCCACCGTGTTGACGCAATCGTAATCAGCTCGCAGCACGAAGACCAGGCTGACCGGGCGGCTTTCCAGGCGAAAATCCGCCGCGACGTTATCGACAACGTCATCATACCGGTGGTGCCGGCTCACCTGCTGGACGACGAGACCAAGTATTACGTCAACCCAAGCGGTTGGTTCGTGGTGGGCGGCCCCCAGGGGGATACGGGTTTGACCGGGCGCAAAATCCTGGTCGACACCTACGGCGGCATCGCCCGACACGGCGGCGGCGCTTTCTCAGGCAAAGACCCGACTAAAGTTGACCGCTCCGGCGCCTATGCCGCCCGTTACGTGGCGAAAAATCTGGTTGCCGCCGGACTCGCCGACCGTGTTGAAATCATCGTTTCCTACGCCATCGGCGTGGCGGAGCCAATTTCCGTCTCCGTCGAAACCTTCGACACCAATCACCTGCCCAACGAGCGCATCGAGCAGCTGGTAACCGAGCATTTCGACCTGCGTCCCGGCGCAATCATCGAAGATTTGGACCTGCGACGGCCTATCTACGGCAAGACCGCCGCTTACGGGCACTTTGGTCGCAAAGACCTGGACCTGCCCTGGGAACGAACTGACAAGGCTGACGGACTGAGGCAGGCTGCCGGAGCCATGGCCGCCGCCACCGGCGACTAATAGCCGTCAGTTCGCCTCTTGATGCGTCCTTCTCCGCTGCCGGTGAGGGGCGCATCCGCATTGATTAGCCGACCTGATTATCGTGAAGTTTGGGCCGCCGGCCCGGCGGCTCACCGGCATGGATGTTCGCCGACTCCGGAGCGGGCCAGCCAGCTTGCCAGCCAAACTGATACGCGCGCTCTTCAAGTTCCTGCTGCACCTCACCCTCATCGGCTTCGTCGGCGATGCCATCGTTATCTGCTATGACCGGACGCGGCGACGCTCTATCCCCGACCGAGTGGCCGGCACGGTCATCATCCGAGCCAATCGCCGGCGATAGCAATTCCGATTTTGTCGCATCCCATAATCCTGTACATCTAATCCTGTACTTCCAGGCAATAATCTCCCTTTGCGTTCTACCGTCCCATTGCATCGGCAGCCGATGATAGAATTGGAACATGAACACGCCAATCAAATTCGGCACCGACGGTTGGCGTGGCATTATCGCCAACGATTTTACCTTTGCTAACGTTGCCCGTTGTGCCCAGGGACTGGCGGACTACCTGCGAATCCAGGGCACGGCAAGCTCCGGGCTGGCGCTGGGGTACGACACGCGGTTTGCATCCCGTGAGTTCGCCGACAGCGTTGCCTCGGTAATGGCCGGCAATGGTATTCACGTTTACCGGTGCGCCGGGCCGGCGCCAACCCCGGTGGTAAGCCACCAAGTTGTGCATCGGCAGGCGGCCGGTGGCGTTGTAATCACAGCCAGCCACAACCCGGCCGGCTGGAACGGTTTCAAGTTCAAGTCCAGTCTCGGCGGCAGCGCCAGCCAGGAAACCACCGACGTGCTTGAAATGTGCATCGAATCCGCCGGAGCGCCGAAGTCGCTCCCGTTGGCCGAAGCGCGCGCCGCCGGTTTGGTTGAAAATGTGGACCCCAACCCGGCCTACCGCCAATCCATCGCCGGCCTCATTGACCTGGACGCCATCCGCGCAGCTGGATTGAACGTGCTGGTTGACGCGATGCACGGGGCTGGTGCGGGCTACTTTGCCGATTTGTTGTGTGGTGGCGCAACGGCAGTAGCGGAATTGCGCAGCGAACGTAACCCCGCCTTCCCAGGTATGGCCCAGCCCGAACCCATCGCCCACAACCTGACCGAACTCTGCCGTCGCGTGGTAGCCGATGGCGCAGCAGTGGGTTTGGCTCTGGACGGCGACGCGGATCGAATCGGGTTGGTCGACCAACGGGGTCGGTTCGTCAGCACCCTGGAAGTATTTTCGTTGCTCGCGATGTACCTGCTGGGACGCGGTGACCGTGGGCCGTTGGTCAAGGGTGTTACGGCGTCGGTGATGCTGAACAAACTGGCCGAACACTACGGTGTGCCGATTGTCGAACTGCCCGTCGGGTTCAAAAACATCGGGCAACGCTTTGTCGCCGACAACGCGCTGTTGGGCGGTGAAGAGAGCGGCGGTTACGCCTTTCGCGGCCACATCCCCGAACGCGACGGCATCCTGAGCGGCCTATACCTGCTGGAATATCTCGCCACCACTGGCATGGCAGCGTCTGAGCTGGTAGAGGTTTTGTTTGACCTGGTTGGCGAGCACCACTATCAGCGCCGCGACGTGGGATTCGACCCGGCGGCACGGGCAGCGATATTGGGACGTTTGACCGGAGAGCCGCTGACCAATCTGGCGGGAATGAACATCACCGGCATCGACGAAATCGACGGCCGCCGGTGGATGCTCGACGCGAGTTGGGTCGCGGCCCGCTTCTCCGGCACCGAGCCGTTGCTACGCATCTATTGTGAAGCGGATAGTGCCGCCAACGTAACGAGGTTGCTTGATGCCATGCAGGCGCATCTGGGCGTTTAATCAGCGGCAAATGGACAACTGCCTGGAGGTGTGAAAATGGAATTTGCCACTCCGGTTCGCCGGCTCATGGGGCTTTTGCTGGACGGATTGCTGTTTTTCCTGACCCTGATTATCGGGTACATAATCTGGTGGCTCATCGTGCTTGGCAGAGGGCAAACACCAGGCAAGCAGCTGCTGGGCATACGGGTAGTGCGTCGTGATGGGAACCCAGCCGGCTGGGGATCGACTTTCGTTCGCGAAATTATCAAAGTGATCGCACACTCCACAACCATCGGTTTCTTTGCTGATGCCATTCTGCTCCTGATGGATGACGATGAGCGCCGCTCGCTGTCTGATCGTGCGGTGAATACCGTAGTAATACGCAATTAACCTCCGGCGATTACTCTTGCTCAATTCAACCTGGGTTAGTGGTCGTATAAAATACCGGGCACCAGTCTTGAAGTGCGGACAGAGTTAGCACGGCATTTAACGTCCTCCGACAATGTGAGAGCAATGACCACACCCGCCAATGTTCCCAACCCCGAATCCGTAAACGCTGGCATTTGGGATCGGTTGCCGGTCAGCCGCAGCGCTGTGATTGCCACCGTCATCGCTGCCATCGCTTACGGTTTGGCGATTGCGGGGGCGCTCGCGCTGCGCAATTCAGAGGGCATTGACGGTGTGAACCGATTCGTCGAAGGGTTGTCTGGCACATCCGGCGCCGGCATCAGCAACCTGGGGATAAAGTTGGGATTCGCCTATGCAGTTGGCGCGGCGTCGGCGGTGAACCCGTGTGGATTCGCAATGCTGCCCGCCTATCTCGGTGTGTACGTCAGCGGAGGCAATCAGGAGCGTGACCGTCGACCGCTGCCGCTGGTTGCCCGCGCCATCATGGTGGGATTGTCCGTGTCCTTGGGATTTGTTGTGCTGTTCGGCGTGGTCGGGCTGATCTTGGGGTTCGGTGCGCAGGCCATCGTCGTAACCGCGTTGCCTTACGTTGGATTGGCAGTGGGAGCGCTGCTGATTGGAGCCGGAGCGTTCATGGCCGCCGGTGGCAAGGTCTATACCAGCCTGGCCCAGCGCCTGGCCGCCTGCATAGGCGACCCGGGGCAGCTGAACGTGCCGGGGTATGCGCTGTTCGGCGTCAGCTACGGGTTGGCATCGCTGAGCTGCACGTTGCCGCTATTCCTGGCGGTGCTGGGAGTCGGCGCCGGATTGTCCTCCGGTTGGCTGGACATCATCGGGCAATTTGTGCTGTACGCGCTGGGAATGGGTAGCGTCATCCTGGCTCTCACCCTGGGGATGGCAGTGGCGCGCACGGTATTGTTGCGCTGGATGCGCGCCGCCCTGCCCTACGTTGGCATCGCCGGCGCCTGGCTGATGGTACTGGCCGGCGCCTACATCGTCTTCTATTGGCTGACGCTGGGCGACTTGCTGTAATTGGCCGACTCGCTGCAATATTAAAATCACCCCTCGGCGCTGACCGAGGGGTGCAATTGTGCTGAAGGTTGGCGCCGGCGGATACCTACCGCTTGGTGTACTGCGGCGCGCGGCGGGCGCGCTTCAGGCCGTACTTCTTGCTTTCTTTCACCCTGGAGTCTCGGGTAATGAAACCGGCCCGTCGCAAACCCGGTTTCAAGTCGGGATCGAAAGTGACCAAAGCACGAGTAATTCCATGGCGTATGGCCTCAGCCTGCGCGTTAACACCGCCGCCGATCACCTGAGCCATCACCCGAAAGCGACCCACGGTATCCGATATGACGAAGGCTTCCCGAATGGTGGACTGCCAGGGCAGCCAGTTGAAGTATTCTTCCATCGGTTTGCCGTTGACGATGATGGCAGTGCCGTCATCCGGATACAGGCGAACTTTGGCGATCGCACACTTGCGTTTGCCGGTGCCGTAGAAATACTGTTGCTGCGCTTCGGTTTGAACCACCATTGATTACCTGCCTGTGCGGATGATTGGCGTGGATTGTCCGTGGAATTATTCGGCGTTGCCGACCTGAGCCTGATGGGGATGCTGGTCGCCGGCGTACACACGCAGCTTCCGGAGCATATGCCGCCCCAGCTTGTTGGATGGCAGCATACCCTTGACTGCCAGTTGCACGACACGCTCAGGGCGTTCTTCCAGCATGTCGCGCAAGATGAACGATTTCAGGTTACCAACATAGCCGCTGTGCCGATAGTACATTTTCTGCATCAGCTTGCGTCCGGTGATGCGCACGTTGCTGGCATTGATTACTACCACGTGGTCGCCGGAGATGACGTGAGGTGTGTACGTCGGCTGGTCTTTGCCCTGCAAAGCAATGGCAACCTGCCGAGCCAATCGACCCAGGCTGACGCCGGTGGCGTCGATCACCCGCCAGTTGTCCGGCAGGTCAGAGGCTTTGGCGAAGTAAGTGCTGGTGCGTTTCATCGTGGTTGGTTCCCTTCAGTATGTGGTCGTATTCAGGGTAGTGTACGGACATGAGGCAAAGCCCATGGGCAGGAAGGGTGGGAGTTTGGCGAGGTATCGGACTTCTCCCCGCCAGGGCTTCCGCCATGGCGTGAATCGGTTGTCGGCCTCGGCCTATTTCAATCAATACTGCGTTTACTCGTCTGATTTGATACCTTAGAAAGCCGTTTGCCGCGCATTTGATGACGATGACATCCTCGTTGGCTGGGTTTTGGCGCACCTCCCACTCGTAAACCTGCCGCACTGCGCTGCGTTGAGCCGGGTGTCCAGTCGCGATTCTCCGAAAATCGCGGATCCCGGTCAGGCTGCTGGCCGCCTGCGCCATCGCCGGAAGGTTCAAGGGTTCTGGCACACGGTGATGGGAGTTGCGAAGCAAAGGCGCTGGCGTCGTCCGGTTCAGGATGCTGTATTGGTAGACCCGGCGGGTGGCGCTGCGCCGCGCATGGAACCCGTGCGGAACCGCATCGACCCTGATCGCTCTGATTGCAGCTGGCAGGTAATGATTCACGGCCCGCAGAAACACGTCGGTTCCGTAAGGCTTATCCGTGATGAAATCCACCACCTGGCCGCAGGCGTGCGCCCCCGCATCAGTCCGGCTCGCCCCCCTGATTCGGGTTGCAGTACCCGTTAGTCTGGCGATTGCCGACTCCAGCTCTCCCTGGATAGTGGGAGCGCCGGCTTGCAATTGAAATCCGGCGTAGTTGGTGCCGTCATAGGCCACCGTCAGGGCGATGCGCCGGCGATTTTCGGCGTCATTGCATTGGGATGTCAAGTTGTCAATCTCGTTATGGCAATTCCTCTATCAACCGTATTCGGGGTTCGGTTAGACTAATTCGATAACCGCCATGTCGGCCCCGTCGCCCTGTCGCGGCCCCAGTTTGATGATGCGGGTGTAACCGCCGGGCCGTTCCGCGTAGCGCGGGCCCAGGTCGTCGAAAACCTTGGCAACGGTATCTTTATGAGGCACGTGGCGCAGGGCGATGCGCCGGTTGTGCAACGTCCCCTTTTTGCCGTGGGTGATGAGTTTTTCGGCCATCACCCGAGTTTCCTTGGCCTTGGCCAGCGTGGTGGTGATGCGCTCATGCTCGATGAGGTCAACGGTCAACCCGCGCAAAAGCGCCTTACGTTGGTCTTTGTACCGGCTCAACTTCCGGCCGGTAACGCGGTGCGATGACATAACTAGTCTCCATCTTCCTCGTAATCAAGGTCATCATCATCATATTCGGGGTCGAACACAAGCTCGCCGTCCGGCACGGTAAATGACTCATCATCGCCGTCGCCGTCAACGGAGTCGCTGGCCATCCGGGGCGGCATTACGCCCAGTTCGTTCAGCTTGCCTTGGAGTTCTTCGAGCGATTTTTGACCAAAGTTGCGTATCGCCAAAAGGTCATCGCTGCTCAAATCAAGCACCTGTCCAACCCGGTCCAGTTTTGCCCGTTTCAGGCAATTCAGGGTTCGTGAGGACAAGTCCAGCCGCTCAATCGGCATCAGATAAACTTCGGAAGCCACCGGCAGGTTGGAGGTGTCCAGGGGCGAGTCGGGAGGCCGGCTGAGCTGGTTGAACATAAAGAAATGTTGCACCAAATTCTCAGAGGCTTCCTGAATTGCCGACAATGGAGTAACGGCTCCATCGGTCCATACCTGCAGGATCAGGCGTTCCCAGTCCGTCTGCTGGCCGACCATCATCCTTTCCACCGAGTATTCGACCCGGCGAACCGGATTGTAGATGGCGTCGACCGGTAGCACGCCCACCGGCAGTCCCACCATGTTGTCCGCCTGCGACACCTGCTGGTAGCCCTTGCCGGACTCCACGTTGAATTCCACGGACAGTGAAACGTCAGGGTTGTCCAAGGTGGCCAGGTGCAGCTCTGGGTTCACAATCTGATAGTCGCTGGCGGTGGAAATATCGCCAGCGCAAACCCGTCCCTCGCCGGTTATATCAAGCCGCATCTTGCCGGTGCGCTTGGTAATGGCGTGGATCCGGATGCGTTTCACGCTGAGCAGGAGGTCCATAACCTCCTCCTTCACGCCGGGAATGACGGTGTACTCATGCGGCACGCCGTCAATCTTGACCCAGGTGATTGCCGTGCCCTCAATCGAGCTGAGCAGCAATCGCCGCAAAGGGTTGCCGACGGTGGTGGCAAATCCGCGTTCCAGCGGTTCCAGCGCGACGCACGCGAAGGTATCTGTGCTTTCAATTACCCGGATCGCCGGCACCGGCGCTTCGGGTTCGGAATCCCGCATTTGTGGGAACTGGGTGTTTATCATTCAGGCGCTTACCTTGAGTAGAACTCGACGATGAGACGAGAATTGATAGTGTCAGGCAACTCGTTGTCCGGGGGCAGCGATACGACCTGGCCAACCATCGCGGTGAGGTCCAGCGTGAGCCAGCTGGGGAGTGTTCGCCTGGGCAGCCCTGCGGTGCGTTCCGCGAAGAATTCCCGCCGGCGGGATGATTCGGTCCAGGCCACGGTTTGCCCCGGCGTTACCATAAAAGAAGGTATGTCGGTTTTGCGCCCGTTCACGGTGAAATGGCCGTGCTGCACCATTTGGCGGGCCTGTTTGCGCGAATCGGCAAACCCCAGCAGGAAAACCACGTTGTCCAGCCGACGTTCCAGCGTTCGCAGCAGGTTGTTGCCCGAGATGCCCGGCGTGTTGAACGCGTCCGTCATGTACTTGCGGAACTGTCCTTCCATCACGCCATACATCTGGCGCGCCTTCTGCTTCTCGCGCAGGTGAACTCCGTAGTCGGACACGCGACGCCGGCGGTTGCCACCTCCTCCGGGCGGAATGTGACGGCGCTCGATTGCGCAACGCGGTGAGAAGCAGCGGTCGCCCTTCAGGAAGAGTTTCTCCCCCGCGCGGCGGCACAGGCGACAGGATGGTCCGGTATATCTGCCCATATCTAGTCAGTCCGTAGGTGGTGTCAGAGGTGGTATCGGCGGGTTTACACGCGCCGACGTTTGGGGGGCCGCACGCCGTTGTGAGGAATCGGGGTAACGTCCCGGATGCTGCTTACGTTCAGTCCGGCAGCTTGCAGCGCGCGGATGGCCGGTTCACGGCCTGCGCCCGGGCCCTTGATGTACACGTCGATGTAACGCATACCCATGTCAACCCCGCGTCGGGCTGCCTGTTCTGCCGCGCGTTGGGCGGCGAAGGCGGTGCCCTTCCGCGAACCGCGGAACCCGGCGGTGCCGGAACTGGTGGATGCCACCACGTTTCCGTCCGGGTCTGTGATGCTCACCAACGTATTGTTGAACGTGGAGTAGATATAAGCGCGGCCCTGCGGGATGGACCGGCGCTCGCGTCGACGGGTTCGGGGTCTGGGCATGGGTTGTTACCTCGGTGTGGTTCTGGGAGCCGGTGCTAATGGCAGGTCAAGCGCCCGCCGTTGCTACTTCTTGCCGGCGGTGCGACGTCCGCGACCGGCCACGGTGCGGCGCGCGCCCTTACGAGAACGGGCGTTGGTGCGCGTGCGCTGCCCGTGTACCGGCAGGTTGCGGCGGTGGCGCAGGCCACGGTAGCTGCCGATGTCGATGAGCCGCCGTATATTCTCGTTGTGTTCCCGGCGCAGGTCGCCCTCGGTGATGTAATCCTGGTCAACGATGACCCGGATGCGGTCAAGCTGGTCCTCGTCCAAATCGCTCATACGGGGCGGCATTTCCATGTCGAGATTAGCCTTGCCGACTATCTCGATGGCTTTGGTCGGGCCGATTCCGTAGATGCTGCGCAGCGCAATGTGGGCGCGCTTACGGTCTGGAACGTCAACTCCGGCGATACGAACCATGGGGATACTCCTCGGTATTGAATGTTGCCACCGACGAACAGGCCTGGGGTTAACCCTGGCGCTGGACGTGCTTGCTGTTGACGCAGATGACGCGGATAACGCCCTTGCGGCGGATTATCCGGCAACGGTCGCAGCGTGGCTTAACGGATGCTGATACTTTCATTGGAATTCACCGATCCCGGTTTACTTGAAGCGATAGGTAATGCGCCCTCGGGTCAGGTCGTAGGGGGATAGCTCAACCAGAACCCGGTCGCCGGGCAGCACGCGGATGAAGTGCATCCGAATCTTTCCGGAAACGTGGGCCAAAACCTTGTGGTCATTGGGCAACTCCACGCGGAACATTCCATTGGGGAGTGCCTCAGTTACCTGGGCTTCTACTTCGATTGCTTCTTTCTTCGCCATAATTTAGCCTGCCTTCGCCGTGGTTGCTCAGCAAGCTTCCGCCGGCGGCGTGGTGAACTGATTAGTGGTGAATTGATTAATCGTGCAACGTCAAGATTTTCGGGCCGTCCTGGGTTATTGCCAACGTGTGTTCGAAATGAGCGGACAGCGCGCCATCGGCAGTTACCACCGTCCAGTCGTCGTCCAGTATCTGTGCGTCGTGGGTGCCCAGATTCAGCATTGGCTCGATACAGATGCACATACCCGGCCGCAGCAGTACGCCCTTGCCGGGTTCGCCGTAATTGGGAACTTGCGGGTCTTCGTGCAGGAACCGTCCCACGCCGTGGCCCACAAACTGGCGCACTACCCCGTAGCCGAGAGGTTCGGCGTAGCCCTGGACGGCGGCGCCAATGTCGCCGATGCGGTTGCCCGGCTGAGCGGCTGCGATTCCGGCCATCAGACTCGATTCGGTATCGGACATCAGGTTGAGGGCAGCCTGGCTAACTTCGCCGACGGCCACCGAAATGGCAGCGTCGCCGATGAAGCCGTCGATAGTGGCCCCCACATCCATTTTGATGATGTCTCCTTCCTTGAGCACGCGTTTGCCGGGGATTCCGTGCACAATCTCTTCATTTACGGAGGCGCAAATAGCCGCCGGGAACCCCTGATAGCCGATAAAGGTCGGCACGGCTCCGTGGCTGCGGATGTGCCGGTCGGCGATGCGGTTCAGTTCGCCGGTGGTAATCCCTGGCTCCACCGAAGTTTTCAGCAGGGACAAGGTCGAACCGACGATTGCGCCGGCTCGTTCCATTGCCTGCATCTCCCGGCGCGATTTGATCGTGATTCCCCCGGTGTAAGAAGAGGGGGAATTGGAAGCCGTTTTGCGTTTTGGTGCGGTGTTCACTATTCCGATTATACCTCAAATGCGATCCAATTGGAACGAATCAGGTTGCACTTACACCCAGGGCCAACAGCACCGACTCATTGACGGCCTCGACCGCCCCTTCGCCGGGAATGTCCGCGAGCACTCCGCGCGCCAGGTAAAAACCCAGCACCGGCGCCGTTTCCTGGTGGTATACGCTGATGCGGTTGGCCACGGCCTCGGTGGTATCGTCATCACGTTGGTAAATGTCGCCACCATCCGGGCACTCGTCGCACCGTTCGGGCGCGGTTCCGGTGGCGGAGTTACGGGCAAAGGGCTTCTGGCAATTCCGGCAAATGTAGCGGTTGCTGAGTCTCCGAACCAGCTCCTCGTCTCCCACGCTAATGTGAATCACCCGGTCGATGCGCCGACCTGATTCAGTAAGGGCCTGGTCCAATGCTTCGGCCTGATTAACGTTGCGAGGGAATCCGTCCAGCAGGAAACCGTCCGTATCAGCCATTTGGTTGATACGGTCCATCACCATGCCGATGGTTACGTCATCTGGCACCAGAACGCCCCGGTGCATATAGCCGCGCGCCAGTTCGCCAAGCTCGGTGCCGTTGGACAGGTGGTGTCGAAACAAATCGCCGGAGCTGATGTGCGCCACCTGCAACTGCTCCTTGAGCAGCTGGGCTTGGGTACCCTTACCGGCGCCCGGAGGCCCGAAAAGGACGAGTTTGAGACCACTGGCGGTCATCGCATGAATCCTTCGTAGTTGCGCATCATCAACTGCGCTTCCAGTTGTCGCAACGTGTCCAGGCCGACACCAACCATAATCAGCAGACTGGTGCTGCTCAGGGCGATGGCTTCCACGTTGGTCACCAGCGATGCCAGGTACGGGACTATCGCAATGAATCCCAGGAAGAACGCGCCACCCATGGTGAGGCGAACAATCACCCGGTTGAGATAATCCTGGGTTGGGCGGCCGGGCCGGATGCCAAGCACGAACCCGCCATTGCGCTGGAGGTTTTCGGCGATGCTTTGCTGCTGGAACACAACCAGCGTGTAGAAGAAGGTGAACGCAACGACCAGAACGAAGGCCAGCACCCAGTAGATGGGGCCGGTGGGGCTGAGGGCGACCTGCAAATTGCCCGCCAGGTTGCCCAGGAACCCGCCCGCCGAAGTCAGATATTGCGCGACTGTGCCGGGCAGAATCACGATGGAGAAGGCGAAAATCAGCGGAATCATACCGGCCGAGTTGATGCGCAGCGGTATGTATGACGAGCCGGATTGTCGATACATTTGCCCGCCTCGGAATATGCTGCGGCCATACTGCACCGGTATCCGGCGGTGCGCTTCGTTGAACACCACAATGAGCGCGATAATGAGCACCCCAATCAGGGCGAAGAAGAACACCCCGATAATATTGTCGCGGTCCAGGAATCCCTGCGCCAGCAACCCGGGGAATCCAACCACAATTCCGGCGAAGATAATCAGCGAAATGCCGTTGCCAATGCCCCGTTCCGTGATGAGTTCACCCAGCCAGACCAGGAACATGGTACCAGCTGTCATCGACAGGATGGCCGCTATCGTAGGAAGCAGGGCGTCGCCGGTGAACCCGACGTTGGTCAGCACGTTGGCCTGCTGCAGCAACACCAGCTGCGCAAAGGCCTGCGCGAAGGCGATGGGAACTGTGGCCCAATGAACGATCCGGTTGATTTTGACACGGCCGGCTTCGCCCTCTCTCGACATATTTTGCAGTGTCGGGATAACCGGGGTCAGCAGCTGCATGATGATGGACGCGGTGATATAAGGGAAGACCCCCAGCGCCACGATACTCATTCGCCGCAGGGCGCCACCGGAAAACAGGTCCAGGAACCCCAGGATCTGGTTATTGCTGAACAGGTCTTCCAGCGCGGCGTTATCCAGCCCAGGAATCGGTATATGAGCAACCAGCCGGTACAGGGCCAGCATACCCAAGGTAAACAGTATCTTGGTACGAAGATCGGGCAGGCTGAACGCGTCGAACGCAGCCTGAATTAACCTGGGCCACCGGCCACGACCCTGCACCTCTGACTGTATCATTGCTATCTGAAATCTAGCGCGATAAATATCCGGCTAGGTTACAGTTCCTCTACCGAGCCACCGGCGGCCTCGATTTTGGCGCGCGCCGATGCGGTGAACTTGTGCGCTGTTACGATGAGGGCTTCGCTCAGTTCGCCATCGCCAACCACCTTTACGGGCAGACGCGTGCGCCTGATAACACCCAGCTGGTGGAGCGCTTCGGGCGTAACGTGAGACCCCGCTTCAAACAGTTCCTGGAGGGTTTCCAGGCTAACCAGGGCGTAGTAAGTCTTATAGCGGTTGTTGAACCCCCGCTTCATCGGGAGTCCCTTGATCAACGGCAACTGCCCGCCTTCAAAGCCCGGCCGGAGGCCCTTCCCCGAACGGGATTTTTGGCCCTTCATACCCCGGCCGGCATAGGTGCCTCCGCCGGCCGAATTTCCGCGTCCAACCCGTTTCCGGTTCCGGCGCGCGCCTTTCGGAGACGATATTTGGTGTTCCATCATGAGTGAGTGTAACTCCTGGCCGACTTCGACGGGCGGTTAGGACTGAGCAGGCTCTACGGTAACCAGGTGCTGCACCTTGTTAATCATACCGAGGATGGTCGGGCTGTCCTCGTGAACCACTGAATGATGCAGTCGCTTCAATCCCAACGACTGCACGATCCGTCGTTGATAAGAAGGCCGTCCGATGCAGCTTTTCTTCCAGGTAATTTTTATCTGCGCCATGTTATATCTCGCACCAATTTTTGCAACCGACGGCCAACTTAAGCAGGTTCGTCGTCGTTGTTGTCATTCTCCGCGGCTGGCGCGGCTTCGGGAACAGCATCTTGGGACGCCGGGATTTCGGCTGGCGCTTCGGGAGCGAGCGCTGCTTCAGCCGAGACTTCCGGATTGGCTGCTGCGACGGTTGGCTCCGACACCGATGGCTCCGACACCGATGCAATCGGTTCGGTTGCGACCGCCGGGGCTACGTCGTCGGGGGCGGCAGTTGGCTCAGCCGTGGTTGCCGGCGCTGTGGTCGCGGCCGGCGCTGCGGTCGTGGCTGGCGGGGCAACGTCGGAGGAGGTGGTAGTTGGCTCGGCCGTGTTTGCCGGCGGTGTGGTCGCAGTTGCGCCGTTGGTCGACCGGGTCATTGCATTCATTCTAATGGCGCGTTCCGTCACCGGGTCGCGCAACAGGCTAAGCGCTGCCATGGTGGCCTGCACAATGTTGATTGGATTGCGCGAACCCAACGATTTGCCGACCACGTCCTGAACGCCGCCCAACTCCAGCATGGCGCGCATGGCGCCGGCAGCAATGACACCGGTGCCGGGGGGAGCGGGTTTGATGATGACGATAGATGCCCCTTTGCGAACCGATATTGCGTGGGGAATCGTGCTGCCTTTGAGGGGAATAGTTACGGTGCTGCGGCGCGCCACCGCGTTGCCTTTCCGCACCGCATCGGGGATTGCCAACGCCTTGCCCATGCCGGCTCCAACGTGGCCTTGCCCATCGCCGACTACAACCAACGCGTTAAAGCGTAGCCGCCGACCGCCTTTGACAACTTTGGAAATGCGGCGCGTGTGGACTACCCGTTCGGTGAATCCACCGCTGTCATCCTCTCGTGGCCGTTGTTCCCGGTCGCGACCGCGACCGCCACGTCCGCCACGGCGGTCGCCGCCGGGGGGACGGTCTCCACCACCTCTGTTATCGCCTCTACGTGTTGCAGGAGAAACCATCAGAATTTAAGCCCTCCTTCGCGGGCAGCGTCGGCCAGGGCCTTCACTCGTCCATGAAAACGGTAGCCACCCCGGTCGAACACGACAGAGGTAACCCCGGCGGCGATAGCGCGTTCCGCAACCATTTTGCCGACGGCAACTGAGGCGGCGGTTTTGGGTTGAGCCTTCTCGTCGGACGTCAATTCCTGGCTTGATGCGTATGCCAGGGTGTGTCCACGGGCGTCGTCAATCACTTGGGCGTAAATACCCTTCAGGCTGCGAAAAACGCAGAGTCGTGGGCGGCCCGGCGTACCATGAACCTTGTTTCGCACCCGCCGGTGCCTGACGACGCGCAATTTCCGGGGATCTTTATCGCGTGGCATTTACAATTTGCTCTCTGGATTTGGTAAGGTTTTTGTTCGTAAGGTTTGTTGGTGAGGTTGGCAGGAATGCGCCTAGCGGTGCGTTACACAGCCCGGCGGGCAGCTGCCTTTCCGGGTTTAAGGCGCAGCACTTCGCCTTGATAGCGAATGCCCTTTTCTTTGTAACGGTTCGGCGGACGAACCCGGCGGACTTTGGCCGCCAGTTGGCCAACCTTTTGCTTGTCGATACCCGCAACATGAACCCGGTTGTTGCCTTCCACCTGCATGGTGAGCCCTTCATCGGGGAACAACTCCACGGTATGACTGTAACCGACACTAAGGGTGATGCCTTCGCCGTTCTGTTGAACACGGTAACCCACGCCCATCAGTTCCAGCGTGCGTGAGTAACCGTCGGTTACCCCGATGATGGCATTGGCGATGAGTGTGCGGGTCAGGCCGTGCAGCGCGTGGTGAAATTTCCGATCGGTGCGCCGTTCCACGACAACCTGGCCGTCTCCCACTTTAACGTTCACTTCCGGGTGGAATTTTTGAGTCAAGGTGCCACGGGGCCCGGTGACAACCACACCACCGTAGATCACCTCTACGGATACACCCGATGGTATCGCGACCGGCTGGCGGCCAATGCGCGAAAGCGGGCGTTCCGTGGGTGCGACGCGTTCGGCAACGCCGACACTGATCAGAGCTTCATTACCAGACATAACAGACAATCTCCCCACCGATGCCTTTGCGCCAGGCTTGGTATCCGGTCATCATTCCCTGCGAAGTCGAAATGATGGCGACACCCAACCCGCCGTATACCCGTGGAATCTCGCCGTGGCCGACGTGTACCCGCAGGCCCGGCTTGCTCACTCGTTTCAGGCCGCGTATCGCGCTCAGTTCGCCTTCCCGATAGGCCAGTTGAACCCGCATGGTGGCGAATTTCTGACCGCGGGCCTCTTCCCAATCCCGGATGTATCCCTGGGATTTGAGAATGTCGGCAATGGCAACCTTGATCTTGGACTGGGGTATCAGCACGGACTGATGCTTGGCCTGGATCGCATTGCGAATCCGGGTCAACATGTCAGCTACTGGGTCATTAATGGGCATTCCGGTGTTGCTCCTCTTTAATTACAACAACTGCTGCGGTCAATTTACAGGCTGGCCTTGCGAACGCCGGGCAACAGCCCGTCCAGCGCCATCTCACGGAATGAAGTGCGAGACAGACCGAAGTGGCGGATGTACGCCCGGGGCCGTCCGGTGGCTCCGTCCCGGTTGCGTACGCGGTTGGGATTGGCGTCGTGGGGTAGTAGGGCCAGTTTCTGTCTAGCCTCAAACCTCTGACGCGCCGGCAGCGAGAGGTCTCGCGCTTCCGCTAGCAATGCAGCACGCTGTTGGGCGAATTTAGCTACCGTCTGCTTACGTCGGTCGTTTTTGACGATTAGGGATTTCTTGGCCAAGGTTATTCTCTCCTGAGTGGGAACTACTGCTGTATGAAGGGCATCCCGAAGTGTTCCAGCAATCTGGACCCTTCGGCGTCATTGGTTGCGTTGGTGGTGATGGTTACTTGGAAGCCGCGCAACCGGTCAATGCTGTTGTAGTCAATCTCGGGGAACACAATCTGCTCGCGCAGTCCCAACGAGAAATTGCCCCGCCCGTCGAAGCCGCGGCGGGATATGCCGCGGAAGTCGCGGATACGGGGCAGCGCCGTGAGTATCAGGCGTTCCAGGAAATAATACATACGGTCGCCCCGCAGCGTTACGGTAGTGCCGATGGGGTTGCCTTCCCTGACTTTGAAGTTGGCGATGGACCGCCGCGCCCGGGTAATTATCGGCTTCTGACCGGAAATCGTCGTCAGGTCTCGGACGGCGCTTTCCATGGCGCGGCCGTTGGTCAACGCCTCGCCCAGGCCAATGTTCAGGTTTATCTTGGTGATCCGCGGCACCCGCATCGGGCTGGTGAACCCGAATTCGGTCATCATCGCCGGAACGATTTCATCGAAATACTGGGCTTTCATGGTCGGCGGCGGCAGCGCCGTCGGTTCAGACCCGTTGGTTTCGGCATCGTCCTGGCGCCGTCTCTGACGACGACTGCGACTTTCGGCTGGGGCAGCTTCCTGCACCGCAGCAGTCTGCGCCTCTTCGTCGGTCTGGATGGCTTGTTCTTCCTGGTTGGTGGTCATAATGTTTACTCGTCCCGATTGCGGAACTGGGTGCTGGGTTCGGTGTAGTTGCTTTGCACCAGCTTGATGTTGGAGCGATGAATGGACGATTCTTGCTGTATGCGTCCTCCCTGGCGGATGCCGGGGCGGGGTTTGAGGTGTTTGGTGACCACGTTCACACCCTCGACCACAACCCGGTTCCGGTCGGGCAGCATATTGAGAACGCGGCCGGTTTTCCCTTTGTCTTTCCCGGCAATGACCAACACGTCGTCGCCGCGCCTGATTTTGGATTTCGCCATTACACCACCTCAGGGGCCAGCGACACGATGCGCATGAAACCTTTGTCGCGCAGTTCCCGGGCTACCGGGCCAAATATGCGGGTGCCCCGTGGCAACTGGTTGTCGGTGATGAGCACCGCAGCGTTGTCGTCAAATTTGATGTAAGTGCCATCGGGCCGCAGCAGGGGAGCTGCCTGGCGAACCACCACGGCCTTGACGACCGTTCCTTTCCGCACCGGCGAATTGGGCACGGCTTCCCGCACCGTGCAGACGATGATGTCGCCCACCGATGCGTACTTGCGCCGGCTGGAACCCGGGATGTTGATTAAGCGGATTCGTCGCGCGCCACTGTTGTCCGCGACGTGGAGCCTGGTGTAACTCTGAATCATCTACGCTTCCTCGTCGTCGGCATCTTCCATGTCGTCGGCATCTTGCATCGCCGCGTCTAACGCATCATCTGTTTCGTCGTCCGAATCAACCGCCGCCGTGGGAACGATTGAGTCGTCCTCCAGGTCGATGGGCCGCACGTCGGCGACTTCACGGCGCGCCATGATGTCCAGCAACCGCCAATGCTTGGTTCGGGAAATCGGGCGAGTTTCCTGGATCCGAACCGTGTCACCGAGGCGGCATTGGTTGTCGGGGTCGTGGACGTAAAAACGCGTTACGCGGCGCATCTGCTTGCGGTACACGCGGTGGCGTTGTTTCCACACCAGTTCGACCACGGCGGTTTTGTCCATCCGGGTGGCTACTACCGAGCCGACCCGAACCTTGCGCATTGTTATTGCCATTGAAAATATTCCTGGAGTTTGGCCCTGGAGTTTGTCTTGGGTGAAACGTTCGGAGTAGGTAAAACGTTCGGAAATCGTAAGGCGCTCACGCTATTTCGCGTTCCCGCAAACAGGTCAGCAGCCTGGCGATGTCCTTCTTGGTTTTGCGCGGTTGGTTGGTGTCGGTCAGCTGGTTGGTGGCGTCCCGGAACCGCAGGTTCATCAGTTCTTTGTAGGACTTCTCCAACTCCTCTCGAATCTGGTCGTCGGATAGCGCCCTGATTTCGTACATCTGCATGGTTCAGCCACCGGTTCCCGACAGCAGGGCCGTGATTCGGTCCTTGTAGACAATCTTGGTCGGGATTGGCAGTTTGTGGGCCGCGCGGCGCAGCGCTTCTTCGGCCTGGTTCAGGGGCACCCCGCCCACTTCAAACATGATGCGTCCCGGCTTCACCACTGCGACCCAATGGTCGTTGGCTGCCTTCCCGCCGCCCATGCGCACTTCCGCCGGTTTCTTGGACACCGCCTTGTCGGGGAAGATGCGGATCCAGGTGCGTCCACCGCGCAGGAGGCTACGGGAAATGGCGATACGAGCCGACTCAATCTGACGGGCGGTAATCCAGTCCGGGCTCATGGCTTTGAGTCCGATTTCGCCGAATTCAACCTTGTTGCCCGTGGTTGCGGCGCCGCGGCGCTTGCCCCGTCCCATCTTGCGGAATTTGGTTCGCTTTGGTTGTAACATTTTGCTGGTCTCCGTAGTCGGTCCGGTGGACCGGGCGGATGCGTTTTATCGGTTAGTTTTCCAGTTCGGCGACGGCGTCGGCTTCGGGGTCTGCGTCCTGACTGGCAACGCGGAATTCGATGCTTTCCAGCTCGGTATCTTCTTCGGCAGCCGACGGCATAATCTGACCTTTGTAAATCCACACCTTGATGCCGATTCTGCCCATTGAGGTGGAAGCCTCGGACAAGGCGTAGTCAATGTCGGCGCGCAGGGTGTGCAGGGGAACCCGGCCCATCATCAGCTTCTCGGTACGTGCGATTTCGGCGCCCGAGATGCGGCCCTTGGTAATGATTTTTACGCCCTCGGCGCCGGCCTGCATCGTGCGCAGGGCAGCCTGGCGCATCGCGCGGCGGTAGGCAACGCGGCGGCTCAGCTGGTCGGCGATGTTCCTGCCCACCAGATATGGATCAAGTTCGGGTTGCTCAATTTCTATAATATTGAGGCGCAGCTGGCCCGCAGTCATCGTTTCCAGACGGGAACGCAGACCCTTGACGCGGTCGCCATCACGGCCAATCAGAATGCCCGGCCGCGCGGAATGCACGTTGATGATGATTTCCTGAGCCGTGCGGTCAATCTCGATCTTGGCAATGCCGGCATCGGAAAATGCGGCGTACTCGGCGTGGATGGACCGCCTGATTGACAGGTCCTCTTGCACCCTGGCCCGATACTGGGCGCCGTTGTTGGCGTACCAATGGGTCTTCCAGTCTTTGATAATGCCCAGACGGAACCCCAGCGGATGGGTTTTGTGGCCCATAGGTTAGTTCTCCCTTATCTCGTCCACTTCGATGATGATATGGCTAGATCGCCGGGTAACCCGACCGATGCGGCCACGGGCCCGCGGGCGAAAACGCTTGATCGGGCGGGCCTGGTCTGCCGATATTCGGGTGATGCGGAGACCATCCCGATTCATGAACTCATTGTTCTCTGCATTGGAAGCCGCCGATTGCACCACTTTGGCCACAGTGCGCGCCCAGGGAGAAGTCATCAGACTGAGCTGGTCCAGTGCATCGTTAACCGATTTGCCCCGCACGGCGTCCATGATGGGTTTGAGCCGTTTGGGAGACGCGCCAATTTGCTTGGCCAATGCCCTCACTGCTGGCATGACGTCACCTCACCCGGCTGGCCCGCTCGGAGCGGGAGACGTGTCCGCGATAGGTGCGCGTGGGGGCAAATTCGCCCATGCGGTGGCCCACCATGTTTTCGGTTACGAACACCGGGACATGCCGCCGGCCGTCGTGAACGCCGAAATTCAGCCCCACCATTTCGGGCATGATCATGGAGTCGCGAGACCACGTCCGAATGACCGTGGCTTCTCCGGATACCCGCACTGCATTAACTTTTTTGAGCAGTTTCGGGTGGACGTAGGGTCCCTTTTTTACTGACCTTGACATAGCAATCGAGCGCCTGAAAGTTTGTGATGATACGTCCTAACGACGTTGGCGACGTCCCCGGATAATGAACCGGTTGGAAGTCTTTTTCTTGTTGCGAGTCTTGTGCCCCAGCGTTGGCTTGCCGGTGGGCGACTTGGGGCCCGGCATACCGATGGGTGAGCGTCCTTCACCGCCACCGTGAGGGTGGTCTACGGGGTTCTTGGCAACGCCGCGAACGTGAGGACGCCTTCCCAGGTGCCGGTTTGCTCCGGCCTTGCCCAGGCTCTCGTTTTTGTGGTCGGGGTTGGACAGTTGTCCGACGCTGGCGCGACAACTGAGCAGAATGCGTCGCATCTCCCCGGAAGGCAGCCGGATGAGCACATACTCTCCCTCACGGGACAGCACCTGCGCGCCGGTGCCGGCTCCGCGAACCAGCTGACCGCCCCGGCCCGGCGTGAGTTCCAGGTTGTGTACCACCGTTCCCGTGGGGATGTTACGCAGCGGCAGCGAATTGCCCGGGCTGATTTCAGCGGCTGGCCCGGATTCCACATGGTCGCCCACAGAAAGGGTCACCGGGGCCAGGATGTACGACTTTTCGCCGTCCGCGTAGTGCAGCAGTGCGATACGAGTCGTTCGGTTGGGATCGTACTCGATGGTTTTCACGGTCGCCGGAACGCCGTCCTTGCGCCGTTTAAAATCAACTTTGCGGTACATCCGGCGCGATCCGCCGCCCCGATGGAAGGCGGTGATTTGCCCTCGGTTGTTGCGGCCACCCCGTTTCTGCAACGGTTCCAGCAACGACTTTTCCGGCTTGTTCGTCGTAATTTCTTCAAATGAAGGGCGCACCGCATTGCGGGTACCCGGAGTAATGGGGCGCAGGTTTTTTAGCGGCATAATATTCGCTCTCGTTGACTAACGTAGGTAGAAGGCATCAGTTGGCACTTGGTGAACGGACTACAAACCTTCAATCAAATCTATTCGGTCGCCCGGCCTCAAGGTAACAACTGCCTTCTTAATGTCGGGTTGCTTTTTGATACGGGGGCCGTAACGCTTCTGCTTGCCCCGATTGACGGTGATGTTGACGCTCAGCACGGTAACGTTGAAGTTCGCCTCAACGGCCTGCTTAACCAGCGTTTTGTTAGCCCGGCGCGCAATCTGAAAGGTGTATTGCCCTGATTCCTGGAGGAGCGTGCTTTTTTCAGTGATGGTGGGTTTGAGTAGTACTTCGGTGAGATGCATTATTCCGCGCCCTCCGCTGCGATTGTCCGCGCTCGGTGTCGAGGGGCGTTACAAATCTCTTCGATACGGCGCACCGCATCCACGGTGATTAGAACCGTTTGCCGTTTCAACACATCGTTGGCGTTAACCAAGTCCGACGGCAACGTCCAAACCTGTTTCAGGTTGCTGCCGGCCCGCACCACGTTTTGGTCAGCGTCCTGGGTTACGATCAATAATGAACCGGAAACACTGAGGCTTTGCAGCAGCTGGGTCATGGACTTGGTGCGTCCGTCCAGGTGCGCCAATGAGTCGATGCACATGAGCCTTCCCTGGCGAATCTTTTCGGAGATGACGCACTTCAGGGCGTTGCGGCGCATGGCTCTGGGCAGGGCCTTGCGATAATCGCGAGGCTTGGGGCCGAAGGCGATGCCGCCATGCCGCCATTGCGGTGACCGGATGCTACCCTGCCGGGCCCGGCCGGTGTGCTTTTGTATCCAGGGTTTGCGACCGCCGCCCGACACCTCGGCGCGGGTCCGCGTCGAGTGGGTGCCCTGGCGCTGGTTGAGCTGATAGATGACCATGGCTTGATGAACCAGCGTCTGGTTCATCGGCACGTTGAAAACGCCGTCATCAATGATGATGGTGTCGATGGCGTGGCCGTTCCGGTTGATTACGGGAAGTTCCATTTTCGGGATGGTTCCTTGCTAAACGGTTCCTGGC
The DNA here is from genome assembly GCA_965222895.1 of Dehalococcoidia bacterium. GTDB lineage: Bacteria > Chloroflexota > Dehalococcoidia > Lucifugimonadales > UBA3495 > Bin87. The sequence goes on along the minus strand of CBDCVB010000002.1, from coordinate 634,208 downwards.
TAATTTGCGCTAGTCAACGACTTGCGTTTGCCGGTTTTTCGGATTGTAACAGGGCTGTTGGGAGCGCCTGGGATGCCGCCTTTCACCATCAGCAGGTTCCGTTCCGCGTCCACCTGCACTACTTCCAGACCCTTGCTCGTAACCCGACGGTTGCCCATGTGTCCGGACATCTTGAGGCCCTTGAAGACCTTGCCCGGAGTGGTGCCGCCGCCGATGGAACCGGGAGCACGCTGCCGGTCGGATTGGCCGTGGGTGCGCGGGCCCCCGTGGAAGCCGTGGCGCTTCATGGTGCCGGCAAAGCCCTTGCCCTTGGATTTGCCAATGACGTCTACAATTTCGCCGGGCTCGAACATATCGACGGTAACCAGTTGCCCTACTGCGTGCTCGCTGATGTCGTCGGTGGCAACTTCTTGCAGGCGACGCCCAATCTGGCTGCCCCGCAGGTGGCCGGCTTCAGGTTTGTTGGGCTTGCGAGTGCGTCCGAAACCCAACTGAATCGACTGGTAACCATCCTTCTCGACGGTGCGGATTTGAGTAACCGCGCACGGGCCGACTTCGATGATGGTCACGGGTTGCACCAGTCCGGCGTCGTTGAACACCTGGGTCATGCCGATCTTTTTCCCTAGAAGCGCCGTTAGCATATTGGTTGCCTGTGAAGTGTGGCCGGTTTGGCTGCTTTTGACAGATAAAACGGCGGCGGTGGCTCAGGGCCTGCCGCCGGCCGGTGGGTCATGTTTGCGACGTTGGTGTAGCTAACCCAAGCCCAATTAGAGCTTGATGGAAATATCTACCCCCGCCGGCATATTGAGCCTGGTCAAAGCGTCAATCGTCTTGCTGGTCGGTTCCATGATGTCCAGCAGGCGCTTGTGCGTGCGAATCTCGAAATGCTCCCGTGAATCTTTGTCAACGTGAGGGCCACGAATGACGCAGAACCGACGGATCTGCGTGGGCAGAGGCACCGGCCCGGCCACGCGGGCCCCGGTCAGCTCAGCCGTTTCCACAATCTGCGCGCTGGACTGGTCCAGCACCTTGTGGTCGAACGCCTTGAGGATAATCCGCATTTGCTGCCTGGTGACCATAATTCTCTGTAGTTACTCTCCGATGTGTCGGCGCGGTTTCGACGGGCGAAGCCGCTAGTTCTTGTTGGCGATGCTGCGCAGAATGTGCTCCGGCACCGGTTCGTAGTGCTTGAACTCCATGGTGTATGAAGCTCGACCACGGGACAGCGACCGCAGCGCCGTAGTATAAGCAAAAGTTTCCCCAAGGGGAATCATCGCCCGCACCGTCTGGAGGTCATCCTGACCTTCGATACTACGAATCTGAGCGCGACGACCTCCCAGGTCGCCGAGCACATCACTAAGGTATTCGCCGGGCGTTACCACTTCCATCTCAAAGATGGGTTGCTGCAACACCGGAGCGGCCCGCTTGGTTCCGTCTCGCAGGGCAATCATCCCCGCAGAGCGAAAGGCCATCTCCGACGAGTCCACAGCATGGAAGCTGCCGTCCACCAACGTGACTTTGAGATCGACAAGAGGATACCCGCCCAGCGGCCCGTTGTCCAGTCCCTGCTTCACGCCAGCCTCAACCGCCGGAATGAATTGCCGTGGTATCACCCCGCCGGAGGTGCCGTCGACGAACGAGTTGCCGGCGCCGCGTTCCTGCGGTTCCAGCCGTAGCCAAACGTGGCCGTACTGGCCGTGGCCGCCGGTCTGGCGCACAAAACGCCCTTCAACGCGAATCGCCTGGGTGATGGTTTCGCGGTAAGCGACCCGGGGCCGGCCAACCCTGGCCTCAACGTCGAATTCCCGGCGCATCCGGTCCACCAGCACTTCCAGGTGCAGTTCGCCCATGCCGGAGATGATGGTTTGCCCGGTTTCGTCGTTGAAGCGCACCACAAACGTGGGGTCTTCTTCGGACAATTTGCGCATCGCTTCACCCAGCTTGTCCTGGTCGGCGCGCGTTGCCGGCTCAATGGCCACCGACACCACCGGTTCCGGGAAATGGGGTGGTTCAAGGATGATGGGCTTCTGTTCGCTGCAAATCGTGTCGCCGGTGAAGGTGTCTTTCAAGCCAACGGCAGCACAGATATTGCCAGCGGTAATCACCTCCAGCTCTTCCCGGTGGTTGGCGTGCATCCGCAACAGGCGCCCCATGCGCTCCCGGTTGCCGCGGGTAACGTTGCGCACCGCCGCGCCCGCTCCGACGGTTCCCGAGTAGATTCGCAGGAATACCAAACGCCCCACGTAGGGGTCGATAACTACCTTGAAGGCCAGGGCGGACAGCGGTTCGCTGTCAATGGGTTCTCGAAATTCCGTTTCTTCCGTGCCGGGAACAATCCCTTCAACGGCCGGCACGTCCAGCGGAGAGGGCAAGTAGCAGATGATGGCATCCAGCAGCGGGTGAATGCCTTTGCCGCGCATTGCGCTGCCGCACAGCACTGGCACAATCTCCCGATTGATGGTGGCATTGCGGAGCGCTTTCCGCAGGTCGTCGGCGCAAATCTCTTCGCCTTCCAGATATTTGATCAGCAGGGCTTCGTCGGTTTCGACAATCTTCTCCACCATCGCCTGACGGTAGTCCAGATAGGCCTGTTCGTACTCGGCGGGCACCGGAATGATTTCGGGCGGTTCACCCACATCATCCCTGCCGTCGGAGTACATGATAGCCTGGCCTTCAATCAGGTCAACCACGCCGCGGAACGTGTCCTCCGCGCCGATGGGCACCTGCACTGCCACTGCGTTGCCCTTCAGGCGCCGGCGCACCGATTCAATGGTTCGCTCGTAGGATGCTCCCACCCGGTCCATCTTATTGACGAAGCAGATGCGCGGCACGTCGTAAGTATCGGCCTGCCGCCAGACGGTTTCCGACTGCGGTTGCACACCGGCCACGGCGTCCAGGACGACGATGCCGCCGTCCAGCACCCGTAAGCTGCGCTCCACCTCGGCGGTGAAGTCAACGTGGCCCGGCGTGTCGATGATGTTGACCTGATGGTCCCGCCAATAGGCGGTGGTTGCCGCCGCAGTGATGGTGATGCCCCGCTCTTTTTCCTGGGGCATCCAGTCCATTGCGGTCGTGCCCTGGTCGACACCACCGACCTTTCGGATGCGGCCCGTCAAGTAGAGCACGCGCTCAGTAACGGTGGTTTTGCCGGCATCGATGTGGGCGATAAATCCGATATTGCGAATTTGCTTGGCCGGGGCTTGAACTATAGTCATGCGTGAGTTGCTGGCACCTGCTGGTCGTGATTCGGTATTGTATTGACTGTTATGGATTGCCGAGTCGTTATCTGGTTTGGAGACCGCGAATCCCGTTTATCGGCGGTAGTGTACGAAGGCCCGGTTGGCCTCTGCCATGCGGTGCAACTCGTCCTTGCGACGGACGGCGGTACCCTCGCCGCGGGCGGCGTCCATGAATTCGTTGGCCAACCCGCGAGCCATGCGCATACCGTTGCGAGCGCGGGCGCCCCGGATGATCCAACGCATCGCCAGGGCTTCGCTCCGTGAGGTGCGTAGTTCCACTGGCACCTGATAGGTCGCGCCACCGACTCGGCGGGGCCGGACTTCTACTAGGGGCGTGGCATTGCGCAACGCCGTGGAAAAAATGCTCATCGGATCCTGGTTGGAGTCCGATCGCACCAGCTCCAGCGCATCGTAGACTACCCGCTGGGCGACTGATTTCTTGCCCTTAAGCATCACCCGATTGATGAACTTGGATAATTCCAGGTTGTTGTAGCGCGGATCCGCTTTTATGATTCGTGGTTCGGCCCGTCGTCGTCGCGACATATCAGTTCTACCTTTTCCTTCAGCCTGGGGTGTCTGTTCTTTAGAGCAAGCCACCCCCGGCAGACGGGGGTGTATTTTCGCGGTATTTCGGGAGGCGTTGTCTAGCCTTTGCGGGTGCCGTACTTGCTACGACCCTGTCGGCGGCCGTCTACGCCTTCGGTGTCCAGATTGCTGCGTACCACGTGGTAGCGTACCCCGGGCAGATCCTTGACGCGGCCGCCCCGGATCAACACCACGGAGTGCTCCTGAAGGTTGTGGCCTTCGCCGCCGATGTAGGCGGTTACTTCTACCCCGTTGGTCAGCCTGACGCGGCAAATTTTGCGCAGCGCCGAGTTGGGCTTCTTCGGTGTCATGGTTCGCACCTGGATGCAAACGCCCCGTCGCTGGGGGCAGCCGGGACCCCATTTGGTCCGGTTGCGCAGCGAGTTCTGAACCCAGTGCAGGGCTGGCGCCTTGGTACCTTTGCGTACCGGTTTGCGCCCTTTTCGAATCAATTGATTTACAGTAGGCATAATTATTCCTTCGCTACGGCCGGGTCAAAATCCGACACAGCAACGAGAAATTGTACCCACGCCACCAACATAATGTCAACCAAAACACCGCCCCAAACGCAGAACCCCGCCATTACCCGTCCAACAAGCGCCGCCCAACATACGCCGCCGCTCATCCCCAGCGTGTCGAAGGATCATCCCCGCATGAATTTACCGAGCCACAACTTACCATCTATAATCAATCCTGATTTCCAGCCATCTCCGGAAGGAGAGGGTAATTGATAGCAAGATAAACCTGAATGCGACGGCGGTTCATCTTGACATCCGCAGACGCTGGCCAATAAGATGATAAGCCGTTTGGGAGTTGTTTTCCGATGGATTATGCAATCGTTAAAACCGGCGGTAAGCAGTACCGCGTCTCGCCCGGCGACGTGCTTGACGTTGAGCTGTTGACCGCTGAAGAAGGGGCCACGACTCAGTTCGATGAGGTGCTGGCTGTCTCGCGCGATGGGGAAATGCGTTTCGGCACCCCCAACGTGGCCGGCGCCCGCGTCATCGCACAGGTGCAGTCCCACTACAAAGACAAGAAGATAATCGTTTACAAATACAAGGCCAAAACCCGATACCGTCGCAAGCGAGGGCATCGGCAGAACTATACTCGTATCCTGATTCAGGACATCGAGAGCGGAGGCTAAACCCATGGCCCACAAAAAGGCTGGCGGCAGTACCAATAACGGTCGTGATAGCAATGCAAAACGCCTGGGCGTCAAGCGCTACGGTGGCGAACGGGTCAGTTGCGGATCCATCATCATCCGCCAGCGTGGCACTCGCATCCTGCCAGGAACCAACGTTGGATTGGGCCGGGACCACACCATTTTCGCCAAGGTGGACGGCGAGGTAACCTTCGAGTGGGCGGCCAAGGGTCGTCGCCGGGTCAGCGTGTACCCCGTGGTTGCTGCCGAAGCAGTGGCCGCTTAGGAAGCGAACAACATGAAAGCAGATATTCACCCCCAGTACTTCAGTGCCACCGTCACCTGCTCTTGCGGCAACGTATTCCAGACTGGCGCAACCAAACCGGCCATGCGCGTCGAAGTTTGCGGACGTTGCCACCCGTTCTACACGGGCGAACAGCGCATCGTCGATACCCAGGGGCGCATCGAACGAATGCGGCGCAGGTTCAACCTGGACGACTGACGCCGCAACTGTTGGCGCCAGAAACCCGCAACGGGAGCCGCCACCGGCTCCCGTTTTGCTATCGGGCAAACCGAGGCACTCGTTGCACTTGTCCCAACCAGCTTGCGTCCCCTCCTCTTGCGTCCCCTCCTCTTGCGTCCCGTCTGGAGGTAGTCTAATGCCATGCTATGTCCCCAAAACCGTGCGCGAATATGGACCTATTCATCTGGCGGAACGCTTGCTGGCAAACGGTTGGCAGTGCTTCATCGCCAGACGCAGCCCCAATGAGGACGAGGTGATAGCCGGCATCCCGGCGGTTGAGCGAGAGGTGCGCCTCAAGTTTCATTCCCAGGAAGGCAGCCAGGCGGTGCGATTTTACGATGTTGAAGACCTGGACTGGGATTGGCAATACCTGGTGATAACCACCTGCGTGCTGGAGCAAACGCCGGTTACATACCTGCTGCTCCGAACCGACGTGCAGGCTGCGGGTCGCCTGGAGGAGGAACTCGAGGGCGCGTGGTGGCTGCACCCCGACGTGTTTTGCGTGGACGATTTCAAAGAAGCGTGGCACAAGTTGGCCGGGTTATGACCCGGAGATGATGGCTGGAGCGTAGTGGGTTTAGGTTGTAGTGGGTTTGGGTTAATGATGGAACGGGACGTTACAAGAACTGGTAGTGACGCGGGAAACTCTGCGCCGGCGCCTCGCCCGCTGTACGGTGGGCAGGCGGTCATTGAGGGCGTGATGATCCGGGGCGTGCGGCATTACAGCCTGGCGGTGCGGCGTCCCGACGGCAACATCTTTTGCACCACCGAGGCGGTTAGCAGCCGGTTCTCCGGTCGTGTCCGTCGTGTTCCGTTGGTCAGGGGCGTGCTGATTCTGGCCGAAACCCTCTGGCTCGGGATGAAGTCGTTGCAACGTTCTGCCATTATTGCCGCCGAAGAGCAGCCCGCCGATGACGCCCAACCGGGTCAAACCGACTCCGCCGATTCCCAGATTAGCAGCCTGGCGATGGGGCTAACTATGGCCGTTGCTTTGCTGGTGGGCATCGGCGTTTTCCTCATTTTGCCCCTGTTGGCGGTGCGTGCCATCGACCCGTTCATCGCTTCTTCGGTCGTTAGCAACCTGATTGAGGGGATAATTCGCCTGGCGATTTTGGTCGCTTACGTGGCCGGCATCTCGGCAATGAAAGACATCCGCCGCGTGTACGCCTACCACGGCGCCGAGCACATGGCGGTCCACACCTACGAAGCCGGGGAGCCCATGGCCGTGGACTACGTCCGACGGCATCCCACGCCACACCCCCGCTGCGGCACGGCGTTTCTGCTGACTGTTGCCGTGGTGTCGGTGGTGGTGTTTGCGTTGTTGGGCCGTCCCGACCTGGAGTGGCGCATCCTGTCTCGCATCGTGCTGATTCCAGTGGTGGCTGCCGCCAGCTACGAAATCATCCGTTTCGCCGGCGCCCACCGCACCGCCTGGTTCGGTCAGGCGCTGGCCGCCCCCGGTCTCTGGTTGCAGCGCATCACCACCCGCCAGCCCGACGATGCGCAGATCGAAGTGGCCATCGCCGCTATGCAGGCCGCCATAACTGCGGATGCCGAACCGGATGCTGCTGAAGAGGCGAACCACTATGCGGACGGCGCCGTCGGCTGAAGCAGCCATTAATCCGGCGCAGCCATTGACCGGGTGCTGCTTCCGAAACCCGCATGATTCGTCAACGACACCGTGTGGTACAGTTATGCCTACCGACGAATACCCGAACCCGCACCGCTGAGGCACAACATGGCCGACGTTCCTGACATGCAGATGATCCCGTATCTGACGGCCGCGGAACCGCGCAACTTTGTAGAAAAGGGGTTGCAACGCCACAACGACCTGCTGGAGCAACTGGCTGCCCAGATGGATGAATTGTTGGCCCTCGTCCGGGACGGCAAAGCCGGCGACGCCGCCCTGGCCGAGCAGTTGGCGTCGTTGCGGGAAGCCGTGCGGCCTCGCCACGGACTGTGTATAGACCGTGCCTGCTTCTCCTGCCGGGTTCACGAGGAAGCCATCAAGGAGCACGTTCTGCTCTACGTAGACTGGAAGCTGCCCGGCACGGTGCAGCAACTGGAACGACTCAAAAACCGCAATTAAACCCTCCGGTCAGCGTGCCAAAGCGACAACCCAGTACATGTGCCGGAACAGTTGCACTGCGCCCCTGACCAGGGCGGGCAGGTCGGTTTCGGAGTCGGGGCGCACGTGCCGGAATATGTCCGTTTCTATGTACCGGACCGATGCCGCGATGGGACGCTGTTGCAAGGCGTGGGTTAGGCGGCGCGATTCGCCCACTGGAATCAGCAAATCTCCCCGGTCGTGCATCACTCGGATTGCGATGTCGCGGTGTAACCCAGCGATATGTGCCGACGGTGATACAGCTTTTGCTTGTTGGTGGTGCGCGTCCGGCAATTGAGCATAGCTATTTCGTGCGTCTACCAGCGTGAGGTCGTCGCCGAGCAGAGCCAGCACGACGGCTTCTTGTGGCGATGCAGCCGGGTCGGGGAGGGGTTCACCGGCCATAGCCGCGGAGCGTAGCATTTCACGCTTGGCCGGATCCGGGACGTTTTCGGTGATTTCGTTGATAAACACGCGGCGGGTCAGCGGGTCAACCTCCCACCCTGCAACGGCCGGACCGTCACCGACCACACCGTCCAGCGTGCGACGGGCCGCAATTTGCACCAGCAGGTCGCCAGCATCGTAGTAGCCGCCGAAGGCGTTGACGAATGCTACCTGGTGGGCGATTCGTGGGTCGGCAGCGGCCACCAGCGCCAATGACGCTCCGACTGAAAACCCGGCCAAACCAATCCGGTCCGGGTCGACGAAATCCTGTCGGCACAGATGCTGAAACGCGGCTACCAGGGTGTCGATCTCTGACGCAGCGATGTCGGCATCCTCGCCCAGCGTTGATGACCAGTGGTACATGACGGCGAATCCGGCGCGAGCCAGCGCTTCTCCCAGATTGATTACATCGGGGTCGGTCGCTCCCGCCGCGTTGGCGCCCAGAAAAACCAACACGCCGGCCCGCCGCTTTCCATCTGCGATTACGTAAACGTCCGCATCGTTGGTCCGGCCATCGGCGGTCTGGTAGGTAGTGATGAGGTGCGTCGGTTGAGGCGCCAAAGTTCTTTGCATCGGCACCGAAGTCGGCAGAACCTGAACAACGAATCCCGCGGTGTGTACTGCCGTCGCCACAGGAGGGAATAAAGCCAAACCGGCGGCGAGTGCAACTCCGCCAACTAGTGCAGCGACATACAGCCGGTATACCAACCGGCCAATGGCTCTGATCGGCATCATGATGTTGCTAGCGCATGAGGAGTGCGCTAAACCCGCACGCGGCTAATCATTGCTGCGGAAATGATTCTGGTGGCGGCCATCGCCAGGAATACCAGCGGCCAGGGGCTGCCGGCCACGTCCAGCACCACACTGAACAACAGCGCCTGAGCGCCGGCATACAGGTAGCCGTGGGCATCCAGCACGCCAGCCGCTGTCCCGGACATCCGGCGGCCCGATAAATCGACGGCAATGGCCGATATTGTGGACACCCCCATACCGATGCCGCCCCACAGCATCAGGGCAGCGCCCAGGTACATATTGGAAAGCGGCGCCAGGGCGATGGCGACCAGGGCCGCTGCCGACAATACGCACGAAGCAATCACCAACGGCCGCCGACGGCTCCCCAACAACCGGTCGGAGATGAACCCGGATATGGGCGGCGCGAGCAAATACCCCAGCGGCAGCAACAGCGTGATGAGTATGGTTTGGGTGATGTCCAATCCGCCGGCTTCAAAATAATAGATTGGCACCCAGGTGGTCAGGCCGTAACGGGCAACATTCTCCAGGCCCTTCACGTGGCAAGCCAGCTGGAACCGGGAATTGCCCAGCAAGACCCGGTACGGGCCCAGACCTTTCAACTCCGCATCGCTCACCGATTCCGGTTTCGACGACACCTCGTCATCCTCGATGTATTCGGGCAGGTTCACATCCGCGGGCCGGTCCCGCGCCGTGAAATAAAAGGCAATCCCCAGCGCCAGTATGATGAGCGGCGGGTAACGAAATGCCGCGCGCCAGCCCCACTCGGCGGCGACGAAGCTGCTGAGCCACCACATCAGCAACATCGCACCGCCGGTGGTCGTGCCCACAATCCCCATGGCGATGCCGCGTTCGCGCCGCGGCCACCACTGGCTGATTATGCTGATTGCCGGCGCCCAGCAGGCCGCGTTGACGAACCCAACGATGGCCCACGGAATGGCGATACCGACCGTGGACGTACCGAAAGACGCTACCCAGTTGAAAACAGTGGTCAGGATTGCGCCCAGCATTACCCACAGCCGTAAGCCGTAGGCTTCCGCCAGGCGCCCGTGAACCAAATCCCCCAGCATGAACCCCCACAACAACATGGCGTTGATGACACCGATTTCGATGTGGGTTAGGAGCAGGTCTTCCTTGATAAGCGGCGATGTGGGCCAGAAATTGAATCGCCCGGTGTACACGAAGAAATAGAAAACGCAGAAGGCAACCAGAACTTGCCACTTCCAGCGGTGGTAGCTCGTCGGCAGCTCATCGTAAGGCAGCGGGCCATCGGCATACACCGCCGGGCGCGCCGCATCGGTAGCCGGGGGCGCGGGGTTGTTGCCGCTGTGTTGGGGCGTGGTCATTGCGAAATGGGGCTACGCTGCGAAATGGGGCTACGCTGTGGCAAGTCTCCCGGGGGCGTGGGTAAAACAACACCGCCGCCGCCGGAGTTTCGGCCCGGCGACGGCGGTAGTAAAGCGCCCGGAGATTTTAGCTCTTGGTTAGTAGCAGCTCACGAGCCTCGGACAGCAGTTCGTCGTCGTTGCGGGACAGGTCCAGCGGGTCGCCGTGGGGCTGCGGCACCGGCAATCCGGTCTTGTAGTACAGCTCGATGCGGTTGCCCTCCGGGTCAAAGAAGTACATCCCGAACGCATTGCCGTGGCTGACGATCCGGTCAATATCCAGCTTTTCGGCGTCAATGCGCGCCTTGTAGTCGCGCATATCCTGGATGGACGGCACACGGAAGGAAATCTGCTGGATAACCTTGGCGTCGTCGGACGTTACGCGTCCTTCCATCAGGACGAATTCGTGATGCTCGCCAACCGGGTCGGAGCTGAGGAACACCATGCGGCGTTGCTCCAGGTCTTCGTCGGCAATTTCCAAACCCAACACGCGGGTGTAGAAATCGCGCATCTTCATCAGGTCGGTGGCGTAGATACCTACGTGGCCGAGGCCGGAAATTTGCGGCATACGGATACCTCCTCAGATACAGCATCAACTCGAACTTGGCTTTGAATTGCGCCAACGGTATTTCACGACGATTGGTATGTCAAGAGCAATCCAGGTTTGACCACCGGTTCGGGGCTGGACTAGAATAGTGGCCCGTGCAAAACATCAGTGATGACGCCGCTAACGACGGTACGAACAACGACGGGCGGCGGCAACCCCGCATCTTTTATGGGTGGTGGATAGTAGTCGCCGCGTCCGTTTTGGGGATGTTCGGTAATGGTTCCATCTCCCAGGGGTTCCCCAGGTTTCTCCTACCTATAGAGGAATCTCTTGGGTTGACCCGTACCCAGATGGGGCTAGTGTTCAGCCTGGCGCGGGCCGAAGGCAGCGTCGCCGGCCCGGCGATAGGCTGGTTGGTTGATCGCTACGGAGCCCGCCCGCTGGTGATTGCCGGCAGTGTCACGGTAGGCCTTGGGGTAATACTGCTCTCGCAAGCCAATTCCTACTGGATGCTGTTGCTGCTGTTCGGTGGCGTAATCTCACTGGGTAAATCAGCGGGGTTGGGTCAAACCTTAATGGCCGGCGTGAACCAGTGGTTCATACGACGCCGTCATATCGCCATGTCTGCTCTGATGACGGCGTTCGCCGGCGGCGGCGCAATCATAGTTCCATTGCTCAACGAGTCGATACAATGGTTGGGCTGGCGCCAAACTTTGGTCTGGACTGGTGTTGGAATACTGGCGATCACCCTGCCGGTATCATTTGTGATCAGGAGCCGCCCAGAGGACATGGGCCTCCGTCCGGACGGGGATCCGCCCCACGATCGGGAATCCAGCCAAACCGGACGGCCGGGCCGGGGTTCTAGCGGCGGAGAAGTCAACTTTACCTTCAAAGAAGCGATCCGTACCCGTAGCTTTTGGCTCATGTCGGTCGGAGCGTTCATGCGCGTGACGGTTACCAACGGGATGCTCGTCCACGTTTTCGCCATGATGGCGGAGCGGGGCCTGTCCGAAGATGAAGCGGCCGCGTGGGTGGCCGCCATGTTCTTTCTCGGAATACCACTGCGCTTCGTGCTCGGCGTAACGGCCGGCAGGTTCCGCGCCAACCTTATGCTCGCTGGCGGGATGGCGATTGGCGCTGTCGGGATGTGGGGCCTGTGGATCGGTCCAGGTGTATTGGGTCTGCTTACCTTCGTCGTGGGCATAGCCGTGGTCGAAGGCATCACGTCCGTCAACTGGTTAATGCTGAGCGATTATTACGGGAGGAACCGGTTTGCAACTCTGATGGGTTTCATGAGCCTTTTCATGAATATAGGATTGTTTGCCTCGCCGCTTTTTGCATCACTGGTTTGGGACCTCACCGGTACTTATTACATCGTGCTGGCAACATTCACCCCCATGTACCTAATCAGCGGCGTAGCGTTCTTGCTCTGCACCCGCCCCCCGCCTCCGGACCGAGGCCGGCGGCGTTGGATTGGTACGGAAACCACCGGGGCTCAGCTAGCCGCCGACGCACCGGGAAACTAATACCGACATTGGGAAAACGGAATAGTTGAAATGTTTACTACTAAAACCTTCGACCCGCAACCAATTGTGCTGGCCGGGAATCACGTGCGCCTGGAACCCGTTGGCCCGGAACACGCCGCAGACCTGTACGCCGTCGGCGCTGACGAAGCCATCTGGAGCTACCTGCCCCGTCCCGCGTTTGCGAGCCTGGACGATGCCAGCGGTTGGATTGAAATGTGTGTCCAACGCAACCGGGCCGGTGAACGGGTGCAATTTGCCGTGATGCACCTGGGAGCAGGGCGGGCCATCGGATCAACCGGGTATCTGGATATTGACCGACCCAACCGGGCGCTGGAAATCGGTATGACCTGGTACGGGTTGGCCTATCAGCGCACGGCGGTCAACACGGAGTGTAAGTACCTGCTACTGCGCTATGCTTTTGATGAGCTGGGAGCGCTGCGCGTTTGCCTCAAAACCGACAGCCGCAATGTCCGTTCCCAGCAGGCCATCGAGCGGATTGGGGCGATCAGGGAAGGCACGCTGCGCAACCACCGCATCACTTGGGACGGTGTCAACCGCCATTCGGTGTTCTATAGCATCATCGACTCAGAATGGCCGGTAGTGCGTAGCGCGCTGGAAGCAAAGCTGGCTCGATAGTGGCCGGCGAAGTCCCGCTGGTCGGGCGATTAGCGATGGTTCAGGCAGTTCAGCGGTGATTCAGGCAATTCATTTGGTCGGGCGATTAGCGATGGTTCAGGCAGTTCAGCGGTGATTCAGGCAATTCATTGTTGCGCGCCGCCGGTTCCGTCCCGCAATACGACACTGGCGCACCGATGCCGGGTAGAGTATGATTACCGGCGTTGTCAACATCATCGGCGGCAGTTCGGGAGTACAGACTAGTACCCGTCGGTGGCGCGACCTGTACTGACAGGTCCGCTAATCGTTGTTATAATCACCCGCGGAGGAGGTGCCTATGCGAGCTATTGATTACGCTGCCCCTACATCACTGAGCGAAGCCGTTGCCATTATGGCTGCCCACGGCGACCGTGCCCGGCCTTTGGCCGGCGGTACCGACGTTTTGGTGCAACTGCGCGGAGGCCGCCGAGAGGCCGACGTGGTGGTGGACACCAAGAAAATTCCGGAACTGAACAGAATCAAACTGGACGACAGCGGTCTGCAACTGGGCGCCGCCGTTCCCTGCTACCAGATTTACCAGGATCAGGCGGTAGCCGCCGCCTACCCGGGCTTGGTCGACGCTGCCAGTCTCATCGGCAGCATACAGATTCAGGGACGGGCATCCATCGGCGGCAACCTGTGTAACGCCGCTCCGTCCGGCGACACCATTCCCCCGATAATGACGATGAGCGCCGAGGCCCACATCAACGGCCCCAACGGTTGGCGCACTGTCCCGACCGACAGTTTCTGCACCGGGCCCGGCCGTAGCGTACTGGAACCCAGCGAACTGCTGGTCGCCATCCAGATACCCGCTCCGGCCGCCCACTCAGGCACCGCATATCTGAGGTTTATCCCCCGCAACGAGATGGACATTGCCGTAGCCGGTGTCTCCTCCACGGTAACGCTGGATGCGTCCGGACAGAACATCGTGTCGGCACGCATCGCCCTGGCATCCGTTGGCCCCACGCCCATACTGGCCTCCGCAGCCGGAGACAGCCTGGCCGGCAAAGCCGTCTCCGACGACGCCATTGCCGAAGCAGGACGGCTGGCCAGCGAAGCCGCTTCACCCATTACCGACATGAGAGGCACGATTCGCCAGCGCCATCACCTGGTGGACGTGCTGACGCGCCGCACACTGAACATTGCCATCCGGCGCGCCCGAGGAGAAGAATAATATGCCTGGACTTGTCCACGTTAGTACCACCATCAACGGCAACCAGAGCGATTTTCTCTGCGAGCCGCGCCAAAGCCTGCTGGAATGCCTGCGCGACATCGTAGGCATGACGGGCACCAAAGAGGGTTGCAACGACGGCAACTGCGGCGCCTGTACCGTCAGGTTGGGTGACCGCATCGTAACCTCTTGCCTGGTGCTGGGTGTAGAAGCCCAGGGCGAAGAAGTCAGCACCATCGAGGGTGTTGCTTCCGCTGAGGGCCTGCATCCGGTGCAACAGGCGTTCCTGGAGAACGCTGCGCTGCAATGCGGTATCTGCACACCGGGTTTCATCGTGGCCGCCAAGGCCCTGCTGGAAGCCGAGCCCGACGCTGACGAAGGCCGCATTCGCCATTGGCTGGCCGGCAACCTCTGCCGCTGCACCGGATACGACAAGATTGTCCGTGCGGTGATAGATGCCGGTGAGCGGATGAAGGCGTAACTGCCTTCGATCCTTCACAGCCGACCTTCACAACCGATGATGTCTATGGAACCGGAGCGTCCGCAGGCGCCCCGGTTCCAGTCATTTCCATGCAACTGTTTAATGCAACTGTCGTCCCAAACGCCAGCGACGGGCGGCATATATCTCAACGAGGTGAGCCAAATTGACGACACCCAACATGGTGCTATCAGAAGTAGAGTTTGACGTAGTTGGCAAACGACCAGTCCGCCCGGACGGTGTGGACAAGGTTACCGGGCGGGCCCAGTACGGCGCCGACCTGAACTTGGCCGGATTGCTCCACGGTCGTGTGCTGCGCAGCCCGCACGGACACGCCCGCATCAGGTCTATTGACACGAGCCGGGCTGAGGCGTTGCCGGGCGTCCGCGCGGTGGTTACCGCTGCCGACCTGCCCTTCGCCGGCATGAGCAAGGCGGATTTGGGCAACGACTACAATCGGTTCAAGTTCCTCAGCGACAACTTCCTGGCCAGCAACAAAGCGCTGTACCGCGGGCACGCCGTGGCCGCGGTCGCCGCTGACGACGCTCATACCGCCGAGGCTGCGCTGGGCCTCATCGAAGTCGACTACGACGTATTGCAGCCCGTTATAGACGTGCGGGCCGCCATGCAACCCGATGCCCCGTTACTGCACGATGACCTAGTTCACACGTCGGCAATGGGGGAAATGTCGGAAAAACCCAGCAACGTCGCATCGTATATGAAATTTGACAAAGGCGACGCAGCGGCCGGGTTCGCCAAAGCTGATGCCATCGTGGAGCGCGAGTTCACGACGGCATCGGTTCACCAGGGCTACATCGAGCCCCACAACGCCACCGCCCACTGGCGCACCGACGGTCAAATCAACATTTGGTGCAGCACTCAGGGCGCATTCGTGGTCAGAGCGAATACTGCCGACGTGTTGAAGGTTGATGTGTCGCAAGTCCGCGTTACGCCCATGGAAATTGGCGGTGGATTCGGTGGCAAGGTGTCGTTCTATCTGGAGCCGGTGGCGGCGCTGCTTTCGCGCCAGACCGGCGCCCCGGTGAAAATTCTGATGAGCCGTACCGAAGTCTTCGAAGGGAGCGGGCCCGCTCCCGGAACCTGGATGCGAGTCAAAATGGGCGCCACTCGCGACGGTAAGATTATCGCATCCGAAATCGAGCTGGCCTTTGAGGCCGGCGCATATCCGGGTTCCCCGGTGATGCAGGGCGCCACCTGTGCCCTGGCCTGCTACAACCTTGATAACGCCACCGTGGAAGGCCACGACGTGATGGTCAACAAACCCAAAACGTCGGCCTACCGCGCCCCCGGTTCGCCCCAGGCGGCCTTTGCCGTGGAGCAGGTCGTGGATGAGTTGAGCCGTGAGCTCGGTCTCGATCCCATTGAATTCCGGCTCAGGAACGCATCGGTCGAGGGCACGCGCAAAGTCGAAGGGCCGGTCTTCCAGAAGATTGGCCTGGTGGAATGCCTGGAAGCGGCCCGCAACCACGACCACTACCGCACTCCTCTGGAAGGCCCCAACCGCGGCCGCGGCATCGCCGCCGGTTTTTGGATGAACCGGGGTTTCCATTCCAGCGTCAACATGACCGTCAACCCTGACGGCACCGTGAACCTCATCGAAGGCTCGGTGGACATTGGCGGCTCTCGTGCGTCAATTGCGCAGCAGGCCGCCGAAACGCTGGGTATCGCCTACGAAGACATCAAGCCGCAGGTTGTGGATACCGACTCCATCGGGTTCACGATGGTAACCGGCGGCAGCCGCACTACTTTCGCCACCGGTTGGGCGGCAATCCTGGCGTCCGAGGACATCAAGCAGCAGATGGTTGAGCGCGCGGCGTCCATTTGGGACGTACCCGCCGACGATGTGGAGTACGAAAAGGGAGCGATCCGCCACAAATCCGAGGAGCTGAGTTTTACCTTCAAGGAGTTGGCGCGCCAGCTGTACACCACGGGCGGCGGCATCACCGGCACGGCCAGCCTCGACCCAACCGGAGAGGGCAATTCCTTCGGCGTGCATCTGGTTGACGTCGAGGTTGACCCGGATACCGGCAAAACCACCGTGCTGCGCTACACCGCAATCCAGGATGCTGGCAAGGCAGTTCATCCCAGCTACGTGGAAGGCCAGATTCAGGGCGGCGCAGTGCAGGGCATCGGCTGGGCGCTCAACGAAGAGTATTACTTCAACGACAGCGGACAGATGGTGAACTCCAGCTTCCTGGACTATCGTATGCCGACGGCGCTGGATTTGCCCATGATTGACACCGTAATCGTCGAGGTGGCCAACCCTGGACATCCTTATGGTGTGCGCGGCGTTGGCGAGGTGCCCATCGTACCCCCGTTGCCCGCGGTAGCAAATGCCGTGTCTGCGGCTATTGGGCATCGTATGACCAGCCTGCCCATCACACCGGGCAGCATCCTGGAAGCGGAGTGGAACGGCAACTAGCAAACCGAATCGCAAGCCTGGGGCGTCTGAGTAATCCGGCATTTGCTATGGTGGGTTATTTAGCGTGACGAGCACAGTGAAACGCACGACCAAACGTTTCCAGTCCTTCCCGGGCTTGGCGGTTATTACCGCTTGGGTCATCGCCACCCTGCTCCTTGCCGGCTGCGGAACGGCAGCCAACCAGTCGGAAGAAGCGGCCTACGGGGGCAACCCATCGCCTGATTCCGCCGTGGAGTTATCCGCAACCGGGCAGGAAGGCGAGGCGCTGTTTGGGATGACTTGCGCAGCTTGCCACGGCGCTGGCGCAGTCGGGACTGCCCTGGGCCCGCCGCTGGTGCATCAACTCTATGAACCGGGCCACCACTCGGATGATTCGATCCGGTCTGCGGTGCAAAACGGCGTTAAATCGCATCATTGGGAGTTCGGCGATATGCCGCCGGTGGTCGGTCTTTCGGAGGCGCAGGCGGACAAAATCATCTGCTATATCCGTGAACTGCAACTGGCGGAGGGCATAGCTGATATGGCGCCGTGCTGATCCGGCTCGTCGTTAATGCCGCTCCGGGGCTAACGGCCAAATGGCCTGAGTTATCATGTAATGGTTGGCGACCTGCGATAACGGGCGGGGCGCCCGCAACCAGGGGGCGTATCAGGAGGTGAACCGTGGCCAGAGTATTCGTGCCGACGATGCTGCAATCTTCCACTGGTGGAGTGAAGGAAGTGGAGGTAACCGCGCGCAACGTGCGTCAGGTCATAGCTAAGCTGGAAGAAATGTTCCCAGGCATTGCCGACCGATTGATCGAGGATGATGACCTCCGCTCCAACCTGGCCGTGGCCGTGGACGGTGAGGTGGCCCGCATGGGTCTGATGGAACGGGTGGGGGAAAACACGGAGATTCACTTCGTACCGGCCATCGGCGGGGGCAATTAACGATTGCGCCGGCCAGATTGCGGGGTGCGGGCTTTGGCTGGCCGCGTTGGAGTTCACCGGCGGCGGCCCAGTCAATGGCCTTCGGTTTGACCCGGCAACATCCGGCGGCTAAAATGACTGCACGTTCAGGTTGATGATTTACTAACTATGATAATCCCCACGACCCTGCCCGGTGACGAACCCGACGCCGCTCCGGGAAGCATCGTATTCGATGTTGCTCCCGCCCCGGCCGGCGCGCCAACCGACACTTGGTCGCAGGAACGATTGATTTCGGCCGGGGGTTTGGTATTCCGGGAAGCAGCCGACCGGATTGAGACCCTTTTGTGCGCCCGCAACCGCCCGGGATTCCAGGGGGCGGACGCTCCGTTGAGCTGGCGGTTGCCCAAGGGCACTCCCGAAACCGGCGAAAGCGTGGAACAAACGGCCCGGCGCGAAGTGCAGGAAGAAACCGGCCTTCAGGTCACCGTGTTGGCTCCCATTACCAGCATCCGCTATTACTTCGTGGGCCACAATGACGGTGTGCGCTACGACAAAACCGTCTATTTCTATCTGATGGAGCCATCGGGGGGCAGCACTGCCGACCACGATTCCGAGTTTGATGTGGTTGAGTGGTGTGAGTATGACCAGGCGCTGGAAATGCTGGAGTACGACAACGAACGCAGCGTGCTGGAAGAAGCTCTGTCACTCATCGAAACCTATCGACGGAGCGGCCAGCCATGACCAACAGCCTGGTTCTGCGGGGCGTTCGGGTGCTCTTGCGTGGTAAGCGCATGGACGACGCCGAGCTGGATTACATCTGGCGCAGCGATCCCGAAATCGCGCGCCTGGACGCCGCCTATCCCCTCACCATGAAGTACGAGCGGTACCTGAAGCTTTTTGAAGATCAGGTGCGTTGGCCTACGCCAGGCTCGCACCATTTTGCGATTGAAGTCGCCGGCGGCAAGTTCATTGGCAATTGTATGTACTACGACCTGGACAGCCTGTCCAAAGAGGCCGAACTGGGTATTGTAATCGGCGACCGGGATTACTGGAGTGGCGGCTACGGTTACGATGCCGTGGTAACGCTGCTGCACCATATGTTCGACGACCTGCGCCTGAAGCGGGTTTATCTGCACACGCTGGACTGGAATCACCGCGCCCAGAAGTGCTTCGAGCGGTCTGGATTCAATCCGGTGCGCGAAGTGCGTCGGATGTCCCACAACTTCATTCTGATGGAAGTGTTTCGGGACGACTGGGACGCGACTGGCGAAGACCGTTTGGCGGTGCGTCAGCAGTATCTTGACCAACGCGGAGGTATGCCGGTCGGCGACGATGACGCCGTTGCGGCAGCCATAGGCTGACCCACCGCTGGCCGTTCTGCGCCAGTTTGGACGGACGAGGCCGGTTTGGACGCGGGAGCGGCGAGGATTACCCCCTGGCCGCGGCCAACGCGTCGCCGATGGTGATGTCCCCGGTGTACAACGCGCGTCCGATTATTGCCGCCTCGGCGCCGGTGGGGACCAGTTTCGCCACGTGTTCCGCTGCGCCAACGCCGCCCGCCGACAAGACTTTCAGTCCGCTATCTTCGACCAGGGCAGCGGTAGCTGCGTAGTTCGGCTCCTCCAGCGTGCCGTCTCTCGAAATATCAGTGTACAGCAGGCGCTCTACCCCCAACCTGGCCATCTGGCCGGCAAGGTCAGTGGCGGTTACGTTGGAAGTTTCCGTCCAGCCGTGGATGGCGACCAACCCGTCGCGGGCATCCAGCGCCACCACCACCCGGTCGGGGCCAAAACGCTGGCACAAGCCCTCCACCAGCTGGGGGTTCGACACCGCAGCCGTGCCCACCACCACTCGCGCCGCGCCCGCCTCGAACAGGCCGGCAGCAGTATCGACGCTGCGGATACCGCCGCCGACCTGCACGGGAATGGTCAGCGCGCGGGTGATGGCAGTGATGGCGGCCAGGTTGGCCGGGTTGCCGCTGTGGGCGCCGTCCAGGTCCACAATGTGGAGCCGTTGGCCGCCCTCGGATTGCCAACGCTCGGCAACCGCCAGAGGGTCGTCGGAGAAGATGGTTTCCTGCTCGTAATCGCCTTGATACAGCCGGACGCAGTTGCCGCCCCGCAGGTCAATCGCCGGGATGATTTCCATTTGGATAAAGGCCCGCAGCCGGCTAGTCGGTGATACCGGCGGCTTGATTGACGAAATTGGCGTAGACGCGCAGGCCGTTCACGCCGCTCTTTTCCGGATGGAATTGGGTCGCCACCACGTTGTCGCGGGCGTAAACGCTACAGAACGGTACGCCATACTCGGTAATGCCGGCCACGTTATCCCGTTGAGTCGGGTCGGCGTAGTAGCTGTGCACGAAGTAGAAATGGCTGTCCTGCGGGATGCCGGCCCATAGCGGATGCTCGGTCTGAAAGCGCACGGTGTTCCAGCCCATGTGGGGCACCTTCATCCCAGCTGGCAGTCGCCTGACCCGTCCCGGAACCAGGCCAATGCAGTCTGCGTCGCCTTCGTCGGTGGCTTCCAGCAACAGCTGCAAACCGAGGCAAACCCCCAAAAAGGGCCGCCCGCTGGCAATATACGCGAGCAGCGGTTCCACCAGGCCACGGGCATTCAGCGCTGACATTGCCGCCGGGCCGGAGCCCACACCGGGCAATATCACGGCGTCGGCCGAATCCAGCTTGGCCGGGTCGGACGTCACGCACGGCGCTACGCCCGCTTTCTCCACGGCGCGGGCGACGCTGCGCAGGTTGCCTGATTCGTAGTCGATTACGATGATATGGGGAGCGCCGGTGTCTAACGGAGGCATTTGGGTATCACACCCGGTCGCCGGTGGCGCGTTCGATGGGAATGTCCCGGTCGTGGTAGCGCGCCAGCACGAACAGCAGGTCGCCCAGCCGATTCAGATAGGCCAGAATCAGGTTGTTGGTCAATCCGCCGGCCTCGGAGAGGCTTACTACCCTGCGTTCGGCGGTACGTATGACGGTGCGGGCCGAATCCATGGCGGATGACGACGGAGTTCCACCGGGGAGAATGAATACCTGGGGCATCTGGAAGTGGGTTTCCAGCTCGTCGATTATCTCCTCCAGCTTGTCTACCATCGCCTCGGTAACCGGCGTGAAATGCTGGTGGAACAGGTCGTACTTGGATGGGTCAGTGGCCAGTTCGGCGGCCACGGTGAACAACTCGCGCTGTAAATCCCGCAGGATGTTTTTCACCTTGTCATCATCGGTCAATGCCCGAGCCAGCCCCATCAGGCTGACTGCCTCATCGGTGATGCCGTAAGCCTCGGTGTGCGGGCTGGCTTTGGATACTCTGCCACCGTACAAGAGGCTGGTTTCGCCCTGGTCCCCGTACTTGGTGTATACCTTCTTGCGACGCGGTGATGATGACGAAGATGTGCTCATTCTGGGTACCTCCGATGCCGGATTGCGACCATCGTCATTCTAGCACTCCCTCGCCGGTATCGCTATGCGACGCCCACCCTCGTGCGTACCCACTTTGTCATTGCGAGCGCAGCGTGGCAATCTCGTCGCCGTAGCAACGGCGGTGCGCCGACGTGTGTTCAACCTCATCGAGATTGCCACGTCGCTATGCTCCTCGCAATGACGGATTAAAGTGGGTCCGCAGCAATGACAGATCAAAGTGGGTACGCACGAGGACTCCCACCGTTGGGGGCCGATGGGTCAGGTGATAAACTGGCATTGTGAGCCACGCTACCGGAATGCAGTCGCCACGTTGGAGAGGACGCCATGCCGCCTGAAATTCGTGCTATCGGAATCGAGGGGTTGCCCGAAGTGCGCGCCGGGGATGACCTGGCCGCGCAAATCATGGATGCCTGCGCCGCGCAAGGCACCCCCTTGGAAAATGGTGATGTGCTCGTGGTTACCCAGAAAGTCGTCAGCAAGGCTGAAGGCCGCGTGATGACCATTGACGACGTGGAAGCTTCGCCGTTGGCGGTTGCCATCACCGAGGGCCACCGCCGTGACCCCCGTCATACCGAGATGATTCTGCGCGAGAGCCGGCGCATCGTGCGTATGGACCGCGGCGTAATCATCAGCGAAACCTACCACGGATACATTTGCGCCAATGCCGGTATCGACGCGTCCAACATCCCCGGCGAAAACGCCATCTGCCTGCTGCCGGTCGACCCGGACGCGTCGGCGCAGGGGATCAGGGATGCCGTGAGTTCCAGGTTGGGCGTTGACGTTGCAGTGCTGGTTTCCGATACCTTCGGTCGTCCCTGGCGGAACGGGGCCGTCAACGTGTCTATCGGTGTGGCCGGGTTCAATCCGGTGGTGAGCTACGTCGGCGAATTCGATCCCCACGGCAACGAACTACACACCACCACCATCGCGGTGGCCGACGAGTTGGCGGCAACGGCGGAACTGGTTACCGGCAAACTGTTGGGAGTGCCGGTAGCAATCATCAGGGGCTACCCCTACGAGCACATGGATGACGCCAGCAGTCGCGCCATCGTCCGGGAAGGCGACAAGGATTTGTTCCGGTAGGTGGTCGTCGACCGCGGCCCTACCCCCTTTTGGATTCCACGGGCAGGGCTAGTTGACGGGCAGGGCCAGTTGATAAGAAGTCACGCCAGTGGCTGCGGAAGCCCGGGGCGCCGCTGGCTGCCCGTTGGGCTCATCGTTGCCTTCCGGTTCCGCCGGCAGGAATCCGGAGACGCCGACGCCCAGCAAGCGGAACGTCCGCTCCGGCGCCAGTTCCCGCTCCAGCAGCGCCCACGCGGTGGCGTCAATCGTCGAATTGTCGCTGATGGCAGCGGGCAGGGTCATTTGGCGCGTAAACGTGGTGAAATCGGACAGACGCATCTTTACCGTAACGGTGCGCCCGGACAGGGATTTTCGCGTCAACGCACTGGCGACGCTGCTCGAAAGACGGTCAATCACCGGACGCAGTTCTTCGGCAGAGCCGATGTCCTCCGGAAAGGTGGTTTCGCTGCTGACCGATTTAGTTTCCCGCACCGTCTGCACCGGACTGTGGTCGATGCCGCGGGCGTGGTCGCGGATGCTGGCGCCACGCTTGCCGAACCGGCGTGTGAACCAGGGTTCCGGCATACCGGCCAGGTCGCCAATCGTGCGCACCCCGTCGGCCAGCAGCCGCGCGGCAGATTTCGGCCCGATGCCGGCCAGTTTACCGACCGCCAGCGAGGCCAGAAATTCGGCTTCTTCACCGTTGGGAACCACCACCAGGCCGTCCGGCTTTTGCAAGTCAGACGCGATTTTGGCGACGCATTTCCCGGTGGCCAGGCCCACCGATACGGTCAGGCCGGTTTCGGCGGCCACCCTGGCTTTGATGTCTATGGCAACGGCGATTGGTGAGCGGTCATCGGCAGCGGCGGTGATGTCCAGATAGGCTTCATCCAGGGATTGCGGCTCGATGGTGTCGGTTACGGAGCGGAATATGCCCATGACTTGCGCCGACATTTCCCGGTAGCGGTCGAAACGAGGTCGCACGATGATACCGTCGGGGCAATGGCGCACCGCGGTGGCCATGGGCATTGCCGAGTGGACGCCAAACTTGCGGGCCTCGTATGAGGCAGTGGCAACCACACCGCGCCCGTCCGGACGGCCGCCCACCAGCACCGGTTTGCCCCGCAGTTCTGGATTATCAAGCTGTTCAACCGCGGCGTAAAAGGCGTCGAGGTCGGCGTGGATTATGTGGCGAACCGACGGCTGAATCAAGGTTTTCACGGCACAGTAGCAGTCGTTTGGGTAATGTGGGCCGGGTAACGTTGGCCGGGTAATGTTGGCATTGTAACCCGTCAGCGGACGGCGTCGCATCCGGCAAGCGTCAACATCTTATGCCGTTGATAGTATGCCGATGGAGGTCTGGTTATTTCGTTTCCCCAACCCGCTGGGTACTATCGCCGGGGGCAGCATCCGCCGTTGCCGTGAAGCGGGCCGACGTATACACTGGCGAATCGTTGTGCGTAAACGCGGGGCAAGCGCTCTGCGGGCAAATCCAGCGTGTACCCATCCGGTGGGGGGACATTGGTAACTTCCAGAGAAACAACGGCAGGAAGCGGTCGGCCGCGCATCTACTATGGATGGTGGATGGTGGCAATTACCTCGGCGATGAGTTTTTTCGCCAGCGGGGTATTTTTCCGTGGTTTCGGCGTGCTGGTGCTCCCCATCCGCAATGAACTGGGCATAACCCAGGCTCAGACCAACCTGGTGTTTTCCGTGGCCCGCGCGGAGGGCGGCCTGGAGGGGCCATTCGCGGGCTGGCTCATCGACAAGTTCGGGAACCGCAACGTGTTGGTCCCGTCGTTGCTGCTGGCCGTGATCGGCTATTTCATAATGGCGTTCTGGATGCCGGGGTTTTGGACCTTCGCGCTCGTGTACCTCGGATTGGTGTCGCTCGGCAACAGCATGGCCTTCCAGCACGCCTGCTTCGCTGGCCTAAATCAGTGGTTCCAACGCAGGCGGGCGCTGGCGATTTCCATTCTCGCCGCCGTTGCCTCACTGGGTGGGTTGGCCCTCATACCGACCATGAATCTGCTCATCGATCAGGCCGGGTTGCAGTGGGGACTGATAGCATCGGGCCTATTTTACCTGGTTATTCTGCTGCCGCTTTGCATCTGGTTCCGTAATCGTCCGGAAGACATGGGGCTGTTGCCCGATGGCGCGACTCGCCCTCCGATGACCGGGAGCCGGGGGCCGGCGCGCCGCGAAACCCGAGACTATACGGTTAGAGAGGCCCTGCGGACGCGGGCGTACTGGCTGCTGTTGTTGGGGGCAGGTTTGCGACAAACGGCGACGCTGGGCATCCTGGTCAGCCTGTTCCCAATACTGGTTGACGACAAGGGGATGAGCACCCAGATGGCGGCCAATCTGATTGGGGCGATGTCCGCCATCAACTTTGTTTCTCGCCTGATCATGGGCTATATGGGCGACCGGGTATCCAAACAGGCGATTATGGCAGTGAGCCTTTTCGTCGAAGGCGTGGGCTACCTGTTCCTTTGGCAGGGCGATTGGCAAACTGCCATCGGCATCACGCTGGTTTTGGGGTTCGTGGTCTGCGAAGGGATGATGGATGGGGCCGGCGTGATAGTGTGGGCCGCGCTGGGCGAATACTACGGTCGCACCAGGTTCGCCACCTTGCGGGGCTACATAACCTTCGCCTATGCCTGGGCGCTGGTGGCGTCTCCGGTGTATGCCGGGTGGGTTTACGACCAATTCGGCAGCTACAACCGCGCCATCGTCCCGGGAGCCATCTGCGCGATGATTGCCGGGCTGTGTTTCCTGCTAATCAAGAAGCCCCCGGAGTTGACTGCCGAGACGCCCGGGGTCAATGCGCCTTAGCCTCGCTGCCGACCCGCTATGCTACAATGGCCCCGCCGGCCAACTCGCACGGACCAAGCAGCTGGAGCGTGATAATGCCCACGATTCTAGAACAATACATCGCCCAACACCCCGGCTCCGCCGAACGATATCGGGAGGCGGTGAGCATTTTCCCCGGCGGCGTTACCCACGATAACCGTTACGCCGAACCGTTCCCGCTGTACATAACCCACGGGCTGGGCCCGCGCAAATGGGATGTGGACGGCCATGAATACATTGACTACGTGTCGGGACACGGGGCGTTGATTCTCGGCCATTCCCATCCGGCAGTGGCTGATGCAGTTGTGGAGCAGATGCGGCGTGGTACTCATCTGGGCGCCTGTACCGACGAAGAACTGCGTTGGGCACGGGCAATAATGAATCTGATGCCCTCCATTGAGCGGGTGCGTTTCCACAGCAGCGGCACCGAAGCCACGCTGATGGCAATGCGTCTAGCACGGGCATACACGGGCCGCAGCAAGATTATCAAGTTGCAGGACCACTTCCACGGCTGGCACGACTACGCCATGGCCGGGTCGGACCGCCCGGCGCCGGGGATACCGCCGGAAGCCTGGGGCAGCATGGTCATTGTGCCGGCTGGTAACCTGGACGCCGTTCAGCAGGCGATGGAACGTGACACTGACATTGCGGCCATCATCCTCGAACCCACTGGCGCCCACTACGGGCAGTTGCCCTTTGACGTTCCAAATTACCTGTCGGGCCTCCGCCAACTTTGCGACCAGTATGGCGTGACGCTGATTTTCGACGAGGTGGTAACCGGGTTTCGCGCCTCCCCCGGCGGGGCCCAGGCACGCTACGGAGTGTCGCCGGACCTGACCACCATGGCCAAGATTGTTGCGGGCGCGTTGCCGGGCGGAGCCGTCGGCGGCAAGTCTGACATAGTGGACATGATCGCCCAGCGTGGCGACCCCGAATGGGACAACACCCAACGCGTGTATCACCCGGGCACCTTCAACGGCAATCCGCTGTCGGCGGTGGCCGGCGCAACTTGTCTGGAATTGATTGCCAGCGAACCGATCAACCAAAATGCCGATGCGATGGCTGCCCGGCTCAAAACCGGCCTCAACGACGTTTTCGCGCGAATGGAGGTTAGCGGCCACGCCTACGGCATCGCTTCCATGATCCACTTCACGCTGGCCGATGGCGACTTTGATCACGAGTTTGGCCCCGATGTGAACCGGCGCATCAAGGCCGCCGCCGCCAGCCCGGCGGTTACGGGCATCAAGCGGGGTTTGCAGAATCTTGGCATAGACATCATGGGCCGTGACGCCCTGCTGGTGTCGGCGATGCACAACGAGGCGGACATCGACCAGACGCTGGCAGCTTTTGAGGCAACGCTGGCCCAGGTGCGGGAGGAGGGATTGATTTGAAGATCGCAGACCTCCATTTGGTCACGCGGATTCTCTCCCCATGAAATTCGTTGCGGTGGGCGTCGGTATCCTCGTCGCCGTAACTTTATTCCTGTTGGTATTCTCTGCCGAGCTGTCAGAAAGTGCCCTGCGTGCAACTGCGGTCGGCCTGCTGGCCGGGTTGATTGGGTTCGGTTTTTCAGTGTGGATAGTCCAGTTCCTCTCGGATTCCTGGCGTTGAAAAACCTTAGGAACATTTGGCTGGTGTTTTTCTTAATCGGTGCAGCATTGATCGGTATCGATGCGATTTCCGATACACTGTTCAGAATCAACGGATTTCCGGCATTGGGGGTCATCGGTGGTGCGTTGATCTTGCTAGTCCTGACGTCCATATTGAATTGGATCTTCAAAGTCGCTTGGGAAGAGCGCAACACGGCGCTTCGGCCAGGACTTGGAGACCGACTGGTCGAGTAAATTCATCCGCCCTGTGGGGGTTGACATGGCAAGTTTTTGGGAAACTATTGACGTTGATGGTCAGGAAATGCAGCTGTATGCCAGCGTGCCCAACAGCGGCGCCGGCTTCTCCGCGCCATTTCCGGCGGTAGTCGTGGCACAGCACGCCACCGGTGTGGACGCATTCATCCAGGACATCTGCGACCGGTTGGCGGCAGTGGGTTACGCCGCCGTGGCGCCAAACCTGTACCATCGCGTTACCGACCCTGCTCTGCTGAACGAGCAGCCTCGCCCGCGACCCGCCGCATTGCTCAGCGATCCAGACATCGTTGCCGACATCAACGCAACCGTCGACTGGTTGCTCAATCACGACGCGGTGCAGAGCGACCGCATTGGCGTAACGGGCTTCTGCATGGGCGGGCGCGTCGCGTGGCTGGCCGCCGCTGCTAACCCAAACTTCGCCGCAGTCGTGCCCTACTATGGCGGCAACCTGACGGCCACCTGGGGCGCCGGTGACACTACTCCGTTCGATCTGGCTGCCCAAATCAACTGCCCGATGCTGTTCCACTTCGGGGAGATTGACGCCAATCCCTCCCCGGAGGATATGCGCGCGCTGGACGCGGAGCTGGATCGCCTCGGCAAAGCGCACCGGTTTTATTCCTATCCCGGCGCCGACCATGCCTTTATGAATCCTTCTGGCGGTCGCTACCAACAGGCGGCTGCCGAGGCATCATGGCCGCGCACCGTAGAGTTCTTCGACCAACATCTGAAAAGCTGAAACGAGATAAATCGGGAACCGACATTCGGGTAATTTGCAACTTCAGGAGGTATCGCCATGGCCAGTTTTTGGGAAAAACTAACCGTTGATGGCAGCGAGATGGATATGTACGCCAGCGTGCCGAGTAGCAGCGCCGGGTTCACCGCACCCTTTCCGGCGGTAGTGGTGGCACAACACGGCGGCGGCGTTGATGAATTCATCCAGACCATTTGCGACCGATTGGCTGGCGAGGGTTTCGCGGCAGTCGCGCCCAACCTGTACCATCGGATTCCCGACGACGTGCTGAACGGCGATCCGCGGCCGCGTCCCTGGGACGTGCTCAGCGACCCTCACATCGTCGCCGACATCAACGGCACGGTTGATTGGCTCCGCAACCATGAGGCGATTCGGGGCGACCGCATCGGGGTTACGGGCTTCTGCATGGGCGGGCGTGTGGCCTGGCTGGCGGCGGCCTCTAATCCGCACTTCGCGGCGGTTGCGCCCTACTACGGCGGCAACCTGCTGGTGACTTGGGGCGCCGGCGACACTCCTCCCTTCCAGTTGGCCAGCAACATCAACTGCCCCATGCTGTTCCATTTCGGCGAGGTGGACGAGAACCCCTCACAGGAAGATATGCGCAACTTCGACGAAGAATTGAACCGTCTGGGTAAAGCGCACCAGTTTTACGTGTATCGGGACGCCGATCACGCCTTCATGGATTTTACCGGCCCGCGCTATCAAAAAGAGGCCGCCGACCGCTCGTGGCCGCGCACGCTGGAGTTTTTCACCGAGCACCTGAAGGCGTAAACGCTGCCCGGTCCAGCTAAAACTATTTTCGCAATCTAAACCGCGTCGCAATCAACAGCATATCAGGAGTAACACGATGCCAAGAGTAGCGTTGGATCTAGAGCAAACTACCGACCTGGCCGTCATCAAGTCGGACGGTTGGCGCATCGCCCAGGGGCTGGAACCAGGTGAACCTAACCAGGGCCTGGTCGCTGAGATGCTGGGAAGCAATGCCCGCCTGCCCGACTATGATGATTCGTCGTGGGAGAGCAGCGCGGATTTCCAGAAACGGTACTCAGTGGGATTCACCTTCGCCTGGTATCGCTTGCGATTCACAATGCCGGAAACAGTGAAAGGGGAGGACGTGACCCAAAGCCGGGTGTGGTTCGAGACCAACGTGGACAACTACGGCGAAGTGTTCATCGACGGCCAGATTGACCGTAACATCGGCGCGGTAACCGGGAACAACACGCCCAAACGGGTATTGGTGGAAGAGCCGGGTCAACCGGGACAGGAGCACGTAATCGCGGTGCTGGTCGCCAACGCCCCGCTGGGCGAACCGGTGGGCGCCATCTTCATGCGCTACGCCACGCTGGCTTTTGAATCGCAGCCGCCGCGCTAACCGACGAGGATTCGCACAGTCGCACAGGGAGCACCATCATGGCTACCAAGTCTTTCGCCGGCACTGTCAACGCGCCGGAATTTCCCGCCGATGTCGAATGGGTCAACACGGACCGTCCGCTCAGCATGGCTGACCTGCGGGGCAAGTTGGTGGTGCTGGATTTTTGGACGTACTGTTGAGTCAACTGCATGCATATATTTCCGCAGTTGCGGAAACTCGAAGAGAAATACGCTCAGGAACTGGTCGTCGTTGGCGTTCATTCGGCCAAATTCCCCAATGAGAAAGACGCTGACAACGTGCTGCGCGCCGCCCAGCGCTATGAGTTGAAACATCCCGTCGTCAACGATACCGAGTTTGAGGTGTGGCGCCAGTATGCCTGCCGTGCCTGGCCCACGTTGATGTTCGTAGACCCTGAGGGCAAGGTCATCGGCAAGCACGAAGGCGAGCTGCCCTTCGATGACTTTGATGCGTTGCTCGGCCAGATGATTGCCGAATTCGACGCCAAAGGCATGATCGACCGGCGCGACCTGCATCTAACGCCCGATGCGCTGGCAGAAGAGACGCTGGCTTTCCCCGGTAAAGTCCTGGCCGATGGCCCGGGCAATCGCCTGTTTATCGCTGATACCAACCATAATCGGATCATCATTTCCGACCTCGACGGTGCGGTGCAGGCGGTGGTGGGTTCCGGCGCCGAGCGCTTCATCGACGGCGCCTATGATTCGGCCGCATTCAATCACCCGCAGGGAATGGAACTGGTCGGCAACACTCTGTACGTGGCCGACACCGAGAACCATGCCATCCGAACTATTGACCTGAGCCGTCAGACGGTGAGCACAATTGCCGGAACGGGCGAACAGGGCATGGATCGAAGGGCCATGGGCCCCGGCGCCCAGGTCGCCCTGAGCAGCCCGTGGGATCTGACGCATCACCAGGGTCAACTGTACATCGCAATGGCCGGCATCCATCAGCTTTGGCGGCTGTCGCTGGCCGATGGCGTGGTGCAGCCGCACGCCGGAACCGGTGCGGAGAGCATCGAGAACGGCCCGCTGGCCACGGCGACCCTGGCGCAACCGAGCGGTATTACGGTGGGTAACGACCTGTTGTATTTTGCAGATTCGGAAACCAGCAGTATCCGCAGCGCCGGCCTGGACCCGGCAATCGGGCGCGTCGCCACGCTGGTCGGCATCGACCTGTTTGCCTTTGGCGACCGGGACGGCGTGGAGCACCACGTGCGGCTGCAGCATCCCATCGGTATCGAATGGCAAGAGGGCGAGCTGTTTTTGGCCGACACCTACAATCACAAAATCAAGCGCCTGTTGCCGTTGACTCGTTCGGTACAAACGATATTGGGCTCGGGAGCAACGGGTTTGCACGACGGGCCTGGTCAACACGCCACCTTTAGCGAACCCAGCGGCCTGAGTTTCGCCAGATTCGACGGCGACCGGCCCGACCTGTTGTACGTCGCAGACACCAACAACCATGCGGTGCGCGTTGCCGATTTGCAAGCAAACCGGGTCTGGACGCTGGAACTTACCGGGCTGTAAACAAAGTAATTTGCCCTACCCCGGCGGGGCCGGGAATTTACGGTTTCAGGACGCTTTTATCCATGAGTGTATTGACGCCACCGATACGATGGGGCAACATAATATCGTGCCATTGCGAACGTGGCGCCGACCGACTATTGCACCGAAACCTGGTGCATTTACCGCGACCAAGCAGGAGCAAAAATGGTTGTCCCTCCGGCCTCCGTACCCAATGCAGATTATGCCATCGGCGCTGCCGACACCATCACGCTGCTGGCCAGCAAGATATTGCGCGACGTACTGGTTACCCGCGCCGAACCCGTCCGTCGTCGGGAGTTGTGGCAGGCGGTGGAGTTGGCAATGGGCGACCGCTCTCCCGACGTGGACGGCGTGTTAAAGGGAAACTGGTTCGACAATCCCGTGTACGGGAAATGGGTGCTCACCGAAGAAGCCGGGGCCCAGGGTTCTCCGTTTACCGATGGCCAGGGCGTTATCAACCTGGCGATGGTGGGGGATTACCTGCGGCAGTGTCGGGGCGAACCGCCTTATAGCAGGCATGTCATTGAATTCATCAAGGTGTGCCAGCCCACGTTGGACGTCGATT
This sequence comes from Dehalococcoidia bacterium, assembly GCA_965222895.1. Classification (GTDB taxonomy): domain Bacteria; phylum Chloroflexota; class Dehalococcoidia; order Lucifugimonadales; family UBA3495; genus Bin87. Next base: position 602,848 of record CBDCVB010000002.1, on the reverse strand, counting down.
TCGACTGGATAATTCAGAACGGGCGCCGGGTAGCCGGAGGGTAAGGGGTTGATAGTCGAAAGGCCCGCCAACTACGGGTAAACCCGGCGAACACCTGATTGTACGCCTGGCACGGCAAGGTTAATATTCTGCGTCTGGCGCCGACAGGCTGACTACCAACAGTCGGTCGAGGCCGGCCAGGTCCCGTTCCACCGTTATTTCGGCGTCCGGAAACGCGTGGGTGGCCAGCGACCGAGCCTCGGAAATCTGCTCAGGATCCAGCTCCAGCAGGATGACACCGTGGGGTTTGATGCGGTCGCCGGCAGCGGCCTGTTCCAGCAACCTCCCAATGAGGTCGATACCGCCGGGCCCGCCATCCAGCGCGGCAATCGGTTCCCACTGCACCTCCGGCTGAAGAGTCGGGATGCGATCCGTAGGCAGGTAGGGCAGGTTGGCGGCGATGACATCCACCGGCTCGGGCAGCGGTTCCAGCAAGTCGCCTTTCAATAACGTTACCCGGTCGGCGACGTTGTGCATCCTGATGTTGTACGCGGCAACGTCCAGCGTGGCGTCGTAGGCGTCGGTGGCGTAGATGCGGGCCGCCGGTAGGTGGATGGCCAGGTTAATGGCGATGGCTCCGGTGCCGGTGCCGATGTCGGCGATGACCAGTTCGCGGCTCTCCATTCCCATCAGGGCCATGAACAGAGCGTGCTCAACCATGGTTTCGGTTTCAGGTCGCGGGATGAGCACGTCCGGGTTGACCAGCAGGTTTACACCATAGAATTCCCGGTAATTCAGAATGTAGGCCAGGGGTTCGCGGGTGAGCCGGCGCTCCACAATGGTGTTGAGGCTCTGCTGCTGTTGCTCGGAGACCTGGGATTCCTGCTCGGCGAAGATGGAATGGCGCGGCATCCGCATTACGTCCATCACCATGACTTCGGCTTCCAGCCGCGCGTCGGGTATGCCGGCCGACTCCAGCGTGCGATGGGTTTCCTGAATGACGTTCCGCAGACTGGGCATTGCTGGGCCCCCACGGAGGCGTTCCAGGGGTTCGACAAGTTGGTTAGGCGGTTACCGCTTCCAGGCGCAGAGCCTGGTCGTTGGCGATGAGCTGGTCAATGAGATGGCCGAGGCCCCCGTCCATAACGCGTTGTATGCCGTGGACGGAACTTCCGATGCGGTGGTCGGTAATGCGATCCTGTGGGTAGTTGTAGGTGCGCATTTTTTCGCTGCGGTCGCCGCTGCCAATCTGGGCTTTGCGGCTGGTGGAGATTGCCACTTGCTGGCGGTTCTGTTCGGCAGCGAAAAGTCGGCTCCGCAAGATTGTCATTGCCTTGGATTTGTTCTTGTATTGGGAACGCTCATCCTGACATACCACCACCAGGCCCGAGGGTTCGTGTACGATCCGAACGGCGGTGGCGACTTTGTTGACGTTTTGACCGCCGTGGCCTCCGGCGTGATAGATGTCAATTCGCAGGTCGTCGTCTTTGATGTCAACTTCAACTTCATCTGCCTGTGGAAGCACGGCGACAGTTACCGTTGAAGTGTGGATGCGACCCTGGGTTTCCGTCTCGGGTACCCGTTGGACCCGGTGGACGCCGGCCTCGAACTTCAGCTGGCTGTAAGCGTGTTGGCCGTCTACCGAGAAGGCAATTCGGTTGAAGCCACCGAGGTCGGACGGGTTGGAGTCCAGAATCTCCACGGCCCAACCCTGCACCTGAGCGTAGCGCTGGTACATGCGATACAGGTCGCTGGCGAAGAGGGACGCTTCCTGGCCACCGGCCGCCGAGTGAATCTCCACAATGACGTCGCGGTCGTCGTTGGGGTCGCGGGGCAGCAACGCCAGCTTGAGCTGCTCCGACAAGGCAGCCATCCTGCTTTCGACTTCGGCCAGTTCAGACTGCGCCATTGCCAGAAAATCAGCGTCGCCGTCTTCATGCACCAGCGCGCGTAGGTCGGACTGCTCGTTACCCAGCTTGCGGTGTCGGGCGTCAATCCCAACAAACTCTTCCATGGAGGAGCGTTCCCGGTTGAGTTCCTGCAGCCGGGAGTAGTCGGCCGCAACGTCCGGTTGCGCCATCAACGCCTCTATTTCCTGGTATCGCTGGACGATAGGCTGCAGTTTATCGAAAATATCCGGCATTGCTCCGCGTATCCACTGAGAGGTTTACTGGAACCAGTATACCGTAGCGAGTTCAGCCTCAGCAAGGAAACTACAATGCCCACGCGTACCCACTTTACTCTGTCATTGCGAGCGCAGCGTGGCAATCTCGTTGCCGTAGCAATGATGGTTCACTGACGTGTGCTCAACCTCAACAAGATTGCCACGTCGCTACGCTCCTCGCAATGACAGGTGGGGGTTGGGCTGCTTGCAATGACAGGTGGGGGTGGGCTGCTTGCAATGACAGTAGGCCGGTCTGGTTTGACAAAAGTTGGTGCGCGTAAGAACTTCGGCGCGCTGGATCGTTCCAGAGCGGGCAAGCTCGCCGGAAAGATTGCGGCGGCGTTACGGTTTCACACCGTAGTGGAGAGCCACGCCGCCCATCCCGAGCCGGCAATAGCTCACGTCGGTCAAGCCGGCCGCGCGATACACCTCGGCCAGCCCGTCTGCCGTCAGAAAGTAATCCACGCTGTTGGGCAGGTACGTGTAGGCAGAGCGGTCGCCGGCCACCACTTGCCCGAGCAATGGCACCAGGTGGTGGAAGTAAATGCGACCGACAGCGGCGCGCAAGCCGGGCGGCATTGGCGTCAGTTCCAGGGTGGTAACACGCCCCCCGGAGGCTACCACCCTGGCCATCTCCGCGATGGCAGCCGGCACATCGGCCATGTTGCGCAGGCTGAACCCGGCGGTGGCGCAACAGAACGTACTATCGGCGAACGGCAGCCGCAGCGCGTCGCCCACCGTGAACTCGGCCGCCGGGCCCGCACCGCTGATTGAGGCTCGTTTACCCCGCGCGATGGTCAGCATTTCGGGCAGCAGGTCCACCCCGACCACCGGCGATACTCCGGGTATCTGTGCCAGTGCAAACGCCAGGTCGCCGGTGCCGGTGGCAATGTCCAGTGCGCTGCCGCGCAGCCCGGCCGCGGTGAACCGGGCGGCGGCGCGCTTCCACCGGTGGTGCATACCGCCGGTCATCAGCGAGTTCATCAGGTCGTACCGTGGCGAAATGCGCGCGAACATTTCGGCCACGTAGCGACGTTTCTCATCGCCGCGCAGTTGGGCCATCTGTCTAGCCCGACTCGGTGGGCTTATTGATGGCGGCCCGGTAATGCAATTGCACCAACCCGCGGTCGAACTCGGTTACGCTCACCAGTTGCAAGTGCGTGGGCGTCGAACCTGATGCGAAAAGTGGAATCCCGCTACCCAGCACTATTGGATGTATGGAAAGGACGTACTCATCAATCAAGCCGGCCGCCCGAAACTGCTCGGCCAGGTTGGTTCCGCCGAACAACCAGATGGCACCCGAATGCCGGGCGGTCAACGTTTCCGCGAAACTGGCGGCATCGGCCCGCACTGCCGTCACGCCCGGAGGCGGTGCATCCAGCGTGGAATTGGTGAAGACGTAGGTAGTTTTCTCCGCAAAAGGCCACTCGCCGAAACTCAGCGCCTTATCGTAGGCGCGCCGTCCCATTACTATCGCCTCCACCGTGTCATAGAATGCAGAGTAGCCATAATCGGCGTCCCTGAAACACCAATCCACACCGCCGTCGGCTTCGGCGATATAGCCGTCCGAGCTGGTGGCAACGAAGTACGTTATCGAACCCACAAAGTCCTCTTTACCGCTCCCGGTCCTGATACTGCAAGTCGTCGGGCAGGGCATCGGTCAAACCGAGGGCAACCAGGGCGCGCTGCACCACGAAACGAACCACACCGTCGATGTCCAGTGGCTTCAAGTAGAAGGGAGGTTCCGGTGGTAATATGACCGCGCCCATCCTGGACAAGGTCAGCATATTCTCCAGGTGAATGGCGTGCAGCGGCGTTTCCCGTGGAATCAGTACCAGTCGGCGACGTTCCTTCAGCGTTACGTCGGCGGCCCGCAGCAGCAAGTTGGGCGTCAGCCCGTGGGCGATGGATGCCACCGAGTTCATGCTGGCCGGAGCGATTACCATACCGGCAGTTGGCGTGGTGCCGCTGGCAATCGAGGCGAACAGGTCGCTGATGGCGTATTGCCGAAACCGGGGATGTTCCAGCCACCGCGCCACCGCCTGGTTGTAGGGCTCGTCCAGCTCTTCCTGCCACACCATGCGGGCCGCGTTGGACGCCACCGCAATCACGGAGCGCTGCCGGTTCAGCAGGGTATCGATCAGGTCGCGCGCAATCACCGCCCCGCTGGCTCCCGTGATACCCACCACTACGGGATGGGTTTGGCTAACAGAATCTGATGTGACCATTATGGTGTGTCCGTTAGCCCGGCTACCGTCTAGCCCAGCTGCCGTCTACCAGGGAAAGAACCCGTCGAAGGGCAAAGCAACGGCAAGTATGGTGAAAAACAGCAACTGGGTGGAGATATAGCTGTTGATTTGGAAAAACGCGATGGGCACCCGGGAGGTGTCTCCCGACTTGACCATGTTGTTCTCGTAGACCAGCAGTGCCACTGTAATGGCCCAACCGATGAAATAGAACACGTTGAGACCCATCCAGATGCCCAGCGCCAGCAGCGCCGCCGCCGCGATGGCGTGCAGGACACGCGTGGTGCGAAAAGCGTTGCGTACACCGAAGCGGGCCGCAATCGACTTGATGCCGTTGGCGCGGTCGAAATCGTAGTCCATGCTGCCGTAGATGGTTTCAAACCCGCCGGCCCACATCGCCACCGCAAAAGTGAGCAAAACGGGTTGCCAATCCAACCGGCCCGCCACGCCGATCCAGGCCCCGGAGGGCGCCGTCGCCAGCGCCATGCCGAGCATCAGGCTGCACAGCCAGGTGTAGTATTTGGCAAAAGAATAGAAAATCACGTACAGGGCTGCCACGGGCGCCAGCATCAACGCCAGCGGGTTGAGTTGCCACGCTGCGGTGAAAAACACGGCAGCGCCAACAGCGGCCATCCCCCCAACCTCGATGGGCTTCAGGATACCGGCGGGAATATGGCGCCCCGCGGTGCGTGGGTTGCGGGCGTCCTCGCGGGCGTTGATGATGCGGTTTGCTGACATCCCCAGCGTTCGGACGCCAACGAAAGCCAGCGTAATCCAGATGAAAACGTGCCAGCCTGGCCACCCGCTGCCGCCGGCGTAGTGGGATGACAGCACCATGCCCATGTATCCGAACGGCATCGCGAAAAGCGACTCCCAAACGCGGATCGCGCTCAGGTAATGGGGTAGTTTGCCGACAATCGACCGGGCCGATTGGCGGGCTGGCGGCGCTTCTTGCATAAGTGCGAGTTTTACATGGATAGGCAGGATGGACCGGATTTTTAGCTGACTCCGCCTTCTGGGTATGATGGATTGGTCAGCAGTCGGGCGGCGGGATAATGTCGTCCAGACCCAGCTCCGACCAACGCCGGGACACGCGCTGGCGAATGGCCGGGCTCATTTCGATGTCCGGCGGCCACTCCCGCAGGTAGCCCTCCTCAGGCCCCTTGCGCGTGGCGTCGATGCCCAGCTTGCTGCCGAACCGGGGGGTTGGAGATGCCACGTCCAGGTCGTCGATTGGCCCTTCCACCACGACCAGGTCGGTGCCCGGATTGATGTTATTGGCCACTCTCCAGGCCACCTCGGAGGCGTTCTGCACATCCACGAAATCGTCAACCACCACAATTACCTTGGTAAGACTCAACAGGCCGAGACCCCAAAGGCCGTAAATCACCTTGCGGGCCTGCCCCGGGTATTCTTTCTTCATCGACACCAGGACCAGGTTGTGGAATATTCCCTCGGCTGGCATATTGATGTCCACCACTTCGGGCAGGATCAGCCGAATCAGCGGCAGGAAAACCCGCTCGGTCACTTTGCCCATCCAGTAATCCTCGGTCGGCGGGCGGCCCACGAAGGTGGTCGGATAGATGGGGTTGCGCCGTCGGGTGATGGTCGTAACGTGGAATACCGGATACGGTTCAGCCAGCGAATAGTAACCGGTGTGGTCGCCAAACGGGCCCTCAGTGCGTTCCTCGCCGGGTGTTACGTAACCTTCCAGGACAATTTCTGCGTGGGCCGGCACCATAAGGTTGACGGTCTTTGCCGGCGTGAGTTCCACACCGCGGTCGCGAACGAAACCCGCCAGCACCATCTCGTCGATGTCGGGAGGCAACGGGGCCGATCCGGTCCAGATGGATGCCGGGTCTCCGCCCAACGCCACGGCCACCTCCAATCTGTCATCCGCGCGTTCGGCGCTGGAGCGGTAGTGTCTGGCCCCAACCTTGTGGGTCTGCCAGTGCATTCCCGTAGTGCAGCGGTCGTACACCTGCATCCGGTAAATGCCGTAGTTCTGGGTGCCCGTTGCGGGGTCTTTGGTAATCACCAGCGGCAGGGTTATGTAGGGGCCCGCATCCTCCGGCCAGCACTTGATGATGGGCAAGTCATACAAGTTAACCTGATCGCCGGTAAGCACCACTTCCTGACACGGAGCGTTGTTAACGGTACGGGGTTGATATGAGCCAACGTGTACCAGACGCCCCAGCGTGCGCAATTTGTTGACGATCCCTGATGGCGGGCCGCCTTGCACCAGTTCGATCATGGATTCCAGACGGGCGGCCAGCTCATCGGCGCTGTCTACATCGAGAGCCCAGTGCATTCGACGGTTGGAGCAGAACAGGTTGATCAGAACCGGTATGTTGTGTCCAACTACGTTCTCGAAGAGGAGGGCCGGGCCATCGGCCCGCAACATCCGGTGCGCAATCTCGGTAATTTCCAGCTCCGGGTCAACCGGAGCGGAAATACGGCGCAAATCGCCTTTGCTTTCGAGAAAGGCAACGAACTCGCGCAGGTCTTGGTACGGCATTAAGGTTACGCAGACCGGGTCAAATTACGCAGGGCTAGCTGCTTCGGGGCGGACCGTATTCATGCGGAATGTATCCATATTGTATCAGCGTGGGAACCTGAGCTCGGGCTGGCGCTGCCGACCGGCGCAGCGTACCAGTGAGGCCATAGAAGAACCCGCCGCTAACAGCGACGGGACCATGCCGGCTCCCCAGCCTGGCTTACGGAGCCGAGCGTTCCGGCCGGCAGACACAAACCGCCCGGTCCGGAACGAAGTGGATTTGCGGTGTGCTGCGGTTCAGGAGTTCCGCATTTGCGAGAAACAGTCGCTGCAGTACACGGGACGGTCGCCACGCGGCCGGAACGGCACGGTGGCATCGGCGCCACAGTTGCTGCAAACGATTGAGAAGGTTTCGCGAGGCGCACCGTAGCCACCGCCGCCACCGCCGCCCCCGTCCCGAGGCTGCTGTCCACGCCGGGCATTCCGGCAAGAGGAACAGCGCTTGGGATAGTTGGTGAAGCCGCGGGAAGAGTAGAATTCCTGCTCGCCTACGGTAAACGGAAACTCGGCGCCACAGTCGCTGCACACCAAGGTAATATCTGAAAGAGCCACGATTTTTCCTCCGGTCAAATGGGTTTGACACTGTACTCGATTGGTTTGATTCGTCGGGCTCAGCGATTCCCTATTCGGAGGAAGGCGGACCGGCGCAACCTAATACGACCTACACTATACTTGTTCCTATGGACACAATGCAACGATTTGAGCGTGCGGTTGAAACAAAGCGCATTTCTCGCCTGGTTAGTACCCGCCGAACCCCACCGCAACATACCGAATTGCGAGCATTGCGACGATTAGTGTTGCCCAATCTGACACCGCCGATTGATTTCCGCTCCAACGCACCGTGTTCAAGTCGCCCAACCGACGAAGAGCACGCCCTCCCTGCGAATAACCCGGCTGCAATGAAAGGCCGGCCCGCCTGGCGAATGTCGCAGATTTGCCGTGCTATCGGGATTGAAATATACTGCTTTGGTTGACTGAATCTGCTAAGCACAAAGGTGACGGCGCCTGGCATCCGACGCGGATGCGGTAGCCGCGCCCAATCGGGGATTGGGGGACTAAATGGACGGGAAAACAGCGGTTGCCAACATCCTGGGACAAGAGGGCGTTGACGTCGTTTTCTGCTTCCCCAACAATATCCTCATTGACGCTTGCGCTGCTGCCGGTATTCGGCCAATCATTTCCCGAATGGAACGCACGGCGGTGAACATGGCCGACGCGTACAGTCGGGTCAACAACGGCAACAAGAACGGTGTTTGTATCGTGCAGGGCGGGCCCGGTATCGAGAATGCTTTTTCCGGCGTGGCTCAGGCCTACGCGGACTCGTCGCCCATCTTGATGATTCCCGGTCATCCCGGCACCCGTCGTCACGGAATGTCTTCCGACTTTGACGCCACTCGCAACTACCAGGGCGTTACCAAGTGGGCCGATTTCGTCAACTACACCGAACGTGTGCCGGAGCTGATGCAGCGCGCCTACACCCAGCTGCGAACCGGCCGTCCCCACCCGGTGCTGCTGGAGATGCCCAACGACATCCTGGCCGGCGAGATTTCCGAAGAACAGTTCCACTACAAGCCGCAGGAGAAGCGCCGGTCTGGCGGCGACCCTCGTGATGTATCCCGTGTTGCCGAACTGCTCATCAACGCGCGCCGGCCGGTAATCTACGCCGGGCAGGGTGTGCTCTAATCCGAGGCAACCACGGAGTTGGTCGAACTTGCCGAGCTGCTGAATGCGCCCACCATGACCACCACGCTGGGCAAAAGCGGCTTCCCGGAGAATCACCCGTTGGCGCTGGGCGCCGGTGGCAATACCTGTACCCGGATGGTGGGTGAATTTCTGGCCAAAAGCGATGTGGTGTTCGGCATCGGTACCAGCTTCCAGCGTACCCTGGCATCTGCGCCGGTTCCGGCGGGAAAGACCATCATCCAGTCCACCATCGACGAAAAAGACCTCAACGGCGAATACCCTCTTGAGGAAATGATTATCGGGGACGCAAAACTCGTCCTCGGCCAGCTCATTGAGGAAGTCAAAGATCGGTTGGGGCCGGAAGGTCGTCGCGGCGATGCGTCGGTGTCCACTGAAATCCGCCAGGTGCGACAGGAATGGATAGCCGAATGGATGCCCCGATTGAGCAGTAACGACGCGCCCATCAGTCCTTACCGCGTGGTCTACGAACTCAACGCCCAACTGGACAAAGCCAACAGCATTGTCACTCACGAGTCGGGCAACCCACGGGATCAAATTGTGCCGTTTTACGCTGCCACTACGCCCCGCGGTTACATCGGTTGGGGAAACTCCACCCAGCTGGGCACCGGCCTCGGTTACGCCCTGGGCGCCAAGGTAGCCTTCCCCGAAAAAACTTGCGTCAACCTGATGGGCGACGTAGCGGTTGGAATGGCGGGCACCGATTTTGAAACCGCCGCCCGGGAACAACTGGGTATCATCACGGTAATCGTCAATAATGGCACCATGGGCGGCTACGAGAAGAATATACCCATCGCCACCGAACGCTATCGCAGCAAGTACGTAACCGGTGAATACGCTCGCATGGCCGAGTCTTTGGGCGCATACGCTGAGCGAGTCACCGACCCGGCGGAGGTTGGGCCATCCATCGAGCGCGCCAAAGAAATCTCCACTACCGGGCAGCCCTGCGTTCTCGAAATCATCACTCGGGAAGAACCAGTATTCTCACAGTACTACCGCTAGAGACGTTGGTGTAGGTCGACGGCTTGCTTGGCTGACAGTCTGGCGATGGTATGCTATAAGACAGCAGTGAATCTAAGGGGAGGCAGAAAATGGCCGCTACACTACAGGATGTAGTGAGCGTGAATCTGGTGCTGGTTGGCGTTGGCCTGCTCAATAAGCCAGACGAAGTTGAGCGGTTCAGAAATGCGGTCGAGACCGACTTGCAGTTGGAAGTCGGTCTCGTCACCAACATCCTGTCTGGTACAACAGAGGCTGGCCGGACGCTCACGCTGAACAGGGAAAGGATAGTACTTAACCTGTCTCCTGCACGGTCGTCGATAGCCCGAGAGTACCCCGGGGAAGGGGATTTGGTCCCATTAGCCAAAGTGGTCGCCCAAGCGATTGACTGTACCGATTTGGGGGAGCAACTACCGCGGGCTTTTGGATACAACATCGAGATTGTCTTTGCCCAGACCTCTGGACAACCGGCTATCCAATACATTGGTGAGCGTCTATTTGGTCGCCAATCTTTGGGCAAATCAGGATGGGAACTCGTCGGAGGGACCGGCCAGCTGATTTTTGCCGATGGTATCCGCCAATGGACAATCAACGTACAACCGCGTCCCGGTGACGTAGATACCTCAAGAGTGGTACTAGCCTTGAACCTCCATAAGGATGAGCAGCGCTTTCCCACCGAAGGCGAGATCAAGGATTCGTTGGAAGAAGCGTGGAATGAGGCCAAAGAGTTCATGAACCGCTTGGACGGGAGTAGGGCACTATGATAGCGACCAGCACTACCGAACCAGTCAGAAACCGTTCGGGGCAGGCCGGGCGATTGGATGAACTTATCACTGCGGGTCAAGACACGGGTTTACGAGACTACATCGTGGTGTGGTTGGGTGCCGTCGGTAGTGAAAACCCGCATTGTGTTGTAGTGCCGGACGTGAGATTTTGGATCAGCACCGATGCTAACGCTCTGATACCGTGGGTAGTAGCATCCGGCGTTTCGTATGAACCGCAGGGCTTGGTACGGGAGCCTTTTCATGCAAATCCGAATTGGTCTCATAGCAGCGCTTTGGGTTTATCACACATAAAATCTGTCCGGCAGCCAGATTTTGAGGCGTCATCGTCAGAAGCCAGTCGGCCTTTGTGGCCCTTCGGAGCATCCCTTATAACCGAGTTGGTTGGACAATTGGGAGTTACGCGTCACCCTATTGTCCAAGAATTCGCTCTGGGGTTTGGTGATGTGCAATCAGCCGCCAACGTAATCGCTATGGCAGACCGCATCGTGCAGGCCGCCCTTGACCACACAGTAGAACCCGAATTCAGTGTTGACGAAGAGGACGGTGACATCGAATTTGACCTGCGCCTAGAAAACGGACTGTTGGTTATGGCAAATCTGTTCCCCGATGGAACTCTTGACGCCAGCGTCTATGATGACAGTCAGGGTATGCCAGTCAAAACAGTCAGACGTATGCCCCGGGCGACGACATCGGCGGAAGAACTAATTCACCTGTTCAGGGCGGGAATTGATGCCGGTGCCGCCTGAGGACATTGTATGCCGGTTCATTCGTCCCAGTGAATGGAGCCGGCGAGATAATCGGCCAAGGTCAAGAGCTTTCAAGCAAGTTGGTTTGTCAGTCTGGCATCGGGACCGCTTGCTTGGGCACAACATTCCGCTTGAATGCTTGCTGGTAGAACACCTCGTCGGGTACGGGCAAGCGCACCATAACGCAAGCGATTACCTGGATTTTGCCATTGTGGTGTCGCACGAGGAAGGTGTACTGTGTAATGTACAAATAGAGTGGCGTCCTGAGGATATGTATGTAGATCCCGCTTGGCGGCAATGGCGATACGCCCATGTCCAAGTAGAGGCCACAGAAGGCCCTGCCGATTTTCCACTTGAGTTCCGTAGGCGACTGGCAGCAAACTCGCGAGTCGTAATACCCCCTGACTAGCGTGCTCCTCATTAGTTGCCACTCAGCGGTGTCTCGAATCCCCAAACGCGGTTGCCGATGACAGGTGAACCCATCATCGTCATCGGCGGCGGGCCGGGCGGCTCGTGTGTCAGCACGCTGCTGGCGCGCCAGGGCTACCCCGTCGTACTGCTAGAGCGGGACAAATTCCCCAGACCACACGTGGGGGAGTCATTATTGCCGGCCAGCATTCCGATTCTCAGCGATCTGGGCGTGCTCGATGAGGTTGAAAGGGCCGGTTTCGTCCGCAAACGCGGCGCCACCATGGTGTGGGGTGTCGACCGAAATCCCTGGAGCTGGTATTTCAGCGAAACCAACCACAGCAATCCCTATTCATATCAGGTCTGGCGCCCCGAATTTGACGCCATTTTGCTGAACAATGCCCGGCGTTGCGGCGTGGATGTGCGTGAGGGCTTCCGTGTAACCGGCGTGGTGTTGGATGCCCATGGGGTGGCAGTTGGCGTGCGCGGTCAGCCATCCGACAATTCCGGCCCGGAAACCCGACTGACGGCGGCCTACGTGGTCGACGCCAGCGGTCAGGGCGGTTTGTTGTCGCGGCAACTTGGCCTGCGGCAGTGGGACGACTTCTTCCGTAACCTGGCGGTGTATGGATACTTTTCCGGCGGCGCGCGATTGCCACATCCGGATGAGGGCAACATTTTCATCGAGTCTCAGGCGGGCGGCTGGCTCTGGAACATCCCGTTGCGGGACGGCTGGGCAAGTGTCGGCGCGGTGGTGGATTCGGACACCGGGCAGGCCGGGATTAACAGCATGGGCGCGCGCCGGTTTCTGATGTCACAAATAGCCCAGGCGCCGCGCCTGGCCGCGCTCGTGCAAGGCGGGGAGCTGGTCGCCGAACCGGCAGTGTTGCGGGATTGGTCGTATCGCTGCCACTCATTGCACGGCCCCGGATTCATCCTGGTGGGAGACGCGGCCTGCTTCATAGACCCACTGTTTTCGTCCGGCGTACACCTGGCGTTGACGTCCGCTACACTCGCCGCGGCTGCGGTAACGTCGGCTCTGAAAGACCCGACGATGGCCGGCCCCGTAGGACGGGTGTACCAGCAGTTGTACTACAAGGAATACGGGCACTTCCGCGAGATGGCGCGGTTGTTCTATTCCAGCAACCGAACCGCTGATTCTTACTTTTGGGAAGCTCGCCGGTTGCTGGACGATGATGCGGCTCTCACGCCCCGACAGTCGTTCATCCAGGCAGTAGCCGGGCAACCGGCCCGTGGCTACGAGCGGGCGGTGTTGAGCAAGGGACTGGCGCCGGCCGCATTCGGCAACAGCGTGGCAGCTGTGGAGTCGGAACGCGGTCGCCGCCACTTGTGGTTGCAGGAATGGCAACAGGCAACCGGCCCGGACACGATGCTGCAGGCCATCCCCCGGTTGGCTGCAGGAGTGCGCGTACAACGCCAACCCGTGCTGGCCGACAGCGATTTCGTTTGGGGCTATGGGCTGGTTACAGATGGCCACCCGGAGGGTTTGCCGTGCAGCGCCGCAGTAGCCGGGTTGGTGGCCAGGCTGGACGGGCAAACTTCTCTCGGCGAGGCAGTATCCGCCCTGTGCCAGGGCCTGGACCCAGAGACTGCCCAGCGGTTGGCTGCCGTGGCCGTACAGTCGTTGCGCCTGCTCTACATCGACGGCGCAGTGGCGGAGATACGCGGCGCCTGACCGTTCCCAGTGGCGCGAAGTCGTCGGATGCGAAGTCGTCGGATGCGAACGCCGTCGGATGCGAACGCCGTCGGATGCGAACGCCGTCGGATGCGAGCGTCGTCGGAGAGGAGAACCCGCCGGTCAGCGTGGCGTTACGGTTTGACCCAGGTTTCCGACCAGGCGATGCAGGCCGAACTGCTTTGAGCCGGCCCGCGCGCTTCCGGCGAAACCACGCCGGATAGCGCCTGCCCACCCACCGTGAGTTGTGCGCCGCGGGCCGGTATGAAGCAGCTGTACACGCCGTGGGGCCGGCCGGCCACGCTGCCCGCCGGAACATTCAGCATAAAGGGCGTCAGGAAGTCATACCAGCTCAGTACCACGGTTTCGTCTGCGGCGGCCACGGTTTCGGTCCAGAAATTGGCCGGGTCGCCAGACTTGCTGAACTCCGCCGCGATCACCGGCAAACCAACGTCTGCGAACTCTGGGAACAGCAAGGTTTCGATTTCCTGCTGCAAATATCGGGTCAGCGCGATGTTGTCCGAATAGACGCGGATCGGGTTCTGGTTAAAGTCTTCGCTCTTCAGAAACAGCGCGTGGCCGGCTCCGGCTGGCGACCACAACACGCGCCAATGACTGGAACGGGTCGTGTTGGGCCCACCGGCGGCAGCCGACAGGCGAATGAACGAGTTTTCTCCGGTCAGACAAATCTGATTGGGGTCTACTGGACTGGTCATGTTGTGCTCGTCCTCCGTGGTCGTGTTGGTTGTAACGCTGTGTCCGGATGGACTAGGCCAGCCCGTCGGCAGCCGCTCGCATGGTTTTGAGGTAGTCTGCGCTGGCGGATTGTAGCAAGCGCCCGACGGTGTTGTGGAAGTAGCGCACTCCCAGCTCCAGATAGTGGGGAACCAGGTTGTCGGGGCAGCTGCATCCGGCAGTGATGCCGGACGCTGCAATCTGCTGCACGCCTTTCTCGACGAGAGCCTGCACTTCGGGGTGGGTTTGCTGTCCGGGGTAGCCCATACTTTGGGAAAGGTCGCCGGCGCCGATGAAATAAACGTCAACGCCGGGAACTTTCACCAGTTCGGGGATGTTTTCGATGGCTTCGACTTCTTCCAGCATCAGACAAACCAGGGTGCTGCGATTGGCGTCGGCTACGTATTCCGGCGTCGCGCCGCTGAATCCGTATTCCGCAGGGCGGCCACCGCTGAACAGGCCCCGCTCGCCCTCGGGATAGTATTTCACGGCGGAGACGGCGGCCCTGGCTTCGTCGGCGGTGTTGACGTGGGGCACCTGCACGCCCCAGGCTCCCCGGTCCAGGAAGGGCGCGATAATCTCGGGGCGGTTGCCCACCGGCCTAACTATCGGAGCCGTGCCAGCGTACTCGGCAGCTCGGATCATGTCCTCAGCCACGTCAACGGTAATGCTGCCGTGCTCGTTATCAATGAGCACCCAGTCATAACCGAGGAAGCCCAACATCTCCACCACCGCCGGCGATGGGAAGGTAATCATGGAGCCGAAAACGGGGTTGCCGGCCTGCAGTTTTTGTTTCAGCGTATTTTCGCGCATGGTATGCCCCCACAGAATGTTTCGCGAATGCTATGCCCCTTCGGGGTGGCAGTCAACACCGCCGCCATTTGAGCGGCGGTTGTCGCGGGCAGCAAGGGTTATCCCGCCACCAGGAGGGCAACGATGTCATGCGTACTCACTTTAATCTGTCATTGCGAGGAGCATAGCGACGTGGCAATCTCGATGAGATTGAACACACGTCGGCGAACCGCCGTTGCTACGGCGACGAGATTGCCACGCTACGCTCGCAATGACAAAGTGGGTATGCATGAAAAGTGGGTATGCATGATGGGCAACGATACCTGACGACCGCACCGAAAACGTCTATAATCCACTCGAACTGCGGCTGCCTCAGCGTTGGCGAAGCCGGTGGTGGTCAATGACAGGAGCAAACCCGATATGGCAGTACGAGTTCTGGACGTTCACGCGCACATTACGCCAGCCAGCGCTTTGCGCGCCATGCAGAGCGGGGAAAACTGGTTCGGCGTAACCGCGCCGGCCCTCTACAATCAGCACCGCTACAACCCGCGCACGTTCTGGACGCCGGAACAGCGCATTGCCGACATGAGGTCGCTGGGCGTCGACGTCCACGTGCTGTCCACCAACGCCAATATGTACTTCTATGACCTGGACACTGCGCAGACGGTGGATATGCACCGGGAGTGCAATGACTACGTGGCCCAATTGACCGAGGAGTATCCGCAACAGTTTGCCGGCCTGGCCAACCTGCCCATGCAGGATGTGGGCGCAGCCATCGAAGAGTTGACCCGCGCGGTGCAAGAGCTGGGGCTGAAGGGCGCCATGATTGGCGACCACGTGAACGGACGCAGCTTCGACGACCCGGTGTTCAATCCCTTGTGGGCCACCGCAGAACGGCTGGGCGCCATGTTCCTGATTCACCAGGGCGGCGACACGGTGGTGTCCCCCCGATTGAACCGCTACCACCTGCCCAATACCGTCGGCAACCTGGCAGACCGCACGGTTACCTTTGCAGCATTCGTGTTCGGCGGCGTGATGGACCGCTACCCCAACCTGAATATCTGCCTGTGCCACGGCGGGGGTTACGCCTGTTTCGGCGCCGGGCGGATGGATCGCGGCTGGCAGGTGCGCCCCGAGGCGCGGGCCAACATCGACCAACCACCCAGCTCGTATCTGAACCGTTTCTACTACGACTGCCTGACCCACAGCGAAGCGGCATTGCGAATGCTGATCGACATGGCCGGCATCGAGCAGATTGTATTTGGCACTGACTGGCCATTTGATATGTGCGCCGACTGGCCGGTGTCCTGGCTACTGGGGCTGGAAAGCCTGACGCGCGACGAAAAGGATGCCATCCTGTTCGCCAATCTGGAAAGACTGCTGGGCATCTGATGCTCGGCTTGCGCCAAACACTATATCGCTGATTACCAAATTGCAGGAGGACACTCATGGGACTGAATGCTGACAACATCCGACTCAAGGCTATCAACCACATCACCTACAACGTGCGGGACAAGGATGCGGCCTTGAAGTGGTATCAGGAAGTATTGGGAGTCAAGCAGATTCCCTCAATGGTCAACAACGACAACCTGTACTGGCTCCAGCTGCCCAGCGGCGCAATGGTTCACATCATCGAGAACCCGGACGCCCCGTCGGCTCCGTCGCACCACACCGCCTTCGAGGTTGACGAAATCGCAGCGGCCCGCGATGAGTTGCAGAGCATCGGCGTGGAGTGTACCGACATCCAAACCCGCAACGATGGGCAGCAGGCGTTCTACTTCCACGACCCGGACCACAACCGCCTGGAAATCTGCACCAAGTCCGGGTTTGGCGTTCTGGTGTAAGCGCGGAGGGACGGCCTTGCAAAGCCGTCCCACGCAAGCACTATTTTATGTTCTGTTCCGAACGTCGAAGTTTGCCACAGTGAGCGCGAACTTTACAGGAGGACCTTAGCTAATATGCCGCAACGAACCATCTTTTACCAGCGGGCGGAGTGGGGTTTCCCTGAGTGGCAGGGTATTGCGTTGTCAGATGCATTGGCTCACTGCTTGGAGTACCTGCCTAACAGTGATGATACACAGCTGGATTTTCGCTTGGGCCAAGCGTCGGTGCGCCATAGGCTTGCGCAACAACAGAGGCTATATATTCACGTTGCGAATTGGACGCCTGGACAAGCCGCATCGACGGTTCCTCACGTTGCTGTTGGTAATTTACCAGACGCCGACCTTGACACCGAAGATCCAGGCGACGATTGGGATTACCTTGATGGGGACGGGATGGTCATGGTTTCTGGCAACCATTGTCTTCTGTTGCCGAGTGGCATCACTCAGCAGTCTCTGGAGCGATATTTGAAATCGCTCTTACGGCTTGGCAGGGGTCAAGGTGCTAATCTGCCTGAGTGGGCTGAAAATTTTCGGCTTGTCCCTATCGCGGATAACGTTGCTATTCAGATGCTCTTTGACCAAGGAGTGAAAAGCATTTCATTGGACATCGGGCAATACCTAGAGACCGCCGCCGATCGCGAAGAGGGTAGGGGGAATCGGAATATAATCCAGAACCTCGGTCTAGATGTTCTGATGGACTTGGTTATAAGGGACCAAGACCGACAGGAGATTGAAGCAGCAGAGAATGTCAACGCCCGGCTGGTTATATCGCTCAACCGAAATAGGAGAGGAATAGGAATCGAAACATTTACTGCAATCGCTCAGGACATCACAGAAGAGAACCCAGAAGATATCGAATTTGTGACCACGACTGGGCAGAGATTCAAACGAGGCGATCTCATCATCAAGAGTCAGGTTGAGCTGCCAATTGATGGTCAACCAGTCAACTATAGACAAGCATGGAACCAAATGGCTGGCTATTATGAAGAGTTGCAACAAACTGGTATCTTGGAATTGTGAGCCAGGTAATGAAGAACATTAACTTCTGCTCAGTTGGTATTATTCTGGCCGGTTTTGCCGCAATTTCTGTGACTGCTGTGTTTGGAGAACCCTTGACTCACAAAAACACAGAGGCCTTAATTATCTTGGCTACCGTATTCTCGGTTTTCGCCGGCTTCATTATAGCCGTTATCACGGTGCTGGGTGATCCTGCCATTTTATATTCGGGGAGCTGGCGTATTGCCAGTCTCCACCGCAGGCAAATCCGACGCAGCTTGCGTCGACAGAGCACATTGCTCTACATCTATCTAGCTGTACTAGGTTTCACCTTTGCGGCCGCGCTGTTGGGTAACATCCAGGGGGAATACCAATTGGCGAGATACTTTGAACGCATTGCTTTGAGCCTGGGCGCCGGTGCCTTCGTTTGGTCATTCGCTCTGCCGGTGTCTATCGTCAGAGCAAATATGGGCAGACTCGACGAAGAAGTAGACACCCGGCGACGTCCTGGAGGGTCAGATTTGGAACAACGTTAGGACGTCTTATGCCTATGGCCGGCCCATCGAATAGCGGTTCAGGATGCCAAGGTAGGCGCGCTGGCCCTCGGTGGCGATGGCGGTGCGGTCTGACATATATTCCGCCCATACGGACCGCGTGAGTGCGGTGGCTTTGGCTGCCGGCGTTTTCGGATTGGCCGGGTCCAGCGAGGCCAATCCCAACATTCGCGCCGCGATGGATCGGGGTGTGCGTTCCAGGGCTTCCGCCAAGGCCACTGCCTCCCGACTCTCCGGCAGTACCTTACCCCGATAGAGGTGCAGCACCGCCAATTCTTCCGTTCGGGTCCATTTGCGCGGGGGAAGCATCGCAATCTCCTGCCGGTTCATTGCAAACTGCCCCTCCTCCGGAGAGGAGAGGCAGTCGATGTTGTTTTATTAGCGGTTGGCCGACGCTGCGATGCCTAACGCCCTTCCAGTATGAACTCGGCAACGCGCTCGCCGATGGTCATGGAGGTTACGTTGGTATTCGCGCGGATGCAGTCGGGCATGACGCTGGCATCGGCAACGCGCAGGTTTTCGATGCCTTTCACCTTGCCGAACTGGTCGACAACGGCCATCGAGTCGCTGTCCGGGCCCATCTTGCAGGTGCCGGAGATATGCTGAGACGTGGTGACTTCCTGCGCAATCCAGGCGTCCAGCGCATCGTCGCTGGTCAAAGCATCGTCAGGCGGCTCGGTTCGCTCCTGGATTATCGCTTCGAGCTCCGGATGCTCAGCCAGTGACAGGCACAGTCGCACTGAGTCCCGCAACCGAACTCGGTCTGATTCTTCCTGTAGGTAGTTGTAGTCCAGGAACGGCTGTTGGTAGGGGTCGGTAGACTGTAGCCGCATATGCCCGGCGCCCTCGGCCAACTGGATGCCGGCCGTCATCCGAATCCCCAGCGGAACCATGCGGTCGCCGCCCTTGTTGATTCGCTCGGTTGCGAAAGACTGCATACTGATTTTCATGTCATTGCGCAACTGCGAACCTTCGGCAGTGTAGCGCAAACACAATTGCGAGCGCGGCGCGAAACCGTCGAGTTCAAAATCGGGTATGGTTCGCCAGGTGCACCACACGGTGGGATGGTCGCGCAGGTTCTGTCCCACGCCCGGTGCGTCCTGAATCACCGGTATCCCCATTTCGCGCAGGTGGTCGGCCGGCCCAATGCCCGAGAGCATCAGAATGTGCGGCGAACCGATGGCCCCGCTGCTCAGGACAATCTGGTCGGCTTCGGCGTCGAACGTCTCTCCACCCGACTCCAGGCGGGCTCCGGTAGCCTTGTTCCCGTCAAACAGGATGCGATGCACATGGCAATTCGCCTTGATGGTCAGGTTGAGCCGGTGCCGCGATTCCGACAGATAGCCCAGGTTGGTGCTCATGCGGATGCCGTTGGGGTTGTTGAAGGGTGTCGGGCCCACGCCGTAAGAGTCGGGGTGGTTGTGGTCCCAGGTCTCCGGGAAACCGGCGGCTACGCAGGCTGCGCTAAAGGCGTTCTGCGCCGGCATCCAGGTTTCGCGGCCAAACCGGTGCATGACAATGGGGCCTTCTCCGCCGTGAAAATCGTCGTTGCCGTAATCGGTATCCGTTTCGATGCGCCGGAAGATTGGGAGCAGCTTGGTGTATCCCCATTCATCGTTGCCCACGGCGGACCAACCGTCGTAGTCCTCAGGCACGCCGCGCAGGAACACCTGACCGTTGATGGCGCTGGAACCGCCGGTAACCTTGCCCCGTGGCACCATGATTTCGTGTGAAGTGTCGGTGCCCTTGCCCACAAATTGCCAGTTGTGGTCGCTGACCATAATATCAATCTCGGTGTTGTAACCGAACTTGACCTCCTCCGGCAGATTCTCGAACTCCGGATAATCCGGGCCGGCTTCAATCAGCAGCACATGCTTGCTGTGGTCTTCGGTCAGCCGACTCGCGATAATGGAACCTGCCGAACCGGCTCCAATCACGATGTAATCGTACTTCATTGAGGTGCGCTCCTTGTAGCCGGTTGGATGCCGGCTGTGATTTTTTGTCTTTCGCTGGCCAATTTGCGGAAATCGCATTCAACCTGCAACCCATGCCAAAATTGGTCAGATTGCCTGAAGAAAGCGCCAAATCGGATGGACATGGCCGGGGTGATTGAACGCTTCCCGTGGACAATCTCATTGATGGCCCGAGGTGCAACACCAATAGCGCGGGCCATGGCATTCTGCGAAATTCCCATTGGCAACAGGTATTCCTCCAGCAGGATTTCGCCGGGTGTAATTGGATGCTCCATGCCTGTAATGTATAACGTCATACGTCGATAGTCAATGGTAGTCGGTAATAGCTACGCTTTCCGGCCCCAAGTTGGTCCACCGGAACACAATATGCCATTGATCGTTAATCCGAATTGAATGAAAGCCGGATAGGTTTCCGTGCAGCCTTTCCAGTCTATTGCCCGGCGGAACAGCAAGATCGCTGAGGAGTCGTGCCTGATTCATCTGGATTAGATTTCGCAGGGCAACGCGTGAGAACGCCGAGAAGTGTTGACTGGTTTCAGTCCTGAAAATCGATTCCGTCTCCCTACCCCCAAATGATTGGATCATCATTTTCCCGATGCTAGTGCATCACCAGCCCACCATCCACGTTAATGGTTTGTCCGGTGATGTTGCGGGCGCCGGGGCTGGCCAGGAAGGCGGCCATGGCCGCAATGTCTTCGGGATCGTTGGCGCGGCCGATGGGTATGTTGGTGGCCCGCTGGGCTTGCAGCTCGGCCACCGATATGCCCCGTTCGGCGGCGCGCTGCTCCATCGTCGCGGTGGCCATCGCGGTGATGGTGGAGCCGGGACAGATGGCGTTGACGTTGATGTCGTGGCGGGCCAACTGGTGGGCAGCGATGAGGGTCATGGAGATGACGGCGCCCTTGCTGGCGGCGTAGGCGGCGTTAGACGTGCCCGAATAGCCCTTGCCGGCAATGGATGCTATGTTGACGATACGGCCGCCGCTGCCCTGTTCAATCATCTGGCGGGCAGTTTTCTGCATCACGAAGAATGCGCCGCGGGCGTTGACGCGGTGGATGCGGTCCCAATCCGCTTCGGTAATGTCCATGATGTCGAGGAAGCGGGTTACGCCGGCATTGTTCACGAGAATGTCCACGCGGCCCAACGCGCTTACGGTGTCGGCGATAACGCGGTCGATGCTGTCGCCATCGCCAATGTCGGCGGCGATGGCCACGCTGTTGCGGCCGGCAGCCCGAACGTCCGTTGCGGTTTCTTCTACATTGTCGGCCATGATGTCGGTCACGGCCACATCCGCGCCGTCAGCGGCCAGCGCCAGAGCAGTAGCGCGACCCATACCACGGCCAGCGCCGGTAACCAGGGCAACTTTTCCATCCAGAGACATGGGGGCAAGGGACATGGTGGGTTCCTCCTTATCGAATTGCCGGGAGCTCAGGCGTCGGCGGACGGTTGTGCGTTAGAGCAAGTGGCGCAGAACGGTTGTGCAACGTGGGTTGTTTCAAGGTTCCCGCACTTATGGCAGTACTTGTGAGTTCCGGCCCGGCCGAATTTGCCGAAACAGGGCGGGCACAATGGCCGCTCGGCATCAAGCGCTTTCGGATCGCCACACTCGATGCAAAATCCGTTGCTATTGATGTAGTTGACAATCCGGGTAGATTCCGGGGATGTCCGGGGCTGGGTAGGCTGCCGGGTGGCTGTATTGCGTCTCTCCGACCCGGCCCCGGGTCTGGCGACGCCATTGGATGCGCTGCTCCCATCGGTCAATGTTTTGATGTATGCGTCAATCTCGCGGCGCAAATCGGCATCGCGAATGAGCAGGCCAACCTCTCGAGAATAGGCGGCGGAGGTCTCCAGCAGATTCATCGTGGTGAGCAGCGTGGTTTTCTCGTTGGAGTAAATCTTGGAGTGGAGCATCCGCACCGGAATGCCGTCAATCCCATCATAGTCGGCGACCGGATTGGCTTCGTCCGACCGGTAGTACATGATGACGTTTACACCCCGGTTCTGCGCGGCTTCCAGCTCCCGTTTGAGATGGCCCCAGTGCTTGTTATAGGGCGATACCAGCGTCAGTTGGCGCCGGGCCTCTGTGATAATCCGCATCAGTGAATCGGCGATTTGCCAATCCATAAGGAATTCAATCGATTTGCGGGAGCGGCCAAACATAACGACTTACCAGCTGATACACCCCGTTGCTACCACTTGATACACGCCGTTGCTACAACGCGCGCAGCAGTTCCTGGTAGTTTTCGCCACCGGTGCGTCGCAGGCGGTTGTCATCCAGCACTTCCAGGTCTCCGGTGTCTTGCAGCAATTCGACGTGGGCCACCACTTCGGTCAGCGCGGCGAAAAAGTTGCCGCCCTCCAGCTTGCGCCGTTCAAAGGTTAGACGGGTTACATCTTCCAGGGGTTGCGGTTCCGGGCCGGCGGTTACCAATATGCGGCCCAGGCGCCGCGCGTGGAACCGGATAATGTCGGCGGCCCGTTGCGTGGTCTGGAAGTTGAACTTGTGGTTGTTGTACAGGCGGTGCGCCGGCAACACGGCCACTTCCGGACCCAAATCGGCAACGCGCTGCAACGACCGCAGGTAGGTGAGCAAACCATACGAATCCCCCGGATCCTGATAGTGGGACGGCAGGTTGTTCTTCACCTCGTTCGGGTACTCGGTTTTCATCGTGGGGTGTGGGCTGATTTCAGGCAAAACGTGGTCTCCGGTGAATACGATGCCGCCCCCGACCCCGTTGCCAATCACGGCGCAAATCTCGTCCGGCGAATGACCGGGGGCGTGCATATAGCGCAATGCTCCCTGCTGCTCGCCGGCGGCGATATGATGCCCCACGTGATGAGTTTTCCGGGATGCCATATACCGGTTGCGTTCGTCACTATCGGAGGTACTGAAGCCGTTGGCCCGCGCCGTTTCCCACATCGCCGCTTTGATGGCGGAGCTGGCCGACATCTGCAAGTCGCGCGGATCGAACGGCAGCAGGGGCTGATAGATGTCGTGGGCCCAGAGTTCCGCGCCCGACGTTTCCATCAACCGCGCTACTCCGTCATCATGATCGGCGTGGCCGTGTGTGATGATGACCCGCTCGACATCGGCCGGTTCCAAACCGAACAGTCCCATGCCGGACTGCAACAGGTCGAATGAGAAAGCGGCGCCCGGGTCGATCAGGGATAGCCCCTCGTTCTCAAAGATGTAGGCCCAGGTGGGGCCGGTGTGCGAATGGCCTTCCTGCGGCACCGCCACAGTGTGGATGCGACGCCCCTGCGGGTCGGTCAGGCCCAGCACCATGCCGTTGCCGGCCGAGTCTCCGTTGCGCAGGACGTCAATCTCCGTGAAATAATCGGCCATCGCGAAACGCCTCCTGTACAGCGTACAGTGTCCAAATTGCCAAGTTCCAACAGGGCATTATAACCACTAATCGGCATTCGCGTGGAGAGTGATAGGTGGGGAGTGATAGAATGGAGTGAAAACATGACCTAAGTAAGAATGTGTCGCACCGTTTCGAGGGTAGATAATGACTTCAATCGAAACCACAATGCTGCCCTACATCCGGCAAGGGGAAATCGACTACGCCAGTCTTGAATACGACCCCGACGAACCGGAACCGTTGCCCGAAGGTATGGAACAAGAACCCGTCATACAGGAAATCCTCGGCATCCTCGGCAGTCGGTTCACCGATTTCGGGTTGCGCCCGGATAACTTCCTTAGCAGCAATACTATTCTCTGCTATAACCCGGCCAATCTCAATGTGCGAGTGCAACCCGACATATACCTGTCTTTTGGAGTTGATCAGGCGGCCATTCGCCGGCGTAAGCTCTATCTGCCCTGGGAAGCGGGCAAGCCGCCGGACCTGGCGCTGGAAGTAGCCTCTGAAAGCACGATCCGGCAGGACATCATCGCCAAGCCTGGCATCTACGCTGCCGTCGGCATCTCCGAATACTGGCGGTTTGACCCCAGCGGCGGCGAGTATCACGGGCAGCCGTTGGCCGGGGGGCTCCTGCAGAACGGCGTATATCGGCCGATTGAATTGACCACCGAACCCGACGGCATACTGAAAGGATACAGTCCCACGCTGGAGCTCAGCTTGTGCTGGGATGACGGCTGGCCCCGGTTCTACGACCCGGCGACGGGAACCTATCTGGAGAACTGGCGACAGGAGCGGGCGGCGCATGAAGCGGAGCGGGCCGAGCTCCAGGCCAGGATAGGACAACTTGAGGCGGCGCTGCGGCGACAGCAATCGGAAAGTTAACTCCGGCCAGTATGAGACGTTGCTGCCAGGCAGCCAACGTTTTGTGAACTGACGCGGCCCTTCGATTGCCGGAAGATTGTGTTCTACAATTCCAGCAATCTCCGTGCGCCGGGCTGCCAATTGCAAAGGTTCGAGACTACGGTGCGAACCAATTGGCATTACCAATGCGCCAATCAGTTCATTGATGGCCTGATCGAGGTTCGCTGACTTGCCAATCGTTCCGTCTGCCGTCCACCGCTGGCGGACGGGTTCGCTTTGGCGGGCAACTTTGGGAATGGCATAGCCATAGCGCAATCAACGGGTAGTCGCCGGGCGGGTAGTTGCTATAATGCGGTTGATAGCCAGCAGGCACGGGGTAAGCAGGAGGTTGCGCGATGCGGTTGGAAGGCAAGGTGGCACTGATTAGCGGGGCGGCCAGTGGCGTGGACGGCGAGTTGATGGGATTCGGCGGCGCGGCGGCTCGCATGTTTTGCAACGAGGGCGGCAAGGTATTTCTGGGAGACATTAACACCGAGGGCGGCGAACGCACCGCAGCGCAACTTCGGGCGGCCGGCGGCGACGCAATCTTCGTCAAGCTGGATGTTACGAACGAACAGGACTGGATTGACGCCGTGGCTGCCACCGTGTCGGCTTACGGCAAGCTCAACGTGCTGGTCAACAACGCCGGAACCGGCGCCAGATACACCGTCGAAGAGACTACCGAAGCGGCTTGGGATGGGCAGATGGACGTACACGCGAAAGGCACGTTCCTGGGCACCAAGCACGCCATCCCCGAAATGCTCAAGGAGGGCAGCGGCTCAATAGTCAACATCTCGTCGATATACGGCATTGTTGGCAGTCCTACATCCACCGCCTACCACGCGGCCAAGGGCGCCATCCGACTGTTCACCAAGTCGGCGGCGCTGCAGTACGCCGCCGACAACATCAGGATCAATTCGATCCATCCGGGTTATTGCCACACTCCGCTAACCACTCGGAGCTATGATAACGAACGGCATTTCGCATGGATTCAGGAACGCATACCCATCGGTCGGGTAGGCAACGCCAATGACATCGCCTACGGTATAGTTTTCCTGGCCTCCGATGAATCTTCGTTCATGACGGGGGCCGAGTTGGTAATCGACGGCGGCACCACGGCGCAGTAGTGTCCTGCCGTAGTGTCCGGAGCGAAGTAAGACGCATCATGGCGGCATCGAAAGATCGAGTTTTGCTCAGGCAGGATGGCGTGCTGGTTACCTATGAACGCTTTGTGGAACCCGAGGGCCGGGAATACCGCATCGAGGATATTCAGTCGGTGGAGCTGCAGGTTGTGGAGGAGGAATCGGAGCGCCCGCCGATCCGGTGGTTTCGCACCGTTGGCGGCTCCGCAGTAATCGGCGCTACTCTGGCGCTGGTGGGCGGCTTTCAGGGGCCCTGGCTAACGGCCGGCATCATGGTTGTGCTGGCTGGCGTGGCGATAGTCTGGTGGGGCAACCGCATCCGCTCCAACAAATTCAAGGTCTATCACGTCATCGTCACGCTGCTGCCCCACCGGGAAAACCAGCAGGAGCACCGAATTATCTCCACCACCAGCCGCGTATTCGGCGAACGTCTGCAAGTAGTTCTGAAACGGGCCATGATAGAACGCCCGGCCCGCTACGAGAATCCATAGCGTTCCCCGGGCGAATCGGGGGCCGCCAATCGGTGTTTATTCTACGGCGCTCACGTCGATGACTACCTTGCCCACCGTGGCGGCGCGCACGGCCTCGTGCGCCCCGGCGGTGTCTGCCAGCAGGAAGTGCGGCCCGTCCATACCCACCAGTTGACCATCCGCAAGCCATCGGTTCGTGTCGTTGACGGCGGCAGTTTTCGCAGCCTCCGGCATATCGTACACCAGCACATGGCGGACGTTGACGTTGCTGACGGGGAAGTCGAACCGGGGCGCCGGCCCGTCTCCGCCGGCGTAAATGGCAATGCTGCCGCTCCGCTTGATAACCTGCCGACTTACGGCGAAATTGCCGGAGTAGTCGACCTCCACAATCAGGTCAACACCTGCTCCGTCGGTGATTTCGAGAATTCGTGCCGCCGTGTCTTCGGTGCGGTAATTGACGGTGTAGTTTGCACCAGCCTCTCGAGCGATTTCCGCCTTGGCATCTCCGCTAACCGTGCTGATGATGCAGGCCGCGCCGCCAATCCGGGCCATCTGCAACGCCATATTGCCCACTGCGCCCGCTCCGCCGGGCACCAGCGCCGTTATGCCGGTTACCGGCCCGTCGGCGAAAACACAGCGGTGGGCCGTCATTGCGGGCACACCCAACCCGGCGGCCAGGGCAAAATCGACGTTTTCCGGCAGCGGTACGGCGCGAATCGCGGGCTGCACGGTTAGTTCGGCTGCGGTTCCAAACGGTCGCCCAATTTGCGACTGGTACAGCCACACCCGTTCACCGATGCGGCTGGCGGGAACCCCGTCGCCCACCTGGTCGATAATCCCGGCTCCATCCTGATTGGGGATGATTCTGGGAAAGTTGATCCGGGCAGTGGATCCTTGACGCCGCTTCCAGTCCGAAGGGTTCACGCCGGATGTGGCGACTCGCACCCGCACTTCACCGGGGCCGGGCACCGGGTCGGGCATCTCCCCAACCTGCAAAACCGACGCAGCTCCGTTTTCTTCATACCAAACCGCCCGCATGACAATCCCTCCGGTGTTGCTCACCAAGTCGCGCCGAATACGGCATCGAGCGGCTCAAATGTAATGCGGCAGCGGACACCGTGTCAAACTGCCCCCGACGCGCCTGGTCAACCGGCGCTGGCCGTTATGCCCGGCGGCGGCGGATTGCCAGCAGCGAACCCAACCCGACCGGCAGCGTGAGCAACGCCAACGCTGACAGCTCGATCCTGGTACGAGAACCCTCCACCGGCGCCGGCGCGGAGCATCCTGCGGCGGGTGTCGGAAGGTCCGTTGTATTCTGGGTTGGCGGCCGCGCAGTGTGGGTTGGCGCTGCCTGTGCTGCCGCCGGTGGGATAGCCGTCGCTGCCTGTGCCACCGGCGGCGGGGTGGCCGTTGGAGAACCATCATTGGGCCGGCTGGTGGCGGACACTTGCAAGGGCGGCAGGGCCGGCGTAGCCAGCGACGTGACCGGCAGCCCCACGGATTGCCGCCACTGGTTGTCGAGCTCGTGGATGGTTAGGGCGTAAGCCGCTTCCAGGGCTTTTCCCGTGGTGCGCAAGGTTCGCAACTTGGCAAACAGGTCGGCCATCTGGTCCGGGCCGTGGGTATTGAGCATGAACGAGACTACCGAGTAGCCCTGGCCGTAGTTGCGGAGGGTTTCGTCGGAAGTGCCGGCGAAGGTAATCAGTCCGGATAGCGGCGGCACATCGTTGCGCTGGATTGCGCGGGTGATGTAACGGTTGAAATCGCTGTCCGGATCGCGCTCGGAATATACTGCCAGACCCTCGTTCAACCAGGAGTCAACGCCGGTGTAGGCAGAGCCGGCAGCATCGGCCACCAGGAGGTGCGTGAATTCGTGGGCGGCGGTGGACAAGATGTTGCTCAATGACCCATCTACCAACAGGGTGCGCTCGTTGGTGAATGCTTTGCCCAGGGTTCGCAGCTGTTGGGCGGCGACTCGTGAGGTTGGTGGCAGGGCGTCCAGCATGTCGCTGTAATCGGAATAGACTACGATGCTCATTGGTTCGGTGAGGTCAACCCCCAGGATGGGCGCCATGAATTCGTAGGTGTCCGCGGCCACGTTCAGCACGGCGTTGGCGCGAGCTTCCGACTGGTCGTTGTGGTGGTAGTAATAGACGTTGATCAGCCCGGCTGATGCGGTTTGCCAGTCCAGCCCGGTGTTCAGATACACCACCGATTGCGGCTCAGTCTCCGTGCTGACCCCGTCTGCCGTGTGAATCTGAAAATAGTAGGACAGGAGCGTGCCGGTGGGGATATATTCGTTGGCAGTCTTGCTTCTGAATAACACCTCTCCGGAGATGGATTGCCCCGGCTCAAATTCCACGCTGCGGTAGCTACTGCGGCTGGACTGCCCCAGCTTTCGCACGTAAACCCGGATTTCTTCAATCCGGCTCTCGCTGCTAGCAGAGATGTGGAACCGCAAGCCATCCGGGAACTGATTCTCAACGCCATGTGCGGTAATGGAAACGGCGTTCTGGGCTGAGATGTGCCGCGGCAGGCCGGCGGCAAGGCCAGTGGTGAGGATGGCGACCAGCGCGACGACAAGGATGCACGATTTTTTCACAGTTGACTTTCCCGGTGTTAGCCTTGTGCTTCTGATACGCCCTGCGATGGCGTCGGGATTTCCGGAGCGGGGACAAAGTTGAGCTGTAGCCGGGTGCTAGTAGCCAGCGCGACTTTGTGCAGCGTTTTAGTGGACGAGGACACTCGTCCACTTTCCAAGCGTGCGATTACCGACTGGGTGGTATCCATACGCTTTGCGAGTTCAGACTGGGTAAGGCCGGCGTGGGTGCGGGCCCGAATCAGCGCGTCGGCCAGTTCAAACTCTGGGGCGAGGGCTTCGTAGGCAGCGCGATACTCCGCACTCTGACTCCATTTGCGGTGTAGCTCACTGATTTTGGTCATTGCAGAACCTCCTGTGCCCTTTGCATAGCCAATTTAATTTCACTGACGGGCGTCTTTTCGGTTTTCTTGACAAATACTCGTACCACTACGACCCGCTGGTCGCGAGCCGTAACATAGACAGCGCGCGCTATTCCGGACCGACCTCGCAAGCGAATTTCCCAGAGCGGGCCATCCAAATGACGCACGTGTGGCCTACCTAGTTTGTCCAAATCTACCGATTCAATCAACGAGCTGATATGAACAAACCGGGCTTTCATATCGTCATGTAAAGCGTCTAACTCATCGTCGACCGTCGTGTTCAGGGTTTCTACCGTCCATGTCATCGTATGATTCTCCCAAAGTCTTATGGCCGTAATATAGCATAAATGCGATAATACTGCCGGCGTGGTAACTGTTCAGACTTGGTGGGGGAATTGGTTCAAAGAGGTTCGGGGATGGCTTGCGCGATGGGTTGTGGTTATGTCATATAACGGGTATGGATTCGGAAATCGACCTGTCCACCGCTGACCGCGATGTGCTCATCGCCATCGTCATACGGCAGGAGGCCATCATAGCCAGGCAGCAGGCGATCAACGAGCGCCCTGGAGCAACGGGTTGCTCAGCTGGAAGGGCGGGCCAAACCCGGTGGCGCCCGGGGGATGCCTGGTCTCAAACCCGAAGCCAGCCAGAAACCTGCCCAGCCCAAAGCGCCACGCCAGCGGCGGCCCCACGGCTTTGCCCGCCGTCGCATGACGCCCACCCGACGGGTGGAGCACGTGATGGAGTGCTGTCCAGACTGCGGAACCCAGTTGTCCGGCGGCTGGACCCAGCGTACTCGGGAGGTCATCGAGTTGCCCCAGGTTCCGGCGGAAGTTACCGAGCACGTCTACATCGCCAGGGATTGTCCGGCTTGCCGCCGCCGCTGCGTGCCCCCGGCGCAACTGGACGGCGTGGTGATGGGCCAGCAGCGTCTGGGTATCAACCTAGTCAGTCTGATTGCCACGCTGCGAGAGGAGGCCCGTCTGCCCGTCGGTGCCATCCAATGGTATCTGCGCACCGTCCATGGGCTGCGCCTCAGCGTGGGAACCATCATGGCTACGGTGCATCGCACTGCGCAAAAGGCCCAGGCCGCAGTGGATCAGATATTGGCCCAGATCCGCGCCAGCCCAGTGGTCCATGCCGACGAGACCGGCTGGCGTGAGGATGGCCACAACGGCTACGTGTGGACTTTCAGCACACCATCGGAGCGCTACTTCCTGCGGCGGGGTCGCAACAAGGAAGTTGTGGATGAGGCTTTGGGCGACACCTTCTCCGGTGTGCTGGTCAGCGATTTCTACGCTGCCTACCATCATTACGACGGCCCCAAACAGCGCTGCTGGGTTCATCTGTTGCGGGACATCCACGACCTGCGAACCCTTTACCCGAAGGACCAAAAGCTGGCCCGGTGGGCCGACGCCGTCCACGAGATTTACGACCGGGCCAAAGCCAGCGCCCATCCCCAGACCAAGCGGCGGCGCGCTGCCCAACTGGCCCTGGAACGTCAGTTGCTGGCCATTTGCCAACCCTTCCTTCACGACCCCTCGGCAACCCAGGCCAAACTGTGCCGACGCATCGAGCGCCATATCAAAGAGCTCTTCGTCTTCGTGGCCGAACCGGAGGCGCCACCGGACAACAACGCCGCCGAACGCAGCCTGCGCCACCTGGTCGTCAGCCGCAAGATCAGCGGCGGCACCCGGTCGGAACGGGGCAGCAGCAGCAGGATGACCCTGGCTTCCCTCTTCGGCACCTGGCGCGCCCAAGGACTGAATCCCCTCGCCGCTTGCCGACAACTGCTCACTTCCCCGCAACTCTGAACAGTTACCCGGCGTGTCCTGTCCTTGACCAGCGATGTAACCCGGCCTAAAATCTTACCGTTGCGACGACTTGCCGGAAAATTTGATAGGATGCGAGTCGTTGCTCATCATCCTTGCAATTGCGGGGGCAATCTTATGCCCATCAAAGTCGGCCGAGTGCCATATCTGGAAGCCGAACCGTTCTATTTCGATATGGAGCGACGCGGCATGGAATTGAGCGTCACTACCCCCCGTCAATTGGGCGATGCCCTGGCCAGCGGGGAGCTTGATGCTGGCCCGGTTCACCTCGCGGATGCTTTCCGCCTGGAGGCGGATTTCGAACCGGTCAGCGGATTTTGCATCGCTTCCGTCAGCCGGGCCAACAGCGTACTGTTGTATTCTCAAAGCACGCTGGAAGAACTGGGCGGCGTAACCATCGGCGTTTCCGACGAAGACGTTACTGCCACGCGTCTCCTTGAAGTGCTTTTGCGCCAGAAATACGGTGTGGAACCCGGTGAGTTCGCTCCCCGCCCCGGTGATGTCAACAGCCCCAACGAGTCCTTCGACGCTTTTTTGCTCATCGGCAACCGCGCGTTGCGCCGTCGGCGTGGCATCCGGGGGATCGCTCACCGGTTTGACCTTGGCGAAGAGTGGATGAACTGGACGAACCTGCCCTTTGTGTTCAGCCGGTGGGTAATGCGGAAGTCATTGGAAGACCGCGAAAAAGCCCTCATCGAGGACGCCCTCTACGTGGGTCTCGAAGAAGGTGTAGACGGCCTATATCATCTGAACGAACCTCGCGATGAGCTGCTGATGCTGCCGCGGGACGTGGTGGAATTCGTGCAGGGCATCCGGTACTACGCTGGTCGCTCCGAGCTGTTGAGCATCGACCGGTTCCGCGAGTGCTTGCAGCAACTGGACGGCTAACCTTCGTTTGCCATCCCCGGTTTGTTGCGTCGAAATGGTTCTAACGCTTTGCAACGGTTCGCGTCGCAATGGTTAAGGTAACCGAGCGGTGCAGCGCGTCCACTGGCCGGCCGGCGTTTATCTGCGACTACTCCCCGCCGCGATCCGGCCGTGCGTGCGACATTCCCGCACCGCCGGCGGATGCTGACTTCATCTCGGTGGCCTACAACCCCGGGCGCGCGGTTCGCGTCAACTCGGTGGCACTGGCTGCCTCGCTGCAACGGCGCCACCACGCCCAAACCATTTTCACCCTGGCCACGCGGGATATGAACCGGCTGGCGTTGCAATCGTTGCTGCTGGGGGCCCAGGTTCTGGAGTTGGAAAATGTCATCGTGGTGGCCGGCGATCCCTTCAGCCCAGCAGATAACAGAGCGGCTGCCGTCAACGATTACCGACCCACCGACCTGATTGGGGCGATTGCCGACTTGAACGACGGGATTGACTACCGAGAGCGCCGATTAAGAGCGCCGTCGGATTTTTGCATCGGCGCTACAGTAGACCTGGGGCGCGGCATCGTTGCTGAGGCGCAGTTGGCGGCGCATAAGGTAGCTGCCGGCGCAGACTTCCTGATTACGCAGCCGGTGTTTGAGCCGGATGACGTGGAGCGGTTCAGGGACGCTTATCGGATGGCGACTGGCAATGTTATGGACGTGCCGGTGTTCTACGGAGTGGGGTTGATGGAGCCGGACGGAATATCCTTCGCCAGTGTGCCACGGCCGGCGCTGGCTGACCTGGCGGCCGGCCGTTCGGGTGTGGATATTGCGCTGGAGGTTTGGGCAGCGTTGCGCGCGGTTGGCGTCGGGGACTGCTATCTGGTGCCTCCCATTCGCCGCAACGGGGCACGCGATTACGAAGCCGCTCGCCAGTTCTTGCAGCGAGCGGCCCGGTAATTCCCCTGATTCCGCGAGATGCGCCCGCAG
Source organism: Dehalococcoidia bacterium (assembly GCA_965222895.1). Taxonomy (GTDB): domain Bacteria; phylum Chloroflexota; class Dehalococcoidia; order Lucifugimonadales; family UBA3495; genus Bin87. The sequence goes on along the minus strand of CBDCVB010000002.1, from coordinate 570,117 downwards.
TTGCTGATGCGCGCGACCGGCCATTCGTCTGATTGCGCCGACCGAGTAAAGGCGGCTTACCCAGCAAGTCGGGCCAAGGACAAAACGATCGCCACGGACATTCCAGCAAATCCCAGCAAGACTGCGCCAATCAGTCCCACGGCCCACTTGGCAACGCCGGTTTGGAAATCGGCCATAGCAACCTTGACGTCAGCCAGCTCGTTGCGAACTTCGGCAAGTTGGCCGGCTAGTGCAGCGATTTTCCCCTCAATTCCGGCAAACTTGCCGTCAATTCCGGCAAATTTGCTGTTCATTTCGGCAAACTTGCCGTTCATTTCGTTTCTGAGCTCTTGCAAGTCGGCTTTGGTTACTAGCTGGCCGGTTATGAGGTGGGCGATTTCCTCGGCGAAAACCTCCGCCTGCTCTTGGGGGATGCCAACATCCCGTAAGCGACGCTGCATACGCAATATATCCAATGTCATAGCGGTGCCTTCTTCGTAATTGTCGCGAAAAGGATTGTTGACAAATTTGCGTTGCTACCCCGTTCAGGCTCCCTTGTTTGCTCAGTCATTCTTTCCTGGTCATCTTACCTGATGATTACGAACTACGGCCCCCAGGGAGGCTCCGCCGCCACGTCGCCATCGCTAACGATGTCCACCACCGCCGGACGATTGGCGCTGACCGCCTGATCCAGGGCAGAGTTTATCTGGTTGGGGTCAGTCACTCGGATGCCCAGAGCCCCCATGGATTCGGCAATCTGGGCAAAGTTGGTGTCGGTGAACCGCCACAACTCGTCGGGATTACCCTCACGCCCGACGTAGGCCGCTTCGTCGCCCCGCCGGTCCTGATTCAGCCCGCCGTTGTTGTGGACGACGATGACCGCATTGATGCCGTAGCGGACGGCGGTTTCCAGCTCGCCGATGTGGTACCACATCCCGCCATCGCCCGTCCAGCAGACCACCGGCCGGTCGGGTACACCACACTTGGCTCCCAGCGCAGCGGGCAAGCCCCAACCCAACGAGCCGGCGGCACGCAGGTAAGACTGGCCCGGATGTTGCAGTTCAACCATGCTGCCGGTCCAGATGCCGGCGTGGCCCGTATCGGCCAGCAACACTGCATCGGAGGGCAGGAAGTTGGTCAGTTCCTGGCAGAGGCGCTCCGGGCGAATCGGAACCGCGTCCGAGTTGAGCACGGGTTCGTTTTCGGTCCGCCAGTTCTGGACGTGCCCCTGCGCCTGCGCTACCCAACCGGCGTTGCCGCCGATCGGTTCCAGCACGTTGATGAGCCGTTGCAACGTGCGCTGGGCGTCGCCCTGCAAGCCATAGGTTCCTGGGTATGACCTGCCCAGCTCAGTGCTGTCAATATCAATCTGAATGACGGGTGTGCCGACCGCCGGGAGACGCCAGTCCAGCGTTACCTGGCTGCCGGTGTGGCTGCCAATGAAGAGCACCAGATCGGCCTCAGAAACCACCCGGTTCGCCGACCACCTTGAATAGCTGCCCACCACGCCCACTGAAAGCGGATGATTCTCCGGTATGCAGCCTTTGGCATTGAGGGCGGTGGCCACCGGAATGTTCATCATCTCGGCCAGTCGCACTACCTCCGCCTCTGCCCTCGACGAGGTTACTCCGCCGCCAGCCACAATGACTGGCCGTTGGGCCTGGGACAGCAGCCGGGCGGCTTCTCGGACGCGCTCCGGCTCCGGTTCGGGGCGGAATGATGGCCGCTGGGTGAACGAATCTTCGACGATGACATCCGTATCAAACTCTCCGTCGGTGATAACGTCGCCGGAGATGCCGGAAAAATCGAGGTGCGCGGGCAGCGTCTGTCCGCTGGTTACTTCGCGGAACGCCTGACGCAGCAGGTGGGGCAGCTGCTCTACCGATTCAACCTCGGCGCTGTACTTGGTGACGGAGGCGAAGGGCCGGGAGTGTTCAATCTCCTGGTAGGAATTGCGATGCCGGTGCATGGGAGGGCGATGGCCGGTGATGGCAATGACCGGGGACACGCCGAGGTAGGCATCCTGCAAACCGGCGGCAAGGTTGGCGGCGCCCACCGATTGGGCGAAACAGAGACCCGGTTTGCCGGTAACCCGGGCGTAGGCATCGGCCATGTAAGCCGCCGACTTCTCGCCATGACTGATGATGCGCTTGATGCCCACGTCTTCCATTTCCATCAAAGCACGGCGAATGATGGCCGGAACGAAGAAAACGTGGGTGACACCGTATTCCCGGAGGGTTTCGGCGAGGAAACGCGCTCCCGTCATCCTTGGCATCGGTTGGCCTCCTGATTGAAACCGGCCGGGCGATTATCGCCCGGCAAGCAGTGTGAGCGAACGGAATCGAGCTGTTCGGCGGTTAGACGCCGCGCTCGTCGAACACCTCTTTGGCGACGCGAACGGCATTGGCAGCCACCGGCCAGCCAGCGTAAAACGCCATGTGCGCAATGACTTCCGAAATTTCCGAACGGGTAACGCCGTTGTCCAGGGCGCGCCCAATGTGTCCCCGCAGCTGGTCAGTGCGGTAGAGAGCGGTGAGCGTGGCCACGGTGATGAGGCTGCGATCGCGCTTCGACAATTCGGGGCGTTCCCAAACGTCGCCAAACAAAACGTCGGCGGACAGTTCGGCCAGTTTGGGAGAAACTTCCTGCATTACGGTTCGGGCGGCTGGCTGCGTCATGATTGCTCCTTGTGTGATCTTGGCAAAGTCGGTTGGTTAGAGTCGGTTGGCTAGATTCGGTGGATTAGAGACATAGCGTGGCTTGGTTTCGGGCGCAGTATATTACGGAACGGTCAGCGATGCCAGCAAAACGGCCCCTCGCGAAACCGCAAGAGGGGCCTAAGCAGCACGAAGTTTTCGGCAACAGTGACCGGGAACAGTGATTAGATGGGTCTGAACATTGGCAGGCTGATGTTGTCGTCCAGCACTTCAAATTCAACCGCCACTGCCATTCCACACTGCACGGCATCGGGGCGGATTTCGCCTTCCTGGAACTCGACGCCAACCAGATGGGTGGGGATTCGGGCGCCCTCTTCCAGCTCCACAACGGCGGTGATAAACGGTACTTTGTCGCGGAAGGCGGGCGTTGGCGCTCGATGCACGATGGCAAAGGTGTGTAAGGTGCCGCGACCGCTGCTCTGGATCCACTCGGTATCACGGGAGAAGCATTCCGGGAAAGGGCAAATGTCCCGAGGGTAGAAGTAGGCCCGGTTGCAGGTGGTGCAGCGGCGGAGCCAAAGCTCGCCTGCTTTGCACTTTTCCCAATAGAAATCAGACTCCGGTTGCGGCGCCGGCGGCGTGATGGCGGGGGCTGGCTGGGTCATCTCGGTAGTCTCCCGTGGCAGTATGGGTTAGTTATTTGCAATGTAAGGATAGCGATAGAATTAGCGGGGCGCAACTGTTGGGCAGTGGGGAAGTTTTGGCATGGATGTACAGGATTTCCAGGATGGGTTATCGTTTCGGATAGGTTAGGCCGGGTTTTCTGGCGGGCACCGAGGAGTTTGGGCGTATGAAAGTGGGAGTTATGGGCGCCGGCAGCATCGGTGGGTATTTCGGCGGGATGCTGGCACGCGGGGGACACGACGTTACGATGATCGCGCGCGGCGAACACTTGGCCGCCATCCGTAGCAACGGCCTCAGTATGCAGACCGAGGCCGGCGATTTTGTGGTGCGCTGCGAAGCCACCGACCGCCCCGAGGATGTGGGCCCGGTCGACCTCGCGCTGCTGACCACTAAAACCTACCACAACGTGGCGGCGGTGCCCGCAATGGCGCCGATGATCGGGGCTAACACCGCCGTGCTCTCATTGCAAAATGGCATTGATTCGTACCTGCCCGTCGTTGACCGGTTCCCTGACGCCATCGTGCTCCCCGGCGCGGCCTACATCGAGGCCGGCCGACTCGGGCCCGGAGCGGTCCGTCAGGGCGGAGCGGTGGTGCGAATCGTTACCGGCGGCGTGCGGAACAGTCCTGCCGCCCACGGCCAACGCGCCGCCGAAATCTGCGCGGCGTTTCGCGATGCCGGCGTGCCAGCGAATGCCTCCGACGACATCGCAGTAACTCTGTGGACCAAGTTTTTATTCATCGCGACCATGGCCGGAGTCACTTCGTTAGCACGCGAGTTTGTGCGCGATTTATGGCCCCGACCCGAATGGCACAAAATCTTCAGCGGGTGTATGCGCGAGATCGAAACGGCCGGCCGTGCCTCGGGCGTTGACCTGGCGCCCGACGTGGTGGAGAGTACGCTGGCCTACATGGAATCGGCCAAAAGCGCGATGCGGGCGTCCATGCACGATGACCTGATGTCTGGCCGGCCGCTGGAACTGGAAGCCCTGAACGGGGCGGTGGTGCGCGCCGGCGCAGCGTCAGGAGCCCCAACACCCATTAACGATGTTATTTACGCCGCGCTGAAACCCTATGCCGCCGGGACGGTCTAGCCGTCGGTTCCGGCGAACCGTTCCGGCGAAAAGGGCGCAATGTCCCAGCCGGTGGCGTCGTCAACGATAAGGTCGGCTATTGCGGAACCGATACCCGGCGCCAGCAACAATCCGCTACGGCCCGTACCCGTGGCCAGGTAAACATTGGTCAGATTAGGCGCTCGCCCGATGATGGGCAGCCCGTCGGATGTCAGGGGCCGCAGGCAGGCGGTATGGCCCGCAATGCCAGCATCCGCCAAATCCGGCATCACCCGGCTCAGGTTCATCAAAACATCATCGCGGCCGGTGGCGGTGGGGTTGTCGTCGAACCCCACGTCTTCCTCGGTGCTGCCGGCCCACAGCAAGCCGTCGCCCTTGGTAATGGCATAGTAATCGCGCCACCCGATGTACGTGGACAGGGCCGGGCCACTCAGCTGCAATCGCAGAATCTGACCCTTGAGCGGGCGGATGGGCACGTTCGCGCCCAGCCAGTCTGCGGCATCGCGCGACCACGGCCCGGCGGCGATGACCACGGCCCCGCAAGGGACGGTCGCCCCCGCCAATAAAACGGCGACTGCTTCCGTTCCGGTCACGCTGACCCCGACGGCGTTCCCGTGACGCACGGTCGCCCCCATCCCCTCGGCGGCCTGCGCCATTGCCAACAGGTAGCGGTAGGCTTCAAGCACGCCCACCGAGCCGATGTACAGGGCGTCGCCAATGTCGGGCGCGATGCGGGGCTCGATCCAACGCAGCGCCGGGCCATCCAGCCATTTGACCGGCGCGCCCTGTTCCCAGAGCCAATCATGGCGTTGCTGCAGGTTGCTCCGGTCAGCATCGTTCAACGCCACCGATACCGCATCGGTCAACCGGTACCCGGTGTCGATGCCGGTTGACGCCTTCAGCGCCGGGTGCAGTTCATTATGCAGCTCCAGGCAGCGACGTCCAAAATCGAATAACGGTCCCGGTATGCCTCGACCCCACCAGGGGAGCAGTTCGCCAAAGGCAAACCCGGATGCGTGGCTTCCTATAGAGTCGCGCTCGATTATGATCGGACGTAGACCGCGCCTGGCCAGTTCATACGCAGTGGCGTATCCGACGATGCCGCCGCCGATGATAACGACGTCGGCCGGCGCAATAGCCATGAAAGAATGGGGGAGGCAACCGGATGGGCGGCTACCTTACAGCTGGTACGCGGCGAACAGCTCGCGGGCGGCTAGTTTGTCGTCCAGCGAACCGAACGCCATCGTGTAGAACCCCCTATACCCAGCTGATTCCACCCGCCGGAACATCGCCTCAAAATCGATATTGCCCTGGCCGGGCGGCAGGTGAATCTCAACTTCGCCCGTGTTGTCCGCCAACCGCACTTCGCCGATGCGACTGACTCCAAAAGCGTCGATGAAACCGTCAACACCTTCGGGCACCAAGTTGGCATGATTCACGGTGAAGGCCCAACCGAAATTAGGGGACGGGATTGCGTCGAAGAAATAGCGGCATTCTGCAACGTCGTGTCCCAGGTAGTGTACTTCGGCAGCGTCGGGTTCCCGGTTGAGGTTTTCGAAGAAAAGGGAAACGCCGTTGTTCTCGGCGTAATCGGTAGCGCGCAGCAGGCGTTCGCGGGCGGCCTCCATGCGGGCGTCGATGGCCGAACTGAAGTGCATTCCACCGTGCACCACCACGCCATGCGCGGCGATGCGGCGCGCCAGGTCGATGTTGCCCCGCAGGTAGGCATCGGCAGCGTCGCTCATGTAGGGCGCAAATTCAGCGATGTTCACGGCCGAGGCGGTGTGGACGGTTACCGTGATTTCGTTGCTGTCCATCAGCGTGCGAACCGCCCGCAGCCGAGCGTCCGGCCAGTTGTCCACCCGATTCGGCCCCGTGTCCGCTGAAAAGTCGAGGTAGTGGAATCCGTGCTCGGCGGCGGTTGCCAGCGAGTCTTCAAGACGGGTGGCGCCGGCATCGTAACCAATTCGGTCGATACCAATTCGGTCGATTACGCTCATGCTGTCAACCGTGCATCAGGCCACTGCGCTCGCCGACAACCGGGCCGGAATCCACTCGCGCAGCAGATTGCCCAGCTCCACCCGGCATTCGTCCAGGCGATGCTCGGCGTCATCGTACAGCACCAGTTCCTTGGGTTCTTTGGCCCAATCGTGGATGGCCACCGCGCAGGAGAAGGGCAGGCGCGTGTCGGCCCGGCCGTGCACCACCAGTAGCGGCACCGGCGACAGCAGGCCAGCGCCCTGGGCGCCGTAGGTTTGGGGCGACAGAGATACCACACCTGCGATGTGGTCGCTGATGCTGGCTCCCGCTATGACCACTGCGCCGCCGAAAGAATGGCCCACCACCACCGCCGGGCCGTATCCGCTGGCGCGCAGATAGTTCACTCCGGCCAGCAAATCCAGGGCGCATTCCTGGATGTTGTTAGGATACCGGTAATCCATCCGCAACGACGTTATGCCGTTTCCGGTCAGTTCCTGGGCCAGCTCCGCGTACAGTCCGGAGGCGGGCCCACCAAAGCCACCACGCGCGCCACAGACAAAAATGATTGCCTGCGTAGAATCGGGCGCGGCGTGCTGGATGGCGGCGATGTCCCCCCGAGTGGTTCGCAGCACGATGCCATCACCGGTTTCGCCTTCATGTGGCGGGCCAATGAGCACCTGCTCAATTCGCATCCCGATACGTGCGTCGGCGCCGGCAGGACCTTGGGCTGCGTTTGGATTGGTTGCCATCGTATCCTCCGGCTCCGGCCTGATTGCGTTCATCACAAATTGCTGCTGAAGTTGCCGACAATATAGTTGGATTGCAGACATCTGTCCATACTGACGGATCAACCTGTGGCGTTGCAATTCAGGTGGTTTAACATCGGAAATGGCAGTCGTAGCCGCACGACCTGGGCAACCACAAGGGTTGCCCGGTAGCGTTCCATTTTAGGTGGTTTCCTTTCTCGTCATTCCGGCTTGCGCCAGAATCTAGGAAAGCCCCAATCAGGAAAATCCTAAATATAATACGTAGGCCAAATTTGGGGCAATTCGAAAGCGGGGGAGGGGTGGCAAATGGGCAGCGGGCACAAAACCCCCGGCATATCTGGGGCAACCCGCTCAGCCGGGAAGAATGCCTGGTAAAAGTGCGGGCCTGCTCCGGCCGGCCCCGCTCCCGTCAAACGACGTGGAGACGCTGATCGATGTGGTGAAAGGGTCAGAACAGGTCGATGCTGGTGAGGGTGGGGAACTTTGCGCGATGCTGGCGACACCCGTATAAACGTGGATTTACGCTAACCTTCTGATTGCAGGCGGCGTATCTGTTCCCGCAGCCGCGCGTTTTCGGTCGCGGCGGCGAGGCGTTCCGCTCTTTCAGCATCCCGCTCCGCCTCGGCAGACCGACGAGCTAGTCGTTCCGCTTCCCAGGCTGCCCGCTCCTGTCGCCAGTTCTCCAGGTAGGTTGCGGTGGCAGGGTCGTAAAAGCGGGGCCAGCCGTTGTCCCAGGCCAGGCTCAACCCCAGCACGGTGCTGTATCCTTTCAAGATGCCATCGGGTTCGGTGGTCAGTGGGATGGGCTGGTAGGCGCCGTTCGCCAATTGCTCCCCCGCCAGCGGATGTCCGTGATACCGGCCGCCGGTCGGGTCAAAACGCCAGTATTCGGGAATGCCGACGGCAGCATAGATGCCCGGCTTGCGGTTGACATCCGCTTGGGCGGTACTTTCCGAAGCCACCTCCAACGCCCAATCCGGCGGCTTGCCCACTTCCCAGGGCAGATATATCTTGCGCGGGCGAATGGCCGGCGCGTCAACGCCGAAAGCCAGATACACGTCCGGCGCTACCCGGATGTTCAAGTTGCTCGGTTCATAGCAGATAAAGGTTTCGTTGTCCAAAAACACATCTGGCCGGCGGTTGAAGTCGGTGAAGCGGGCGCGGAGGAGTCCGAGAATTTCTTGCAGTTCGAGATTCTGTTCCATTGCGTCAGGCGTCACATTCTTTTTATCGGGGTCAAATTCCAGGCTGGCGTAATCAATTTCCCCCTGCCGCCGGTAGGGTAACATCGTGATTGCATTGGCCGCGGTGCTCATCGTAAGCCTCAGTATGTAAGCCTCAGTATGCCTGGTGGGTTGATGCGATTCTAGCACAAGGCCGGCGAACCCATTTTCCCGAAATGACACCGGCCCGGCTAACCGCTATAATTGGGTGCCACCGAAACGATGCTAACTCAAAAACAAAGCACACTCAAACCGTGAGGCAACGCCGCCATGGAATTTGCATTTACCGCCGAACAGGAAGCCTTGCGCTCCGATGTGCAGCAATTCATTGCTGAGAACGTGACCGACGAAATCATCTCCGAGCTGGAAGATACCGGCATCCGCCGCCGTGGGCCCAAGACCCGCGAGATGTATCGGAAAATTGCGGAACGAGGCTGGATCGGCATATCGTGGCCCACCGAGTACGGTGGTCAAGGCGGCAGCCGCATCGACCAGTACATCGTGGAAGAAGAATTCGCCCGCATTGGCATCACGGTTGGAGGGGCCGGGTCGGGCGCCCCGGCTATCCTGGCCGCTGGCTCCGAAGCGCAAAAGCGGGAATTCATCCCCGGCGTAATCCGCGGCGAAATTTCGTTCGCCCTTGGGTTCACCGAACCGCAAGCCGGCGCCGACCTGGCCGGCCTGCAATGCCGCGCCGTTCGCGATGGCGACGAATTTGTCATCAACGGCCAGAAGATGTACACCACCGCCGCCCACTACGCCACGCACATCTACCTGATGGCGCGCACCGACCCGGACGCACCGCGTCACCGCGGAATCAGCATCTTCCTCATCCCGATGGACACGCCTGGCATCACGGTGCGACCGCTGTGGACCATCCAGAACAACCCGCCGGCTCCGCTCGGCACCACGTATGGCGACGCTCGCACCAACGAAACGTTCTTTGAAAACGTGCGTGTGCCGGCGTCCTGTATGCTGGGCGAAGAAAACCAGGGCTGGTACGTGGGTGCGATGGGATTGAACCTGGACCGGGTGGGGGCATCCCGCTACCTTATTTCCATCCAGCGCGACGAGGACATCGTGAACTGGGTGAAGGAAAACGACGTTGAAGGCTACGGGATCAGCCGGGACCCCACTGTCCGCGACCGCTTGGCTGATATGTGGATTGAAGGCCAGGTGTGCCGGCTGATGACCCTGCGGAGTATGTCTATCGTTGAGTCGGATGGCAACTTCACCTACGAAGGTTCCGCCGAGAAAGTGTTTGCGCCGGAGCATGGCGTCCGTACCACGGAGACCATCGCCCAGATATTGGGCCCCTACGGACAGTTGCTCAACGGTTCCGACGACGCCATCGAGGATGGGGTTTTTGCCCACAACCTGATGGGTGCATTCCAGAGCGGCATCAACCACGGCAGTGTCCAGGTCATGCGCGACCAGGTGGCCCGCCGGGGGCTGGGTATGCCACGGGTCTAATTGTGGCCAGTACGATGACGCAGTTGCCACACGATTATACTCAAACCTGCGACGATCTCCTGCGCCGGGGCCGGGAATACCTGGCCCAGGGTGAATTGGCATTGGCCTCTGTCAAAGGCTGGGATGCCGCCGGCTACGCCGCCAAAGCTTATGCCGGCCTTATCGGGCAAGGCGGCAGCGACGCCGATTTCAAGGATGTGGTATTGCAGTTGTCCAAAGACTACCGCAGCCACGACAGTAGCGTCGAGTGGGCGGTCAGCGCAATGGCTTTGGCCGATAATGTCCAGTTCGACTGGCTGGATAAGGACGGCATTGGCCGGCGGCTTGACGATGTGCAGCGGCTGGTGATGCTGGTTTTTGACGTTGCCAACCCACCGCAAGACCCCGAAGCAATACTACGCCGCGCTTGGGTATGCCTGGCAAACGGAGCGTTGGCAGTGGCTTCCGAAAAAGGTTGGGAAGCTGCTACCTGCACTGCCAAAACCTATGCCTACGCTATGGGTTACGACCATATTCGGAGCAACTATCTCAGCCAAGTTGCAAAGCTGCTGAAGCGCGAACCCGACGGCAGTGAGGTGGGAAACTGGTCTATGAGTGCACGTATGCTTCTGGATTACGCTCACCTCAAATCGGACAGTCTGGACGCGAATTTAATCAGCGATGAGTTGGAGGATGTGGCAAGATTGATTGCTTTGGTAGATAAGGCAACCAAATCCGCAGCCAATTCATCGGGATCGTGAGATGTCTGAATTCGGAGCCAACCATGACCAAATCAGCACCGAATTCCTGCGTCGCAGCCGGGAATATCTTGACGCTGACCAATTGCTACAGGCTTCTGAAAAAGGTTGGGGCGCCGCCGCCCATGCCGCTAAACTATACTCCGAAACTCGTGACGGACTGGAATATGAGCGGCACGAGCAGTTGGGCGATGTGGTTTTGGATATGTCCAGAGGAACGAATGACTTTCGGCAAATAAGCAAATGGGCCACATCCGCAAACCGGCTGCATCGGAATTTTTACGACGACAGCTTGAATGCCAGCGCAATCGAAGAATGCTTGAACGAAGTAACACAATTCGTCAACTATGCCAGACAACTGGTTGGTCTCCCGCCTATTGACGGCTAGACCTTATTTGCCTTTCCCGATCTACATTTGCCAAATCTCAATCCAACTGAGGCACAATGAACGTACTTCCCTCCGAAGAAGAATTGATGGTCAAAAACGCTGCCCGGGAATTCCTGGAAGCGGAGTGTCCCGCCAGCCTGGCCCGCGCAGTTGAACAGGACGGGCGCGGCTATTCCCTGGAGTTGTGGGAGAAAATGGCATCTCTGGGCTGGTTCGGCATTTCGCTGCCCGAAGCATACGGCGGCGGCGGCCTGCCCGTTTCATATCTTGGCCTGATTATCGAGGAGTGCGGCCGGGCCATCGCCCCGGTGCCTTTCCACAGCACCGCCACCGCTGCGATGGCGGTCGCCAAATTCGGTACCGAACAACAGCAAGAGGCCATTCTCCCTCGGGTCGCCCGCGGTGAACTGATAATGACCTGGGCGGTTCAGGAACAGGATCCGCGACTCCGCGCCGACGTAATCCAGTGCCGGGGGGAAGTAGACGGGGACAGCCTGGTAATCTCCGGCGGCAAACACTTCGTGGACAACTTCTCCGCCGCCGAGCTGATGGTCATGGCGGTGCGCACCGGCGCGCCCGGTGACGACAATGCCGGCATCACGCTGGCCATCGTCCCCACCGATACTGCCGGCATCTCTGAAACTCGCCTGACCACATTGGCCAAAGATTCGCAGAGCAAGCTGAACCTGGATGGGGTGCGGGTCCCCCTGAGCAACGTAATCGGCGAAGTGAACCAGGGTTGGCCGCCCACGCAAGCCATGCTGGACATTGGCACCGCCTTGCTTTGCACCCAGATTGTGGGCGCCGCTCGTAAGGACGCCGAAATGGCCATCGAGTACGCCAAGAACCGGGTGGCTTTCGGTCGGCCTCTCGCCGGCTTCCAGTCCATACAGCACCTGTGCGCCGATATGCTCGTGTGGGTTGACGGCGCTCAACTACTCACGTATGAAGCCCTGTGGAAGATGGACGAAGGGCTCCCTTACTCGGTGGAAGTTTCGCAAGCCAAGGCGTTCACCAACGACAAATGCCAGGCGACGGTACGCTCGTCCCAGCAAATACATGGGGGCATAGGATTTATGATGGAATTCGACCTGCATCTGTGGTATCGCCGGGTTACCGCCTGGACGATGCGGCTGGGCACCAGCTTCGAGCACCGCGCCAGGGTCGCCCGCGCCCTGCTGGATCAACCCGGCAAAGTGCGCCTGGGCATGAACCTGGAATCCGTAGCCTGAACCCGCGAAATTAACAGCCTGACCTAACAAGGAGTCAGACCATGCCCGTCGATCCCGTTTGCAAAACTGAAATCAACGAGAACACCGCCCGCGCCACCACCGGACAGACCATGCACGGCGCGAACGAAGTTGACCCGACCGCAGGCACGCGCAGCTTTCATAACGGCGAGTGGTATTATTTCTGTAGTCTGGAGTGTCGCACCAAATTTCTGGCGGCGCCAAATACCTACATCGACAATTAATGTCGCGCAGTAATAGCCGGTCGCGCCAGCGAACAGCGCGGACAGCACAAGCAACTCCAAACAGAACACTAACAGGAGGAATATCATGCACGTCGGTCTGGTGATGGAATGCGATTACCGCGAGGGTCGCACGCAAGACGAGGCGTTCGCCGAAGCCTTTACGGTCGCCAAGCTGGCTGACGAAACGGGCATTGACGGAGTTTGGTTGGCCGAACGACACTTCGCCGCCCCGCGTACACCGACCGATCCCGGCGGAGCCGGCATCCCGTCCGTGTCGTCGGTGCCGTTGCTGATGGCCGGCATCATCGCCGCCCGCACCGAGCGCGTTCGCGTCGGCACCGGCGTGAGTGTGCTGCCGCTGGCCCACCCGATCCGGCTGGCCGAGGAAGCGGCCACCGTGGATAACATCTCCCAGGGTCGTCTGGATTTTGGCATCGGGCGCAGCAGCTTCCCGCGCTCCTATCAGGGCTACGGCGTGCCCTTCGAAGAAAGCCGTCAACGTTTTTCAGAGGCTCTGGACATCATACTGAAGGCGTGGAGCAACTATCGGTTCTCCCACCACGGCCATTACTACGACATGGACGATGTGGTGGTTACGCCCCGCCCCTACCAGCAGCCGCACCCGCCAATTCGCATCGCCGCCAACTCAATTGATACCTTCAACATCGTCGGCGAGCTGGGATTCCCGTTGGTTACCGGAGTACGCGGCCAGGGCATTTCGCAGGTGGCCCGGAATCTGGAACTGTACCGGGCGGCTACGGCCAGAAACGGCCACGATGTGGATGACGTTTATGTCCGGATGCCCATCTACGTGTCGGAATCCATGGCGCAGGCCCGCGCGGACACCGAGGAGAGCACCATGCGCGCATTCCGCCGGACCGCCGACACTTACATCAAAACCGTGGAAGCGGAAGGGGCGAGCGCTTCGGCGGAACGGCTCCAGCGTGCGGAGCAACTGCTGAACACCACCTACGATGACCTGTTGCTGGATCGGGTGGCCTACGGCAGCCCGCAGATGGTGGCCGACCGGCTGATTGAGATTCGCGATGAGCTGGGACTCACCGGTTTCATCATGGAGCCCAACCTTGGCGGCAACGTGCCGGCCGAGCGCGTGCAAAACTCCATCCGTCTGTACGCGGAAGAAGTGGCGCCAGCCCTGCGGGGGTAGAACTCCGGGCAATTCAGAATGGCAAGGAAGGCCCCACGCATGAGCGGGGCCTTTTTACTGCTGGGCAAAGGGTTGCTATTCCGGCTCTTCTGCTATGACACGGCGCAACTCTGCTTGTAATGCCGGCACTGATTCGGTGACTATCCTCCAAACTTCGTCGGAGTCCGCTCGCCATGGAATGTGCGCCAATACCACTCGCGTCCGAACCAACTCAGTCCAATCGACGGCGGGCATCTCTCCCAAAATGTTGGGGGCGGTTTGTTTAGCGGTGTCGGCCAGCAAACATACTGCCTGATAAACGGCAAGGCGTGTCCTGAGGTCGCCGGTTAGATAATCATCGGTATAACGGTGGCGCAGCCAAGCGATGACTTCACACCAATGCTCAAGCTGCCGGAGGCGGTCGGATTGTCGAAACCGCGTTCATCCGGCGGTGTAGATAACATCTCGGCTTTCCAATTGCCGTTGCGCCCATTCTGCACCACTGGCAATGTGTTTTTCCAAGAGGTCTTTCTCCTCTATCCACACATGGCAGTCCAACAGATTGTACAAGTCTTTAACTACATCCATATGATGCTTTTTGAAGTACCAGGAGCGTTTACCGGGGCCGAAGTCAGCAATCAGGTAGAGGTCAATCTCAAGAAAGGGATTGTCCTGCGGCATGAATGCCGGGCCGGGCGGCGGACGGGTTTGGCTGGGGTCAATCGCCATTTCCAGCACGCCCCAACGCCGGCAGATTTCGGCGATGGCGTCCAAGGGCAAGTCGTCGCGGGTAAGCAGAGGTTTGGCTGACGGGTTAACTTTTGGCGCAGTCATAGCAACACTCCAAAGGGACGGCGATGCTTGCCGCCCGCCGTCACTCTCAGCATACCACTGTCAGATTAGCTCCCAATCTCCCCCAAAAATGCCAGCAACGCCGCGTTCACTTCGTCCGGTTTCTCTTCGTGAAGGAAATGGCCGCCACCGGGGATGAACCGGCTGCGCAGGTTATTGGCCGCCTTCTGCCAGGACGCCTCCGGGTCGGTGCCACCGGCTTCCGCCGTGCGCTTGCGTCGCTCGCCCCACAGGTAAAGCACGGGAATGTCGAGCTGACGGTCGGCGTCGGTACGCCAATCGGGTGGGTCTTCGTAGGCGGCGGCGCGGTAGTACGAAAAACCGCCCCGCAGCGCTCCCGGCTGGGAGTAGGCAGTAACGTACACCGCCACCTCCTCATCTGACATCATCGCCTGGTTAACCGACCAGTTCCGGTAGAAGTGGCGCAGATAGGCGTCTTCGTTCCCGCGCACCAGGTGTTCGGCCAGGTCTGGAATCTGGTGGAAATACGAGTGCCAACGCTCGCGGACACCCTGCGGGGTCTGGTTTGCCAGCTGCTCCAGCGGGTGCGTGCCGTCCAGCAACGCCCAGCGGTCAACCTCCGTTTCGTAGTCCAGACAGTAGCGGTACGACACCCGCACGCCGATGTCATGGCCGACAATGGCAATTTTATCGTGCCCCAGGTGGCGCACCAGCTCGTAAATGTCGGTGGCGGCAGTGCGGGTACGGTAATCCTGCAGCGGTTTTTCCGAGGAGCCGAACCCTCGCATATCGGGCACGATAACCTGATAGTTCTGCGACAGAACCGGGATTTGCTTGCGCCAGGAAAACCACATCTCCGGCCAACCATGCAACAACACTACCGGGAAACCATCTCCCTCGATGACGTAGTGGATGTTGACGCCGTTGACGCGCGCGGTGCGGTGGGTGAAATTCCAATCGGGCATTGTGAACACCTCCTGTTAGCCAAACGGACACCGGCTGACAACCTGACCTCCGACGGATACCGGGTTACGGATGGCAGGTTACAGATTCATGGCGTTCAGACCCACGCGGGACAAGTCCTCATCGCGCTGGCCGCTGGGGTAGCCGCCGACGCCGATGCCGCCCAGAATTACGCCATCCTGCATGATGACCAAACCGCCCTGACCGTGGGTGAACCGGGGGTCGCCCAGGTCGGCGATGTTGCGACCCTGAGCGTGCAAACCGGCGGCGTGCTCTCCGGAGTCCCGCCCCATTACCGCCGCCGTATATGCCTTGCGGATAGCGTGGCGGCGACTGAAAATCCGCAGGTTGTCCATGGTCAAATACGCCACCAGTTCACCGCCGGCGTCCACAATTGCCATGGCCACCGGTTCGTTGGGGGCGTCCGCTTTAGCGCTGGCCAGCATTGCGTCCATTGCCGCCGTTACCTGTTCGGTTGAGAGTGTGGGTTTGGTAGCCATAGCTGGGCCTCCTGAATGTCATGGTTGATGTAGTGCGCCGATGATACCACGTTGGAAGCGCTACCGAAGACGGCACAACTGATGGCAAGTCCAGCAACCAACGCCAGTCCTCACGCGCACCCACTTGGTCAGACCAAACCTGCCTACTGTCCTTGCGAGCAGCACCCGCCCCCCACTTGTCATAGCGAGCGCAGCGACGTTGCAATCCCGTTGCAGCAATGGCGGCGGTTTCAGCCACGAGATTGCCGCGCTGCGCTCCCTATGACAGATCAAAGTGACATGACCCGGGCCGGCTATTGTGCGCGGTAGTCCTCGCCGTTATCCGCTAAAGTGTATCCGTACGGTCATTGTTGCGGCATGAGCATGAATGCCCCCTCTCCACCAAAATTTCACGCATATCGTAGGGGTACGGATTCATGCTCTGTCGGTTGTGGTCCCTCGACAGGTCAGGCATACGCTCACCGGAGGCCGCCAATCGGTTCAGCCACCAAGTCTGTTCCGAATGCCAGAACTGCATCATTGACCACTCGCCGTCCCGCTCGTATCTGGTCTGCTCGCAGGAGAGCATACCGCCGAGGGTGAGATGCACACCATCCCAAACGCCCGCGACTTCCCTCCAGTTGGGAACGAGCCGGCCGTCTGATGCACGGTGCGGGAAATCCAAGCACAGGGTGTGCCAGTCCACGGGGTGGCTGATCTCACGCACCCGCGCGTCCTGCTCAACCCTGACTCGCCACGTCGCGAGAGGGAAAGTGCAGACATGATCTGCCGCACCTACGGCAAATGCCGTTAGTTCGGACGTTGACCCGTCCCGGAGCGTGGACGTGATTTGCCGACGAGTATCGGGGTTCAAGACGCGGCTGTCCTGTTCTTTCGCGCGGGGCGCCCGCCAGCGTTCGGGAGCGAATGGATATGGTTCGGCCGGGTCGCTGCCTGAGCCGCCCGGCATTTGGGGCGATGCCCAAACTTGGCTTGCCAAGTCCACGGGGTCCCACCACCAATCGAAAGCAGGGTGGCTCACGAGTTGCCGGCCTAAGTCTTCGAAGGCTCGGGCCTCCCGCAGCGCGATTTTTTGCCAGCCGGCATCTCTGTTTACGTCGACGAAGTTGACGGCCATGGCGGCCAGCCAGAAACTCACCCTGGGCTCTGCGAAACGCTCCAATGGGAGACGCAAGTTGGCGGATACGTCAAGCAACAAGGCACATCCTGCCGGGGAACCGAGCATTGCTTGGGCTTTCTCTTCGTTCGTCATTGTGTCTGCGCTCCGGCCCGGTGGTTGGGTGGCTATTACTCGCCTTTGCAGGGAACATCGTAACCGATCTTATACGTAGACCCTGCTATGTCAACACGCCCAACAATCATAGGGGCAGCCCGTTTCGGTTGGATATGTGATAATGTGCGGCAGTTGCGGGAGTTGGGCTAACACAATGACGACATTCAACCACTTTGCGCCCGAAGAGCGGCGCGGCGTTTATCACGCCATTTATTCGCGCCGTGACATTCGCACCTTCCAGGACGAAAAAATTCCGCCGGACGTGCTGGCTCGCATCATACGCGCCGCACACCACGGGCCGTCGGTCGGGTTCATGCAGCCGTGGGACTTCGTGCTCGTGTCCGATACCGATATACGCGGGCAGGTCAAAGACCTGTTTGAACGCGAGCGTCGGGCGGCCTCTCAATTCTTCGACGAACCACGTCGTTCGCAATACCTGGCGCTGAAGCTGGAAGGAATCATGGAGTCGTCGGTGAACGTTTGCGTCACCTGCGACCCAACACGGGCCGGGGAAGTGTTGGGGAGAAACTCAACGCCGGAAACGGACGTTTATTCCACCTGCTGCGCCGTGCAGAATTTGTGGTTGGCGGCCCGCGCAGAAGGCGTGGGAGTGGGCTGGGTCAGCATCCTGAAGCGCCCGCAACTGCGTCAGATTCTGGGCATCCCGCAGCACATTGTTCCGGTAGCCTACCTGTGCCTCGGGTATCCGGTCGATTTCCCGGCGCAACCGTTGCTGCAAACTACCGGCTGGCGGGACCGCCTGCCCCTCACCGACCTCGTGCACTACGACGGCTGGGGCGGAGCGGCCAGCACCGACATCTGGCAAGTGGTGCAGGCGGAACTCACATCCGGCGAAGACGGGCAAGGCGCAGCTGGGTTCGCCCCCGGCGGCTCCACCCCGGACGGTTCCTCTATCGGGAGCGTCTAGCGAAGCCGGACGTGGCTACGGGATTACCCGACGGAAGAAATCCACGGCGTTGCGCCCGATTATCTGCTGTACCTGTTCATCAGTGTATCCTCGGCGGATTAGGCCCCGCACAATATTTTTGCCATCGGCTGGCGATTCCAGGCCGTTCAGGTAAGGAGCCGGCAACTGATCCGGCCCATCCCTTCCCATCATCACCCGGTGGAAGGCAACATGGTCTCCGATGGTGGTGTCGGTGCCGATGCCAACATGGTCGATACCCACCAACCGCACCATGTAATCGTAATGGTCCAGAACGCATTCGATGTCCTGTTCAGGGTCATCGCTCAACGAATTGGGAACGGCGGTGATGCAGATGAGGCCGCCTTTGGCGGCACAGGCCATCAGTTCTTCGTCTTTGCGGGTGCGCCCGTTGGGTCGCAGGGTGTAGGCCGCGTTGTGGCTGAAAACCGTGGGAGCCCGGGAGAACTCGATGGCATCCATAGCGGTGGGCGTCGAGGCGTGGGACAGGTCTACCGCCATCCCCAGGTCGTTCATGCGGCGCACCACTTCGATACCGAAATTGCTCAACCCACCGGGATTGCGTTCGTTCATGCCGTCGCCGATGAAGTTCTTGCGGTTATAGGTGATGCCGGCCAAACGGACACCCATGCCGAACAGCGAATCCACCCGCTCGATGCGATTCCCGATGGCCAGATGCTCGAGGGTCGGCATGAACCCGACTTTGCCCTGCTGTTTGGCGGCGGTAATATCGTTGGCGTTGCCGATCCTGACCACATTGGTCTGCGACGCAACGTCGGCGAGCATACCGCCCACCTCAGCAACCAGGTCTTCGTACTCTACGAATGACATATCAGGAGTGCTTTTCAGGCCGCTGAACACGTTGGCAGTAGTGACGGTGGTCCAGCCGCCGGCAACCACCGCCTGGTAACCCCACTGGTAGCGGTTGGTGCGCAGGTAGTCGATGAACCGGTGCATCGACTCGGGCATGACGAAGGGATGCTGGTGCACGTCCACCATAACCGCATCTTCCATAATGCCCTGGAAGCGAGTTTCTTCGGGGGCGCTCAGGGGAACGATTGACGAAGGCACACGATTCAATTCCGACGCCAACGGTATGTTGTTATCAGCCATGTCTCTTGTCTCCGCCGGGTTCTCGGTCAGTTGCCGCTATCTGGATTCCCACACCGTGAATTGCCCAGCATCATACATCATCCCAACCGGCATATTGAGCTGCACCCTCACCAACCGCCAGTCAACCGCCGCCGCCGCTCCGTCTTACGCGTAATGCGCGAGTACACTGCCTTGACAACCCGGTCTCCCACGTTACAATCGCATCATAATCCCGGCGCCGAGATCAAGGCAGAGATCAAGAAGGAGAGACTGCAATGCCGTTTTATACCAAAGGCGATGTCCGCATCCATTACGAGGAAGTCGGGTCCGGTTTCCCGCTTCTGGCCACGCCCGGCGGGGGCTTGAACTCCCTGGTCAGCAATTGGCCTGGGCAGGTGATTAACGTGATGGACGAGTTCAAGAACGACTTCCGCTGCATTACGATGGACCAGCGCAACGCGATTGGCGGAGAGTCCACCGGGCCGGTTCAGGTCAACGACCCGTGGGGAGCCTTTGCCGACGATCAGCTGGGGCTGATGGACCACCTCGGCATACAGGAGTTCTTCTTCATCGGCTTCTGCATCGGTGGCCCTTTTGCACTCACGCTCATCGACCGGGCACCCGGGCGCGTCAAGGCCGCCGTGCTTTGCCAGCCGGTTGGGCACGCCAGCCGAACACCGGACTCTATGTATGACTCGGGCCATGATGTCTGGGGTCCCGAGCTATGCGCACGCCGGCCTGACCTTACCATGGACACTGTCGATCAGTACCTGCACAACCTTTACCGAATCCAGCCGGACTTCATGTACTCCGTGTCGCGGGACTGGGCGCGTGCGTGCCAGACCCCGATGCTGGTCATGCCTGACGACACGCCGTCGCACTCCCTGGAAGCCGCAATGGACCTGGTGGAGTTGGCGCCTAATGCCGAGGTCACTGCGTACCCCTGGAAAGAGTCAGCAGACATAAAGGCCAAGACGATCAACCAGGTGCGCGACTTCCTTCGGGCGCATCAACCCGCCACAACCAGCCGTTAAAACCGGGCGGGCGATTAGTCCGCATAACAGGTCAGAAGGGACAATCTCGGGTGAATCTTCCGCTTATGACCCTCGAGACAATTCGATCTTGCCCTAAAGTGGTTGAAAACGTCGCCCTGGCGCTGTGGATATGCTACGCAAATAAGTCCTGAAAAATCCGCTGGGAGCAGCCGCCACGCCTGACGCAAAGCGCCGGCACTGAACGTGTGCGATTGACGTGCGCATATCAACCAGTGGCGGCGCTTTGTGTCGTATGCAATTAGTTCGCGGTCGCTGGCCCTGACGTAATAACGCCCGTCGGCAAATGCCGGCCATATCTCGATGCGAGCTTCCAAAGGGAACTTCCAGATTAAGTCGCCCTCGGAACGGCGCGGGGCATAAGATGATGCACGGCCCCACGCTCCGGCCTCTGGGAATGGGAGCCTCCGCGAGGATCGCCGGTGCACGCGAGGCTAACGTGATGGCTGAGATAAGTATCAGGCCACACGACGTCCACGCAGGAACCACCGCCGCGCATAGGCACATCCTAGGCCCGGTCATCCCTTGGTCCCCCGGCACCGATCCTAAGCGTATCGTCGCAAACGTGGTCAATCATCACATCAGCGGGTCTCGGAGGCAGCGTCTGGCCGCACCCGAGCCAATGCACATGGATTAGACCACGGTCAAGACCATCGCCGAAAGAAACCCGTCCGGCCGCGCCTTCAACACATTGGGGCATACGCTGACACCCACCCAAAGGGCCCAACGAAGGCGATACAGCAGGCCAGGCTGAAGGGGCTGCCCCAACCCCCCATCGCTCGGGAGCCAGACATATTTGACCAGGCTGTCGCAGTTGCGATTTTCAGAACCAGTTGGCTTTGTCCACGACGTTTCGTAGTTCCCTTCCTTCGTTGAATCGTTTGCAGTTGTCGATGAAGAGGTCAGTACGTCGGTCGTCGAGATAGGGGCCGTTACCCGCCACGTGGGGCGTGATCAGCACTCCCGGCATACTCCAAAGGGGGTGTCCAACGGGCAGCGGCTCAATCTGGAACACATCGAGCCCAGCGCCGGCAATCTCGCCCGCCCGCAATGCATCTACCAGGTCGTCCAGGATTACCGTGGCTCCCCGACCGATATTGATGAAATATCCGCTGCTCTTCATGGCGCGGAACTGTGCCCGTCCGAACATTCCTTGCGTTTCCGGCGTTTCCGGCACGGTTACGATCACGAAGTCGCCTCTCGGCAGGACTTCCAGCAGGTCATCGGGCCGGTGCAGCTCCGAAACGCCCGCGGAAGGCGCTGGCAATCTGGGGTCAACCCCAAGCACCGTCATTCCGAACTCCGAGCACAACCGAGCGGTTTCGCCGCCGATGCCGCCGACTCCCACGATCACCACGGTGGCTTCCGGCAAGTAGATGGTCGGGTACCCCTGCTGCCAGACGCCCGCAACCTGTTGGGGGATATACACCTGTAACCCCCTGGCGAAAGCCAACAGCAGCGACATTATGTGGGCGCTGATATGGTCGTTGTATATCTCTCTTGTGTTGGTAACCACCACGTCGCTGCCAGTTAAACCCTGGTGGTAATAGCCGGCGCGTGGCCCGGCCTGGGGACAGGCAATCCACTTGAGGTTGTGAGCCCGCTCCAGCAGTTCCGGCACAATATCGCCGAAGGCCGCGTCAGCGTCGCCGATGACCTCCATCGCCTCTCCCACGGTTGGGCACACGTGAACGTCGATATCCGGTATCTCCTCCTGGAGCTTCTGCGCCCAGTGGTCCTGATAGTTGGGTGGGCAGATTACCAATTTGAATCCCATCTCGGTATTCCTCCTGCTTGATCTCAGTTGCGACATTCTAGGCCGAATCGAGACGGGCGCAACACCTGGCGAGGCAACCATCCGGTAATTCCGGCCGGCGGCTGATGCGATACCCGACTGAGCCCGGAATACCGGTAGGCAACCTCCCGGAGCGGTAGAGTGTTAATCTGGATCAATTGCGTGGTGAGGGCGGACGAGGATGGAACGGTGTGAGGATCAGTGCATATCGGTGGCGGCCGGTTTTATCATGGGTCAATGTATAGCAATGTCCGGCGGCTGGGCCAACTGAGCCATCAAATTTTGCGTACTCTTTCGGCGGAACGCAGGTTCGGGGGAAAGCAGGTGATGAGTTTAGAGGTTATCGAACGCAGGCTTCGAGCCTTGTAAGACGTAGAGTAGATCAAGCGTCTCGAGGCCCGTTACTGCGCCTACTGCGACAACAACCATTACGCCTATCAAATCACCAACCTGTTTGTCGAAGACGCAATTTGGGACGGCTGTATTCGGGGCAATGCTGGAGGACGGTATGGAATCCACAACTTCTTTTTCAACCTTTCAAAGAGGCAACCCTTAGCCGTTCACTTGGTGATTACCCCAATCATAGGGGTGAATGGGAATACTGCATACGGCATCCGGTACCTGTTCCAAGCTTGCAGGTACACGGACGGCGACCGGGCGGTATGGGGCTTGGCAAGGTACGATGAACAGTACGCATGAAGAGTACGTGAGGGTAACTGGCGTCTGGATGTTTAAACACCTGAAGCTAACCCCCCACTTCTGGACCCCCTTTGACGACGGGTGGGTCAAGGACCAATTCGGGTAGGCGGGCCGACTATGAATCAAATGGACGGGATGGTGGCTATCGTCACCGGCGCCAGCCGAGGGCTGGGGCGGGCAATAGCCAAGGAGTACGCCGAGGAAGGGGCCAAGCGTGGTGATATCTTGTGAGTAGGCACGGAGCTGGCTGCAACATAAAGAAAAGAGGTTAAATCTTGGGAACAGTTCAGCCTGGGGCATTGTTATTGTACATTGGGTTCTTTGTTGCTTGGGTGTTGGGTGCTTATATTGTGTGGCTATTGGGTGGCCGCCAAAAGGCCATATTTGCTTGGACCCTCATGACCTTTTTTGCCTTTATAGGCACCATGGCGCTCCTACTATGGGATCAGTAGCGTTACTAACACGGGATATTAGCTGACCTCTGATTTCCCAAATCGCGACAACCTCCAGCTCAGTGGCACAGCGTGAGCGGCTGCATCCGCTAACCACTGGATGATCTGCGGGTGACCGGTGGGTACCAGGACCATCATCGGTCAAAGGTGGTCCATGGCCGCGCAGGGTTGCCAGACTGCGTCCGAGATCAGCGTTTGCTCCGCCCAGCGGTCGGCATCAAGTTCGGTGGTGTTGCCCACACCCGCTTCAAGAGCGCGTAAGCTGAGACCGTCTACGAACGCGGCATCTCGCCCCGAGCCGGCCAGGTGCAGCCCAACATGGGCCAGTTCGTGCAGCAGGGTGAACCAGAAGTTGTCGACCCGGTCGTAACTCTGCGTCATCCCAATGACTGGCTGGGATTCGAGGAGCGTTCTCCCTCATCATAGGAAGAAATCATAGGACTAATCGACCAGAGGCAATGTGCCAAAGGTCGCAGTCGGGACATGATTGCCGTGGGTAAACAATCCAAGACCTCCGCGCCTGCTCCGTATTCCATGCATTATCCGAGTTGTATAATGCGGTCTAACATGTCCTGGAGCAGAAAAATATGGCGAATCTGACCAACGCGCACCGAATCGGCGCCCTGGTTCCCGCCACCAACCCGGTGGTCGAACCCGACTTCTACCGGGTGGTGCCACCGGAAATCACGGTGCACTTCGAGCGTATGTGGAACGGCACTTGGGGAACTCAGCCGGAAATTTCCAGCGAGACCGGGCACCGTCTCAGTATGACCAGCAACGAAGCCAACGAAGTCGACTGGGCACTGTTCGGATTCGACGTCGGCAAGATGAACGACGATGTGGCCCGTGGCGCCAGCGCCCTGTCCAACATCGGTCCCGACGTTCTGGTCTATGCCTGCACCTCCGGCACGTGGCATAAGGGCTATATGGCCTACGACCAGCGGATGGCGGAAATCATGGAGGCAGCCAGCGGCGTCCAATCAATAACCGCCGTAACCTCCTGCATCGCCGCCATGCGGCACATGGGCAGCCGCCGGCTGAGCATCGCTGGTCCATACCGCAACTTCCACCTGCGAAACCGGCTAAAACCGCTGATGGAAGAGGCCGGCTTCGAGGTACTCAGCGCCGACGGCGAGCCGTGGATGCAGGACTCGATGAACCCTCGCGAAATCGACGCCGAGCCGCCCCAGACCATCATCGACTTCGTGCCGACGGTGGTGCAGGAAGAGGCCGATACCATCTTCCTGCCCGGCACGGCCTGGCGGGCGCTGGACACAGCTGAAGAACTGGAGCAGAAGCTGGGCAAGACCGTCATCACAGTCAACCAGGCCACCATCTGGATGGCCCTCCGGCGGCTGGGGTGGTCGAAACCGATAGACGGCTACGGCAGCCTGCTGCGAAACCTGCAGTAGCCGGCGAACCGCCGTATCAGCAACGGCGGACCGGTGCCGGGAGTGCAGGTCGAACCCAGTCACCTGATATGCTCGTCGGTTTAGGTTCGCCGCGTCTGATGGCGGCCCATTCACAAGTGGCGGACGGGGCGTGGCAACGAGTTGAGACGGATTTGCGCGGCCCGGGCACGAGAAGCGGCGGGGCTGGATGCCACGCCCGGCTTGGTCATGGCGCTGTCTCCGCATCGAGCATTGCTGGGCACCAAAGGGGGTAATTGACCGACATGGCACAACCTGATATTTGTCAAACCATCGCGCATCCCGAGTGGGTCAATGACCTTGGCAATTTTTCGGGTTTACCGGGTCCAAATCCTTGGACAACGCCACCGGATGACTGGCAATCTGTAGGTAGAGAGAATAATGGCAGAAATCAGTCGAACCAAGTGCCCTCGGGAGGAATTCGATAGTGTCTTGCGGTAAAAGAAGCCGGCCAAGGAATGTCCCCGGGCTAGAAGCAGTCGAATGGTACAAGTAGCATCGCTGCGAAGTGAGCCCAGACACCGATTGTTGCCGTTGGCATACGGGATTTCACGGCGTAGTGGAATACCTAAAACGCCGTTATTCCCCTGAACGGTAATGCTTATGCTTCCCGGTCGCGACCCTTCCTTGGCCCCTTGTGAGGGAGGACGGCACGTTCTCCGACGAAACGACTGCTCGTTCACCGATTGGATCAACCCATCTCATTTGGAATTACACCGTGTGTCAGAAATATTGGCCATGGTTTTTGAAGGCCATTTTCGGAGTACGGCCGAACGATTTACGTGGGACGATGGCGTGAACCCGCTCGATGTAGAGTCTGAACGAACCACGTCTGCGCTGGGACCCCAAGATACCGAAAACCAAACTGAATCCAGTCTTCCATATATCCGACCGAAACCCGGTTCATGCACATTCGGTCAATTGCGCTTCACAATAGAAGGCAGGCATACCTGGAACCACTACAATAGGGAGTATGTCCCCTTGCGCGGGTTTAAGGCTCTTGTCCGCCTGAGATTTGACCATCAGACTCTCTTCGAGTGTGACGGTTTTGAGAACCGCCAAGAGGCAAAGGCGTACTGCGAAGCCTTAGTTACTGGCGATCACGAAGAGGTTATCCGATTAGAGCAGGTCGCCGTGGAAGACCAGGCACATCGCGGAGAGGACGAGTACAACTGGATAGACAGTGTTGGGTATGGTTTCGACGACGTCGAAAGGGAATCGGCACGAACCCTTGTTGCTGCCATCGAGGCGGGTTTGGAAGAATTAGCGCGGGCACCAATTGAGTAAAGGTTCAACTCGCCAGAGGTTCTGGGAAGGTGTGATTGAGCGCACAGAGGGATTGGCTACGGAAATGCTAGATGTCCTGCCTCCCACCATCTCTGAGGAGGTGGGCCCGGTGATCGCGCCCTGTGGCAAGGGATCAAGTGAATCCGAGAAGTGTTCCGACGTCGACAAAGGAATTGTACGGCGGAGGTGGGCTGACGGCAACATTCTGCAAAATGAAGCTGAGGGCTATCGTTTGGCCGACGACCTTATCCATGTGGAGGACGCCAAATGGGCCACATTCCTTTTGTTCCATTTGAATACTGTGGTCATGGCTGTTTCGGCGAACGGACCTGAGGTTGACGATTTCTCGGAGATGGATACCCAAGAAATTGATGCTGCCTTGTGGATTCGTAGTTTGTTGGCAGATTCTTACGGTGATGAGTTGGCTGTCGCATTGATGAAAGTCGCCTACACGTGGGCATGGAGCCATAACGACTACATACGTTGAATTGTTGAGTACGCTGACCATTTGAACTCACAGAACCCCCTGGCGGCGACACTTCCCTTTGCTTCGGGCAACATGTGGAAATGATTTGGGGCGCCATGAGGCGTCTCGAGCGCGGCGTGGCATCAGGGGGAAGGGCAAGTACCCATCCTGTACATCCTGTCAATCCATGTGAAAAACCAACCCAAATTGACACTCCTGCGGCCCACGGCGATAATCCCAAGAACTCTCATTGGAGGGCAGGGGATTGCCTAAAACTGCGGACGTAGTTGTGATTGGCGCCGGTGTGGTCGGTTGCTCGGTCGCCTATTATTTGGCCCAGGAAGGCGTCAACGTGACCATCCTGGAACGGGATGCCATTGGCAGCGGGGCCTCCGCTCACGCCACCGGCTCCCTTAGCCTGCTGGGCGCCGAGTTCTCCCCCGGGGCATCCTTCCAAATTGCCCGGGCCTCTTCTTCCGAGTTCCGACAGATCGTCCCCGAACTGGAATCCGCCACCAGCATGGACCTCCTCTACCAGCGTCGTCCTTCTCTCCGGCTGGCTCTGGACGACGAGGAGGTGGATCTGATTAAAAGTTTGATGGTCTGGCAGCAACCCCACGTCAAGATGCACTGGATTGACGCCCACGAAGTCCACTCCATCGAACCCCGCCTCTCCCCCTCCATCATCGGCGCTGTGTATGAGGACGAGTCCGCCCAGGTGGACAGCTACCGTCTTAACCTGGCCCTGGCCCTGGGCCGGGGCACCGAACTCAAGGGCGCTAGGCTCCATTACCGGGACGTAACCGGCCTTGTCACCAGTGGCTCCACGATTTCCGCCGTCAAAACCGCCTCCAAGGACATACACTGCGGCACGGTGGTGGTGGCCGCTGGCACCTGGAGCCGGGCCTTCGCTCCCTGGCTGGGCTTCCCCGTTCCGGTCCGCCCCATGAAGGGAGAGCGCCTTTTGCTCAACTACTGTCCCGCGTCAAGCATTCTTGCCGGTTTAGCGTCAACTAGTTTTGGCCGGTTCACCTCCTCGGCCTGGCCCTGTCGTTGGGCAGCGTTGGTGCGGTAGCTGGGGACGCCAAACTCCAGGATGACGGAGTGATGGACCACCCGGTCGATGGCCGCAGCGGTGGCCATGGGGTTGGCAAAGATGCGTTCCCACTCCGAGAAGACCAGGTTGGACGTGATGCCCAACGACCTCCGTTCGTAGCGTTCGGCGATCAGGGTGAAGAGGACCTCGGACTCCTCGGCGCCCTGGGGCAGGTAGCCCAGGTCATCAAGGAGGAGGAAGTCGAAGTTGTCCAGCTTGCGCAGTCGCCGGGGCAGGTCCAGGTCGCGCTTGGCGACGAGGAGTTCCTGCACCAGGCGGTAGGCGGGAGCGAAGAGGACGGAGTGGCCGGCAAGACCCACGCCCGGTGCCCCAGGGCGCACCGGGCGTGGGTCTTGCCGGTGCCGGGCAGCCCGAAGGCCAGCACGTTGACGCCGCGCTCGACGAAGCTGCCCTGGGCCAGTTGGTCCAGCTGCTGGCGTAGCGCCAGGGGGACCCGATGGTGCTCGAAGGTTTCCCAGGTCTTGCCTGAGGGCAGCCTGGATTCCCGGCGCAGCCGGTTGGTGCGCCGCTGTTTCCGATCTTCGGCTTCCTGTTCCAGTACTTCCAGGAAAGTTGCCAGGGCATCGCCGTGTCCAGCGGCGGTGAAACGGGCCACCGTCTCCGCAGCTACCGTGGGCAGCTTGAATTGGCCGCACAGCTGGCCGATGCGTTCCTGCATGATCACGGTGTCCATCATGCGCACACCCCCGCCGCGGCCAGGCTGCCCGTGAGCAGGCGGTCGTAGACTTTCAGGTCCGGCTTCCCGGACCAGACCAGCACCGGGGCTTCCGGTGGTTTGGGCTCGGCCAGGTCCCGCACCTCGGCGTAGTCGAAGGACTCACCCGCCTCCAGCAGCAACGCCAGGGCGCTGTCCACCGTGGCTGCCATGGTGGTCGCCGCCAGGTGCAGAATACGCACGTACTCCACGTCGGCCCGTTCACCGCGCCATCCACGCAGCGCGTCGTAGGCGAGGCGGAAGTGCCTGGTGGGAAACAGCTGCTCGCGGAAGCGGTAGCGGGCGAAGGCTCCGGGCTTGCGCACCAGCGAGCCGATGACGTGGCGGTAATTGACGTGGGCTTCCCGCTCACCACTCACGCGCTCCATGCGTTCCACCAGGTGGCCCTTGTAGTACACTGCCACCCAGTCGGCGTACAGACGGATCTGCACCTCCTTGCCGATGAGACGGGAGGGGACGCTGTAGGTCCGCTTGGCTGCCTGGATGGTGCTCCACTTGCGCACCCTGGACTGGTAGTTGACGTATTCCGGCACCGGAGCTGGCGGCAGGGGTCTTAGGCAAGCCATTTCCTGCTCCAGCTTCCCCTGTACCAGGCGATTGTGTCTCTCCACCATCTGCCGGACGAAGCCGGCGTAGTCGTCGGCGGTGTCGAAATCGCGGCTGCCCCGCAGGATGAGGGCCTGGTCGATGGCGTCCTTGAGCCGATAGTGAGCTTGCTCGGCGACGCCGTTTTCATGGCTCTGGCCGCGATTGATGCGAGTGGACCGGAGGCCGTAGTGGTCCAGCAGCGCGGCGTAGTTGTCGTTCAGCGCCCGGCCGCGGCTGCGTTTCACCTCGTGGGTGGCGGCTGACGTATTGTCGCTGCGCAGTATCTGGGGGACGCCGCCCAAGGCCCAGAGGGCATGCTGCAGTCCCTGCTGCAAGGCCCAGGAAGGTCTCGCCGGCGGCGATCTCCGCGTAACGCCACCCCGAGTGGCTGAGAATCAGCTGGAACAGCAGATGCCGGTAGGGCTGTCCGGCGATGGTCACCTTGAGTTCCCCGCAGTGGGTGAAGTCAAACTGGGCCTCGCGACCCGGCGGATGCACCTGGCGGATGCTCCTGAGGGAAGTACACCTCCCGCTCCGGCCCGTGCAGCGCCCTCCTCCTGAGCCTGTCGAAGGGCTTGTAATCGTCGTTGCAGCGTGCGCAGCTGGGACGCGCTGAACCGCCCGGGGTGCTGCTCCTCCAGCCAGTCGATAATTGTCGTCGCCTTCAGCTTGCCAGCCGGATCGCTCCGCAGCAGCGGCTCAATCTCATCCTCCCACACCCCGTCGAAGGGGTCGGGCCGAGTGCGCCATCGATGCTCTGGTTTCGTCGCCGACGGCAACGGACCACTCTGCCACTTGCGCGCCGAACGCACGCTCATCCCAGCCTTGGCGGCCGCCGTTTCCTGTGTCTTGCCTTCCGTACGTTTCTGCCTCAATAGCCTGACTTGTTGGTCTGTAATCAACGGTACCTCCGTACCGAATGATTACCCATCACGACCGGCAAAAATAGTCGACGCTACCGGCCAGGACTAATTGTCGTTAATCATACAAGTCCAGCACGTCCTCCATGGCCCCCACAAACTCCCCCTTCACTCGGGGAATGCACCACTGCTGCTTTCGCCAGGGCTTGAGGGTGTTTTTTTGAGCCTGAGCCTTACCGCCTCGTGGGACAGCGACGCCACCAATCCCAACTCCACCACCTTGCTGGCCAGCAACCGCACTAGCCAGCAACCGCAGGGTCCAGTGCTCATGGCCCTCGGGGGCGTCGCTGCACGCCAGGGCAATCAGATGGCTTCACCCCGATCATCCAGCTTGCGATACCGATTGCCTTGGGGATGGTCGTGCAGCACGCCGTCCAATCCCTCCTCCCAATACCGGCGTTTGGTGCGGAACACCGTGCGCGGCGACGTGTCCAAGGCTGCGGCCACCCGTGAGACGCTCCATCCGTCGTCAGTCTTGAGCAGGATGCGCGCCCGATTGATGATCCGAGCTGAGCGCTGACCGCTACGGATCAACCGTTCCAATTGGGCCCGATCTTCCGACGACAACCGTACCGCATATTTCTCCGCAACCATGGATGCCGCACCTACCGCACCGCTATTTGACCGCCAGCGTGGCAACCATCGCCCGTTTCATCCTTCATCTGCCTTTCCAATGTTGACCGAGTACTAGTCTGGCTTGCAGTTGTTGGTAACTCCTCACCATCAGCTCATCGGGTGTGGCGTCGTCATCGCCAATATTATCAACCGCTTCGGCCGAGGGTGTGTCAGCCGTGGCTGGCCGGGCAACCTCAACGTGGTTAGACAATTGACTTCCATTCTCAACAATTAGCGCGTTCAATTGACCGGTCGTGATAATGCCGGCACCAGTTTGCAGAAATTCCCGACCTTGTTTCGTTATTGAGAAAGATGACTTGGAGTTGGATTCCAACAAGCCACCCCGTCTCAGGTAAGACAACGCCCAATTCAGCCGATTATCAAATCTCGTCTGTGTACCGTATGGTACTTTATCCGTAAGGTCTTCCTCGGAGATAGCCAACCGGCCAATGAGTAACTTTACGATTTCCCTACGGGAAACAACGCCGTTAATGTCTCCTATTATTTCCAGAACTGGCCAGTGAAAATCTCCTTGACTTGGTACTGCCAACTTGTCAATCTCCTATCTGGCCGTCAGCCTCATGTTGACGACGCCCCTGCCTTCTTAAAGTGCGGTATCACCTCTGCTGCAAACCGGCCCATCTGGTCGCGGAACTGGCCGGTGGTGGCGCCCATGGGGAAGGCAATCATGATTTGCTCCAGGCCGGGGTATTTGTCCTGCAGCTCTTCCAGGTAGGTTACGGTGTCCTCCGGACTGCCGGCGAACCAAGCCCGGTTGTCGATGACATCCTGGAAGTTGCTGCCGGCGGCGATGTGGCGAGCCACTCCGCCCGGACCGGTGGCCGCAATCTGCTGGTCGCTGTAGCGCAGCATCCCCAGCGGCGCGGCAAACTTGACGTGTTCCTCGAACAACGGCTCCAGCTGACGACGGGCGGCCACCGCCGAGTCGTCCACCATCGCCCACAGGCCGATGCACAAGCCCTCGCCCAACGCCAAATCGCGACCCGCCCGCCGGTTCGCCGCCTGGTAGCGATGGATCCACTCATCCACATACTCCTGGCCGGTGCCCAGAATCACGCCCTTGATGCCCCACTTGGCCATAAAGTCCAGCGCCCGGTCTGACGCACTGACGATGGGCTGCCACACGTCCACGGGTTGAGTGCGGGGGCGCGGCACGAGAGTCACCTCCTTGAGGTCGTAGCCGCGGTAGGGGATTTCCGGCGGAATGCTGTAGTGCTTGCCCTGGTGGGAAAACGATTCGCTCCGGAACGCCTTCATGATGATTTCAAACTGCTCTTCAAACAGCTCGCGGTTGGCATCGCTGTCCATCATCGGGGCTCCGAACGACTCCACCTCGCGGGTGTGGTAGCCGCGACCGACGCCGAACACCACCCGCCCCTCGGTCAGGATGTCCACCATCGCAAAGTCCTCAGCCAGCCGGATCGGGTGCCACATGGGCAGGATGTTGAACCCGCAGCCAAACTTGATGCGTTTGGTGAACTGGGACAGATACTGGCTCATAATCAACAGGTTGGGGATGCACTCGTATCCCTCCCGTTGGAAGTGGTGTTCAGCCATCCAGAGGATGTCAAACCCCAGATCGTCCAGAAAAACCGCCGCCTGTTTGGCAATATCCATCGCCATCGATAGACGGTCGTTGTCGTACCAGCGGTCGTTGGCGGGCACACCCTCAAAGCCAATGCCGTCGCCTTCCAGAACATGGCCGGCATAAAGAGTAGAAAAGGTCTGAATCATTGAAAATCCTCCCCAGTTTATGCAGCGCCGCAAGCAATCAGTGAGCGTCGCCGGGCGATGGCTGCTGGCGGCCCAGTTCCGCTTCAAGCTGCCGGATGCGTTCCTGCGATGCTTCCAATTCCGCCACCGCCTCATCTCGTTCTGCTTCGACGAGCGCAATGTCACACAAGTAGCGGCCGGTTTTGCGGTCGTAGAAGCGCAGGTTGGATTCGTCGTCAACGTCCCAATCCCAAGCTGGGTTCCAACATAGGCACAGGTCCAGCGCCGCGCTGTATCCCCAGATCGCCCCGTCGGCCTCCGTTTCCAGGTGAATGGGGTGGTAGATGCCGTTGACCAGAACGTCACCCGCCAAGGGGTAGCCATATAGGTCTCCCCCGGTCGGATCAACCCGCCAGTATTCGGCGATGCCGACACTGGCGTACAGCCCCGACTTTTCGCCGGTATCGCGGAGATTGGTCGTTTCCGAGGCCACCTCCAAGGCGAAATCAGGCGGTTTGCCGGCTTCCCAAATCACATACCCGTTGCGGCGGCGAATTGCGGCCTCATCCACGCCGAAGGCCACGTACAAATCCGGCCGGAATCGATAGTTCATGCTGTACTGGTTGTAAAAAACGAAGCCCCCGGAGTCCACCAGCACGTCGGGTCGGCTGCTGAAATGCCTCCTCACGAAATAGCCGCTTTTATCTATGGTGGCGGATTCCAGCATATCGCGCGATTCCTCCGGGTCGGGGCAGACGAAATCATCGTCCAGCACGATGGGCGTAAGTTCGCGATAAGCGACCTGAGGGGCCGCGGTTGGCGTGGTCATAGCGCGAAACCTCAATCGGTGGCGGCAGTTAGAATCGGCAGCGAAATGACAGCCGGCAACCCTTATGCTACCATCGCTTGCAGACAGTGTCATTCCGTTCGAGGTTTGCCCACCCTGGCGGGCCTGCCCCTTTGCGATGCTCGTCGGTGGCCGCCTAACCGGCCCCGGCCTGGAGGCTCTAACCCCTATGCCCAAGGTTCTGATTACCGACAACGTTGACGCCGAAGGCATCGACCTGCTCCAGAAAAACGTCCCCACCGACATCAAACGCGGCCTTTCGCCGGACGATCTGATCGCCGTTATCGGAGATTACGACGCCCTGGTGGTACGCAGCGAAACCAAGGTTACTCAGCCGGTGATTGAAGCCGGCCGCAACCTGAAAGTCGTGGCCCGCGCCGGCATCGGCGTGGACAACATCGACCTGGACGCCGCCACCCGCGCCGGCATTGCCGTCGTCAACGCGCCCATCGGCAACACCGTGGCCGCCGCCGAGCACACCATGGCCCTGATGCTGGCCCTTGCCCGCAACGTTCCGCAGGCCTACGCCTCCATGAAGGAGGGGCAGTGGCAGCGTTCCGCTTTTATGGGCATCGAAGTTCGCAACAAGACGCTCGGCATCATCGGCCTGGGCCGGGTGGGCTCAGAAGTAGCCCGGCGCGCCGCCAGCTTCGGCATGAGACTGATTGCCTTTGACCCCTTTGTCGCACCGGACTTTGCGGCCCGGTTGGGTGTCGCCACCATGCCGCTGGAAGCGGTGCTGGCCCAGGCAGACTTCATCACCCTGCACACTCCGCTCACGGCGGGCACCACCAGACTCATCAGCGGCCCGCAGCTGGAAATGATGAAACCCGGCGCGCGCCTGATCAACGTAGCGCGTGGCGAGCTGATTGACGAGGATGCGCTGCTGGCAGCGTTGGAAAACGACCGGCTAGCCGGCGTCGCTCTGGATGTGTTCACCAACGAACCGCCCGGCGATCTGCCGCTGCTGCGACACCCGAAGGTAATGGCAACGCCCCACCTGGGCGCATCTACCCAGGAAGCCCAGCGCGAGGTTGCCATCGAGGCCGCGGAGCAGGTCATTGCCGTGCTGAACGGACAGCCCGCGCGCAATACCGTCAACGCCCCGTTCGTGTCGCCGGAAGTACACGCCATCCTGGCGCCCTACGTGCCGGTGGCCTCCATGGTGGGACGCCTGCTCACCAGCATGGCGCAGGGGCAGTTCGTTGGCGTTACGCTGCGTTACCAGGGTGAAATCGCCACCCACGACACCGCCACCCTGAAAGCCGCCGCGCTGGTGGGCCTGCTGACGCCGGTGAGCGGCGAGGCCGTCAACATGATCAATGCTCCGGTGCTGGCCCAGCAGCGCGGCCTGCAAATTACCGAGCAAACCTCTGCCGACAGCCGCGAGTACGCCAGCCTGATTTCCGCCACGCTGCACAACACCGGCGACGACATCACCATCGTGGGCACCTCGCTGCGCGACGAGCCGCACCTGGTGCGCGTCAACGACTACTGGATGGACGTTGCGCCGTCGACGCCTTACCTGCTGTTCGTGGACAACCAGGACCAACCGGGCAGCATCGGCGCGGTGGGGACGGTGGCGGGCCGTCGCAATATCAACATCAGCTTCATGGAGGTTGGCCGCATTGCCCTGCGTGGTCAGGCGATGATGGTGCTGGGTGTAGACGACCCAATCTCCCCCGAAGCCCTGGCCGAAATCAAGGCGCTCCCGCAAATCGACAACGCCCGCGTCGTGGCGATGTAGCCGTCTGTTTGTGGCTGTGGTCCATCAGGAACGCGTGGCAACGGTGACGTTTCCGGCAACTGCGCTGTAATCCAATCTCCGACCCGGCAAGGCATCCTACCCGTTGGCGAGTAGGGGAAATCGCCAGTCCATTGGCAACTGGTTCGCTCTTTGCGCCATCAGGACTCCAGTTTTCCCCGGAGTGACGCAATCAGACGCAACAGCCCCAAATCCTGTCCATCCATGTAAATAACCGCTCTCCGCTCCCTTGACGGAGACTTGTACACAACCCCAGTCCGTCATTCCCGTTTTCGCCGGAGTGACGAATAGATAACTGATGATGCGATTACCCTGCGTTGCCGAGCAGGGGCATAGACAACGCTCGCCCCAACCTGCAACAATGCAACCCTGATTGCTCTGATTATCCCAACCCTCCCGTGGAGATGACACTATGGCAGACCGCATCGTAATCATGGGCCCCGGCGCCGTGGGCAGCTACGTCGGCGCATTCCTCGTTCAGGCCGGCGATGATGACATTACGTTCATCGATATGTGGCCGGCCCACGTCGAAAAGATGCGCGCCGATGGTCTGCGGGCCAGCGGCAGCCAGGGCGATTTCACCGTGCCCGTGAACGCCATGCACCTCACCGACGCCCAGAACATCACCGAACCCTTCGACTACGCCTTCATCACCGTCAAGTCTTACGACACCGAGTGGGCAACCCACTTCATCAAACGGTACGTGAAGGATGACGGCGCCTTCGTTTCCATC
Source organism: Dehalococcoidia bacterium (assembly GCA_965222895.1). Classification (GTDB taxonomy): domain Bacteria; phylum Chloroflexota; class Dehalococcoidia; order Lucifugimonadales; family UBA3495; genus Bin87. The sequence continues at coordinate 534,734 of CBDCVB010000002.1, read as the reverse complement.
CAGAACTGCTGGAACGACCCAACCATCGCGTCCATCGTGGGGCCGGAGCGGCAGCTGGGCTGCATCGCCTCGCACATTGAGGTTGCCCTCTGGGAGCCCGGCCACGTTAACCGGGGCGGCGCGCCGGGTCGAGACCACGGCCACACGGTGTTTCGCGTCGGCGAGAACAGCGGCCAGATTACCGCCCGCTCCGAGGCCATCGCCACCAAGCTGGACAATATAGATGCCGCTTATGCCACCGACAACCTTTGGGGCGAGCGGTGGGCCAAGCTCTGCCAGAACGGTATGGGCAACGCCATCTCGGCCATGAGTCAGCTCGGCAGCCAGGAGATGGCCGGCGACGCCCGCATCCGACGCATCCGCATCCAGCTGGCCAAAGAGGGCGCGCAGGTGGGTCTGGCCCAGGGGCTCAGAGTCGTCGACATCAACGGCATCCCCGCCGAGTTCTGGGCCGACGCCGATACCGGCGACGTGTTTGAGGAGCTGGACGGCCGGTTGTCCGAGTCCGGCGGCCGGGTCAACTGGCTGGCATCAATGGCCCAGGACGTGCACAAGGGCCGCAAGTCGGAAGTGGACTTCATGAACGGACTCATCTGCGAAAAGGGCCGGGAATCCGGCGTAGCCACCCCGTATCACGATGCAATCGTGGAGGCCATGCGGCTGGTGGACGACAAGACCATCGCACCCGGCGCCGAGAACGTTGACCGCGTCGTCCGCGCCATCGGAGACTAATCAAATCACCCCCCTCTCCCTTGATGGGAGAGGGTAAGGGTGAGGGTGAGGGTGAAATGGTTTATCAGCGAACCGTTAGCATGAGACGATACCCCTCACCCCAGCCCTCTCCCACAAGGGGAGAGGGGGTTTATGTGACGGACCTTGCGAATCTCCAAGAGGAGGCCCACAGATGTACATTTCCGTTGAACCCGCCGGGTTGATGATGAATACCATCAAACTGGTGTTTGATCCCACAGAACCGGCGTCGGAAGACCAGGAGGTGCGGGATTATTTGTCCCAGCACGAGCTGGAACCGCGCTACCACTGGTTTGCTGAAATTGAGGGACTGGCCGGCCGCGAGTGCGAGATTATGCAGTTTGGCGGCTGCTACCTGGGGCGCAATCTGCAAAACATCGGCCTGATTCAACGCCGCACCGTTGAGACCGAGCTCCTCACCGCCGAGATTGGCCGCCACTCCGACCACGGTACGCTGACGGCCTTCGCCGACGCCACCGACTCAGAACGCGACATTGCGATGGCCGCGCTGATTGATGAATTTCGCCAGGAAGAATTCTTCGGGCAAGACGATGCCGGCGAACTAACGGCCACCGTAGATCCTACCGAGCTTCAACAGGCGGCGGCGCGGGCCTTGACCACCGTGCGACAACACGCAGCATCCAGCGCATCGCAGCCACTGTGCCGCTTCGAGGAATGAAACACGCCCGCAATGGGGCGCCAGGCGCTCCGGGCGTTGGTGTGGAGCGGGCGATGGGGATCGAACCCACGTAACTAGCTTGGAAGGCTAGAGCTTTACCATTAAGCTACGCCCGCGTATGCTACTATTATAGCGTAAATGCTCAACTGTTAATTTGCACCCCAACGTGAAGGGGCGAAATAGATTGACAATCGCAAACAACGTGCGTGTGCTCGCTGCCACTCGAAGTTGCATTTATTAGGGTTGTCAATTCGGAGGATCAAATGACCACCAAGATTACTACCCGCAACACGCCTACTCGTAAAGAGCCCACTCCCGAGCAGATTAGGGCCCTCTTGAAATTTGCTTTGATCACCAACGAAGAGGCGCTTCGTGCTTTGGCATATCGCTGATATAGTTCAGTCGATCCCGGTGAAGCATGGCGAGCCCCCGTTTTATCCGGGGGCTTTTTGGTTCGCCTAGCCCCCTGCCGCAAGGAGGAATGCGGTGCCAAGACAATACCAGTGGGTCACCGCCGAAATGGTGGAGCAACACTTTACCGAAACGGTGGCCGAGTTCTTTAGGAGTTACCCGGATCCAGTGCCCCAATATCAATACCTCGATGGCAAGAGGTCGTGGATTGTTGGAATCTGCCCTAGCCGAGCCACATCAAACGTTTGAAGGACGCTACCTACATCGTACCGTCTTCGACAAATCCGCTGCTCTCTGGCGTTCGTTGACCCTCAACCACCCATTCGTGGGTGGATGGTAACAAGCGCATGGGGTTCATTTGCTGCTTAATGTTCTTGGGTTTCAATGGTTACTTTGTAATCGCCCAACGAGACGAAGTTGAAGAAATGTGCGTGTTTATCGCGACAGGCGGCCCGGCGCCACGAGTAGCAGATTTGTCCAGTTGGCTGCGTCGCAATACCATCCCGGTTGACAAAGCAGTCCGGTTATTAACGATGCTTGCGGCCAAACCAGATCATTGGCAGTTGGCGCAGGAAATGGTGCAACAACTAACGGAAACTAACCCGCCGGCCCAGCCTCCCGCATGAGCCGCTGCGCCGTGGCTCCGATGTCCGCCGGCGTTGGTATTATTACGGCTCCCGCTGATTCCAGGGCACGCGTTTTGGATGCGGCGGTGGCGCTCTCCCCCGTTATGATGGCGCCCGCATGGCCCATGCGTTTGCCCGACGGAGCGGTCGCGCCCACGATCAACGCACAGATGGGCTTGGTGAATTCTGCGGAACCGATATATTCGGCGGCTTCCTGCTCCATCGTGCCGCCTATTTCGCCGATGAACACCACCATGTCGGTTTCAGGGTCCGCGTTGTACAGTTGCAGAATTTCGACGAAACTGCTCCCGATGATGGGGTCGCCGCCGATGCCCACGCACGAAGACTGGCCGATGCCCAAGTCCGTAAGTTGACCAACTGCCTCATAGGTTAGCGTGCCGCTGCGGGAGACGACGCCCACCCGCCCCGGCATATGGATGTGGCCGGGCATTATCCCAACCTTGCAGCGCGCTCCGGGATTAATCATCCCCGGGCAGTTGGGGCCAATCAGCCGGGCATGGTTAGCCTGCACGTACCGATAGAGACTCACCATATCCAGCACCGGAATGCCCTCGGTGATGCACGCCAGCAGCGGGATGCCGGCGTCAACCGACTCGGCGATGGCGTCGCCGGCAAAAGCCGGCGGCACGAAGATCAGGGCAACGTTGGCGCCGGTGGCGTCCACGGCCTCGCCCACCGAGTCAAAGACCGGCACCGTGTCATCGAACAGCTGTCCGCCGCGACCGGGCGTAACGCCGGCCACCAGCTGGGTGCCATACTCCCGGCAGGCCCGGGCGTGGAAGCTGCCCTCCCGTCCGGTGATGCCCTGCACCAGAATCTTCGATTGCGCGTCCAGCAGGATGCCCATGGGTTATGCGCCCCTGGCGCTACTCAACGCCGCCGCCGCTTCGGTGAGTGTGTCGGTGAAGGTTACATCCAGCCCGGATTGCGCCAGGATTTCCTTGCCCTCGGCCAGGTTGGTGCCCAGCATCCGCACCACCAACGGTTGTGTGGCCCGGTTTTCCTCGTAGGCCATCACGATGCCGCGGGCCGCAATGTCGCAGCGCAGTATGCCGCCGAAGATGTTCACCAGCACGCGGTCAACCTTGGGGTCGGACAGGATGATAGTCACTGCTGCCGCCACTTTCTCTTCAGTCGCACCGCCGCCCACGTCCAGGAAGTTGGCCGGAGTTGCGCCCGCCGCGTTGGCGACATCCAGTGTAGCCATGGCGAGGCCGGCGCCATTGACCAGACAACCTACGCTGCCGTCCAGACTCACGTAGGCAATCTCCTCATCCGCCGCCTGAGCCTCCAGGGGGTCCTCCTGGCTACGGTCGCGCAGCCGGTGCAAGTCGGGATGTCGGAAGAGGGCATCATCTTCCAGGTCCATCTTGGCGTCCAGCGCAACCACCGATCCGACGCCGGTAACAATGAGCGGGTTCACCTCAACCAACGTGCAGTCGTGCTCGGTGAATATCCGATACAGGGCGGCGAAGATGCCGGCGCCCTGACGCGCTGCCGCACCGGTCAACCCCAGACGGGCCGCCAGACGCCGGCACTGGTACGGCATCAAACCAAGTATTGGCTCGACGGCCTCGGTGATGATGGCGTCCGGGTCGGTGGCAGCCACCTCCTCGATGGACATACCACCGGCGGCGCTGGCAATGAATACCAACCCGCGGTGGCTGCGGTCAACGGTGAGCGCCACGTACATTTCAGTAGCGATGTCGGCCAGTTCTTCAACCAGCACGCTATCGACCGGCACACCCCTAGCGTCGGTTTGATGGGTTACCAGTCGGGTACCCAGCTGGCTGCCGGCAAACTCCCGCGCCTCCTCCGGCGACCTGACCACCTTGACGCCACCGGCCAACCCGCGCCCGCCAGCATGAACCTGCACCTTTACTGCGGCCCGGCCGCCAAAACCAGCGGTAGCGTCCGCTGCTTCGGCCGGCGTGTGAGCGACTTGACCGTTGGGTACTGGAATTCCGTACTGGGCGAATAACGCTTTGGCCTGATGCTCGTGCAAATTCATGGCGGCAATCATTGTGCCCCAAGCAGGGCCAACCGTCAACGGAAACTGGCCGGGCTCTAGGGTCTTTCAGTTGTCGCCCCGTCATTTCGGCCCAGAGCCGGAATCCAGTCTGTGGGCTACCATCTATGGGTAAAGGCGGGGCTCCTGTAGCAGAGGGTTTTCTGAGGTCCAGCCAACGGTCCATCGACTGGAGCGCCGACGATCGCGGGACCCTGGGCCGGGCCCGCGGGACGCGTTTTACATGGATAAACAGGATAGACAGGATTTTGGGGTTGTAAGCGGGGCTTCGACCTCACCCTCGCCATCTTCCATGCCGGGAGGGGGCGTGATTTTGCGGATTGGGTTGCCACGTGCTCAATGCTCCCCGGCAGTGCCTCGTGAGTACCCACTTTGTCATTGCGAGCGTAGCGCGGCAATCTCGTCGCCGTAGCAACGGCGGTTCCCCGACGTGTGTCCAACCTCAACGAGATTGCCACGTCGCTACACTCCTCGCAATGACAGATCAAAGCGGGTACAAGTGAGCCGGCAGCGCCCGTTGGTAGTGAAGTAAAGTGGGTACGCGTGAGCCGCAGAGTCTTTCGATTGTCCCCTAATGTCATTGCGAGCGTAGCGCGGCAATCTCGTCGCCGTAGCAACGACGGTTCGCCGACGTGTGTTCAACCTCAACGAGATTGCCACGTCGCTACACTCCTCGCAATGACAGATTAATGCTGTGCTTCTCGCAATGACAGGACAAAAGTGGGTACGCGTGAGCCGGCGGTGCCCGTTGGTAGTGAAGTTCGGTGTGTTACACTAGCCGACGATTTTTACCGGCTGCTGATGCAGTATATTGGCGGCATTGAGCAAGGCGCTATATGGTTCCTCCCGACAGTTTATTCGGCGTCATTCCGGTTTGGGTTGGCGTTTACGTGCTTACCGCGCTGACGATGGCGGTGGCGGGATATGCGGTGTACCGCCGCGTGTTCCGCCTGGTGCTGCAGGGGCTGCCCGTTGCCCGATTCGACCGTCCGCTGACCCGGCTCACCGGAGCCGCCGCCATCGTGCTCGGCCAGCGCAAAGTGCTGCAACGCGTGGGCAGCATTGATGCCCGATCCGGCCGCATCGACCTGGCCGGCATCAGCCACGCCGCCATCTTCTGGGGGTTCCTGTCTTTCAGCCTGTCGTACCTCATCTTCATCTTCGGCGGGGCGATCTGGCATCCGCTGGGCGAAACGATTCTGACCCACACCGGCGTACTGGTTTACAGCATCTATCTGGACATTCTGGCGGTCGTCGTGCTGGCCGCCCTAATCTGGGCGCTGGCGCGTCGCTGGATTGCCCAGCCCCATCGACTCAGCTTCGACCTCACCCGCAAGGGGGAGTCGGTCATCATCGTCGGTCTCACCGCCGGACTGATGGTGGACACCCTGCTGGTTCACGCTTTCTACGTGGCCAGCGGTGGAGCGGGCCCGGAAGCCGGGGTATTGGTCGGCGGAGCCATCGGCGGCTGGCTGACGGGACTGGAAATGTCGACCGCCGCGGCCGGCGCGCTGCAGGCCACCTTCTGGTGGGTTCACCTGCTGGTCATCCTGGGATTTTCGCTGTACATCCCCTTCTCCAAGCACATCCACATGGTGGCGGCTCCGCTGAACGCGTTCTTCCGCAACCTGGAACCTCGCGGCGCTCTGGCAAAAATCGACCTGGAAAACGCGGAGCGTTTCGGAGCCTCTCGCGTGCAGGACTTCACCTGGAAGGAACTGCTGGATGGGTACGCCTGCGCCGTCTGCGGACGCTGCACCGATGCTTGCCCTGCCCACATCACCGGCAAAGCGCTGTCGCCCATGCACATCGTGGAGAACCTGAAAGAGCACATGATTACCATTGGCCATCAGGGAAAGCGCGACGCTGAACACGTCGAGTCAATGCCACTGATTGACGGCGCCATCCCTGAGCAGGCCATCTGGGACTGCGTTTCCTGTGGCGCCTGCATGGAAGAATGCCCCGTGGTGGTGGAACACGTGCCCACCATCATGGATATGCGGCGCAGCCTGGTTCTGGAGGAATCCCGCATCCCCGAAACCGGCATGAACGCCCTGCTCAGCATGGAACAGCGGGGGCATCCCTGGCGCGGCACCACCTTCTCGCGCACTGACTGGGCAGCAGGACTTGATGTGCCCACCATTGCCGACCATCCTGAAGCCGAGGTGCTGTTCTGGGTAGGCTGCACCGCCGCGCTGGAGCAACGCAGCCAGGGCATTGCCCGCTCGATGGTGAAGGTGCTGAAGTCGGCCGGCGTTGATTTCGCCATCCTGGGCGACGAAGAAAACTGCACCGGCGACCCCGCCCGGCGCATGGGCAACGAGTACCTGTTCCAGATTATGGCTCAGCAAAACATTGAGGTGTTGAATACGTACAACATCAAAACCATCGTCACGACCTGCCCGCACTGTTTCAACACCATGCGCAACGAGTACCCCCAGTTTGGCGGCAATTACGAGGTTCTGCACTACAGCCAGTTTGTGGACGGCCTGATTCGCGAAGGCCGCATCAAACCCATCAAGGTGATGGATATTTCGGTGGCCTACCATGATTCCTGTTTCCTGGGCCGGCACAACGGCGTGTATGACGAACCGCGCAACGTGGCCAATGCCATACCCGGCCTAACCCTGGTTGAGATGTCTCCCCGTTGCCGGGAACGCGGCTTCTGCTGCGGCGCCGGCGGTGGGCATATGTGGATTGAAGAAAGCCAGGGCGAGCGTATCAATCACGTCCGCACCGACCACTTCCTGGACACCGGCGCCGATGTTGTTGCCGTGTCATGCCCGTTCTGCCTCCAGATGATGACCGAGGGTATCCAGGCCAAAGGCCAGGCCGATGTCAAAGAGGCCCGGGATGTGCTCGAGATACTGGCCGACAGCATCGGAGACGACTAACCCGACGTCGCTAGGTGACGCCATGCTGGATTCGTTGCTACCAACCGTCATGCTGGATTACCTGGAACAGCGCCTGCTGTTTCGGCCTCGACCGCCCGTCGATGCTACTCCAAACGACTTGGGCCTGGATTTCGAATCGTCGATAGCCAACACAGCCGACGGCCGTTCCCTAGTCTGCTGGTACATTCCAGGGCAACCTCAAACCGGCCTGACGTGGCTCTGGTTTGGCGGCGTCGGCGCCAATCTGGGCCTGCGGGTCGGAGAGTTTGCGGCAGTACGCGAGCGCACGGGCGGCAACATCCTGGCGTTCGACTACGGCGGTTTTGGGCGCAGCGCCGGCAGACCTTCGGTGCGCAATACGGCGATTGACGCCAGGACCGTTTTGGGACACCTGAGCCGACGCTACGGCGTCGCGCCGGAATCCGCTCACTACTTCGGTGTCTCCATGGGCGCGGCCGTGGCGATACGGTTGGCGGCGCAAGGATTTCATCCCGGCGGGCTCGTTCTGGTCGCCCCGTTTTCATCGCTCCGGGAGATGGCGAAACTCTCCTACCCAATGGTCACCTTGAACGGATTGGTAGTCGGCGACCGTTTCAACTCGCTGGCTAACATCAGCCACATTGGTTGCCCGTTGCTGGTGGTGCATGGCGACGACGACGAACTGGTGCCGGCCTGGCAGGGACGCAAGCTGTACGAAGCCGCCCGAGCGCCGAAGCAATACGCAGAACTCGCCGGCGTGGGCCACCTGGACATCAGCGAGCACCCGGAATTCCTGACGGTGTTATGTGAGTGGCTGGAATCTACGAGGCCGAGCCCGATGCGAGAGAACAGTAACGATTAGCCAACCGGATATCGGTAAGTCTGGACCCGTTCCACCTTTTCGGCGAGACTGTCCTGGGCCATTTCCAAATCGTACTGGCTTTGGAGTCCCATCCAGAACAATGCGCTGTTCCCGAAAAACCGCGCCAACAGCACAGCAGTCTCGGCGGTAATAGCCCGCTGGCCATGCACGATGGCATGGATACGCCGGGGATCCACGTCAATGGACTTGGCCAGACGGTACTGGCTGATATTCAGTGGCTTGAGGAACTCCTCGTTGAGGATTTCACCGGGGTGAATCGGGGGTAGTCTGGTTGGCGTGTACGAAATCCCGGAAGTCATTTGTACCTCCCTGGGCGAATTGCGTTTTAGTGATAGTCAACAATTTCCACTTGCGGGGCGTTGCCCGCATTCCACACAAAGCAAACCCGCCATTGGTCGTTGATCCGGATGCTATGCTGTTCCGCTCGGTCTCCCGATAGTTTTTCCAGCCGGTTACCGTGCGGTATTTGTAGGTCGCTCAGGTTAGTGGCATTGTTCAGCATCATTAGTCTGCGCTGTGCTTGGAGTTGGAGGGCGTTAGAAAATTTGCCCACACGCTCGCGGCTGAATACAGATCGGGTATCGTTGTCCTTAAAATCCAAGATCATATAATGACTCTTAATTGAAAAGTATGTGTTTATAATAGCATAACACGCTATTAGCGTCAAACGCCACTATCGTTGCCAGCGTTGCATCCCGAGGATAATTCACATATCATCGCCCCAATCCACACGTTAAACCTTGCGGTTGCCGCAACAGAGGAGTTACCAGATGGCACAGCGACCTGATGTCAAGCGCCTGGAAGTTGAGATTGTTTATTGCTGGGATTGAGGCCACGCGGGACGCGCTGCCTGGATGGCCAGCGAAGCCTTGACTCGCACCGGCGATAACATCTCCACCTTCAAGCTTACCCCTGGTGAGCATGGCAAATTTGATGTGATTATCGACGGTGAGCTGGTGGGCGAACACAAACACACGCCAGACGCTCACCTGTTCCCCGATTTGCAGGATTTGATGGGCGCCATATACGACCGAATCTGATTCGCCGCTATCCGATCCGACACCGTGCGCCCCGGTAGAGATGCCGGGGCGGGCTGGGTTGGCGCGGGCTGCATTATTGTTAGTTGGCGCGCCGGTCAAACGCCGCTGATGATCTCGGTGCCGTAGTCCAGAAGTTCCAGATCAGGCCGGCTGGCGGCGATGTAATCGACCACGTTGGCCAGCATAGAATCGGCGTGGCCGGTGTCGTTGCTGACGCAGGACACGAGCAGCGTGAGCCGTTGCCACACATCGCCATCTTCGTCGGCGTCTTCGGCCACGGCCACATTGAACCGCCCGCGAATCCGGTCGGTCAGGCTGCGGGCCACCTGCCGACGCGCCTTCAGGCTGTGGCTGTCGGGTAGACGGAGCGCAATGCGGACCAGTCCCACGTGCACGGGTTACCTCCGTTTTTACCAGTTGCTATTCGGAGCCGGCGGCATACTCGCCAGGCACTGTCCCGCCGGGCTTTCGTAGCGGGCCATCCGACGCACTATTGACGCCGGCAAGTCCGGGGGATAGATTATAGCCGACGGGGTGATCACACAGCCATGCGGATTATCTGCTCTGCGGCGCCTGAATCGGGCAACCGCGCTACTCCGAGAACGGCTTATCGAACTGGCTTATTGACATGGCATCCGATTTGAGCGATTCCCCTCCACATCTTGACGGGCCTTTTCCTGCCGTAGATGTTCCTGAGGTGGTGGTTTCCCGCCTGCCCCAATACGTGCGCATCCTGAGCCAGCTGCTTGACGACGGGGTGGAAGTGACCAACTCGCAACAGTTGGGGGCGAAGCTGCAAGTTACGCCGGCACAGATTCGCAAGGACTTGTCTTACTTTGGGCGGTTCGGCAAGCAGGGACGCGGCTATCGGGTTCGCCACCTGTTGACCGAACTGAAGCAGATTCTGGGCCTCGACGCAGAATGGAACGTCGCCGTCGTGGGTGTGGGACGTTTGGGCAACGCCATCCTGAATTACCCTGGCTTCAATCCCGACGGGTTTCACCTGGTGGCCGCTTTTGACAGCAGCCCGGGGCGCGTTGGCGAGGCGGTCGGCGGCGTATCCGTGCAACCGATGAGCGATATGGCGGAAACTGTCGCGACGCGCGAAATCACCATCGCGATCGTAGCCGTCCCCAGCGCCGACACGCAGTCGGTTATCGACCAACTGGTTGAATGCGGGGTACGCGCCATCCTGAACTACGCACCGATCAATGCGCAGGTTCCGGCCGGCGTATCCGTGCGCAACATCGACCCAGTGCTGGCGCTGCAGTCGATGACCTACTACTTGACCGACTAGACGTCATCGGGCAACCAACCGGCTCCGCGCGTTTACTGCATCGACGCCTGACGCCGCTCCGCAATGGATCGGTGGGGGCTGGAACGCCGCCTTTGGGCCACGGTTACTCGCACCTGTGCCCGCCGCAACGAAGCGACCGCGCGTTCCAGTTCCACATCGGTGTCGCGGTTCGCAATGCGCTGACGGGCGCGCTCAACGGCCTGCTGGGCGCGTGCTTCGTCGATTTCGTCCACATCCTCGGCGGCATCGGCGAGAATGGTAACGCGGTTGCCCAGCACCTCCATGTAACCGCCGCCCAACGCCAGGTAGGACTCTTCACCACCGGCGCGAACCATCAGCTCGCCGGGTTGGAGCACCGTCATCAACGGCGCGTGGCTGGGCAAGATGCCAAGTTGCCCGGCAACGCCCGGCGCAACCAGGGCGTCCACGTCGCCGGAGAATACTTCGCGTTCGGCGGTGATTATTTGCAGCTGCATGGGCATCGGGCCAACTCCTGAACGCTACGCTACCGCAGCTTGCATCTGCTGAGCTTTTTCAACCGCTTCTTCGATGGTGCCAACCATGTAGAACGCCTGCTCGGGCAGGTCATCGTGCTGGCCGTCCAGAATCTCGGCGAATCCACGGACGGTGTCGCGCAGGGCGACGTACTTCCCGGGCTGGTTGGTAAAGGTTTCGGCGACGAAGAAAGGCTGGGTCAGGAAGCGCTGAATCTTGCGGGCGCGGAACACCGTCTGGCGGTCTTCGTCCGACAGTTCTTCGATTCCCAGAATAGCGATGATGTCCTGCAAGTCCCGGTACCGCTGCAACACCTGCTGGACGCCGCGGGCTACCCGGTAGTGCTCTTCGCCAACGATGCGTGGTTCCAGAATACGGGCGAAGGACGCCAGCGGGTCAACGGCCGGATACAGGGCCTGCGCGGCCAGCGCGCGTTCCAGCGACACCACGGCGTCAAGGTGGCCGAAAGTGGTTACGATGCCAGGGTCGGTGTAGTCGTCCGCCGGCACGTAAATGGCCTGGAAGGATGTGATGCTGCCGCTCTTGGTCGAGGTAATCCGTTCCTGCAACGCACCCATCTCGGTGCTCAACGTGGGCTGGTATCCCACCGCGGAAGGCATCCGTCCCAACAGCGCCGACACTTCCATGCCGGCCAGGATGTAGCGATAGATGTTGTCGATGAAGAGCAGCACATCCTGGTGTTCCTCTTCGCGGAAATACTCGGCCATGGTGAGGCCGGTCAAGCCGATGCGGGCGCGGACGCCGGGCGTTTCGTTCATCTGGCCGAAAACCAGCACGGTGCTGCCCAGTACGCCGGAATCCTGCATTTCATGCCACAGGTCGTTGCCCTCGCGGGAGCGTTCGCCCACGCCGGCGAACACGGAAACACCGCTGTGCACGGCGCCAATGTTCCGGATGAGTTCCTGAATGATGACCGTTTTGCCCACGCCGGCGCCGCCGTAGGCTCCCACCTTGCCTCCCTTGGGGAACGGCGTAATCAAGTCAAACACCTTGATGCCGGTTTCCAGAATCTCCACGGTGGAACTCTGGTCGTCGAAGGCCGGCGGGTCTCGGTGGATGGGCCAGGTCTGGGCCGCTTCTACGGCGCCGAGATTGTCCAGCGGCGTGCCGGTAACGTCGAACAGGCGGCCGAGAGTCTCCGGGCCGACGGGCACCGAAACCTTGCTGCTGGTGTCGGTAACCTCGGTGCCGCGAGCCAAGCCGTCAGTAGTACCCAACGCCAGGCAGCGCACCCAGTGGTTGCCGATGTGCTGCTGCACTTCAAGCACCAAACGTTCGCCGGAGTTGTCTACCTCCAGCGCATCGAACAAATTGGGGAGCTGGTCGGCGGGGAATTCTACGTCCACCACCGTACCGATAACTTGGGCAATTTTGCCGGGCATCTTGTTTGTCCTCCGGATTGTTTCAGGGGAAGGGTTTATTACGGCGCGGCGCTGGCGGATTGCTGGCCAGGGGGCGGCTCGTTAAAGGGCTGACCATTGGCTTCAGCCTCTAATCGCCTTTGATTCCATTCGGCCCAAGCCTTATTGGCTGCCGCTATTCCCTCGGCCAAGCCCTCGGCCCGACCTTGGGCCCGACCCTCGGTGCGAGCTTTTCTCTTGATGAGCGCTCCTAAAACCATATTAAGTACCTCCGCCAAGGCCAGAGAGAGCGATGCGTGGGGGATGAGCCCCTGCTCCAGTATGCTGAGTGCTGCTGTAGGAACATCATACCAAGCGGTTTCCAGAACGGCTATCTGCTTATGGGCTTCCAGCGCAACACGTCCGGCGGCTGTAGCGCCGTAAGTCAGCAGAAACCACCGATATAGCTCAGCGGGTATATCACCAAAAGGAAGCATTCAGTCTTGTCAATACCGCCGGACCTTATCCCTCCATCGCCGCCTGGCCGCCAATCAGGTCCAGCAACTCGTTGGTGATGCTGTCCTGGCGCAGCTTGTTCATTACCAGCGTCAGGTCTGAGGAAAGTTGGCTGGCGTTGTCGGTGGCGTTGCGCATGGCAACCATGCGCGCCGACTGCTCGCTGGCAATACTTTCCAGGATTCCGTGGTAAACCTGCATTTCCACAAACTGGGGCAGCAGCGAACTGAGTACCGTTGCCGCGTCCGGTTCGTAAATGTAGCCCACCCGCTGGGTACTGTCCAACTCCGCCGGCGCCACCGGCAAGATGCGTTCCATAACCGGCACCTGCTGCACCGTGGAGACGAATCGCATATAGAACAGGTACACCTCGTCAACCTCCCCGGCGGTGTAGTCATTGATAACCAGGCCGGAAATGGCGGTGGTGTCGGCCAGCGAAACCCGGTCTCCCAGGTCGGTAAATACTGCCTGCACCCCCTGAGTGTAACGCACCAGGAAGTCCCGGCCTTTGCGACCCACCACAATGCTCCGCACCGGGCGCTCGCTGTCCAGGATGAACTGAGCGACCCGTCGGTTAATGGTGGAGTGCATACCCCCGGCCAGTCCGCGGTCCGGCGTGACGACTACCAACGCGATACGGTTGACCGGCCGCACTTGCAACAGCGCGTGGGTAGCGTCTTCATCGCCGGCAGGTTGAGCGGCCAGCTCGGCAATCACTTCGTGAATTTTTTCGGCGTAGGGCCGTCCTTCGGTAACCGCCTGCTGCGCCCGCCGCATCTTGGACGCCGCGATCAACGACATGGCATTGGTAACCTTGCCGGTATTTTCGACGCTCCGGATGCGCCGCCGTATGTCTCTGACGCTGGGCATATTGCAACCTGACGATGATGGGCGATAGACCGTTAGCGCTTTGCTACCGGGTGTTTTTCAGTTTAGCCAAAGGTCGGCTTGAATTCGTTGATGGCTGCGGTGAGTTGGGCGCTCAAATCGTCGGAAATGTTGCCAGCCTCGATTATGGCTTGCCCGACCGCAGGATGGGTTGCGTTGAGGTGGCGGAGCAGCTGTTCTTCAAATGCTCCCACGCGTTCCAGCGGTATATCTTCCATGAGGCCGGAGTTCACCGCGAAGAGAACCATCACTTCCTCGCCCAGGTTCAGCGGTCGATATTGCCCCTGCTTCAGCGCCTCCGTTGCCAGCTGACCCCGCGCCAGCTGCGCCCGGGTTGAAGCGTCCAGGTCGGCGGTGCCAAACTGGGCGAAGGTGGCCAATTCGCGATACTGGGCCAGGTCCATGCGGAGGCTGCCAGCCACCTGCCGCACCGCCCGGGTCTGGGCCGCGCCACCCACTCGGGAAACCGACAAACCCACGTTGATGGCCGGTCGGATACCCACATTGAACAGTTCCGGCTCCAGGTAAATCTGGCCGTCGGTGATGGAGATGACGTTGGTTGGGATGTACGCGGACACGTCGCCGGCCTGCGTCTCGATAATGGGCAAGGCCGTAATCGACCCCCCGCCGAAGTCGTCGTGCATACGGGCGGCTCGTTCCAGCAAGCGGCTGTGCAGGTAGAACACGTCGCCCGGGTAAGCCTCGCGGCCGGCGGGACGGCGCAGCAGCAGCGACATCTGACGGTAGGCCCAGGCGTGCTTGGTCAGGTCATCGTAAACGATGAGCACGTCCTTGCCCTCTTCCATGAAAGCCTCGCCCATGGCGCAACCGGCATAGGGCGCAATGAATTGCAAAGGCGCGGAATCGGCGGAGCCGGCGTTAACCACAATGGTGTGATCCATGGCGCCGTATTCTTCTAGGATACCCACCACCTGCGAAACCTTGCCCTGCTTCTGGCCGATGGCTACGTAAATGCAGATGAGGTCGGTTTCGCGCTGGTTGATGATGGTGTCGATGGCGATGGCCGTTTTGCCGGTGGAGCGGTCGCCGATAATCAGTTCCCGCTGGCCGCGGCCAATGGGAATCATGGCGTCAATGGCCTTGATTCCGGTTTGCACCGGGGTATCGACGGACTTGCGAACCACCACGTTGGGAGCCGTTCGCTCTACGGGCATGGTGCGAACGCTGGCAATGGGTCCCTTGCCATCCAGCGGACGACCCAACGGATCCACCACGCGGCCCAGGAGTCCATCGCCGACGGGGACCTCAATAATCTGTCCGGTGGCTCTTACCCGGTCTCCCTCTTTCACGGCGTTGGGGTCGCCGAGGATGGCGGCGCCAACCACGTCGGCCTCCAGGTTGAGCGCTAGGCCGAGCACATCGTTGCCAAAGTCCAGTAGCTCATTGGAACGCACGCTCTGCAGGCCCTGAATGCTGGCAATACCGTCGCCGACCTGCAACACCGTGCCCACGTCTACGAGAGTCAGGTCGCCGCCGAACTCCTCGATCTGCCGCTTGATGAGTGATACTAGCTCTTGTCCGCTGACTGCCATCGGCGAGTCTCCTTGTGTCCTGCGTTACCGTTTACAGAGAGTTTGCGTCGTGTCATTGCGAGCGCAGCGTGGCAATCTCGCAAGGCGATGTATCGAAATCACGCCGCCTGGGCGCGCACGTTGTGGCGCAGGCGGTCCAGCGCGGAGCTGGTGCTGCCGTCGAGCAGTTGGTCGCCAATCTGAATAACCAGGCCGCCCAGAATATTCTCGTCAACCCGGGCGGTAAGCACAACTTCCTTTCCGGTGAGAGCAGACGCAAAGCGGGTGATGCGCTCCAGTTCGGCATCTTCCAATGGCACCGCCGCCGTAACTTCCACCTGTTGCCGCCCCAGATGTTCGTCCAGGAGGGCCGTATAACTGGCCTGCACGTCGGTAATGGCGTCCACACCATTGCGGCTTACCAAAAGCGATACCATGTTGCGTACCAGTGGATGGGCCTGGGCCAGCACCGATTCGACAGCGGTTATCTTGCGCTCCGCCGAAATTTCGGCGTGTTTGAGGAACAGCGCGAACTCGTCGTCCTGGAGCACGTCGGACGCCAGACGCAAGTCCTGGTCCCACTCCTCCACGAGCCCGTTCTCCAGGGCCAACTCGAAGATGGCCTGTGCGTAGCGTTGCCCCGACAATCGTTTTGCCACGGCTGTGCTGCCTCCCTGTCCTGATTCCTGACGTATCCCGGCGCTGCGTAGCCGTTTGCTACGTAGCGGTTATCTACGTAGCCGGTTGCTGCGTCAGCGGCGACAACCCGTCGGTACGGGCGCATGGTCGCCGGTGGGCGTTTTGACGATAGCCTGTCTAGCTGCGGCGGAGCACTTGCTCGCCTTCTGCCAGGACCTGATCGATGATTTCCTGATGGGCTTGCCGGTCCACCGTGCGGCGAATAATCCGCTCGGCGGCAGTGATCGCCAAGTCGCCGAATGCGGCGCGAACCTCGTTGATGGCAGCGTCGCGCTCACGACCAATGTCGGCCTGAGCCCGCTCGGTGAAGTCCACGGCGGCCTGCCGCGCACGGGCCATCTCTTCGTCGCGAAAACGGTCGGCGGCTTCCCGCGCCTGATCCAGCAGACGTTGTCCTTCACGGCGGGCTGCGTTCAGCTCCTCTTCGATTTCGGCGCGGGACGAAGCCACTTCCTCCCGGGCGCGGTCTGCGGCGGCCAGGCTGTCGCGGATGGTTTCAATCCGCCCGTCGATTGCGTTTAGCAAAGGACGGTAGGCGAATACGGCCAGCAATATCAGCAGAGCAATGTAGTTGATCAGATAACTGATCAGCGAGGGCACATTCAAGCCCAGTTCTGCCATGTTGCTACACCACGAAGAGCAGGATTACGGCCACGATGAGCGAGTAAATGCCCAACGCTTCCGCGAAGGCGATCGCCAGAATCATGTTGGTGGTAACGGCGCCGGCGGCTTCGGGGTTGCGCCCGATTGCGCCCATGGCTCCGGAGCCCAGGATGCCGATGCCAACGCCGGGGCCGACGACGCCGAGACCGATAGCCAAGCCGGCTGCGACGTACTTTGCGCCGTCGTCGGACAACGCTTGAGCGCCCATTGCGAGCAGTGTCATCATCATTGAGAGGTCGATTGCCATTGTTGAGTATCCTCCGTGTCGAATGTGGCCCTGTTGAATAATGTGGCCCTGATTTTGGCTGCTCCGCAACCGCACTCAGTGCGCGGGAGCGGGTAATTCCCGATTATTTTTGCTCGCGCTGCTCGCCGGTTAGTGCTCCTCGTGACTGACCGCCACCGACAGGAATACCAGTGTCAGGCCGGCGA
This sequence comes from Dehalococcoidia bacterium, assembly GCA_965222895.1. GTDB lineage: Bacteria > Chloroflexota > Dehalococcoidia > Lucifugimonadales > UBA3495 > Bin87. The sequence goes on along the minus strand of CBDCVB010000002.1, from coordinate 517,539 downwards.
AGATAACCGACTGGATTAGCCCCACCAGCAATTCGAGTCCGAACACGAACTGGGTTGCCACGAAGGGCACCAGGAAGGTAATCATCACCACCAGAATTTCACCGGCGGTCATGTTTCCAAACAGCCGGAAGGTGAACGACACAATCCGCACGAACTCGGAAATCAGTTCGAGAAATCCGACCATAACGTTAATCAGGCCGGATGGTCGCCCGCGCAGAATGTCGCCAAAGGCGAAGAACTTCTTCAGGTAGCCGAAGTTGTGCGCCCGGAACCCCCAGTATTCCACGAACACGAAGGAAATCAGCGCCAACGCCAGCGGCATATTCAGGTCGGTGCCGGCCGGCCGCAGCAGGTGAGCCCTGATTTCAAACCCGTGCTCGCCGCCGGCGCCAAAGCCAATGGCCTGATAAATCGGTATCAGGAAGATGGCCAGCCAGGCGTTGAAAAGCACGAAGAAGAAAATGGTCGCCACCACCGGAAATGCCTTGCGCGCCATCTCCGGCCCCAAAACCCCGGTGGCGAAGTTAAGCACCAACTCGAATAGCATCTCGACCAGCGCCTGTAACCGGCCCGGTACAACCTTGGGCTGCCGCGCGCCGCCGACAAAGAACACCAGCATCACGATACTGACCAGCCAGGCCGATATGAGGGTGTTAGTGATGGCGATGTCCATGACCCCCAGGGGTTCGCCGTGATGTTCCTCTGCTGCGGGATGGGCGTCAGCGCTGTCCGAGGACTCACTCTGACTGGCGTCGGATGATTCGGCCTCGACATGGGCGCCGGCATCCTCGCCAAGTTCAATGCCCAGAGCGGAATAGCGGGCCTCTTTCGGGAAGATCGGTTGCGGTGGTAGATGGATCTCGGGTTGGGGCACGAACGGCTGGCCGGATTCGCCACCGAACATCCGCGAGCCGACGGCTCCAACGACAAAGCCGACAATGAGCAGCACGCCCATGCCGATGCCAAAGAGCATTAGCATCCGATTACGTGACACGACTAGTTGATGCCTCCGTCGTTATCACCCGGCGCGTCCCGTCGTCGTGGCGACGGTTGCGGCGGGTTGGAACCGTAGATAGCCCGCAAAACCATCCGGTACACGCCGTAAAAGGCGACTACGCTGCCCAGCACTGTTCCCAACAGCACCAGCAACGCTACCTGACCGGTTAGCTTCCCCAGCCATAGGCCTCCAATAATGCCCAGCACAATGCAGATGGCAACATACCAACCTAAGCCGGTGAGCCGCAGGGCGACCAGAAGCCAGGACGGCATGAGCGTTCACAAACCAACCTGTTGACGGGCGGCGAGAATGGTAGCATCGGTTTTCGGGCGTGTCAATGCGTATGATGTCCAAATACGTAATCTGGCAACGAAAACGCCCCGCCAATTCTGGTATCGGGGCGTATTATCCTGCGTTGCGAAGTTGGCCAGAGGACTTCATCTACTTGCGTTCGAAGTCTTCCATATCCAACTCGTTAATCAAGTCGGTGAAGGCAGACAGCTTCTGCAATTCTTCCTCGGTTACCGGCTCAGCCTCCGTGGCGGAATCGTCCGGGGCCGGGATGGGCTGGCCAGTGTCCTGGTCCATGGAGATAGCGGCTTTTTCCATTACGGCGTCGGCAACGTAGATGGGAACTTCGGCGCGCACGGCCACGGCCATGGCGTCGCTGGGCCGGGAGTCAATTTCGTGGGTCTGGTCGCCGACTCGGATAACCACCTTGGCGTAAAAGGTTTCGTTCTGCAGGTCGTTCACCAGGATGTGCTCGAAGGAACCGCCCACCGTTTTCACCAGGTCAACCAGCAAGTCGTGGGTCAATGGGCGGGGAACGGTCATGCCCTGCATCTTCACGGCAATGGCTTCGGCTTCGGTGGGGCCAATCCAGATGAGCAGGAAGAGGTTGGTTTCCAGTTCCTTCAGAACCACCACCCGTTGGTAATTCATTTGGCTGATCCGGATGCTGTCAATTACCAGTTCACGCATATCTAGCTGCATCACTCCCAGTGACCGCGTCCGGCACTATGGTCGAGCCAAGCCAATAACGGAACCCGCCATTTGGCTGGGGCAATTTTACACCCACCAGGGAGGGGGTTGCAACCACGAACCACGCCCACGCGTCCCCAGGTTTGTCATTGTGGGCGCAGCGTGGCAATCCCGTTCCGGTGTGGCTGACGTGTCCCGGCGGTGTTCGCTGCCGCTCCCGGATTGCCCCGTCGCTTCGCTCATCGCAACGACACAGGACTTACGCACTGGTGTGCGCCGATGTCATCGGAGCGCGCCTACCTGAAAACGCTATGCTCGGCCACATCATCCGTAGCGAAATCCGCGGGCGACGGTATGGAGGAGTTTGCGGTGGACGCCAGCGCAGAACCGGCCAGCACGTCGATGCCCTTGCGGATTGAGCCGCTGGCCGCGGACAGGTCGCGCTCCAGGTTGCGCAAAGTACGCAGCGCGTAGGCGTCGGCATGGTTGCGGCGATTCTCAGCCTCCTGCTCGGCCTGCTGCATCATTCGACGCGCCTTGACCTCGGCCTCGCGCAGCATTTCCTCGGCCTTGCGACCCAGCTCGTGCTCGCCGAGACGGCTGCGGAACTCCTGCTCCAGGTGCTGACGGGTCTGGTGCGCTTCAGACGCCGCCGACGTCATAATCTGGTCCTTGCGGAACAGCATTTCCTCGGCGTGTCGAACTTCCTGTGGGATGGCCATGCGAAGTTGGGCCACCAGCTCGTTGAGCTTCACCTTGTCAACCATGGCGCTGTTGCTCAGCGGCACCGATTTGCTCGAATCAACCAGCAGTTCAATGCGGTCGATGATGTTGTTGATGTCGATAATGTCCCCCTTGTGCCGGTGGTTAGACTTGCCCTGGTCTGGCTAAAAACCGGGGCTATGGCGCCGGCAGCTGGAATTTCTCGTGCAGGGCGGCGGCCACGTGGGGCGGCACCATTCCGGTAATGTCGCCGCCCAGCCGCGCCACCTCTTTGAGCAGGCTGGAACTGATCATCATATGTTGCGGGTCGCTCATCAGCGCAACCATGTCGACGTCAGGTTCCAGCCGCCGGTTCATAAAGAACATCTGGGATTCATACTCAAAATCGGGGCCGCTGCGCAGACCGCGGATGATGGTTGCCGAGCCGGTATCCCGGGCGCATTTCACCACCAGGCCGGTAAAGGGAATCACCTCTATGTTGCCGGTGTCGGCCACGGCCCGACGCATGAGGTCCACGCGTTCTGCGGTGTCGAACAGGAGGCTCTTGGACGGTGTGTCGTACACGGCGACCAGAACTGTATCGAACAACCGTGCAGCGCGACGGGCCACATCCAGGTGTCCCATCGTTACCGGGTCGAAAGAACCCGGATAGAGAGCGGTTACCATTCGGCTAATCTCCTGATTCAGTTTTCGTTGTTCAGATTCGCTGTTCAGTTACGTTGCCGGCCAGTCCGGATCGTATCGGTAAAAGGTAACGCCGTTATCGCCGTACCGCCGCTGGTCATATTGTCGCAGGCGATGGATGTCCTGCGGGGCCGATATGCGGCTGCTGTGTCCCAGCACCACAGTGGCGTCGACGGCCAGTACGCCGGGCGCGGCCAATGCCCGCAGCACGGGAGCCAGGTCCTGCATCCGGTACGGCGGGTCGAGCAGGGCCAGGTCAAAAGGTTCCTGCTGACGTGCCAGATAGCGCAGGGCGTCGGCACAGTTCACCTTGCTTGCGCCGGCAAAACCGGTGTGGTTCAGATTGTCCTGCAGCGGGCGACACTGCCGGGCGTTTTGCTCCACGAAATCGGCCCATGCCGCACCCCGGCTCAACGCTTCGATACCGAGGCTCCCGGTGCCCGCAAACAGGTCAACGGCGCGCCGGCCAACAACCTGGTCAGACTCTAAAATGTTAAAGATGGCGGCGCGGACCCGTTCTGTAGTGGGCCGAATGCCCGCAACCACGGCCCCGTGGAGCCGCAAGCCGCGTACATCACCGCCGGCAACGCGCATCGTGTTGGAATTGCGTGGGGGCATTTTAGGGCGGGCAGTTAGGGAGTTGACGTTTACGGCGATTGCAAGTTTCGACTGATTTAAGCGCCCAGCTGCCGTCCGCATTATACCGTTCCCATCTGGAACGGGGGTGGGGCGGGCAGGTTGGTTTGGGCGGCTCTGCTCGCCGTGAACCAGATCGACCTGTCATTGCGAAGGTAGCGTGGCAATCTCCGCCGTAGCAAGGGCGGTTCGCCGACGTAACTGTTCAGACTTGGTGGGGGGAATTGGTTCAAAGAGGTTTGGGGATGGCTGGCGCGAATGGTTGTGGTTGTGTCATATAACGGGTATGAATCCGGAAATTGACCTGTCCACCGCTGACCGCGATGTCCTCATCGCCATCATAGCCCGACTGCAGGCCATCACAGCCAGGCAGCAGGCGATCATCGAGCGCCTGGAGCAACGGATTGCTCAGCTGGAAAGGCGGGCCAAACCCAGTGGCGCCCGGGGGATGCCCGGTCTCAAACCCAAAGCCGACCGAAAACCTGCCCTGCCCAAAGCGCCGCGCAAGCCTCGGCCCCACGGCTTTGCCCGCCGCCCCATGACGCCCACCAGACGGGTGGAGCACGTGATGGAAACTGCCCCGACTGCGGAACCCAGTTGTCCGGTGGCTGGACCCAGCGCACCCGGGAGGTCATCGAGTTGCCCCAGGTTGCGGCGGAAGTTACCGAGCACGTCTATATCGCCAGGGATTGTCCGGCTTGCCGACGCCGCTGCGTTCCCACCGCGCAACTGGACGGCGTGGTGCTGGGCCAGCAGCGCATGGGTATCAACCTGGTCAGCCTGATCGCCACGCTCCGAGCGGAGGCCCGACTGCCCATCGCCGTCATCCAGCGGTATCTGCGCACCGTCCATGGGCTGCGCCTCAGCGTGGGAGCCATCATGGCTGCGGTGCATCGCACCGCGCAAAAGGCCCAGGCCGCAGTGGACCGGATCCTGGCCGAGATCCGCGCCAGCCCAGTGGTCCACGCCGATGAGACCGGCTGGCGTGAGGATGGCCACAACGGCTACGTGTGGACTTTCAGCACCCCATCGGCGCGCTATTTCCTGCGGCGGGGTCGTAACAAGGAGGTGGTGGATGAAGCTCTGGGCGACACCTTCTCCGGTGTGCTGGTCAGCGATTTCTACGCTGCCTACCATCATTACGACGGCCCCAAGCAACGCTGCTGGGTTCATCTGTTGCGGGACATTCACGACCTGAAGGTCCTCTATCCGAAGGACCGAAAGCTGGCGCAGTGGGCCGACGCCGTCCACGAGATTTACGACCGGGCCAAAGCCAGCGCCCATCCCCAGACCAAGCGGCGACGCGCCGCCCAACTGGCCCTGGAACGGCAGTTGCTGGCCATTTGCCAGCCTTGCTTGGACGACTCGTCAGCGGCTCAGGCCAAGCTGTGCCGACGCATTGAGCGCCATATCAAAGAACTCTTCGTCTTCGTGGCCGAACCGGAGGCGCCACCGGACAACAACGCCGCCGAACGCAGCCTGCGCCACCTGGTCGTCAGCCGCAAGATCAGCGGCGGCACCCGGTCGCAACGGGGCAGCAACAGCAGGATGGCCCTGGCTTCCCTCTTCGGCACCTGGCGCGCCCAAGGACTGAATCCCCTCGCCGCTTGCCGACAACTGCTCACTTCCCCGCAACTCTGAACAGTTACTCGCCGACGTGTATCCAACCTCATGGAGATTTCCGCTCGTCCTGAGCCTGTCGAAGGACGCTCGCAATGACAGGATAAAGTGGGTACGCCCGACGGTGGGCAGGGCAATCGCGTCTTATCCGAGGAGGACTTTCAGCAGGTAGTCTTCACGCCAACCGGCGTTGAGTCGTTTGCCCTGGATGCCCACTTTCAGGGTGTTTTCGTTTTTCAGCAGGTTGTGGGAGATCTGACGCAGGGTGGCCAGGTTCGGTGGCCCGTGATCCTTGCGCACTCGGCACTGGTCTTCCCCGAAGGTTACGTCCAAAGTCCAGTGCAGCGAGTTCTCAATGCTCCAATGGCTCCGGACGGCAGCCAGGAGTTGTTCTGCCGAGGCCGCCAGGCTGCTGATGTAGTAGCGGGGTTGACTGACGCTGCCCGCGGTGGTTTCCCGATGGCCGACCACTTTGATGGCCGCTTTCATTTGAGGCCATTGCCCGTGGGGATCCAGGTAGTCCAGGCAGTCCGTCTCGGTGATGACCCAACATTCCCGCCGCTCGATGCGGCCGTGTCCCTTGTTCACGGTCTGGGCGTAGTCGTAGGGCACCCCGTCAAAACCCAACGCCGCGGCTCCCGCGAACCGGTCTCGGATGCCCTCGTGGAGCTGACCCTGGTTCTCTTTCACCGCCAGCACGTAGTCGGCTCCGCCGTCCACGATCTGCTGGGCAATCTCCCGCTGGCAGCCCATGGCAGCAATGGTTACGATGCAGCCTTGCAGTTCCAACTGTTGCAGCAGCTGGGGGATGGCGGTGATTTCGTTGGATTTCTCCTCGGTCTGGACTTGACCTAACGTCAGAGTGTTCTGCGTCGCCCAGGCGCTGACCAGGTGCATGGCTCGCTGGCCGCCCGCGCGGTCGTGAGACCGTCGGGCCGTCTTCCCGCGATTGGTCAAGGGTGTGGGCCACCACCTCCCCGGGCAGCAGTTCGGCGACGGCTTGGGTCCAGGCCATGAAGGAACTCTGGAACTGCTCGGGGTCCAGACGGGCAAAGACCGCGCCGAAAGTGTCAGGGGAGGGGATTCCGCCGGGCAGTTCCAGGAAGGATTGGAACCATTCCAGCTTGCTCTTGCCGAAGAGTTCCATATGCACCCAGGAATCGGCCCCGCAGATGGTGGCGCAGCTGGCGATGGCGATGATGTCTACCAGTTGGTGGCGTCGGGTGCGTTCCACCCTGGGATCGTCCAGGTTAGCGAAATGATCCAGGATCGATACGTGATGCGATTCTGCCACGGCCCGTTGCCTCCTCTCGTTTCATCGAATCCGACAACATTAGCATAATTCTAAAAACCACCATTAAGACGCGATTGCCCTGCGACGGTGGGTCTGCGCTTGCCGGGTTGCCGAGCCTTGTGCTACCATCGTTGCCGCTAGGCCCAACCGTAGCGGATAGTCGCGACGGTGCGCTAGGGCGGGTGCCGGCAACCCTCAGTTTTGCTGCGCCCTTACTCCTTATGAAACGCCTGCCAGTCGGCAGCACATACCGACGCTGGAAAACGCAAACCCAATGAGTTTTCGCCAGACGCTGGCCGACGCGGCTCCCCCACCCGGCAGTGAAACCGCCATCACCATCGGCGTTTTTGACGGTGTGCATCGCGGCCACCTGCACCTGCTGCAACGGCTCTTTCAGCTGGCGCCGAAACCGCTGATTTCCACGGTCATCACCTTCAGCAATCATCCCGCCGAGGTGGTGAACCCGGATCGGGTGGTCAACAAGATAATTACGCCCGAAGAGAAGGTGCAACTGCTCTACAAGGCCGGCGTGGGGCAGGTTATCAGCCTGGAGTTCACCAACGAGCTGGCCAACGTTGACGCCAACGAGTTTACGGCTTTGCTGGTGGACTGCCTGAAGATGCGCGGCATCGTAACCGGGCCGGACTTTGCGCTGGGGCGGAATCGCAGCGGCAATCTGGATTACCTGCGACGGCGCGGCTCCTCAATGGGCTTTTGGGTGGAGACGGTGCCGCCGCTGGAGTTGGACGGCTCGGCGGTACGCAGCCGGCGGGTGCGCAACGCTTTGGCCGACGGCAACGTGGACGGCGCCGAATATCTGCTGGGCCGGCCCTACGCCACCGACGGCATCGTGGTGCATGGGGCCAAGATGGGGCGTCAGCTGGGCTTTCCCACCGCCAACATCGTGCCCACCGTCAACTTTGTCATCCCTGCCGATGGGGTCTATGCCACCTATGCGACGGTGAACGGCGTGCGCCACATGGCGGCGACCAGCATTGGGGTGCGGCCCACCTTCGGGCTGAGCCAGCGGCTCATCGAGGCGCACTTGCTGGACTTCTCCGACGACATCTACGACCGGTCGCTGCGCCTGGAGTTCGTGTCCCGGCTGCGCGGTCAGGAAACCTTCGACGGCATCGACGCCCTCATCACCCAGATGAACCGGGACGTTGACCTGGCCCGGGCCACCCTGACCCAGCACGACGAACTGGAACGCAAGGGCAAGGTTGCCGGTGACTAGTCCCGTCCGGATTCCCGCGGATACGACGCTCATCACGCGGCGGGGCGTGAGCCGTATCATCTCTGAGGACGCCTTCGTCGCCATGCTGCAACGGGGTCGCCCGCTCCGCCTCAAAATGGGATTCGACCCCAGCCGCCCGGACATTCACCTCGGCCACGTGGTGGGGCTGCGCAAGTTGCGGCAGCTGCAGGACCTGGGCCATCAGGTCATTCTCATCGTCGGCGACTGGACGGCTCAGATTGGCGACCCCTCGGGCCGTTCCGCCACCCGCTCGATGCTCAGCCATGCCGAGGTGCTGGACAACGCCGAATCGTATATGCGTCAGTTCTTCAAGGTGGTCGACCGCGACCGCACCCAGGTGGAATGGCAGAGCCAGTGGTTCGGCGACTTCACCCTGGCCAACGTCATCGAGCTGACCAGCCGCTTCACCGTGGCCCAGTTCCTGGAACGGGACGATTTCGCCCGCCGCTTCGCCGACCACCAACCCATCGCCATCACCGAGCTGCTCTACCCGCTGCTGCAAGCCTACGACTCGGTGGCCATCGAAGCCGACGTGGAATTCGGCGGCACCGACCAGATGTTCAACCTGCTGGTGGGCCGCGAGTTGCAGGAGATGATGGGTCAAACGCCGCAGCAGTGCTTCCTCATGCCCATCCTGGTGGGCACCGATGGCGTCCAGAAGATGAGCAAGAGCCTGGGCAACTACATTGCGCTGGAAGAATCGCCGCAGGAGATGTACGGCAAGGTGATGTCGCTGCCCGACAGCCTGATACTCCAGTATTATGAGTACCTGACCGACGTGCCCAACGCCGACCTCGCCGCCATGGGCCAGGCGATGGAGTCGGATTCCGCCAACCCGATGGATTTCAAGAAGGGGCTGGCCCGCTCCATAACCGCCACCTTCCACGACGCCGCTGCCGCCAGCGGCGCCGAGGCCCAGTTCGAGCAGGTGGTGCAGCGCCGGGACCTGCCCGATGATATTCCCGAGTGTCGGCTGGCCGACGTTGCCGAACTGAGCATCAACCAGCTGCTGGTGCGAACGGAACTGGTCGCCAGCGCCAGCGAGGCCCGCCGCCTGGTCAGCCAGGGCGCCGTGGAAATCATCCACGGCAGCGGCGACCGGGCAACCGTGGCCGCCGGAGCGCCCCTACCAGCGCTGGCCGCCGGCGCCGTCATCCGCGCCGGCCGCCGCCGGTTCGTGCGGCTGGTGGAGTAGGACGGCGGGCCAATCGCATCGGCTGGCGGGGATCCGGTTGGCTTGCGCTATACTGTCCGCAACGACGGATCGGTTCACCCCGAATGCCGGAGGCGCCAACTATGACTATGTCCAGGAAGTTGATGACCGCCGATGACCTGCTGGCGATGCCCCACGACGGGATGCGGCATGAACTGGTGCGGGGGGAACTGACCACGATGCCGCCAGCGAGTGACGATCATGGGTTTGTCGGCGCCGAAGTGGGTTGGAGAATCAGCGTTTTTGCCCATCAGAATGAGTTGGGGCGCGGCCGATTGGCCGAGACCGGGTTTTGGATTGAACGGGGCCCGGATACCGTTCTGGCACCGGACTACGCATTTGTATCCTACGAACGAATGCCAAACCGCCCGAGTCATCGCGGCTACGGGGAAGTAACCCCTGACCTGGTGGTTGAAGTAGCCTCGCCCAGCGACCGACAGCCAGGCATTGACCGCAAAACGCAAATGTGGCTGGCTGCCGGCGTTCGCCTGGTACTCAACGTCTATCCCGTAACGGAGGAAATCTTTGCCCACCACGAGGATGGCACGGTGCAGCGTTTCGGCGCTGGCGACACGCTCACTTGCGAACCGGCGCTACCCGGTTTTGCCTGCCCCGTAGCCGATATTTTCACATACTGACCTTCCGGCCCCTTGCATAACCGACGGCAAAAGGCGGCTGGGGCGCAGGAATGGTTCATTGCTTCGTGAGGCTGGTGGAGTAGGCCGGCAGGCCAACTGCATCGGCCGGCGGGAATCCGGTTGGCTTGCGCTATACTGTCCGCAACGACGGTTCGGATCATTGCAAATACCGGGCGAATGCCGGAGGCGCCAACTATGACTACGTCCAGGAAGTTGATGACCGCCGATGACCTGCTGGCGATGCCCCACGACGGGATGCGGCATGAACTCATCCGTGGACAGCTAATAACAATGGCGCCTGCTGGAGACCGGCACGGGATAGTAGCGGATCGAACCGGCCGGCGGATAGGCAATTATGTCGAAGCTGGCGACTTGGGCCACACGTGGGCCGCAGATACCGGATTCTGGATCGAAAGGCTCCCTGATACGGTCCGTGCTCCGGATTACGCCTTTGCCTCGCTCGGACGGCTGTCAGGCCACGTTGCAGCGCGCGGCTACGCCGAAGTAATCCCCGACCTGGTCGTAGAGGTTGCTTCACCTAACGACCGCCAGCCGGAGATAGACGCCAAAACGCAAATGTGGCTGGGCGCCGGCGTGCGCCTGGTGTTGAACGTGTATCCCGAAACACAGGAAGTGTACGCTCATCGCGAGGACGGGTCGGTGCAACAGTTCGGCATTGACGACGTTTTGACTTGTGAGCCGGCGCTGCCCCGTTTTGCCTGCCCCGTAGCCGATATTTTCACCTACTGACCTTCCGGCCCCTTGCATAACCGACGGCGGAAGGCGGCCGGGGCGCAGGAATGGTTCATTGAACTCTGCCGGGTGGTGGAGTAGGACGGCGGGCCAATTGCATCGGCTGGCCGGAATCCGGTTGGCTTGCGCTATAATGCCCGAAACGACGGTTCGGATCATTGTGAATACCGGGCGAATGCCAGAGGCGCCAACTATGACCACATCCAGGAAGTTGATGACCGCCGATGACCTGCTGGCGATGCCCCACGACGGGATGCGGTACGAACTCATCCGTGGACAGCTGATTGAAATGCCGCCACCAGGCATAATGCACGGGTTGGTTGCCGCCAACATTGGCTTGCTGATTGGCTATTTTGTCAAACAGCGCAACCTGGGATACTCGCTCGCTGCCGAAACTGGCATCCATATTGAACGAGGGCCAGACACAATTCGAGCTGCGGATTACGCATTCGTCACCCGGCAGCGAATGACCGAACCCCCACCAGCACAGGGCTACGCCTTCGGGGTCTGCCCCGACCTGGTCGTAGAGGTTGCTTCACCTAACGACCGGCAGCCGGAGATAGACGCCAAAACGCAAATGTGGCTGGGCGCCGGCGTGCGCCTGGTGTTGAACGTGTATCCCGAAACGCAGGAAGTGTACGCTCATCACGAGGACGGGTCGGTGCAACAGTTCGGCATTGACGACGTTTTGACTTGTGAGCCGGCGCTGCCCCGTTTTGCCTGCCCCGTAGCCGATATTTTCACCTACTGACCTTCCGGCCCCTTGCATCACCGACGGCGCATCACCGACGGCAGAAGGCGGCCGGGGCATTGCAGTTAACGCCATGACTCCCCAACAGTTCATTGCCAAGTGGCGCCGCAGCCGGGGGCAGGAATCGGCCGGGGCGCAGGAATGGTTCATCGACCTCTGCCGGGTGGTGGAGCATCCGACGCCGGCCGAGCTTGACCCCCGTCAGGAGTGGTACACCTTTGAGCGCGCGGTGCGGGAGTCATCGGGCCGCCGGGGCCGCGCCGACGTGTACAAGCGAGGCTACTTCGCCTGGGAGTTCAAGGGGCTGCACCTGGACCTGGACGAGGCGTACCGGCAGCTGCAACGCTACCGGGAGGCGCTGAACAACCCGCCCCTGCTGGTGGTGTCCGACTTCCGCACCATCCGGGTTCACACCAACTTTACCAACAAGGTGTCCATTGTCCATACCATCCTGCTGGACGATGTGGGCGAACCGGAGCAGCTGGAGATACTGCGCAGCGTTTTTCACAACCCGGACGCGCTGGAACCGGAAATCAGCCCGGATGATGTTACCAAGGCAACGGCCAATATCTTCGCCAAAATCGCTGCGTCCATGCGGGAGCGGGGTGTTGACGCTCTTGACGTAGCCCGTTTTCTGAATCGTCTGGTGTTCTGCTTTTTCGCGCAGGACGTGGGCCTGCTGCCCAACCGAGTGCTCTCCCAGCTTTGCGAGAACTATCACAACGACCCTGCCGAATTTAACGGAGGACTGCAAGAACTCTTCGCTCAAATGAATGAAGGCGGTCGTTTTGGTATTGACCGAATCCGCCAATTCAATGGCGATTTGTTCACAGACCCGGATACGGTCTTGATGACTACGGGTGAGCTGGAAGGACTCTCCGAGGCGACGGAGCGAAATTGGGCCCACATCGAACCATCCATTTTCGGCACCCTGTTTGAGCGGGTGGTTGACCCCAACAAGCAGGGACTCGTCGGCGCGCAATACACCTCCGAGGCTGACATCCTGTCGGTTATCGACCCGGTGATAATCAAACCGTTGCAGGCTGAGTGGTCTGAAATTGAGCGCAAAGTTGGCGGCCTGACGCTGCTGGAGGGCCAGCAGGATGAAGCCCAGGCCCGCCGGTTGCTGCAAGAATTCCAGAGCCGGCTGTCCTCGCTGAAGGTGCTGGACCCGGCCTGCGGCAGCGGCAACTTCCTTTACGTGGCGCTGCGTCAGTTGCACGACCTGGAAAAAGCGGTACTGACGCTGGCCGCCGACTTGAACCTGCGGGGCTTCCTCCCGGAGGTGTCGCCGGAGCAGTGCTATGGCATTGAGATTGACGCTTACGCCAGTGACCTGGCCCGTACTTCCCTCTGGATTGGGCATCTGCAATGGCTGATTGAAAACGGTCACCAGTACAACCGGGAGCCGGTGCTGGGTTCTCTGAATACCATTGAATGCCGCGACGCCATCATTGATATACGGGAACCGGGGCGTTCGGCGGAACCGGAATGGCCGGCGGTGGATTACATCGTGGGCAATCCGCCGTTCCTGGGCCACTTCCCGTTCCGGGAACAGCTAGGCGATGAATACGTCAACGCGGCCTATGATTTGTACGGCGACCGCATCCCTAATTCCAGCGACCTCTGCTGTTACTGGTTCGAGAAGGCACGGGAGCACATTGCGGAAGGCAAGGCGCGGCGGGCCGGCCTGCTGGCGACGCAGGCGATACGCTTCCAGTCCAACCGTCCGGTGCTGGCTCGTATCAAAGAGAGCGGCGATATTTTCAGCGCCGTTTCTGACCAGGATTGGGTGCTGGACGGCGCCAGTGTGCATATCTCAATCATCTGTTTTGACGACGGCAGCCAGACTACCCGCATTCTGGACGGCGAGCGCGTGAACAACATCAACGCCGATCTCACCGGCGGGGCGGATTTGACACAGGCCAGAACTTTGGCGGGGAACCGCAACCTGTCGTTTCAAGGCATCGGCAAGGTAGGCGAGTTTGATATACCGGAAACAGTTGCCTTGAATATGATGGCGCAACCCAATCCCCACGGCAAATCCAACAGCGACGTCATCAAGCGCTGGATTAATGGGATTGATATTACACAGCGGTCCCGCAATGTATGGATTATAGATTTTGGCGTCGATATGCCCGAGGCAGATGCCGCTCTTTACGAAGCACCGTTTGAGTACGTGAAGGAAAAGGTGATGCCTTCACGGGTCAATAACAGGATGCCCTGGCGAGCGGAAAACTGGTGGTTGCACGGTTACCCGGCAACCACCATGCGTCAGGCACTATCGCCCTTGCAAAGATTTATTGGCACGCCAAAGGTTTCCAAGCATCGCTTTTTCGTATGGCTCACCAAAGATATGTTGCCGTCTAATCTAATCATCACAATTGCCAGCGATAATGACTATATGCTCGGCGTACTGTCATCAACTATTCACGAATTATGGGCCAGACAAGTAGGCAGTCAGTTGCGGGAATCTGAAAGCGGAGGTACATACACCCCCACCACGTGCTTTGAGACCTTCCCCTTTCCGACGCCTGCCGATGAGCAGCGCGCGGCCATCGCCACTGCCGCCGCCGAGCTGAACGGACTGCGGGAGAACTGGCTGAACCCGGTGGACCTGTTCGGCGGCCCGGCGCTGACCGCCGACCAACTGCGCCGCCGCACCCTCACTAACCTCTATAACGACTACCCCACCTGGCTGGCCAATGCGCACCGTCGGCTGGATCTGGCGGTGGTTGATGCGTATGGGTGGCCGACCGATTTGGCCGACGGGGAGCTACTGGAGCGGCTGCTGGCGCTGAATCTGGAACGGGCGGCGGAATAGCAGGGTCAATCGGTGTTCATCTTTCGCCGTAGCGGTTAGCCGCGTTGACGGCGGTAAAGAGCCAAGGATATGCTTGGTCTATGGACATTTGCCCCGTATTTGTTGACGAGACCGGCATTCTTTCCGGCTCACGGCAGCAGCAGCCAGTTTATGGCATCGGAGCGCTGGTCATTCCCGACACCAAGGGCATAACCAATAGCTTGTATCGTTTGCACTTCAACTTCAGCGCTGACAGGATGGCCGAGCGCCAGAGGATTCGCAAAGACATTCAGTCGCACGGCGAGTCGCCGACACTACGGGAAGTCGATAGATTGATGCATTCAACCCGCCATCATGAGTACAAGTTCAGCGAAGTCACCCGTTTCAACCTTCAGCAGTACATTGACCTGCTCAATCTCTACTTTACTTACCCCGAGCCACAGTTCCATGCGCTGATACTCGACCGGCTTGACCCTGAATATAGCTTGTTGCGCTGGAATGGCGACGTTTGGCGGGCATACGCAGATTTGGCTTGCGAGTTACTGAAACAGCAGTTGGACCGGGATGTATTCGCGATCGTGGATTTGCAGGACAAGCCGGACAAATCGCCCGTGTATTTTGAAGATATACTAGGGTCGGCGCTGCGGGTAAAGGGCTGCCTGCGCGCAACATCCGATATGTCCGTCTATCTGCAACTGGTGGACGTGCTGCTGGGTTGCGTGCAATTCGACTGGAAGGATGCTAATGGCTATTACGGCACGACATCCCAACGAGCCGGAGAGAAGAGGACGCTGGTCAGCTTTGTGAAAAGACGACTGGGACTGAGCCCTGATGAGCGGTTGCTTACGGACGGGAATGCGTCTCGGAGATGGGACGAACCGTCACTGTTTACGGTGCGCCGAGGGAATTGGCAGTCTGGCTAGTCGTAGCAAATAGCAGAAGCGCGGCTATGTCCGGCGCCTGTCCCTCAGGCGGGACGGCGTTCCCCGGCCACTCCGCGCTTAGGTGTATGATACACCCCGCTTATACGTATGGTATACCCCTCAATATGGCGGGTTCAAGGATTTTTGATCTGTGGCTTGCGCTATACTGTCCTTGATGACGGACCGGCCAACCCTGAAGCCGGGAGAGCCTCGCTATGACCACATCCAAAAAATTGCTTACCGCTGACGACCTGCTGGCGCTGCCCGACGACGGGATGCGGTACGAGTTGGTGCGGGGGGAGCTGGTAGAAATGCCACCGGCGGGAGACAATCACGGCTTCGTCGGTTTCAAGCTCGTATTGCGAATCGGCGCATTTGTGGAGCAGCACAATCTTGGACATGGGCGCCTGGCAGAAACAGGATTCCTGATCCGGCGCCCCGGGGAACCGGACAGCGTGTTCGCCCCGGATTTTGCGTTTGTGTCCTTCGAGAGAATGGCGACTCCACCAAACTCCCGCGGATTCGCCGAGGTCGCCCCCGATCTGGTAGTGGAGGTTGTTTCTCCCAACGACCGGCAACCGGAGATCGACGCCAAGACCCAGATGTGGCTCGACGCAGGTGTGCGCCTGGTGCTGGTAGTGTATCCCGATATCCAGCAAGTGGTAACTCACCATGACGACGGGTCGGTGCGACGGTTTGCCACGGGCGACACGCTGACTGCCGAGCCGGTGCTGCCCGGCTTCGAATGCCCGGTGGCCGATATCTTCACTTACTGATTCCGCCTACAAACTTCCTTCGCCCAACCTGGAGCATCCTCATGGCCCTCTCTGACGATAACGAACAGATCCAGCAGCGCACCGCCGCCTGGCGCGAGAAGGCCGACGCCGCCAGCAGGCGCAAGAGCTCGTACAAAACTCTGAGCCAATTGCCCGTCGAACCGGTGTACGGCCCCGCAGACGTTACCGACAGCGACTATCTGCGCGACATTGGGCTGCCGGGCGAGTATCCATATCTGCGGGGGGTACATCCCACCGGCTACCGTTCCCGCCTTTGGACGATGCGGATGTTCGCCGGTTTTGGCCAGCCACGGGAAACCAACGAGCGGTTCCGCTTCCTGATGGATCAGGGCGAAACCGGCCTGAGCGTCGCTTTCGATATGCCCACTCTGTACGGTTACGACCACGACGACGAGCGGGCGCGGGGTGAGTTTGGCAAGTGCGGCGTGGCCGTGTCCTGCCTGGAGGATATGCAAACCGTCTTTGACGCCATCCCACTGGACCAGGTAACCACGTCGATGACGATCAACAGCCCGGCGGCCATCATCTGGGCCATGTACATCGCCGCCGCCGAGCGACAGGGCGCGTCAATGGCATCGCTGGGCGGCACCCTCCAGAACGATATTCTCAAAGAGTATATCGCCCAGAACGAGTACATCTTCCCGCCGGATCCGTCCATGCGGCTGGTGGTCGATACGGTTGAATTCGCCACCAAACATATGCCCCGGTTCAACCCCATCAGCATCAGCGGCTACCACATCCGCGAGGCCGGCAGCAACGCGGTGCAGGAGCTGGCGTTTACGCTGGTGGATGGGTTCGAGTACGTGCGGCACTGCGTGGAACGCGGACTGGCGGTGGATGATTTCGCGCCGCGTCTCAGCTTCTTCTTCAACGTCCACAACGACTTTTTTGAGGAGATTGCCAAGTTCCGGTCGGCCCGACGCATCTGGGCGCGGGAAATGCGTGAGACCTTTGGCGCGGAGAACGAGCGTTCCGGCTGGCTGCGGTTCCACGCTCAAACGTCCGGCGCGTCGCTGACGGCGCAGCAGCCGGAGAACAACGTGGTGCGCGTGTCGCTACAGGCGCTGGCCGCCGTGCTGGGCGGCTGCCAGTCGCTGCACACCAACGGCAAGGATGAAGCGTGGGCGTTGCCATCGGCGGAGGCAGCGCTGCAAGCATTGCGCACCCAGCAGATTATCGCCCACGAAACCGGCGTCGTTGACACGGTGGACCCGTTGGGCGGCAGTTACTACGTGGAAACGCTGACCAACCAGGTTGAGGCCGGCGCCTACGACTACTTTGAGCGGATTAAACGACAGGGCGGCGTGATTCCGGCGCTGGAATCCGGCTTCTTCCAGCGCGAGATTGCCGACGCCGCCTACCTGTATCAGCAAGAAGAAGACCGTCAGGAACGCCTTACCGTGGGTGTCAACGCATTTACGGCCAGCGACGAGAGCCTGTCAATCCCCATCCTGCGGGTGGACGAGGCCGGAGAACAGCGGCACATCGCCCATCTGAACGAGATTCGCCGACGCCGGGACAACCGGGAGTTGGCGGTACGCCTGCGCGCCCTGGAATCCGCAGCGCGGCAAAATGGCAGCCACGCCAACCTGATGTACCCCCTCATCGAAGCCGTGAAAGCAGAGGCTACCCTCGGCGAGATGATGGGCGTGTTTCGGAACGTGTTCGGCGAATACCAGCCCACCTGGGGATTTTAACCCCGCCGGTGACGTGAACTTTGACGTGACCTTCCCGCAGGAGGCCCGCTTGCCGCAGGAGGCCCAATGGTAGCCAGGAAGCCGAAGGGCAAATACACCTACGCCGACTATGCGGCGACTCCCGACGATGAGCGATGGGAGCTGATTGACGGGGAGCTGTACAGAATGGCGGCAGGAGCTAGCACGAAGCATCAATTGGTAACACTGGAGTTGGCGGCGTTCCTTAGGGAGGACGCACGCCGAAGGGCGCTAGGATTGGTCTTGATCGCGCCGTATGACGTAATCCTGTCGGACACTAACACGGTGGAACCGGACATCCTGTTTGTCAGCGCAGCCCGGCGCCACATCATCACCGAGCGGGCCTGCGAGGGGCCTCCAGACCTGGTGGTGGAAGTATTGTCGCCATCAAACTCGCGGCGCGATCTGGAAGTCAAGCGGGAACTCTACGCCCGCTTTGGTGTGCCCGAATACCTGATTGTCGACCCCTACCAGCAAACGGTCGTGTCATTGACCAACCCGTCGGTTGAGGAAGGGGAAGGTCGGTATGCAAACGAGGTCACCCACCGTTCCAGTGAGCATTTGCCTGTCAGGAGCATCCCCGGTCTGGTCATCCCCGTCGCCGACATTTTTGCCTCGCCGCTTTAGGCTGCCCGGCATCGGACACGGTGGTACACCGCACACGAAAAAGCGCCCTGGTGGGACCGGGCGCTCTAATTTAGCGAATTTCCGGCCTCCGCTAGGCGCGGCTTTCGGCCTTGGCCTGCTTCGCAACGTCGATCACTCGCTGCTCAATATTCTGTGGGACCTGCTCGTAGTGGTCGAACTCGTAACGGTAGGAACCGCGCCCGCCGGTGAGCGAACGCAAGTCTTGCGAATATCGCTGCACCTCGGCCTGTGGCACCTCGGCCTCGATGACGGTGTAGCGCGTCTCGGGAATCATGCCCAGAATACGGCCGCGCTTGCTGTTGAGGTCGCTGATGATGTCGCCGGTATAGTTTTCCGGCACGGTTACGTACAGCCTGACCACCGGTTCCAGCAGCACCGGTGCGGCCTTGGACATACCCTGGCGCAACGCCTGGCTGCCGGCAATTTCAAAGGCGATGGGTTTCCCGTCCACCGGGTGTGTGCTGCCGTCGTAAATGATGGCCTTCATATCGACCACCGGGAAGCCGGCCAGCACACCTTCTTTCAGCGTGTTAACCACGCCTTTTTCTACCGCCGGGATGAGTTCCCTGGGCACACGCCCGCCGACCACCTCGTTGCCGAACTCGAAACCTTCATCCCGGTCTTTGGGTTCCAGGCGCAGAACCACGTGGCCGTACTGCCCGCTGCCGCCGGTCTGTTTCTTGTGGCGGTATTCCGAACTGGTAATCTGCGTGATGGTTTCGCGGTAGGGCACCACCGGCAGGCGCACGTTGAGGCTGGCGCCAAACTTGCGTTTGATGCGATCCAGTGCGACTTCGATCTGAACTTCGCCCATGCCGGTCAACAGGCTTTCGCTGGTTTCCGGGTTGCGGGTGAACCGCAGGCTGGGGTCGTCCTCAACGATGCGGGCCAGCGAGGTGGACATCTTGTCCAGGTCGGCCTGCGTGGCCGGATACACCGCCAGGGAATAGAAGCCGTGGGTGAAGTCAATGCCGTCCAGCGTGACACGGTTGTCGTTGGCGCAAAGGGTGTCCCCGGTGAGCGTGGAGCTCAACTTGCCAACTGCTCCGATGTCGCCGGCCACTATTTCGGATACATTTTCCTGGCTGTTGCCTTGGGGAAAGTACAACTGGCTCAGCCGTTCGGACTGGTTCTTGTTGGGGTTGTGCACTTCGCCGTTGGACCTGGCCGTGCCGCGATACACGCGGAACATGGACAATTTGCCGACAAAGGGGTCGGCGGTGGTCTTGAACACCAGCGCGGCCAGCGGGCCCGACGCATCCACTTCGATGTCCGCATTGCCCGACGATTGCGGGAAATCCGCCGGTGACGGCAGGAAGTCCTGCATCATCTGCACCAGTTCGGTGACTCCGATATTCTGGGTTGCCGAGGTAACCAGGATGGGCACCAGCGCTCCGTCGCAGATGGCCTTCCGGGCGCCAGCAGTTACTTCCGCGGCGGTAATCTCCTCGCCTTCCAGGTACTTGTCCGCCAACGCGTCGTCGGACTCGGCGACTGCCTCGATGAGCCGCTCGCGGGCGGAATCGAAGTCGCCCACCAATCCGTCGGGCATGTCGGCCGGCGGGTCAATTACGCTGACCAACCCGGTGAAGGATTGGGCTTCGCCGATGGGAAGCTGGAAGGGTACGCACCTGTTGCCGAAAACCGACTGGATTTCCTGCACGCACCGCTCAAAACTGGCGTTTTCCCGATCCATCTTGTTAAGGACGAAGGCGACGGGCAAGCCGCGGCCTTGCGCCAAATCCCAGGCTCGTTCGGTACCAACGTCCACGCCGGTCGGCGCCGCAACCAGAATTACCGCCGACTCCACGACCCGCACGGCGACGATTGCCTCGCCAAGGAACTCGTCATAGCCGGGGGTGTCCAGCAGGTTCAGCTTGTTATCGCCGTCGGTAACGCGCAGCAGGCTGGTCTGCACACTGGCCGAGCGTTTGGCCTCTTCGGGTTCGTAGTCAGATACGGTATTGCCGTCCTCCACCCGTCCCATGCGGGTTGTGACCTTGGCATTGTAGAGAATAATCTCGGCAAGGGTGGTCTTGCCGGCGCCGCTATGAGACATCAGCGCAATGTTGCGAATGGTGTTGGCTGATACGGCCATCGTGTTACCCCTTTGCGTATGCCTGATATGGGTTGGATGACGTGATTGTAACGAAACCGGGCCACCTGTTGCAACCGGGCACAGTCAACGATACAATCTAACGCCAGCGACCGGCAGTGAGCCGCTCCTTCAGCGACTCCCCCTCGGGGCCGGCCGCTCTTTTCATGCCTTACTGGTCCGGCCTAGTGACCGACAGCGTAGCCCGGGTCAGGCAGAAGGTCTGACGACTCGGCGGCAGCCTTGGCCAACCGGTCGCACAATTCGTTATCGGTGTTGCCGCTGTGCCCCCGCACCCACCTGAATTCCACCGAGTGCCGCTCGCACGCGTCGAGCAGGCGCTGCCATAGGTCGGGATTTACTGCCGCATCCTTTTTGTTTCGCATCCAGCCGTTGCGGCGCCAGCGGGTTGCCCAACCCTTGCTGATGGCGTCCACGACGTAGCGGGAATCCGAGTGCAAAACCACTTCGCAGGGCCGATTCAACGCCTCCAGGCCGATGATGGCCGCCAGCAACTCCATGCGGTTGTTGGTAGTCAGCGCGTAGCCGGCCGAAAATTGCTTGCGCCGGCCGTTGTAGTCCAGCACGACTCCGTAACCACCGGGGCCGGGGTTGCCCAGACACGAACCGTCGGTATGAATGTTGACGACTGCCGGGTCGTCAGGAGGCAGGGGCGGCATCGACGTCAATCCTCAGCGCAGACTGGAAGTCCGAACGGTGGCATCGCGGGCTAGTTGGGGTAGCGGGCTAGTTGGGGTGCCGGGCCACGCGTTGCATAATGGTGCGGGTCAGGCCAACGCATTTGGAGCGAATCTTGTCGGTCCATTCGTCCTGCACCGCCGCCTGCCACGGTTCAGAGTCGATAACGGCGGGGCTGTCGATTTCGTACACGGCTACATACCGGGGGAACCCGTTGGCGTTAGTGGTTTCCATGCGGTAGCGCCGGGCGGAGATTACGCCGTCAACCTTGCAGAGACCGGGCAAGTGGACGGTGTTATAGAGATGATTGAACTCTTCCTCGGCATCGGTGGGGATGTCGGTCTGCACCACGAAGATATAGCCGGCATTGGATGACGCATCGCCGGCGTCGGCAATGCGTTTTAGCGTCGTGTGCGTGCGGTTGGTGGTGTGGGGGCGGATTTTGGTGGCCCAGTCGCCCTTGTCGCCTTCGATGCGCCAGCCCTCGGACTGCGGAACATCCGGCGCGTCCATCTCGTAGAGTGCGGCGTAGCGGGCGACTTTGGCGTCGTCGGTGGATTCCAAGCGGTAGCGCGTGCAGGAGTGGACGCCGGGCGCGTTGCAGATATGTTTGGCGTGCTCGGTGTCGTACACGCGGTTGAACTCGGCTTCCCAATCGGCGGGGATGTCCATTTGTACGAGATAAGCGAAGTCTGCCATGAGAAAACCTCCGGATTCGGGTCGTTCAGATTACAGATGCACCAGGTCGAGCGGCTGGCCCCACGCCCGCGCCAAGTGTTCCAGGGCGAGCCGGCGGTGGCATTGTGCGGCGGTGGGCTCGGCACACAGCAGCACGGTTGGAGTGGCAAAATCTTTTGGCGACATCGCCAGTTCCGGGCGACGCTGCGCCATGATGACGGCGTAGGTCTGCTCGTATTGCTGCCAGTTGATGCGCTTTCCGCGCCAGTCGTCCAGCAGCTCCGGCGTGGGCGACAACAGGGGTCGATGCACGTATTCGATGCCGCACAACTGCTCCAGAAACCAGGGCAAATCCTGCCGGCGGGCGAAGATGGCCATTTGCGATGTGTTCCGCAGGCGCACGTCAATCAGCCGACGGATGCCGGCTGCTCGCAACGTCTCGAAGAAGTCCTCGGCGGTGCGGCGAGTGAAGCCGATGGTGTAGACGGTTGTCACTGGCGAATTCAACTGGCGCGGAAACCTTCAGTCGAAAACCGTCAGTAGGTCATCGCGTCCGGTGTGCCATCCGGCAGCTCCACCTGCAGGGCTTGCAGGCTGTGCGCCAGCCCGTGGTAGTAGGCCACCACAACCAGCATATCCACGATTCCGGCATCTCCGATGATGCCGCGCACCGCTTCAAACGTGGAATCGGCGACGCGATGCTGACGCAGTAGTTCGATAACAAACTGGGACACCGCAGCATCATCGCCGGATAAGCCGGCGGGCGACCGGTACTCGTGGATGGCCGCAATCTCAGAGTCAGTGAGGCCAGCATTGCGGGCGGCGGGCTGGTTCACCGTCCAGACGTAGTGCCCACAGGCTTCGCGCGCCGCCGTGAGGACGGCGACCGCCTTGACGCGGGGTGGCAACGGAGTTTCAAAGCGTACATATCCGCCCAGGTGAGCGAAGTTGCTGGATGCCTGTGGGTTGTTGAGCAGGGCAGCGTAGTTGCGTTGCACGCCGCCTCGGGAAGTTTCTATCTCATCCCAAACCGCCTGCCCGGCGGCATCCATATTTTCACGGGTGGCGAAAGGTACACGGGCCATTGGTGTTGCCTCCTGGCGGCGTTGTCGGGGAGTGTGGTTATGTTGTAATTATGGCGGCGATGGCGGCGCCGATTCCGGCGACTATGATGGCGCCCAGGATGCTGGTTACCGTGATGTACATACGGTTGATGCTGGCGCCCAGTTGGTCAATCCGTATGCCCAGTTGGTCAATCCGTACGCCCAGTTGGTCAACGCGTGTTTCCAACCGCTCGAAGCGGGCATTGGTTTCCCGGCGGTACTCCCGCTGCTCTTCAATAAGCTGATCGAAGCGGGCATTGGTTTCCCGGCGGTACTCCCGCCGCTCTTCAATAAGCTGATCGAAGCGGGCATTGGTTTCCCGGCGGTACTCCCGCTGCTCTTCAATAAGCTGATCGAAGCGGGTGTTGGTTTCCCGGCGATGCTCTCGCTGCTCTGCCATAAACATTGAGAGCGTGGTTTCCAGGACGGTCAATCTGGATTCAATAGAACCCGGAGGTGGCCCTGATTCCGGGGATATTGCAGTTGGTGTGGTCATCGTGCTGTCGCTGGCCGGGGCCGGCGGCACTATCTAACTGCCGCCGGCTGGATGCTTTGTCCCAATGGCCGGGTTAGACGCCGTTCTGGTTCCAGAGTTCTTCCAATACCGCGCCCGGAGACATGGGCAGCGATCCCATGCGCACGCCCAGGGCATCGTGAATCGCGTTGGCGATGGCAGCCATCGGGGGAACGATAGGCACCTCACCGACACCGCGCACCCCATACGGATGGCCAGGGTTGGCCTTCTCCACGATGACGGTTTCAATCATCGGCAGGTCCAGGCTGGTCGGCATCCGATAGTCTAGGAAGCTGGAGTTTGCCATGTTGCCGTCGTCGTTCATGAAGTACTCTTCGTTGAGGGCCCAGCCAATGCCCTGCACCGCGCCGCCCTGCATCTGCCCTTCGACATAGCTGGGGTGCACGGCCTTGCCGACGTCCTGAACGGCGGTGTAACGCAGGATTTCCACCTTGCCGGTGTCAGGGTCAACTTCAACGTCGACGACGTGGGTGCCAAAGGCGCTGCCCACTCCGCCAGGGTTCACGCTGACCTGAGCGGAAATGGGGCCACCGGTGCGACCCAGCTGCGCGGACAGTTCCTTGAAGGACATCTGCAGGTCCTCGTCGGAGTTGTGCTTGAAAATGCCGTCCGCAAGGTCAATCTCAGCGGGATCCTTGTCCCAGATCTGACCGGCGCGTTCGATCATCTTGCGCTTGATTTCCTGGGCGCAGTCGTGAGCGGCCCAGCCGGTGGCGAAGGTGGTGCGGCTGCCGCCCGTAAGGAACGTGAAGCCCACCGAGTCGGTGTCACCGACGCTGGGGCGCACATCCTCAGCCGGAATGCCCAGCACTTCGGCAGCCTGCATCGCGATAGAGGCGCGGGTGCCGCCGATGTCGGTGGAACCCTCCACCAAAGCGATGGTGCCGTCGGCGTGCACGCTGATGCTGGCGCTGGAGGCGAGACCGACGTTGAACCAGAAGCCATTGGCCACGCCCCGGCCACGGTTGGGGCCGGACAACTCCGACTGGTAGTGGTCGGTATTACGGGCGGCTTCCAGAGTTTCGATGTTGCCAATTACCGGAAACTCGGGCCCGTCCACTCGGCGGGTGCCCTCTTTGCTGGCGTTCTTGAGGCGGAATTCCAGCGGGTCCATCCCGCACGCCCGGGCCAACTCATCGACAATCTGCTCGCCTCCAAACGCGGATATGGGAGCGCCGGGGGCCCGGTAGGCGGCAACACGCGGCTTGTTGGTTACCACGTCGTAGCCTTCAACGCGCTGGTTGGCAATTTCGTAGGGCGCAAAGACACACTGGGCGCCGGCGGTAACCTGCGAGCCGGGGAACGCGCCAGCCTCGTAGCACAACACCGCATCGGCGGCCACGATGGTCCCGTCGTTTTTGGCGCCCATCTTCACCTTGAACCAGGAACCGGAGGTCGGGCCGGTTGACTCAAATGTCTCGGTGCGGGTCATTTGCATCTTGACCGGGTTGCCCGTCTTCTGGGACAGCAGGGCGGCCAGCGGCTCCAGGTACAGCGGAATCTTGCCGCCAAAACCGCCGCCAATCTCCATGGGGACAACCTTGATGCGCGACACCGGGATTTCCAGCACGCCGGCCAGGGCATCGCGGGTAGTGAATGCGCCCTGAGTGCTGGTCCACACGGTCAGGTAGCCATCCGTGTTCCAGAGCGCCGAGGCGTTCTGGGGCTCAATGTAACCTTGATGAACCGTTCGGGTGCTGAATTCGCGTTCGACGACGTGGTCGGCCTCGGCAAAACCCTTGTCGATGTCGCCCGTTTCGTACTGGAAGCGCGTG
This sequence comes from Dehalococcoidia bacterium, assembly GCA_965222895.1. Taxonomy (GTDB): domain Bacteria; phylum Chloroflexota; class Dehalococcoidia; order Lucifugimonadales; family UBA3495; genus Bin87. The sequence continues at coordinate 492,220 of CBDCVB010000002.1, read as the reverse complement.
GCGATGTTGCTGTGCTGGTCGGTGGCCTCGCCGAATTCGTTAGTGGTCAGGTCGTCGTGCAACAGGTCGGCGTCGTCCTTCATCGCATCCAGCACGTTGGAATTGGCGCGCAGCACTTCGTACTCCACCTTGATGAGCTCCACGGCTTCCTCGGCCACGTGCACCGAGTCGGCGGCAACGGCGGCGATGGGATGGCCACGGTAGAGCACCTTGGCTCCCGCCAGAACGTTGTCGCTGTTGGCGCGCGCCGACAGGGACGGGTTGTCCTTGCTGGCGATGGGGAGGTCGGCGCCGGTAACTACGGCCCGCACTCCGGGAAATGCCTCGGCAGCCGACGTGTCAATGGACTTGATGCGCGCGTGGGCGTGTGGACTGCGCAGCACCTTGCCGTGCAGCATTCCGTTCATAGCAAAGTCGCCGCCGTACTTGGCGCGACCGGTAACCTTGTCAGCGCCATCATGGCGGACGGGTCGTGTCCCCACGACGTTGTAAGTGGTGTTGGATAGTACGATATTCACCATACGGCACCTCGCGATGAGTTAGATTGGCGGAACATTTACGGTGGGCGGCCAGAGCGACGCCGCATCAACAAGTCTTTCTAGTGCTTACGGCCAGATTTTAGCACAGACATAACCGCCGTCCCAACCCTGGCGCATCATGTTACCCGGCCATTTGGATTATTCATCGACAATTCGCTACGGCGAAAGCCAGGACCCGGAAAAACCTCGATTACATACGATTGGTCCCTAACCAACCGCAACCAACCGCTCTGGATTCCAGCTCAAGGCCGGCATGACGGCATATCGTAATTCACCGGATTCGGGTAAATGACGGTTCTCCCCCTCTCCCTTGATGGGAGAGGGTTGGGGTGAGGGTGAAATCGTAGGAAACAGTATCCACCAGATTAGTTCGATTACCCAGATCGCCCGCCCAGCCCAAAAATCCTGCTTCTGATTGCCCCCTTGCCCTCACGTCAGTGGCAGGGGCGGTTGCCAGAACTTGCCAGTATCGTTCACCGTAATGGAATCCACCCACTTCACCCAATCGTAGCCGCGCTTGTGTGGCTTGACCATCCGCGCCGGAAAGCCGTGGCCGGGAGCTAGCGGCGCCCCGTTCACGCGGCTGGCTAGGATGGCACGCCCCGCCTCCGGCAGTGAGTATCGGCGGAAATAGCCGGTGCGGGAACGGATGGTGATACTGCCGGCGCCCGGTTTGGGCTGGGCACGACTCAACAGCTGCGATACCAGCACGCCTTCCCACTCTCGGGTGGTATACCAGCCGCCCGTGCAGTCCAGGGTTGCGGTAGCCGATGCTGCCAGCCCTGCAGCTCGGCAAGGCTCAGCTTGTAGGGATGCTCGACGTGACCATCCACCCGCAGTCGCCACCGGTCGGTGTTGATACTGGGGATTTTGTCGTTCCGCCACCTGGTAACCGGGAAGTCGTCGCCGTCTTCGGGATGGGACCCAGTATAACGACGGCTGGCGCCCGGGCCGTCGGTCAGGACGTTGGTAAACTCCGAGGTGCGCCACAGCATAAAACCCGCCACGGCCAGCCCGCCGATGCGTAGCGCGTTGCGTCGGTCCGAATCGTATCTGACCCGGAAGCTGATGCGGTGCCGCAGCGCGCGGGCGATGAGTAGCGGCAGCAGCGCCAGCGCCAGCGCCAGGTTCATATGGATAGTGGCGCCGGAGAAACCCAGCCAGTTGTAGTAGCCGAAATGGCTCCACGCGAGGCCGAGCCCCAACACCGTCAGCAACCCCACCAGCAGGATTATCGACCACAGCATCGCCGGCCCCGACGTCTGCCAGTTGTGCGCCGACCTCACGGAACCCAGAATGTTGCGCGACTTCCAGATGAACAGCGCCAGTATGGTAAAGCCAAATATCCGGTGCGGGTGCATGGCAGCAATCCACTCCGGGTTGGAGTGGGTCAGACCCAGGTAGTCGGTTGATCAACTCGGCAACCACCAGCACGACGAGCAGAATGTTGGCCCAGGGATAGCGCATGGGTTCAGGCCCTCGCTAGTCAAACATGGAAGTTTTAAGACTTTCCGGGTTGCGCGGATGTTTGCCGATCAGGTAGAACTGGAGCCCAACGTATGCCACGACCCACTCCGCCTGCTGCCCCCGTCGGTGCTGACGCACCAGCAGAGCCAGCGGGAAGGCCAGCAGCGGCGACGCGAACGCCACCCACGCCAGGTCTCTGAGCTTCCCCGTCGTTCACGGGTTCGCCCACAACTGCTTGAGCGCCAGGTCGTTGAGCAGCAGGATGCCCAAAGCGCCGACGGTTACCGGGTGGGTCAGCGCCAGTTGGCAGCGCCGTCGGAAAGTGGTGTCCATTATGACCGGGCCTCATTCCCTCTCCCTTGATGGGAGTGGGTTGGGATGAGGGTGATAACCATCCGGTAGTTGGTTTGAGTGAGGGAGGACCTCCACCTGATGCCAGCCCCACAGCATTACGATGGTTGCCAGCACTAGGTGAAACACTATGGATATCCAGCTGGTGAACCAGTGCGTGTCAGTCCAGATGGCAAGCCCGGCCAATAGCCGCAACGCCATCACCGCGAAATACACGGCTCCCAGAACGATGAGTGCCCGGCTGGCCCGCAGGCCCATCATGCGGTGGGCCTGGGCCATGCGCGTGAGCACGTAGGCCTGCAACACCAGGATGGCCGCCTGGAATGCCAGTAGGACGGGGTAGGGTATGCCGCTGCCCTGCCAAGCGTCGAAGGGGGGTAGCCAGGGTTGGGGAACCCACCATTGCACCGCCTGCCCAATGACCCGCAGCAGGAAGGCCATCGACAGGATCATTGCGGCGCCGACCAGCAGTCGGTCGATGTTGTTGGTCATGTCCCTCACGTTTATCCGGCGTAGGCGCGGTGCCAGTCGCTGGAAAAAATGCCGTTGGGATCGTATTTGCGCTTGAGGGCCAGGAATTCGTCGAACTGGGGATAGCACCGGTTTAGCTGCTCCGGCGTAGCGAACCTGTTATACGTGAGGAAATAGCTGCCGTTCCGGTCGTGGGCCAGGTCAATGAGCGCCCGCAGCGCGTCAGCAGCGTGGTCAATCCCCGACTCGGTGTGTTCGACGTGCAGGTTGAAAACGATGCAGGCGTAGGGTTGACGGGCCCAGTTCAGGAACGTTACGTCATCCTGCTCGATGAGACGAATGGTGCCGTAGATGACGTTGGCTTGCCGGCGGCGCAGTTCCCGGCCGGCGGCGTTCATGAAGTCGGCCAGGGCCGGCAGGGGCACATACAACTCGGTGATCGTTTCGGTGCCCGGGGCGGTGGCTCCGAGACGCTGGTCTAGCTCGCGATGGTAGTCGTCGATGTACATGCTCAGCTGGAAGGTGTCGCTGTCGTAGGTCTGGCCGTCAGTGCTGCGGTAGAAACCGGCGTACTCGTCGAAGGCGCGGGCCTTGTCGGCGTGGGACCAATACAAAAGACGGCGCCAGTCGTCCTCGGACAGCAATCTCTGGGGTGCGCCGCTACGTTCGGTTGGAACCTCAGGCACGGGGCGGTAACAGGACAGCACACCATCGCGCAGGAACCCCGGTGAGGTCTCGTCGGTTTTGTACTGAAAATCGCCGTAGGTGAACCCGTCGGCGATGCGCGCCGGGAACAGTCGTTGCAGCTGGTCCACCGTGGTTATCTCGACGGCGCGCTGCACCCGGTGGGCCGGCATCAGTCGGAGGGTCACGGCGGTGATCACGCCGAAAAGACCGTAGCCGCCGATGGCCAGGCTGAACAGTTCTGGGTTTTCGGTGCGACTGCAACTTAAAGAGTTACCGTCAGCATCCATGATGTCGAAAGCCTCCACGTCCTGCACGATGGGCTGATAGGTCAGGCCGCGACCGTGCCCGTTGGCGGCCAGCGCACCGCCGATGCTCAGACGGTCGGCTCCGGTCTGCTTCTGCACGATGCTCCACCGCTGCGGGCTATCCTGCTGCATTTCCTGCAATCCCCGCACTAGGGCCTGTTAACGAATGGACGCCTCATACGTCCCTCGCCAATATGCCACACTTGAAAAAGAAAGTCAGCGACTTTCGGACTAACAATGCAGAGTAAGTAGCATAGGCAAACCGCCACCAAAAAATCCCCGGGATGCTCAGCTGAACACGCCGGCCATACATGGCTCCGGCGACGCGGAGCCAGACCAACCAGTGAAGAAAAACTGCGGAACTAACTCTCCAAGTACTTCGACGACCGGGATTTCCGTCCCCTGGTCCTCAGGTGCCAAGACACCAAGTGCAGGCCGGCACAGAAGGCTGAGGCCAGCTTGTGGTACCGCGTTGCAATGCCCCTGAATTCCTTCATGTCGGCGAAAACATTCTCTATCAAATGCCGCCCCTTGTACGACCACACGTCGTAGAGAATCGGTACCCTCCGGTTCCGTTTCGACGGCACGGTGGTCTTGATACCCATCTGGCGCAACAGCTCGCGAATCGAGTTGCGATCAAAGGCCTTATCGCCGAGCAGCTCATCAATCTGTTCGGTGTCCAATTCGTCAAGCATGGCTATCAACTGCTTGCCCTCGTCGGCGTTTCCTGGCACCAGCGAGAACATCACCAATCTGCCGCGACGGTCCATCACTGCCATCAGCTTGGTATTCAACCCGCCGCGGCTTTTACCAATCGCTTGATTGGCTTGGCTCTCCTCCCTCGATGCCCCGTCCTTCGGGGCGCCTGTCCCATGCTGGTGAACCTTGACGAAGGTTCCGTCCACCATGACCACCTTCAGATCATAGTCCTTTGCCAGCGTCAGGAAGAGCGCCAAGAACACACCATTCTTTGCCCAACGCCGGAAAGTCTGGTAAACGTTCAGCCAGTGGCCGAAATCCTCATGCAGGTCGCGCCACGGCGCTCCGGTACGGAATATCCAGAGCATCCCTTCGAGCTTCATCCGGTTGCCCTCTGCGTTGCGGCCCGGTTTGCCGCGCTCTCCGTACACGTGCTTACGCGCAAGTTTCCACTGGTGATCCGTCAACACGGTGCGGGGACCGCGGCGCTTGCGGCTGCACTCTTGGGTGCGTTTGCGCCACGGCTTCACGCGTGGCGGATCATCGGACACCGCAGCGTCATCAGACCCCTGGCTCCTCAAGGGAGCACGGGTCAAACGCGGCTTACGCTTGCCCTTGCCAGCGCGCCGGCGCGACCGCTGGGAACCGACGGAAACCGCCCCGTCGTCAGATAGACCGCGATTGCCAGTTTCGTTATTATCAACGCGAACCTGCTCGCGTACGGCGGTGAGGGGTTCTGGGGTCGCGGTCGGGTCTGCAAACTCCCGCGACTCCGCTCTTTGTGGCCTGGGCTTGCCAAAGGCGCCCAGCTTTCTTCTCGCCATCTCTGAACCTCCCGTCCAGCGAGAGAAAGCACCACCAAACGAGAAAAAGGCCGGAGGCGACGGCAAAGCCGTGCGCTCCGGCCCCATGTGCGCGACGACAGTGCGCAAACGGCGGTCACGCCAGCCTGACCCGGGGGCACCATGCCCGAGACAGTCGGGCTTGGTTCCGAGCAGGAGATTGGGGATTTACGGGCCGCGTTCACTGCGTTATCATCCTTAAACGCACAAAAGCCCCTCATAGGGTGGTGCGTGTTCACAGGCCGCCGGGAATGTTCCTACGCAACCCCGACGGCCTGCCTATTTCAGCCGACTGATCGACTGTGCGCCACTGACCAAAATCAGTCAGCCAACGCGGCCCAATGGGCTACCCGAATTATACGGGTTAGGTGGAAGCGCTGCAAGGCACAATCGTCGCGATGTCAAGCGCGAAACGCCGCAGTTGCTATACAATCAACTTTACGGTTTGGTAGTATGTCAGTCAGCGGTGGCCCAAACCACGCCACAAACACACCCAAAAGACGCGAAGCAAGGAGTCGAAATGGCCCAAATTCTCATCAGCGGGTTCCGCTGTGAGCGGTGCGAACACGAATGGGTGCCCAAAGGCCAGAAGCTGAGCCTGCCCCGGGTTTGCCCGAGGTGTAAGAACCCGAACTGGAACAAGTCGAGAGCGGAAAGACCGAAAATCGCGGCGTAAGCAGACCCACCGTCGCGGACGATTGACCAACGAACGAGCGAGACAATGCACTCCAGCGCCTTGACATCAACCATCCAGTGGGTACCTAACGAGTCCTGGGAAAGCCCAGCGTCTTCGGCCATAACCCGCTCTGTTCTACAGAAACTGACGGGCAGAGTGCCAGCCAGTATGAGACAGTTGCTAAGGTGGCTGAGGTCTCAAGGCACGAGGCGACCGCGCCCGCAACAGCGTGTACGTCTCGGGGCAGCGAAGCACCTGGCCGAACCAGGTTCGCTCAGGCATCGCCAAGAAGGGCAGTCGGCGGCCGACCACCGGCACATGATGTCCGGCTATTGCAACGCGGCCCTGCGCCGACGCCGGAGGTGAGAGCCACAGGCGCCACCGCACAACTGCCAAAATTTGCCCCACCGGTAACCCTCGTCGGCTGATGAACTCGGCGAATCCTCGGGCCTAACCCCCCTCGTGTCCCTCACCCCGAACGAACTTGCCCCAACCAATCTATGGCGACCGAGCGCGCAGGATGGCACGTGGAGCCGACAACATCGTCGGGAGACTACGCTACAGCCAAGAGCGCAGCCGAAGCTAAAACAACCGCGACTCAGAGTGGTTGCTGATGCCCATCCACTGCCGAGCCAAGCTACACATATGGGAGCCCGAGCATCAGCTCGGGCCCTCTTAAGAACGGGCGGGATTTCCCAGCCCGTTTGCGTGTGTCACCGGACCCGACGCCAGCATTTCCGTATCAGGCGACAGACGCCAATGCCCAAGGCGGCTCCCAGGCCAAGGCAGAACGCGGAAAGGCCGAACAATGCCAAGATTTCCATGGGACCCTCCAGTTTCCCTTACTCATACCCCAAGTACTCATGCTCCAGCTCACACCTCAACTTTGCCGGCCAAGGCGGCAGGCTGTCGCCTCGGCAGGTGGCCTTGAAGACGTGGGGCATTTCCCTGTATCCCCTGGCCTCGGCCTTCCCCCACGTAGTGTGCCCCAAGGAAGAGATCTGTGAGTGGGTAAATACGCCTTTCGCTTCGTTGTAGATATTGGAGGGGCCGGACAGGCTGGAACCGGACCGGGTGCAGGTATCCACGTAGTAGTACCAGGGAAAGGATTTGTGATTGCCCCAGCAGTCTTCCTGCCGGTTACTGCCACCATACACCGCGCCGCCGCCGGCGAAGTTGGACATTTTGAAGTCCACTTTGCCCGTCGTCCGGCTCAGCGTGTCGAGGTCCGCTGCCCCCTTCACTTTGGCGTGCGCTTCAACGCGCCACTTGTAACTGGCTGTAGAGAACCGTTCGCTGGGCTCGGCGGAATACGGCGCAGCGCGCACGATCTCATTTACGTAGGTGTTGCAATTGTCGTTGTTGACGGCCAGCTCTACGCTCTTGTACCTGCCGTCTATCTCGATGGTGACATCCGGGATGGCGCAGTCTACTCCGTCGGTCTTATTGCCCTGATCGACAACGTCGCCCTCAGCCACGTTGGTCCTGGAATCGTTTCCGTCAACCGTGATCGTTACGCCATCATCTTCTCCCGCCGGCGGGTCTTGCGCGTTTGCCGGCACTCCATTGATCACCAACCAAGAGGCGGTCAGCAGCATGGCTAGAGCCACCGCCACCGCAACGAACTTTGTGTGAGATCGCACGATAGTTTCCTCCTCCCGTGTGCTATGGACTGGTTGGCTTCAGAACACCTCCTTTGCATCGGGCTAGGCACAGTATAGGCATATCAGATATGATTTATCAATACTATGAATATATTCGCAAATGGGGAGCTTGTGTCCTGTTGAGATTCCGGCGTCGTGCAGGCACAATCCGCAAGATATCGGGAGAAACGACGAAATCTGCCGCTAAGGGCCGCAAGCTGCCAAGCCCGGGCTACGAAATCTGCACCTAACCGCTACGAACCACGATCACCTCCAGTGTCGACAACCGCTCGACGAAAAGCGTCATACCGGCAAAGGCCGGAGTCCATGTACGATGGAGTTCACTTAACGACGTTTGTCCGAACCACGCCGCAATACAGATCCGCCCAAGAATGGTAACGCGCCCTGGAAGGGATCAATCCAGCCTGTCGGTCCCCAACTACGGCAAAGTGCAGTCTGCTGCCTATTTGATGCCACCGTTGTCATACGTGCGTGATCCCGCTTCAAGTCATCCGGCATTTGTCCCTCATATCAATGGTCAAGGCAACCTCAATGATACGCACACTGAAATTCGCCCTGCGCTACGACCCCGCCAACAGCCGGGCTATCGGCTATCACGCCACCCAGCAAAACACCGCCTATAACCACGCTGTTGACGTCCTGAACCGCGAACCCGAACTCCCCAAGCGCAGTGGGCGTAACCACCCCGACGCCTTGAACAAGCGCATCACCGCCTGGCGGCAGGCCAACCGGCAGAAGGCCGATGCGCCTTATTACATCCACCAGCAGGGCGCCGAGGAGGCGTGGGAGGCCAACCAACGCATGCGGGAGACCCGAGAGGAGCGCTTGGAGCGGATCTCGCAAGCCATCGCCGACGGCGAGGAACCCAAGCACCGCGACGTGCGTCCGCACCGCCGTACCTTGGCGCACCGTTCCCGCAAACACCGCCCGCTCAGCCTGACCATCACGGACCGCAGGCTTTTCGGGGTGAGCGACGACCACCAGACCCTCACCAGCCGCCAATGCGGCTTCTCCGTCAGGCTGCGCGGAAAACGAAACCTGAAGTTCCTGGACATCCGCTCGATACGACTCGTGCCGGTCAAGGAGTACCGACCGAGAACGCCGCTACACCGCCGGCATTACTGCTTGCACGTTCAGGTCGCGGTTCCTGAGCCCATGCCCATCGAGCGCCTAGACATCCAGAGACCTGAAGACGTCCTCGGCGCGGACCGCGGCCGCAAGAACCACGTAGCCGTCAGTTCGGGACACCGCGCTCACCACCCGGGTGCCAGGAAGCAGGGCAAGCGCCGACGCAAGCATCAACGCCACATCGCCGGCAAGCCCCGTAACAGCAAACGACGCCAGCACACGGTTGCCAAGCATCGCGAACGGTCCCGGCGCTACGCCCAGCGCCGAGACCAAGAAATGCGGCGACAGATCCACAACATCCTGCTGGAAGCCCAGCCCAAGATGGTGGCCGTGGAAAGCCTGCACCCCATCAGCATGATGGCATCGGCACGCGGCACCGCCACTGCGCCGGGCAAGAACGTCAAGGCCAAACGAAAACTGAACGAAAGCCTCGCCGAAGCCACCATCGGCCACGTTGGCAAGCTGCTGCGCGAGGAAGCGGCCAAGTTAGGCATACCAACTGTCTCCGTTCCGCCGCAGGGCACGTCCCAGACCTGCCCGCGCTGCGGAAACCGGCACCCCAGCAACCGCGAGAGCCAAGCGGTGTTCCGGTGCCGGAACTGCGGTCTCTACGCCCACGCCGACTGGACTGCCGCCGTCATCATCCGCAACCGGGCCTACGTCCGGCACTGCGAACGGCAGCAGGGTCACACACCGGACGTATTGACCGCACCCACCGGGTGGCGAGAGCAGCCATCCGGCTCCGGTCCAGCACAACCATCGCTGGGCCTGGAGCTAAGCGTGTTCAAGCCGAAGGGCAGCGTGACGAGTCGCCACCGGCGACAGGGTCCGGGGCCCCAGGCCGGCGAGCCGTATCCACAGCGGCAAGCCCAGACGCCCAAAGTGTTTTTCGAAGAGTTAGCCCAAGAAACACTTCCCGACACTCTTTTCACAGTAGCCGGGAATCCCGTTTCCGGGCATCCTACTCAATTCGTTAACACGCTCTAGGTCAGACCACAGGATTCCGGCCTCAACCCGCACCAGGCCGTGTTCGGCGTCCAGCCTGATGATGCGATTCAACCGGGATGTGTCCAGCAGGACGCCGCCGGCGAGAAACTGTTGTCCGCCCATGGCGTGACGTCCTCCGGCGATGCTGAGGTTTCCCCCGGCATCGCGCACCACGGCGATGGCTTGCTGAACTTCTGAGATGCTGCCGGTGGTTATCACGCGTTGCACGTCGACGGCATTAAGCTTGGAGTGTATGTCGTTTACCTTCATTCAGTTATTCCTTCAGTTATTGCTCCCGGGGTACGACCCTCACCCCAAACCCTCTCCCAGTGGGACCGGGGGCATTTGGCGTGGTCGGTCGTATGCCTTGGTCCGCCGACCTTCGCTCCATCTGGGAGAGGGTCCAGTTGAGGGGCTGGGTCTGGATCCGCAGGGTGGCGTCGTTTTAGCCCCAATCCACCGACAAGATAAGTGTGGCGGCGGGTTGAATGGGTAAGAAAGTGCTCCGGTGCATCTGGGATAATGGTTTTCGAGACAGCAAAACAACCCCAGACCAGGAGCACCCAATAGATGCTACCACGCAAGATGCTACCACGCAGTTCCCCCGACGGCATCCACATCGCCTTCGATGACCACCGTCTGGTGGCCAATGCCGGGCTGATCCTGCCCGCCACGTTGGCCCACCACTTGGGCCTGCCGCAACTGGTACAGGAGTGCCTCGATCTGGACAATGCCCCGGGCCGAGCCAACACCGGCGACAAGATTGTGACCCTGGTGGCGTCAGCGCTGGCTGGCGGCGACTGCATCGACGACGCCGACGTGTTGCGCACCGGCAGTACGGCTGGCGCTCTCGGCTGCGTAGTCAAGGCGCCATCCACGCTGGGGACCTTCCTGCGCAGCTTCCGGTGGGGCCACGTCCGCCAACTGGACCGGGTGAGCCGGGAGTTGCTGGCCCGGGCCTGGGCGGCTGGAGCCGGACCCGGCGACGCGCCCCTGACCATCGACCTGGACTCCACCAGCTGCGAGCCCTACGGTCTGGCCAAGGAAGGTGCCCGCCACCACGGCTACACCGGCCAGCGGGGCTATCACCCGCTGCTGGCCCGGGCCTGGACTACTGGGGCCGGCACCGGCGACGTGCTGATGTCTCGGCGGCGCGAGGGCCGCGCCAACACCGCTCGCGGCGCCGCCCACTTCCGGCGTAAGCCGTGGCCTGAGGCAACAGCGTGAGGAGGGACAAAAGCAGGAAAGCGACCAGGGCAAACCGTCGCGCTTGGGTCATTGGAGACCTCCACGGGCAAGGTGGTTTCTTGAAGGCTAGTTTCTTGAAACGGAACCGGGCGGGATTCAGGCAAGTAGCTCGATTTCCCGGTAGCAGTTAGCTATTCAGCGGTCCCGCATACGCGAATCCAGATGCACTTTTCGCTATCACCCACAATATAAACTTGCATCAAGCAAAACATCAGCAAAACCAAAGCCGTCGGCACCTAATCGACCAGCAATCACATCACTCATTGTCGCCGGCGGCGGCCCTTCCCATTCTTCGATATAGTCATATAGACATTCGCAATGTTCGTGTGCATCTTCCCGCGTGAGCTGTTCGTGTCGAGCAAGATACTGATTAGTAGTTTTCAGTGTCTCATCCGCACAGTCTTCCAACCACGAACTACGCGATGGTGCCGCCGCGGCGAATGCACGCCGCGTTGCCATCGGCACCATCGTCGGCGCCGTCGCCATTCTCGCCGTCGGCATCGGCACCTCCGTTACCCCCCGAGCCGCCGGCTCCGGTGGCGTCGGCGCCGGCGCCGACGACCGTGAATCGTCCAAATCTCTGATCGCATCTCCTACCACGAACTTGCCATCAGCTTCGGTATCTTCGATATCCAAGCCCGCACCGGCTTCCAGGAAATCGGCCACTTCGTCGTAATCGTCGGCGGCCTTTTCAGCGGCGCGCTCGTTGCGGAACAGCAGCACTATTCGTACCGTGCTTTCCTCGTCCGCCTCGTCAACTTCGGATACATTGAAACCGTATCCCTCGCAGCGCCCCACCTGGCAGGCGTTGCCGGTGAATGCAGTGCGCATATACCCGCCGCCGAGCTTGTCCAGGATTTGCTTCATTTCACTGTCTTTATTGGCCCGTTCCAGGGAGCCGGAGCCGTTGTACAAGTTTTTGAGCACATTCTCCACCGGCCGGGCGCCATTCTCGGAGATAACGATATATTCGTCGAGCAACGCTCCCGCGCTGCCATCCGCTGACTCCCAGATTTCGTACCCACGGTAAGAGTTCTCTTCGGCGTCTTCGTCCTCCATTTCGTCTCTGATGAAGTCGAGGTCAAAATTGCCTTTCATAACAATTACTTCTCCACTGCCCCACTCCGCGATTACCACTTCCACCAGGTCCTCGGCATCGATCCCCATCTCATTTTCCAATCCGTCAATGAAGTCATCGTCAAACAGTTCATCGGCGAGCAGGTCGTTATCCAATATCCTCCGCACGTCCATACGCGTCACAAAGAAAGCGTCGTCGGGAACCAGGTCCAATACCGACGTGGGCTGCGGGTTGGAGCCGCCGATGACGCCGGAGACGAACAGGACCGCGACCACGATGACGACCAGCAGGATGCCGCCGCCGGCTCCGCCGCCGATGATGAGCGTTTTGGTCGGGATGCCGAACATCGTGCCGGGGGCCGGCGTGTTGCGGGGCTGGGGCGCCTCGGATGGTTCAGGGTTTCCGTTGGTTGCCATTTTGGTTGTCCTCCAAATTGTGCGGAAGAGTACGAACCTGCCACGGGGTACGGATCGGGCCGGCCGCGTGGCTGGCTTGCCCGATAACGTTTAGAAAAACATTCGCTGATTGACTACGTAGGTTTGGTGAAAATCCTCATCGGATTTGGTGAGGTAAATGATGCCTTCGACCAGAGCAATGATCCCAATGACCAAGCCCAACGGGATTGCCACCACCAAGCCGATAATGGTGCAAGCACTGACCAGGGTGACCAGCCAGAGCGCGAGAAAGAGGAAACCGGCGCCCAGATAACCAAGGTAGAACTTGTGAATACCAAAGCCGCCCAGGAAAATTGCCAGCAGCCCGGCAACGACTTTGCTCTTGGCATGGGGCGTACCCGTTCCGCTGGTAACTGGGGTCGCAGCCGCCAAAGGATCAACGTAAATGCCTGTTGCCATATCGGCATCAGGTTGGAAGTCAACCCGCTGGCCACGCTGGGGAACGCTTGATTCCTGCCAGTCATTGCCGGTGAACGAGTACCGATTACCGTCGTCGCCAGAAACGACGCCGGAGTTGGTTTGGACGGAAAAATCCAGTATCTGCCCTTTCATGTCAACTACCTCAGTCCTCTTTATCGAATGCGTCGCAGCTTAGAACTCCCCTAAAGAGCCAAGCACTCCGGCCAAAAGCCCAAGCAATGAACCGATGAACACCAAGATTAAGATGTTGATCGCCAACGGAACGCAATTCAACACGATGCCGGCGATCGCCACTCCGACCGGCTCCCCGCGCGACTTCCCGACCAACAAACCGGCAATGGACAGGGGGAGCCCCACCACGATAAAAACGAAATTCAGGATAGGAACCCAAAAGAAAACTATCGCCAGGATCCCCAATATCATGCCCGCGATACCCATTTTGGGCCTCCTCAGATGCGTATGCCTTGTTCCGAGTGGCGATAGTCTGTGCCTTTTTAAATCCATATACCCTATGTTGTCCATAGGATATAATCTATGTGTGCATAATCTACGCGCCCTTACATTGCCGCTGTGGTGAACCCTTACCAGGCAGCCTTTGGCCGGTACATTCGCTTATTGCGCAACCGGATGGGTCTCACTCAAGAAGCGCTGGCACACCGAGCCGGCATTCACGTCACCTATCTCTCCGGTATTGAACGCGGCGTCCGCAACCCCTCGCTGAGAAACATCCACGCCCTGGCGGTCGCGCTGGAAGTGCCGGTCAGTGACCTGTTTGCTTCTGAAATACCCCCCCCCCCCCGCAAGATACCGGGCAATAACTTGGAACTGGCCCTATACTGCGCTCACCGCGCAATCGGCCTGACTACGGGAGCCCGCCTATGCAAGCCATTGATATGCACGTCCACGTGCCCCGGGAGCCGGGGCTGCCGGAGATTGAGATTGAAGCCGAGCTGCTGCGTTACTTCCGCGCGCCACGCCCACCGAGCGATCCGGCGGATATGGCCGCCAAGTTCCGGGAGCTTGACCTGTTCGGCGTAATCTTCTCCGTAGACACCACCACCAACACCGGAGAAAAACCCGACAGCAACGACTGGGTTGCCAGCATCGTGCAGGCGCATCCCGAACAGTTTATGGGGTTTGCCACCGTCGACCCCTGGATGGGCAAAGCCGCCTGCTACGAACTGGAGCGCGCCGTCAGGGAACTGGGGCTCAAGGGGCTGAAATTGCACCCCATACATCAGGCGTTTTTTCCCAACGACACCCGTTTTTATCCACTGTATGAGGTTGCAAACGGCCTGGGAATTCCGGTGCTGTTCCACTCCGGATTTGCCGGCGCCGGCTCGGGCACGCCGGGCGGCAGCGGACTGAAGTTGAAATACAGCCAACCAATTCCCGGCTTTGACGACGTTGCCGCCGACTTCCCCAACATGACCGTCATCATGGCCCACCCAGCCTGGCCCTGGATTGACGAGCAAATCGCGGTGGCCCTGCACAAATCCAACGTCTACCTGGACCTGTCCGGCTGGATGCCACGCTTCATACCGGAGCAGCTAATCAGAGAAACCAACACCCGCCTGCAGGACAAAGTGATGTTCGGCTCCGATTACCCGTTCATCCAACCCGACCGCTGGCTCCACGATTTCCAGGGCCTGGATATGCGCGAGCAGGTGATTCCCAAAGTCCTGCTGGACAACGCCCGCCGTGCCCTGAACATACCGGCCTAGCGCGATCCACCCCTCACCCTGGCCCTCTCCCACAAGGGGAGAGCGGGAAGCATTATCAGTCCCTTCTCCCTTGATGCGAGAAGGACAGGTGATGGGAGAAGGGCAGGCCGCAGGTGAACCCGGCCAACCAGCGACCGACGGCCTATGGCGTCGCCCAACGCCAGGGTTTATAGTAAACATCCATTCAGTGCTACTGCTAACTTGCCTCCCAGTCGGCCTGCCGACAGCGCTACGGTGGCCTTCGCCGATATGACCTCTCAGGTTTACTACCGCAAATGGCGGCCCAGCCGGTTCAGCGACCTGGCCGGCCAGGAACACGTTACCAACACCCTGCGCCAGGCCATCATGCAGGGCCGGGTCAGCCATAGCTACCTTTTCTGCGGGCCCAGGGGCACCGGCAAAACCACCACCGCCCGCGTGCTGGCCAAGGCCGTCAACTGCGCCAACCCCCAGCAGGGCGACCCTTGCAACGAGTGCCACCCATGCAGCTCCATCAACGAGGGCCGCAACCTGGACATCATCGAACTGGACGCTGCCAGCAACCGGGGCATTGATGAAATCCGCGATATTCGCGACCGGGTCCACTTCCTGCCCGCCGAAAGCAAGCGCAAGGTCTACATCATCGACGAAGCGCACATGCTCACCGCGCAGGCTTCCAACGCGTTTTTGAAGACGCTGGAAGAGCCGCCGCCGCACGTCATCTTCATCCTCTGCACCACCGAAGCCCACAACATCCTGCCCACCATCATCTCCCGCTGCCAGCGTTACGACTTTCGCCGCCTGCCCGGCCAGGTCATTTACGACCGGCTGGCCCATATCACCGACAGCGAAGCCGTGGCCGTCGAGCCGGACGCCCTCCGCCTGGTGGCCCGCAACGCCGGCGGTTCCCTGCGCGACGCCGAGAACCTGCTGGAACAACTGGTAGTCTCATCCACCGACACCATCAAGGTCAGCGCAGTTGAAGAACTGCTGGGACTGGGCCGCGACGATGCCTACCTGGCGCTGGTGCAAAAACTGCTGGCCGGCGACACCCCCGGCGCGCTGTCCGCCATCAATGAGGCGGTCTGGGAGGGCGCCGATCCCCGCCAGATGCACCGCCAGACGCTGGAACTGCTGCGATCTGCGCTGCTGGTTTCCTGGAACGCCGCCGACACGCTGGATCTGCCGGACGATGTGCTGGCCGCGCTCCGGGCAACGGTGCAGCAAACCGACCAGTCCCGCATCCTGCGCGCCGTTCGCATCTGGGCCGAGGCCAACCTGCGCTACGATGCTCCCGCCTCGTTGCCGCTGGAGATCGCCGCCGCCGAGATTGGACGTGAGGAACCCACCGCCGAACCCGTTTCATCGGCGGCGCGGGCGACACCGGCAGACCCAGCCCGGCGTGCGCCGGCGCAACAACGTCCGCCCCAACAGCGTCCGCCACCGGAACGCCCGGCGCCAGCATCGCCGTCGCAACAACGCCCGCCATCGCAACCGCCCGAGCAACCGGCCCGTCAGCCCGCGACTCCGGCCGCTCCGGCAGCGGCTCCGAACAGCTTGCAGGGACGATGGGAGCAGGCCGTCCGCGAGTTGAGCCGCACCAAGGGCAACAAGTACAGCCTCGGCGCGCTGCTGCGGGATTGCCGGTCCGACCAGGTGCAAATGTCCGACGACGGCAACTCCCTCGTGCTGCCTTTCCGGAACGCCGCCAACCTGGATCGTATGCAGGAAGAACTGTCCGATCCCAGGGTTCGTGATACCATCGAGACGGCGATTGAGCAGTCATTCGGTACTCGCCATCCATTTGAGGTAACATTGGCCAACGGCAACCCCAATGCGACGCGGCCGGCCCGCAGTTCCGTGCAGGAAAGCCATCTCGTCCGCACCGCCATCGGCCTGGGTGCGCGTATCGTCGAAGACCAACAGGAGACGCCCAACTAATTATGATGAATCGCAAAATGATGCGGCAGGCCCAGCAGTTGCAGAACCGGCTGGCCAAGGTGCAGCAGGAACTGGAAGAACTTACCGTGGAAGGCTCCGCCGGCGGTGGCGTGGTTCGCGTGACCATGAACGGCCGCCAGGAAGTGTCGGAGGTGGTCATCGAACCGGAGGCCGCTGAGGACATTGATCTGTTGCAAGACCTGGTGGCCGCTGCCGTCAACGACGCGTCGGCGCGCACCCAGCAGATGGCCGCCGAGAAGATGAACGCCGTAACCGGCGGGCTGAACATACCGGGCCTCACCTAACCGGCGCGGTCGGTTCCCACGCCGTCGGTTCCGACGCTGGCAAAACGGTTCCGTTGCCGCCGCCCCCACGCGGGCCGCATTGGTCAGGAATAATATGCTTAGTCAGCCCAGTCCGGGCACCACCCGCTCCCTCAGCCAGCTCATTGAGACGCTGCATCAGTTGCCCGGCATCGGCCCAAAGAGCGCACAGCGGATTGCCTACTACATCGCGCAGATTCCCACCGAGGACGCGCGGGCGCTGGCCGACGCCATCATCGCGGTCAAAGACCTGATCCTCTTTTGCGATGAGTGCCGCAACCTGACCGATGCCTCCCCCTGCGACATCTGCGCCAACCCGCATCGCAACCGCGAGCAGATTTGCGTCGTTGAAGAGTCGCGAGACCTGGTGGCGCTGGAACGGACTCGCGCCTACCGGGGCCTCTATCACGTGCTGCACGGAGTCCTGTCTCCGCTGAACGGCGTTGGCCCCGAAGACATCCACCTGCCCCAGCTGTTTGCGCGCCTGGAAAACACCGGCGACCCATTCCAGGAATTGATTGTCGCCACCAACCCAACCCTGGAGGGCGACGCCACCGCCGACTTCATCCATCGCCGGCTGGCCGACACTGGCATCAACATCACCCGGCTGGCGCGCGGGCTGCCGGTGGGCGGCACGCTGGAATTTGCCGACGACACCACGCTGACCCGCGCCCTGGCCGGACGCAGCGCGCTGGAATGACCATGACGCTGCCCCGAACCTACCGCGCCGTGGCCCTCACCCTGCGCAAACGCGTGGTGGGCGAGGCAGATGTCATTTCGACGCTGCTCACGCGGGAGCACGGCAAGCTGGAGGTGGTGGCCCGCGGCGCCCGCCGTCTCACCAGCAAACTGATGGGCCACTTCGAGCCGCTGACCCTGCTCCGGGTATCCCTCGTCCGTGGTCGTTCGCTGGATATTGTCAGTGAGGCCGAGGTGGTTACCGCCTTCAACTCGGTCAAAACCGACTACCGTACCACCGCGCGCGCGCTGTACGTGGCCGAACTCGTGGATGGCTTCAGCGCCCTGGCATCGGCCAACCCCGAGCTGTTCGACCTGACCCTGCAAACCCTGTCCGCCATCGGCGCCGACCCAACGTCGGAACTGCCCCTGCGCTACTTTGACCTGCACCTGCTCAACCGGTCCGGGTTCCTGCCCGAGCTGTACAACTGCATAGATTGCGGCAACGAACTGGAACCCGAGCAACACCGGTTTGCGGCCGGGGCAGGCGGGACTTTGTGCCTGGATTGCACTCCCACCGACGCCGTGATCCGCCCTCTGTCGCTGCCTGCCCTCAAGGTTCTCCGCCTGTTGCACCGCACTTCCCGGGCCGACCGGTTGCCGGACATTCACGTGCCGCCCGCCGTGCAGGACGAGGTGAACAGCATCCTGTCTGGCACCCTCGAGTACTGGTTGGATCGACAAGTTAACTCCAGAACATTCCTTGACGCGACGAAATTAGCCTGAAACTCGCCCCACCATTTGTTGAACCACCGAAGCCAAAAGGATTACAACGTCGTTAACTACCCAGGTGATTTGCTGCGGCGGTTAACTCGCAGTTTAGGGATAACCTCGCAGTTAGCGGTAACGTTGAAGTTTTTCTGAGACAGCATCACACCCTTCGCACCGGTACGCTGCAATCGGCGCGCGGCCACTTGGCGACAACCGGTGGCGTTCCGGCGTTGGGTTGACACACCGAGGCCATAGATGTTCAGCAAAGTATTGGTTGCCAACCGGGGCGAAATTGCCGCCCGCATCATTCGCACTTGCCGGCGCATCGGAGTTGCCACCGTCGCCGTCTATTCCGAAGCCGACGCCGGCACCGCTCACACCCGACTGGCCGACGAATCGGTGTGCATTGGCAGCGCGGCGGCGTCTGAATCCTATCTGAATATTGACTCCGTGCTGGCCGCCTGCCGCGACACCGGCGCTGAGGCTGTCCATCCCGGTTACGGGTTCCTGTCGGAAAACTCTGAACTGGCCCGCCGTTGCAAAGCCGACGGCATCGTGTTTATCGGCCCCGGCGAGGAGGTGCTGAACCAGATGGCCGACAAGCTTTCGGCCCGACGTGTCGCCCGCAAGTCCGGTTTGCCCGTGATGCCTGGTACGGAAGAGCCAGTGAAAGACGAGGAGGCCATCAACAAAGCCTGGGAACTGGGTTTCCCGATGATGGTAAAAGCCACGGCGGGCGGCGGGGGTATCGGCATCCACGTGGTGCACACCATGGCCGAGCTGGAACCCATCATCGAAAGGACCCGCAAAACCGCGCTGGCCGCCTTTGCCGACGCCAGCCTCTTTTACGAACGCTACCTGCAGGGCGCATCGCACATCGAGGTGCAGCTCATCGCCGACCAGTACGGCAACGTTTTGCACCTGTTTGAACGAGACTGTTCCATACAGCGTCGCAACCAGAAGCTCATCGAAGAAACGCCGGCCTCCGGCAAATTGTCCGACGAAGTGCGCGGGCAAATTGGGCGCCTGTCCCGCCAGCTGGGACGGGAAATCGGCTACACCAATGCTGGCACTGTTGAGTTCCTGGTTACTCCCGACGGACACTTCTACTTTCTCGAAATGAACCCCCGGTTGCAGGTGGAGCACGGCATCACCGAGTTGCTCACCGGCCAGGACATCGTGGAGTTGCAGCTCCAGTCGGCGGCCGGCATTCCCTTTGCCCAGCGCCAGCGCGACATCCACCGCAACGGACACGCCATCGAAGCGCGGGTATATCCGGAAGACCCGGACACCTGCCTGCCCAACGTCGGCGTCGTTACCGACCTGCACCTCCCCGCCGGCGACCACATCCGAGTGGACACTGCGCTCGGCATCGGATACGAGGTCTCACTGCACTACGAACCGTTGTTGGCCAAGGTGATGGCGTGGGGCCCGGATCGCGCCACTGCCATCTCCAGGCTGGATTCCGCGCTGGCCGACTTCCGGCTGGAGGGCGTTACCACCAACATACCGCTGCTGCGGGACGTGCTGGCCAGCGACGAGTTTTCGTCCGGCAACTACAACACCGGCAGCCTGGCGCAGATTCTACAACGCCGACAGTGGGCTCAGGGCTCCGGTGAAAACGGCAACGGCGGGTCGAGCAACGGGCGCCAGAACGGGTATAATCCTGACTTGGCGCAGAATCCGCGAGCCCTGGCCGCCGCCATTGGAGCGGCCGTACTGGCGGCACAGGCCGACCAGCAGGCTGCCAACGCTTCCCCGGAAACCGCCGGCTCCCGTTGGCGTACCCAGGGACGGCGGGAACTGTTCCGCTCACGGCTCGGGAGCGCAACCTAAAAACCTGGCGAAAATGGCAGCGTGACAACTATAAGGGTACGCATCGGCGACCAATGGTACACCGTCGAAGTTGGCGACCTCAGCGAGTCGCCCGTCGAGGTTACCGTTGACGGCGAAACCTTTCAGATTGACATTGAAGTTGCCAGCGGCCCAGTGCCCCCGCGCCGGGGCCGGCCCGCCGGCGGATTGAACGTACCTGAAGCGCCCGCCCCCGGCCCGGTTGGCTCCGCCGGAGCGATTGACGATGACATCCTGCGTTCACCGATGCCGGGCCGGGTAATGTCGGTGCTGGTGCGTCCCGGCGACGCCGTGTCCGCCGGCGACGAAGTTTGCGTGGTAGAGGCAATGAAGATGGAGCAAAGCATCCTGGCCCACCGCGATGGCATCGTAAAAACCGTATTCGTCCAACCCCTGGACTCGGTAAACACCAACGACCCGCTGGTAGAATTGGAATAGCCCACCACCCCGGAGGACGAGCCACTATGCCAGCAAAAACCGGACACCATCCCGTAGAACTGGTCGCGGCAGTAAAGTCCATTGAGATGAATCTGGACCATAGCGGCGCTTACAATCTGCTGCTCGATGACGGCTCTGAGGTTCTGGCCGATTTCACGGCTGACCAATGGGGCATCCTCGAGAGTAAGCACAAGCAGGGGCGATACCCCCTCAACATCGTTGGCGTAGGCGACTTTGCCGACGGCCGGCTGCAACGTATCGTCAGCATGGACACTAAAAAGACGGACCGGGTAATGCCGCCTGAAGACCCCGAAATGCCTACGCTGTTGCACATCATCAAAGAGATTCACAAAAAATACCCACAGGACGATTGGGATGATGTCCCCACTGACCTTGCCAAGAATATGCACCATTATCTCTACGGCCGGCCCAAGGTGGACTAGTAATGCGCCCCGTCTTTGCGGATACTTGCTATTGGATTGCTCTGCTGATTGAAAGGGATGCGTTGCACAGGATAGCGCTGCGGCTTTTTACTGAACTGGCGCATCGCCGCATAGTGACCAGTGAAATGGTTCTTTCCGAACTGTTGAATGGCATAAGCCGCTACGGAGCAGAAAAGCGAAGGGCTGCTGTGTCCCTGATCAGGAGTTTTGAGCACAACCGCAATATAGACGTAGAGCCTCAGACCTCGTTGCAATTCTGGAACGCTGTCGGTTTCTACAACGCCCGGCCAGACCGGGAGTGGGGCTTGGTAGATTGCGCCAGTTTCCAGCTGATGGCAGCTTGGGACATACGGGAAGCTTTGACTAATGACCATCACTTCACACAGGCCGGCTTTACCGCTCTGATGTAATCCGTCCTCCCCTAAATCCGCCCTCTCCCAAATCCGGTAGAATAGCCTTATGCCTCAGGACGTCATCTACATCAAGGGTGCCCGCGAGCACAACCTCAAAAATATCGACGTAACCATTCCACGCGACCGGCTGGTGGTGATTACCGGCGTGTCGGGTTCGGGCAAAAGCAGCCTGGCGTTTGACACCATCTATGCGGAGGGGCAACGGCGCTACGTAGAATCGCTGTCCGCCTACGCCCGCCAGTTCCTGGGCCGCATGGACAAGCCCGATGTCGATTACATCGAAGGTCTGTCGCCAGCCATTTCCATCGACCAGAAGGGCGTGTCCCACAACCCCCGCTCCACGGTGGGTACGGTAACTGAAATTTACGACTACCTGCGGCTGCTGTTCGCTCGGGTGGGCAAACCCCACTGCCCCAAGTGCGGTAACCCGGTGGCCCGCCAAACCGTCCAGCAGATCGTGGATGCCATCCTGAACCTGCCGGAATCCTCGCGCATTACGCTGCTGGCGCCCAAGATTCGGCGCAAGAAGGGCGAGCACAAGGAGGTGTTTGAGGCGGCACGACGGGGCGGTTTCGTGCGTATGCGCGTCAACGACGAGGTGATGCTGGTTGAAGACACCGACACGTTGATCCTGGACAAGCAGAAGTGGCACTACATCGACATCGTCGTGGATCGCCTCATCATCCGCAGCGACACCGAAGCCAGCCGCGTCACCGAGTCGGTGGAAACCGCACTGCGCGAAGGCGAGGGTGTGCTCACCGTGGCCCGTGAGGGGGAGGACGACCTGGTATTCAGCGAGCAGTTCGCCTGCGTCGCGTGTGGTGTCAGCCTCCCCGAGATTGAACCGCGCACCTTCAGCTTCAACAGCCCCCACGGCGCCTGCTCCACCTGCACCGGCCTGGGCTACCAGCTGGAAGTTGATGCGTCCATGGTCATCCAGAATCGCTCGCTGTCGCTGCTGGAAGGAGCGGTGGTGCCCTGGGCACGCTCCGGAGCGGCCAACGCCTGGTACGCCAGTATGATGGAAGGAGTGGCCAGGGAGTTTGATTTCTCGCCGGAGGTTCCGGTGCGCGAACTGACCGAAGAGCAAGTCAACGTCATACTCTACGGCGCCGGCGAGCGTCAGGTGCAAGTGCGCCACCGCACCGGTCGGGGTCGCAGCTACGCCTGGAACACCACCTACGAGGGTGTCATCCCCAACCTGCAACGCCGCTACCGGGACACCGAATCCGACCATACCCGCAGCGAGATTGAGCGGTACATGGCCCAGCGCGCTTGCCGTTCCTGTAGCGGCGCGCGGCTGCGCCCCGAGGCTCTGGGTGTGCTGGTTTGCGGGCAGAACATAATGGAAGTTAGCAGCCTCACCATCGGACGGGGCTTGCAGTGGGTTCGCAGCATCAAACCGGACGCCGAGGCATCAGCCAACGGCTCGGTCAACGGGCACAACAGCGCCAACGGCCACGAACCCTCCGATGCACCCGTCGCCGCCGGCGAGAGCACGGTTAAGAAGAGCACGGTTAAAACCGGAAGGAAGCCCAGCACTCGCCGGACCCGCCAGAACGGTCAACGTCCCGCCGGCCCCGCCACGCTCACCCAGCGGGACATGACCATCGCCGACCAGATTCTGAAGGAGATTGAGGGCCGGCTCCACTTCCTGGACAGCATTGGGTTGGACTATGTAACCATGAGCCGCACTGCGCGCACGTTGTCGGGCGGCGAGGCCCAGCGCGTCCGTCTCGCCACGCAAATCGGCAGCGGGCTGACCGGCGTGCTGTACGTGTGCGACGAGCCCACCGTCGGCCTGCACCCGCACGATGACCACCGTCTGATTGGCACCCTGACCCGTCTGCGCGATATGGGCAACACGGTCATCGTGGTGGAGCACGACGACGCCATGATGCGCGCCGCCGATTACATCGTTGACCTTGGCCCCGGCGCCGGCGAGCACGGCGGACACATCGTGGCTACCGGGGACGTGGCAGCCGTCATGGACAACGAGGCCTCCCTCACCGGCGCCTACCTCAGCGGACGCAAGCGCATCCCCACGCCCGAGGAACGCCGGCCCGGCAACGGCCTGACCATCTCCGTTACCGGCGCGCGCGAGAACAACCTCAAGGGCATAGATGTGGAGTTCCCCCTGGGCCTGCTAACCTGCGTAACCGGCGTGTCCGGCAGCGGCAAGAGCACCCTGGTGTACGACATCCTCTACAAGCGGCTGGCCCAGGCCGTCGCCCAGGGCCGCGACCGCCCCGGTGAGCACGACGAGGTGCGTGGCATCGAGCACATCGACAAGGTGGTCAACATCGACCAGTCGCCCATCGGCCGCACCCCGCGCAGCAACCCGGCGACCTACACCGGAGCGTTTACACCCATCCGCGAGCTGTTCGCCACGCTGCCCGAGGCGCGCATCCGGGGTTACAAACCCGGTCGTTTCTCGTTCAATGTCAAGGGTGGACGCTGCGAGTCCTGCCAGGGCGAGGGTTACATCCAGATTGAGATGCAGTTCCTGCCCGACGTTACCGTCCCCTGCGAGGTTTGCCAGGGCCGCCGCTACAACCGGGAGGCGCTGGAAGTGCTGCTGCGCGACCAGTCCATCGCCGACGTGCTGTCGATGACGGTGGAAACGGCGCTGGACTTCTTCTGGAACTTCTCGCGCATCAGGACCAAGCTGGAGACGCTGCGGGATGTGGGGTTGGGCTACATCCGCCTCGGCCAGCCGGCCACCACGCTGTCCGGTGGCGAGGCGCAGCGGGTCAAGCTGGCCACTGAGCTATCACGCCGCGCCACCGGCCGCACCCTCTACCTGTTGGACGAACCCACCACCGGCCTGTCCTTCGAGGACTGCGCCGCCCTGCTGCGTGTGCTGCACCGCCTGGTCGACCAGGGCAACTCGGTCCTGCTCATCGAGCACAACCTGGACTTAATCAAAAACGCCGACTGGGTAATCGATCTCGGCCCCGGCGCCGGCGACCAGGGCGGCAACCTGCTCGCCTGCGGCACCCCCGAGCTGCTGGCCGAGGTGGAGCAGAGCCACACGGGACGCTATTTGCGGGAGACGTTGGGGCAAACGGCAGCAGTGGCAGCCAGCGCGGACTAAATAATGCAATCAGTAGCTGGGATGTAACACATTGGGATGTAACACATGGTGGTGGACTAAAATGGCAAAGCGAATTGCGCTGTTCAATCACAAAGGTGGAGTAAGCAAAACTACAACAACCTTCAATCTGGGTTGGATGCTGGCTGCCAAGGGGAAGCGAGTGATCATAGTTGATGCGGACCCGCAGTCCAATTTGACTGGCGTAGTTCTCGGCTACAAAGGCCCTTCCGAGCTTGAATCATTCTATGAAAATGAAAGCCACCGTAACTTGAAAGCAGGTCTTGCGCCAGCGTTTGAGTCGCAGCCCGTTCCGATGGAAGCAGTAAAGTGTGTCGCCGTATCGGAACAGGAGAGGCTGTACCTGTTGCCGGGGCATATCGGGCTTTCCGAGTACGAAGTTACATTGGGCATTGCGCAGGAACTTTCCGGTTCCATACAAACGCTCCAAAACCTGCCTGGCTCGATTTCGGTACTTTTGCGCAAGACGGCCGACAAACTGGATGCCGATTATATCTTGGTCGACATGAACCCAAGCCTCAGCTCGTTCAATCAGAACCTGTTGATGACCAGCGATTATTTCATAGTTCCGACAAACCCGGACTTCTTTTCCGTGATGGCGATAGATTCTCTGTGCAATATTCTCCCAAATTGGCACTCATGGGCGCAAAAGGCTGCTGCACTAGATATATTAAAAAATGCAGTTTATCCGTTTCCAGACGTGACTCCCAAGTTTTTGGGAACTATCATTCAAAACTATCGTCCCCGTGGCGGTTCACCTGCTGCCAGCTTTCAAACTTGGATAGACGCAATCAACCAAAAGGTTTCCAATCGATTGGTTCCAGCATTAGAACAGATTGGTATGGCTTTTCCTGCCGAGCAATACCGGACGATTGAAGCAGGCGATTATTGCCTGGCAACTATTCCCGATTTCAATTCGCTCATTGCAAAATCGCAGGAAAACCAAACCCCGGTTTTTGCTCTTACTGAGGAACAAATAGAACAATCTGGAGTTGTATTGGAACAAACCATCAGACAGCGAGATTCCTTCCATAATATTTTCTCGAAGCTTGCCAATAACGTTATCCACCTGACAGGGGACTAATTGGGCTATGGAGGTTGCGATTGAACAGTTCAGAGCAAATATAGACCGTGTTCGCAATCTGGGATCACTCACTATAATTTTGAGCGCACAGACAATAAGAGCTTTGGACCTCTCCGATATACTGCGGGCCGAGCTTGTCCTTGCCGTCAGTTCGCTCGACAACTTCGTACATGAAATTGTCAGACTCGGAATGTTGGATGCTTATAAAGGAAATCGCCATCTAACACAGGCGTTTCTACGGTTTCAGGTTTCAATGGACAATGTGTTGCAGAGTATTGCTAATCCCGCAGGCGATGATTGGCTAGAGCGAGAGATTAGGAATCACCATAGCTATCGCAGCTTTCAAACCCCCGATAATATAGCAGACGCTATACGCTTGATTTCCGATGTACAGTTGTGGAACACGGTGGCAAGTCATACGGGATTAGACTCGCAAGGTATCAGGGAAAGGCTCAACCTAATCGTCAATCGCAGAAACCAAATTGCCCATGAAGCCGATACAAACCCCTCATATCCTCTGATGCGGTGGCCTATTGATGAGCATATGGTTGACTACGTTGTGGATTTTATAGAACAAATCGTCGAAGCTATCTATGAAACCGTTTCATAGTGTTTATGGAACTCCGCATAGACTTCGTACAGCGCTTATGGTGCAGATGCCACACGATTCTCATTCCTCCCGTCCCACTGGTATGCTCTGCCCTCCTTCCGCCTGTTGGCGACTCGGCGGCCTGGCGGTCAGCATCAGCAGCGAGACCACGGCCAGGTTGATGCCGAAGGCCATGAAAACCGGCAGGTAGCTATGCACCTGGTCAACTACTACACCGGCCACGAAGGGCCCCAACGCCTGCCCGGCCACCTGCGCCGCCAGACCCCAGGCCCGTATCGCGCCCAGATGCAGCCGGCCGAAATAGTCGACCCAGGCCAGCCGGCCGATGATGTGCAACCCCCCCACGCCAAATCCCAGAATGAACGCTCCGGTTATGCCAGCCGCAATGTTGTCGGCGAAGGCTGTAACCACGGCGCCGCTGCTCACTACCAGTCCCGCTGCCGGCATCATCACCCGCATCGGGAACCGCTGGCAGAGCGCCGACCACAGCAGGCTGGCCGGAACCTGTGAGATGGCAAAGGTGCTGGCCGTCCATACCGCTATGGAGCCCGGCACACCCTGGTCGATGAAATGGGGCACCTGGTGCAGCGACACGCCGGCCTGCACGATAAAGCCGGCGAAGGCAAACAGCATCATCAGCCAGAACGCCCGGGTACGCATCGCCTGACGCAATGTAAAATTGATTTCGTCGGCGCTGGTTTGGGGACGTCGGCCACCAGGCCCTGTGCCGCTATTCGGTACCGGCCGGTCACCGTCGGGCAGCAGCGCCAGATCCTCGGGACGCCGTCCCATCAGCAGAATTGCCGGCGCTACTCCAATGGCCAGCGTCCAGATTCCCAGGGCATACCACGCCGCCGGCCAGCTCCACACCCCAATCATAACCTGGGCGGCCAGCGGCATCACCGCCAGCCCGGAGCCCTGTAGCACGTGGTTCATCGCCAGCGCAAAGGGCCGCCGCCGGATAAACCAGTTGCTCACCGCCGTGGATGTGCCCAGTTCCAGCGGGCTGGCAAACGCCGCCCGACCCGGCACGTAGATCAGATAGAACAGCCAAACCTGATTGACCATGCCAAGTCCGATGGCGCAGATTCCGGCAATGCCCGATGATACGCCAACCACCAGCCCGGAACCGTAGCGGTCGATCAATGGGCCAACCAGCGGCGACAGCACCACTGCGAACACCCCGCCCAGGCTCACTGCGCCGGCCACCTGCGCCCGCGACCAGCCAAAGGATTCTTCCATCGGCACCACGAACACCGTCAGCACCGCCACCGACATCAATGGCCGCGAGGAGTAGGACGCTATCCCGGTTAACCCCAGGATGACCCAGCCATAATAGAAGGGAATGTTGCGAGCCGTCCGAGCCTGCAGCGCACGCATCAGTGGGCGCAGCGCCGGCGCAGTGCGTGGCCAATACCAAACCGGCTGCTGATTAAGGTGTCCACAGAGTTCACTAACAATGGCGCAGGAAGGCAATGGCGCAGGAAGGGCGACGGGCCGGGGACGCCGCCGATTATAGCAGTAACCGCCGCCGCTCCGCAGATTAATCGTCAGCGGATGCCCTCTCCCACGCCCCGGCAGAGCGGACGGCGTGATTGACGATCCGTTGCGCCCAACGCGTTAACATTATCAATAAATCAAATACTTATTGCGGGTTGACATTTTCGGGGGGGGGGGGGTAGAATACCCTCAACGTCGAAAGGTAGACCATATAGGTCATAGAGGTATTCAATCACGGCTTTCCGGCGTGAGAATCGGCACGATTTCGCAGCAGCCGGCCTGATCCGATGCGACAATCCCGTTCCGGATTGTTCGCTACGCAGAGGTGGCAATGACTACGGTAAGAATACCCGAAGGTCGCCCAATTCCATGGGGATGGATTATAGGGATTCTGGTGGGCCTGGCCATCCTCAGCGCGCTCGGCTGGCTGGCTTGGGATTTCATCGACGACAAAAATGACGAAAGAGCAGTCCTCAAAGCTGAAATCGCCGAGCAGAAAGCACAGCATGAAGTTCAGATCGGGGCGCTGGTTACGCAAATTACCGACCTGAAACAGCGGCACGCAGCAGAAATCGGGCAGCTTAACGAAGCGAAGGCGGCCCTGGAGCAGGAAATCGTTGACCTGAAAGCGGAACTGGTCAACTGCCAGGACAACGTTAAGGGATTGGTCCAGCGCTCCGACCGTCTGGAAACGGAACTGGATGCCTGTCTGAAGGAATTGAACCAGCCCCGGCGTGTGCAAGTCGTGTTGCCAGAGCTGCTGCGAGATAACACTACCACCATTTTCGTGATTGACGATTCCGGGTCAATGGTTACTGAGATTGTGAAAATCCAGGAAACCTTGCAGGAAATGCAGCAGAAGCCGGCGGTGAACGCGCAACTGTCCATCATGCTTTTCGGCGATTTCCATACGACGCTGTTCAATTTCACCGACCCGGCGGCCGCCCCCTGGGAATACGCCATCGGGGCTATTAAGGCGGAGCACGGTGGCACGGACATTAATTTGGCCATGCTAACCGCCTTCGATTCCATCAAGGATGAGCCTAACGTCAACAAACGGATCGTGCTGCTGAGCGACGGGCATGGGTTCATTGACGCCACGACAATCACCACAATTCAAGGGGCGAATATCCCGGTTGACACCGTAGCTTTTGGCGTTTGGGCAGACCGTTTGCTGATGGCGAAAATTGCCCAAGTAACGGGTGGTGACTTTGAGGTGGCCAACTAACTTCCCCGGAATGCAGAAAAGGCAGGAGGGTTATGATGTGGAATCCTTTCTCCGCGCGGCCACGGCGCCGCAATGGGCGCAGCAACAACGGGCAGTCGTCTGTTATCGAACCGGGAGAACGGTTGGGCACCCTGGAGGATGTGGCCGGATCCGGCACCGCTCCCATTGTGTCGGTGTCGGTGGGTTCCACCGGCCTGAATCGGGCCACGCTGTACCACAAGGTGATGGACGCCATGAATTGCGCCGACCGCATTCAGAGTATGCTGGTGTACGACTGCAACCAGGTCAACATCAACCAACTGCGGGCGGACGCGGGCCAGGCTGGCATTACCGACAAGATAATAGTGCCCGAATACTTGCCGTTCGCCGAGGGCTTTCTGCGTCGAGTGGACCAGTACGAAAAGCACTATGGCGCCATTGAGCGGGACATGGAGCAGATGGTCGAGAAAATGGAGCGCCAGTCCCTCATCGCCGGCACCGACCCGCAGGTCATATTGGAATGGATTGGGTTCGGCGGGCACGCCATGCTGTCCTATATGTTTCACGACATTGTGGCCAAGCGTTTTCCTGAAGCCCGCGTCCTGCCCATCGTCTGTTTTCCGGACGACCGGGGTATGCAGCAAAACATTCGGGAGCGTAAGATCTGGGACGAAGCCTCAGCGATGCTGCGCAAGGATGACAAGGATGTCGCCATTTTACTTACCGACAACCGCCAGGGTACCGATTACCGACGGCTTGACGAGTCGTTGATTACTGCCCTGGCTGCCGTAGAAGCCTGTTTCAATTACGAAGCCTCTGCTGGCAGTCTCGCGGAGGTAATCTCGGTGTTCAACATTACCGGCAACCGGTGGATTGTTGTCGAAAACACTGAAATCCCCATCATTGAACGCAAGGCATTGAGTCAAAAACCCGGCAAACAGTCCGCTGAGAATCACCAAAGGGCGATGAGCAAGCTGGCTCAAAAAATCAAAGACCGCATCTTTGAAATTGCCTTGCCTGAAAATCGTTTTGCGAAGTCCGCTTCCTTTACCTGCGGCACCCACGAAAACGAGCAGCGAATCTACGTCACAATGCCTTTGGAAGATTACGAGGTAAAAGAAATACGGGAAGATATAGAAGACCAGCTCAAGCGTGAGGAATTCAGCAAGTCTTTCCCGGGCACGCAAATCGCCTATGCGGCCGGCAACCCCCAGACGGATACGCCGGAGAACTGTGAGTATGTCCATATTGTCAAATTCGTCGGTTTGACTGCGGAACCTCAACCCGCTTCTCTGACCAGCATTCTGAATGACGAACCGCTGCCTGACGATACTTTGAACCGGCGTCACGGCAGCGTTAAGACTCGGGGCCAGCAAATTATCGACGGCATCAGCATGAACGGGGCGCACAGCAGCGATACGGATAACCCGGCCGCAGCAGATACGACCAGCGTCGAGACGGCTGACGTACACTCGGAGGATGCCACCAGTGCCGGGGCGGATGACGTATCTCCGCAGGATGCGACCAGCGCCGAGCCGGATGCCGCTCTCTCGGAGGATGCCACCAGCGCCGAGCCGGATGCCGCATCTCCCCAGGATGCCGCCGGGGTAGAAGCTGTGGGTGTGGAGCCTGATGACGATTACGTTGCTGACGGTCAATCGCCCGCCACGGCATGACGCGCCCGCCCCCAGTCTGCTCCGGCTCGACCCACTGCCATTACGGGTAAGCCCACCACCTGCAAAGGAACGCTGCCATACCCTCCCCTGCGCTATAATGCGCCAATGCAACGCAACTTTCGGTTGGCCCTGGCCCAGTTCAACGCCACCGTGGGCGACATCCCCGGCAATACTACTCGCATCATCGAGTTGATTGGCGAGGCGCGGGTTGCACACGCTGACCTGGTGGCGTTCCCCGAGCTGGCCGTAACAGGGTATCCGCCCGAGGATTTGCTGTTCAAGCCATCGTTCCTCGCCGACAACACCGCTGCCGTCGAACGCATTGCCGCCGCCACCCGCGGCATCTCCGCCGTGGTGGGCTGTGTGCAGGTGGGCAACGACATTGCCAACGCCGCTGCCATCATCGACGACTGCCGCATGGTGGACTGGTACCGCAAGATGTACCTGCCCAACTACGGCGTGTTCGACGAAGACCGCTACTTCCGTCGGGGCGATGTGTGTCCGGTGTACGTAATCAACGGGACGCCGGTGGGAGTCAACATCTGCGAGGACATCTGGTATCCGGTGGGCCCCATCGCCGTGCAACGCGACGCTGGCGCCGAGGTGATTGTCAACATCAATGCCTCCCCGTTCCACGCCGGCAAAGCCAGCCAGCGTGAGCGCATGATCGCCACCCGCGCCGCCGATAACGGCGTCTTCGTGGCCTACCTGAACACCGTCGGCGGCCAGGACGAGCTGGTGTTCGACGGGGCCAGCATCGTGTGCGCGCCTGATGGTACGGTCATATCCCGGGGGCCATCATTTGAAGACCGCCTCATCATTGCCGACCTGGACGTAGAGTCGGTGTTCCGCCAGCGCCTGCGCGACCCGCGGCCACGCAAGGAAAACCCCAACATCCTCAGCGAGGTGGGCCGAGCGCAACTGACGCCAATATCCGGCCACCACTTTTCTACCCGGCAAAGCGCCGTCAATCCCCCGTTGTATCCCAACCTGGACGAAACCGAGGAGGTGTACCAGGCGCTGGTGGTGGGCACCCGGGATTACGTGCGTAAATCGGGGTTCCGGCGCGCACTGATTGGCCTCTCCGGCGGCATCGACTCCGCGCTGACCGCCACCGTGGCGACGGACGCCCTGGGAGCCGGCAACGTGGTCGGCGTTACGATGCCGTCGCGCTATTCATCCGAAGGCAGCATCGCTGACTCTCAGGAGCTGGCTG
The DNA here is from genome assembly GCA_965222895.1 of Dehalococcoidia bacterium. Lineage (GTDB taxonomy): Bacteria > Chloroflexota > Dehalococcoidia > Lucifugimonadales > UBA3495 > Bin87. Next base: position 460,231 of record CBDCVB010000002.1, on the reverse strand, counting down.
ACAACCTGGGCATCAAACTGTGGCGCGTGCCCATCGAGCCGGCGCACCTCGCCTTTACCGAAATGCTGGCCGAACAGTTCGCCGGCTCCGACCCCAACGTGGCCGAGGAGAATGTGCAGGCCCGCATCCGCGGTAACGTGCTGATGTCCCTGTCCAACAAGTTCGGCTGGCTCGTTCTCACCACCGGCAACAAGAGCGAAATGGCCATGGGCTATGCCACGCTCTATGGAGATATGGCCGGCGGTTTCGCAGTGCTCAAGGACGTGCCCAAGACGCTGGTGTATGGCCTTTGCCGCTGGCGCAACGACCGCACCCCCAACGGCCAGCCGCTCATTCCATTGGCCACGCTGGTCAAACCGCCCAGCGCCGAACTGCGTCCCGACCAGACCGACCAGGACACCTTGCCACCCTACGAGCAGCTCGATCCCATCATCAAAGCCTACGTCGAAGACGACTTTGGTTACGCCGACATGGTTGAGATGGGCCACCATCCCGATTGGGTGCGGCAGGTAATGAACGCGGTCGACCGCAACGAGTACAAACGGCGGCAGGCTCCACCGGGCGTCAAGATTACACCTCGGGCATTCGGCAAAGACCGCCGACTACCCATCGTCAATCGCTATCGACCATTGCCGCCGGCGTAGCGCAACCACCAGCGGGGCAACCAAAAAGGTTGCCCCGACGTCACCCAAAATCCTGTCTATCCTGTACATCCATGTAAAACCGTACCTCCACCCGCCGGAGACAACATCAAGCGTGGCAGAGGGCGCCGCGTAGGGGTGAGGTCATGGAGGCAGTGCGAGGGCCGGCCTAACCCTACTCCAGAATCTCACGCACTGGGCAGGTGAACCCGGGCAGAACGTCGCCGCCGTCCAGCGTATCGTCAATGGAGAGCAGTCGGGTAGGGCCGTTGGCCTGGCGCACCCGGATGGTCTGCATTTCCGGGTTAATCACCAAGGCCATCCGTGCGCCGTAATATAGCCACATAATGGCCTTATTATCGACGTTTTCTTCCTTGTCGCTGGGGGACACTATCTCAACCACCAAGTCAGGCAGGACTGGGCAATACCCGCTGATTTCGGTATCCAGCGGCAGGCGTTCGGCGGAAACGTAGGCAACATCGGGTTCACGCACCGTATCCGGGTCCCGTTCCAGCAGCACGCCAGAATCCGAGCCGAACACCCGTCCCAGCCGCTGTGGGCGGACGTGTATCCAAAGGACAGCCCCTAGAGCTATTGCAATCTCGCCATGTTTCAATCCTGCCGGCATAGTTTCGTACAGCACTCCCTGGACCAATTCACCCCGCACTCCTTCACTGTACAGGCGCAGCAGGTCGTCGGCAGTTAGCAGTTTTGGTTTAGTGGTCATGATTGCCGTTCCTCAGCACTGGCTTCACGTATAGGTCGTTGAGTCAACTCCAGAGGGCCCGGGGGGCGAGCTAACGCCAGTTCATGGCCCGGGCGGGAAGGTTCCATAAAGGTGATAGCGTCGTAGTAATCGTCCAACGCTATAAATACGCCATTCTCTTCAGCCCATTCGCGCATCCCACGACCACAAGAACGCTCCCAGGACAACACTTCCACCTGCCAGTCGCGCCGGTGCATTCGTTCCAGGGTGCTGTGAAAGCCCCGGCCCTCGACATAGCCAGCTCCGTCACCGGTCAGTAGAACCACGATGCCAGCATCGCCATTGTAATCCAGGGCATCCTCCAGCATCCGCAACTGCAGCCACTGGTCGGGAGTCTGCTGCTCGCCGCGGTCACGCTCACCACGGTCAAACAAATTGATTTCCACCCCCAAGTTCTCCAGGCGGTTCCATAGCTGGCGCAATTCTGGTGGAACGGAACCGGCGGCCATCGCTTTGGTCAGCGGCCGGTCGGCGTGAGCCAGGCGTAACAGGTTCTCAAAGTGGATGCGGACCCGATAGCGGGCATTTACGTCACCGTTGCGTTCTTCAGCAATGCGTTGCGCTTCGTGGAAGATGTTGGAGTTATCCCAGTACACAAACACGCCGCTCAATTCCAAACCCCTCCAAATGCGTTCACTGACAAAATACTGTTGAGGCCAGTGTACTACACGCCAGTCTCTCGCACCTCCGTTGCCGTTTCCTTGTACGAGAACACGGCAAACAGCGGATCTGACGGGGGCGAATCGTCGGCGTTGGACAGGCCGCCGCGCACGCCGTTAAATCCGCCGGCGTGGTGCATATAGGATGCCACCAGTTCGATATGGTCTTCGTCGCTGGTGCCGCGCCAAATCCGCACCGCTTTGGTGGGAAAGCAGCGGTTGGAAAAGGACACCACGAACACGCCGCCGGGCCTCAGGATGCGCGATACTTCGGAAAATACATCCAGCGGTCGCGTCAGATACTGCACCGACACGGTGATGACCACCGCATCAAATGACTCATCGTCGAAGGGCAATGACGGGTCGGCGTTGATGTCCTGCACCACGTACTCGGCCAGCTGCGGGTTGTCGGCCATTTCGACGGCGTTCATACCCAACCCGACAATGCGACGGCGCGGATGAGATTCAGGCCAGTGGGTGCGCCAGCTGCTCATCAGGTCCAGCACTTCGGCCTGCTCGGGAATCAACCGCTGAAACAGCTTGCCAACGGCATCAATGGCTCCGTCGTCAATATGGACAACGAGCCGCGGCATCGTGTAAAACTCGGCGTCATTGCTATCGTCCTCCCGCTGGAAAAAATCCGGCGGAAAGTTCCGTGGATCCATTGCCAAACCCAACCTCCTGATGACACCAATATCTCCAGCCCGCGCCGGGAATATCGCCTGCTCACGTTCCGACAAACTCATTCCCAAACGCTCATGCCCTCTTCCTCCGGGAGAGGCTCAGGGTCAGGTCGAGAGAAAACCCCATGTCTCGCTACGACACTCTCTCCCCTCTAGCGTCGATGGGAAAGGGCCGGTGTGAGGGTGAGAACCGGGCAACCGGGCTACCCCAGCCGGTAAGCCCGCGCCGCGCAGCCATGGAACAGATCCGCCCGTTCGCTGGCCGAAAAATCAGCCGACATCCGCTTGAAGGCGTTCCACATCACGTGGTACGAGAACGACTCCTTGTCCACCGGAAAGTTGCTCTCGAACATACAACGGCTGGGACCAAACTGCTCGATGCAGTAGCGCATTATCGGGTCGATTGCCGCTGCCATTTCTTCCGAGCCAACCGGAGTCGGCCGTTCGTGCCAGTCGAAACCCGTCCTCGGCATTCCGACGCCGCCCAGCTTGAGCACGACGTTGGGAGCAGACGCCGCCGCCGCAATCCCGCTGCGCCAGTTGGCCATCGTCTCTTCCGGGTTGGCGGAGTACGGGCCGGTGCGCATCAGCCCGCCCACGTGGTTCAGCACTATGGTCAGGTCGGGCACCACACGGGCGAAATCGGCCACTTCCGACAGTTGCGGGTGCAAGCATGACAAGTCCAGCGACAGGTTCATCTCGGCCAGCACTCTGGCGCCAGCCCGGTAATCCTCGCTGGCCAACTGATTGGGGAAGGGATACGCGCCGGGGTTGGTTACCTCAGGGTGCGGGTCCCAGCTCACGCCGTGGCGGATTCCGCTGAAACGGTTGGGAGACGCGGCCTGCAACGCCTCCAGCGCCGGACGCACACCGCTGCCCAGGTGCAGGTTGGCGTGACCCACAATACCGTGCGCCGCCCGAGTGCCACCGTAGATACCGCTGGCGCTCTGGGCCGCAATACCCTGCACAAACTCCACTTCGCCTACGGGTCGCATCTCGTCGGATGCGCCGTCGCGGTACATCGACCTCGCCTCCACAAACACCGTGGACACCACGTTGTGGCCGCTGCCCGTATCCGCAATCAGCTCGTCCAGCATATAACGCGGTTCAACCCGGTCGGGGCGCTGGTCCCAAAAGTGGTGGTGCGGGTCGCAGATGGGCAAATCGGGTTCCAGAGTAGGCTCAACGGTCTGAGCCAGCCAGTCATTGATTGGTGCCGCCATGCTGCTACCTCCTTGGTTGCATCCCGCGTTTACGGTGCCGGGTGCGACGCCGGCTAGCTCTCGTCCACGCGGTACACGCGCACGGCGGTGTCGTGGAACATGGCCGCCCGCTCGGTTGCGGAGTAGCCTTTGGACAGCCGCTTGAACGCGTTGTACATCACGTTGTAGGAGTAGGAAACCTTGTCCACCGGGAAGTTGCTCTCGAACATACAGCGATCCGGCCCGAACTGCTCGATGCAGTAGCTCATGAAGGGAGCCATGCCCTCTGCCAGTTCCTCGGAACTCGCCGGCGCCGCGCGCTCGTGCCAGTCAAACCCGGTGCGGGGCATACCGATGCCGCCCAGCTTGATAACCACGTTGGGCGCAGACGCGGCAGCGGCAATGCCCTTGCGCCAGGTGTCCAGCACCTCTGCATCGTTGTTGGCGTAAGGCCCCACCCGCAGCAGCCCGCCGATGTGGTTAAGAATTATGGTCAAGTCTGGCACTGCCCGGGCAAAGTCGGCCAGTTCCGGCATCTGGGGGAAGTACATCCAGCCTTCCAGGGAGAGGCCCATGCTGGCCAGGACGCGAGCGCCGGCGCGGAAGTTGTCGCTGGCCAGTTGCCCCTGCTGGTTGTGGGCGGCGGTATTTTCGATCTCGGGATGAGGGTCCCAGGTCACCGAGTGCCTGATGCCCCGGAACCGATTGGGACTGGCCGCCTGCAACGCCTCCAGCACCGGCTTGACGCCATCGCCCAGGTGCAGATTGGCGTGTCCGACGATGGATGCGGCGGCGCGCCCGGGCCCGTAGAGTCCATTGGCGGATGCCGCTGCCAAACCCTGCACAAATTCAACCTCGCCCACCGAGCGCATTTCTTCCGGGCCCGTGCTGCGGTACATCGATCGTGCCTCGACAAACACTGTGGAAGTTACGTTGTGGCCGCTGTTGATGTCGTCGGCCAGCTCGTGGAGGAGGTATCGCTGGTAGGGGATTCGCTCGGTGCGGAAGTCCCAAAAATGATGGTGCGGGTCGCAAATGGGAATCTCGGGCTCCAGCGTCTCTTCGGTTTGGAGCGCGAGCCAGTCATTGCCTCCGAACGGCATAATTAAGCCTCCTGCATCGAGTGTAAAGCGGTCAAAGTGATTAAGCCGGGATGGGCCGGCGATAGCGGGATGATAACACAGGGCAGCAGCCGGGCCGTGTTAGCGAATACCGGCGCGTGGGCAGAGCCTGTCGGTGGCACGGTTACTCTGGCGTGAAATCCGCCAGCAAAGTTACCCGGCTGCTATGCTCAGTTGACGCCACCGCGTTCGCAAAACGAGTGTCTGCGGTGACCATCAGGCCGTCGATAAGATGGGCCAGGGCCAGATATACACAATCATAAGCGGGATGGCCCAAGTCAATAGCGATACGGGCAGCATGGGAACAAACTTGCTCATCGTCCGCCCACCGCACTTGGATATCCGTCAGAGAATCTGCCAGCACGGTGGCGTCATGCCGCGCTATCTCGCCTGAACGGGCTTTGCGCCATAAGGCATTAGCAATTTCAGCGGCCATCAGGCGCGGGGCATGAAGGGTGTGGCCTTGGGTTAGCAAATGCCCAGCGGTATCAGAGTCTTCCTCGTCCACAAGCCACTTGATGGCTACGCTAGCATCCACCACAAGCAGCATTACAAACGTCCGTGGTCGCTGTCACGGTCCTCCCGAATTAATATTTCGGAGGGTGTTTGCGGCCGGCCGGCGGTCAACTTCCTCAGTTCTCCGGAAATCTCCAGGAATGCTTTTTGCTTTGCATCCCGTTCATCTGCTGCGGCGCGCGCCAGAATGTCGCGAATCTCGTTTTCTAAAGACCGATTGTTGTCAGCGGCCCGCTTCTTGAGCCAGTAGACAACTGCTTCGTCCAAATCCGGCACGTTTACAGTAGACATGGCGCACCTCCGTGAATATTCGACATTGCGATGATAGCATAGGCCGGCATCTCGCCAGGTTCGACGGTGGATTCTCAACCAGTTAGGATGTCCTGTTATTATCAGAGAGGAGCCGAGTACCAGCTACCCACGAGCAGGGATTGACCGCTAACATACCGGGAATGAATTGCCATGACCACTGCATCCACCCCTATACCACGCACGGCCCACCCTTACCATATGTACGACGCCATCGTGGCGCAGCCCGACGCCATCGCCTCTGTGCTCGACAGCCAGCGGGACGTTTGCGCAGAGGTGGCCGCAATACTGGCCACGCGTCGACGCATCTATCTGGTGGGTATCGGCACGTCGTGGCACGCTGCGCTGGCCGCTCAGATGATGCTGAACGCCGGGCCAGAAACCTTTGCGTGCAATTCCTTCGAGTTCTGCACTGCGCCGCCCCAGGTTTCCGCTGACGACGCAGTGGTGGTGCTGAGCCACCGGGGAACCAAGCGGTCGTCCTACGACGCGCTGGATTATGCCGTGTCCACCGGAGCCTACACGGTCGCCATCACCTCGACTAATCCTGGCCCGCGTATACAGGTGGCGGACCGGATGATTCATACGGTGTCGCCGGAGATTTCCTCGGCGTTTACCATCAGCTACACCACCGCATTAACCGTCGTCGCGATGCTGAATCAGAGCATGGCATCGGCCGAGTCCGCCCACGGATTGGGCGCATTGCCGAGCCTGATGTCCCAGGCGTTGGCCGCCGAGGATGACATCAAAAGCGTGGCGATTGAGCATCATTCCCGGCGGCGTTTCATTTCCGCTGGCTGGGGCGCCAATCGTGCCAATGCCTACGAAGTGGCCCTCAAAATCAAGGAAACCAGCCGGGCCGACTGTGAAGGGTTCCAGACTGAGCAGCTGCTCCACGGCCCGTTCTGCTCGCTGGATTCCGACTGCCTGTTGACCCTGATCGCACCGCCCGGCGACGACCGTGGCCGCACCCTGAACCTGGCGCTGGCCGCTCAGGAACTGGGCACACCGGTCTGGGCCCTGATGAGCGCACCGTCTTCGGATGCGATAGTCGCTGATGTAGCAGCCACCGGCGCCCGTATCTTCCCGCTGCCCGACTGTCCAGCCGACCTGATGCCCATTATCGCCGTGGCGCCACTGCAGCTCTTCACCTACCATCTGGCGCTGGCCCGCGGGAAACACCCCGACCTGTTCCAGCAGGATGACCCGCTGCAGGCCGCCGCCCGAACCCACTACGACTTGTAAAACACTTGCAGTCATCCAGACCAGCTCATGCGTACCCACTTTGTCATTGCGAGCGTAGCGTGGCAATCTCGACGAGGTTGAACACACGTCGGCGAACCGCCGTTGCTACGACGACGAGATTGCCACGTCGCTATGCTCCTCGCAATGACAGACTAAAGTGGGTAGGAGTGACTCCAGACCAGTAGTTGATTTTCCAAACGCGCGACTCCCCGGGAAATCCTGCTCCCTCTCCCCTGGCGGGAGAGGGTTGGGGTGAGGGGAGATAGCCGCGCATTTAACCGATCCAATCACACCTAAACTACCAAAGGACGTGATCCCATGCCCGACAACATTGATGCCCAACGCTTGATTGAAGAAGCCGCCAGGACTCGCGGCTACACGCTGGAAATGCACCGTATCAACGCCCTTGCCGACCCGGAGTGGACGCAGAAGTACGGTGAGTTTATCGAAGCGACCTACACCGGCCAACGGCTGCTGGATCGCAAGACGAAAGAGTTGCTGCAAATCTGCGTGGAGGTGGCGTTGCGCGCCGACCAGGAGCAGATTCAGGCCCATATGAAGGTGGCGCTCCAGGAAGGAGCCACACCGCGCGAAATCCTGGAGGCCATGCAGGCCGTAATCGCTCCGATGGGCGCGCTGGCCTTCCGTCGCGGCGTGCAGGCCTGGGCCGCCGAAACCGACTTCGAGTACTGACCGCAACCACCAGCCACCATCTAACAGCAACTGGCCGCCGGCATCACCCGCCCGGCACGTTGGGGTGCCCCCACAGCGGGTGCCGGAACGTAGGCGCCAAAGCCGGGTTCAGTTGCCGCCGGACGCTGGCCGACGCGCTGCCATCGTGGGCCGTGTCGGTAACGGTTTGGTCTGTTGCTTCTGCCGTTGCCGGACGCTTGCTGCGCGCCGCCGGACGCCGGGCGCCCAGTTGATTCAGGTGACGCGCCAGCTCTTGCAGGCTGTGCAGGTTGTGGGCCGGCAGGAAATCGTCGATGTACGGCATGGCGGCCTGCATCCCGCGAGTCAGTGGCTGGTAGTTCGGCGAACCCAGCAGCGGGTTCAGCCAGATGAGCCGGTGGCAGCTCCGTTGCAACCGCGCCATCTCCCGCGACAGCAGTTCCGGTTCGCCGCGATCCCACCCGTCTGAAATCACCATCACCACTGCCCCGCCGCGCAGCACCCGCCGCGCCCACTGGTAGTTGAACGCCTTTACCGCCTCGCCGATTCGGGTGCCGCCGGCCCAGTCGGGCACCGAGCGCGCCACCTCCGCCACGGCATCGTCGACGCCCCGGTGCCCCAGGTGCCGCGTGATGCGGGTGAGACGGGTGGCAAAAAGAAACGCCTCCACCTGCTGCCCGCCGACCGCCACGGTATGGACAAAGTGCAGGAGCATCCGCGTGTACCGCTCCATCGAACCACTCACATCGCACACTAGCACCAGCGGACGCGGCTTGGCCTTGCGCCGGCGGTGGGCGATGTCGAGCATCTCGCCGCCGTAGGCCAGGCTCCGGCGCATGGTGCGGCGCAGGTCAACGTCTGCGCCATCGCCCCAGGCAAGACGGCGGGTGCGGCGGTTGCCCAAATCCCAAGCCAGGTCTGCCATCATGGCACGGGCCGCCGCCACTTCCAGCGGGGTGTATTCGGCGAAATCCCGCTGGCGCAGTACCTCCCGGGCGCTGAACGACCGCTGCAAATCCACCACCGGCTGACGGTCACCCGCATCGTCGGGGTGGAGGTCATCGGACGGCGGCCCGTCGGACGTATCCTCCCGGTGCGGCGTTACCCGGGGTGTGCGGTAGCGACGTTCCTCTCCCATCGACCGCAGGTCGCGCATACTGGCTCCGTGGGCCTGCCGCCGCCAGAACACCTGAAACGCTTCATCAAAAAGGGGCAAGTCGCTGCGCCGGTGCACCAGCAGCGACCGCGCCGCCAGCCGGAAATCGTTGCGATTGCCGCCGATGGGCACATACTCGGTGGCGCGCACCAGATCCAGCATATTGGCCGTGCCGAAGTCCAGACCCATCCGACGCAGCACCTCGCCGAACATCAGCAAGTTGGGCAGAATCGCCGAGTCGCCAGCATCTGCCGGCGCGGTGTGCAGGTTTACGTTGCTGGTCATACAGTCGAACAATCCCGGTGGAGTCCGCCGGCGCGGTCTGATGTTGCGGTTGGCCAGTGGGAGTCTGATGGTATCACACCCCAACCAGGGACTATGACGCAACGGACATTGAGGTACGGGAGCGCAAGGCAACTGCGCCAGGGGATCGGGGGAAGAACGCCGCCGCGACGATTGCCAAACCCGTTAGCGCCGCCACGCCGAGCACCCCGGTCATCAACGAGCCCGTTATCTGTCCCACCGCACCGGCCAGAACCGGCCCGGCTCCAAACCCAACCGCCCCCAGCGTCAGCACCAGTGCGGCCAGCACCGACACCTCCCGCTCGTTGATGTTGTTGAACTCGAAGGGCAGCACTTCCATCGCGGATACGAACACCCACACCAACCCCAGACCGGTTAGCGCGAGGGCGGCGATGACCGTGTTGCCAGCGAGCAACGCCGCGAAGGTGAACACGGTGTTGCCCATCGCCGGCAGCAGCACCATCGTCCGCCGGTTGGTAATGTTCCTGAAGACTTTGCTGCCGAAGAATCCACCCGGAATCAGGGCGTAGTAGAGGAATCCGAACAGGATCCCGCCCGACGAAATCGCGATGCCCCGCTCTTCCTCCAGAATCGTCGGCAGAAATGTCAGCACCGTCGTCCACGATGCGGACAGGCACAGCATCACTACGCCCAGCAGCCAGGCGTGCGGGTAGGTTAGCAGTGCCCGGACTGGAGCCGAGCCGCCGCTGACCAACGGGGGTGGCGATGCTGCAACCGCAGTCTGGCTCACCGGAGTCGAAGGCCGGGCCAGCGCCAGCATCGACCAGACCAGCAAATGCAACGCCATCAATCCGCCCTGAACAAAATACGCCAGGCGCCAGCTGCCCAGCCCGATGATGATTAGCGGGCTGAAGGTAATCACCGCCGCCATCAGCGTGGAGTGGGCCGACAAACCGGCGGCGGTTACGCGTGAGTAATCCCGCGGGGCGGCCCAGTATTTCAGCAGCAAAGGTCGCACCGGGGCCAGCGCCGCATAGGTTAGCACCGTGCCGAACCGGGCCATCAGCAGTGTCCAAAACCCGGTGGCCAAACCCTGAGCCAACACAAAAGGTGTAATCAGCAGCAGGATTCCGGCGACCCGCCGGTTCGGGTTCAATTTGCCCAATACCACGCTCATCGGCACCAGCGCGGCGGCTGACGTTATCCACCAAACGCCCTGGAGCAGCCCAATTTGCACGTAGGTAAGCTGCAAATCCTCACGCATGAAGGGCAGGAACAACCCGAAGGCGAAGGACGACAGCACCACCGAGCTGTAGTGCAGCCGGTTGGATAACAACAGCGCCCACGCTCGCAGCGAAGTGGTCACGGAATCGGCGGGGGCGGAATCGCCCGGCGACGTATCAGATTGTGTCATCGCCGAGGGCGCAACACCAGGAGGTAGCTCCTCTCCATCAGGGAGAGGGGTTGGAGTGAGGGCCGTACTCCCACTCGCTGCTCCCAAGAATCCCGGCCCGCAGCATCATTCCCTACCGATGCCCGGCCCGGGGGTGCGCCAGTTCTGCCGCCTGCTCTGCCGTCATCCCGGCGAACCGGTCCGGACGGTACGGCGCCAGCACCGCATCCGCCGACACGCCTTCGCAAATTTCCAGCGCGGCCAGTTGACTCAACGCTGGGGCCAACGTAACGCCGCTGTGGGTTAGCGCTACGTACAGGTTGGGAGCGGCGGCGGCGAAACCCATCACTGGGTAGCCGTCCAGAGGCATGGGACGCCAGCCCACCGGCACGGGGACGGCTTCTGCTCCGGTCAGGCCCGGCAGATAGTGGCTGGCTCTTTTCAGCAGGTCGTCGGCATGGGCCTGGGTGTCGTCCTCGGCCAGACTCTCCTGGTCGCCTTCGCCGATCATCAGCCGCCCGTCGGCGCACTGTCGCAGGTGAATCTCCCGCCGGCCGTCTCCCAGCGGCGGGGCGTACACGACGGGCACGTTGTACAGCAGCGGCGGCACGGGTTTGGTCCGGATGACCACACCGGGACTCTGTGCCTGGGGTACGTTCACGCCGACCAGCGCGGCCAACTCGGTGGTGCCGGTGCCCGCAGCCAGCACCACCACGTCCGGCTCCGCTATCCCTCGCGTGGTGCCAACTGTCCTGATGCGCCCGTCGGCATCCTGTTCCAAACCGCTGATCTGGGTGTCGGTATAGATTTGACAATCCAGATCTCGCAATCGGCGCAGGCCGGCGTCGACCACCAGCTGCGGCTCAACCTGCCCTTCGTTTTCGCTGTATTCGGCAGCCGCCACGGGGCCAACGTCCAGCGCCGGTTCCAGTCGCGCCAACTCGCGGGCCGTAATCAACCTGCTGGGGTAGCCCCATGACTGCAGCTGACCAACGCGCGCCTTCAGATTTTCGGCAGCAGACTGGTCGGACTCCCACGAAACCTTGCCGCCCCAGCGCAGCCCAACGTTCTCCGGGTCGGCGCGGTCGGCGATGGCAGCCGCAAAACGGGGCCACATTTCCAGCGAGCGCCGGTTCAGATTGTGGTAGCCAATCGGCTGCTTCGCGCCGGCGTTAATCCAGGCGAAGCTGTGGCTGGAAGCGCCGCTGCCCGGCGCAGCCTTGTCGACGATGGTAACCCGCGCGCCACGGGCGGCGACACGCCAGGCGATGGAGGCTCCCAGAATGCCAGCCCCAATAACAACGACGTGCCGGGGTTTGTTGCTATCGGCTAGCATCATCATCTCCGCGCGACTAATGATTTGGTGAGCAAGTCATTCAAACAACTCGTCAAGTTCATCGTCGTCCAAGCCGTAAACGGACAGCAAAAGATTGTCGGTTATTCCGCTGACGGTGTCCAGCGCATCGGCGACTTCGGCGCGGTCGGCATCTCCCCAAAGCGCGCTTTTGACCAAAGGCAGGGACATAACGCAACCCAACGCCGCCACTGCCACGGCTTTGGATTCAGGGGGCTCGTCGTCGTCGGCCAAAATGTCTAATGCCGTCGTGCTTAATAGAGCCTCCTCGTCGCCATCGAGCACCATTTGACGCAACGCGTTGGCAACTATGTCAGCGGATTCACCCATGTCTGAACCGGGGGGCGCCATCAGGCATACGTAGTACATAACTATCATATCTCCGGCAGTCTTGTCCGGTTGGGATAGCATCGCCTGCACCAAATATGCTCTGGGGAACTCGGGATCGGCAGGGTCGAATCCCTGAAAAAAGGTACTCATCAAACTTGTCCACAACGAGTTTACATTGTTATTGTCGCCGCCCGCCCCGGCGTGGGCCGCGGTTGCGGGAGCGTTCCAGCAACGCCCGCACCGGCTCGCCGCGCACCGCCTCGATGTCATCCTGATACTTCAGCATGATGCCCAAGGTATCGTCGATAACTTCGGGTTCCAGCTCACGCATATTCAGGGCCATCAACGCCGATGTCCAGTCCAGCGTTTCGGAGACGCCGGGGATTTTGTACAGCTCGGTTTCCCGCAGCTCCTGGATGAACGACGTAACCTGTTGGGCCAGCTGACGTGGCGCTTCCGGCAGGCGGGCCGTTACGATTTGCAGCTCTTTCTGGTGGTCGGGGTAGTCAACCCAGTAGTAGAGACACCGCCGTTTCAGGGCGTCGTGAACCTCGCGCGTGCGATTGGACGTGATGACGACGATGGGCGGGTAGGCGGCGTGGAACGTGCCCAGCTCGGGGATGGTAATTTGATAGTCGGCCAGCAGTTCGAGGAGGAACCCCTCAAACTCCTCGTCGGCGCGGTCCAGCTCGTCAATCAGCAAAACCGGCGCTCGGTCGCGACCCTCGTCGATGGCTTCCAGCAGGGGCCTTTTGATGAGAAATCGCGGGCTGAACAAATCAACCGCCGCATCAGTGGCGGCTGATTGGTCGCCGTGTTGGGATTCCGGGGCGCGGTGGGCTTCCATGAGACGGATTTCCAGCAACTGACGCGTGTGGTTCCACTCGTACACCGCGTGGTTCACGTCCAGACCCTCGTAGCATTGCAGGCGGATCAAGTCGGTTTGCAGCCCGGTTGCCAGCGCGCGCGCGATTTCGGTCTTGCCCACGCCGGCCTCGCCTTCCAGAAACAGGGGACGCTGCAACTTCAGCGCCAGGAAGATGGCAATAGCCAACCCCCGGTCGGTGATGTACGCCTGGTCGCGGAGCAGGTTTTGCACATCCTCAACCGAGTCGGGAGCCGCCGGTATTGCGTTAGGGATGTTGGTGTCAGTTTGAGGCGTAGTCAAAGGGCAGCTCCGGTTTCAGGATTCGGGCAACAGTCCCATTGTAGCCGATTCGCTGGCCATCCGCTGTGCTGGGTATCCGCTGTTAGGAAAGCCAGCCGGCGGCGAACGCCTGCACCAACCCGCGCAGGGCGTCCCAATGGTCACCCAGCGCCGCGCGCTCGGCATCAGTCAGGCAATCGTAGGTGCGCCCGTACTCGGAGAAGTACCATAGGGGAAAGACCCAAAAGCCCTCGTCCTGCGTTTCCGTCGGCTCCGGCAGCGTGTCCACGATGGCGCCGGTTGCCCCGCTCACCACCCACGATGCAATCGTTTGCCCGCCGTCAGCAATTGCGAGGGCCTCCACGAAGGCGGCCTGGCGGTCATTCCCGGTGTAGGGGCGCAGCAGTTCCAGCAGGCGGCGTTGACGTTCGGCATCGTTGGCAGCCGGCCCGGCGAATCGGCGCGTGTACCGGCTCTCCCAGTTGACGCCCAACGCCGGCACCAGCAACCCGCCGTCGCTGGCGATGGCCGGCATCCCGGCCACCCGGGACCATTCGGCGGCCTTGCTGCGCGCGATGGCCTCGTGCGTGTCGCCCGATTCGTCGGGGTCGGCGTTGACGGCCAACTCTGCCGGGGTGAACGCCTGCGCATCCAGACCTTCGAGCAGCCACCGCAGCATCCGCTGCTTGTCGGCATTGCCGCTGGCCAGGAGAATATCAGTCACGTCGCATCAATCGGACAAAATCCTGTCCATCCTGTCTATCAATGTAAAAATACCCCGTCAGGCGCGGGCGTGGACGCTGATGGGCAGCCGTGCCATCTCGTTGCCGTCAATGGCGACGTGGAAGGCGTGGGGCCCGGCCTTCTGGAAGGTTACGCCGTTGACCTCAACGATTATGCGCGCCCGCGAGTCCACCACGCCCACCGGATTGGCGAAGGTAATGGTGCGCTGCACGGATGGAATCGTGTCCTGAGCGTCGGGGTCCAGCAGTCGAATGTCCAGGCGCCGTTCGCCGGCCTCCATGGTGGAATGTCGCACGATGCACACTACCACGAACCGGGGATGGGTCATCGGCAGCGCGTTGCCGCTCAGGCTGTCGATACCGATACCCAAGGCATGCAGCTTGCCCCGATCCTCCAGGGCAGAGTCGCACAGGAAGGCAACCTCGGTGTTCATTCCCCGGCGTTCATTCCTCGGCGGTCATTCCGGGGCTTGCCTTCCTGCAAATCCATCGCGTTGGCTAATCGTCCCCGTCGCCGCCCACGTTACCAAAGGCCATGCCAGCCGCGGCAGCCGCCGGCGGGACCACCATAGGAGCCACTGCAGTACGAGCTTCGGGCGGCAATTGGTCCTCCCAATTGGGTATAAGCTGCCGCTTGGTCGTCTCCAGCGTCATTATGATGACAACCCCGAGGCTGCTGAAGGCCATCGACAGGATGAACGCCGGTATGTACCCGAGGAACTGGATGATGATGCCCGCCACCAGCGTTGAGATGAAGTGTCCCATCATCGCCCCGGAGATTTGGAACCCGTAGACGGTGGCAACCGGCCCGGTGCCAAAGTACTGGCGGTTTACCACCGGATACGCCGACATCTCGCCGCCAAACCCGATCCCAAAGACACACGCAAAGAGGTAGAAGGCCCATAAATCTCCCGCAAACAGGAGTATCGCCACGGCGCCCGCCTGAATGCCCAGGGCGGTAGCCATGATGAGTTTGCCACCGATCCGTTCAGTGATGATGGGCACCCCGAATCGCCCGGCAATGCTGAACACGTTAATCAAAGTCAGGATTATCGCGCCCTTGGTAAAGTCGATGTTCTGGCTCACCGCAAAGTCGACCACAAAAATCAGGACTATGCCGTGGCCGGCGCAACCCATGCCATGAATAACCGGCAGGTTCCAGAACGCGCGGGTGTGCTTCATTTGCCGCTGGAACACCTGCAGCCGCAGCCTGGCGGCCTCGGCGTTGAATTTCACCGGCGGGGGGTCGTCGTTGGTCGCGCCGTAGGCCAGGATCCCCTTCTCGGCCGGCTGATTGCGGAAGAATGGTAGCAG
Organism: Dehalococcoidia bacterium; assembly: GCA_965222895.1. GTDB lineage: Bacteria > Chloroflexota > Dehalococcoidia > Lucifugimonadales > UBA3495 > Bin87. The sequence goes on along the minus strand of CBDCVB010000002.1, from coordinate 444,716 downwards.
GCCCAGAATCAGGCCCCCGCCCACCAGACCAATCGCGACAAAGGTCGTCGTCCAGCCAAATTGCTCGAGCAGCACCGAATAAACGGGAGCCAGCAGCGCTGCCCCCACGCCGCCGGCCGCCCACATCACGCCGATGCCTAAACCCAGCCGTTTCTTGAACCACGGATTCACCGCTGCCATCAACGGGACCATCGAGATTGACGAGGTCAGGGCCAGCATCACGCTGTACACCAGGAAGAACTGCCAAACATGGGTGATGTACCCAATCAGCACCATGGACACGCCGAACAGTATGCCACCCGCGAGCAGCAGCTTCCGCGCGCCCAGAGTGTCGCCCAACCGGCCGCTGAACGGGGAGGTCAACGAGCCCACCAGATAGTAACCGGCCAATGCCATACCAATTATCGCCGGCGACCATCCGAAACGCCCGCCTTCCTCCAGCGGCATGCGGAGCTCCGGCACCATGATTCCGGCCGACATCGAAATCGATTGGCCAAAAATCTGAACCACGGCCAGGATTCCAATGATAATCCAGCCGTAGTGAATCCGACCGCTGGGCCGGGTGGCTCGAAAAGATGCGGCCATCTAGAGTTACCTCCTAATGTGCCTGCTGCTGCATAGCGTTGCTACCGTCAGGGCGCCCTTGGCTTCACTTAATGGAGCGGACATGCAACCAGAAACGCCTTGCCCCACCAGGTGTCGGCGGCGGCGCTTGCCGATGCCAACCTGGGAATCGCATCCGGGTCCGAAGCCACCGACGACCCCGGTTGCGGCGCAGTACCTGAGAACCCGGTTATTGCGCCGGTCAGCGCGTTGCTCACGTCGCTCTGACTGCTGGCCGCCACGGCCCACGCGCCGAAAAAAATGATCAGCAAAATCGTAACCACCATCGCTCCTACCGAGGTCAGCATGGCCACGTTACGCCTAGCATAAGCTAACATAGGGGACATAGGGCCATATTGTACTCCTCGATCAGCCCCTTTGTAAGCCTCTTCTTGCAACTCACGAGTACCCACTTTAATCTGTCATTGCGAGGAGCATAGCGACGTGGCAATCTCGATGAGGTTGAACAAACGTCGGCGAACCGCCGTTGCTACGGCGACGAGATTGCCACGCTGCGCTCGCAATGACAAAGTGGGTACGCACGAGCTTCTTGCAAGCCTCTTCCGGTGATGCACAGCCATCCAGCCGGGAAGAGTTGTGGGGCGTCAGCTGCGTCCCACTATTCCGCCAGGCTCTGCTGAAACACCTGATCCCACGCCAGCGCCCACGGCGGTCGCAGGTAACCCAACGCTCGCACGTCGTCGTACCACACCGACAGCGGCGAGTAGCGCGTGTAGGCGCTGCCGCCGGTAAGCTTGCAGAGGCGGCCCAGGCAGTCGTCGGACAGGCGGGCGACACTCTCTTTGGCCAGCAGCAACTCCCGACGCCCCGTGTTGGTCTCCAGGCAGCGAATGGCGCCTTCCCACGCCTGCCCGATGAGCCAGGCTTCCTGCTCGGCGTGGGCCCATTCCACCTGCTGGTACGCCCGGAGCCCGGCATCGGACGCCAGGCCATTCTTGATGCGCGGGCGCACGTAGTCCATTGCCGCGTCAACGACGCCAACAATCACCGACAGGAATGCCGCCGCGCCCAAGCCGCCGTTGGCGCCCATCAATTCCGCCTGATGGTTGGGCCAGGCGACGCGGGTGGCCGGGAAGCCCGCAAACTCGAAGGCGTGGCTGTTGGTGGACTTCATACCGTGACCGCGCCACTCGGCGGTGAGTTTCAGGCCGGTGGAGCCATCCCAGGGATGATTGCGCACCTCCATGAAGAACAGGTCGGGCGTCGTTTCACCGGACGCCAGCGCGCGGGTAGTCATGAACGATGTCAAACCCGAGCCGCTACCGAAATGCTTCTGGCCTGAGATGCGATACCCAAAGTCGCTAACGCCGTCGGGTTCGCAGACGCTGGACGTGCGGGCCGTATCGCCGCCGGAACCAGGCTCGCTGACGATAGTGCCCCACCAGCAACCGCTGTGAACGCTGTCGAACACTTCGTTGCGCTGCTTCACCCAGCCGGCGGTGTAGGGCTCCGGCACGGCGGGCAGTCGCCACGAGGCCAACACCAGATGGTGCATGGCGCTGGCCAGCGTGATGGACGGGTCGCCGGTCGCCAGCTTGCGCAGCATTGAGCAGATGGGCCGCGCCGATTGCTCGATGCTCTCCCAAGTGCCGCCGAGGTCCGCAGGCACTGCCATCAGCGGCACGCCAATCTCGGCGAGGCGAGCGTAGTCGGCCGGGTCGCCCTTGGTGCGCTGTTGACGGTCGGCAAGCCCCTCGGCCCATTCTGCAGCAACCACGGGCGCCTGCTCCAAAATGCTGGCTATGGTAGTCATATCTCAACCTCTATGCTTACTCGCCTATGCTTCCTGGCCTATGGTTTCCTCGCCACTGTCAGTCGGATTGCCGTAGCGCGCGAATATCAGTCGGCGTACCTCAAACACGAACCCGGACAACACATCCTCGCCGGATAGCGTCTCCGGGTTGTCCAGAATCTCAACATCCTGTCCGCCCCGGTAGATATAGGCGCGTGTTTCGTAGGGGTCAAGATACCAACCCAGCTTTGCTCCGCCGTCCATCCATTCCTGCATTTTGGCAAGGCCGGGCGCCAGGCGGTCGGTGCGCGAACGGACTTCGACGACAAAATCAGGCGCGCCTACAACATCGGCCCGATACTCCGGCTGCGCCAGCAGTTCGTCATACCGCTCTTGCGTAATCCAGGCCGCATCGGGCATATACCGGGCGCCACTGGGTAACTCGTATATGACTGTCGGCGAAAAGGTTGCGCCACCATTTTCCCGTCGCCAGATCCCGACGTCGGTGTTTACTTCATGCTCATTTGCTCCGGTGTCCCAGCCTGATGGCGGCAAGATAATTAGCTCTCCTTTTGCCGATATTTCGAAGTCATAGGGCTCGTTGTCGCGGGACAGCCGGCAGAGGCGTTCGCCCAGCTGGGGGTCATTGGTATCGACGCCCAGCGCAGACAGGTTCAGCCGCAGCTGGCCAACCAGCGGGAACGGGGGACTTTCATCGGCGGCGAGAGGTTGCGCCGCCGGGTTTTGTGCGAGTGTTGTCATCTCTCCTCCGCTGCGGAGATGGGAACAAATTACTCCACCGTGATGTCGTACCCCACGATGGCGCTGAAATTCTTGCGCATATTGTTGTAGCGCGGCTCGCGGGACTGCACGTTGCCCACGCTGTCGGTGGCGCGTGACATCACCGTGTACTGACCCGGTTTGGCATCCCAGACCCACGACCAGCGCCGCCACATCCAGCGCTCGGATGGTTCTTCCAGCCGGGCCGGCTGCCAGGTCTTGCCGTCGTCCACGCTGACTTCTACTTGCGTAATTGTGCCGCTGCCGCTCCAGGCATAGCCGCGCACCGTGTGGGGCCCGGCGGATAGTGTGCGCGTGTCGTCGGTAGGCCGCGTCACCAGCGACTTGACGCCAATGGTGGTAATCAGTTCCTTGTTCGGGTCATCGGGCGCTTCGCCATAGTAGTAGAAGTTGTAGTGATACCAACAATCCGGTTCGTGATCCATCACCTGCAGGCGGCGCAACCACTTCACCGACCAGTTGCCCGACCAACCCGGCACCAGCAGTCGAATGGGCGCGCCGTGCAGGTGCTCCAGCAACTGCCCGTTCTGGGCATAGGCCAGGATCGTATCGGGATGCAGCGCCTTTTGCATCGGCAGACCCTTGTCGTAGAAGAAGGATTCGGTGCCTTCGGCAGCGGTCGCCGGCACTCCTTCGTCCCAACCCTCGGCGCGGACGTGGGTCGCCCGCCCCGTGAGTCCGGCAGCGTTCAGCACCGCAGCCAGCGGTACGCCCGTCCATTCGCTGCCCGACAGGATCATCCGTTCCTGGGTGCGCGACGGACGGGGGCCCTCACCCTTGAAATACTCGAAGTAGGTGGCGTCGCTGCCGGAACATTCCATTACCGTGCGCACCGAACGGGAGGTGAAGCGGCGCAACTCCGCGTAGTTCAGGGTCAGCGGATTCTTGACCTCGCCATCCACCGACAACGACCAGTCGGCGGCGGTAACCGGCTCCGGTATGCCGAAATGCTGCACCACGTAATGCAGTTCGGTAGGCGTGATGAGGCCCTCCAGTTCCATGACCGGGGTGCGCACCCGCTCCGTCTTGCCGTCGGGACGCTGCAACGTGATCGGTTCCACTTTTTTGTGGGGCCAACCGTACCAGCTGTCAGTCTCCGCGACGGCGCCATCAGAACCGGCGCCATCCATTTGCAGAAAATCGGGCCGTGCGGCATCACTTGCTTGCGTTTCCGACGGGTTTTGTGGAGTAGTCATAGCGTGGTCGCCTCCTGAGTTTTGCTAGCCAGCGGCACACCGCCAGCCCTAGTCAGTTTCCCACGCCAGCGCAAAGCGGGCAAGCACTCACGCACATATCATAGCCAGTAGCGCAACAACGCGGCAATCCCGTCAACCTTCTCATGCGTACCCGCTTCTCATGCGTACCCGCTTTGTCATTGCGAGCGTAGCGTGGCAATCCCGTCGCCGTAGCAACGGCGGTTCGCCGACATGTGTTCAACCCCATCCGGATTGCCACGTCGCTGCGCTCCTCGCAATGACAGGTTATGCAATGGTCTCCTTCCAGAGACCGGGGCGAGTTGGTATGCACTACCCGGCGTTTGACACCGCAAGCCAAAACCCGCAACAATCGTTCCCGGCCCAATTCCATTGCCAATCGACGTCGTTCCAGGAGACCCGCCATGACTACGCTGCACATCATTGTGGAGATTACGGAGCAGGTGCCCACTGCCCGAACCGAGTGGCGGGTAGATTGTTCCGAATGCGGCTGGTACGACATTTTTGACGACCGGCGTCGCGCCGAAGATGCGTCCACCCGGCACGTGGCAGACTCCCACGACACCGAATCGTCCTACAACCGTATTGTCCAAACCCTGCGCATCGAAACCAACCCTGAAGAAAGCGACATCGTGCCGGTCGACGAGTCCAGGTGAACCCGCCGCCGCAATCAGTCTGCGGCAGCGTACTTATCGCCGAGCTGCTCTTCCCACCGCAGGTAGTTCTGCATATCGGCATACGTGCGATCCGGCCCGCTGAACACCACGTCAGCCGGCGTCCGCATCACGCCGGACAAGCCGGTTTCCAACGGCAATCCCGCTGACCGCCACGCCGCCATCCCGCCGGCCAGCGCCGACGCGTTGGAGTAGCCCATCGACCGCAGCGTGGCCGCCGCCAGCAATGATTGCTGCCCATCGCCGCAGGTCACCACTACCCGGGCGTCCCGGGACGCCACGTGCTCGGACACCTGCCATTCCAGCCAACCGCGAGGAACCCACCTGGCGCCGGGCACATGGCCGCGCGAGAAATCCTGGCTGGTATCGACGAACAGGATCGCATCCGGGGCGTTGGCCTGTATCTGTTGCGGTGCGGTGGCGGGCACCGAGTTGCGAGCGGCGGTAACCAGGCCGGGTTCGCCGGCGCCGCCGATTGAGCCATCGAAGCGCGCTCCCACGTTGCTGCCCGACTCCAATTGCTTGCCGGCGGCGGCCCAAGCGGGCGTTCCGCCATCCAGCGCGTACACCTCGCCATGACCCAGCTGCCGGTACCAGGAGCCAGTCAGGATTGCCCGCGCTTTGCCGTCGCAGCAGAACACGAGCGGAGCGTTTTTGACCACGGCCACGTCATCGCTGCGCTGCACGCACTGCCCGCCGGGGAACCAGCGGAAGCCGGGGATGTGTCCGGAGGCATACTCCTCGGCAGTGCGCACGTCGATGAAATAGACGGTCTCGTGGCGACTGCGCTCGGCCAGTCGCTCCAGCCCGGCAACGTCCAGGAACCGGACGCCGTCCTCGGCGGCGCAGCGGTCAGCGTAGGCTTCGGCCGCGGCCTGTCCGGCGGAGGAAACCGACGGCAGTTCGTCCCGGTCAGCGCCCGATTCCAGCTCGTAGCCGGCCAGCACCCAACCCGACGTGCCATTCTTCAGGCCCACGATTTCACGGTCCAGACCCATGCGCTGCAAAATGCGAGTGCCAATGATGCTCCGCGTGCGGCCCGCGCAGTTGACCACCACCGTGGTGTCAGGGTCGAGGTCGGCGGTAACGTCCGTGATGCGGAGCGCCAGCTCGCCGCCCGGCAGACTCTGACCGCCGGGGATGCAAAAGCGCCGGTATTCCTCCGGCGTGCGCGTGTCCAGAATCACCATCTTGTCGCCCCGATCCATCCGGGCGCGCAGCTCGATGGCATCAATCTCCGGGACGTGGTGCACCACTTCCACCTTCTCACCAAAATCCTTGCTGGGCACATTCACGCCCCACTCGGTGGGGTAGTCCAGGCTCATCCAGCGGTTCACGCCACCGTCCAGCCAGGCCACGTTGGAATAACCCATTGCCTCCACAGTCTCCACGGCTCGCGACACCCGCTGGCCGTCGTCGTCGCAAAGCACCGTCAGGGATGATGGATGGGGCACCGCCACCGGCAGGTCAAACTCCAGCATCCGGCGGGGAATCAGGCTGCTGCCGGGAATATGGCTGGCGTTGTACTCGCCCGGTTCGCGCACATCGACCAGCGCAAACGGAGCGGCGCCGTTGAACATTTCATCCAGCTGGGCGGGCGTAATGGGTTGAGTCATAATCGAAACTCCGTGTAACCGTCTGGCCCCCCTCCCTTTACGGGAGAGGGTTGGGGTGAGGGTGCACTGCCTATGACGGCAGAGAGCCGGCGGCGAGGGTGAATCACCTAGCAGTTGTCGTACTTGTCAGTCATCATCTGCCTGATGGCGCCGGTTTCCAGGTCGTAGCGCACCCGCTCCAGGCCGCGCAAGTCGTGTCCGTAAACGTGAACCTCCACGGTGGGCCGGTCGGTAAAGTTGTCCATCTGGTGGATTTCGTCCACCTCGGGAATCAGCAGGCTGACCTCGCCGGGTTTGACGGTGGCGGAGCGGTCTTGTTCCAGCTGGGCCCAGTCTGCCTTGCTGTGGTCATCGACCCGGCGGAAACGGGTCTCGGTGAGCAGGTTGTCCATCACGCCAATCATGCCCCAGGTGCGATGGTCGTGGGGAGCCGCGTGGTCGCCAGGGCCCCAGACTACCGAGGTGACCAGCAGCCCGCTTTCCGGGCTGTGATGCAGCAGCCAGGAGCCGTGGTTGGCGCGCCGACCTTCGCCTACCGGCTGGCGGAATCGCTTCGGAATGGCGTCCGGATCGGCAATCAGCCTCGCCAGGGAATCAGAACCCTTGTCAAAAATCTTCTCCTGATTGGGTTGACTCTGCAGCAGTTCTTCCATCTCTTGCACGAAATCTTCCAGCGAATATTTGACTGCGACCATAGTGTTGCCTCCTGTTGTGTGAGTCGCAGTTGCCGAACGCATAAGGCGTCCGCAAGCGCTAGCTCGGCATTTCGGGTAGAGTAACCGCCAACTCTGCGTCCGTAAAGCCTTGTGCTTCCAGATAAACCCGGATGCGTTCGGTGAATTCCTCGGCCCGACGGTAAGCCAATTCCGCAACGCGCGCAGTGAAAACCAGTTTGACATCGTATTCGGCATCCAACCGCATGGATAATGCGTCCGTGAAGTGGGTAAGCCATCGCCGTTCCAGTTCGCCCGTGTATATCAGGTGCTGGTTGAGTAGTGAACCAGCGGCCTGGTGGGTACCGGGCTCAATTTCTTTGGTCAGCACTGTTGCTTTGGTGGCGTGGAAAATGGCGTAGTAAGCCCGTGAAATAGCATCCGCGTAGAGGCCGGCCCGGCTCAGCACCACAGCGGCGCGCGATGATAGCAGGCCGCGCTGCCACTCTAAAATAATCAGCTCCCGTTCCATAGCGCTATCACAAGGCCAAAGGCGCGCCATGTCGTTCCATCAGCCGGAATGATTGCCATGGGTGTTTCTGATGGTCTTTCCACTCGCTCTCCGTCCTGGTCCAAATAGACGGTGAAGTAATCGGCGGGTCGGACAGGCTGTACCCAAGCAGGCGCAGCCGCTCCAGGTGCTCAACCTCCATACCGTCCTTAACTACCAGCAAAACGTTCAGGTCGGTGAATTCATGCTGTTCTGCGATAACCCCCTCGCGGCTGAAAATCATCATCTTCACCACCTCTCCGGGATGCTGTTCCCGGATCGCCTTGCGATAGGCGTCCAGCCAGGCCAGTTCATCATACGTAATCTGTGCGGTCATTCTGGTTCACCTGTTCGGCGTAGTTTAAAACGCAGTGTAGCCGGCGGCATTGTGAGTAGCAACGTACCCCGTGCTATAATCCGGGAACCATGTCGTTGCAGCCCCAGTTTTCCGAACGCGCACCCGCCGATGGCAACGGCCCAGCCTCCGCCCCCTACTGGGAAGAACCCCGCTCATCGCCCTACTGGGATGCCGCGGCGCTGGCCGAACACTACCTCGACGCGCCTGAGGCAGTCCGTCCCGACGCACCGTCGCCGGCCATCCTGCAAGGACTCAACGAAGCCCAGCAACAGGCCGTTTTGCACACCGAAGGGCCGCTGCTCATCGTGGCCGGACCCGGCTCCGGCAAAACCCGCGTTATCACCCACCGCATCGCACACCTGGTGAATGAGCGCGGCGTGGAGCCGTGGCGCATCCTGGCCGTTACCTTCACTAACAAGGCAGCCAGGGAGATGCGCGACCGACTCGACAGGCTGTTACTCAGCCGCAGCGAAGCGGTCACCATGGGCACCTTTCATGCCGTCTGCGCCCGCATCCTCCGCCGCCACGGCGAGCGCGTTGGCCTCAGTCCCAACTTCACCATATACGACCAGGATGACCAGATTGACGCCATCAAGTCGGCAATGCGGCTGGCCGAAGTAGACCCCAAGCGTTATGCGCCGCGGGCAATTCTGTCCCGCATCTCGGCCGCCAAGAGCACGTTGCAAAATGCGCAGCAAATGCGGGAAACGGCCTACTCCGCCGAGGACGAATACGGCGCGCACTGGATCGACGTTTGCTCGCGGATCTATCATTATTATGAGGAAGCGCTGACGCTGCAAAACGCCCTGGATTTCGACGACCTGCTGGTGCGCACGGCCAGCCTGCTGCAGCATGAGCCGGAGGTTCAGGCCCAGTATCACGACCGCTACCGGTACCTGCTCGTTGACGAATTTCAGGACACCAACATCGCCCAGTACCGCCTGGCCCGCCTGCTCACCGGCGCGCACCAGAACCTCTGCGTGGTCGGCGACCCCGACCAGAGCATCTACTCCTGGCGCAACGCCGACATTCGCAACATCCTGAGCTTTCAGTCCGACTTTCCCGACTGCGCGGTGGTCAGCCTCGGCGAGAACTACCGTTCCACGCAGAACATCCTGAACGCCGCCGCCAGCGTGATAGCCTCCAACACCGAACGCATCGAGCGGCCTCTCTTCACCAGCAATCCGGTGGGCCGGCCCATCACTTTCCACGAGGCTTATAGCGAGGAAGACGAGGCGATGTGGGCGGCGGACGAAGTTGGCCGCCTGATCAAGGCCGGTTCGTATCGGGCCGGCGATTGCGCCATTATGTACCGCGTCAACGCCCAGAGCCGCGCCTTTGAAGACCAGTGTATGCGGCAGGGGCTGCCCTACCGTCTCGTCGGTGGCGTGCGTTTTTATCACCGCAAGGAAATCAAGGACGCAATGTGCTACCTGCGGGTGGTTTATAACCCGGGCGACGAAGTGAGCCTGCAGCGGGTTATCAATGTGCCGCCCCGGGGCATCGGCGCCAAAACGGTGCAGCAGCTGAATCGCTACGCTGGCGAGCGCGGCATCACCACCCTGACGGCCATGCACCAGATTGCCGCGGCGCGCGCCGAGCGTCTGCCCTGCCCGATTGACGTAACCGCCCGCGCCGCCAGGTCCATTGCCGACCTTGCCGTGTCCTTCCAACGGTTAACCGCCGCAGCGCGCGAGTTGCCGGTAGCCGACCTGCTCGACCGGGTGCTGGACCTCTCCGGACTGGCCCGCCAGATCCAGGCTGATGAGGACAGCGAGGAACGTTGGGACAACCTGCAGGAACTGCGCGGGCTGGCCGAAGATTATGGCCCGTCGCCGGAAGCCGACGGACTCGGCGCGTTTCTGGAACGCGTTTCGCTGGTATCCGATGTGGACAGCTACGAGCAGTCGGAAGATGCGCTCACCCTCATCACGCTGCACCAGGCCAAGGGTCTGGAGTTTCCGGTGGTGATGATGGCCGGCATGGAAGAAGGGCTGCTGCCGCACAGCCGTTCTATGGACACCATTAAAGAGGTAGAAGAAGAGCGGCGCTTGTGCTACGTGGGCATGACCCGCGCCAAAGAACGATTGTATTTGCTACGGGCGTTCCGCCGACGTTTTCCGTCCAACGGAGGCGTGACCCTGCCATCGCGCTTCCTGCAAGACATACCCGACGACGTGCTGGCTTCAGCATCGTTGGACCGCCCGCCCGGCACTCGCGCCGATGTGCGCCCGCTAAATCCGTCCCGCCCCAGCCGCAGCGAAGATGCGGTTATCGGCGGCGCCTGGAGCGCTGCTCGCCGGGAATCGCGGACACGCTTGGGGGATGACAGCGGCGACGGAACCACCGGCGACGCCACCCGCGGACGCCTGCGCGGCAACATCGACGAAAAGCTTACCGAGTGGACTGCCAGCCGGTCGGCGCGGCCCAGCGAGCCCGAGCGCATCCCGCTGACCGTCGGCGAAATCGTGCGCCATCCCGTGTTTGGAGAGGGCGTAGTGCAGGAAGTGCAAGGCAGCGGCGACGACGAACAAGCTTCAATAAACTTTGCCAACGGCATCGGCCTGAAACGCCTGCTGGTTTCCCTGGCGCCGCTGCAACGGGGCTAATCCACTCCATCGGCGTTAGGCGACCCGATAAAATCGGCCGTTAACAAAAGGTTCCCCGCGCATAACGTCCACACTCAGCGCAACGCTGTGCATTGGTTAGCATTTTCGTCTATAATCCGCCTCGGTGCATCGGCAGGTGTTATTTGTCGGGCACTGGCGGGGAATGACCGCGATCCGATTGAGTCCTAAATCAGGAGGGACGAATTTGTTGAAGTCAACCATCTTGCTTGGCGGTAACTGTTCACGTTTGATGGGACGGAAGCGGTTTGCAGTAGAAATTCCGTGTTTGGTCGCCCCTCCACAGCTAGCCGAATAGTCGGCAGATCCCTGTAAGTCTGAACTGTTACGCTTGGCGTCTCCGCGTCATTGCTGCTGGCTTTCGCCGTCGCTTGTGGCGGCGCCGGACAGGCGCCAGCGTCAGACACGCCGGCGGCTGAACAACCGACAACCGCTCCGACGAGCGCATCGCAAACCACCGCTCCCGAAGCCACCCCACCGTCGCAGCCGGCTGTTACCGCAGTAGTGGCGACGGCTACTCCCCGGCCCACCAACACTCCGTCGGCGGCGCAGGAATCTCAGGCCATCGGCGGCCGTCTCAAGATTGCCGTTACGCCGCCGGTGCAGGAATTGGTGCGCGGCTGGCTGGGCACCACCACCTCCGCCAACGCCCAGGTGCGGCCCTTCGCCGAACCCCTGGTTCACACCGACCGGTTCGACGGATCCCTCCAGGCCGGGCTGGCCACCAGTTGGGAAATCTCCAAGCCCGACGGAACCCAATGGGTGTTCCGACTGCGGGAGGGCGTTCAGTTCCACCACGGCTGGGGCGAATTCACCGCCAAAGACGTACCCCATTCGGCGGCCCTGATTACCCAGGAAGAAGCCATTGCCACCGACACCGGCCTGTTCCGCGGCCTCTTTGGGGAGACCCAGGACGAACTGTTGCAGAACATTCGCGTAGTCGACGACTACACCGTAGAGTTCAACCTGCGGCGTCCCGAAGCGGCGATGGACTTCGTCGTCTCTGCCCAGCAGGGCAACTACTTCATGTACAGCAAAGACCAGTGGGATGCCGAGGGATTCCAGGGCTACATTGAAGGCGCCGCCGGCAACGGTCCCTGGCAGTACGAGAGCCGCCAGTTGGGAGGCGGGGGTAACATCCTTTACTCCCGCGTCGAAGACCATTGGCGCCAAACGCCATTCTGGGCGGAGATGGAACAAATCAACACGCCAGAGCCGGCCACCCGGTTGGCTAACCTCCTGACCGGCCAGGTGCAGATTGCGGAAGTCAACCGCGACCTCCATCCGGACGCCAAGTCTGGTGGCATGATCATCGTGGAAAGCGAGTTGCCTTCCATCCAGGTTGCTTTCGTCATGGGCGGCATCTACTCGCCGTTGAGCCCGTTCCACGATCCATCGGATCCCCACCTGGACATTCGCGTTCGGGAGGCCATCAACCGGGCCATCAACCGCGAAGAAATCAACGAGCAGCTGTTCAGCGGCTTCGGTTCACCCCACCCGGTCTGGGGATTCCACGCCAGCCTCCCCGGTTGGAGCAACCGTTGGGCCGAAGAATTTGACGCGAAGTATGGCTTCGACCCGGACCGGGCGCGGGAGCTGATCAAGGAATCGGGACACGAGGGCTACCCGCTCAAGCTGATCATCACCCAGCTCTCCGGCGTGCCCGAAATGATCCCCATGGCGGAAGCCGCCATCACCTACCTCAAGGATGTCGGCATCGACGTAGAGGCGGAAGAAATGGAATGGGCCCGGTTCCGCGCAGATTACTACGTGCCTGGCAATACGCACGGCACCATGGCACCAATTCGCGGCACCTTGCGCCCCGCCGAGGTTACGCTCCGGTTCTACAACCGCAGCGGACCGGAAGGCTTCCAGCGCATCGTCCCCGATCCCAAACTCGACGAACTGTACCAGCTAGCCATCTCGGCAGTCGATCCTGAAGCCAAGGCCGACGCCCTGCGGGAAGCCGGCGACATCAAGTTCGACCAATACGCCGAGGTTCCCATCGTTTGGCTGCCCAGCCAGATCGCCATCAACCCTGAAGAGGTGGGCGAGTTCATCTGGCCCGGCAACATCAACACCGCCATCACTCACACCGAGTACATCACCACCGCCCAATAAGCGTGGCGATCCGGCGTTCACTAATTTGTAAGGTCGCCCGCATACGGCGACCTTACATACGCAAAACCGCAATGTTCCGAGCAGCATCCATCAGGAACCGGGGATTATTCAGTGCAAAGGTACATCGTAGTCCGCATAGCACAATCCATAGTGGCTCTGTTGATCCTGACGGTCATCGTGTTCAGCCTGGCCCGCATCGCCGGCAACCCTCTGGACGTGCTGTTACCGTTGGAAGCAACCGTTGAGGATGCCGAACGAGTTAAGGCCGCCTGGGGGCTGGACAGACCTCTCCACATCCAGTATTTCAAGTTCCTGGGCAACGCCCTGACCGGCGATTTCGGCGAATCCATCAAACACCGCGACGTACAGGCGATAGACCTGGTCATGGCCGCGCTGCCAGCCACAGCACAACTCGCAGGTCTGGCGTTAGTGGTTGCCGTCGCAATAGCAATTCCCGTTGGTGTGCTCTCGGCGGTGAAGAAGGACACGGTGTTCGACTACATCGGCAAAATGGTGGCCCTCACCGGCCAGTCGATCCCGGCCTTCTGGCTGGGTCTGGTGCTGATGTGGATTTTCGCCGTCCATCTTGGCCTGGTCCCAACCTCCGGCAAATCAGGCATCGGATCATTCATTTTGCCGGCCATTGCCATCGGCTGGTTCCAGGTTGCCGCCCTGATGCGATTGGTACGCTCCTCCATGCTGGACGTGCTCGACTCCGAATACGTCAAGTTGGCCCGAATCAAGGGACTATCGGAGAGCAAGGTGGTGTGGAAGCATTGCCTGCGTAACGCCGCCATTGCGCCCTTCACCTACTTCGCGCTGATATTGGGATCCCTCCTGGTGGGCAGCGTCAGCATCGAGTTCGTGTTTGCCTGGCCCGGCGTGGGGCAGCTTGCTGTGAACAGTACCATCGCCCGGGACTTTCCGGTGATTCAGGCCGTCGTCATCGTATTCTGCGTTATCTACATCACCGCCAACCTGCTCGTGGATATTGGCTACGCCTACGTTGACCCGCGGATCCGGTACAGCTAAACAGACCTCCTTCTAAACGGGCCAGCGTCGCTACCGACATTCTCCCCCATCGCGGGAACCCATCCGCGCGTTTCCCCACGCCCGCCGTCGATTCAAAATAGGAGATTCTGCAACATGGCTGTAGAAGACCGAACCGGTCTGGTTCCGGCCGCCGCCGAGGCTGCTGGTGCGGACGATGCCCCCCAACCTGCTGGTTCGCAGCTGGGACGCATCTGGCGGGAGGTTCGTCGATACCCCATCATCCCGATTGTCATCCTGATGGTGGTTCTGATTATTCCGGCTATATTTGCCGACCAGATCGCGCCCCACGATCCCACCAGGGGAAACCTGGGCAAACGTTTGACGCCTCCCATGTGGCAGGACGGCGGTTCCAGTGAAAACATCCTGGGCACCGACAAGGTAGGACGGGACATCCTGTCCCGCATCATCTATGGCAGCCGCATTTCGGTCATCATCGCCCTCATCGCCCTCATCGCCATCGTGGTCAGCGGCATTTTTGGCACTACCTTGGGCATCGTCGCCGGATACTGGGGTGGCTGGGTGGACGCCGTGATAATGCGTCTGGTGGATATATCCCTGTCCATCCCCATTATCCTGCTGGGTCTGGTCCTGGTGGCCGCGTTGGGGGCGCGCACTTCCACCGTCATCGGCGTGATCGTAGTTCTGCTGTGGTCGCGCTACTCCCGACTGGCCCGCGGCGAAACACTAGCGATAAGGGTGCAGGACTTTGTAGCCCGGGCCCAGGTGGCAGGGTCTTCGCACCGCCGGATTATGCTCCGACACGTGCTGCCCAACGTCTTCAACAGCTTGGTGGTGCTGGCTACCTTGCAGGTGGGTTTCGTCATCATCCTCGAAAGCACACTGAGCTTCCTGGGCGCCGGCGTCCCCCGCCCCAATCCGGCCTGGGGGTTGATGATCTCCGATGGCCGTGAATTGGTCGCCTCCTCCGAAGGATGGTGGGTCTCGCTGCTGCCCGGCATGGCCATCATGCTGGTGGTGCTCAGCATGAACCTGCTGGGCGACTGGCTCCGCGACCGGCTGGACCCGAAGCAACGCCAGGTGTAGTCCACTGCCCCACGCATCCTGCTGCCACACCCATCCTGCTCAACAAAGTTGGGGCGACAAACTATCGCCCCAACTTCCATATCAGTTGCCCGGTCAGGTTCCCGTTCGCGTTGACCCGCGGCCAACCGCGGTCGCGTCCTGCCCGCAGGTATGGCGGTATTGGGCCGGGTAATCTACAATGGGCCGGCGACAATTGCTCAGCGCGGCGCCGATGCGGTTGACTGCGCTGCTACCCGTGAGGAGGGAACATTTTGAAGGTAAAAGCTGCTGTTTTGTGGGAAGTGGGCCAGCCGATGGAGATTCAGGAGGTTGACCTGGATGAACCCAAGGCCGGCGAAGTGCTGGTTAAGATCGGCTCCGCCGGTATCTGCCGTAGCGACCGACACTTTATGCACGGCGACGCACCAATCGCCATCCCCGTAGTGCTGGGACACGAGGGCGCCGGCACCGTCGTCCAGACCGGCCCCGGCGTAACGCTGGCTCAGGAAGGCGACCAGGTGATACTGTCCTTCGTGCCCGCCTGCGGACGCTGCCGCTCTTGCCTGGAAGGCCACAGCAACCTTTGCGACCTGCACGGGGCCACCGGCGCCAACATGCTCGACGGCACAACCCGACTCCACGCCGACGGCAAGGACATCCACCACATGGGCAAGGTGGCCTGCTTTGCCGAGTACGCCGTCATCCCCGAAACCGGCGTCGTGCCCGTAACCAGCGGACTGCCCATGGACAAGGCCGCCATGATTGGCTGCTCGGTTACCACCGGTGTCGGCGCCGCCCTGTATAGCGCGGAAATCAAGGCCGGCAGCACGGTCGCCGTCATCGGCTGCGGTGGCGTGGGTCTCAATGTCATCATGGGCGCTGCACTGGCCAACGCCGGCAAGATTATTGCGGTGGACATCCGCGAGGCCCAGCTGGAGTTC
Source organism: Dehalococcoidia bacterium (assembly GCA_965222895.1). Taxonomy (GTDB): domain Bacteria; phylum Chloroflexota; class Dehalococcoidia; order Lucifugimonadales; family UBA3495; genus Bin87. The sequence goes on along the minus strand of CBDCVB010000002.1, from coordinate 428,729 downwards.
GCCATGCGCTTCGGCGCCACCCACACCGTCAACGCCGCCGACCAGGATCCGGTGCGGCAGGTCAGAGACCTAACCGACGGGCGCGGCGCCGACTATACTTTTGAGGTCTTCGGCAGCGCCGACACCACCAAAGCCGCCTACGAAATGGCCGGCAAGCGCGGCATCGTAACCGTCGTCGGCATCGCTCCCTGGGGACAGGAAGCCTCCATCAACGCCGTTGACCTTGTGCGCAACGAGAAGACACTGCGCGGCTCCTACTACGGCTCCGCCCGCTCCCGCACCGATATGCCCGTGATGGTCGACCTCTACCAGTCGGGAAAGCTCAATCTGGACGACCTGGTGGTGCGCCACTACACCCTTGACCAGATCAACGAAGCCTACGCAGACCTGGACCGGGGAGAGATCGGCCGCGGCGCCATAATGTTCGAGTAGCCAGGGGAAAGCAGCCGCGAACGTCGGGCAGAGATGGATAACTGTGTGCCCCGGCCTTATCGGTCATTAGCCGACCGGGCCAACGATGGGGGGTTCAGGTAGATGGAAGGATTCACAACTTGGGAAATCGTTGGCATCATTGTCGGCATCGTGGTAGGTGTTAGCACAATATTCAGTTTGATGTTTGCGGCTGGTATCAGGATTGGCAGGTTTGCTACCCGTGACGACCTTGCCCACACCAGCAATCAACTGCAAGAGAAAATCGACGTGGGCATCGCTCGGCTGGAGGACCAGATTACCGAGAACGTCGGCCGGCTGGAGAACAACATCAGCCGGCTGGATATTAAAGTCGACCGACTGGAAACGCGGTTGGAAGCAAAGATCGACGCGGACATCAGCCGGTTGGAAGCAAAGATCGACGTGGACATCAGCCGGTTGGAAGCAAAGATCGACGCGGACGTCAGCCGATTGGAAACGAAGATCGACGAGAGTGTCAGCCGGTTGGAAACGAAGATCGACGAGAGTGTCAGCCGGTTGGGAACGAAGATCGACGCGGACGTCAGCCGGTTGGAAACGAAGATCGACGAGAGTGTCGGCCGGCTGGAAACAAAAATCGATCAAATACTCGTTGAGATGCAGAACCTCGGCAATCGTCTTGAAAACGCCATTATGGAGCACACTCATGACGATGAGGGTGTAGCTGTATTCAGAAGGCATCCACAAATGGAGGCCGCTGATTAAATACTGAAAGGAGCCAACAAATGCCACGCCTGGAAATACTGTCCGAAGTGCAACGCCGTATGCTGGAGTTCTTCCCCTGCATGGAGTCCAACGACGTGCCCTGGACACCGCTGGCCCAAGACCTGTCGGACAGCACGGTCGCCATCGTCACCACCGCCGGGCTGCACCTGCGCGACGACAAGCCCTTCAACCGCGACCATCCGGGCGGCGAGTCCACCTACCGCATCATCCCCAGCGATTCTGACACCGCCGATATCGTACAGAGCCACTTCAGCATCGGCTTCGACCGCACCGCCATCTACCGGGACATCAACATCACCTTCCCCATCGACCGGATGCGCGAGCTGGCCGAGCAGGGCAAAATCGGCAAAGTGGCGCCCAACCACTACTCCTTCATGGGCGCTCTGCGCGACTGCACCATCGTAGCCGAGCAGACCGGCCCCGAAGTCGCCCAGCGTCTCAAAGACGAGGGCGTCAACCTGGTGTTCCTGACCCCCACTTGACCCCTTTGCACCCACGCCGTGAGCGTGCTGGCCAGGGTGTTCGAGGCCGCCGGCCTGACCACCGTCGCGGTGGCGCTGGTGCGGGAACACGCCGAACGAACCCGCCCTCCCAGGGCATTGTGGGTGCCATTCTACTTCGGCTACGCCATGGGCCGGCCCGACGACCCGGCTTTCCAGCACCAGGTCCTGGCCACCGCGCTGGACACGTTGAACGCCGGCGCCGGCCCCGTTCTGGTCGATTATCCCGACGCCGCCGGTCCCATCGGACTGCCCCAGGCGTCGGAAGTAGCCGCCGGCGATTCCAACGGGCAGCATCGCGAACCGCTGGACGCCGCCGACGAGATAACGGCCCTACGCAGCTACTACGAGCGTTGGATCGAGCAGCGGGGCCGCACCGCCGTCGGCCTCACCGACGTGCCCCAGCGACGGTTCCGCGGCATCATCCGCTTCCTGGAGGCCTACGCCAAGAGCGACGACGCCGATTTCGACGAACGCCCCGCCGACGTCACCGTCCCACAGTTCGTGCGCTATTGCGCCGACGACCTCAAGGCTTTCTGTTACGAGGCACGCATGGCCCAGCGTCCCGACGACGCCGAGCCGGATATCCACCGCTGGTTCTGGGGCGAAACCGCCGTGGGCGCCCTCATCGACAGCATCACCCAACGCCTGACCGCCACCGGCGACGCCCGGCTGGCCGCCACGGCCTACGGACTGTCGCGCTGAATACTCCTCCGCCCGACGAGGGAGAGGGTCCTAGTGCGATCGAGGCAGCTCAGAACGTTAGAAAGGATCTTCACGACGCCAACGCCTGCGGATGTCCGGTGGTCCGACGTTGAATCTCTCATGATGGCATTGGATGTTGAAATCATCCAACGTTCGGGATCTAGAGTATTATTCAAAAAGGGATATGATCGGATTGTCGTTCACCGTCCCCACCCACGCCCCCACATGCTAAGGCCTGCAGTCCGCGATATCGCAAGTTTTCTCGCCGCCATCGGAGTACGACCATGATGAGTTACAAAGGATATGTTGCTTCTGTCGAATTTGATGACGAAGCGGGCGTGCTTTACGGTCGCGTCATCAACGCCGGACCATACCCAATTGCAACCTTCGAAGCGACGGACGTTAGCCAACTGCGATCAGAATTTCAAAAGTCCGTTGAAGAGTATCTGATTTCCTGCGACGAAGATGGTGTAGCGCCCAAACCACCGCACTCCGGCGAGTTACAGTTGCGACTTAGCCCGGACCTTTATGCTCGCGTAGCAGAATCAGCTATGCGCGAAGGTATGAGCGTTAACTTTTGGGTAAATCAGGCTTTGGAACGCATGACTCACCAAAGCGCCGACCGTCAATCAAACTTCGTCTAACCCCCCGGGCCTTCTCCACCCGGCCCGTCTCCGCCGCTCTCGGCCGCCGGCGTGTCCATCGCCACCGCGCGCTCGGTGACCACCGGCAGCGCCGACTCCCGCGCCGCCACCGCGCCGGATGGGATGGGCGTGCCATCCGGTGATGCCCAACCGTCGGGGAAGTGCAGGGTGCGCACCGGGTAGTTGATGGTGATGCCCTCGGCGTTCAGGCGGGCGTGGAGCTGCTTGACCAGCTCGCTGCGAACCTCGAAGCTGGCCAATCGGTCCTGCGCCTGCATGAACAGCCAGAAGTCGATGTTGCTCTCCCCGAAGGTGTCGTAACCGAAGTAGGCCCCGTAGGATCGCACTGCGCCGGGATGTTCGCGCAGCACGCGGTTCATCACGTCCTGACTCACCGCCTCCACTACCTGCAAATCGCTTTCGTAGGCCACCCCGCAGGTCAGGTACACGTTCACGCGGGCGTCGGGCTTGCTGTAATTGGTAATGATTGTCTCGGCGAAGCGGGAGTTGGGGATGATGACCAGGTTGTTGGTCCAAGTGCGGAGTCGGGTGCTGCGCCAGTTCACGTCCACGACGTACCCGCTAACTTCGCCTTCCATCTCAATATAGTCACCGCGAGCAACCACGCCCTCGGTGATGACGTAGGTTCCGGCGAACAGGTTACTCAGGGTGGGCTGCAACGCCAGCGCCACGGCCAGGCCGCCGATGCCGAGGCCAGCGATGAGCGGGCTGATGTTGATGCCCACTATGTCCAGCGACACCATGCCGGCCATGGCGAAAACGACGATGACCATGCTGCGCCGCACCAGGGGAAGCGCCCAGCTGCTGGTGCCGACTGCATCGGTGCTTTCCAAATGGCTCTGCAGCCAACGCAGCGTCGCCGACCCGACGGAGTTGATTAGGATTGCGCCGTTAATCACCGCAATGAACCCGGCCGCCTTGTTCACCACGTCTTGAACGGCCGGCGGCAGCGATAACGGGACGGTTAGCGCCAGATACAACCCCAGCAGGATGATGTACGCCGTGATGGGGCCCCGCGCCGCCGAAACCACCCGGTCATCCAGATCGCCCGACGTTACGCGGGACAACCGTATCAGCAATCGGAATATCACCTTGCCGAACAGCGCGGCGATCAACACCGATGCCACCAGAATTACGAGGCTCACCACCACGTCAAACCACGTTACGTCGGCGGCGGCAAATGTGTCTGCCAGCGACCGGAACCAGTTGCTAATAGATTGTCCCATTCGTACCCGCGTTATCGGTTGGCGTGCGGAGCATATTCTACGCCGTTCACTTATTCGATACGTTGCAACCGTCGCTGCACCGATTCGACAATTTTCGGCAATAGCTCGCCGGCCGGCCCGTTGACGGCAACGTTGGCCGCATGGGTCAGCTGCGTTGGCCCAGGATTGACCTCGATGACCCGGGCCCCCAACTCCCTGGCCAGCAGAGGGAATTGCGCCGCCGGGTTTACGGTGCCGGAGGTGCCGACCAGCAGCATGGCATCGCAGCGCTGCACCTCGGCAAAGCAGGCGTCCAGCGTGGCGCGGGGAATGGGTTCGCCGAACATCACAGTGTCCAGCTTGATGACGCCGCCGCACGCACGGCATATTGGAGGTACGTCGCCAATGACGTAACCGGCACGCAGCCACCGCCCTCCGCAGCCCACGCAGCGCAGAAAGTTGCGGTTGCCGTGTATCTCCAGCAACGACCGACTGCCGGCGCGTCCGTGCAGGTCGTCTACGTTTTGGGTAATTACCGCCTTCAGCACGCCCATGCCCTCCAGCTGCGCCAATGCCAGATGCCCCGGGTTGGGCGCCGCGTTGTCCACCGCATCCTTGAGGTCAAAGGTGGGATTGCCCGGCGCCACCTCGTCATTAAGGCGTCGCTGCCACCAGCCCGGCGGGTCGGCCAGGAACTCCCGATAGGACAGGTTGGTGGGTTGCCCGTATCTGGTCCACAGACCATCCGGCCCGCGGAAGGATGGGATGCCGCTTTCCACCGAAAGGCCGGCGCCGGTCAGGGCGATGGCATATTCGGATGCCGCCAGAACGTCGGCCGCCGCCTCGATATTGTCCATAGTCGCCCTACCTCATTCGCCCTATATCGTTGCGCCGGAAGTTGCCTCGCCGTCAGGTTCGGCGGACCACTTCGCCGTTGGCAACGTGAAAGTAGGCCGCACTGTCGCCGAAATGCGCGCGTACCGGCCCAATCTCGGTGGTGGTAATCAGCGTCTGCCGGTAGTTGGCAGCTTTTTGCAGCACCCGTTGGCGGCGCGGTGCGTCCATCTCGGAAAACACGTCATCCAGCAAGATGATTGGGTCATCGCCGCGAGTTTGAGACAGATACTCGGCCTCGGCGAGTCGCATCGCCAGGGCGATGGTGCGAGCCTCGCCACGCGATGCGAAGGAGTTGGCGAACCGTCCGTTGGCCAGGATGACGATGTCGTCCCGGTGCGGCCCCACCGCAGTAACCGCAGTAGCCTGTTCCCGAGCCGCCGACTTTTGCAACTCAGCGCGGAAGACCGCCGCAATGTCCGCCGCCGACCCTTCTGCCGCTACTCGCGGTTGATACACCAGCTGCAACGGGTGTTGGGTGTCAGCCAGAGTCTGATGCAGGCAATCGGCGGATTTGGCCAGGTAGTCCAGCGCGGCGGCCCGGCCCAGCGTCAGCGTCGAACCGGACTGCACCAGTTGGTCGTCCCAATACAGCATCTCCTCCGGTTCCGCCCGGCTTTCCCGCTGCCGGCGCAGCAGGCCATTGCGGTTCCGCAGCGCCGCCTGGTAGCGTTGCAACGCCTTGAGATAGTAGCTGTCGGCCTGACTGATCAGGATGTCCAGGTAGCGACGCCGCTCCGAGGGTGGGCCCAGCACCAAGTCAATGTCGTCGGCAAAAAACAGGGTGGCCCCAATGTGGCCCAGCAAACCGGCGGCGGTTCCGGGCTGGCGGTTCACCCGAATCTGCTTGCGAACCGGCGGCATCGACTGACCGGTCGAATCGCAATCGGCGGCATCTGCCGGCCGGCCCCGACCATCGCCGGCGGGGAGATAACCGACCACGGCGGAAATCTCCCGCCCGTCGCGGCGGGCCAACCCTGATACATAGGCTGCGTCGCCGCGGCGGGCAGCATCAAAGTTGACCACCTCCCGCTCGCTGTCGGCGCGGAAGGAACGCCCGATTGCCAGCGTATAGGCTGCCTCCAGCAGGGCGGTTTTGCCCTGGGCGTTGCCGCCGTCAAACACCGACACGCCCAGCGGCAACTCAATGTCCACCTGCCGGAAATTGCGGTAGTTGGTGAGGCTAAGCCGGGACAGATAGGCCAATGAGACACCTGAAAACGCTAGCGCTCCGCATAGATATATTTGCCACCCGTAGCGTCGGCAGCGCGCTTTAGCCAAGTGTGAGCGACGGGAGGGCCGTACCCGATAGTATGAACGGTCAACCCGTCCTGCTCGGCGCTGGCAGCCAGTCGCCTCAGGAGTAATCCGGGGGCAGTCGCGCTGGGTATAGCATCGCAAATTTCCCGCATTCCGCCGCTACCCCTGCCGCCGGTCGAATCGTCACAGAGCACCGGGTCGCCGCCGGTTCCAACGCAGTAAAGCGTACTTCTCGTATCCTCCGCAGTGGCTGGGCGACATTCGCCTACGCTGCCATCAATTCCATCGGACAGCAGCACGATGACGGGCGACCTGCCGCTATCCCCCAGCGTGGGAAGCATATCAAGCGCGGCGGCAACGGCATCATAGATGTGCGTTCCGTCGACATCTGAGGTTTCCAGGCTGCCCACCGTAGCCACCCACTGGTTGCGCTCCGCCTCACCCTGCAACGACTCCAGCAGGATAGCGGTCTTGGTTTCAACACCGAAAGTAATCAATGCGGCCTGACTGTTTTCTGTCGCCGTATGGATGTCGGGACGGGCATCGCCCAGCGCAATGCTCGCCAGCGCCGTCCGCATCGGTTCCAGATTGCCGCTTTCTGCGATACTCCCGCTTATGTCCACGAGGAACAGGGTATCGGTGTTTTCCTGATATACCGTCGGGATTGCGGCAGCGAACGGTACTGCCTCGGGCGTGTCGTGAACGGGAGCGCTGATCGAGCTGCCGTCATCTCCGGTTACCCACAACCAGGCGCCGGCGGCGACTACGCCGATTATCAGCATGGCGGCAAGGACGCCCACAATCCGGCGCCAGGGTTTTCCTCCGCGCTCATCGGCATAGGAGAAATAGTAAACGGGCATACGGATTCCTTGCGACGCCGGGAAGACTCAGCCGGCGGCCAAGCCTAGCGACTGGCGTAGATGTACTCGCCGCCGGTGACCTCTGCCAGAACTTTCAGAGAGACGTGGTCCGCTTCGGCGCCAATGCCAATGGTGTGGACTTTCAGATTGGGAACTGAGCTGTCAGCCAGTATTCCCACTAATTCATCACGGGTGACGTCGCTGAACGATTCGGCGCCCGTAGCCTTATTACGGGCTCCGTCCAACCCATCGGTCAGCAACACAATAACGTTGCCGCGAGAGTCATCACCATGACCCGCCAGGGTGTCGTGGGCGCTAACCATTGCGTCGTAGATGAATGTTCCGCCGCTCTCAACCGACAAATCGCCAACAACTTGCAGCCACCTTCGTTGCTGGTCTAGGTCATCCGGCGCGGCCAGCGGTATCAGAGTTTCGGTAACGCCGGCAAATGTAATCAGAGCTATCCGGCTGTTCTCAGCCGCCTTTCCGGCGCTGGGATTGGTATATGGAATCACTACTTCCAGCAAAGCTCGCTGCAGCAGTTCCCGGTTCCCGGAGTCCTCAATACTCTTACTGACTTCAACCAGAAATATAGTATTGGAGTTCGAGTGATATACGGATGGCACTGCCTCTTGCAGCGGCACTGCGTCAACCGGAGCAGCCACCGAACTGTTCCGGCCATTGTTGACCAACCAGATGGCCCCGATGGCAACGGCGACCAGCGCCGCCAGCGCGAGCAGGATGGCCAAGACGGCCAGCGCAACCCACCACGGCGAGCGTCGAGGCTCGTCATACGAAATATAGACAATCATGCTGCCGGTCGCGCCCTGGCCGAATCAGAATTAATTGGTTGGCGCGCAACCTTCGCAATAACCGTAGAAATCCACGCGCTGGGACGACACCTGGAACTGGGTGTCGCGGCTTACGGAACGCTCCAGCTCGGCCACCTTATCCTGGCCTACGTCGGCGTCCACCACCGCGCCGCATCCCAGACACACCAGGTTGGCATGGGGCGAAAGGTTGGCGTCATAGCGCGACTGTTTCTGGAAGGGCAGCTCACGCACGACGCCGGCCTGTTGCAGGAGCGCCAGCGTGGAGTAAACCGTCGCCAGCGTTACATATGGGAAGAAGTCCCGCACACGTTCAAATATCTCCCGCACCGTCGGATGGTCGGCGGAATTAACCACCACCTCGGCGATGGCCAGGCGTTGCGGGGTCAGCCGGATGCCCAACGGCTTCAGTCGGGCTACCAAATGTTCCTGGGTAGTCAAAATTCCTTCCAAAAGAAAGTATCCCTGCCGGATAGTATACCATCACGGCAGGGATTCCCTGACTCGTTCGGTTCGCCGCCGTTTGAGACGATTCGAACCGGGAGCGTGCCGGTGGGAGTTGGGAGTGTTGACGCCTTACAGGCGCCCGCCGCCTCCCGACACGCGCTCGTTGACTCCGAAGAACACGGCGTCCTGCTTGTGGAACACCTGGATCCGGGAACGGGCCGTCTCCACCACGAAGACCCTGCCTTCATCGTCGCATTCCACGGCGATGGGGCCCCAGAATTGCTTCTCCCGATCGATACCCTGGGCGATCTTGCGCTCTTCCCACATCTCGGGGTTCGCTTCCAGCTTGCCCATGCCCCACTGGGAAATGGTGCCCTCGCCGTAGGTCATGCCGGCGTAGGCTCCGTTGGGGTGGAAAATCTGCATCCGGTCGTTGTTCCAGTCGGCAACGTAAATCGTGCCTTCGGTATCCACCGCCACGTCGGTGGGGCGGTTGAACTGTCCAGGAGCGTCGCCGGTTGTGCCGAAGGCCATCAGGAACCGTCCGTCGGCGGTGAACTTCTGGATGCGGTCGTTACGCCAGTCGGCAACGTAGACGTTTCCGGAGCCGTCGACGTCGATGCCGAAGGGCATATTGAACTGCCCGTCGCCCGTACCGAACTCGCCGAACTGGCCCAGATACTCGCCGTCCTTGGTGAGTATCTGCACTCGATGGTTGTTGGAGTCCACCAGGTAGAGATTTCCGTTGGGTCCAAAGACCAGGCCGCTGGGGTCATCCCACTCGCCGTCGCCATTGCCGGGTCGCTCCCACTTGGACAGGTACTCGCCGTCCGGCGAATAGATGCTGATGCGGTTCAGATTCTCGTCGGCCACGTAAACGTTCTCGTCGGGTCCCACGGTAATGGCGGTGGGCCAGACGATGGCGCCGTCGGTGGAGACGGCTTCGCCGTCGCCCTGCTCGAACACGCCCTTGGCAAACTCGCTGATGAATTCTTCGTCAACGGTGCACATGGTGATGCGCTTGCCGTCGGGACGGTAATCGTAGGAGCGGTTGGCTACGTACATTATGTTGCCTTCGCCCCGGGCCATGGCCGTCGGGTTGCGGAAGCCGGGTCCTGAGAACTCGGCGCGCCCGATGGTATGGCTATACTGCAACGAGATTTCCAGGGTGGGTAATCCCGTCCGTTGGGTCGTAGTAGTCATTGGTATTCCTCCGTTAGCACGGTGGCGATGCTGGGCGGGGCGACTATGCGCCGCCCCAGCAGCCGGGCGATAACCCTCGCGGGCAACCGCCCGGCTGCTTTCGATTACACGAGGTTGAACTTTTCGAACGTCCCGTTCACCAACGGCTGGGCGTCCAGACCCAGGTGCCCTTCCAGCAGGTCAGAGTAGATGCTGCGGAAGTCGGTGTTGAAGCGCAGGTCGCCTTCCAGCAGCTTGCCTTCCTCCAGAGAAGGATATTCTCCGTAGAGGCCGCCCTTGATGGCATCGCCGACCACGAAGGCAACGCCGCCGCTGCCGTGGTCAGTGCCGGAGCCGTTGTCATGGACGCGCCGACCGAACTCGGTGAATACCAGCAGCACCACGTTGTCGCTGGCGTCGTGCTCCTTGAGGTCGTCGTAGAAGTCCGCCACCGCGTTGGAGGTGTCCGACCACAGCTTGGCGTGGGCGGCCAGCTCACCGGCGTGGGTGTCAAAGCTGTTGTAGGGCGCCGTGGTGTACAGAATCCGGGTGCCGAAGCCGGCCAGATGCACCTGGGCAATGTTCTTCATGTACTGCGCAACCACATCGCCGCCGTACTCCACTGTCGAGGAATACGTCTCAGGAGCAGTGCTCAGGATATCGGCGCCCTTGAGGGCGTCCATGCCGGTCTGGGACAGGTAGTCCACCACCGAGCTACGGCCAATGGTGGGCGAATAAATCTTTGAGAAGACGTCCAGCGCGTCCACCCGCTGATCTTCGGCGTCGATGCCGGTGAGCACGCCATAGGTGGCCAGGTTGCCCACCGAGGCTACCGGAACGCCCGGAGCGGCCAGCGCCCGGGGGAGTCCGCGACCGAAGTTCACGCCGGTCAGCACGTTTTCCTTGTGCGGGTCGAGCTCGCGGATGGCGCGGCCCAGCCAGCCTTCGGTGCCCTGCTTGTCGGGCTCGCAGGTATGCCAGATGTCCATGCTGCGGAAGTGGCTGCGGTTGGGGTTGGCATACCCAACGCCCTGGATGACAGCCAGCTTGCCTTCATCGTACAGCCGCTTCATGGGCCCCATGTTGGGATTCAGGCCGATGTATCCGTCGATGTCCAGGGCCTGCCCCTCGGGCACGCGCACGGAGGGACGGTTGTCATAGTACAACGGGTCGCCGTGGGGCACGACGGTATTCATCCCGTCGTTGCCACCGGAAAGCTGGAGTACCACCAGCACCGGGTCTTTCTTGGTTGCAGTCATCTCGTTTCTCCTTCGTGGGTTGGGGGCCAGCGGGCCGAAATAGGTTACTCCCGGTTTTCCAGTCGAGGCGGAGATTCAGTGAAAGGTTCACCTTTGGCTTCAGCTTCCTCGCGACGCTGGTTCCATTCTTCCCAGCGCCGATTGGCGCGCTCTTCACCTTCCGCGCGTCCTCGCGCTTCAGCCCGGCGCAACCGCCGTTCAGTCCAAATTCCGGCTAGAACCATTCTGCCTGCCTCCGTGATGATGGGCGATGCGATAAGAGCAACTCCGCCGGCTTTCAACAATTCGCCGGTGACGACGTACTGAATCGCTTGCCATCCAACAATCTTCTCACTTACTGCCACAAACAGCGTGTTGGTTACGGTCAGATAGATAGTAATGGTAGTGAAAACGGCGAGATACCAAGGTATTGCTCCAGTCGGAATGTTGGGTATGCTGATGCGGTAGTTTCGCTCAGGTTCATCTTGTCTGACCATCACTACCTTCGCAGGTTGCGTTAGCCCTGACTGAAACTGTCACCGAAACCTGCACGTTGCCAGCGCTGCGTTAGCGTAAGCTCCAAGCACATACGCGTTTTCACCTTGGTAGGGCTTTACCATTTCCATAGCGCAAGCACATTGACGTTCGTTGAGGTAATTGGGCCTGCATAAATTGCATGATAGCCTCGCATCGTTTACCACATCATTGAACTGGGCTTCGCTGGCATCGGCAGGCAAATGCGATAAGGTGTAGTCGAATTCGCATTGGCATTTTTCGAATCGCAACGGATCGTACCCCCACCGACCTTCTTTGGCGTATGCGTCAACATAAGCTGCCTGCATGGCAATCAATTTCTCTTCTTCGGATGGGCCGCAGGCCGCCCCGACAACCAACAGGCAAATCAGGGCGGCTAATGCCGGCTGCCCTTACGCAAACTGATATTCCTGCGTGCTCACGATGAGCTGCAACGTCTGGGCAACCGTTTCCGAATACTCAGGCGTCCCGGGGATTACGCCGCCGGCATTGCCGGCGTAGGCGACCAGCTGGTCGCGGGTCTCCGGCGCCAGCTCGTAGGCGCCCATCATCTCCAGGCAGCGATCCACGATGTTCTCCGCGCCGGCAATTTCTTCTTCGCTCAACCGGGCCACGATGTCGCGGACGCCCGGCAGGTTGGTGTTGCCCACCTGGTCGGCGGCGAAGTTGATACGCTCCACCAGCGTGCCCGAGTCAATCCACTCGGCGCCGGTGTGCCAACCCTCCACCGTGGGAGGATTCATCAGGTCCTGGCCCATGTAGCGGATGGTATTGGACAACGGGTTCAGTCCCAGCCGCGGCGACGTGAAGTCCCGCACCAGGCGCATCGTACCAATCACCACTTCGGTCGGGCTCTTAACCTTCTCGAAGCGGGCGTTCTTGAAGAAGTCGGAGTTGAACAGCACGCGCAGCATGGCGGTCAGGTTGAAACCGGAGTCGAAATAGGTTTGCTCCAGAAGGGCGATGGCTTCAGGATCCCGCGGCGGGGTGTTCTGCCAGGCCGGCACCTGCACCTCGTCGGCGACGAAGAAGTTGTACAGGTGACGGGATACGAAGCGGGCCGCCGACGGCTGCCGGGCGATAATCTCAACGATGTCATCACCGTTGAAGTTACCGGTCTCGCCCAGGAAGGTCTTTTCATCTTCGTCGTGGTCGTAGGGATTGTAGATGAAGCCGGCTTCGTAGCGACCATAAGGATAGCGCGGAACGGCGTTGGTAATCGTCCAGCCGGTGAAGGCGCGGGCGGCTTCCTTAACGTCGTCCTCGGAGTAGTTGGCCTCACCGTCCATACCAACGCCCAACGAGAACAGCTCCAGGAGCTCGCGGCCCCAGTTCTCGTTGATGGCGCCCTTGTGGCTCATGCAATTGTCCAGGTAGAACACCATGGCAGGGTCGCGGGACAGACCCTTGAGCAGGTCGCCGAAGTTGCCCATGCCCATCTGCCGGAACATATCCAACTGGAGCTGAATCTGGCGGCCATGCTCGCACTTGGAGTTCCCAGTGCAGAGTATGCCGTGCCAGAACAGGGCAACCTTTTCCTGCAAAGGCCGCCTGGTGTTAATCATCCGGTAGGTAAGATAAGCCTGGTTGACTTCCAGGGCGTTCATCTCTTTCCAGTCGACGAACTTGCGCTCCAGAATGTCCATCTCCAGATCGGGTTGGGCTTCCGGATTGAGCAGGTCTTCAACCGTGGCCTCGTAGCCCTGGTTGGCCCGCTCTTCCAGCTCGGCGTAGGTTGCGCCAAAGCCGGCTCGACGCATCAGGTGCGCCATCAGGGCAATATCCTGGTTGCTGGGCATAAGGTGTACCTCCTGTACAAAAGGTTGACGAAAACCGATCGAGAATAAGGGGCAATCGGTGTAAACCGTAACACCCTAAGCACTAGCCACGGATGCTTGCGGCCACACCGTTCTGATGCCCGCATAGTACGCCCGGCTGGTTTGGGGTGTCAAGGAAAGGAGTAGAGATGTGGTCCAACGCAGCTGAGGGGCTACCGAATCCGTATCCGGTCAGTACCACCCGTATGCTGTCAGACCGCCGTGCCCAGCCGTCCTGCCCTAGCTCGCGCATTGCGGGACCCAAGGCGGTCATACGGCTACTCCATTCGTCGGTACCCACCCAACGCCACATACCGTGGCCGGCGAACACCCACTCCACGGTTAGCGTGGCCAGCAAATCCATCGTATCAGCCAGAACTGACCACGAGAAAAACGTCTGTTTGGGAAAAACGTCCAGCTCCCCCCGACGGTGGTTCCAGTGCAGTGTGTCGCCGGTGAACAGGAAGTTGTCATTAATGTGATATACGACATGGCCTTTAGTATGGCCCGGCGCCGGAATGGACACTACACCGGGAGAGATAACAGTGATGCCATCGTTGCCGGTCAAATCGGTGGCAAAGGGGGCAGCGTCCGCATCGGCTTCGCCAATCCAGACTCTGGCGTTGTACCGCTCCGCCCAGCGGTCGGCATCGGCCACGTCGTCGCGGTGGCTCAGCAGCACATGGGCCACACCGCCCAGGTCATCAACGCTGGCGGCCAGCGCCCGGTTGAATCGTGGGGAGTCAATCATCAGATTCCCGTCGGCGCGTACCACCAGGAACGAGTGGGCGGCAAAGGAAGACAACGCGTTGTTGCCCAGGGCGAATACTCCACTGGTCAGCTGGTAAGGGAACACCCCCGCCGGCTCGCGCGGATGGTCCCGGCTCCCTATCGACTTGGTGGGGCAAGCCGCAGCGGCGCGCCACATCGCCGCTTTCTGCGCTTCTCCTATGGGCTGACTCGCGACAAAGGAACGGCCGTCAGCGTCCATGCCAATCAAGCCGGGGGCCCAGTTACGGGCCGAGTCGCACCTGATGCAGCGCGTGTCCACGAACCACGGGCCGGCGACGTCGGAAGGATGCGCCTGGTCGGGTCTCGGCATACCTATACTCCTTTCCGCGACCTGTGCTGCCGCAGTATGCAGTCATCCATTACTACCCCCACGCCGGCGGTGTGGGCACGTTGGGTGGTGGCTACGCCGCCGGGAGAAACTCCGCCACCCGCTCCCCAACCCACTCCTGCACCCCCGGCGCAAAGGCCGGTTCCGGTGGCGGGGCGTCGTAGCGCGCCACCTGCCCGTAGCGGGCGGTGTGGTGCAGGGCGTTGATGATGGGGCCGAGGTTCACCTCCGGCGCGGGCGCCTCATCGTCCGACCGCAGCGGCAGCGTGAACTTGGGGATGCGCTGCTGCACCACGAAGGGGTACAACCAGGCGCCAGGACTCTCTAGGCTCCGGCATACCAGGATGCGGTAATCGCTGACCGGCGGCGGCGTTTCCAGAGGCATCGGCTCCCAGCGACGCAGCAGGTCGATTTCCACCAGATTGACCAGTCCGGCAACGATTGCCTCGCGCTTGCGGATATACCGCCGCCGGCCCTCGCCCGGCCGTTTGTTGGTGGGGAATAGCACCTCAACTATGGTGACCAGCTCGCGCTCCGGCACCGTTTCCACCCGCAGCCAGGAGACGCTAACCTCCCGGGGCATTCGTACCCGTACCGCCACGGCCTCATCCGGCGGAGCGGCAACGGCGGCGGTCGTTCCCCCACCGGCCGGCGCCGCCACGACGGATTCGCTCGTCACCAGCGCATCGGGAATCATCAGATTCAATTCGGACGGAGCGCTGAAAGGTTCCTCAACTTCTACCCGCCGTTGCAGAGCGATGCGGTAGTGGTCCGGCAACTGCGGGCCCAGTTCTCTAGCCAAAGCTGCAATCAAACTGTCATGAAAGTCCGGCCAAATGTCTAGTTGCTCTAGGTACGGGTTCATGCCGGGGAACGGGTTGTCGTATTTCAATCGTCACCCGCCACGCCGGCGCTTGTGCTGACGCAGAATGCAGTCGTCCATAATTACGCCCACGCCCCTGGTGCGTGCCCGCTCCGCTGCCGCCTCATCCACCACACCGTCCTGCATCCAGATGTAACTGGCTCCGATGCGTACCGCGCCGTCGGCAACTTCGCCCGCCAGTTCGCTGCGCCGGAATACGTCCACCAGGTCAATGGCAACGCCCTGCGCCTGCGCTGCTGCCAGCGCCGATTCCAGATCGTCGTACGACTGCTCGCCCAGCACAGCTGCGCCCTTCAGCGCCGGATTCACCGGAATAATGCGGTACCCTTGCGCCTGCATATACGCCGACACGCCGTGGCTGGCGCGCGCCGGATTGTCGGACAACCCCACGACCGCGATCGTCTTTACGTTATCCAGTATCTCGTCGATCAAGTCCATCTCATGCGTTCCTTCATGTCATTGCGAGCGAAGCGTGGCAATCCCGCCGGCGTGGGGCCTGCTCCCCTACGACCGTGATTTCGCCGACGCGATTGCCACGTCGCTCCGCTCCTCGCAATGACAAACGTAGCGCCTACCGACTGGCGGTACTGTCGCTGGCGGTGATGGTGATGTGGCCCATGTAGCCGTTGGCGCTGGCGCCGTGCCAGTGATTCTCGCCGGCCTTAATCTGCACCACGTCACCGACGCCGACCTCAATCTCCTGGGTTTCGTCGGCCACGATTCCGTTACCGGTGGTTATTACCAGGATTTGGTCGCTGCTGTGACGGTGCCAACCCGTCTGGGCGCCGGTTTGAAAGTTGACCACGCTGGCGTTGAAAAAGTCGCTCTCTCCCTCCGGGATTATGGGTTGGCGGGTGCGGTGCACTTCGCCGCCCGTCCAACCGGGCACCGCCGCGGCGGGTCCCAGCGGCACTTGCTCTACATTAGCGATTCTGACTACGCGCATAAGTTTGCCTCCTTGCGTATGTGTAAATTGGTTGGCGTCAGGCGGCGATTGATTCCCGCAACTGCGCCAGCAGCTCTGCGTCGGTGTCGAATTCCAGCTCCAGGATGTCTTTCGCGAGACGGCGAGCGGCTTGCTGGTCTTCATCATTACCAGTAGTGAGCAGTTCCCGTATATGGTCGGTTAGACCTGCTCGAAACTCCGAGTCGCGAACCGCCATCTTACGTACTCCGACCGTCCAGTCTTCTGACCTTGACATAATCAATCTCCATAGCGGTTCTGGTAGGCCAGCCACCGCTCTTGCGCCCTGGTAATGTCGTCGCGTTGATCGCTTTTATCTCCACCACCGAGCAGAATTATCAATTTAGGGCCATCCCATGCGAAGTAAATCCGATAACCAGGCCCCAACCACACCCTGCGCTCAAGCACGCCGTTGCCTACGCTTCGAACATCGCCTAAATTACCTGCTTGCATTCGGTCCAAAACAGCAACTATGCGGACTCTTACGGGTGAGTCTAACTGTTCCAGCCAACGACTGAACGGGTTGCGCCCACGATGGTCAAGATAACCGCGGAGTTCGGGCATACCGGCATTATACTACTCAGCCTCAGCCGGTATGCCCGCAACCATACAGTTGGATGGACTACTTCTGGATGGACTACCTCGCCGGAACCGGCACGCCGGCAATCTTGACGGGCACGCTGCCCACGGTGTTGCGGCTGGTGAAGTACAGCGTCTTCCAGTCGGCGCCGCCGAAGCACAGGTTGGTGGTGGCCGGCTGGCCGTGCACCACGATGCCCAGCGTCTCGCCGCCCGCGTTCATAATGTGCAGACCGCCCGCGCCGCCGCAGTACACGTTGCCCTCAACGTCCACCTTCATGCCGTCGGGCACGCCCTCGCGCTCGCCGCGCATATCGGCAAACACGCGCTGGGTTGCCAACGATACGGTTCCGTCGTCCTGCACGTCGAAGGCGCGAATGATGCCCCGGCGTGAGTCGTTGATGTACAGAATACTCTCGTCCGGCGAGAAGGCCAGGCCGTTGGGCACCACGAAGTCGGCCACCAGCAGCGTCAGCGTGCCCAGATCGGCGGACAGACGAAAGACTCCGGAGATGGTCTGTTCCCATTGCTGCCGGGGGCGTCGTAACGTCCACGGGTCGGTGAAGTAGATGCTGCCGTCAGACTTCACCACCACGTCGTTGGGGCGGTTCAGCTGACGGCCCTGGAACTGGTTAGCGAGGACAGTGGTTGAGCCGTCGGCTTCGAGCCGGCTGACCCGGCGACCGTCGTGCTCGGCGGCAATCAGGCGACCCTGCTGGTCGCGCGTCAAGCCATTGTGCCGGTTAACGCCCTCGGCATCAACGGTGACGCCGCTGCCGGGGGTGTAGCGCATCCGGCGGTCGTTGTGAATGTCGCTGAACAGCAGGTAGCCGCCGTCGCTCCACCACACCGGCCCTTCCGCCGGGCCTTCGCCGCCGCCATATCCGGAGCCATGCTCCTCAATGGGAGCATCCCCGTCGATGATGTTGTCCACAGCTGGAGATAACTTTTCGATAGGCATGACACATTCTCCTTATGAATGCCGGGCATTGCTGCCGCCGGTAGGGTGGGCCCGTCGATATTGTGGGAACTATGCTTGATTGTGGGAACTATGCTTGCGCCGCCATTGTAGGCGTGCGCAGCGAGGCGCGCAACGGGCCGATGGCCCGGTCAGCATCCCGCCAAAAGTCGCAACCGTATCGCTATGCCCGCATCGCACGGTTTGAGGTTCAATAGCGTTGTCTGACTTTACCTTTTTTAGAAATTTGACCAAATAATGCACCGTTGGCTAAATCAGGTCCACCAGGGCGACTGCCTGCACTTGATGTCGCAGCTGCCAGCCGGCTCGGTGGACCTGGTGGTTACATCGCCCCCGTACAACCTGCTGAACAGCAGCGGCAACGGTATGAAAAACGGCAACGGCGGCAAGTGGTCGCGCTCGGCTCTGATGCACGGGTACACCGACCACGGCGACTGTATGCCTCACGATGATTACGTGGCATGGCAACGGGAATGCCTGCGGGGGATGCTGCGGGCGCTGGCTCCCGAGGGCGCCATTTTCTACAACCACAAGTGGCGCGTGCAGCGCGGATTGCTGCAAGACCGCTCCGACATCATGGACGGTTTTCCGGTCCGGCAAATAATCATCTGGCAACGCTCCGGCGGATTCAACCACAACCCCGGCTACTTCCTGCCCACCTACGAAGTAATTTACCTGATTGCCAACCCGAAGTTCCGGCTGGCTCCCAAGGCTGGCGGCATCGGAGATGTGTGGCACATCCGGCAAGATCGGGACAACCCGCACCCGGCATCGTTCCCGCTGGAGCTGGCGCAACGCGCCATCGCCGCCACCACGGCCAGCGTCGTGCTGGATCCGTTCCTGGGCAGCGGCACCACCGCAGTGGCAGCAGCGCTGGAGGGACGGCAGTACATCGGCCTGGAAATCTCCGACCAATACTGCCAACTCGCCCGCCAACGTATCACCGAAACACTGGCCGGAGCGTCAACGGCCGGCGACCCCGCGCCGGCCCTCCCGAACGCCCTGGCGGTGCGGGACGCGTTGCTGCCCAGGCCGGCAGTGGCCCGCTAACGCCTCTCCGTTGCCGGCCTTGCCGCTACACCGGCGGGGCACGGTGGTACAATCGTGGCGAATAGAGCGTTATCCAGCCGGCCCCGCCGCTATCGCCGAGGTGCGCCATGACTACTACCAGCACACTGCAACCCTGGCAAAACGTTCGCCGACCATCGCGTTCACGACCGGGCGCCGTTGCCATCCCGCTGGCCGAGTTCGGCAAGTCGATAAACGATGCCGACTTGTACCACTGGTTCGAGGCTTTTGGCGAGCGTAACTCGGATGAAGGCCAGTACGAAATCTCTAACGAAGGATTTTTACTGATTATGCCGCCTACTGGGCATCCCGGCTCGCTTCACGAAGGCGAGTTTTATATCGACCTCGGTATCTGGACTCGTGGGTATGGGGGCCTTGCGTTTCCGTCAACCAGTCGGTTCATTTTACCCGATGGATCTTGCTACGGCCCGGATGCTGCCTGGGTTAGCGCGGAACGACGCCATGAACTGCGTGCCGCGCCTAATATACCCTTCCCCCACCTGGTTCCCGATTTCATTGTAGAGGTTCAATCACCCTCCAACAGCGATACCGAGCTGATTGATAAAATCACCCTGTTCATCTCTTACGGTACCAAATTGGCCTGGCTTATTAATTCCAACGCCAGAACCGTTACCAGATTCCGGACTGACCACGAGCCGGAAGTTCTGTACGATCCCGAATTTGTTGACGGCGATGAGGACGTGCTGCCCGGTTTTCGATTCGCGGTGCGCGCAAGAATCTTCGACAACGAGAATAACCCCCAGTGAGGTAAACCAGTGCCCGATCAGAATTACGACGTTATCATCATCGGCGGCGGCATGGCCGGCCTGACCGCCGGTATCTATGCTGCCCGCCACGGCCTCACCACCGCCATCGTCGAGGAGATGATGGCCGGCGCCCAGATCATCAACCTGGAGCGTATTGAGAACTATCCGGGCTTTCCGCAGGGCATCGCCGGCTACGAACTCGGACCGGCCACCCAGGAACAGGCCATGAACGCCGGCGTAGCAATGCTGATGGATACGGCCACGAACATCACCATCGACGGCGATTACCTGCAAATCACCGGCGACGGCGGCGACGGTTATCGCGGGAAGGCCGTCATCATGGCCGCCGGTTCGTCGCTGCGCACGCTAGGCATCCCCGGCGAGGAAGAGTTCAACGGGCGCGGAGTTTCCCACTGCGCAACCTGCGACGGCCCGATGTATATGGGTCAAACCGTTGCCGTCGTGGGCGGCGGCGACTCCGCAGCTGACGAGGCCCTGACACTAACCGAGTACGCCGACCGGGTCATCCTGTTCCACCGCAGCGACGAACTGGACGCCCAAAGCGTGTTGCGGGAGCGCATCGCCGCTTCCGCCAAGATAGAGGTGCGCTACAACGCCGAGGTCGTCGAGGTTCTGGGCGAAGATGCCGTAACCGGCGTGCGGGTGCGCAGCGCCGACGGCGAGACCGTCGAAACCCTGCACGGCCTGTTCGTGTACGTCGGCCTCGAGCCCAACTCCGCCGCCGTCGCCGACCTGGTGCCGCTGGATAACTCGGGACACATCCCGGTGGGTCTCACGATGGAAACACCCCAACCCGGCCTGTTCGCGGCCGGCGACATCCGCCAGCAGTCCGCCGCCCAACTCGTCGCCTCCGCCGGCGACGGCGCCACCGCCGCAATCGCGGCGTTCCGCTACATCAACTCCAAACAGTGGTAAAAGCATCGAAAACCAACCTCTCCTTCCTCGATGGTACAGGGCCGGATGGGAGAGGGCCGGGGAGAGGGTGAAGCAGGACAGGGGAAGAGTAAAATCGTCAACGACAACCTCCAGGCGAACTCCACTATGCAAATCACCGACCACGTTTACAGCACTCATATCGCGGAAGACCCCAACACCTACGGGGCAATGCACCCGGGCGGTACCCAGATTTACTTCGTGGGCGACCCGGCCGGCCACATGGTGATGATTGATTCGGGAGAACCGTACCGCGCCTGGCGCCGTCAGATTGCAGCCTACTGGGAAGAGTTGGGGCGCCCCACCATCGACGCCATCCTGATTACTCACGGCCACGGCGACCACATCGGTGGGCTGGATCGGCTGCAAGAGCTGTTCGGTTGCCCGGTGCGTTGCCACCCCAAACTGGCGCCCCGATTGCAGCACATCCTCGGCGGCGACTCTGTAGTTGCCCTCAGTGCTCGAGAATCTATTGCCACGGGCGGCGGCGCGACCCTGCGGCCGCTTTTCACGCCGGGACACGAGGAAGACCACGTGTGCTACTTCCTGCGGCCCGACCGCGTGCTGTTCAGCGGCGACAACCTGTTGGGCAACTCGTCATCCAGCGTGCGCAACCTGAAACTGTACATGTCCTCGCTGAGCCGCATGGCCAACACTCGCCCGCAGGTCGTCTGCCCCGGCCACGGCAACACCATCGTTCGGGGCGAGTCGCGCATCCTGCAACAGATTTCCCACCGGCAGGGTCGCGAGGACCAGGTGCTCGCCGCAATCTCCGGCGGAGCATCCACCCTTGACGCAATTGTAGCGGCCGTCTACCCGCGCAACCTCCGCAAGTCGCTGCGCGATGCCGCCGGCCGCAACGTGCGCACTCACCTGGAGAAACTGCGACAGGAAGGCCGCGTCCGCGAGCAGGAAGCCACCTACTCTTTGGCCGATTAGACTCGGCCGCTTAGACACTCCGTTGCGACCGCCGCGACTCCCCATCATGTACCGTGCGTCCGGCCCATCCGGGGCGTTGGGTTGCGGCCTGGGCCTGCTTTGCCTGGGTCTGTTTCTGCTGACGCCGGTGGGCCTCTTTCTGATCAAGGGAGTGGCGTGGGCGTTGGTAGGGGTGGGCGCCGTGCTGGCCGCGCTGAGCCTTTGGGCCTGGCTGCGCACGCGCCGTTAGTAAACCCCGCCGGCCAGCTTGGTCCGGATTTAGGCCAGCCGCCTCCGTCCAATCCGCTGCCGCCGTCGCCTCGTCAGTTGCTCCAGTTCCGCCCTCAGGTCGGCCAGTTCCGATGCGGATTCCGCTCGCGTCGTCGCTACCGCCTCCGCCACCGCCACCGCCACCGCCGCCTGCACTTTCTCCGCCAGCCGCGCCTCAGCTGTCGCTTCTGCAGCGTCGGCTCGCAGCTCTGCCTGGCGCGCTTTGCGGGCCAGTATCCAGGTTGATAACACGATTGCCGCACCTCCGGGCAAAGTTAACGTTGGGCTTACCACTGTGAATACATCCAGCCAGTCATCGAATCCCTGCGGACTGCCCACATCCATCAGCGGAACCAGCCGGTATATTCCGACCGTAACTCCAACCGCAAAGGCTTGCAGTATGGCGAATTCTACCAGAATTATGACCAGCAGGAATGCGATGGCATCCCAACCGGCCAGCATCCCCAAGTCTCCGCCGTCGTGCCTGGGGCTAACCGGCGACTTCATTCAGGACAACACTGGCGGTTGCGCCGCCGGCTGATTGCCCTTGCTATTATCAGGCTCTACTCCTCCATCAACCCCGACCCATCCCGCTGTAGTATCTCAATCCGCACATCATCCGGACCTCTCACAAATGCGATGCGCACGCCGGGCCGGATGGTGCGCGGCTCCACGTAAATCTCCGCCCCCTTGCTCCGCAGGTCCTCCACCGCACCGTCGATGTCATCAACGCGGAACCCAAAGTGGTCCAGCCCCAGGTGCGGGTCGCTGGGATTCGAGTCGATGTGTTCCGCCGGCGCCACGCTGGCGATGAAGATTGCCAGGCCGTTCACATCCAGGTCAACGCGGGGCACGCCGTCGCTCTGGATGCGGTTCAGTACCGTTGCCCCAAACATGGTCTCGAAAAAGCCGGCCATGCCTTCCGGGTCTTTGGTTCGCACGTGAATGTGGTCGTAGGTGTAGGTATAAACCGGTGCGGTAGACATCGGGTAATCCTCCTCGCAATGACAGGTTGCGTAAAAGCCTCCGATGGAAGAGGCAGGGGTGAGGTTGATATTCCCAGTTGCAAAACCCCAGCCCGTTATACACAACGGGGAGCGCAACCGCAATGCAACCACGGTAACTGTTCACGTTTGAGGGGACCAGATCGGTTTGCAAAACAGATTCTGTGCTTGGCTACCCGTCCAAAACCAGTCGCAAAGGCCGGAGGTCCCCTCAAGTCTGAACAGTTACTAACCACGCTCCGACGCCGGGTTGTTCGACTGCCCACCCAAATAGATTCCCCGCTCACCGTAAGCTTGTCGAAGGGCCACCTATTCATGCCTGGACAGATTCGCCATTAAACAATAAGCGGTTGGCCGCCCACAATCGAACACAAGATTCATCCCATTCCACCTCTCTGGAACCGCCACGCCGGTCGGCTGTGTGGTTAGAACGCAGTTCGATACGCTTCGTGCCAAGTGATTCGATATAACTTATAGCAAGTCCATCAATAGGCCCGCACCGGGCCGGCGATGTGGGAAGTATCGTTGTACAGGTGCAGCACGCAGTTGTTGGGGTAAGTATGAACGACCGTCAGCGAACAGTTGTGCATCACGAATTTCCAGTTGGCCTCCAGCGGCAAATCGAGCAGCGATACCAGGCCGGCCCGCAGGCTGCCACCGTGCCCAACGATCAGCACGTTTTCGTCCTGGTGTTGCTGACGCACCTGCTGGACAATCCGGCCCAGGCGGTGGCTGGTTTCGCGAATCGTTTCGCCTTCCGGTGGCGCAAAATCCAGGTCGTTCTCCATAGAGGCTTGGAACAGGTGCGGGAATTTTCGCTGGTATTCCGCCGCCGTCATACCCTCAAATACGCCCTTGTTGTACTCTCGCAAATCCGAAGTGAATGCCAGCGGTACATCGCGCTCGCCCAATGCTACGCGGGCGGTCTCCGCTGCCCGGCTCAAATCCGACGAATAGGCGGCGTCAATACGCGCGTCGGCCAGCCGCCGGGCCAGCATCTGCGCCTGCTCGCGGCCCCGCTCCGACAGCGGCACGTCGATGTGCCCCTGGATGCGGCCCTCAGCATTCCATTCCGTCTCCCCGTGGCGCGTAATGTAAATGATACCCATGCTGCTCCTTGCACAAATTCGACTTCACGCGAAGTTGATTTCACCCCAAACGTTCGCTACCGCATCGGCCAACCGCACGCAATCTTCCACTGGACGCAGGCCGATGCGTATGCAATCCGGCAAGCCAAACGAAGTGCAGTCCCTTACGAAAATACCCTGGCGGGCCAGCCGGTCCCACAGCGCCGCCGCGTCCCCCACCTGCGCCAGCACGAAGTTGGCCGCCGTTGGGTAGCAGCGAATACCCAACTCGCCGAAGCGTTGCTCCACGCACTCGCGCGACGCCGCCACCGCAGCCCGGGCCCGTTCCAGATAGCAACCATCGGCGAGCGCCACGACACCGGCCGCCTGCGCCAGCCCGTTCACGCTCCAGTCCGGTTGCAACGCGGCCAACCGGCTGATTATCGAGTCGCCGGCCACGGCATACCCCAACCGCAAGGCCGTCAGCGCGTAGTCTTTGGTCATCGACCGCAGCACAACCAACGATTGAGTGGTGGCCGCCAGCGACACCGCGTTGGCTTCGGCGTGCCGGTCGGACAGGTTGATGTACGCTTCATCTATTACCAATACGCTGCCGACTCGGGCGGCAACGTCCGCCAGAATCCGCAGGTCGGCGCTTCCAATTAGCGCACCCGTCGGGTTATTGGGGTTGCAAACAAACACCAGCGCGGGACGCTCGGAATTTATGCGCTCGGCGGTAAGACCAACGTCCCAGCTAAAGCCGTCGGCGTGCCTGGTGGCGTCAAGGGTATGAACCTGGCCGCCCGACACGGCCACCGCCCCGCCGTACTCACTGTAGGTCGGCGTGAGCAACAACGCCGCCGGCTCTACACCATCCGCCGGCGAGCCAACATACGCGCGCGCCAGCAGGTGGATTATCTCAGTGGAACCGTTGCCAGCAATTATGTTGCCAACTGCAACGCCATCGCCGCGGTGATGCTCAGCAATTGCCTCGGTCAGCGCCAGGCTGTGGGGGTCTGGATAGGCTGCCAGCTCGACGGCGCCGATTGCCGCTGCCACACCGTCGGGCGGGCCCAGCGGGCTAACGCTGGCCGAAAAGTCGAGGCAATCCTCAAGCCGTAAACCCAACTCCCGCAGTTCCGCCAGCTTGATGCCGCCGTGAACCGGGCGAGCGGCGTCGACGCTGGGAGCGGGTTGGTGGTCTAGAGCCGACATAGTGTGGGCAGCGCACGCTGACTATCGGGAACGCAACGGCAAAGTCCGTCTCGGGTTCCCGAATAACCGCTCCAGCCCCAGCTCGAACCCAGGTATTGTCGGAGTGGTCAGCCTATCCTGGCGACCCAATGCGGCCTTTTCGACATATTCATTGCTGAGGAGTTCAAGCACCGTGATTGTGTCGCCAACCGGGTCCATTATCCAGTACTCTGGCACCCCGGCCTCGGCGTACCAGCCGCGCTTTATCACCAAATCCCGCCGCCGATCCTGCGACATCACTTCCACCACCAGGTCCGGTATCCCCTCAACGAAACTGCCTTGAATCAGATGCGCCCGCTCTGCTCGTATGTACACCAGATCCGGCGTCGGCGCTCGTCGCTCCGTCAGCGCCACCCCAATCCCGGAAACCGCCAGTCCCATAAGTGGGTCTGTATTATCGAGAAAGTTGTTAATCATCCGAACTAGGTAATCAATCAGGTTTTGATGGTCATAGGTCGGTGGCGGCATTTCGTACAATACTCCGTCGGCCAGTTCCCACACTCCCTCGTCCACCGGCCCCAGGGCGCGGTACTCGGCCAACGTCATCTTGGCGCCGTGCTGTACGGTAGTCATCATTGCTGCTCCTGCCAGGCAGATGCGTTTGGTTCGACTTTCCCCATTCTACACCGCCCAGCCGAATATCCACCGCAGCCAGATGACGCCTTAGGCAGTCATGCCGGATAGACCGGGGAGGAAACAACGGTTATTGCTCACGGCCCGGCAAAGTGCGCGCCGAGTGATTAAAAAGCCGCGCCAATGGCAACGTAAACCCCGGTATGGCTCGCGTAATCAACGTATCCCTGCTCCTTAAAGTAGCTCGTTCAACATATCCAGAGCCGTTCAATTCCAGCACTGTAATACTGTCCACTGTCGGGTCGATGACCCAGTACTCCGGTACGCCCGCCTCTTCGTACCAGGCCCGCTTCATCACCAGGTCCCGTGCTCGGTCAGTGGATAGCGCTTCCACAACCAAATCGGGAACTCCTTCCACAAATCTGCCCTGTACTAAATGCGCGCGGTCGAAGCGAACGTAAACCAAATCAGGTGTTGGAGAATGCAATTCGGATAGTGCGACACCGATACCGGGTATTGTCCATCCCTGCCTCGGTATGGTGGTATTAAGATACGCGTTAATGAACTCGACCAAGAACGTGATTAGATTCTGATGGTCATAAATAGGTGGCGCCATTCGACACAATACCCCATCGGCTAATTCCCATACCCCTTCGCTGGGCGGGAGGGCGCGGTACTCGGCCAACGTCATCTTGGCGCCGTGCTGTACGGTAGTCATCGTTGCTGCTCCTGCCAGGCAGATGCGTTTGGGAGGTAGCGCTGAATGTGGTTAGCGATTGCGGATTTGCTCGCGCACCGGGTCGCCGAAGAGTTGTTCCAACGATAGCGCAAATCCCGGTATCGTCGCCGTAGTGAGAGTGTCATTTCGCCCCAGCGCCGCCCGTTCCACGTACTCGCCTCCGGAAAGCTCCAGGATGGTGATGGTGTCGTTCACCGGGTCCAGTATCCAGTACTCCGGCACTCCCGCATCAGCATACCAACCCCGCTTCATCACCAAATCCCGCCGCCGGTCGGTGGATAGAACTTCCACCAGCAGGTCAGGGATACCGTCGATATAATTGCGGCGCAAAATGTTCTCCCGTCCCGCCCGCACGAACACCAGGTCGGGTATCGGAGATAAGAATTCAGACATGGCTACGCCAACCCCTAACAACGCTATACCCATCCGAGGGGTGGCCGCATCAAGATAGGCCTGCATCATACGGTAAAGCAATCCGATGAGCTGCTGATGTTCTATACTCGGCGGCGCCATTTCGTACAATTCTCCATCGGCCAATTCCCACAGCCCCTCCAGCGTATCCATGGCCCAGTACTCTGCCAGTGTTATCCGGGTGTCCTGTCGTGCGCTCGTCATCGCCGGTACTCCCTGCCCTGAACAAATTGGGCTCCGAAAAATTACTCCCCATTCTACACCGCCCAGCCGAATATCCACCGCAGCCAGATGACGCCGATTGCGACCAGCGCAGCCAGCGCCGTTGTCGCGTACAACGCCCGTGTCGCCCGCCCGATGTGATGTGCCGCCGGCTCCGGGGCCGGATCCCCTAGTCGGTAGTACCCTGCCTTCTCCAGCGTTACTCCCAGCCCCCCAGCCATGGCCGCCATCGTCCAGCCGGCGTTGGGCGACTCCGTTCTGCCGTGGTGCGCCAGCATGATGCGCCCGGCCCGCCCGGCAAGCATCCCCGGCAATGCCAACGTCGATAGCCACAGCATCACCGCCGCCAGCCGCGCCGGTATCAAATTCGCCACGTCATCGAGACGCGCCGACGCCTTGCCCAGATATTCGTACCGGCCATGATAACCAACCATACTGTCCAGCGTGTTGATAGCCCGGTACGCCACTGCTCCGGGCAACCCAAAGAGCGCAAAGGCGAGCAGCGGCCCGACCACGCTGTCCGTAACATTCTCGGCAACCGACTCGATGGCGCCGGCCGCCGCCTGTGCCGGTGTCAGCTGCGAAGTGTCCCGGCTGACCAGCGCGGACATCCGCCGCCGCACTTCGGCGATGTCGCCGGTGGCCAGTATCCGCCCGATGTCGGCGGCAACCCGGTGCAGCATCCGCACCGAAAACGTCGTCTTGAGCATTGCCGCTGTCACCAGCAGGTAAGCCAGCGGATGCAATTCCAGCAGGCCGAAGGCAAGCGCCCACGCCAGCCCGCCCCACACCGCCGGAATCAACAACGCCATCGCCCCGCCGTACACCAGTTGCACCGCCGCCGCCGCATTCCGACCCGGCCCGACGCGTTCGGCCAGCGCCACCGTGTTGCCCATCCACACCGTCGGATGCAAACGGTTGGGCGGCTCCCCCAACGCCACGTCGAGCAATAATGCGAGCAGCAACACCAGCACATCCAACGGCGCCGGCAGGGAGAGCAGGGTTGTCGCTAAACCGTCCATCTGCCTACCCCTACCCGATTGCGCCCAGCCGCAGCGACGCGCCGAACCAGGCGCCGAACCATCCCTGCGCTACCAGAATAACCGACACGATCAAGACGGTGGATTCAATCAGTTCGTTGGCCGCACCGTAGCAGTCGCCGGTCAGTCCGCCGCCCAACTGCCTGGTCAACCAAAGACCCGCCAGCAGCGCCAGCGCCGACCCGATGGCCAGGACAATCAGCCCGCCGAACCAGCCAGCGGCCCCGGCGACTATCCCGGCGCTCAATAGCGCCAGTCCGGTTGCCAGCCACGGCCGGCTTCCCGATGCGAACGATGCGCCCAGCCCCTGCTGCCGCCCGTAGGGGTATGCGGTGAGCAGCAATGCCATCGTCCAGCGCGACACCACCGGAAATACCAGCAGCGCCGGCCAAACCTGCCCCGGCCCCGGTGTGGACAGCAGCGTCACCAGCGCACCATACTTGACCAGCAGCACGCATCCGGCGCCGGCCACGGCGAAGGCCCCGACGTTGGAATCTCGCATTATCTCCAGCCGTCGTTCCACCGTGCGGCCCCCCCACACGCCGTCGCAAACGTCCATCAGTCCGTCCAGGTGGAGAAACCGATTGACCAACGCCAGCGCAACCACCAGCAACGCCGCCGTCAGTGGTGGCGTGATCGACAGCCATTGGCAAACGGTCGCCAACCCAACCAGCATTGCGCCGTACAGCAACCCGACCACGGGATACCAGCCACGCGAACGGGAAATCTCCACGTCGGTGGCCGTGCGCAGGCCCACCGGCAGCAGAGTCAGAAAGCTCAGCGCCACCAGCAACGGCGCGAAAACCGTCCGTATCACCGGGGCCTTGCGGAACTACTCGTCATCCCGGTCGCTCACGCCCGCCTCGGCAAAGGTTGCCATCTCCGCCAGACAGCGGGCCGCCGCCTCAACGATGTGCATGGCCAGCGCCGCGCCGGTGCCTTCGCCCAGCCGCATCTGCATATCCAGCAGAGGAGTCAATCCCATCGCTTGCAGCGCGACGTTGTGCCCCGGCTCCACCGAGCAGTGGCCCCCGATGAACCGCGCCGCCGCCTCCGGACACAACCGCCAGGCGATGAGCGCCGCCGCCCCGCTGATGAACCCATCGACGACAACCGCGCAGTTTCTCGCCGCGGCCCCGAGCATCACACCCGCCAGCACGCCAATCTCCAACCCGCCCACTTTGGTCAGCACATCCAGGCCATCGTTGCCGTCGGGCCGGTTGGTGTCCAGGGCCCGCTGGATGGTTTCAATCTTGGCTGCCAGCGCCGCGTCGTCCACGCCGGTGCCCCGCCCGGTAACCGCTGCCACCTCCGCGCCGGTGACGACAGCCGTAATCGCCGCCGAGGGCGTGGTGTTGCCGATGCCCATATCACCGCCGGCGATTACGTTGGCGCCCGCGTCGGCCCGCTCGTTGGCCGCCGCGATGCCGATTTCCAGGCAACGGATTGCGTCCGGTCGGCTCATGGCCGGCCCGCGAGCGATATTGCCGGCGCCATACGCCACCTTGGCGATGGTTAGGCCCGGCTGTGGGTCAAGGTCAACGGCCACGCCGGCATCGATCACCACGATGTCGGCGCCGGCTTGACGCGCCAGCACGTTGATGGCTGCGCCGCCGGCCAGAAAGTTAAACACCATTTGCGGCGTTACCTCCGCCGGATAAGCTGAAACGCCCTCCGCCGCCACTCCGTGGTCGCCGGCGGCCACGATAACCGCCTTCCCGGTGATGGCGGGTATCGGTTGCCCCGTGATGCCGGCCAACTGGACGGACAGGGTCTCCAGCCGGCCCAAACTGCCCGGCGGCTTGGTCAACATTCCCTGCCGGGCCTCCGCTGCAGCCATCGCCACGGCGTCCAGCGGCCCGATCGCCGCTATCGTCTGGTCAACCAATGTGGAGATGGTCATCCCTTTTGCCCCCTAGATCGTCCTTTACCACTACTTATGCCGGCGATAGGCGACGGCTGCCGGGCTCAGGCACAGGTTTGCCAATCTCGCGGGCGGTGTCAATCCAAAGTTCCATGGCCTCCTCAATGTTGAGGAGTGCAGTTTCATAAGTGTCGCCATGTGCCATACAGCCGGGTAACTCCGGTGCGTCCGCAATGAAAGCCTCGTCGTCATCACTCCAGTAGATGATAATTTCGTACTTGCGCATCAGACTTCCTCCAGTTGGTATTCCAAAATAATTCTGCGAACCTGACGTACTTGATAAGGCTTCGCCTGGCTACCAGAGCGTTGCAGGTTAAAAATTTCTCCCAAATCGTCCCTGCTAAAGATGTGATGGCTGCCGCGCACGCGTTCGTCAAATCCCAGCCGGAGTAGCAAATTCCGTAGGTCGTCGAAGCGAATATTTGCATTCGCTTCCCCAGCGATAATTCGCCGTAACAACCGCGAGCGTCGCATCAAGGCCCTGCCCCACCGACCCTCCCTTCAGAACTCAATACCCGGCTGGGCCTTGATGCCGGCGTCGTAGGGATGTTTCACCACGTTCATTTCGGTAACCAGGTCGGCGAACTCCACCAGCCCGGCGGGGGCGTGGCGTCCGGTGATGATGACGTGCTGCATCTCGGGGCGGTTTTTCAGCGCTTCAATCACATCCTCAACCGGCAGCCATCCGTAGTGCATCGGGTAGGTGAACTCATCCAGTATTACCAGGTCGTGTTCCCCGCTGGCGATGACTTCCTTGGCGTCGTCCCAAAGCGCACGGGCCAGGTCGGCGCTGGCCTCCAGGTTCTGCGAGCGCCACGTGAACCCGTCGCCCATGGCCCGCACGGTTACGCCCATCTTTTCGGCGGCGCGCTGTTCGCCAAAGTTGGCCGTAGTGTGCTTGATGAACTGCAGCATGACCACCTTCATGTCCCGACCCCAGGCCCGCATCAGCACACCCATGGCCGCGGTGGTTTTGCCCTTGCCGTTGCCCGTGTTGACGATTACCAGGCCCTTGTTGATGCGGGGCCCCCGTACCGATTGCGGCCCGTGTCGTTGCTCTTCCGTAGACATTATCGTCGTCCTCCAGTTGTAGTATCCAGGACACTGCCCGGCGTCCGTCGCAAACTCTTGAGCATCGCACTCTCAGCTAGGTCTTAACGCCCGTGCAGGCATCCACGAACCGTTTTGCCAGCCCGGGCCGGCTGCCCAGATGTACGTGGATGTAGGACGCCCACACGCTGCCCGCCCGGAATCCCTCGGGGCGTCCATCCTGATTCACCACGTGATAGGCGGCGCTGGCGGCGTCGGGCGGTTCCTGTAGCACCGACCAGTGGAATTCGTGGCCCCGCACCTGCTCACCGGAGCGCAGCAGGGGGCCGTCGCCGCAGGCTGCCACCTCCCGGTAGCCCAGGTGCAGGCGCCGCCCGTCCATCGAGGAAACCACCGGAATGGCGCCCACCATCGGAAACTGCTGCCCGTCCAGGTCCGACAGACTGCGGCCCAGGTACATCAACCCGCCGCACTCGGCGTAAACCGGCACGCCTCTGGCGGTGGCGTCTCGTATCGATTGCAGCATGGAAACGTTAACCGACAGTTCCTCGGCAAACAGCTCCGGGAATCCGCCGCCCAGATAAACACCGCCAACATTCGCCGGCAGCGCGCGATCGTCCAACGGCGAGAAGGGTATTACCTCGGCGCCCCAGGCAGCCAGCAAGTCCAGCGAGTCCTGGTAGTAGAACGAGAAAGCTCGATCCTGCGCCACCGCAATCGCCGTGCGGGTCGGCTGCTGCTCCGTTGGGAACACCTGTGCAGGTACCGCTCCCGGACTGCCCGCAGTGGCGGCAATGCGGGCAATGGCGTCAATGTCTATGGTCAGCTCAACCTGAGCGTTCAGGACGTCATACCACTCTTTGACCACCGTGCCTTCCACGGTTGGGATGAGCCCCAAATGACGCTCCGGCTGCACCAGGTCGTCGCGGCGCGGCAACCATCCCACCACCGGCAGGCCCGTGGTCGCCTCAATCTGCGGTTGGCAGAACTCCAGGTGCCGCTCGCTGCCCACTCCGTTCAGAATGACGCCGGCGATGCGCAGGTTGGGGTCAAACTTCTGGTAGCCAAGAATTTCCGCCGCCACGCTGCGGGCCACCTTGCCGGCGTCCGCAATGAGAATCACCGGAGCATCGAGCAGCTTGGCCAATTCCGCCGTGGAACCATCCTCATCCAGCGACGAGTGGCCGTCGAACACGCCCATCACACCCTCTACCACCGCAATGTCCGCCGCGCCCGAGGCCCGGTGGAACAGCTCGGTAACCACCGGATGGGGCAACAGCCAGGTATCCAGGTTGCGTGAGGGCACACCACAGGCAATGCCGTGGTAGGTCGGGTCGATGTAATCGGGCCCGGCCTTGAACGGCTGCACCTTCCAGCCCCGCCGGGCCAGCGCGCCCATAATGCCGCTGGCGATGGTGGTCTTGCCCACACCGGAACGCACCCCAGCTATGACAACTGCGGAGGCCATATCTCAACCCTCAACCTAGTATCAGCCTTCATCCTAAGACTACTCCCTCAAGGCTACTCCCCTGCCGAATCGTAAGCGTCGGCCGGCAGCGCAATCTTCTCCGGATACTTTTCCAGCAGCGACATGAAGAAGTTGTGTCGCGGCGGATTCGTGGCGTCAACGTCCGACCTGCGCAGGTAAACGCGCATCGCCGGATTGCCCTCACCATCTCGCATCCACAACTGGTACGACGGCAGGCCCTGGTCGTTGGTGGTATGAATGAACTCGGCCTCGCGAATCTTGGACATATCCAGGTGCATATGCGTGCCCCCGGGCACCATCAACGTTACGACGCGACCGTTGGGCGTGAACCGCAGGTCGTCGAAATCCATGTAGACTTCAGCCGACGCGGCGGTGCTTTCCAGCATCACCACTACCTCGTTGAAGCCAATCCCATCCGCACCGTCGCGGCATTCTTCCAAAATATTGCGGAGGACAACATCCGTCGGAGTCGTCATCAATCTCACCTCCAGTACAGCCCTGCGTGAGTTCGGTTCTTGCGTCTGATTGCGGCGATTATGAACCAGCGGCGATGGCAAAGCAAATTGCGAACCCCTGCCGGCCACGTCCCAGCAGCGCGGTGTTCACCGCACATTATCGCCACACCTCCCTCATGCGTACCCACTTTCATGCGTACCCGCTTTGTCATGCGTACCCACTTTGTCATTGCGAGCGTAGCGTGGCAATCTCGTCGTCATGCGTACCCACTTTGTCATTGCGAGCGTAGCGTGGCAATCTCGTCGCCA
This sequence comes from Dehalococcoidia bacterium, assembly GCA_965222895.1. Lineage (GTDB taxonomy): Bacteria > Chloroflexota > Dehalococcoidia > Lucifugimonadales > UBA3495 > Bin87. The sequence continues at coordinate 395,359 of CBDCVB010000002.1, read as the reverse complement.
TGCGTACCCACTTTGTCATTGCAAGCGTAGCGTGGCAATCTCGTCGCCATGCGTACCCACTTTGTCATTGCAAGCGTAGCGTGGCAATCTCGTCGCCATACGTACCCACTTTGTCATTGCGAGCGTAGCGTGGCAATCTCGTCGCCATGCGTACCCACATTGTCATTGCGAGCGTAGTGTGGCAATCTCGTCGCCGTGCGTACCCACATTGTCATTGCGAGCGTAGCGTGGCAATCTCGTCGCCATGCGTACCCACTTTGTCATTGCGAGCGTAGCGTGGCAATCTCGTCGCCATGCGTACCCACATTGTCATTGCGAGCGTAGTGTGGCAATCTCGTCGCCATGCGTACCCACTTTGTCATTGCGAGCGTAGCGTGGCAATCTCGTCGCCATGCGTACCCACTTTGTCATTGCGAGCATAGCGTGGCAATCTCGTCGCCATGCGTACCCACTTTGTCATTGCGAGCATAGCGTGGCAATCTCGTCGCCATGCGTACCCACTTTGTCATTGCGAGCGTAGCGTGGCAATCTCGTCGCCGTAGCAACGGCGATTCGCCGACGTGTGTTCAACCGTATCCGGATTGCCACGTCGCTATGCTCCTCACAATGACGGATTAAAGTGGGTACGAGTAATCAACACGTCGTCGTCGCATATATCAGCCGGTTGTGTCAGGAGCGCAGCTCCGGCAGGTCGGAGGAGGAGGAATCCTTCCCACCGGAGCGGCGCAGGGAAATGCAATCGTCACTGCGACAACAACACTGCGACAACAACGAAAAACCCGACTGCAAACTTCGCAGTCGGGCAAGTTATCGAAACTATCCGGTGGAAACCGCCTCCCCCGCAGTCGTATCACGACCAAGAGTTCGCCGGCATCTGCTCACTCGTCCGCGCAGTGCAGCCAAAACGTACCTGCGGCAGGCCTCCTGGCTTATGGCTACGAGCGACGTTCCTCCGCCTTCCCACCCAATTCGGGCAGTGGCTTACTAGTCAGCGTCCTTGTGAACACTGACCGGAGGGCGCCTCACCAATTACAGTGGCGGGACCGCACCGGATTCACACCGGATTTCCTTTTCAGCCCGCTTACCTCGGTTCTATGATTTTTCTAAAAACCGCGATTCACGAGCCACCGGCAGGCATTTCATGTCTGTTTCAGTTGTTAACGCCCGGAGTGTATCAGGCCATTTGACTCCGGTCAATCCGCTGCACCGGCCATGCGTACCCGCTTTGTCATTGCGAGCGTAGCGTGGCAATCTCGTCGCCGTAGCAACGGCGGTTCGCCGACGTGTGTTCAACCTCAACGAAACTGCCACGTCGCCATGCTCCTCGCAATGACAGATTACGGATTAAAGTAGCACCCGCCACTGACACCGGCCCCTTGCGCCCTCGGATTCCCCATCCCTATCATCAATCCGGTCAGGCAACTCCGGCCAGACCTCGCGAACCTCTCCGGAACCGCCAAAACTGCATCTCAATAGCAAGGCGAATACGGTTTCAGGGCGACAACGGCCCAGTCGGTTATCTAGCAGAATGGCTGTGCGCCGGCTGCACCCGTCATACTCAACGGGAATACGCCAGACAGCCCAGCGGGAGTCACCACCGCCCCGTGCCGCGCTGCCCCGGTTCCATCAGCCGGTTGCCCGCGGGACACGGAAGCCTAGGACAAATCTATCTGCACGCAAAAACAGCGTCGGGCCGTGCTCCGACACCGCCCCGAAACCGTAACGCCTGACACCAAAACCCACCACCCAAAAGGAGAAAGCCCATCAAACACCAACCTTCTGAACCCTAAACTACCCAAACTCACACCTACCCGCTTCAAACCGCCATTGCGAGCGCCCCTTCCCCTTGTCATCGCGAGCGCCCACCTCCCCTGTCATTGCGAGGAGCGCCCCTTCCCCTGTCATTGCGAGGAGCGTAGCGACGTGGCAATCTCGTTGCGGCTGAACACACGTCGGCGAACCGCCGTTGCCACGACGACGAGATTGCCGCGCTACGCTCGCAATGACAAAGCGGGTACGCATGAGACCATCCAAACCCTTGACATTCAACACGGATACTCCGGCGCCAACCGGAATCCAGACGGCCTTAATCAGAAAATCCTGTCCATCCCGGTAAAATAATGTCCCCAGCTATGCTCCTCGCAATGGCAGATTGATGTGGGTACGCGTGAGGGTATTAGGAAAGAATCAGAACCGCGATTAACGACTTCGGCCACTGGATTCCCGCTTTCGCGGGAATGACGATATTGGTCAACACACCCTAATACTCCAGCATCATGCGTTGCATCTCAGCGGTGTCGGAGGTTTGTGTTAAGCCCAGCATCAGCAAGATGCGTGCCTTCTTGGGATGCAGGTTGTCGGCCACGATGTAGCCAGCCTCCACAAACCGGCGGGTCTGCACCACCCGTCCGGTGCCGACGTGGGTCGCCAGGACAACGGGCACGTTGGCGGCAACCGCGCGTTGCAGGGCGGCCATGAACGGGGCCGGCGAACCGCCGCTGCCCAACCCGGCCGCCACGATTCCCGCTACGCCGGCGTCCACCAGCGCATCTACCACCGTCCCATCGACGCCGGCGTAGGCGAATGCGATGTCAACCCGCGGCAGTTCGCCAATGTCCGACACGTCAAACTCGGAGTCCGCAGTGTGCCGCCGTTCCGTCTGGCGGTAGTACACCACGCCGCCATCGGCATCGGAATAACCCAGGAACCCGGCGTGGCCGGACTGGAAGGTTTCCACGCGGTAGGAGTCCGTCTTGGTAACGTCCCGCGCCGCCTGAATCTCGTTGTTGAGCACTACCAGCGCGCCCCGGCCGGCGGACTGCCGCGCCGATGCCACGTGAATGGCATCCATCAGGTTGTTGTCCGCATCGGTGCCCATGGCCGACGGCGGGCGCATCGCTCCGGTAACCACCACGGGGCGCGCATCATGGACGGTCAGGTTCAGGAAGTACGCCGTTTCCTCCAGCGTCGCCGTGCCGTGGGTGACGGCGGCGCCGGCTGCTTCTGCATCCTCGTTGAACCTGGCATTGATGCGATTCGCCAGCGTCAGCCAGTCGGACGGGTACACCTCGGTGCTACCCACGTTGATGACCTGCTCGGCGATTACTTCCGCCTGTTCTTCAGCCTCAGGAACCCGCGCCAGCATCTCCTGTATGGTGAGCTGATTTCCCCGATAGCTGTAGTTGGCGAAGTCGGTGCGGTTTTCCCCAACAAAAGATATGGTTCCGCCCGTACCAAACAGATACACCCGTGGTTTCTGAGCGTATGTTGAATTGACCACTGAATCCTCCCCGGCGCCGGCGGCTGCCAGTCCGGTGCCGCCGCCGCAGTTTGTTTTGCAATTTTAGCGTTGCGCCGCTACTATGGTAACCTATCCTCCGAGTATTCTTTTAAAGGGCCACAATTCGCGCTACAGCACAGGCGTGTCTCCTAAACCGGCAGGAGTGCTATGACCAACAATCGCTGGGTACGCAACAGCTTAATCTATCTGCTGATTATTATTGGCGTGATAGTCATTTTCTATACGCTGATCCCCAGCCTGGGCAGCAGCGAGCAACTCTCGCTCACCGAGGTGATGGGGCAGGCCAGTACCGGCCAGATTGAACGAATCATCGTAGACGGCGAAAAGCTCACCGTCATACCACGCGTTGGCCGGGGGGGAGACGCCACCAAGTACACCAGTCGCATCGGCAAAAACACCGACCTGATCCAGCTGTTTACCGACGCCGGTATCCTGGGCCCGAACACGACAAACGTGGCTAAGCCCGAGATTGAGTACAAGGGTTCCAGCGGGCTGGGCAGCGTCTTTGGTATCCTGATTAACTTCCTGCCCCTCATATTCTTTGGCGGGCTGATACTGCTGATGATGCGGCAGGCCCAGGGCTCCAACAACCAGACCATGAGCTTCGGTCGCAGCCGCGCCCGTATGCTGCCCTTCAATAGACCGTCGGTAACCTTCAACGACGTGGCCGGCGTGGATGAAGCCAAGGCTGAGCTGGAAGAAGTGGTCGACTTCCTGAAATTCCCGGAGCGCTTCCTGGCCCTGGGCGCGCGCATCCCCAAGGGCGTGCTGCTGGTCGGCCCGCCCGGCACCGGCAAAACCCTGCTGGCCCGCGCCGTAGCCGGCGAAGCCGGCGTACCGTTCTTCCACATCTCCGGCAGCGAGTTCGTTGAGATGTTCGTCGGCGTGGGTGCCGCCCGCGTTCGCGACCTGTTCGAGCAGGCCAAGCGCAACGCCCCCTGCATCCTGTTCGTCGATGAAATCGACGCGGTGGGACGGCACCGCGGCGCCGGTCTTGGCGGCGGACACGATGAACGCGAACAGACGCTGAACCAGATACTCGTCGAAATGGACGGCTTCGAGACCAACACCAACATCATCGTCATTGCCGCCACCAACCGGCCCGACATCCTGGATCCGGCCCTCCTGCGTCCCGGTCGTTTCGACCGCCGCGTTACGCTGGACCTGCCCGACGTGGTCGGACGCCACGCCATCCTGCGGGTTCACGCCGCCGGCAAACCGTTGGCCGGAGAAATCAACCTGGAAATCATCGGGCGCGAAACTCCCGGCTTCAGCGGCGCCGACCTTTCCAACTTGGTCAACGAGGCGGCGTTGCTGGCCGCGCGCAAGAACCAGTCCAGCATATTCATGCCGGACTTCGAGGAAGCCATCGAACGGGTCATCGCCGGCCCCGAGCGCAAGAGCCGCGTCATCAACCAGCGTGAAAAGGAGATGACCGCCTACCACGAAGCCGGTCATGCCCTGGTGGCCTGGCACCTCCCCCACGCCGACCGTGTGCACAAGATTAGCATCGTCTCCCGCGGCAACATGGGCGGCCACACCACCCTGCTGCCCTCTGAAGACCGCTACCTGTGGACCAAGAATCAGTTCCAGGATATGCTCGGCGTGATGATGGGTGGCCGTGTGGCCGAGGAGCTAATCTTCGACGAAGTTACCACCGGCGCCAGCAACGACATCGAACGGGCCACCAAGACCGCCCTCGGTATGGTGAAACGCTACGGTATGTCCCCCAGCCTGGGCCCCCGCACCTTTGGCAAGCGTGAAGAGTTGGTGTTCCTGGGTCGCGAGCTCAGCGAAGAGAAGGACTACGGCGACAAAATCGCGGAAGAGATTGACGTTGAAGTGCGCCATCTCATCCACAGCGCCTACCGACAGGCCCAGCAGCTCCTGATCGACTACAAGCCCAAACTGGTGCAGGTTGCGGAGTATCTCATCGAGCACGAGGCCATTTCCGGAGAGGCGCTGAACCGGCTGTTCAACGACGAGCCGCCCGGCGTCGAACCTGAACCCGCCCGCCCGCTGCCGGCGCCTTCACCATACGCGCCGCCGGCTCCGCCCGTTATCCAGGGCGACCCGTTGCCCAACCCGGCGCCGTCCTTCGGCAGCGCCGCCACCGCAGACCCAACGCCCGGCGCGCCGCCAGCCGCTGACTAAAGCGAGCAGTAGACAGGTCGGGGCGACGCATAATGCGTCGCCCCTGGAAGTTCTAGAAGTTGGCGTGCAACCCCCAAAGTATGGGTCAGGGCGCGGGTGGTTCATCCCCGTCTGCATCCGCTTCCAGTGGCAGGCTGCGGTAATACAAACCCCACTGCTGCATCAAGATTTCGACGCGGGGGTCTCCCAACGCTACCAGCTCCCGGAAAAATCCCGCCATGGCGTGGGCCGGACGCAACTCGTCGCTGCACACCCAGCTCAAATCGCCGGGCACCGCGTAGATGAGCCCGCTCTGGTGCTGGCAGGTAACCTGAACCCGCGCCATATCCTCGCCAACCTTCACCGTTAGCCCCCTGGGTTGCGGCTCCAACTCGGCACCGCCGGACGAAAGCTCTACGGGCGTGGTCATTCCAAAACCTTCCTTATGTCGATGGAGCGTGATGCCGATGCAGCGTTGTGCCAATTCTGGTCAGTTATGCCGGCTGGTTGTTCGCGTCGGCGGTGGGTAAATTGGACTGCGATTGGAGGGCGGCCAGCAGCGCGCCGAGTGAAAACGGGCAGAGTCAGGCCAGCGTCTCCAGCGGAAGGCCATTATAAACCACGGGTTTGGCAATAGTGTTATACTGGGACGCCTAATCGCCCCGTGCGGGATTTGACCCGTCAATCGGGGTTAAATTGCCATCGTCCTGGCATCTGTTATCGTCAGGACTGTTCCATTACCCACCCCAACAAAGGAACCGATACGTATGTTTTCACCCGGCGGAGGCCAACCACCTCGACAGCCCGAATTCGACCTTAACCAAATCCTCGGCCGCCTGAGCGGCATGTTCGGTGGCGCCGGCGGACGCTTGGGCGGCGCCAACATTGGAATCCTCATCGTCGCCGTCGTCGCCCTGATCGTCATCATCTGGGCCGCCACCGGCGTATACACCATCAGCCCAGGCGAAAACGCCGCCCTGCGTCTCTTTGGCGCGGTTCAGGGCAACCCCGTTGACGCGGAAGGACTGCACTGGTGGTGGCCGTCTCCGGTTGGCAAAAAAGACGTCGTAATGGTCACGCAAACCCGTCGTATGGAGCTGGGTTTCATCTCCAACGCCGCCGAAACCAAAACCACGGTCGAAAATGAAGCACTGATGATTTCGGGGGACCTCAACATTGTCGACGTGCAGATGGTGGTGCAGTACCGCATCAGCAACCTCAACAACTTCCTGTTCAATGTCGATGACCCGGGCGAGTTGGCGCGGAACATTGCCGAAGGCCGCCCCGACGGCCGCACCCTCAAAGATGGCGCCGAAGCCGCCCTGCGTCTGGTGGTCGGCCAACGCTCCATCGACGACGTGCTGGTGCGGGGCCGCGAAGTTGTGGAATCCGACACCAGGACGAGGCTGCAAGCCATTTTGGACAAATACGAGGCTGGCATCGAGGTAATCTCGGTGCAGTTGCAGGACGTCAAAGCGCCCGAAGAGGTGCGCGAGGCTTTTGACGACGTGCTGCGTGGCCGGCAAGAGCGCGAAACCCGCATCAACCAGGCCCTGGCCTACGAGGCCGACATCATCCCGCGGGCCAGGGGTGACGCCGAGCGCATCATCCAGTCGGCAGAAGCCTTCAAACGGTCCCGCATCGAAACCGCCAACGGTGAAGCCCAGCGTTTTGAGGCGGTTCTCAATGAATACCTGAGCTCGCCCGAAGTAACGCGCCAGCGCCTCTACCTGGAAACTCTGGAATCGGTGCTGCCCGGCGTATCCAAGATCGTCGTCGACGGCTCAACCGACCCCATACTTATTGTGGGACAGGGGAGCAACATCGTACCTGCGCCAATCGGGCCCAACCCCTAGCCACCCTCGCCACACCCGCAGGTTTCCCCTTTTGACCGTCCCCCCCGCTCGGAGAACCCTTCAATGCGCAATCTCATCATCATCGTCATCATCATCGTCGTCGCTTTGGTTATTTTGCGCCAGGCGCTCTATGTGGTTGACGTTACCGAACAGGTAATCATCCTCCGATTTGGTGAGGTGGTTAATACTCAGAACGAGCCCGGCCTAAACGTCAAACTCCCCTTCGTCGACACCGTGGTGCGACTGGACAAACGTATCCTGCGGATTGACGCTCCGGCCACTTCGATGCCCGACCAGGACAAAGAGAACCTGGTGATCGACATTTACGCTCGCTACCGCATCACCGATGCAGTGCAGTTCCGCAAAACTCTGCAAACCGAAAACAACGCCCGCAGCCGCTTGGGGGACATCGTCATCTCCACCCTCCGTGACCGGGTTGCCCTGCGCGATCGCACCGACATCATTGGCGCCAAAACGCAACTCAACGAACTCGGTATACCCGTGGTCGACACCGAGGGTATTCCCCTGGTCGAAGCACAGGAGACGCGAACTGAAATTCTCGATGAGGTGCTCCTGAGGGTTCAGGAAATTACCAAGCGGGATAATTTCGGCATTGAAATCATCGACGTGCGCATCAAGCGTGCCGACTTCCCGCCGGCCGTTACCAATTCCATCTACACCAGAATGCGCGCCGAACGTAACCGTATCGCTGCCGGATTCCGCGCCGAAGGCGAAGAAGAAGACCGCAAGATTCGGGCCAACACCGACCGCGACCGCGACATCCTCCTGGCTGAAGCTGAGCGGGAATCCAACAAGCGGCGTGGTGAAGGTGAAGCGCAGGCTATCCAGATTCTGGCGGAATCGCTGAACCGCGACCCAGAGCTGTTCGCCTTCCTGCGGAGCCTCGAATCCTACCGGCTGATATTCCAGACCGGAGACACCATCATTATGCCGGGTGACTCTCCGCTGCTGCGTTACCTGTCCGGCCCGGGCGGAACTACGCCCGCCGAATAAACGGGGCGGATTCCCGTACTCCCTTGCTCACCTACCTGGGCGGCCCAAATCCGACTGGCAATGAGTAGTTGATATACCATCGCCGAGGTATGTTAAACTGGAGTGGACAACCCTGAAATACTTGGAGGCGGGAGCATATACTGCCATTATGCTCGCCGTACTGGGAGTTCCACAAATGCTTTCCAGCTATTTCGACCTCAGATCCCGTCGGGATGCTGAAGCAAGGGCCGAAGCCAGCGCAGAACGCCGGCACCAGGAGATGATGCTGATGCTAGCCGGAGTCTTGGGTAATGGCAAAAACAATGAGCCGGATCAGAGCGAGATAATACACACGCTACAGCAGGTCATTGATGACCTCCGTGCGGAAAACTCCAGGTTACGAAACGAAAGATCAAACGGCGGTTCCGAACAGTGACCAAAAACGGGGCGGGTTTCAAACCCGCCCCTTGCTTTTCCATAGCAAATGCTCGGCGCGCTATCGACCGGCAATGCGCCGTCCTTCCGTCAGGCCGCCGGCGGTGCGGGTAGGTGCGGTAATCAGGATGCTGAACCCCTGCTCGAGACGCATGGGCACCTCCGCTTCGGTGCAACCCACCGCACAGGGAACGCCGGCGTTCCGGCAGATACCCAAAATCCGCAGCAGCATCTCCTGCACCTCAGGATGGCCGGCGTTGCCCTTGTGCCCCAGAGCAACCGACATATCGCCCGGTCCGGCCCAGATGGCGCCGATGCCCTTCACTTCCCGCAAAATGTCGGGCAGGTTGTTGGCGCCGGTCGGTTCCTCGACAATGCCCATCAGCAGCAGGTTGCCGTCGGGGTCAATCGGCCAAACGTCGGCGGCGTCGTAATACTCGGTTGACGACAGCCCCCAATAGCGGGGCGCAATGCGCTGCCACCAGCCCCGTTCGCCGGCCGGCTCAAAGTCAGCGACGCCCGGAACCTGAGGGTACCGCGCCGCACGCACCGCCGACATTGCACCCTCCACCGTGTCCAGGTGAGGCAGAATCAGGCCGTACACTCCGGTATCCAGCGCCTGCTTGATGACCCATTGGTTCTGCTCCCTTGTGTTGGGCGGGATGCGCACCACCGGCGTAGGGTCGGCCTGCAGGCCGCCGCCGTCGGCCACCCGTTTGCGATTGAGCAGGAACTGTAATGAAGTGCGCAGGTTGTTGAACGACAACCCCTCGTGCTCCATCTCAATCATCACCATGTCGTAGTCGGAATCGGCAAAATAGGTCATCTCGTCCAGGTTGCCGTTCCAGATGAGGCCGGTGCCAAACACCGGCTTGCCCTCTTCCAGCAGCTGAATTACCTTGCTGTAACGTGTCGTGGCGGGCATTTTTCTGCCTCCTTCGGGTTTGCGATACCTTGAGGTAGCGTTCTATTTGAAGTGATTACGTCGTCGTTTATACTGGCGTGAAAATAGTTTCGTCGCTCATTCGGGTTTCAAGTGTCCGCATTATTTGGTCCAGGTCTATATTGGCTTCCGCCTGCAAGCCGAGAGCAGTGCGTATTCCGTCAGCGTCGGTACTGAGCCGGCGGTGCAGTTCCAGCCGGAAGCGAGACTCCCGTTGTTCCGCGCGGTAAGCATGGATGTGCATTGCGTCCCCTATGACGGCAGGCTCCGCGAGATGGCTGAAACTGAATTCTCGCGTCATATAATCAAGCAGACGGTCTTGGACGACCAAAGTCAGTTTGCGATTTACGTACTGAAAAGTTTGTATTTTATGATGCAATTGCATCAGGATGGTTTTTGCGGTCATTTTCCAATTCATACCGAAAGGCTTGACTGTGTTCTCCTCATCGTCGCTCCGGGGAATGTCGAGTTCCCGTAGCGTCCGTTGACGCTCCGGCCACAACGAGCCAGTAGTATCCAGCGTTTGCAATTCAACCCCAACAAAGTCCCGGGCAGTTCCTCCTCTCGCAGATACGATAAAATAATCTACGCTGCCTCCAGGAACTGGCATTTCCGGTATCAGATGGAGTTCGTTGCCCGGCTGATGGCTGGTTAGCAGTTGGAGGCAGTCCACGAAGATTTGCCTACGCTCGAGCAAGCGTGCCGGGCAGATCACGATGAGGTCATTGCGGCGTCCGTAGTTAACCGCGCAGGTTCCTATGGATATTTCGGGGGCGCTTTTGCGAACTTTGTAACAGCGTCGGCCAGTGTATGGACAGCCCTGCTCTGCGACAATATTATCCCAATTGGTTGCCGTGGCGCCGGTGGGGTTCCCGAAAAGTTCTACAATTGCACTCATAATAATCTCTGACACCGGCGGGCAGCATATTCCAAGTACTGTAAAGAGCAGTCTACGCCCACTGACTGTCGCCCGAATGCGCCGGCAGCCGCAAGGGTTGTTCCAGTGCCGCAAAAGGGGTCGAGGACCATGCCGTCAGGTGGGCAGGTGGCAAGTATAGGGATCCGACACAGCTCGGCAGGGTAAGGCGCGAAGTGGAGTTTGCGCTTCTGGGTGTCCTCTGGGATTATGTCCCACACGTCAGCAGGCTTGCTGCCCTTTGGATGGCAACGGATGATATAAAATCCTTTGTCGCGCAATTCCTTGGCCCGACCTGACACCCGCGCACTATTGGAATGTGTCGCTCTCTGGTTGCCCCGTATAATCATTCGGAAGTCCGCCACCAAACCATCACGCATTTCGTCAAGTATATTGTCAAGAGCCGCCCGAGCCACCGCTTTTTCTGCATCGGAAAGATCAACCGACCCCTCAATCTGTCTGCGGTAGCGGACGCCGGATACCCCGGTTGCGGAAATAACTGAGCCATTCTCAATTCGAGCCGGGCTTGGTGGCAGCCTGATGGCATCAGCGTCGTAATAATAACCTTTTGCTTGCTTGACAAAATGAAACACGTTTTCGTGAATGTTGCCCAGCCGGTCCCTAGAATTGTCCATGCCACTTTTTACTTTATTCCAGATGACGCTATTCCTCATCACCCAACCATGGTGGTCAGTGAGGCGGAACGCTACTCGCCACGGTATGCCAGACAGTCCTTTGTCATTGTAAGTGTCGCCAATGTTCAGCCAGAAAGACCCGGTGGGCTTCAGAACCCGCTTGACCTCCACAATCACGACTTCCAGGGCGCGCACATAGTCTTCGCGGTCTGTCTCCCGCCCGATTCCGCCACTGTCGTATTCGCGCTTGCCCCAATAAGGGGGCGAAGTCATCACGCAGTCAATTGTACTCGCGGGTATGTTGGTCAGTACTTTCGCCGCGTCTCCGTGCAACAGTAGTGGTGCCAAACTGCTGGCTGCTTGATATCCCACAAAAGCCTTCCGATGCCCAGCGGTTATGATGGGCCATTCGCCGCCACCCACGCTGTACTCGGGCGTATCACCGAGTTGATGCACGATTGGAGCAATTGCCTGTCCCATTGCTTTTTGGAGGGCCCGCTCGTGAACCGGGCGGGAGGCAGAGTTCGGCATATCAATCCACTCTCTTTACCAACTTGTACTACCCTCCGGCCAACGCCGCCTGAAACTCGGCGTCGCCGTCGTGGGGACCCACCACCGCCAGCCGCAATGCCGTCGGGTCGATGAGCCGTTCGGCGGCTCGCAGCACGTCAGCCGGCGTAACGGCGTCGATGCGGTTGGCCGTCTCATCGGGCGTAATTACCTCACCCATCAACAGCTCTTGCGACGACAGCCACGCCGCCACCGAGCGAGAATCTTCCATGCGCATCAACAGCCGCCCTTTGATGTACTCGCGCACCTTGTGAACCTCGGTCGCCGGGGCGAGTTCCAGCAGCGTGGACAGTTCGGCGCGGATGGCGGCCACCGCCTCAACCGCGCGGCTCGGCTCGGTGCCGCAGGACACTACCAGCGAACCGCAATCGCGGTAGTTGCTCAACCCGCTCTGCACGTCGTAGGTAATGCCGAGGTTCTCGCGCAGTTGCTGGAACAGCCGGCTGCTCATCCCGTCGCCCAACACGCCATTCATCACGATGGCAGCGTAGCGATCCGGGTCGGTCAGCGTCAGCCCTGGCAATCCCATACAGATGTTGGTGTCCTCAGCGGTGCGCTGGTCCAGCAGGATGGCGGATGCGGCGTTGGCGGTGGGGTCAAACGGCTCCCAGCCCAGCGGTTCGCCCGGCAGCCAGTCTGCGGTAGCCCCGGCCACCAGATTGATCGCATCATCGTGGGTCAGGTTGCCGGCAATGCCCACCACGGTGTTGTTGGGCCGATACTGCCTTTCCATGTACTGTCGCACGTCGTCCAGCGTAATGGCGCCCACCGTGGCCGGATCTCCGCCCACATCGCGGCCCATCGCCTGCCCCGGCCACAGGGCGCGGTCTATCAGCAGACCGCAAACGTCCGCCGGATAGTCGTTGGTCATCCGTAGTTCGTCCAGGATGACCTCGCGCTCCTTCTCCATCTCCACCGGATCCAGGAGCGGGTGGCGAATCAGGTCCAGCAGCACGGGCAAGGCGCGGTCGGCGTAAACGCTGGCCACCTTGCAATAGAAGGATGTCATCTCCCGGTCGGTGGCGGCGTTCATCATGCCGCCCACGCCCTCCACGGCCTCCGAGATGGCCAGCGCCGTCGGCCAGGTGCGGGTGCCCTTGAACGGCAGGTGTTCCAGGAAGTGGGAGAGACCGGCCAGTTCAGCGGGTTCGTATCGGGAGCCGGCGCCCACCGATATGAACATCGAGACGCTGCGGGTGTGGGGCATCTCTGCCGTCAACACCCGCAGGCCATTGGCCAGCACCGTGCGTCGATACATCAAACAACCTCATCCATAAACAACAACCTTATCCGTCATCGTGAGCCCAGCGCAGCAATCTTGCTGCATCGGTAACTCCGCTAGAACCCGGAACGAGATTGCCACGTCGCTGCACTCCTCGCAATGACCGGTAGCAGGATCAGGTATTCAGCCAATCCACATCGCCCTGCAAATCTGCCGAGTGCGATTTGGACATGAACACCGTATACCGCCGGCGGGCCTCACCGATGGTGGTGTTTTCGGGGCCGTGCCCAGGATAGACGTAGGTGTCGTCAGGCAGGGTGAGCAGCTTGCTGCTGATGCTGTTCAGCTCCTGCTGCAATGCCTGCGGACTGCGCGACCGGCCCGGCCCGCCCGGAAAGAGAGTGTCGCCCGAAAAGACAAAACCACCCACCAGGAAACAGGTTGACCCCTCGGTGTGGCCCGGTGTGCTCAAACACTGGATGCTGCGGTTGCCAAACGTTACCGTGTCGCCGTCGTTGAGGCTGCGCTGCGGCGGGCTGGGCGGCAAGCCGGCGTCCGGCCCACCGATGGCAGCCGGCGCTCCGATCTCGCCGGTAATCTCGGTGTAACCGGCCAGGTGGTCCTGGTGGCCGTGGGTAATCAGGATTGCCTGCACGTCGATGCCGTGGGCCTGCACCTCGTTAATCATCTTTTCCGGTTCGGCAGGGGTGTCGATACAAACGCCCTGGTTGGTTTCCGGACAAACCACGATGTAGCCGTTGTTGCCCAGGGTGCCCATATTTTCAATCTTGTGGACGGTAACATCGCCCGCCCCCTGCGCCTCATGGTGAACTGGCATATTGCTGCGCCTCCTTCTGGAAATACTCAATCTGGAAATGCTCGATCAATCTAATCCCCGCTCCCACCGGGAGAGGGGCCGGGTGCTGGCGGACTCTCAACCCGCCCCCCACCGTTTACGCACCCGCATTGTAGCAAACCGGGTGGCGCAGTGGGCGTAGCAAATGCGTCTATCCCCTCTGCTATAATCCGTGCCAAAGACAATAGCCGCCGGAGATTAGCGCCATGGTCACCAAACCCGACAAAAGCAATGTCGTGCATCAGCCCGGTCAGGATGAAACCGATGACCCAAGCATCGAATACGCATCCTCGGACGGCGAACCTATGGCAGAGACCGAATTACAGTACATCCCTTTGACCAACACGGTCTCAATTCTCCGCAACCGGTTCCGCGACCGCACCGATGTGTACATTATCGGCGATATGCTGGTTTATTACCGGATGAACGACAATACGGTGAGCGTGGCCCCGGACGTGTTTGCAGTGTTTGGCGCAACGGGCAACCATCCCCGCGATTCCTGGCTGGTGTGGCGGGAGGGCAAAGCGCCCGACTTTGTGATGGAAATTGCATCACAAGGCACTTGGCGGCGGGACGTTGGCGAGAAGCGCAACATTTACGCCGGCATGGGGGTTACGGAATACTGGCGGTTCGACCCTACGGGAGAGTGTTTCACTCCGGCACTGGTGGGGGAACAACTGGTGAACGGCCAATACCAGCCTTTGCCTGTGGTTGTGGACGATTCAGGAACGCTGCGTGGGCACAGCAAAATTTTGGAGCTGGACTTCTGCGTTGAAACGGGCCTGGAGCTGCGGATCTACGACCCGGCAAGCGAGGAGCGTTTGCTCAACCATCGCGAAAGCGAGGACGCCCGCCTGATTGCCGAAGCCGAAATTCAGCGGCTACGTGAAGAGCTGTTGCGCCTGCAATCACAGCATTAGCAGGTTGCCGACTTCGCCGGTCAATTGCGTCGATAACTTACCCACCCAACCGCGCCCGCATTGCGTCCGGCACCTGGCGTATGCGCCGACTGAACGCCGTATCCCAACGCATTCCCACCTGCCGCGCTGCTTCGGTTACCAGCGCAGCGCCATTCAGATAATCGTTCCGGTGGATGTACTCCGCGGCGATGGAGCCGTCCGGCGCGCCGTTGTGGTAGTTGCCCAACGGGAAGGCAACGCCCGTAGCCCGATAACCGTAAGCGAGAAACGCGCTGGCCTCGCAGACGCCCCCGCTCATCAACTGACGCTGGCATCTGAATTCGCCATCTCCCGCCAACAACACCTCCCGCGCCCGTATCAGCGCTGATTCCGCGTCGTGGTTGAACGTGCTGCCCGCGTCGCCGGCGCGAATCACCGGCCCGCCCCCAATCTCGGCTCCCGGCAGTGTCCGCGACGATTCCAGCGATACTACCAGTGTGTCTGACGGCAGTGTGCCGGCTTCGGCCAGCAGCCGCGCTCCCACCAGCCCCACCTCTTCGGCACGGGTGAAAACCCCGTAAACATCGCCGGCGGGCCGTTCTCCGTGCAGGCGATCCAGCGCCGCCAGGATGCAACCACAGCCGGCCAGGTCGTCCGCCGCCCGCATCACCAGATAGTCGTCGTCGATGCTGAAATCCGGCAGGTCAAACACCGCGGGCGCTGGTATGGGGATGTTTCCAGCATCGGATCCACCCACGCTGATGAGTACCCGTCGCTGGCGTTCCTCGCCGTGCTTGCCCACCGTTGCGGCGGCGACGCGTCGGCCGGCGGGGAGGAGGATTTGCAGCGGCACATCGGCTTCAAAAGCGCCGGCCGGTATACCTCCGGACGCCGCGCCAATCAGATAATCGCCATCCCGACCCACTATCTCGAATCCCGGATGATCCATGTGCGCCATGAATGCGATGGGCGGGTTCGCACCTGCGTCGGCGCCAGCGATACGGGCGATGATGTTGCCAAAGGCGTCGGTTCGCCACGAAACGCCAATCTCGGTTAGCGCGCCGCGCACCGCCGTTGCGACGCCATTTTCGTGGAACGCCACCGCCGGCTGCGCTCCCAGGCGAGCCAGGTAGTCCAATGCCCGGCTGTCGGATTCCAGATGGCTGGCATTCATATCAGACCAACACTACCTTTCCCAGCGGAAGTGGTAATCATAGCCACGACTATGCTATGTGGATATCCAGTTGGCACTTTCTCAACTAACACTCCTCGGATCAGCTCGTAGCGCTTGCCGTACCCTCTGGGCATCAGCAACAACTCGTCAGCGGTCATCAATTTGCGTACAGTGGTCATCGTACTCTCTACCTTATGCGATATGCGCATCATTGTGCCAGCGCCGGGGCAGTTAGGCAAACTGCGGGGGCTGCCAGTGCTATACTGCCCACGCATAATCGCTGTCGTCGATCAACCAGGAGGTTAGCCGTGCTGCCCAAATTTCGCGTCAATCTGGACGAGGCCACGATGGTTCCGGGGGACGATCTGAAGTCTACCGTCGCCGCCGTTTTCGAGAAGATGGGTGTGCCGCCCGAAGATGCTCAGCTCGGCGCTGACGTGCTGGTGCTGGCCGACCTGCGCGGCGTTGACTCCCACGGTGTCTCCAATATGCTGCGCAGCTATGTGAACGGGTACACCAGCGGACAGATCAACCCCAATCCACAGATGCGCGTCGTCCGTGAAACGCCCAGCACCGCCAGCCTCGACTCCGACCGGGGCCTGGGCATCATCACCACCCCCAAGGCGATGGACATGGCCATCCGCAAGGCCGCGGAAGTGGGCATCGGCATGGTTACGCTGGGCAACGCCCGGCATCTGGGCATGGCGTCCTACCACGCCATGAAAGCGCTGGAACACGACATGATCGGCGTGTGCATGACCAGCTGCCCGCCCTCGGTCGTGCCAACGTTTGGCGCCGAACCACGTCTGGGCACCAATCCCATCGCCATCGCCGTGCCCTCGCGTAACGAGCCGCCGTTTGTGTTCGACGCCGCCACGAGCACCGTCGCTGGCAACAAGGTGGGCATCGCCCGACGGCTGGGCGTCAAGCTGGAGCCGGGCTGGCTGGCTGACAGCGAGGGCACCCCCATCATGGAGGAGGCCGACGCGCCCGACAACTACACGCTGCTCACGCTGGGCAGCACGCGCGAGCTGGGCTCGCACAAGGGTTATGGTCTGTCCTGCATGGTGGACATTCTCGCCGGCGTCCTCACCGGATTCGGCTACGGCGCCGTTCCGGGCCGCCCTAATTTCGGACACTACGTGGCCGCCTACAACGTGGCCGGATTCGACGACCCCGACCACTTCAAAGACCAGATGGACGAATGGCTCCGCATGATGAAGACCACCCGGCCAGCCCCGGGCGAAGAGCGGGTCCTCGTGGCCGGCCAACCGGAAGCCGAGATGGAAGAAATCCGCCGGGTCCAGGGCATCCCCCTGCACGAAGAGGTGGTGGACTGGTTCCACGACACCTGCGGCGAGTTGGGGATAGAGTGCCCGTTTTAGGACCTGTCAGAACCATAAACAGGTAACGGTATTGCTGACGCCGCTGATTGGTCGAATCCGATGGCGTAAAATGTCGGTTATATCCTCCGGTGTGCCAGCTTCCAGTTCAACCACGATGTCGTAAGGGCCAAGGACTTCCCGGACGGCTGTGCCGCTGATTGCTCAGTCGCGCTAGCATTTCCGCGGTTTTGGGGTACCACGTTGATGAGGATGTACGCGTTCGCTGCCATCGCTGCGCCTGCGGTTATAGCGTTGCGGTGTTATGAGTCTGTGACCGTACCCGCCGCACCGTTTCTGACGGCCTCTATGAAACTACGGAAGCTGGGGCTACGCTGGGCGATGGTCGACGTGTCCAGGGCCGCGGCGATTTCTGCCGATACCAAAGCGGTGTACGTTTTCTCGCCCAACAACTGCTGGATATGGCGCTTGGGATTTTCAATTTGGTCAGGTTGGTTTGCTTCAATATGGCCTACGTCGCGCCCCAAATAAACCCTGAGATTCCTGGCGTCGGCAAAATACCAAGCTTCACAAGGTGCCACTGGGCGTAAGCATACTGTAAATTCTCTACGTATCGAGACACACTGGTACGCTGTAAGCCTTCTTGGACAGGGCGCAAGGTTTCCGCTGCTGTTCTGCCATCGGTGTCGACCAACACCACGTACTTGTCGGGCGGCCCGTTCTCGGAGTCGTGTAAAGCGGAATAGATAATTGGGGCCACAACGTTAGGCGCGATCTTACGGTGTCTGTCAGGAATACGGACGTCTATGGTAATTCCTTCTTCACTCAAATGCGCCAACAAGCGAGGCAATGCGTTCAGTTCTGTTTGACCGGAGGCGATGACCAAAACTCGTTTAGCCATGTCCGCTAGCCTCCGAAGCCTTTAGTTTCGTGATATTGCCCGAGGCTGAAACCAGAGGCTTCCAGTGCTTTGCGGACACCATCGGGATTAGATTCTGGAAGGACAAACGTGCCCAGAGATTCGTCTCGCTTCACTACGTTTACTGCCGCTGGCTCGTCCAGAAAATCTAGCAGTAATGGAGAGTGAGTGGTCACCATAAACTGCACACGACCCATAGCGTCGCGCAGGTGCTGCACGAGCGCCTGCAAAGCCGACGGATGGATGTAGTTCTCGGGTTCTTCTATACCAACCAGTGTTGTATCCGGTTGGGCATATAATGCGGTCATTAATGCCAGTACACGAAGAGTCCCACTAGATACACCCATCTGGTTGACTCTATATTGCAGTCCAGGTTCTTCCTGCACAAAATAGAAACGGTCTTCGGACTCACGAGGTTCGATGTCTGTTGGAACTCCTACGACAGACCGAGTGGCGTCTACCACTGCCTTGAGGTCATGATTTGGCAGAGCATACAGCGTCTCGCCCAAATTCCGCCCGTAAACATCCAAGCCTCCCGTGTCAGGAAGGTTCCAATCCCGTCGGAGCAGAAAAGGACTTGGATCGAAGAAGCCCCATTTCCCAACGAACTCTGCAACTTCACGGGCTGGGAATGAGGCGTCCGCGGAGGCGGCTGAAAGAGCACAAATAGTTGGCTCTTGCAATAAGTCCACTCCTTTACCTTCTTCACCGGACCACCACCAACCTTTACCTTTATCCGATTCGAGCAGTTGTACTGGCGGATTTCCCGGCGTGATTTCCCTGATGCTCTCAATGACATTGAAAAGTTGGCGATCCCTGCTGAGCCGGACGACCCACTCGAACCGCTTTTTGGCTTCCACAACCACCGTGATTTCAACTTGGCTGGCATCCTGGCCTTTCCACGCCATATTGAGAATACCGCCCCGGGAATAGGCAGGCGCGCGGAAGGAACGCGCTCGAACCACTTCACTCAAAAAGCGCAGCGCATCCAAAATCGCGCTCTTGCCGGAAGCGTTGGCCCCAATAAACAAGTTGAGGTCATTCAACTCGACGCTCACGTCGTGGAGGCTGCGATAGTTCTTCACTGTAATCTTTAAGAGTTTCATTTGTGACCAACCCTTTCTTGACCGATGTTTCTCTTCCTCGGCTACTCTTCCTTCAGCGCCGGTATCACTTCTTTGCCGAACAGCTCTATGGAGCGCATGGTGTCCTGGTGGGACAGGCGGCCGCCCTGGGCTTCCAGCAGCAGCGAGCCAACACCCAGCTCGTCCCGGATGTGCCGCAGCTTGCGGGTGACGGTCTCGGGGCTGCCCACCACCAGGTGGTTGCGCTCCTGCAACTCCTCGTAGGATAGCTCGTGCAGGGGCGTCGGACGCCGGGCTGCCACCGCTGCGGCGCCGGCGCGGGATGTGTACCCTGGGGGCGACCAGTATTCACGCGGGCCGCGCAACGGGTAGTTCATGCGCCACAGGAACGCTTTGCCCGATTCCTGCGCCTTTTCGTCGGTGTCGTTTACGTGGCAGCAAATCATGAAGGCAAACTTTTCCGGGCCTGGTTCCCAGCCGTCAGCGGCGGCATATTCCCGGTAACGAGCGAACAGGTTTTTGGCCACCTCCAGCGGAGTCAGGAAGGCAGCGTAGGTATAACGGTGCCGCGCTGTCCACTCCACCGTCTCCGGACTGCCCGTGCCGGGAACCCAAACCGGCGGATGCGGCTTCTGAATCGGCAGCATCCACGGATTCACCGCTCGGTAGTGGTAGTGCGTTCCCTCCCAGCGGAACGGCCCCGGCGTCGTCCATGTCTTCACCACCAGGTCGTGGCACTCCTCGAACCGCTCGCGGTTGTGAATCGGGTTGGTGTTGTTGGCCCACGATTCGATGCCGATGCCCCGCACGAATCCGGAGATGATGCGCCCACCGGAGATTACATCCAGCATGGCAATCTCTTCCGCCAGCCGCACCGGATTGTCGGACGTGGGCAGCATATTGCCCAGCATCAGAATCTTGGCCCGGTTGGTGATGCGCGCCAGAATGCCGCCGGTGATGTTCACCTCAACGTCCATGCACGACGGCGTGTTGTGGTGCTCGTTAATCATCAACCCGTCGAACCCTACTTCCTCGGCGTACTGGTATTCGTCCAGGTACCGGTTCATCAAACCGCTGGCGATGTCGGGATCAAAGTAGGTGTTAGGGAACGTGAGCCGCATCGACGGAAACTTCTCCGCTTCCGACTCCGGAAACTCGGCATAAGGAAATTCGGTGAAGTAGAAAACGTCCATAATCTTGCCTCCGGGTGACTAGGCGTCGCCTAGTGCGCTGGGATTACCAATCCAGTATATCCCGCACTGTGCAGCGGAATTCCGGCAGCACGGTTCCACCGTCCAGGGTATCGTCCTCGGTGAAAATGATTGCCGGCCCGGTCGGTGGGTGCGCCGCCACCGTGCGGGCCACCGGGTATATCGTCCAGACCAGCGCTACGCCAAAACCCTGCCACATCGCCACCCGTTCGGCGACTTCCGCCGGACGGTCGCCAGGCGACACTATCTCCGCCACCAGGTCGGGGACAACTTCGTAATAACCCCGAACCTTCACGTCCAGCGGCAGCGTCCCGGCGGAAAAGTAGGCGACATCCGGCTCCCGCACCGTATCCGGATCGCGCTCCAACAGGACGCCGGCATCCGAGGTTGACACCCGGCCCAGACGGAGCGGGCGGACATGGTTCACTAACGCAGCCGACAACGCCGCTGCAATTTCACTGTGTTCCCCGTCTGCTGACATGGTTTCTTTCAATACTCCGCGCACCAGTTCGCCTTTTACGCCCTGACTGGTCAAGCGCAGCAAATCGTCGGCGGTCAGCAGCCGTTGTTCAGTTCCGGCAGTTGTCATAGTTGCACCACAGCAATGCGGGTTGTGAGCTGGACTCTACCTACCCGCTCATGGTGAGCGAATGTGAGTAGAAAACGCCCATAATCTTGCCTCCGCGTGATCAGGCGTCGCCTAGTGCGCTGGGATTACCAATCCAGTATATCCCGCACTGTGCAGCGGAATTCCGGCAGCACGGTTCCACCGTCCAGGGTATCGTCCTCGGTGAAAATGATTGCCGGCCCGGTCGGTGGGTGCGCCGCCACCGTGCGAGCCGCCGGGTATATCGTCCAGACCAGCGCTACGCCAAAACCCTGCCACATCGCCACCCGCTCGGCCACCTCCTCCGGTCGGTCGCCAGGCGACACTATCTCAACCACCAGGTCGGGGACAACTTCGTAATAACCCCGAACCTTCACGTCCAGCGCCAGCGTCCCGGCGGAAAAGTAGGCGACATCCGGCTCCCGCACCGTATCCGGACCCCGCTCCAACAGGACGCCGGCATCGGAACCGGCTACCCTGCCCAACCGATTAGGACGAACGTGTGCAACTAACACCGCTCCCAGAGCCATAGCTACTTCACCGTGTTCCCCGCCTGCTGACATGGTTTCTTTCAATACTCCGCGCACCAGTTCGCCTTTGACGCCCTGGCTATCCAAACGGAGTAAATCATCGGCGGTCAGCGGTTTTGCAGCGGCTTTGGCAGTTGTCATAGTTGCATCACAGCAATTCAGGTTGTGAGCTTGACCTTACCCGCTCGTCCTGACCTTGTTGAAGGATGGTCGTCGGTAGTTCGACAAGCTCACCATGAGCGGATGGGATGGAGGTTTACAAAAACGCCAGCGCCGTCTGCACAAAATCGTCGGGTTTCTCAATCTGCGGCGAGTGGCCACAGTTCGATATGACCGTAACCTCAGAGCCAGCCAGGGCCTGCTGGTAGAGGTCGGCGCACTCCACCGGCACCAGGGCATCCTGCTCGCCCCAGACGATGTGCGTCGGGACGCTGACTCTTCCTAGCTTGGCCGGCAACCGCGGATTGTACATATACGGCTTCCAGGTGAGGCGGATCGCCATTTCCCGGTCGCCTTCCGCCTGGTTCGCCTGCTCGGTTGTTGGGTCGCTGCCGAATAGCTCGTCCCACTCCGGCACCTGCGAGGGGTCGTGGTACACCAGGTCGCGCACCTGCGCCGGGCTGATGATGAAGATGTCGGTAATTTCGCCTTCCTGGGGTTTGATGCCGGCAGCGCCGACCAGCATTACCTTGCTGAAGGCGTGTCCGGTCATCGACAGCATCTCGGCGGCCAGCCAGCCACCCATGGAAAAGCCAATGGCCCGCACGTTTTCCAGTCCTTCCTGCTCCTGGAACCAGGTGTAGAAACAGGCCAGGTCCTGCATCGACTCTACCCATTCGGGGCGGTCGCTCTTGCCGTAGCCGGGGTGCGACGGCAGGTAGACGGTGAACTTCTCCGCCAGCGCCTGGGCGTAGCGGCGGGGCCCGGAGTTGCCCCCGGCGCCGTGCAGCACCAGCAGCGGGTCGCCACTGCCGCCCTTGAACACTTGCAGGTTGCTACCGCCTACCGAGATTGTTTCCTCAGTGAAATTTGCCATTCTGGTATTGCTCCTTGAATCCTGAATCTGGGGTCTGGAATCAAACATGGATAGGCAGGATATTCAGGATACGGATTGCGTAATCCTGTCTATCCTGTCCATCCATGTCAATTTCTGAAAGCCCTGGTCAAAATCCCGAATTGCCGGCCAGGCTAGCTGCCCGCTTGCTGCTGTGCCATTTTCTGGAAGGGGTCGGTCAGCTCCAGCTCTTCGCCGATTTCCTTCAACGCCGGCAGCACTTCCTGCCCCATGAGTTCCAGGCAGCGCATGGTGTCCTCGTGGCTGATGGAACCGTCGTTGGTCCACACGGCCAGAATACCGGGGCGCATATAGCTCAGCACTTCCCGCAGCTGCGCAACGACCGTTTCGGGGCTGCCAATTATCCAGCGCCTCGAGTCCAGAATCTCGTCGTAGTGTGCCGAATCCAGACCGCCCACGCGGAACGGGTCGCTGCGAATTTGCTCCCGCAGGCGCAGGAAGCGCGGGTCGTCGCTGCGGCTGCCGTAGCCCACCGGCGACGCGTAGTCGCGCGGTAGGGGTACGCGGCCCACGCCGATGTTGCCCACCATGTAGCCCTTGCCCACCTCGTAAGCCTTCTCGTCGGTGTCCTGCACGTGGATGCGCACCAGATAACCGAAGTTCTCCGGGCCCGGCTCATAGCCATGCTCGCGGGCGGTTTCGGTGTAGATGGACTTCATATCCTGGGTGCCATGCGGGTCGGTTTCCAGGAAGATGTACGGGTAGTTGCGCTCGGCGCACCACACCAGCGTCTCCGGGCTGCCCGTGCCCGGGATCCAGATGGGCGGGTGGGGCTTCTGCAGGGGAACCTGGAACGGGTTGACCACGCGGAACTGATAGTGCTTGCCCTCCCAGCGGAAGGGGCCGGGCGTCGTCCAGGTTTTCAGCACCAGGTCGTGCGCTTCCTCGAACCGCTCGCGGTTGAACAGGGGGTTGGTGTTGGTGGCCAGGCTCTCCACGCCGGTGCCGCGCACGAATCCCGACACCAGCCGGCCGCCGGAAATCATGTCGATTTCGGCCAGTTCCTCGGCCAAACGGAGGGGGTTGTCGAAGATTGGCAGCGGATTGCCTAGCAGCACAATCTTGGGTTTCGTGGTGGTGCGGGCCAGAATCGCCGCTTCCAGATTCATGGTGGCGCCCAGGCAGGTCGGCGTGTTGTGGTGCTCGTTGAGCATCAACCCATCGAAACCCACTTCCTCCGAGTACTGGTACTCGTCAAGGTACATATTGTACAGGTAGTGCCCTTCCTGCGGGTCGAAATTTGAGTTGGAGAAGGTGAGCCGCACCGCCTCGTTGGGCGAATTGCGGACATCCTGCTCGGTGTAATTCACATAAGCCCGCTCGGTAAACCGCATCAAAAACATAAGATGGCCTCCTTCAGGCGCTGGGTGGCGACAGGGGTTCACCGGAACAAGCGGCGAAGCCGTCATTTCGCCACATAATACACCTAAACGGGAGGGATGGCAGGCAACATCCACTTGGCCTGCGCACCCGGGTAACTATTATTGGGAATTGACCGAATACTAGTCCAGCGGGGCGATTCTGCCTATGGGCTCACTCCTTCTAGCAGCGGCCCACGCGGACTGTAGTTCTGATTGTCGGATCTCGCCCATTAGATCACTAAACCGTGTGCCCTGGGTGGTAGCCGGCCTTGCAGCAATGTCAGATTGTCGATGCCGATCACGGCTTGGTTGTCGCCGTATCGTGCGTGGAAGTGGGCTGGGCCGTGGTCGTTGAAATAGATGCTGATTACAATTCCGTAGAATCGGCAGATTTCAGGCATCGGCGGGTATGGGCCTGGCGCCGGGCATCAGTTCCTCGACGGTCATTCCGGTGAGTTGCAAATATAGGGCGTCGGGGCACAACTCAATCTGGTCGTCCCATGCGATGGTGCGATGCTCGGTAATGTGGACTTTTTCGAAGTAGGCCCGGTCGTTCCAGGCGACGAATACTCCGTGACCAGCCAGATCTGACAGGTCAATCTCACCCTCTGGGCCATCAGCGTACCGGATCCAGATGCGGTATCCTTCGCGTGGTTCTACTGCTATCGGTTGAACCAATTCGTCGTCTGCCATGTCGCCTCCTGCTTTCCGGTACTGCCGATATCGTAGCAGACCGACAATCGAACTGCACTGTAACGATAGCGAACTGCCGGACTGTCATGGTACGGAGCATGGCAACGTCGTTCCGACCGACGCCCGGCTAAACATCCTCGGCAAAATAGTTTTCGTCCAGCTTCTTGATTTCGTAGGTATACTCGGTTACTACGCCGACGCCGTATCGAATCATCAACCGAGCCAGTTCATCGCCATCTACCAGACGGATCAGCTTGTTGCCGGCAGAGATGATTTCGGCGGTTCGGCGGGCGGTGCTGCTGAAAGTTGAAGTGGTGATGAACACGCCTTTGGTTGCGCCGTAGGGATCGAGGCTCCCCGAAAAATTACGCATCTCCGGTTCGCCCACGGGCCCGGCCCACCTCTTGGCCTGGACATACACCTTTTCCAAGCCCAAAGCATCCTGATTTTATGATGCCCTCGATGCCTCCATCCCCACTGCGTCCGACTTGCTCGCCCTGTCCCTAACCCATTTTCACCAGAACATCTACTACGAGCCGTTCGAAGTGCTCCGATGATACGCCTTTTATGCTATCCAGCATCTCGTCTGCCAGTACTCGGTCAATATTGGAAAGGCAGGGGTAAAAGCGGCGGAGTTTGGCTCTGGCGTCGTGGGTGCTGAACCGCGAGTTGATGGAGACGCCCGCTGCGTTGCGCTCGGTCTCGTAGGCCGTGATTTGGCGTTGCAGGGCGTCGGCGTCGGGGTTTCTGCCTTTGAGACAGGCCCGGCTCAACGCGCTGAATTCGATCTCCGCCATGTTCAGCCAACTGGCGTGTTTGGGCGTGTGGTGAAACTCCAGCCGTTTCGCGATGCGCCGGGCCGCGGCGGCCGGAAAGGTCTCGTAAAGGGAGGCCATGCGGTGGGTATTCAGATTGTCCAGCACCACTCGGACCACTGGGGCATCGGACCACTGGGGCATCGGGGTAGGCCACGTCAACCAGCCACTGCATCTGGTGGGCAAAGTCCGGCATGGTACGCCGTTTTGTGATCGCCACGTGGCGCCAGCCCGCCAAGGGTTCACAGACCAGGAAGATGTCGCGGGTGCCGCCACGTCGATACTCATAGTCCTGCCGCCGCGGTCGTCTCGGTTGAGGAGGCAACGGCTCCCGTACCTCGGCCAGCAACTGAGTGGAAGTCTCGTCAAAGTACAGCACTGGCCGGTGGGGGTCGTCGGGTTCGGCATACAAGTCCAGCACGTCCTCCATGGCCGCCACAAACTCCCCCTTCATCAGCTACCGGATTCCGTTTACGTTTTTCGCCGTGGCAGTGTTCATGGCGGGGATCATGGCACTGGCGGCCAAACCGCCACAGGCTCCGACCCCGTCGCCTCCGAGGGAACCGGCGGGTGTTTCGGGTTAATCCGACCGGCAACCTCCAATTCCGGGAGGTTGACCATACCCCGAGCTATCGCACTACTGTCCCGTAGAAACCCCGGTAACTTGGGCCAGCTTTTTTCGTCCAAACCACCGGTCACGAAGCCGAGGGCGAGGTTTGTCCCTCCCCAGTCAGGGATTCTTCCCAGTTGGGGATGAGGATGCGGGAGGATGATTCCAGCAACAAGATGAAGACGACTCCGGCGAGACTGGCGGCGATGGAGATGGTCCAAGCGAGGTCGTAGGAGCCTCCCCCGACGTCGATGAAGCCAAGGAACCGCATCGGCGCTTCGCCATTGCGGAAGTCGTAGATCACGCCGCCGACGAGTCCTCCGGCGGCCATGCCCAAGCCGGAGCCGAGGTGCTGGAATCCAAAAATTGACCGCACCGGACCCATGCCATAGTACTGGCGGTTGGCGATGAGGAAAGCGGACATTTCCCCGCCGAAGCCGATGCCGAAGATGACGGCGAAGAAGTAGAACTCCCATGCGCTCTGGGCCCAGAAGAGCATCATGACCGTAATGCCTTGGAGGAAGTAGGGCAGGATCATCGTTACCTTGGCGCCCCAGCGGTCGGCAAGGATGGGAATGAACAGGCGGCTGCTGACGCTGGCCATGGTGTAGATGGTGACGATCCAGGCTGCCGACGCGAGGGACAATCCTTGCTCGGTGGCGAAGAAAACGACGTGCCAGATGACGATGGCGTGGCCCATGCAGCCGAGGAAGTGGATGAAGGGGAGGTTCCAGAAGGCCCGGGTCCGGCGGGCATGCTGCAGGAAGACCTTGCTGCGCAATCTGGCGGTTTCGGCATTGACTGGTACCGGCGCCGGGTCGTCGTCGGTGGCTCCCAGGGGCTTCATCCCGCGGTCGGCGGGTTCGCTGTGGAAGAAGAACAACAGGGAGAACAGGATTACTCCACCCACGGCGGCGATTATCCAGAACCCGACCTGCCATCCGGTCAGAGCCACCAGCAGTGCCAAGGCCGGCGCAGTGACTGATGCTCCCATGCCTCCGATGGACTGCTGGATACCGACAGCGACGCCGAGCTTCTTCTGGAACCAGGCGGCGACGGTGGTGGGGATGTTGACTGTGAAGAGGGCCTGGGCCAATCCCAACAACAGGCTGTAATAGATGTAAAGCTGCCAGAGTTGGTCCACGGTGCTGAGGAGCAGCATCCCGGCCACGTAGAGGGTGGCCGCAACAAACAGGGACGGACGCGCTCCGTAGCGGTCGCCGACCCATCCGGAGACAGGAGCAAGGAGAGCGCTGGTGACGCTGCGGAAAACCTGAGCGAGGACGATGGCGGTGACGCCCCAGGCGAAGTCGGTCTGGAGGACGACGAGGATGACGGCGAAGGCCTGGCTGACGAAATTGGCGGTGACCCGGAGCATGGTGCCTATTCCGACCACGAGCCAAGCGTAGTGGTACTGCTCCCGCAAGTAGTTCATCCGGTCCGACAAGTCGATATTCAAACCGAGTCACTCTCCATTACCAGGAATCGGGACGGGTGGTTGTGCGCCGGGCCGGAAGTCGTCGGGAAGGCGGGGCGCACAACCGGGCATCCGCAATTGGGCCATTGTAACCACGCCAGGGGCGGGTGGCAACTTGACGTAACCGAGGAGAGATGCGTTGAAGTGTCAAACCGGACAAAAGCGAATATTCGCACGTAGGGAGAGCGGTGCTTGGTCCGAGATTGTCCTGATTTTGTCCGATTTTGTCCGCCAATGGCAGTGAATAGAGGGGACGTGGTCCCGAGAGCGGAATGACCTTTCTAGGGGGTGTCGTCAAAAGAGTTTGCTCCAGATCATCACTGCGCGGAGTTGGCAGGCCGCCAAGTATGACGCCGTCTTTTTGGCATACCGGGTTGCCACTCCGCGCCACTGCTTGAACTCCAGGAATCCGTGCTCCACCAGGTGCCGCAGCTGGTACAGCGCCCGGTCATAGTCCCGCTTTTCTCTCCGGTTGCTTTTGGGCGGTATCACCGGGTCCATTCCCAATTCCCGGACGGTGGCTATGATTTCATTGGTGTCATCGGCTTTGTCCGCCAGCAGGCACTCCGCTGCTATGCCCTCAATCAGGGGCAACGCCTGGGAGCAGTCGGCAACCGTACCCTCGGTCACCGCCAGCCTTACCGGCATTCCGTGGGCGCCCACCGCCCGGTGCAGCTTGCTGTTCAGCCCCCTTTGGTGCGGGCAATGGACTGATTTCCGCCCTGGGCTCCGGCGCTGTGGGGATGGGCCTTGATATAGCTGGCGTCTATCATCGGCCACTCGAAATCAGGGTCATCAATCACTGCCTCCAACAGTCCGGCCCACACGCCCCGGTCCCGCCAGCGGCAGCAGCGGCGGTGGGTGTTCTTCCAGTCTCCGTAGTCCGGGGGCAAATCGCGCCAAGGCGCGCCGGTGCGCAGTATCCAGCACACGGCGTCGATAAACCGCCGGTTGTCCTGGGCCGGTCGGCCTCTCTTCCCTGCTCCTCCGGGCAAATGCGGCCTCAACCGCTCCCAAACGTCATCGGTCATATCGTGGCGCCGGTGCGCTGCCGTCATACCCCCACCTCCCACACTCTCCCCATTTCCAGTAATTTACCACCCTGCCGCCATTTTGACGACACCCCCTAGTACTACAACGACGGGTTGTTTGGTAGGATAGTTGTCAAGATGATAGTGGGTGGTTTGGGTGATGGATGCGGCGAGCTTCAAGCGGGTCTACGAGTGCTTTCAGGAATTTCACGCCTTCTTTGCGGCCTCCTTCGGCCGCAAGCAGTGGCGGGAGCACAGCCGAAACTATCTTCAGGGGCTGCTGGTGCAGGCTGGGGAGCGGCGCAACGCCGAGAACCTGTCGGAATCGGTGGGCATCTCGGCCCGGGCGATGCAGCGTTTTCTGACCGAGGCCCGGTGGTCCGATGCGACAGTGATCGGGCGGCTGCAGGAATACCTGGCCCCCAGGCTGGGGCACCCCGAGGCGGTGTGGGTGTTGGACGGCAGCGACTTTCCCAAGCAGGGGAGGAAGTCCGTGGGGGTAGCCCGGCAGTACTGCGGCCGGCTGGGCAAGGTGGCCAACTGCCAGGGTGGGATGTTCCTGGCCTACGTCAGCCCGCTGGGACGGGCATTGGTGGACAAAGGGCTGTATCTGCCGGAGAGTTGGACCTCGGATCAGGGCCGCTGTGCGGCGGCGGCGGTGCCCGAGGAGCGGCGGAGCTACCGGTCGAAGACGGAGTTGGCCCTGGAACTGCTGGAGCGGGCCCTGGAGCTGGGCCACCTCAAGGCCGGATGGGTGGCCGGGGACGACGCCTTCGGGATGTCGCCGTCCTTTCGGGAGTCCCTGGCGGCCCTGGGGATGCGCTACGTGCTGGACGTTCCGGGCAGCACTCCGGTCTGGCCCCTGGAGCCTGCGTGGGAGTCGGCCTGGACCAGTCCGGGGGCTCAGGGGTCCGGGCGCCCCCGCAAGCCCAGGCTCAGGGACGGGCAGCGTCGTACCATGGAGCAGCGCAGTGACAAGTTGCCGGATGAGGCCTGGCGGGAGATAACGGTGGCCCAGGGAAGCCAGGGGCCGCGGAGCTATATGTTCTGCGCCCAGCGGGTGCGGGTAACCCGAAAGGGCAAGCCGGGCCAGGAGGCATGGGCCGTCTACCGCCGGAACCTGGACGGCAGCGAACCCCGCTACTACCTGTCCAACGCTGCCGAGGATACTCCCCTGGAGACCTTGGCCTACGTGGGCGGTTCCAGGTGGCCCATTGAAACGGAGTTCGAGACGGAGAAGGGCGACGTGGGCCTGGACGAATACGAGACCCGCAGTTGGGCTGGCTGGCATCACCACATAGCCATGTGCCTGCTGGGTGGAGCTTTCCTGCTGGGCCTGCAGCAGGCTTGGGGGGAAAAAGATGCCTCGGATCACCCGTCCCCAAGTGTGCCGGGTGGTGCGGGAGATGCTGCCCCGGGAACGGTTCGGGCCAGAGGAGTTGCTGCGGTGGCTGGAGGATACGCAGCTACGCAACGAGCGGGCGCGCCGCTCCCACCAGAGACGCCGCTCCGCCCGCCGTGAAGGCAGGATGGAGCCGCCATCCTAAACCCGTCGTTGTAGTACTAGAAAGCGGGCCGGAAAGCCGTGGTTGGGTAGAGGGGTTTCGGCAGTAAAGCCGACGTGAGCAAAATCACAGACCATAGTTGTCCGAGCCGGACGGCGCTGAAATTGGCCGCAGCATTGGCGACGACAGCGTGGACAACATTGCGGACGACACGGTGGCCTGCTGCGCCGCCACCGGTACTGCCCGACCGCCCGATTTTGCCCAACGCCAGGGTCAGGTTGGCCACCGTGGCCGCCAGGTACAGCTGGAATTTCGTCTTGACCTTACCGAAGTAGCGGGCCTGCCGGATGCCCAACTGGACCAGCCGGGCCAATCTGTGCTCCACTACCACCCGTCGCACTCGATACTCGTCGTAGTCGGCGCTTTGCTGCAAGGCCCGGGCCTGTTGCAACATGCCTTCCTGGGGATGGATTTGCACCCGCCGTCCCTTCCTGCCTTGGGCCGCGATGCACTGGGGCCGCAGTGGACATGCCCCACATACCGCCCTGTCGAACCGGAAAGCCTGCAAGCGGTAGGTGCGACCGGTGCGGTCAGTCCGTTTTCCCGCCGGTACGATGGTGCGGGTAACCTGTCCCGCCGGACAGGTGCAACTGCCCGCCGCCAGGTCAAGGTGAAAGTCATTTTTGGGAAAGTGTTTCCGGGCGGGCCGGCCCGGCGCTTTGGCCACTAACCGGCGTCCCGCATCGACGAAGGTCTGGCGGGTCCCGCCGTCCCCATCGGCGGCGTCGCCCATGGCTTCCTCCACCACCGAGCCGGTACTCGCTTCGCTCTGCTCCACCAGTTCCAACGCCCCCAGATTGTCGGGAGCGTTGCCGGGCAACACGTCCACGGCCGTGATCAGCTGGGAGTCCGTGTCCACCACGATGGCCGCCTTGTGCCCGTCAAAGCGCCGCCGGCTGCTCTTGTGCCCGTGGCGCAGCTCCGGGTCATGCACCGACGGCATCCGGTCCTTGCTCACCCCATCCCTGATGCTCACCCCGTCATCATCAGCATCAGCATCAGCATCAACATCAACATCGCCATCGCCATCGCCGCTCTGGCGCTCGACGTCCTGGAGCAGCAACTGTCCCAGCAACTCCGCCCCATCCACTATGCTCTGCCGCTGGGCGCTGTCCTCCGGCAATTCCACCCACGCCTGTCGCGCCAATTCCAGCAGCCGGTCCGCATCGGCCACTAGCTCAGCCAGCAATCCCGCCCGCGCTTGGCGGTCCGACCAGTCAATCGTCGCCGCGCCCTTGATGCTGGACCCGAAGTACCGCTCGTAGCCCTGGCCTTCGGCCCATTCCCCGACGGTGGTGTTCGCCACGGCCGCCAGAGCCCGCAACAGTTTGACGATCCCGTCCGCCAGCAGATTGTAGGTGTCCTGCACCGCGCCCCGTCCCAGGATGCAGGTCGTGTCCAGCGCCACCCGCATCCCACGCTTTTTCAGGTAGCCCGACTGCCGCGCCCGGCGCCGGCTGCTCTCGAATACCTCCCGCACCTTGTCGTGCAGTATCAACTGCGCCCGGAACAGCTGCAGCGTACTCTTGGCAAAGGGTACTCTTGGCAAAGGGCCGCTCTTCAATCTCAATCCCCAACGCCACCTTCCAACGGATGTCGAAGTCAGCCCTCGCCTTGGCCTCAGCATCGCTCACCTTGTCGTAGGTCTGCAGCAGCAGCGCCGTGGCCAGCAGGCTGGGCGGCACGCTGTTCCGGCCATTGTCCGGACCATAGATCTCGGCGAAATCGTCATCGCTGAACAGCTGGTCCCGCAGTGCGGCCAGCAAACCGTAGAAGGTGCCCTTGCCCACGTAGTCCAGATACAACCGGTCCGCTTCCCATAGGCCCTTCTGGTCCGAACGCTTTCCCAGCATTGCCCTGCTCCGCTAGCTTCGATTGCCCGGAGTATAACCGCTCGGCGGAACCGCTCCAGTTTCCGGCCAGCTTTCTAGGCTGTTCCAGTCGGCGTCGCCGATGGGGTGTTGGACCCGGTAGCCGTCGATGAAGGGGCTGTCGGGGGCCGTCCAAGACAGGATATTATCGTTGGCGTCGACGGTTGCCGACAGGTTGGCCGAGGGGCGCGATCAGGGTCACGGGATCGGACTCGGTCCACGTGGAGCCGCTGTGTTGGTTGCGGTGCTGGACCCAGTAGCGGTTTTGGACGTTGGTCTGCGCCGCGTCGTCGGAATGGGTGGTTTGGGCCGTGTCGGTAAGGGTGGTCCATTCGCCGTCCCGTTGCTGGCGGGCCACCCGGTAGGTGGCCGCGGTTCCGGCGTCGGGGGCGGTCCAGTCGAGGTCAATCGCGCCGTCTTTGGTGGTGGCCATGAGCCCGGACGCTGGCGCCGGGGCCTCGATGACTGCAGTTTCGGGCGAGAGAGACTGACGTTGTCCGCGCTGCGGGCAATGACGATGTAGGAATAGGTGCCGCCGGCCTGTGCGGTGGCGTCCCCATCGCAGTCCCGGTGGCCAGCTCGTTGAGGGTATTGCGTAGGTCTGTTCCCGCGTAGGGGTCGTCTGTTCCATCGCTACGGAGCACTAGTACCGTTTCAATTTAATTCTATTGGATATACATGTTTGAGCTTACTGCGAGCGTCTTGGGTGGAGAACCGCCAGTCTATGATGGCGGCGGCCTCGTTGCGCTCACGTTCGAGCGCCGCGACCTCCCGTCTCAGCAACGCTGCATCGCCGATACGGCGGTCCAGACACGGTCTGCTGAATACGCTCAACTCGATCTCAGCCATGTTCAGCCAGCTGCCATGCGTGGGAGTGTAATGAAACTCCAGCCGTGGGGCGATGCGCCGGGCTTCGGATGGCTCAAACGCTTCGTAGAGCGAGCCCAACTTGTGGGTATTGAGATTGTCCAGGACCAGCCTGATCACCGCTGCGTCAGGGTATGCGCTGTCCACCAGCCACTTCATCTGATGCGCGAAGTCCACGGCAGTGCGGCGCCCAGTCACTTCGACATGTCTCCAGCCGCCCTTCGGCTCGCAGAACAGGAACAAGTTCCGGGTCCCGTTTCGCTGGTACTCAGTGTCATAGCGTTCCACCCGTCCGGGCTTGGCCTTGATGGGCGGCCTCACCTCCCCGGTCAATTGCCTGGCGGTCTCGTCGAAACACACTACCGGACGCTCCGGGTTGTACTCTGCGTGGTACAAGTCCAGCAGGTCCTCCATCCGCGCCACGAACTCCCCGCTCACCTTGGGGATACACCACTCTTTCTTCTTCCAGGGCTTGCGTTCATTTTTTTGAGTATCTGGCGCACCGTCTCCAGGGAGATGCTCTCAGCAAACTCCAACTCCACCACCTTGCCGGCCAGCAACTGGAGCGTCCAGTGCGTGTGTCCTTGGGGCGCTGCGCTGCACGCGAAGGCGATCAGGTGGGCTTCCTGCTTGCCGTCCAGCTTGCGCTCCCGGCCCGGCCGCGGTCTGTCGTTAATGGCGGCCTCAAGTCCTTCCTCCACGTACCGCTTCCGCGCTCTGGCAACAGTAGCGGCGTTGACCAATAGCACATCGGCTATCTCACGGTCTCGAAGTCCTTCGTCCGCTTTGAGCAGCGCGAGCGCCCGCTTGACGGTGCGGACCGGCGCCTTGCCCCGGTGGGAAACCTCATTGAGGCAGGTCCGTTCGGACCCGGTCAGTTTGATTTTATACTTGATGGCAGCCATGGCTGGGCACTTCCTCACCGAAAGATCATACCCAAGTATGACTGCCTTATCATATTCTTACAAATCTATCTGGAACCGGTACTAGTATTACAACGACGGTTCAAGGAGGGCTGCCGGAGGCGTCGCGACCGCAGGCGGCGCGGCGCTTGGCATGGGAGCGCCTGGCCCGCTCGTTGCACTCTTGCGTATCCTCGAGCCACCGCAGCAGCTCAGCCGGACCGAACCGTTCCCGTGGCAGCATCTCACGCACCACCCGGTAGACCTGCGGCCGGGTGATCCGGGGCATCATTTTCCCCCCAAGCCTGTTGCAGGTGATTAACGACAATTAGTCCTGCCTGTTACGACGACTATATTTGCCGGTCGTGATGGGTAATCATTCGGTACGGAGGTACCGTTGATTACAGACCAACAAGTCAGGCTATTGAGGCAGAAACGTACGGAAGGCAAGACACAGGAAACGGCGGCCGCCAAGGCTGGGATGAGCGTGCGTTCGGCGCGCAAGTGGCAGAGTGGTCCGTTGCCGTCGGCGACGAAACCAGAGCATCGATGGCGCACTCGGCCCGACCCCTTCGACGGGGTGTGGGAGGATGAGATTGAGCCGCTGCTGCGGAGCGATCCGGCTGGCAAGCTGAAGGCGACGACAATTATCGACTGGCTGGAGGAGCAGCACCCCGGGCGGTTCAGCGCGTCCCAGCTGCGCACGCTGCAACGACGATTACAAGCCCTTCGACAGGCTCAGGAGGAGGGCGCTGCACGGGCCGGAGCGGGAGGTGTACTTCCCTCAGGAGCATCCGCCAGGTGCATCCGCCGGGTCGCGAGGCCCAGTTTGACTTCACCCACTGCGGGGAACTCAAGGTGACCATCGCCGGACAGCCCTACCGGCATCTGCTGTTCCAGCTGATTCTCAGCCACTCGGGGTGGCGTTACGCGGAGATCGCCGCCGGCGAGACCTTCCTGGGCCTTGCAGCAGGGACTGCAGCATGCCCTCTGGGCCTTGGGCGGCGTCCCCCAGATACTGCGCAGCGACAATACGTCAGCCGCCACCCACGAGGTGAAACGCAGCCGCGGCCGGGCGCTGAACGACAACTACGCCGCGCTGCTGGACCACTACGGCCTCCGGTCCACTCGCATCAATCGCGGCCAGAGCCATGAAAACGGCGTCGCCGAGCAAGCTCACTATCGGCTCAAGGACGCCATCGACCAGGCCCTCATCCTGCGGGGCAGCCGCGATTTCGACACCGCCGACGACTACGCCGGCTTCGTCCGGCAGATGGTGGAGAGACACAATCGCCTGGTACAGGGGAAGCTGGAGCAGGAAATGGCTTGCCTAAGACCCCTGCCGCCAGCTCCGGTGCCGGAATACGTCAACTACCAGTCCAGGGTGCGCAAGTGGAGCACCATCCAGGCAGCCAAGCGGACCTACAGCGTCCCCTCCCGTCTCATCGGCAAGGAGGTGCAGATCCGTCTGTACGCCGACTGGGTGGCAGTGTACTACAAGGGCCACCTGGTGGAACGCATGGAGCGCGTGAGTGGTGAGCGGGAAGCCCACGTCAATTACCGCCACGTCATCGGCTCGCTGGTGCGCAAGCCCGGAGCCTTCGCCCGCTACCGCTTCCGCGAGCAGCTGTTTCCCACCAGGCACTTCCGCCTCGCCTACGACGCGCTGCGTGGATGGCGCGGTGAACGGGCCGACGTGGAGTACGTGCGTATTCTGCACCTGGCGGCGACCACCATGGCAGCCACGGTGGACAGCGCCCTGGCGTTGCTGCTGGAGGCGGGTGAGTCCTTCGACTACGCCGAGGTGCGGGACCTGGCCGAGCCCAAACCACCGGAAGCCCCGGTGCTGGTCTGGTCCGGGAAGCCGGATCTGAAAGTCTACGACCGCCTGCTCACGGTCAGCCTGGCCGCGGCGGGGGTGTGCGCATGACGGACACCAGCGTGATGCAGGAACGCATCGGCCAGCTGTGCGGCCAATTCAAGCTGCCCACGGTAGCTGCGGAGACGGTGGCCCGTTTCACCGCCGCTGGACACGGCGATGCCCTGGCAACTTTCCTGGAAGTACTGGAACAGGAAGCCGAAGATCGGAAACAGCGGCGCACCAACCGGCTGCGCCGGGAATCCAGGCTGCCCTCAGGCAAGACCTGGGAAACCTTCGAGCACCATCGGGTCCCCCTGGCGCTACGCCAGCAGCTGGACCAACTGGCCCAGGGCAGCTTCGTCGAGCGCGGCGTCAACGTGCTGGCCTTCGGGCTGCCCGGCACCGGCAAGACACACGCCCGGTGCGCCCTGGGGCACCGGCTAGTGGAAGCTGGCCACTCCGTCCTTTTCGCACCGGCCTACCGCCTGGTGCAGGAACTCCTCGCCGCCAAACGCGACCTGGATCTGCCCCGGCGACTGCGCAAGCTGGACAACTTCGACTTCCTCCTCCTTGATGACCTGGGCTACCTGCACCAGGGCGCCGAGGAGTCCGAGGTCCTCTTCACCCTGATCGCCGAACGCTACGAACGGAGGTCGTTGGGCATCACGTCCAACCTGGTCTTCTCGGAGTGGGAACGCATCTTTGCCAACCCCATGGCCACCGCTGCGGCCATCGACCGGGTGGTCCATCACTCCGTCATCCTGGAGTTTGGCGTCCCCAGCTACCGCACCAACGCTGCCCAACGACAGGGCCAAGCCGAGGAGGTGAACCGGCAAAACTAGTTGACGCTAAACCGGCAAGAATGCTTGGCGCGGGACACGCCCCCCGGCCCTGGTAGGCCGGACTGGTCCGCTCGAGCTCCTCAGGCCACACCGTAAAGCCGGCCGGAACGTCCAGTACGTAGCGCATCCCCAGGGCCGCCAGTCCCTGCCCTGCGGAAGGACGGCGACATCCCGAAGGCATCATCCCCGGCCACCCAGCCAGCCCTCAGATGGCCCCGCTCCAGGGCCCGCTGCAGCAGCTCCAGCGCCAACTCCGTCTTCGATCGGTAGCCCTGCCTCTCCCCCGGAACCCCTGCCGCCTCACACCGGTCCTGGTCCGAGGTCCAGCTCTCCGGCAGATAAAGCCCTTTGTCCACCAGGGCCCGACCCAGCGGGCTGACATAGGCCAGGAACATCCCAGCCTGGCAGTTGGCCACCTTGCCCAGCCGGCCGCAGTACTGCCGAGCCACTCCTACCGACTTCACCCCCTGCTTGGGAAAGTCGCTGCCGTCCACCACCCACACCCCCTCCGGATGTCCCAGCCGGGGCGCCAGGTACTCCTGAAGACGTCCTATTACTGTGTCGTCATCCCAGGGGGATTCGGTGAGAAACCGCTGCATCGCCCTGGCTGACGCCGGAACCGTCTCGGACAGATTCTCGGCATTGCGCCGCTCGCCGGACTGCACCAGCCGGGCCTGGAGATAATGACGGCTGTGGTCCCGGGTCTCCCGGCAGCCAAACCGCGCAGCGAAGCAAGCGTGAAAATCCTGGAAGGCCCCGTACACCTGCTCGAAAGCCACCGCATCAATTTCCCTGCCTCACTTGCCCAAGCCTTACCAACTACCCGGTCATCCTATCACACCATCCGTCGTTGTAATACTAGTACTCGGTCAACATTGGAAAGGCAGGGGTAAAAGCGGCGGAGTTTGGCTCTGGCGTCGTGGGTGCTGAACCGCGAGTTGATGGAGACGCCCGCTGCGTTGCGTTGGGTTTCGTAGGCGGTGATCTGGCGTTGCAGGGCGTCGGCGTCGGGGTTTCTGCCTTTGAGACAGGCCCGGCTCAACGCGCTGAATTCGATCTCCGCCATGTTCAGCCAACTGGCGTGTTTGGGCGTGTGGTGAAACTCCAGCCGTTTCGCGATGCGCCGGGCCGCGGCGGCCGGAAAGGTCTCGTAAAGGGAGGCCATGCGGTGGGTATTCAGATTGTCCAGCACCACTCGGACCACTGGGGCATCGGGGTAGGCCACGTCAACCAGCCACTGCATCTGGTGGGCAAAGTCCGGCATGGTACGCCGTTTTGTGATCGCCACGTGGCGCCAGCCCGCCAAGGGTTCACAGACCAGGAAGATGTCGCGGGTGCCGCCACGTCGATACTCATAGTCCTGCCGCCGCGGTCGTCTCGGTTGAGGAGGCAACGGCTCCCGTACCTCGGCCAGCAACTGGGTGGAAGTCTCGTCAAAGTACAGCACTGGCCGTGGGGGTCGTCGGGTTCGGCATACAAGTTCAGCACGTCCTCCATGGCCGCCACAAACTCCCCCTTCACTCGGGGAATGCACCACTGCTGCTTTCGCCAGGGCTTGAGGGTGTTTTTTTGAGCCTGAGCCTTACCGTCTCGTGGGACAGCGACGCCACCAATCCCAACTCCACCACCTTGCTGGCCAGCAACCGCACTAGCCAGCAACCGCAGGGTCCAGTGCTCATGGCCCTCGGGGGCGTCGCTGCACGCCAACGCAATCAGGTGGGCTTCGCCTCGGTCGTCCAGCTTGCGATACCGGTTGGCTTGGGGATGGTCGTGTAGCACGCCGTCCAATCCCTCCTCCCAATACCGGCGTTTGGTGCGGAACACCGTGCGCGGCGACGTGTCCAAGGCTGCGGCCACCCGTGAGGCGCTCCATCCGTCGTCAGTCTTGAGCAGGATGCGCGCCCGATTGATGATCCGAGCTGAGCGCTGACCGCTACGGATCAACCGTTCCAGTTGGGCCCGATCTTCCGACGACAACCGTACCGCATATTTCTCCGCAACCATGGATGCCGCACCTACCGCACCGCTGTTTGACCGCCAGCGTGGCAACCATCGCCCGTTTCATCCTTCATCTGCCTTTCCAATGTTGACCGAGTACTAGTGGCATGTATCTGAAGTTAGTTGAATTAGATTCAGGCGTGGGGTATCCTGCTCACCACTGGCAGCAGGAGGACCAAAATGGCGATAGGGCGACCAATCCCGCCGTTGATACTGGACGATGGGGAACGGGAAACCCTGGAACAGTGGGTCCGCCGGCCCAAAAACGCGCAAGCGTTAGCCCTGCGGGCCAGAATCATCCTCAGCTGTGCCGACGGCCTGGCCAATACCGTGGTAGCCGCTCAGTTGGGAGTGTCCAAACCGACGGTGGGGAAGTGGCGTTCCCGATTCCTGGCGCAACGACTGGACGGTCTGCTGGACGGGCCGCGCAGTGGTCGACCCCGGGTGGTAACCGACGCTGACGTGGAGCGGGTTTTGGCGTTGACCCTGGAGACCACGCCCCGGGATGCCACCCACTGGAGCACTCGGTCCATGGCCCAGCGCTCCGGTTTGAGCCACAACACCATCAGTCGCGTCTGGCGTGCCTTCGGGTTGCAGCCCCATGTTGCCCCAACGGGAAATGTAACCGAAACCTTCAAGTTGTCGGCGGATCCCCGGTTCATCGAAAAAGTGCCGGACTGAAAAAGTACGGGACGTAGTGGGGCTTTACCTCAACCCGCCGGAGCGGCACTGGTGATGTGCGTTGATGAGAAGTCCCAGATTCAGGCCCTGGATCGCACCAGGCCCCTGCTGCCCATGTGACTGGGCCAGATGGGACCGGGACAGGCCGAGCGGCGCACCCATGATTACGTTCGCCACGGCACCACGTCGCTGTTCGCCGCGCTGGACACCGGGACGGGCAAGGTGATTGACCAATGCCACCGGCGCCATCGGGCCGTGGAGTTCCGCAAGTTCCTCGATACCCAGACCGCCCGATACCATCGAGGCCCAGGTGCCCGCCGATCTGGACGTACACCTGATCGTGGACAACTACGCTACCCACCAGACGGCCCTCATCCGGAATTGGTTCGCCAAGCGGCCCCGCTTCCATGTTCACTTCACACCCACCAGCGCCTCCTGGCTCAACCTGGTGGAGCGCTGGTTTGCAATGCTCACCGACAAACAGCTGCGCCGGGGAGTGCGCCAGAGCAGCAGTCAACTGGAAGCCGCCATCTACCGATACCTGGACATTACCAACGAAAACCCCAAACCCTTTGTCTGGACCAAGACCGCTGATCAGATTCTGGCCAACGTAGCACGCTATTGCCAACGTACTTTGGATACAGGACACTAAAGTAATACGAAACCCGGGCAATGGCTTTCCGGCCAGACTTCTAGGGCTAATCGACGCAGTCATAGGACGTCTGCAGGAGTACCTGGCGCCCCGGCTGGGACATCCGGAGGGGGTGTGGGTGGTGGACGGCAGCGACTTTCCCAAGCAGGGGGTGAAGTCGGTAGGAGTGGCCCGTCAGTACTGCGGCCGGCTGGGCAAGGTGGCCAGCTGCCAGGCTGGGATGTTCCTGGCCTATGTCAGCCCGCTGGGTCGGGCCCTGGTGGACAAAGGGCTTTATCTGCCGGAGAGCTGGACCTCGGACCAGGACCGGTGCCAGGCGGCAGGGGTTCCGGGGGAGAGGCAGGGCTACCGGTTGAAGACGGAGTTGGCGCTGGAGCTGCTGCAGCGAGCCGCGCTACTACCTGTCCAACGCTCCTGAAGACACTCCCCTGGAGACCCTGGCCTACGGGGAGGGTCACGGTGCCGTATCGAAACGGAGTTCGAGACTGAGCAGAGCGACGTGGGGCTGGACGAGTCTCGAATTTGTACAAAAGCTAGATAAATTATAAGAACAGGGTAAGCTCGACCAAATCACCACAAGAGGTCGAGTATGCCCACCCTGCCCGCAGTCATGGTAACCCTGCTGCTGCCCTTTGAGCACCTGTTTGACCCCAGGACCTGGCGCAAAGCCCAACTCCTGGCCATGGGAGCGATCCTGTCTCCCGGCAAACGCACCGTGTCCTCCGCCCTCAACATCCTGGGGATTGGGCAGCACGGCGACTTCGCCGTCTATCACCACGTGCTCAACCGCGCCCGATGGTCGCCACTGCAACTGAGCCGGGCGCTGTTGCTGCTGGTGGCCGGGCGCCTTGGTTCGTCCACCGAGCCGTTGGTGTTCGGCATTGACGAGACGGTGGAGCGACGCTGGGGCCGGAAGATTGCGGCCAAGGGGTGGTATCGGGATCCGGTGCGGTCCAAGGACGACCAGGTGGTGATGACCCCCGGATTGCAATGGGTGAGCCTGATGTTGCTGACGCGTATCGGGTGGGCGGGTCGATACTGGGCGCTGCCGTTTTTGACCGCGCTGGTGGTGTCGGCCCGCTACGACCGGCGCAAAGGCCGCCGGCACAAGACGGTAACCGACTACGCCCAGCAGATGCTGGTCTGCCTGCGCCGTTGGCTGCCGGAGAGGGACCTGGTGGTGGTGGCCGATGGCGGCTACGCCAAGCGCGAGTTCCTGCGGCATTGCCAGAGTATGTCAAAGCCGATTGTCGTCGTCACCAAACTGCGCAAGGACGCGTCCCTGTACCAGCCCGCGCCAGCGCGGCGGCCCGGCCAGATCGGGCGGCCCCGGGTGGTCGGCGCGCGACTGCCCAGTCCCACGGCGGTGCTGGACGATCCCGCTACACAATGGATTCCCTACCGCGCCACCGGTTCCGACGGCAGTACCGCCATGGTCGAGCTCGCTTCGGGCGTAGCGCTGTGGTACCACGGCGGGCCGCCGCGCCTTCCCATACGTTGGGTCGTCATCAGATACCTGGCGGAGCGCCGCGGGCCCTATGCTTTACTATGCACCGACACCGAGGCGGAACCCCTGCGGATACTGCAGTGGTATCTGCTGCGGTGGCAGGTCGAGGTGACCTTTGAGGAGCTGCGGGCTCACCTGGGCATGGAAACCCAGCGCCAGTGGTCGGAACGAGCCATCGCCCGAACCACCCCCGCGCTCTTTGGCCTGTTCAGCGTGGTGACGCTGGCCGCGGATATCCTGATCGAACAGCGTGGCGCCATGGCGCCGCGCACCGCGGCGTGGTATGACAAAACCAGCCCTTCCTTCGCCGACGCCATCGCCCTGGTCAGACGACACCTCTGGGTGCAGCAGGGAACTTTTATGCCGTCCGAGCGCGAGCACGAATCGATAAAAGTCCCGCGCCTCTTGTACCACAGGATGCTCGACACGCTAGCCTATGCCGCTTGATTGTACAAAGCCGAGAGCGCGAGCACGAATCGATAAAAGTCCCGCGCCTCTTGTACCACAGGATGCTCGACACGCTAGCCTATGCCGCTTGATTGTACAAAGCCGAGTGCAACAGGATTGGGGGAAAAAGATGCCCCGGATCACCCGGCCGCAGGTCTACCGCGTGGTGCGAGAGATGCTGCCCCGGGAACGGTTCGGTCCGGCTGAGCTGCCGCGGTGGCTGGAGGATACGCAAGAGTGCAACGAGCGGGCCAGACGCTCCCATGCCGGAGGCGCCGCGCCGCAGGCGGCGCGGCGCCTCCGGCATCCCTCCCTAACCGTCGTTATAATACTACCGGCCCGATACACAACTCGGTCGCCCTCGCTCAAGGAAATATCTATTACGCCACCATCGACCGCCGGGTGGTCGCCACGGACGCGGAAACCCACCAGCAGCATTGGGAATATCCAATCGGAGATTCCACTTCCGGCCCCGTGGCGGTAGCGGGAGGAATCGTCTACGCCGGTGGGTTAGACGGCGTTACCTATGCTGTTAATGCCACCACCGGCGAACACATCTGGAAACACAGTTCGTTGAGTGAAGCGCGCTCCCCAGCGGCCGTCGGCAACCAGGTGGTTTACGTCGCGTCGGCGGATCGCAGCTTGTACGCCCTGGACGCCCGTACCGGCCAGGAGCGGGCCCGCTTCCGCGCTTCGGCACAATTGGTTGCCGCACCGGTTTTGGCCAATGATCTGGTCTACTTCGTATCCGGCGGGCAACTCTTCGCCATGGACGCTAACGTCATCGAGTTCCCGGGCCGCTACGCCCTGACGCGTGTTTGGGCGCAACTTTGGCTCTGGGGGTTCCCGTTACCCGCCCCGCCATCTCAACCGGGAGACCGCTGGCGCTTCGTGCCGGAGGGCAAGGCCATTGATGGCATCATCACGGCGCCCGCGGTTACGGCACACGGATTATTCGTGGGTGACCTGCTCGGCAACTTGTACGCCATCGATCCAGTTACAGGTCAGGAACAATGGCGATTTAAGGCAGAGGACGCTATCGCAGCGTCTCCGGTGGTCATCGGCGATTTGCTCGTTTTCGGCGATAAATTCGGCTGGGTGTACGGACTTGACCATGCCGATGGTCGTGAACTCTGGCGGCTGAATTTACCGGCCGCCGTGCGCACGGACCCGGTCTACGCCGGCGGCCGGCTTCTGATTCGCACCGATGATGGCTGGCTGCACGCCATCGAGTAGCCCACGTTCTCGCCAGCCGGGGTTACTGAGCCGTCCAGCCCCCGTCTATCACCAGCTCACTGCCCGTCATAAACGACGCTTCGTCCGATGCCAGGAACAGTACGCCGTTGGCGATGTCGTCCACCGTCCCAATGCGCCCCAGCGGTGTGGCTGCGATGCGCTGGTCCCGCATTCCGGGTTGGGACATCATCCGAGCCGTCATCGGCGTGTCGATGTAACCGGGGTGGACGGAATTGCAACGAATGCCCTCCGCCGCGTATTGCACCGCAGTCGCCTTCGTGAGCAGCCGCACCGCACCTTTGGAACTGGCATAGGCCGAGCCCGCTCCGGAACCAGGGCTTAGCCCCACCAACCCGGCGATGGACGAAATGTTGATGATCGAACCGCCGCCGGCCTCCCGCATCGCTCCAATAGCGGAGCGGCTGCCCAGAAACACGCCTTTGGCATTCACGTCCATAATCTGGTCCCAAACTTCTACCGGAGCCTCATGGATCCGCGGCGCGTTCACGCCGCCGGCATTGGTGCTGCCGATCCCGGCGTTGTTCACCAGTATGTCCAGCTTGCCGTAGCGATTCACCGCTTCACTAACGGCAGACTCCCACTGGTCCGCATCGGTAACGTCCAGGTGGATGAAGGTGGCCTGCCCGCCCAGCTCACGGATTTCCGCTTCCAGCTTCATGCCGTCATCGTCGAGAATATCCCCGATGACCACAGCTGCCCCTTCCTGCGAAAACAGCCTGGCCTCGGCGGCCCCCTGTCCACGCGCGCCCCCGCTAATCAGCGCAACTTTCCCTTCCAGTCGCATCATCGTCCTCCTATCTCCTGGAACTCTCCGCGTCTAACCGCCCAGCGTCGTGGTCAACACCCACATTGGACGCTCACCAACCGCGTAGGTTTCCAGCGACGTGAGCGCACCGCTGCCCTGGTCAACCTGATATGACGCCAGCATCCCGGTCGCCGAACCGGCCGAAAACACAAACTTGCCCTGGGGGTCAAGACTAAACGCGCTCGGCACCGCTTCGGTAGCGGCGTGTCCAACCGGGCTCAGTTTCCCGGCGCCGTCCACCGAGAAACTGGCGATGCTGTTGTGTCCCCGATTGGGAACATACAGGAAGTTTCCCGAAGGCGAGACCTGAATCTGGGAGCAGGTGTTCC
This sequence comes from Dehalococcoidia bacterium, assembly GCA_965222895.1. Lineage (GTDB taxonomy): Bacteria > Chloroflexota > Dehalococcoidia > Lucifugimonadales > UBA3495 > Bin87. The sequence goes on along the minus strand of CBDCVB010000002.1, from coordinate 351,085 downwards.
GCACGGTAACCCCGTCTGGCAACGTGGAAACGGTTTCCATCTCTGACAGCCGGCCTTCGCCATCAATCTGGTACGACGACACGCTGCTACCCTGTTCGTTAGAGAAGTACACCACGTCCAGCGATGGATGGAAGCAATAGTGGCGCGGCCCGATGTTATCGTCCTGGGCCAGCGTGGGCGGGTCGTTGGCGGTCAATTGGCCGTTAGACGCATCGAAGCGGAACTGGTAAATAACGTTCGGGCCGGGGATGTTCTTGGGCGGCTCCAGCACATTGTCGTTCTGCTTGGCGATATGTGGCACGTAAGCGAACTGGTTGGAGCGGTCCGTCAGCATGGAGTGAGCGCCCACGTCCGTTGCGATCCAGGCCGTTGGTTCGCCGCCCACGCTGCCATCCGCGCCCAGCGGATGTACGCCCGCGTGGCCGCCGGCATAGTAAGACGACAGCAGATATTTGCCGGTTCGATCCGTGGCCAGGTATGCCGGCGGTGTGGACAGTTCCACCAACCCGTTGCGCGTCAACCCTCCGGTCGCCTGATCAATGCTGTAACTCGATAGCGCCGGTTCTTCCCGGTGCCCGGCATACAGCGTCTGACGGTCGGGACTAATTGCCAGCAGCGATGGCCCACCCGAAACCGCCACCTCCGATTGGGCCGTCAGACTGCCGGATGCCTCATCCATGCTGAATATCCCAATCTTGTTGTCATCCTGCGCCGCAACGTAGACGTAACTAGTCATCGGTCAACCTCCACAAGCGAATCGTTCTCAAGCGTGTCGTTCACAAGAAAATCGCTACACCACAATGGCGCACGATTACCGGATTAACTCTTCTGCCATGGTTTCCAGCTGCTGGCCCATTTCCGCTTCAGTGTCGCAATGGTTCGCCCACACCGATACCCGGAGGGCCCCAGCGCTGAGAAACGAATCAACCAGCTCCCGTTTCGTATCAGGTGGCTGACCGAAAACCGAAATGGTCAGCGCTGCGGGATCGCGTCCACTCTCGTCAGCCAACGCGTCCAGTTTGGCCCGACTCTCTTCGATTTGACCAGGCGTAGCCCGATTCGGCAGCCAGCCATCCCCCCACCTGACCACCCGCTGCAGCACGTTGCGCGCGTTGCCACCCAACAGCACCGGCGGATGCGGTTGTTGCACCGGTTTGGGATAGGAATACACGGGCGGGAAATCATAGTACCGACCGTGAAACTCGGCTTCGTCCTTCGTCCACAATTCCTTCAGCGCGGCCACGGCTTCCCGAGTTTGCGTCCAGCGGTGGTCGAAATCGCCGCCCATCATGGTGGTTTCTTCCCGGTTCCAGCCGGCCCCGATGCCGAACACGAACCGCCCGTTGCTGTGCCGGTCCAGCACCGCTATTTCCTTGGCCAGTATCAGGGGGTTCCGTTCGGGCACCAGGGTAATGCCGGTGCACAACTTTATTCTCGTCGTAACCGCGCACGCCATTGCCAGCGCGATGTACGGTTCGGAGAAATGCCGGTACGTCCACGGAATTTCCCCTCCGGTGGCGGGGAATGGGCTGGCGCTGTTGACCGGCAAAATGGGGTGCTCGTGATACCAAATCGATTCAAAGCCCAGGTCTTCGGCCTTCTTGGCAATGAACGCCGGGTCCAGGGTATATGCGGGCAAAGGCACTATTAGTCCAACGGACATTCCAATCCTCCAGTCACGCTCAACCCGCCACGGCCGGGCTGGACGTGCGACGCCGTTCCATTTCCAATTGCGGGTTCCAGTTGCGGCCAAGTTAGCACAGCGACGCCCGGAGCACAAACCGGTTGTCTCCACGTTCCTGGCGCCCAACCAAACGTGCGAATGACGTTTATTCGCCTACGAATATCGTCGCGACAATCGCCTGGCAAGGGTTGAGTTGGTCGCGGCTTAATGCTAATATCCGAGGCGATATTGGATGTGCTTGGATAGAGGAGGTTTGTCTATGGCTGACCAGGACATTGCACAAATTGCCCATTTGATGCGGCGCGCCGGCTTTGGAGCGCAGTACCAGGAACTCGAAGCGCTGGCGGCCCAGGGTTACGACGCCACCGTAGAAGCCCTGCTGGATCCGGAATCCCAGCCCAGCGGTCTCGATCTTGACCTTGCAGAACGCTACTTCGTTGAGTGGAGCCACTTCACCAGGGGCGTCCCCGAGTACTGGGCTTGGCGAATGATTAACTCCAAGCGCCAGCTTGAAGAGAAAATGGTTCTGTTCTGGCACGGTGTACTCTGCACCGCCGACAGCAAAACCCAAAGCTACCCAACGTCCTACGATGAGTTGGAAATGTTCCGGCGCCTGGGGATGGGGAGCTTCCGGGACCTGTTGCTGGAGATTTCCAGAGACCCGGCGATGGTCTTCTACTTGGATAATTGTCTCAGCCATCGGGGCGCCATCAACGAAAACTACGGCCGTGAGCTGCTGGAGTTGTTCTCGATAGGCGTGGGTATGGACGGGAAGTTCAACTACACGGAAGATGACGTGAAGGAATGCGCGCGCGCTTTCACCGGTTGGACCCTCGCCAACAACGTGCCCGGGCAGCCCTATGGCCGCTACGCCGCGAGATTCGTCTACAATCCGGCCGACCATGACGATGGCGAAAAAACGTTCCTGGGCGAAACCGGGCGGTTCAATGGCGAGGATATCGTTGATATTATCGCGAAGCAGCCGGCCGCGGCCAGGTTCCTGTCCCGCCATTTGTACAGCTATTTCGTGGCCGACGAAGCGCAGGTTCCGGCTTGGATGGATACTCCTCCCCAGGATCCCGAAACCATCAAGATGCTGGAGGACGAATACTACCGTTCCGGTTACAACATTCGGGCGATGCTTCGGGTGCTGTTCGATTCCGACGCATTCAAAAACGCCCGGTTCTCCAGGGTCAAAAGCCCGGTGGAAACAGTCATGGGCACCATGCGCCTCATCGGCGACTGGACCACCCCAAAGCCCGGTTTCGAGTTTATCTTCGACGAGATGAAATACATGGGCCAGGAGTTGTTCAACCCGCCGTCTGTGGAGGGTTGGCACACCGGCAAAGAGTGGATTGATGGCGGCACTCTGGTTCACCGCATCAACTTCACCGCCGATTTCGTGGGCGACGTGAACTATCCTGGCGTGCGGAACATCATCGACCGGCTGGCTTCGACCGGCCCCACCATCGCCCCCGAGCGATTGGTTGATGGTTGTCTCCAATTGTTGGGCCATTACGAACTGCCCGACGAAACCCGCACTATGTTGGCGGCCCAGGCGGAAAAAGGTGGGGTTCTCCACACCGACGCTGACGACTTCGCCGCGCGAGTTAGCGAAACGCTGCAAATGATTGTGGCGACCAAAGAATATCTCTACGCGTAGCCACAATTGCGGGCAGTCGGTGAACCGCAGCCCGTTGAGCGAATTGAATACCCCATCGTGGGCAGGAGGAAATCGTGACCGTTAACAAGAAAGATCCGGTTCTGGTTGTGCTTCAGATGTCGGGCGCCTTTGACGCCCTGAACACCTTTATTCCTTACAACGATCCCCTGTACCAGGACTACCGGACTCACCTGAAGGTGGAACCCGAGCACGTACTGGCGGTTAATGACAAGGTTGGTTTCCATCCGGCGATGGGCCCGATCAAGAACATGTACGACGATGGCAAGGTGGCGGTCATTCAGGGAATCGGCTACCCCAACCCCATTCGTTCGCACTTCCGCTCCATGGATATCTGGCACACCGCCGAACCCGCCAAGATGGGCACCGTCGGCTGGTTGGGTCGCACCATCGATGACCTTGACCCCCACAAAGAAAATGTGCTCACCGCCGTCAACTTCGGTCGCGGCCTCCCCCGGGCCCTCGCTGCCCCAGGCGTTTCCGTCGCCTCGGTGGGCAACCTGGAGTCCTACGGCGTGTTGACCTCCATCGACAGCAATGACCAGCGCATGGAAGCCCTGGATATTTTCGCCCGGATGTATTCTCCCATGCTGGGCTCCGGCGCCGTCAACGACTACATCTCTCAAACCGGTCTTGACGCTCTGAAAGGCGCCGACATCCTCAGCACCGCGCCGGAAAAGTATTCCTCTACCATTGAATACAATGGCGATTACTTCTCCCAGTGGGTCAAGAACGTAGCGCAGGTGCATCTCGCCGATTTCGGCACGCGTGTCCTGTACACCGGATACAACCCCGGCGCCTTCGACACCCACGCCAACCAGCCGGCGGCTTTCCATCGACTCTGGTCGGACGTATCCAATGCGGTCAGCGACTTCTACTACGACCTGAAAGAGCATAACTCCGGAGAAGAAGTGGTTATGCTCCTGTTCACCGAATTTGGTCGCCGCGTGAAAGAGAACGGCTCCGGCACCGACCACGGGTCGGGTAGCGTCGCTTTCGTGATTGGCGACGGCGTCAAGGGTGGTCTCTACGGCGAGTATCCGTCTCTCGAGCCCGACAAGCTGGACGAAGGCGACCTCAGGTGGAACACCGACTTCCGCAGCGCCTACGCCACCATCCTAGACCAGTGGATGGGCGTCGACTCCCAGGAAATCCTGGGCGGAAACTACGAGCGCCTGGATTTCATCAAGTAACTAGAATCGGCAGTTGATGATGCGGCAGGCTCTTCCCCAGGGTCTGCCCGTTGGCAACTCTGCCAGTAAGGTGAGGCAACATGGTAACGCAGATTGCGCCGGTTACATTTCAATACAGCCATACCATCGGACGCCAGGAATCGCGGGGCGGCAACGGGTTCTTCAACCCGGTAGCAGTCACCCGAGGACCCGGCGACCGAATCTACGTTCTTAGCCGCGGCACCGAAACTCCGGCTTTCTTCCCCTGCAAACGGGTAACCATTTGCTCTATTGACGAAGAATACATCGGAGAATTCGGAGAAAAGGTCGGCCCCGAAGACGCTGTTCCTACCGCCCACGATGGCGCCTTTTTCTGGCCCACGTCCGTCGCGCTCGATAGTGAAGGCAATGCCTATGTCGCCGACGAATGGCTCAATCGCATCTCTGTCTTTACGCAGGATGGCGACTGGATTGGCAAGTGGGGCGTCCCCGGCGATGGCGACGGCGAGATCAACCGCCCGTCGGGATTGGCCTTCGACCAAGACGACAATATGTATCTGGTGGACAGCTGCAACCATCGGATCCAGGTCTTCACCAAAGACGGTCAGTTCCTCTTCAAGTGGGGAACCCAGGGCTCCGGCGACGGTCAGCTCAATTTCCCGTGGGGCATCGACATTGACCGGAATGGAGACGTTTACGTCGCCGACTGGCGCAACGACCGCATACAGAAGTTCAGCGCCAACGGCCAGTTCCTGATGCAGATTGGCAGCTCGGGCCAGGGCGATGGCGAGTTCAATCGACCCACCGACGTTGCCGTGGACAAAGACGGAACCATCTATGTGGCCGACCACAAAAACGACCGCCTGCAGGTCTTTGATGCTGACGGCAGCTTCATCACCGTAGTCGAAGGACAGGCCACCCTGTCCAAGTGGGGGCGCGAACGCGTAGACCTTGACCCAGTGATTCTGCGGGGACGGCAGAAGGCTCAGAACCTGGAAGACCGGGAAGGGCCTTTCCAGGGTCCCATCTCCGTTGACGTGGATGACGAAGGCCGCGTATTCGTAGCCGAGACCGCGCGTCACCGATTGCAAGTCTTCCTCAAACAATCAAGCCTGTACGCCGGCGACCCTCTGTAGAGACAGTAACCAGGCAAACCGGCACGGCGAGTTTACCCTGCCGCTAACGCCGAACATGAAGGCGGGCAGCCCCTTGGGGTTGCCCGCCTTTTGTTTAAGGCAATCTTCCTGGTTGGTGCGATTATCCGGCAGCGATCCAGTCAGCCACGCGTTCGCCAATCATAATCGTGGTGCAGTTGGTGTTGGCCCGTATCACGTCCGGCATGACGGATGCGTCAGCCACCCGCAAACCTTCAATCCCGTGCACCCGACCGTACTGGTCAACCACCGCCATCGGGTCGCTGGCCGGCCCCAACTTGCAGGTGCCGGACAAATGCTGTCCGATACAAACCTCGCGCAGCATCCAGTCGTCCAGAGCTTCGTCAGACACCAGGTCGGCTTCAGTCGGCGAAATCAAACCGTTGTAGATGCCCTTGAACGCTTCGTGGGCCAGCAAATCCAGGACGATCCGCACCGACTCCCGCAACCGCTCGCGATCCCAGGGCTCCTCCAGATAGCGACAATTGATGTGGGGCTGCACATCCAAGTCGGTTGACTGCAGCGTCAACTCCCCAGCGCTTTGAGCCAGTTCCATCATGCACGTCATGCGGATGCCTTCCTCGGCAAACGGGTCGCCTCCCAATGGCGTCGAGAAAGAGGACGGGAAAATCTGCATATCGTTGCGGGCGTCCGAACCACTGGCCGTGTACCGCAACACCGTCTGGATTCGGGGCGCGGTTGCATCCAGCGGGAAATCGTCCGTAACTCGCACCCGCACCGGCACCAGCGGATGGTCGCGCAGGTTCTGCCCTACGCCGGGCAAGTCTTTGACCACGCCAATACCCAATTTCTGTAGCGGCTCGGCCGGCCCAACGCCCGATAGCATCAACAGTTGTGGCGACCCAATTGCGCCACTGCACAAAACGATTTGTTCGCCCTCGATCTGGAAGGTGTCGCCCTTGCTTTCGGCTTCAACCCCCGTAGCGCGCAGGCCGTCAAACAGAATGCGCCGGACCCGGACGTTCGCCCGCACCGTCAGGTTCAGGCGATGCCGGTTGGGATTGACATACGTCAGCGCAGTGCTCATCCGCACGCCGTTGGGGTTGTTCATGGGAAACGGCCCCACGCCCGTGGAATCCGGATGGTTGTGGTCGTACACCTCGGCGTACCCAACGTCCAGGCAAGCCTGGTAGAATGCTTCCTGCAACGGCAACCACGCCTCCCGCTTGTGCCGACGCACCGGAATCGGGCCGTCAAAGCCGTGGAAGTCATCCCGAATATCGGTGTCGGTTTCCAGTTTGCGGAAATACGGGAGCACCTTGATGTAGCTCCACTCATCGTTGCCCCAACTGGCCCACCGGTCGTAGTCCTCCGGCACGCCGCGCAGGAAGACCTGTCCGTTGATTGCGCTGGTGCCTCCGACCACCCGACCGCGAGGCACTGCTACCGGCTCGGTTTGCTGCGGCGTGCCAGTCCCCACGAACGACCAGTTGTGCGGCGCGCCCATCTCCGAAGCGGTGGGTGCGTAGCCAAACTTCAGGTCGTCGGGCGTCTGCTCCAGATCGGTGTATTCTGGCCCCGCCTCCAACAACAGCACCGAACGATTAGGGTCTTCCGACAACCGCGTGGCCATGGTTCCACCGGCAGATCCGGCTCCAATCACGATGACGTCGTATTTCATTGCGTTGCTCCTTGTCAAACCTTCTGGGCAAAGCTTCCTGGCGAATAATGGCTTTCTGAATCCCGTCAACTAAATGGCTTGCAGGAATTCGTCGGCGGCCATCACCCGGCCCTGACGCGGATAGACCTTTTCGGTCAACACGCGGTGAACCTCCGGGTCGCCATCGGAACAGGCGTCGGACAGCACGATGAAGCTGTAATTCACATCCACCGCCCAGCGGACGCCCGACAGCACGCAACCACTGGTGGCCACCCCCATAATCACCAGCGTGTCGCGTCCCATCTCACGGAGGGTCACGTCCAACGCTGTCGTGGAAAACGGACCGGGTCTGACTTTGGTGATGACCATTTCCCCGTCTGCCGGCGTTACGCCCGGGTGTAGTTCAATATCCGGAGCATAGTCGGCGAACGGCCCGCCCCGGTGAACCACGTATATCACCGGAATACCCGCCGCTCTGGCTCCGTCCAGCGCTCTGGCGGCGTTCTCCACTACTGCCACCGGGTCGCTGGCTACGTTGGCGATAATCCGTTGCTGGAAATCCATTATCAACACGGCAGTCTTGGCCGGGTCAATCTGTGTCGATTGTTGCGTCATGGCGGTCCTCCCGCAATCCGTTGGGTGATTTTTGGTGCGGGACAGCCCGCATCGTTGGCGCTTCGTTGGGAATCAGGTGATTTGCTGCGCATTATAACGCGGCGGCGCATGGGATTCCCCAGCTACGCTAAATAAAGAGAGCTGCCGACTGGCACCGGCAGCTCAAAAGCCGACTGGTATAGGTGAAACCATCTGCCCAGTTGGGTTGGAATCACCGTGCCCGTCACAGATTCAACGGGTGCTCTTCGTAATCCTTCACCTTGTTGTAAATCTGCAGGCGATGTCGTGCCGCTTCGAGCACGAAAATACGATCTTGTTGGTCAATCTTCACCGCCACCGGCCGACGGAATCGCCATTCCGGTTCCAGGTTAACCCGACGGCGCGCCTTGATAATATCCGGGTTGGCGTCGATGTAGGTCTGCGTCCAGGGCGAAGGCTGCTGCGCATCGCCAACCAGGGACGTGATGAACCGACCATCCGGGCCGTACACCTGCAAGCGGTGGTTCCCCCAATCGGTCACGTAAACATCGCCCTCCGAATCGACCGCAACGCCGGTGGGCCCGTGCAGGTCTCCCAATCCAGACGCCGAGGCTGCAAACTTCATCAGGAAATTGCCGTCGGCATCGAACTTTTGCACCCGGTCGTTCTTCCAGTCGGCAACGTAGATATTCCCGCAGTCGTCGAGGCACAACCCCCACGGCATATTGAACTGGCCATCGTCTGCCCCCTGGCATCCGAAACCGCCCAGATATTTGCCATCTTTGGTGAACCGTTGCACTCTGTGATTCAGGGCATCCACCATGACCAGGTTCTCGTCGGCGTCAAAGGCCATGCCGCTGGGAGCGTTCAGTTGCCCCTTGCCGTCGCCCGCTTCACCCCAGCTGCACTGGAAGGCGCCATCCGGGTCAAAAATTGACACTCGGTTCAGGAAATCATCAGTGGCGTAAACACTACCAGCCCTATCAAGCACTATGGAGCGGGGCCAGACAAACTGCCCGTCGCCGCGTCCAAACGCGCCAAATTGGCCCAGAAATTGATGATCCAACGTTACCTTGCTGATACGTTGGCCCAGCTCCTCGGCGCCACGGTTAATCACGAACACCGTGTCGTCGTCGGCCAGGGCAAAATCTTGCGGCGTCCAGAATCCCTGACCGGACATCCCGTACATTCCCAGGCAGTAGCTGTAGTCGAACACCCTGCCTGCGGCAACTGTGGTTAGCATCGTCGACCTCCTTTGTAACTGGGTGGCATCGTTTGGGCTTCCTCGCTTGAGCTGCATTTTGCCTTGACGCGCGCCAACCCCGGTGCAATCCATTTAGCGAGGCGCACCCACTACACGAAGGCCATTTGCTCGAAATTGCCGCCGACGATGGGCACGGCGTCCAACCCCAGCCACCGCTCGATCACCGTAGAATACAGGCCACGGAAATCGTAGTTGGGCGCCAAGTCGCCCTGCGACAGGTCTTCCGGCTTCAACGAAGGATACGTGCCGTACATCCCGCCCTTCACCTGATTGCCGATTACGAAGGCTGCCCCGCCGGCGCCGTGGTCGGTTCCGGTTCCGTTGTCCTTGACGCGGCGACCGAACTCGGTGAACAGAACCATAATAAGGTTGTCGCCAGCATCGTGCTCTGCCAGGTCATCGAAAAAGTCGCTAATGGCGCGGGACATATCGATCCACAGCTTGGTGTGCATCGGCGGTTGATTGAAGTGCGTGTCGAAACTGCCGTGCTGCGTGTAGAACAACTGCGTGCCCAGATCCGCCAGATACACCTGCGCAATGTCCCGCAGATACTTGGCAATCGGCGTTTCCGCGTACTCTACCGTGGACGAATACTGTTCAGGAGCAGAGCGAATAATGTCGGCGCCCTTCAGGGCGTCTCGGCCCGTCTGCCCCAGATAGTCCATCACCGGGCCGGTGCCCATCGTTGGCGAATACATCCGCGCGAATCGGTCCAGCAGCTGGTTACGCTCTTCCTCCGCCGATACTCCGGGCAGGCTGGACAAAACCCCGTAGGATTCCAGGCCCGACACCGATGTAACCGGCACGCCCCGCAGAGCCAGCGCCCGGGGCAGCCCTTGCCCGAAGTTGATGCCCTTCAGCACATTTTCGCCGGTCGGGTCCAGGTCGCGGATGACGCGGCCGGCCCAACCTTCGGTGCCCACCACGTCGGGCTCGCACGTGTGCCAGATGTCCATGGAGCGGAAGTGGGAACGAGGTGAATTTTCATATCCAATGCCGTGGATAATCGCTACCTTCCCTTCGTCGTACAACTTCTTGAACGGGCCCATGTTGGGGTTGAACCCCAACTCGTCGTTGATGGGCAACACCTGGTCTTCAGGGATGCCGACCCTGGGCCGGCTATCCCGATAGTGCGCGTTCGTGTACGGGATGATCGTATTGAGGTAGTCATTGGCTCCGGTCATTTGCAGAACCACTACCACCGGGTCTTTCTTGGTCGACGTCATGTCATTCCTCCCTGGCTGCTACCGACACCCAGTCAGCTTCCGTCTATCTATCAGGCCAACTGACCATTAGGCAAACTGAAAATCTCGAGACGCTGCAATCAATGCCAGCATCACACCAATGCGTTGCTCCGACTCCTCGGCCTCAGCTCCGGTGTCCCAACGCAGGTCTCCTGCGCTGGCGGCCTGATCCAAAAGTTCCGAGCGCGTTATATCTCCAACCTCCAGCGGCCCCACCATTTCCAGGCAAGCATCCACCAGAGCATCGGGATTCAGCGTGCCCCGGGAGCGGAGATTGCCGACTATCGCCTGCACGCCGGGGAGGGAAGTGTCCCCCAGCAGGTTGGCCGCAAAGTTCACCCTTCGCACCAGCGCGCCGCCGTCGATCCATTCGGAGCCGGTGTGCCAGCTCTCCACGCTGGGCGGGTTCAGCAATTCCTGTCCCTGATAGCCACACTCGAAGGCCAACGAATTGAATCCCGGCCTCGGTCCAACAAAGTTCCCAGCCATCCGCGCCGTGCTGATTACCAGCTCGGCAGGACTCTTGACGCGGGAATACTTCGCGGCCTTGAAGAAATCGGAATTGAACAACACGCGCAACATCGACCTGATGTTCCCGTCAGATTCGTCATAGGCGGCAACCAGTTGGTCGATGGCGTCGGGGTCATTGGGGGGCGTGATGTTCCAACTGGGCACCTGGGGCTCATCAGCCACAAAGAAGTTGTACAGGTGGCGCGCCAGGAAACGGGCGGTCGCCGGCTGGTTCGCCACTATGTTTATGATGTCCTGGCCGTTGAAATTGCCGGTCTGCCCCAGGAAACTCTTGGAGCCCTCGTCGTGGTCTTCCGGCCGATACTCGAAATTCCAGTAGAACCGCCCCAAAGGGTTGCGCGGAATCTTGGGGCCAATTGTCCAGCCGGTGAATGCCCGGGCCGCCTCCTTGATGTCATCTTCGGAGTAGTTGCCGACACCCATGGAAAATAGTTCCAGCAGTTCCCGGCCCCAGTTTTCGTTAATCGCTCCGCGGTGGTTGCCGTTGTTGTCCAGCCAGAAAATCATGGCCGGGTTGCGGGCCAACTCAACCAGCAGGTCGCCGAAGTTGCCCAAACCGCACCGGCGGAACATCGCAATCTGCTGGGTGAGTTCAGGGGGATTATCCACCTTGGAGTTGCCGGTGGCGAAAAGTTGGTGCCAGAACAGCGCCATCTTCTCTTCCAACGGCCGCTCCGTGTTAACCATGCGGTAAACCCACTCGGCCTGATTCAATGGCGGGCCCAACGCACCCTCATAACCCGGCATGAACCGGAAGAGAAGCTCATCATCCACCGGGTCGAACACCTCAGGGTTCAGCAACTCTTCCACTGTTGCTTCGTAGCCTTTGGCTACCCGCTGTTCCAGTTCTGCGTGAGTTGCGCCAAACCCGGCCCGACGCATCAGGTGGCCCATCAGCGCAACGTCTTCTCGATTGGCCATCGGTTTACCTCCTGTGTAGTTAACCCGTTGTGCAGTTGACCCGCGGGCCAACTGTGGTACACGAACCCGACAATGCTATTGCCGCTATGCTACGGAATAGGGATAACCCTGTCAAGAATTAATTGGTTTAGCCTCACACCCGGGCGACGCGCTTCTGCTCGCGGCGTTCGACGCACCCGCATCGCTTGACCTTGCCGCCGGTTGGTCCGGTTGGTCCGGGTTGTTGCGTGTCCAAACGACTGCCATCAGAGCCCTGGGAAGGGTTCTCCCCAGCGATCCTGGTAAACGACATCGGCGAGCGGGCCGCGTCCCACGGGTCCGAAATTCCCAATCGGATATCCTATCGGCAGGATGGCGTAGGAATGGACTCCAGGCGGCAGACCGAGTATGGCTTCCACTTCCTTTTCGTGGCGCAAATGCCTGGTGGTCAGCGTGGCGCCCAAGCCCAACGCCCGCGCCGTCAGCAGCATGTTCTGCACCGCCGGGTATATGGAGGCGCCCGATGACCTGGTTGGAGGCTCGTTACCGTCGTTCTGGCACGCCACAATCCAGATGGGCGCCTCATGGTAATGCTCGGTCAGGTATTCCACCGCGTTGTGTTGACGCCGGTACCGCGCCGGATTTGAGCCCGGCGGCGGCTCACTGCTGCGGTAGCGGGGGCCGACGAACTCGTCAAAAGCCTTTTGATACCACACCTGTACCTTTTCCTTGATCGCACGGTCTTTAATGACCATGAACCGCCACCGTTGATTGTTCCCGCCGCTGGCAGCGCAAACGCCGGCTTCCAGAATCTTCCGCACCAGCTCGTCAGGAACCGGGTCAGTTTTTAACCGCCGCATCGCCCGCGTCGTGGGTATGATTTCAAAAAGGTCCGTGTCTTCGGGCATCGTGTTCACCTCGCATATTGTTATGGCTCCTGTTGTCGTCGCAGCTCGGCATTCAGAAACGCGGCTCCCGCTTTTCCAGAAAGGCAGTCATGGCCTCGTTGGGAAACGGCGTAGCGAAGCACAGGGCGAAGGCCTTGATGCTGTATTCCGCCGCTGCTTCACCACCCACTTCGAGCCACCGCGACGCCACCTGCTTCTGGGTGGCGAGAACGTATCGGCTCATGTTCAGGAAACCACGGGCCACGCCCAGCGCGGCATCGTGCAACCGGCTGGCTGGCACGATTTCATCTACCAGGCCGATGCCAAGAGCGGTATCGGCGTCAATAGTCTCCCCGGTCAGAATCAGACGTCGGGCGCGGCCCAGACCCACCGTGGGCGGCAACAACGATGCTTCAATCACCGACGGCAACCCCACCTTTACTTCGGGCAAACCAAAGATGGCATCATCCGACGCAACCCTGATGTCGCAGGCCAGGGCCAGCTCCAGCGCACCTCCCAGACAGGGGCCCCGTATCGCGGCCACCACCGGCAACGGCGCGTTGAGCAAACTGCGGGCCGCGCCGTGGAGGGTACGGATAAACGCTTCGGCGGCCAACGGGCCCAGGTCTTTCATTTGTCTCAAGTCCACACCCGCTGAGAATGCCCGGTCGCCCGCGCCGCGCAACACAATCGCCCTCAGGTTTTCATCACCACTGCACTCGCCGACCCGTTCGCTCAGGGATCGGAAAACGTCAAGGCCGAGTAGGTTGAGGTCAGTCCTGCCCGCTATCGAAAGGATGGCAATGGCATCAACCTGTTCTATGGATACTCCGGTGAACAATTCGGCTCCCCCGTCAGCGTCGGCTGGCCAGCCAGACTTGATGCCGACAATCTGTCAGTCGTCAGCCACCCCCGCGGCGGCCGTTATCGTCATTGTTACGTCCGCAGCGCTTTCGATGAAGCGCAACACCTCAAAGTTGAAGATGTCCGGCTTCTCAAAATATACCGAGTGGCCCGCTTCGGGAACCTTCAGCAGCCTTGCCCCCGGAATAGCCCTGGCCCCGGCCTCAATCACCTGCGGCGGCGAAATCGTATCTTCCTCGCCTACAAAAAAGAGCGTCGGCACGGTAAGCCGAGCCAGGTCGTCCGCGCTCGGCCCGGCGGGCTGCCCTCCGGTGGGCTCGTGTCGCAGCGGGTTGGTGCGGGAAATCTGGAGGTAAAGGTTGGCCAGGTTGGGATTGCGCTGCACGAATATCGGCGCCACCGCCCGGAATCCGATCTCCCCGCTGGCAGTGTAGCTGTCGCGCCAGATGCGTTGCTGTTCCAGCACCTCCGGCGTCTCCATCCCTCCCACAGTGTCGGCCATCACCAGGCTTTTGGTGCGCTGCGGGTAGGCCACCGCAAACCCCAGCATGGAGCGGCCGCCCATCGACTGGGCAACCAGATGGGCCGATTCAATTTCCAGATGGTCCAGCAGCCCGCGCAGGTCGTCGACAAAAGACCCGGCGCCCGGCCCCCCGGGTACGTCCAACGAGTGGCCGAAACCACGCTGGTCAAATGTTACGCACCGGTACCGCTGGGAGAAAAATGGTATCTGCTGCCACCAGCTGAGCAGATTGCCGCCGGCGCCGTGGGCGAATACGATGGCGTCGCCTTCGCCGTAGCTCTGGTAGTGTAGGTCGATTCCATTGATTCTCGCGCTACTCACGTTGCACCTCTCGGTCAGCAATTGGGATCCAACTTGACTGCATCGCCGGGATTCTAACACGGATGAGTGTCAAGCCGACCGGACGGGGCGTTAGTGCATAACGGTCATTCCCGCCACAAATGCCGTCATTCCCGCGCAAGCGGGAATCCAGTGGCCGAAGTCGTTAATCACCGTTCTGATACTTTCACCATACCCTCTCTAGACTCCCGCTTTCGCGGGAGTGACGGGTTGGGTTGCTCCTGCTTTCGCAGCAGCGACGGGTTGGTTTGCCAATTGTCAACAAGCTCAAGTAGATTGGCCCATAGATAGTGCTAAACTGGCGCGTCGTACCGGCGTTGGTGACGCCAAAGTCGGCAGAATCCGCGGACAATCCGGCGGACTCGGTCCAGGTCATTCGCACACTCACGGAGGGATCATGGCTCGTACCCCAATAGTAACCAGAGAATCAGTGCCACAAAATCAACTGGCGGCTTTCGACGCGATGGTAGCGGAGCGCGGCGGAGTACCAACCACCGGCCCCGGTTCCGTCATGCTGAACGCCCCTGATGCCGCCGAGCGAGCGCTCGGTTTGGCGCTATACCTGCGAACCGACACTTCGCTGGAACCCCGCATTCGCGAGTTGGCGATGCTGGTGGCGGCTCGGGAAAATGACTGCCAGTTCATCTGGAACGCCCACGCTCCACCGGCGCGTCAGGCGGGTCTGCGCGACGAGATTGTGGATTCCCTCCGCGATAAAAGAGACCTGCCAAACCCGGCGCCTGACGAAGCCGCCGTCGTGAGCTACGGACAGGAATTCTTCCGAACCCGGCGCGTCAGCCAGGCTACCTTCGACGCGGTGGTGGCCCAATTTGGCGTACCGGGCGCCACGGAGTTGACCACCCTCATGGGCTGCTATGCGATGCTGGCGTTCAACGTAAACGCTTTCGGCGTTGAACTGCCGGAGCAACTGACCGAAGCGCCGCTGCCCATCTAGGTTCTGGCCCGGTCGCCAGGGGAGCCGGGGCCGGCAGCACGGCCACCGGAGTGTTAGCCCCGGCACGATGCAACAGATTGGAGGGGAAGATATGACCAGTCCACGCGCAGCATGGCTCGCCCAGGTCGTGGAAGACGCCATTGAACCTGAGTTGCCCATTTGCGACCCACACCACCACTTTTGGGATCGCGCCGCCGACCGCTATCTCCTCGACCAGCTTACCGAGGACGTTGGCGGCGGTCACCACATTGCCCAGACGGTTTTCATCGAATGCCATTCCATGTACCGGGCTCAGGGGCCTGAAGAGTTGCGGTCCGTCGGCGAAACCGAATTTGTGCAGGGCATCGCCGCCCAGAGCGCCAGCGGGCAATACGGCCCAACGGCAGTCGCCGCCGGCATCGTGGCCAACGCCAACCTGATGCTGGGCTCAGCGGTGCAACCGGTGCTGGACGCCCACATCGCCGCCAGCGGCAACCGTTTCCGGGGCATCAGGTTCTCCTGCGCTTGGGACGCCAGTCCCGAAGTAGCGCCCGGCAGTACCAACACACCGGGAATGCTGCAGGATTCCAGTTTCCGCGCGGGTTTTGATTGCCTGCAGCAGCTGGGCCTGAGTTTCGACGCGCTGGTATATCATACTCAACTCGGTGAACTGGCCGACCTGGCGGCAGCCTTCCCTGACGCCACCATCATCCTGAACCACGTCGGGCGTCCCCTCGGTGTCGGTCCCTACGCTGCGCGCCGGGAGCAGGTGTTCGCGGACTGGCAGGCCGGCATCGCCGCCGTTGCCGCCCACTCCAACGTGGTTGTAAAGCTGGGCGGGTTTGGCAACCTGATCAGCGGTCACGGCTGGAATCTGCAACCCGTTCCGCCGACTTCTGCCGAGGTAGCCGAGGTCATCGCGCCCTGGCTAACCTTCTGCATCGACCGGTTCGGGCCGGAACGCTGTATGTTCGAAAGTAATTTCCCCGTGGACAAGGCGTCCTACGCCTACACCACAGTGTGGAACGCGTTTAAGCGCGTTACCAGCGGTTTCTCACCCTCACAGAAAGCCGCCATGTTCCAGGGCACGGCGGTTAGGGCCTACCGCCTCTAGCAAGTCCTCTATTCGCTCCCTCTCCCAATCAAGGGAGAGAGTTGCCGTGAGGATGAAGCCCCCACACCGCCAATATTTTCGCCCCAACATTTTCACCCAGGAGTACACCATGACACTGCAATGGGAACACGTCGCCGGACCATTCAGCCGCTTGACCGAAGGCCCCGCCTGGGATGGCAAGCGGATGCTGTTTACTTACATTCCGGCCAGCCGCATCATGGCCTACGACCCCGAGACCGGGGAGTGCGGCATCTACCGTGAGAACACCAACCACACCAACGGCCTCGCCTTCGACGCTGCTGGCCACCTCTACGGCTGCTGCTCCGGCGGGCGCGCCATCGTTCGCTTCGAGACGGACGGCAGCACCACCACTATCGCTGACGCTTTGGATGGCCAGCCATTAAACACACCCAACGACCTTGCCATCGACCGCCAGGGCCGCATCTGGTTCAGCAATCCGTGGAACGCCGTCAACATCGACGCCAGCGAACAACAGGTAATCGCGAACAAGGACATTCTGCGCGCCGACCCGCAACCCGACGGCGCCTGGATCTGCCAGCGAATGACCTTTGACACCACCGGCACCAATGGATTGCTCATTTCGCCGGACGACAGTCGTCTGTACATGATCCAGACCGACACCGAGCCTGGCGGTGTGCGCGAGCTACGCTCGTATCCCATCGATGCCGACGGGTCGTTGGGCCAGTACATCGTGCTGCACCAGTTCGGTCAGGACCACCGCGGCCCGCAGCGCGGCATTGACGGTATGTGCCTCGATTCGGAAGGCAACATCGTCGGCACCGCCGGCAACTTCGAGAGCGGGCCGGGCCCCATGATTTACGTCTGGACACCGCAGGGCAGAGTTCTGGAAACCTACCCGATGCCGGTGGGTGTGGATATGCCGACCAACTGCGCCTTCGGCGACGCCGACCAGAGCAGCCTGTACGTTACCACCATCGGGGGGCACCTCCTGCGGCTGCGCAACACCGGGCGTCGCGGCTGGATAATGTGGCCGCCGGTTCGGTAGCCACCGCCCCAGAACTCGCCCCGATGGTCGCACCCGCACTGATGAATCACCCGGAGGAAACACATCATGAAATACGACGTCATCGTTATCGGCGCCGGTTCGGCGGGTTGTGTCGTTGCCGCCCGGCTTTCGGAAGACCCCAATCGCTCGGTGCTGCTGCTGGAAGCGGGCCCCGACTATCCCGACTTTGAGAACTACCCGGACGACCTGAAATTCGGTTACAACGCCACGGCGTCCACGCCCGGCGCGCCCCACAACTGGTCATTCCAGGCACAGGGTCGCCCCGAGCAAACCGAACCCATGCCGGTGCCGCGCGGCAAAGTCGTCGGGGGCACCAGCGCCATCAACGGCCAGGTTATCCTGCGCGGCGTTCCGGAAGACTATGACTCGTGGGCGGCAATGGGCAACGATGAATGGGCTTACGTCAACGTCCTGCCCTACCTCCGAAAGCTGGAAACCGATACCGACATCCGCGACGACTTCCACGGCACCGACGGGCCTATACCGGTGCGTCGTTTCCAAAAGTCGGAATGGTTGCCCTTCCAAAACGCCTTTTATCAATCGGCAATTGACGCTGGATACCGGGAAGACCCGGATTTGAACCATCCCGATTCCGGCGGCGTTGGCCCCATCCCGATGAACAACCCCAACGGCATCCGCATGAGCACGGGCTTGACCTACATCAACCCTAACCGGCACCGGCTGAATCTGACCGTGCGGGGCAACGTGGTAGTGCGGCGCATTCTGTTCGTGGGCAACAAAGTATCGGGCGTTGAAGTCGAAAGTGGCGGCGAGATTTTTCAGGTCGAAGCCGACGAAGTTGTGCTCAGCGGCGGCGCCATCGCTTCGCCGCAGCTACTGATGCTCTCCGGCGTGGGCCCCGCCGACCATCTGCGCAGCCACGGCATTTCGGTCGTTTTGGACTCCCCCGGCGTGGGCAAGAATTTCCGTGACCACCCGATGGCTCCGGTGCGCCTGCGCGTCAAGGACGATTTCCCGCAAGACGCCGAGGCGCCCCGCATTCAGGCCGCTTTGCGCTACACGGCGAGCGGCTCTAACCTCCGCAACGACATCCAGATAATGCCTTCCTCCTTCTCATTCCCCTTGGGCGGCGACCCGCTGGAAGGCGAGGGCGTGCGGTTCTCCTGCATCCTGGAGCTGGCCGCCGGCCAGGGCGAGGTTACCCTCGCATCGTCAAACCCTCACGACCAGCCCAATCTGTACTACGGGTTCCTGGAAGAACAATCAGACCGGGAGCGGTTGCGTGAAGCCGTGCGCATCTGCTTCGGATTGCTGGAACACGATGCCTTCAAGGACATCGTCGACGGCCCGTTGACCCCGACCCACGACGATCTGGTTTCCGACGCGACGTTGGACGACTGGCTCAACCGCAATGTCACCACTTCGCAGCATCTGGCCGGCACCTGCAAAATGGGCCCCGATTCCGACCCCATGGCCGTGGTTGACCAGTTCTGCCGGGTTCGAGGGCTGGAAGGATTGCGGGTAGCAGACACATCCGTTATGCCGAACGTGGTGCGCGCCAACACCAACACAACCGCAATAACCATCGGGGAGCGCGTCGCTGATTGGATCAAAACCCAGTAGCGGAAATCAACGCCCCGTCCGCCGGGGCCAACGCGTTGCGACGCCCGCGTCAGTCACCCTGGTTTAGGCGCGGGCTCCATCACGGCGCTGCCTTTTGCGGCCCCGGGCGGACAGTTCCATCTTGCGCAGGCGCAGGTTCAGGGGCGTAACCTCAACGAGCTCATCGTCGTCGATAAACGCCAGGGCCTCCTCCAGGCTCATCCGAATGGTAGCGTTCAGCCGTTTGGCCACGTCTGCCGTTGACGAGCGCATATTGGTCAGCTTCTTTTCCTTGCAGACGTTTACCTCGATATCGCCGTCCCGACGCTGGCTGCCGACGATCATTCCTGGGTAAACCATGGTGCCAGGATCGATGAAAGTGTCGCCACGGCCCTGGGCGTTCAGCAGCCCATAGGTAACGGCCGGCCCGCCCTCGGATGCTACCAATACACCGCTGCGCTGGGACTTTATTTCGCCTTCCATCGGTTCATAGGACGTGAAAATGCTGTTCTTCACGCCGTCGCCACGGGTGGTCCGCAGGAAAAAAGCGTTGAAGCCAATCAGCCCGCGCGTGGGTATCTTGTACTCCATGTGAACGTAGCCGTTCTCGTCGTACCGCATATCCCGCATCTGGCCCAGGTGCCCGGACAGGTATTCAGTCAGCGCCCCCACGTACTCTTCACGGGTGGTCAAATTGAGAATCTCGAATGGCTCGTGGATTTTGCCGTCAACGACTTTGGTAATCGGCGCGGGACGGGACACCTGGAATTCGTACTGCTCGCGACGCATGGTCTCGACGAGAATGGAAAGGTGCAACTCCCCCCGTCCGGCAACCACGAACAGGTCCGGGCTCGGAGTGGTTTCCACCCGCATACTGACGTTGGTTCGCAGCTCACGCATGAGCCGCTCGTACAAATTGCGGGACGTGCAGTGCGAACCTTCCTTGCCCATGAAAGGCGACGTGCTGACGCCGAATGTCATCCGCACCGTCGGTTCGTTGATGTCGATGGACGGCAGTGCCACCGGGTTTTCGCGGCCGGCTATGGTATCGCCTATCGAAACCCCCTCCGGGCCGGTAAGCGCCACCACGTCCCCGGCATAGGCTTCCGCTACTTCCACCTTTTCCATGCCCCGGAACACGCAGATGCGTTCCAGGTTGTGGATGGTGGGTTCACCGTTAAGGGTCATCAAAGCCACGTCGTCGCGCAGCTTGAGTGTGCCGTTGGTAATGCGGCCCACGGCCACCTGACCCATGTAATTGTTGTAGTCCAGCGCCGCAACCAGCATTTGCAGCGGAGCGCCCGGGTCGCCGGCAGGCGCTGGCACCGAATCGAGAATCGCCTTAAAAAGAGGCTGCATATCCGTCCCCCGAACGTTCGGGTCGGCGGATGCGTAGCCCTCGCGGGCCGAGGCGTACAACACCGGATAATCGAGTTGCTCGGATTTGGTCGCCAGTTCCAGGAACAAATCCTGAACCAGGTCAACCACTTCGGCAACCCTGGCCTCGGGGCGATCAACCTTGTTGATTACCACCATGGGCGTCACGTTCTGTTGTAGCGCCTGGCGCAGCACGTAAGTCGTCTGGGGCATGGGGCCGTCCACGGCATCCACCAGCAGCAGGCAGCCGTCGGCCATGTTCATCACGCGTTCCACCTCCCCGCTGAAATCGGCATGGCCCGGCGTGTCGATGATGTTAATCCGAACGCCCTGGTAGGAAACCGAGGCATTTTTGGCCAGGATGGTGATGCCGCGCTCCCGCTCCAGCGGGTTGGTGTCCATGATCAGCTCGCCAACCTGCTGGTGGTCGCGGAACACCTTGCCCTGTTTCAACAACGCATCAACCAGCGTCGTCTTACCGTGATCGACATGGGCTATGATGGCCAAATTTCGGATATTGTTGTTCCGGTAGTCACTCAAAGCAGTTCACCCCACAAGCTATGATAGCATCCGTTGGTCAATATTGCAGGGTTTTACGTATGAGCGACTTTCGATAATCACGGTTCTCATTCTTTCATCATACCCGCTCTGGACTCCCGCTTTCGCGGGAGTGGCGGCTTTGCTAATTGTCAACAGGCTCTGGACCAACCTGCCCATCTGCGCTGCTGAGGTTTCGATGTTCTATCAGCCGGCCCCGATCTATTCCTTCCCGCATCCGCCCGTATTCCGATGACAATTCGGCCCCGGCAATCAAAATGAAGGCCGAGAAATAGATCCACACCAGCAACGCCACCACCGATCCCAGAGAACCGTAAACTTTTTCGTAGTCGGCGAAGTGGTCCAGATAAAGGACGAAGCCACTTTTGCTAACCTCGAACGCGATGCCGGCCAGCAGGACGCCGGGCCAGATGTATCGCCAGTGCGTTTTCGTGTTGGGGATGTATTTGTAAATCAGCAGGAAAATCGCCAGCGTGAATACGAACGGGATCAACCTGGCGATGATGCTCGTGCCCTCACCGGCCAGAAATTCGATCCGGCCGGCGCCGCCCAGGTTGAATTGGGCCAGGAACTGCAACAACGCAGTGGTGCCCACCGAAAGCAGGAACAACAGCCCCACGCCGACCGCCATCGCGATGTGCCGCAACTTGGCCAGCCAGAAGGGGCGGTCTCGATGCACGTCCCACGCCCGATTGACGGCCCGACTGATGGCCCCGAATACCGCGCTGGCAGTCCAGAATAAACCAATCAAACTGAAGATGCCGAGGAAACTCCTCACACTTCCCACCGCGTCCACGTCGGTGTTCAGCGTATCCGTTCCGCCGGGCAAATAGGTCAGAAAGAAAGCCACCAGCTGCGCCTGAACGTCGGTGGAATCCAGAACGACGCTCAACAGGGCCACCAGCCCCAGCGTCATGGGGAACAGCGACAGGATGGCATAAAAGGCAACGCCAGCAGCCATGTGCGTAGCGTCGTCGTCGCGCAGTTCGCGCACCGTGCGGCCCACCAACGCAAAGGGCGGTATCGAATCCAGTCGGGCCTGAATCCGCGATGCTTTGGCACGCAGACGCCGAATACGCCGGCGCAGCCAAAACGTCGCCAGGACTTTCGATCTCTGCCACTGCTGGGTTTTCATGTTCAAACAATTATCACAACAGCGCAGGATATTTTGCAACCGGCAGGGCTAACCAGGGCCGGCGCCAATCGACTCTACCCGTCCCGCGACCGGTTCAGGCTCCGTGAATGTCCATCCGGTCGATACCAGACATCCAGCGATGGGCGTTGCTCCAGTCGATCAGCGTGTCCCAAACCTGGCCGGCCGGCCTCCGGATTATCTCTTCAACCGAGAATGACTGCGCCATCGTCTGCCCCTGTGCCCCGATGTATCCAGCGTTGCCGAGTTGGCATCGGCCCCGGCCGCACCGGTCTCCCCAGTCAACGCAGCCCAGTTAAAGACGCCGATAACCACGCCGGCCGGGATGTCATATACCTCGTTCGGTGAACACCATGTCGGCCTGCTCCAGGGCCTCCTCCACATACGGCCACCCTCGATACCAGCCGGCTTGTGAGAAAACCTCGCAGATTTCGCGGCGACTCATACCAAGGTTGAGGGCGTAGCTGATGTGTTCCCTCAGTTGCTTCATGTGTCCGCGGCACATCAGCACCACCAGGATGCACACCGTCTGTTCTTTGGCGCTGAGGTCTGCTCGACCCCATACCTCACCGAAGTGATAACCGTCAACCAGTTCGGCGGCTTCCGTAACCCCATTCTGCATTGTAGTATAATCCCAGCATGAAAGACCCGCCGTTGGGTCAGCCTGAGCTACAGAGACAACACAACACCAACGCTGACCCTGACCAGTCATCCGGGCGAAACTCGGGGGAAGCCATACTGCTGGACCCTGTGGGAATCAGCCACACCTCGTTCGGAGTTGAAGATGTGGCAGTGCTCGCCCACGACATGATTGACTAAGGCTTCGACCTGAGCGGCCCCATCGAATCCTTCACCAATGCCCAGGGCGAGATTCGGAGCAGCTACGTAAAGGATCCCGATAGAATCCTGGTGCGGTGCAACAAACCATAGGCTAAGCAAGCAGGATGCTCCGGAGGCAGTTGCCAGGCGCATCGCAGTGGGCGCGGAACATATATCAGAGGAGGAATTATGGACTGGCTGGGAGGGAATTGGTGGGTCATCATTATCATCGTGGTGATTGGCTTACTGATTCTGTTCAGTGCTGGTCGGAGTCGTAGAGGGCACGGTGGGCATCGCTGTCCTCAGTGTCATAGCAAAAACGTTCGGCGACGGCGCCAACAACACCAATATAACAACTGGCGATGCCACCGATGCAATACGACATTTCACTAACTTCAACAAGGAGTAGCAGCATGGCACGGCAAAAGTATCCCAGGGCAACAGGGGTCGGGATTCGTGACGGCAAGGTGTTGCTGGTAAGGGAGCGTAACCAGAGGGATTTCGGACTTCCGGGCGGCCGCATCAAGGCCGGGGAGACCAGCGCAACCGCCGTAACCCGCGAGATTTACGAAGAGACCGGATTATCGCCAGTGCGCACGGCCTTTGTAGGAACCCACGAGGGACGATACGTTGTCCACCAGATTTACTTACTCGACGTTACAGGAGAGGTACGCCTGCAACGAAGGGAAATAGACCGTTTCGCCTGGTGGGACGGCTCAGAATCGCTGCCAGTACAAGACCACGTGAAGGCCATCATGCAACTGTGCTCAAACGGGCAACATACGACGGTTATTCCGCAAAACCTACTGCCGGCGGAGCGATAATAACGATGCTTACCACGCTACGCTCGCACTCACAAAGTAGGTACGCGTGCACGCAGGGCAATCGCGTCTTATCCGAGGAGGAATTTCAGCAGGTAGTCTTCACGCCAACCGGCGTTGAGTCGTTTGCCCTGGATGCCCACTTTCAGGGTGCTTTCGGTTTTCAGCAAATTGTGGGAGATTTGACGCAGGGTGGCCAGGTTCGGTGGCCCGTGCTCCTTGCGCACTCGGCACCGGTCTTCTCGAAAGGTTACGTCCAAAGTCCAGTGCAGTGAGTTCTCAATGCTCCAATGGCTCCGGACGGCAGCCAGGAGTTGTTCTGCCGAGGCCGCCCGGCTGCTGATGTAGTAACGGGGTTGACTGACGCCACCCGCGGCGGTTTCCCGATGGGCGACCACTTTGATGGCCGCTCTCATTTGGCGATGGCGATGATGCCTACCAGTTTGTGGCGTCGGGTGCGTTCCACCCTGAGATCGTCCAGGTCAGCGAAATGATCCAGGATCGATACGCGATGCGATTCTGTCATGGCCCGCTGCCTCCTCTCGTTTCATCGAATCAGGCAACATTAGCATAATTCTAAAAACCACCATTAAGACGCGATTGCCCAGGCGTCCCTGTCGGATTCATGCAATCTTATTCGGATAGCCTGGCCCATACAATCGCGGTTTTGCCGGACGTCTAATAAGCGGCGGTTGGGTTGCCAAGTCGTGGATGCTTGGCAAACGGTATGCGTTGACTGTGTTCAAGCCGGGTCATACACTGCCCCGGTAATTGGTGAACTACGCCATCCGGTATGGTTTTCGGTAATCGCTACTAATCGGGCCTGAAAAGGGTGGGCCGCAATGGAAGATTCCTCCGAGCCTGTATTGGCCTACCGGTGGGTGGTTATGGGAATCTGGCTGACGGCCAGCGTCTCCGGGTTCATGATTATGTCCACCATCGGCATCCTGCTGCCGGCCATTAGCGCCGAGTTTGGCCTTTCGCCCTTCCAGCAAGGGATGCTGGGTTCTGCCGCCTACTGGGGCAACCTGGCGCTGGCAATCCCACTGGGTTGGTGGACTTCCCGGTTCTCACCAAAGATTCTGACCACTGTGACCATGGCCCTGGGAACGCTGTTCCTGCTGGCCCAGGCCGTTTCGCCAGGGTTCGCGGTGCTGATTCTGGGCCGGATGGCGTTCGGCATCAGCGTGATTGCCCGCCAACCGGCCCGAGCCTTTCTAACCCAACAATGGTTTCCGGCGCGCCAGGTTGTACTCGTCAACAGCATCTCAAACGCCATGTTCGGGCTGGTGGTCGGGGGCGGGGTGGCTGCCTCCCCATTTATCCTGATCGCCCTCGGCGACAACTGGCGGGCAACCCTGCTCTCGTTTGTCGCGCTGTTCGCGGTTATGACTATCCTCTGGATGATATTCGGCAAAGAGCGCGTTACATCCGAATACCGTGCGCGCCTGGCGGCTCAGGATGCCAGCGTCCTCAAGGGCACACTCCGGTATCGTGACCTTTGGATCGGGGGCCTCGGGTTCGTCGGGGCGACCACCGCATGGTCTGGGTTCCTGAGTTTCTACCCGACCCTGAT
This sequence comes from Dehalococcoidia bacterium, assembly GCA_965222895.1. Taxonomy (GTDB): domain Bacteria; phylum Chloroflexota; class Dehalococcoidia; order Lucifugimonadales; family UBA3495; genus Bin87. The sequence goes on along the minus strand of CBDCVB010000002.1, from coordinate 325,664 downwards.
GCTGGACAACCATCAGATGCCCCTGGTCTGGTCTGGCGGCATCCTGGCGCTGGGCATATTCATGGGCGGCATCTGCGGGCTGGGCTTTGGGTGGCTGGTGATGGTGTCGGATCGGGGACGCACCATCCTGCTCGCCACCGGCGCTACGATGGCTGCCACGTTCATGGCGATGACCTTGACCGGCTCAATTCCCGTTCTGCTGGCGCTTACGTTTGTCAACGGCATAGCCTGGGGATTCTGGCCGGTGCTCTACTCCGTGCCGTTCCATCTACCTGGCATCCGCCCCCGGGAAGTTGCAGTCGGGCTGGCATTCATCCAGATGATGAGCTCGGCAGGTATTACGCTGGGCCCCCTGGCCACCGGTCTCTTGCAGGAGTTGACCAACGACCTCGGACTGTCTTTGGCGATTGTCAGCTTTGCGTCCCTCTCCCTGTGCATGGCCGGGCTGGTGATGCGGCATGGCCTGTCCGGCAGCAGAAGCCCGGAGCGCGAACCGGCCACGACCGCAACCGGGGACTGACTGCATGAGTTGCGTTGACACTGGCCAGCGTTTAGTGACGCATTTTGAGTTGTAAAACCGAACCTCCGACATTATGATGTGCGGGGTTCAGTGTACATCAGGCAACGCCGTCAGCTTTTCGGCTCGATGAAAGTGAAAAGCATCACGGTGCCAGGACTTGCTAGCATGGAAAAAAAGGCCCCAGGCTCTTTCCAAGATCCGGCTTTTGCTTCAAACCGAACAGTCCCGGTACATCGATGGGTTCCATGGATCGCGGGCTACTCACAAAAATTCGCTCTTGGTGCCCTCAATAGCTACGCCCACGGCATTGACAAGGTAATTTTGGATCCATTCGCCGGGGTAGGAACTACGCTGGTTGAAGCTGACCGTGCTGGACACTGTGCAATCGGCTTCGAGATCAACCCTTACGCGGCTTTCGTGGCGCAAACTAAACTGAGGGCGCACCGGGTCAAAACGGCAGCACTCAGACAGACCATTCAAGAGCTCATCCTACACGGCAAGACCATGGACACAACCAAGCAGATTCCAAACGCATCCCCGCCCGCTGGTTTCCGAACCAGGTCACCGTTCTACAGTCCGAAGGTCTTGAGGAAGGTCCTGTTCCTCATGGATTTTATCAGCGACCAAGAAGACGAGACCGCTACAGACTTGCTTCGCCTCGCTTTCGCGGCAACGATGGTGGATTATTCGAACTACTCGTACGAACCGAGTCTGAGTAGAAAGAAAACAGTTGGCCGCGCGGAAATCGAAGACTACCCCGTCATTACCACCTTGGTGGCGAAACTAAGCCAGATAGCCGACGACTCTGATTGGTACCGACAGAGCCGCGTCTTGGGCGAAAGGAATGACGGCGTGGTCCACGTACGATCCTTCCTGGAGGAGTACAAAACGATACATTCCGGCAGCGTCGACCTGATTGTAACTTCGCCGCCGTACATGAACAACTATCACTACAACCGTAATACGCGGCCTCATATGTACTGGCTGGAGTTCTGCAAGGCACCACAGGACATGAAGGAACTTGAATCACTGAACTTTGGCACGTATTGGCAGTTAGCTCGTGAACAGGACAAAGTGGATCTAGACCCATCCATCACCGATGAAGAAATACGACAGACAGTCGATCGAATTCGTCAACAGAACCCTGAAAAAGGTTCCTATGGCGGCAACGGATGGGCCAACTATGCAGCTTCGTATCTGAACGACTGTGTCCGGTTCTTGAAGGGCGTCAAATGGTCCCTAAGCCCTCATGGGACTGCACTCGTCGTCATAGGAAATAGCATCGTGCAGGGCATCCCGGTCCCAACAGACCAATTCATGGCGACCATCGCACGGCAATGCGGACTCGAGGTGCGTAAGGTAGATGTTCCACGCCAAGCCCGCGTTGGGAATAGCATCATCAACTCGAGGGTCCGCGCTGGCCAACTGAGTAGCGGCACCCACCTGTACGAATCAGTCATCGAAATATGCCAACAGAAATGAGCAACCTGTACGACCCGCTTACCTACGACAATTTAATGGCAGGAATGGTGCTCCAATTCGAGCAGCAACTCTTGAATCGGCTAGGTCACCCGATCAACATATACGGGCCAGGGATATATTCCTTGGTGTACACCGGTGCTCTGCCCGCCTACCAAACGATTTCGTTGTCCAGCACACCAATTTACGTAGGGAAGCGGTTCCTCCCGGATCGCGCCGGGGTGACACCGTGGACGCGCACGCACCTGCCTTACAAGCGAGACTAAGAGAACACGCAAGATCCATCGAACAGTCAGAAAATCTCAATTTAGACGAATTCAGATACCGGTTCCTAGCTATCGTTCCAGTTTGGATTACACTTGCGGAGCGGTTCATCATCGAATATTACAAACCGGTGTGGAATCGCTGCCTGGACGGGTTCGGAGACCACGACCCCGGCAGCGGTCGGTACAACGGCGAAAGAAGCTGGTGGGACACTATGCATCCGGGTCGCACTTGGGCGGAGAGGCTAAGAGACGTCAAAACCGTGGAAGAAGCGAGGACCAAGATCGACCTTTTTTTCGCGCCGCTGCCTGAGCAAACCTAATTCAAACCAACGGAAGCATTAACCGTTCTACACATCCTAAAATACCGCACTAGCATGATGAATTCAACAAGAACGGCACTGGCTAGCGGCCTGCCTACACTCGCTGCAGTGCATCGCCCTGACAATCGGTACACGGGAGGACACCGGCTATGCCCGACCTTGAAGAGCTATTCGCCCAGGTTGACGCCGCCCAGGATGACATCATTGCACTCGAACAAGCGCTGGTTAGAATCCCTTCGGTTAACACCGGATTCATGCCTACGGGCGACGAAACTCCGGTCTGCGAGTTTGCCCACGACTGGTTGGCTCAGGATGGGATTGAATCGGAGATCCTGGAGTCCGCGCCCAATCGCGGCAACCTGATTGCCCGGATGGAGGGAAGATCCGGCCAGGCCGGGTTGATGTTCATGTCGCACACCGACGTTGTGCCGGTGGAAGACGATTCCAAGTGGCGGTTCCCGCCGTTCAGCGCCACCATTGCCGAGGGCCGTATTTTCGGCCGCGGTTCGTCCGACTGCAAGGGACTGCTCACGGCCCAATTGATGGCCGTCCGCTTGCTGAAGCGCAACGGGATTGAGTTGCAGGACGGATTGATCCTGGCTGCCGGCGCCGACGAGGAGCATGGCGGCAGGTACGGGTTCGGTTGGCTGGCCGACAATCATCCCGATAAGCTGGCCGCGCCCTATGCCGTCAACGAAGGTGGCGGCACTCCCATTCAGGCGGCGGGGGCCTTGACGTACATCCTCGGTGTCGGTGAAAAAGGGCGATTGCAGGTGGAGATTGACGTCAAGGGAACCAGCGCCCACGCCTCGTTGCCGTGGCAGGGAACCAACGCCCTGTACGGCCTGAGCCGCGCCCTCAGCTCAATCGAGGACTACGACCCAGACCGCGACACATCCACCGACCTGTTCGACCACCTTTCGACTTTTGCCATCGAGCATCGAGCTTCGCCGGCCAACGTGGACGAAATCATCGCCGAGATCGAACCGTCCAATCCTCGTTTCGCCTCAATGCTCAGGGCGCTTTCCCGGATGACCCTTACTCCCACTATGGTAAGGGGCGGCGTCAAGTCCAACAGCGTTCCCGAATCAATCCGGCTCACGTGCGACGTGCGCACGCTGCCCCATCAGGACGAGCAATACGTGCGGGATCAGCTTGACGCACTGCTGTCGGACATCCCCGGTACGTCCTATGAGATTGACTATATGGCCCGTCCCAACTCCTCGCCGTTTGAGTCAGAGTTGGCCACCAGCATTCAGGCGGTAACGGCCCGAGCCTTGCAGCGCAGCGACATCCAGTGGGTGCCGGCCATCAGCAACGGGTTTACCGACTCGCGGTTTACTCGTCCGCTCGGAACCATCACCTACGGCTTCTCCGGCTCCCATCCCGACGACGATCCCATGCTGAATTACACCCACGGCACCAATGAGTCAGTGGGAATCAAGAGCCTGGTGAGCGGCGCCAAGATAATGCTCGGCCTGGCCTGCGATATGCTGGCGGTGAAGTAGCCAACGCAACCCGGCGCCGCGCGGGTGGCACGGCGCCGAGAGCACGGTGCAGGATGCGGGGTTGCCGGGCCGATGCGCGGAGGAACCGATGTCTGAGGAGAGCGATGTCTTACGAAAACCTGTCCATCGAACGGGACGACCTGATCGCAGTGGTTACGCTGAACCGCCCGGAAAAGCTCAACGCCCTCAACCGTACCCTGCACCTGGAAATGATGGACGCGTGCCAGGAGTTGAGAGACGACGACGGCGTGCGGGTGGTCATCTTCACCGGAGCGGGACGGGGGTTCTGTTCCGGCGCCGACTTGACCGGCGACCGCTCCCCGGACGGTCATCCCAACAGGGGCGAACGTCCCAGCAGGGGCGAGCGTCTGGACGAGTACAACTGGGTCGGACGCCAGGCGATGATGGTCTACCGGGGCCTGGACAAACCGACCATCGCGGCGGTGAATGGCGTTGCCGCCGGCGCCGGGATGGGTTTGGCGCTGGCCTGCGACCTGCGGGTGGGTTGCGAAAACACGCGGTTCAAAACCGTGTTCATTGAACGAAGTTTGAGTCCCGATTCCGGTTTGTCCTACTTCCTGCCACGCATCGTGGGTATCAGCCGGGCATTCGACCTGGTGTTTACGAGCCGAAATGTCGATGCCGACGAAGCCTACCGATTGGGGCTGCTGGACCGGTTGACCACGTCTGAAAACCTGCTGGCAGAGGCCCGGGATTTGGCGCGCCAAATCGCCGGCTGGCCGCCGGTAGCCATGCAGATGTCAAAGCGGGCATTGCAACGCAGCATGGACACCGACCTGGCAGACCAGCTGGAATACGAGACCCACAGCATCGTATTTGCCCGCCGAGCTCCCCACGACGTTGCGGAAGCGGCGGCCTCTTTCCGCGAGCGGCGGCCGCCGATTTTCACCGGGGAGTGATGCGGATAACGCTGGATTCGCCACGCCAGGGACGCGTTACATCTAATGACGCTCACCCTAATGGCATGCGCCCGTCATAGACGCATTCATTCTGGACATGGCGCCGGGCGACGGCTATCATTCGGGCAACATCTGCAAACCCGTTGCGCCCGCGCTTATGTCGCGCGGGTGAAGGAGTTAGACCATGGTGGCCGCCGATTGGGGTGACATCTACAAGGAACTCGGAGCAATTCCGGTCATCAACGCTACCGGCAGCGTGACCATGCTGGGCGGCTCCACCCCACTGCCCGAAGTGAAGGAAGCAATGGCCCGCGCCGACGGAGCCTACATCCCGCTGATGGAGCTGCAGGAGAAAGCCGGCGCCGCCATTGCAACGATGGTCAACGTGCCCGCCGCCTACATCACGTCCGGCGCCGGCTCGGCGCTGATGCTGGCAACAGCTGCCGCCATGGCCGGCGACGACGACGATAAAATCCAGCAACTCCCAGACACCGGCGGAATGAAAAACGAAATCCTCATCCAGACGCGCCAGCGATATTGGTACGATCGTTGCCTGGAGTTAGCCGGAGCCAGGCTGGTGATGTTCGGCTCCGAGGCACGCACCACCGAAGCAGACCTTGAGGATGCCATCGGCCCCAACACCGCCGCCGTTCATTATTATGCTGTCGAGCAGTCGCACGACCCCGAAGCGCTTTCGCTGGAACAGACCATCGCCATCGCCCATGCGCACGGCGTACTGGTAACCGTGGACGCAGCCGGACAGATTTACCCACTGGAAAACTTCGGCAAGTACGTGCGCATGGGCGCCGACTTTCAGTGTATCGCCGCCAAATACATGGGCGCACCGCAATCAACGGGTCTGGCCCTGGGCACTCCCGAAATGATCCGCAAGATTGGTCTGCAGGCGTTCGCCAGCTACGAAGGCCGCCGGGTACGCGGAGTTGGCCGCCCCCAGAAGGTGGACCGCCAGGAGATGATCGGAGCGGTGGCAGCAGTCAGGCACTGGATGACCATGAACCACGAAGACCGGCTGGGCGATGCCGAGCAACGCAGCCGGAACATATCGGATGCTTTGTCCGGTATTCCAGGACTCAGGGTTGAGTTGATCGACAACGTGATCGGCCATCAACCCTACGGCCTGAACCTGTGGGTTGACCCAGCGCTCGCAGGCATGACCATCTACGACCTCAGAGACCGTCTGAAGGAGGGCGACCCTCCCATCTGGACCAGGGTTCGTGACGAGGATGACTTCATAACCATTCACATGTTCGGGTTGAATCCCGGCGAAGACCGGACCGTGGGCGAGCGCGTCGCCGCACTATTCAGGAAATAGGGTTGGCACGAACCCGACGCGGGGCTTGCAACCGGGGCGGCGGTGGGGCCGCTGCTTGCGGCGTGATGTCGGCCGGCCCAGCGACCCCAACCCAATTTCGCCGCCGTCAGCCATATCGCAAGGGAGAATATGGGAACCTATGCAGTAGCCGTGGACATAGGCGGTACTTTTACCGATCTCGTGCTCTGCGACCTGGAATCGAATGAACAGCGGGTGTACAAAACCCCGTCCACTCCTGTCGACCCCTCCCTGGGCTTCATGACCGGTCTCACCGAGATTCTGGCGGCCAATGGCGTCAGCCCCGCCGATGTAGTCCACATCCTGCATGGCACCACCATCGCCACCAATTCGGTTCTGGAAAACCAGGGCGCCGCCGTCGGATTGCTGGTTACCGAAGGTTTCAAGTACGTGCTGGAAATAGCCCGCCACGGCACACCCCGCCTGGCTAATCCCAATACCTGGGTGAAACCGGATCGCCCCGTGCAACCCAGGAACTGCCTGGAAGTGACAGAGCGCACCAGTTTCGACGGAAAAATCCTGATCCCGATGGACGAATCCGACGTGCGCGATGCCGCACGCCACTTCCGGCGCGCCGGAGTCGCTGCGGTGGCCGTGGCATTCCTGCACTCCTACGCGAACCCGGCCCACGAGCGGAGAGCCAAAGAGATTCTGATGCAGGAACTTCCGGACGTTGCCGTGTCCCTATCATCAGAAGTCTTGCCCGTATATCGCGAGTACGAGCGAACCATCACCACCGTACTGAACGCCTACGTTACTCCCAGGGTGAGTCGCTACATCGACAACCTCAAGAGGTCGTTGCACACCTTCGGAACGGGCGCGGCCTTCTCGATTATGAAGTCCAACGGCGGGATCATTGGCGCGGACACGGCGGTGGAGCAGCCGGTCTACACTGCGCTATCCGGGCCGGCTGCCGGAGTGATGGCCACATTGCAGATTGCGGAAACCGCCGGAGTTGCGAACTGCATCTCCTTTGACATGGGTGGAACCAGCACCGACGTATCATTGCTGAAGGACCGACAACCGGACATTACCCTGAACGGCAAGCTGGGGGATTGGCCGATTCAACTTCCCATGCTCGACATCGCCACCATCGGATGCGGGGGTGGCAGCATTGCCGAGGTGTCGCCTTACGGCAGCCTCACGGTTGGCCCCGCCAGCGCCGGCGCAGACCCCGGGCCGGTCTGCTACGGACGGGGCGCTACTCGCCCCACCGTAACCGACGCCAACCTGGTGCTGGGACGGGTGAACACCCAGATTGCTGGCGGCCAACTAACGCTTGATCGTGACGCGGCTGTATGGGCGATCGACGTATCAGTAGCATCGCCCCTGGGTCTGGAAATTTCGGCCGCCGCAATTGGAATCCTGAAGATAGCTGATAACGCGATGGTAGGTGCAATCCGCAACATCAGCGTGGAGCGCGGCCACGACCCACGGGACTTCACCCTGGTCGCCTATGGTGGCGCTGGTCCCATGCACGCCATCGACGTGGCGAATTTGCTGGGCATCCAGACGGTGGTGGTTCCGCCGTATCCCGGCATTGCGTCCGCCTATGGATTGCTGGTTGCCGATTTCAAGAATGACTATGCGAAGACGTTTCTGCAGCAGCCTCCGGACTATGATCTGGATGGCATGGCCACAATCTTTTCCGAACTGGAAACGGAGGGCCGCAACTGGTTGCGCGGGGAAGGCGTCCCCGCCGACAGCCATAGCTTGACACGCTCCGCCGATCTCAGATACACGCACCAGGGATCGGAATTGACCATCCTATACCACCACTCGCAGGTAGATCGCGTGGGTCTGGATGCACTATTACAGGAATTTCACCGTCGCCACGAACAACTCTACGGGTTTGCCCTGGAGCAGCCGGTGGAGATCGTAACGGTACGGGTAACCGCGTCTGGGCAGGTGGGCACTGTAAAAATGCCGAGCCTTGCCCCAGGGAACGGCAGTCTGGATCAGGCGTTAATCGACCGGCGGCCAGTATATTTCGAAGAGTCGCAGGGATTCGTTCAGTGTGCCATCTACCGGCGGGAGGGCTTGTACCCGCAAGCCAGGATTGCAGGGCCAGCCATCCTGGAGGGGATGGACGCCACGGTGGTGATAAACCCCGGATGGGATTCGCGGGTTGACGAGTACGGCAACTGCATCATGCGCGCCACAGGGAGCGGACAATGACGGTACCCCAGCCCAGGAACTATCCCGGCCCCAACGGACCGGAGGTGCCTTTCGAGGCCGTTGAGCCGGTGACACGCCAGCTGATTCGCGGTTCTCTGCGGGCGGCCAGACTGGAGTGCGAGCTGATTGTAGAGCGCACGGCAATGTCGGCGTTCATCCGTGAGAAAAAGGACTACACCGTTAGCTTTCTGGACGCCGGTGGACAGGAAATCTACGGCGAGACCATGGGCAGCGACATACTGGGATGTGTCTGGGGATACTACCCCGTCCAGTCAATGCGGCCGGGTGACCTGTACTGGTACAACGACCCGTACCTCTCCCATGGCAGCATCACTCACACGCCGGATATGGTGTTCATCGTGCCGGTCTTTTTCGACGGGGAGGTCGTGGCATACAGCCACTCCTTCGCTCACTTCTGGGACCTTGGCGGGTCTCGCCCCGGCAGCATCGGGCCGGCCAACACCGAGATTTTCCACGATGGAACGCTGGTTCCGCCCATCAAGATTATCGACGGCGGCAAACTGAACGATGAGGCATACCGGATCATCCTGCGCAACTCCAGGTATCCCGACCTGCTGGAAGGCGATTCGCGGGCGCTGATGTCGGCGGCCCGGCGCGCCCAGGAACGATTGCTCGAGATGTTCGACCGCTACGGAAAAGACACCATGCTGGCCGCCATCGATCAGGATCAGGCGGACACCGCGCGATTGGTGCGGGAGAAAACGCTGGAAATGATCCCCGAGGGCGAGTACGCGGTACGAGACTACATGGATCACGCCGGCGTGGGAGATCAATGGCACTCTTTCCACTGAAGCTCCAGCGTCAGGGAGACACAGTGTTGCTGGATGCGACTGGCAGCGACGATCAGGCTGATGGGTCGATTAATTTCATCGCCAGCGACGGCGCGCTGAAGGCCTACTTCGGCCAGCACTTTCACCAGTTCGATTCGTCGCTGTTGTCCAATCACGGGCTGCTCGCGGGAATAGACCGGGTACAGCTCAGGCCCGGCAGCATCCTGCAACCCGAATGGCCGGCCGCTCTGGGGTGCTGGGCGCACACCTTCACCAAGCTCAAGAGCGCGGTGCGGGCAGTTTTGGCCCAGGCTACAGATGGTGAGGTGATGGCCGGCGCCGCAGTCTACGTGATTGCCTACTGGAGGATGAAAGACACCGACACGGGCGCCTGGCTGCTTTGCACCGATGGCATCGCCGTCGGCCATGGCGCCAGGCCGTTCGGCGACGGCCTCGACGCCATGTACCAGCGGCACAATGAGAATTATCCCGGCGAATTCATGGAAATGGAGTATCCCTTGCGACTGGAGCGCTACGCCATCGCCACCGATTCCGGCGGCCCGGGGCAGTTCAGGGGCGGCTGTGGAATCATACGGGACGTGCGATTGCTGGCCGATGAAGGGACCTTCGGACTGCGGGTTGAGAACAACCTGTTTCCGGCGTGGGGTGTTGCCGGAGGCATGGGGGGCGGATTATCCAGGGTCTTGCTTAATCCGGGTACGCCAGAGGAACGGGAAATCAGGGCATTTTCCGACGACAACCACTGGAAATACGGAGACCTGGTGAGAATCCACACGGCCGGCGGCGGGGGATGGGGTGATCCGCTGAAGCGCGATGTGAACCTCGTGCTGGACGACGTGAAGGATGGTTTCGTGTCGCTGGAAGCCGCCCTGGAACGCTACGGAGTGGCCATTGACCCTGACACTCTGGAGGTTGACACCCGGGGCTCGGAAACCAGGCGGGAGGAAATCCGCAAGGCGAGAGGGGAGACCAAACTGTTCCATCGGTTCGAATATTTCCAAACCGAAGCCGAAGAACTGGAGTGGGTCAACAAGCACATGCCCCGCTGAACGGGTACCGGTATCAATTGTGCTTCAGACTGCTCACGCTATTATCCTCCGAATTGACGCCAACGCCCCGGCAGCCATTATTTTGCGGCCCAATTTTCGCAATGCGGTGGACGGAAACAAACACCAATCAGAAAAATACTGCGGTTACCGCCAGCACATTGACTTGCATAATAGCGACACGTACACTAGCGCTAATTAATTGTGCCCTTTTTTGTGATGGGGTAGGCTGGAAACGTTGTAATTCGTCATTGGCCGTAATTCGTTGCTGGAGGTAACCGTATGCCTGAGTTTGATTTGGTGATTCGTGGTGGAACCGTCGTGGACGGCACGGGCCTGCCCCGTCTCCGCGCCGACGTTGGCATCAAAGACGGCCGGGTGGCCATGATCAGCGGGCGTATCAACGCCGGCGGCGCCAGAGAGCTGGATGCCAGCGGCTGCATCGTGGCGCCGGGGGCGGTTGACCTGCATACGCACTACGACGCGCAGCTCAACTGGGATCCTTATGCATCGCTCTCCGGATGGTTTGGCGTAACCTCGCTAACCGTCGGACAGTGCGGGTTTGGATTCGCGCCGACTCGGCCTGAAGACCAGGACCTGAATATGCGCATGATGAACCGCATTGAAGCGATTCCGCTGGAGTCGATGCGCCTGGGTATGCGCTGGGACTGGGAGACTTTCCCGGAGTACATGGACAGCCTCGACCGCCAGGGTCTGGGCGTAAACGTTGGCGCGCTGGTTCCCTTCTCGCCGCTGCGGGGCTACGTTCTGGGCATGATACCGGCTCGTGAACGAACCTCCGTAACCGAGGCCGAACTGAACCAGATGAAACAGATTCTTTACGATTCCATGAAGGCCGGGGCCTTCGGCTTGTCCGCCGACAAGAACCTGGAGGACCGACCCGAGGACGGTAGCTGGCTGCCCAGCCATGTGGCATCTCCCGAAGAGTTCTACGCACTGTCTCAGGTTTTGAGACAGTTTGGCGTGGGTCACCTGGGCTGGACCATCGGCATCTCCGACGACCGCCCCGCCCAACGGGATATGTTGGCGGAAATGGTGCGTATGAGCGGTCGCCCGCTCCACGTAGTGCTGGGGGACGAAGAGGGATACGACTGGCTGGAGCAGGTCCGTCAGGAAGGACTGCCCGTCTTTGCCCAGCAGGGGTCGGTGCCGACCATAGCTGAGTTCAAGCTTTCCGAGTACAACTTGTTCGACTATATGCCCAACTGGGTCCAGCCGTTGGTTGGCTCCAAAGAGGAGCGGATCGCCAAGCTATCCGAGGACGGCATTCGCGATGGGATGAAGCGCGACGTGCTGGATCGCCCGCACGCCAGGACGGACTGGGCGCAAGTGCAGGTGGTGGAGGTGGCCCTGGAACGGAACCTCAAATACGAGGGTTTGTCCATCGCCGACATCGCCGAAGCCGAGGGCAAGCATCCGCTGGACGCGTTCCTGGACATTGCCCTGGACGAGGACCTGGAAACCGAATTTGCGCACCCCGCCGGCGGACAGGGCGACGACGCTCGGGCCGAACGGCTGGTGAATCCTTACGTCCACATCTCCGTTTCAGACGGTGGGGCCCACACCAGGTTCCTGGTCAACAGCGTGTGGCCGGTTTACTTCCTGGGACACTGGATTCGCGACAACGAGCTGATGACTCTGGAGCAGGCTCACCAGAAGATGAGCGCCCTGCCCGCGGCGTTCTCCGACATGAAGGGCCGTGGCACCCTGCGCGTTGGCGACTGGGCCGATGTCATGATTTACAACATGGAAGAGCTCGGATTGCTGTACGACAAGCCGCGGTTTGAGACTGACTTCCCAGGCGGTGAGAAGCGGTTGGTGCAAAAGCCCACCGGCATTCGCTATATCCTGGTGAACGGCACCGTAACCTTCGTGGAAAACGAGTGCACCGGCGAACTTCCGGGCAAGCTGCTGCGCAGCTATGACATGGTAGGTTAGTTCCACCAGGAATGTCATTGGGATAATAGCCCCGCCCCGGGAGTCGGTTTCCCGGGGCGGGGCTATTTCGCTATCGGCGGATGTGATCCCAGGGTCGGCTCAAAAGCCGGCCAGGATGTCCAGATGGTGGCGACGGTCTACTCGTCCGGCACCAGTGCGACCAGATGGTCGTTCTGCAAAGTGACCAGAAACGCTTTCATTCGGAAGTCGGCTCGTGTGATGCAGGCGCCTTCGCCTTTTTCGTACTGCCAACCGTGCCCGTCGCAAACGAACAGCTCATCACCCTCGTCTTCGATCTCGCCGCCCTGATGCGGGCAAACTGTAGACAGCAGCTTGTATCCGTCGCGTCCCCGCACCAGAAAATACGAAGCGTCGCCAACCTTCACGGGAGCCGGCAAGGTCGCAAACGCAGATTCCGCGCCCAAATCTACTCTGACCTTTCTGGAACGGGCTGACCCACTAACCTGGCGTAGGGAAACGGTTCCTTTGCGTCGTTCGGTGGTCATCGCAACTTTCCTTGCTTTGGTCGTGAAGTCCGGGCTTTGGTCGTGAAGTCCGGTCGATTAAGGGTGGCACAAGTATAACAAAGACATTCCGTTTGCCAACATTCGGTGGCAGTACCATAGCCGCGATGCTACACTGGCGGAAATTGGATTCCGTAAAACATAGGAGGATGTGATGGTTGATTACGCGACTTCGACAATTTTCGCAGACTATGGAATGGAAATCGGTACGCCAGCAATCAGGTCGGTTGGGCCGTTGGCCTTCGGCCCGGAGGGAATCCTGTTTATCGGAGACAACGCCGGAGCGGCCATATTCGCCATCGACGTTGGCGACTCTGATGCGAGTGGCGCAAGTCAGGCCGTGAACCTGGACAATTTTGACACCTCTCTGGCGTCCTACCTGGGCTGCTCCCGCGAGGATGTGGCCATCAAGGACATGGCGGTTCATCCCAGTTCCGACAATCTCTACTTTTCCGTCATGCGGGGCAGCGGGGACGCTGGCCTTCCGGTCTTAATCAAGGTTTCCAGCGGAGGATCCATCAGCGACGTGCCACTGGAAGCGGTGGCCTATTCTCAATACGACATCAAGGATGCAGCTGACGAAGACGACCCGCGTCTGGTTACCCGGCTGCCGCTGCGAACGGTTACGGTGACGGATATGTCATACGTGGACGGGTTGCTTCTGGTAGCCGGTACGTCCAACGAAGAATTCACGTCCACCCTGCGCCGGATTCCCTTCCCCTTCAACGGGGACGCGAAGTCCAACTCATTGGAGATATTCCACGTGTCCCACGGACAGTACGAGACGGCGGCGCCGATCCGCGCATTCGTGCCTTACCAGGGGAACACCAGCATCCTGGCCAGTTACACCTGTACGCCGGTAGTGCAGTTCTCCCTGGCCGATTTCGAGCCAGGGAAGCAGGTCAAAGGCAAGACCGTTGCCGAGTTGGGTTCCCACAACCATCCGTTGGACCTGATTTCCTACCAACATGACGGTGATGAATACCTGCTGGTGTGCAACGACCGGCACCCGGTGTTCAAGATTGCCTGCAAAGACATTGAGGGCCAGGGCCCGCTGACAGTACCCGATGATTCCATGGACAATAGCCCCGCCGATCCGGTTACGCCCGGTGTCGGTGTGCCCCGGCAGCTGCTGCCCCATCCAGGGGTCAAGCGGATGGCCAACCTCAACGGCAGCGGTGTGTTGATGTTGCAGCAGGATGAGGACGGCAGCACACACCTGCGTTCCTACGCTACCAGTACGTTGTGACTCAAACGCGCCAATTGCATCTTGATTGGGCGCAATACCGAGGGAAAGAAAGTCTGAAGGTCACCGGTTGGAGTCAATCTGACCTTCGCGAACTGGACGGGTTGGGCGCCGGCGAACTTAGCCGGCGCCTGACCCTCCTGACCAGCGATGTCCTGAATGCCAGCGGAAACTGCCGCGACATTCCTTCGGTCGCCGGCGACTTTGCCGTGGATTTCGACTCGGTATGGTTCGTTCCCAGATTCCCATTCATGGACGGGATGAACTATTCGTTGGTGATAGATGCCGGGGTGATAGATGCCGGCGGCGATGGGAGCCCGGAGGTCTGGGCCGTTCGTCGTCCATCAACCCCAACAGTCCCGTCCACCGAGGTTGCAGCCATCCATCCCACGGCAACCGAACTGCCCGTAAACCTGTTGAGGATGTACGTGCTATTTTCGGCCCCAATGAGCGAGGGATGGGCGGGCCGAGCCATCCGGGTTTGCCTCGAGGACACCGGAGAGGAGTTGGAAGGAGTTTTTCTTCCCTCTGATCCAGAGCTTTGGGACGCATCGCGGCAACGTCTGACCATGCTGTTGGACCCGGGCCGTATCAAGCGCGGCCTGGTTCCCAACCGCGAATTTGGCTACCCCCTGATTGAAGGGGCGCCGGTGCGCGTAATCGTTGGTGCTGAGTTCCGCGACGCCGGCGGACAACACCTCAAAGCAGGTTCGGCGCACAGTTACCAAATCGGCCCGCCATTGCGGTCTCGAATTGATCCAGGTCGTTGGCGCCTGACTGCGCCGGTAGCCGGTTCATTGAATCCGCTGGTCGTAATTTTCGACCGCACCTTGGATCATGGCCTGCTGCAGCACTGTCTTTGGGTCAGGGATGCTACGGGTGCGCCGATACCAGGCCAGGGGGAATCCGGCGCGGCAGAGCACAATTGGCAGTTCACGCCAGCCTTGCCCTGGGTAACCGGCGGTTACCAGTTGGTGGTTGAACCGCACTTGGAAGACGTAGCTGGAAACTCCCCGGTTCGAGTGTTTGACCGGGATATTTCCCAACCCGAAGACTCTCCGGTCGATGCGGTGCGGCTTGCCGTCGATTTTCATTGTGTCGGCGCCGCGCGGCAGCTGGGACGATGATCCGGCTAACTGGCAAGGGTTAACGCCGGTGGCTCCGCCCGACGGCCGGTTGGGTTCCATACCGGCCACCTTACCGGCGTAAGAGTAAGATAGCATTCATTATCCAAACCTACGCCTATCCAAACCTACGTCAGAGCCGAGGGAGTAACTATGAAGAGAAGCACGTCCAGGATTCTTACAACCCATACTGGGAGCCTGCCGCGGTCTCCCCAGCTTCAAGAGCTATTGCGGGACCGGGAAGAGCAGCGCAGGTTTGATGGAAACCGATTTCAAGCCGGTGTCCGCAACGCAGTTGGGGAGGTGGTGGCCCGGCAACAGGACACCGGGATAGACGTGGTGAACGATGGCGAGCAGGGCCGGTCGCAGTATGCTACCTATGTGAAGGAGCGTCTCAACGGATTCGACGGCGAGCGCCTCGTCCGGGCCCGCCCGCGACTGGACGACAACGATTTCCCGGAGTACGCCGCCACGCAGACCGGCCTTTCTTCTCGCAATATGCCCCAACCGGCCTGCACCGGGCCCATCTCCTGGAAGGACTGGCCCGCAGTGCAGCGCGACATCGAAACCCTACAGCAAGCGGCGACGTCTGCCGGCATAGAAGAGGTGTTCATGACCGCGGCATCGCCCGGAGTTATCGCGAACTTCCTCCCCAACGAGTTTTATCCGACCGAAGAAGCCTATCTATACGCCTTGGCTGAGGTGATGAAGGACGAATACAACGCCATCGCCGACTCCGGTCTCATTCTGCAGATTGATTGCCCCGACCTGGCTATGACGCGCGTCTCCCAGTTTTCCCACCTGTCGGTGGAGGAATTCAAGAAGATAGTGGAACTGCACGTGGAAGTCATTAACTATGCCCTGCAGGACATTGACCCGGAGCAGATGCGGCTGCACGTTTGCTGGGGCAATACAGAAGGGCCGCACCACCACGATGTCCCGCTCAGGGAGATTGTTGACCTGGTACTACAGGCTAGGCCGTTGGGACTTGCCATCGAAGGGGCCAACCCCAGGCACGCCCACGAATGGAAAGTGTGGGAAGACGTGGAACTACCCGACGGAAAGCTACTAATACCCGGTGTGCTGGACACCACCACCAACTTCATTGAGCATCCTGAGCTGATTGCCCAACGCATCCTCAACTATGCCAACGCGGTGGGACGGGAGAACGTTATGGCCGGCAGCGACTGCGGTTTTGGCACCTCAGCCTGGGGCCGAAAGGTGGAGACAAACATTGCCTGGGCGAAGATGGCTGCCATGGTGGAAGGCGCCCGGCTGGCTTCGCAGGAGCTTTGGTAAGATTCTTAATGCGCTGACGAAGCGATGTCGGCATGACTGGCTCGCCAGCGCGGACAGTTTGCGGCCTGACCAGTATTTGCGCCGGCCTGTTAGCCCTGCTCAAACCGACCGAGCGTTGGCTAGCAGGGTGCGCCGGGTAACGGAATCGCCATGATCCCCCCACCCGATGCACCCTGAGCGGCAACCGTAATCGGCGACCGGGCTGAAGCTAGCCGTCCAGGTGAATGGTGGCGGTTACCCTGGGAACGTCACCGACCACGCGAGTGGTATGGCCATGGCCCGTCAGGTCTTCCGCAAGGTTCACGTCACCGGGACCCAGGCGGTGGACGGTGCCGTCGGCAAGCCCGATTTCCGCCTCGCCGGAGAGTGTGATGATGTACTGCCTGCGGGGGGCAATGTGCCAGTCGCTGAAATACCCTGGCGGTGAGGCCCTGAATATGATCCCTTTGGCGTTCTGCAACTGGTTCCACGCCGGATGGTCGGCAGGGTCAATCTCTTCAATGTGGGATTGGCCATCGTCGCCCGAATACAATCTTATCGATCCCATAGTTGCTCCTGTCGTTTCGAGATTTCCCCTCGAATCTTAACACGGACGCGGGATTTTCGCTTGGGGATTATCGGCAAAACCGGCGTAAAGCCAAAGTTTCGATGGACACGAAACACAAACTGGCCTAGCATAACGACAATGATGGCAGAACTACCTACGAGAATCCTGGGCCGTACTGGTCTGAATGTCACCACATTGGGTTTCGGCGCTTTGGAACTTCGGTCTATGGTCGCCGGCGTGGGGAGGCCGTTGTTGGCCGACCAGCCGGCCAATATCCTGAACGCCGTCCTTGATGCCGGAATCAACTACATCGACACGGCTGTGGATTACGGGGAGGCGGAGGAGCACATCGGTAACAATATCTCCCACCGCCGGTCTGAATTCTATCTGGCCAGCAAATGCGGTTGCCCACTGGACAACACCGTTTTCAGCCCTGCTGAACGCACCAGATTTGGCGTCCCATTGCCCGGGTTTCATAACTACGCCAGAGACAGCATCGTTAACGCCTGCCACCAGAGCCTGCGCCGGATGAAAACCGACTATCTCGACATTGTACAATTCCACTTCAGCCCGGCGCGGGAAGTGCTGGAACAGGAAGGGGCCATCGAGACGCTACAGGACCTGAAAAGGCAGGGAAAAATTCGGTTCATCGGATGTTCCTCCATTCTCCCGAACATCTTCGACCACATAGAAATGGGTGTATTCGACGTATTGCAGGTTCCGTACTCGATTCTGCAGCCGGAACACGCCGAAGCGATCGCGTCGGCTGGCTCGGCGGGTCTTGGCATCGTCATACGAGGCGGGGTGGCCCGTGGTCAGCCGGGAGCGGGACAGGGGGCCGGTCAAATATGGGCACGATGGGAGCAGGCAGAATTGAATGACCTGTTGGAAGGGATGACGGCCACCGAATTCCTGCTGCGGGCTACCATCTCCAACCCCGATGCCCACACCACGATTGTAGGCACCCTCGATCCTTCTCATCTGCGAGAAAACGTCGCCGCAGCTCTGAAAGGCCCGCTGGCAGACGACGTTCTCGACGAAGCCAAACTCCGCCTTAGATCAGTGGAGCCAGCGTCGCTGCCGTGACCGGATCCGCAACTATCTGACTATGGCCCAAGTTGAACCAGGCACAACCGGGCGAGTTGCCGGCGGATGTATTGGAGAGCTGCCGCGCTACGTGGACGGCCCGTAGCCGGGGAGCCTGGCCCAGGTCAGGCCATCTGGGTCATGAACCAACTCCACCGCGTTGCCTTTGGAGTCTTTCAATCCCAGCGGGTGTTGGACCAGCTCGATCATGTTCCCGTCCGGGTCGTTAATGTAGGTCGAATGGCCGCCACTGTAGGCGCGAACCGTCGGCGGGGAGTACGGAACCCCTAACGCGTCCAGGTTGGCGATCAGCTCTTCCCAGTCGTCAATCTCCAGAGCGAAGTGGCCAGACGGGTTTGGGTTCGCGGTATGAGTGCTATGGATTTCGCCGCTGCCAATCCGCAATTGCAGCTGCCTCTGGTTGAGTTCCGGCCCACGGTCCAGGAACTCCGCGCCCAATACCTTTTCGTACCAATCCCGGGTGCGTTCCTTGTCGCCAATCTGGATATTGATGTGCTGAATCATCGTGACCCTTGACATAATTTCACCGCCTTTCGATTCAGGTTTGCATCCTTTTGAGGGCGAGGGCCCTTCGGTATTTTGGGCCATTCGTACCGGATGCTGTGAGCAGCACTATACCATCAGAAGATACGAACAGAAGGTACGAAAGTCGGCATGGCACGTAAGTGATGGCGACGTGCGGGGCATACGATGGGAGACCGAATTGCCGGCGCCAACCGTGTTGGTCATAACGACCGTTAGCGAACACCATGTTATGATTGGCCGGCGGTTGAAAATTTATTCCCTTTCTGGATGGCCCTTTTTAGAGGAGGACTCGGCAAATGGCGACAGGCGCTCCAACATGGACCGAAGATTACGTAGAGGTCGCAGGCACGAAGCTCCAACTGGTTAAAGGAGGGAGTGGCGACCCGTTGCTAATACTCCACGACGAGTTGGGCCACCACGGTTTGCGTAGATATCAAGAAGCCCTGGCCCAGGATTACACCGTTTACATTCCTTCCCACCCCGGATTCGGCGGTACCGAGCGCCAGGAATGGATCATGAACATTCGTGATCTGGCCGGCTGGTACCTGGAAGCCATCGAAGACCTGGGGCTGGAGCAGGTCAATCTGGCCGGGTTCTCGCTGGGCGGCTGGCTGGCCGCGGAGATGGCCACGATGTCGCCCAACCTGTTCAAGAAGCTGGTTTTGGTGAGCCCCGCGGGTATCAAGCCACCCACCGGGGAGATATTCGATATGTTCCTGGCGGTGGCGAAGGATTTTCTGACGGTAGGCTTCCATGACCCGGAGAATGCTCCGGAGTTCCGGGACGTTTGCCCCGACGAACCCAGCGCGGAATTGAACGAGGCGTGGGACGTGGCGCGTGAAGAGGCCTGCCGGCTGAGTTGGCGGCCTTATATGTACTACCCAGGTCTGCCCAATCTGCTCCACAGGCTCAAGAGCCTGCCTACCCAGATTATTTGGGGGCGCGAAGATAACATTGTGCCCATCAGCGCCAGCCAGGTGTATCACGATTCGATTCCGGGCTCCCGTGTGAACGTGCTCGAAAATTGCGGTCATCACCCCGAACTGGAAAAAACCGACGAATTCGTGGCTTTGGTCAAGGGATTCCTGTCATCTTAAACGCACCTCAGTTGGCGATTCCCCTGCTATGGTAGAATCCCACCAGTAGCCGGAAGCGGAAGGAGAAGCGATATGTTCATTGGATACTTCACCGAACGGCCGTACCAGGATCCCAAATCCGGGTATTTCGGGGCCACCGGAAAACCCATCATGGACCTGGACGTCAGCAACGATATCTACGATGCCCAGTTGGGGGCCAACCTCTACAACCGCTATCTCGACGAGAAAATCTACGCCGAGGAGATGGGTTTCGACGGCCTGATGCTCAACGAGCATCACAGCACGCCGTTCTGCATGGGCGGGGCTATGAACGTGGAAGCCTCTATTCTCGCCCGCATTACTCAACGGGCCAAGATAGTGCTGCTGGGCAACATCATCCCCATTTGGGATGACCCCCTTTGGCTGGTAGAACAGCTCTCCATGATTGACATGATCTCCCGCGGACGGCTGGTATCCGGATGGGTGCGCGGCACTGGCCGGGAGAGTGTGGCCCACAACGTCGAACCTCATTACAACTGGGAGCGGTTCAAGGAGGCCCACGAACTGATTGTTAAGGCCTGGACGACGCCCGGCCCCTTCCGCTGGGAAGGCAAACACTACCAGTTCCGCCACGTCAATCCCTGGGTGAAGCCATACCAGAAGCCGCATCCCCCGATTTGGCTGCCGGGCGTGGTTAGTCGAGATTCCCTGATGTGGGCGGCAGAGCAGCGCATCCCCTACATCATGCTGGCAACCGAGATGGAGCCCACCAAACAAGCTTTCCAGCTTTACCACGACACCGCAGCAGAGCTAGGGTATGAGTCCGGGCCGCAGAACATTGGTTACCTCTGGAAAGTGCACGTGGACGAGACGGAGGAGCTGGCCGAGGCCACGGCCCGGAAGTACGTGCAGGGGCCCAGCAACCCCTTCCTGGCCGGCAACGAAGGCACCGTCAACCCGGCGCTGCTCAGCCTGCCTGGTCTGACTTCGCGCCGGCGGGTGCTGCCGACGCAGGCTGTGGCCACCCAGGCCCGGGGCGGTAACGCCGGCCCCGGCGGCGTCCTGGGGAGGCCCTACGAGCAGCAGATCGAGGACTACACCATCATCTCCGGTACGCCGGACAGCGTGATACCCAAGATTCGCCACGTGCTCGAAACCATCCGCCCCGGCAGCATTTTCTTCTGGGACGGCGACGGCGCGATGACTCACGACGACGCCATGCGCAGTCTGCGGTTGATGGGACAGGAAGTGCTGCCTGCCGTCCGGGAAATTGCGGATGAGTTGGAATTGCCCGGGCCTTTCGAAGTCGATCCCGCCACCGGCAATCCCTACGTTGCTGACCCGCCGGTAATGGTTCCGACCGGAGATGGTTACACGAACGCATAAACGCGTTCCCCGTGGGTAACTCTGCTTGACCTCTCCCGATTCAGGGAGAGGTCATTATCATTCCCGACTATTGGTCGCGAAATACCTCTTCGCCACGATGGAGCCGCAGGGCAATCTGGTAGGTCTGGCCGACCGCGCGGGGTGTCGGCGCATGGGCGGCCAGGAACCGAGCCATCCCAATCAGAACGTGGCGGCCCGATTCGGTACCCCGTCGCAGCTGGTACTGCTTGAATCCGGCATCAACAATCTGGAACGAATGAAACCCGGCATCCTCCATCAGCATTCCCCGGCCCAGAGTTGCCAGGAGCGCGTCCGGCTCTCCGGAGCCGGTGATGTACTGGGATACCAGGAGCGACACCTCCTCAACCTGTTGCCGAACGTCCATGTGCTCCAGCAATTGCCGCAGAATACCCTCGTCATCCACCATATCGTTGCCCGTATCTGGAATACGCTGCGGGGGCATATTGAGAAAGCGGTCCAGGTAGATACTCATCGCTACGTCAAACACGCCACGCATCAATTCCAGTGAGGGGGCGCGCCGCAACGCCTGGTGCAGCGCGTTGGCCGCCGTCAAAGTATTGTGGACGGTGTCCCAATCGTTGAATTCGTTTGACGTGTGAAAGTGAGCCATTCTCAAAAATGCGGCGTATGCCAAAGCTGAGCCCAGGTCGTCCGCAGTCGCTCCACCCTTTACGGCGTCTTTGATGGCATCGATAATGTCAGCCGGCGATTCGCTCAGCAGTTCCGAAGCGAGCGCGTCGGGGCCTTGCCATGCCGCACCGTTGCCGAGACCCTGTTCGTACAGTTCGGGCAGTTCTGTTCTGGCTTGCCAGACCATCGATGCCAGGTCAATTGGTTGACGCCACGAGCTCAATTCCTGGCTACGCCGGGCGTGCGCCATGCCGTGAACCAGGCTGGTCAGCACCTGACTGGCGTGCTCCCAGCCGATGTGGTCCAAAAGCTCGAATGCCTTGTTAGCGAAGTCCACCACGTGGCCGGCGTCCAGGTAGATGTGGTCGGTGGCGGCGGCGAAAATCATATCCGCGACCTGGCGGGGGGCAAAATCCAACCGGATGGCAGTCTGTAAACAACGCTCGGCAGCGTCCTCGTCGCGGACATCGATAAAGCCGCGGAACCATTGTTTGAATACATCGGGGCGCGTTTCCCCGGTCGGTAGCGGCTCCACGACAAAGCGAGGAGGTTTGCCAGCACACTCCCTGGCCACCTGGAGCAGACCCTGGTACACCGCCACCGGCCGGTCGTTTTCTGCCAGGTGAGGCAGTATATTGGCCGTCGCAGTCAGAATAGTCATTGCAGGACCCCACCCGGCCGAGGTGTAACTGGTCCCGAATTTGGCGCCAACACGTAGCGGTTCGCTGTAATCGGCGCCGGCGGAGTGCAGTCCTAGGACAGACTTGGCGACTACGAGTCGGATATTGTGCTCCAACCCATCCTGCAACCGGCTGGACCAATGTGTAACTTCGTTGCGCTCAACGGGTCGTGGATCCACCCAAACTTCGTCGCCGACTACGTTTACGGTGAAGCTGCGAACGTCATCGGCGAACGGGTTGAACGTGCCGCCGCTGGAAAGATCAAACCGGGCATGGTGCCAGTGGCACGTCAGGATACCATCCTTGACGCTGCCCCGATCCAGGGGGAAGCCCATGTGGGGACAGCGATTGTCCACCGCATAAAATCTCCCATCGTGGTGAATCACTGCAATAGTGTGCCCACCTCCGGTTACCACCCGGCATCCACCCGCCTTGAGCTCCGCTACCGTCCCGGCCCTGATTTGTCCTTCGAGCTTAGTTGCCATCATGACTGCCTCCGGGTTCGACAAATCGAAGTAGCCATCACCTGAAGCTGGGGACTACATTATCAGTCAGCAATCGCACGGAGGCCATGACCCGATCGTTGGGTATCTGGCCGCCGTAGTTAGTCTCCAGCACCACGCCGGAAATGTCCAATTCGTCCCGATACTCTTCCAGCCTTTCCGTGATTTCCGCCGGAGTGCCGAACATTACTCTCTGCCGCAATATCTCTTCGTAGGGGATGTTTGCCATCCGCCGCAACCGTTCCACTCCTTCCTCGCTGGCCGCCGTTTTGATGAGCTCGGTAGCCGCGTACTGGATGGCATGGATGGCGCTGTTTTTTGGATCCGCCTGTGCTTGGGCGGTGGTCTCGGCCACGTATGCGGGGATACGAAGCGTTACCTCGCCGGGCCCCTCGAATCCGGCCTCCTGCCGTGCCGTCCGGTAGAGCTTGAGCCGTTCTTGCAGGGCGGGAATCCCCGTCGTTGCACTGATGAAGATGGGATGGCCCAGTTTGCCCACCATCGGGAAGGTGTCTTCCGAGGCTACGGCGATGCGTGTCGGCGGGTAGGGTTGCTGGAAGGGCTGAGGAACCACCTGCACATCGTCGTAGGAGTAGAAGTCTCCCTGGTGCGAGAAACTGTCCCCTTGCCACGCCTTCATGATTACCTGGAGGGCTTCGAAGAATCGGCCGCGGCTTTCGGAATAAGGAATGTTGTAGCCCTGGTAGTACTTGGTGAGGCCGCTGCGTCCAATGCCAAAATCGAAGCGCCCCTTGCTAATGTGGTCCACAGTGGCCGCCTCCTCCGCCACTCTCAGTGGGTTGGTCAGGGGCAAAACCTGCACGGCCAGTCCCACGCGGAGGGTCGAGGTACGCGCGGCAATGGCGCTGGCTATAATCAGGGGTGAGGCCAGCACCGACCGGTCGGGAGTGAAATGGTGCTCGGCCAGCCAAACCGAGTCCATACCCATTTGCTCGACCTCCGCCACCTGACTGAACGACTCCTCGAAGGCTTCTGCCTGGCTCATGTCTGCGCGAACGTGAAAGTCGGTGAACATACCGAAGTTCATAACCTGCTCCTTGGTGAGAATGGCGCCTTTTCGGCGGCGGGTATGGGTTGGGCTCATGGGCGCGGTGGGTCGAGGATACACCGGGGTTTCAGCCGAATCAACCAACGGACGTATCGCCCGGCGTCTTTCGATTGTGCGTGACCCGGCGCAAAACCGCCTTTGGCAGCGGGCGTTGCACCATTACTGGCGCGGAAGCTACTCGATCCTAGTGGACAGGGCACTCCGCACTCGCGGATGACAAGTGACGGAACGGGCCATATAATGCCGATAATACAGTACCGCACGAGAGACACAACAATTGAGGAGGCCGCGCATGGCAACCGTAACCAAGTTCGAGATGCTGACCAAACCCCTGGTAAAGATTACTGAAATGGACCACATCGTTCTGCGCACCAACGATGTGGAGGGTTCGTTACGTTTTTATACTGAGGTGCTGGGACTAGAGGCCGAGCGAGTGGAGGAATGGCGGGCCGGAGCAGTGCGCTTCCCGTCGGCGCGAATCAACGCCGACACCATCATCGACTTTTTCGCCTCTGAAAACATCCCGGCGAGCCGGGACGATGCTCGGAATCAGGACCACTTCTGCATGGTTATCGACTACACCGATATGGAAGAGCTGAAGGCTCACTTCGAAGACTTGGGCGTTGAGATTCAGGCCGGGCCGGGCAAGCGTTGGGGTTCTCACGGCGACGGCATTTCCCTGTACATCTACGATCCAGATAACAACGTCGTAGAGCTGCGGCACTACTAAACGCTAATTCCCCCCTCGGTGACGCAGGACACGCCAGCAGGGATGCGCAACACCCGGAATCAGCGTGGATAGTAACGTCCACGCTGATTCGGTCTGCTACTCCGCGCGATGAATTCCCGGCGTTCGCCCCGCGCGCATCGGGCCCACCATCTCAACCCGCCGCGACCCGGTGAGGGGTTCATTTTCGGGTTGACTGCCCCTGCGATTAGTAGAGGTGGCAGTAGACTGCGTGGCCCGGGGACATTTCCCTTAACTGCGGCACTTCGTGGGAACAGCGCTCCATCACGACCGGGCATCTCGGATGGAACCGGCATCCCTCCGGAGGATTCAACGGAGAAGGCACCTCTCCCGTCAATATCATCTCTTCCTTCTGAATATCCGGATGAGACGGCAGGGCTGCGCTCATCAGGGCCTTGGTGTAAGGGTGCGACGCGTTATTGAATAACTGCGTCTTGGGTGCGAACTCCACAATCTGTCCCAAATACATCACGGCGACCCAATCGCACATATACCGCACCGTAGCCAGGTCGTGCGCTATGAGCATGTAGCTAACCTGATACTCGTGCTGCAAGTCCTTCAGCAGGTTCATGATCTGGGCCCTGATTGACACGTCCAGCGCCGAAACCGGCTCGTCCAGCACTATCAACTTGGGTTCCACCGACAACGCCCTCGCAATTGCGAGCCGCTGCCGCTGTCCACCGCTGAATTCGTGCGGATACAGGTTGGCATGGTAGCTGCTCAACCCCACGTCATTCAGCAACTTGGCAACTCGGTCCTGTACGTCCCGCCGGCTCATGTTGAGATTAATGATCATGGGTTCGGCGATCACGTCCCTGACGCGCATTCTGGGATTCAGCGAACTCCAGGGGTCCTGAAAAACTGCCTGCACCGAACTCCGGTATTGCCGGCGTTCGGCGTGGGTGGCGTTGTGGACGTCTCTACCCTGAAACCTGATGATACCCTCGGTGGGCTCCTCAAGCATCAGCAGCATCTTGGCAGTGGTGCTCTTGCCGCAACCCGATTCACCGACGACACCCAAGGTCTCTCCGGCGCGAATCTGGAAGGATATGCCATCCACCGCCTTGATCCATCCGGTCACCTTTGACACCAACAGGCCTTTGGTAACCGGAAAATATTTCTTCAGATCCTGCGCTTCCAGTATTACTTCGGCATCCGGATTAGTTTCCCGGTTACCTCCAACCGTGGGCACAACCGTGGTCATTCGAGCCTCCAACACGCCGCGTAGTGGCGTTCCGTTAGCGATATTGTCGGGGGGTACGCCTCGACGCACCGGTCCATTACGTACTGGCACCGAGGGGCGAAAGGGCAACCAGTTGGCAGGTCGTGGAGCGTCGGTGGTTGGCCCTCAATGGAGTACAAGCGGTCCACGTCCTCTTCCAGTTTGGGAACAGAAGCCAGCAGGGCCTCCGTATAGGGATGGGACGGGTTGTTGAATATCTCCCGCACATCTCCCATTTCCACAATCTTGCCAGCATACATGACAGCCACGCGGTCGCACATTTTGGCTACTATGCCGAAGTCGTGGGTTATGAAGATGAGCGCGATGTTCGATGCCTGTTGCAGGTCTTTCAGCAGCTTCAGGTATTGAGCCTGGATGGTCACATCCAGCGAAGTCGTCGGTTCGTCTGCAATCAAGACCATCGGTTCGCAGGAAATGCCGATGGCGCCCACCACGCGCTGACGCATACCGCCGCTCATCTGGTGAGGGTAATCCCGAACCCGAGTTTCGGCAGCGGGTATATTGACCCTCCGCAGAACGTCCAATACCCGCTGCAATACACCGCTGTTGGGTATTTCCTGGTGAATCTTGATCGCCTCGCCCACCTGGTTGCCAATGGTAAAAACCGGGTTCAGCGAGGTCATGGGATCCTGAATGATTAGCGCTATCCGACTACCCCTGACATGGCTCATTTCCCTTTCGGACAGTTGCAGCAGGTCGTCGCCTTCCAGCAGTATCTTGCCGCCGACGATTTGCCCGGGCGGGATGGGGATGAGCCGCATCAATGACAGCATTGCCACCGACTTGCCCGAACCCGATTCGCCCACTATGCCCAGGGTTTCGCCGCGCCGCAGATCGAAGCTGATTCCGTCCACCGCTTTGACTGTACCCCAGCGAGTCTGGAAATAGGTTCTGAGGTCGTCAACTTCCAGCACTACTTCTGCGTCATTGTTTGTTGTATTGGTCTCCATACTTCCCGCCTATTTGCGATCCTGGCAACATCCTCTTTGGGAATCACCCTGTGGCAATCACGAACCTGTCGAAATCAGTTCAGTTGACGGAGCCTGGGGTCCAGGCGGTCCCTCAGCCAGTCCCCGAACAGGTTCATTGACAAAACGGTCAACATGATAGCCACGCCGGGCATCGTAGAAATCCACCAAGCTACTGCCAAGCGGTCCCGGCCATCCGCCACCATCGACCCCCAGGCTGGTGTCGGCGGAGGAACCCCCGCTCCAAGGAAGCTCAGGGTAGACTCCAACAGGATGACAATACCCACTTCCAGAGTGGCCAGGATAATCAGCGTGTTGACCACCTGCGGGAAAATGTGGATGAAAAGGATACGTGGTGTCGACGCTCCGGCGACCTGGGCCAAAGCGACGAAGTCCATGGTTTTGATCTGGAGCACTTCACCCCGCACGTTGCGCGCGAACCGGGGCCACACGGCAATAGCCAGAATGACCACGATTATCATGAAGGATTGCCCCAACGCCAGTACCAGCACCAGGGCTAATAATATGGTGGGAATGGCCAGCTTGATGTCCACTATCCTCATCAGTAGTTCATCCAGCCACCCACCGTGCCAACCTGCCACCAAGCCGCCGGTGACGCCCAGCACCATGCCGACGCCTAGGGTTACTACTACCACCGCTAGGGAGATGCGAGCTCCAAAAATAACTCGACTCAGCAGGTCGCGACCGAGATGATCGGTGCCCAGCAGAAATTCCGACTGGCCGCCTTCCTCCCACGCGGGAGGCACGTTGCGGGCGCGCAGGTCTCCTCGCTCAGGGTCGTGGGGAGCAATCCAGGGGGCGGCGACGCCCGTAACCACAAAAACCACCAAGATGAAAACGGGAATCAACGGCAAGCGCCGCCACTGCCACGCTCTTCTAGCGATGCGGACCGGCACCGGCGCCGGTTGTACAACCAGTGTAACGTTTGCCACGATGTGCGCTCCTGTATTAAGCGTACCTGATTCTGGGATCAATGTAAGCGTACATGATGTCCACCAACAGGGCCACAACCACGTACATCAGTGTGAACACTATCACCACCGCCTGCAACAGCGGGTAGTCGTTACCCGCCAACGCCTGAATCGCCAATTGGCCCAATCCAGGCCAGGCGAATACGGTCTCAACCACCAGCGAACCGGTAACCAGGCTACCCAGGGTAACGCCGGCGAAGGTGAGCACGGGAACCAGGGCGTTGCGGAGGGAATGCTTCCAGATGACCGTCTGGTTGGACACGCCTTTAGCGCGGGCCAGCTTTACGTACTCGGATTCCAGCACGTTCAACATGGCAGACCTCAGCAGGCGAAGATTAGCCGCCGCGTAGAACCAACCGAGGGCCACGGCCGGCAAAATGATGCTGGTAACTTCCAGCCGACCATACGGCGGGAGCCACTCCAACCGCACTGCGAACAGGAACACCAACATCAGACCCAGCCAGAACACCGGGGCCGATTGCCCGACCAGGGCGATCATTTTTCCGGCGATATCCAGAAAACTCCCCCGTTTGACGGCCGAAAGAATACCCAATGGCATTCCCACTATTACGGAGAAGGCGAACGCCGCGACACCCAATTGCAGAGTAGCCGGCACCCGTTCGATGATCACCTCCATCGATGGCCGTCCTTCCTTGATCGATTCGCCGAAGTTGCCCTTCAGTGCGTCGACCAGGAATATGCCGTACTGCTGGTAATACGGCTTGTCCAGCCCCAGGCTTTCGGTGAGCCGATCCCAGTCTTCCTGGGTAGAATAATCGTCCAGATAGACGTGCCTGGGGTCGCCGGCCGCCCGGCTCATCACAAAAATAATCATGGACACGGCTAGCAGGGTCAACAACGCCAGCAAAACGCGCCTTAACAAGTACCGCTGCATATTGCACTACCTCAGAAACCGTTTCTGTTATGAATTTGCAGTTTGGGTCAGATACGCAGTTGCAATCGCAAAGCCTGGCGGTTAAGCCGCTGCTTAACCCAACCTGTGTGCCTGAACCAGCTCAGGTGAAGTGTTCCTGTTACGCGCGACGCTCGGCATCGCCCGAGGCGCCCACGGTGGTACCGTCGGGCCGGAAGCGGGGCCAATCCCAACCGCCCGCTCGCACTTCGTAACCAATGTTGATTGCCAACGCTACGGCATTGGATACCACGGTGGCGCCGAGGGCCATGTACGTTCTGGGCTTAAAAAAGTAATCGCACACACCAACGCAGTTCATCTCCTGCATTGCGGTGATTTTTTCACCAATTTCGAGGCCCGCCCAGGCGCCTCCGGCACTGACCAGGGGAATCCCCACGCCAATTACCAGCACGACGGGCCAGGGTGGAACTGCGTCTACCCTGATCAACATCGCCCCTCCGCCGATGCCGGCACCGATCCCGGCGCCAATAGTGAGCAGCAGGAGCAGGGTAGGCAGAGCAGAGACGCCGAAGAATACGGACATCGCCGACGCTATCGCCATACCGACGATGCCAAGCACCGCCGCCAGCGGGAGGCCTACCAGGGTGCGCACAATGACTGAAATTCCAGACTTGCGCCACCCTGTGGTTGTGTTTCTTGCCCACCTCATTTTGGATTAACTGACCCGTTACCTCGGCTTGATGTACTCGTAGCCGTTGATATTCCGCAGGTCACGGTACCGCACGCCTTCGGCCCAAGGTTGAATATTGGGACCGACCGGCCAAACCACGTCAAAGTTGTAGAGACCCACGCCGGTAAGGGCGTTGTCGAACATGAACGTGGCGATTTCAATGCCTAACTCACGACGCTTGGCCGTGTCGATCTGTGCCATGTGCTCAGCAACCTTTTCATCCAGCCAGGGATGCTCGACGCCGCGATTCCAGACCGCCTGGTGGTGCAACTTGGACAACATACCTGAGAAGCCTTGTCCCGGCTCCAGCCGGATGCCGCCGGCGTGGCAGGTGGAACCCTGGTAGTTGCGGGCAATCAGGCTGGGACGCAAGGTGGTGTAGGGAAGGCGCTGGAATTTTACTTCCACGCCAATTTCGGCCCACATAGTGGCAATGGCTTCGCAGGCTTCCACTTCCACCGGCGCTCCGCGCAGCGACGGGGTTAGCGTAATATTGAATCCGTCCGGATAACCGGCCTCGGCCAAAAGCTCTTTGGCCCGCTCCGGATTGTATTCCCACCGCATTTCCGGCGGCAGCCAGGTGTCTTCGTATTGGCCAAAGTCCCACAATACCGCCGGACTGCCGAAACCTTGCAGGAGCGTGTCAACGATACCCTGGCGGTCAATAGCGATGGACAAAGCGTTGCGTACTTTGGCCGCCCGCGCCCATTCGTCGGAGGCAAGGTCAGGATCGGCGGACACCCAGGGCAGGTCCGGGTCGTAGCCGGGCTGCTGGTCTTCGGTGCCGATGCCTACGTAGTACTGACCATAGAAGGTTAGAGCGGCCTCGCCGCCGCCGGGCAGTTGCATGACCTCCGCGCCTTCGACTTCCCGAATCAGGGACAAGGAATCAAAAGCAATCACGGTGGTGTCCAAATTGCCGGTTTGGAATCCGGCGATGCGGGACGACTCTTCCGGGATTTCCCGGAAAATCATCTCGGCGAAGTGAGGGGTCTTGCGCCAGTGGTCCTCAACGGCTTCCATCTTCCAAAACTCACCGGTTCGGAACTCCACCAAATCCTAGGAGCCGGTCGCTGCGATTTGGCCATTGGCTTCTTCGGCGCCAAGTTCATCAGTCTGCTTCTTGCTGATGATCCAGGTTCCACCTCCCCCCGGGCTGGTCAATATCTCGTTGATGGGAACCTCTGACCAGGGTGCTCCGGAATTGACCTCTACCGTGTAATCGTCAATTGCTTTGGCGTGCCCGTCTTCGTTCTCCCAAATCCCACGGATGTTGGAAGCTCTTGGATGTTTGGAGCCCTGTGCTCCGAACTGTTGCATACTCCAGATGACATCCTCGGCGGTCATTTCGCCGTAACCCTTGTGAAACTGGACACCCTCGTTCAAATTGAAAGTCCAGGTTGAACCGTCCTCCGACACCGACCAGCTCGTGGCCAGCATGGCTATCGGTTTCAGGTCGCTGGAAACCGTCAATATTGATTCACCAATTGGAGCGGTTTGCAGAACGAAAATTTGCGGGTTGCCGGTCAAAGCAGGATGACCCATGAAAGGTCCAAGTTCCTTCTGACCGACGGTAAGGGTGCCCGTCGGTTGCTCCATGGCTGTTGACGAGGTATCTGCCGGGGCTGCGGAAACTGGAGTGGCAACCGCGATTGCCGTTGCTGCCGGCTGTTCCGCCGCTGGTTGACCAGTGGTCGGTTCATCCGTTTGCGCCGCGCCGCCGCACGCAACCACGAGGGCCAGCAGCAACGGCGCTACGAAAAGGGTTACAATTCTGGGGTTTCTTGGCAAATGACGCATAAAAACTTCGAACTCCTTAAGACCAAAATGTGAATCTCATTTCCTAATTTTGCCGGTGGCGTATGAACTCGTAACCGTTGATTTGACGAGTGTCGCTTCTGCGGACATGCTCGGTCCAGGGTTCGATCCGGGCACCGACTGGCCACACGGCGTCGATGTTGTAATAGGTGAGGTCGGTGAGAGCGTTATCGAACAGGAACTGTCCGAGCTCGCGTTCCATGGCTTCACGCTTGACCGGGTCAACTTCCTGCATTGCGAGCCGCATCTCATTATCAGACCAGGCGTGTTCCAGCCCGCGGTTGAACGGATTTTCGCTCAGGTAGCTGCCGAAACCGTTGGCCGGCGTTGGCAGGGGACCGCCAGCGTGGCAGGTTGCCCCCTGGTAGGTCCGTCCCACCAAGGAGGGGCGAAGCGTGCCGTAGGGAACCCGCCGGAAGTCCACGTCAATCCCAATGTCGTTCCACATCTGCGCTATGGCCTCGCAACTTTCCACTTCCTGTGGGGCGCCGCGGATGGCTGGTGTCAGCGTGATGCTGAATCCGTCCGGGTAGCCGGCTTCCTCCAGCAACTGCCGGGCCCGGTCCGGGTCAAACTCCCAATCTCGCCCATCCAGATAATGCTCAAAGCCACTGAACGAGTGGATGGGCGTGTTGGTATTCCCGTTGCCGGACAGGATTTCGTCCACCAACGCCTCCCGGTCAACGGCGGTGATCAAGGCCAAGCGGACCTTGCGCGCCCGATCCCATTCCGGGGACGTGATGTCATCCGTAGGAGATGTCCAGGGCAGTTCCGGGTCATAGCCTGGTCTGGTTTCCACACCTTGGATGGGATACCAGTTTCCATAGATCCTGAGGCTCTGCACGATGGCGTTGGGCACCGTCATGAGTTGTGCGCCCTCGACCTTCAGCACTGCCGGTATGGAGTCGTAGCCCATCAGGAAGGTGTCCAGCTGACCGGTCTGGAATCCGGCGAG
Source organism: Dehalococcoidia bacterium (assembly GCA_965222895.1). Lineage (GTDB taxonomy): Bacteria > Chloroflexota > Dehalococcoidia > Lucifugimonadales > UBA3495 > Bin87. Next base: position 293,240 of record CBDCVB010000002.1, on the reverse strand, counting down.
CCTGGAGGACTCCTCGGGAATTTCCCACATGACGAACTCGGCAAACTCAGGAGTGTGCCGCCAATGGTCGCGTACGGCAGCCATCTTCCAGAACTCGCCGGTGCGGTGGTCCACGATTTCCCACGGGCCGGTGGCGGCAATCTGCGTGCTGGCTTCGTCAACGCCCAGCTCCTCGGTTTGCTTCTTGCTGGCGATGAAGGTGGAAGCGCCACCCGGCGTCATGTGCCAGCGTTGGGCAATCACGTGAACTAACGGCTCGCCCGTATGCACTTGCACGGTGTAGTCGTCGATTATCTCCGAACCTTCGCGCGGCGCCCAGAACGTTTCCAGCTGGCCGGCCCGAGGATGCTTGCTCAATCCCCACTGGCGCATCGACCACACCACGTCCTCGGCCGTCATCTCACCGTAGCCCTTGTGAAATTGAACGCCCTTGTTCAACTTGAAGGTCCAGGTCAGGAAGTCGTCGGAAATCTCCCACGACTCGGCCAGCAAGCCCCGCACATCGTTCCCCTTGTACTCCTGCAACAACCCCTCGCCGATGGGAGCGGTGCCGTGGACGAAGATTTGCGGGTTGCCCAAATTGCTGGGGTGCAGGAAAAATGGCCCCATTTCCTTGAGGCCCGTGTTCAAGGTTCCAGTAGGTTCGGCGGACGTCATGGACTCGCCGGCGTCGGTGGGCTCTGGCATTGCAGCCGGAGTAGATTCTACGGAAGCTGGCTGAACGGGAACGCCCGTGGCTGCCGCGGTCGGCTGCTCCGGCGCCGTGACGGCTGTCGCTGCCGGATTTTCCGGTTGGCTCGAGCTACCGCACCCAGCAATCGGCGCCAGGAGCAGCAATCCAGCCACCGCGGCGGCTATACTACCGATGCGATATCTACGCTGGCTCATATTCGTACCTCCGGGCCCCGTGCCCGCTTGTGTATATTAGTGTAGACCACGGCGAAGCCGAGGCCGATGCAAATATGCTTGATTCGATATATTATGTTGGACGTTCGTGCAATACTACCTGACGGAACAACCCCACCGATCAATGCACCGGGCAGTCTATGGCGCACCTTTGGCGATGTCAACATACGCAACAGCAATTATCATTGTGGCCTACTATCTGTATACGCGATGAAATTGTCATTTATACTGCCGGGAATGGGGCTGATCGAAACGAACCCGAACCAACTCTTGCCCGCCGCTTTGCTTTGTTGCAATGAGTGTTCGTGACAATGAGCGTTGACGCAAGCGCCGCCACCTCAGGTTATCTCATCATTCAGGCCGGATGGCACGAAATCCGCCCGCCCGTTGGCAGTCAGATTTGAGAACAGTACGGAGGTTCATCATGAAATACGACGTAATAGTAATTGGCGGTGGTTCCGCCGGTTGTACCATCGCCAGCCGACTCTCCGAAGACCCGCAGCGTTCGGTGCTGCTCCTGGAGGCTGGCCCGGATTATCCGGAATTCGAGCAATTGCCCGACGACCTGAAACTGGGTAACAACGTTTGGCTGTCCGCCTACGGGCCGCACAACTGGGGCTACACCGCGCAGATTACGCCGGAGATGGATGAACTGGTTATACCCCGAGGCAAGGCCACCGGCGGCTCCAGCGCGGTGAACGGGCAGGTGCTGTTTCGGGGCATCCCAGAGGATTACGACCGCTGGGCGGAGTGGGGTAACGACGAGTGGTCGTTTACCAGCGTACTGCCCTACTTCAACAAGTTGGAGACGGATTTGGACTTCGGCGGGGACGATTTCCACGGTTCCGACGGTCCGGTTCCGGTACGCCGCGCGCCGCGCAGCGAGTGGTTGCCTCACGCTGTCGCTTTCGAGCAAGGCTGTGTCGACGAGGGCTTTCCCATTGACGAGGACCAGAACCATCCGGAGTCAACCGGAGTATCTCCCCGGGCCCGCAATACCATCGACGGCGTCCGAATGAGCATGGCCATCAACTACCTCGACATCGCCCGCCACCGTCTGAACCTCACTATCAGGGGGAGCGTAACCGCCCGGCGCATCCTGTTCGAGGGGCAGCGGGCCGTGGGAGTCGAAGCCGAAAGCGGTGGCGAGATTTTCACCGTGGAGGCCGACGAAATCATCGTGAGCAGCGGGGCCGTCGCCTCGCCCCAGCTGCTGATGCTCTCCGGCGTTGGGCCGGCGGAGCACCTGCGGAGTTTGGGCATCCCGGTGGTACACGACCTGCCCGGCGTGGGCCAAAACCTGCGCGACCACCCGGCCGCCGGCGCCCTCTACCGCGCCGTTGGCGAGCGGCCCGACGTCCAGGCGCCGGTTATCCAGGTCGGACTCCGTTATACCGTGGAGGGGTCGAACCTGCGCAACGATATGCAGCTAAGTCCGACGCTGTTGACCAGCGAGCACCGTCCGGCGCACGTGGTCATCGACGATGAACTCAACTACATTGGCATCGGCGCCAGTTTGCAGTTGGCACTGGGCAAGGGCGAGTTGACACTGCAGTCTACCGATCCCCACGTCCAGCCTCTCCTCAACTACAATTACTACGAGGAAGAAGAGGATTTGAGGCGCATGAGGGAGGCGATACGCCTTGGTGTTCGGATCGCCGAGGGCCCGCACTTCTCCGGCCAGCTGTTGGAACGGGTGATGCCCAGCGACGAAGAGTTGCGGTCGGACGAATTGCTTAATGACTGGCTCCGTCGCAATTCAGGAACTTCCCACCATATTTCCGGCACCTGCAAGATGGGCCCCAACTCTGATCCGATGGCCGTGGTCGACCAGCGCCTGAAGGTCAAGGGTGTGCAAGGGCTCAGGGTGGCCGACGCCTCGGTTATGCCGGATTGCATCCGCGCCAACACCAACGCTACCACCATAATGATTGGAGAAAAGGTTTCAGACCTCATCAAAGAGGGACGCTAACGAGGGTTGCTAACGGCGGACGCCCAGGGAGGTTGACGTTAATGGAAGTTGAGTGGATGAATCACACCGGATTCGTGGTGAGCGATATGCAGCGTTCCCTGGCCTTCTATCGGGACCTGCTGGGTCTGCGTGAGGAACGGGACCAGATACTGGAGGGGGAGTTCATCTCCGAATTGGTGGGTTACCCAGATGCCAGGTTGCACATCGTTTATCTCGGAGTGGGGGACCTGCGCCACTCGGTGGAGCTCATCCAATACCTCAACCCACCGGGCGATGCCGTCGAGCTCCCCAAGCGGAACCAGGTAGGGGCATCTCACCTGGGCGTCATCGTGGACGACCTGGACGCCTTTTACCGAGAGCTGTCCGGCCAGGGTGTGCGGTTTGTGAGTCCGCCGGCGATGCGACCCAACCCGGTGTACCCGGCGGCCAGCAAGGGTTGCTATATGCAGGACCCGGACGGCAACTGGCTGGAGTTGCTGGAACGCCCCCCAGCTCCGGTCGATAGCAATTTGGTATGAGTTTGGTATGAGAGCGAAGGCAGGGGGCTGCCGCGCGGTCAGCGGTCCAATCCCAGGCGCGTCCGGCACACGTCGTATACGGCTTCCAGGAATCCGCCCACGTAGCGCTGGTGGTCAAAGGTGATGCCATGGGCCGAGGCGTCCGACCTGGCGGCTTCGTACAGTTGCACCGCCGCCGCGTTGTGGTAGGGGAACGGAAGTTGCCCCATGTAGTGCTCGAAGTCGGAAATATCGGCCCAGACAATCAATTCGCCCGTGTCGGATTCGTTCACCGCCCAGTGGTCGCCATCGTTCTGGCCGCGCAACAGCCACCAGGCAGCGATGTCCACGTGGGGCGTTTGTTCGCCGCTTTGGGACACTAGCCGAACACCTGGTCCGCCAGGCGCTCCAGCTCCGCGATTCCTTCGGAACCGGCCTCGGGCGGCAGCGCGACGGTCACGCGGTTGGCCCCGGCCGATTCGTATCCGGCGATGACTTCCCGGTCCGGCGCGACGTTGGAGACTATCAGCTGAATGGTATTCGGGTCTCTGCCGGCGGCTTCGGCCAACTCATCCATGGTCGCTCGACCCGCCCTGACCTGCTCTTCCGTAACGCGCACCGGCATCCAGCCATCGCCCCAGGCCACCACCCGTTTGAACACGTTGGCAGCATAGCCGCCCAACAAAACCGGCGGGTGGGGCTTCTGAACCGGTTTGGGCGAGCACTTCACCGGCGGAAAGTCGAAATAGCGCCCGTGGAACTCGGCTTCATCCTTGGTCCACAGTTCTTTCATCGCCAGAATCGCTTCCCTGGTCTGTCCCCAGCGGTGTTGGAAATCGCCCCCCATTATTTCGGTTTCTTCCTGTAGCCAACCCGCGCCGATGCCAAACAGGAACCTGCCTCCGGAGAATTTGTCCAACGTGGCAATCTGTTTGGCCTGCATGATCGGGTTGTGTTCGGGAACCAGGCTGATGCTGGTACCCAGTTTGATGGTAGTAGTAGCCGCCGACGCCCGCGCCAGGGCAATCAGCGGGTCGCCGATGTCGGCCATGGACGGGGGTATCGAACCGTCCGGCGTACCGCCATATCTGGAATTGGTGTGGACGGGCACAATGGGGTGCTCCGGCAGCCAGAACGACTCAAACCCAAGTTCTTCGGCTCGTTTCGCCAGTTCTGCCGGGTCAATCGAATCGCTGGAAGCCCGGGCAGTTACTCCGATATCCATGATAAACGCCTCCTCAAATATGATAGCCCGATGGTATCACTCCGGGGCTAATCGCACTATTAACGACGGGCAGGAAACTGAGCCCTGCCGGGGTAACCGCTTCTGCCTGGTCAAATGGCTCATCATGAATAGCAGCAAGGGGTCGGCGGCGCAGGCCACTTCTTTTAACGGTATTATTGGATGACCCGCCAATAGCCGGAGATACTCAATTGGAAGTTCGCCTGAATCGGGAGATTAAAGCCTTTTGTCCAGACTTCACGCCGGTACGCAGGGCGCTACGAGGGTTGGAGGCTGCCTTCATTGAGGTCAAACACCAAGTCGATTTCTTCTACCACCTTCCGCCCGACGCACACGCAGCGGAACAAGAAGGCTTAAGCTCCGTTTCGAGGAAGAAAGGGCACAGGTTATCTACTACTGTGAGCGCCAAGCATTCTTGCCGGTTTAGCGTCAACTAGTTTTGCCGGTTCACCTCCTCGGCCTGGCCCTGTCGTTGGGCAGCGTTGGTGCGGTAGCTGGGGACGTCAAACTCCAGGATGACGGAGTGATGGACCACCCGGTCGATGGCCGCAGCGGTGGCCATGGGGTTGGCAAAGATGCGTTCCCACTCCGAAAAGACCAGGTTGGACGTGATGCCCAACGACCTCCGTTCGTAGCGTTCGGCGATCAGGGTGAAGAGGACCTCGGACTCCTCGGCGCCCTGGTGCAGGTAGCCCAGGTCGTCGAGGAGGAGGAAGTCGAAGTTGTCCAGCTTGCGCAGTCGCCGGGGCAGATCCAGGTCGCGTTTGGCGACGAGGAGTTCCTGCACCAGGCGGTAGGCCGGTACGAAGAAGACGGAATGGCCGCCTTCCACCAAGTGGTGGCCCAGGGCGCACCGGGCGTGGGTCTTGCCGGTGCCGGGCAGACCGAAGGCCAGCACGTTGACGCCGCGCTCGACGAAGCTGCCCTGGGCCAGTTGGTCAAGTTGCTGGCGTAGCGCCAGGGGGACCCGATTGTGCTCGAAGGTCTCCCAGGTCTTGCCCGAGGGCAGCCTGGACTCCCGGCGTAGCCGGGTGACGCGCTGGTGGCGGCGATCCTCAGCTTCCTGTTCCAGTACTTCCAGGAAAGTTGCCAGGGCATCGCCGTGTCCAGCGGCGGTGAAACGGGCCACCGTCTCCGCAGCTACCGTGGGCAGCTTGAATTGGCCGCACAGCTGGCCGATGCGTTCCTGCATGATCACGGTGTCCATCATGCGCACACCCCCGCCGCGGCCAGGCTGCCCGTGAGCAGGCGGTCGTAGACTTTCAGGTCCGGCTTCCCGGACCAGACCAGCACCGGGGCTTCCGGTGGTTTGGGCTCGGCCAGGTCCCGCACCTCGGCGTAGTCGAAGGACTCACCCGCCTCCAGCAGCAACGCCAGGGCGCTGTCCACCGTGGCTGCCATGGTGGTCGCCGCCAGGTGCAGAATACGCACGTACTCCACGTCGGCCCGTTCACCGCGCCATCCACGCAGCGCGTCGTAGGCGAGGCGGAAGTGCCTGGTGGGAAACAGCTGCTCGCGGAAGCGGTAGCGGGCGAAGGCTCCGGGCTTGCGCACCAGCGAGCCGATGACGTGGCGGTAATTGACGTGGGCTTCCCGCTCACCACTCACGCGCTCCATGCGTTCCACCAGGTGGCCCTTGTAGTACACTGCCACCCAGTCGGCGTACAGACGGATCTGCACCTCCTTGCCGATGAGACGGGAGGGGACGCTGTAGGTCCGCTTGGCTGCCTGGATGGTGCTCCACTTGCGCACCCTGGACTGGTAGTTGACGTATTCCGGCACCGGAGCTGGCGGCAGGGGTCTTAGGCAAGCCATTTCCTGCTCCAGCTTCCCCTGTACCAGGCGATTGTGTCTCTCCACCATCTGCCGGACGAAGCCGGCGTAGTCGTCGGCGGTGTCGAAATCGCGGCTGCCCCGCAGGATGAGGGCCTGGTCGATGGCGTCCTTCAAGCGGTAGTGGGCGTGCTCGGCGACGCCGTTTTCATGGCTCTGGCCGCGATTGATGCGGGTGGAGCGGAGGCCGTAGTGGTCCAGCAGCGCGGCGTAGTTGTCGTTAAGGGCGCGGCTGTGGCTGTGTTTCACCTCGTGGGCGGCAGCCGAGGTATTGTCGCTGCGCAGTATCTGGGGGACGCCGCCCAGAGCCCAGAGGGCATTCTGCAATCCCTGCTGCAAGGCCCAGGAAGGTCTCGCCGGCGGCGATCTCCGCGTAACGCCACCCCGAGTGGCTGAGAATCAGCTGGAACAGCAGGTGGGGGTAGGGCTGGCCGACGATGGTCACCTTGAGTTCCCCGCAGTGGGTGAAGTCAAACTGGGCCTCACGACCCGGCGGATGCACCTGGCGGATGCTCCTGAGGGAAGTACACCTCCCGCTCCGGACCGTGCAGCGCCCTCCTCCTGAGCCTGTCGAAGGGCTTGTAATCGTCGTTGCAGCGTGCGCAGCTGGGACGCGCTGAACCGCCCGGGGTGCTGCTCCTCCAGCCAGTCGATAATTGTCGTCGCCTTCAGCTTGCCAGCCGGATCGCTCCGCAGCAGCGGCTCAATCTCATCCTCCCACACCCCGTCGAAGGGGTCGGGCCGAGTGCGCCATCGATGCTCTGGTTTCGTCGCCGACGGCAACGGACCACTCTGCCACTTGCGCGCCGAACGCACGCTCATCCCAGCCTTGGCGGCCGCCGTTTCCTGTGTCTTGCCTTCCGTACGTTTCTGCCTCAATAGCCTGACTTGTCGGTCTGTAATCAACGGTACCTCCGTACCGAATGATTACCCCATCACGACCGGCAAAAATAGTCGACGCTACCGGCAGGACTAATTGTCGTTAATCAGGTAGGCCTGTGCCAACAAAAACTGCGCTCCTTTCGGGGCGCTAGTACCGTTTCAATTTAATTCTATTGGATATACATGTTTGAGCTTACTGCGAGCGTCTTGGGTGGAGAACCGCCAGTCTATGATGGCGGCGGCCTCGTTGCGCTCGCGTTCGAGCGCCGCGACCTCCCGTCTCAGCAACGCTGCATCGCCGATACGGCGGTCCAGACACGGTCTGCTGAATACGCTCAACTCGATCTCAGCCATGTTCAGCCAGCTGCCATGCGTGGGAGTGTAATGAAACTCCAGCCGTTGGGCGATGCGCCGGGCTTCGGATGGCTCAAACGCTTCGTAGAGCGAGCCCGACTTGTGGGTATTGAGATTGTCCAGGACCAGCCTGATCACCTCTGCGTCAGGGTATGCGCTGTCCACCAGCCACTTCATCTGATGCGCGAAGTCCACGGCAGTGCGGCGCCCGGTCACTTCGACATGTCTCCAGCCGCCCTTCGGCTCGCAGAACAGGAACAAGTTCCGGGTCCCGTTTCGCTGGTACTCAGTGTCATAGCGTTCCACCCGTCCGGGCTTGGCCTTGATGGGCGGCCTCACCTCCCCGGTCAATTGCCTGGCGGTCTCGTCGAAACACACTACCGGACGCTCCGGGTTGTACTCTGCGTGGTACAAGTCCAGCAGGTCCTCCATCCGTGCCACGAACTCCCCGCTCACCTTGGGGATACACCACTCTTTCTTCTTCCAGGGCTTGGGTTCATTTTTTTGAGTATCTGGCGCACCGTCTCCAGGGAGATGCTCTCAGCAAACTCCAACTCCACCACCTTGCCAGCCAGCAACTGGAGCGTCCAGTGCGTGTGTCCTTGGGGCGCTGCGCTGCACGCGAAGGCGATCAGGTGGGCTTCCTGCTTGCCGTCCAGCTTGCGCTCCCGGCCCGGCCGCGGTCTGTCGTTAATGGCGGCCTCAAGTCCTTCCTCCACGTACCGCTTCCGCGCTCTGGCAACAGTAGCGGCGTTGACCAATAGCACATCGGCTATCTCACGGTCTCGAAGTCCTTCGTCCGCTTTGAGCAGCGCGAGCGCCCGCTTGACGGTGCGGACCGGCGCCTTGCCCCGGTGGGAAACCTCATTGAGGCAGGTCCGTTCGGACCCGGTCAGTTTGATTTTATACTTGATGGCAGCCATGGCTGGGCACTTCCTCACCGAAAGATCATACCCAAGTATGACTGCCTTATCATATTCTTACAAATCTATCTGGAACCGGTACTAGTACTGGTTCAAATCAGTATTGTAAGTTGTATTAGTGAAAGGCCTACAAATGCTACGCTGACTGCAAAATAGAGTAGTGTGGAGGTGTGGCAAACATGGCCCTGGAGCAATACGCAGTACGGTTGACGCCGGAGGAGCGGGAGCAACTGAGCCGACTGCTACGTAGCGGCAAAAGTTCGGCTCGCATCGTCGCCCGGGCGCGCATTCTACTTAAAGTTGCTGAGGGATGGAACGCACCACAGGTGGCGGCCGCTTTGGACGTGTCCAAGGGTACGGTGTACCGGGCCAAAAGGCGGTACGCCGAGGAGGGATTGGCGGGAGTCATCCAAGACCGGGTCCAGGCCAACCGGTATCGCAAGCTGGACGACAAGGGCGAGGCCCACCTGATTGCCCTGGCGTGTAGCCCAGCGCCCGCTGGCCACGACCACTGGACCCTGCAGCTGCTGGCCGACCGAGTGGTGGAGTTGGGGTTGGTGGAGTCCCTGTCCCATGAGACGGTGCGGTTGAGGCTCAAAAAAACGTCCCCCAGCCGTGGCGGAAGCAGCAGTGGTGCATCCCGAAAGTAGGCGGTGAATTCGTGGCGGCGATGGAGGACGTGCTGGACTTGCATGCTGAGCCCTACGACCCAGACCGGCCAGTGGTCTGCTTTGATGAGACTTCCACCCAGTTGCTGGCCGACACCAAGCCGCCCATCCCAGTGCAACCGGGACCACCGCGGCGTCAGGATTACGAATATCGCCGCGCCGGTACGCGCAACATCTTCCTGACCTGCGAACCCCTGGCGGGCTGGCGACACGTGGCGATTACCGAGCGCCGCACTATGGAAGACTGCGCCCACCGGATGCGCTGGCTGGTGGATGAGGCTTACCCCGATGCCCCAGTAGTGCGGGTGGTTCTGGACAATTTGAACACGCACCGCATGGCTTCCCTCTATGAGACCTGCGACGCCGCCGAAGCCCGGCGCATCGTGAAGCGGCTGGAGTTTCACCACACACCCAAGCACGCCAGTTGGCTCAATCCTGTCCTGAGCTTGCCGAAGGATGGCGGAGATCGAGTTCAGCGTGTTGACCCGGGCCTGTCTCCAGGGGCGTAATCCCGACGAGACTGCCCTGCAGCAAGCCATCAACGCCTATGCGGCCGAGCGCAATGCGGCGAGGGCCACCATCAACTGGCGGTTCACCACCCAGGATGCCCGAGCCAAACTGCATCGCCTCTATCCCTTCAATTCCAAGTTGGTAGGGCATGGGTAAAACCGATGGAGTTTGTTTCTGGCGTCGTCGGTGCTGAACCGCCAGTTAATGGTGACGCCCGCTGCGTTGCGCTCGGTCTCGTAGGCGGTGATCTGGCGTTGCAGAGCGTCTGCGTCGGGGTTTCTCCCCCTGAGGCAGGCTCGGCTCAACGCGCTGAATTCAATCTCTGCCATCCCTTCGGCAAGCTCAGGACAGGATTGAGCCAACTGGCGTGTTTGGGCGTGTGGTGCAACTCCAGACGTTTGGCGATGCGTCGGGCCTCGACAGCTGGAAAGGTCTCGTACCGGGACGCCATGCGGTGAGTGTTCAGGTTGTCGAGGACCACGCGGACCACTGGGGCATTGAGGTAGACCACGTCCACCAGCCACTGCATCCGGTGGGCGAAGTCCTGCATAGTGCGCCGCTCGGTGATGGCCATGTGCCGCCAGCCGGCCAGTGGCTCGCAGGTCAGGAAGAGGTTGCGGGTACCGGCACGTCGATATTCGTAGTCCTGCCGCCGCGGTCGTCCCGGCCGGACGGGTTGCGGAGCCCTGACCTCGGCCAGCAGTTGGGTGGAAGTCTCGTCAAAGCACACCACCGGCCGTTGGGGATCGTAGGGTTCGGCGTACAAGTCCAGCACGCCCTCCATGGCCGCCACGAACTCCCCGTTCACTCGGGGGATGCACCACTGCTGCTTTCGCCAGGGCTGCAGGGTGTTTTTTTTCAGCCGCAGCCGCACCGTCTCGTAGGATAGCGACGCCACCACTCCCAGTTCCACTACCTTGCCAGCCAGCAACCGCAGAGTCCAGTGGTCATGGCCTTCGGGGGCGTCGCTGCACGCCAACGCAATCAGGTGGGCTTCGCCTCGATCATCCAGCTTGCGATACCGATTGGCTTGGGGATGGTCGTGCAGCACACCGTCCAACCCCTCCTCGGAATACCGCCGTTTGGTGCGGAACACCGTGCGCGGCGACGTATCCAGGGCCACCGCCACCTGGGACGCGCTCCACCCTTCGTCGGTCTTGAGCAGGATGCGCGCCCGATTGATGACCCGAGCCGAGTGCTGGCCCCTACGGATCAATCGCTCCAGTTGGGCTTGATCTTCCACCGACAACCGTACCGCATATTTCTCCGCAACCATAGATGCCACACCTCCCACACCGCTGTTTCACTTTCAGCTTAGCAACCTTGGCCTCCGTCGCGCTCTTTCTGCCCATACAAGTTTGACTCAGTACTAGCCCATCCCCGCTGCGCTTACATTTCTTTATGCGGGTTTCACCATTTTTAGACACCCTCTAAGCACGGGCGGAGGAACTAACTGGAAGGGTCCAAACCGATATTCACCACCCCGCGTTTACACTTCCTTGGCTTCAGTTAAGGAAACGGGCCGCCTGTTGGCGGCCCGCCCTAGTTCCCACTGATCGAACTCCCCGCCTACTTGAAGTGGGGGATGACGTCTTCGGAGAGGCACTTTAAGGTTTCCATAATTACGTCCCGGGGGACGGATGATGTCCAGTTGCACTCGAACATAATCTCGTCGGTAGTGAAAGCCTCCCTGAACATGTGGATTTTCTCGACCACTTCTTCCGGCGTTCCGAAGAGGTTGACTTCCTCGGTGGCGTCGGGGCCGGCGCTGCCGGCGTCGGTGCTGCCGATGCCCACACGGCCCGCGTAATAGATGCGGGCGAGGTCCATGAGGTTTTCGACCCGGCGGTCGGCCTTTTCCTGGGTGTCGGCAACGAGAGTGGGTACCCGCACTACGGTGCTAGGCTCTCCTTCATGCCCGGCGTCTATCCACGCCTTGCGGTAGGCATTGACGTCCTCGCGGAGGATGGCGGAGCCCCGCAGGTTGTGAGGGGAACTGCCGGCGCCGATGGCAATGCGGTACCCCTGCTCGCCCATGGGCACGAAGCTCTCCTGGCTGTCCACGGGTAGCAGCATTGGCATGGGCTTTTGCACCGGCTTGGGGATGCTCATATAGCTCTCGTAGAACGCGGGATATTTGAAGTACTTGCCCTCGAAACCGGAAAATCTGTCCTCGTCCCACAGCTGCTTGAGCAGCTCGAGGTACTCGAAGAAGTACTCCCGGCGCTCGGCAGAGCCGCGAGTGCGGGCCCCTGCTCCGTAGATGAAGCGTCCCTCGCTGATCTGGTCAATGATGGCAGCCTGTTCCGCAACCTGGAAGGGGTCCTCGGGCTGGAGGTTGTCAAAGGCGTACCTTTCGTGGGGCAACGCCCGCGGCGACGGGGTCTCACCGGGTAACCGTAGGGTCGGGCGGTGGATGGAGGTGCCAATCCTTATGTTCTTGGTGTGGTTGGCGATGACGGCCGACAGCATGAGGGACTGGGGGTCCATGCTGCCCTGGGTGGAGAAGTGACCGCCGCCGAACCAGACGTAGTCCCAGCCCGCATCCTCGATGTGCTCGATCTCCCGGAAGTTCTGCTTGTAGGCCTCGGCTTCCAGGAGCCTACCGCCCTGATAGTCGGGGTCCCAGGGGACCATGCCGCCTTCGTAAACAGCGTTCCAAGTAGTAAACAATCCAAAGTCCATGTTCACCCCTCCGTGAAAAGTGTGGGGATACGGTTCCGTGTTACTCCCGATGATATGTCGGCGGGTTGCCAGAGTCAATTTTAAGATCCGGCCATCGGGGCGATAGAATAGATAGGAAACAACCCCGATTGGTTGTTGCTCATTCACAACTAGCCACAGGAAACCCCCTCATCGGAGCGGCCGTGGGAAAGTGCTCCCGGAGTTGGGCCACCATCGCGTTGGCGCGGGCTTGCAAGTCCTCGGGTGAGAGTTGTATGTAGGCGGTGCGGATCAAGGTGGCGACACCCGCACTTGGACAAGCTCTGCAGGGAGCCCTTGGCCACCGGGGTGGGTAGGTTGGCCATAAAGTGAGTGCGGCACCGTTGCCAAGCAGGGTCGGCAGCCATCACCGCGCTGACGTTGACAATGCGACCACCTTCTCGAACCCTCTGGAGTCACACGTCCACCCACACATAGGGATGAGGACCGTCGTCTACGGGTCGGCCCGGAAATTCTCCACCACCTGGTATAGGTCTCGGCAGATGCGAGACACCTGACTTTTTGATATGCCATCGCAGCCCATAGCGTTTGTCAGGCCGTCCACCCTCCGGGTGGACACCCCCTCCGCGTAGGCGTGCTGAATGACACTCAGCAAAGCCCCCTCACTGCGTCGCCTGGGTTCCAGCAGGCTTGGGAAATAACTTCCCTCCCGGATCTTGGGGATCCGCAACTCCATGGTGCCCACCCGAGTGTCCCAGGGTCGGCTGCGGTAGCCGTTGCGGTGGGTAACGCGCTCCGGGTTGCGCTCCCCACGCTGGGCGCCGATCTGGGCCGCCACCTCGGCGTCCATGATGCCCTCCACCAGCACCTGCTAGACTTCCCGTAGGAAGTCTACATCGCCGTCCATGCCGCGCTTGCGAAGTAGTTCCAAAAGGTCCATGCTGTTTTTGGCCACCGTAGTCCTCCTTAGTCGGGTTTGTAGCTATTCCGATAAGGATGACGCCGTGGCCAGCTTCCTGCCACCTGGTTTCTCTTACACCACCTCCAGGGACTCTACTGGAAGGCCAGGGAGCCAGCGGTCAATTACAAGTGGATGAAGCGCCGTTTTACGGGTAGAATGGCCAGGACGCAAATCCGCCCAGGAGCAACCAATGCAGCCAGGCGATATCCCCCGGGCAAGCCAATTATGACCCTGCAGGACTCGCTCAGGGCTTGTATTCGCAAGTATGCCGACTTCAGCGGGCGGGCCACCCGGCCCGAGCACTGATGTTGGGTGCCGGCTACCAATATTGTCAGCTTGATGCTCAGTGGTGTGGACATTTCCATAGGCTCCCTGGCCGATTTGGATGTCTACGCTCCCTTTCAATCTATATCTGGGTTGGTGATTCCCATCCCCAGCCTTGCGGTGGCTGCCCGCCGCTCGCATACCCTGTTCTGTAATGGGGTTGAGTGAAAAGAAATTGTTGGAGACAAGCAATGCCAAAGATAATCCCGGTACCCGATGAACTCAGCCAGCCCTTCTGGGACGCGGTGAACGAACAGCGCCTAGTCCTCCAGAACTGTACCGCCTGCGACAAGCTCCAGTACCCGCCCCAGGCGGCCTGCCAGGCGTGCGACTCCGCCGATGGGCTGGAGTGGAAAGAGGTAGAAGGCAAGGGCCACGTCGCCACCTATATCGTCATCGAGGACGGCCGCCTCAACCGTCGGATGCCCGACCAGCCCTACAATCTTGCCCTTGTGACGCTGGACCAGGACCCCACTGTGAACTTCTACTCCAACCTGCCGGGCGTCCCGGCCTACCAGGTGCCGGTGGGCGCGGCCGTGGAAGTTACCTTCGAGGAAGTGGCCCCCGGCCAGTTGATACACGAGTGGCGGGTGGTGGAATAACCATTATTGAGCATTCGCGCTTATTCGTGGATAAGCGATAAAAGGACGGACTATGACCATTAGCAATGACTTCCAGTGGCGCAGGGACCGGGACGGCCTGGGCGTGTGGGAACACCGGGGCAAGGTGGCCATCGTCGGTTACGGCCATTCGCCGGTGGACCGGCGGTGGGACGGCGAGAACCTGGATACCTCCCTGGGCGCTTACACCATCATGGCCTGCGAAAAGGCCATGGTGCAGGCCGGAGTCACCATTGACCAGGTGGACGGCATCGTTTGCTGTGACAGCCACATTGCCGGCGGCAGCGGCGGGTCCGCCTCCCAGTGGGCGCCCCGGCCCTACTTCGACCCACCCTACGACTCGGAGTACGGACTGACTCTGATTAACGCCCAGTGGCTCATCAACACCATGGGCTTCAAGAACGTCAAATTTGCCCCCAGCGGGGTGCCGACCATCGGCGAGATGATGGGCATGGCCTCCCAGGCCGTGGGCGACGGTGTTTGCTCTACCTGCCTGGTCATCTATCCCACCGGCAACTTGGAAGGCCGCTACCGGCGGGGCGGGGAGAATGCCGACGACTACGCCCGGGGCGCACGCCAGTGGACCGTGCCCTGGGGCAACCACGGTGGCAACGACTTCATCAACATCTTCCCGCACAACCAGTACTGCCTGAAGTACGGCGGCGAACATGACGACCTTGCCCCCTTTGTCATCAACCAGCACAAGAACGGGATGCTAACCCCCTGGGGGTACAACTACAACCACGGCATTGAGCTCATATCGGTGGAAGACTACACGACCTCCCGGTACATCTTGAATCCCTTGCGCATCTGGGACTGCGACCGTCCCGTCAACGCCTCGGCGGCCTACCTGTTCACCACCGCCGAGCGGGCACGGGATATGAAATCCCAGCCCGTGTACGTGCTCAACCATTCCCAGCACAACTTCCGGTTCCGAACCACCCAGCCCGACCTGGACGAAGTGGAGATGTGGACCGACCGGCAGGCCGCCCGCATGTACGAAGGCGCCGGCTTGGGCCCCGCCGACGTGGACATCTTCAACCCCTACGACGGCTACTCCATAATGGCCCAGTTCTTCCTGGAGGGCTTCCAGTGGCACGGGGTCAAGCGGGGCGATGCCTTTGCCTTCTACGCCGGCGACATCAGCGTCAAGGGCCCCCACCCCTTCAGTTCCAGCGGCGGCAACCTGGGCAACGGTCGCACCCGCACCCCCATGTACACCGACAGCATCGAGCAACTCCGGGGCACCGCCGGCGACCGCCAGGTAACCGTGCGGGCCGAGACCGCCCTGTGCGCCTTCACCACCCCCAGCAGCGGTGGCTGGCTGATGCTGGGCAAGTACCCTTCGTGATGATTCCGGGAACGACGTGAAGATTCAAGGAAACTCGTAACCACGTCATTCCGGCCTGCGCCGGAATCCAAAAACCCGGGAATGTAGATTCCGGCTAAAGCCGGAATGACGGCCCGCCGGCGGAAAGGGCGACTTTTTCAGAGGTTCCCTAGATCCAGTCTATAGGTTTCGGAGACCGGCTCGGGCGTGGTCGATTCCAACCCGCCACCGGCTGCCAGTGCAAGGGACGCCAATCCAAGTGTTATGGATTTCAGAAGTGTCTTCATGTCCTCCACCAATGTCGAGCCCATATCCTATCATCGAGGAGGAAAAGTTGCGGAAAACGCCGCCAGAGCAACAGGTACACTCACGAGTTCGGACGAACCCTTCACGTAAAACTACAGTCGGCCAGCAACCACATGACGCTGCGCCAGAGCCCAATGTGCGGCTCGTTTCAGCCCAAGGCCGAATTGCCACTACGGACTCGCCAAGCGTCTCTGCGTAGACACGGCGCAAGAATTTGGGACATTCACCAGCGTTTGGCATCAACCCAACGGCCGTAGAAGGGAAAACGAAAGCCGACCGCATGAACTCCGGCACGACCGGGTGGCCCATCACTCCGTCATCCTCGAGTTTGACGTTCCCAGCTACTGGACCAACGCAGCCAGCAACAGGGCCAGGCCGAGGAGGTGAACCGGCAAAACCGATTGACGCCAACCGGCAAGAATGATTGACGCGGGACAATCCTGGACGATGACAGCTTCGACTTTACCTACAACGGCAATACCTACACGTTCAGAGGCATCCAGAAATACTCCGGAAACAACCGGTTCGCAATCTATTTCACCACCGACCTGCCAACACAGGCCGACACATGGACCTTCCACGCAAACGGCGACAGCTACGACTTCGCCGACGCAGTGAACACGGATGCAAAGACCAGGATCTGGAACAATTCCCCCGCCACCTGGTCGGAGGACGAGACCGTCGATCTGAAACTCACCAACCCGACCACCAACACTCCCTCCGCAGGCGCGCCAACAATCTCAAGCATGCCCAAGGTATTCCAGACCCTGACCGCAGACAACAGCGCCATCACCGACGCCGACGGGCTGAAAACGTCAGTTATGAGTACCAGTGGCACCGCGCCGACGGAGAAACTGACGAAGCCATCGCAGGCGCGACGTCAAGCACCTACACGCTCGTAAAGGCAGACGACACCGACATGCCGGTCTACGTCGTAGTAAGCTTTGAGGACGACGCCGGCTACCCTGAAACCGCCAGCAGCACCAGATACCCGTCGGACGGATCCGTCCTGGTACCGTGCGAGCCTGATGAACTCTGGTGCGGAACACTCGAGGTTCAAACTGTTGCTACCGAAGTCTTTGGATGCTCCAACGACACATCAGACCTATGCAGCAGCACGTCCATCCTCAACTATGACGACATCGAGTTCACATTAGACGGCAAGACCTACACGTTCCAGCACATCAAGTACGATGCCGGAACTGACTTTTTGTCGGTGGAATTCACAACCGACCTGCCGGTCCATGCATTGGCTTGGACCCTCCACGCCGGCGACTCATCCTTCGCCTTCACCAACACCGATACGTCGACCAGAAAGAGCAAGACCTGGGACGAGGCCGGCCTCGACTGGTCAGACGGAGACAACGTCGACTTCAAGATCACCACAGCGAACATCCTTGCCGAAGGCCAGCCCACGATCTCGGGGACACCGATAGTCGGTGAGACACTGACCGTGGACATCAGCGGCATTAACGATGCCGACGGCCTACACAACGTGAGCTACAGCTACCAGTGGTACCGCAGTGACAGGACCACCAGAGACGCCATCACGGGCGCGACATCAAGCACTTACACACTGGGGTAACTGTTCAGACTTGGTGGGGGAATTGGTTCAAAGAGGTTCGGGGATGGCTGGCGCGAGGGGTTGTGGTTATGTCATATAACGGGCATGGATCCGGAAATCGACCTGTCCACCGCTGACCGCGATGTGCTCATCGCCATCGTCATACGGCAGGAGGCCATCATAGCCCGACAGCAGGCCATCATCGAGGGCCTGGAGAAGCGGATTGCTCGGCTGGAAGGGCGGGCCAAACCCAGTGGCGCCCGGGGGATGCCCGGTGTCAAACCCGAAGCCAGCCGGAAACCGGCCCAGCCCAAAGCGCCACGCCAGCGGCGCCCCCACGGCTTTGCCCGCCGTCGCATGACGCCCACTCGTCGGGTGGAGCATTTGGTGGACCACTGTCCCGACTGCGGAACCCAGTTGTCCGGTGGCTGGACCCAGCGCACCCGGGAGGTCATCGAGTTGCCCCAGGTTGCGGCGGAAGTTACCGAGCACGTCTATATCGCCAGGGATTGTCCGGCTTGCCGACGCCGCTGCGTTCCCACCGCGCAACTGGACGGCGTGGTGCTGGGCCAGCAGCGCATGGGTATCAACCTGGTCAGCCTGATCGCCACGCTCCGAGCGGAGGCCCGACTGCCCATCGCCGTCATCCAGCGGTATCTGCGCACCGTCCATGGGCTGCGCCTCAGCGTGGGAGCCATCATGGCTGCGGTGCATCGCACCGCGCAAAAGGCCCAGGCCGCCGTGGACCGGATACTCGCCCAGATCCGCGCCAGTCCAGTGGTCCACGCCGATGAGACCGGCTGGCGTGAGGATGGCCACAACGGCTACGTGTGGACTTTCAGCACCCCATCGGCGCGCTATTTCCTGCGGCGGGGTCGTAACAAGGAGGTGGTGGATGAAGCTCTGGGCGACACCTTCTCCGGTGTGCTGGTCAGCGATTTCTACGCTGCCTACCATCATTACGACGGCCCCAAGCAACGCTGCTGGGTTCATCTGTTGCGGGACATTCACGACCTGAAGGTCCTCTATCCGAAGGACCAAAAGCTGGCGCAGTGGGCCGACGCCGTCCACGAGATTTACGACCGGGCCAAAGCCAGCGCCCATCCCCAGACCAAGCGGCGGCGCACCGCACAACTGGTTCTGGAACGGCAGCTGCTGACCATCTGCCAGCCTTGCTTGGACGACTCGTCAGCGGCTCAGGCCAAGCTGTGCCGACGCATTGAGCGCCATATCAAAGAACTCTTCGTCTTCGTGGCCGAACCGGAGGCGCCACCGGACAACAACGCCGCCGAACGCAGCCGGCGCCACCTGGTCGTCAGCCGCAAGATCAGCGGCGGCACCCGGTCGCAACGGGGCAGCAACAGCAGGATGGCCCTGGCTTCCCTCTTCGGCACCTGGCGCGCCCAAGGACTGAATCCCCTCGCCGCTTGCCGACAACTGCTCACTTCCCCGCAACTCTGAACAGTTACCGTCACTATTCCCTACTATTCCATAGCAACACGCTGTACTGGCGGGACACGCTGTACTTGCTGCTCACTTGCGGACTCAACCGAGGACTCCACTCTGCTAGAATGCGGCCACGGGTTCGGTCCAATAGCATCCGGCCAACAGGAGACGATTGACATGGCAAAAGTAGGGTTTATAGGATTGGGTACGATGGGCGGCAGCATGGCGTTCAACTGCCTGCAAGGCGGCAACGACATGGTGGTGCACGACATCCGGCGCGAATCTGCCACCCGGCACCTGGAGGCCGGCGCCCAGTGGGCCGACACACCCCGCGAGGTGGCGGAGGCTTCAGATGTGGTGTTCACTTCACTGCCTGGCCCGGTGGAAGTCGAAGCGGTGTCGCTGGGTGAGGATGGCATCATGTCCGGTATGGTCGACGGCAAGGCTTACTTTGACCTGAGCACCAGCTCGCCGACGCTGATCCGCCAGATTCACGACCGGGTCGCCCCCCGGGGCATCAGCGTACTCGATGCGCCCGTCAGCGGTGGTCCGGCCGGCGCTGCCAGCGGACGCCTGGCCATCTGGGTTGGCGGCGACAAGGACGTGTTCGACCAGCACAAAGCCGTTCTGGATTCCATCGGCGATGCCGCCTACTACGTGGGACCCATCGGGAGCGGCGCCGTCGCCAAGCTGGTGCACAACTGCGCCGGCTACATCGTGCAGACTGCGCTGGCCGAAGTATTTACTATGGGCATCAAGGCTGGCGTTGACCCGTTGGCCCTGTTCCTGGCCGTGCGCAAAGGCGCCGGCGGGCGGCGCGGTATGTTCGAGGGCCTGGCCCAGCACTTCCTCATCAACGACTACGACCCGCCGGACTTCGCTCTCCGTCTGGCCCGCAAGGACGTTGACCTGGCCGTAGCGGTAGGTCGCGAGTTCGATGTCCCCATGAAACTGGCCAACACCACTCTGGCCGAACTCACCGAAGCCATCAACCGGGGCTGGGCCGGCCGCGACTCGCGCGTCGCTATGACGCTACAGGAAGAACGGGCCGGTATTGAAGTTCGTGTGGACCCGGATGCGCTGCGTCAGGCGTTGGAGGATCAGGGCGGGTAGGGGGTAAACGGGTATAATGTGGGCGACCAGCGTACACTTGGCATTGCCTTATGATTATCACCCGCTTGAAACTTGAAAACTGGCGCAACTTCACTGATGTTGACATTCCTCTGAGCGACCGTGCGTTCATCATCGGACCTAATGCGTCGGGCAAATCCAACTTGCTCGACGCTATACGCTTCTTGCGCGATGTAGCCAAGCGTGAAGGTGGTGGCCTACAGGTTGCCGTACGCCGAAGAGGCGGCGTGCGACAGCTGAGAAGTTTGGCGGCTCATTCTGGTTCTGGGGTATGTATTGAAGTACATCTGACTAACGATGATGAAACGCCGATAGAATGGATATATCGGTTGGCCTTCGGCGTTGAACGGTCCGGCAATCATCGGATACTTGTTCAGGAGGAAACCGTAGAGCGCAATGGGACACTCTTGCTTAGTCGCCCAGACGCCGACGATAAGAATGATGTCGAACGCCTAACCGCCACCGCTCTAGAACAAATCAATGTTAACCAGCCATTCCGCGAAATCGCCGAGTTCTTCAACGAAATTACTTACCTGCATTTGGTTCCTCAGATGGTACGCCACGGCGCGGAGATTGGCGGAAACCGGTTGGAGAATGATCCTTTCGGCCAAGGATTTCTGGAAAGGATAGCCAACACTAATAGCAATACCAGGAAAAGCCGTTTGAATAAGATCGCGGTTGCCCTGTCGCATATAGTCCCACAGCTAGAAGAGATCGCATTTGAGCGCGATATCAATGGTCAGCCTCACTTGAAAGCACGTTTTCACAACTGGAGGGCCAACGATGTCTGGCAAAGGGAAGACCAGTTTTCTGATGGTACGTTGCGTCTGATCGGGTTGTTTTGGTCTCTGCTGGAACGCGGTGGGTTGCTGCTCTTGGAAGAACCGGAAATTTCCCTTAATCGTGACATCATTTTGCGACTGGCCGGGTTGATTTATATTTTAAGCCGTCCCACCCGTCGCCGACGAGATGGGGAACGCCACAATGAACGGCGCCAGGTAATCCTGACAACCCATAGTTCCGACCTGCTATGCGATCAAGGGATTGACGGGTGGGAAGTATTCTACATCACACCCGGTGAAGATGGATCGACAGTGAAAACAATGGCTGAAGACCAAAGTATGCGGGACGTCTTACGAGCCGGGGTCATGCCCGGTGAAATCGCTCCGTTTCGCAACCGAGGTTATCAGCTTCCGATGGGGTTGGGGCTAACTGGATGACGTGATGGTTACTCTGGGTGTCGAAGACGTAGTGTCTGAATCAGTAGCGTTGCGCTTGGTTCGTGAATACGCGCCTGGACTTCAATGGGCCCAGACAATGGGGTTGAGCGGTTTTGGACAGCTTAAGAAACAGATGCCGACCTTTAACAAAATCGCCCAATATAGGGGATCTATGCTTGTTGTCACCGATTTAGATAACCCTCAATTATGTCCGATTAATTTAATTGCGGAATGGTGCCAAGGATTGCAATTGTCACCCAATTTGGTGTTCCGAATTGCTGTGACGGAAATCGAGGCATGGCTGATTGCCGATCGACAACACGTGTCGCAATGGTTAGCTATTTCTGAAAGCTTAATACCACGCAAGCCTGAGAGTGTTACTCAACCCAAGGAGTGCTTGGTAGGACTGGCTAGGAGAAGTCCAAACCGAAAATTGCGCGAAGCTATCGTCCCCCGTTCCGGAAGTACCAGAGGCACGGGCCCCGGCTACAACGAGCGTATTAGCTCGTTTGCTTCCGATGTTTGGAACCCAGAGGCTGCGCGTGTCATTGCTCCCAGTCTGAACCGGGCCATTGTTCGTATTGCCGAATTGTCCCGCAACCGTAGCCCCTAATCCGCCGCCGCTTCCCACCTGAGCACCGGCCGGCGGGCCGCCGTCGCTTCGTCCAGCCGGGATACCGGAGTGGTGTGCGGCGCGTGTTGCACCAGCGACGGGTCGGAGGTGGCTTCGCCGTCGATGGCGCGCAGCGCGTCTATGAACGCATCCAGTGTGTCCCTGGTTTCCGACTCGGTCGGCTCAATCATCAACGCCTCATGTACAATGAGCGGGAAATACATGGTGGGTGCGTGGAACCCGTAATCCAGCAGGCGTTTGGCGACTTCCAGGCCGCTCACGCCCCGCTCCCGCTGACGGTCTGCGGAGAACACTACCTCGTGCATACAGGTGCGGTCGTAGGGCAGCGCGTAGGTGTCTTTCAGCGCGTGCATTAGGTAGTTGGCGTTGAGCACCGCGTTTGCGCTGATTGAAATTAACCCCGCCGCGCCCAGCGTGCGAATGTAAGTGTAGGCCCGCACCAGCACACCAAAGTTGCCGTGAAACCCGCTGATTTTACCGATGCTGTTGGCCGGCTCAACCAGCGCGTACTCGCCTGACTCGGTTCGCTCGACCATTGGCGCGGCCAGATATTCGGCCAGGTTCGCGCCGCAGCACACCGGGCCGGCGCCCGGCCCGCCGCCGCCGTGGGGTGTGCTGAACGTCTTGTGCAGGTTCAGATGGCAGACATCGAAACCCAGCGCCCCCAGCTTGGTTCGACCGAGCAGGGCGTTCATGTTCGCGCCGTCGCCGTACACCAGCCCGCCGCATTCGTGTACCACGCGGCACACTTCCAAGATGTTGGTGTCGAACAAGCCCAACGTGCTGGGTAGCGTTATCATCACGCCGGCCAGATCAGCTCCGGCCAACTGGCGCAACGCATCCGGGTCGGTATTGCCGTTAGCGTCGGACGGCAGCGTAACCACGTCAAAGCCGGCCATGGCCGCTGACGCCGGGTTGGTTCCGTGGGCGCTGTCCGGTATTGCCATCTTCGTGCGCCCAGAGTCTCCGTGAGCCAGATGGTAGGCCCGCATCATGAGTACGCCGCCCAGTTCGCCGTGGGCGCCGGCCAGCGTCGCCAGACTGGTTGCTTGCATCCCCGTGATTTCGGTCAGAAAGTCTTGCAATCGGTAAAGTAATTCCAGGGCGCCCTGAGACTGTGCCGCCGGCTGTTGCGGGTGGATGCCGGCGAAACCTGGCAGGAACGCCACCTCGTCGTTTATCTTGGGGTTGTATTTCATCGTGCACGACCCCAACGGGTAGAAGTGGGTGTCGATGCTGAAGTTCAGCTGGCTTAATGCCGTGAAATACTGCACGACCTCCGGCTCTGAAACCTCGGGCAACGGCAAATCATCGCGCAGGTAGGTCGCGCTGGGGAGTGGCGCCGCGGGTACGTCCAGAGCAGGTGTAACGACGCCTACCCGGCCCGGTACGCTGCGATCCATCAGCAATTTGGTTGTTTCGCGGTTTCCGCCTTTTTGCAACATGGTCAGAAGGAACTCCGGTCAGGTTTCGCGGCCAGATTGTTTGGCCAAGATTATCGAAAAATCAGAGCAGAGGGACAACGAATTAGAGCGGTTATCCGATGTCGGACAGAGCGTCCACCAAGGCGTCAATCTCGCCGCGAGTGTTCATTTCGGTTACGCACAGCAGCATTCCATTGGTGAAGCGGTCGCTCACGTCAAGTCCGCCGAGAATGTTTTGGGTCATCAATTGCCGGTTGATTTCAGCCGGCGGCGCGGGGCAGGACACTACGAATTCCTGGAAAAACTCGCCGTTCTGAATCACCGAGTACTGCGGCAAATCGCCGATGCCTTGGGCGGCGTAGTGGGCTTTGTGGTAGCACAGTTCCGCCACCTGCCGCAGGCCCTGCCGTCCCATGGCCGCCATGTAAATCGACGCTGCGAGAGCGTACAGCGCCTCGTTGGTGCAGATGTTGGAGGTGGCCCGTTCGCGCCGGATGTGCTGCTCGCGGGTTTGCAGCGTCAGCACGTAGCCCGTGCGCCCCTGGGTGTCGGTGGTGCGCCCCACCAGGCGGCTGGGCATCTGACGGATGTATTGCTGCTGGCAGCTGAACAGCCCCAGGTAGGGCCCGCCGTAAGATGGCGGGATGCCCAGCGGTTGCCCCTCTCCGGTAACGATGTCGGCGCCGAAATCGCCGGGGGGACGTAGCATACCCATGGCCAGCGGGTCTGCTGAAACCACCAGCAGCGCGCCGTCGGCGTGGGCGGCTTCCGCCAAACCGGCCAGGTCGTCCAGCCCGCCGTAGAAGTTGGGATACTGGGCGACGATTCCTGCGGTGGCTTCCGTAACCGCGCCGCCGGCGTCCGCTGCCGGCGCCATATCAATGGTGATGCCCTGCGCCTGGCAGTAGGTGGCAATGACCTGACGGTACGCTGGCGCTACCGAATCGCTGACGATTACGTGTTCCCGACGGGTAACGCGGCAAGCCATCAGCACCGCCTCGGCCAGGCTGGTTGCGCCGTCGTACATTCCGGCGTTTGCAACCTCCATGCCGTACAACCCGCTGATCATGGTCTGGAACTCAAAGATTACTTGCAGGGTTCCCTGCGACACTTCGGGCTGGTAGGGCGTATACGCGGTTAGGAATTCGCCCCGGGTAATCAGCGCTTTAACGATGGACGGTATGAAATGGTGGTAAGAACCGGCCCCCAGGAACGATGGGCCGCTCGCCAGTGGCCGGTTGCGGGCGGCCAGTTCCCCCAGTTCGCGCTGGATTTCCAGTTCGGACATGGGCGGCGGCAGGTCCAGCGTGGGATTGCGGTAACCGTCGGGGATGTCCTGAAACAGATCGTCCACGCTGCGCAGGCCGATGGCGGCCAGCAGCTCAGCCTGCTCGGCAAGGGTGTTGGGTATGTAGTGAGATTGAAAATTGGTGCTCACTCCAAATTACTCCTTATGACTGTACAAACACGAGTGTAAGAGTGAGCAAGCCAATAAAATATACTGGCATATTGACATCAATCTAATACATCCCCTAGTTGAACTGCCTTTCCTCAAAACGGTACTGACTGGCGACCCCGTGGTTAACCATTTGCGTTCCGATGGTCATGGGTGAAACGATGAAATGGTCGGCAACTTGT
Organism: Dehalococcoidia bacterium; assembly: GCA_965222895.1. GTDB lineage: Bacteria > Chloroflexota > Dehalococcoidia > Lucifugimonadales > UBA3495 > Bin87. The sequence continues at coordinate 268,190 of CBDCVB010000002.1, read as the reverse complement.
TCCCGGTTCTCGGGGGAATAGTCGTTGTTCAGCATGGCCTTTACTGCATTCCAGGGACTCAGCAACTCCGCCGCAAACGCTCGTTGGGCTTTTTGCCGATAGCTGTAGGACCCGGTTGCTGGTAGCAGTGGTTCGGCATCGGTAAATTTGCTTTCGCTGAACAGACGATCGCCAATCAACCGCCCCACATCAAAGCGACGTCCGGTATGACGCAGCGGCCTAAGGGCTACCCTGGCGGGACTACCCGGCTGCTGAAATACCCATGACAGAGTTTCCGTGCATCGGTCAGACCCAATGACGCTATGCGATATTCCGGCCAAATCGGCAAGCCGATCGTTTCCGATAGGTTCGCCGTCTAACCCGGCCTGTAGACGCACCGCATTAGCGGTGGTTACGCCAATCTGCCAAGCCGGCGCCGTTCCCCACTCCGTCGCTATCGGGTGGTCCAGCCGCAGGGCGTCGTTTATGTACATATCGAACGCTAACTTGGTTGTGGAATCGCTGATTTGCTCGGCGGACACTATGCCGTGGGCAGCCCCGATCGCCAGTTCGTCCAAAGCGTTTTTACCCAGCAACGTTGCGTCGTTGAGCCGCTTCTCAATATACTCGGCGTCCGTTTCATCCGGGTCAAATCCTAGCAACGCCTCAAAACGCCGGAAGCGGGCAAACTCCGGGTCAGAGCGTTCAGTGTTCAGGTCGTCCCACAGTTTTTGCAGGTCAGTGTTGGCAAGGCCGGCATTTTCTACCTGTCGCAAAACCAAATTTACAAACCGGTCAACTGCATCCTCAAACTCTGTTGCCTGTATGGTAACTGGCCGCGTCCCTATGTAGTAGAAAAGCGGTGTATTCGGTTCACGCGAACGCTCCGAAGTCAACTCGCATTGAAACCCGTCCGACGCAATCGTGATGTTAGGCCATACGTAGCCTTCACCCACGGCGGTTACCCGATGCGCCAAACTCCACTCCAGAGCAGATTCTCCCAGCAATCGCGAACTTGGCTCCCACCGTAGCCGCCACCAGTTCCACACCAGCCACTCTGCCAGATGGTAGCCGGAAGCATGGGGCCCTTTGGCATAGTTCCGTCGTCCGTCAGCATCGGTCCTGATACCCGCCGTCAGCGTTTGGCCGGCGGCGCTGATTATGAGCAAGCCGAAAGCGGCTTGCTCATAATCCGTACCCTCGCCAAGCTGGGCCGGCGAAAGGTCGATCCGTAGAGCCAGGCCGGTCATGGTTGTTGGTTCCTTCTATTCCACTCAGTGATGACAGCATCCCGGTTCGCTGCGTCCTGGTTCAGGCGGTACCCATGATAGCTATGGCTATCGCCGCCCAGCATCGCCTCGTATGCTTCGCCGCCGTCATCAACCGCCCATACAAATTTTGGCAACCCACTAGGGAGCGGTTGGCTTACCATTTCCAGACGTACTCCGGCGCGAAATAATTTGACCGCTTCTTTTTGCGTTACAGTGTGCATATCATCACATAGCGATTTGTCCCACCGAGGGCTTACAGGTGGGTTGAAACCATAGTCAGCCGGCCGGCTCTTGTGCTGCGGACTGCCCACATAACGCGCTTTGTCCAGATTGGCCCGGGTTTCGTCGCTGATAGTCCCTTGTGGAGCTATTCTGCGATTTGGCCGGTTGACTCGGCGATTGCGGGGCGGCATACAGACCTCAGTGTGCGAGACGCTTATGGCAGGCTCGCCGTATGCTACCACAGCGGCCTTGACTGTGAAATTATGCTCGCGCTGCTGGTCCCCGACTACGCCAGCACCCGGTACTGGTAGCTGGATTCCAGCAGGTCGTTTTCGGCGAACCGGGTTAGTCGCAGCGGCGTCAAATCGACGTCCCGCCCCTGTCCCTCCACGACCAGCTCGGCCATCGCCTTGCCAATGGCGGGGGATAGCTTGAAACCGTGCCCGCTGAACCCGATGGCGCAATACAGTCCGGCAATTCCGGGCACCGCGTCCAGCGCGGGATGCCAGTCCGGTGTGGTGGTGAACAACCCCGACCAGCCGCCCCGGTAGTACGAATCAGCCATTCCGGGGATACGGCGGCCCAGCCGTGCCAGCGCCGATGCGAAATCCTTTAGGTCGATGCCTTGCGGATAAACTTCCGGGTCGTCCACTTCCTCGTCGTCGCCGAACCCCATCATGGTGAAGGCGGCGCCATCGGGCCGGAATGACAGGGATTGGCTGATGTCTCCCACCGTGGGATGTTCGGGCACTCTTTCCATCGGGCGGGCCAGCGTGGCCACCTGATGTCGCACCGGCAGCAGGGGAACATCGACGCCGACGGTGGCCAGCAGCTGTTTTGACCACGGCCCGGATGCCACTATTACCGTGCCGGTTGCGATGCGGTCGCCGTTTACCGTGGTAACGGCTTGCACCCGGTCGCCGGCAATCTCGACCCCGGCGGCCGGATTTCGCAGCGCGACTTGTGCCCCGGCTTCCTGGGCACGGGCCGCGTATGACGTGGTAACCAGATCGGGGTTGGCGTAGCCCGACATCGGCTCCCACGCCGCGCGTTCGTCATCGTACAGCCGTATGGACGGGGCCAGCCTGGCTACATCATCGTGAGATACCAAGGATGTTGGGATGCCCAACTCCTGCAGCATGGCGACATTGCGCGCCAGCCCGCTGCTGTCGTCCTGATTCACCACGACCAGGTATCCGGTGCGTACGAAACCCGACTGCCCGCCAACCTGCTCTTCAAAGTCGGCAAACACCTGCACGCTTTGCCACGCCAGGTTCGCCGTGATTGGGTTGGAGTAGTGCATACGGCAGATGGACTGCGACCGCCCCGTGCTCCCCGACGCCAGCACGTCCCGCTCCAGCAGCACGGTATTGGCGACTCCGAGCTGGGTCAGGTGGTATTGAATGGCACAGCCAATGACGCCGCCGCCGATAATCACCGCATCGGCAACGCCAGGCAGGTAGCTACTCGTCAACGCCTTTCCACGACATGATGCGCTTTACGTCGATTACTATGGCAACCAGGCGCTGATCACCGTCGGTCAGTTCGTTGGCGTCCTGCTCGCCCCGTTCGCTCCCTTCGTAGCGGGAGAAAATGCTGCGGACGGTTTCTCGGAGATTGCTGTTCTCGATGGTGGCCTGGCCTTCCAGAATCACGTACTGGTAGGGCCACTCGTCGGTAGCCACCGATAACGACACGCGGGGGTTGTTGCGGACGTTGCGGGTCTTCACCGCTGAGTCGCCCGACACCACCGTTATCTTCCCGTCTTCCCACTGATACCACACCGGCGATATGTGGGGAGTGCCATCCTGCCGGATGGAGGCGAAGTGCGCTACGTGCGGGCCAGCCAAGTAGGCGTCAATCTCCTGTTGAGTGAGTCGGGGCATGGCTTCCTCTAATCCTGGCGGCAAAAAATGCACCTTCCAAGTTCGTAACGTAATATGGCAACGTCATCATACCATACCGACTTTCACGGCCAACTTTCACGCACCGGCGTAACTGTTCAGAGTTGAGGGAATCCTTTGGGAGACCGTTCGATGTGACTTGCCGTTTCCTGCCTGAATTGGCGCGTCGGACTTGGATGATCGCCCTCAGGTCCCCCGAAGTCTGAACAGTTACGACTCGCACTACCGTTTGACCGCAGGCCGCCAGACAGATAGCATCTACCCAAAGACATCCACCAAGAGGTTCACGCCATGATCACGGCCCATGACATTCTCAAAGAGGCCGCCCGGATCGTCCGAACCGAGCTACCCAAGCACCTGTCCGCCGACTTCGCCATCAACGAGGTGGAGGCTGAAAGCAGGCCCGGTCCGGACTGCGAGGACTACATTCACGTAAACGTCATCCTCGAAGACGATCATCCCGAACTCGACGCCCGCAAGCTGCTGAGATTCAAGCAAACGCTGCACCCGATGTTCGAGCGCGCAGGAATCGTGCCCAGCCCAACGATCTCCTATTCCAACCGGGGTGAATTCGCTAGATGACCGGGCCCGCATACCTGCCACCGAACGCCATCAGCTGGCACAACCTCATCAACGCGGGCAGGGACCTGCTCAACCCCCAGAGGAACGGGGACCCACCCACCGACGAACACGTCAGGCGCGCGATCAGCAGCGCCTACTATGCACTGTTCCACGCCCTAGCCTCGAGCAACGCCGACGTCCTGATCGGTCCGCCCCAGGACCGGAGAACCGCAGAAGCATGGACCCGAGTATACCGCAGCCTGAACCACGGGCCAGCGGAGCAAGTACTCAGGCGGCACCGTCAAGAGTTCTCCCCAGGATCCCAGATATTCGCGGACACGTTCAGCGACCTCCAGAACCAACGGCACTCTGCCGACTACGACCCCAACGCGATTTTCACCGGCAACCAGCCGACCATCTGGCTGGCGGTGGCCGAAGTGGCAATCATCGACTACCTACAGGTAGATCGCAGCGAACGAGCCTACATCGCCGCTCTGACGTTGATCAGAAGGCGCTGATCGTAACGAACAGGGAAACAGGATGGATTGCAGCGCCCAAACGCCTCGCTTTGCGAAGCAAGTTTTACACCCCCGATATTGATGACGCCCGGCCGTAGCGCGGAATCATCCGCCGATGCCACCATGGAACTGTTGCTGACCGACGGCGACGCCGGCCGCCACCCCCTCTGATTCGTTGACACATAGTCGTTTCCAGCAGATGTCGAGTACCGTAGTCGCCCACCATATAAGTGGCAAACGCCTGTGCCGCCGTTCCTACTGTGGGCATTTTAGCATTCGGGGATTTTACCACGCGTCGCCAATCCTCCCGCTCATCATGAGCCTGTCGCAAGACGGTCGTTTATGGTTCGACAAGCTCACCATGAACGTATGCCAGGGAACATTGAAAAGACCCCGAGAGAAGACCCCAGGCTGGCCCGGTGTCGTTGCGCCCCAACCATCATAGCGGTATTATGAATCACAGACATTTTCCGGCAACGCCACTTCCGGCAACTCCGCCACCTCCGAGCCAAGATGCCTGCTGACACCCCCGTTTCCGAAAACCTGCGCACTGCCCTTTACCAAACCCACGTCGACTTGGGCGCCCGGATGGTGCCCTTTGGCGGTTGGGATATGCCCGTGCAGTACGAGGGCGTCATCGCAGAGGTCGCGGCGGTGCGCAATGCCGCCGGACTATTTGACGTGTCGCACATGGGGCGTCTCAACGTGGGCGGGCCTAACGCCGCCGGGTTGTTGGACATTCTGCTCACCGGCTCGGCCTCCGGCCTGCGGGTTGGGCGCGCCCGCTACTGCTTCATCTGCAAGGAAACCGGCGGAGTCATCGACGACACTATCTTTTACCGCCTGTCCGACGACGAATTTTTGTTGATTCCCAACGCCGGCAACCGTCCCACCGTCTCCCTCTGGTTTGACCGGCAGCTGGCGCACCACTTCGATGGCCGCGGTGTGCAGATTACCGACCGGACCATGGTTACCGGACTGGTTGCGTTGCAAGGCCCTTCCGCCGTCGGGATAATCGACCGCCTCTGCGAAGATTTCGTACCCGGCGCGCGCCTCGCACGCAACGTATCCCGGGCGCCATCGCCGTCGTTGCTCCGGCCGTTTGCCTGGGGCCGCGCACATATCGAGGGCCGCCGCGTGTTCATCGGGCGTACCGGCTACACCGGAGAGGACGGATTCGAGCTGGCCTTTGGCGTGTCCGACGCCGTTGTAATCTGGAACAAACTGACCGACGCCGGCGCCGTGCCTTGCGGGCTCGGGGCGCGCGACGTGCTGCGACTGGAAGCCGGCTTGCCACTGCACGGCCACGAACTGACCGACGAAATCACTCCCATTGAGGCTGAGCTGGGTCGCTTTGTACGTCGGGATGGCGGTTTCAATGGCGCCGACATTCTTGACCACCAGCGCGTTTACGGCGCCCAGCGCCGCCTGGTGGGTTTGACCACGCCCGGCCGTAGCGCGCCCCGCGCTGGCTACGAGGTGCTCGCCGACGGCGCAGTCGTCGGAGCAATCAGCAGCGGCAGCTACTCGCCCACGCTGGAAACATGCATCGCCATGGCCTTTGTGGATCCCGCCCACGCCGAACTCGGCGCCGAACTTGTTGTTGACATCCGCGGGCGCACTACGGAAGCTACCGTCGTTGAGTTGCCTTTTTATCAACGGCCGGCGTAGCGGCAAAACGGCCCGCGCCAACTCCCAAACTACCCGGAGGCTCTGGACAACGTGAATCCCGACGACCGCAAATATACTCAGGAGCACGAGTGGGTGCTCCTGGACGATGCCGCCGCTGGCATTGCCCTGGTTGGCATCACCCATTACGCCCAGGACCAACTGGGCGATGTCGTTTACTTGGAACTTCCTGCCGTTGATTCCCCGGTGGGCCACTTGGCCAAGATGGGTGAGATCGAGTCGGTCAAAGCCGTCTCGGACCTGTACTCGCCGGTCAGTGGCGCCGTAACCGAGGTTAATGGCCGCCTGGCCCGCGAACCGGAGCTGGTCAACAACGACCCCTTCGGCGATGGCTGGATGCTTCGGGTGCGTATGAACAACCCTGCCGAGTTGGACACCCTCATGGATGCAGCCGCGTATAACGAGTACCTGGGCCAGCTATAGCGACTGGTCATAGGATTTTTGACGCTTCCACCCGTTCGTCCTGAGCCTGTCGAAGGATCGTAGTCCGTGGTTCGACAAGCTCACCATGAGCGGAGGTCGGGGACTTTGGAAAGGCCCTGACGCACCGCAGTTTGGCGTCAGGTTCTGGGATATACGCCGTCAACCTACGCGGTAAAAATCGCCGCCGCCGGTCCAGCGGACGCGTAGCGCTTTCCCACCCACTATTGGGTCAAACCGGACCTGCTCGGCGGACGGTTCACCCGGCGCGCCGACGGTGAACCAGCCAGATACCGGGCCGTCAGCCAATCGCGGCGTTATTCGTTCTTCACCACCGTTGGGCCATGCGATATAAAAGCGGCCCCGCCGCAGTATTACCCGGAAGTTGGACACGTAGGGAGCGTGGCTACGGTAGTGTCCAACCAACGCTGTCCAATCGCCGGGGTGGGATTCACCGGCATCCAGCGGCGGCCTCCCTTCACGAAGGTACACCGTGGAGCCGTGGTACACCTCTGTCATCGCGCTGTCGCCGTCCAATGCTGGCTGAAACCGCAGTGGGAACGGGTCGAAGGTGTCGCTGGGCACGCAGAAGCTGTTTCCGCCGATGTGCTGAAGAACGGCGCCGGCAGTTGACGAATCGTCGCTGGAGCCTGCTCGGTTGACGTGCAACGCATTGCCGTTGGCCGTTACCAGCAGGCATTCTCCGCTGGCCGCATCTACATAGGTTCCGGCGTACCTCGGGGCATTGTCCACGTCGTGCGGGTCTGACAGGTTCGGTGGTTCCGGCGCTGCACCGCCATTGCGTACTGCGAACGCGACTTGCAGCGCGTAGCGAGCGGGAGCGTAGGTGTCGACGCCATTCCCGTTGTACAGTAGCGTTACCCCCAGCCCTTCATTCCGGTCGATGAGCATGATGGCCTGGAAGCCGACCGTGCTCCCGCCGTGGCCGATGAAATCATGCCCATCCGCAGCATGCGAGATGATGCCGAACCCATAGCCGTAATCATGCTCATACGCATCACCGCGGGACATACGGATTACCGGAGATGTCATCCGGTCGAACGACGCTGCCGACACTATGGGCTGCTGTGGGCTCCGCCCGCCGTTGAGCCACATCCGGGCATAGCGCGCCATGTCGCCTGCGGTTGCTGCCGGGCTGCCATCCCCGGCGTCATACTGCATCCAGGTTGCCGGAATCAGAGTATCTCCGGTTCGATAGGGGCGGTCATCGTGCAGCGGGACGTGGCCGGTAGCCATGCGGTGGCGGGTTGGATGCGTTACCACGGCGTCGGTGGCGTTCATGCCCAGCGGCCGCAACACCCGCCGCGCAATAATGTCTCCGTAAGCGGAGCGTTCCACATCCTCCAGCAGCCAGCCCAGCATCTTGTAGCCGGTGTTGGAATAGTGGAACCGCTCGCCGGGCTCCCAGGCTACTTCGACGTCCCGCAGCGCGTAGGCTTCGTAGCGCGACGCCGGGGTGAAATCGCTGCCCGCCGGAAGGCCCGCCGTGTGGCTCATCACGTGCTTCAAAGCGATTGGCCCGTACCGCGAGGTCGGGGCAAACCAGGGCAGGTGTGTGCTCAGTGGGGCGTTCAGGTCGAGGCGTCCCGCTGCCACCAGTTGCATCAGGGCCAACGCCGTCATCGACTTGCCGATGCTGCCAATCTGAAACGTCGTGTCGTCGAGCACGGGTCGTCCGCTGGTGGCATCGCTGTACCCCAGGCTGGCCGTGTGCCGGGTGACGCTACGGTCGGTTATCGACAGCGCCAGACCCGGCGTCGGTACGGTGTCCAACCAATGTCGCAGATAGTCGTCCAGTGCGGAGAAACCATCTACCGCCATTGCATCACCTCACCCGAGCAGGTGCCGCAGCAAAAACCACAGCATCCGGCCCCGACCTTCCGGTTGGCGCACTCGCGTGATGACATAAATGTGCCCATGAGCGCCGCCATCCACGCCGGCGCTGCCCTGTCCACGCAGTCGGAGACGCCGGCCGTCCGACACGCCGGAGGGGATGGTTGCGTGCAACTTGAGGTCTCGGTGTAACCGCTGTCCGCCGGTGCACCGCCAGCACTGGCTCTTTATGAATGTTTCCTCCGGCTCCAGGCCGGTGCCCTGGCAGCGCGGGCAAGTCTCCATGCGCCCCACCGAAAAGGTTTTGCGGACACCACGATTGGCTTCGCGCTGGCTGATAAACACCGCAACTTCGATGTCCTCGCCGCTCTGGGGAATTGGCGCCGAGGTTCGAGGATTGACGACCACGCGATTGCGTCGGTTTGCACGGCGGTTGGGCCGCTGCGTTGCCGCTGAGTGGCGACCTGCGGCAACCGAGAAATCATGCCGGCGTCGCAGCAGCGGGTCGGACAGCGTGTTGTACGCCTCGTTTATCTCCTGCATCCGGGATTCCGCCTCCGGTCCGGAATTCAGGTCAGGATGATAAAGCCGGGCCAAGCGTCGGTAGGCAGCGCGAATTTCCTCTGTGGTCGCGGTAGCCTGAACGCCGAGAATCTGATAGCAGTCGGGTGTAATCACTGGAGACGGCTCGAATCGCTACATATTTGTCAGTGGGGACGGGTGTGCCCGGTGAGCATATCATAGCAGCCTGGTGCCACCGCAACCGCCCCGGCTGCGGTTTGCCGCCCGGCTTAAAGTTGCCGGAAGTCGGGCGCCGTGCTATATTGAAGTAGTTGGGGCGGGGCGTAGCGCAGCCCGGTAGCGCACCTGCATGGGGTGCAGGGGGTCGCCAGTTCGAATCTGGCCGCCCCGACCATAGTATCGTTAGCGCGAACAGGGACGGCAAACGCCGTCCCTGTTGTATGTTGAGATGAGCCTGCCGGGGTCAACCGGGGCTGACTACCAGTTGGCCGGCGCGTTAGTCCTGGCCCGCGGGATTACATCGCAGTGCGCCCGCCATCCACCACAACTTCGCTGCCGGTTACGAACGACGACTCGTCGGAGGCCAGATAGATGACCGCGTAGGCAATGTCCTCCGGCCGGCCGATGCGACCCAACGGAGTGCGCTGTCGCTGCTGTTCATCGGTGAGACCCGCCCGACCCCGGCGCGACTCGGTTAACATGGGTGTGTCGATAGGGCCGGGATGCACCGAGTTGCAACGGATGCCTTCGTGGGCGTGTTGTATGGCGGTGGACTTGGTGAACAATCTGACGGCGCCCTTCGTGCTGCTGTATCCGGCCAGGTTGTAGTCGTTGCCCACCAACCCGGCCGTGGATGAGATGTTGATGATGCTACCGCCGCCAGCGGCCCGCAGGGATGCCAGGGATGCTTTGGTGCCCAGAAAGACACCTTTGGCGTTGACATCGAACAGCCGGTCCCATTCCTCAACGGTCATTTCCTCAATGCTGCGGCCCAGCACGATACCGGCGTTGTTCACCAACACGTCGAGCTTGCCGTACTCGGATAGGGCGGCGTTGACGGCGTTTTGCCAGTCTGCCTCGCTGGTTACGTCCAGATGCACGTAGGTTGCCCGGCCGCCCAGCTCCCGGATTTCCGCCTCCACCCTCTGGCCCTCGTCATCCAGAATATCGCCGAACACGACACACGCCCCTTCGTCGGCAAACATCCGCGCTTCCACCGCGCCTTGACCGCGGGCGCCGCCGCTGATTAACGCAACCTTGCCATCGAGCCTGCCCATGTTGTTACCTCCAGTGTGTGCGCGAGTCTAGACGGCTGCCAATCAGCGTTTGACGACATCGCCGAATTGACGGATGGCGTTGATGTGGGCATCGGGGGTGGCCAGGCCGGCGGACATGGTGTTGATGGAGAAATGAGACGCCCCCATACCGCGCCAGGTTTCCGCCCGTGCCTGCCAGAATTCCGGGTCGCCGTCGGAGTAGTTGACCCTGGGTTCCATACCGATGGTGTCGGGGTCGCGGCCGGCGTTGATGGCGGCCTGTCTGACCTTGGCGATAATCGAATCCGCCTGGGGGTCGTCCGGCTGGAATTGTGGGAACCAGCCATCAGCGCACCGGCCAACTCGGCTCAGCACCCGATCCACCGGAACGGGGCCACTCCGCCGGCTGCCGGCGCCCATCCAGATCGGGATCGGGCGTTGGACGGGCAGCGGGTTGATGCCGGCGTTGGTAATGTCATGGTATTTGCCGTGGAAATCGACCACTTCCTCGGTCCACAACCGGCGCAGCAGTTCCATCTGTTCTTCGGCGCGGCGGCCTCGCGTCGTGAAGTCCTCGCCCAGCGCCTCGTACTCAACCTCGTTCCACCCGATGCCCACGCCGAGCCGCAACCGTCCGCCGCTCAGCACGTCAATCTCAGCAGCCTGCTTGGCCGCCAGCGCCGTTTGCCGCTGCCCCAGTATCAGAATGGCCGATACCAGTTCCACTTTGGTAGTTAACGCCGCCATATACCCGAACAGCACTAATATCTCGTGGAACATACTTTCTTTGGTGTAGCCGCCGGTCCACGGCTGGTGGTAATCGGTGTCTGCGCCCAGCACGTGGTCATAGGCGATAATGTGCGCGAAACCCAGCTCTTCCGCCGCCTGCACGTAATCGCGCACCGCGATGGGGTCGGAGCCAATCTCGGTTTGCGGAAACACGACGCCAATCTGCATATCCTGATTAGGCATACCTGAACCTCTCGTAAATCAAGGGATAGTCTGGTGCTGGCTGGATTGTACTCTGCCCGTCGGCGGCGGGCAATCACGGCGCCCGTCAGGATGATTAGGCGTCGGCAGTACGGTTCAGGGCGTCGCCCACACCAGGTTCCAGATTAGGAAGAAAACCACCACGCCGCACCATCCCAGCAACATGGCGATGCGGTACATCCGGTTGAACCACTGGTATTCCCAAATCGGCAGCCGGCGGTCGCGGGCCTGCGACGACGGCGCACTATCGTTCGCCCACAACCAGCGCCCTATCTTGAGCATCAGCATCATTTCGGGCCCGGTCAGAGGATTTGCGACAGGAAGTGCTTGACTCGTTCGTGCCGGGGATTGTTGAAAAATTCGTCCGGCGGCTGGTCTTCCACGATCAGCCCTTCGTCGAACATAACGATGCGGTCGGCCACCTCGCGGGCGAATCCGAGTTCGTGGGTAACTGCCAGTATGGTCATCTGGGAGGCCGCCAGCTCGTGCATCACTTCGAGCACCTCTTTGATCATCTCCGGGTCCAGCGCCGAGGTGGGTTCGTCGAAGAGCATGATGTTGGGTTGCATGGCCAGGGCCCGGGCGATGGCCACCCGCTGCTGTTGACCGCCCGAAAGCTGCGCCGGGTATTTGTCGGCCTGCTCCGGGATGCCCACGCGCTCCAGCAATTCCATCGCAATGCCTTCTGCCTCCTGTGTCGGCAGCTTGCGCACCTTGATGGGAGCCAGCGTAATGTTGCGCATTACGGTCAAATGCGGGAAGAGGTTGAAGGACTGAAAAACCATCCCCACGTCGCGCCGAATGGCATCTATGTTGCGCACGTCGTTGCTCAGTTCGATGCCGTCCACGAATATCTCGCCGCGCTGATGCTGTTCCAGCCGGTTCAGAGTGCGAATGAAGGTGGACTTGCCGGAACCCGAAGGCCCAATGATGACCACCACTTCACCGCGCTTGACGGTGGTGGTAATGCCCCGCAAAGCGTGGAAGTTGCCAAACCACTTATGAACGTCGTTGCAAACGATGATGTTGTCAGTCGGTTGCGTTATTTCCGTCACCATTTCAGGTTTCCTCGATCACCGCTGGGGAGGGTGAAGCCATGCCCGTCATCGTACACCTACGCCCAAATGCTTCTCAACCGCCCCGCTCACGTAGGACATCCCGTAGGTGAAAATCCAGAAGACCAGGGCGACGAAGAGGAAAACTTCCGCTGCGTTGTCCAGGTATTTGGTGTTGCCGGATATAAACACGCGGCTTACTTCAACAATGTCCAGCATTCCGATGATATAGACCAGGCTAGTGTCCTTGAAAAGACCGATGAACTGCCCCACGATAGCAGGAATGACGTTGCGGATGGCTTGTGGCAGGGAGATTAGCAGTGTGGTCTGCCAGCCGGGAAGTCCCAGCGCCCGTGCCGCTTCTGCCTGGCCCGGGTGTAGCGCTTGCAGGCCGCCGCGGATGTTTTCCGCCATATACGCCGCGCTGAACAATGTGATGACCACTGCGGCGCGAAACAGCGAGTTTTGCGGGAAGTCCTCCGGGAATGCCAGTGGTACCAGAGTCTGCGACATAAACAGCAGTGTTATCAACGGCACGCCGCGGAAAACTTCGATAAAAATTACACACAGTACCTTCACCACCGGCAGGTGGCTGCGCCGACCCAATGCCAACGCGACGCCAATTGGGAAGCTGAGTACGATGCCGGCTATTGCCAGCAGCAGGTTCAGCATCAGGCCGCCCCAGTTGCGAACCAACACCGGATGCAAGCCCGGTACTCCCGGCAGGCCGCGGAGCAGCACCAGGGTTATCAGGAATGCCGCCACGCATAGAATTACGATCCAGCGCGAAGTGCCCAGCGGTGTGTAGCGGGCCAACCCCCATCCCGCTATCAACGCCGGCACGTTCGCCAATAGCAGCAGGCGCACGTCCCACCCCATCCGGTCCAGACCGTAGGGCAGGAAGGCCAACAATGTGATTGCGGCCGTCGCCAGGATTGCGATGCGTTTGGCTACTCCGCCGCCGGCGACTACCCATCCCATTCCTAGCAACGCCGTTACCAGCATCAGCGCAACCTGTGGCCTCCAGAAACAGTTGCTGCCGGGGCAGGCCTCGGTAGTATTGTATTGGCCGATGACAAACCGACCGCCCAATTTGGTCACCACCGTCCAGTCGGCGTCCAGGAAGACCCAACTCAAGCCGTACCAAGCGCCCAATGCCAGGGCCGCACCCAACACGACAGTAAGCAGGCTGTCGAACCAGTTGCCGAACAGATTGGCGCGAATCCAGCCGGCTGCGCCCACGCTCATCTGTGGCGGCGGCAATGCGAGCGCCAATGGCGCCGGAGATGGTGGTGCGGCGTTGGGTTCAGCAGCCACTTTCTAACCTCGGATGACCGGTTCTCACTGGAACCGGATGCGCCGGTTGTACAGGTTTCCGATCAGCGACCAGGTCAGGCTCATTGCCAGATAGGCCACCATCAGTACCATGAAGATGGAAATTGCCGGAGCAGTTTGGGTCATGGTCTGGGCAACGCTGGTGAGTTCGGTAAAGCCAACCGCCAACCCCAAGCTGCTGTTCTTGGTAAGGTTGAGGCACTGGCTGATCCACGGCGGGATAATGACGCGCAAGGCTTGCGGGAAAATGACCTGTCGCAGGGCAACCATGGGCGACAGGCCCAGTGCGCGGGCTGCCTCCGTCTGACCACGCCCCACCGACTGTATGCCGGCCCGCACGATTTCGGCAATGAATGATGCGGTATACATCACCAGAGCTATCAGCAGCACCAGGAACCCAGCCCGGGCGGTGAATCCCCCGCTAACGCGCGCGAACCGGCCCTGCGGCTCTGGCATCGAAATGACGAAAGGCGCGTCCCCGGATGCGACGCCGACAACCAGCCAGGCCATGACGCCGACCAGCGCCACCACCGCACAGCCGCTCAACACGGGATATGACGGCCGGCCCGTTTCGACTTCACGACGGGTCAGGCGGCGGTACGCCGATACGCCGGCGATGACGGCCGCTGCGGTCAGCATCAACCAGACAAGCGCCGGCCAAAACTCCGTTGCCGTCGGCCAGGGCATGGAGATACCGGCGTTGTTGATGTAAAGCTTCCCAGCGATAACGTAGCTTTCGCGTTCCACCGGTAACGCCAGCATAAAAAAGAGCCAGAAAAGCAGCTGCACCAGCAGTGGTACGTTGCGGAAAAACTCAACATAGATGAGCGCCAACCGGGAGACAATCCAGTTGCCAGACAATCGGGCGACGCCGATTACGATGCCGAGCAGCGTCGTCAGAATGACGCCCGCCACCGCAACAACCCCGGTGTTGACGGCGGCTACGCCAAAGGCGTAGAGGAAGGTATCGGACGATTCGTAGGGGATAAAGGTATCCCCGATGGGGGTTTGATACTCCCGGGACAGAAAGCTGAAACCGTAGGGAATATCCCGTTCCTGAACAGCGTTGCCTATGTTGACCAGGAACCAGACGACCAGGCCAAGAACTACGATGCCGGACACCATCTGCGCTACCCATTGAATGATTTGGGCGTGGCGCCAGAAGGGAATGCCCTGGTAGGTTAAAACTCGCGGTGGCTGGGTCATGACCATGTCGGATGGAGTGGTCGGGCATACGAAGGGTAGAGACATGGCGATTTTAGCGTATCGCTACGATGTTTGCTTGCCGCCGTTGGGCTGCGTGCCAGGGAGCTCCCAGATGCTTGATGCAAGCTGGCGGTTTAACAGCCGCAGGGGCGGGTTTCAAACCCGCCCCTGCGTTGGCCCCGCTTGGGGATGCGCCAGATATCTGCGTGTCTACCGCAACGGCGCGGCGTACACCTGCCCGCCCTTGGGGCAATCCGTGCAGGGGGCAGTGGCCCACAGCGCGTTGCGGCTGCCTTCCCGTTCCAACCCCAGTGGGGTCAAATGTCGGTCGTAAATCTCGCCATAGTTGCCCACGGCTTTGATAACATCCTGCGCCGCAGTCTCGCTGAGACCCATTGTCTCCTGGCCATAGGAACCGGACAGACCAAACAGCCGGTCAACGGCGGTGTTGCCGGTAACTTCGGACGGCACGCTGTCGGCGGTAATCCCGTAAGCCTCGGCGTAGATCAGGATGGTCATTACGGCGCTTACCAGGTCGTACCACTGCTCATCGCCGTGAGGCACTACTGGGCCCAGCGGCTCCTCGGAGATGGTGCCGGCCAGGATGGTGTGGTCGTCGGGGTTGTCGAATCCGGCGCGGGTGCTCACCAGTCCGGAACGGTCGGTAGTGAGGGCATCGCATTGGCCTGCAATATAGGCGGCGCTGGTGGTGACGTTGTCGGGGAAGACCACCACATCGATATTCAGGTTGTTCTGATCGATGAAGT
This sequence comes from Dehalococcoidia bacterium, assembly GCA_965222895.1. GTDB lineage: Bacteria > Chloroflexota > Dehalococcoidia > Lucifugimonadales > UBA3495 > Bin87. Next base: position 252,641 of record CBDCVB010000002.1, on the reverse strand, counting down.
CCTGCAGGTTCAGTTCAGTTGTGGTGCCCTGTTGGACGCACACCTTGGAGCCGCCCAGCTCCATCATTCCGGAGAGGCCCAGGCTCTTGGGAACCATGAAGCCCTGGCCGTCGTAAAACATGGTCGGCGCGAAGTTGCCCCACTGGGCGTTTCGCGAGCTGGTCCAGGTGGTATTGCGGGACATCAAATCCACTTCGCCGGACTGCAAAGTCGGCCCCCGCTCGGAGGCGGTGGTGGGCCGGAACTCCACGGCGTTGGCGTCGCCCAGGACGGCGGCGGCTACGCCGCGACACAGGTCAATGTCAAAGCCCACGGTGTTGCCGTCGTCATCAATAAAGCCGAAACCCGCCAACCCGTTGTTGCTGGCGCAAATCACGGTGCCCCGATCCTGAACGGTGGCCAGACGGCTGGTTCCCTGGTTGGTGGCTGAAGTGGCTTCGCTGCCGCCGGGGATGGCGGTGGCTTCCGCCGGTTCCGTAGTTGCCACGACAGCAGCGGCGGTGGGTTCGGTGCCGGCCGGAACAGTGGCGACGGCTGCCGGCTCCGTGGCGGTTACGGCGGCGGTCGGAGCGGTTGTCTCCGGTGTGGTGCTATCCTGGTTGTCGCAGGCAATGCCCACGGTCAATGCTAGCAGCAGTGCGCCGCCAGCGATGTACTTGAGGTAACGTCTCATCTATTAACTCTTCTCCTAACGATGATGTGAACGGCGAACGCCGAATAATTAGCGGGCGTTAGTGTTGCAAATGCTGGCCGATATTGCAATGCTTGACCCGGCATCGATGGCAACAAATCGGCGCGTGCTCGCGATTAACGTTAACAATTTAGGCAAAGTGCCATAATTTGAGCGCAGTTAGTCCGAATATCCTGGCCACATCTTCCCGAGGGCACCACCCTTCCATCTGCTCCATGGTGTACCGCAGCGAGTTTCGGTAGCCTTCCCGGTTGGTTACCCGGGGCCAGTCCGAACCCCAGATTATACGGTCGGGGCCAAATGCGTCGTAGGCCATTCTGACGTATGGGGGCGTATTTTGGTACGGAAACGGCGGGTCGCTAATCTCGCCCATACCGTGAATCTTGATCACAGTGTTTGGGAACCGGGACAGCGTAAGCGCCTGGCGAAACACATCATCGTCGGGCATGACGGGAGTACCCGTAGCGTGTATGCCCATTCCGGCCAGGTGCTCGATGATTACAGACAGGTTGGGCAAAGCGGCCACCAGTTCGGAGAATTCTGTTACCGCGAAATGCTCCGCCGGCCCGCCCACGCTGACCGACATTCCCAACTCGGCCGCGGTTCGCCAGACGGCCAGTGGGTCATTGCCCGGCGAGCGATGAAAGTTGCGCAGGCGGACGGTCTCGGCGCCGGCGGCGTGCAAACTGGACAGAGTGTCGGGGGCCGCCGGGTCGTCAACGTCAACCCGACACACTACGGACAATCTGCCTGGAAAGCGCGACTTGCATTCCAGCACGTAGGAATTGTCCAGCGTGGCGGTGGACTGCACTAACACCGTCTTCGATACGCCGTTCAGCTCCATCTGGGCCAGCAGCATTTCAACCGGTTCGTAGTGGTCGCGCCCAATATGAACGTGGGTATCTACAATCAACATCGCTAAACCTCACCTCAAGCTCGAGACCACGGGCCGGCAGACTTTGGTTCGGACAATATATCATCGCGCCGTTGCAATGGTTCCAGAGGCCAAATTGACCTTGCCGTGCGAATCCGCAATAATGCGGAGCGGCAGCCTGGTTTTTCGAGCCTCCCGGTGGCTGCGCCGCTGGGGACGCGTCCATTTGCCAACTGCAATCTGGACATGTTCATCACGGTGTGCAATAACCACCCGTGCAATTCAATAAAAGCCAATTCCGGCGCTGGTTGATTTCCATGCGGTAAGGAGGAAACACACATGATTTCACAAGCCGAAAACATCGCTCTCACGCAGGTGGGGCCCGGGACGCCCATGGGCGAATTGATGCGCCGCTACTGGATGCCGGCTTTGCTGTCGTGGGAACTGGCAGAAGCCGACGGTGAGCCCGTCCGGGTGAAACTGCTGGGCGAGCAACTGGTTGCATTCCGCGATACCGAGGGACACATCGGCTTGCTGGAAGAACTTTGCCCCCACCGTCTGGTATCGCTGTGGCTGGGACGCAACGAGGAATGCGGCCTGCGCTGCGTGTATCACGGTTGGAAATTCGATGTCAACGGCCAGTGCGTTGACATGATGAACGAGCCGCCGGAGAGCGATTTCCCGGCCAAAATGACCACGGTGTCCTACCCTACAATTGAGATTGGGGGAGTGATTTGGGCTTACATGGGGCCCAAAGAACAGATGCCGCCGGCTCCCAAGTTCGAGTGGGCCGCCGTGCCGGAAACCCACCGCCACGTTACCAAGAACATTCAGGAGTGCAATTGGCTACAGGCGCTGGAAGGTGGCATCGACTCCGCCCACGCCACCATCCTGCACCGTACCCTGCGCCCCGACACTACTCATGCCGGCCTGCGTATCGACTCCCCGCACGTGCAGGGCCGACCGCCGGATTTGGAAGTGGACTTTACCGATTACGGGTATCGCTACGTGGGCATTCGCTCCCTGGGCGACGAGGGCAACCACGTGCGCGCTTACCACTTCATCATGCCCTTCCACCAGATTCGCGCCAGCCAGCGTGGCTATCGGGGCAAGCCCGGGCCGGTGGGCTTCCTGGCGTCCGGGCATATGTGGGTGCCGATGGACGACAACTCGGTCATGGTATGGAACTGGGACTTGTCATATGACGATCCCATCGAGGCTGAGGAGCGTGTGGACATGGACCGCGGCTATGGGCGTGGCCCCGAACATATGCTGGACAGCTTCCGCACCAGGGTGAACCGGGACAACAGCTGGATGATTGACCGCGCCGTGCAGAAGACCGAAACCTTCAGCGGAATTGAAGGCGTCAACGCTCAGGATGTGGCCGTTCAGGAAAGCATGGGCTACGTGGTGGACCGGACGCGGGAGAATCTGTCGCGCACCGACATGGCTATTGTCTACGCGCGCCGTATGCTGTTGCAGGCCACCCGGACGGTAGCCGAGGGCGCAACCCCGCCGGGCGCGGGCGACAATTACTATATGCTGCGTCCCGCGCAAGCCGTTCTGCCCGTCGGCGTCGATTGGCGAGACGCGTTGTGGGACGACCTCTACCCGGACGGCTCCCAGCAGCGCAACGGGAAGTGAGCATTGCAGTTTCGCCGGCGGTTGACGAGGCAACACCGCCAACGGGATATAGAAGTACGATTGCCGGCGAAGCCAAACTATATTCCCCCAGCTGCCGAACATCATGACGCCCATCAACAACTTTGATGACATCTTGTCCGCCATGGAGCAGGATCCCGCTCTCCGTGAGGCGTTGCGGAATCATGTCTTGGGCGAAGAATTCATGCAGCTACCAGCCATCGCTCGTCGGCAGGAAGAGCTGATTACCCTGGTCATAAACCGGCAGATGGAGCTGGCATCAACGCTTCGGAATCTCGCGGAGCAAATCTCCGGCTACGCGCTTGCCAGCAGCCGCGTCATCACAACCACCGTAGAACGTCAAGACCACATGGAGGCTGACATTGCCGAACTCAAAGCCGGTCAAGCCCAGCTAGCGGCCAGCGTACAGGAACTGCTGGAAAGCCAGTCGCGCACGGAAACCAACATCGCCGAACTCAAAGCCGGTCAAGACCGGATGGACTCGCGCCAAGACCGGATGGACTCGCGCCAAGACCGGATGGAAGGCGACATCACTGAACTCAAAGCCGGCCAAACCCGTAGGCGGTTCTCGGTTAGGGGCTTGGTTGTTCTAGCGCGGTTTGGATGCCAATCTGCAAAATCTCTCGCACCGCAAAATCCTGGGCTTCAACCAGGTCAACCAAGTCCGCATCCTTTTCAACATACAACCACCCATTTTCGCCGTTATGATGCCGCAACTCTTCCAGCGTTAGCCGGTTCCCCTTGACCCCGTTACACGTGCGATGCAGCAAGGCCAGGTTGTACAGTTCGTCGTCTCCGGGCACGCCATCCGTAGGATGGCGTGCCCGGATGTGATCCACTTCGAGAAGCGTCAGGTCAAGAGTTCCATTAGGCCGACGAGGTTCGTAGCCGCACCCCCAGCACACCGGCCCGAACTTGTCCACCAGCAACTGCTTGGCCTGTTCTTTGGGAATGAGGCCCGACCAGTTGGCATTCTGCACCGACCGGCTTTTGGCTAACACGCGCTGTAAATCATGGTAGGGTTCCGGGTTGCTGTCAGTGCGCCGCGGCAGCTCGCCAGGCCCAATCACCGAGGCCGTGGTCCACTGCTGGGGTTGCTGGAACCTCTTGCCCTTCTTTACCGACGCCAACGCATCTATGGTAGTGTCGGTCATGCCAGTCAGCCGGACGCCGTTCAGAAAAAACCGGCGTTTGAGCATCGTCCAACTGCGGTAGGCCATATCGCAGGCCAGCCACTGCCGGCCCAGCCGCTCGGCGGCTAGTGCGGTGGTGGCGCAACCTGCGAAGATGTCCAGTACCACATCGCCAGGGTTGCTGCTTGCCTCTATGATGCGCTCGTACAGTGCTAGCGGCTTCTGCGTAGGATACCGAGTTGTTTCTGGCTGATTGCCACGTAATGCGGGGATGTCCCAAACATCCCGTGTACGCACTATGCGATATGAGCCGTGCTTATCATGCTCGATTGAGACGTTGGCAAAGCCGTACTCATGGGCAAGGTACGACTTTTCATATTGTGGGACGAACGTGTATTTATCGGACTTGCTGTAAAACAAGATCGTATCATGCTTTCGTGGGAACCAACGCTTGCTAATGCCGCCTGTTCGATATGACCAAACAATACCATTCCGAAAGTTTTGGTTGCCGAAAATGACGTCCAACAGCATCCGCAGGTAACTGTTGGCCCGGTCATCACAGTGGACGTAGATGCTGCCCGTCGGCTTCAACACCCTCCGGCATTCCAGCAGTCGGATTGCCATGTACGCGATATAGGCGGCCTCGTTTTCGTGGGCGCACGCCTCTACTGCCTCAATCACCGCGTGGACGGCTGGATAATCATCCGCAATGCAGGCCTTCCAGCCCGGATGCACGTCGGCATCCCAACTCCACACATCCTTGACCCTGGTTTCGCCGATGCCTTCGCTATGCGCTACGCCATGCGCTGCCGCCAAGTCCCGTTCTTCGTCCAGTTCTGCCGGTGTAAGGGGTGGCTTGGGGGGCTTGGTAAAGGTTTCGTTGGTGGCGAAGGGCGGGTCAATGGCAATCAGGTCGATGCACTCGTTGTTGATGCTCCGCAGAAAGGGTAGGTTGTCCATCACCGCCAGCGTCCGGTTGGCTACGTTCAGCGTCCCCATATGCCACCTCCGATAACGCGCACGGCGGATTCCAGCAGGTCGGCCAAGGCGTCGCTGGCGTGGCGGATGTTGTACTTGTAGCAGGCTTCGGCGATGTACTCTCCCATCCAACGACGGCTGTAATGGTGATGACTGCCGTACCAGGCCCGTTTCACCAAGGACCAGAACCCCTCGATGGTGTTGGTGTGGAACGGCCCGTTGACCCAATACTTGCTGTGGTCAACGGTGCCATGCTGGGCCATTTCCCGTCCGATGCGACGATAGGAAGCAAACTTGTCGGTCATCAGGCGGGCGTCAAAGTCCACGTTGTCGGCAATGAACTCGGCGATGGTCAGACTATCCACCCGGTCGCTGGGCTGGGCCACCACGTCGCCGCCCCGCTCCACCACGCCGATGACTGGCGTTTTGTCGGTGCCCCGGCCCCGCTTGCCGCTCTTGCCCCTTCCGCCCACATAGGTTTCGTCGGCCTCTACGATGCCGCGCAGGAAATCCGCCTCCGCGTCGGCTTCAGCCATTGCCCGGCGTATCCGCATCGCCAAGTACCACGCGGTCGCCTTGTTCAATTCCAAGTCTCGCGCCAACTGCAAACTCGACAGGCTTTTCTTGGCATTCTGCATCAGGGTGATGGCGAGGAACCATTTCTGTAAAGGCACCTTGGTTTTTTGCATCACCGTGCCGGATAGCACGTTGAAACTGGACTTGCAGGCGTGGCAGTTCCAGCGGCCTATGCGGTGGTTCTCCCGCTTGCGTGCCACTTCGTCACTGGTGCAATGCGGACAAACCGGGCGGTCTCCCCAGCGAACCTGCTCCAAATGGGCGATACAAGCCGCTTGGTCGGGGAACTGCCGGAAGATGCTGATTAGGTTCATCGAATGCCCCCTGCCAATTTGATGATATGATTTTAGCCGGCGGCAAAGGCTTTGTCAAGCCCCTAACCGAGAACCGCCAACCCGTATGGAAGGACAGCTCAACAACTTGACCGGAACCGATTATGAGCGCAAAGTGGCGAAAAGGGCGCCCCGCGCCGCTCGCCGGTACTTGGGTTTGCAGCAAGCCAGCGTGGTTTACGGGATTACTGTCCCGGACGACAACAGAATCGCGGACCTGCTGCGCCGAGCCACCGAGGCGGGAACCATCACCGATGAGCAGGCCGAGGAATTGGAACGGGCTGATCTCATCTTATCAGGTGTATTCTCAGACGACGAACTTTCCTACGCCGTCGCCGAAGTATCCGTCACTATCGACGAGCACGATGTTGACCGCGCCCGCGGCCGAGCCCGAATACTTCAGGACGCCAGCCGGGCCCTCGCTAAAGCTGCCGTCATCGGAACCACCATATCGGACGCGAACCGGCAGCGGGCAGAACAGGACAATGTGGCCGTCGTCATTATGGACGAGTAGAAACTCGTATACCACACCCTGCTCACCGAAACATCGACCGTCGGGCGCAATGCCGACGGTCGATGCCAAATCTGCGGTGACTAGGACCGACTTAGCCCTCTTTCAGGGCTGGAATAACCCTGGTTCCCAACAATTCCACCGAGCGCATCACGTCCTCGTGGGGCATATGGCCCTCGTTGCCGTAGATGAGGATGTAACCGGGTTCCAGATCCTGGCGGATGTGGCGCAGCTTCTCGATTACGGTTTCGGGGCTGCCTACGATGATGTTGTAGGCGTCCTGCAACTGTTCGTAGGTCATGCGCTGACCCATGGTGCCCGTTCCAATGAGGGGCCGCGACATCTTGATGCGCAGGGCCTCGCGGGACTGGTAGCCGGGCGGGTCGTTGAATTCCATCGGCCCACGGTTGCGGTGGTTCTCAGTCCAGAGGAAGGTGCGTCCGATTTCCTGCGCCTTCTCGTCGGTGTCCGCAACCAGACAGCGAATCAGGTAGCCGAAGTGCTCGGGGCCAGCTTCGTAGCCCTCTTCGGCCGCCGTCTCATGATAGATGCCTTTCAGCTGCTTGGTCAGGTCCAGCAGGGAGCCGAGGTTCATGTACGGATAGCGGTGCCTGGCGGCCCAGATAACAGACTCGGGGCTGCCGGTGCCGGGGAACCAGACCGGCGGATGGGGCTTTTGGATCGGCACCACCCAGGGGTTTACCATGCGGTGCGGCCAGTATTCGCCGTCCCAGCGGAAGGGGCCGGGCTGTGTCCAGCACTTCACGATGAGGTCGTGGGCCTCCTCGAAGCGCGGGCGGTTTTCCGTCGGGGAATAACCGGCGTGCAGCGTCTCAACGGCGGTGCCACGGACGAACCCGGAGATGATGCGCCCACCGCTGATGCAGTCCAGCATCGCAATTTCTTCGGCCATCTTCACCGGGTCGTTGACCGCGATAACGTTGCCCAGCATGGCAATCTTGGCCTTTCTCGTGCGCTGGGTAATGACGGCAGCATCCACGTTTACCGACGGCTTCATGCACCAGTAGGAACTGTGGTGCTCGTTGGACATGATGCCATCGAAACCAACTTCGTCGGCCAGCTGATATTGGTCGTGGTAGTTGGAATACAGTACGTGAGCCTTTTCGGGATCAAAGTAGGTATTGGGGAAGTGCATCCGCCCCGATTCGTAGGGCGCCAGGTCGTCTTCGGTGACGTGGCCGTAAGGCTGTTCAGAGAACCAGAATACTTCAAGATTGTGAGCCATGATGGTTTGCTCCTTCTCGGTGTCGCGCGGCAGAATCGTTTGACGTTGGCAGCGAGTCCTGGCGGGTGTGGGAGATCCTGGAAGCTAGACGCTGTTCAGGAAATTGTTGACGACGGAAACGAATTCGCTGCGCTTTTCAATGGCGGGGGAGTGTCCGCAGTTGTCGATGATAGAGAGTTGACTCCCGTTGATCGCTTGCTGGAACAGGTGCCCGCATTCAACCGGGATGATGGCATCTTCCCGACCCCAGACGATCAGCGTGGGGGTATCCACCCGGGCCAGCGTGTGAGGCAGGCTGGGATCGTTGAGATAGGGGCGCCAGCAGAGTTGTGACGCGGTGATGGCGTTGGAGTGAGCCACCAGCTGATCTTCCGGCGTCATCTCGCGAGCGTAATTCTCGTAGTTCTCCACCTGGCTGGAGTCATAAAAACGCTGCTCCAGCCTGGTGACGGCGGATACCATGAATATCTCGGCAATCTCCCCTTGCACCGGCTTGATTCCGGCGGCGTCGACCAGGATTAGGGCATCCAGGTTATGGTCGTCCATCGCCGCCATTTCGGCGGACACCCAACCACCCATGGAGGAACCCATCAGCACGATGTCCTGCAAGCCCAGCGCTTCGATGAACATATGGTTGAACAGGGCAACGTCGTTAATGGTCTTTACCCATGCGGGGCCTTCGGTACCGTTGAAACCGGGTTGGCTGGGGACATACACCGTGTATTGGCTAGCCAGGTCTTCGTGATAGGCCTGCCAGCCGGATGAACCGCCCGCGCCATGGAAGAACACCAGAGGAGGACCGTTGCCACCTGAATACATCTCCACGGCGGTGCCGTTAACATTTACTGAGGTTCGGGAACCGCTTTGTACTGTTGTCATACTCTCGTTCCTGTGCTTTTTGGGTTGCCGCTATTCTGTAACAGGGGTAGTCGGATGTCAAGACGAAGCCGGGGTCGACCGAGGGTCTTTGGATTATCCGCGCGGTTGGATACCGCCTGTCGCCGGTAAAACGGTGGTGCGGGCCGTTAAGACAGACTCGCCGGGTGATCCTTCGACAGGCTCAGGATGAGTGGGGGAGTTGGTTGGATTGGAGGGAGACTGCCGGGGGGTTATTAGCTGTGCTGCAAGATTCGCGCCACCGCCCGGTTGACCAGGTTGTTGGCCATGGGGATTTTGTAGGCGTTGTCGGGCAGTGGCCTGGGGTCGGGGATGGCGAGGGAGCCGGCGTGGGCGGAGGATACGGAATCGACGCGCCGGTTTTGCAAATATGCTTCGGTAGCGCTGGCTCGGTATGGCGTGGGAGCGACGCCGCCCAGCACGACCGACGCCTGGGTGATTGTACCGTCGGCAACGGTGAGGGCGGCGGCAACGCTGACCAGGGCAAAATCGCCTGATTCCCGCTCGCGGGCCTTGAGATAAACGCTGTGTTGTTCCGAAATCGGGAGTGGCAGCGTGATGCTGGTCAGCAATTCACCCGTTTGCAGGATGTTTTCGCGCATCAGATCCACGTTGGGCCCGGTGAAATACTGCTCAATCGGCAACGTGCGGTTCCCGCCGCCGGAGGCGACGTTCACCGATGCCCGCAACGCCGTCAGCGCCACGGCCGTGTCGGATGGATGCACGATGAAGCAGCGGTCGCCGCCGGTTACACACAGGTACTTGCCCACGCCTTGCACCGCAAAACAGTGGTCGCCGCCGCGCTTCAGGCAGACCGTTAGCGGATGCCGGTAGTACCAGCAACGCGGACGCTGGTTGAGGTTGCCGCCCAGAGTCCCCAGATTGCGCACTTGCGGGGTGGCCAGTCCGGCGGCGGCTTCGGCAAACGCGGCATAATTCTGGCGAATGTCGGGATGCGCGGCAATGTCCGCGATGGTAGTAAGCGCCCCGATGCGCATGCCGCCATCGGGAGTTGCCGTGATGCCGTGCAACCCTCCGTCGGCAACTTTGTCCAGCGCGACCAACGTGGACGGGGTGGCGGTGCCGTCGCGAATCTCGGACAGCAGATCCGTCCCGCCGGCGATGGGCAATGCCGCATCCGGCTCGGCGGTCAGGATGGCGAAGGCCTCGGACAGCGTGGTGGGTTGCAACAGGCGGAAAGTCATAGCTACGCCTCGTCTCCCGACTGTTGCCTGGCCAGGGCGTCCAGCACCTTGTCCGGCGTTATGGGCAGACTCAGGAATCGGATTCCGATGGCGTCGTACAGGGCGTTGGCAATCGCGGGCGCAACACCAACCGAGGGCACCTCGCCGAGGGCTTTCGCGCCCATTGGCCCGATGGGGTCGATGGTGTCGGCGAAGATGGTGTGGATTTCCGGGTAGTCCTGGATGGTGGGGCTTTTGTGCTCCAGGTAGCTGCCGTTGAGGGTTACACCGGTGGGCGCGTCGGTAATCAACTCCTCGCTGAGGGCAAAGCCGAGCATTTGGGAAATGGCGCCCTCAACCTGGTTCAGGGCAGTGCGGGGGTTGATGATGCGCCCGGAGTCGTGGGCGGCGACGTAGCGGGCCACTCGAATGCGACCGGTGGCGGTGTCAACTTCCACCTCGCAAAAATGAGCGCCAAAGGAATTTACGATGTAATCGGGACTGCCGGGAGTAACGACGGCTTCAGCGGTCAGATTGGCGGCGGCTGGGCCCTGGGCCAGTTGCGAGAAGGTTACCCGGCGTGCGGGATCGGCGCTGACAAATACCGCGCCCTCGGCGATGGTCAATTCTTCATCGCCGGCTTCCAGCAGGCTTCGCGCGGCGGTTTCCAGGCTGTCCCGCAGTTGGCCGGCGGCCTGCAATACTGCCGTGCCCGTGGAAAAGGTGGCCGTGGAACCGGCGGTAATGGGCGCGTTGGGCGTGCTCTCGGTGTCCGCGAACAGCGGCTGGACGTCGTCGTAGCGCACGCCCAACGCCTCCGCGGCCAGCTGGGCCAGGACGGTTACCGCGCCTTCCCCAACGTCGATGATGCCGCTAACCAGCTGCATCTTGCCATCGGTTCCGATGGCGAGGGTGGCCGCCGAATCTGATCCGACGCCGCCCCGGTAAATCATTATGCTCATGCCGCGCCCGCGCCGGATGAACGGGTCGGTGGGGTCGTTACGCTCGAAGGGATCGGCCCAGCCGAACTCAGCGGCGCCGCGACTCAGGCATTCGGGCAGCCCGTTGCTGGAAAACGGAATGCCGCCTTCCAGGGGCTGCCCGTCTACAATTTGGTCCGGAGGCGAAACACGCGGCCCAGCCTGGCCTTCGAGGGGGACGTGATTACGCTGACGAAACGTCAACGGTTCCATGCCGATTGCGGCGGCGGCCCGGTCGATCAGCGTTTCCAGCGCGAAGTGTCCCTGGGGCGCGCCCAACGCCCGGTAGCTGCCCGACACCGGCTTGTTGGTGGTAGCGGGACGGGCGTCGAAACGCACGTTGGGGCAGCGATACAGGTACAGGATTCCCTGACCGGTGCGGCGGGCCACGCCGGGCGCTGATGCCTGGTAGGCTCCTGAGTCCAAGATCGCATCGCCGTGGATGGCGGTGATGTCGCCGTTGTTTTTGACGCCGATGCGCAACTTGATGCGACCACCATGGCGGGTGCGGCCGGCCACGAACTCTTCCTCGCGGCTATACTCGATACGCACTGGTCGGTTGGCGCGTTGGGCCAGCAGGGCAGCCAGTACCGCCATCCTGGATTCGTCTTTGTTGCCGTAGCCGCCGCCCATGTTGGGCCCAACCACCCGCACCAGACTTGGCTCAATGCCCAGGACATGAGCCAATACCGCCCGGTCGACATGGACACCGCGGGTGGATTTCCAGACCGTGAGCCGGTCGCCATCCCAGGCGGCCAGGGCTGCCCTGGGTTCCAGCGGCGTGGCCGAATGAGTCGGCAAAGTGTAGGTCTCTTCGAGAACGATGTCGGCGGCAGCGAACCCCGCCGCAATGTCGCCGCGTTGCAGGGCCAGCGGTTCGGGGATGGCCAGGTTGCCGTTGGGATGTATGGACGGAGCGCCGGGTTCCAACGCCGCCACGGGATCGGTGACGAAAGGCAGGGGGCGGTACTCGACTTGCACCAGCGCGGCACCCCGGCGGGCGGTGTCGATGTCGTCCGCCGCTACTGCCGCCACCTCGTCGCCAACGAAGCGCACCCGGGTATCCAGCGCCAACAGGTCAGGGGCCAGACGCGTCGCCGGGGCATCCGCCGGTGTCACGACGGCTCGGACGCCGGCCAAAGCCAAAGCAGGACTGGCGTCAACGGACAGAATATCGGCGTGAGGGTGGGGGCTGCGGACGATGACGCCGTGCAGCATACCGGGCAGGTCAATGTCCGCTGAATAAACGGCAGCGCCGCTGAGCTTGTCAGCCAGCTCGCGGCGGGGCACGCTGTGGCCGACGGTGTTCAGGCCAGATGTTGGTGTGGTTGTCATCTGAAGATGCCCCGGGCATTTGTGCCCACGAATTTACGGGAGATGATGTCCGCGTACCTGGATTGCAGGTTTATCCTGAACAACGGTTCAAGTCTGTTGGCCGGTGTGCCGATGGTAACAACACCCCTGCCGGCCGTCAACGACGAAGCCCGCTCCCTCACGCGTACCCACTTTGTCATTGCGAGCGTAGCGTGGCAATCTCGTCGCCGTAGCAACGGCGGTTCGTCGGCGTGTGTTCAGCCTCATCGAGATTGCCACGTCCCTCGACGAGCTCGGGATGAGCGGGTACTCCTCGCAATGACAGATTAAGTGGGGACGCGTGAGAGCGCGCTCCGACTTGCCGATGCGGGGGCGCCGGAGTAGGATGCGGTGCGACATGGTTGCCAACGACGACATCGACAGCCCCCCAAATCAGTTGGCCATGACCGTCAACGGAACCGAGCACACGGTTTCCGTGCCGCACCACGCATCACTGCTCGACGTGCTGCGCGATTTATTGGGCCTGACCGGCGCCAAACGCGGTTGCGACCGCGGCGAATGTGGCTCCTGCACTGTATTGTTGGATGGCATTCCGGTCAATGCCTGTCAGGTCCTGGCCCTGCGCTCCGCCGGATGCAGCGTATTGACTGTGGAAGGATTGCTGGATGGGGGGGAATTGTCGCCATTGCAGCGGGCGTTCCTGGACGAAGATGGCGGGCAATGCGGCTTCTGCACGCCTGGCTTCGTGATGGCAACTCGGGCGTTGCTGGACGCCAATCCGAACCCGTCCGATGCGGAGGCGCGGGAAGCGTTGTCGGGCAATCTCTGCCGCTGCAATGCTTATGGGCGCATCCTGGCGTCAGTCCGGGCGGCGGTTGACCGCAAAGCCTGATAGTTGGTTGGCGGCGCCGGCATCTTTTTGCTGCTCCCGGCTGTGGGCGGTGGATAATCGAAAGGCCCTGGGCGCAGGGCAGCCGATAGTCCGCTCCCACGGTTGGTTTGTTATGCGGTTGGTTTGTTATGATGGATAACCCGTTCGCCGTGGTGCGACGGTCGATTTCGACGCCGCTCCAGGAGATTTGTGACTATGTCCACCGTTTTGGAACGTATTGACCCAGCCGTTGCCGACGCCATTGCCAACGAGAATCGCCGCCAGCGCGATTCCATCGTTCTGATTGCATCAGAGAACTACGCCAGCAGGGCAGTTTTGGAAGCCCAATCCCAACTGATGACCAACAAGTACGCTGAGGGCTATCCTGGCCGACGCTACTACGGCGGTTGCCAGTACGTTGACGTGGTTGAGACCCTGGCCATCGACCGGGCCAAAGAGTTGTTCGGCGCCGAGCACGCCAACGTGCAGGCCCACAGCGGCGCGCAGGCCAACATGGCCGCCTACTTCGCGGTCCTGGAGCCGGGCGACACGGTGCTTGGGATGCAACTGGATATGGGCGGCCATCTTTCGCACGGGGCCAGCGTCAACTTTTCGGGCAACCTGTACAACTTCATTCCCTACGGTGTCGACCGTGATACCGAAACCATTGACTACAACCAGGTTGAGCAACTGGCCCGTGAGCACAACCCCAAGCTCATCGTGGCCGGGTGCAGCAGCTACTCGCGCACCCTGGACTTCCCCCGGTTCCGCGCCATCGCCGACTCCGTTGGCGCGCTGTTGATGGTTGATATGGCGCATATCTCCGGCCTGGTCGCCGGTGGAGCCCATCCATCGCCCTTCCCCCATGCTCAGCTAGTTACATCCACCACGCAAAAAACCCTGCGCGGGCCACGCGGCGGGATGATCTTGGCGGCGGGCGACCTGGCCCGCAAGGTCGATTTTGCAGTTTTTCCTTATATGCAGGGCGGGCCGTTTATGCACATCATAGCCGCCAAAGCCGTGTGTTTCGCGGAGGCGTTGCAGCCGGAATTCGCCCGGTACGCCACGCAGGTTGTGGCCAATGCGCAGGTGATGGCACAGGAGCTGTCCGAGGCCGGCGTGCGCCTGGTCGCCGGTGGCACCGACAATCACCTGATGCTGGTGGACTTGACGCCCCTGGGCATCACCGGGCGCCAGGCGGAACGGGCGCTCGAATCGGTAAACATCGTCGCCAATAAGAACGCCATCCCCTACGACCAATTGCCGCCGCGCACCGCCTCCGGCCTGCGTCTGGGTACGCCGGCCATCACCAGCCGAGGCATGGCCGAAGACGACACCAGGCAGGTTGCCAAGCTGATTGTGCGCACGTTGTCCAACATCGGAGATGAGGCCGCGTTGTCCGCAGTTAGTGACGAGGTGCGGCAATTGGGCCGGCGGTTCCCGGTGCCCGGGCTGGACGATGAGTAGGAGCGTTGCGCTACCGGGTTGCCTACGCTGACCGGCTGGGATGCAAAGTACCAACGAACAGGTGGCCGCCGATGCCGCCGGCGTAGCCTTCGGTCTGGAGATACTCCGGTTCAAAGCCGGCCTCGTCCAGCAGTTCCAGCCACGTTGATCTGGGGAACAATCCGCTGACGTGGCGGTCCTGTTCCACGGCGATGTTGCCGTCCCGGTTGATGATGAACAGGAAAATCGACTCTACCGTGGTGCCGGCAGGATTCGCGTTTGCGATGTACTCGATGAACGTAACATCAAGCTCGTTGTTTTGTCGTGTCCAGTCGATAACTCGGGGGCCGTAGAAGCCATCCCGCAAGCAATCGGGTGCCAGCATCAATAGCCCCATTGGGTTGAGGTGAGCCACTGCCGTCTCGATGGCGGCGCGCAGGTCGTCCTCGGTCAGCATATAGTTCACGGCGTCGTATATGGCAACGACATCGAACCTGCGTTCCAAACGGATGGTGCGCATATCTCCCAGGTGGTGTAGCGTGGAGGGGTTCAGACCCCGCGATAATTCCAGCATCTGGGGTGACAAGTCTACGGCCTCGGCGTCGAAATGTGCGGTGAGGTGGGAAAGCAGGTGACCGCCACCGCATCCCAATTCCAGCAAGGTTGGCCGCCGGCCCGAATCCATTGACGGCAGCCGTTCACGGATAACATCCAGCCACAACTTTGCGTCGACCAGGTACTCTTCGGGCGGGCTTACGATGGGCCAAAGGTAGGCCAGGTCGCCGTACATTCGCATCGTAAACGCCTTGCCGTTCCAATCCCGCGCCGTTCCAGTCTTGCGCCTATCTACGCCCGCGCCATCTACAGAGGTAACGCGGAGTCGTTGACGTACAGGTACTCACGCACCCGGCCCAAATGGGCCCGGGGAGCGGGCGGGTGGTTGAGCCATCGCTCCAGGTTGCTGATGCTCACGCCCGGTTGCAGGTCTATCGCAGGACGACCCAGCTGCTCCCATTTGGCAATCAGGCGCTGGGCATCCTTCGGAGCTGGGTGGACGGAGCGGACCGGGCGGGCAGCGGGTTTGTGTTGCCATGCCGGTCGTTGGCGTTCTAGTGTTGAGTTAGTCATGTTGCCACCTACGTCGTTGTGCGGGGCCGGTTTGCGTGAAATATGCTCGATCAATATAGAACAATTGTACGTAAACTTTTGCACCGCCGCAACCGGCTGCTGTCGTCACGCGTACCCAATTTAATCTGTCAATGCGAGGAGCATATCGACGTGGCAATCTCGATGAGGTTGAAGACACGTCGGCGCACCGCGGTTGCTATGGCGACGAGATTGCCGCGCTGCGCTCGCAATGACAGAGTGGGTACGCATTAGGCAGCTGGCGCAATTTTTTGGGGACTTATATCCCTAACTACACAAGGGCATATTTACCTATTGACCTGCGAAGGAAGGGGGCGGCCAAGTAGCCGCCCCCTTCCTTTTGTCGTCTTTGAGGTATTGCCAGTCGTGGTCCGGTGGAATCTGTAGGAACGCCTCAGCCAGCTCTTCCGGCGTTGCGTTGATGGGTTCTGGGGCGGGCTTCGCGGGCCGGCCCCGTTTTTTCTTGGTTGCCATAGTTGATCCTCCTGTCCATGGATTGTAATACATCCGTCAGATTATTGTAATGTTTATGTTATGGCGGTATCCTGCATGGAAGGAGGATAATCATGGCTATAACCGTTCATATCCACCGTTGCGACTGCGAAACCGACCAAGATAATACCATTGCATTGCGGATTGAGCCACCGCCCGCACCACGGCACAAACGGCGGGTCCAGCGAGGGTATCGAAGTATCAGAGGCAGGATGAAGATCATCCCAACCATCCTGATTGTCCTGGTTGTCAGTTGCTATCAGGTATCCGCTGATGCGGCCCAGATGCCGGCCCCCCGACGTTTATCTACCACCAATGGGCATCGGGGCAGTGGAACATCGTTACGTTATCTACGCCGGCCTATCCCGCCGAGGTCGATCCGAGATACGAGATTCAGATGCTAGGGGGCAAAGCCCTCGTTCACCATCTGTCCGATTTGCTCTCGGACGGCGCCCCCTCCAACGTCCATTTGTTGCGGGATTGGAACGCCTCGGGAAACACCATATCGTTCGGGGCAAGTCATTCGCCCTTCGGCGATGCGCTATTCACGGCGGAGTTCAATTGGGCCGTGCTCCGCATAAGGACCATTGACGCCAATGAGGGGTATATGCCCTCCGATTGGGAATATATCGCCGCGGTCTATGGCGTTCGGCTCAAACCGGACTAAGAGTACCGATCCGATTATTGAGGGAGCACCCTAATGGCTGACATCGAACTGACCCAGGAAGATCAATGGAGCGTCCGCCTGCTGGTCTTGGAATTTATCGTCGGGGAAATTCGACCGCAGCTCGGTACGAGCAGGTTTTGTTGACGACAGTTGCGAAAGATTGGAAACTGTCTTGCACGAAGAAAAGTCGGAGTGGTCTGCTTCCTACGTTGCCGAATTTATAGATCTCTTCCGAGAGGGCCTGATCCATTGGGTCAGAGAACCATGAGGTGTTCCTATGAAATGCCAGCGTCCTTGGTATAGTGACATTCTAGCCTTTGAGAGAAGAAAGAGGGAGGAGGCTAACCAGCCACCAACTCCGCGTAAGGCAGACACCGACCCACCGCTCCAACGACCAGCGCCCCCATCTGATCAAGCAGGCTCATAGCCCTGGCGTTGTGGCGACCGTCAAACTCACGCAGATACCGGGCCATGTGCTTCGGACTCATCTGGTGATAGACGCCCAGGTAACCGCGTTTCAGTAGCGCCCAGTGGGACTCGATCCCGTTGGTGTGGGCATCGTCGCGGACGTACTCCCCTGTGCTATGGCTGACCGCCTCGTGGGGGTAAGGCATGGTCCTATAGGCGGCCAAGTCGTCGGTGTACACTGTGCTGCCGTCCGCGACCCGCTCCTTGATGAACCCGTGCAGGGTTTTCCGGTTGGGCTGGCCCACGATGGCACAACTGACCTGGTTGGCGGCGCGGTCATTCACGCCGCCAACCGGCGTTTTGCCCACGGGTCCACGGCCAGCCCGCAGTTTCTTGTTGGAGTGTTTGTTGCGCTCCCGGCCGCCCATGCAGGTTTCGTCCACCTCCACCGGGCCGGCGAACTGCTCGCTCTGCAAGGCCCACGCATCGCGGATCCGGTGCTCCAGGTGCCACGCCGTCTTTTGGGTAACGCCCAGGGCCTTGTGCAGCTGGACGCTGCTGATGCCCTTGCGGTTGACGCTCGTCAGGTAGAAGGCCAACGCCCACTTCGACAGAGGCAACTTGCTGGCGTGGAGCAACGTGCCGGTGCGGACGCTGAAATACTGGCGGCAGGTCCGGCAGTGGAAGGGCATGGGCTTGCGGTTCTCGCGGACAGAAATCTCGGCGCTGGCACAGTGGGGACACTTCACCCCATCCGGCCAACGCCGAGCTATGAACCATTCCTCTGCCGCGCGTTCGTCGCTGAACCGTTGTACAGCCTCAATCAAGGATAAATCACCGTCTGCCATGATCCCACCTCTCGTGCTTTTATGATATTATACTACACAGCGCGGCCTTTGTGTAGTTAGGGATATAAATCCCATCAGTTGTTTGAAGCCTAGGAACTTTACAAAACCCTGGGCCTCATGCCGGCAGAGCAGAGCGTGGAGCAGATTCTGCTGGGCATTCAGTTGCAGCAGGTATCCGCCCTATTCGATGACGTCTCCGGGGATGTCTACGTGCTAAGCGACGCTACCGAAATTACCCCCCGTCTTGAAGTCGGTTACGCTTCGGCATATATGGGTGGCCTGCAGCAATCGTTGTTCGACGTAACCGCCCTCCGAAATACCGCTCGTGCCCACACCGGCGATCGGTTCCGGGCAGTCACCTCCCTGGTCTCCGGCGATGTGGCCGTAGTCACCGGTGGCTATATCGACACCGTAATCGCTCAGGAACCCGGGGCGCTTGAGGAACTCGAGCAGCCTATACCAGACAATAAACTAACGTCGGCTCCCGCCATAGTCCGCAAAACCGCCCTATTTCCCCTCACTCAAGGCCGCGATTTCGTAGCAGCGTTGTTCGGCGAAGTGGGCAGTTGGGAAGGCGTCAACCGCGCTTATCAGGCCCCGCCCGAAAGTTCCGAGCAGATTCTGCATCCCGACCGGTATTTCGACCGGGAACCACCCACCGCCGTGTCGCTTCCTGACGTGTCCGAGCTGATGAGCCGCGGGTGGCCCCTCACCGCCACCGACACTATGGGCGAGTTCCTGTTGAGGTCTTACCTGGAGGAGCATCTGGAGCGCCCCAGGCCGCCGCCGCCGCCGGTTGGGGCGGAGACCAATACCTGCTGATGAGCAACCCGCAACTGGGACGTCTGCTACTGGCGCAACTCTACTTCGATTCTGTCCCGGATGCGGAAGAGTTTTACCAGGCGTTCCAAGCCTTCATGGGCGTAGCAACCGAAGGAACCCAGACCAGGGCTCAGACGGTCAGCGATACCGGACAATTGTGGTCCACCGAAGGCGGTAAAACGGTATTCCTGGGCGAATCTCCCCCGGCTGCCATCCTCATAGTTGGGGACGACTTCGACGCCGTTGACGAAGCGCTGCAGAAACTGGGAGAAGCCATGCAAAGCGCTGCCAATATCAATCCGGCCCAACGGTAATAGACCTTATCTCGATCGCACGTAACCACCGTTACCACTGAATGATCCACTCATGCCTACCCACCTCTGTCATTGCGAGCGTAGCGTGGCAATCCCGTCTCCGTAGCAACGGCGGTTCGTCGACGTATGTTCAACCTCATCGAGGTTGCCACGTCCCTCGACGAGCTCGGGATGAGCGGTTGCTCCTCGCAACGACAGATTAAGTGGGTACGCGTGAGAATGATCCATTGTTGACAGACCAATACCGTCATTCATAGACTGACCAGAACCTGATAGCATCTCCGCTTACATCCCATAATCACCACACCACCACGATAACCAGGAGCGCCGTGGAAAAGCAGGGGTTTTTCTCCAAGTTGAGCGGCCACTTCAAGGGCACCCTGATTGCCGGCGCGCTGATCTTTCTGACCATCGCTATCGTAGTCGGGCTGCTGGTATGGATATTCCTGAAGATCGAAGGCTTCGTACAGCCGGCCCTGCATCCGATGCTTGCTCCATTGGTAGACCGGCCCATTCCGGGACTCGGCGTCATTACGTTGTTGGTACTAATGTATCTCTTTGGACTGCTGTGGAGAAAACGCCTGGGACGGCGAATCATCCGTACCATCCAGCATTACATCGTCCAGATACCGATCGTCGGGTCAATCTACGGCCCGGCTCGCCAGCTCATGGACTCCATGAGAGGTAACAGTGCGGCGGGTTTCAAGCGTGTTGTCATCGTCGAATATCCCAGACAGGGAGCCTGGATGGTCGGTTTCCTCACGGGTATGACCAACGTTTCACCCGGCACCACCATGGGCGTGGTTTATCTTCCCACCGCTCCCATGCCACAATCGGGTTTCGTGAACCTGATCCCCATCCAGGAAATATACGACACCAACTTGTCCGTGCCGGAAGCAATGCAAATGGTTCTATCCGGCGGCATCTCCTCTCCTCTCGAAATCGCACTGAAGCAGTTGGATCCGTTGGAAGCCATGTCATACCTGGAGCAGGGAGGCATGGCTGGCACGCAAACTGTCAGTCAGAACTCGGGCGTATTCAACATCCCGTTCCTGCCACGCCCCGATAGCGAAGAACCGGATCAGGATTGACTCAACCCACCCGCCCAATGCTGTGGCCCGCCCCGTGAACGACCCCGGTGATCGGGCACGACGGCTACCTGCCTTTCTCTAACCGATCAATCAGGTACGTCGGAAGGCAGCAATCTTTCATTTTCTGCTGAGTGCTGGCAATGTCGTAACGGGCCCGGTGATGCGTGATTGTACCGGCTTCAGCGTCGTATACCGCGTAACTCGCAGTAGGCAGGCCGTCTCGCGGCTGCCCAACGCTCCCCGAGTTGATTATGTACCGGTCATTGCCCAACCGCACCGACATACGAACCGGAAAACCGTAGAACACTCCACGGTCGCCGCTGAACTTGCACAAAAACGGCAGGTGAGAATGCCCCACCAAGCACCGCCTAGTGTCGAAATGGTCGAAATTGGGTGTCGCCGATTCCTCGGTTACCAGGTACTCCCACACCGGATCACGAGGGCTGCCGTGTGCAAAGGTGAAATCGTCGACCTCCCGCTTTAGCGGCAGACTACGCAGGTACTCGACTTGCTCCTCGGCCAACTGGGTAATCGTCCACTGCGCCGCCTCGGCTGCGTTGGCGTTGAACAACTCCAGGCCAATCGTGCCCGCCACGGCCAGGTCGTGGTTGCCGGCAACCCCAACGTGATCGTATTCCCGCAGCAGGTCGATGCACCCTCCCGGCTCCGGGCCATATCCTACCAAATCACCCAACTGCCAAATCTGGTCGAACCCGCCGTTTTCGCCGGCATTGTTTATCACCGATTGCAGCGCGTCGAGGTTGTCATGTATGTCAGACACGATCAGACTGCGCATATTTCCGTCCGGCAGCGTTCCTTCATCATGGTATCCCATCATGGTACCGCATCGGGCGTCATGCAGCGCACTGCAGGCCACCTTCAACGCGGTGCATTTGCAGACCCCTTGACCCGCGTCGCAGGAAGATTCATTGCTCCCGTCGGCCACCGAGTTACGGCTCAGTTTCCAGCGGGAGCAACGGTGCTTACATCGGTGGCCGGCCTTCGTACCAACGGGCATGTTGTTGATAGGTGTAAGCAGCCTGAATGACGCCAGGTTCGTCGAACGGTTTGCCCGCAATCTGCATCCCGATGGGCAAGCCATCCTCCGTGAATCCGCACGGCACTGAAATAGCCGGCAGGCCGGTAACGTTGAATGGCGCAGTGAAGCTGCGGCCCCGCACCGTGGTGGTTGGATCGTAACCCTCGAAAGCCGGCGCGGGTTGGGTCATTGTCGGCGTAACCAGCAGGTCAACCTTTTTCAGCACATCCGCAAACTCCCGCCGCGCCAGGGAACGCACCCGTTGCGCCTGCAAATAGTCGGCGGCAGACATCAGCGCGCCTATCCGGAACCGGCCGCGCACAATCTCACCAAACTCCTGGGGTCGGGTTTTGATGTTGGGTTCATGATAAGCGTAAGCTTCGCTAACCATAATCACTGAGTTCGCAGCCCTCACGTAGTCCAGGCTGGGCAGTTCGACCTCCTCAACGTGGGCGCCCAACTCCTGGAGCACGGTTACCGCTCGCTCCACCGTGGCGACAACCTCGGGGTTGACGCTGGGGTCTGCATCGAAGAAGTAGTGCCGGGGTAGTCCGATCCTCACTCCGCGAATATCTTCCTTAAGCGACAGCGAGTAGTCGGGCACCGGCGCGCGGCTCGACGTTGGGTCTTTGGGATCGTGGCCGGCAATCGCCTGCAACATGTAGGCGGTGTCTTCCACCGTCCAGGTCATCGGGCCAGCGTGGTCCTGGGACCAACTCAGCGTCACCACACCGTACCGGCTTACCCGGCCGTAGGTGGCCTTCAGGCCCACAATGCCGCACAGGGAGGCTGGCCCGCGAATCGACCCGCCGGTGCAGGAACCCAGCGCGCCCAAGCACTGCCCCGAGGCCACCGCCGAACCCGAGCCGCTGCTGGAGCCGCCCGTGATGTGATCCAGATTCCACGGGTTTCGGGCCGGTTCAAAAGGCGTCGTCCAGTCAGGGCCACCCAACGCAAACTCGTGCATCGCCAACTTGCCCAGCAGGATGCCGCCGGCAGCTTTGAGACGCGCCGTGGTGGTGGCGTCCTCGGTAGGTACACGATCAATATCCACGTAAGACCCGGAAGTGGTCCTGACGCCTGCGGTGTCATACAGGTCTTTCAGGGCGAACGGGATTCCGTGCATTGGCCCTTTGTAGTTACCGCTCAGAATCTCCGCTTCGGCGACGCGCGCCTGCTCCAATGCTTCATCAGCCAGCAGTAGGATGAACGAATGCAATTGCCCATCCGTATCCTGAATACGGTCCAGGCAAGCCCTGGTCAATTCCACCGGGGAAAGTTCGCCTTTCCGCATCAACTCTCCGGCTTGGTGAATGGTCAAAAAATGTAATTGTGTGTCAGTTGCCGCCATGTGGTTCACGCCTCCTTGGCTGTTCCCGTTCCCTCAACCCACTACCTATCAACGCGTTTGGGAAATGGGTCTAACTTCCGGGCCAGTCCGGATGGAACTCGACCACCATTTCTTCGGCCCCGAAACTCAGTGTGTGGAGTTCCGCCGCGTAAGCCGCATATAGTTCGTAAATCGGTTTGAGTTCCTCGATCTCCTGTTGGTCCATACCGAGACCGGCCCGGTCGACCATCAGCTTGAATTCGTCCATGGAAACTTCACCAGGTTCGGGCATAGCTACACCTCCAGTTCCAATACCTACTCAATTCGCGAACGCATAAATCAACGGGCGCTGCCCGATTATACATCGCTTATCCGATGCTCACCCCATTCGGAATGCCGCCAATTTTATCCGCCCGGCCTCCGCCGATCAGGAGGCACTGCGATCCCTTCGGCGCATCTCGATGCTGTTGGGTGATCGCGGCACAGCACATTCCATCCGGCTCCACAAATTCCGGACGGAACTCTGACGACGGCGCGCGCAGCCGTGGTGTGGTCGGTCGATCAACAACTGGTCGGGCAATGACCCAATCCCATATCTGAAGGTGCCGTAGGCTGCACTTTCGCCGGCAAACTAACCCGCCACCAATCCCGTCAGCTCATTGATGTCGACAATCTGGTGGCGCAGCTTATGCAGTACACCCGGGCGCATCCCGACTCAGCCGATAGCGAGATTGGTCCCGAGGCGCGTCATCATGGGCGGCCCGCCGACTGAACCACCTGACGCCCCTCTGCGACAGCGGATCGCCCTGGCCCGATTGGTAGTGCAACACGCCGGCCAAGTGCATTACGAGCAGCGCGGTCAAATCATAAAAAGTGATGAGCCGAAGGAGTTTGAAAACCAGCTAACCGGCAGTTGGCCCACTGACCCCATATCCTCACGAATTCTAACCGCCCATCCGCCGCGTCCCGCAGGATAAAGACGTCCGGATAGGACAATTTCTCCCATCCACTGTAACCAAACCCGGAATCCAGGGACGCCAGTACCAGAGCCATCAGATTCCCATGCGTCACCGCTAACGGCAATACCCATCCATTATCCATGAGGTCAATCAGACAGGCCCACCCCCGAGTCAGCGCCTCTCGCGCCGATTCGCCGCCTGGAGCCCGCAGGTCCAGATCGTCAAAGGAATCCCTCACCACTTCTCGCCAGTTATCTATGGGCGATGCTGACAACGTTCGTTCGTCCAGGCGATGGTCAATTTGGTTGGTCAATCCCATCGATGTGGCAAATGGCTTGATGCTCTGTTGCGCTCGCCGGCAGGTGCTGGACGCGATCTTGTCCACGCCCATATCTGACAAGAACCCGGCCAACGTTTCGGCCTGCTTCGTTCCGACTTCTGTTAACGTCGCATCCAGTTCTTGACCAGACGCTTGGCAATGCCGAACCAGTAGCAACTTTCTACCCAATCCGACCATCCAGAATTCCCCTAGCAATTCCTGCCCGTTGACGGGGTCCGGTGCGCCGGCAGCCCTGCACGCTCCGTATTCACCGCTCAACCGTGGCACTCACATTGTATCGTTGATAACTTGGCAATAGTATGCTGACGTTCCCGCAAGCCATCGCCGGTGAATAAATAACGCAAGACCGTAGTAGCAGTCCTACGATTTTGTGATTGTAGTTCGTCAGGGGAAACGTCAGGCGAGATTCTGCCGGTCGGTGCCGCGAGCCGGATTTCACTCCATCGTCTTTCCCCGGTGGTATGTGAAATGTCTTCTAGGTGCCGGGCCGCCGCTTGACGACCGCCGTGACATCAAAAATCCCCGCGCTTCGACGGGGGAGAAAGAGTCCCGTCATGGCTTCCAGGAATACCACACCGCCTCCTCCACAATGCACTGAAACCTGGCTTCCTACCGGGCATTCAGCGGAACGATGCATGACGGAACACGGTGGATTTCCTGGGCTAGGCGGATTCCGCTGATAGTCATTTCACCACCTCCTGCGTCGCGGCCGGCGCGAACGTTGGAGGGCTAAATCGCCATCACTTTATTCTGATACAACATGGGATGCTAGACACTGAGAATCTGTACCGGGCACTTATAGTAATCTTAGAATAAGTCCCGCATCAGTCTGAGAGATAGCTTTCCTCATCCATGCACCGCGGATCGGGCAGCAAACTGGGTCCGTCTGCACCAGACTTCCAACGAAGTTACCGACATTGCTATCGCCAACGCCGAAGAGGCCGTCGGGGGCATCGGATTCACCTTTCTGGGGACGTTCCACCGGAAAACCGACGAGGTCGGCTACTGGCTCGGTGAGCCGTTTTGGGGCCAGGGAATCGCAACCACAGCCCTGGAGCATTAACCGAATATGCCTTCGCCAATTTCGACCTGGCCAGGCTGGAAGCCGCAGTCTACGAGTGGAATCCGGCCTCGGCCCGGGTCCTGGAGAAATGCGGGTTCGTCCTGGAAGGTCGCCTGAGGAAGAGTGTCACCTAATACGGTTGCACCATCGACCAGTGGCTGTACGCCCTGGTTCCTGATTAACCGGGGAAAACCCTCCTGTCGCGAGCCTACCGCGAAACGGAAGATCCTTCTGCGTTTGGCCACCGACCGCGACCAAGTGACTGCACTGGATCCAAGGTTTCTGGTGTTTGGGTACAGCTTCGAGGCGCTTCCGACATCAGCCGGCCTGGAACAGTTCGATTGGGTTGCCGGACGGGTCCTCAACCAGGATCTGTTTCCCACCTGGTCCGCTGGTGATGTCGTTACGGAACTTGACGCCCGCTTCCCGCATCGATGTGACTACGGCCTCAATGTCGTCGACTTCAAGTACAAATCGATTCCAACCCCCGGCTTCAGGCACGCGACCGTCAGGCATGGGCCGCCCCGCCGATGACTCCGCGTTGCTGATCCAGAGTGTCAGATCGTCTTTGGCTACCCTCGCGTACGGACCCACGTTGAACAGAAGCTCGAAGCCCAAATATTGGACGTAGAAACTTACACTCTCGTCCGTATCTTCCACAATGTACCGGACGGTTCCCAAATCACAGCTCCTTCCCCATGCACTGGCGTTGCCGGATGACGCACGTCGCTTCGGTCATAATACCTAGGCAGGGACACCCATTACTGGCCGGAAGGACGGGGCGTGGTGGAGCTGGCGGGAATCGAACCCGCTACCTCTTCAATGCCATTGAAGCGCTCTCCCAAATGAGCTACAGCCCCACTTGATGCGCCCGGCAACGCACCGCCACCGGACGCGCATATTCTAGCAGGCCAGCCAACTGGCCGGCAACCGACTAGCCCCCTCTCCCCTAGTGGGAGAGGGCCGGGGTGAGGGGGAACCACCTACCCCTTGCGGGTGTACTTCACTACCGTGCGGCCGGTGCTGCCCTCGTAGGGCTCCACCACGTACAGGTCTTTCTGGCTGTCTACCCATACGCCGTGGCAGCTGCGGTGCGTCAGGTCGCCCCACTGGGCGAGTCGCTGCCCTTCCTGGTCGAGAATGCTGAGCATTCCGCCGTTGTGCTCTGCCACGTATCCGACGCCCTCATCGTCCAGGCAAATCACCGCTGGGCCAATGAGCTTGCTGGGCCAGTCGGTAATGTGAGTGCCATCCTGGTTGAACACCTGAACACGGTCGTTCTCACGGTCGGCGATCAACAGTTGGCCTTCCCGATTGATCCAGGCGCCGTGGGGCAGGTTGAACTGTCCGGGGCCGGAGCCGGGCTCGCCCCAGGAGAAGATATGCTCGCCGGTGGCGGTAAATTTGTGGACGCGAGCGTTGGCGTAGCCGTCGGCGATGTAAATCTCGCCGGCGTCGTTCAGCGCGATACCAGCCGGCATGTTGAATGGCTCGGCGCCACGCACCACCTGGTGCCAGGAGTTGGAATCGAACGCCTCGTTGTTGGCGCCCGTGTCAGAACGGAAGCCCCGATCGCCAATCGTCATTACCAGCTCGCCGTCTTTGGTCAGCTTGAAAATCTGGCCCATATTGCGGTCAACCAGCCAGACGTAGCCCCATTGGTCGATGATGATGGCGTGGGGAAACTCGAACATTCCGGCGCCCCACGACTTCACGAACTTACCTTCCCGGTCGAAAATCATGATGGGGTGCTCGGGATTACGGTTGAAGCAGTAAATCTGATCCTCGTCGTCGCCGAAGACGGCGGCGGCCGGCATGGGGATGCCATCCGGCAGCTGCGCCCAGTTGCGGTCAAACTCGTAGGTGTGGGCGCCGGTGCCGACAATATTGGTTGCGGTAGTCATAAATTCCTCCAGCTTTCGTGTGTGCATCGTAACCTAACATTAACCACTCTTGATGCGCCATCAATCCGATTGTATCGAACCGAAAACCAGCTATTCGATGTGTCCCTGAACTGGCCTCAAAACGCGCCGATGCCCGGAGTTTTCACGCGGATGCTGTACAGGGAATGACCTGAAGTCAGGAAGAGCGTGCGCATGTCATCTCCGCCGAAGCTGATGTTCCGGGTTACTTCGGGTGTCGGGAGCACGCCAGCCCGCTCGCCGTTGGGTTCTACAATCCAAACGCCTCCGGAACCGGTGCACCAAACGCGGCCGGCGGTATCCACCTTCATACCGTCGGGCACGCCCGGTTCCGTCGATCCCATCTCAATCAGGATGCGATTGCCGCTGAGCCGGCCATCGGCTGCCACGTCGAACGCGCGGATGCGTCGGTTGGGGCAGAACTCGCCGCGCTCTTCCCGGTCGAAATCCGCCGCTTCGGCACGGCTGATGGCCACGTACAGGATCGACTCATCGGGCGACAGCGCCAAACCGTTGGCGTACTCGCATTCGTCGGTAGCCAGATGCACGCTGCCAGACGGGTCAATGCGATAGATGCCGGCAAACGGAATTTCCCGCAATTCCTCGGGGAATCGCAGATGCGGGTCAGTGAAATAAACGGTTCCGTCGCTACGGCAGATAACGTCGTTGGGTTTGTTGAAGCGCTTGCCATCCCAACGGTCGGCAATGGTAGTGATGTCGCCGGCGGCGTTCATGCTGGTGACGCAACGGTGGTCGGCGCCCTCACACATCAGCAGGTTGCCCTGCCTGTCGAAGGTACAACCGTTGCCTTCTCCGGTGTTTTCGCGAACCACCGAGGTTGCGCGAGCCTGGGGATCCCACTTCAGCAGTTGCTCCCGTCCCAGGTCCACAAAGGTCAGATACCCGCCAGAGTGCCACAACGGGCCTTCGGTACGGTCAAGCGACCTATCGAGCAGGGTAAGTTCCGCTTCGTCAAGCAGCGCAGACAAATCATCCGGCATAGTCAAGCCCCCTTTTGCTGGTTTCCCAATTGAGCCGATTATAACAACTGCCACCGCACACCCCAACCCTGCAACCCTGCTGGACACCAATTCGTCGCTCGGCTATGATACCCCGCAGTATCAACTTGCCGTGGTAGTTTTTTTGCCCCGTCCCGCCGTGAGAGTGACGACGGGGCATTTGCTTGCCACAGAACCAAACTCACCGAGCGCCGATTCAATGCTAATTGCCATCGCTTTCGTACTCATGGCCGTGATGTTCTTCGCGGGCATGTACGTAGCTGGCGCTTTGGGTTCGCTGGCGCTCATCCTGCTGAATTTGTTCTCCGACAACCCGGTCTGGAACATCATGGGGAACCGGGCTTGGGAAACGAACACTAACATAAATCTCGTTGCCATCCCGCTATTCATTCTGATGGGCGAGATCGTCCTGCGCAGCGGGTTTGCCGACCTGATGTACCGTGCTCTGTCCCGCTGGGTGGACTTCATTCCCGGCGGGCTGCTGCATACCAACATCGCTTCGTGCGCCGTGTTCGCCGCCTGCGCCGGCTCCAGCATCGCCACGGCAGCCACGGTCAGCCGGGTGGCGTTGCCGTCGTTTCGTGCGCAGGGCTACGAGGAACGCCTGGTGGTGGGTTCCCTGGCTGCGGGCGGAACCCTGGGCATCCTGATCCCGCCCAGCATCCTGCTGGTGCTGTATGGACTGACCGTGGGCGAGTCCATCGGGCGGCTGTTCCTGGCCGGTTTCATCCCCGGCATCCTGCTGGCGCTGGTGTTCATGGTGATGATTGGCATTGTGTCCGTCATCTGGCCGGCGGTTGCGCCCCGGCAATCCCGACTGGCGTTCTGGACCTGGGAAGGCTGGCTGGAACGCCTGCTGTTCACGTTGCTGATGATTCCGGTGATGGCCCTGGTGTTCATTGTGCTGGGCAGTATCTACTTCGGATGGGCCACGCCCTCGGAGGCGGCCGGTTTCGGGGTCAGCGGGGCGTTGGCGCTGGCCATCATCTACAACTTTGTGCGCCTGTTCGCCGGCAACCTGGCCGGATTTCTGCTCGGTCTGGGTGTCGGAAACCACGTATCCCCGGAAGTTTGGGCGGCACTACAGGAATGGAACGCCCGCCAACGGTTCAGCGGCCAGAGCTTCCGGGACTACTGCAAGTTCCTCGTTGCAATGACTTTGGACGCCAGCGTTTCGGCAGCCCGCTCGTCGGCGATGATCATGTTCATCCTGATGGCGGCGTTCACCTTGCAGTTCGCTTTCGCCTACCTCCGCATCTCCATAACCATGGCCGAGTGGGTCGCCGGGTTCGAGTTCAGCACCGTGCAGCTGGTGCTGTTCCTGGTAGTGTTTTACCTGTTGCTGGGCACGTTTATGGAAGCATATTCCATGATGCTGACCACGCTGCCCATCATATCTCCGGTGCTGCGTGGCGCCGACGTTGACCTGCTGTGGTTCGGCATCATAATGATTATCCTGCTGGAAGCCGCACAAATCAGCCCTCCGCAGGGGTTGAGCCTGTATGTGCTGCAGGGGGCGCGTGTGGATGTGGCGCGCCAGAGTCAGGCGGTCGTCGTTTCCGGCGCCGGCACCGTGGCGGGGCCTCCGCCCGCCGTCGGAACCATCAATGACGTGTACATCGGGGTGCTGCCCTTCATGGCCTGCATGGCCGTCGTCATCGGGTTGATTATCGCCTTCCCCGAACTCGCAACCTGGCTGCCCGACCGGATCAAAGGGGCCCGGTAGCATCGGGCGACGGTCGTGGCAACACACTACGACTTGACCATTATTGGCGGCGGTTCGGCGGGCCTGACGGCGGCCCAGTTCGCCAACCGTCTGGGCAAGCGGGTCGCCGTGATCGAAGCCGACCGACTCGGCGGCGACTGCACGTGGACTGGTTGTGTGCCCAGCAAAGCCCTGCTCCACGCCGCAAACCTGGCGCACGCCGTCCGCAATGCCGACCAACTGGGCATCACCGTCGCAGAGCCACAGGTGGATTTCGCGGCGGTCATGACGCACGTACAGGCCGTTATTCGACAAATCTACTCCGACGAAACGCCGAACACGCTGCGCTCCGAAGGCATTGACGTGATTGAAGCCCGCGCCGAGTTTCTGGATAGTCATTCGGTCATTGCCAGAGGGCAACAGGTTAGATCCAAATCATTTCTGATCTGCACCGGGGCATCGCCTTTCGTACCGCCGATTCCCGGTCTGAACGACACGCCATATCTGACCTACGAGTCGTTTTGGGAGCAACCGTCATTGCCCGCTCGGTTGATCGTGATAGGCGGAGGACCGATCGGTTGCGAACTCGCCCAGGCCTGCCAACGGCTTGGCTCGCAGGTCACGTTGCTGGAAGCCCTAGACCGTATCCTGCCCAACGATGACCCCCAGGCAGCAGACCTGGTGGCGTCCGCGTTGGTTGCCGACGGGATTGATTTGCGACTGTCCGCCCCGGTGGAATCAGTACACACCACCGATGGCGGGCGCGGTGTGTCCGTTAGCGCTGCCGGCAACAATATCGACGCCGACGCCCTGCTGGTGGCAGTGGGCCGGCGATCCAGCATCTCAGGGTTGGGCCTGGAAGCGGCGGGTGTCGCCCATACTGCCCAGGGGATAACAGTAAACGACCACCTGCGCACCAGCGTAAAGCGCATTTACGCCGCCGGGGATTGCGTCGGCGGTTTCCAGTTCACGCACTACGCGGGTTTTCAGGCGGCGATGGCAGTCCGCAACGCCCTGTTGCCCGGAAACTCGCGCGCCCGGCCAGAGGAAGTTCCGTGGGCCACGTTCACCGACCCGGAAGTAGCTCAGGCCGGATGCACTGAGGAGCAGGCGCGGCGGCGGCACGGGGACAAAGTGCAGGTTTTCACCCGCCGGCTTACGCAAATCGACCGTGCGGTGATCGAGGGCGCCGGCGGTGGGTTCATAAAAGTGGTCAGTCTCAACAACGGCAAGGTGCTGGGAGCGACTGTGGTCGGCCCCCGCGCTGCGGACGTCATTCAGGGATGGACGACCGCCATCCACCGCAAGATGCGCCTCTCCGACGTGATAAAAACGATGCACGTCTATCCCACCGTGGACATGGGCAATCAACAGCTGGCATGGGAGGCGTATCTGTCCAGCCTGTCCAGCGGGTTTAAGGGGCAGGCGCTGCGGTGGCTGAGCCGTTAGGTATCTTATTCCGTTTGTCGAAGTACCCGCACGGTTTCCAGTGGAATGTCGGCGCGGAAATCGGCGCGAATATCTTGCGGTAGGGAATCGTAGTTCTCCAGCAATCTTCGGGCTAGTTCATCCGGCCCCCACAACCGTATCACAAAGAACGACTGCTGCTCGTTGCGGTCGTGAACCGGCTTGGTAAACCCTCCCAGGCTGACCAGCAGGCCGTAGTCGGCACCGAACGAGTTTATGTTGCCCCGCAGACTGCTGTACTCTTGCAAATCCACGGGGCTGGTGCGCCCTTTCACCTGTACACACAGGCGCGGTTCTCCAAAACCCATGTCACCCTTGCCGGCCAGGACGTCAATACCACCGTCCGGTCCTTCGCGAGTCTGCAACACATGATACCCGGATGCTTTCAAGACGCTGGCTACCAGATATTCCAACTGGGCACCCGCGTATTGCCGTCGGAAACGGGCAACGATGCGGTCCTTGATTTCCTGGTCAAGGTCGTTTTCTTCGGCTTGGTCTATACTAACTGAACCGTCGTTTATGGCGGTCGCCGTCTGGTTGGCATGCGTGACTCCCGGCTCGTCAATCGGAGCAGTTTCCAATTCCAAGTAAACGTTGGCAATTTGCTTGATGCGGGTTTCAGCATTGGGTACGTTGGGTTGCCAAAAGGTCAGCATTGTACCCAGCGAATTCAGCAAGTCCTGGTCAAAATGCGAGCGCGGTATGTTCGTAACCAGCCATTCCACACGGCGAGTATGCGGCACGCCACTTACTGCCAGTTCCGGCTGATAGACATACGGGCCGCTAATCCGTCCAATTGCTACTTCTCTGTTCCTCCCCTTGCGGGGCAACACCACCATATCGCCTTCGCCGACTTCTGTGTAAAAGCGCCACATTTGGTCGGCTCCAGTGCGGTTATCGAGACGGTTGCGCAGATTCTCCCGTTCTGCGAAGTCGGCAATGCTCTCTTGCAAGCCATAGCCGATGGCCACGATTCCTCTTTCAAGGAAGGCTTCCTCGTGCTCGCCCCTACTGCCGCCTTTTATGGTCCAAACGGTCATCCTTGCGCCTCGGAACCTTTGCTGACTGTCAGTGTAGCACAGTAGGCACTCCTAGCCGGGAGCACCCATGCTGCGCGGGAAAGACAACGCCGGCTTGTCGCGCTGGAACAGGATGCGCCTGATGACCGGGGCGACCGCCCTACGCCGTAGGCGTCGCCCCGATGCGGAATTTCTTGGTGCCGCAGTCTACGCAAATTCCCTGCGTGGCGGGACGACCATTCTTCATTGTCACGCCCTGAACCTCGCGCGAGTCAGTCTTCGCCTTGCATTTGACGCAATAGATCTGTATTTGGGTGGTCATGATTGGCAATTGCCTCCAAGTCTGATGGCCGCGCTCGCTTGCGGCTTTTATCTTTCTTACTCTACCCCAGAGGTTGATGTCAACGGCCTATTGCCACTTCTTCTTGAAATTCCACCAAGTTTCCCAACAACCACATGGGGGATAGATTACGACCGATGCGGCGTACCGCTCGGCCCGGCGGCCCGGAAAAACCCTCTAAAATACGGCGACCGGATTGACGGGCGAACCGGTCGTGTTGTGCAGGCGCAACGGATTGATGCTGATCGCAAACGTCCAGCGGTTGCGCTGCTGACACTCCCCGGCCACGTCTTCCAGGTTGGCATTGTCGAGAATCCACAGGCCCATTGCCGTGATAGAAACCTGATGCACCGGGTTGGTCAGCTGGCCGCCATATTGCGGCGGGCTAACGTCGTTACCCGTGTCCGAGCCCAGCACCGCAATGTCCCGTTCCCGGAACAGCGGCAAACAAGCCGCCTGACACGCGGTGGATCCGGCCTCCCGGGACACCGGCCCCTCTACGTTGCGCCGGTGCAGTTGACCGGTCCGAATCAGTAACACGTCGCCGGATTCGATGCGGAACCCACAGCGCTCCTCGGCAGCCAGGATGTCCTCGGGCATAACGCCCTCCCCACGCTCCACCCAGTCGATGCCGCGCACGAAGGGCACGTCCACCAGCACGCCCCGGGTGATGAATCCGCGATGCGCCTGTTCCACCGAGCACACCGTGGCGCCCAGGTTGGTGGACACCAGGTGGGCCGGCTTGCCGTTGTACGTCATGCCGTTCCAGAAGAAATGCGCCAAGCTGTCCACGTGAGTTACGGACACACCGTGGAAAATCATACCGATGTAGTCCATTGCCACGGCAGATGCCCGCGTCGACACCTTGTCCCCGCTGGCCCATCCCTCGCCGCTCTCCACCATGTAGTGAACCGGCGGCGCCGGCACATCAAGGGTCGGATCCCAGGTAACGTCGCGGGACAGGGAAACGCAGTAGCCTTCCTCAACCGTGGCCAGGGCCGAACGGGTTTTCTCGGGGGTTATCAAATTTGGCGTTCCCAGTTCGTCATCATCACCCCACCGACCCCAGTTGGACAGACTGTCAAACCAGCCCAGCACTTCCTGCTCCGACGGTATACCTGCTTGCGGCATGGCGCTATCCTCCTCGCTGATGGTGTGCGTAGCTGCCAAATTCACGTTAGGTCCGGCATTATGCCGCAGGGCCGGCTACGGCGCAACCGGCTCGTGCGCACCCACTTTGTCATTGCGAGCGTAGCGTGGCAATCTCGTCGCCGTAGCAACAGCGGGTCGCCAACGTGTGTTCAACCTCATCGAGATTGCCACGTCGCTATGCTCCTCGCAATGACAGATTAAAGTGGGTAAGCGTGACCGCAACCGGCGTATCCGGGGATCGGCAAGGTGTGCTATAATGCGCCCAACAACCGCACGAGACGAAGATTATGCAGTGTCAAATTTGTAAAAAATCCGGCATGACCGGCAACAATGTTAGCCACTCCAAGCGCAGAACCAAGACGCGCTGGTTGGCGAACGTACACAAGCAGACGTTGGCCATCAACGGCAAACCAACGCGGGTCAAGATTTGCTCCCGCTGTTTGCGGACGATGTACAAACTGCCACGGGGCAAGAAGGCTAGGGCTCGGGCTGTCGAATAGCGTTACCCGGTCTAACCGCAAGTTCTACAACTGGACGGGCGATTGTCCCGTTCGTTGTTTTTTTAACGGCGCTTATGGTTCCGGATCTACACGCGTAACGGTTGCTCGCAGTGTCGCGATGGCCTCCGCCACCGACTGCTCCCGGTTGAAGATTGCAGTTCCGGCCACCAGTATCTGCGCGCCGGCCGCCACCGAATCCCGCGCCGTGGCATCGGCCTTGACGCCGCCATCCACTTCCAGTTGGGTCGCGTAGCCGTTCTCCTGTATCAGGTTGTACAACCGGCGCAATTTGCCCAACGCCGACGGGATGAACGACTGCCCGCCGAACCCCGGGTTTACCGTCATCACCAGCACAATATCCAGGTCAGACAGCACTTCCTCCACCGCCGAGATCGGAGTTGCGGGGTTGATTGCCACACCCACCTGATTACCCTGTTCCTTGATGAGTCCAACGGTGCGGTGGAGATGGGCGCAGGCCTCGGCGTGTACCAGCACCTGGTCGCTGGTCGCCTTGACCAGGCCCGGCAGCAGGCGATCCGGCTCGTGAACCATCAGGTGCAGATTCAACGGTAGGTCGGTGGCGTTGCGGATGGAATCCACCACTACTTCGCCGAAAGAAATGTTGGGCACGAAGCGTCCATCCATAATATCGACGTGGATGAGGTCGGCTCCGGCCGCTTCAGCGTCCCGCACCTGCTGCGCCAGGCGTCCGAAATCGGCGGCCAAAACCGACGGCGCAATCTGTACATGGGCGGCGGCGCTCGTCATCAGTCGTTTGCCTCTGCCAGTATCCGGTTCGCGCGGGCCATTCCCTCTGCCACGCGACCCGGAGCCGTGCCGCCTGGGTTGTCGCGGGCGGCCACCGAGGCGGCGGCGGTAATATCGTACACGTCGTCGGCAAACTGAGCGGCAAAACCCTGATAAATTGCCAACGGCAATTCAGACAAGGATTGCCCGGAGTCTTCGCAGTATCGACACAACCGGCGCATAACCCCGTGGGCCTCGCGGAAAGGCACCCCCTTGCCCACCAGATAGTCGGCCAGGTCGGTCGCCAGCATATAACTCTCGCTGGCCAGCGACTCAACGCGGCCGGCGTTCAACTCCATGCCGCCCAACATATCGGCGAACACCCGGAGCGTGGCCAACACCGTATCCACCGTATCGAAAAACCCTTCCTTGTCTTCCTGAAGGTCGCGGTTGTAGGTCAGCGGCAACCCTTTCAGCACAGTCAGTATGCCCATCAGGTGCCCGTACACCCGACCGGTCTTGCCGCGCGCTATCTCGGCAAAGTCCGGGTTGCGCTTCTGAGGCATTATACTGCTGCCGGTGGTGAATTCTTCGGCCAGCCTGACGAACTCAAACTCGCGGCTGGACCAGATAACGATTTCCTCGGCCAGTCTGGAAATGTGCATCATGGCGATTGCCGCCGCTGCATGGTACTCCGCCAGAAAGTCCCGGTCGGCTACGGCGTCCATACTGTTGGCGCTAATCTCCGAGAACCCCAGCGCCGCGGCCACCGCATGGCGGTCAGTCGGATAGGGTACGCCGGCCAGTGCCCCGCTGCCCAACGGCAACACATCCATACGCTGTGCACAATCCCGAAACCGACCGGCATCGCGTTCCAGCATCTCGAAATACGCCAGCATATGGTGCGCGAACAGGACCGGTTGCGCGCGCTGCAGGTGGGTGTAGCCTGGCATCACAGTGCCGGCGTTTCGCTCCGCCAACTGCACTAGGCCACGCTGCACGCTCCGCAGGCCGGCAATGGTATCGGCGATAACCTCACGGGTGTACAGGCGCATATCCAGGGCAATCTGGTCGTTGCGTGAGCGGCCGGTGTGCAGCCGCCCTGCGGCCGGCCCAATCAGGTCGGTAAGCCGCCCCTCAATGTTCATGTGCAGGTCTTCCAGCGACGCATCCCATGGGAAGGCGCCAGCCTCGATTTCGCCTTGCACCGCAGACAATCCCTCGCTGATGCTGTCCGCGTCGGACTGCGAGATTATGCCCTGGCTGGCCAGCATGGCGGCGTGGGCTTTGGAACCGGCAATGTCCTGGCGGTATAGTCTCCGGTCATAATGAATGGAGACCGTGTAGTCGCTGTGGGCTGTCATCGGAGCGTCGTCCGGTCAGCCATCCAGATAGGCGAAGCTGTCTGCCAGGTTGGCAAACACCGTATCCGACGGCGGTATCTCCATTATCGCCGCGCCCGAGTAGGCTTTGCCCTCCAGGATGCGCAGCATGGCCCGGCAATCCAGGTCGCCGTCATCGACGCTGAGCAACGCGGCGCCGTCGCGAGCCTGTTTGAAGTGCACAATCTTGATGTAATCCGCC
This sequence comes from Dehalococcoidia bacterium, assembly GCA_965222895.1. Classification (GTDB taxonomy): domain Bacteria; phylum Chloroflexota; class Dehalococcoidia; order Lucifugimonadales; family UBA3495; genus Bin87. The sequence continues at coordinate 215,972 of CBDCVB010000002.1, read as the reverse complement.
GGCAATGCGGCCAACTCATCCAGCGGCTCGCTTTCGGGATGCCGTCGCAGCTGGTTGGTCGGGTCCGGGCACAGTCCCAGGTACTGGCCCTGGTCTTCAGTCATCCGGGCCCGGGCTTCCCGGACCAGCAACTGCATCGAGCGCAGCGGCTGCCCAGAGTTTTCCATGGAAAATATGACCCCCTGGCGCGCCGCTTCCTTCACCAGAGGCACGATACGCGCCACCTCCCTGGCTATATCGGCTGCCAGCGCCCAAGGTTTGTCGCTGGTAGCCGGATCCACCGTGCGGAGGTGGGGCTGATCCCCGCCCACCAATCGGGCCGCCTCCAGCTGCGACTGGAACAGACCGCCCTGCGAGTCAATGTCTGTGGTCAAGCAGGGCAAAGCCACCGCCAGGTCAAAGGACAGATCGGGAAAGCGCACCACCAGTTCCGCCAACTCGGGCAGGTTGGGCCGCCAGTCATCGCCCGCTCCGGACTCGGCGCTGGCCAGGCAGGTTTGACGCAGTTCGACATGGCGAGCCCCGTTGGCTTGCGCCTGCGCGACAAGATCACCCAAACTGGATTCATCCAGTTGGTTGCGCCAGGAATTGCTGATCGCGCCGTAAATCATTTTGACCTCCGCAGCCGTTGAAATTGGTTAGCTCAAACTATACCCCAGCCAACCGCAACCCTCAACCGCCGCCGTTGGGACATTCCCAACGCTAGCCGACACAGGCGCTATGCTAAAATGGCGGCACAAGGCAATGTTCACGACCAGCAATCTACAGGAGACGCTAAATGGCCGAATTGTATAGCGAAAGATGCACCGTCTGTCGCCGCGATTCTCCCCACGTCACCGACGCGGAAATCACCGAGTTGCGTCCGTTAATCGACGATTGGGTCATGATTGACGAATCCGGCATACCGAAGCTGGACCGGCAGTTCAAGTTCAACAATTTCGTGAACGCGTTGCAGTTCACCAATGCCCTTGGCGAGCTAGCCGAGTCCGAAGGACACCACCCACGGCTCACCACCGAATGGGGCCGCGTAACGGTTACCTGGTGGACGCACAAAATACGCAACCTGCATCGCAATGACTTCGTAATGGCCGCCAAAACCAACCATCTGTACCGGGAGTATGCCCCTTCTGAAGCAAAGTAATCTTTGCCGCTTTCGACGCCTGGAGCCATTATGAGAGTCGTTTATTCCCTCAAATCCCGGGACCTGAACGCCGTAGGAGCAGAGGCTGCCTGGGCCGAGTCGGTGGGTTACGACGGTATTGCCACCAACGAAACCGCCCACGATCCGTTCCTGCCGTTGGCGGTGGCCGCTACGACCACCAGCCGCGTGACGCTGGAGACCCACGTGGCCATCGCCTTCCCCCGCTCCCCCATGGTACTGGCCTATACCGCCCGTGACCTGCAAGACGCCAGCGGTGGACGGTTCCGGCTCGGTCTGGGCACCCAGGTTAAGGGGCACATCGAGCGGCGGTTCGCCACCCGATGGGGTGGTTCCCCCGGCCCGCGTCTGCGTGAATATGTGCAGTCGTTGCAGGCAATCTGGAATTGCTGGGACACCGGCAGCAACCTGGAATACGCCGGCGATTTCTACCAGTTCTCTTTGATGACGCCGTTTTTCAGCCCCGGGCCCAGCCAATATGCCCATCCGGAAGTGTTCACTGCTGCGGTTAACGGCTACAACTGTCTGGTCGCCGGCGAATGCAGCGACGGCCTGATGCTGCACAGTCTCACCTCCCCCGAGTACGTGCGCCAGATAGTCAAGCCCAACATTACCGAGGGCGCGCGACGGGCGGGGCGCGACCCGGCCGACGTGTCCGTAGTTGGCGGCGGGTTCATCGTAATCGGCCCCAATCAAGCAGCCATCAAAGCAATGGACGCGGAAACTCGTTGTCGCATCGCTTTCTACTCCTCCACCCGCACTTATTTCCCGGTGCTGGAGTGTCACGGCTTCGAAGACATCGGCCGCCAATTGCACCGGCTGTCTCTGGAAGGCAAGTGGGAAGAAATGGGCGCTCTGGTGCCGGATGAGATGCTGGATGCCTTCGCCATTGTCGGCGAGTACGACGAGATACCCGGCATGTTCAAGGAACGGTACGGCGGGTTGGTTGACGAAATGCACTTCTCGATTCAGACCACCAACGACGCGGAACACGCCCAACTGCGCCGCGTCGTCAGCCGTTTGCAGGAACAGTAGATGAAACGCGCCCGTGGCAGCCGACAACATTTATCGATGCCGGACGCCTATCGATGCTGGACGCCACCCGATTCAAACTGGCCAGCGAATCGGAGCTAACCTACCGCCTCAAGTGGGCAGCTTGGGAATGGCTTTACCACGTCGCCCACTGCCGCACCATCGGATTTGAGGTGCGCCTGCATGGCCCGTGGGGTCCCATAGTAGATGTGGTGGCCGTCGGACGGAACAACTTGGTGTACGCGGTTGAGGTCAAATCCAGCCGCTCCGATTTCGCCCGCGACAACAACACCGATGCCGACATCAAACGGCTGCGGCAACGGATGGGGTCGCTGACCCGCCGCATCTCCCTGGCCGAGCAAACACTGGCTCAGGCGGCTCAGTTCGCCCGTGGTCATGCCGGTGACCGGTGGCGCGACGTGCCGGCGTATCGAATGGCCGAATCGGACCGAACCCGCCTCACCGACGAGCTTGAACGGTTGCGCGAACGGTTGACTACCGTGTCCAACAAGTTCCACAACCCCCGATTTCTCGCCGCCGCGCACTACCACTACATCATGGCCCCGGCGGGGGTTGTGCTCGCCGAAATGATTCCCCCGCAGTGGGGTTTACTCGACCCGACTCCACAGGAAATCGCAACCGCGCCCGGCCAAACGATTCGTCAAAATAGCGGCATCATAGCCAACGTATTTCGCGCCATTGCCCGCAGCAACAGTCAGTCGATGATGCGGGCCTACGGTGTACGTTTCGGCAAGGATGGCGCCGAATTTCCCCGGCCCGGTACGGTTGACCGGAACGCCCAAGCGCTGGACTAACGCCGCTGCACGGTTATTCCGGCTCTGGGCCACGCTCGCCCAGTTCGTACCAATATACTTGTCCCCTGTCGATGACATCCTGAATATCGCGATCGTTGCGTACACTGCCAATCGCAGCATGGGCCGGGTGGCCGGTGAAGCGAGACAGCAGACGGGCGTTGCGCATAGCGCGGTCCGTGTCGCGATGGTCGGCGGTGAATGATACTTCGATGGCGATGTAGTGAACATTACCGTTGCCGTCGTTGGCTTCAATGATCAAATCGGCGACGTGGAAACTACGCAAGTCTCCCCTGGAAATGCCGGAGGTGTCGGCGGTTCGGGTCATTTGCACGAGTTCCCAGGGATCAAGAACGCGTACTTTCTGAAAGCCCATCTCATCAACAATGGCATCAGCATAGCGGGTCGTTTCTGTCCGAGCGATGTATCCTTTGATCTTGGAGAGGTCATTGGCCATGGTGTCAAACCGTCGGTCGATTCTAGCGAATAATTGATCCGCCCTATCGTTGTACTGGCCCTGCTCGTCTACAAACCGGTCGATGCGCTCGTTGTACTGGCCCTGCTCGTCTACAAACCGGTCGATGCGCTCGTTGAACTGGCCCTGCTCGTCTACAAACCGGTCGATGCGCTCGTTGAACTGGCCCTGCTCGTCTACAAACCGGTCAATGCGCTCGTTGAACTGGCCCTGCTCGTCTACAAACCGGTCAATGCGCTCGTTGAACTGGCCCTGCTCGTCTACAAACCGGTCAATGCGCTCGTTGAACTGGCGTTGTTCGGCCACAAACTGGTCGAACCGGGCGGGCAAGTTGATCAGCTCTTCGGTGAGAATTTCACGCCGCACCGCCGCTTTCCATTCCGGGTTTTCGGCCAGCGCTCGCAGCAGGTCTTCGGTTGTGTGGATGATTACCATGGGTAGCTATTCCAGTGAATCCATTATACGCCCGGTTACGGATGTTGCTGAACAACGCTGATTAGCGGTTCAGCAGCCACCACTCTTCACTGCCCAGGTTGAACTCGATCCGCCGGAAACCTTCGGCGAATTCCACGCCGCAGCGCTGGCCCTGGTTCCGGCTGCCTTCCGCGAAACGCTCCAACCGGTGTGCCGGGGTACGCTCGCCCATCTGCGACACGTGCGCGCTCAGAGACTCGGCCTTCAGGCGGATGTGCTCCTCGGTAACCTCGATGAACGTGTCAGGCCGCTCCGAACCCCACAGCAAGGCTTCCCGCACCCGGTGCGGTTCCAGTCCCTCGTCCGCAATCTGTTCGGGAAAATCCAGGTAGCTCCAGGCGTATGAAAATGCGGCGTCCAGCGCCACCTGACCGCTCCTGCGGTGGTCCCGGTGCGTGTGGGACGTAACACGATACGGGTCGATGCAGAACACAACCTCAGGTTTGTGCCGTCGAATCTCCCGCACCACCTCGCTCCGGTACTTGACCGTATCCTCCAGCTCACCGTCGCCGTACCGCAGGAATGCCACCTCGGCTACTCCCAGCAACTTCGAGGCGTTCTGCTGCTCCACCTCCCGGGTGGCGGCCAGCCGTTCGGGCGTCATTTCGCGATCGCCAGTGCCCTTGTTCCCGTTGGTAGACATCAGCACCACCACGTGAGTACCCGCTTCGGCTATCCACTTGGCCATCGTAGCGCCGCAGCCGCCCTCGGCATCGTCAGGGTGCGGAGTCACCACCAGCGCGCTGGTCGGCGGCTCCGTAATCAAACGCGGGGTGGGTGCGTACTCCTGGTCGGGGAATCCCCAGCCATCTATACCATGCGGCCTGCTAGTCATTCAGAAGCTCCTGAAGCGTTCGCCCTGACCCCCACCCCTCTCGCGGTGGGAGAGGGGAAGTTACTGGTGGGCCGGGAAAACTACGTCATTACCAAAATTTATTTATTGAATAGATTCCCAGACCGCACAGCGTTACGTGGGATGGGTTGGCGGGTTGCTAGCCACCCATGTGGAACACGACCATTTTGAGTTCGGTCATCTCTTCGATGGCGTAGCCCGGACCTTCCTTGCCCATACCGCTGTCCTTCAAGCCGCCATAGGGCATTATATCGGCCCGCCACTGGGGCGAGGCATTGATGTGCAGGTTGCCGGAATGCACTTCCTGAGCGAACCGCATCGCCCAATCCACGTTTTGGGTGAAGATTCCCGCCGACAGCCCGAACCGGCTGTCGTTGGCCTTTGCAATAGCGTCGTCAATGTCCTCAAAGGCGCTTACCGCTATTGCCGGGCCAAACAGTTCCTCACGGGAAATCAACATTTCGGCGCGAGCATCGGCGATAACGGTGGCAGTATGCAGCGTGCCCTCGCGCTCGCCACCGGCGATAACGCGGGCTCCCTGACCGACGGCTTCGGCAATCCAGCTTTCGACACGTTCGGCGTCGTTCTGGCGGATCATCGGCCCCATCTTGACGTCTTCGTCAAACGGATTGCCGGCGTTGAATTCCTGCGTGGGCTTCACCAGAGCGTCCAGCAAGTCGGCGTATATCGCCCGCGCCGCGAACACCCGTTGCGTCGAGATGCACACCTGCCCGGCGTTGGAGAAACCGCTGGCCACGGTCGCCGCCGCCACCTTTTCGATGTCGGCGTCGGACATAATGATGAGCGGGCTGTTGGAACCCAGCTCCATCGTTACCTTCTTGATGCCAGCGTTGCGGCAGATGCGGTCGCCGACTTCCATGCTGCCGGTGAAGGTAATCTTGCGAACACGCGGGTCCCCGGTGATGGCATCGCCAATCTCGCCGCCGGAGCCGGTAACCGTTTGGATAGCCTCTTCCGGCAGGCCCGCTTCAAGCAGAATCTCGGTGAGTTTGAGCGCCGATAGCGGCGTGTCTCCGGCCGGCTTCAGAATGACCGCATTCCCACCCGCCAGGGCCGGCCCCACCTTGTGGCAAACCAGGTTCAGCGGAAAGTTGAACGGAGCAATGGCCGCCACCACGCCCACCGGCACGCGGATGGTGAATCCAAACTGGCTGACTACGCCCGGTGCGGCGTCCAGGGGTACCGTCTCTCCGTGCAGGCGCTTGGATTCCTCGGCGGAGAGCGTGATGGTCTGGATGGCACGCTGCACTTCGGCGCGTCCCTCTGCGATAACCTTGCCTTCCTCGCGGGTGATGGTTTCGGCCAGGTCGTCGGCTCGCTCGGCCATCAGATCGGCGGCGCGCTTCAGGATTGTGTAGCGCCGATGCGCCGGCAGCTTGGCCATCACCTGTGCGCCACGGGCGGCGCTGGTTATGGCGGCCTCCACATCGGCGGCGCTGCCCCGGGGAACCGTGTCGATTACAGATTGGTCAAAGGGATTGACGACCGGCATCTTGTCATCGCGGTCAACCCATTCACCGCAAATGTACATTTTCATGGTGTGCTCTCCTCACCGTCATAAATGTTATGTAACCACCGCAGTAACTCCGCGGGGCATCTGGGGATTGTACTACGCTGGCCCGGCCGCCACCAGATGCGGTGTCGCCGCCGCGCACCGTATCCCACCCCAAACGAAGAACACTGCTTCGCAGAGGCCGCCAGCAAGAGTATCGCGGCTTCGGCCGCTAGTTAAAATCGCCGCCGCGGGGAGACGGGGCGGCCAGCTCCCCGACGGGGTGGGCGGGTAAGGACGATTTATTGTCGCCCAACACGATGCTGCGGCCCATGTTGGTAACCCGATAGTGGCCCGATTGCCCGGGGATTCGTTCCAACCAACGGAACTTGGTGCGTGCTGCGTTGCGCAGCGTCTGCACAAAGCTGTGGGGGAGCGGCCAGCCCGCCAGCGAAAACAGCTGCGACAACTCATCAGGGTCCACGCTCTTCACCGCCAGGAAACGATCGGCAGCCTCTGCTGCCACCACCACCCGCCGCATATCGCCCAGCGGGCTCACGTTCTGACAAAAGGCAACGTATTCACGTTCCTCCGGTGTGGCCGGTTCGGTCGGTTCGGGAACCCGGACCCGCTCATTAACCGGAACGTTGCCCGGAGTTGCGTCAACCGTTGGCGCCGGTGCATCCTGGATTGTCGCAGCCGCCGGCGCTGCGTCGCGCGTATATGACGGCGGAAATTCAGCGGGCGGAGGATGCTCAGCCGGCGGGGGATGCCCGTTGCTTGCCGGGTTGGTGGTCTCTCCCCCAGCCGCAGCCGCCAATAACCCTGCCGGGGTTTGTGGTTCGGTAGGCGTGGCGTAGCTTGAGCCGTTGTCGGCGCGATTGCCGTTAGGGTACGGAGGAGCTTCGGTATTGGCGGCATTGACAGCCGCCGCCGCTCCACCACTGGCGCCTTTCAACTGAGGCAACACCGAGTACAGCAACTCCCGCGCCAGTTCCCGATCCTCGGTTTCAATCGAGACCTGGGCACCGTTTGGCAGCGTGATGGCTAACTTTATTACTCCCGACGTCTCCATACCACACCCTCAGCTGACTGTACCGGATTGATAGTAATGTACCGCAGTTGCTGTTTGCAAGGAATCCAAGTGCGGCGTTTGCAGGTTCGGCGTTTGTTTGATTGCCCCACGACAGGGGCGACGATTCATCCCAACCAGGCGATGAGCAGGGCAGCCGTCCCTAGGAAAATCAGGAACCCGAACACATCGGTAAACGTGGTCAAAAACACCGCTGCCGACACCGCCGGGTCGATGCCCATTTTACGCAGCATGAGCGGAACGCCGGCTCCGGTCAACGCCGCTACCAGCAAGTTGCCCACCATTGCAATCGCCAGCGCAAACGCGAGGCCGATGCTGCCTTTCCAGAGGTAACCCAACGCTCCGACGATTACGGCCAGCACCAGGCCGTGGAATAACCCCAGCAACAATTCCTTGCCCAATAGCCGCATTCCGCCATGATGCGGCACCTCGCCAATTGCCATACCTCTGACGACCAGCGTAACAGTCTGCGTCCCGGCGAGGCCGCCCTGTCCGGCCACAACGGGCAGAAATGCCGCCAGCATTGCGATTGCCGCAATGGTGGACTCGAACATACTGACCGTTGCGGCGGCCACCAGAACCGTACCCAGATTCAGGATTAGCCAGGGCAACCGGTGCCTGTGGACAGTCCCACCGAACCGAATACCCGCTCCCCGGGCGCCGACGCGATCCGCAGCATATCCTCGGTTGCTTCCTCCTCGGCGATGTGCATCATCTTTTCGGCCTGTATTACGCCCAGCACGCGTGCTCTTCATCCACAACCGGCAGAATGCTCAGGGTGTAACGGGACATGATGCGTTCGGCTTCTTCCTGGTCGTCATTGGGTGTCACCGACACCAGCCGGTGGTCATCCTGCTCAGCGAGGTCGCCGACGGAACGCATGGGTCGCGCCAGCGCCAGATTGGCGATGCTGCGGAGTGTTCGGGGTCGTCCTGGAGTGTCATCAGCCCTCCCATGGCGACCGACCCCGCTGGGTCAGGCTATATCGTTTGTTTCAGCCTGACCGCCAGTGAACGGGTCAGCCCCGGCACGGCGGCAATTTCATCGACGCTGGCATCTTTGATGCCCTGCACCGACCCGAACTGGCGTAGCAGCATCCGCTTGCGTTTCGGGCCAATTCCCGTAACCATATCGATTGACGATTTCAAACTGCTCTTCGACCGGAGATTACGGTGGAAGCTAATCGCGAACCGGTGGGCTTCGTCGCGAATCCGTTGCATCAGGTACAGCGCCTGGGAGTTACGGGGCAGTATGATTGGCTCAGGGGTGTGCGGGACGAAAAGCTCCTCATTCTCCTTGGCCAGCGAGCACAACGGAATCTGTTCCAGGCCCAGGTGCAGCATAACCTCGCGGGCCGCCGAAAGATGCCCCTTGCCTCCGTCGATAATTACCAGATCCGGCATTACGCCCCAGGTGTCGACCTTTCCGGTGGGATTGGGGTTGGCGGGATCGGTGTTGTTTATGGCCTGGCTCAAACGCTTGAACCGGCGGGTCAGCATCTCTTTCATGCTGGCGTAATCATCAATGCCCTCAACGGCCTTGATTTTGAACCGGCGGTAGTCGCGGGTGAAGGGCTTGCCGTCGTCGAACACCACCATGCTGCCCACCAGGTTGCTGCCCTGTATATGGGATATGTCGTAGCATTCCATCCGCCGCGGCAGGGCTGGCAAGCTGAGTTCTTCCTCCAGCTCGGCCAGCGCGCCCTGGGTGGCGTCGGAACGGTTCAGCCACTTGGCACGATGCTGGGCCAATCCCTCGGTAGCGTTGTCGGCTACCACTTGCAGCAGTTTTCGGTTTTCCCCGCGCTGGGGCCGCACCAACCGCACCGCACCGCCTCTCTTGTCCCGCAAAAACCCCAGCAACAGCGCCGCGTCTTCCTCCGGCGGTTCATGCTGCACCAGGATCGTGGGCGGCACTTCGAGAGCCGTGGCGTAGAATTGCTGCACGAATTGGGCAATGATGGCGCCGGGTTCGTCGTCCTGAGGCCCGTCCATAAAGAAGTGGTCGCGCCCGATGAGTTTGCCCCGGCGTATGAAGAATACTTCTACCCAGGTTTCGCTGGCGGCCACCGAGACCGCAATGGCATCCAGGTCGGTCTGGCGGCCGGAGTCCACTTTGACGGTGCGTTCTTCTTCAAACCTGGTGATGGCGGCAACCTGGTCGCGCAGGACTGCCGCGCGTTCGAATTCCAGCTGACCAGCGGCTTCCTCCATCTTACCCCGCAACTGGCCGGTAACCTGCTCCGTATTCCCTTCCAAAAACAGGATAACCTGCTTGACCACTTCGGCGTATTCGTCCCGGTCAGCCAATCCCGCGCAGGGCCCAACACAACGATTGATGTAGTACTCCAGGCAAGGCCGCGGGTCGGTGCCCGTAATCTTTTTCGTGCACGAACGATACGGAAACAGCTTCTTGACCAGGTCCATTGACTGACGCACGCTGCCCGCGCTGGCGAAGGGCCCGAAATAACGCGCGCCATCCTTGTGCACGCCCCGGGTGATGTACACCCGGGGAAAATCATCAGCCAGGTCGACTTTGAGGTAGGGGTACGTCTTGTCGTCTTTCAGCCGGATGTTGAAATGGGGGCGGTGGCGCTTAATCAGGGTGTTTTCCAGGATCAGCGCCTCGGCCTCGGTGTCGGTAACGATGTACTCGAAGTCGGCAAGTTCGCTCACCATACGCCGGGTTTTGCGGTCGAGGCCGGCCGGCGAGCCGAAGTAGGATCGCAATCGATTGCGCAACACCGCTGCCTTGCCAACGTAGATTACCGCGCCGCCGGCGTTCTTCATCAGGTAAACGCCGGGCCGTTCGGGCGTCACCAACACGCGATGGTCAAATTCATGGCGGGTCATCGGTAGCAACCCCGTCTGCCGAGACTAAATTACGAACGATACGGCGACCAAAGCTACCACCAGAACACCGGAGTAAATGCCGATGCGAACCAGTTCAGAACCAACGTGGTTGTACGCCGCCGGACGGTCGAAACGACGGCCCCTGGGTTGCGGAGCCGCGCGGGTGGAGGTTCCGGCCGGCGCAGCCTGGGCAGCGGCTGTTGCGCCATTCGATGGTGCAGTTGCTGGTGCAGTTGCGGTAGCCGATGCCCCTGAAGTGTCGGTAGACGCTCCGGCAGGTACGGCGACGGCCTCGCGGGACGGTGCGGCGGCACGGCTGGCGCCGCCACGTCGGCGGCGCAGGCTATTTTGACGAGCTGCTATCCGTTTGCCTTTGCTCGGCATTGTAACCCTCCGGGCGCCGGCGGCTCGGTTCCAGATGAAGCTCGGCGCGCGTGTTGATTATCCCAGTTGACGGCCACGGCGCGAAACGCGTGGTTGTGCCTACATAATACCAGTATATTAGAACCAACGACCCCGGCTCCACGAGCGAGTTATGTCAACGTCGTGGCGGTGTAGACACCCGCGACGCTTCGTGCGCGGGACGCCGCAACCGGGGGTCAGGCTCTGGGGTGGCTACGGTCGTATTCTTCGCGCGCGTGGGAATCGGTGACGTGAGTGTAGACCTGCGTGGTGGAGATGTTGGAATGTCCCAGCAGTTCCTGGACGTGGCGCAACGAGGCGCCGTTTTGCAGCAGGTGAGTAGCAAAGCTGTGGCGCAACGTGTGGGGCGTGATCTTGGTGTCTATGCCCGCCTTTTTGGCGCTGGCCTTCAGGATGTTCCATACCCACTGGCGGGTCAATCGTTCGCCGCGCTGGTTGACGTAAAGGGCGGTTTCGCCGCGTTTGTTGCCCAGCAGTTCAACCCTGGCCCCGCCGATGTACGCGCGGAGATTGGACAGCGCCTCCGGGTACACGTAGACAATGCGTTCTTTGGCGCCCTTGCCCCAGGTGCGGATAAAGCCCTCTTCAAAGTCGATGTCCTGCACGTTCAGACCCACCATCTCGCTGACGCGCAATCCGGTGGCGTAGAGGAGTTCCAGGATGCTGGCGTCTCGGCGGCCCTCCGGCGTGCCGGTATCGGCGGCGGTGCCCAGCAATTGCTTCACTTCGTCCTCGGTGATGAACTTGGGCACCGAGCGGCCCACGCGTGGTGAGCCCAGGTTCTCGGTAGGGTCGTCCGTGATCAGCCCGTTCCGGCTCAGATACCCGAAAAACGATCGCACTGCCGCCACCTTGCGGGCAGTGGTCGTCTCCCGGTATCCGCGGTTGTCCCGCAGGTCGGTGATATAGGAATTCAGCAGGTTGATGTCAACCAACCGCCAGGTTTCCTGCTCGGCGGGAGCATCCAAATTATCCTTGACGAACGCCCGGAACTGGTTCAGGTCGCTGCTGTACGCATCCAGCGTGTTCTGGGCAAAGCCTCGCTCCACCACCAGATGCTGCAAAAATGAATTGACCGTCCGCTCCATAATTACCACCAACTTCAGCGTCGACTCCCCGCCACCGCATACCCGCACCCATTGCATCTATGACTGACATACGCCAGGAATCGCCGGTTAGATTTTGGTGTTATTTTTATACATCGGGCAAATAATGACACTTTCGCCAGATTGCGATATTCGGCGATTTTCACCAACGGTGCTTGACCTAACTCCACAACAGCCTGAATATCCCTGCCGAAATCAATGCGACGGCTACCGCGTGTATGGCCAGGCTTGCCGCCACCGATGCCAACAGGCGTCTCCGGCGCATCCCCATCGCCTCCAACGTCAGCGTGGTTGCGTACACGCCCGCCCACGGAGTCGCTACCAGAACGCCCCAGATTCCCCAACGGTCCAGAGCCTGACCCAACCGCCGGCTGCGGCGTCTCAGTATCCAGAGTACAACCGCTCTCAACGCAAGTGGCCGCAACCGCAACAGCATCCTGACTACCCGCGTGCCCCGCTCCGCTCGCCAGAACAGCCCGGAAATCAACATCGCCGGCAGCAGGTTGAACGCGAACGACACCACCGCCACCATCGCCGCATTCAACCCCAACCCAACGCCAACCGGAATCGATACTAGCTCCTCCCCGATCGGCGATGCGGCGGTAATCGCCACAATCAGATATTTAAACAGCAATACCGCGTTCCCAAAAGCGAATCACGCCTGACCTCATCGCGTTACCAGCTGGCGCCAGAAAATGATACAGTGCCCCGTCGTGGCGCCAACTGCATGAGCGCTGCGAATTTGTGCCGATGCCTATACCTGTTCAATTATCCATTGCCTTGCAAAACCAGGACGGTTCCGGAGACCTGACTTTCTTCGCCTACCTGGACACCTGGATAATCGGCGGGTTGGTCCTCCTGGCGGTTGTGGTGGTTACCCTCAAATGGATTTGGGGACGGATCCATCGCAGGGATGACGACTTCCGTGACGATGATTATTACACCGATGATTATGACGATGACTACGACGAACCCCGGTAAGATTTCGGGCGCGGCGGCGCATCTCTTCACGCGTACCCACTTTGTCATTGCGAGCGTAGCGTAGCAATCCCGTCACCGTAGCAACGGCGGTTCGTCGACGTGTGTCAGCCTCATCGAGATTGCCACGTCGCTGCGCTCCTCGCAATGACAGTTTAATGCGGATATGCGTGAGGGCGCGTTTCTTCTTTCGGCGCAATCTGCATTATGGTACTCTTGATGCGGTGCCGGCAGGAAGCCGGCATCGCATCTGTCAGCCTATCCCTGCAAGCCTATCGAGGAGCCCAGGCCATGTATCAAACCGTGAGCGACGCCACCCTGAAAGCGTTGTCGCAAATTGACTCCCCCAGCATCTGCAACGCCGTCGAAGGGTTTGATTACCGGCCCAAAAATGCCGGCTTCATGCTCCCCGAAATCAAGGCCGTGTTCCAGGAATTCACGCCCGTAGTGGGCTACGCCGTAACCGGAGTAATTTCCGCCAACCGACCCGAAGGCCACAGCGTGCCGCGAGAAGATTGGTGGGACCTGATAGTATCCGTCCCGGAGCCGCGCTTCATCGTCCTGCACGACATCGACAACCCGCCCCTGGGAGCCTACTGGGGCGAGGTGCAGTCCAATATTCACAAGGCGCTAGGCGCGCTGGCGGTGGCCACCGACGGCACCGTGCGCGACTTGGACGAGGTTCGCGAACTGGGCTTCCAGTTTTTTGCCAGGGAAGTGTCAGTCTCCCACGCCTACGTCCACATGGTGGACATGGGAATACCGGTGGAAGTCGGCGGGTTGACCGTCCACAACGGCGACCTGCTGCACGGAGACAAGCACGGAGTCACCAACATCCCCTTCGACCTTGCCGACCGTATACCTGATATGGTGCGCACTATCGCCGACTACGAACAGCAGACCATCGGGCTGTGCCAATCAGAGCAATTCAGCTTGGCAGCCCTGAAAGAAGTCGCCAAAATTACCCGACCTTACTAAACCGTTGTAGACGATTGTGAAAGTAGACGATTGATAAAAAAGATGACCATGCCTGCAAAAATCCTGACCATAATGCTCCTCGTTGGCGCTGCCGCCTTGGCGTTGACTGCCTGCACACTTCTGGAAAACTCACCACTCGGGCAACCGCCACCCACCGAATCCCCGACTGTCGAAGTCCAACCAACCGGCGCCGACGCGGGGCAACCTTCGTCCGACGCCGGCTCGAATCCGTCCCAGCGAACCACAACCGCTGACAGCGGCGCCATGGCGTCCACGCCGCAAGTGCAGGTGTCCGGGGGTCGGTCTGTAAAACAGTGGAGCGTGCCGCCAACGCAAGTCGTCGAATCTTCCGCGCCCTACACTGCCGTCATCAACACGTCTGCGGGTTCTATCACCGTGGAATTACTAACCCAGGAAGCTCCCAGAACCGTGAACAACTTCGTGTTCCTGGCTCGGCAAGGCTTCTATGACAACGTAATATTTCACCGCGTTGTCGCCGGCTTTATGATCCAGGGCGGAGACCCCTCGGGAACCGGCTCCGGAGGCCCGGGCTACAAGTTTGCCGATGAACCGGTCAACCGGCCATATACTCGGGGCACTATGGCAATGGCCAACGCCGGCCCAAATACCAATGGCAGCCAGTTTTTCCTGATGCACGCAGACTACCGTCTGCAGCCCAACTACACCATCTTCGGCCAGGCCATTGCCGGTCTGGAGACCATTGACGCCATCGCCACTGCGGAGACACTCCCCAGCGGAGAAGGTTCCTCCCCGGTATCCCCGGTGGTCATTAATTCGGTGGAAATAATCGGCCCGTAGTACGGCCTCGGCGAGTAAACAGCATGGCCTTCGCGACACTGCTATACGATGAGCGGGATGGCATCGGATACCTCACGCTCAATCGTCCGGAGAAGCTCAACGCCCTCAACCAAACGTTGATGGCCGAGTTTCGTGAAGCCCTGGAAGGAATCGAGGCCAACCCCGATGTGCGGGTGGTTATCCTTACGGGCGCGGGGCGGGCGTTCTCGGCCGGCTTCGACATCGAATCGGAAGCCGCCGAAAGCGCCACCGGCGAACCGCTGTCCGTGGACGGGCGGCGTTCGCGTCTGAAGGCATCTATCGACACGTTCCTGATGGTATGGAACCTGAGCAAGCCGGTGATAGCCGCCGTGAACGGCTACGCTCTGGGCGGCGCCTGCGAATTGGTGCAGGTTTGCGATGTGAAAATCGCCTCCGACCGTGCCATGCTGGGTGAGCCGGAAATACGCCTCGGCTACGGCGCGCCTTTCCTGATGACTCCCTACTCGGTCAATCTCGCCATGGCTAAAGAGATGATGCTTACCGGGGACATCATCGACGCGCACGAAGCCGCCCGCATCGGCATGGTCAACCGCGTAGTTCCTCATGATGAGTTGATCGCCGAATGCGAACGAGTCGCCCAGAAGATGCGCGGCATCTCGGCCATCGGCATCAAGACCACCAAGTTGTCCATCAACCGGGCGCTTGAGTCGGCCGGTTTCATTTCCGCGCTGCACCACAACCTGGAACTGATGACCCAGTTCGATACCGCCGAGACGCCCGAACAGGCTGAATTCAGCCGCATCCGGGCTGAGAGCGGGCTGCGGGCCGCGCTGGAATGGAGTCGGGGCCGCTTTCCGGATTAGCCCGCGACGGCGACCCGGCGGGTAGCGACTCCACAGATTCCATCCGGTTCGCAGCGCCGACGAATCAGCCGCCCCGCTTTACTTCCACGCCGGCCATCTGCTCAATGAAGTGCAGGATGGCGGAGTGGTCGGCGTCGTGTTCGCCATCGTTCATCAGCGAACCGAGCATCTGCTGCACCAGCGCGGTTACCGGCAGCGGGACATTTAACTCACCGGCAGTTTGCAACACGTTGCGCAAATCTTTCTGGTGCAACCGGATGCGGAACCCAGCCCGGAAGTTGCGATCCAGCATCATGGGGCCTTTGGCTTCCATGACTGCACTGCCAGCCAGCCCGCCGCGAATGGCGTTGAAGACGCGCTCCGGATCCACACCGGCCTTCTGAGCCAGCACCATCGCCTCGCTCAGCGCCTCGATGTTGGCGGCAACGATAATCTGGTTGGCCAGCTTCGTGATGTTGCCCGCTCCGACGTCTCCGGTCAGCACTACGTTGCCGCCCATTACTTGCAGCAGGGGTTCGCAGTCGTCGAACACCGACTGCTTGCCGCCAACCATAATGGCCAGGGTGCCGGCAATGGCTCCCGGTTCTCCGCCGCTCACGGGTGCATCCAGGAATTCCACGCCCTTGTCAGCGCAGGCAGCGCCAATCTTCTGCGACATAGATGGCGCAATGCTGCTCATGTCGATAATCACCGACCCGGCCGACGCGCCTTCCAGCACGCCGTCGGGCCCGAGGATGGCCCGCTCCGAATCAGCCGAGTCGGGCAGCATCGTGATGGTTCTAACGTTGTTGACTGTGGCCTCCCGCGGCGATGACGCCGCCGAAGCGCCTTCCGTTGCCAACTCCTCCACCGGCTCTCCGACAATGTCGTACACGGCGAGCTCATACCCAGCCGCCATCAAATTGCGGGCCATGGGCTTCCCCATGATTCCCAGCCCAACAAATCCAATCCGCTCAGCCATCAGGCGCCCTCCATTATCGTTTTGCAATTTTCAGTACAATAGGTGCTGTGTAGCCGACAATCCAGTCGTCCGTTGACGCGTGGCGCCGATTGTACCAGCGCCGGCAAACTCGCTGGCAATCTATCACACCGACACGGCAACGGCCACCAATACCGTGGTTCTGCCAGGGTCTTTAGATTGACCACCAAAATCCGCCCGCTCATCTTGAGCTCGTCAAAGGATCACCCTGAACTGGTCGACGGATCATGCAGAATCAGGGCAGAATCAATCGCGGCTGGACACTCGCCGATCGCAGTATTCGCCGCTTCCATCAGCGTTGACTCCGTAACCGATGGCCGGTCGGCCTGGCCGGTCACCAACTGCACGGCAGATGCTCCCGGCGCACCGGATTGCAGCAGCGCAGTAGCGATGTCGCACCACGTCCCGACACCATCGGCGCCCAACACCACCGTGGACCGCTGCGGGAGGCGGGCCAGCGCAACCGCGTCGTGGACGTGTTCAGCGGACGTACATACCGCCTGTAACGGCGAAATGCCAGTTGCGTTCAGCGCAGCGCGGTAGTATCCGGGAGCGGACACGACGGATACGGCGCTCGCTTCCTGCCGCAGGTGATGCAGCAGGTTTGGCACTGATTCAGCCGGGTCCCCCAGCGTAACAACCATTGACCAGAGTCCGGCGCGAGCGTCGCGTACCAGCCGGTTGACCAGCTCATTGCGGTTGTCGTAGCGTAGCCGGAGTTCCACGCCTCGTATCCAGCGTCGTGCCGTCGCGAGAGCCTGATCCGAACCGACCACGTAGTCGGCGTTGGCCAACAACTCTCGGGTTTGTAATGGAACCATCGCCGCGTTACCGGTGCCCAGGCCGGCCACGGTTATGGCGCGTTCAGCCGAGCTAAACGCATCCACGAATCTGCGGGTTTCCACCACCTGGCGGGCGTGGTTGCCTTCGTGCCCGCACACCCTCTCTATCAGGTCCAGTAGCGACAATCCGGGGAAATCGTTTTCCGGGTTCGGCGGTGTGGCCGGCAGGTTCAACTGACTCTCAGACAGTCCGGTTATCAGGGCGCGAAAGCGCTGGTAATTGGATTCCAGGCGGGCAATGTCGGCGGCGATTCGGTTGGCCCGGCCGTCGAATGCCGGCAGCATTTCGCGCTCCCCAGCTGCAATCTCTTCCAGCGCCTGCACGAAGTTTTCGGTCAACAGATGCTGCATCACCTCCCAAACCGACCAGCGCGAACCGAGAAAGGCCTCCGCTTCGTCCAGGTCAGACAATGCATCTAGGAATGCAGCGTGGCCATCATCCAAACGCCGCCGGGCGCGGTCTTGCCTCTGGGTATCGGTCAGGCCACCGGCATTCGGGTCGTCGGGCATTTCGTGTGAAACCATCGTCAGTACCTGAAAATTCGTGTTGCCATCATTTCGCGCAACATTATGGCACATTGGCGGAGTTGCGCCGGCAGTCGCGTATCGTCAATCACCATCGGTTATGATGTGGTATGACCACGCCGGAAGCCAGCCTTGATCAACGTTACCGCGCCGGCCAAACCGTTTCCGCCGCAGCAGTCTGCCGCGCCCTGGACCGGCTGCATTCCGCAGCGGAAACCTCCGCTCCGGCCGCCACCGTCTACTTGCCTGCCGCCGACCAGGATGCCGCCATAACGGCCCTGGCTAAATCGCCGGAAGGTTTGGCGTGGATACAGACGCTGGAAAATGCCGGCAGCCGCGTCTTGCGTTCGGAGACCGGGATCGCCGCCTTCCGGGTCGGCAACATCGGCCTCGCGATTTTGCCCGGGCTGCCGCTGAGCACTAATCTGGTTTCAGGTAGTATCGACGACGCACCGCTCAGGAATTTGCTGGCCGCCGAGTACACGGTGGGCGTGGCGTTGCTGCGGTTGGGTCGATATGCCATCGCAGTGTATCGCGGGCGGGAGCTGCTGGTGTCCAAAACCGACACCCGCTATGTGAAAAGCAAACATCATGCCGGCGGCACTTCGCAACGTCGTTTTCAGCGCGTCCGGGAGCATCAGATTCACCGCCTCTATGTCAAGGCGTCCCAGGTGCTGGCCGAGCAATGGCGTTCGTACGCGGACCAATTCGATTACGTTGCGCTTGGTGGCGAAGCCAGCACCATCGATGGGTTCATCAAGGAATCCAACCTGTTGCAACGGCTGACTCCCATCACCCTGGCTCGTCGGCTGGACGTTCGGGAGCCCAAACGCGCCACTTTAGACGAGGTGGGCGGGATGCTGTATGAGTGCCGGGTGTATCCGTTGCGGTGGGAAGAATGAGGTGTAGGGTATATTGTGATTGCACTACACGTTTTCAATTGGCCTGGAGGCTCCTAATTATGAGCGTCATCAAAATCAGCGCAAGCGCAGATATTGACCGTCAGACTTGGGATGAAGTTGTTGCGGTATTGGACAGCCATTGCCTTACCATTTCCGAGGCATTCCACTTGATGATGAGGCACATCGCCGATGCGGGCGAGTTGCCTTTTGCCTGCTTTATCCCTGGGCCGAAGACGATAGCGGTTTTGGAGGAAGCCGAGCGCGGCGAGTTGGTCACTTTCAACAGTGTCGCTGAATTGATGGCCGACTTGAATAGCGATGAGGAGGACTAGACGCACCCGCTCATTCAGGCGCGACTACAGGAGGGAAAAGAGAAGCCGGCACGGCCAAACACTGGATGCCGAGCTCCTGCAAGTTGTGAATTTGCTGGCCAACGACGAAATCCTTCCGGAACGATACCAAGACCATGCCTTGTTCGGGCGTTGGAATAATTATCGAGATTGCCATATTCGACCTGATCTAGTGCTGATTTATCGTAAGCCGGACACCGAGCATCTTGAATTGGAACGTCTCGGCTCGCACAGCGAGCTTAGGCTGTAATACCGGGGTGCTGTGCCTGCCGATGTTATAATTCCGCCTATGGCGATGGCGGACGAACAGCCGGCTCCACCCGATTACGGGTTCCAGCGCGCCCTGGGGCTGCTGGAATTCGACCAAATCAGGCAGCAGCTGGCGGCGACCACGCGTACCGTGATAGGCGCAGAATCCGCTGGCGAGTTAGCGCCCACGGCAGACGGGCGAGATGTGGCGATGCGGCAACAGGAAACCGCCGAAGCACGCCGACTGCTGGACACCACCGGCGCGCTGGAACTGGGGCCGTCCGAGGATTTGCGCCCGGCGGTGCAGCGGGCGTTGTTGGGCGGAGTGCTGCGTGGCGAAGAACTCCGCCACTTCGGAGCGTTGGCAGCGGCGGCCCGGTGGAATCGCAACGCCTTGGGCAACCGGGAAGACCTGCCCCTGTTGGCAGCTACCGCCGAGAATTTCCCCGACCTGCCCGATTTGGAAAGCGCAGTGAACCGGGCCATCGGGCCATCCGGTGAGGTGCTGGACGATGCGTCGCCGGAGTTGGCGCGCTTGCGCCGCGACTCCCGCTCTGCCTATGCGGCCCTGAACGATGTGATGCAACGTTCGCTGCGACGCTACCAGCGTTCGGGCGTGACCCAGGAGAACATCGTTACCGAGCGCAACGGGCGCATGGTGCTGCTCATCAAGACCGATTTCAAGGGGCAGGCGCCCGGCATCATCCACGATGTGTCCGACAGCGGCGCCACGGTATTCATCGAACCCATGCCGGCCATCGACCTGGGCAACCGCTGGCGGGAAACCCGGCTGGCCGAGCGACGCGAAGAGGAACGGGTGCTGCGTCAGTTGTCGTCCCTGGTGGGCCGTTACGCCTCAGAAATTACCCTCGCGCTGCACTTGCTGGCCCGGCTGGACCTGGCGGCTGCCAAAGGCCGTTACGCAGCAGCCCTGCGGGCCGTTCCACCTCACCTAGCCGGCCTCGATGAACCTCGTCAGTTTCGCCTCACCGGCGCCCGGCATCCCTTGCTCACCGGGCAGATTGTTCCGACTACCATCAACATCAGGCCCGACCAGAGCGTTCTGCTCATCACCGGCCCCAACGCCGGTGGCAAGACCGTGGCCCTGAAAACCGTGGGCTTGCTGGCAATGATGGCGTTGGCCGGGCTGCAGGTTCCCGCCGACGATGCCGACATACCACTGCTGGATGGCATCTATGCCGACATTGGCGACCAGCAGAGCATCATCGAATCGCTGTCCACATTCAGCAGCCACATCAGGAACTTGCAGCAGATTATGGATACGGCCACTGCGCGTTCCCTGATCCTTATCGACGAACTGGGTTCGTCCACCGACCCGGAGGAAGGTTCGGCGCTGGCCGCTGCGTTGCTCTCGGAGTTTCGCGACCGCAACGTGATGGTGGTGGCCACCACGCACCACCGCAACGTGGCGCGGCTGGCACAGGACCAGGTCGGCATGGTCAACGCCAGCGTCGATTTGGACCCCCGCACGCTGGAACCCACCTATCAGTTGACCCACGGCGTCCCGGGACGCAGCTACGCGCTGACCATTGCGGCGCGGCTGGGCCTGCCGGAGTCGGTGATTGCCGGGGCGCAAACTCACCTGCTGCCGGAGCACCTCGAAACCGACCGCCTGTTGCAGGAACTGCAGGAAGAGCGGGTTACGGTGTCGGAGTTGCGCCAGCAGGTTGAGCAAACGCTGATCGCGGCGCGCCAGCGGGAGCAGGAAGCGGCGGAACGCCTGGAATCGGTGGAAGAGACCAAGGCGGAACTGGTGGAAGAAGCACGCCGGGAATTGACCCAGCAAATCGGTGGCGTGGTCAACCGGATCCGGCAGGCGGAACGCTCGCTCCATCGTCAGCAGGTTGACCGCCAGCAGGTTGACGAGAGCGCCGAAATAAGCTTACGCGAGGAACGCCAACGCCTCGCCCGAGCCCAGCGCGAGGTCGCCTCCGCAGATTGGGAACCGATACCGGTGCAGCGGCCACCCTGGTACCAGGAACTGAAAGCCGGCGACCGCGTGTATATCCGCGGCGTGGCGCGACCGGTGGAAATCGTTTCCATTCCCAACCAGCACCAGGAAGTGGAAGTGGTCATCGGCAGTATGCGTGCCCGCATCCCCGTCTACCAGCTGGAGCGTCTGGCCGACCGGGTGCATCCCAGCGCCGAGCGCGCCGGCGTGGTTTACCGCCGACCCGCCAACAAGCGCACCCTGAGCCCGGAGGTCAACCTGCACGGCTACCGCGTGGATGAGGCGCTGACCGTCATCGACTCGCTGCTGGACGATGCTGCGCTGGAGGGCATGACCTCGCTGAAGATTGTCCACGGCAAGGGCACCGGCGCGCTCCGTCGGGCCGTGCGGGAATTCCTGACCGGACACCCGTTGGTTGCGTCAACGGAACCGGGCGAAGGCGGCAGCGCCAGTGGCGTCACCGTCGTGCAACTGCGGTGACGGGAATTTTATCAAATGTTCAGGCTAGAGTTAAAAGATAGGCAAATTCGGCTGGAGTTCAGATTGTTCTGAAAATGTAGGCGGTGATAGTGTGTGGAAGGAATCGCTATTATCCTGGCTTTGCAAATCAAACAGCTCACCAAGTCGTATGACTTTATCATCGTTCCATGACCAGTGTTTGCCTTCTCTGGCACTAATAATCATATCCTTTATCGACTCAACGATAATAGTTCGGTTATGAACGCTCACCCACCAAGGATATGGCATACGCTCAAAATCTTTGCTTTGGATGTTTCTGGTGTGATTGATTACCGTTTTCAATATATGGTTAGCAAGAGGCGATAGTAACCAGCCGATTATGAAAAAGAGCTCACTACGATGGATACTCTCTCTCAGAAATGCGCAGGGCGCGCCGCTATCTAGAATATATCCAGCAGGCAAGTAGCGGGCGATAAATCTCGCTGCAACAAGCGGCCACGTTAAGCCTTCCTTCCCGAAATATGGCTGCCCACCGACACCACGCAAGTACCAGTTTCCAGTTTTCTTGTATGTGAGAACAGCGTCCCCACAATCTTCCCAAAAAATATAATGAGTTGGCTTGGAAAACACCAGACAATTATTGGCTGTATTATAAGGACGATAACGGCTATCTGGCAATTGTACAACCAATGGTATGTCTCGCCCAGATATTTTTACTCTGCGCTCGGTTTCACCTCGATGTTCAGCTTCCGCTAATCGCTGGCGGCGTTTAGCAGATAGTTTTCCCAACCGAGCTCTTTCCATCTCGTAGGCCACAGTCATAGGAGCATCGTAAAATTCGAAACAATATGGTTCTATAATGTGATGCGGCTCTACGATTTTACGAACAAAAAACTCATTCTTGCCAGTTGTCATACCGCTTGATGCGATGAAGTAATCGCCTAAAAGCGGGCCACGGAAAAGCCTTGCCAAATCGTCTGTGACACCCCAAGAGAGATTTGGGGTAGAACGGATGGCATCGGTACTCATTGACACGGAATTTCGCGTTACTTGGCCACGTTGTCCTCCCTTCCTGAAATCTAAAATAAGCATTGGATACGTTGTTTCATCGGAAAATTTATGAATGTCATAAAGATTTACCTCGCCATGTTCCATAAGGAAATTGCGAAGTCCAGTCATTGTAGGAATTGTCAGTAAGGTGTTGCTGCACACAAATACCAACCGACCGCCTGATCGTAGCAGATCTAGACATGCAACAATGAAGAACGCGTATGTCTCTTTCTTGATTTTTTTGCCTAAACGCTTGCCCAGATTTTTGTCAAGGACATCTTCAATTGAACCATCCAACGTTCCGCCGAAAGGCGGATTCCCTATGATCAAGTCGAAACTTTCTCGCTGCAACCTCGTAACATCCATATAATCACAAAAGAAATCTGCCGTGCGCACTTCCGTATGTAAACTCCCGCCAGACTGACCTGCTTTGCGACTTACCAAGGTGCGAGCCTGCTCCGCTAGCCATGGTTCAATTTCAATACCGATTAGTTCGGTATTCGTAGCGGTTTCGCCCGGCATCACGCAATCCCCATTCACGCAGTCCTCATTGATGAAGCGATCAGCGATGGCGGAAAGAAACGCACCATCACCGCAGGACGGTTCCAGGATACGGCGGCAGTCGTCCAATGGAAGATTCTCGACTATCGCTCGCGCCAGCCACCCCGGAGTCATATATTGACCGGTCTGGCGCTTGTGATCTCGTTGATGTTTTCGCTGCCTCATGGGACAAATCTCATATTGGATTGGTTAACAACAAAATCATTGCGCCGAAATTCCTGGAACATACTGCGTTGACGATGGATACGATCCTGCCTGTTCACAATCAATGCTCTCAGTTGGTTCTCAAATAACAGGAAAAGGCTTTCTACCTTCTCTTTTACAGGCCGCATTCTTGGAATATGGCCTGAATCGAAAGCATCAAAGAAATCCTTCTCTTTAAGCATAATTTGCCCAGGGCCGGCGTCATACGTTATGTAATCAGTCCAATCCAGTAGATCAATGAGATATGATTTGTGAGTAATATCATCAGATATAGCGAATTTGATGATGAGCAAATGATAAGAATCTATCCACCTGTTGAATAGATAGTCCAACAGTTTTTGCATAGAAACAACGTTGGGTTGTCCGTTCTGTGCTTGTAAGCCAGTTTTCACGTTGATAGGATTAAATATTCCTTGCGAACTAATCCAGATGTCTCCCATGGACCGCTTCCTAGGGGAGCCTTTGGTGTCGCCTTCATAACGGGTATCCAGATTAACTTTTAGCAGTGAACAAGTCCTATCGTCTACGTAATCTGCCATTCGATGCCCCGGTTCTTTGCCATCGATCAACTCGGCAAATCCTCGGTCCTGTACGTGTTTTGACCAATGCTGGTCGGTCAAATTTACAATACGATCCTGTAGGTTCTTGTCCAATGCCATTAAACCGTTCTCCTCATGTGCTAGTTTAGGATCATACTACGCTTTTGTCGTGGCCGTAATACTGCTCCGGTCACGGCGGTTGACAGTTAACCGCAGGCCACGCAAAATGGCACCAACTATCCTGCTACCCCAGCAACAAGCTACCCAAGCGTCAACACCGAATTGCCACGCATGGAAGGTGAAGATATGGCAGAAATTCTGGGCCTCGGCCTCACCCACTATCCACCGCTGATTGCGCCTGACGAAGACAAGCTCATCCCGCTCAAGCGGTCGCTGCGCAACAACGACAACATTCCCGCTGAAATGAAAATCCCCACCAACTGGCCGGAACCGATGCGGATCGAATACGGCGAGGACGAGGGTTACGCAGCGTCCCTGGAGCATCGCGCCCGGCTGGTGGCCGGTTTCCGCCGCATCCGCGAGGAGCTGGACGCATTCAATCCCGACTTTGTCGTCATTTGGGGCGACGACCAGTATGAGAACTTCCGTGAGGACATCATCCCTCCCTTCTGCGTCCTGGCCTATGACGACTTCCACTGCACGCCGTTCACCAACCGGGACGGCTCACCCCGCCGCAACGTGTGGGGAGAAGCAGCGGACGCAACCTTCGACTATCAGGGCCACAAGAACGGCGCCCGGGCGCTCGTGTCCGGGATGATTGACCGGGGCATCGACATGGCCTACGCCTATCAGCCGCTGCACGAGCCAGGGCTAGGACATGCCATCCTGAACACCCTGCTCTACCTGGACTACGACCGCAAGGGTTTTGATTATCCGGTCGTGCCCTTCCTGGTGAACTGCTATGGCAGCCGCGTCATCCGCAACAAGGGTGGCAGCGTTGAATACTCACCCGACCCCGACCCGCCCGGGCCGTCGCCCAAGCGTTGCCTGGAAGTGGGCGCCGCCGCCGCCCAGGCGTTGCAGGACTCTCCCTGGCGCGTGGCAATCATCGCTTCTTCATCGTGGTCACATGGCTTCCTGGTGGAGAAGAACCATTGGTTGTGGCCCGACGTAGAATCGGACCGCGCCCGCTTCGAGGAGCTGAAGGCCGGCGATTATCAGGCGTGGGGCCGCATTTCCACTGCCCAGGTCGAGGACGCCGGTCAGCAGGAAATGCTGAACTGGATGTGTCTGGCGGGAGCGATGGACACGCTGGACTACAAGCCGGAAATCCTAGACTACGTGGAAACCTATGTGTTCAACTCCAACAAGTGCCTCGCGATATTTAAGTAGCATCACGACCTCTATGGTTGCCATCGGCAGGCGCGACACATTCGTCGCGCCTGCCGATTTCTCACGTTAAGGAGCGGCATCATGGCTGAACTACTAGGGCTGGGACTGACCCACTCACCGTCGTTCATTCGACCTGACGAGGACGGTGAATCGTCCCTGAAGCGCACGCTTAGAACCAACGACCGGGTGCCCGCCGAGCTGAAAAACCCCAGCAATTGGCCCGAACCCATGCGAATTGAGTTCGGCGAAGACGAAGGGTACGCCTCGGCAGTGCGCCTGCGGGAACGCATGGTGGCCGGTTTCCGCCGTATTCGCGAAGAACTGGACGCGTTCAACCCCGATTTTGTCGTCATCTGGGGCGATGATCAATACGAGAATTTCCGCGAGGACATTATTCCGCCGTTCTGCGTGCTGGCCTATGACGAATTCAACTGCCAGCCCTTTGCCAACGGGGACGGTTCCCCACGCCGCAACGTGTGGGGCGAAACCCCCGATACCACCTTTAACTATGCCGGCCACAAGGACGGCGCGCGGGCGCTGGTTTCGGGCATGATCGACCGGGGCGTCGACATGGCATACGCCTACCAGCCGCTGCACGAGCCCGGTCTCGGCCACGCCATCCTCAATACCCTGCTTTACCTGGACTACGACCGCAAGGGGTTCGATTATCCCGTGGTGCCGTTCCTGGTGAACTGCTACGGCAGCCGGGTCATCCGCAACAAAGGTGGGACTACTGAATACTCACCCGAGCCGGATCCGCCCGGCCCGTCACCCAAACGCTGCCTGCAAGTGGGAGCCGCTGCTGCCGCGGCATTGCAGGAGTCGCCCTGGCGGGTGGCGCTGATTGCATCGTCGTCCTGGTCGCACGCCTTCCTCACCGAAAAGCACCATTGGCTCTATCCCGACATCGAGTCAGACCGCGCGCGGTTCGAGGAGTTGAAGTCCGGCGATTACCAGGCCTGGAGTCGCATCTCGACTGAACAGGTCGAGGACGCCGGTCAGCAGGAATTGCTGAACTGGATGTGCCTGGCCGGTGCGATGGACAAGCTGGGCTACCGGGCGGAGATTGTAGATTGGTACGAAACCTACATCTTCAACTCGACCAAGTGCCTGGCCGTGTTCAAGTAATTAACAACAATATCAATATGTGGTTCGACAAGCTCACCATGAGCGGGGCGAAACTATGTACCGCTCACCCTGAGCTTGTCGAAGGGCGCCGTTTCTCGGTCGTGGCGCTCGCCCGGCCACCTGTTGCCTAGTCGTTACCAGCGGCGGGCTCGTCAATCAGCAGCACGTTCGAACTCAGGATGGTGAAGTCGTACTGTTGTTGGGGGGAGGCCACTCGCCGTATCAGAACCACCACGGCGGAAATCGCGGACGATACTACCAGCGCCGAGGCGAAGGCCCAGAACATCTGCCCTCCCGCCAGTCCCAAAATCATTGGCGCAGTGAAGCCGAAACCCGTCGGGGAGACCAGGTCAGGGGCCGGATAGAACAACGCGCCGACGATAATACCGACTCCGCCGGCCAGCAACACCGCCCAACCTGGCATTCGACTGGAATAGAGGCCGATGAGCATGGGCACCGCGATGGCCGCTCCCAGCAGGTCGGCGATGAGGAACACGTACAGCACGCTGAATCCCTGCGCGCCGACGATGATGGCTGGAATGGCGACAACGACGGTAACGCTGCGGGCCAGCACCATCAAGGTGCTGCGTTGAACGCCAAAGCCGGAGAGATCGGTTGCGACACTGCTGGCCAGTCCGTTCATCATCGTGTCGAGGGTGCTCATGGCCAGCATGAGCGCACACACCAGCAGCAGGAAGTGCATCCACAACGGGAACACGTCGGATGCCAGCGTGAACAGGGCGGCGGCAACTCTCGGGTACTCAAACGGGCCGACGGAACCATTGCCCACGGCGGCGATGCCCGCCATCCCCATCAGGAACGTGATCGGTATGGCCAGCGCGGCCGCTCCCCACAGGCTGCGGTTGAGCGCGCGCTGGCTCTCCACCGTGTACACGCGTTGCCACATACCGGGGTGAAAGGCGTTTGACGCCACGATGCCGATTATCAGCACGACGGCGAAGAAGTAGCTGCCGGAGGAGCTCACCGACAGCAGTCCAGCCTGACCGGCGGACTCCCATACGCCGGTTCCGCCAACCAGCACTGCCGCCACTACCACCACCAGCAGCAGCACCGGTATCAACACCCAGAATTGGATGCGGTCGGTGAATATGGACACGCGCAGGCCGCCGTAGGCAGTGTACGCCACAACCACCACGCCCACCGCAACGGCAGTGGCCCATGCCGGCGAGCCGGTCAGGATGCTCACCGCCGCCGTGATGGCCGTCATTTCGGCGGTGATGAAAATGCCCATCACGAAGATGATGACCACGGCGATGGCCACGAATGACGGAGTTCCGAACCGGTGCTTTACGTACTCCGTAACCGAATGACCGTTGGGCATCAGTTGCCGGATCCGGGGCCCGACAAACATGAACATCACCGGGATGCCAGCCATCCCCAGCGCATAGCCAACCAGCGACACGATGCCGAAGTTGGCCCCCGATTCGCCCGGGCTGAGCAACACCCACGTGCCAAACATTGAGGCCACCAGTGTGGCGATGCCAACGTTCACCGGCGCATGGTTGCGCGACACGGTGTAGTCTTCAACGCTCTGGCGGCGGCGGCCGATGTAGATGACGCCCAGGATCAGGAATGCCGCGCAAACTACCAATACGGTCGCAATGCCAAAAGTGGTATCCAGCATAATGGCCCCTCCTTTTTGTACCGCCTTCCAACGACGCTCGACAAACAAAAACCGCCAAGTCTTCTCAACGCGGCGGTAAGGAGTGGCGTTTCGTATCCCTACGCCGGCATTATCCGGATCAGGTATTTCGGTCGGCGGCTATTACGGCCACCCTCTCAGCCTGGCTTAACCAAGCTCCCGCCAGAAATCCTATTCGATTGTGCGACGACGTTACCACATCAACGGGCAACGGTCAATGGCCTTGACGCCCTCATGCGTACCCACTTTGTCATTGCGAGCGCAGCGTGGCAATCTCGTCGCCGTGGCAACGGCGGTTCGCCGACGTGTGTTCAGCCTCAACGAGATTGCCACGTCGCTACGCTCCTCGCAGTATCTGTGTTGTGTGTCAAGAGAGGATCAGGTGGTGGGTGGGAGTTGGGCGGCTGGCGTCAGGCTTGAGGCGTGCGGGATACGCGGCGCTCTTCGCCCAGTATGCCGCCGGGTCGCAGCAGGATCACCGCTATGATGAGTACTCCAATCATTAAAAAAAACGGAAGTTGGGGTTGGAAAATATCCCCGGCAAAAATTGTGTTCCCGTCCATATCCCCCAAACCACGAAGGCTCCCAGCACTGCGCCCCGGTTGTTGCCCGAGCCGCCCACCATAAGCATGGCCCATATCACGAACGTTGCCAATAGCGGATCAAACGTCAAAGGCGACAGGAACCGGACGTGGTGGGCGAACAGCGCTCCTCCGATACCCATGATGACTGCGCCCAGGATAAATGCCTGGAGCTTGAACGCGAACACGTCTTTGCCGCTGGCCTGCGCGGCGACCCCGTCCTCCCGTATTGCACGCAGCACCCTACCCCAGGGCGACCGAACGGCGCGTTGCACTGCCAGGTAAAGAATTGCCAGAGCCACGGACACTACCGCCAGATACAGGTAGTCATAGTTTTCCGGCGACACCAGATCGCCCAGATATTCCGGTATCCGATACAAGCCTTTGGAGCCGTTGGCAACCCACTTTTCGTTCAGGAAGAACAGGCGCACGGTTTCGGCGATACCCAAAGTCGCGATTGCCAGGTAGTCATCGCGCAGGCGCAGCGTGATGTAGCCAATTACCAGAGCAATCAACCCACACACCGCCGCTGCTGTTGCGATGCCGAGAAAGAACCAAAGGTCGAATCCCAAGTCCAGGAATCCTACCCCTGACCAATTGCCGGCGAACCTGCCATGATGGGCAACAACTGGGCTTGGAACACGGCCAGCAGCACCCCAGCGGTGGCGGCCAGCACGGCGCCCATGGCCCAGGTCCACCGGATGACGCGGCGGGTGTCGATGCCGCTGACCAGAGCCAGGTCGGGGTTGTCGGTGGTGGCCCGCATCGCCTTCCCATTTTGGTGCGGTTGAGCACAACATACACGCTAACGACCAGAACTATCGTTATCATGGCGATGAAGATTGCATCGGGTGGCACACGCACTTCCATGGGCAGGTGATAAACGGGTTTGGACTCCCGAGGGTAATGCTGGGTATCGCCGCCCCAGATAATTTGCACCAACCCGCGCAGCGCGATGGCTACACCCAGCGAAGCCATCGCCAGCACCACGGCATTCACGCCCCGATTCCTGAGTCGGCGGTACACTGCCACATCCAAGGTAATGGCCATGACGGCGACGGCGGCTACCCCAATTGGCAAGGCGATGAGCATTGGGTAGCCAAAGGTGAACGGCCCTAGTCCACTGCCGGCGATGCCCAGGCGCGGGAGAACACTGCCAACGATGAATAACGCGGCGTAGGCGCCGAGGGTCATGTAGTCGCCGTGGGCGATGTTGGCGAAATTCAGGATGCCGTAAATCAGCGTGAGGCCAATCGCTCCCAGAGCGATGATTGATCCCAGAAA
The DNA here is from genome assembly GCA_965222895.1 of Dehalococcoidia bacterium. Lineage (GTDB taxonomy): Bacteria > Chloroflexota > Dehalococcoidia > Lucifugimonadales > UBA3495 > Bin87. The sequence continues at coordinate 185,919 of CBDCVB010000002.1, read as the reverse complement.
CGCGCCGTTGACGACCAGGCCCATTTTTACAAAGGGGAGGAAGCCGATTGCTACGGCCAGCACGACAATGGCCACGACAGTGTAGCCCGGCGTCCATGCCAAGCCGATTCTCTGAACTGCATTCTGGAAGGGTTGTGGCAGCGCGGGCAGCATTATCAGCCTATCCGCCCAGATACAAACCGGCTACGTCGGGATTGTCCAGCAGGTCCTTTCCGGTGTCTTCCAGGCGATTCTCGCCGGAAACGAGGATGTAGCCCCGGTCGGACATGCCAAGGGCTTCCCGCGCATTCTGCTCCACCAGGACCACGGCCACGCCAGTCCGGTTGATTTCGCGAATCCGCTCGAATACCAGGCCGGTCATCACTGGGGAGAGTCCCGCCGACGGTTCATCGAGCAGCACGAGGGCCGGGTCGAGCATCAGGGCGCGGGCAATGGCCAGCATCTGACGTTGGCCGCCAGACAGGCTGCCGGCTTTCTGCGCGGGGCGCAGCGCCAGGTCGGGAAACAGTCGAAACATTTCATCGACGCGTCCACGATAGTCGTCTCTGCGCACGAATGCTCCCATCTCCAGGTTCTCCCGGATAGTTAGCGAGGGGAACACGTTGTTGGTCTGTGGTACATAGCACAGGCCGGTGCGGACAATCTGCTCCGGGGGTAGCGCTGAAATATCGGCGCCGCGAAAGGTAACGCTGCCGGTTCGGATGCGCAACAGGCCGACAATCGCCTTCATCAGGGTGGACTTGCCGCAACCGTTGGGCCCAATGATGGTGATTACCTCGCCCGCGGAGACGGTTATGGAGACTCAGTGCAGGATCTCGGTCTCTCCGTAGCCGGCCACCACGTCGGACGCTTCAAGCAGCGTAACGGGCCGCTCCTCCGAGGTAGGCTTCCAACACCTGCGGGTTCTGCCGCACTTGCGTCGGCGTGCCTTCCGCAATCACCGCTCCGTTGGCCATAACGATGATGGGATCGCACATATTCATTACGAATTGCATATCGTGCTCGATTATCACGAAAGTAATGCCACGCTCGACGCTGGCCTGGAGGATATTGGCTGAAAATTCGCGCAGCAGGGTGCGATTGACGCCGGCGGCGGGTTCATCCAGCAATACTATCTTTGGCTCGGCCATGAGGGTACGCGCCAATTCCAGCAGTTTTTTCTGACCGCCGGACAGGTTGCCCGCATACTCATCGGCCAGATGCGAGAGATTTACGAATTCCAGCACCCCCAGCGCACGCGACTCTATGCGCCGTTCTTGACGGGAGATGCGCCACGGCGTGAACCACGATGCCCAAATCCGTTCGCCGACTTGGGGAGCCGGCACTAACATCAGGTTCTCCAGTACCGTCATGCGCTTCATTTCCCGCGGAATCTGGAAGGTGCGCATCAGGCCCCGGACAAAGGTCTGGTGCATTGCCATGCCGTCGATGCGGCGGCCATTGAGAATGATCCGGCCAGATGTGGGAGGCAGAGCTCCGGACACCAAGTTGAACAACGTGGTTTTGCCGGCGCCGTTGGGGCCGATGAGTCCGTTTATCGTGCCCGGCATAATGTCCAGTGAGCAGTGATTAACCGCCCTGACACCGCCGAAATCCTTAACGACGTCTATGACCTGGAGGATGGGGGCCGGGTCCGTCATACCGTGAGAATGGACGATTGCGGAGGTGGTCAGAACTCGGTGCGCCTGGGCCTCAGGCGTCGCGGAACCGAGGCATTACCTGCTCGGCCAGCAACCTGATGGAATGGTTTGCCTTGTCCTGCGGCATCAGGCCGCGATTGGTCAGCATCAGGTTTCGGATGCCGGCACGGCGCATCTGGTCGATGTGATCCGCCACTCGGCTGGGACTGCCCACCAGGTTTTCGGCGGCGTCCGGGTCGGATTGCGCTCCGTAAGCATCCTTTAGCAGCGGCGGCGCCTGGCGGGACATCGGGTATTCCGGGGGATTCCAGCGCTCCCGATAATCCTGCATAGTCGAATACGCCCGGTGCTGGGCAGGCAGGAATTCATCCATCGCCTGATCGTCGGTGTCGGCGAGGTGCATTTCCCGCCACACCCATATTTGATCGAGGTTATGCTCGACCTGAGCTTCATCAAAACCGGCGGCAAACATGGTATCCCGGTAGAGGGCAATGTCCGCCGCGGTGCTGTTGATGGAACGGCCCCGGAGCAGAATCGGGCGCCCGATTCGCGCCATCTCTACGATGGACTCCGGGTTAATGCACGCCCGGGCCAGCGGGGGATGCGGTTTCTGGTAAGGGCGGGGCCGCACCGACGGGAAGGAAACCTGCCAGTGCTTGCCTCGGAAATCCACGTTATCGGTGGTCCATGCCTTAATCAGCAACTCCTCGGCTTCTTCCATTTGCTCGACACCGAGCACCGGGTCGCTGCCGAATCCGATGTATTCGAAGGCGTTATAGTTCGAGCCCTTAGCCGTCCCCACTACCAGGCGGCCCCGGCTGAGGTTATCCAGGAGCGCGGTTTGCATCGCCACCCGAACCGGATTATGCAGTGGCAATTCCAGGATGCCAAAGCCCAGCATTACCCGCCGGGTTTTGACGGCCAGCGCGCTGGCGAATACCAGCGGGTCGCCGTACACACATTCCCCGGTGAAGTAATGCTCGGCGAGCCAGATGGCGTCAAAACCAAGCTCCTCGACCAGTTCGGCTTCTTCCAGGCACTCCTGTATTGCCTGGTCGTCGCGCGAATCGTCAAATTTCATCGGGTAGAAGAAGTGTCCGAATCGCATCGACGCCCCGTTGGTGCCCTGAAAATCCGGTTGGCCAGTAAATCGCGCGCGACTACTTGCCGTCTTCGATGCTGACCGTGATGATGGCGTTGGCGATTAGCGTGCCATCGCTGCCGTCATCGTTGAGCAGCTGCAGTCCGCCCACCACCACGTCCACGTTGGCCCGACCGTGGGGCAGCGAGTCGGCAACCTCGTCGGCGTTCACCTTTTCAGGATGGGGAGCGCCGATGGTAACGTTTACGGTCATATCGTCAGCGGTGGCGTCAACCAGCCGGGCAAACCCCAGACTGCTGTGGTGAATGGCATCAAAAACGGCGCGCTTGGCCGCCAGGGTGTAATCCAGCCCGTGGACATCCACGCCCATACCCATTTCGGTAACGCAACGAACCAGTGCCATCGTGCAGCCTCCTTTCCCATCAATTGTCGGTGTGTCGATCCGCGCCGCTGCCGGACGGCAGCAACGTAATTCTGCGGTCATTTAACGGCAGGGAAGCCGGCAAGTCAAGCAAAGGGAAACACTGTCATCCGTCCCGTAGCCCACCCGCCACCCTTCGCGGCCACGGCGCACGGCAGCTTGAGATTTGGCATCCGCTATAATACGGCGGCGGCATAATCATCCGATTGTCGCCATTGCCATGCTTTTGCGAATAATTTTGACGCTCGTTGCTGTATCATCCCTTGCCGTCCCTACCATCGGTTGTGCAACCGCCGGGAATCGCGGCAACGCCGATGAACAGACGCTCACGGTGTTTGCGGCGGCATCGTTGGCCGAATCGTTACAAGAACTGGCGACCGCCTTTGAGGACATCCATCCCGACGTTACCTTCGCGTTGCACTTCGCCGGTAGCCAGACGCTCCGCGCCCAGCTGGTGCAGGGGGCCACAGCAGACGTATTTGCTCCGGCGGACTGGCAGCAGATGGCGGCCGTTCAAGACTCCAACCTGCTGGCCAACACGCCGGTTTATTTTGTAGCCAATCGCATTGCCGTCGTAACTTCCGCTGATTCAGGCGCGGTTCAATCGTTAAGCGACCTGGCGAATCGGGGGGTAACCGTAGCGCTGGCCGCCGAGGAAGTGCCGGCTGGAAAATATGCCCGCACAGCCATCGAATTGATGGGCGATGATGCCGAGTTTCCAGCAGATTTCAGCCGGTCTGTATTTGCCAACGTGGTTACGCATGAGACCAGCGTGCGGTCGGTTGCGCAAAAGGTTGCCCTGGGTGAGGTGGACGCCGGATTTGTCTACGAAACAGACGCTGCCGCCGAGCAGTACCGCGACTCTTTGCGCTCGATCCAGATACCATTGCACCTGAATCCGGCAGCGCAGTATCCCATCGCCGCCCTTGCCGGGTCTGAGCATCCTGAATCCGCGCTGGCGTTCATCGAGTTTGTGCTGGGAGATGCCGGCCGGCAAATCCTGCGGCGGTACGGGTTTGCGCCGCCGGCCAACGTGGCGTGCCCGTGCGCCGATGCGTCCACGGGTGGGCATGGGCAAATCCCGACGCCACCGGTGCGGTAGCGCGGATTGCCATGCTACGGCTGCGGGGCCGCCGCCATCACGGTGCGACGTTGGGTGTGCTGGCTCCCGCCGGCGTGGTCGCCACTGCCCTCTACGTGGTTTTTATTGGCCTGCCCATCCTGGCGTTGCTGATTCGCGCCGGCCAGCAGGATGGATTCCTGGCCGGCCTCTCCGGCTCGCTGGTGCTGCAAGCCCTGCGGTTGTCGTTAGTCACCAGCGTCGTGAGCATGGTCGTCGTGGTTTGCCTGGGCACACCGTTTGCGCTGCTGCTGGCCCGACGCAACTCGCCGCTGCTGCGTGTCATCGACACATTCGTGGAGTTGCCCATCGTGCTGCCGCCGGTCGTGGCCGGCGTCGCAATGCTGATGGCGTTCGGACGGAACGGCCTGTTGGGGCCATCCCTGTCTGGGGTCGGCATCACGTTGCCATTCACCACGGGCGCGGTCATTCTGGCGCAGATTTTCGTCGCCGCGCCCTTCTACATCAGGGCGGCGCGGATTGGATTCTCCGGCGTGGACGTAGCCTACGAGGATGTGTCCCAAACGCTGGGAGTATCCCCGTGGGCAACCTTCTGGCGCCTGACCGTGCCGCTGGCCTGGCCGTCCATACTAACCGGGCTGGCGCTGGCGTGGGCGCGGGCGATATCCGAGTTTGGCGCCACGATAATGTTCGCCGGCAACCTCACCGGACGCACACAGACGATGCCACTGGCGATAATGACGGCGATGGAAAGCAGCCTGGGCGCGGCTCTGGCGTTGTCAGTGCTGCTGCTGGCCATGTCGGTTCTTGCCCTCACGTTGTTGAGCCTGCTGCTGCGCCGCCGCAGAGAGTCGCCGCAATGATTCCCGACGTGAACCACCATGCCGCATCCGGGCGTTTTGAGGTCACCATCGGCGGGTTCCATCTGGACGTATCCATTGAAGTAATGGCCGGTGAGATTCTGGTGCTTTTCGGGCCGTCGGGGGCGGGCAAAACCACCGCACTGCGGGCCATGGCGGGGCTGGTTCAACCCAACGCCGGTTGCATCACCATTGACGGGCGAACCGTATTCAGCGACGGCATCGGCAATCCGGGCCGAGCAGTCTGGGTGCCGCCGCATCATCGACGCGTCGGATACGTTACGCAGCAAAACCATCTGTTCCCGCATCTGACCGTAAGCGATAACATCGGTTACGGTTTGCGCGACCGCAGAAGTCCGGTGACACGGCAACGGGTAGCCGAGCTGATTGACTCACTGCGGCTGGATGGCCTGGAATCACGTCGGGTTTGGCAGTTGTCGGGCGGGCAGCAGCAGCGAACCGCACTGGCCCGCGCGCTGGCGCCATCGCCCGACCTGCTGCTGCTGGACGAACCATTTGCATCGCTGGACATGGAGCTGCGCCGTGAGTTAGCCGCCGAGTTGCGCGCCACGGTGTCGCGACTGAAAACGCCGGTAATTCTGGTTACCCACAGCCGCGAAGAGGCGCTGACCCTGGGCGACACGGTGCAGGTGATCGACAACGGCCAGACCATAGCCATCGGCGCGCCGTTGTCGGTGCTGGAACAGCCGGGGCGAGGCCGCGTGGCACGGCTGGTGGGCGTGGAAAACCTGCTGGTGATGCGGGTGTCTGCGCGGTTCCCGCAGGACGGCACGATGGTGTGCAGCGCGGGCGACCATTCGCTGGAAACTCCCCTAGCCGACGGGTTGGAGGTTGGCGATGCGGTTACAGTCGGGATCCGGGCATCCGACATCATACTGGCGGCCGGCCCACTGCCGCAATCCTCGGCGCGCAACACCTGGCCGGGTGTGGTCTCGGACGTGCAATTGCGTCCGCCGGGCTATCAGGTCGCGCTGAAATGCGATGGCGTAACGCTGCGCTGCCACATCACGGGTACCTCGCTGGATGCTATGAATATCGAGCCGGGGTTGCCCCTCTGGGCGATTTTCAAGGCGTCTTCCTGCTTCCTGTTGAGCGATTCGGTGGATGCGACCGGTCGTTAATTCCGGTTTAGTTCCGCCCCGGTTTGGTTCCACCCCGGGTTAGTGGCGCGCCCGCATAGTCGCGACCCGGTATAATCGACGCCGACGATAATCGGATTCGGCCACTACATTCGCGCACAGGAGCAAATGAACATGGCAACATACAGCGGCATATTGTTTGACATGGACGGGGTTTTAGTTGACAGCGAGCCGCTGTTCCACAAGGCGGTCAACATCATGGTGGAGCGTTGCGGCGCGGCTCCGATTACCGAAGCAGAGAACAACCGCTACCTGCTGGGGACAACGGTTGAGGAAACCTGGTTGCGGGTGAAAGATCTCCGCAACATTCCTCAAACGCCGCAGGAGCTGCTGGCCGGTTACAACGATGTGGTCAAAGACGTGCTGCGCTCCGACCTGACTCCGCGCCCCGGAGTGCTGGCGCTGGTGGCGGAAGCGCGACGCCGCAACCTGCCCATCGCCGTGGCCTCGTCGTCGCTCCGCGAGTGGGTAAACCTCAAGCTGGCCGTGATCGGGCTCACCGACGCGTTTCAGGTCAAACTGGGCGGCGACGATATCGTCAACGGCAAGCCGGCGCCGGACATCTATATCAAGGCCGCCGAATTAATTGGCCTGGAAGCGCCGCAGTGCCTTGCGATCGAAGACTCGCCCATCGGCCTGGCCGCGGCCTCGTCTTCCGGCGCCTACACGGTATGCACCCTGACCGACTCGACACGCCATCTGGACCTGTCGGCGGCGGACGTGATAATCGAGAACCTGGAACATTTCGACTACGGGTTGCTCGCCAACGGATGAGCAACGGGCGCGGGCACTGCTCAATCCTCGGCCAGCCTCCGACGGCGACGCAAACCGGGGATACCAGGAAATACGCCTTTCTCCAACACCCATTGCAGACGCTGTAACAACGCCTGCGCCTCCCGGTGGTCGAGGAGCGACATCAGTTCCGCTACGTCGCCGGTTGGTGACAGGATTTGACCGCACAAACGGCGCAAGGGTTCCAGTAGCCATTCAGGGATGGCTTCGTCTCCGAAATCCCAAATCACGGTGCGAATTTTGGTGTCGGAGTGGAAGGTAAGCGCCTGGTCGATGCCCCACAGTTTACCATCGAAATCTCGCAGCACGTGGTTGGCTTTGCGATCGGTGTTGTTGGCCACCAGGTCAAAACAGCACATCATCCGCAACTGATCGGCGTCGGATTCATCCAGACTGTCGCGGGAGATAGTGTAGTAGTTTTCCTTGGGGTCATGCTCCACAAATTTCTGGGCGGAACCAATTCCATAAGGGCCGTCGCGAATTATGGTCAACGGGATGAAATCCCAACCCAACACCCGGCTGAGCAGGTAGGCAGCGTATTCTCGCTTGTAGAGTGTTCCCGTGGGGAAATCCCACAGCGGGATTTCGCCCTTGACGGGTTTGTAGATTGCTCGTCCGGCACGACCGTTATGCGAAAGTTCAGCTAAGAACGTGTAGTTGGATCCGGCCGGCGTGAGGTCGCAAGTGACAAATTCGCCATGGCGAAGCAGTTCGAGGTCGGGCGGCTCGATGGTATTCAAGGGAAAACCCGCAGATGAACAGGCCGAATGCCAGCTGCTTACGTAAAACCGGCGGTGGGCTTAACCGGTTTCAAAAACGGCGTGGCCGTTGGCGCGGGCGCAGCGGTGTCCGTCGGGGTCGATGGGCATACCACAGAGGAAGCACGGCGGCCGCCCCGCCGCGCAGATCTGGAGCGCCGTTTCGGCCAGCGCCGTGGATTGGGACAAGGTCATCCAGAAGCTGACCGAGGTTTGGGACTCGGCGTCGGGATCGTCCTCGTCGCCCTCAAAGGCTTGCAGCAGGAAACAATTAGCTTCCCGGTCGAACTGCAATTGCATCTGGCGCGCCCTGAAATCCTGCTCCAGCGGATCGCCAGTCCATGGGCCCTCACCGGGATTGCTGGCAGCGGGATCGGCGGCATTGCCAAGTTGTTCAACGGCCTGCTTGAGGTACACACCCAACTGCAGCAACTGCTCCTTCTCCAGCCAGATGAAGGACTGCGCCCGGCCGGCTGCTGCAGCCAGCCGAAAAGTGCGTTGGCCCGGCCTGCCAAATGCCTCAGCCAAGACGGATTGGGCGGCACCCAGTTTATACCGAACTTCTCGATCTGCCATGCGGATATGATAGTCGGCGAAGCAAAGGCTGGCAAGGCCCGCCGCTGGCGTCCGCATCCCGGGATTTTTAGAATCCTGACTAAACTGGCCTCCCGACCCGAAACCGGGATTGCCGCCATCGGGCAAGTGGGGCAACCGGCAATTTCGCTACAGGCCGCGGGAACGGTATTGCAGGGCTTCAGCAAGGTGAGCTGGGCCAATCAGGTCGGCGCCGGCAAGGTCGGCCACCGTGCGAGCCACCTTCAGCACCCGATGCAGGGCTCGCGCCGACAAGTCCAGCTGTTGTGTAGCTCGTTGCAAAAGAGCCGTGGCATCATTTTGCAACTTGCAGAAATCCCAAACCCTGGACCCGGTTATCTCGGCATTAGACAGCATCTGTTCGACATCGGCGTGGGCAAACCTGGCTCCCTGCTGCGAACGGGCCTGTAGCACCCGCTCTCGCACCGCCTCCGACGCTTCACCGGGAGTTTGATCCAGCAGGTTGTCGTATTCCACCGGTGGCACTTCCACGAATATGTCGATCCGCTCGAGCAGGGGGCCGCTGATTCGCCTCTGGTACCGCGCGACTGCTGACGGAGTGCAAACACATTCCTTCCGTGGGTGTGTGGCGTATCCGCAAGGGCAGGGATTCATCGCCGCCACCAGCATGAAACTGGCCGGATACGTAACCGTCCCGCTGACGCGCGTGATGGTTACGGTTTTGTCCTCCAGGGGTTGCCGGAGCGACTCAAGGATGGCGTGCCCGAACTCGGGCAGCTCGTCGAGAAACAGCACGCCGCGATGACTCAACGTGATTTCGCCGGGTCGTAACATTCGGCCACCGCCAACGAGTCCGGCGTTGGAAATAGTGTAGTGGGGTGCGCGAAACGGACGTTGCGCTATCAGTGGGCTGTCTGCCGGCAAAATACCGCTCACGCTGTATATCTTGGTTACATCAAGCGCCTCTTCTGCCGTCAGGTAGGGCAGGATGCCGGGCAACGCACGCGCTAGCAACGTCTTGCCCGAACCCGGCGGCCCGCTCAGCAGGATATTGTGGAAGCCGGCGGCGGCCACTTCCAGGGCTCGCTTGGCATGGTTTTGCCCCCTGATGTGGGCCAGGTCTGCGTTGTCGGGTGGTTTTCGGTTGCCGTTCAGGTGTACACCGGTATGGGGAAACGGCTCAATCTGGCCGTTGCCCTGCAGGTGGTTAACGAGTTGCGCCAGCGTACTCACCGGATACACCTTCACACCATCCACCAGGGCGGCTTCGGCAGCATCCACCGCCGGCACGTAGGCCGAACGAATCCCCTGCTCTCGGGCAACCCAGACCATCGGCAGGATACCGGCGGTGTGACGCAACCCGCCATCCAGCGACAGTTCACCCAGGAAGATGGCCGGCTCCGGCGTGGTTTGAGCCTGTCCGGTGCTGAACAATATGCCAACCGCAATGGGTAAATCGTAAGCAGGCCCGGCTTTTTTCAGGTCGGCCGGCGCCAGGTTGACGGTGATGCGCCGCATGGGAAACTCGCAGCCGCTGTTCCGCAACGCGGCGCGCACCCGCTCCTTGGCTTCCTGCACTGCGGTGTCGGGCAATCCGACGATGTGAAAGGCGGGCAGGCCGGGCGAAATATCGGTTTCCGCCTGAATTATCTGCCCCTCCAGCCCAATGACGGCGCAAGTCTGTGCAGTTGCCAACATTCCAAAGCCTCCGTGGTCAATCCAACAATCACCAGAGTCGGTGTGTTGTTACGGTATCAGTGTAGAACATTAGTGCGCAACCGTCTGGCTGTCATCAATTTCAATAATCGGGGTGCGTCTTTAATAATCGAGATGCGTCCGGAATCGGCGTGCGTCCGGAGCTTGCGGCGGTTGTCAGCCCGCAGCAGAATCAAAACTCCCTTTACCAGCAAGGCCGGGCTAATCTATACTTGGGCCACCGCATCCGGGAATGCTTGAATTATGGACATTCAGTTTGAAATAGGCGATCCGCGTCGGCCCAGGGGCCATGCGCTGCTCTATTATCGGATCGAAACCGAGCCGGACAATGTTTACGGCACCTACATCGTAACGTTGCCCATCACCGCCGACCTCACCAAATACGTGCCGCCGTTTCTGGCTACGCACCTGGGGGGCGCCGGCGCCGGCCCGCTGGCCAACTTCTCCGCGTTTGCAATGCCGCCGATGTCCGAGCTGGTGGAGGGTGGATACGACCAACTCGTCCGGCTCGCCAACATCCGCAATGACGACCTGGTTTACGGCGGCAGTATGTTCTCCTACGACCTGCCCCGCATGATGGAATCGGTGGCCGCCGCCGTGCAGGATTACTCAGACGCCTGGTCGGCGGCCAACCCCACGCCGGCCGGCGACGCGCCAAGCCTGCCCGCCGACCGCAACGCCATCCCCCTCGACAGCCGAACATCGCCAGCATCGTCCGGCGCTATCGGCGATGCAGCGGATTCCGATGGCATGGGCGTCAACGAGGTGCTCTGGAGTTTTATGAGCGAGGGCGACCGGCTGGCCGAAATGGGCCGTCTGCTGGGCCGTCTGCGGTTCGCACAGGAAGGCAACGACGGGGCCGCCATCGCCGACATCACCGCTGAGATGAACGCGCTGGGACGGCGGTTCCCGGCGGAGTTCAGCATCGCGGCCCTGATTGCTGCCGCGTCCGATCCGAGCAGCCAGGGTGCGCGGATGGCCCAACTCTATTTGCAAAGGTGCTACAGCCTTTCCTCGGGCGACGCCGAGGAGGTGCAACGCATCGACGCCGAGCTTGACGGTTCCTGACCTAACCAGCGCCCAGATACGGCCGGCCCGCGAAGTTTGAGCGCCGCACATTGCCTGGCCGCGCGCGGCGTGCCGGCTCTTCTTGACACACTCAACGGGCCACCCATAGACTGCGGACGTTCATAACTCGGTCAGCCACAGGAGGTCATTTGCGATGACGGCACAGCATTCCCATTCTCACGCACCCGTTGCGTCCGCCATGTCCGAGGCGGCGCAGGCCTGGTTGGCCGCCCTCAACAGCGAGCAACGCGGCAAAGCTACTTTTCACTACATGGACGGCGAGCGCGTCTTCTGGTACTACCCGCCCCTGAACCGCCACGGCCTGCCGCTGCGCGATATGGAACCGAACCAGCGCGACCTGGCGATGGCGCTCCTGGCCACCGGCTTGACCGAGGACTCCAACAGACAGGCGCGACTGATAATCGAGCATGAACTGGTGCTGGGCCCGCTGGAAGCCGAATGGGGCCAGGTAACCTGGCCGCGCAACCCCGAGCTGTACTACTGGACGGTGTTCGGCGACCCCGCCGGTTCCGAGCCCTGGGGCTGGCGCGCCGAGGGTCATCATCTGTCGGTCCATTACAGCGTTTGGGGCGAGCAGGTGATCGCGGTAACCCCGTTCTTCTTTGGAGCCAACCCCGCCGAGGTGCGGAAAGGCCCCAAGGAAGGTTTGCGCATTCTGGCCCAGCGTGAGGACATCGCCGTCGAGTTGATGGCATCGCTGGACGCCGGCCAACGCAGCAAGGCCATCATCCACGACAAGGCGCCCTGGGACATTCTCGGTTACAACAGCAGCAAGCAGGCCATCCACAACGATGAAGGGCTGGCCGGCCGCGAGTTGAACGGCACTCAAAAGGAGATGCTCCTGACCCTCATCTCCGAATATGTCAGCGGCGCGCCGGCGCCGGTTGCGGAGGATCGGATTGCGAAAATCCGCGAAGGCGGGCTGGATGACTATCGCCTGGTGTGGGCCGGTGGCCTGGATCGCAGCCGCGACCACTATTATCGCATCCACGGCGGGCAATTCATCGTGGAGTTCGACAACATCCAGAACGAAGCCAACCACATCCACTCAGTGTGGCGCGAGGTTGAAAACGACTTCGCCCAGGATGTCCTGCGCGACCACCACCTGCAATACCATATACTGTAAATGACCGAATGACTGTCACTGCAGATGTCGGCACGACGATTCACTGAATGCGGTAGAGGGGCTACCACCCTTCGGATGTTTACCCAACATCCTCCAGCGCTGCCTCCAGTTCGGTGAAGGTGGCAAAGCCCTCGAACCGGTGGCGAATGACGCCATCCGAGTCAACCACGAACACCCACGACTCGTTGGTCCAGTCGTCGATTTTGGTGAACCCCCACTCAGCTGCGGCGCCAACCAGTCTGGCCTTGCTCAAGTCCCCCTGAATCTCTGCCGGGTTGTCGTAGAGTTCCACGTGAATGTAGTTGGCCGCATCCGGGTGGGCGACGCGCAGCTCCGACACTGTGTCCACCTGCGGACCGCAAGTGGGGCTGGTGCAAAAAGCCGGCGAGGCGAAAACAATGACATCCGGCTTGCGGTCCGCAACCGCATCGGCGATGGACAACTGGTACAGTTCCGGGTCGGGTCTGTAGGCAGTGGTGAGTTGGGTCAGATCCAGCCCGTCGGCCAGGGTTTTGGTTGCGCTGGGCGGTGTTGCGTCTCCCAACGATGGCACCGGAGAGTCCGCCACCACTTCCAGCGGAATGACCACCTCGCCCACAACATTGGCGTCATTTATTGATGCCGTCAGCAGATAATTGCCGGCGGTCGGGAAGTCGATGGCAGCGGTATACGATCCACGCACGCCATAGGGCCATTCGTTGAAACTCGCCGTAACCTGAGTTGGCGGGGCTACTCTATCCGCGTGCACCACCGAGATTTCGGCGTGCGGCGCCTTGACCAGCGCCTTTTCCGTAACGAGCAGGAAGGCAATCCGCTGCTGGCCCACGTCCAGCACTTTCGTCGCCAAATGCGCGCGCAACCCGCCGTCGGTTGGGTCAACTGGAATCACCTGAATGTCGGCCGCTGCGGTTGGCACGATGGCGCCGCCGCCAAGTTCGGCAACGGATTCCGGAGTATCGACGCCGCAGCCGATTGCGAATCCCAGCGCCCCAACTACGAGCGCGGTCGCCAGCAACCGCGACATTACGGGCCCTCCGCATAAACGCCGAACGTAAAGGCAAAGATGCCAAAGTCATCGGAGTTCGAACGCATCGTTAGAATGGCCTGCTGGCGATATTCCTCGTTGTCCAAAATGGCGTACATACGTGGTTCATCGACCAGGATGTAGGAGAAGCCATTTTCGTGGAACTGCACGTCGGCGCCGGCATTTTCCCGCGTCAGCATCGCGCCGTCCTGCGTAATCACCACTTCGTAGGGGTCCCCGGAATCGGACGTAAGCACCACGTTGACGCTTTTCGCCGAATAGTTCAGCGCCAGATAATCCTCCAGGTTCTCCGTCACCCGCGCGTGGCGCATACGCTCGGGTTCCACCGACCATTGCCCCTGGAAGTAGAGGGCGTGCCGCGCGATTTCTTGGGGCACGGTAACGTCAATGATGGCCGGGTCATCGGGCCCGGCAGTCGCGATGGCTTCGAAGTACTCCCGTTGAGCCACGTAAGGAGGGCGACCGGCGCGGGCAATCTGCACGTTGCGATGCCAGCCGGCATAGAGTTCCGGCGTTATCGGAGCGTTGCCAAAGGTTCGGGCGTCCTGGTACGTCTGGTCGCGCAGCTGGTCTGCCGGCAGCGTCAGCGGGTCATCAGAAAGGTCGGCGCCAGCTTCCACCAGTGCATTGCGGATGCGCTGTTCCGTTTCGCCATAAGAACCTTCGCCAAAATGACTGTAAATCTGCTCGCCCCTACTGTTGAAGAGATACTTCGCCGGCCAGAATCGGTTGTCGAAATTCGACCAGGTAACCATGTCATTGTCCTGGGCGACCGGCCAACCAATCTCGTATGACGCTACCGCGTCAACCACGTTTTCGTGGTCCTTCTCGAACTCGAACTCGGGCGCGTGAATCCCCAGGATGACCAGACCGTCGTCCTCGTACCGACTCCACCAGTCGCGCAGGTAGGGCAACGTGCGGATGCAGTTGACACAAGTATAAGTCCAAAAATCCACCAGCACGACCTTGCCATCGGCGGTCAGGTCGGCAATGGACAGCGCGTCATCGGTGTTCAGCCAGGCGCTGATGCCCGCAATCTCCGGGATGTCGTACTCCATTCGCTCGCTGGCTTCCATCACGGTTACTCTGGGTTCGGCGGATGTGCCGGCAGCTGTGTCGGCGGCTACAATCGTCGCCGCCGGTGGGTCTGTAGCGGCCACGTTGTCCAATGCTGCGGTCGCCGCCGGCTCGGCGTCCGTGGGAGCGGCGGTTTGCTCGCACGCCACGGCGAATACCGCCAGCAACACCAGCAGCGGCAACAGCATCGCATACGCCCGTTTGTTGGGGGCAATCATCAATTTCTCCTGGTCAGGCCGGCAAATTTGTCCAGACTCGTCCCGGCGTTAGCGTACCTCAAACCAGTATACGCATCCGCGATTTAATCAGATTCTCAACCTTGCCAGGCAGAATAAACCCGGTGGATAAGCGGGCGGGAAATCCGAAGGCCCTGACGAGGACAGGGCGGCATACGACGATGGGTAAGGGTATGCTAAACTGACGCCGGTTACGAACCCTACCGGCGCAGGAATATCCCCGTGCAAAATACCGCATTCACTGGCCCGGCCGGCGTCCCGGTAGCAATCACCGAGGCCGCTGAAATCGCCCGGCGGATCGCCGATAACGTGGCCAGCGTCATCGTCGGCAAGGATGACGTCATCGAACGCGCCCTGGCCGCGCTGGTTGCCGAGGGTCACATACTGGTGGAAGACGTGCCCGGCGTGGGCAAGACGATGCTGGCCCGCTCGCTGGCCGTGTCCATCGGCGGGACTTTCTCCCGCATCCAGTTCACACCCGACCTGCTGCCCAGCGACGTCACCGGCGTGTCGGTTTACAACCAGTCCACCGGAGAGTTCAGCTACCGCCCGGGCCCCATTGCCGCGCAGTTGGTGCTGGCCGACGAAATCAACCGGGCCACGCCCAAAACCCAGTCTGCCCTGCTCGAAGCCATGGAAGAACGTCAGATTACGGTGGACGGCGTAACCCATCCGCTAGCGCTCCCCTTCCTGGTCATCGCCACCCAGAACTCCATCGAATACGAAGGCACCTTCCCACTGCCGGAAGCGCAACTGGACCGGTTTCTAATGCGAATCAGCGTCGGCTATCCCAAGTTCGACGAGGAAATAACCATCATTGCTCAGCAGGAACGGTCCCACCCTATTGCCGATTTGAGCCCGGTGGCAACGCCGGAGCAAGTGCTGGATTTGCAACGGGCGGCTCAGGATGTTTACGTGGACGGCCTGGTGCGGGAATACGTGGTGGCGCTCGCAGAGGCAACGCGGGAGCACGTTAACGCGGCGCTGGGCGCATCGCCGCGGGCCTCGCTGGGACTGTTCCGGGCCAGCCGGGCATTGGGACTGATACGGGGTCGTGACTACGTGCTGCCTGACGACGTGAAAGAACTGGCGCCGGCCGTTCTGTCGCACCGCATCGTGTTGACGCCGGCCGCGCGGATGCGCGGGGTGCGAGCCGAGCATCTGGTTGACGAACTCCTGAACACCGTTCCCGTTCCGGGAGCCCGGTAGGGATTAGCGGCGCGGCTTTGCTTGACACCACAGGCGGGGTATCGTGCCTGCTGCGGCAATGACTTGATTCACTGCGGCGATGACTTGATTCAAGGAGATTAAGTATGGCTAGTTACGATGTTGTAGTTTTCCAAGACTTCCTCTCCGACGGGTCAGTCTGCTATGGAGCATGGTGCTCGTCAGTTCTGGGAACGTGGGGGCAGGGCGATACAGAAGCGGGGGCCCTGCAGGATATAATTTGGTCGATGGAGGCCAACCTTTTCGACCCGCTGCCAGGCGAAATTCCCGGCGACGCTCTGGCGGAAGAAAGTGCGGCGGCGGCTGAGATGGAAGAGCTCCTGCAAGAACTCACCGACGAGGGCATTCCCTATCGGATATTTCCAGTCGTCCTGGAGCCGGCCCTAACCTGATGCCCAGAATAGCTAATATCAGGGCTAGAGCATTCCGCAACCTGTTACTGCGGATGGGATTTGAAGAAACGTCCCGCAACCACCATTGGCACTACCAACACCGGGGACTGAAACTGCGGACGAAAGTTTCATTCGGCACGCAGGAAATTCAGCCCCCACTGATGGGCACTATCGTAACGAAGCAACTGCAAATGTCTGAAGCCGAGTTCCGCGCCGCGCTTGACGGCGATATTCCAGAGCGTTTCACCAACCCGAAGTTCTGGGGGAACTGACCTTGCCGAGCTATATCAGGCAACTCCTGAGCCGACATCGGCGCAAAATCCTGCTCGGCCTGCTCATCCTGGCCGCGCTGTTCTACGCCTTGGGCACCGGGTTCGGCTTTTTCTACCGCCTGCTATTCACCCTCGTCCTGCTGATTGGCATTGGCTACAGTTGGGCGTGGCTCAATCTGCGCGGTCTGGATGTGAGGCTAAACCGGCTGGATACTCGCGGGCGAGTCGGCGACTATCTGGAGGGACAAATCCAGCTGGTGAATCGGACCAGGCTGCCCAAATCGTGGCTGGAAGTGGTGGAGGATACCAACCTGCCCAACCCCGGGGGGCGCACCGTCGCCCTGGTGCGAGGCCAGCGGCGCGCGTTTCGCATTGCGACCTACCTGGCACAGCGCGGGATTTACCACACCGGCCGTATCCGGGTAACCGCTCGCGATCCATTCGGTTTGTTCCGTCTGGAGCGCACGTTTCTGAACGACCAGCCCTACACCGTACTGCCGGCAACTGTGCCGTTGCCCGACCTGGATCAGAGGTTTGCCAACCTGCCCAGCGACAGCGCTTTATCCCGTCGCACACCGGCCATCACGCCAGAGTCGTCGGCGGTGCGCGACTACGCCCATGGGGACAGCCTGCGCCGAATCCACTGGCCCTACACCGCGCGCATGGGCAAATTGATGGTGAAGGAGTTCGACATCGGCGTGTCAGCGCAGGCGTGGGTGTTGCTGGATATGGAACGACGCTCCCACGTGGGCGAGCCGCCCGACAACACTGAGGAACTGGCGGTTACGGTGGCGGCGTCGCTCATCCAGCATTGGGACGAAGCCGCAGTGCCCGTGGGACTGGCTGCCAACGCATCCGAATTGTGGATGCTGCCGCCAGACCGTCGGCCGGCGCAGCTCGGCTCGCTGATGGAAACGCTGGCTGGAATGCACGCCGATGGAACAATATCGCTGGAACGGTTCGTGTACGACCTGCGCCCCCACCTGTCTGGATTCAACACTTTAATGGTCATCACATCGTCGCAGCAGCCCGAATGGGCGCCGGCATTGGTGAGCATTCGACGGCAGGGCATCAACGTGGCAGTCTGCTACGTGGACCGAGCAACCTTTACGGAAGCCTCCGGCAGCGCCGCTCTGGGCACAACGCCGCCCGTGGCCGCCGACTACCTGGCGCAGCACGACATCCCCCTGTACATCATAGAACGCCACGCAGACATCAACCACGCCCTGTCGGCTCCGCTGGTGGCTGGGGCCAGCCGAACCAGCGCCCGCAGTGTGGCTGAAACCGACCGCGCTTTCGTCACCGCCGCCGCGTCGCCAGCGCCCCGGCGCGAAACGGGATAATCGAAACCGGGATTAGGTTAACGCCGGCTATTCTTCATCCAGCATCATGACAACCGCCATCAACACTGCCGGCGCCACGAGGCCGTCTCAGCCGCAACCTGACGACCGGCAGCTTTGGCGTGTCGGGGGCGTGTCGAGCCGGCTGTGGGCATTGCAGCTGCTGCTGCGCCCGCCGGACGGGTGGGTCAGCTCCGTGCTGCTGGCGCTGAACCTGATCATCGTGGTTTGGTCGGTAGAGGTGGCCGACTGGGCTCCCACGCCGCCGCTGGCGCTGGTGATGCTGCTGTCACTGCTGACGGCATTGGCGTTGGCCCGCATTCGACTTTTGGGCGCTCTGCTGGTGCCGGCCGGCCTGCTGGTCGGCGCCGGCGTTGTCATCTGGCAGCTAACCGTGTCCTCGCCGGCACCGTTACAGGTCGAGACCATTGCCGAGTTGTTCGACCGTTTGGGTCTGTGGCTATTGGCGGCCCGCAACGAGGGCATCAGTGTTGACCCGCTGCCTTTTGCAGTCGGTTTGACAATTGTGTCCTGGCTTTCCGGGTTCCTGGCCGGCTGGGTGTTCTTCCGCTATCGCAACTTCTGGGGCGTGTTTGCGCTGGGCACCGTCGGCCTGCTGTCCAACCTGACCTTCCTGCCGGAAAACGCCAGCGTGTACCTGGGCATGTATCTGTTCACCGGCCTGCTGCTCATCGGTTGGGTGCAATCGGTGCGGGCGCGCCAGCAGTGGGACCGCGAGGGTCGCATCTACGACGGGCATCTTGGCATTCTGACCATGAGCGACACCGCGTTGGTTGCCATCGTGGCGCTGTTCATCGCCTTTCTGTTGCCCGCTGCCGGGCAATGGGGTCCGGCCAACGCCGTTTATTCCGTTACGCGCGCTCCCCTGGTTACCTGGGAAGAGGATTTCAACCGCCTGTTCGCTGGGTTGCCCGCCCGCCGTCCGATGCCATATCGCATCTGGGGCGACGCCATGGCGTTCCAGGGCACAATCAATCCCACCGACACTCCCGTCCTGCAGGTCAATTCCCCCGTGCCGCTGTACTGGAAGGCTCGCTCCTACGCCACCTACACCCACGAGGGCTGGCTGTCGGATGGTACGGTGCTGAAAGAACCGGGCTGGCAGCCAGCATTCAGCGCCCCCAGCCCCGAACAAAAGCGGTTCAACGTAACCTTTGAAGTTGTGCCCAACTACGACAGCCGCAGCGTGTTCGCCGGCGGCCAGGTCATCGGCTCGAACCGCGACATTCGCATTGAGACCTTCGACTCTCCGAAGTATGTGATAGACCCAGGCGTGGACAGTCCCACTGCCGACTTGCCGGCTGCGCTGGCTCAGGCGGTTGAGGGTATTCGGGGCGCGGTACAAAACCATGCCGATGCCTCCGACCACGCGATAGCCTCCGCGCTGCCCACTTCGTTTCTGCTGGAGTCGGTAGAACGCGGCGACGATGGCGCCGTGGTCGAGACGTTGGTCGCCGAAACGGTGCCGTCGCAACCGGACGTGCTGGCGGTGCGAACATCGCGTGGCAACGCCGAGTCGGGCGTCCCCTACCAGGTTACTTCCGCCGTGTCCAACGCCAAACCGGAAGATTTACGCACCGCTGGCGATGAATACGCACCGTGGCTCTGGATCCGGTACTCCGCTCTGCCATCCGATATGCCGGAGCGAGTCGCGGACCTGGCGACGACGATCACCGCCGGCGCCGAAACCCCCTACGATAAAGCCAAGGCGGTGGAAACCTATCTGAAAACCAACTACACCTACAATCTGGAGATAGATCCGCCACCTTTCGGGGCCGATGGCGTCGACCATTTCCTGTTCAATAGTAAAGAGGGATATAGCGAATACTTCGGCTCCGCAATGACCGTGCTGATGCGCAGCCTGGATATTCCCGCCCGCATGGTAACCGGCTACACCGTAGGCAATCGGGTTCCGGATTCCGAACTGTACATCGTTGCCGACCACCACAGCCACGGTTGGACGGAAGTGTACTTCAACGGCTACGGCTGGATTCCCTTTGAACCTACGCCGGGCCGGTCGATTCCGCTGGCGGTGCCACCACCCGCGGAAAGCGCGCGTGACCTGAACACCCCCGGTTCAGATGCTGCCGGCGAACTGCCTTGCGAATTTGAAGAGGACTGCGAGGCGTTCGACGAAATGCTGGGTGACAATAATTCACCAGTTCCCTTCGGCACTGCCGCCGGCTGGTTTAGGGTAGCCCGCGACGCGCTGCCGTGGGCCGGTGGAATCTCGGTCGCCGCCCTGATTATCGCTGTAGCAGCCTGGATTGTATGGCGCTGGTGCCTGGCCACTCCCCACGATGTTTCGACTGCCTACCAGCGGCTCCGGCGGCTCAGCGGCGTCGCATCGTTGGGACAACAGGCCCACCAGACCCCCCACCAGTGGGCAGCCACCATCGCGGCTGCATTGCCGGAGCAGCAACAGCCGGTCGCCACCATCGTGGACGCCTACGCCTACCTCACCTACGGCGCATCCGACCACCCCCAGCCGGCGCAATCCGAACAAATTCACAGCGCCTGGGCCAGCGTGCGCACGCCTTTGATATTGCACGCCCTCCGAAGGCGCGAAGCCTGATGCCCGGGCCGGCGTCCGACCGACTTTCCAAGTGTCATCAGCCTCACGCGTACCTAATTTGCCATTGCGAGCGTCCTTCGACAGGCTCAGGACGAGCGGGAATCTCGATGAGGTTGAATACACGTCGACGCTCCGCCGTTGCTACGGCGACAAGATTGCCACGTCGCTATGCTCCTCGCAATGACAAAGTGGGTACGCGTGGTGTCATCTGCCCATTGACGGCGCACGATACGCCGGCCTTAACATAGTTTCCACGATTAATAGATGGTACGGAAATTCTCTTGGCCGCTACAACAGCGACCGGCCACAATCAGCCACTCACTGAGAGCGAATCATGCCCGTTAAGAATCTGAAATCCACCATCTTCTACTACCACATGGAAGAATGCCCGGTGGGTTGGCTCGCCCTGCTGGGTTCGAGTCGAGGCTTGCGCAGGGTGAGCCTGCAACCCGAACCGCAAGAGGCGCTGGACGGGCTGGGCGCTGGGCTGGAACTGGCCGAGGAGAACGCCGACGCGTTTGCCGAAGCCCTGACTGCCTTCAACGAATATTTCGCCGGGGACGTCGATGCGCTAGCCAGTATTCCTCTGGACCTGGCCGGCGCTCCGCCTTTTTACGGCGCGGCGTGGGAAGCTTGCCGCTCCATTCCCGCTGGCGAAACCCGCTCGTACCAATGGTTGGCCGACGCCGCCGGCAACGCTCGGGCGTCCCGCGCGGCCGGTCAGGCCATGGCCAAAAACTGGCTGCCGCTCATCATCCCCTGCCACCGGGTGATTGGCAGCGACGGCGACCTGCACGGCTATGGCGCCGGCGGGCTGGGCATCAAGGCCAGATTGCTGGAGTTTGAACGCCACCAAACCGGCGCGCGCTGACCCGTCCGCTCCGCTATAATGGCGATAACCCTTTTGTACCAACAGCTCGACAACCATAACTCGCCAACCATTAACTCGGTCGGAGGCACTAACGATGGCAGGTCAAAAATTTACGTCCTGGGTACACGGCTCCGCCATGACCGGAGAATATCTGAACCGCATTACGTCGGTGCGCCACTGCGGGCCCTTCGTGCGCATTGAAGGCAACGAAGGCCAGAACACCTGGCTGCACTTCGCCATACCCACGCCCACCGTCCAAAACGGGAACCGCACCAAAGCCGAATCCGTTTCGGTTGCGTTTCGCGCCCGCTCTCACGCCAACGTCCACGAGGTGCTGGTGTACGACGGCGAGAAAATTATTGCCGAGCATCAAGGACTGGGGCTGAAGGGCGACCACCTGGAAAGCAAGTTCGCGATTCCCGGCGAGCCTGAAGTTGACCGCGGTATCAACGTGGTGGTCGGTGTCACATTTGACGCCGGAGCGCCCGACACCCGGGCCATGCAGGTGGAAATCGTCGGCGTCGGCGTGGACTTCGAAGGGTAGGCGGCAGCGTTGGGGTTCGCCCTCACCCCAGCCCTCTCCCAGAGGGAGAGGGGGTTGGGTATTCACACCCCTTCGACTATCGCTACGCTAGATATGGTGGACTGGATCCGCAATTCCTTGGGCCCGGCGTATTCGTCGGAATAGTACCAGCCACGGGCCTTTTCCAGGTTCTCAAACTCCAGTACCACCGTGCGTCGGGTCGGCTGGTCGCCTTCCACCACCTCTACTGCCCCGCCGCGCACCAGGTATTTGCCGCCAAACTTGTCGATGGTAGCCGGCACTTGCGCCCGGTAAGTGTCAAACAAGGCTGGGTCGGTTACTTCGATGGTAGCGATGACGTAAGCGGGCATGACGGGCACCTCTTTGCGGTTCGAGATATGGGGTAGCGGACGCCGGCAACAGGCCCGCGAATCTGGCCGCATTGTACTCTACGAATGCTCAACCTCGCCAGGCGACTTGCCGTCGGCAACCGGCGATGATAACTTATCCACCGAACCGGATAAACGGTATACCGGACCAGAAACCAACATCCAGGCTTCATCGCAACCGGCGACCTGCCGATACTTCAGGAGCATCAAACGAGATGACCACTGCCTCCGACGTTCGCACCCACAACAACTTCATCGGCGGGAAATGGACGCCGTCAGATTCCGAGCGCACCTACCCGGTTTACAATCCGGCCCACAAGAATCGTCTGCTGGGTCATTTCCAGTTGTCCAACCCCGAAGATACGCTCCGCGCCGTGGCCGCTGCCTCGGAAGCCGCCGCCGCTTGGGCCGAAACGCCGGCGCCCCTGCGCGCTCAGGTGTTGTTCCGCGCCCTGGATATTATGGAGCGGCGCGCCGACGAAATTGCCCGCACCATCACGGAGGAGGAAGGCAAGCCATTGCCCGACGCCCGCGGTGAGGTGAAGCGGGCCATGAACATCATGGAGTACGCGGCCGGCGAAGGTCGCCGGATGTTCGGTTACACCACGCCGTCGGAACTGCCCAGCACGGTTGCCTACACCGTGCGCCGGCCGCTGGGAGTCGTCGGCATCATCACGCCCTGGAATTTCCCCATTGCGATACCGGCCTGGAAGATGGCGCCGGCGCTCATTTGCGGCAACGCCATCGTGTTCAAACCGGCTTCTGCCACGCCGCTCAGCGCGGTGAAACTGGTTGAGGTATTCGAGGAAGCGGGAGTGCCGCCGGGCGTACTGAATCTCATCACCGGGCCGGGTGGCAGCGTTGGCAATGCGCTGGTGGAATCGCCCGATGTTTCTGCCATCTCATTCACCGGCAGCACCGAAATCGGCACCGAGCTTTACACCCGTAGCGCGGCCTTGCTGAAAAAGGTGCAGGCTGAAATGGGCGGCAAGAATGCCGTCATCCTGCTGGCCGACGCTGACCTGGACAAGGCACTGGGCGGCATTGTGCAGGGCGCCTTTGGCTCCACCGGCCAACGATGCACCGCCACCAGTCGCGTCATCGTGGAAGACGCCGTTTACGATGAGTTTATGCAGCGCCTCATCGACAGCACGTCAAAACTGACCATCGGTGACGGCATCCTGGACGGCATCGACGTCAGCCCGCTGTCCAGCGAGTCTCAACAACGCACGGTGTCAGAGTACATCGCCGCTGGCGCCGCCGAGGGGGCAACTCTGGCCTACGGCGGGCGCACGCTGTCGGGCGGGGAGTTCGATGAAGGCTGGTATGTAGAACCCACCATCTTCACCGACGTGTCGCCAGATATGCGCATCGCCCGCGAGGAGATATTCGGGCCCGTGCTAACCGTATTTCGCGCCCGCGACCTGGAGCACGCCGTCGAAATTTCCAACAGCGTCAAGTTTGGCCTTTCCTCATCCGTGTACACCAGAGACATTCCCCGCGCCTTCCGCTACATCAACACGGTGGAGGCCGGCATGGTACACGTCAACGCGCCAACGCTGGGCGGCGAGGTTCACCTGCCTTTCGGTGGCCTCAAAGCATCCGGCGTCGGCCAGCGGGAGCAGGGCGTGGAAGCGGTGGATTTCTTCAGCGAGGTCATAACCGTTTACATCGACTATGCCGACGCCCCGCGGGAGCAGGCCAGATTCATCTAGTCGTTTGTTTGCCGGCGGCAGTTCGACAGTGACCGCGGCGATAGCGGTGGCGGCGTTGCTGTCCGCCATCGCCTGTACGCCGACTGACGCGCAAATCGACGCCAGGATCCAGCAGGGCCTCCAGACTGTTCGGGTAGAATCCGCTGCGACCGGTTCCGGGCTCAACTCGTTATACCTGAAAGTCTGGCCGTCGGTTTTCTTCATCGACCCCAACGACGGGCAGCACGGCACCGGCTGGCTGCTGGAGCCGGGATTGATTCTCACTGCTGCCCACGTGGTGGGTGGGGTCGAACAGGTCATTGTGCGTCAGGCCAGCCATCCAACCTTCGTCGCCGAGGCGGTCGGAATTGATGAGCGCCGCGACGTGGCCCTGCTGCGTTACGCCCCGGACCAGGCGCAGCTGCACCCCGGAGCCATCCCGCTCCCATTGGGCGACGCCACCATCAGCGACATTGCCAGCGACCTGCTCGCCCTGGGTTATTCCGGCAGCGCCGTCAAACGGGAAGGCACCGTTGGCTCTCCCAAGGCCAATGCCGGCATCCTGTCGCAAATCACCAGCTTCGGGCCGGATAGCTACGGTCGCAATCTGGAGATGGACGCGGCCATTGACCCCGGCGACAGCGGCGGCCCGGTGCTGAATACGAACGGTGAAGTCGTCGGCATGGTGCGCACGGCGGCCCGACAGTCTGCTACCGGAGGCCGGGTGGTGGGCACGTTTTACGCGGTTCATGTCGACGAACTGCGGGCAGTGGTAGAGGAGATTAGAAATCGCGAAAATCCGGCTCCTCGGCAATAACGTCGAGGATGGACTGGGCCACGTAAATCTGAGTTCGTCCTTGCCGAGGCATGGGTGCAAGTATGCCAGCATCCATCAGCCGGGTAATGTGTCGTTGCGCCGCAGTATGAGAAACGCCGAGGATGAATTGAACACGCGAGACGGTGAGATAAGGCAGGTCAAACAATGCATCAATTAGATTGAACGACGCTCCCGCGGTTCGATTTGTCCGCACCAAGTCATAGCAATCGGCCTGGACCCGCAACAGTTTTTCTACCCGGCCCAAAGCATCGCCGGCAATTGCAGCGACCGCAGCCAGAAAAAATTGAATCCATGCTTCCCATTCGCCCCGGAGACTAACCCCCAAGAGCAAATCCATATACTCGCGACGGTAGGCAACCAGGTAGTCGCTGAGATTCAGCCAGGGGTGTGTCAAATAGCTACGCTCGCAGAGTAACAAGGTTATCAGCAATCGTCCCGTTCTCCCGTTACCGTCCTCAAAGGGGTGGATTGCTTCAAACTGGTAGTGGATTAACGCCAGTTGCACTAATAGCGGGATTTCCGAGCCGGAATGCAAAAATTTCTCTAATTCGTGCAGGGCTGCCGCCATATCAGTAGGTGGAGGGGGAACGTAGCGAGCGTTCGCAATACCGGGCGGATTGCCCCCTATGATGACCTGACGGGTACGAAACTCGCCCGGCCTACGGTCTTGTCCGCGGACGCCTGACATCAGTACCTGGTGAACTTCGCGTATCAGCCGCAAGCTCATCGGCAACTGTGGCAACCGAGCCAGTCCGTGCTGCATCGCTTTAATATGGTTGGATACTTCTTCGGTATCGTCCCTGTCTCGAGCTATGTCACCGAGCTGGAACTGGTACACCTCAGCTAGGTTGGACGTAGAACCCTCGATGCGACTTGACGCCACTGCCTCACGCGATAGCAAAGGGCCAATTAGAAGGTAAGGCGTCGGCAAATTTGCTGCCCGGCCGTCCAGACGACTCAAGGCCCGGTCTGCACGGGACAGTAGAGCGACCGTGGCATTACTCCAGTGTATGGCCGGCGGGAGGGGGGATGGCACGAACGCAGGCCAATAGCTGCCGTCCAATGTAGCCGCCGGCGTCAAATGACCCGGCCTGGCCTCATTAAAGTCCGATTCACGCATTGCGCTGCTCCCGCTACTTTTCGATCACTGATAGCCAGTTGTAGCATGATTGCAATCATAATGTAGAAAAGTTGCACATAGAAGAATCTTGCGCACGGTTTTTAGGATAAAATTGCTATCCCTTATTAACAGTGCAACTTTGTGAGGATGATTGTCGGGCTAATGCAAGGTTTACCCGCAAAACGTACAGTGAGGGGAGGTCAATGCAACTCTGTGCGCATGACCGACTGACGAACGCAAGGTTTGGGCGCTAACCTTGCGTTACGTTACACGGGTGCTGGTCTACAAAGCCCGTCGCCCGCTAAACCCGGTGTCGGTGGGGTGCCACCACTCGATGGTCGGTTCTCCGCGTTGCCAGCAGAGATACACCGTGTCGCCGTCGCGCCGGCTGGGAAAATCTACGAGGCCACGGCCGATGTCCCGCACCACGATGCCA
Source organism: Dehalococcoidia bacterium (assembly GCA_965222895.1). Lineage (GTDB taxonomy): Bacteria > Chloroflexota > Dehalococcoidia > Lucifugimonadales > UBA3495 > Bin87. Next base: position 159,563 of record CBDCVB010000002.1, on the reverse strand, counting down.
GCATCGGTTATCTCGGCGACGGCTTGCTGGAGCTGCGTCGTCAGACGCGACACCTGATCTTCCACGGCGGCAATTTCTTCCTCGCTGCTGGAGTGTCCATTGCTGCGGCGGCGGCGCAACAAATCTAGCAAATACCCCTGCCGCTCCACCAACTCAGCCCGCACCGGAGCCATCGCGGAGAATCGCTCTTCCAACCAGGGCACCAGCTCATTGGCATCGTTCAAGTTGAAAATCCGCTCGGCCATAACCACTGTATAATACACTAACTCAATTACCGCTCGCGCAGTCGCTGCCGGCGGCCCGAAGCGGGTCATGGTGCCCTCTGTTATGACCGACGAACCATCCGACAACACCCCCGACCGTGGCCGATTCGCCTCTGGCGACTTGGCGCTGTTTATCGACCGCAAAGGCCGCACCTACCAGCACCAGCTGGCGGACGGCGGCAGTTTCCATAGCCACCTGGGGCAGCTGCCCAACGAGAATGTCGTCGGCGAGGCCGTGGGCGGATGGTATACCACCAACCGCGGCCACGTGCTGCTCGCGATTCGCCCCACGCTGGGGGATTACGTGCGGTTGATGCCACGCGGCCCGCAGGTGATTTACGCCAAAGACCTGGGCAATATCGTGTCGATGGCCGACATCTTCCCCGGCGCAACCGTTGTCGAGGCCGGCTTCGGTTCGGGTGCGTTGACCACGGCGTTGTTGCGCGCGGTGGGTCCCAATGGGCGGGTACAGTCCTACGAAATCAACCCCGAAGTGGTAGCCAAAGCGCTGGCCAACGTGCGGTCGGTCATTCCCGACACCACCAACCACGAGGTTATCGTCGGCGACATTTTCGATGGCATTGCCGAACCCGCAGTAGATCGGGTGATACTGGATTTGCCGGAACCCTGGCAGGCGGTAACCGCCGCCGCCGAGGCTTTAATCACGGGCGGGATTTTGCTTTCATTCTTGCCGACCATCCTGCAAGTGCAGGAGCTGGTGCTGGCGCTCAACGCGGACGGTCGCTTCGCCCGGGTTGAAACCGCGGAAACTCTGCTGCGAGGTTGGAACGTAACCCGTCGCAGCGTGCGGCCGGCGCACCGGATGGTGGCGCACAGCGGCTTTATCACCACGGCGGTGCGTTGCGTACCGCGCATGGTGGCGCGGGTCGAGGAATAGTCGGACGGCGCCCGACGCTTTACGCCTCCAGGCCGTGCACCGGGAACACGGCGTCCCGCACGGCGCCGACACTTTCGGCGGCCAGGGCCCTGGCATCGGCCCTCACGTTGACCGGAATGTGGGGAACTTCGCCGTCCCGCAACGTGTTGCGTCCCAGTCGTTCGATGGCCGCCATTGGGATGCGATCCGGCCATTCGACCCCGCACATTACACCGTAGGCCAGCGTCCAGCAGCGGGCAACGGCGCCGAGGTCGTAACCGCCCCCGCCGGTGGCCAGCCACGGGTAGCCCAACCCGCCCAGCCGCTCCACGGCGGCGATGAAGCCCCGGCTGGTTACCTGCAAGTGCGTCAGCGGGTCGGTGTGGTAGGAGTCAATGCCCAGTTGGGTGAGCAGCACGTCCGGATCGAAAGCCTGCACCAAAGGCGGCACAATGGACTCGAACGCGTCCAGATAAATCTCGTCGTCGGTGTATGGGTATAGCGGCAGATTCACCGCGTATCCCACGCCCGCGCCGGCGCCGGTTTCGCCGGCAAACCCACTGCCTGGGAACAGATACTGGCCCGACTCGTGAACCGAGATGGTCAGCACGCGCGGTTCATCGTAAAAAGCATTCTGTACGCCGTCGCCATGATGAGCGTCAATATCGACGTAGGCCACGCGCAAACCGCGTCCCAGCAGGTATTTGATGGCAACCACCGGGTCGTTGAATACGCAAAAACCGCTGGCCTGCCGCGCCGCCGCATGATGCAATCCGCCGCTGATGTTGAACGCCGCCGACACCTCGCCGTCGGCGACCATCCGAGCGGCGGTCAGGGTGGCCCCGGTGCTCAGCATTGCCGCCTCGTACATACCTGGGTAGGTTGGGTTGTCGCCGCCCTGAGCGAAGCCGAAGCGCTGGGGTTGCGCTCCGGTCAGTCCGAGACTAAGAGCGCGCACTGCGGCCATGTAATCCCGCGTGTGGAACGCGCCCACGCTGGATTCATCCGCCAGCGACGGTGTCACCAGCAACGAGTTGGCGCCGTCAAACGCGCCGTATGCCTCCAGCAACTCGTAGGTATGGCGCAGGCGGATGGGCCGCATGGGGTGGTCGGCCCGCAGCACGTGCTGGCTCATGGCGTCGTCATACACAAAGGCGGCCCGCGGCATAGCTCTTCCTCCGGTGGCGGTCATGCGGTGGCGGTCATGCAACAGCCCGTAGGTTACCACGCCTGGACAACGCCGGCGGTGATGGTCTCAACCGTTGGGATTGCGCATCGGTTATACTGTGCTAAACCCGCCTGACCAAGGCCAGCATGATAAATGCAAACGACATCACCGCCGTAATCCTCGCCGGAGGCCAAAGCCGGCGTTTGGGGCGGGACAAGGCGGTGGAGCCATTCGGCAGCGAACCGTTGATTCGGCGCGCCATCCGGCGGGCCGTGGACGCAGTTTCTGCATCAGAGGTAGTGGTAGTGGTGGCCGACACTGCGCGCGGGATGGCGTTGCCGCTGGACCCAGAGCATCGCACGGCGGTGGACGTGTTCCCTGACTGCGGCTCGCTGGGCGGCATTTACACCGGGCTAAATGCGGCGCAAACCGATTGGTCGCTGGTAGTAGCCTGTGATATGCCCTTTTTGTCGGGAACCCTCCTGGCGCAAATGGCCACAATGCGCGCTGGCGTGGACGCCGTGGTGCCAGAAATCGACGGCCGACCTGAGCCTACCCATGCCCTGTATTCGCGCCGGTGTCTGCCGGCCATCGAGGAACGCCTGCGAGCCAGGGAGTTGAAAATATCCGGCTTTTTTGACGCTGTGGAAGTGCGCTTCGTTCCTGAAGCAGAGGTGCGTCGATTCGACCCGGACTTGCTGAGCTTTTTCAACATCAACCGGCCCGAAGACCTGGCGCGCGCGCTGGAACTGGCATCATGACCATTCAGCGCACGGAAGCGGGTCGGCTGGTTGACATCACATTGGTCGACATCACGGTGGAGCTGTTTGGCACCGCCCGCGTGAAGGCCGGCGCCAGCGTCGTACCGCTGCGAATCGCCGCTCACGCTACCTTGTCTGAACTGGCGGGCGCCCTGGCCCGCCAATGCCCGGCCCTGCTGGGCAACGCAATTTCCGGCGACGACGGGGGTTCGTCCGTCCCAATTATCCAGCAAGGTTACGTCATCAATCGAAACGGGTTGGAGTTTCTGTCCGAGGATGATGTCGTGCCCCTGGAGTTGCAGCCGGGCGATGCACTGCTGCTGCTGTCCAATCAGGCTGGCGGGTGAACCGCCCGTTGGGTGGCCATTAACTATGAACGCAGCGAAGAACGCGGCAAAGGGCTATCGCGGACGGGCGTTGGTGGTGGATCTCACCACCGGGGAGCATCGTTGGGACCCGATCCCGGACGCCGTGCTGCGGGCCACCATCGGCGGCATCGGCTTGGGCACGTGGCTGCTGCATAGGTACGGCGCGCCAACCGTTGACCACGACGGGGAAACGCTAACCGATGCCGACCGGCTTCGGCTGCTGGACTCCGCACTGGAACCCGAAAACCCGCTGATTTTCACCACCAGCCTGCTGGTGGGAACGCGGTTGACCACTTCCAGCAAGTTTGCGGTGCTGACCCGTTCGCCACTGACCGGGTTCATTGCTGATGGCCTGTCTTCAAGTCATTTGGCGGTGGAGTTGAAGCGTGCCTGTGGAGACGCGCTCGTGGTCGTTGGCCGAGCAACCGCACCGACCTTGCTTCAAATCGACGCCGACGGAACCCCGCGATTGCTGCCGGCCACCGACCTGATGGGCCTCTCCACGATGGACACCGAGGCAGCTGTGAAGCAGATGCTGGACGATGGCAGCCGACGACCGGTGCGCGTCGCCAGCATCGGGCCGGCCGGCGAGCGCCTGGTGCGGTTCGCCAGCATCGCCAACGACGGCGGGCGGCAGGCCGGGCGCTGTGGCCCCGGCGCAGTCATGGGCAGCAAGAACCTCAAGGCGATTGCGATTCGAGGTCGGCCAGACTCCGACCCTCCCATTGCCGATGCCGACGGCTTGCGCAAGTACGCTCGCGACCTCAGTCGCCGGAGCCTAGGAGCAGCCACCGCCAAGTATCGTGAGCTGGGCACCATCGCCAACGTGTCGGTGTTCAACCGCCTGGGCACCCTCCCGACGCGCAACTTTCAGCAGTCAACCTTCGAGCAAGCAGAGGCGGTCAGCGGCGAAACGCTGCATCAGACCCGGGCAACGCGGACGGCTCATTGCGCCAATTGCACCATCGGCTGCGAAAAAATCGTCACCGTGGCGCCGAAAGACGACGACGCAACATCGACAGGCCCGCCCATCAGCGCGCGCCTGGAGTACGAAAGCCTCTTTGCGCTGGGGCCGCTGGTCGGCGTCGGCGACCCGGACGCCGTGATCCGAGCCGTGCGGCGGTGCGACGAGTTGGGCCTGGATACCATCTCGGCAGGCGGCGTTATTGCCTGGGCGATTGAAACGGCGGAACGCGGTCTGCTGCCTCAGCTGACGTCGGTAATGGGCAACGGCGGCGCGACCCCAACCGGCTTGCAGTTCGGCGACGGCGAAGGCGTGATTGCGCTGTTGGACGACATCGCGTACCGCCGCGGTTATTTGGGTAATCTGCTGGCCGACGGCACGCGCCGGGCGGCCCAACAAGTCGGCGGGGGTTCCGCAGACTGGGCAATGCAGGTGAAAGGGCTGGAGATGCCCGGCTATGAACCGCGCAGCCTGAAAACACTGGCCCTGGGCTTGGCTACCACCCCGCGCGGCGCCTGCCACAATCGCACGTCCGCCTATGATGCTGACTTTTCACCGGACGTCGACCGCCTGGCTGTGGACGACCGCCGCGGCCAAATCGCCGCCGCCAGCGAGGATTTCGCCGCCGCTCTTGATTCGCTCATTTGGTGCAAATTCCTGCGCCGGGCGTTCGACGATTTCTGGGAGGAATCGGCCGACGTTTACCGCATGGTGACGGGCTGGCACGATTTTGACGCCGCCGAGCTCCGCCGCGCGGCCCGCCATATCGCCGACCTGAAAAAGGCGTACAACCAGCGCTGGGGCTGGCGACGCAGCGACGATACCCTGCCACCCCGGATACTCACCGAACCGCTCACCGACGGGGTTGCCGCCGGCGTCGGGCTAACCGCCTCCGAGCTGGACAAAATGATTGCCGACTACTACGTCGCTCGAGGTTGGAACGAGGCCGGGCGGGTGGACGCCGCCACTTTGGCGTTATAGCGGTTCCTTGGCCGGCACTCCAATCCGACGGGGGTAGCGCTCCGGGGTTGGCTCGGTTTTCTGAACGGCCACCAGCCACCGGTCGGCCGGCAGCGGCGGCGACACCGCGTCAACCGATTGCACCTTCACGACCGCGCCGCCCACCTCGGCCAGCGCATTGCTGGCATCCAGCGCCTCCGCCGGCCCGTCTTTACCCTTCCACGCCAGCAGATGGCCGCCCAGCTTGCACAGCGGCAGCCCGTACTCAACCAGCACGGGCATACGTGCCACGCCCCGAGCCAGCGCCACATCGAAACCGGCGCGGTAGCCATAGGTGCGGCCCAACTCCTCCCCGCGTACCGTTAATACTTCCACGTCCGGCAGATCCAGATGCTCAACCAACTCCTGCATGAATCGCGTTTTTTTACCGACCGATTCAGCCAGTGTTACCTGCAGCCCGGGGAAGGCGATTTTCAGCGGTACTCCCGGAAAACCCGCTCCGGCTCCGATGTCCACTACCCGCGTGCCATCCGGCCATTGCGGCAGCGCCAGTACCGCCGTCAGCGAGTCCAGATAGTGGCGCACCTGCACATCGTCAGCATCGGTTACGGCAGTGAGGTTGGCCCGGCGGTTGCCTTCGGACAGCAGCCGCGTGTATTCAGAAAACTGCCCCAGCTGCGTTGGCGTAAGGTGCAGCCCCAAACGTCGGGCTTGCTCCGCCAGAATTTCCATGCCCGATGCAACGGGTTGCGTCATTTCGCCAAAAATCGGGAGAAAACGTCCCGCCCGGCGAATTCGGCCCGCTCGCCCAGCTGTTCTTCGATGCGAAGCAGCTGGTTGTACTTGGCCAGGCGCTCGGAGCGGGTGACGGAACCGATCTTGATTTGGCCGGCGCCCGTCGCCACTGCCAGGTCTGCGATGGTGGTGTCCTCGGTTTCGCCGGAGCGCGCTGATATGACGGGAAGGTAGCCCCGCTCCCGGGCCAGGCGCACCGTGTCCAGCGTTTCGGTCAACGTGCCGATTTGGTTGGGTTTCACCAGCACAGCGTTGGCGATGCCCGCATCGGCTCCCCGCGCCAATCGGCCTGGGTTGGTGGTGAACAGGTCATCGCCGATGAGCTGGGTAGTTGCCCCCAGCCGTTCGGTCAAATACGCCCAGCCGGCCCAGTCGTCTTCCGCCACGCCATCCTCAATCGAGATGATTGGGTAAGTGGCAGACCAGTGCGCCAGCAGGTCGGTCAGTTCGTTAGCGGAGAAGGAACGGCGCTCGGCTCGTAGCGCATAGCGCCCATCCGCAGCCATGAACTCGGTGGCGGCCACATCCATGCCGATGGCGATGTCGCCGTCGCGGGCGCAGCGAAAGCCGGCGAGGCGAGTGGCGTCATGGAGCAAGCCCAACGCGTCTTCGTGGCAGGGCAGTGGCGGCCCGTAACCGCCCTCGTCAGCGACGCCGTATCCGTAGGGTCCGCTTTGGGAGAGAATGCGTCCAATCGCTCGATAGACTCCCACGGCCATCCGCAGGGCTTCGCGAAACGTCGTAGCGCCGATGGGTATGGCAAGGAAATCCTGCATATCGAGGCCACCCTCGGCGTGGCGGCCGCCGCTAATGATGTTGACCATGGGCATGGGCAGCGTGGTGGCGTCGTCGCCACCGAGGTATCGGTAGAGCGGCAAGCCCAACGCGGCAGCCGAAGCGTGGGCGGCGGCTAGCGAAACGCCCAGGATGGCGTTGGCGCCCAGGTTAGACTTGTTGGTGGTGCCGTCCAACTCGCGCAGGCGGGCGTCGAGGGCGGCCTGGTCGGTGGCGTCAGTGGGGTTTGTGCCAATGATTGCTGTTGCGATGACGTCGTTAACGGCGGCCACCGCCCGCAGCACACCCCGGCCTTCGTAGCGCGTGGGGTCGCCGTCGCGCGACTCCACCGCCTCGTGCCGCCCGGTGGATGCGCCGGATGGGACGATGGCCCGCCCCGTCGCGCCGCCCTGCAACCGGATGTCTACTTCGACGGTAGGGTTACCCCGAGAGTCCAGCACCTCGCGGGCGTGGATGTTGGTTATGTGGGTTGAAGCGGGCATGTGTGTATGTCATTGCGAGCGCAGCGTGGCAATCCCGTCGCCGATAGCACGATGGTTAAGGCTTACGGGATTGCCACGTCGCTACGCTCCTCGCAATGACAGCGGGACTGGATTCTGGCCTTCGCCGGAATGACGGTTCGGGGTATTTAGCCGTGGCTTTCGGATTTGATGTCGTTGAAGGTTACGCGGAGCATCGGAGCGTCGGTTTCGTTTTTCCACTGGTGGTGTTCGACGGGCGGGACGAGGACCGCGTCGCCAGCGGTGACGGTGTACTCAGTGCCGGAGACGACCAGCGTGCCCGAGCCTTCCAGGACGAACACGGTGTGTTCCCATTCGTGGTTGTGGCCGCCGGTGTCCGGATGGCTCACCGCGCCGGGCTGCATCGCGCCGTTGTAGAGCATCAGGTAGTTGGGGCAGCCGTCTCGGCCGCCGAGCATGGTGTGTCCGGTATCGGCGTTGAGGTCGGCGTGGTTGCGGATGACCGGCGGAGTTCCGGCGCCGGTTTCGGTGCCACCGGGCCGGGCGTTGCCGCTGGCCGCCGAGATTGGGTTGATCTCGATGCGGCGGATGTCGCTGTCACCGTCATTGCGGGTTACGTGGTCCACCATGGGCGGAATGAACATGGCGTCGCCGGCCTTGACTGGATACTCCTTGCCGTCGGCGACGAGGGTGCCGCTGCCCTCGATGATGTAGACCTCGTGCTCCCACTCGTGAATATGGTGGGAACTGGCGCCGCCCGGCTCGATTACGGAGTAGGCCAGGGTAACCAAGGGCGGGTTGTCGTCGGCGCTGATGAGGCGGGCCGGGGCGCCGGCGGGGTAGTCTTTGATGTTGTGAATCAGCGGTTCCATTAATTATCTCCTTTGCGGTACTTGGGGACGCTGTTTGGTGGGTGTCGTTGGCAATTATACGGGCTGGGCGGCGCAGTGTCATTGCCCGTGTTGCAGCCCCTAGTCGGCGCGCTGTTCCCCAATCCGTGCCGTTCCCCATTCCGTATTGATGCAGCACTCCTGCTCGACGCTGAGGCCCGGCAGCCCATAAACCCGCTAACCCACCCTTACCCGGCAAGAGATGCCAGGGCAGATTCGGCGGCGTTGGTTTCGGCTACCGATTTGCTGCCCCCGGTTCCAGTGCCCAAAATGCCGTCATCTCCGAACACCTGGACTGCAAATTGCGGTCGATGGGGCGGGCCGGAGGTATCCACCACCCGGTAGGTGGGCGGCGATTGTCCGGCGGCCTGCAACAGCTCTTGCAGGTCGGTTTTGGGGTTGTGGGGCCGCCAGCCCGATTGACAGGTGGCATCAATCTCGGCGGACATTACGTCCAGCACGAACCGGCGGGCAGCGTCATAGCCACCATCCAGATAGAGGGCAGCAATCAGCGATTCCATCACATCGCCCAACACCGACGGGCTGGTGCGACCGCCGGAGGAATCGAAGCCCTGGCCCAAACGGACGTAATCCGCCAGGTTCAACCGCTCGGCAACGGTCGCCAACGCCCGCTGGCTAAGCAACGTTGTCCAGCGCCGGGTCAGGCCCCCCTCGTCGCAGTCGGGCAGCCGGTGGTAGAGTTCGTCGCTGACGACCAGGCGCACCACCACGTCGCCCAGAAATTCCAGCCGTTCGTAGGATTCCCGGGCGTCGCCCGAATGCTCGTTGACGTAGGACAGATGGGTCAACGCCTGCAGCAACAAGCCCCGGTCCTGAAAACTCAGGCCCAGGGCTTGCGCTAGCTCTTCAACTGGCCGATGCCCGGCGTTGGGCACCGAGGGGTTATGAGCGGACACCCTCATACGGCCACGGCGGGGAAGGCCGCTTGACCTCGCCCACGTGCTTGTGGTCGGACACCATCTCGACCAGGTTATCGTAGATGGAGCCGGACTCGTCCTCCGAGGGAATGAACATCTTTACAAAGGCCGAGTTGCCGTTGGGGAACACGTAGAGGGGCACGCCGAACGCGCCGTGGACTTCCACAGCTTCGGTGTGGCTCTCGCCGATTTCGCGCAGCACTTCGGGGTCGGACAGGTCTTCGGCAAACTGACCCATGTCCACACCGGAGGCCTCGGCAACTGCGTTGATGGCCTCGGCGTCGGTCAGGTCGATGCGGTCTTCGTGCCGGGCCCGAAGCAGGTTGATGAAGAACTTCTCGAAGATTTCCTCACCCTGCCGCTGAGCGGCGATGCCGGCGCGCAACTCCAGGAGCGTGTTGTCCGCGTCGTCCTGCTCCCAGTACTTGAAGTTGTCGCCATCGGACTTGTTGTTGTCATAGTTAACCTGAACCAGCGAGAATGGCTTGAGGTCAACGTTGATCTCGTAATCAGTAGTCTCGCGAACTTTCGCCCACCACATGGCAGCGTTGTACACGAAGGGTCAACGGAAGTCGTAGTAGCAAAGGAAATCAGCTTCGGCCATAATGCCACCTCTTTTCGGGTATGAGTTGCAGCGGTGTCAAACCGCCTCTTGTTTGAGGGCGATTGTAGCACAGACCAAACCACCCGTCATTACAGATCCCGACGTCACGCGTGCCCACTACCATCTGTCATTGCGAGGAGCATAGCGACATGGCAATCTCGATGAGGTTGAATATACGTCGGCGAACCGCCGTTGCTACGACGACGAGATTGCCACGTCGCTGCGCTCCTCGCAATGACAGTAGGGCGGTTGTTTGACAAAGTGGGTACGCATGAGAGATCCCGAGTGGAGTCCGGCGGAGGCGAGTTGGATGTAGACTTGCAACTTGCCCCCGGACGTTCGCCCGGTTATATTGTTTGTGCTTATTGTGATGATTAGGGCGCGCTAAATCAACGGAGATTACTCATGACGCAAAGCAATCGGCTGCGCAGCGGCCAGGTGGAACCGCCGGCAACATCCGTAACCGTGTACGAAGCCATCCACAACCGTCGCATGAACAACGAATTTTCCGACGCCGTACCCGCCCGCGACGCATTGCAGAGGATGATTGACGCCGCAATCTGGGCGCCAAACCATCGTCTCACCAACCCCTGGCGATTCTTCGTGCTGGAGAAAGGGGGAGCCAAGCGTACCGAAGTGGCCCAGCTCGCCTTTGACAATCAGATGGTCCGCAACGGAAACTAGGACGCGGCCCACGGGAGCCGGCAGCGAGTGCTGGACGCGCCCGCCCTCATCTACGCTTACAGCGTGCCGGCCGATTCCGCAGAAATGACACAGGAGAACTACGCCGCGGCCTGTTGCGCCGTGCAAAACCTGTTGCTGGCTGCCGTCGCCGAGGGCCTGGCCGGAGACTGGAGCACCGGCAACACCACCAGACACCCCAACCTGGCCGAGACGCTGGGCGCCGATCCTGACTGGACGATGGTGGGCGCATTGTTCATCGGCCAACCGGCGCGCCCCTCGGCATCCGTTCGCTCCGCCGCCGGCGATGTGGCGGTCTGGCTGGACTAGGCGCATCGGGAGTCTGGCCCTGTCCCGTGTACCGGGCGAGACTTTGGCATAACCGTCGTCCCGGCGCAGGGCGGAACCCATGAGCGCACCGTGGCGGCGGTCGTCATGCCCAAGCGTACCCGACCGCGTACCTCGTCCGTCTTACCTCGTTCGTCTGCCATGCGCTATACTGTTGCCCCGACGAGAAAATCACGCCGGCGCGTTTGCCGACAAAGGAGCCAATCGCCATGGCCTGGGCTGAAACTATCGTTGAAACATTGAAGAAATGGGACACGTCGTTAATCGCCTACGTGCCCGACATATCCATCCACCAGGTTACCAGAATCATTGACGAGGATCCCTACTTCCACCTGGTGTCCTGCACTCGGGAGGAGGAGGCCATCGGTGTGGCGGTGGGCAGTTACGCTGTCGGACGCAACGCTGCGGTGTTCATGCAGTCCAGCGGGTTCGGCAACAGCGTTAATGCCGTGGCCAGCCTGTGCCTCCCGTCCCGCACGCCCATACCAATCTTCATGAACCTGCGCGGACAGGTTGGCGAGTTCAACATAGCCCAGGTTGCCATGGGCCGCAACACTACGTCTATCCTGGACCTGTTCGGCATCGCCCACTACACCGTCGAGAGCGAGGACCGGTTTGACACGCTGCTGGACGGCATCATGAAGCTGTGCCACGCCCACCGGAACCCGGTCGCCGTTTGTATGACCCCGATGTTGCACGGAGGCAAAATTGCTTAGGTTCGACGCCACCAAACTCGTTTTGCGTCACGCCGGAGACAGTCCGGTGGTCGGCAACCTGGGGCCCACCAGCGACGAGCTGTATCACGCCGGCCACCGGGACCGTAACTTCTACACCTACGGCAACATGGGTCTGTGTTCATCCATCGCGCTGGGGATGGCGCTGTCCACCGACGACAAGGTAATCTCGCTGGACGGCGACGGCTCGCTGCTGATGAACCTGGGCACGATAGCCACGATTGGGCGGGAGCAGCCGTCGAACCTGGTGGTAGTGGTCTGGGACAACGAAGCGTGGGGACAAACCGGCGGCCAGCCCAGCCACACTGCCACCAACACCAACCTGGAAGAAGTCGCCAATTCCTGCGGCATCATCAAAACGGCAACCGTGGACGACCTGGAGACGCTGGAAAGCGTTCTCACGCAGGCGATGGCGGAGCCGGGCCCCTGGTTCATCGTCGCCAAGATAGAAGAGGCGGACCACTATATGCCAGTAGCGCCGGTGGAGCCGGAGTTCACGCTTTATCGGTTCAGGAATACCTACGTGGGGTGATGGAGTGGGTCCGGCTTGGCGTTCGCGAAGTGGGGTTTAGCGGCTACATCGTTTACGCCGACGAAAGCAGCGACCCTAATCCGGCGTCCGTTGACCCCAACTACCCGGTTTTTGTCCTCAACTTCTACGTGTTTCGGAAGGACAACTACGCCGAGTCGGTACTGCCGGCGGTAACAGCGCCCAAGTTTACGCATTTCGGGCACGATATGGAGGTGTTGCACGAGAACGAAATCCGTTTGCAGAAACCGCCTTTCGTATTTTTGAGGGACGAGCAGAAGCGTGAGCCTTTCATGAATGGAAGGAATAGCCCAGATAGTCAGGGAAGTTGATTTCACAATCATTGCGGCGGTTGTTGACAAGCGCCAGTTAGGATATAGCTACGTCCTTGCGTCCGACGTTTATAAACGTGCCCTTAGCGTCTGCCTGGGACGGCTCCAAGGTTTTCTGAAAGACCACCGGGAGGATGAACGGACGACACACATCATCGTTGAGAGCAGAGGGATTGGTGCAGATAGAGAGTTGGTGGAAGGCTTAGGTCGTATCCGGGACAGGGGAAATTCACTGCACAAGGCGCTGCCAAGCCTAAAGATTAGATTTGCGGACAAGAAAACCAATTCAGCCGGGTTGCAGATTGCAGATTTGACCGCTCGACCGATTGGGCGGCATTTCATCGATCGAGAACAGCCTAACCGGGCGTGGGATGCGATTGAACCCAAGCTTTTACGTTCCCCACACGGAGAAGTTGATGGATGGGGTATGACCATCTTACCCCAACAGAGAAAAGCCCCGGAGTAGTCCGGGACTTTTACACGGATTGGGAACTACCCTGGCCCTCAACGATGGGCTGTACTACTTCAGTCCCATCGCCAGCAGGCAACAACCTGCCTTCAACGTACTTGATTGCTCACGGTCGAGCCGAAGCCAAATCCGCCGGCCGTAACCATCCTCAATCTCAATTGCTATGTTATACGCGTGATGACAAGCAGTCAATGTCCAGTTTGCCAGCCCTGCCAGGTTGGTCTATCATTAAAGCCGGCGGGGTTGCATCTCCGCTCTATGCTTGTGGTTTCCAGGAGTATGGCCCCATGACCCAGGCTAATGTACCCGATTTGAACGCTGACGCGGTGGCCGTCGCCAATGGCAACTCGCCTAATTTACCCGCCGGGCTGACTGCCGCCGACCTGGTGGAAATCTGCCGCCAGCTGATTCTGGTGCGCACCATGGACGAGCGCATCTGGATGATGAACCGGCAGGGCAAGGTGCCCATCGCCGCGTCCGCCCAGGGACACGAGGCGGCCCAACTGGGTTCGCTCCTGGCGGCCCAGAAGGATGGCGACTGTTTTCTGTTCCCCTACTACCGCGACCTGGCCATCAAGATGGCCGCCGGCCTCACGCCCCGGCAGGTTATGCTGTCATTTATGGGTAAGGACGGCGACCCGTATTCCGGCGCCCGTCAGTTCCCGTTGCAGGGCGCCGATCTTCCGCGGAACATCATCCAGATTTCCAACGTGGTCGCCGCCGGTCTGACCCAAAGCGTCGGCTACGCCTTGGGTTGCAAGATGATGGGCGACGATACGGTTACTATCTGCTACTTCGGCGACGGGGCCACCAGCCAGGGTGAGACCCACGAAGCGATGAACTTTGCCGCCATTCACCGGTTACCCATCGTGTTCATCTGCGAGAACAACAAGTACGCCATCTCCACGCCGCAGGCAACCCAGATGGTGGTTGGCGATGTGGCGGCACGCGCGGAAGCTTACGGATTCCCCGGGTTTGTCATTGACGGCATGGACCTGATGGCGTGTTACGAGGCGACCCGGCAGGGGATCGACTTTGCTCGCCGCACCGGGCCGACGCTGGTGGAAATGAAGTGCGAAAGGTTCATGCCCCACACTACCGACGACGACGACCGCCGCTACCGCGACCGGGACGCTCTGGATGCGGCACGACAGTTCGATCCAGTGACAACCTTCCCCGCCGAGCTGATGAACCGCGGTATCGTATCGCCGGAGCAGGTAGACCAATTCAGGGCCGAGGCATTGCAACTGGTCAACGACGCCACCGATTTTGCCGACGCCGCGTCCCCTCCCGACGCGTCTACTATCTACGACAACCTGTATGTCTAACGCCGGGACGGCAAGAATGGGTAAAGCGCAACCCTTCCCATAATGAGCGGAACCAGCACTGTTGCCCAAAACCGCGTCCTGAGCTACTTGGCCAGATTTATCCGCCTGCTTTTGGTTATTGCCATTTACGCTCTGCTATTATGGTATGGAACGGCAACCGCCGCACAGTTCGACACCCCATCCTTACCCACCAAAATCGCTATTGCCCTCATTGCCCTCGGCATCACCGGCAGCATATACCGCATCCTGATTGACGTCGCGAACGAATCAAAAGGAGCCATCATGGTACTGGCCAAATTCCTCAACGACAAATTGCTTGAACCTGCTCAGGAGAAACTGCGCGCTGAGGGTCGTGACCAAGGTCGCGTCGAAGGCCGCGCCGAGGGTCGCGCCGAAGTAATCGCTAACATACGGTCTCGCCTGCTGGAAATAGGTGTCAACCCGGATGACATCCTCCCATCCGAAGAACTTCCCAACGAAGAGTCCGGCGGCGATGACCTAACCTGACCGCAAGCGGTCGTACCAGCCGAGCAGACCTTTTTCACGAAGACCAAGATTACGGGCGGCAGCAATGACCGAGATGACGGTAATCGAGGCAGTGCGTTCGGCTCTGCGCGAAGAAATGGAGCGGGACGAGCGGGTTTTCGTCATGGGCGAGGACGTGGGACAACGCGGCGGTGTGTTCCTGGCCACCCAGGGGTTTATCGAAGATTTTGGGCCCCAGCGGGTGCTGGATACTCCGCTGGCCGAGGCGTCCATCATGGGCATCGCATTGGGCGCCGCGTTCCGCGGGATGCGGCCCGTACCGGAGGTGCAGTTCTCCGATTTCGTGTGGCCCAGCGTCAACCAGCTGATCGGGGAGGCAGCCCGTGCCCACTACGGAACCAACGGCGCCCTCAAAGTTCCCATGACCGTCCGCATACCCTACGGCGGGGGAATTCGCGGCGGGCTGTTTCATTCGCAAAACGTAGAGGCGCTGTTCTTCCACACACCGGGTTTGCTCGTCGTAACTCCATCGACGCCGTATGAGGCCAAGGGTCTGCTGAAATCGGCCATCCGCGACGACAATCCGGTGATATTCCTGGAGCACAAGAAGACCTACCGCCTGGTGCGCGGCGAAGTGCCCGACGAGGATTACACCGTCCCCATCGGCCCGGCTGACATCAAACGCGTCGGCGGCGATGTCACGGTGGTGTCCTACGGGCTGGCGATGCACTACTGCCTGGCCGCCGCCGAAGCCGTGGCTGCCGACGGGATTGCCGCCGAAGTGGTCGACCTGCGCACCCTGAAACCACTGGACACCGCAACGATACTGGCCTCGGTGCGCAAAACCGGCAAGCTGCTCATTGTGCACGAAGACAACATCAGCGGAGGCATCGGCGCCGAGATTGCCGCGCTGGCTGCCGACGAAGCGTTCGAGTATCTGGATGCACCCATCGCCCGGTTGTGCGGGCCCGACGTGCCAACGATGCCCTTCGCCCAAACGCTGGAAGATGCCTACATGCCCAACCCCGAGGCCATCGCCTCCGAGCTACGGCGGTTGGCCTCATACTAGCAGTGCCTAACGGACGGGAAACGTCTCGGGCGGCCTTTCCAATCAACGAGGAATCACCTTTTGCCCCAATTTATTGAACTGCCCCACGTCGGCGAAAGCGTCGTTGAAGGCACCATCGGCAAGTGGCTCAAGCAACCGGGCGATCGGGTGGAACGCTTTGACCCGCTGGTTGAAGTTGTTACCGACAAAGTAACCATGGAAGTGCCCTCCCCGGTGGCTGGGCAATTGTTACGCATCATCGCCACAGAAGGCGAAACCGTGCCGATGGGAGCCGCCATCGCGGAGGTTGAAACCGACGAACGCGCAACTCCGGCCCCGGTTGTCCAGGCAGCGGCAACGGCCCCGACGGCGCCGCCGGCTCCTGTTCCGACACTAACTCCGGCGACGCCAGCGACCTCGACGACGCCCATGTCGTACCTCATTACCAACGCGCAGCCGGTGGGGCCGACCGGCGGTTCGGCGGTGGAGGCGTTGGCTCAGGAAACCGCCAGCGCCACGCCAGCGCCGCCGGCCACGCCGGCTGCTCCGCTCCCTCCGCCGGCCGTTGCAACGCAATTGGTGGACGCCGCAAATCCGGCTGCCCAAGCGGATGCCTACGGAGAACGCCCGGCGCACCGCCTGTCTCCAGCAGTGCGGAGACTCGCCGGCAAGCACCGGCTCGATGTCAACCGCATTGCCGGCACCGGAATGGGCGGACGCGTAACCCGAGATGACGTGTTGCGGCTTCTGGAATCCGCCGCCGCGCCGGTGGCTTCTCCTGCTCCGGCCCCCGTTTCGGCCCAAGGCGCTGACTCGGACACGCGTGCTGACCCGGACACCCGTGCTGACGAGGAACGGGTTGCCATTACGCCGGTGCGCCGCATGATTGCCGACGCGATGGTGCGCTCGGTGAGCCGGATTCCCCACGCCTGGAGCATGGTGGAAGTAGATATTAACGAGCTGGTAGCGCTGCGGAATAGCGAGCGCGAAGCGTTCCGCCAGCGGGAAGGCATCAACCTGACCTACCTGCCCTTCGCGCTGAAGGCGGTGGCCGGCGCACTGAAGGACAACCCAACGCTGAACGCCTCCTGGGGCGATGACCACATCGTGCTCAAACGGCGCATCAACCTGGGTATTGCCGTGGCCGCACCCACCGGGCTGGTTGTGCCCGTCATCCACGACGCTGACCGGTTGAGCATAGCCGGGCTCGCCCACGCCATCGACGACTTGGCCGGTCGCGCGCGCCGCGGTGCATTGCGACTTGAAGATGTGCAAGGGGGTACGTTTACCGTCAACAACACCGGAGCGCTGGGCAGCACGGTCAGCGGCCCCATCATAAACCACCCGCAGGCCGGCATCCTGACCACCGAAGCCGTGCAACAGCGGCCGGTAGTCATCAACGACGCCATCGCCATTCGCTGGATGATGAACCTGTGCCTGTCCTTCGATCATCGCATCAATGACGGCGAAGAGTCAGGGGGGTTCCTGCAGTTGGTCAAGCGTCGCCTTGAGGCGATCGATGGCGACACTCCCATCTACTGACCCGGCGGCTACTGACCCGGCGGCGCGCGATGCCGTTCCCGAGTTGTGCCGCATCGTCCGGTTGGGCACAGTTCCCTACCGGGAGGCGTGGGATTTGCAGGTTGAGATTGCCGACCGCGTGCGCCGGGGCCTGACTCCCGATACCCTGCTCCTGCTCGAACACCCTCACACCTACACGCGCGGGCGGCTGTCGCCGGACACCCACCTGCTGCTCGACCAATCGGCAGTGGCAAGTCGCGGCGCTGAAATCGTAGAAACCGACCGGGGCGGTTTGATTACCTACCACGGGCCGGGTCAGTTGGTCGCCTACCCCATCGTGCGGCTGCGGGGGCGCGGCGGGCCGCATTGGTACGTGAGGACTCTGGAGCAGGTTATCAGCAACAGCCTGTCCGAATTAGGACTGGCTACCTCAACCGTGGATGGCTTGACCGGCGTGTGGACTGCGGACGGTCGGCGTAAGTTGGCCGCCATTGGCGTCAAGATTGCCGGCGGCGTTGCCTACCACGGTTTCGCAATCAACGTGTGTACCGACTTGTCCCGGTTTGACGCTATCATCCCTTGCGGCATCGCCGACCGGGGAGTAACCAGCGTGGCATCCGAGCTACCAGGCCGTGCCGAGCTGCTCGCTGTGGACGCCGTCGCAGCTGCCGTCGCTCGCCAATTTTGCACTGCGTTCGGGTTTAGACCGACGCCAGATGAGACGGGGCGGTAATTTATGCAATACGACGTCATCGTAGTGGGCGGCGGCTCAGCGGGTTGCGCCCTGGCGACGCGATTGTCAGAAAACCCTGACCAATCGGTGCTGCTGCTGGAAGCTGGGCCGGATTTCGCCGAGTTCGAGCAGTGGCCCGGCGAGTTGCGGGACGGTTCCCGTCAGGAGGGGTCGGCGGCGGGCGCGCGGTTCAACTGGTCATATCAGGCCACCGGAACCCAGGAGCAGGCTGCCCCCATGCAGATTGCCCGCGGCAAGGTCATGGGTGGCTCCGGGGCGGTCAACGGGCAGGTTTTTCTGCGCGGCTTGCCCGAGGATTACGATACGTGGGCGCAGCAGGGCAATGACCAATGGTCGTTCGCCAACGTGCTGCCCTTCTTCCGCAAGCTGGAATCAGACGCCGACATCCGCGACGATTTTCACGGCAGCGACGGCCCGATTCCGGTAGTGCGCGCGCCCCGGGAAACCTGGCATCCATTTCAGCAGGCGTTTCTGACGGCGTGCGCCGCGTTGGGATTCCCCGCCGATTCAGACCTGAACCACCCCTCGTCCACGGGATTCGGCGCGGCCCCGATGAACAATCCGGCCGGCGTGCGAATGAGTTGCGCTCTGGCCTACCTGTCCGCCGCGCGCCATCGGTTGAACCTGACCATCCGCCCCAGTGTCCTGGCCCGCCGCATTCTGTTTGAAGGCACCACCGCAACTGGTGTCGAAGTGGAAAGCGGCGGCCAGATATTCAACGTTGCCGGCGGCGAAATAATCTTGAGCGCCGGCGGGCTCGCCTCGCCCCAGCTGCTGATGCTGTCCGGCGTGGGCCCGGCCGGGCATCTGGCCGAAGTGGGCATACCGGTGGTGCAAGACCTGCCCGGCGTCGGACAAAACCTGCGCGACCATCCCCTGGTGTACGTGGACGCCGTGTTGAACCCCGAATTCTCGTCGGACTTCTCGGGCTCACGTATCCAGACGCTGTTGCGCTACACGACGGCCGGTTCACCGCTGCGCAACGATATGCACGTTTATGTCAACAACGACGTGTCCGGCCCAAGTCCGTTGGGCAGCGACCCCGGTTCCGACCGGGCAGTGCTGCGGATGACGTGCATCCTGGAGCAGGCCGACAGCGCCGGGGAAATGCGTCTGTCATCAGCCGACCCTCACGACAAGCCGGTCATTGACTACCGGTATCTGCGCAGCGACTTCGACCGCAGCCGTTTGCGGGAGGCCGTGCGTCTTTGCCAACAGGTGCTGGAACAACCCGCCTTCGCGCGAATTGCCGGCCCATTGGCGTCTCCTTCTGCTGAAATAATGGCGTCAGACGCCGACCTCGACGACTGGCTGCGCCGCAACGTCTTCACTACCTTCCACACCTCCGGAGCGTGTCGCATGGGGCCGGACGGCGACCCGATGGCTGTCGTTGACCAGTATTGCCGGGTGCGAGGCGTCCGGAACCTGCGGGTCGTTGACCTGTCTATCTGCCCCAACGTGGTGCGGGCCAACACCAATGCCACCGCCATCATGATCGGCGAACGCGCCGCCGAGTGGCTGTAAGACCGTAGCAACTGCCCATCAGTAGATGCCGGCAAGCACGAGATGCCGGCAAGTGAGGCGGACAGCCGTCGGCACGCGTCGGCTATAATATTCCGCACCCGCGCCGTCAGCGCCTCTGGAGCAAACGCGATGCCCATTTCTCAATACGTCAGCAGGTCGATGGAAGAAGGTGGCTGGATCCGCCGTATGTTTGAGGTAGGTATTGCCCTGAAAGCGCAGTACGGCGAGGACAGCGTGTTTGACCTCTCGCTGGGCAACCCCATCATGGAGCCGCCTCCGGAGTTCCACGAGGAGTTGCGCCGCATCGCCCAAAACCCGACGCCGGGGATGCACCGTTATATGCCCAACGCGGGTTACGCCGAAACCCGTCAGGCCGTCGCCGATACACTGTCAGGCGAAACCGGACTGTCCTTCGGCGTTGGCGACATCGTGATGACCTGTGGAGCCGCCGGCGCTGCTAACGTGGTACTGCGCACCATCCTGAACCCGGGCGATGAGGTTATTATCCTGTCGCCGTTCTTCGGCGAGTACGTTTACTACATCCAGAACCACAACGGTACGCCCGTCATTGTCGCCACCAACGCCGAGTTTGGGTTGGATTTGGATGCCATCGAGGCGGCGATAACGTCACGGACGCGGGCCGTCATGCTGAACTCTCCCAACAACCCGTCGGGCGTGGTTTACCCGGCGGAGGACATCCGTGCGCTGGCGGACTTGCTGGAGCGCGCCGAGGCACGATTTGATTCCGAGATTTTTATCATCAGCGACGAACCGTATCGCCGCATTATCTACGACGGGCTGGTGTATCCGCAGGTGTTTCCCCTCTACGAGCGCACCATCGTGGTCAATTCCCACGCCAAGGACCTGGGCCTGCCCGGTGAACGCATCGGACACATCGCCGTGCATCCGGCCTACCGCGACAAAGCAGAGTTGGTGAACGGACTGGTGTTTTGCAACCGGGTGCTGGGATTCGTCAACGCGCCGGCTCTGATGCAGCACGTGGTGCGGGCAGTGCAGAGTGCGTCGGTGGACGTTGGGGAATACCAGCGCAAGCGGGATTTCCTGTACGACGGGCTAACCGGCATGGGCTACCAGATCGTCAAACCCCAGGGCGCCTTCTATTTATTCCCCCGTTCACCGCTGGAGGACGACGAAGCCTTTGTCGCCGCGTTGCAGGAGTACAACGTCCTGGTGGTGCCGGGCAAAGGGTTCGGCACACCGGGCCATTTCCGCATCTCCTACTGCCTGGAAGACCGGGTGCTGGAGGGGTCGCTGGACGGTTTCGCGCGGGCCGCCGAGCAATATTTGGGTTAGCTGTCGGGCAAGGCGGCGTCCCGTAGGAGCGTAAATATCGCCCCCAGGTCGATGGCAACGCCGGGTATTGCCTCTGATGTCAAAATGTCCTCGGCGCTATACATCGTTTCCAGGGTCAGAGATTGGCCATCACCAACGTATTTCGCAACCGTTCGGGCACGTAGGTCGGCCATCCACATCTCTCGGACGCCGTTGCGGGCATAAACCGGCAACTTCACGTTCAAATCGCGTTGGCGGGTAGATTCGGACAGCACTTCGACGACCACATCGGGCGCGCCGGTGACACCGTGGCCGTCAAAAATATGCCTGCGTTCGCTGGATACGAACAGTAAGTCCGGCTGGAAAGTGTTGTGTTCGTCGATGGCTACATCGAATGGTGAGAGGCGGATTTCAAAGAGCCCGGGCGCACCGATTTGCGACCTTGCTGCGAAATAAAGTTCACCAATAAAAATTTGGTGAGGTTCGTTAGGCCCGGCCATTTTGACGAGTTCTCCCTCGATGAGCTGGTAGCGAACACCGCGGTGCGACGGCGGCGTGAGGGCCATGTAATCCGCCCCGGTCAGTTTGTTTTTAGGCTTCTGTTTCGGTTGCGTCATAATCGAATCTCCGGTTATCGGCTGGGAACGCCCACATGACTTATGGCCAGTTGCTGTTGGATTCCCGCGACGGAAGTCGAATCGTCGCGTTGCCGCGGGTGGTAACCTGCTGCCGCTGGTTCTCGCCCCAAATGTCCATGTCCACCAGGTGCTCGCCGTCCTCAATCCGCTTGCCCGTAATCTTGCCCTTGCACCAGGTGGTATCGCCCACCACGTTGAAGCGGCGCAGTTCAACGTGCATGGCCTTCAAAAAGCCGTCATCGCCCATCCAGTTGGTTAGCAAGTGGCCCATCCAGCAGCAACGCTGGCAGCCGTAGTCGTAGGCGCCGGGCAGCCCGGCGCTCTCAGCAGCTTCCTGGATGTCATGCACGCGGATAATCGCCTCCTGCGCTCCGGTGGTGGGATCGGTGAAGCCCCAGGACGGATGGCGCAGGATCTCCTGCAGCTGGATGCCGTGGCTGATGCCGCCGATGCAACCGGCTACGAAGGCGGTGATGTCGCCATGACTCATCGGCCCCTTGACCACCGGCGTTAGCTCATCGCCGATAATGACATCCTCAAACCAGCGGGGATTGCTGCCACGTATCTCCTCGCCGAGGACCGCATTCTGGATGATTTCCAGCTCATCACGGGAGTATTGGTAGGGCTCGAAAGTGTATTTCTGGCGTTCGCGGGCGGCGCTGCGCTCGGCGCGAATTTGCCAGCCTTTCGTTTTGGCGATGGTCTCGCCGCGCTGGTTGTAGTAGTGGGTAACACTGGATTGAATCAGTATGCGACCGGCGAATTCGCTTTCCTTCTCCTCCAGGCCGGTGAATTGTTCCTGCACGCTAATCTGGTCGTCAAGATAGATTGGGCGGTAGAATTCCCAGTCGTTGCCGGCGTGGAAACCGTGGACTCCGGGCAGGCCGCCGGTACGACCGGAGCACCAGTAGACGCTGTACAGAAAGCAGGGCGGCGCGATGATAGTGCCATACCTGGTGGCCTGAGCGTAGGAGCGATCCCCATACAACGGGTTCGTGTCCCCAATACCCTGGCAAAAATGGCGGATGGCGCTGCGGGACGCTTCCTCGTTGAACAACCCAACGCCATACTGCCGCGGTCGGTTGAAACTGCCAATCCGGCTGCGTAGTCGCTCCAGACCCTCTTCCGTTATCCTCCCCGATTCCAGCACCATAGTTCGGTTTCCTCCGGTAATAGTTTGATTCAATGGCGGCGCCTATGGAGCTCAAACATCGCTCTCTGCCCCGGCAGCCATTATAGACTACGGCATAGCATACGGCGCGGCAGCGGTACGCCGTCCGCCGGGGGGCGGCAGAAATGAGCGTATTTTGATATACTGGCCCCGCAATCAGGCGCTAAAACACGCAACGGCCAACTACTATGCCTCTGGATACTTTAGCTATGCAGGGTAGGCTCCAGGAAGCGGGCCTGACCAACCAAATATCCGGCGCCATTACCAAAGAAATCGCCGGGGCGGTAACCGCTGAAATCGCTTCAGCCGTAACTGGCGAAGTGGCGACCAAGGCTGACTTGCGAGAACTCCGCAGCGAGTTGAAGGGCGATATAGCGCAAGTTAGAGACGAAGTGGCCCAAGTCAGAAGTGAAGTGGCCCAAGTCAGAAGTGAGGTAGCGGAAGTTAAAATCGGGCTTGCGGACCTCAAAAACGAGTTTTCCAGACTTAGAAATGAGTTTGCTGAACTCAGAAACGAGTTTGCCGGGCTGAGGACCTCTCTGGCCGATTCAAAAGTTGGCAATTACAAATGGGCCTTTGGCATTATAATTGCCATCGGTTTGGGATTCGCCGGGTTGTCGATGGCCGTAATATTAAGCTGACCTCATTGGCTGAGCCACAGTGGTGGGGGCACCGTCATCACCGGCGTGCGTTCGCGTAGGTACTGCTCGGTTACGAAGGGGGAGCCGAAGCCGTATTCCTCGGCGCAACGCTGCACCACTGCCAGCGTTTCGGCACGCAGCGTTTGGGGCGCTGGGTCGGCGCCGCCGGAAATTATGTTCCTAATCAAGCGACCGGCCAGGTCCTGCTTGGTGTCCGGATGCCCGCAGATGCCTTCGTAGGCCACGCCGCCACAGGTGGGGCAGTACCACCATTCCAGTGTCAGCACCGAGCGTATGCCCAGGTCGGGCAGGTCGCCGAATATCTCGTGGGCAGCGTAGCGGTCGTAGTAATCTCCCACGCCGGCGTGGTCACGGCCAAACATATGGTGGGTGCAGCCCAGGTTCTTCCGGACAATGGCGTGGAAAACCGCCTCCCGAGGGCCGGCGTAACGCATATCCCACATGAACGCGGTGGTGCGGTGAATATCGTCGCGGAAGAACCCGCATTCCCGCAGATGCTCGTGGGCTAGCACGATGGCCTCGTCGATGTAATCACCCTCCTTCTTTTCGCCAATTACCGCGCTCACCAGCACGCCGTCGGCCCGCGCCTCCATAAACGCGCCTTTCATCAGGTATTCGTGGCCGGAGTGAGGCACGTTGCGCGTCTGATGCGCTACGACCCGTCTCCATTGGGCCGCGCCCAACTCCGAACGCAGCTGGCGGGGCGTTCGCCAGAACCGGTCGAAAGGCGGATTGATGACGGGTTCGCAAACCAGCGTGATGTCCCCGGCCACGAAGCGGTTAGCGTAGTCCAGTGTGCGCTGCACCCCGGGGTGCGCTCGCTCGGAAGTGCCGTAGACACGCTCGGCCAGTGAGGCCAAATCGGTGCCGAATATTTCCGCTACATCCAGCGTCGCGAGAGGGTTACCCTGATGCGTGAGCAGTGCGGTGTCCCCCACCTGTAAGCCGAGGCGCCGGATTTCCGACTCAGCCACATCCAGGACAATCGGGATGGGCCAGACCAACCCTCCGGTGAGCCGCCCGGTGAGCCGCATTGAATTCGCAACTGACTCCACGTCGGCTCGGCCCATGAAGCCGGTGAGCGGGGAGAAAAATCCGTAGGCAATGTTGACGCACTCCGTGGCCACCTGGTCGCGCACCTCGATGGCAGCGAGGCCGGCAACGCGCGCCGTGTCATCGACCGTCAATGGTTGGACGCGTTCAATCAGGGCGCCGCCGTGGGGAGAAAGGCTGTTGTCTGCGGTCATAGTTCGGGCATTTTATCACCGCCGGCTGCTGGCTCAAACCAGAGCAATCCAGACAGTAATGCGGCGGTGGATAAATCCGGGGGGCCGCACCCTTCGTATAGGTTGCTATTACGGGAATTGGCGCGAAACGGGAGGAACAATGCGAAATCTGAATTTCATTCGAATTACCCCAACCATTGCAACACTGGCTGTGGTGGCCCTGTTAGCCATCGCGTGCGGAGGGGTGCAAACCCCATCCGACAGCGAGTCGGCTCCGGCCTCGTCGCCACCGGGCCAGGCGGCCGACCAGGTTCAACCACCCTCGGCAACAACCGCCCCCTCATCGCATCGGACTACCAGCGAACCCGCGCCGGCCGCGGCTCGTGCCACCACGACGCCGGCGTTCCAACGAAGTTCAGCCGACGCTGCCGCACCGGCGGCGCCGACCGGAACGCCGAGTTCGCAGGGTCAACTCCTGGGTGCTAGTCAAGCCACCGCCCCATCCCCGGGTGGGCCGGTCATCCCACCCGTATCTGGCGGGACCGACAATCCCAACGACGGAGCGTTCCCCCTGACGTATTTCGAGCATTACGGCGTGAATCCATTTATGGAGCCGGATGAAGACCCGCTATCGACTTTTGCTCTGGATGGCGACACCGCGTCCTACGAAATCCTGAAGCTGTATCTCCGCAGCGGGCACCTTGCCGAGCCCGATTCGGTGCGCGTTGAAGAGTACATCAACAGCCTGCCGCAGAACTACCCGCCCAGCGAAACTGCGCTGGGATTGCATCTCGACGCTGGCCCGTCGCCGTTTGGCGAACCGGACTATGTGCTCCTGCGGGTCGGTGTCAGCAACCCGGCCCCCACCACAGACCGCGATCCGGTTTCGTTGATTTTCGTAGTTGACGTTTCCGGCTCTATGGAGGCCGACAACCGCCTGGGGTTGGCGAAGGAAGTAATCGAGGGCATCGCCGCCCAGATGATACCCAGCGATCGGGCGGCCATCGTAACCTACGCCGACTCCGTTGTGGTTGCCCACCACTTCACGGATGGAGAGGATACGCGTGATATTGTCAGCGCAGCGCGGAAAATGCGGGCGGGTGGCAGCACCTTCGCCGAGGCCGGCCTGCGACTGGCTTATGACCTGGCGTCCGATGAGATGGACGCTGGTCGCAAGGTGCGGCTGGTATTGCTGTCCGACGGGGTGGCCAACGTGGGCGCAACCGGCCCTGAGTCCATTCTCAAAATCGTGGACGACTACGCACAACGCAACGCCACGCTGACCGCCATCGGCGTCGGCGCATCGGGCAATTACAACGACGTGTTGCTCGAGGCGCTGGCCAACCGAGGCAACGGAACCTACCACTACATATCAGACCGCAATGCTGCGGAGCGGTTCTTGCAGGAAAGCGTGCCCGGTGTTTTCAGCGAAACCGCACGGGACGCACGGGTGCAGGTGGAATTCTATCCGGACGCGGTGCGCAAGTACCGTCTCATCGGTTATGAAAACCGCGCCGTCGCGGACGAGGACTTCCGCGACGACTCTTTGGACTTTGGAGAAGTGGGCTTCGCCCGGGACGTTTCGGCCCTGTACGAACTGCGGTTGCACGACGACGTCGCCAGCGACTCGACGCTGGCCACTGCCCGATTGCGCTGGCTGGATCCACAAACGCGGGAAGCCACCGAGTTGTCCGCCGATATTCGGTTCGGCGAGACTGCTACCGACCTGTCAGCTACGGACCCCTACTTCCGGCAGACCGCAGCGGCAGCTGAATTTGCCGAACTGCTCCGAGGGTCGGTTTGGGCCCAGTGCAACGACCTGGATGCTGTTACCGGATTGCTCGACACCGTAGAATCCGACCTGAACGAGAACCAGACGTACCGGGAACTGCGCGACCTGGTGGAGCGGGCCGGCAATTACTTTGAGCCAACCTGCCAGCGGTAAAGCCGCCCGGTTCCGCGGCGGCGCCAATGGGCTGGGACAGACTTGGTAATGTGCCAGCCCTATTGGTCTCTATACTCCGCGGCCCGCTTCTGTCGGAAGGCCGTTACGCCTTCAACATGGTCCTGAGAAGTGAGCGTGATGGTCTCGCCGGCGGCAGCCATCTTCATCGCGGTTTCCAGATCAAACTCCAGACCCTTATACAGCATCAGCTTGGAGAGTCGGAT
Organism: Dehalococcoidia bacterium; assembly: GCA_965222895.1. Taxonomy (GTDB): domain Bacteria; phylum Chloroflexota; class Dehalococcoidia; order Lucifugimonadales; family UBA3495; genus Bin87. The sequence goes on along the minus strand of CBDCVB010000002.1, from coordinate 132,806 downwards.
GGCGATGGGCGGGCCGGCGGCGATGCGTTCCGCCATGGATACAGTGGTGGCTTCCAGCTCTGATTCATCGACCAGCCGGTTCAGGAAGCCCAGCCGGTATGCCTCGTCGGCCTCCAGGAAATCGCCGGTGAACAGCATCTCGGCGGCGCGCCCCAGGCTGCCCAGCGTGCGCGGATAGAGCCAGGTGCCGCCAAATCCGGGGAACAATCCGATGCGAACGTAAGCCGACATGAACCGGGAGCGGGCGGTGCCAATACGGATGTCGCAGGCGCAGGCCGGGTCCAGGCCAGCGCCGGTGGCCACGCCGTTCACCATGGCGATAACCGGCTTTTCGCATTGCTGCACGCCCAGAATCATCCCCTGCGCCGAACGGAAACTCCGTCGCACCTCATCGGCGTTGCCCGATGTCCAGCCGGTGCCGTTGCCATCCGATGAGCCGCCCAAATCATTGAGGTCGCCGCCCGCGCAGAACGCCCGCCCAGCGCCGGTAATGATGACTACCCGAACGTCGTTGTCAGACTCCGCCTGCGTCAAAGCAGCGGTGACCTCGCGCTGCATCTGGTCGTTCAGGGCGTTGAGGCGCTCGGGTCGGTTCAACGTAACGCGGGCGATGTGGCTATCGGGATTTGCTGAATATTCGACGAACTGGTAGTTGGGCATCTATTTCCGTTCCTCCATGTTTCCGGCGGTTTCTGCAACGTGGCAACCGGATCGAGCGGCGGCCGGCATTGCGCTATAATGTTATACCAACTTTGGTAACCGACGATGACTTACTCAAACGAAACCATCGCTGCTGCCATCGCGCGCGGACTCGCTGCCGCCCGCGATCCTGCCCAACCGGGTGATGCCGATAAGCAGCCGGTTAACTACGTCATCCTGGGGGAGGCTTTTCGCCGGAGCGCCTGGCAGCATCTGTCGGAGAACGACGACGATAGTTTGCCGCAAGCGTCCAACAAGGCATGGGGCCTGGTGGCAGAGACCATCAAGGCCATCAGCTCCCAGTACAGGGGAGTAATTCACGACCATCGGTCTATCTGGCAGGTAGCGCGGGAGCTAGCTGAACTGGCGCGCGATGCCGGGGATACTGATAGCGAAGAACTTATCCGTAACGGTTTTCGTACTGCCCGCGGTCTGCACACTAATTTTTACGAAAACGCAGAAACGGAACGAGAGGTTGAGTTGGGACTTCAGTTATGTGAACGTCTATCCGAGCGGTTGTACGAACTTTATTGGCCTGACAAGCCGATGACCTGATCTATCGGTTGTCGAAGACTTTTTTACTAACACCAGCGTCATCCAATCATACAGGTTATTTGAAATGGAAGAACTTAATGCCAACGGCGTATTAATTGCTATCGATTGGGAAAACATTCGTCGGGGAGCCCAGCTTTATCGAAAAAGCGTGAATCCGGAAGCCCTGTGCCAGGCCATGACCAACGTGGGCCAGGTGTTTGGTGAGGTGCTGGGCGGCAAGGCTTTCGGCGACTGGAGCCTGCGGCCCGATGATGGCGTGGCTTTCAACGCCGCCGGCATCCAACCGTACCAGGCGCCGCGCACGCTGGCCGGCAAAGACCGCACTGACCCGGCGATGCTGCTGGAAGTGTACGACTGGCTGCGCGACCGGGATGATTGCGGTGTCATCGTGCTCGGCACCGGCGATTCCGACTTTCAGATACTGGTTGACCGGGCCCGCGCCCTCGGCCGGCGCATTGTCCTCTGCGCTTTCAGCCAGTCCGTTGCGCGGGATATGCTGGCGGTCACTCCGCTGTTTCCCCTGGAAGCCGAACTGGAGGGGTTCAATCTGCCGGAGCATGGCAATGTTTCCATCTCAGAGCAAACTGCCCAGAAGGTAGATGACGCCCTCCAAACCTTTATCATGAATATGGACCGGATTGAGGGGAATCTCAGTTTTGTGGGGTATAACAAGCTATGCACGGAGTGGATGCTGGATTGGGGTGTTACGACAACCGACTACGTGTGCTATCAACTGGTGGACCAATGGCTTGATGATGGAGTAGCCGAACGCCATTCTGTCCATAACGCTAACAATCCCCAATTCCCTACTGCTGCAATAAGGCTGAATCGCGCCAACGAACGGGTACGCGAGCTGTTGGGATTGAATCGCCCCATCGTGAGCAATCCGGTAATCTCGAGCCAACAAGCCGAAGCCTATTCCGCATCGGAGTAATGTATGCCGCCTTTTAGTTATATCGACCACCTGGAATGCACCATGTGCGGCAGCGCTGCGCCCTACGATGGTTTGGCAACGGTCAGCGAATGCTGCGGCAAAGTTTTGTTCGTGCGTTACGACCTGCCGCGTCTGCGCCGGGAGGTTGCGCGCTCGGATTTCAACAGCCGCGATTCCAATATGTGGCGGTTCAACGAATTGCTGCCGGTGTCCGACCCAAACGCCGTCATCACTCTGGGTGAAGGCGGTACGCCACTGCTCGATGCAAAAACGCTGGCCAGGCAGGTTGGGGTACGCCGGCTGCTCATCAAGGAAGAAGGGCTGAATCCCACCGGCACCTTCAAGGCTCGCGGCATCGCCGCCGCCGTGTCCAAAGCCTGGGAGATGGGAGCGCGAGGTTTCACCATGCCCTCGGCCGGGAATGCGGCCGGCGCGGCGGCGGCTTACTGCGCCCGGGCCGGCACTCCGGTCAAGGTGTTCATGCCCCAGGACGCTCCGGACTCCAACAAAAAGGAATCCATCGTCGCCGGCTCCGAGCTGAACCTGGTTGATGGACTCATCAGCGACGCCGGGCGGATCGCGGTCGGCATCGCCGCCGAGCAGGGTTTGTTTGACCTCTCCACACTGAAAGAACCGTGCCGTGCGGAAGGTAAGAAAACGATGGGTCTGGAGATTGCCCAGCAGCTCGGCTGGCGTATGCCCGACGCCATCGTGTATCCCACCGGCGGCGGTACGGGCATCATCGGTATGTACAAAGGGTTTCAGGAATTGCTCGAACTAGGCTGGATTGAGGGCGCTCCGCCCCGCTTCTACGCGGTGCAGGCCGATGGGTGCCAGCCCATCGTAAAGGCTTGGAACGATGGCGCGGATACCGCCGAAGCCTGGCCCAACGCAACTACCAAAGCCGACGGTCTGCGCGTGCCCGGCCCCTTTGCCGACTATCTTATCCTGAAGGCGATCCGCGAAACTGGTGGCGGCGCACTGGCCGTCAGCGATGACGATATGATCGACGCCATGTACCGTCTCGCCTCCGCTGAAGGAATCATCGCCTGCCCTGAGGGTGCGGCGACGCTGGTTGGGTTGGAGCGGCTGCTCGCCGACGGCAGTATCGGGCCTGACGAGGAAGTGGTGCTGCTGAACACCGGCTCCGGGTACAAATACCTGGACTTGCTGAGGGGGCCCGACGCCTGAAGTCGTTAGATTGCCGGGGCGTTGAAGTTAGGGCTTGCGTCGGGATACGACGCGCTTCATCCGCCGCCACATGGTTCGCACCGGGCGCCGCCGCCGTTGCAGGTTGTTGGCAATGAGCGGAGCCAGCGTCGGGTTGGCGGCCACCAGCGGCGCCACCCATTTTCGCAGTGCGGCCATCGTCGGCGCCTGTTCATCCCAAGTGGGCACCAGCGAATCCATCGGATGCCACTGCCGTCGGCCCGACAACCGCGTCATCACGGTTCCGCCGGCTTCCTGCACCGCGATTGCGCCACCCAGCATATCCCACATTCGCGGCGCACCGATGACGGCAAACTGCAACACGCCCATCGCGGTCAACGCCAGCTCGTAGGCGATACTGCCGGTAACCCGCAGCTGCCCCAGGGGTTGGCCCTTCAGCCCCTTGCCCAGGCGCGTCGAAGCGCCGAATGAGCCGGGCAGGCCGACCAGGCGGTCGCCGCGCAGCCGGTCGGTCTGATACACCGATACTGGCTCGCTATCGCGAAAGGCCCCGCCGCCGACCCGGGAATGCACCACCACGCCGTCGCCCGCGCTGGGCCACGGGATGAAAACCGCTCCAACCAGCGGTCGCCCGCGATACAGCACACCAATGGACGATGCGTAAACCGGCAACCCGTTCATAAAATTGGTGGTGCCGTCCAGCGGGTCAAGCACCCACAGGAAATCTGCCGCCCGTTTTTCGCCGTCAGCGTCGGCGGCGTCCTCTTCGCCCAGAATACCGTGCTCTGGAAACCGCTCGGCAATCCGGTTAACCAGGTATTCCTGGGTTTCCTTGTCTGCTGAGGTAACCGGGTCTTGCTGAGCCTTGTCCTTGTACTCCACGCTCAGCGCACGGCCAAAATGGTGGGACAACAACTTGCCGGCCCCGCGGGCAAACTCCACAGCGGCGGACTCTATATCGCGGGCGATGGCATCGTCGGGCATCGTCATTATGCTCGCGATTGTACACCACGGCTGCGACGCGGGCGCGGGGCTCACGCGTACCGACTTTAATCTGTCATTGCGAGGAGCATAGCGACGTGGCAATCTCGATGAGGTTGAACACACGTCGGCGAACCGCCGTTACTACGACGACGAGATTGCCACGCTGCGCTCGCAATGACAAAGTGGGTACGCGTGAGGGGTGCGGTGGGATGTGCACGATCCACCAACCGGCCAGGGCGCACGCTTCCGGCCCCGACCGCGCAGTGCGTATGCGAAGTGCGTATGTGGTGGTGGATGGAGCGCCTGTTATAATCCCTTGCAGCAGCTCAGGAGGCTACAGAATGGATTTGCAATTGAACGGAAAGGTCGCCATCGTGGGCGGCGCCAGCAAGGGGCTGGGCCGCGCCTGCGCCGAGGTTTTGGCGGAAGAGGGAGCGCGGGTCGCCATCTGTGCCCGCACCGCATCGGACCTCGAAAGGACTGCCGACGAGATTCGGGCAGCCACCGGCGCCGAAATTTTCACCTTCGCCGGCGACCTGGATCGCGAGGACACCATTCAGGATCTGGTTGCCCAAACTGCCAGCCATTTCGGTCAGATCGACATTATGGTCAACAACTCGGGCGGGCCCCCGCAAGCCTACGCCAAGGATTCAACCGAAGCCCTGTGGCAGGTGTCGGCCAACCGTTCGCTGTTTTTCTTTGCCCGCATGACCCGCGAGGCGTTGCCTCACCTGCGCGCCCGGGGCGGCGGCCGCATCATCAACATCCTGGCCAGCACGGTGTACACCCCCATCCCCAACCTGGCGCTGTCGGCGGCGACCCGCATGGGCGTCATCGGCTTTATGAAGAACCTGGCTGACGATGTGGGGCACGAGAATATCCTCATCAACAACGTTTGTCCGGGCAGCATCATGTCAGAGCGGATGATGGAAAACGTGGAAGACCGCGCCCGCACTCAGGGCATTTCGGTGGAGGACGCACTGTCCCAACGCGCCGAGCAGACGGCCTTGAAGCGCATCGGCGAACCGAAGGAACTGGCTTACCTGGTGGCGTTTTTGGCATCCACTCGCTCCAGCTACATGACCGGCACGACAATGCTGGTTGATGGTGGCCTGGTTCGCTCGGTGATGTAGGGGGACGGCGTTTAGAATCGGAACGAGATTGCCACGCTGCGCTCGCAATGACAGCGCCTAACCGTCCTACGCCAACACCACCGCCGGAGCCGACGACGGCGGTAGAATACGTGGATCGAGGCAACCGTTACAGTCGGAACGGGGTGTACGAGCGGGCCATCGCCGACTACACGACGGCCATCGAGCTGGACGCTGGCCACGCCGATGCCTGGTTCAACCGCGGCATATCATGGTACGAAGTCGGCGAGTATTCGCAATCCATCGCCGACTTCACCGAAGCCATCCGCATCAACCCCGCCGACGACAACTACTACTCCCGCCGGTCGCTGTCCCACCTGTTCAACGACCAGCCCGAAGCCGCCCAGGCCGACATGGACGCCAGCGAGGAGATACGGCTGCGGGCGTGGGGGTAGGTACGCCGCTGGCCGAGGCTGCAATGTCCAACACGAAGAGGATGGATATGGTCCGCAAAAACCCAAAGATTACGCCCCGCCACCGCGACCCCGAAGTTGTGCAAAAGGCCGAGGAGATTTTTGCGGGCATGGGAATGTCGCCGGAAGAGGCCATCAGCATTTTTTACAAGCAGACGGCGCTGCACGGAGCCTTTCCCATCACAGAGCTGATTCCCAACGAGGAAACGCAGGCGGCTATTCAGGAGGTCCACGCCGGTACAGGCATAAAGAAATATGCCAGCCTGGCGGAAATGCGTGCCGACCTGAATAAAGATACGTGAGCTTCACACCAGCGCACGCTTTCGACGGGATGAAAGACGAGTTCGCCGGCGAGGGATGCACATTGATAAGCTTGATGATATTGTTGCGAATCTGCTGTCCGGCGAAACCCTGGCCCTCAGGCATAGCGCTCACCAACTCATCGGGAATTGGTATCCGCTCTGGGAATATCATATCGAACCGGACTAGCTGCTGGTCTGGGGTGATGACGGAGTTATCATTACACTAATGCACACGGGTACGCACTCGGATATTTTTGGCTGACAGAATGGCCTTGCGATCGATTTTTTGATCTCGTATAGTGCTGTAGAACAGCAGTAGATGCTTCAAAACTAGGGGTTAGGAGCTCAAGCCATGAGCAAACATCCTCAGTGGGCGCAGGTCTTGTCTGCGCTCACGCAACTTGGCGGCATTGCTACGTTGTCACAATTGAATAATGTCCTTCTTTCTCCGGGCGGCTATGGAATGAACTGGGAAACCAAAACGCCAGAGGCGACGATACGGCGTATCGTAAGGCAAAAGTCCGATCAATTCCATGTCCTGAAACGAGGGCTTTACTGCCTCAAGGACCTTGCGCCAAAGTATGAAAAAGAGTATGGCCTCTCACCGGATGGAGAAATTGCGCCCCAAGCTGAGGAACGAAACCATTCGTACTATCAGGGTTTGCTGATTGAAATTGGCAACAGGCAGAATTACAAAACGTATGTGCCTGCGCAAGACAGAAACAAAATGATCGGGAATCAGAAACTTGGCGATGTCTGTGATTTGGTAAAGCTCCCCAACTTTGGCTATGAGAATTTCATGCGCCGAGCAACGTCCGTGGACGTGATCTGGTTCAATAGGCGCGATATGCCCGCGGAAATGTTTGAGGTGGAAATGTCAACCGATATGCGAAACTCGTTGATTAAGTTCAACGAACTGCGCGATTTCTATACCCAGCTCAAAATCGTTGCTCCGGCATGGCGTCAGCCTCACTTTGCCGACAGAATCGAACTGGACACTTTCCACGAAATTCGCGGGCGAGTGAAATTTATGAGTATCGACGATCTCGATGACAAGCACATCCGAGGAAGGTGGTGAAATGGTCATTGGCAATAACGATGCACAGCCGAAATACGCTTGCACAGTGTGTGGTTCAGACGAGGTCAGAGGAGACTTCGACACATATCAGGTTTATCGCGCCGAAGGTGATAATCTGGTTCACTTGCGGTCGGAGTTCACCGACCCCGCAATTTTGGAACTCTTTTGCAACATATGCCACGAACCCATTGAGATTGAGGAATTGGCCGGAATAATTATAGAGTAGTCGTCTCAATTGCGACTGCACTCGGCCAAAGCCTTCTTGTAAACAGCCGAAAGATACCAACTAGAGCCCGCAAGGATGGAAATTCTGATGACTCTCGTCACCACCTCTCAATCTGGACATACTGCTAGTTGGAACGCGATTTGCGAGCGCTATGAAATTGACAAGCATGATTTTGACGCAGTGCCGTTTCCGCTATCGGCACAACAAATAAACGTAGCTTGCCAAGATTTCAAGCGCCCAAGCGAGAAGGAAGTGCGGATACTGTGCCAGCAGGTCAGCAGAGAGGATCGCCCGCTATTTTTTCGCAAGAAGGGGCTTTTCATTTTGCCGGTTATGCGTGGTCATTACGTCATCGTCAAAGGGGAAGGCTATGTCGATGTCCCACTGATTGAATCGTCGCTGGAGGATTACCACTGCCCACTTCCTTTTGCACTGGAGACGATAGAAATAGGAAACTCAGTAACGCAGCACATAGATCATGCTTACGCACTAGGTCTGATCGGGCGTTTCATCGGTGACGATTCGCTGGTACTTACCATACGAGAGGAGAGATACTCCTCAACGTTCAATCTTCTCGCCGGTCGGTTTCAGATTTCCGTGGACGGCGTGCAAACCGAAGTTGATGCTGGTTACGAAGGAGCCAACCAGGTAGTATTGATCGAAGCCAAAAGCGGAACCGCCACAAATACGATCATCAGACAGCTCTATTACCCGTTTCGTCAGTGGCAGAATCACACTACAAAACCGGTCTCAACGCTCTTCTTCCAGCGTACCAGAAACAACGAATACCATCTCTGGCACTTCGAGTTCGACGACCCGAACGATTACAACAGCATCCGCTTGCTGAAGTCAGCCCGGTACAGAATTACCCTGCCGCACGGCTGACTTCGCGGAGCATTCACACCGACCCCTACTATGGCTGACCCTCAAATAAAAACCCCGCCGAGCAAGCGCACCGGCGGGGTTCCGCATTGCGGGTGTCTCCGTGAACTACCCAGCCGGTTTGAAGTAGGGGATGCTGATTTGTGGGGTGGCGGTCTGGAAGGTTACTTCCACGGCCATGCCGATCTCTACATCCCCGGGTGCGCAGTCCACGATGTTGGTGAACATCCGCACACCTTCTTCCAGTTCAACCAGCGCCAGGACGTAGGGCACCATCTCAGCGAACCCGGTGGTGCGGTTCTGCTGGGTTATGGTGTAAGTCCAGACCGTACCCCGGCCGCTGGATTGTACCCACCGGATGTTCTCGCTCCAGCAGTTGGCGCAGATGCCGCGGGGATACCACTGGTATTCGTTGCAGTCGTCGCATTGCTGGATGACGAGTTGACCGCGACGGCAGGAATCCCAGAACGGTCGGGTTTCGCCGACGATGCTCGGCAGTGGTTTGTTCCATTCCGGCATGGTTAGTCCCTCCCCAGGATGACGGTGCCGCCGCTGTGGCGGGAACCGAGGGCGCCGCCCGTGCCGTGGGCCAGCGCGATTTGGCAGTTGGGTACCTGTCGCCCGGTGCCATCGAATTCGTGGCGGAGCTGGCGAGTGGCTTCCAGCAGCAGGAACAATCCGCGCATACCGGGATGGTTGGATGACAGGCCGCCGCCGTCGGTGTTGATGGGCAACGCGCCGCCGACCTTGAGCCGGTCGTTGCTGACAAACTCGCCGCCCTCACCCTTTTTGCAGAAGCCCAGGTCTTCCAGGGTTTCGACCACTGTGATGGTGAATGAGTCGTACACCATCGCCATATCGATGTCGTCGTGGGTAACGCCGGCCATCTCGAAGGCGCGCGGTGAACTCTGGTGAGCGGCAATATACATCAGGTCACGCTTGCCGGCGCCCTGATGGGCAATGGCCTCGCCGGCGCCCAGCACCCACACCGGGGTATGACGGCAATTGCGGGCCACCTCAGGGGAGGCGACCACCACCGCGCCGCCGCCGTCGGTGATGACGCAGCAGTCCATCAGGTGCAGCGGGTCGGAGATGACGCGCGAGCTCACCACGTCCTGCACGGTGATGGGGTCGCGGAACAGGGCCTCCGGGTTCATCGACGCATGGTGTCGCATCGCCACCGAAACCTCGGCCAGTTGCTCCGAGGTGGTGCCGTAGAGGTGCATATGACGCTGGGCGATCATGGCGTACAGCCCGACCGTCGTGAGACCATACAGCTCTTCGAAACTATCGGGCGAAGGGTCGAGGATGGGATGGCCGAAGCGACCAACGCCTCCCGTGCCCACCGAGACGCCGCCGGAACGGGCCAGGCTGCTGTAGGTGATGACTGCCACGTTGATGCGTCCGGCGGCGATGGCGGTCAGCGCGTGGGACAGGTGAAACTCGAAAGACCCGCCGCCGACGGTGGTGTTGTCCACGTAGCTGGGGTACATATTGAGGTAGTCGGCCAGGTTCATGCCGCTGTTGCGGATACTGCTGGACGCGGTGAAGAGGCCGTCCACGTCGTTTTTGGTGAGGCCGGCGTCGGCGAGGGCTTTGATGACGCTCTCTCCCTGAATTTGCAACTCGCTCTTGTCAGGAGCGTAGCGGGTCACGTGCTCGTGGATGCCTACGATGGCGGCAGCGCGCCTCAGGTCAACCATGCCGTATGCACCTCCATTATTGATTCGGAATGAAGTCCGGGTTGATTCGGAATGAAGTCCGGAAAATCGCCGCTCATTATGCCACAAACGCCGCCGGAGTGGTGGCAGTGGCGAACCGCCCCTGCCTCGGCAGACGCCTGCGTAACCTGTCATTGCGAGGAGCGAAGCGACGTGGCAATCCCGCGCCGAGCACGACGACCGTCGCCGCAATACCCTCCTGGGTTATGGCCTGCGCCGGCTCGACGGTGGTGGGAAGTTCTCCAGAGACAGCGCGGATGCAGCGCAAACCAAAAAAGGGCGAGTTGTTAGTCCCGCCCCTTGATTGTTACCCGTGACCCTGTTGCCGACGAAAATCGGTGTGGCGTTAGCCAGGAACTTCGTCGTAGTGATGGAAAGTGCCGATTACGTTGGCTTCATACATCGACTGCACTTCGTCTTCACTGTAGCCGAGGAGTCCGGTCAGGACGTCTTCGTTGTGCTCGCCAACCTGCGGGGTTGAGCCGATTACCGCCGGGGTGCGGCTGAAGTGCCAGAAGTCGCCGGATACCGCGATGCTGCCCGCCAGGAAGTCGGGCACTTCCACCATGGCCCGACGCTCCCACGGATGCGGATCCTGGGCAGCCTGGGCGATGGTGTTCACCGGGGCCGCTACCACGTCGTGGTGGGTGAAGTGGGCGATGGCTTCTTTCATGGTCATGTTGGCCATCAGTGCGATCATGGCGTCGTTGACCAGCTGGCCGTTGGCGCCCCGCTCGTGGCGGGTGGTGAAACGGGGGTCTTCCAGCCATTCCGGCTTGCCCAGTGCGTTGCAGACGCGGTGCCAGTGGTGCTGGTCGCCGGCCGAGATGAGCACCCAGCCGTCTTTGCAGGGGTAGGTGCCCGACGGCGGCGCTGCCGACTCACCGCGCTTGGGCTCGATGCCCGCGCCGTGGTAGGCAGTAATGGGAATCTCGGTGTAGCTGTAGCCAGTATCAGCCAGACAGGCATCAATGGTCTGTCCAACGCCCGACGACTCACGCTCGTGCAGCGCGGCCAGCGTTCCGATGGCAGCGTGCAAGGCAGTGGTGCGGTCAATGATCGGCACACCGGCGCGGATGGGCGGCATACCCTCTTCACCCGTAACCATCGCGATGCCGGACATGGTTTGGCCGATGGGGTCGTAGCCAATCTGGTCGCTATAGGGCCCGAACTGACCATAGGCGGACACGTTGACCATGATGATGCGCGGGTTCAGTTCGTAGAGAACGTCATACCCGAACCCCATGGTGTCGATAGTGCCGGGCCGGAAATTCTGCAACAGCACATCGGAGACCTTCACCAGCTTGGTAAGAACCTCTTTACCCTGCCCCTTGCGCAGGTCGATGCTGAGGCTCTTCTTGCCGCTGTTGTACTGCACCCAGTATGCGGACTGCTTGCGCACCCAAGGAGCGTGGTAGCGGGTTTCTTCTCCGCCCAGCCGCTCAACCTTGATGACTTCCGCACCCAATCGGGCCAACACTTGCGCGCAGCGGGGGCCGGCCTGGTGCCGACCCAAGTCGATTACGCGTATTCCATCCAGGGGGCCTTTCGCTTCTGCCATGACCGGTTCACCTCAATCGCAGGATTAGTCTTTCAAACGCCATTGCCGCCGGATGCCAGCGCAAACCGAAGGCCGCTATCAATGGCGCCATTCTACGCCGGGACAAAGCAATCGGCAAGCACGGGCACGGCCTCGCCCGTACCCGGGCCCAGGTGTCATCGCGAACCCAGCGCGGCAATCCCGTTTCACCGGAAAAGTCTCCCCACACCGCCCCGACTCTCCCCCGGGACTGCCGCATCGCTGCACTCATCTCACCGGAGACCTTTGCCTAACCGTCGTTCCGGCGCCCGCCGGAACCCATCACTCCAACGGCAGCGCGAGCATCACCACCGTTCCGCTTGCGGAGCCGCCAGGGACTCGGGCGAGGGTTCCAACACCCACACTTCGGTAGAGCGGGGGAGCGTGGCCGCCTCCAACACCGCAACGCTGCCGTCCAAGCGTTTGACCGGCAGGTCGCAGCGGGATTTCAGCCATCCTCCGGGGGACAGCAGGCCGGCGCTGTCGGCGGTGATGCCGTGGTTGTGATAGTGCATGGGGATGACTACTCTGGGTTGCAGCCGGGCAATCAGTCCATCCACCTCGCTGTAGGTCAGCAGGTGCATTGAATCATCGACGGTTACCATCAACACATCGATGCCACCGACGGCGGCGCCAACCTCGGGCGGCCAGTTGGCCCGGTTGTCTCCGATATGCAGGAACCGCACACCGCGAATGTCGATGCGGTACATCACGTTGGGAAATCCGGCGGCCTCCAGCCGTGGAGTCGAATGGATGTCGGCGATGCCGGTAATCCGCAGGTCCTGGAAGCGCAATTCACCCTCCATGCGCCAGATTGACACGTCGTCAACGAGGCCAGGCACGGCGTCGTGGTCGAAATGGGCGTGAGTAACCAGGCACAAGTCGCAGTCAACGGTCGGAAACTCGCGCTCGAACCAGAACCGGTCGGGGTATTGGTTGCGGTATGGGTCAATGAGCACGCGCACTCCGGCGGGACTTACCCACCGGAAAGCGCTGTGGCCAAAGTAGGTCAAAACCGTCGAAACAGCGGGGCGTCGGCTCGGCATTGATTGTTTATCGTTATGTCCGGTGCGCGGAGACAAGGCAATCTGATTGTGCCACAACCCGACGTCGCTGACATCAGCCCCGTGCGTACCCACTTGGAGCCTATCCTAAAAACTGGTAACACCCGCACGAAAAAGGGGTTATTAGGATAGGTTCTTAGTCAAACCAACCACCCTATTGTCATTGCGAGGAGCGCAGCGACGTGGCAATCTCGTCGAGGTTGAGCACACGTCGGCGAACCATCATTGCTACGGCGACCATTGCTACGGCGACGAGATTGCCACGCTGCGCTCGCAATGACAGATTAAAGTGGATACGCGTGAGTGACATCAGCCCATAGACGCCCGAACCGCGCGGATGTTACACCTACAAACTGGTGATACTTGATGACGGATGAATCCGTAGCGAATACCCCACACTCCAACGGCAACTCAGCCGGTGCCGGCGACTTGCCGCCGATCTCGGAGCGTCAGTTGGCTATGCTGTGGGAGCGTCGCGCGTCTCGCAACCGTCATCTCCGTACCGACAAAGGAGCGAGGGTGCGGGTATTGTATCCCGGCCGGCCGGGAGTCACCGCTGGGCCCGATTTCCGCGATGCGGTGCTATTGGTGGAAGGGGCCGGACTGGTGCAGGGCGATGTGGAAGTTCACCTGCGCCAGCGCGACTGGGTGGCGCATCGACATCAGAACGATCCGAATTACAACGGCGTGGCCTTGCACGTTGCGCTGGAAACGGACGCCATGCCGGCAGTTACCGTCAGCGGCGTGGCGCCTCCGGTGGTCGGTTTGCAATCGCTGCTCGCCGGAGCAGAGCAAAACCGCGCGGAGTCGGCAGATGGTCCGGCGTGCGGCCAGACTCGTGCGCAGTTGTGGCGTCTGCTGGCGCCGCACGGTTACCGCCAGCCGGCATCGGCAGAGCATATGTCCGCCCTGCTCAACCGGGCCGGCGATGAACGGTTCCTGTCCCACAGCGGGTTGTTGGGAGCGTGGCTGCAGACGCAGTCGGGCGAACAAGTTCTCTGGGAGGCGATTTGCCAGGCGTTGGGGTACCGCCACAATGAGCACACCATGCTGCAATTGGCCGCCACCTCACCCATTGCATCCTTGCGCAACGCCGCGCGACCCCTGCCGGCCTCGGAACGGGACGGTGCGCTGAAAACATGGATGCTGCGCTGGGCCGGGTTCGCCACCGACGACGACCGGCCAGCGCGCTGGGGAGCATCGGCGGGGTTTGGTTCGCCGCTGTCGGCCGGCCAGTGGCAATTGTTTCGGGTACGACCCGCCAATCACCCTCGGCGCCGGGTGCTCGGAGCGGCTGTACTGGCGGCCCGTTTCCTGGAGATAGGATTGTCCGCCGGATTGTACCGGGCTGCCATCGCCGCCAAACCGCCGCAACTGACGGCATCATTGGCGGTGGCCCATCGCGGCGATGGACTACCGGCCCCGATTGGAAATGGGAGAGCGCGCGACATTGCGATTAATGCCGTGCTGCCCTATCTGCACGCCTGGCGGTTGGCGTCAGACGACCCGGCTGGAGCGCAAGGTATGCTCAATCTGTACCGGGCATTCGGCCCGCTGCCGGACAACGAAATCACACGGCAGATGGCCAGCGCGTTGCAGGAACCGGGCTGGGGACGTGTGGCGAACAACGCCCGTCGCCAGCAGGGGCTGATCTACCTGCAACGGCTGTTGGCCGGGGAGTCGAAACCGCAGCTACTTTAGCGGCACCGCCAGCGAGATGCGCGCTTCCTCGCCAGTGTTGCGGATGATGTGGCCGTGGCCGGTGAGGTCTTCCGCCACCAGGACATCACCGGGGCCGAATTGCCGCTTGGCGCCGTCGGCTATTTCTATTTCGGCCCCGCCGGACATGAACACGACGTACTGGTGACGCGGCGCGGTGTGGTAGTCCTGCCACCACCCGGGCGGGCGCTGGCCAACGGTGATCTCGCCGGGTCCAACGTTGTTGGCGATGGCGGCGAACTCATCGGGTGTTAGGTCCTGGAAGTGAGATTCGCCGTCATCGCCGGTGTAGATACGGATAATCATGGTTTCCTTCACCCCGGCCTGCGCCCGGAGGGTGGGCCGGGTTTACATGGATGTACAGGATATACAGGATAAGGAGTTCGCCCCCGCCCTGGCCCTCTCCCAGAGGGAGAGGGGATTGAGATTGCTGCGTCCTTCGACAGGCTCAGGATGAGCGGAGGTGTGCCCGCAATGCCGGCGGTTAGGCTTCGGCGATTGGAACAGCAAGGGAGACGCGGAATTCGTCGCCGATGCTGCGGGCAATGTGGCCGTGCCCGGTAAGGTCCTCTGCAACCAGCACATCGCCGGGAAACATTCGGACGACGGTGCCGTCGGCGACTTCAAACTCGGCGATGCCGTTCATGTTGACCACGTATTGCCGTCGCGGAGCGTTGTGGTAATCGGAAAAGCTGGGGGATTCGCGGCGGCCCAGGGTAATGTCGCCAGGGCCCACGTTGTTCGCGACCTCGGCGAACTGGTCGGGGGTCAGGTTCTCAAAGTGGCTTTCGCCGTCGCTGCCGGTGTAAACCCGTACAATCTGTCCCATAGGATAGCCTCCTTGCCAGTATTGGCGTGAATGACAATTGCGTAAATGGATTCAGCGTGTCTGGAAATTGCGTAGCTGATTCGTTCAGCCAGCCAGGGGGATGACGGCGGTGAGGCTGGGCGCGTTGCCCACCACCCGCGTGGTATGTCCCTGACCGGAGGTGTCTTCGACGAGGCGAGCATCGCCAGGGCCGTAGCGCACGGTTGTGCCGTCGCCAAGGCCAATCTCGATTTCGCCGCCCAGCGAGATGATGTACTGGCGGCGCGGCGCCGGATGCCAGTCGATAAAGTGACCGGGTGGCCACTCGCGGAACGAAATTGAACTGGCCGCCTGAGCTTCGGTAAGCTCCGGATGGTCTGCCAGGCTGGTTTCTTCGATATGTGACTGGCCGTCGTCGCCAGCGTAAAGTCGGTAGATTGACATTAGCCCACCTATTGTTTCGGGCCTGCGCCCGGACTGGGGCCATCTTACCGCCGGCGGGGGTGCGGGGCAAGCGGGGGTGGGGCAGGGAAATAAACACAAAGGGCGCGGAGATTACGCAGAGGAGGGTTTCTTGTGAGCGTATATCCAACCTTCGAGCTGGGCGTCGGCGAGTTCGCAGGGCATTGGATGCAGGAAATCATCCCTATTCCTGGTCCACGAAGCAGCGGCCAACGTTGCGATAACGGAGTCTAGGGAATCATCGTTGGCTCTGAATCCCCAGCGAAAATCTAACAGGTTCGGCATTTTCATTTCTGCGTATGCAGACATATGATTGATTACATAGTCGCGAGTGTCCAATGATCCCGCAGCATTTTTATAGCTCTTGACTGTCTTATAGTCGAATCCGATTGACCAAAGGAAAGCGCCAGGCATTACTTCCAGCAAGGCGATCCGATCAGCCGGCATTTCACCAGAATCCAACGGGGGAATCCACCAGCGATTTGCGTGTGCCTCATCCAATTTGTGTAACATTTCAATGCCGTGATACGTCATAGGAACAAGCCTGCTGTTCAGTGCGGATATGCTTACTGAATACAATTTATCGCCCGTCCGCTTTGGATGCGTTCCGAAATTCTTACACTTCTTGCTGTATTTATCGAAAGACATAGATGTTATGTGTTGCCATACGTCTTGCATGGTGTTTTCGTGAACACATAGTGACTCAAGGAATACTCTCGGTAGTCCAAATGGGAAATCGAGAGCCACGACGGTCGTCGGAGGGAGGTTTTGCAGGAGTTCTAGTAGGTCGTTCCTCAAGATTGGCTGCACACTGTCGATGATCAGATGCTCCGTCGATGGCATGTGTCCTTTAGCTACCCATGTCTTCCCTTCAGCCTGCGCCCCGCTGAAATCCACTCCCACAATCGTCCGCTCTGCCATCGTGCTGCTCCTGTGCTAGAATTGCCCCGGACTCGGGCGCATTATAGCAACCGAAAATTGGCGATGGGAGTATCAGCATGGATTACAAGAATCGACGGAGAACTACCGGGCCGTTTTGGCTGGCGACGTCTGCGTGCATCCGGGTTCAGTGTTTGATCCCATTTCAGCGCGCATCGCTGAGGACTTGGGCTTTGAGGTCGGTATGTTCGCCGGCTCCATCGCCAGCGGCACCGTGCTCGGCGCGCCGGACTATGTGGTGCTGACGCTGAGCGAGTTCGCCGAACAGATTTACCGCATCTGCCGCGCCGGCGAACTCAGCCTGATGGTTGACGCCGACCACGGTTATGGCAACGCCCTCAACGTGAAGCGGACGGTTGAGGAACTGGAGGCCGCCGGCGTGGCGGCGCTTACCATCGAGGACACGGTGCTGCCGATGGCTTTTGGCGGCGACGGCGGGTTCATCTCGCTGGAGGAAGGCGTGGGCAAGATGAAGGCCGCGCTATCGGGTCGCACCGACCCCAACCTGGTGGTGGCCGGGCGCACCAGCAGCCTGCGGGACGGCCTGGATGAGTGCATCCGGCGGGTCAAGGCTTATGAGGCCGCCGGAGTGGATGCCATTTTTCTGGCCGGCGCGGGCACCAAAGAGGAAGTGGCAGCGGTGAACGCCGAGTTGAATGTCCCGCTGCTGCTGGGCGGAGCCGGCGGCGAGCTATCCGACAAGGAATGGCTTGGGCAGAACGGAGTGCGCGTTGCGCTGCAAGGACATCTGCCCTTCCAGGCGGCCATCAAAGCCGTCTACGACACGCTGAAAGCGCTGCGCGACGGCGTTGCTCCCGGCGACCTGCGGGATCAGCTGGCTTCGCCAGAGCTGATTGCTCAGGTAACGCGCAAAGATGACTACGACAGTCAGATTGCCGACTATCTACGTTAGTCGCAACATAAGATAGATTGGGGTGCCCGCCAGGGAAGAAACAAGGACGCCCACAAGGGACGCCCCTACACGTTCAAATGATGAGTAAAGCACGACTATTACGGAGGAAAATCATGGCATTCGTTTGTAACCACCTGCACCTGCGCAGCGAAGACCCGGACAACGCCGCCAAGTTCTACGTGGAGAATTTCGGAGCGGTTATCGCCTCTACCCGGCCCTTGTCCAATACCGTGTCCCACCAGCTGGAATTGAACGGTCAGCCGTTGCTGACTGTGTCAGGGGAAGCGGAAGGAGAGAACGCGGTTGCCGGCTCCACGGACCCTCGCTTCGGCCTGGACCATTTCGGCTTCCAGACCGACGACATTCAGGCCGCCTTCAAGCAGTTCCAGGCCACGGGCGCCAATATCATCTGCGACCCCTGGACGATGCCATCAGGCAGCCAGGTCATGTTCGTGGAGGCTCCCGACAAGGTCAGCCTGGAGATTATCCAGCGACCAGCGTAAGGTGGGTGTTCGCCCGCACGCCAGCCCCTCTTCCGATGGGAGAGGGGCTTTTTATGCACGTTGTCGTCCGATGCTATAATTCGGCGCAACGCCGCACTGTGGGCAAGCCGGCAGCGAGGATGATTATGGCAACACAGACCATTGGACGCCGCCGGTTCAGCGTGGATGAGTATTACGCGATGGCCGAGGCGGGCATTCTGGCGCCGGATGAGCGGGTTGAGTTGCTGGACGGTGCTATCTACACGAAGCGTCCGTCTGCGATCCGCCGGTTCACAGTGGACGAATATTATGCGATGGCCGAGGCGGGCATTCTGGGTCCGGATGAACGGGTTGAGTTACTGGCGGGAGAGATAATTACGATGGCTGCAGTTGGAAGCCGACACGCGTCTTGTGTCAATCGTATCTCCAAGGTGCTGAATAGCCAGGTTGGGGAACACGCCATCGTGAGCGGTCAAAATCCGATACAACTTGACGACGGGAATGAACCGGAGCCGGACATTGCGTTGGTACGGTGGCAGGATGATTATTATGAATCAGCGCACCCGAGACCGGAGGATGTGATACTGCTGATTGAGGTGGCCGACTCTACCGTTGGGTTTGACCGTCACCACAAGGTGCCGATGTATGCTATGTACAGGATTCCTGAGGTGTGGCTATTTGACGTTAACGCTCGTGGTGTGGAGGTTTACGACGAGCCACTGGCGGGAGGGTACACACGGATGCGGACATTTGGGGTCTACGATATTCTTACTCCCCTGGCTTTTCCGGAGATTAAACTACGGGTTAGCGAAGTGATGCCGGCCTAGCTAGAGGCCGGCAAAGAAGTCTCCCGGCACAACTTCACCTTCATTAACCGGCGGTTGGGCACGGATGAAGTGCTCAATGCCGATGACGGCGGCGGTTACCGCGCGGGGGACGCGCTCGTAGGGCCAGTCGGGTTGCAATTGGGTGAAGTGCTGCTTGATGCAGGCCATTTTGGCGTCGAGGCCGTCGGAAACGTCGAGGGTCAGGTTGATGGTGGATGGGTCGGCGCCATCGTCGACGCGATCGGGCGGCGGCATGGGGAAATCGACGCCGGCGGCCTGTAACGTTTCGGCCATGTGGACGCGAAATCCGCGAGGGCGCACGCTGTAAAAGAGCCGGTCGGTCTGATGAGGCTGGATGCCGATGGCCATGTGGTGGGGGAAGGCGGTATCATCGGCGGCCAGGCTGAATGCGGTGGTGGCGTGGTTGCAGATGGCGATATGGTCGGGATGGCCGTAGAGTCCATCAAGGCCAAAGGTGAGTATAACCTGGGGCCGGAAGCGTCGGATTTCAAACACCAGACGGGCGACCACTTCGTGCTCGTCGGCCTGCACGAATGCCTTGGGATGGTGGTTGTCATCCCAGCCGGCCATGCCGGAATCGCGATAGTTTAGCACGGCGTGAGATTCGATGCCCAACTCGACGATGGCTTTTTCCAGCTCGGCGCGGCGGACTGCGCCGATGGTTTCACGGGTGGCAGAGCCGGGTTGCCGAATCTCGCCCAGCTCGCCGGAGGTGGCGGTAATCAGGCGGGTGGCGGCGCCGCGGGCGGTGTGCATCGCGATCGTGCCACCGACGGGGAATGCCTCGTCGTCAGGGTGGGCGAATAGAACAAGCAGGCGATGGTCGGGCATGGTTATAGTTTAACCTCTGACGGCGGGGACGGGGAGCACCCTCACTCCAGCCCTCTCCCATCGAGGGAGAGGGACAGATGGGCAGGATCCAGAGGTTAGCTTGCGATTTCGAGGACTTCGAGGATGATGCCCTGGGGGCCTTCGAAGAACATGACGCGGCGGCCGCCGCCGACGGTGGTCTCTTCCAGCACGGTGGCGCCGCCGTTTTTGAGGTCGGCGACAGTGCCGTCAATATCATCGGTGTCGATGGCGATGTGCTCGAAGCCGTAGTTTTGCGGGTGGGTCTGCGTGGCGACATGGTCGGTTACGTTCAAGGGCAGGCCGTGAAGGTCCAGGCGGAAGCCGCCGTTCGCGGTTTCGGCGGTCACGGTGGCGCCCAGGTTGGCCACGTACCACTCGGCGGTGGATTTGGGATCGGGAGTCTTGAGGTGAACGTGATTCAGTGCGAAAGCCATGATGGTTCCTCCTATGGAGTTGGCAGGTATCGGGCCAATGTCTGCTGGTAGAAATTTCACCCTCACCCTGGCCCTCTCCCATCAAGGGAGAGGGGATACAATGTTGCAGGGTGGTGTTGGGCCGATTGTAACATAACGCAGCGGCTCTCTCGCAGCTACCAGATTGCCACGCTGCGCTCGCAATGACAGTTGCGATGATATACTTGCGCCGCTGATACAAACCGGAGGCAACATCGCGATGCTGGCATTTTTAGGAGGCACGGGACCCGAGGGAAAGGGGTTGGCCTTACGCTTGGCGATGGCCGGCGAATCGGTGATTATCGGTTCCCGGGACGCCGGTCGAGCCCAGGAAGCCGCCGAAGAGCTGCTGGCTCTGGCTCCCAACGCGAGTATCTCCGGAGCCGTAAACGCCGCCGCCGCCGCTCAGTGCGATGTTGTCTTTCTGACGATGCCCTACAGCGGGATGTCGCCCACCATCGAGGGTGTCGGCGACACGCTGGCCGGCAAGACGCTGGTAACGGTGATCGCGCCGATGCGATTCGAACGGGGTGTGGGCGCCATCGCTGAAGACGTGGCGGCTGGCTCAGCGGCTCAGGAAGCCCAGGCCGCCGCTCCCGACGCCCGCGTCGTCGCCGCTTTTCAGAACGTGTCCGCCGAGGAGCTGCTGAAGCCCGGCGTTACGCTGGACGAGGACGTGGTGATTTGCGCTGACGATGCCGATGCCAAAACCGCCGTCATGGACCTGACCCGCAAAATTCCCAACCTGCGTCCGGTGGACGCCGGCGCACTGTACAACGCCCGATACGTGGAGCAGATTACTCCACTGCTGGTAAACATCAACCGAATACATCGAGCGCATTCCGGCGTCAGAATCACCGGCGTGTAACTCCGCTATTTCACATGTAACTCCGCTATTTTATCTGTTGCCAATGCACTCTACACAAGGAGATAACGATGCCACGAGCCACTCTTGATTTGCAAAACAGCGCCGACCTGTCTGCCATTGGCGGGCAGTGGCGGTGCGCCCACGGCTTCGTGCCCGGTGAACCGAACGAAGGCATCGTGAGCGAGGCCGATGGTTCTCCCTGCCGCCTGCCCGACTTTGACGATTCCGGTTGGGAAGTGTGCGACGACCTGGGCGCGTGGCGTCGGCAGGGCGTGTCCTTCATCTGGTATCGCATCACCGCCAAGTTGCCCGAAACCGTCGGCGGTCGTTCGCTGGACGGCGCCCGCTGCCTGTTCGAATCCTGCATCGACGACTATGGCGAGATCTGGATCAACGGCGAGTGCGACCGCGAACGGGCCACCGTACAGGGCTTCAACGTTCCGCAGCGCGTGGTGGTCACCACCGAGCCCAAAGCCGGCGACGAGGTAACCATCGCGATACTGGCAATGAACGGCCCGTTGGCTGCGCCCGGCGGTGCAGTTTTCGTGCGTTACGCCACTCTGGCCTTCGAATGGCGGGAAACAGGACGCTAGCGACCACTCTTACTATTCCTCTCCGGGCCGGAAAGGGTAGGTTCGAAGGGCTTTTTACGCTAGCCAGTCGTCGCCTTCCGGTTCGTCGCCGGCATCGCCTTCTGCTTCGAAGGCGGTGCGGGTGGGATCGTGCTGGTAGCCAAGGGCTATCAGTTGGACGCGTATCTCAGTGGTGAAGGCTTGCACTTCGGTGCTGGCCGGCAGCGTAATTTCCACGACACCACGACTATTGACCTGAACGCTGCCGGGGTCTTCACGGGACAATTCGACGCTGACCGATTCCCGGTGGATGCCGAAGGCGTCGGTTTCCGAAAACACGATGGCCATATCGTCCATCGTGATGATGGTAATTTCATCCTCTAGCATCCCGCACCTCCGGTTGGGTACGTGCCCGGTTCATGGGTACGTGCCCGGTTCAGTTGATTGACTAGTCTTGCGGCGGCCATTGAGTGCCACCCTCGGAGGGACGTTCCGCCGCCGGCAGGGCCATGCCGTCTGCCACTACCTGCTGGAACTCGCCCAGGATGACAGCGCCCCATTCTTTCGCCTTGTTGACCCGGTGGGCGGTGCGCCTCCCGCGGGCTTCCCTCCGGCCCTCCGCTTCGTCGCTGACCGATGCCGCCGCCTGGGCGACCATGGCATCCATGGCGTCGATGGCGGGCACCAGCGAGCGGGCGGTCTCGATGAACCTGGCGATCTGACCCATCTCTTCATCGAGCACCACGAACACCGGAACCGTACCGGCCCGGTGCTCCGGCAGGAAGCTGTTGGACAATTCCAGCTCGTCGTCGCGGTTGAATACGCTAAGCTGGATGTTGTCCGAAGCATCGGCCAGCCGCAGCACGGCGGGCGTGGTCGACATGGCATCGCCGCACCAGTCAGAGGTGAACACGGCCAGGCGCACCGGTTTCTCCAGACCATTGAAGTAGTCGAGCACCGCAGCGGGAATCTCGGTACCGGCGTGTATCTGAATAAATGGATCCTTGTTGACCTTGATCGATTCGATGTACTGCTCAGTCGTCATGCCCTGAGCCAACTTTTCAGCTGTCAATTCCATTGGTGCACCTCATCCTGGTTGGCCAGCCGCATTTTGCCCTTGTTGCCGGCCAGTGCTAAAATCGGCGTTGGATACTGGATACTACCACCCGCCAGGTGCGCGGGTCGAGGGGAGCCGCCTGTTGACTAACGATCGTTCGGGAGTGTACCTGAAATACGCGCTGTTTTGCCGGGATACCGCGGAGGGCGACGGAGACGACCTGAGCTGCACCGGAATTATCGACCTGGTGGACATTGAGATGCCAGCTGAACCCCCTACCGGCGACGCGCCCCGGGTGCTGGCCGACGTGGATGTACAACTGGTGTTTTGCATCGCCGGCGCCAGCCCCGGTGAACACACGTTGGAAATCAGCATCCGCGCCCCTGGCGCCAGCCTCTCCAGCCCGCCGCCGCAGCAAACCGAGTGGGAGGACGGAATTTTCTTCCAACGCTGGATCAAGCCGTTCCGCATTCCGGTAACCCGGCTGGGTCGCCACGTGGCCGCCATCGCCTACGACGGAATGCCGCTGGGGGAGGCTAGCTTCTTGGTGCGGCTGAGGCCCTAGCCGGACATGAACCTTTCAGGGATTTCCAGGTTGAATAGTTCCGCCAGTAAGCCCGGAGCGTGTCGCCGGGCCGCCCCCCCTGACTCTCTCCCACGAAGGGAGAGCAACGTAGGCTAAACAGCAGGGGCGACGCATCGGTCGCCCCTGCCTTTGGATACACTTACCGCCGTTACGCGATCACCGCGCGCACTACGTTCCATCGCTATGGTCAGGTATGCAGGACTACTGCTCCCAAAGCGCTTCCAGGACGGCGCCCGGGTTCATTGGCAGGCTTTCCATGCGCACCCCGGTGGCCCGGGCGATGGCGTTGCCGATGGCTGCCATCGGAGGCACCAGTGACACTTCGCCGACGCCCCGCACACCCAGCGGGTGCCCGGGGTTGTGCACCTCCACGATAACCGTGTCAATCATCGGCAGGTCCAGCGCGGTGGGCATCCGGTAATCCAGGAACGACGAGTTGAGCATCTGGCCGTCGTCGCTGAAGAAATACTCTTCGTTGAGCGCCCAGCCGATGCCCTGAACCGCGCCACCCTGGATCTGTCCTTCCACGTAGCTGGGATGGATGGCTTTGCCGCAGTCCTGAATAGCCGTGAAGCGCAGCACGTCCACCTTGCCGGTTTCGGTGTCCACCTCTACGTCGGCGACATTGATGGCAAAGGCGTTGCCCACACCGCCCGGGTTGGCCGTGGCGCGCCCGACCACTGGGCCGCCGGTACCGTTCAGACGTCTTGCCAACTCGTCGAAAGTCAGCCGCAGGGCATCATCGGACCGGTGCGCTAGGGTGCCGTCTTCCTGGTATTCCACATCTTCTACGGGCACGTCCCAGATGCGGGCGGCGCGTTCGATCAACTGGCGGCGCACATCCTCGCCGGCCTGGTAAACGGCTGTACCCATCTTGAAGGTTACGCCGCTGCCTCCTGCCCCGCTGCTGTAACCGATGCTGTCGGTGTCAACGATGGACGGCTTGATCCGTTCCGCCGGCAGGCCGAGCACTTCGGCGATGTGCATGGCCATGACCGCGCGGGAACCGCCAATGTCGGGCGAACCTTCAATCAGGCTGACCGTACCGTCTGGCATCACGCTGGCAACGGCGCTGGCGGGACCGGTGCCGTTGAACCAGGCGCCGGCGGCGATGCCCCGCCCGGTTTTCTTGCCCGGCCCCGACGGTTCAGGCACCGGGGCGGACAGGTGCGGGTGCTCCTGAGTGGCTTGCAGGATTTCCACCATGCCGATGCGCCGGAAGACGGGCCCGGCGACCTGACGGCTGCCCTCTTTGGACGCATTGTTGAGGCGGAATTCCAGTGGGTCAACGCCCAACTTCTGGCACAATTCATCGATGGCCTGCTCAGCAGCGAATGATGCTACGGGCGAGCCGGGGGCGCGGTAGGCGGCAGATTTCTGCACGTTGGTAACTACGTCGTAGCCCTCGACGAAACCGTGCGGGATTTCGTAGGGGGCGAACATGGTGCGGCAACCGCTGGGCACCGGCGAGCCGGGGAATGCGCCGGCTTCGTACACCAGTGATGCCTGGGCGGCGACGAAACGGCCGTTCCGTGTGCCGCCAACCTTGACCTTGATATGACTCCCCGAGGTGGGGCCTGTGCCCGTGAAAACCTCGGTGCGTGTCATGGCAATTTTCACCGGGCGGCCCGTCTTGCGAGCCAGCGCGGCGACCACCGGCTCAAGGTAGCAACCACCTTGACCCTTGCCGCCAAACCCGCCGCCGATCTCCATCGGGACCACGTTCATCTGCCCCACCGAGATGCCGAGGATGCGGCTGGTGTGGTCGCGCAGGGCGAAGTGGCCCTGGCTGCTGGCCCAGATGGTTACGGTGTCATCGTTGTTCCAGCGCGCGGTAGCGGAGTGCGGTTCGATGTAACCCTGGTGAACGGGCCTAGTGTGGTACTCACGCTCAACGATTTCGTCGGCCTCGGCGAATCCTGCTTCGATATCGCCCAGGGTAAACTGGAAATGGTTCGACACATTGGAACCGTCTCCGGTTTCGCCCTCGGCCCAGCCGCCGGAGCGCAGTGCCGGGTTGTCCAGCGTAACCAGCCGTTCATGGACTAGCGGCGCGCCGGGGGCCATGGCATCGTCGGCAGTGAGCACCAGGGGCAGCACTTCCCAGTCCACGTCAATCAACTCGATGGCCTCTTCGGCCAGGTGCGGCGAATCGGCGACGATAGCGGCCACGGCGTGGCCCAGATACAGGGCCTTCTCGCGGGCCATGACGTTGCGGCTGTAGAAACCATAGTTGACCGTCGAACCCTCTTCCTGGTCCTTTATTTCAGCGGACACGTCTGGGAAATCAGCGCCGGTTACTACCGCATGAACGCCCGGCAGAGCCAACGCACGGCTGGCGTCGATGCTCTTGATACGGGCGTGGGCGTGGGGGCTGCGCAGGATTTTGCCGTGCAACATCCCGGGAAGGTGGATGTCGGCGGCGTAGCGCGCGCGACCCATCACCTTGTCCGGCCCGTCGTGGCGAATGGGGCGCGTCCCCACCACACGATAGTCATGATCCGGGTCAACAAGAACGATGTTAGGTTTGTAATCAAGCATATGGAGCGTCCTCCTGAGCGACGTTTGCGGGGCGATTAATGGCCGTAATTTACCACAATACGGTCGGCGACGGGGGCCGCACTCAACCGGCCAATCCGCGCCAGCCACTCTCCTCGCCGGCGGGAGCAACCACCAAAACGTCTGCGTTGACGCTGCGCGTCGTCGGTGTCTATAATTTCTACGAATACTTGCGGTTTGTTGAGGTATTGTGCGCCATGGATTTAAAAACAGGACAGCGTTATGTGGCCCCGGGCGGGGCCGAAATAATTGTCAGCAAGGCCAGCGGGCCGGGAGAGTTGACGGACGGGGACATCCCGCTGCAAATCAAGGGCGCCAGCGTCGATTTTGCAGGCGCAGCGCCGGCCGATGACGCTCCGGAGGTTACCATGGGCAAACGGCTAACCTCACCGGACGGCAGCGTATCAGTCCTGGTTACCAAGGCCGGCAAGTGCGACCTGCGCCTGGACGGAGAACCGATGGAGTTGCAGGAAGCCAAACAGTTGCCGTCGTCCGATTGATTCCTAGATTCTTCAGCGATGCTGTAATTTGGGCGGGCCTTTGGCTCGCCTGTCGCTTGTCTGGCAGCGGATTTTCCACCCTCTCGCGTGTTTGGGAGAGTGAGATTTCACCCCAACCCCCCTCTCCCATGGAGAGAGGGGTTGGGGTAAGGGTAGTTCCAGCAGCGCAATTTGCCGCGACCTAGCCGCAGCCTACAGGAAGTGCGGTATCACATACTTCCCGAACAGGCGGATGCTGTTCATTATGTTGCTGTGGGGCAGGTTGCCCATCTGCATGAAGCACAGAATCTGATCGACGCCGGCCTCCCGGTATTTCTCGATGGTTTTGATGACCGTCTCCGGGCTGCCCATTGCGAACGCGCCCGACTCAATGTGGTCGTCGGCGGTTTTGTTGACCCGTTCCGTCTGTACCGCATCAACGGCAAAGCGGTAGCTGTCGGGCACGGCACGACCCTGCCAGGGGCTGTACAGGTCTTCCGCCTTGGCCACAAACCACTCACCCTCGCGGGCGGCGGCATCGTAGGCTTCCTGGTCGGTGTCCGCCACGTGCACCATGCACAGCGCGGCGATGTTGTCGTTAACCATGCTGCCGATGGGATGGGCGTCCTTCACGGCGTCGCGATAAATCTGCACCCGCTCAACCAGCTGCTCGTGCCCGCCCAGGTTAAAGCACAGCACACCGATACCCAGATCGCCCGCCTCGCCGAAGGATGTGGGCTGGCTGCACGCCATCCACATGGGTGGATGGGGGTCCTGCACCGGCTTGGGGATGACCGAACGCGGCGGGACATTGTAAAACTCGCCGGCGTGGGAGAAGGGGTCTTCCGTCCACATCCGGGGAATCATGCCGATGGCCTCGCGCCATTGGGCCTTGGTGGTTTCGGGGTCAACCTCGAAGCCGTCCATCTCGATGAGGGTGGTGGAGCGACCGGTGCCCAGATCCATCCGCCCGTCGCTGACGATGTCGAGGACGGCGGCGCGCTCGGCCACGCGTACTGGATGGTTGTAGGCTCCCGGCAGCAGCGCTACGGCATGGCCGATGCGGATCCGCTTGGTCCGCTGGGAGATAGCGCCGTACAGCACTTCCGGAGCGGAACAGTGGGAGAACTCCCGCAAGAAATGATGCTCCACCGTCCAGAAGTAGTCGAACCCCACGTCATCGGCCAGCTCAACCTGGGCCATCACCTGCTTGTACCGTTCCGCTTCGATGCCAGGATAATGCGGTTCCGGCACCTGAATTTCATACATCAATCCGAATTTCATGTCGCATTCCTTCATTCACGGGTGTTGGGTTGGGCTTGGGTTTGCTGAGGATGTTACCACATTGACTGACCGGGTTGCGTCCGGGCTTGATGATGAGAAAATTGGGAAACTCACCATTTTCTCAACACTGTCCAAACTTGCGGGGATCTGCCGACTATCGGGCCTATTGTGGAGGGGTTACCAAGCACGGAATTTCTCCTGCAAACTGTTTCCCTCCCTCAAACGTGAAAAGTTACGGTAAAAAGAGAGGGCTGGCGAGTAAGCCAACCCTCACGCGTGCCCACTTTACGGGGAAGCGTCGGAAGGCGGATTAGTCCGCGGTGGTTACGGTTCCCGCCGCTGACCAGGGGGCCCAACCCTCGGCGTTCCTCGCCCGCACCCGCACTGCGTAGGAAGTCCCACTCGCTACCGTTTGCCCACTCCGATCCACCAGGTTGTAGCCGGTCGCAGTCCCGGTGGGCGTGGGATTTACGTCGGCGTAAGCGGAGTCTGCCGCCGAGGTCAACTTGTACTGGATGCCGTAGCCGGTAATGGCCGAAGAACCCGCCGCCGGCGCCGTCCACGTAATCCTGAAGCGCGTTTCCTCCACGTTGATAATCTGCGGCGTGGCCGGTTGGCCCGGCGGCGTGTCCGCCACGTCGGTAACGCCGACGGTCACCGCGATGCTGGCGGCCAGCCCGCCCCCGTCGGTGGCGGTGACGGTCACTGAGTAGGAACTCTGGCCTTCGTAGTCCAGCGCGCCCTGAGTCTGCAACTGGCCGCTGCCGGCGTCAATGGCGAAGTGGCCGTCGTCCGCCGTCGTGCCCAGAGTGTAGGTCAGGGTATCGCCCACGTCCGGGTCGGCGGCCGCAACCGGGCTGCCGATGTTGGCGCCGGCGGCGGTGTTCTCGGCCACGCTCAGGCTTGCGCTGGCGTTGGCGTAGGCCGGGGCCTCGTTGACGTTGGTTACGCTGATGGCCACGAAGATGCTGGCCGACAGGCCGCCGCCGTCGGTGGCCGTTACGGTCACCGAGTAGGAACTCCGGCCCTCGTAGTCCAGGGCGCCTTGGGTCTGCAACTGGCCGGTGGCGGAGTTTATGGCGAAGTGGCCGTCGTCCGCCGTCGTACCCAGAGCGTAGGTCAGCGTATCTTTGGCGTCCGGGTCGGCAGCCACTACCGGGGCGCCGATGTTCGCGCCGGCGGCGGTGTTCTCGGCCACGCTTACCGACGCGGTGGTGGTGGCGTAGGCCGGGGCCTCGTTGACGTTGGTTACGCTGATGGCCACGGCGATGCTGGCGGCCAGCCCGCCCCCGTCGGTGGCCGTTACGGTCACCGAGTAGGAACTCCGGCCCTCGTAGTCCAGGGCTCCGTTGGTCTGCAACTGGCCGCTGGCGCTGTCTATGGCGAAGTGGTCCTGGTCCGTTCCGCCCAGGGCGTAGGTAAGCGTATCTCCGGCGTCCGGGTCGGCGGCGGTCAGCGGGTTGCCGATGTCCGCGCCGGCGGCGGTGTTCTCGGCCACGCTCAGGCTTGCGCTGGCGTTGGCGTAGGCTGGGGCCTGGTTCACCGGGCCCTGCCGTTCCTCTTTGGCTGCGACAGGGTCGGCGGCGGCCGGCAGCGTTATGCTGACCCCTTCCGTCCATTCCCCCAGCGCCTCGCCGCTTCCGGCGAAGGCCCGCACCGAGTACCAGTAGGTCTGCCCCGCCTCCAGCTCAGAGCTTTCGGTGCGATGCCTGACTTCGCCGTCGCCGTTGGCGTCGACCACCCGGCTGGCGATGACGGCGTAGTCGCTATCTGCGAGGTCCGGCCGGCGGCGCACCTGGTAGTAGGTTTCTGCGCCCGCTTCTTGGGGAGCGTCCCAGATGGCCCGCACCCCGCGGCCGTTGGAACGGAGGTTGAGTCGCACGTTGCCCGGCTGCCCTTCCGAGACGTTGGTTACGTTGACGGTAACGCCGATGCTGGCCGCCAGCCCGTCGCCGTCGGTGGCGGTTACGGTTAGGCTGTAAGAACTCTGGCCCTCGTAGTCCAGGGCCTCTTTGGTTTTCAGCTGGCCGCTGGCGGAGTCTATGGAGAAGTGCTCTTTGTCATCACCGCCCAGGGCATAGGTCAGCGTATCCCCGGCGTCCGGGTCGGCGGCCACCACCGGGTCGCCGATGTCCGTTCCGACAGCGGTGTTCTCCGCCACGTTGACCGTGATAGCCGCATCCACATAGGCCGGGGCCTCGTTCACGTCGTTTACGTTAATAGTTACGGCGATGCTGGCCGTCAGCCCACCGCCGTCGGTGGCGGTTACGGACAGGCTGTAAGAACTCTTGCCTTCGTAGTCCAGGGCCTCTTTGGTCTGCAACTCGCTGGTGGCAGAATCGATGGTGAAGTGGGCCTGGTCCGTTCCGCCCAGGCTGTAGGTCACGGTGTCCCCGGCGTCCGGGTCGGTGGCCTCAGCCGGGCTGATGATGTTGGCGCCGGCGGCGGTGTTCTCGGACACGATGACCCACGCGCTGGCGGCGGGGTAGGCCGGGGCCTCGTTCACGTCGGTTACTTCGATAGTCACGGAGATGCTGGCCGTCAGGCCGTCGCCGTCGGTGGCCGTCACGGTCACCGCGTAGGAACTCTGGCCCTCGTAGTCCAGGGCGCCTTTGGTCTGCAACTGGCCGGTGCTAGTGTCGATGACGAAGTGGCCGTCGTCCGTCGTCCGTCGTCGTACCTAGAGCGTGTTAACGAATTGAGTAGGATGCCCGGAAACGGGATTCCCGGCTACTGTGAAAAGAGTGTCGGGAAGTGTTTCTTGGGCTAACTCTTCGAAAAACACTTTGGGCGTCTGGGCTTGCCGCTGTGGATACGGCTCGCCGGCCTGGGGCCCCGGACCCTGTCGCCGGTGGCGACTCGTCACGCTGCCCTTCGGCTTGAACACGCTTAGCTCCAGGCCCAGCGATGGTTGTGCTGGACCGGAGCCGGATGGCTGCTCTCGCCACCCGGTGGGTGCGGTCAATACGTCCGGTGTGTGACCCTGCTGCCGTTCGCAGTGCCGGACGTAGGCCCGGTTGCGGATGATGACGGCGGCAGTCCAGTCGGCGTGGGCGTAGAGACCGCAGTTCCGGCACCGGAACACCGCTTGGCTCTCGCGGTTGCTGGGGTGCCGGTTTCCGCAGCGCGGGCAGGTCTGGGACGTGCCCTGCGGCGGAACGGAGACAGTTGGTATGCCTAACTTGGCCGCTTCCTCGCGCAGCAGCTTGCCAACGTGGCCGATGGTGGCTTCGGCGAGGCTTTCGTTCAGTTTTCGTTTGGCCTTGACGTTCTTGCCCGGCGCAGTGGCGGTGCCGCGTGCCGATGCCATCATGCTGATGGGGTGCAGGCTTTCCACGGCCACCATCTTGGGCTGGGCTTCCAGCAGGATGTTGTGGATCTGTCGCCGCATTTCTTGGTCTCGGCGCTGGGCGTAGCGCCGGGACCGTTCGCGATGCTTGGCAACCGTGTGCTGGCGTCGTTTGCTGTTACGGGGCTTGCCGGCGATGTGGCGTTGATGCTTGCGTCGGCGCTTGCCCTGCTTCCTGGCACCCGGGTGGTGAGCGCGGTGTCCCGAACTGACGGCTACGTGGTTCTTGCGGCCGCGGTCCGCGCCGAGGACGTCTTCAGGTCTCTGGATGTCTAGGCGCTCGATGGGCATGGGCTCAGGAACCGCGACCTGAACGTGCAAGCAGTAATGCCGGCGGTGTAGCGGCGTTCTCGGTCGGTACTCCTTGACCGGCACGAGTCGTATCGAGCGGATGTCCAGGAACTTCAGGTTTCGTTTTCCGCGCAGCCTGACGGAGAAGCCGCATTGGCGGCTGGTGAGGGTCTGGTGGTCGTCGCTCACCCCGAAAAGCCTGCGGTCCGTGATGGTCAGGCTGAGCGGGCGGTGTTTGCGGGAACGGTGCGCCAAGGTACGGCGGTGCGGACGCACGTCGCGGTGCTTGGGTTCCTCGCCGTCGGCGATGGCTTGCGAGATCCGCTCCAAGCGCTCCTCTCGGGTCTCCCGCATGCGTTGGTTGGCCTCCCACGCCTCCTCGGCGCCCTGCTGGTGGATGTAATAAGGCGCATCGGCCTTCTGCCGGTTGGCCTGCCGCCAGGCGGTGATGCGCTTGTTCAAGGCGTCGGGGTGGTTACGCCCACTGCGCTTGGGGAGTTCGGGTTCGCGGTTCAGGACGTCAACAGCGTGGTTATAGGCGGTGTTTTGCTGGGTGGCGTGATAGCCGATAGCCCGGCTGTTGGCGGGGTCGTAGCGCAGGGCGAATTTCAGTGTGCGTATCATTGAGGTTGCCTTGACCATTGATATGAGGGACAAATGCCGGATGACTTGAAGCGGGATCACGCACGTATGACAACGGTGGCATCAAATAGGCAGCAGACTGCACTTTGCCGTAGTTGGGGACCGACAGGCTGGATTGATCCCTTCCAGGGCGCGTTACCATTCTTGGGCGGATCTGTATTGCGGCGTGGTTCGGACAAACGTCGTTAAGTGAACTCCATCGTACATGGACTCCGGCCTTTGCCGGTATGACGCTTTTCGTCGAGCGGTTGTCGACACTGGAGGTGATCGTGGTTCGTAGCGGTTAGGTGCAGATTTCGTAGCCCGGGCTTGGCAGCTTGCGGCCCTTAGCGGCAGATTTCGTCGTTTCTCCCGATATCTTGCGGATTGTGCCTGCACGACGCCGGAATCTCAACAGGACACAAGCTCCCCATTTGCGAATATATTCATAGTATTGATAAATCATATCTGATATGCCTATACTGTGCCTAGCCCGATGCAAAGGAGGTGTTCTGAAGCCAACCAGTCCATAGCACACGGGAGGAGGAAACTATCGTGCGATCTCACACAAAGTTCGTTGCGGTGGCGGTGGCTCTAGCCATGCTGCTGACCGCCTCTTGGTTGGTGATCAATGGAGTGCCGGCAAACGCGCAAGACCCGCCGGCGGGAGAAGATGATGGCGTAACGATCACGGTTGACGGAAACGATTCCAGGACCAACGTGGCTGAGGGCGACGTTGTCGATCAGGGCAATAAGACCGACGGAGTAGACTGCGCCATCCCGGATGTCACCATCGAGATAGACGGCAGGTACAAGAGCGTAGAGCTGGCCGTCAACAACGACAATTGCAACACCTACGTAAATGAGATCGTGCGCGCTGCGCCGTATTCCGCCGAGCCCAGCGAACGGTTCTCTACAGCCAGTTACAAGTGGCGCGTTGAAGCGCACGCCAAAGTGAAGGGGGCAGCGGACCTCGACACGCTGAGCCGGACGACGGGCAAAGTGGACTTCAAAATGTCCAACTTCGCCGGCGGCGGCGCGGTGTATGGTGGCAGTAACCGGCAGGAAGACTGCTGGGGCAATCACAAATCCTTTCCCTGGTACTACTACGTGGATACCTGCACCCGGTCCGGTTCCAGCCTGTCCGGCCCCTCCAATATCTACAACGAAGCGAAAGGCGTATTTACCCACTCACAGATCTCTTCCTTGGGGCACACTACGTGGGGGAAGGCCGAGGCCAGGGGATACAGGGAAATGCCCCACGTCTTCAAGGCCACCTGCCGAGGCGACAGCCTGCCGCCTTGGCCGGCAAAGTTGAGGTGTGAGCTGGAGCATGAGTACTTGGGGTATGAGTAAGGGAAACTGGAGGGTCCCATGGAAATCTTGGCATTGTTCGGCCTTTCCGCGTTCTGCCTTGGCCTGGGAGCCGCCTTGGGCATTGGCGTCTGTCGCCTGATACGGAAATGCTGGCGTCGGGTCCGGTGACACACGCAAACGGGCTGGGAAATCCCGCCCGTTCTTAAGAGGGCCCGAGCTGATGCTCGGGCTCCCATATGTGTAGCTTGGCTCGGCAGTGGATGGGCATCAGCAACCACTCTGAGTCGCGGTTGTTTTAGCTTCGGCTGCGCTCTTGGCTGTAGCGTAGTCTCCCGACGATGTTGTCGGCTCCACGTGCCATCCTGCGCGCTCGGTCGCCATAGATTGGTTGGGGCAAGTTCGTTCGGGGTGAGGGACACGAGGGGGGTTAGGCCCGAGGATTCGCCGAGTTCATCAGCCGACGAGGGTTACCGGTGGGGCAAATTTTGGCAGTTGTGCGGTGGCGCCTGTGGCTCTCACCTCCGGCGTCGGCGCAGGGCCGCGTTGCAATAGCCGGACATCATGTGCCGGTGGTCGGCCGCCGACTGCCCTTCTTGGCGATGCCTGAGCGAACCTGGTTCGGCCAGGTGCTTCGCTGCCCCGAGACGTACACGCTGTTGCGGGCGCGGTCGCCTCGTGCCTTGAGACCTCAGCCACCTTAGCAACTGTCTCATACTGGCTGGCACTCTGCCCGTCAGTTTCTGTAGAACAGAGCGGGTTATGGCCGAAGACGCTGGGCTTTCCCAGGACTCGTTAGGTACCCACTGGATGGTTGATGTCAAGGCGCTGGAGTGCATTGTCTCGCTCGTTCGTTGGTCAATCGTCCGCGACGGTGGGTCTGCTTACGCCGCGATTTTCGGTCTTTCCGCTCTCGACTTGTTCCAGTTCGGGTTCTTACACCTCGGGCAAACCCGGGGCAGGCTCAGCTTCTGGCCTTTGGGCACCCATTCGTGTTCGCACCGCTCACAGCGGAACCCGCTGATGAGAATTTGGGCCATTTCGACTCCTTGCTTCGCGTCTTTTGGGTGTGTTTGTGGCGTGGTTTGGGCCACCGCTGACTGACATACTACCAAACCGTAAAGTTGATTGTATAGCAACTGCGGCGTTTCGCGCTTGACATCGCGACGATTGTGCCTTGCAGCGCTTCCACCTAACCCGTATAATTCGGGTAGCCCATTGGGCCGCGTTGGCTGACTGATTTTGGTCAGTGGCGCACAGTCGATCAGTCGGCTGAAATAGGCAGGCCGTCGGGGTTGCGTAGGAACATTCCCGGCGGCCTGTGAACACGCACCACCCTATGAGGGGCTTTTGTGCGTTTAAGGATGATAACGCAGTGAACGCGGCCCGTAAATCCCCAATCTCCTGCTCGGAACCAAGCCCGACTGTCTCGGGCATGGTGCCCCCGGGTCAGGCTGGCGTGACCGCCGTTTGCGCACTGTCGTCGCGCACATGGGGCCGGAGCGCACGGCTTTGCCGTCGCCTCCGGCCTTTTTCTCGTTTGGTGGTGCTTTCTCTCGCTGGACGGGAGGTTCAGAGATGGCGAGAAGAAAGCTGGGCGCCTTTGGCAAGCCCAGGCCACAAAGAGCGGAGTCGCGGGAGTTTGCAGACCCGACCGCGACCCCAGAACCCCTCACCGCCGTACGCGAGCAGGTTCGCGTTGATAATAACGAAACTGGCAATCGCGGTCTATCTGACGACGGGGCGGTTTCCGTCGGTTCCCAGCGGTCGCGCCGGCGCGCTGGCAAGGGCAAGCGTAAGCCGCGTTTGACCCGTGCTCCCTTGAGGAGCCAGGGGTCTGATGACGCTGCGGTGTCCGATGATCCGCCACGCGTGAAGCCGTGGCGCAAACGCACCCAAGAGTGCAGCCGCAAGCGCCGCGGTCCCCGCACCGTGTTGACGGATCACCAGTGGAAACTTGCGCGTAAGCACGTGTACGGAGAGCGCGGCAAACCGGGCCGCAACGCAGAGGGCAACCGGATGAAGCTCGAAGGGATGCTCTGGATATTCCGTACCGGAGCGCCGTGGCGCGACCTGCATGAGGATTTCGGCCACTGGCTGAACGTTTACCAGACTTTCCGGCGTTGGGCAAAGAATGGTGTGTTCTTGGCGCTCTTCCTGACGCTGGCAAAGGACTATGATCTGAAGGTGGTCATGGTGGACGGAACCTTCGTCAAGGTTCACCAGCATGGGACAGGCGCCCCGAAGGACGGGGCATCGAGGGAGGAGAGCCAAGCCAATCAAGCGATTGGTAAAAGCCGCGGCGGGTTGAATACCAAGCTGATGGCAGTGATGGACCGTCGCGGCAGATTGGTGATGTTCTCGCTGGTGCCAGGAAACGCCGACGAGGGCAAGCAGTTGATAGCCATGCTTGACGAATTGGACACCGAACAGATTGATGAGCTGCTCGGCGATAAGGCCTTTGATCGCAACTCGATTCGCGAGCTGTTGCGCCAGATGGGTATCAAGACCACCGTGCCGTCGAAACGGAACCGGAGGGTACCGATTCTCTACGACGTGTGGTCGTACAAGGGGCGGCATTTGATAGAGAATGTTTTCGCCGACATGAAGGAATTCAGGGGCATTGCAACGCGGTACCACAAGCTGGCCTCAGCCTTCTGTGCCGGCCTGCACTTGGTGTCTTGGCACCTGAGGACCAGGGGACGGAAATCCCGGTCGTCGAAGTACTTGGAGAGTTAGTTCCGCAGTTTTTCTTCACTGGTTGGTCTGGCTCCGCGTCGCCGGAGCCATGTATGGCCGGCGTGTTCAGCTGAGCATCCCGGGGATTTTTTGGTGGCGGTTTGCCTATGCTACTTACTCTGCATTGTTAGTCCGAAAGTCGCTGACTTTCTTTTTCAAGTGTGGCATATTGGCGAGGGACGTATGAGGCGTCCATTCGTTAACAGGCCCTAGGGTGTAGGTGAGGGTGTCGCCAGCGTCCGGGTCGGCGGCGGTCAGCGGGCTGCCGATGTTGGCGCCGGCGGTGGTGTTCTCCGCTACGCTGACCGTTGCCGCACTGCCGGCGTAGGCCGGGGCCTCGTTCACGTTGGTTACGTTGATGGTCACCGGGATGCTGTCCGACAGGCCGCCGCCGTCGGTGGCCGTCACGGTCACCGCGTAGGAACTCTGGCCCTCGTAGTCCAGGGCGCCTTTGGTCTGCAACTGGCCGCTGCTAGCGTCGATGGCGAAGTGGCCGTCGTCCGCCGTCGTACCCAGCGTGTAGGTGAGGGTGTCGCCAGCGTCCGGGTCGGTGGCCGCAACCGGGTTGCCGATGTTGGTATTGGCGACGGTGTTCTCCGCTACGCTGACCGTTGCAGTGGCGGCGGCGTAGGACGGGGCCTGGTTGGACACGCCGGCGGTGGTAGCAACGGCCGGGGCAGACCAGGGGCCCCAACCCTCTGCGTTACTGGCGCGCACCCGCACCGCGTAGGAAGTTCCCTCCGCTACGCTCTGCCCACTCCGGTTCACCACATTGTATCCGGTGACGGTCCCGGTGGGCGTGGGCTGCACGTCGGCGTAAGCGGAGTCTGCCGCCCCGTCCAACTTATATTGGATGCCGTAGCCGGTAATTGGGGAAGAACCGGCCGCCGGCGCCGTCCAGGTGACCCGGAAGGAGGTTTGCTGCACGTTGATGATTTCCAGCGCCGCCGGTTGGTCCGGCGGCGTGTCCGCCACATCCGTAACCGTGATGGTTACCGCGATGCTGGCCGTCAGCCCGCCGTCGTCGGTGGCGGTTACCGTCACCGCGTAGGAACTCTGGCCCTCGTAGTCCAGGGCGCCTTTGGTCTGCAACTGGCCGCTGCTAGCGTCGATGGCGAAGTGGCCGTCGTCCGCCGTCGTACCCAGCGTGTAGGTGAGGGTGTCGCCAGCGTCCGGGTCGGTGGCCGCAACCGGGCTGCCGATGTTCGTGCCGGCGGCGGTGTTCTCCGCTACGCTGACCGTTGCCGCACTGCCGGCGTAGGCCGGGGCCTCGTTCACGTCGGTTACCTCGTTCACGTCGGTTACGTAGATGTCCACCGGGATGCTGCCGAACAGTCTGCCGTCGCTAGCCATTACCACAACCTGGTAGGTGGGCTTGCTTTCGTAGTCCAGCGCGCCCTTGGTCCGCAACTGCCCGCTGGCGGCGTCGATGGCAAAATGACCAGCGTCGGCCCCGATCAGACTGTAAGTCAGGGTATCGCCTTCCGGATCTTCGGTCGTCACCGGCTTGCCGATGGCCGTTCCCGCCGCCGTATTCTCCATCACGCTCCGGACCTCCGCCACGGTCCGTTTTGCGTTGCTTGCAGCGTTGATCGGGGCCAGGTTCGCGTCTCTGCGCCTCCGCATAAAGACCTTCAGTTCGCCATATCCTCGGCCCGCCACCGCCTCTGGATAAAGGTGTTCTATCAGTCTCCCCCCGCCCATTTTGCTGCGCCAGAGTCCGCTGGGTGTTTGTATTGATGCGTGTGTCCAGTGGACTTTACTTTCGTACAACGCGACCTTTAGGTATCCCGGTTCGAGGCTGCTGTCATCGGATCGCTCATACCCGAGTGCGCTGAATAACCGCGTCAGGGCACCAATGTCGCGCGAGTAGGGGACGTGTGCCGGCCAGAATCGGTGGTGGGCCCACTTCGCTTGTAACGCAGGCGGTATTCCGTAACCGGGCTGCCGCCGTCATCAGCCGGCGGCACCCAGCCGACTGTGGCGTGCTTGTCGCCAAAAATGGCCCTGAAGTTCTGCGGCTCGCCGGGACCCGAAACCTGCTGGGGAGTATCAGCCCCCGACTGGGCGGACACGGCGGAGGCCCCGACCAGGCCGGATATGGTGAGCGCAGCCAGCAGCAGTATCAGCAGGCCCGCGGGTCGGCGGACGGCTAATCCAATGGCCGCGCCCATTAGACGCACTTTGTCACTATCGAAAGATCGAGTACGATGAAGTGACATGACAAACTCAAGTGTGCCGGCATCTTCGGTGGGTAATGTCGCAACACACCAACCTTTGGCGCCAGTTCAAGCAGGGCACAGTGTACACCAGAAACCCCACTTTGGGGCCAGCGTCAGCAGCAGGATCAGGGCAATCGCATTTCAGATTAGTCTAAAATCCTGACCCGAGGCAGCCGCTGCCGCCAGCTACCCCGCCGGCGCGGTGCTTTACGGCGGACATCGCGCCTGAGACTGCAACGCCGCTGACAACTCCATCTACGTTGTATCCTAAACGGAAGCCAAGGTGAAACCTCCATGGGTTCGGGGTAGGATAGGGGCGGTTGAGATGGGCCGGAAAGGACCGAGAAGTCAGAGTGGGGGTTGCTGTGGGCATGGGGGAGATGGGGGCGCTGCTGGAGCGTTGGCGCATGGACGAGGCTGAGGTGCGCCGGCGGATGTATCGAACGCCGACGCCCCGGGAGCGGGAAAGGTGGCACGCGCTATGGCTCCTGTGTCAGGGTTGGACGGCTGCGGCGGTAGCCCATACTCTGGAACGGGATGCCCATACCATTGGCCAATGGGCCACGGCGTTCGCGGAGCGCGGACCGTCGGCGCTGGCTTTTGAGCAGTCGGGAGGTTCCCCCCGCGCTGAACGAAGAGCAGCAAGCCGAGTTGAAGGGGGCGGTGCAGGGGTCGCCGTCGCAAGGCGGCATCGACCTATCGAACTGGAACTGGAAGGCGGTGCGCCGGTTTGTAGAGGAACGGTTCGGGTTGTCGCTGAGCCGGAGCAGTTGCCTGAAATACCTGCACCGGCTGGGGTTTGTGCTGAAACGGCCCCAGAAGCGGTTGGTCAAGGCAGACCCGGTACGGCGAGAAGCCTTGGTGTCGGAGTATGCTGCGCTGACGGCGGCGGCCCGACGGACGGGAGTCAAGATATTCTTCGCTGACGAGGCCCACTTTCGGGCAGATGCGGATCTACGGGGCAAGTGGGTGCTGAAGGGAGAACCGGCCCTGGTGGACTCCACCAGTCCGCGCCGGGGCGAGAAGGCCAGCTACTACTCGGCGGTGTGTCTGGAAACTGGCGAGGTGATGGAACTGGAGGGCAACAGCAACTCCGCCACCTCAGCCTTGAACCTGTGCCTGGTGAACCTGCCCAGTTACAGTCCCGATTTCAACGCCGACGAGGTCATTTGGGGCTGGGCACGTGAGGAGGCGACCGCCAATCTCTGTCTGGGCACTCGTGCCGCAGTGCAAGAGAAGGTAGGCGACTTTTTCACCAACTTGGCCGGCCGACGCGAAGCAGTCAAGCGGCGCTGCCGCTCCGTACTGCAAGCACGAGCGGAGGAATTAATTGGCAGCTCTCCAGCTGACTTTCTCCGCCCCGCAAATGTAGATTTCACCCTAGCTTCAGTTTAGGGCGCTGCATGCAAATACAAGTCCAATCACGTGCCTTTCCTCTTTTCTGGGTGTTGGCTGAGGCGTATTAACCTGAGTTCGGGAGGGCTATAAGGGCTGAGATAGAAGCTGAAGTTGCTGGTCTGAGAGGTGGAGGGAAGGCTTTTTAGGTTGATGGCAGTAGGCGATCAAGCCACAGAGCAGGTTGACCAGGAAGTTAGCCACACTCCGGTGCCGGGTATGTTCAATTTGGGAAATATTCTTCAGTTGGTCGTTGATGGTCTCAATAACCGACCGTTTCCGCAACAACAGTTTGTCCTCCAGGGGCAGCGGACGCTTCTTCATGTTCTTGCGCCTGGGCGTGATTAACTCCAGACCTTGGGCCAGCAGTTGGTCAAAGAGCGGTTGGGAGATGTAGCCCTTGTCGCCGAAGAGCTTGCCAAACAAGGTCTAACCCCCAATCCACCGAAAAGATGAGTGTCGCGGCGTGCTGAAGGGGTAAGAAAGTGCTCCTGTCCTTCGGGGATAATGGTTTTGGAAAGACAAAACCGACCCGAGACCAGGAGCACTCAATAGATGCTACCACGCAACGACCCCGACCGCATTCAAATCGCCTTCGACGACCACCGCCTGGTGGCCAATGCTGGGCTGCTCCTTCCGGTCACCCTCGCCCAGCACCTGGGTCTGCGTGAACTCGTCGACAACCATGTTGACCTCGCAGATGCGCCGGGGCGGGCGAATGCGGGAGACAAGATGCTGACCCTGGTGGCGTCAGCGCTGGCTGGCGGCGACTGCATTGACGACGCCGACGTGTTGCGCACCGGCAGGACGGCCGGCGCCATCGGCTGCGTGGTCAAGGCGCCATCCACCCTGGGTATCTTCCTGCGCAGCTTCCGGTGGGGCCAGGTCCGCCAACTGGATCGGGTCAGCCGGGAGCTGCTGGCCCGGGCCTGGTCGGCTGGGGCCGGACCCGGCGACGGGCCGTTGACCATCGACCTGGACTCCACCGGCTGTGAGACTTACGGGCTGGCTAAGGAGGGGGCGCGCCACCACAGCTACACCGGCCAGCGGGGCTATCACCCGCTGCTGGCCCGGGCCTGGACTACTGGGGCCGGCACCGGCGACGTGCTGATGTCGCGGCGGCGCGAGGGTCGCGCCAACACCGCTCGGGGCGCCGCCCACTTCCGGCGCGAGACGGTGGGGCGGGTACGCTACGCTGGCGCCAGAGGACAACTCACGGTGCGGGCCGACAGCGGCTGCCATGCCCACGCCCTGGTCGCCGTCTGCCGCGAGATGGAGTCCGCTTCTCCATCACCATCCGCCAGCACGCCCGCCTGCGGAACCTGATCGAGGCCATACCCGAGGCGGACTGGACGCCGATTCCCTACTGGATGGACGGCGGCGGCGCGCGGTGGCCGAGACCACCTACACTCCTTTCCAGAGTGAGCCTGACGCCGCACCCGCGCGGCTCGTCGTCCGCAGGGTGAAACCTACGCCCGGTACCCAGCTGGCCCTCTTCGCCGCCTACAGCTATCACGGCTTCATCACCGACCGGGAGGGGGACACCCTGAAACCGGAGGCCGACCATCGCCGCCACGCCGAGATCGAGAACGCCATCCGAGACCTCAAGTACGGCGTGGGGTTGAACCATCTCCCCTCGGGGCGCTTCGCCGCCAACGCCGC
The DNA here is from genome assembly GCA_965222895.1 of Dehalococcoidia bacterium. Lineage (GTDB taxonomy): Bacteria > Chloroflexota > Dehalococcoidia > Lucifugimonadales > UBA3495 > Bin87. The sequence continues at coordinate 91,575 of CBDCVB010000002.1, read as the reverse complement.
CTGGCTGGCCGTCCAGGTTATCGCCCACAACCTGGCACGCTGGACGGCGCGCATCGGTCTGGGTGAGCCGGTGGTGACCACCAAGACCCTCCGACGACGCTTCTTCTCTATGGCCGGACGGCTCACCCGCTCGGCGCGCTGCCTCACTTTGCATCTGCCCCAGCGCTGGCCCTGGGAAAACCAGTTCAGTCGCGCCCTACCACTCCCAGCCTGACGGCAGCCCGTCTACCACTGACCCGCCATCCGGCCAACTGAACGTCCCCGCCAACTCGCGCCAACTCGGTCCGCGAGGGACACTTCCTGCCTACCGCCTGTCGAATTCCGCCCGCCATGGCCGCACGGCCGCTAACATCGTGCCGGTGTGGCTGCCCTCACGCCGCCCTCATCCCCATCTATTGGAATCTGGCCAAGCCCGTTCGCCTTCCCTTACCCATCATCCATGGTGTCAACGCCAGCGACCATCGCTTCGGTGGATTCGGGCTAAGGATGCTGTGAACTAAAAGTTTGGCGCAACCCAGGGTTGCACTCAATGCCCAAAAGCGGGTCCCCAGCGGAGCCCCATCCTCAACTCTGAACAGTTACCCCCTGTCTTTTTTTGTTGCCGGAAATTGCCCAAGATGGTAGAAGGCCGAGCGTCTCTGCCGAGCGTCTCTATAGAATAGCGCTTTGGAAACGCAGCGCAAGGGAAGTGAGGGAATAGGGCGTTTTCAACTGGCCCATCCGGCTCGACAGCATGGACGGCCAACAGTCGTTGGAGATCGAGGCTATGGTGGACACCGGGGCCAGCTACACCATCGTGCCCGCCAACCTGTTGCGGGACTTGGGAGTGTCGCCCATCGACAAGATCAGCCTCGTGCCGGCCGGCCGGCGTCCCGTGGAGTACGACATCGGGGAAGCTCAGGCTACCATCAACGGCAGGAGCATTCCTACCCTGGTGGTTTTCGGAGAGGATGACGCCCGCGCCCTGCTGGGGGCCTACACGCTGGAAGGGCTGCGCCTGGCCGTGGACCCGGCCCATAGCCGGCTGGTTCCGGCCACAACTGCCTGGGCGTAGAGCGAAGCCCGCCACCACCCGCCACTATTTATTACTGCCGATGAACGGGAGGGCAGGAAAGTGTCCGACGTCATGACCTTCATCCACGCGTGGGCTTCCCGCCTGAGCGGGGCCTCAGCCCCCCCTGACAGGGGTAGGTAACGGCTGAAATTGGTATTGGGAGCGCCTTGGGAAGGCGCAGAGGAATCCGGCATTCTGGTTATGTCAAGACCAGACCCCGGAGGTTTTCCATGCGCCTTCCCAGAGAATGCTATCAGATGCAGCAGGTCATTGAAACGCATTTACCTCACCTCTCCCAGCCACAATTGACCGGCCTGGTACTGTGGGTCTGCGGGGCCATCCTCGCCGGCAGCGCCTGCCAGAACGCCGTGGCCTCCGCCCTCTCGCCCTGGGGCGCCTGGAACAACCTCCGCCAGTATCTCCGGGAGTGGCTTTACGACGGCAGCGACCGAGCGAGCCCCTGCCAGACCGAACTGGACGTAACTCTCTGCTTCGCTCCATTGATCCGGTGGGTGCTGGCCTGGTGGCGTTCCGGCTGCCTGGCCCTTGCGGTGGATCCAACCCTCAAAGGGGACCAGACCACTGCCATCGTCATCAGCGTTCTCTACCGCAGTTGCGCCATCCCCGTGGCCTGGCACATCCGGCACGCCGACCAGCCCGGCTCCTGGATAGACCCCACCGTGGAACTGCTGCAAGCCTTGGCCCCAGCGGTACCTGAGGAAATGACCGTGATCGTGCTCTGCGACCGGGGCATCGCCAGTCCCAAGCTGTGGAAACAGATCCTGGCTCAGGGCTGGCATCCCGGTATGCGCTATCGGAAGAACATCACTTTCTGCGCCGATGGTGGACGCCGGTTGCCCGCCCAGCACTTCGTCTCCCGCCCCGATACGGCGTGGATCGGCTGCGGCACCGCCTTCAGCACCCCCAAGGCAAAACGCCGTTGCACCCTGTTGGTGGTCTGGTACGTTGAGCAGGAGGAACCCTGGATCATCCTCACCGACCTTGCCCCCGATAAGGTGGGACCCAGTTGGTACGCCCTCCGCTTCTGGATCGAACTGGGCTTCAAGGCCATTAAGAGCCTGGGATGGAAATGGGACAAGACCCGGCGCACCGACCCGGCCCGCGTCTCCCGCCACTGGCTGGTGCTGTCGGTGGCCACGCTGCTGGCCCTGGCCTATGGCACCAGGGTGGAAGACGCCCAGGACCGCAGGATTGCACCAGGCAACCTGCGCACGCCCCCCAAGGCACTGGCTCCCAATCATCGGGACCCTCGTAGCCGTCCGGCGCGCACCGTCAGCGTAATACGCCACGGCATCGACTGGCTCAGGCGCTTGCTGCTCAAGGGTCGTCTCTGGAGCCGCGTCTGGCTGCTGCCCGAACCCTGGCCACAACCCAAGCTCAACCTGGAGATTACCCGCCATGTCCCGCCGTAAAAACCCTATACCTACCCCTGTCAGCCCCCCCCCCCCCCCCCGACTTTTGGGGTCAGGAAGGCGGAAAGGCGGGCTGATGAGCTCCGTTCGGGGCGGCATTGTCCTTCTTGCGCTGTTGGCGCTGGCCGCGGCGGCGCTGCTGCTCTTCTCGGCAAGCCCCGCAGCGGCCCAATCCGCCACCAACGACTACGACGCTGACAACGACAACCTCATCGACGTCAACACCCTGGCACAGCTGAACGCCATCCGATGGGACCTAGACGGAAACGGCGCCGCCTCCGACCCCGGTTACGCCCTCGCCTTCCCCACCCCGGCGCCGGGTATGGGCTGCCCGGCCACCTGCACCGGCTACGAGCTGGAGGCGGACCTGGACTTCAACACCGACATCTCGACTGACAATGCCGACGGCGCCGTGATCGACAGCGGCGACGACTACTGGGACGGCGGCGCGGGGTGGGACCCATCGGCAACGACACCACGCCCTTCAGGGCCGAGTTCCAGGGCAACAAGCACACCATCGCCAACCTCTTCATCAACCGCCCCACGGTACTCTACCTGGGGCTGTTCGCCCAAACCCTCACCCCAGCCGAGATCAGCTACCTGCGTCTGACCAACGTCAACGTCACGGGAAAGCACGACGTGGGGGCGCTGGTGGGTCACATGACCTCCGGGGAGGTGAGCTACAGCTACTCAGAAGGCAGCGTCACGGCGGCGGGACACAACGGCGCCCTCAGCATCGGCGACAGCAAGGTCGGCGGGCTGGTGGGCTCCACGTACAGCTCGGCGGCGGTGGTCAAACACAGCTACTCCACGGCAGACGTCTCCGGCGTCGGCCATTACGTCGGCGGGCTGGTGGGGTCCAACGGGGGCGCGATCATCGCCAGCTATGCCACCGGCGCGGTGCAGGGTGACGAGGACAAAGTGGGCGGGCTGGCTGGGGGCAACAGCGGCACCATCACCGCCAGCTACGCCAACGGCGCGGCGGAGGGCGACAACGAGGTGGGCGGGCTGGCTGGGAGCAACAGCGGCACGATCACCGCCAGCTACGCCAACGGCGCCGTGTCCTCCACCAACACCCCGGCGGGCAGCGACGTGGGCGGCCTGACGGGGACCAACACCGGCACGGTGACCAACAGCTACTGGGACACCACCACCAGCGGCCAGTCCGGCGGCGGGGGCAAGACCACGTCCGAATTGCAGACCCCCACGGCCTACGGCTCCAGCCCGAGCATCTACGCCAACTGGAACGTGAACACCGACGGTGTCGCCGGCGCGGACGACTCGTGGGACTTTGGGACGGCCAACCAGTACCCGGCGCTGCAGGCGGACTTCGACCGCAACGGCAGGCCCACCGCCGGCGAGTTCGGCCGGCAGCGGCGGTCGGCGCCGGTGGACTACGACTCTGACGACGATGGGCTGGTTGAGGTGAGCAACCTGGACCAGTTGCACGCCATCCGCTGGGACATGAACGGCAACGGCAGAGTGGCCAGCCAATGGTCGCCCACCCTCATGGCCGCCGCCTTTCCCAACTCCTTCCGGGTGTTGGGCTGCCCGCTCGGCGACCACGACGACGACGCCACCTCCCCCAACGAGCCCCACTGTATTGGCTATGAGCTGACCCAGGACCTGGACTTTGACAGCACCGGCGAAGGCAAAGTGGACGCCGACGACCACGGCGGCAAGCACTGGCACGAGGGCGCCGGCTGGGCCCCCATCGGGATGCAGACCTCCGCCTCCCCCTACGTAGTGCCCGAGTCCTATACTGGCGTGTTCAAGGGCAACGGGTTTGCCATCCACAACATGACCATCAACCGGCCGAACCAGGACTACGTTGGCCTGTTCGCCAAAGTCGGCTGGGGCGGCAAGATCAAATCCCTGGGCCTGGTGGACGTGGACATCACCGGAAAGAGATTTACCGGGGGGCTGGCCGGAACTCTGGAGGGCCAAGTTCGGCAGTTGTACGTCACGGGCCGGATCTCCGGCACGGTGGACGTGGGCGGAATGGCGGGTGCAATGGCCTCCCCGCCTAACCACGCCCGCCTTAACCTGAATACCATGGCCTACATCACTCGCAGCTACGTTCACGCCGACCTGACCGCCCGGGGGGACGGCGGCGCCTCCACTACGGCTCCCGGGGTCGTCGAAGCCTTGCGGTTGGGCGGAATCGCCGGTCGCGCCATGAACCGAATAGGCATCCTCAACGTTTATTTCGCCGGAACCCTTACCGGCACCCCGGCCGGAACTGTCATAGGCGGGGTGGTGGGCGCGAGTGAGGGTATTTCCGGCGCGAATTTCTACTATGACTTCACCCGCTTCCCGGACCCGTCCGGCAAGGGGGCCAGGGGCATGACCACCGCCGAGCTGCAGGCGCCCACCTCCATTACCGAGGACATGGACCTCACGACACCCGGCATGCAGAACCCCTACTCCATTTGGGCCAGCAGCGACTGGGACTTCGGCACGGCCAGCGAGTACCCGGCGTTGAAGTTCGACAGCAACGAAGACGGCACGTCCACTTGGCAGGAGTTTGGCCGGCAGAGGCGCGTGGCAACGGTGGACTACGACGATGACAACGACAACCTCATCGAGATCGACAGCCTGGACCAGCTGAACGCCCTGCGCTGGGACCTGGACGGCAACGGGAGAGCGGCCTCCGGCGAGCGGTCCAGCCACGAAACCGCCTTCCCCAACCCGGCCCCGGGCATGGGCTGCCCGGCCACCTGCACCGGCTACGAGCTGGAGGCAGACCTGAACTTCAACACCGACACCTCCACCGACGTCTCCGGCGAGGCGGTGATCGACGACAAGGACGCCTACTGGAACAGCGGCTCGGGCTGGGAACCCATCGGCAGCGACGCCAATACGCTTGACAGCGAGCGGTACAACGCCGTCTTCGCGGGCAACGGCCACACCATCTCCAACCTGTTCATCAACCGGACGTCCACCGGCGACGTGGGGCTCTTTGGCTCTACCGGCGCTTCCAGCGAGGTCCGCATGGTCGGACTTGAAGACGTGGATGTAACCGGGCAGGGCTACGTGGGCGGCCTAGTGGGCAGCGCCTACGGCGACATCAGGTCCGCCTACACTACCGGCAGCGTCGCCGGTAGTAGTATTGTCGGCGGGTTGGCAGGTTCCATAAAAAACGGGGAGATCAGGCTCAGCTACTCCAACGCCGCCGTCACTGCATCGAGCAACTATACCGGCGGGCTGGTGGCGTACCCCAACAATAGCTCCATCGTTGCCGGCTACGCCACCGGCGCGGTGAGCGGCGCGGACTACGTCGGCGGGCTGGCGGGATACATCGCTTCCAGCTCCGTCGTCGCCGGCTACGCCACCGGCGAGGTAACCGGCACGAACGACGTCGGCGGGCTGGTGGGCTCTGCCGGGTTAGCCAGCACGGTCACCAACAGCTATTGGGACACCACCACCAGCGGCCAGGCAAACAGCCCTGGTGGGGGCACGGGCAAGACCACCAGCGAATTGCAAACCCCCACGGCCTACGGCAGCGGCTCGGACATCTACGCCAACTGGAACGTCAACGTAGACAAGGCCGCCGGCGCGGACGACCCGTGGGACTTCGGGACGTCCAGCCAGTACCCGGTGCTGAAGGCGGACTTCGACGGCAATAACTCGCCCACCTGGCAGGAGTTCGGCCGGCAGAAGCGGTCGGCGCCCAACCTCGCGCCGGCCTTCGCCACCGCCACCGCGACCCGCGCCGTGGCGGAGAACACGGCGGCCGGCGCTGACATCGGCAACCCCATCACGGCCGCCGACCCGAATGTCGGGGACACCCTGACCTACAGCCTGGGTACGACGGCGGACGACAGGCACTTCGCCATCATCGCCGCCAGCGGCCAGCTCCAGACCAAGAACGCGCTGAACTACGAGGCCAAGAACACCTACACGGTCACCGTCAGCGTGAGCGACGGGAAGAACGCCGCCGGCAACGCCGACGCCAGCGTCGACGACACCATCAACGTGACCATCAACGTGACGGATGTCAACGAAGCGCCGGTCTTCGCGGACGTCTCTATCACCCGCACCGTGGCGGAGAACACGACGGCCAACACCGACATCGGCAACCCCATTGTGGCCCCGGACCCGGACGCCGGGGCCAGCGTGACCTACACCCTGGACACGAGCGACGGGGCCAATTTCGCCATCCACAGCGCCACCGGGCAACTCAAGACCAAGAACGCCCTGGACTACGAGACCACGACTTCCTATACGCTGACGGTCACCGCCAGCGACGGCGCGCTCGACGCTACGATCAGCGTAACGGTCAACGTGACCGACGTGGACGAGCCGCCGGGGGCACCGACCGAGCTGACGGTTACGCCGGGAGTGCAGAGTTTGAGCGTATCCTGGGTCGCGCCCGACGCCGCCGCCATGTCCGGCAGGCCCCCGGTGAACGGCTACGACGTGCAGTACAAGTTGAGCAGCGACAGCGGCTGGAGCAGTCATTCGCACAGCGGAACGGGGACCGGCGCCCAGATTACCGGCCTGACCCCCGGCTCGCTCTATAACGTGCAGGCGCGGGCCAAGAACGATGAGGGGGACAGCGGCTGGACCAGCGGCAGCGGAACGCCCACGGCGCCCCTCCCAGGCAACAACGCGCCCATCTTCACCGACGGGCCGAGCAAGACCTTCACCATCGCCGAAGGGACCACGGCGGTGGGCACGGTGCCGGCGACGGACCCGGACGGCGACACGCGGACCTACAGCTTGGACGCCACGGGCGATCACGCCGCCTTCAACATCGTCAGTGGCACGGGCCAACTGACCCTGAAGCAGGCAGCTGACTACGAACGCAAGACTTCCTACAGCGTGACGGTGAGCGTCAGCGACGGCAGGAGTGGGAGCGACAGCATCAATGTGACCGTCAACGTGACCGACGTGGCCGAGCCGCCGAGCCCGCCGACGGGGCTGACGGTGACGCCGGGGGTGCAGAGCTTGAGCGTATCTTGGGTCGCGCCCGACGCCGTCGCCATGGATGGCAAGCCCCCGGTGACCGGCTACGACGTGGAATACAAGCTGAGCAGCGCCAGCGGCTGGACCAGTCATTCGCACAGCGGAACCGGGACCAGCGCCCAGATCACCGGCCTGACCGCCGGCTCGCTCTACGATGTGGAGGTGCGGTCCAAGAACGCGGAGGGCGACAGCAGCTGGAACAGTGGCAGCGCAACGCCCACGGCGCCGGCCCCAGGCAACAACCCGCCCACCTTCAACGAAGGGTCCAGCGCCAGCCGCAGCGTGGCGGAGAACACGGCGGCGGGACAGAACATCGGCAGCCCCGTCGACGCCACGGACGTCGACAACGACGCCCTGGCCTACGCCCTGGGCGGGACCAACGCCAACCACTTCGCCATCGACAGCGCCACCGGCCAGCTGCAGGCCAGCGGCGGGCTGGACTACGAAAACAAGAGCTCCTACTCGGTCACCGTGACGGTCAGCGACGGCCGGAGCGGATCGGACAGCATTGACGTGACGATCAACGTGACCGACGTGGACGAGACGACGACTCCGCCGACGGGGGTCAACCGCGCTCCGTCCTTCACCGCAGGGGGGGAGGTGACTTTCCGGGTGAAGGAGAACACGGCTTCCGGCCGGAACATCGGCAAACGCCTGGCCGCCGTGGACCCCGACGGCGACCCGCTGACCTACGAACTGAGGGGAATGGACGCCCCTCTCTTCGCCATCGACAGCGCCAGCGGCCAGCTCAAGACCAAGGGTGCGCTGGACTACGAACGAGAGGACGCCCGCCGAGGCGGCTACCCGTACCTCTACTATATCGTAAGCGTCCTCGTGTTCGATGGGCGGGGCAAACTAGCCGTCATGTTTGCGTACATCTACCTAACCGACGTGGCCGAGCCGCCGGGCCCGCCGGCGGGGCTGACCGTGACGCCTGGGGTGGAGAGCTTGAGCGTATCCTGGGCCGCGCCCGACGCCATGGCGGGCAAGCCCCCGGTGAGCGGCTACGACGTGCAGTACAAGCTGAGCAGCGCCAGCGCTGGACCAGTCATGGGCACAGCGGAACGGGAACCAGCGCCCAGATCACCGGCCTGACCGCCAACTCGCTCTACGACGTGCAGGTGCGGGCCAAGAACGACGAGGGGGACAGCGGCTGGGCGGGCCCCGTCAGCTCAACGCCCACGGCGCCACCCTGACCTACATCCTGCTTGACGAATCTTGGTTCACCATTGACAGCGCCACCGGCCAGCTCAAGACCAAGGGTGCGGTGGACTACGAAAGCAAGAACTCCTACAGCGTCATGGTGAACGTGGGCACCGGCAAGGACGACGCCGGCAAGGTCGAGTCCGACCCCCAGATTGACACCTCCATCTGGGTGACCATCAACGTCACCGACGTGGACGAGCAGCCAATCTGGGCGCACAACTCGCTGGTGAACGCCACACGGCTCGACTCAGCCGCTTGGTGCCACCCGCACCGTGGCTTGGCGCGCTGAGGACACCACCTTGACATGCGCGCTGGATGGTATCCTCGGCGCCGCGACGGGTTTTGGCATTGTCAGCAGCATAGGCCGGCCGAAGCCTATCGGGGCCCTTGATTTCGAGAGCTGTGGGGAAGTCCCGCCCTGTAAGCGTCACTGGCGGAGTCGCGGGCTGTTGGCTCGCAGCGCCGTTAGCCATCTATGGGCGGATTACTGCGTTGCGGAGCCCAAAAGCAAGGATCGCGCCGAGGGAATCCTCGCTTTTCCGGGAATTTACAAAGCAACCTCCCACCGAAAAGTTCGCAATATGGTACACGTAGGCCCACCAGACGGCGTTCACGACCGGACCCACGGACCCACTGGTGTCTCGACTCTACTGAAGCAAGCAGGGTACGTGGGCTTGAATAACGCCGGCTCGCGGGGCTATCCCATCAGCAATAGACGCAGCAATACACCACCATGAGACGACTGGTACATTTTTTCGGGCGGCTGGTTGACTCGCCCTGGTTCGAGTATTTTATTATCGGCGTTATAATCGCCAACGGCATCCTGCTTGGGCTGGAGACTTCCCCCACCCTGAGCCGGCTTTACGGAACCTGGATGCACTGGGGCAATCAGGTTGCCTTGGGCATATTCATCGCCGAAGCCGGTCTCAAAATACTGGCCCGATCGCGACTGCCTCGCCCGCCAGACTCAAGGCGCACCACCAGGGCTGAACCCGCCCGCCATCAGCCTTCAACCAGGCCGATTGGCTTGCCCGCCACACGGCTGCCCTCAACGAGCATAACCAACTCTGTATCCAGCGCAGCTACGAGGTCCGCGTCGAGAACCAGAACGCCTTCCGCCTCCGCGGACATACCGCCACCCTCGCCGGCAAGCCGGACCTCCTGGTCCTGAGCAGAGACCACCTTCTCATCATCGACCTCAAGACCGGCCAGGAGCAGCCCTGGCACCGCTACCAGCTCATGATCTACATATACGCCCTGCCCCGGGCGATGCCCGAGCCCCGGGACGCTAAGCTCGCCGGCGAGATCATCTACAGCGACCGCACCAACCGCGTCCCCCAGAGCGGCATCGACCAAAGGTTCATACGCAAACTCGGTGGCCTAATCCGACGCATCGCCGCGCCAGAGCCACCGGTGTGCGTTCCCAGTGCCCAGGAGTGCCGTTTCTGCGACATCACGGCCACTGACTGCCCGGAGCGAGTGGAAACCGACCCAGCAACTATGCAAATAGTTCACCACCGGCTCGCCGGACGCACGTCCGGAACCACCGCAACATTGCACAACACCTACTTCCACCAGCAATCCCAAGCTGAACACCAGCTCGCACGGCGACGGCCAACAATCGATTGCTCATCGCCAATCCACCGTACGTCAGAACCCAAAGGATGAGCGACCCCGGGCTCAATCATTGGCCAAAGAGTTTGGCCTCACCGGCCGAATCGACCTGTACTAAGCATTTCTGTTGACGATGATCAAACTCATCAAACCTCAAACCATCGCTGGATTCATCGTATCCAACCATTTCATGACGGTCCTACACAGGGCGTCAATCCGATAAGCGTTGCTCAACCAACTTGACATCCTTCCCGCAGTAGCGCTCGTAAAAACGGCCCTGAAACCGCAGGTCCAACGTTGGCACAACCGAAAAACCCTGCAACCCGTCTCCCACTCACTGGACAACACAACCCAAGCCATCATAGAATCACACCTGCCAAACTAGTGGAAGGATCCTCCACCAGCGAAGCCGCAGCCAGGAACGCAGCGATGCGACGACCCACATACGTTCCCGCCCCGTATGACGCAGCTGAAACCAAGCCCAGCCACCGACTGGGAATTACGCGATTTCACACCCCGGCTCAACCTCCAATTTGGTTCGTACAATATGAGTTACGTAAACCCGACCGGGTAGTTTCCGCACCCCACCAGACATAACGACCAGCACCCGACGCCCGAATAGCCGTCCCCAATACCCCGCCCAACCTGCGCCGCCCCCACCAGGGCGGTTTTTTCATGCCACCGTCAGCTCAGCGCCGCAGCCACAGCAGAATCACCGCCAGCGCCAGGCCCGCGATCGCGAAGGCCGCAATCTACAGCATGGTGCCCCAGAGCAACCAGGGCAAATCCGGCCGATTGCCAGTCAACGCGTCTCGCAAAACCCTTTCACCACGCTCTTGATACCATGTTGAACATGAACCAACCTCGCCAACACCAACAAGAAGCCGACGACCGTCGGGCGATCCTGAACACGGCACAGCGCTACGCCAGCGCTGGCTACTGCGAAATCGCAGTGAGCTCCTGCTCACCGCCGACACCCTCAAGCCGGAATCTGCCAACGCCGACGTCGCTACCGTCGCGAACGCAGCCGACCAAAACATCACGTCCGCCACCACACCACCGCCGCAAACAAGCTTGATTCACGCGCCTCCACAGACTGACATACCACCTGGACACATCGACCGGCACTCGACACCCAATAAATACCGGCAGGTACAAAACCAGGATACGTTCATCTGGGTAAACCATCATGGGTTTACGCGCCTACACGCCCATTTGACCGATGGGACACACCACTCGGTCCTCACACACATATACAACACCATCCCGGGCACCCTTGAAAATAGGATCGTTCAAGTAGGAAACTGAAAAACGCATAACGTAGGGTAATAGCATAACGTGCATTATTACGACCGGAAACGTTACGAATATCGGATTAGCGATTTAGCCCCGAAATGGCCCCAAATCGCCGTGCCAGGCCCTGTGGGAACACTGGCATGACGCACGATCGAACACAAGCTGGGCTGGCACCGCAAACAGATGCAGCACACGTCCCAGACCCTCCCGACGCGGCCCAACGCAAAAATCACCAGCGCCTGAAGGGGCGCCGGTGACCTCGTCGACTCGGTTCGCCTGGATGCGGCATGACCGGCCTCTGGTACTGCTGCCAGCCTGCTGGCCGACACCGGCCGGTTACGCCGCTTGCGCCAACACGGCAACCTGCCTAGCCTCATCCCGCTGGTCAAGAGCCACCACTATCTCGATCTGCTCCATCAGGGTACACACCATCACGTGCCAGCGCACCCGTGCCTCCCCACGAAACTGAAACTGCGTCAGGCGGCCCGGTTTCTTCATTTCGCCGAAAGCCCGCTCAACCACCAAACGGTAGAGGTACAGGATGTCAAACTCCTTACTGCCATGTCGGTACGGATAACCGAAGACCCAGGGGTCGACTTTGGGGTCGATCCAAACCTGGTTGCCATGAACGCTGTACCCCACCGGTTGCGGGCTCACCCCACGGCGCAGACAATCCGCCAGGCCATCACACTCCTGAGCGCGTACATAAACGTAATTCTCGGTAAGCACGTCGGTGCGGACATACTGCATTAGGTTGCCGTGCTCACAGGTCGGCCGCCCCTGATAGTCGTAGACGCCATGGTGAAAGCTACCGTTCGGCAACCGCTTCTTGGGTATCACGGCATCAGTGCCCCGCCTTCCCAGGAATCCGGTGTTCACGCGGCCGTCATATCCCCGGTCCGCCAAGACGAGAGCCGGTGAAAACCACGGCAACTTGGCTTCGGCCAATTGGAACAGTTTGCGCAACAACGGGCTGTCACCGACCCTCCCATCCGTCACTATCCCCACGATTTCATCGCCGGATTCCCCGTCAACCAGCATATGGTACTTGTACCCCCAGACCCAGATGTAACCCTTGGAGGCACGGGCATCGTACTTCTTGATCCAACTTGCTTCGGGGTCGCTGCGCGCGCAAGCGCACCGGTCCGGATCCCCGCGGCAATTCCTGCACCATTCGCAGGTGGCCGGGTCACAACCCTCGGCGCGGAATCTTGCGGTCCTCCGATTTGGGTTGCAGTAGGCCGGTATCACCGTCGAATCCAACACTACCCAATGGCCAAACTGCGGAACTCTGGTGTGCCGATCATTGATCGCCCGGTGCTTGATCGTCTCCGATTGTTGCCAGTTACCATCCTGCTCCAGGACTTCAAGAGTCCGGATAAAAGTGGTGCGGCTGGGCACCAGATCGGTGAACCCGCATATTTCCCGCAAAGACGAATCCTCGCGCAGCGCGTCAACCAACGCGGTCATGTTCACCAAGCCCTTGACGTCGGGATCGTACGACGCCAGCAACGCGAGCACTATTGGCAACCGGTCGTACTGCTCTGGTCCTTTGCCCGCTCGGGGAAATATCCGCTCCACCACACTTTCCAACCCATAGGCTTTCAGCTTCTTGTGCCTCGCAATCAGCCCAGACCGGTCGGAATGCATGTCGAGAATGCGCGACGGTTTGCAAACGTTCCAGGGCAACACCGACTGGAGTGTTTCCCAGTTGTCAACCAGTCTGCGATGCACCAGCACCAGCCAGCGCTCGGACGGGGCGCCGTTGGCGAAACCGAACGCGGCGGCGAGACCCGGCGCCGCCGCCAGCTGGTCCAGCAAAGGGTGGAGCTGTACGGTCTCACCGTCACTCTGCACGTCACGGTAGGCCAGCAGCAGAAACTTCACCATCACCAGGCGATGGTGTGGCAAGGGCGGGTCGCGGCGGCGCTTGACGGGAAACAGACTGAACAGGAGCTGGTTCAAGCGGGCCACGTCTAACCCGTCGAGTCTGTCATCTACCTTAGGTTCTTGCGGTTCAAACTGAGGTGCTTTATTATCCAAAACGACCAACCGAGATTTCGAGGTCTGGGGGGGTCAACCAGAGGCCGTCGGAGGTCATAACTCCGTCGGTCTCGTACATCATTTGTTCTAAATAATCTTACCATTTTCAAGTATAAATCTCAACTTGAATGTGTCATTTTTAGAACATACTCGTGCTCAAACAAGCCACGATATATCCATCAAGCGCATTGCTTTTCTCCCTCGCCAAATACCGTGAACGGCACAGGCAAGCCACCGGGGATCATCGACTCAGACCCCACGGGTTCAGCGTCGGACTCCGGTTCATTCTCCGGGTTCGGCGCCACCTCGCCGGCTTTACTCGGCTGGATAGCTTCCAGCAGGAGGTCCACACCCGGCGAGTCGTATCGCCATAGGTCGCTTTCATTCACGTAGTTGGTCAACGACGCGCACGCTGTCCTTGCTTCACTCAGGCATTGAGTGGCGGATTCAGCAACCAGCCCAACGCCTGTATATGACAAGGTTCTGAGAAGCATTACGACTACCTCCTCTAAACCGCCTCTCGCACTGAGTTGACTGTTGGAGACAACAGCGTCCAATCGCCCGGCGCGTTACGCTTCCAGTTTGGCTTATTCCTCAGCGTAGTCGTGATGCTCGAACTGATGTCTCTCACCTCAGCCTCGCTCATTCCTGCCGCCTTGATTGCCTTCGCAGCGTTAGTAGGGTTCATCCTTCCGCCGTGAGCCAAGGCAATAACTTCACAGACGTCGGGATACGATTCGCATCCATCGATGAGACCCGGATCGTAATCGGGCCAAACCACCTGGCTTAGTGCGGGTTCCCGCTCTTCTTCGCAAGCCTCAGATTCGGCTGATTCCTCGTTGTCTGCCGCACGCGTCACCAACGGCGAGCGACGGACTCCTTGCCCACTCGGAGAAGAATTACCGGCCTCGCCATGCTCGGGCACCCTTCTTAGCGGTACCAAAGGGTTATCGATGAGCGATTGGATGTGTGCGAATTTTGCCAAGTGCTCTTTCACGGTGATCAATTCGGCCTCCAAAAAAGCTTCCTCGGCTTTCAGCGCCGCGAACCGTTCCTCAAAGTCGCCCATGATGCCTCCAAACGAGTGACCGTTCTGTCGTTGCCAAGAGACCCAAATTTGATTTATAATCGCAGTGGAGCTATTGGGTCCAAGACTCAATCGGTGCCATGACCGATCCAATCGAAACTGGTAGCCATCAAGATCATTGGTCCGGGACGACGCGAGCACTCAAAAATGCCTACGCCGCCCCGCCGGTAGCGCGGTAGAAGCCCGCCCTGGAAAGTCGGCTCTACCGCGCTTGGAGTTTGCCGGGACCATCTCCTTGGAGACGGTGCGCCAGCTACTCAAAAAAACGAACTCAAACCGTGGCGGAAAAAGGAATGGTGCATCCCCAAGCTGAGCGGGGAGTTCGTGGCTCGGATGGAGGACGTGCTGGACCTTTATCACGAAGAGTACGACCGGGAGCGTCCGGTGGTGTGTTTTGACGAGTCCTCCCAGCAGTTGCTCGGGGAGGAGCGGCCTCCCATTGCGGCCGCTCCTAGACGGGTGGAGCGCTATGACACCGAGTACCAGCGAAACGGGACCCGGAATCGGTTCATGTTCTGTGAACCGAAGGGTGGGTGGAGGCATATCGAGGTGACCGGGCGCCGGACTGCTGTGGACTTCGCTCAACAGATGAAGTGGCTGGTGGACGAGGCCTATCCTGACGCCGCAGTAGTGCGCGTGGCGCTGGACAATCTCAACACCCACAAGCCCGGCTCGCTCTACGCAGCGTTGGCACCGTCCGCGGCGCGCCGCATAGCCAAACGCCTGGAGCTTCACCACACACCCAATCACGGAAGCTGGTTGAACATGGCTGAAATCGAGTTGAGCGTCTTTAGCAGACAGTGTCTGAACCGCCGGGTCGGCGATGCAGCGTTGCTGAGGCGGGAGGTCGCGGCGCTCGAACGCGAGCGCAACGAGGCCGCCGCCATCATAGACTGGCGGTTCTCCACCCAGGACGCTCGCAGTAAGCTCAAATATGTCTATCCAATAGAATTAAATTGCAACGGTACTAGTCAGAGAGATCGAACGCCTCGTGGGGTATCTTCTACCCGACGGGTACAACATCCTCAACGCCATCCGAAACGTCACTCCGACGACTCAGGAAATCTCCTAGCACGGCCTAGCCACGTTCGGCCTCAGCGAATGGGAAAACGACTTCATTGTCCAGAACGTCGGGCACCGCAGCAGGACCAGGAATCTGATCTTCGCATTCCTTGTGAAACACGGTCCCGCCGACATCAACGACGTGATACAACACGTCCAGCGAACCACCAAAGCCAAAAGACGCACCGTCGTGGATGCCATCAACAATGACTCCGAATCCGCCGCCGACCAACGGGACGGTCGGCTCTAAACCGCACGCTGGAACCACAGAAAACGCCATTCGTAACGCAGGCACCTGCGGCTGGACGCCCTCCCGCGCCACAGGCTAGTACTCAATCAATCTTGGAATTGAAGGGACATAGGCGATGCAGTTTGGATCGGGCATCCTGGGTGGTGAACCGCCGGTTGATGGTGGCTCGTGCCGCATTGCGCTCGGCCGCATAGGCGTTGATGGCTTGCTGCAGGGCAGTCTCGTCGGGATTACGCCCCTGGGACAGGCCCGGGTCAACACGCTGAACTCGATCTCCGCCATGTTCAGCCAACTGGCGTGCTTGGGCGTGTGGTGAAACTCCAGCCGCTTCACGATGCGCCGAGCTTCGGCGGCGTCGCAGGTCTCATAGCGGGAAGCCATGCGGTGCGTGTTCAGGTTGTCCAGAACCACCCGCACCACCGGGACATCGGGGTAGGCCTCATCCACCAGCCAGCGCATCTGGTGGGCGCAGTCCTCCATGGTGCGGCGCTCGGTAATCGCCACGTGTCGCCAGCCCGCCAGGGGTTCGCAGGTCAGGAAGATGTTGCGGGTGCCGCCGCGGCGATACTCGTAATCCTGGCGCCGCGGTTGTCCCGGTTGCACTGGGATGGGCGGCTTGGTGTCGGCCAGCAACTGGGTGGAAGTCTCATCAAAGCAGACCACTGGCCGGTCCGGGTCGTAGGGCTCAGCATACAAGTCCAGCATGTCCTCCATCGCCGCCACGAATTCACCCCCTGCCTTGGGGATGCACCACTGCTGCTTCCGCCACGGCTGGCGGACGTTTTTTTGAGCCTCAACCGCACCGTCTCATGGGACAGGGACTCCACCAACCCCAACTCCACCACTCGGTCGGCCAGCAGCTGCAGGGTCCAGTGGTCGTGGCCAGCGGGCGCTGGGCTACACGCCAGGGCAATCAGGTGGGCCTCGCCCTTGTCGTCCAGCTTGCGATACCGGTTGGCCTGGACCCGGTCCTGGATGACTCCCGCCAATCCCTCCTCGGCGTACCGCCTTTTGGCCCGGTACACCGTACCCTTGGACACGTCCAAAGCGGCCGCCACCTGAGGTGCGTTCCATCCCTCATCAACTTTAAGTAGAATGCGCGCCCGGGCGACGATGCGAGCCAAACTTTTGCCGCTACGTAGCAGTCGGCTCAGTTGCTCGCGTTCGTCCGGCGTCAACCGTACTGCGTATTGCTCCAGGGCCATGTTTGCCACACCTCCCCACCATTCGATCTTGCGGTCAGCGTAGCATTTGTAGGCCTTTCACTAATACAACTTACAATACTGATTTGAACCAGTACTAAGGTCTGTTGACAAATCAACGTACAACGGATCGCCGACCAACATACCACATATCTGAATTTAAGACTACCGTCCCCTAACAGCTCCAGGGCAATCGCGTCTTAATAACATTTTTAGAAATATGCTAACGTGCCGTGATCCGTTGACCGATGTGGAGGCAGGGGACCATGGCACAACCACCCAAGGCAACTATTCTCGATCATTTCGCTGAGCTGGACGACCCACGGGTGGAACGCACCCGACGCCACAAACTGGTGGACATCCTCGCCATCGCCATTTGCGCCACCATCTGCGGCGCCGATTCTTGGGTCCATATCGAACTCTTCGGCAAGAGCAAGCTGGCCTGGTTTCAAACCTTCCTGGAATTGCCCAGTGGCATCCCATCCCATGACACCTGCGGCGATGTTTTCGCCCGGCTGGACCCAGTGCAGTTGCAGAACTGCTTCGTGTCCTGGACCCAGGCCATCGCAGAGCTGCTGCCGGGTGCGGTGGTGGCCATTGACGGGAAGACGGCCCGACGGTCGTATGATCGGGCGGGTAACCAGGGGGCCATACACCTGGTCAGCGCCTGGGCCACGCGGAACGCCCTGACTTTGGGCCAGGTCAAGACTGCCGAGCAGTCCAATGAGATCACCGCCATTCCCCAACTGCTGGAGATGCTGGAGTTGCACGACTGCATCGTAACCATCGACGCTATGGGATGCCAGCGGGAGATCGCCGAGCAGATCACCGACGGTGGAGCCGACTACGTGCTCGCGGTGAAGGAGAACCAGGGTCAGCTCTATGAGGGCATCCGAGACCTGTTCGCGGGGGCCGAGGCGTTGGGTTTTGACGGTGTGCCCTATGACTATGCTCAAACCGTGGACAAGGGACACGGACGAGTGGAACGGCGGGAATGCTGGACCATCACGGAGGCAGACTGCCTGGACTATCTGGACCCCCAGGGTCAATGCCCGCAACTGAAGGCGGCGGTTAGAGTGGTGGGCCACCGTCAAACCGGAGCGGGCGGCATCAGCCATCCCCGCTACTACATCAGCAGCCGGGCGGCCCCAGCGGAACAACTGCTGGCTGCCGTCAGGAGCCACTGGAGCATCGAAAACTCACTGCACTGGACGTTGGACGTAACCTTTCGCGAAGACCAGTGTCGAGTGCGCAAGGATCACGGACCACAGAACCTGGCCACACTGAGGCAGATTGGACACAACTTGTTGAAGAACGAAAGAACCTTGAAAGTGGGCATCCAAGGCAAGCGGCTCAACGCCGGATGGAATCAGGACTATCTGCGCAAAGTCCTCCTCGGATAAGACGCGATTGCCCTGCTAACAGCTCCAACTGGTGCACATGGCAATCGCCCGGCGTAGCAGACTGTCGGGCACCCCACCCGTCGGCACATCTTCGACCAAGCCCCCGATTGCCCTCACAGTGCAGGACAGGGGCTGCGAACACATCCGGGATCCGACGACTTACCGACCCTCCAGATACTCGGATGACCTTCCCTTGCGCCCCCTGCTGCGCAGGTGCCACGTTACCAAGTGAAGACCGGCGCAGAAAGTCGCAGAGTACTTGCAAAACCTGGTCGAAATCCCCCTGCAATGTTTTATGTCGCCGAAAAGGTTCTCGACCAAGTGCCTTCTTTTGTATGACATCACGTCGTAGGGGATAGGCTCCTTCCGCCGAGAAATCGACGGGATCGTGATCGTGATACCCATCTCAGCGAGCATCTCTCGAACCGCGTTGGTGTCGTACGCCTTGTCGCCCAACAACTTGTGGATCTCGGCAGCGGGCAGCCCCTCAAGGAGAGCGGGCAACTGGTGCGCCTCAAAGGCATTCCCAGGTACCAGAGAGAACTTCACCAAGCGGCCCTTCCGGTCAACCAAAGCCATCAATTTTGTATTCAGGCCGCCCTGCCGATGGCCTGCATCTTGCGGGACTCCTCGGCATCGCGCCCGCTCCGACGAGCGCCAGTGCCGTGCTGGTGCACTTTGATGAAGGTCCCGTCCACCATCACGACCCGCAGGTCGTGTTCGTTGGCCAACGACAGGAACAACTGAAGGAAAATCCCCCGGTCACACCAACGCTTGAACGTCCGGTACACGCTGTTCCACTTGCCGAAGTATGCTGGCAGATCCCGCCACGGCGCACCGGTCCGGAATATCCAGAGGATCCCTTCCAGTTTCCTGCGGTTATTTGCCGCCGTACGACCGCGGTCCCCACGTTTCCCGGTCAGGAACGGCGCCACCGCGACGCCATTGCCGATCCGACAACACGAGACGGGGTACATCGTGCTTGTCGAAGCCACCTTTCCACTGTTTTCGCCAATCGCCCCCGGGTTCGATCACGCCCTGATGTAGGCGTGATCGCAATTGCCAATGCCGGCTCGGTTCGCTATTATCACGAAAGACTGGCTCGGGTGCTCCGGGCGGTTCAGGGGCCGCGGCTGAGCGCTCAATCTCCCGCGGCACCCGTTTGAATTTGGGCTTGCCAAAGCCCTGCCATTTTCTCGCCATCGCTGTTCCTCCCGCATGGGTGCAAACAGGGCCACCCGACAGGAGAAAGGCCGAGGACAACGGCAGAAGCCGTCACCCCCGGCCAACGTGCGCGGAATAGAAACGTAGCGCGCCACCGCGCCAGGCTTCGCCTGCCACGATACGGCCGATCCCGCCCGGCAATGGCCCGGGTGATCAACCACTCGGTATTTACGATGTTCGGCGGTTACGCTATCATCCATTTCACGCGTAAATCACCTCTCAGGTGGTGCGTACCCACAGGCTGTCGGGGATTGCGTCGAAACATCCCCCCGGTGGCCTGCTCTCATTTCAAGTCAACGCCTTTCTGCGGGGCCCATCTGAACGACATTGACAACCCCATCATGTCGCTCCAATTTGATGGACCGAGTACCCGCCGCAAGCTGTCTGACCGCTGCTGTGATTATATCCACGGGGGTAAGAATCCGCAACGATATGGCGTCATTATATTAGCAGCAAAAGGCATGGATTTGCGGTTATCAATTTTACTGTCTGGTATAATAACACTGGCAGCGGTGGCCCTACAACGCCACATTGACGTAAGTAACTGTTCAGAGTTGCGGGGAAGAGAGCAGTTGCCGGCAGGCATTGAGGGGATTCAGTCCTTGGGCGCGCCAGGTGCCGAAGAGGGAAGCCAGGGTCATCCTGCTGATGCTGCCCCGTTCCGACCGGGTGCCGCCGCTGATCTTGCGACTGACGACCAGGTGGCGCAGGCTGCGTTCGGCGGCGTTGTTGTCGGCAGGCACTTGGGGTATCGCCACGAAGACGAACAATTCCTTGATATGGCGCTCGATGCGTCGGCACAGTTTGGCCTGGGTTGCCGAGGGGTCGTGAAGGAAGGGTTGGCAGAGGGCCAGCAACTGCCGTTCCAGGGCCAGTTGGGCGGTGCGTCGCCGCTTGGTCTGGGGATGGGCGCTGGCTTTGGCCCGGTCGTAAATCTCGTGGACGGCGTCGGCCCACTGCGCCAGCTTTCGGTCCTTCGGATAGAGGACCTTCAGGTCGTGAATGTCCCGCAACAGATGAACCCAGCAGCGTTGCTTTGGGCCGTCGTAATGGTGGTAGGCGGCGTAGAAGTCGCTGACCAGCACGCCGGAGAAGGTGTCGCCCAGAGCTTCATCCACCACTTCCTTGTTGCGACCCCGCCGCAGGAAGTAGCGCGCCGATGGTGTGCTGAAAGTCCACACGTAGCCGTTGTGGCCATCCTCAGGCCAGCCGGTCTCGTCGGCATGGACCACTGGGCTGGCGCGGACTTGGGCCAGAATCCGGTCCACTGCGGACTGGGCCTTTTGCGCAGTGCGATGCACCGCCGCCATGATGGCTCCCGCGCTGAGGCGCAGCCCATGGACGGTGCGCAGATACCATTGGATGGCGCCGACGGGCAGGCGGGCCTCCTCTCGGAGCGTGGCGATCAGACTGACCAGGTTGATACCCAGACGCTGCTGGCCCATCACCACGCCGTCCATTTGTGCAGGGGGAACGCAGCGGCGTCGGCACCCCGGACAATCCCTGGCGATGTAGACGTGCTCGGTAACTTCCGCCGGAACCTGGGGCAGGTCGATGACCTCCCGCGTGCGCTGGGTCCAGCCACCGGACAACAGCGTTCCGCAGTCGGGGCAGTGGTCCACCACATGCTCCACCCGACGGGTGGGCGTCATGCGACGGCGGGCAAAGCCGTGGGGCCGGGGCTGGCGTGGCGCTTTGGGCTGGGCCGGTTTCCGGCTGGCTTCGGGTTTGAGGCCGGGCATCCCACTGGAACGACCGGGTTTGGCCCGCCCTTCCAGCTGAGCAATCCGCCTCTCCAGGCGCTCGTTGATCGCCTGCTGCCTGGCTATGATGGCCTCCTGCCGTATGACGATGGCGATGAGCACATCGCGGTCAGCGGTGGACAGGTCAGTTTCCGAATCCATGCCCGTTATATGACATAACCACAACCCCTCGCGCCAGCCATCCCCGAACCTCTTTGAACCAATTCCCCCACCAAGTCTGAACAGTTACTGACGTAACCACCAACAAACACAGGAGGTACCATGCCCATTGGCCAAACATTCGTGTGCATCTGTAGCAGATGCGACCACGAGTGGGTTCCCAAGCGGACCACGTCCGTGACGCTCCCCAAAGTATGCCCCAAGTGCAAAAACCCCAATTGGAACAAGCCCAAACGGGACAGCGGGAAGGTAGCGGCATGAACGGCGACCCACTGACTACAGGAAGTTCCACCAACCGAACCGATGAGTGCGGATGACCAATTTAGATCAGCGTTAGCAATGATTTTTGAAGTCATAATCACCGGTACGACCACAACCTCAGGCAACTGCATGGTCTGGGATTTTATAACCGTGCCGCACGCCACGGGTTCCGTCTCGGCGGCGCAACAATCGGCCAGCTTCCAAGCCTGGGCAGAGGAGCTCTTTCCATGCCGTCGTGCCAAGCCGCGACCAGCGAACTCCGCGACCGGGGCCATGGAAATGTTTCGTCGTAACCGACGCGGCGGGCAACGGACGCGGGAGGTGTTCCCACCTATCGTAACCGAAGGCCACCCTGACCAGCGGCAACTCATGGCCGGATACTGCAACGCCTCCCTTCGCCGACGCCGGAGGTGGAGTCCACAGCCGCCACCGCCACGCTACCGGGAACCCCACTCCGGCGGTCCTTTCGCCAAGGGGACCAATCCCCCGGACCCTCGGACCCAAACAACGCACGTATTGCGAGGCCCTTACCGAATCGAAGCTGCTTACAACACTGTTGCCACAAATCCTGAACAACGACCATGCAACCGCCTGCGCGGGAAATCGCAAAATCACACGTTGCAACAGCACTATAATAACGCCAAGGACTGAAAGCCCATAGTACGAGGAGCATACATCGATGACCACCGTAAGCCGCCCGAACCGGGAAGCGCTTGACGAAGCCCTAAACATTTTCAGGGACGCCATGCGTCCTTTCATCGTACGTCACTTACGGCGCGTACCCGGCGCCACCATTGAGGAAGCAATCAAACGTTCGCTACCTGCCCGGAAGGTGTTACATTTTGAGCAGAACCTGAGCAGTAAAGGCGGGGACATCGCCGCCAGCATTGACGTTAACGATTTCCCCTATCTGGTAAAGCGCAACTGGCGCGACACCTTCGCTGCGGCCTTCGGCAACACCAGAGCCATCACCCACGCGCTATGGCTCATTGCCGACGGACGGAACCAGACAGCGCATCCTGGCACTTCAGATTTGGAGTCTGAATACGTTCGCACACAGTTGTTTCACATTGCAGACTCACTAGAACAGATCAACGCCCCAGAACAGGCCAGATCAGTAACGGCGATCAGGAACAACCTGACGGTAACTGCCACCGAAGCAGCAGGCACGCCGCCGGTCACGCCGATGCCGACAAATCAATGTGAACTCATCGCTCCGCTCCAGGGTCCTAACGGTAGCCTCAAACCGTGGCGCCAAGGCATACCGCCCACCCGGGACGTAGCCGAAGGCGCGTACCAACAGGCCGAGTTCATGGCCGACCTACAACAGGTTTTCGACGGACGTGCCGAAGCCACCATCTACGGCCACCCGTTCAATTTCTTCAGCCAAACCTACGTCACGCCCGGCCTGCGCACCCTAATGGTCAACACCTTGCGCCGATTGATCGGCGAGGGAGGCGACCCGGTAATCCAAACCAAAACAGGCTTCGGCGGCGGCAAGACCCACAGCCTGATTGCCCTGCTCCACTTGGTGCAGAATTACGACGCGCTCCTGAATCCGCCGGCCAACAGTGAGCACGAGCGCACCTCAGAAGAAATCAATGAGATTACCGAAGCGGCCGGCGTAACACTCCAAAAAGGAGCCGCCTCCTCCGTAGCCGTGCTGGACGGCACGTACTTGGCCACTACCGATGTCGGCATCACCGAGAGCGGAGACCCGCTCAACACACTGTGGAGCGTGATGGCGTACCAGTTGGGCGGACAGGCGGCCTACGACATCATTGGCAACGCCGCCAGGCAAGAAACCGCTCCTGGCGGTGCGCAGTTGGACCAACTCTTCGAACACGTCGGTCCCTGCCTCATCCTGATGGATGAACTGGTTGCCTACGCTCGCAATGCGACCCCTGAACAGCGCGACCGAATCTACACATTCATGCAAGCTCTCACCCAGTCGGCACGCCGCAGTCGCACGACCGCCCTAGTGGTGACGCTGCCGGAAAGCAGCCTAGAAACCGGAGGCCCTACGGGCGACGAGGCGCTCGCCAGGCTGGAAAACATCCTGGGCCGCGCCGAGGCTGTCTGGGAACCTCTGGCAGTCAACGAAGCCTTTGAGGTAGTGCGTCGGCGCCTGTTCGGACAAGTTACCGACATTGTGGAACGAGACCGCACCTGCGAGGCTTTCGTCAGTATGTACGGGAACAGCCGCCGGGAGTACCCGGCCCACGTCGGCGAACAACGATACTTAGATCGGATGAAAGCCTGCTATCCAATTCACCCCGAGGTTTTCGACCGCCTCTACTCAGACTGGTCTTCCATACCCCGGTTCCAGCGGACCCGCGGCGTACTGCGGATGATGTCCACCTGCGTAAGCCGTCTCTACCGGGACCAAAGCGCGTCACCGTTGATCATGCCCGGTGACCTGCCGTTGAGCGACCCACAGCTTGCCAACGAGTTTGACCAACTACTTCCCGGCCAGTGGGCCCCTGTACTGAGTGAAATTGACAGCGACAACGGACGAACCGACCTGATTGACGGCACATCCCAGCGATTCCAGGAAGTTGGCGGCGCCGCCCGTAGGGTCGCACGGGCCATCTTCTTGGGCAGCGCCACCAGCGGTGCGACCCGAGGCATTGACCGACGCAGCGTCCATCTGGCGACTGTCCGACCGGGTGAGGGCGTACCACGTTATAATGAAGCGTTGGAACGCATGGTTGGCGACCTTTACTACCTGTACCACGCCGATGATCGTTACTATTTCCACGCCGAGGAAAACCTTAACAAGGTTGCTTCCGACCGCAAGGACGCTTTTGACCCGGCTTTGGTGGACGAGAGGATAATCGCTGAACTCAACAACGCTGTGGGGCGTCGGAGCGACGTGATGATCTGCCCGCAGGACTCGGCAGACGTGCCCGAGTCCGATACAGTCAGGTTGGTCGTTCTGTCCCCTTCCCAATCACTGAGCAACCGGGCCAGCGAACCGGATGACGCGGGCCCCGCCGCATTGGAACTCCTACGGCAACGCGGCGACGCCATGCGGGTCAACCGAAACACGTTGCTGTTTCTGGTGGGTCGCAAAGACGAAATCCGCGTGCTTCGGGACGCGACCCGCACTTGGATGGCATGGCAGTCCATCAACAGCGGCGACGAAGACAGCGGCTTTCAGGCCATACCTAACCTTACCGGAGAACGACGCCGGCAGGTAAACGGTAGCCTGCGTGCAGCCGAAACCTCCCGTCGCAACGCCCTGGTGCGCGCCTACCGCTGGGCCATGGCCCCTTACCAGCTGGACCCACAACAGGCCGATACCTTCACGATGAACTCCTGGCAAACTGGAACCGCCGCTCAGGATAGTGCTGGCGACATCTTCAACAGCGACTTGGACACCTTCCGCAAAGAGGAAGCCCTGCTTGATGAAATCAAGCCATCCGCTCTGCAAGGGATGCTACAACTTTACTTTTGGGACGACCACGACCACATCCGGGTCAACGACCTATGGGATACGTTGACGCGCAACGTGTACCTATTCCGGCTGCCCAACCGGGCCGTGCTGGAGCAGTGCATCATCGCCGGCGTGGCCGAAGGCCAGTTCGGATACGCAGAAGGGCATGACGGAAATGAATACCGGGGCAGCCTGCGATTCCGGGAACCGATGGCCGACGCGGCCTTACTGCTGGCCGGATTGCTACTCAATCCGGTAATGGCGGAATTGGAGCAGGAAAAGCGGAGACAAGGGGCCCCAGTTCAGGAGCCTACTGACACCATCGGGACCGACGACGACACCACAGACCCGAAACCTGACGGCCCCGATGACGGCATTGCGAAGCCGGCGACTTACACTACCCGCCCCCGCCAGGTGGTAGCACGCAAAACCGTCGAGTCCGACGTGTCAATGTACGACTTCAACCAACTGCGTGATGAAATTATCCGCAACCTGCGTAATGACGGCGGCGACGTTACGGTGGAAGTTATCATCCGCGCGGACAAGACCGAAGGTTTTTCCGAGAGCATTACCCGCGCCATCCGGGAGAACAGCGTCCAGTTGGAGCTTGACTTCACTGAGTCGGACTACGTGCCTGAGGCGTAGCACGGTTGCGGCTCAGTCCGGGATGATGTAAGTTCACGTCGCCCAGACCACGGCGACAAAAAGAAAGGTAATTATCCCTTGACAGCACGTAGCAACTCTGCTAGAATCACGGTATGAAGAAGTACACGCTGCGCAATTTCAACCTCGACTTCCCCGACGATGACGCCTGCCTGGAGTTCATCAAAAACGCCCGGTGGCCGGACGGTATCCACTGCCTCAAGTGCGACCGGGTAACGTCCCATCATCGTATTGAGGGGCGCAAAGTCTATTCCTGCTCCGGTTGCGGCTCCCACGTTTCCCCGACCGCGGACACCATCTTCCATAAGTCCAAGACTTCCTTGCGGACGTGGTTCTATGCAATGTTCCTGATGGCCTCTACCCGGACGGGTATCTCGGCCAAGCAGTTGGAACGCGAAACCGGGGTCACCTACAAAACCGCCTGGCGGATGTTCACCCAGATTCGCAAACTGATGGCACAGGAAGACGGCCTGCAACTGTTCGGCGAGGTCGAGGCCGACGAAACATACATCGGCGGCAAAGAGGGCAACAAGCACGAATCCAAGAAACTGCGGGCCGGACGCGGTCCCGTCGGCAAGACTACCGTCGTCGGCCTGGTTGAGCGCAAGGGCAACGCAGTAGTACAGGTACAGCCCAACAACCGGGCGGCTACCATCATCCCGATGATTCAAGACCACGTTGCCGCCGATGATGCCGTCCTGTATACCGACGAACACGCCGCTTACCGCAGATTGTCCAGCTTGGGATACGCCCACGAAACGGTTCTGCATTCGGCCAAGCAGTACGTCGCCGGGCGCGCTCACACCAACAACATCGAAGGCTTTTGGAGCAACACCAAACGCGGCATTGACGGGGTTCACCACGTGGTCAGCACCAAGTACCTGCAAGCCTACCTGGACTCCTATGTCTTCCGATTCAACCATCGGAACGGCGCGGAACCGATGTTTGCGGCTTTGATGAATCGGGTTCCTTCTTGCCTGTCGGCTGAGCGGCCCTAACGAGCAAGCGGTAAAATACATTCCGCGTCAGAGGACCTTCTTTCTTCTGGCTAGTCATAGTGCGCTCCTAATAACGGCGTCGGATTTCCCTTTCGCTCAGTCTGTCTCAGACAATAGACCCTGGCCAACCGCGCCGCGCAGTTGATACACGCATCAATCGTTCATTCGGAGCATCAACCGCCAGCATCATAACCTGCAATGTCGTGGCTCCGATACATTGGCCACTATCATCCGGCCAAAATGCCACCGGACAAATTCCACTGATTGATGTTTCATCGTCCATGTCAATGGTGAACGCCGCCTGCCCCCGTTGGCACGTTACAGAACCTCCATCAGCGGTGATGTAAACGACCGGTGGCTCTCCATTGGGGGTGATGTGAAGTTGCTCTAACAATGCGGACGGAAAGGCCGAATCAGTCGCTCCTGTATCCACTAATGCCTCTGTTTCGTGAGTGTCGCCACCGTGCAAATTGCCGATCCTGACTTTGGCGTGAAAAACGCCCATACCCTTGTCCTCCTTGCTAGTGTCAGCCTTACCACTGTCCCTGTACTCCGCGTTGTAGCGTCGCAGTTCTTCCCAGCATAACGGCGTCGGTTTAGAACCTGCCATCCAGGTTCAGTTGCTGGCCTTTTTGCGCGTTCGCCACCACGTAGCGGTCTAATGCCTGCTGGTACGCCCAGGGCAAATCAACCAACTTGTCAGCCAGCATTTCTCCCGCCTCTGAAATCTCCATCCGATATTCCCGCAACGCCACCGGCCGGTTGCTTTTGCGGATGTTGTGGTGCGGACACAGCGGCGCCCGGTTCATTAGCTGGTTGGAACCTTCCTTTGACTTCGGGTCAACGTGGTCAAGGTGAAAGTTGCGGGTAGTTTGCACAACCTGGCCGTCGGCGCGGCGGTTGGCGAACCCGCAGCACCAGGCCGTATAGCCGGACAAGCCCAGCAGGAACTCCAGCATCTCCCGCTCCGGCATGATGCTGGCCGGCACCTTGAACTGACGCTCCGGCAGGGCAAACGGCTTGGGCGTGGCCTCCCGCTCCGGCGTAATCCGTTCCGGCAACTGTTCCGGGCCATGCACCGTAACCACCGGATTGCCGTCCAGCACTTGCTGGCCGGTAGTTTCATCGTTGCAGGCCAGCACCGCCAACGTCGGCTTGCTGAACTGCCGCTTGAAGGTCGTCCAGGCGCGCAAGTTGATGTCGCAGGCCACCCATTGCCGTTCCAGCCGTTCCGCTGCCATCGCGACATAGGCGCAACCGGCGAAACAGTCAAGCACGATGTCGCCTTCGTTACTGGACGCCTTTATGATGCGCTCCGCCAACGCCACCGGCTTCTGCGTCGGATAGCCGGTGCGCTCTATTGATGTAGAGTTCTGTTGAAACGGCATAATATCCGACCATACGTCTGTCAGCATCACACCAGGGGTTTCGTCAAGATACTGCTTTCTGCTATTGCTTCTATCATCTCGATAAGCTCTGCCCTCTTCATCTTTCTTCTTGAACCTGGCAATATACTCCGGCTTATGCGGTAGATGCTGTTTGTTAAAATGGATTCTACCCCCCCCCCCCCCCGCTTTACATAATATAAAATTGTGTCATGGCTACGTATGAATCCGTCAAACTGGCTTTTATATCCGGATGCTGTTCCCAAGTTCCAGATAATCTCACGACGGCAGTTCTCGTTGCCGAAGATGCCGTCCAGCAGTTGGCGGATATAGGCGTTGGCGGTGTGGTCGCAATGCAGGTACAGACTGCCCGTCGGAGCGAGTACCCGATGCAGTTCAATCAGCCGGATTGCCATGTAGCAGAGGTAAGCCGCCGTGCTGTCGCTGTGGATGCGCCGGGTTGTTTCAATCAGACTGCTTATCGCCGGCCAGTGCGCTTCCAGGTCGTGAACCCAATCCTCATGCACGTCCTTGTCCCACGACCACTTGTCCACGAATGCGGAGTCCGGCCATTCAATCCCGGCACCCAGAGCATCCTGCTCGTTGTGAATGTTCCAAGCCGCCAGCAGGCGACGCTCGTTGGCGGCCTCGTCCTGCGTCAGCGGCGGCTTGAGTTTGTCGCGGGTAAAGGTTTCGTTCTTGGCAAAGGGCGGGTCAATCACGGCCAAGTCAATGCACTCGTCGTTGAGCGACCGCAGGAAGGGCAGGTTATCCGCGATATAAACGCCGCGATTGACGGCGTTGAACGTGCTGGATTCATCGGGCATAATCAGACCGTCAGTAGTTTCTAACCCGTCCGCAACGTAACACGGCTTTATGGGCGTGTCAACGCAAAGCGCAATGGCGAGCACACGAAACCACGTGCTGTTAGGGGATAGTTACCAAAAGAAACGCTCCCTAAAAAGGGAGCGTCGGCCCAACAGCATTACCCGTTGGGGTGGTAACAACTACTATCTTAATCAGGATAAAGCGGTATGTCAACCTCAACTGCCAACACGTAACTGTTCAGAGTTGCGGGGAAGTGAGCAGTTGCCGGCAGGCATTGAGGGGATTCAGTCCTTGGGCGCGCCAGGTGCCGAAGAGGGAAGCCAGGGTCATCCTGCTGATGCTGCCCCGTTCCGACCGGGTGCCGCCGCTGATCTTGCGACTGACGACCAGGTGGCGCAGGCTGCGTTCGGCGGCGTTGTTGTCGGCAGGCACTTGGGGTATCGCCACGAAGACGAACAATTCCTTGATATGGCGCTCGATGCGTCGGCACAGTTTGGCCTGGGTTGCCGAGGGGTCGTGAAGGAAGGGTTGGCAGAGGGCCAGCAACTGCCGTTCCAGGGCCAGTTGGGCGGTGCGTCGTCGCTTGGTCTGGGGATGGGCGCTGGCTTTGGCCCGGTCGTAAATCTCGTGGACGGCGTCGGCCCACTGCGCCAGCTTTCGGTCCTTCGGATAGAGGACCTTCAGGTCGTGAATGTCCCGCAACAGATGAACCCAGCAGCGTTGCTTTGGGCCGTCGTAATGGTGGTAGGCGGCGTAGAAATCGCTGACCAGCACACCGGCGAAGGTGTCGCCCAGAGCTTCATCCACCACTTCCTTGTTGCGACCCCGCCTCAGGAAGTAGCGCGCCGATGGTGTGCTGAAGGTCCACACGTAGCCGTTGTTGCCATCCTCACGCCAGCCGGTCTCGTCGGCATGGACCACTGGGCTGGCGCGGATCTGGGCGAGTATCCGGTCCACTGCGGCTTGGGCCTTTTGCGCGGTGCGATGTACCGCAGCCATGATTGCTCCCAGGCTGAGGCTTAGCCCATGGACGGTGCGCAGATACCGCTGGATGACGGCGATGGGCAGTCGGGCCTCCTCTCGGAGCGTGGCAATCAGACTGACCAGGTTGATACCCATGCGCTGCTGGCCCATCACCACGCCGTCCATTTGTGCCGGGGGAACGCAGCGGCGTCGGCACCCCGGACAATCCCTGGCGATGTAGACGTGCTCGGTAACTTCCGCCGGAACCTGGGGCAACTCGATGACCTCCCGCGTGCGCTGGGTCCAGCCACCGGACAACAGCGTTCCGCAGTCGGGACAGTGGTCCACCACATGCTCCACCCGACGGGTGGGCGTCATGCGACGGCGGGCAAAGCCGTGGGGCCGGGGCTGGCGTGGCGCTTTGGGCTGGGCCGGTTTCTGGCTGGCTTCGGGTTTGACACCGGGCATCCCCCGGGCGCCACTGGGTTTGGCCCGCCCTTCCAGCTGAGCAATCCGCCTCTCCAGGCCCTCGATGATGGCCTGCTGTCGGGCTATGATGGCCTCCTGCCGTATGACGATGGCGATGAGCACATCGCGGTCAGCAGTGGACAGGTCGATTTCCGGATTCATACCCGTTATATGACATAACCACAACCCCTCGCGCCAGCCATCCCCGAACCTCTTTGAACCAATTCCCCCACCAAGTCTGAACAGTTACGCCAACACAAACATGGCCGCCGCAGGTGGTACACCAACCCAGCGCGTGGCGGTGTACGTTGACGGTCTGAACCTTTACTACGGCCTCAAATCGCGAGGCTGGCGCCGCTTCTATTGGCTCGACGTACAACAACTGGCGGGGATGCTCCTACGACCCGGGCAGAGCCTGAGCATTGTCAGGTATTTCACCGCACGATTTTTGCCGCAGGCCCACGATCCTAGCCAGCACACTCGCCAAGAGACTTACCTGCAGGCATTAGCGACCCGTCCCGTCTTGACCATCCAGTACGGACACCATCTACCTAAAACCGGAGCCTGTCAGCAGTGCGGGGCCACCTGGACAACATTTGAGGAAAAGATGACCGACGTAAACATCGCCGTGGCCCTGCTCCGTGATGCACAACTGAATGCCTTTGATACGGCGATACTCATCTCGGCAGACAGTGATTTGACCGGCCCAATCGACACCGTATTGCGCGAGCACCCTGGAAAACGGGTAGTGGTCGCTTTCCCGCCAAATCGAACTTCCGGTCGTTTGCGCAGTTGCGCTACTGCTGCTTTTACTCTGGGACGCGCTCTCATCAGCAGCAGTCAACTCCCTCCGCAAGTCGTCAAACCTGACGGTCACGTTTTGACCAAACCACCCCGCTGGAATTGAGGTTATAACCGATGCCACCCGATTACCGCCGCAAGCTCATCGAGGTTGACCTGCCGCTGGACGTCATCAACCAAGCAGCAGGATCGGAAAAGAACATCACGCAAGGATACCCGTCGACCTTGCATAAGTGGTGGGCTCAACGGCCTTTATCCGCCTGCCGCGCCGTCATCTTCGCCAGCATGGTGGACGACCCAGTGGACTGCCCCGAAGAGTTTCCGACCGAGGAAACCCAGCGGGCCAAACGACAACGCTTGCACGACATCATCAAGCGGTTGGCGAAGTGGGAAAACAGCAACGACGCCAACCTACTGGACGAGGCCCGCTACGAAATCGCCCAATCTGTCGCCCGCTCCAACAGCGAGACGGCACCTACACAGCCAGCAGCTGTGCTGGATTATCTGAACCGACAAGCCAAACCGATCTACGACCCCTTCTGCGGTGGCGAATCAATCCCACTGGAAGCCCAGCGTTTGGGCCTGCGCGCCATCGGTTCAGACCTCAACCCAGTGGCAGTGCTGATTACCAAGGCCTTGATTGAACTACCGCCCAAATTCGCCAACCAGCCCCCAGTGAACCCGGACGCCGACCCTATGGGCCTGACCATAGGCAAAGGAAAGAAAGCGCAAAAAGCGCCTTGGCGAGGCGCGGCCGGCCTAGCCGACGACATCCGCTACTACGGTCGCAAAATGCGGGAAATGGCCTGGGAACGCATAGGCCACCTGTACCCTAAGGCGAAAGTGTCCAACGGCGGCGAGGCCACCGTGATTGCATGGCTGTGGGCACGTACCGTACCGTGCCCCAATCCCGCTTGCGGTGTGGCAATGCCGCTGATGACCTCCTTCCAAGCTTCCAAGAAAAAGGGCAACGAGCATTGGATGTGGCCTGTCGTTGACCGGAAAGCCAAGACAGTATCTTTACACAGTACAAAACTGCCAACCACCACAGGGCGTGGTTGGCGTTGAGCGCACAGTGACCCGCAACGGTGCCACCTGCATCGCCTGCGGCGGAGCCGTTAACTTGGAATACGTCCGCCAGCAGGCGAGGTCTGGCAACATGGACGAAGTGATGACCGGTGTAGTCGCCGAGGGCGACCGCAAACGACTGTTTCTGTCGCCAACCCCGGAAACAAAAAACGTCGTCTTAAAGGCCGCACCAACTTGGCGTCCCGCAATGCGCCTTCCGGAACGGGCTTTGGGATTTAGGGTACAGGCTTACGGCTTCACCCAATGGGATCACCTATTCACCGAGCGCCAACTAGCGGCACTTACCACGTTCAGCGATCTGATGCCTGAGGTCCGAAATTTCATCATCAAAGATGGTGGAACCACAGATTATGCCAATGCTATCAGCACTTACTTGGCGTTCGCCATTGATAGGTTGGCAAATGGAGGATGTCGTTTCACAAGATGGCAAAACTCCGGCGACAAAGTCGCCGGAGTTTTTTCGCGACAGGCGATTTCAATGATCTGGGATTTCGGAGAAGTCAATCCCTTTTCACATTCGACACAAAATTGGACGGACCTAGTTAGTGGCATCGCCAAGGTCCTTGAACATCTGCACCCCGCAGTCAATCCAGGAGTTGTACACCAGGCAGACGCCACCACTACGATATATGCTGACCGTGGGCCGGTAATTGTTACCGACCCACCTTACTACGACAACATAGGCTACGCCGACTTATCTGACTTCTTCTACATATGGCTTCGACCTGCACTGCGTGAAATCTATCCTGAGCTGTTTGCGGGTATGCAAGTACCAAAAGCCGAGGAGATGATTGCCACACCGTTCCGCTTCGAAAACCCCCGGGAACACTTCGAGAGTCTGCTGAACAAAACGCTGAGGCTCATTCGGGAACGCTGCTCCCCAGAGTTCCCATCGTCCATTTTCTACGCTTACAAGCAGCAGGAAGAGGAACGAGGCGGCCAAACCTCAACTGGTTGGGAAACTATGCTCAATGCCGTAGTTCGAGCTGGATTTCAGATTGTCGGCACTTGGCCGATGCGTACCGAAATGGCCAATCGACAGAGGTCTCTGGGGGCCAACGCCCTTGCTTCCTCCGTCATCTTGGTTTGCCGTCCGCGGCAAGACAACCAAACCGCAAGTCGGCAACAGTTCCTCAACGAACTGGCGCAGGAACTACCGCCCGCTCTGGACGCTCTAACCCGCGAAGGCCTCATCGCCCCAGTGGACTTGGCACAAGCCGCCATCGGGCCTGGCATGAAGGTTTATTCCAAATACGGCAAGGTGGAATCCTTCGCCGGAGATCCAGTCACCGTCCGCGACGCCCTAATCGCCATCAACCAGGCCATCGCCGACTACGATCAGCAGGAAGCCGGTGCGTGGACGCCGCAACCCGTTTCTGCGTGGACTGGATGCAGGAGCATGGACACGGCAACGGCAGCTACGGCATAGCCGAAACTCTCGCCGTGGCCAAGAACGTTGTCATTGACGACTTGCGGGATACCCACCGTTTGCTGGCCGCCGAACACGGCCGGGTGAGCCTGCTGCGTATGGACAAATTCGGACCGGAGCGAGCGATGCCGTGGGAACACGGCCAAGCACTGCCGCTGACGGCGTGGGAAGGTTGCTTCCGCATTGCCCACCACCTTGGGCGGGAAAGCGAAGGCGGCCAGGGCATCGCAGGTGCCGGCCAAGTTGCGAGACAGTTGGGTGGCGACGCCGACAGCGTAGAACGACTCGCACGCATTCTGTACAACTATTACGACCGGAAAGGCGACTCCGCCAATGCCGTCATTTTCAACAACCTGGTCACCTCGTGGCAAGAGATTGTTCAAAGAGCGCAGGCGCCGGAACAGCCCGAAATGGAACCGGCCGTTGCCATACCAGGAGCGTCACAGGAGCCGCTCCTGTAATCGCAATGACGCCGTTCACCTTGAAATACCGCTTGGAGCAGGAACGTCAGCCCTACCGGGCAGACTTGGTGCGCCAACTGCCCTGGAAACGCATTGGAGTCTACGCGGTGTGGCTGCCTTCGGGCGGGCCAGAGGAGTACGAGTGCCTGTACTTGGGCAAGTCGGAGACTTGTATCCGTAAGCGGCTGCTGGATCACCTGAAGACCGACGAGCCCAACCCAATACTGCGCCGTGAGCTACAGTTGTTCAGCAACGGCGTGGAGTTCTCCTTCGTTTACACCAGCAACGACGACGAAACTGACGCACTGGAAACAGCGGCCATTCAGGCCTGGCAGCCGCTGGCCAACCGGAACAAGTTGTAGCCGTACTGACAAGGACACTCGCTGGCGTCATACACAGACAAAACCTGGCACCACTTTCTCTCGTCTTGCCTATGCCTCACGACGGCTCCAAATTGGAACAATCTACAATAGCCCACCCGGCAACGATGCTGAGCGCAGGCTGAAACAAATCCGCTACGCCGTCCACCGGAAATTGACGACGACAAATGGGAGCGGATGCGCAGCAACCAAACGCAGCCTTTCGAACGACCGCCCAAACAAGGCAAGGTAGCCGTGAACGGCGGCGGCCCAACCGGTGCCGAGCACATGAAGGTGCTGGGAGAGAATTAGAATCCAAGCACAACAGAATAGATCAAAGAGGCCAGATCCCGAGATTAGACGCTGGAATCCCAACATGAACATCTTCCGCGAAATTATCAGGCGACTACCCGCCACCGCTATTGGAGTTTCCGCAGCGATCATCACCGCAGGCATCGCGCTGTCAACCATGCTGTCCGTATTCGGGGGAATCCCCTTGTACATCGTGCAGTTGGCAACATTCACGCTTGCACTGGCGCTGGTCCTGGGTACGCAGTTGGCCGCAAAGCTAAACATTGGCCTCCCCATTACGAGGCACGAGGTTCGCTTGGTCGCCATAGCAAGCGTGGTGTCCACATAGGTGATCGCCCTCCTCGCCATTCTCGCATCCCAAAGACATCTGAATTCGGAATCAAGCTGACCAGTGCATTTGGCTATACAGATCCTGCTGGCATTCGCAATCAGGTCCCTCACGGGATGGTACGCAAACACATACTGGACCGGCAAAGTGTCAAACGCCCTGAAATCGGCCGGCGTTGAACCGATGGACGACCCGAATCTTGAAGCAGCTGCCAAGAACTACGCACTACCCGAAACGTTGGCTTGGGCAATCGGAGGTGCTTGGGCATTAGGTACTCACTCAGCAATATGCCTCAAACCGTGGACTGGGACGACGGTACCGTTTACAGCGCAGTAGTCACCACCATGACCACATTCAGCATGGCGTACTATTACAGCCACCCCGACCAGAAACGGCTCCACAACCTCATCAAGAGCAAAAAGCAATGAATTGCCACCTCACCAACAATCAGGTACTGCATGGATGATCCGCACCCTGAAATTCGCCCTGTGCCACCACCCAGCCAACAGCCGGGCCATCGGTTATTACGCCACCCAGCAGAACGCCGCCTACAACGCTGCCGTTGACGTACTCAACCGGGAGCCAAAACTACCCAAACGCAGCAACAAGAGAACCCCCGACGCCCTCAACAAGCGCATCACCGCGTGGCGGCAGCGCAACCGCCAGCAAGCCGCCGCGCCCTATTACATCCACTAACAGGGTGCCGAGGAAGCCTGGGAGGCCAACCAGCGGATGCGGCAGGCACGAGATGAACGACAACAACGGATCACCCAAGCCATCGCCAACGGCGAAGGACCCCAGCAGCGGGACATCCGCCCCCATCGCCGTACACTGGCACACCGCGCCCGCAAAAAAGGACCACTCAGCCTGACCATCACCGACCGGCGGCTCTTTCAGGTCAGCGACCAAGGCCAGACCCTGTCCAGCCGGCAGTGCGGTTTCACCGTTACGCTGCGCGCCCGCCAGAACCTCAAATTCCTGGACATCCGGTCCATACGACTCGTCCCGGTGAATAACTACCGCGCTCGAACACCGCTTGACCGCCGGCGCTACTGCCTCCACATCCAAGTAGCAGTACCAGAGCCCGTACCCATCGAGAACATCAACATCAAAAACCCCGCAGACATCCTCGGCGCCGACCACGGCGCCAAGAACCACCTTGCCGTTAGCTCGGAGCACCACGCCCACCACCCACAGTCAGGAAAACAGCGTACCCGTCGGCGCAAGCACCAGCACGACATCGCCGGTAAGCCCAGGGGCAGCAAGCGCCGGCGACACGCCGTCGCCAAAGCGCGAGCACAATCCGGTCGCTACACCCAGCGACGCGACCAAGACCTCCGCCGGCAAATCCGCGACATCCTGCTGGCAGCAAAGCCCAAGATGGTCGCCGTCGAGAGCCTACACCCCATCAGCATGATGGCGTCCGCCCGTGGCGCCAGCGCAGCACCGGGCCAGAACGTCGCCGCCAAACGCAAACTCAAGCCTCGCCGAGGCGGCCATCGGCCACGTCGGCAAACTCCTACGAGAAGCAGCCGCCAAACTCGGCATACCCACCGTCTCCGTTCCGCCGCATGGCACGTCCCAGACCTGCCCGCGCTGCGGAGACCGGCACCGGAACAACCGCGAGAGCCAAGCGGTGTTCCGGTGCCGGCAATGCGGTCTCTACGCCCACGCCGACTGGACTGCCGCCGTCATCATTCGCAACCGGGCTTACGTCCGGCACTGCGAATGGCAGTCCGGTTATACCCCGGACGTACTGACCGCACCCACCGGGTGGCGAGAGCAGCCATCCGGCTCCGAGCCACGACAACCGCGTCTGGGTTTGGAGCTAAGCGTGTTCAAGCCGGCCGGCACCGCGACGAGTTCCCACGGGAACAGGGTCCGTGGCCCAAGGCTGGCCCGCCGTATCCAAGCGGCGAGCCAAGGCGCCAAAAGTGTTGCAGATAGTGTTAGTCACGGAACACACTCTCGGGGTTACTCGGAACTATCCGGTCAAAGCCCCGTTTCCGGGTTCCCTGCTCAATTTGTCAACACGCTCTAAGTCGCCCGCTCCCACAGCGGCACCATCCTGATTGCCAGCCACTGGCCAGTTCACTATCATCGACACGAACCAGACCACGTAAGGCCGTGGGCGATTAAAGGGCGGGCGCACAGCACCAACCTCTCGATCCACACCACGTAACCCCGGGAAAACGTACAAGCGCCACAACAGTCGCCATGAAACCACAGAACGCCACAACAAACCAACAAGCCGCTGATCCCCACGCCATTGCAATCGCTAAGGCGGTCCAAGAGGCAGTCCAACCGGACACCGTCATCCTCTTCGGATCACGAGCAGTCGGAGACTATCGGCCAGACTCGGACCTGGACCTCCTCATCGTCACCGATCAAAAACATCGCATTTCCGCCCGGCTTGAAGCGGAACATGTTGCCCGCCATTACATGAGCGCCAACCCGCCGGAACTCGAATTGGGCATCATCGCCATGGACCGACAGAAATTTGACCACTGCCGGCGAGCCAATATGCACATCGCCGGCCAAGCAGTGATCTACGGAGTAGTTATGAGCGGAGAACAGATGGACTACCGGTACCACTACGAGGACGAATACCCCGAACACTGGACCGAAACCCGCCAGCGCATCCGCCGGGCCGAAGAATACGGTTACAACCTCAACCATTTCGTCGAAACCGACTACTACGACAAGACCCTCATCGGCCAAGCCGCAGAAAAAGCGCTGGAGAACGCCCTCAAGGGATGGCTTTCCAGCCTCCAAGACACCGGCCGCTACGGCCACGACATCGGAGCCGCCTGGGACAAGCTGGTCTCCACAGAGGACTGGAACCAGCCCGATATGCCCCAGCTCTTCCAAGCGGTCCAGGACGTGTTCGACTACACTACCTTCCCCGATCCAGGCCGCAACAGCCCGGACCGCACTAGCAACTGGCTGATGATGTACTCGACCATATATGACTACGCCCCGCCCGAACATCAAATGACCCGAGCGGAAGAAACCGCGCTAAGAGACAAGGTCACGCACGCCGTGGAAGGCATCATCCAGCGAATCCAACAAATCAGCGGAACTGATGATGCCGACGTATACAACCACGGGCGCAAACCTTGGAATAGGTCTTAACCGTCCAAGGCTTACTGTAAACGGCGCAGGCGAAAACTCTCGCCGCTGGCACAATGAAACCGTCGCCGACCAACGGAGCGGCCGGTTTTTATAAAATGACGCGCCACGGCCGTCGCGTCGCCGAAGCAAGCTCTACTCAGCCAGAAACGGTGACGCCAGCTCTTGGCGAAGACCCGTACACCCCGTGCAATGCAAAGTGCCGCGATTACCGCGGCACTTTACGAGACTCGGGAAGCAACCGGCTGAAGTTACTCAGCCAGAGCATCCCTAGACTGGACTTTGTACACTAAAGCCGCGTAGGCTAGCGAATCAATGAGTCTGCGGTATAGCATTGCCGGGACTTTTTGAATATCTGGTTCCGCCGATGACGTTGCAAAACCCTCCGAGGCAATCCACAGCTGGCGACGCACCAAGGCGATGGCATCCACGAAGGTTGGCGACGGCTTGGCATACCAGGCGGCGGTGCGATGTGAGCGGGCCCTGGTTTTTGCAGCAGGTGGGCCGCCAGGGTGATCCAGGAGAAAAGCCCCATCAGGGCCGGCGTGGTGCGGGCGATGGCTCGGTCCGACCATTGGCGCTGGGTTTCCACGCCCAGGTGCGCCCGAGTCTCCATGAAAGTAACTTCCAGTTGCCAGCGCAACACAAACCACTCCAGTATTTGGACCGGAGCCACCGCTGGGTCGGTGTACAGCAGGGACTGGGGAGCGAATTCGCCCTGAGGGTCCCGAACCAGGACCCAGCGCAGGGGCACGGGCGGCTTGCCGGTGTGATACCAGACCGCCGTTTGCGACGTGATTTACACCGTGCGGGTGGTGGTGTCGTACCAGGACACCGTTGCGGTTATCCAGGACACATCGGAATGGTCAAGGAGCGTCTTCAGCGTGGGCAAGCGCTGCCCTTTCACCCAAGGACGCCCATTCTGACCCGTCTGGCGCGTCGGGGCTGGCTCATAGCGGCCAGCATCCAGACGCAAGCGGGTGATGAGGGTAACTGGTTGCTCCAGGGATTGACAGAAATGGAGCAAATCCAGGACGGCGTAGCTGCTGTCTCCCACCAGCACCAGGGAGCGGTGGGGTAGCCAGCGCCGCAGTTGCAGGATAATCTGACGTGCCCGGTCGGTGAGCTTTTGGGGAGTGCGTCCTCTCCGTCGGTAATACTCCGCCGAGGAGCCAACGCGGTCAGCACCGGCAAGGCCCCATAGCGTCCGGCCCAGGGAATGTTGCCCAGCCACGTCAGGCAGATCCAGCGCAGGCCGCTGACCTTGACCAGATAAGTCCGACTGGAACGCACCGCATCGCGGTAGATACCCCGGGCGTTGATTTTAGGGCCGCCACGACGCTCTACGGTTTCGTCGATACCGAACACCAGGGGGGCCAGTATCGTAATCCAAGTGCTGGATTAGCAGCCCCAGCAGGACCTGGGTTACCTGGATCGGCGACCAAACCGCCCGATTGAGCACGTGATGGTAACGGGCGTAATTACGGTCGTCGCTCAGGCCCATGACGCGCAGCGCCGAGGCTACGGTGCGTTGGCCGGGGGCCAGTATGGCGCCGACCAGCAGCACCTGGGCTTTCAGCCAGGTCGGGTTGCGAAACAGCGTGGCGAAGGGACTGAGTACGGGTACAATGGCATTAGGCAGGGGAAGCATCGGTTGACCTTTTATGACGGGGGTCTGGCCAGCTTACCCTGTTCTTATAACTTTACTAGCTTTTGTACA
This sequence comes from Dehalococcoidia bacterium, assembly GCA_965222895.1. GTDB lineage: Bacteria > Chloroflexota > Dehalococcoidia > Lucifugimonadales > UBA3495 > Bin87. The sequence goes on along the minus strand of CBDCVB010000002.1, from coordinate 51,172 downwards.
AAGTCCAGTCTAGGGTCGCCGTGGGTCCACGGCCTCACAATCACTCTATAATGCCAATTCAAGTGACATCTTCATCAGGAGCACAGCCGATGCCCAACATCGACGACACCCCGTCCATCTCCGTCGACTTCATGGAGACACCACACAAGGCACCGTCCTCATGAACAACCCGGAAACCGCCCGAATGGTCGCGCACGACACCGGATACCTCCCTGTCCCCCTCAGACAGAACAACGATTCATTGGCCAAGGCCACAGTCCACATCGCTCCGAATCAGGTGCATCACAGATTACGGATTTCGTACCGACACAGCCTACTTGAACAATCCTACATACTTGGAACATTACGACGCCGTCGCTAAGCTGCCAGACTCCCAATTCTCCAAGCAGTTCATCATCCAGAGAAACCGGTCGCCGTACCTCACCATAAACGTGAACAATGCGGACCAACCGGCCAGCACAACACCAGAACCGGTCAACGCCACAACACCAGCGGCGCAGAGCAGCAACCCACTGTTCCATCCGCTTCGCGCTATTCGCAATCTCATCCGAAACGGCTGAAACGTCCGACGCAAAACTTCCGACCATCTAACTGCACCAACATCAACAGAAATTTCGACAACACTTTGCCAAAATTCTGATTACGCAGCAACAACCTCACATTGAACCCAAACAGCTCTACATCCCGAATACATGACATTGCCACACATCACATCATCACCGGCGTCACGAGCGCCACCCTCAACGTCGGCCATCACGACGCGCCCAAACCGTCGTGCACCAAATCCCGTACCTCGCTACCGCCGCCTCAAGCCGCGGCTGGACCAAAACATCTTTCAAGCCGGCCATTGGCATGAGGTAGACACCACCATCGTTTCAGACACACCGTCGGCACACACCTTTGCCGACATATTCTCCGGCGCCGGCGGCTCATCCCAAGGCGCCCGCTCCGCCGGATTCCGAAAGCTGTTCAGCATTGAAAGAGACCCCGACGCCTCCCAAACCATCAGGCAAAACTTTCCAGACTCCCACCACATCGAGAGCACCATACAGGACGCATCCCCCGAGATGCTGGACCAGGTCTCCAATGATCAAAGGATAAACCTGCTGTTCGCCGGCCCACCCTGCCAAGGGTTTTCCGTAGCAGGCCTGCGCAACCCCGCCGACCCACGCAACCGGTTATTCACCGAGTGCGTGCGTATCACCCGCCACCTCCAGCCCGACTACGTGGTTATGGAGAACGTACCCGGCATCTTATCGATGGATGGCGGACTAGTGGCAGACGAGATCACCCGACAGTTTGCGACTATCGGCTACCCCAACATGACGGTACGCATTCTAGAATCAGCCGCCTACGGCGTACCACAGTTCCGACCCCGGGCCATCTTCATCGTCAACCGCCATGGCATCTCCAACCCCTACCCTGCCGAGCTACTGGCACCCAGCCGTTACATCAGCATCCAGCAAGCCATCGAAGACATCAAGGACTCACCACGCGATTCATTGCCCAACCACCAATGGACGCGCCACAGCGCCGCCATCGAAGCTCGCATCGCGCAACTGCAGCCCGGAGACTCACTCTACGAATCCTTCCAAGATGCCTTCAAACGACAACGCGCCGCCGAGCCCAGCATGACCGTCAAGGAGAACCACGGCGGTTGCCACGTCCATTACTCGCTGAACCGCGTCCTGTCGGCTCGCGAGATGGCCCGACTGCAAACCTTTCCCGACGACTACACCTTCGCAGGACGATTCAAACGCGTCTACTGGCAGGTCGGCAACGCCGTACCCTGCCTGCTCGCCAAACACATTTCCCTCGCCGTACGCCACCAGCTAGATCACATCCTCCCACAACCTGGGCACCACGTCTGACACCAGCGCCAGACGCCAAAGCCGGCTCTCCGTTTTATTCCAAACGCGCCAAAACGTCAGTCGTTTACCATCATGGCACGAGACGTCACACCGTCGAGGAGCCCCATGAACGGCACCAACAGAACAACACCCCTACCCTGGGCATACATCGCCCACATCGCGGTACTCGCCATTGCAGCAGGCCTCGCCGTCTATGCTTCCGAAGCCGCCTTCGTTCACCACTTCCAGCAAGACCCCGACTCAGCTGCCGGCCGACTCCACAAGCTCCTCATCACGCTCATGGCTACCGGCGTGAACCTCCCGTTGCTGGCCGCAGCCGCCACCTTTATCGTCGGTCTGGCCGCATCATGGCTGTCTCATCAATCCTCGTTCACCTTCCCATACCACGTCTGCGATCCAGCAGACTTGGACGACATCAACATCATTGACGAACGTTTCTGCGGCGCACACTCGCCGCTCAACGAAACCCTGGTTGCAGCGGCACGCTTACACCATCAGATACATTCCGGGCTCATACGCCGGGTTTCCACCCCGCTGTACCACTACCAAGTAGACAAGAACTGGTCCACGCTCGTCAGAATTACATTGCTGTCCGCCGTCATCGGCGTTGCGTGCTACGCCAGCAACGGGTTCATCATCCACTATGTTGCACAACTCCCGACCGCCGGGCAAAACCCCGCATACCTCTTGTTGCTCCAATACCTGGTTCAACACGACGCAGCTCTCCACATATTGGCCCCAGCCTTGGCATTCGCCGCCTACGCGCTGCTCGCCAAGCCGCTTGAGGTCACGATCAAATTCCTGACCATCACCGTCGCCATGGCGAGCATACTCCTGTTCTTAGCCACCGCACACATCACCTACGCCAACGTGCAGCACAACCACAGACTCAGCGGACACTCCACGGAGCCCGCACCCAAGAATCTGGAAAAACCCTATCCCGAATACGACCCAGGTGTAGAGCTCTCCGACACTTCCACACCACACCAACTGCCTCAGCGCAGTGACACATTGCCGGCTTAGATCCATCATCACACCCCCCAACACATCTGTTGCCGAGGTACATTTTGAGCGCCAATCGCGCCGCCACACTGCTGACCGACGACCAACGCGAGCTCTACCAGACAGCAGAACGGTATGCAGCTGCAAACCACGACGAAATCGCGGCCGCCATCCTCGCCTGCGCAATTTCAATACGTAAAGCATATTTCGGCCAAAGCAACCGGGCGTCCCAAACTTATTCCAGGAATACACGCCTCATCACCCGGTACCTCACCCAGGCCCGAGTAATCGAACATCACACCCAAACATCGGAAAAGAAAGCACGGCTTTACACCATCAAAACCAACAAACTTTCCCGACACCTGCGCCCTGAGGTCATCTTCGACGGCCGGGAATTCAACTCCCCAATCACCTTGACGCGCAACATCGACACCAAAGCCCGCACGTCAGTTTCGACACAGCAGGTGACAACATGACGCAGACCACCATCAAGTTGAACCCCGAACAGGACCGGCTACGACTTTGGAAGATTGCCGAACGCCTCGCCGGCAACCACCAGGTGGAGAAAGCCGCCAACATACTGCGTGTAGCACAACAGCTCGGCCGGACGGAAATCGACCCGCAACACCTGGCATCCCAAGAGCAGACCGCTGCCGCGACTCCCTTTGGTTACCAGAGCTTCACAGACATCCTGTCCAACGAAGCACAAACTGCCAAACCATTGCCGCTGCCCAGGTTGCACGAGTCCGTGCCCTCCGGTGCAACCACCGAGGTACAGTCCTTCTACTGGATGAGAAAGCCGGACGACCCCACCCTGCGCGCGTCCCTGAAGAGCCGCGGGCCCCTGATGATTTCCATCAAACAGTACCACAACATCATCGACCTCATGCACGACATCCAGCAGGCAAACCCCAGCTTCCCCGCCTTCAGCATGACGGACGTCATGAAGATGGTGGACCCCAACATCTGCGTCCCCGAATCGGCACGCCAGCTCACGCACGCGGTAACCGCCTACCTCATTCACCGGGACATCGTGGCCAAAAACGGACTCACGACCCAAAAGGCGTTTACCATCACGATTCCCGACATCCTGATGGCGCGACACCACGGCCTCAGCTCAATGAACACCGCGCTCACCGCCGCCAGAGCCCGACATATGCCGACCCTGCTCTGAGATACCAGGAACCCTGGAGCACCAGACCACAGCACGCACACCACCACAGCCGGTTGCATATGAGTACCCCAATCATCGCCACACGCGAGAATGAGCCCGCAGACCGGGCACACCACCACGTGGAACAGGTGCAGAACCTCCTGTCCACCGCACCACGGTACCAAAACCGGCTGCGCGACCGCGCCACCCACAAGGCAGCAGAAGACTTTGCCGCCGGCACCGCTCTGTCGTTCGACGGCGCCCAACACGCCCGGCAGGCCGCCGCAGCCAGATCTCCGGAATTGCTGGTCATCAACGCCATCATCAAAGCGGCCGCACAACACGGCGCCCGCCTGCCGTCATTGGAACGCCGCCAGCTGGCTTACGACGTCGCAAACCAGATGACGAAGCAGCAGGCAGACCAACTCACACTGATGATTGCCCAAGGCAACCCCACTCCCCAGGACCACACCACCAGGTCGTTTGTCCATTACCAAAACGACGTCGCGCTGCACATCGACCACGCTCTGGACTCCCGCTACCCCTACCGCCCCAACCTGGCGGCTGAGAACATCCTCGCCATCACGAGAGGTCAACCCGTCTCAGCACGTACCCCAGACTTCGCTGCCAACCCACCGTTTCTGGCCGTGGAATTCCAGCAGCAGTGCGAAATCCTGTCTGCGCTCACGCCCGAACGCGCCGAATCATTGATCAAAGCACAGATAGACCACTGGACGGGAGCTCGCGACACTGCGGAGACATCGGCTTTGACCCCATTCCTGCACGCCGTCAGAGACCGTTTCATGCCTCTGCTGCAGCAGGCCTACCGGGATTCCGACGAAACGGAGTACCGCCAATGCGAGGCACAGCTCGCCACCTGTGCCGAGATACTCGCCCACCATGCTCCCACCAGCAACCTGCGCCCATACCAGCATTCGTACCCCACCGCACCGTTGGTGGCCGGCCCAGACGTCGCGCAGGAATACCTCAAAGGCGGCAAACGCCACGAGCCGCTTAACGCACGCACCACGTACATCACCGACCCATTGCTTAGGGAAACGTGCCTCAGACTGCTGGAAGACCTCCACAAGGACGCCGCACGCATCAAATCACCCACCGACCATTTCCACCCCCGGCAATACCACGCCATCATGGCCATTGCAGATGCCTGCGCCATCCGCCGGTCTCACTACGAGGAATACCCAGTACCCGCCGACGCCCAACCGGAAGCGCCATTCACCCACATCAACGTCAACCCCGAACTCCTGTTACGCATCGAACCTAACCTCGACCTGGAGAAAGCCTCACACCCACACACCGTCGTCTACGACGCCGCGGCTCATGCCGCCGTCCACCAACTGGTGCACGCCCAGCACACGGGAGACATGGTCCTGTTCAACAACACGGTGGCAGCGTTCTCACAGCAAGTTGCCCACATCAACGCCATAGACTTCTCCAACGTCAGCTACTTCGCCGACAACGCAGACCAGCACCAGCCGGAAAACCGCAGCCCAGACTACATCGCCCAAGCCACCATCAACCTGGCGGACACCTACATCTCGCACCTCACGCAACACGCCGACCATCCACTCAGTCCCACCCTACATCAGATCATCAAAAATGCCGCCGTCATCCTGGAACACATCACCAACGACCAGACGCCCGACGACGACCTCGACAACGTGAACCAACTCCACGTCTATGCCGACATCGAGTATGCCCAAGCCATCATCGCCGCCATCACGGCACACATCGACCTACCCGAGCAACGCCACGTCGAGACCATCAGCTAACCGCCAGCACCCACGCAACAAAGTGAGCGCACCATGCCCAAAAACACCGAATACCGCGAGCACTATGGGCTCGCGCACAAAGCTGAGCACCCCGCAGCCTACCGAGAATTCACGACCATGCTTGAAGCGGCAAACCCCCGACTCGCCGCAGAACTCGCCGTGTTGGAACACGATCCAAACGGCAACAAACTGCCCTCTTGGTTCGACACCGCTTCCAGCTCAGCATCCACCATCTACCAGACCTTCAACGCCGCCACCGTCGATTTCTCCGACGAAGCACGCCGCGAAGCCGCACAGCACCTCGCCCAACAGATGGCCGAGCCCCTCATCGTTCATCTCACTCACATGGCGGATCCCAACACCGACCACGCAACTTTGCACGGCGCCGACACCTTTGACCCCGAGACATTCAATCCCATGGTGCGCCTCGTCGCGCAATCCATGTTGGACAGCAGCACAGCCTTCACCAACGCAGTCGCCGAAACCATCTCCGACCCCGACGACTACCAATACACGATGAACGTCACTTCATTGACGTCAAACTATTTCAGCATGAAAGAAGCCTTCCACGAAGGCGAGAGCTACCAGATAACTTCGCAGGAATATCCCATCATGGAGCAGATAACCCAAGAACGAACCAGACGCCTCATGGAAGCATCAGGCAACGCCGTCAACGCAGCCGTAGAGCACATCACACGCGACAACCCGGTGAAGCTCCCGCACACCGAAGCGATACTGGCGGAAAAAATCGCCGTGGAAGCCTACGTCCAATTCGCTGCACGGCAAATACCCGCCGACCAGGAGCGGCTCAACTATGAAACCGCCGCTCAGATGTCGAACCATATATGCGCGGAAAACGCCGACCGGATTTGGGACTACGAGGAAACCCTCCGCAACACGATCACTTCACTACGGCTCGCCGTGGAACGCGGCAACGCAGACGTCACAAACTCACCAGTTGAGCTCACCAAACGGTGACTCCACACACCCGCAATGATCTATGTCCATCGCGGCTCTGACATTTTCATTCACGATACTACTCATCACGGATGAAGCAGCACAATCGCTGCTTCTGTCCGCCGCATCCTGGCGCGCCAGACTGCTGGCCGGGCTTACCGCCTACCTGCCGGCGCAACACCGCCAATACTTCGACAGCCGACGACAGCTGCAATCAACAGCAGCCTCGCTCCGAACTGTACCATTCCTTATCCCGAATCCACCGAAGGAGGGCATCGGGTCAGCGTCCTGAAGTGGCAAGAAGGTGCTCCTGTGCTCCTGGGATAATGGTTTTGTAACGAGAAACCGACCCCGGAAAAGGAGCACCCAATAGATGCTGCCACGCCACCACCCCGACGGGATCCAAATCACCTTCGACGATCACCGACTGGTGGCCAATGCCGGCCTGCTCCTGCCGGCCGCCCTCGCCCAGCACCTGGGCCTGGGGGACTCGTAGACTATCACCTCGATCTCGGCAGCGCGCCGGGGCGGGCCAACACCGGCGACAAGATGATGACTCCGGTGGCGTCAGCGCTGGCGGGCGGCGACTGCATCGACGACGCCGACGTGCTGCGCACCGGCGGGACGGCTAGCGCCATCGGCTGCGTAGTCAAGGCGCCATCCACCCTGGGGACGTTCCTGCGCAGTTTCCGGTGGGGCCACGTCCGCCAACTGGACGGGGTGAGCCGCGAGTTGCTGGCCCGGGCCCGGCAGGCCGGGGCGGGACCCGGCGACGCACCGTTCACCATCGACCTGGACTCCACCGGCTGCGAGACCTATGGACTGGCCAAGGAGCGCGCGCGACACCACGGCTATACCGGCCAGCGGGGCTATCACCCGCTGCTGGCCCGGGCCTGGACTACTGGGGCCGGCACCGGCGACGTGCTGATGTCCCGGCGGCGCGAGGGCCGCGCCAACACCGCTCGGGGCGCTGCCCACTTCCTGCGGGAGACGGTGGGGCGGGTTCGCTGCGCCGAGGCCCAGGGCAACTCACGGTGCAGGCCGACAGCGGCTTCTACACTCATAGCGTGGTATCCGCCTGCTGCAAGATGGACGTGCGCTTCTCCGTCACCATCCGCCAGCACAAAAGCCGGTACAATCTCATCGAGACCATACCCGAGACGGACTGGACGCCCATTCCCTACTGGATGGACGGCGCCGCCGACGTGGCGCAGACCACCTACACCCCCTTCCGGACTGAGCCCGGCGCCGCACCGGTGCGGCTCATCGTCCGGCGAGTGAAGCCCACGCCCAGTTCACAACTGGCCCTCTTCGCCACCTACAGCTATCACGGCTTCATCACCGACCGGGACGGGGAGATGCTCGAACTGGAGGCTGACCAGCGCCGCCACGCCGAGATCGAGAATGCCATCCGAGACCTCAAGTACGGCGTGGGGTTGAACCATCTCCCCTCGGGCCGCTTCGCCGCCAACGCCGCCTGGCTGGCCGTCCAGGTGCTGGCCCACAACCTGGCTCGCTGGACGGCGCGCATCGGTCTGGGTGAGCAGATCGTGACCACCAAGACCCTCCGGCGGCGGTTCTTCTCCCTGGCCGGACGGCTCACCCGCTCGGCGCGCCGCCTCACTTTGCATCTTCCCAAGCATTGGCCCTGGGAAACCCAGTTCAGCCGCGCCCTGGCACGGCTGCGAGCGATTCCATTTCCTGCCTGACGGCAACGCCGGTGCCTGAGCCACCCAACGGACAACCGAACGTCCCCGCCAACTCGCGCCAGCCCGGTCCGCGAGGGTTTCTTGCTGCGTTCTACCCTCGCCATCCCGCTCTTCCCAACGTCCCCAGACGGCCATAGGGGCCCCTGTGCGACGACTGAAGACCCTCCGCCGACCTCCCATCTACCCCATGGAACCCAGGCCATCTCCCCTGAGCTCCCTCACCCCCCTTCCCCTGTTCTCACGTCGTCCATCGGTGTCCATCGGTGGATTCGGGCTTAGCAAAGCAAAGCATGGACCTATACGACCAGCGCGGCGAGTTCGCAATGCTTCCTTTCCTCATGCGACACGCCAGCGCAGAGCCTCCCAACTCAGATTGGCGCATTTATGGCTTCTGCCTGATGCCCGATTACAGCCTCGTGATTCACCAAGTCAGCGAATACACCTTCACATGGACCTCCCTAGACGGATCAGCCTGCATCTATACCAGACCCGTAACCATGACCCCGCCACAACGCCCCGACATCGCGCCTGGCGACACCACACTTTTCACCAAGCCAGACCTACTGTCGGTGTGGAACTACGTCATTGAGGACATTGAGAGTGAACTCGGCCTCTTGATCACCAGCCCCATCATCTGCAACCAGCGTTCTTACGGCGCGGCACCCAGCCTTTACGGAATAATCCGCGAGGCTATCACCGAAATACGCCAGCCCGACTCGACATATTACTCCATCAACGAGTGCGATGCGGCCATCGCCCAGTGCGCCAAGCAGGTCATGGACCGCCTTCCCAAAGAACAATACGAGAACCTCGTCGAAGCCTGCCGAAAGCAGTCCATCTCGTTGTCCCCCGGCATACGCAGGGATGGTCGGTAGAACAAGACATTTCCTCTACGGCTTGATGAGTTTCCCACGCATCCGCAGGGATACTCCGTGATTACGCTTCCATCGTAACGACAGATCCGAGTTGCCCCCGCAGACGCAGGGATAATCCCAGATACTCAGACCGTCAGCCCAACCCAAAAAGGTAGCCCCCGTATACGCAGGGATACTCCCAACACACCTGCCATCTGTGCATCATTAATATGGCTACTCCCGTATACGCAGGAATACTCCCCCGCACACTCAGGAACACTGAGCACATTGCGAAATTAGCGCGACGATAACATCGTGGCATGACGAGTATGCAGGCTGACACACACCCGACTTCCCTACAGTACCAAGTGCGGACCAACCAGCAAAATACAGCCCTTGGGCTGTCCCCGGCGACCACCGTGGCCGCAAACATACCAGGCAGACCACAACGACCGACCTGCCATCGCTCGAGAATCAACCAACTCTCCCACCGTCATCATCAACCCAGCCAACCGCGTAACCAAGCCAGAGCAACAGTAGCCTACGGTCTGCACTTCACGCACTGACCACACACCGATATTCCCGCACTTAAAAATTACCGATCTCACCCTCCCTCCCGCTACTTGGATTACCCGACGGCCTAAAAAGACTCTTCTTTACCAAATCACGCCACACTACGCGGCCATCTGAAAGCCGCTGCCCAATTAGGGCAGCGGCCTTCCCATTTGCCAGTCAGCCGTTACCAGAGAGGATAATGACCACCGCAAATCCATCTCTGACCATGACCAAACCCAACGACGCCAGGCTAATGCTGGACGAAATCATCAAGCTCGCCGACGAGCACGCACACACACACCTGGCCCACCTGCTTGCTCCCATTCATTCATTCCGTCCGCCATTACCGAGACGACGAGGGACTGCACGTGGAGATCATGTCTCCACAGCACACGCTTCCTCCAGCCATAGCTGTCACGATCTGTGCCAACGGTTACATCGATGTGAGAAAACTTGGCCTCGACCGTCCGATGACAGCCTTCCGGTCATACCAGAACGACTCATTCCTCCTGACCCAGCACTTTATGCACCTGCTCTACAACGTGGTACTGAAGGAGCTGCCGACAGAGCAGCCGGCAGCCGTGATCGCCCATGGATACGAAGGCATCCTCAACCGGCGACTGAGTGATATCGCCCAACGCCTAGTCGAGGAACTCACCATACCCATGCCCGACACCGACCTGCCCATCCCATCTGAGCACCGCAAGCCTGAACACCCCGACGACGACATTACCGCCGCAAATAACATGATCTACAGCGCGATCACCCGAGATATCGAGAAACCAGAGCCATACAAGAGCTATTGCTCACACGACGCCAACGAACGACGACAGACCAAATCCCCAAACCCGAAAGCAGAAGACCCTCACTGCAAGCCCGAAGAATTCAACAACAACCTGATCATAAAAGTAAACGACCTGGCCGCCGAGGAAAGCCCCTGGTGGATACCAATCAAACACGAAAAAACCGAACAGGGCGACGTCATAAAAGTCATGTTCAACGACGGCAATGAACCCGTCTATTCGATCTCCCGTCTACAGGACGGCTCCATCAACGTCAACCCGCCAGTTGAACAGTCAAACTTCAACTTCAACGGCACCAAGCCAGAGAACCTTGCCAGTCACGCAGAACGTGGAGATAATACTCAAGCACCTGTTCAACACCCACCCAAATCCCGCCTACCTCATGGGTGAGTACCGCGCCTACCGTCCATATGAACTGGACGCCCCTGACATCACCAACCCGGAGGCACCCTTCATCAACTCAGTCAACTGCCTGCCCCACATACGCGATCTCGCCCACCAAATGCTCGACCGCAACTTCAGAATGCCCGATCTCCCCGAATCTCCCAGGACCAAGCCAACCTCAATCAAGAAGCTACCCAAGCTCGTCACTAGAGCCGTACGGAAGTCAATCGTGAAGGACGACCTGGCCAAATTCCCCTCCAATTATCACCAGAACCACTCCGGACCCGAGAAAACCCTCCATTACAACATCATGGCCGTCAACCAAACGGTATTGGACCAGATACCACCGTCCAGCATCGCAGCAATCGTCTATTTCAAAGCCGTCATTGTCCCCGGCTATGACAAGATGGTACGCTTTCAGCATCCAGGCCAGATCATCAGCACCGTCCGCAAGCACCTCGACATCGACCCCTCCCTCTGGCGATGGTTCTTACGCACCAGCGACGCTACGATCTACACCGAAAACAAAGACCGCAATCGAATCGAAGCACGCATCCAAGCTGCCCTCCTCTGCGACGCAAACCGACCCAACGCTCACCCAGAACGCGTCCGCCATGTACTCTCCAACGCGTATACCACCAGGACAGTCCGCCATATGCCCATCGACTCAGAAGCGCCTTGGCAAGCTTGGGTGAGAGCCGTCAACCTATACTTGGAACCCCAAAACCCCCCGACTTCCAACAGTCAGCTGACCTCAACCACATCGGCGACGCCATAAAGCACCAAGCCAGCAGACTCGAGCCAGAACACTGGCCCAACGAAAGCTGGAACGAAATGGTTGCCCGCGTCATCAACCGAGCCCGCCCACACGACCACTCACGCAACCTGTCCTGGGACAGCCTTCTTCCCGTAACTGAGATCGATGACTACCACTTTACCCCAGCAACCACCAGCGCAGAGCTGGCCAACTGGGCAACAATAATGGGCAACGGCGTCCACATCTACGACATACGGTGCGTCGACAGCGGCTGCCGTATTTTCATCGCCCATAACAAGGCTGGCAGACCAGTAGCCACCATCCAGTTGGCCAATACCGACGGTACCTGGAAGCCCATCCAAGTCGAAGGCGCTAGGCGGACCAAGGTACCAGAAGACCTGATCCTTGCAACCGCAAAACTCGCCCGCCTATACCAGCATAAGCAATCTCGCAACTCCACCGGGCCACAATCACAATGGCCGGCGACCGCCAAAGCGGTGCAGCACCAGAGCCCCTGCCAACCGTTTCCGCCCTCTCAAACATGAACAGTTACCCCGCCAGATTGTGCCTTGACCGGGAAGTCCTCGGCGGTTAGGGCTACCCTGTAGCAAGTCCGGCTCTCATAGTCCAACTCGGACCGGGTGAGGAGGCTACCTTGGTATTGGTTTAGGCCCTTTATTGTTGGTAAGCCGTCCGGGGCCGCCGTGGGCGGTGAGATGTCCGGACCTCACTGCGCGGTCGTGTGCAAACCGGTAGTTGCGGCGGAATCGCTCTTGGCGCAGGCAGGAAGTTAGTGAATGGCTGTAAGCGAACATCTTGACGAGATTGCGGCATCAGCTAGCATTCCCGCCGTGGGCAGTGAGGTACTGGATGCAGCGACAGTTTTGGCAACGCTGGACGAATATGCTCGGCTACGGCCGCTGTTGATAAACGCAATCGCGGCGACTGGTGAGGATTGAAACCCCAGCAGAAAAGAGAGGACAGCAGAATGCAAGTGCAAACACAACATCTACCCGATCATCCAGAACAATGGGAAGGCCGGGTACGCGAGCTGATCAGAGAATTGCGCCGGCCCGACCTGATGCCGTGCCGCGGTTTCCTCTACCGCCGAGACGCTGCCGGCCAGCTCAGTGCCTGCATCGAGGGTGTCATCAATGAAATGGCGATCCGCAACGGCCTACCCGCCCTGTGGGTCGAAATGGAAATCGAGGTAGACGATGGCCCTATCACCATATGGTAAGTCGAGCCGCCCGCACCAGACGGAGCGGAGCCTACCGAGACATCCAACACCGCCCTGCCGGAGGCATTGCTTTACCACGGCTTCGACATGCCGGAAGGGCGCTTTGCCATCGACATCCTCGACTGCGACCCGGTCTTCATCCGCACAGTCATCAACGAACGACACGGCACGTCCTTCGGAGCCGATTACGGAGCTCGCCCCAACGACAAGATCATCGAACGCGGCACTAACCCACTCCTCGTCGCAGCCGACATCTTCAAACACCTGATCGAACGGCCCGAACGCAGCATCTGGCACAACCGAGTCAACCAATGGGCAGTATAAACCAACGCCAAAACCCCATCACCAATCCTGCCCCAACAGTAGAAACAGTAGTACCTTCCAAAGATGAGCGAAATGACTGCTCCCACTGAACTAAGCGCCGCCGACACACATATGGCACTCTTTAAGCAGAGGCCGTAGAGGCGCTTATCAGGCACTCTGCAGGGCGCGGCACGCATTGTTGGATGCGGGAATTATCTGCGACGACTTACTGTTCGATGTGGAAAGCACCGTAGTTGAAAACGACGCGGCAATTACATACTTGGCCTCCGTAACCGCCGTCGTTGACGCCTTAACTACTGCCATCAACAGCGCTGTGGCCGCCGCCGCCGTCCCAACAGTGCAAGAACGCTCCGCCCGGGAACCTCACCCGAGAACACCGAACTGATCCACGCTCAGGCCACCACGCGGGCTTCCACCCGCAAGGCAGCCTGAAACGGATTGGATCTGCGTTTCCGCCTCCCCAGCCAGTGTTGCGCTGCAAGCTCCGGTCTCAACTACCCCAAAATCACACCCCCGTACGTCCACACGTGCTTCACCCGCTTCCTCGCCGGTACTGCGAAGGCGATGTGGACACCATTCTCGTCGGGACATACCCGCCGGCGGGGGACGCGTTCCGAGCAACCAGGTGAACGTCGGGCCAGGGCCAAGGCTGCTGACTATGAACGCCCTGTATGCGGAACGGGGTCTTTGCCAGGCCATAGTGAGCCACGGACCCGCTCAGCCAAAGGCACTGCAGAACAGCCGGGCCGCAACGTCAGCCAGAAGGCTGGCCTGAACCGCGCCGTACTCGCGCAAGGCTGGTACAGGCTACGCACCAAGCCGTGCCCGCCCACCACACCAGCCAGCGGTGTTCGGTATGCGAGCACGTTGCTACCAGCAACCGGGTCAACCAAGCAACCTTCCAGCGTCTGAGCTGCGGCCACCCCGGGAATGCCGACATCAATGCGGCAAATAACATCCGGCGCCAGGGCCTGAGAATCCTGGCTAGGGCAGCAAACTTTTGCCTAAGGATACTCTGAACAAGTCTGGCGGGATATGGCATAGTAAGTCTGGAAGCCCCGATGCCGGTGGAGGAGTGAGCGCAGATGGACCAGCCGACGTTTGCTGACCTGGAATACCAGGGCAAGAAGCGCAAGACCCGCCGCGAGCTGTTCCTGGAGCGCATGGATGGACTGATTCCGTGGCAACGGCTGGAGGAACGCATCCGGCCCTGCTACCCCAAGGCGGGCCGAGGCCGCCATCCCTACCCACTGTCCGTTATGCTGAGAGTCCACTGCGTGCAGTTGTTCTACAACCTCAGCGACCCGGGCATGGAGGACCTGCTCTACGAGGCGGCCTCGGTGCGGCGGTTCGTGGGGTTGAGGCTGTCGGAGGCGATGCCCGACGAGACCACGATTCTGAACTTCCGCCATCTGCTGGAGCAGCACGGCCTGGGTCAGGGGCTGTTCGCAGCAATCAACGCCCATCTGGAGTCGCAGGGACTGCGGCTGCGGGAAGGGACCATCGTGGACGCCAGCATCATCGAGGCGCCGTCGTCCACGAAGCACCGGGCCAGGGAGCGGGACCCGGAGATGCATCAGACCAAGCAGGGGAACCAGTGGCACTTCGGGATGAAAGTGCACATCGGAGTGGATGCCGACACGGGAGTGGTGCACAGCATGACCACCACGGCAGCCAACGTGCACGATGTTACGGAGGCGCACAATCTGCTGCACGGGGGCGAGACTGTGGTATGGGGTGATGCGGGGTATCAGGGGGTTCACCGGAGGGAGGAGAACCGGGGGCTGGCGGTGGAATGGCGGGTGGCGATGCGGCCGGGCCGACGGCGGAAGCTGGCGCCTGATAGCGATGAGGCGCTGGCGGAGCAGGCAAAGGCGTCGGTGAGAGCCAAAGTGGAGCATCCCTTCCTGAGGCTGAAGCGGGTGTTCGGCTACGCCAAGGTACGCTACCGGGGCCTGGTCAAGAACGCGGAGCGGCTGGCGCTGCTGTTCGGGCTGGGCAACCTGCTAACGGCGGAGAGTCGCCTGGCGGCCTGACGGGGTAGAATTGTGCCCCAATCGCCCCCATACCACCGCCGGAGCCGGTGCAAGCCCATCACGGCCCCGATGAGAGCAAAATCAGAGGGCTGAATATCCGCAAAAACGGGCAGAGGGCCAACTATTTCCGGAAAACTGCCCCGGTAAACACAATCCCCGGCTCTTGCCGGTCTTGTTCAGAGTATCCCTAACAGTAGCGAATGTCCTCGGGCTCACTACTGTCTGACCAACACGACCCATGCAGAGGAGAACAGCCATGTCAAGCGACAACTCACCGCAACTGCCACCCAAGAATACACCGTGGGAGGAATGGGACCACGCCGACCACCTGGGCAATGGGGTCTACTGCATCACCACACCCAGCCACGGCGACTATACATCCCGCCGTCCATGCAGCGGCACGTGCCCAACCCGGTACGAATCTGCCTGATGAACGGCCCCCAGTGGGCCGAAGAAGACATCGAGATGACAATCGCCCTGAGCATCCTGATCGCATACCTCGACCCCTATCAGCTGCGGCAGCAGTTCACCGCCGCGCTGGACCCGTCCGAACAGGGCGCCGGGATCAGGCTGTTCGATTTCGCCCGTAGCGGTTGCCAGCAATACCCCCAGTACGAGCCATGCCTGTACTACATCCCCGAAGAGGCTCCAGCCACACTCAACTGAAGCAACCCACCGCCGCTGACCTTGCAACTGACCACCAGATGGCCAGGCTGCGTCCGACGGCGTTGTTGTTCGGTGACGCCTCCGGTTCGGCCACGAAGACGAACAGTCGCCAACAGCAGCACCGGGGGCCCAGCCAGAAACAGAAACGGCGCCAACCGCCACGTCCCAGGAGCCGTCGGCGACTGCCCCACCGACGACGACCTTGACCACTGAGCAGCCTTCACCTACCCCGACTCCGACCGCGCTGCCGGCACGCCCGACAGAGACGTTGACCACCGCCACCACAGTTCTGCGCGTGACCGTGTCAGCAGTCCCAGCCACACTGCCTGACTACGACCGCCAAAATTGGAAACACTGGACCGACGCCGACGGAGATTGCCAAGATGCCCGAAGATTCGCTCACCGACGGCTATTGGGCGGCCAAAACTGCGGCGGCGGCGGCCTGGGGGTGTGCTGATAAAGCGTACGTGCCGGCGGTCAACGCCTACCACGCTACGCTAGATGCTATGGCTGCATACCAGGAGGGAGTCTAATGATTAAGAAGTTGCACATCAAAAGGGGACTGACGCTGACGGAATGCGGGCGTCGCCACGAGGAAGAGGGGCTGCTGTCCGCCGACCAGGGGGACAAATGGGCTATCGAGCCTGCTGCTGCCCTCATGCGCATTTGCCCGGCGTGTGTGCGGATGGTCCGCAACCACCTGCCGCCCGAAGCCTACGGACGGCAGCGGGTGCCCCATGATGACGTGGCCGAGGGTGTGCGCGCTCGGTTCCTGACGATGGTGGGCGAGGTGTCGTGATGGCGAAGGATGAGCGGATCGTATACGGTAAGATGCTACCGGACGGGCGGATAGTCGAAGCGGCCATTTGCCGGTCGTGCGGGGAGATATATTGGTTGGCCGAAGAAACGCAGACGCTGTGCCCATTGTGCCAACATCTGGTCATTATCGGCACGTCGCCTGTTGCTGACGTGCCCGAGCCAATGACCCCAGAATTTCACCTGCGGATAGCAGGCAGCGAGTCAATGCGCTTGTCAACGGGCAGGTTGGCGTTCCCCGATGGTTTGATGCTCTGTGGGTTACGGGGCAACGAAGTTATCAATTGGCAAAATGAGCTCAACCGGCTACCCCTTGCCGAGGGGCGTGAGAATAATCGGTTCTGCGCACTATGCTGGTATGCAATGCGTCAAGCCAGCGGGCTGGTGGATAGCTGACTATGCCCGATACGCTCACCATGACACCCCCAGCGTTTACGCTCTCCGGCCCAGCCGGTATAATAAAAAGGAGAGCAGGAGAGACATGGTCACGATCCACACGAAAGAGGACCTAATCAGGGCACTACAGGAAGACCCTGAATGGAGGGCTTCCGTACGCAGCTTCATCCTCACCGAGGAACTGCTGGCACTGCCGGTCCGCTTCGACCAGTTCGTGTCCGAAATCAACCAGTTCGTGTCCGAGCAGCAGCAGTTCAACCAGCGCGTAGAGTCCAGATTGGGGAACGTAGAGTCCAAACTGGCGAACTTGGACGGTGACAACCTGGAACGCCGCGCTGTCGAGAGCATCCTCAACATCGCCAAGGACCACCTGGATCTGACTAGGGGCCGTGTCCTGCTGAGCAGGAGCCGAGAAATGGACCCCAGCCTACGGGCTGTCCTCGATCAAGCCGAAGCACAGGGACTGGTCTCAGATGACGAGATCAGCAACCTGGAAGTAGCGGACATCATCATGCGGGGACGGCGCGGCCGAGACCAGCGGTACATCCACCTCGTGGCGGAAGTATCGCGCACCATCAGCAACAACGACATCCGCAGGGCCCAGGAACGGGCCCGCACCCTGGCCGCGACAACCCAAGAAGAGACTACCGCCGCCGTCATCGGCTCAACAGTCAATCCCCCCCAGCAAAAGCTGGCCATGGACCTGGGGGTGGTGATAGTAACCCCGGCCATGCTCGCCGAAGCAGTGGATAGTAGATAGCTCGCGGCCCCGGTAACCGGGACCAATCCCCTAAGAGGGTGTGTGACAAATCCGCTGTATCACGCCGTTATGCCCGAATTACCGAGAACTCGGTCCCTTCCCCTTGATGGGGTAAGGTTAGGAGGGGGGTGAAAACCCAATAGTCACACACCCTCTAAGCACTTCACCCCCGTCCCCGACCAGTCGGGAGTATTTCTTTTGCCCCGGTGTACAGGCCGGCCTGGTTCGTACCATTGATGAATACAACGCCGCTATCCGCACCGACATCCTCTACAACCCCACGGTGAAGACCTGCCGCCGCACCAAAGGGCTGACGGTCACAAGAATAACTCGGCCAACACCATGGACACGCCGCCGTATCGCGGTTGGGCCGTTACCACGGGCATCACCTTCACCTTCGGCGGCGTCAAGGTGAACAACCGCGGCCAGGTGGTTACCAACGCCCAGGAACCTATCCCCGGCCTGTACGCCGCCGGCGAGATGGTGGGCGGGCTGTTCTACCACAACTACCCCGACGGCAGCGGCCTGAGCGCCGGCATGGTCTTCGGAAGACTGGCCGGCAACAGCGCCGGAGCGGACGCTCTGGGGATGAAAGACATCTGATGATAGCGGAGCGGTTCGCCGTGTCAGACTACGTTGTGCCTGACACGGCGAACCGCCGGCAATCATTGCCGGTAAAACCAGGGCAATCGCGTCTTATCCGAGGAGGACTTTGCGCAGATAGTCCTGATTCCATCCGGCGTTGAGCCGTTTGCCTTGGATGCCCACTTTCAAGGTTCTTTCGTTCTTCAACAAGTTGTGTCCAATCTGCCTCAGTGTGGCCAGGTTCTGTGGTCCGTGATCCTTGCGCACTCGACACTGGTCTTCGCGAAAGGTTACGTCCAACGTCCAGTGCAGTGAGTTTTCGATGCTCCAGTGGCTCCTGACGGCAGCCAGCAGTTGTTCCGCTGGGGCCGCCCGGCTGCTGATGTAGTAGCGGGGATGGCTGATGCCGCCCGCTCCGGTTTGACGGTGGCCCACCACTCTAACCGCCGCCTTCAGTTGCGGCCATTGACCCTGGGGGTCCAGATAGTCCAGGCAGTTTGCCTCCGTGATGGTCCAGCATTCCCGCCGTTCCACTCGTCCGTGTCCCTTGTCCACGGTTTGAGCATAGTCATAGGGCACACCGTCAAAACCCAACGCCTCGGCCCCCTCGAACAGGTCTCGGATGCCCTCATAGAGCTGACCCTGGTTCTCCTTCACCGCGAGCACGTAGTCGGCTCCACCGTCGGTGATCTGCTCGGCGATCTCCCGCTGGCATCCCATAGCGTCGATGGTTACGATGCAGTCGTGCAACTCCAGCAACTCCAGCAGTTGGGGAATGGCGGTGATCTCATTGGACTGCTCTGCAGTCTTGACCGGGCCCAAAGTCAGGGCGTTCCGCGTGGCCCAGGCGCTGACCAGGTGTATGGCCCCCTGGTTACCCGCCCGATCATACGACCGTCGGGCCGTCTTCCCGTCAATGGCCACCACCGCACCCGGCAGCAGCTCTGCGATGGCCTGGGTCCAGGACACGAAGCAGTTCTGCAACTGCACTGGGTCCAGCCGGGCGAAAACATCGCCGCAGGTGTCATGGGATGGGATGCCACTGGGCAATTCCAGGAAGGTTTGAAACCAGGCCAGCTTGCTCTTGCCGAAGAGTTCGATATGGACCCAAGAATCGGCGCCGCAGATGGTGGCGCAAATGGCGATGGCGAGGATGTCCACCAGTTTGTGGCGTCGGGTGCGTTCCACCCGTGGGTCGTCCAGCTCAGCGAAATGATCGAGAATAGTTGCCTTGGGTGGTTGTGCCATGGTCCCCTGCCTCCACATCGGTCAACGGATCACGGCACGTTAGCATATTTCTAAAAATGTTATTAAGACGCGATTGCCCTGCCCGCGAGCGTCCAATGCGCACGATTCAAGAAAAACCCAAAAATCGCAAAAATTGGTCAACGCATCACTAGTCATAACGTGTATGAATCGGTTATTTTGACGTTGGTCGGCTCGGGGATGTGTTTGCCAATGATATGGTAGTGCGGTTCGTGTGGTGCCCCGCAGCCGGCCCAGATTAACTTTACGGCCTGGCGAAGCGTAAGCATTTTGAGTTCCATGGGCGGCAGGCGGTTACTGGCGGTGGCCGCATCAGGTTTGTTGGCGGCGGCTCTCTTGGCCGTTGCCGCCTGGATGGTCGTTCGCTCCGACGGAGCCAACCCTTCCGGTGCAGTCCAGATTATCCCGCCGGCCGCGCCGGCAATGGCCGACACGACCCAGCCGGTTGCCAACGGCGCAGCCGCCACCGATGAGACCGGAGCCGATGCGCAGCTAATCCTCGAGGTGTACATCACCGGGGCGGTGGTCAACCCTGGCGTCTATGCAGTGCGGCCGGATCAGCGGGTGGGCGATGTGCTGGAGTTGGCGGGCGGCCCAACCGATGCCGCAGACCTGGAGCGGGTCAATCTGGCCGCCCATGTAACCGACGCCGCCCACTACCGCGTTCCAACCGCCGGCAGTCGGGAGGAGCCGGCCGGCCCAGGCGCGGCGTCGGCCGGCGTGGACACCACCGCGGCAGCAGCCGGGGATTGCACGCAGCCCATCGACATCAACACTGCGACGGCAACCTGTTTGCAGACTCTCCCCGGCATCGGCGCCGCACGGGCAGACGCCATCATAGCCCATCGTCAGGAAACCGGGCCGTTCAGCGCTCCCGATGGCATCACCGCTGTGCCGGGCATCGGGGACGGCATCCATGCCCGCATCGCCAGCCTGATTACCGTAGGCGTCCGTTAGCGCTCCGGCTCGGCCGGCGATGGCCGTTGGATGAGACTATTTCCCGAGCTGACGCTGGCGGCCTTCATCGCCGGCGTCGGGGCAACCTTCCTGTTGGGTGGCTGGACCGCTCCGGCCTGGGCGCTGTTGCTCCCGGCCGTCGCTGCCGGTGTCCTGGCAGTCGGGTTGAGGCTGCTGCGGCTGCCGATTGGCCCCGTGCTGCTGTCGGCGGCGTTGCTGTTGGGATTCTGGCGGGCTGAGGCGGCGCCATCGCCGGCATTGCCCATAGTGCCATTTGGCGCCGACATAGCCGCCACGCTGGTGGTCACCGACGCTCCCGAAACCATCGGCAGCCGCGCCCGGTTTCGCGCCCAGGTCGTGGCGCCCACCGCCGGAGCGGCGACCCACGTCCCCGTGGGAACCAACCTGCTCGTCTACGCCCTCCCGCCTGGCGAGCTGGTGGCGCAGCGACCACCGCCCTACGTGCGCCATGGCGACACCATTCGCTTGGCGGGGCGGCTGGAGCGCCCGGAACCCATCGGCGATTTCGACTACGCCGCCTACCTGGAATCCCGGCAAATCTCAGCAATCCTGTGGGCCCGCCAGTCCGAATTGGTCAGCGCCGGCGGCGGGTTCATGCCCATTACCGCCCTGCACCGGATGCGTAGCGCACTCGCGCGAGGATTGCAGACCGCGATCCCCGCGCCGGAATCGGGTTTGGCTCAGGCTTTGCTGCTGGGCATTCGCAGCGAGCTGCCGCAGTCGGTCAAAGAGGATTTCCGCGCGTCGGGTATGTCGCACCTGCTGGCAATCTCCGGCCTGCACGTCGGAGTGGTGATGGCGCTGTCGCTGGCGGTCGCTCACGCGGTGGCGGGCCGTCGCAACGCATCGGCGGTGGCCGTCATCGCAATCGTCCTGTGGGCCTACGCCACACTGTCCGGTTTGGATCCTCCGGTGGTGCGCGCGGCCATCATGGGCTGCCTGGTTTTGGGACAGACCCTACTCGGCCGAGGCATACGAGGTGTTACGGCGTTGCTGCTCGCCGGTGCGGTAATGCTGGCCGTCGACCCGTCGCAGCTCGGCAGCCTGTCTTTTCTGCTCAGTTTCACTGCCATGGCTGGTGTAATCCTGTCGTTGCCGACGATTACCGTCGTGTCCGCGCTGGTCACCGCTCCGTTAGCGTCATCTGATGCGGCTCCGGCGCGGTGGGCCCAATACGGAATCACCCTGCTGGTCGCCTCGGTAGTCATCTCGGTGATGACCACGTTGGCGACCTTGCCGCTGATCGCCATGCACTTCGGAGCCATTCCGCTGATGAGCGTGCCGGCCACGATCCTGGCGATGCCGGCGCTGCCCGTAGCTCTGGTAGCCTCGGCGCTCACCGCCTCCGTGGGACTGGTTTCGACGACGCTGGCGGTGGCTCCGGGCGCGTTGGCGTGGGCGTCGCTGTCCTGGCTCACGGCGGTGGCGAACGCTATGCCGCCAACGCTGTGGGCCGCCGACTGGCTGACGGCCCCGGTGGCCGTCGCCTGGTACGTTGTGCTGGGTGTGCTGGTTTGGCTGATGTCAGCGCGCCCGCTGCGTCGAATCGTGGCCGGCTTGCGGCGGCGGCGGTGGCGACCCACCGGCATGGCGGCCACTGTGGTAGCAGCCGTCCCGGTCGGCATCATCGTATTGGTCCTGCTGATTGGCCAGCTGGCGGCAACCGGCGCTGACGGGCGCCTGCACGTCTACGCGCTGGATGTTGGGCAGGGAGATGCAATCTTGGTGGTAACTCCCGACGGACATCAACTGCTGGTGGATGGCGGCGCCGATTCCGAGACTACCCTGGCTGCCATCGGCCGGCTGATCCCAGCCTCCGACCGTTCCCTGGATGTGGTGGCGGCAACCCACCTGGACGCTGACCACGTTGGCGGTTTGCTCGGCGTGCTGCACCGTTACCGCGCCGACGTCGTATTGCAGGGAGCAGTCACCCCGGATAGCGCGTTGTATCCGCAGTGGCAGTCGATAGTAGCAGACCGAAAACGCCCGGCATTGACCCTTCACGCCGGCCATCTGGTGGCGTTGGGCGACGGCGTGGCGCTGGAGGTGCTGTCCCCGACCGGCGGAGGGCCGCCCGCCGGCGTCAGACGTACTTCCAATAACGGGAGCCTGGTATTGCGCCTCACCTATGGCGAGATTGCGTTCCTGTTCACCGGCGACATCGAAGCTGACGCCGAGCGTCACCTCGTCGCCAGCAACCGCGATGGTTTGCGGGCAGACGTCCTCAAAGTAGCCCACCACGGCAGCCGAACTTCCTCATCGCTGGAGTTCCTGCGCGCCGTGGCCCCGCAAAGCGCCGTAATCTCGGCCGGCCGCGACAACCGATTCGGCCATCCCCATCCGGACGTCATCGACCGGCTGGCATCCTCGGTCGGTGGGGCCAACGTCTTTCTCACTGCCCGCGATGGCACCGTCGAATACATCAGCGACGGCGTCAACCTCTGGGTAGAAACCGCCCCACCGCGCCCCGAATAGCCAATGGTAAACTAACCCTCCGACTCTATCAAAAACCATAATCCCCTCTCCCTTCACGGCCTCGACTTTGTACAAAAGCTAGATAAGTTATAAGAACAGGGTAAGCTCGACCAAATCACTACAAGAGGTCGAGTATGCCTACCCTGCCCGCAGTCATAGTAACCCTGCTGCTGCCCTTTGAGCACCTGTTTGACCCCAGGACCTGGCGCAAAGCCCAACTCCTGGCCATGGGAGCGATCCTGTCTCCCGGCAAACGCACCGTGTCCTCCGCCCTCAACATCCTGGGGATTGGGCAGCACGGCGACTTCGCCGTCTATCACCACGTACTCAACCGCGCCCGATGGTCGCCGCTGCAACTGAGCCGGGCGCTGTTGCTGCTGGTGGCCGGGCGCCTTGGTTCATCCACCGAGCCGTTGGTGTTCGGCATTGACGAGACGGTGGAACGACGCTGGGGCCGGAAGATTGCGGCCAAGGGGCGGTATCGGGATCCGGTGCGGTCCAAGGACGACCAGGTGGTGATGACCCCCGGATTGCAATGGGTGAGCCTGATGTTGCTGACGCGTATCGGATGGGCGGGTCGATACTGGGCGCTGCCGTTTTTGACCGCGCTGGTGGTGTCGGCCCGCTACGACCGGCGCAAAGGCCGCCGGCACAAGACGGTAACCGACTACGCCCAGCAGATGCTGGTCTGCCTGCGCCGTTGGCTGCCGGAGAGGGACCTGGTGGTGGTGGCCGATGGCGGCTACGCCAAGCGCGAGTTCCTGCGGCATTGCCAGAGTATGTCAAAGCCGATTGTCGTCGTCACCAAACTGCGCAAGGACGCGTCCCTGTACCAGCCCGCGCCAGCGCGGCGGCCCGGCCAGATCGGGCGGCCCCGGGTGGTCGGCGCGCGACTGCCCAGTCCCACGGCGGTGCTGGACGATCCCGCTACACAATGGATTCCCTACCGCGCCACCGGTTCCGACGGCAGTACCGCCATGGTCGAGCTCGCTTCGGGCGTAGCGCTGTGGTACCACGGCGGGCCGCCGCGCCTTCCCATACGTTGGGTCGTCATCAGATACCTGGCGGAGCGCCGCGGGCCCTATGCTTTACTATGCACCGACACCGAGGCGGAACCCCTGCGGATACTGCAGTGGTATCTGCTGCGGTGGTATCTGCTGCGGTGGCAGGTCGAGGTGACCTTTGAGGAGCTGCGGGCTCACCTGGGCATGGAAACCCAGCGCCAGTGGTCGGAACGAGCCATCGCCCGAACCACCCCCGCGCTCTTTGGCCTGTTCAGCGTGGTGACGCTGGCAGCGGATATCCTGATCGAACAGCGTGGCGGCATGGCGCCGCGCACCGCGGCGTGGTATGACAAAACCAGCCCTTCCTTCGCCGACGCCATCGCCATGGTCAGACGACACCTCTGGGTGCAGCAGGGAATTTTTATGCCGTCCGAGCGCGAGCACGAATCGATAAAAGTCCCGCGCCTCTTGTACCACAGGATGCTCGACACGCTAGCCTATGCCGCTTGATTGTACAAAGCCGAGCGTCTGGTACCGACGTTGAAAAACTGTGGGATGCCATCCACAGGTGTCGTCGCACCAGTGCGATGGCCTTGACAAAGGTGGGTGCCGGTTTGATGTACCAGGCCGCGGTGCGCTGGGTTATCGGGTGGTCTTGTTGCAACGAGTGGGCGGCCCATGCCACCCAGGAAAACAGCCCCATCAATATCGGCGTGGTGCGAGCGATGACTCGGTCCGACCATTGGCGCTGGGTTTCCACGCCCAGGTGAGCCCCCTCACCTCCTGGGTAGGTGACTTCCAGTTGCCAGCGCAGCACAAACCACTCCAGGGTCTGGGTCGGAGCCGCGTTTGGTCAGTACAGAGCAGGGCCTGGGTGTCGAGTTCACCCTGGGGGTCTCGGATCAATACCCAGCGGATGGGTACGGGAGGTTTGCCATGGTGATACCAGACGGCGGTCTGGGAGGCGAGTTCCAGGGTTCGGATGGCGCCGTCGTACCAGGACACCGACGCGGTTAGCCACGGCAGGTCGGGGACATGGAGGAGTTCTTTGAGGGTGGGCCGACGTGATCCCTTCACTCGGGGCCGGCCGCTTTGGCCCGGTTGTTGAGTGGAGCCGGATCGTAAAGGCCAGCATCCAGGCGCAGTCTGGTGATCAGCGTGACTGGCTCACGGAGGGACTGGCAGCAGTGGAGCAGGTCCAGCACGGCGTAACCGTTGTCTCCCACGACCACCAGGGAGCGGTTGGGCAGCCAGCGGCGCAGTTGCCACTCCCGGTCGCTGAGGTCGCTGGGATAAGTCGATCTTGCCATACCTCCAGACTATGCTAGCCCATCCCGGCTGCGCTTACATTTCTTTAGGCGGGTTTCACCCTTTTTAGACACCCTCTTAGACGACCACGGCCTGATGGCCAATGCTGGGCTGCTCCTTCCGGTCACCCTTGCCCATCACCTGGGTCTGCGTGAACTCGTCGACAACCACGTTGACCTGGGAGATGGGCGGGGCGGGCCAACACACGGGAGACAAGAAGCTTACCTTGGTGGCCTCCGCGCTGCCTGGGGGTGACTGCATTTACGACGCCGACGTGTTGCACACCGGCGGGACGGCTGGCGCCATCGGCTACGTAGTCAAGGCGCCGTCCACCCCGCGTACCGCCCTGGGTAACTGCCTGCGCAGTTTGCGGTGGAGCCAGGCCGTCCCGCCGGAACTATGCCGGCGGCTCTCAATCGCTCCAGCTCGTCCCGGAATTCGGCCGTCACCTTGGCGACGATGATGTCGATTTCGTCCGGATGCCTAGTGAGCGCTTTCTTGAAGCGACTGTAGGTGACTTTGTCGGGCGCCGCCCTCTTTCACCATGGCTCATCTTAGATGCTGAATCTTGTTAGGGCACCAAACGATGTTGTTGAGCGTCGCGCTATCGGCCCGGTGTCCTGCATTTATGCTGGTTTTGGGGTTGACCGTGTAGATGTCAAGCAGGTTGGCTCCGTGGTTCCCGTTAATGCGATAACGCAGCGATTCCCGGCAGGTTGATTTCAGAGTAAAGGACGGGTCCCCGTCGTGTGTGACGGTGAAGTGATCGAGTTCGTCGTGATGGTTGTCCTAGCTGCGGACGATGGGTCTGACCATTGACTGGAAACCGACGGTGACGTCGTCGGGCCAGTTTGGGTCATGGGTTTGGCGTCCAGGCGTTCTGGCAGCAGCACCTTGTGTTGCAGTGGGGCGGCGGCAGATGGCGGCGTGGGTCTCCAACTCTTCCAGTGGGTGGTGGGATAGGCTTGGAAGATGCCTGAGATGAAGGGGCGGTAAGGCTTGAGTGTGGAATCGCCGAACATCTCGGTAAAGAGGCAGTGGTCAGCGTAGCGGGTGTCCAGGTGTTTCCCGCGGAACATACCGCGTTCCTTGGCTCAGCGACGGAAGAGCTTGGACCCCAAGGCGCCCCTGACCCAGAACAGTCCGTTGGTTGAGGTCATTCGTTTGATTTTCTTTCGTGTACGTATGCCTGTGTTGGCTCCGTTGGGTTGATCGCCCGGGGGGCGAGGGTCTCCGGGTTGACATTTTTATTGGTCGTCCGGCGATTGATTTTCGGCGACAAATTGGTCCAGTGCGCTGACGGGAACGAGGATGCGTTTGCCGACGCGGATGGTCTTGATCTCACCCCGCTTGACCATCTCGTAGACCATCCAGTCGCTGATGCCAGCGATGCGGCGGTCTCCCTGATGGTGAGGGTGCGTCGTTCCACCGGTTGGGGATGGGAATTATCGGGTGGGGTTACGGGTGGGTTGTGCCACGGGTTTCTGAGCATGGTTTCTCCTTTTGCTCCAGTTTGCCCCGGTGGCGTAGGGGCAAGTTCGGCAGCTTGTGTTCCTCTATATTATGGTGCGAATCGCCCGGTTCTTGATGAACCCAAATGTTTGAGCAAAATCTGTGCGTGGCAGCGCGCGTCGCCGTAGCCGTGGCTCTTGGGAGCTGACGGTGGATCTGGTCGGGATTGCGGAGGGCAAGCGTGTGCGCTCGTTCCGCACGGTGCGTGGCACCAGGACGGAGCGGAACGAGTGTTGAACGGTATGCTCCACGAAGCTGATATGGGCGCGGGGCAATTATCGCCCCACCTGCTCTTGGGAGATTTCGTGGGGAGTTGGCCGAAGGAGCGGGTGTCTCCCCCGGCTCCGTTCTCAAACATGCCGCTCGTATGAGCGGACGGTGCGGCTCTACTTGCTTCCCGAGCTGGGTGATATTCCGGTGGACCGGCTTGCTGCTGCCCAGACATCTGGGATGGAGGCTCGGCTAGCGGTCCGGGGAGTTTCTCCCATTGACCCCCTAATCTGCTGCCGCGCCATCAGCCGGCGTCCTTAATGGTGGGTGCAATCGGCGGTGGGTCCCAAGTGGTAGACGTTATACCCGCACTATTCCGCGTTGCATCTACCCGGCCAATCCTCGCCCCGTCCCGCCCATTGCCCTATCTGGGGATCTGCGGCGATCCGGGTGGTGCTTCAGATTGGTGCAAAATCTCGACAGAGAGTGACAGGCCGGCCATTGCGTGTTCTGCAACAGCGTGACTAGAGTCGGAGATGGGTGATATCCCGTTGCAACGGCTGACAAGCCGGGATGTGTCGGGCATGGAGGATCGTTTGTTGATGAGGGGCGTCGGGTTGAGTGTTTTGCGTTATGCCCGCCAGGTGCTGACATCTATCTTGAACTACGCCCTGAAATCGGGATTGATTACCCGCAGTCCGATGACGGGCTTGGGCGCATTGGCCTATCGGCCCAAGGAGCCAGTGGTGCCGGACGTGGCTTCGGTGATCCGGGTTCTGAAGCACCTCTGGGAGGTAGAGCCCGATTTTCACGCCCCGTGCCACCTGCTGGCCCATACTGGGATGCGTAGCGGCGAGGTCTTGGCCCTGCGGTGGGCCGACGTTTCCATGGAGGGCGGCCATTTGGTGGTGGTGAACAACCTGATGAAGGTGCCGGGAGGCGGGCTAGGGGCTGGTCCGCCCAAGACTCGTGCTGGTCAGCGGCGTATTGATCTGGATGCCGGTACGGTGGAGGTGCTCCGGGAGCACGGCGTGCGGCAATTGGCGCGGAGGACGGAGGTTGGCGACGCCTGGCAGGATCTGGGGTTGGTGTTTCCCAACGATGTGGCTGGCTATATGTCCAGGGATGCGCTCCTGGGCCGGCTGCAACGGCGGGCCAGTGGTTTGGGCGTGATGGGCCTCACGGTCCGGGCGCTCCGGCATTTCCACGCCTCGATAGCGCTGCAAGAGGGCCATAATCCGGTGGTGGTGTCCAAGCGGCTGGGTCACTCCCGGGTGTCGGTGACGCTGTATATTTACGCCCATGCGTTGCCGGCATGGCAGCGGGACGTGGCTGGGGCGTTGCGTGGGTGAGGGGGCAGTTTGCCGACAAATTGCCGACAAACGTGCCTGGATATGACAACAAACCACTCGCTTATCCCGAATGTTCGTTCTGATTTGTACGTGGATGTAGCGTGGTGTGGTACTGCGGTCTTTGAGGACGGCCCCTTTTGAACATGAACCTGATGAGCGGTTTCCCGGAAGATATGGCGCTGGAGGCTTTGGCCGTCTACCCATAAATGAGGTTCATGTGATAAAGTTATTGCGCGTCGTTTCGTGCGACGGCTAGCTGCCCCGGTCGTCTAGCTTGGTCAAGGACGCCACCCTTTCAAGGTGGAGATCATGGGATCGAAGCCCATCCGGGGTACCAGAAAAAAGCGGGCCCTCCGACTCATGCGGAGGGCCTTTTACGTTGTGAAATGTACGCGCGGACGCAACGACGGCGGTGGTCGGCTGTTATCCGGTTCATCCATGTTCAGGAGAATGCCGCTGTCTCTGGTGGTTGAATCGGGTAGCGACGACGGCTATGCTATGTTGGCGTTGCCGGGTTATTGCGGCGGCGAAACTACCCAACCATCAAGCGCCTGGCGAGCAAGTGCCGGGCAAGCGCCAGGAGTATGTGTCATGGCCGGTACCAAAACTGCATTAACCGTGGACATCAACGCTGAACACCTCGGGTTGATCAACGTTTCCAAAGACAAGTATGACATTGCCGACGAGGGGAAAGTGGTTCGGATAATCATGGACTACATGATTACCAACCCAGGCATCCATGATTCGGTATTCAAGGATGTGCGCTGCCTGCGTTGCGAATAATGCCGGCGAGGCAACTACGCAACAGCAAATAGCCGGGCGCCAGCGATCAGCCGGCGTCAGTCGGCAGTGTGTTTCACGGCTTCCAGGGCGAGGTAATAGCCATACACGCCAAACCCGTAGACGCAACCCTTGCTGACCGGCAACACGGCTGACACCGTGCCCCGGGCGGTGGGGTTGCTGGCGTGTACCTCTATGACTGGCATTGGCACCTGCTGGATTGCCCCGCGCAGCGGCCCGGTTCCGGTCGTATAGCCGGCGGGGTTGATTACGCAGGCGTCGAAACCCTGTTCCCAAGCGTCGTACAGGGCGTTCACGACTTCACCCTCGACATTGGAATGGACGATCTCAACGTCGACGCCGAGGTTTTCGCCGTAGCCCCGAATCTGCTCGTTGATTTCGTCCAGGGTCATCGGGCCGAACGTTTCGAGCTGGACCCTGCCGCGCATATTCATTCCGGCGCCCTGGATAACCAGTACTTTGGCCATGGTGTGTCTCCTTAGTTGGTTTGCGAAGAGCCGTTATCCCGGTTGCCGTCCAGGATGTTTGTGAGCACCCGGCGTATGCCTTCGGGCGGTTCCCCATCAGCGGGCGTGTCTGCCGGCGGTTCGTCCGAGGATGGTGGCGCGGACGGCGGCATCGGTGTTTCGGTAACGTAACCGGCCAGCAGCACATCCAGCTGCAGCATCAGCACCTTGTTCCAGGCCGTTGAAGCTTGCAGCACGCGGGCCGGATCGCCCATGTCTTGCGCCAGCACCGAAGCGATGGCGGTCTGGGCGAATGACATGGTGCCAATCATGAATCGGGCGGGTATGGAGCCTAGGTAACCGCGTTCCAGGGAAGGGTTGCTGTGGACTACGCCCATTGCGAGCAGGAAGACGGGAAACTGGTCGTCAATCTGGAAGTCGATACTGTGGCGCAGCCACCTGCCGAGGCTGTGTTTGCGCCGGTCCAGGCGAGTTTGGTCAACCTCGCCCTCCGGGGTTAAAAAGAATCGGGCCGACCCGGGGAACTTGAGAAAGTGGTCGTAAACCGCCGCGGTGAGTTCCTCGGCACGCGCCAGCAGGAGGGGGCCACTCTCGCGAATTGATGCCAGATCTTCATCGGTCAGGCCGACGAAATCGGCCATTTGCTGCATCCGCGCCGGCCAGTCGAATATCGTCAAGAGGGACCTCCGTGTGCCCACGATTTATCGGTGAGTTGACTATACCTGTGATACCGCGGGCGGGCAAGCCGGCGCATTGACGAGGCCGTCAGTGCCTTTGCCCAGATACGTTTTGCCAGCGAATCACGGTCCGCAACCCAGCATCGCGCTCCCCGTTAGGGGGGAGACTCTAGGTGGAAAGACTCTGGCCGTCGCCCTCGGCGCCCCGTTCGGCGCGCAAAAAGTGTTCCAGTTCCCGAACCAGCTCGGCGGGGTCGGGCATATCCGTTGCCACGCCGCCGCCGTCGAACCGCTCTTCCAGCGTTTTGATGTAGTTCCGCAATTGCTCGTCTTCGGCGACAACCTGACCGACTTCGCGGTCGTAGGAATCGGCCATCGCGGTGAGACGACTCAGGTCCACCGAAAGGTTCAGCATTTCGGAGACGTTGCGGGCCAGGCCGAGGCTGACGCGGAAATTGGGGGTGGCGTGCAGGTAGTGAGAAACGTGGCCCCACAGCGAGGTGAAGCTGATGCCTTTGTTGACCAATGCCTCTGATATGGGCAGCGTGATGCCCGACGGGCCCTGGTAGTTGGAAGAGCGTATTTTGCCCTTGTCGAAGGCCGACTGGATCATTTTGTTGCTGGAGGAACCGGTGAACCGGATGTTTCTGGTGTGCGGTACGGCGTCGAGCAAGGCCCCGATGTGTATCACCGATTTGACTCCGCAGCGGCGGGCGACGTCGGCAACCAGCGATGAGAAGGTGC
Organism: Dehalococcoidia bacterium; assembly: GCA_965222895.1. GTDB lineage: Bacteria > Chloroflexota > Dehalococcoidia > Lucifugimonadales > UBA3495 > Bin87. The sequence continues at coordinate 19,717 of CBDCVB010000002.1, read as the reverse complement.
GCCAGCGAAGGTGTGGCTCAGTGCCGAGATAGAATACAACCGCTTGCGCGCTGTCGTTGCCGGGCCAGTAGAAGAACTCGTTGGCCGGCCATTGCAGGTGGCGTTTGCCGTCCTTGCTGCGGGTAGAGCGGGGACGTTCCTGCGCGAAGTTAAAAAACTCTTCCGGGTCAATCTCGGCAAACTTGACGGCGGCCATCTCGGTGAGCAGGTAGTTCAGGGTGGCGGTTGCGGCGTCTCCCGCGTCGGGCCACCCGCGAAACGCCACCACCATCCGCTCAACCGGCGCTTCGGGATATTCACTGACGATCAAATAATCATCTAGCAACGGCATGATTCATCCTGTTACCCGTTATAGACCAGCCAATCAGCATCGTAAACATAATGCTGGAATTCTACCACTGGCCGTTGATTAGGCCAACCGCATTGTAGCCGAAGTAACTGTTCAGACTTGGTGGGGGAATTGGTTCAAAGAGGTTCGGGGATGGCTTGCGCGAGGGGTTGTGGTTATGTCATATAACGGGTATGAATCCGGAAATCGACCTGTCCACTGCTGACCGCGATGTGCTCATCGCCATCGTCATACGGCAGGAGGCCATCATAGCCCGACAGCAGGCCATCATCGAGGGCCTGGAGCAACGGGTTGCTCAGCTGGAAGGGCGGGCCAAACCCAGTGGCGCCCGGGGGATGCCCGGTGTCAAACCCGAAGCCAGCCAGAAACCGGCCCAGCCCAAAGCGCCACGCCAGGGGCGGCCCCACGGCTTTGCCCGCCGTCGCATGACGCCCACCCGTCGGGTGGAGCATGTGGTGGACCACTGTCCCGACTGCGGAACGCTGTTGTCCGGTGGCTGGACCCAGCGCACGCGGGAGGTCATCGACCTGCCCCAGGTTCCGGCGGAAGTTACCGAGCACGTCTACATCGCCAGGGATTGCCCGGGGTGCCGACGCCGCTGCGTTCCCCCTGCACAAATGGACGGCGTGGTGATGGGCCAGCAGCGCATGGGTATCAACCTGGTCAGTCTGATTGCCACGCTCCGAGAGGAGGCCCGACTGCCCATCGCCGGCATCCAGCGGTATCTGCACACCGTCCATGGGCTGAGCCTCAGCGTGGGAGCCATCATGGCGGCGGTGCATCGCACTGCGCAAAAGGCCCAGTCCGCAGTGGACCGGATTCTGGCCCAAGTCCGCGCCAGCCCAGTGGTCCATGCCGACGAGACCGGCTGGCGTGAGGATGGACACAACGGCTACGTGTGGACTTTCAGCACACCATCGGCGCGCTACTTCCTGCGGCGGGGTCGCAACAAGGAAGTGGTGGATGAAGCTCTGGGCGACACCTTCGCCGGCGTCCTGGTCAGCGACTTCTACGCCGCCTACCACCATTACGAGGGCCCCAAACAGCGCTGCTGGGTCCATCTGCTGCGGGACATCCACGACCTGCGAACCCTCTACCCCGATGACGCGCCACTGGCGCAGTGGGCCGACGCCGTCCACGAGATTTACGACCGGGCCAAAGCCAGCGCCCATCCCCAGACCAAGCGGCGACGCACCGCCCAACTGGCCCTGGAACGGCAGCTGCTGGCCATTTGCCAACCCTTCCTTCACGACCCCTCGGCAACCCAGGCCAAGCTATGCCGACGCATCGAGCGCCATATCAAAGAACTGTTCGTCTTCGTGGCCGAACCGGAGGCGCCACCGGACAACAACGCCGCCGAACGCAGCCTGCGCCACCTGGTCGTCAGTCGCAAGATCAGCGGCGGCACCCGGTCGCAACGGGGCAGCAGCAGCAAGATGACCCTGGCTTCCCTCTTCGGCACCTGGCGCGCCCAAGGACTGAATCCCCTCGCCGCTTGCCGACAACTGCTCACTTCCCCGCAACTCTGAACAGTTACTCATCGCCGGTAACTGTTCAGACTTGGTGGGGGAATTGGTTCAAAGAGGTTCGGGGATGGCTTGCGCGAGGGGTTGTGGTTATGTCATATAACGGGTATGGATTCGGAAATCGACCTGTCCACCGCTGACCGCGATGCGCTCATCGCCATCGTCATACGGCAGGGGGCCATCATAGCCCGGCAGCAGGCGATCAACGAGCGCCTGGAGAGACGGATTGCCCAGCTGGAAGGGCGGGCCAAACCCAGTGGCGCCCGGGGGATGCCCGGTCTCAAACCCGAAGCCGACCGGAAACCGGCCCAGCCCAAAGCGCCACGCCAGCGGCAGCCCCACGGCTTTGCCCGCCGTCGCATGACACCCACCCGTCGGGTGGAGCATCTGGTGGACCACTGCCCCAACTGCGGAACCCAGCTGTCCGGTGGCTGGACCCAGCGCACCCGGGAGGTCATCGAGTTGCCCCAGGTTCCGGCGGAAGTTACCGAGCACGTCTACATCGCCAGGGATTGTCCGGGGTGCCGACGCCGCTGCGTTCCCCCGGCGCAACTGGACGGCGTGGTGCTGGGCCAGCAGCGTCTGGGTATCAACCTGGTCAGTCTGATCGCCACGCTCCGAGAGGAGGCCCGACTGCCCATTGGCGCCATCCAGCGGTATCTGCACACCGTTCATGGGCTGAGCCTCAGCGTGGGAGCGATCATGGCGGCGGTGCATCGCACTGCGCAAAGGGCCCAGTCCGCAGTGGACCGGATCCTGGCCGAGATCCGCGCCAGCCCAGTGGTCCATGCCGACGAGACCGGCTGGCGTGAGGATGGACACAACGGCTACGTGTGGACTTTCAGCACACCATCGGCGCGCTACTTCCTGCGGCGGGGTCGCAACAAGGAAGTGGTGGATGAAGCTCTGGGCGACACCTTCTCCGGCGTGCTGGTCAGCGATTTCTACGCTGCCTACCACCATTACGACGGCCCCAAGCAACGCTGCTGGGTTCATCTGATGCGGGACATCCACGACCTGCGAACCCTCTACCCCGATGACGCGCCACTGGCGCAGTGGGCCGACGCCGTCCACGAGATTTACGACCGGGCCAAAGCCAGCGCCCATCCTCAGACCAAGCGGCGCCGCACCGCTCAACTGGTTCTGGAACGGCAGTTGCTGGCCATTTGCCAACCCTTCCTTCACGACCCCTCGGCAACCCAGGCCAAGCTATGCCGGCGCATTGAGCGCCATATCAAAGAGCTCTTCGTCTTCATGGCCGAACCGGAGGCGCCATCGGACAACAACGCCGCCGAACGCAGCCTGCGCCACCTGGTCGTCAGCCGCAAGATCAGCGGTGGCACCCGGTCGGAACGGGGCAGCATCAGCAGGATGACCCTGGCTTCCCTCTTCGGCACCTAGCGCGCCCAAGGACTGAATCCCCTCGCCGCTTGCCGACAACTGCTCACTTCCCCGCAACTCTGAACAGTTACTAGCCGAACCTACCAAATCTAGCGTAATGCCAGATCTAGCATAGTATCAGTTTTCGTAATACAACGGGTTGCCTATCTGTACGGCGAATTAACCGACTAGAGCGGTTATGACACCATCCGGCCGGCCCACACGCCCAGGTAGGCGGCCACGAGACCGATAATTATGTTGGCGGCGATGGTCGTGCCGGCGCGCACGTACTCTCCGCCGGACAACAAGCGCACACCGTCGTAGGCCAGTGTTGAGAACGTGGTGAACCCTCCCAACAGGCCAACTGTCAGCATCGCGCGCAACTCTATGGACAGGCCACTGCGCGCCAAAAATATGCTGGACAGCAAGCCCAGCGCGAATGACCCGGCGATATTCACGGCGAAGGTGCCGGCCACCGTATCGGCGCCCGGGTAGTAGATGGCCAGCCGATTGGCGCCGTAGCGGAGCACGGAGCCGGCCCCGCCGCCGATGGCCACCAGTATCCAGATCAATTCACGCCTGCTACCGGCGCGGGCCAGGGTTCAGGCCCACACACCGCGCCGTTTCAGGGTGCGTTCATTCAGTTCGATGCCCCAACCGGGGCCATCCAACAACTGCATCCGGCCGCCCACGATTTCCGGCCGCACGGTGAACAGTTCTTCCCAGATCGGATCCCGGTCTGCGCTGGGGAAGGTTTCGCAGATTTCGCCGACGGCGAGGCCAGCTACGATGTGCCCGTGTACCTGTGGGTCGTGATGGGGCGCCAGGCGCACGTTTTCGGCGGCGCACAGGCCGGCGATGCGCAGGCACTCGGTGATGCCGCCGTTGCGTGTGCTGTCGTACTGCATCACCCTGACGCCGCCGTGGTGGATCAGGTCGCGGGCATCCCAACGGGTAATCGCGTTTTCACCCGAGGCGATGGGGATGCTGGTGCTGGCGGCTACCTTGCCCAGTCCGTCCACGCGGTCGTACCAATGGACGGGTTCCTCGAGCCAGCGGATGTTCAGCGGCTCCAGCATTCGGGCGCCGGCTATGGCGGTGTTTACGTCCCAACCCTCGTTCACGTCGAGCATCAGATCAATGCCGGGGCCAACGGCGCTGCGAACCGAACTGACCCGTTCGTAGTCCTCGGCCAGGCTGACGTGCCCGATTTTCAGTTTGATGGCTTCGTAGCCCATATCCACATAGGTTTCACATTCGTTGACCAGGTCGGATACCGACTTACCGTCCTGGTAGTAGCCTCCGGTTACATAACAGGGCACCGAGTTGTCGTATCCGCCGAGCAGCTTGTAGACGGGTAGATTGGCGGCCTTGCCCTTGATGTCCCACAACGCAATGTCAACGGCGGCCATGGCGGTGAGGATTTGCGGCCTTCCGAAACCTGAGGCACCCCAGCCAATCTGGTGGCAGAGGCCGAACATCTCGTCCCACAGCCGTTCGTTGTCGACCGGGTCGCGACCAACCAGCATGGGCTTGAGCAAGTCGACCACGGCGCGCGAGGCACCATCGGCGTGCATGGCGCCGTCTGCGGATTGCCGGTACAGACCGGCGAAACCCTGCCCGGAGCTGTGGGCTTCTCCGATGCCGTAGAACCCGGCATCGGTGTGAACGCGAACCAGCAACTCATTGACCCGGCCGATGGGTCGCAGCGCAGTCCAATAGTCCCGGTCCGGTGGTGGCCAAATCAGCACGATTGCTTCAACGTCGGTTATTTTCATCAAAAAGTTTCCTTGGGTGGAGGGTTACCGCTCGTCGAAACGGCCCAGTTGGAACAGGCCGATGTTGTGTTCCGTTGCCCCGTGCTGGGCCAGATCAGCCATGATTTCGCCCACCACGCTGCAGAACTTGAAGCCGTGGCCGGAGAACCCGGCAGCAATGGAGACTTGCGGATAGTCGGGCAGCGTGTCGATTATGAAATGCTCGTCCGGCGTGTTGGTAAAGATGCAGGTCTTCAGGGCCAGGGTGGGACCGGCAGCTTCCGGAAAGTAGCGTTCCGTGAAATCCCGCAGCGCCGCTTCGTCTTGTGCGTTGGGCTCCCGATCCATCGTGTCCGGGTCGACCTGCTCGCGGAAATGGTGGAACAATCCCAGCTTGAATCCGGGCATACCGTAGGACGGGAACCCGTAGAACCGGCCCTCGTCTACGACGACGCCGAAAACGGGAAACGCAGCCGGCCGGAATAATTCCGGTCGTTTCGGAGCGAACCATCCCAGCACCTGTCGTTCGGGACGGGCGTGTGCGGCCACTTGCGGCGCCACCTTGCCGGCCCACGCTCCCGCGGTGATAACCAAATTGCGGGCGGTGTAGGTGTCTTTGTCCGTATGGACGATGACGCCGCCGGACGCAGTGGGTTCCCAATCCCGGGCTGCCTCCCGACCGTGTACTTCGGCGCCGAGATCCAGGGCGGCAGCGACGTGGGATACGATGCACCGCTCCGACAGCAGGAATCCGCCATTCTGCTCGTACACCATCATCGCTTCTTCCGGAAGGTTGTAGCCGGGCCATTCGGCGTTGACCTCCGGCCCGCTCAACAGACGATAGGGCAGGTTGTGCTCGCGCAGGGTTGCGATGGAGCCTTCCAGGATTCGGTTGTCTCCGAGGCCGCCCCGAAGGCAGCCGGTGTTGACCAGGAGGCGTTCGCCAGCGAGGTTTTCCAGTTGGTGCCACAACTCGTAGGAGCGGCGCAGCAACGGTATGTACGACGGGTCCTCATGATATGCCAGCCGGATCATTCGACTGATCCCGTGGGAGGAGCCCATCTCGTTGGGGACGTCATATTGCTCAAGGCCCAAAACGCGCCAATTGCGTTTGGCCAGATGGTAGGCGGCGGCGCTACCCATTCCGCCTACCCCTATTACAATGGCGTCAAACTCGCGCATTTAACGGTGCCGGTCGGATCAGGCCCTCGGTAGCGGGGCGCCGGGCGTCGTCATCCGCAGGCTGTACACCGACGTGCGGGCGGTGAACAGCATGGTGCGAAAGTCGGGGCCACCAAAGGCGCAGTTGGCTGGGATCTCCGGCACCCGAATGATGCCCAGATGCTCTCCTTCTGGAGAAAAGACCCAAACTCCGCCCGACCCGGTGCAGTACACGCGGCCGGCCGCGTCCACCTTCATGCCGTCGGGCACACCGTCTTCGGCGGAGGCCATGCTGCCGAAGACGCGGCTGTTGCTGAGCGAGCCGCCGGCTGCCACATCGTAAGCCTGAATGAACTGGTTTTGCTTTATCTCCCCATCCCAATACTGGTCCGGTCGTTCGCCGAGTTTTCGAGTGTTGGACACGTAGAGCACCGACTCATCGGGCGAGAAGGCGATGCCGTTGGGGAAGTCAATGTCGTGGGCGGACATTTCCACCGTGCCGTCGGGGGCAATCCGGTGGATGGTGCCGGGGAACTCGATCTCCTGCTCCTCCTCCGGAACGCGGCCGCTGGGGTTGGTGAAGAAAACGCTTCCGTCGCTGCGGGTGACGATGTCGTTGGGGCGATGGAACCGCTTGCCGTCCCAGCGGTCGGCTACCACGTTGATGGTACCGTCCGCTTCCAGGCGGGTGATGGCCCGGCTGTCTCCTTCACACATCAGGAGCCGACCCTGCAGGTCGAAAGTGATGCCGTTGGTGCCGCCGCTGGGTTCCCGAATGATGTCAGGCGCGCCGCCGGCGGGAGACATCCGGTGAATGACCGGGGGTTCCCGTCGCAAGTCGACGAACAGCCAGTAGCCGTCGGGGTGCCACACCGGGCCTTCGGTGAAGGCGAAGCCGGTGGCTAGTTGCACGGCCTCCTGGCCGGGTTCTACGATGCCTTCCAGATACTCGGTCATGGTTTGCCTCCTGCTCTGCGGTTTTAAATGCCACAGAGACCTTCGCATTCTTCCTGCATTGCTTCGGTGTAGTCTTTCGTGTTGCTAAAATCAACCTCGTCCAGCGGCTGTCGTCTGCGATGCAAGTAAGCGGTTCCCTTGCTCAATTCCCGGAGTTGCGGCATTTCGCGCAATGCTCTATCTACGAATACCGCTTCAGAGAATGATTTGGGGTCATATTCTTTCAGATACTTCCACTCGCTGTCGCTATGATACGGGCAGCCTATGCAGGCGCTGCGTGGCAAATCTCGCTCCGGGTAGCGTTCCGTAAACCACTGATATAATTGCGCCCGGCTGTATCCCTGCTCGATGAGCGGCCAGCGGTTGGTAATCCACTCCTCGCGGCTTGGTTTCTGACGCGCCATTTCGTCGGCGCTAATGCCCAGCCACATTTCTACCTGAACGTCTTTGGGTGCCCGCTTGCCATCAGCCAGACCCAAGCGGTCGCGCAATTCGCGAAAAATAGGCATCAGCTTATAGTGGCTGGTGCATTGGCGAGCCGATATGGACAGATTGCCATCCGGGTTAGTCAAAAAAGCCGGCACATCCAGAAATTTTTCCCCGTCAGGGTTGGTGCCGGCAAGAATATTATCCTTAATGTTGCCGGCGCTTACAGTAACAACTTCGTAGGACAGTTGCGTTTTCAGCCACTCCAGATGCTCATACACTGCCGGCGGCTCCCAGCCGGTATCGGCGAAAATGGCAAAGTCCGGCCGGATAATGCCGGCGTAACCTTGTTCGGCCATTAAAGCCAGTACTGTGGATTGCGTACCGGCGCCCAGGCTCAATACCCGAGTAATGTTGCGATTTCGCAAATATTGGCGGTCTCTGACCCATTCCGGTTCCGACATAGTCTCTTCAAGAATTTTGACAATCAGGCCGCGTACTTGCTGGCGGTTTAACGCATCCAAGAGTAGCGCTCCGGCCTCCAGGTTCAATTGCCGGACCATCCTACGGTAGCCAACCGTGCTGATGCCAGTCGCTTCATTGAGTAGCGCGCGGACGCATTCTGCCAGCAGCAGCGGGTTGCGCATCAGGTTGAACTGCACGGAGTTGTGGTAATTTTCGGCGTTTTCACTGAAATGGTCCAGAGCCTGTTGGGCCGTGAACGCACCGCCGGAGTATTCAGCGGCCCGGCGACACGTTTCGGCAATCCACCAGGTTCGGCCGGCGATGCTCGATTCCCAGATGTCGGTGAGCTGCTCGGTAAGCCAATGCCTTCTGATGTGGCTGACCGGATTGGCTCGTGTTACCAAAGGCCACCGTTTGGTGCCGTACTGGTGCAGGACGAAGTGATTCAGCCATGCCAGCAGGTTAGGGTCAGCAGCCTTGGCCGGAGTCATACCATGCAACTGCTGGCTCCAGTCCAGAGCTTGACGGTCCGCTCGCGGTCGTGGCGGGTGGTCCGGCGGTGCTAAATACAGGTCATCGGCGGTTACACCGGCGGGTTCGGCGTAATGTGTAATGCCGTTCTCTGCCAAGACCTGCGCGAAATCCGCTTCCGGGTCTAGCCATAATTCGGGCCGGGCATCAGCCAAATTGACCAACGCACGTAAGGCTTCATCCGTCAGGCGAGGTATGTTCATCGGTTCAGTCATCGTCGCTTTCCTGTTGCAGAGCGGTTAGCATTCGTCCCAGAGGATACTGGAAAATCTGCTGGGCCGATGTTTCTGAGTTTTCGGGCAGTAATTCATCATCATCGCCAATGTCGTTGTCGGCTAGCTTACGTCTGATGACGTCAGCCCAGCGGTTGCCCTCGTGCTCGGCCAAGTTGCGGATGGCTTTGTCTAGAGCGTACAGATACAGTGCCTGGCGGAGTAGAGGCTCCCGGTCTGCACGGTTACGCACGCGCAGGATTTCGGTCTTGGTGTCGGGGTGAACATTGATGGCAATGCGTTGCCCGGTGATGTCAACACTGAACTCCCCGAGGCGAAGCCTGCTGTCAGGCGCGAGGTCGAATATAGACTCAAGGGCGGCCTCATTCTCCAGCTCAATTTCGCTTGCTGCTCCAATGGCCAAGATTGACCCGGCCGGCAGGTTTGCTCCACCCGCTGGGATTAGTTGCCGGAGTTCATCATCTATCTCCGGCGGGTTGAAAGCCGGAATGTCAACTATGGCGGCCACGTAAGGTGTCAGCGTCAGTTTGCCATCGTATTCCTGGCGTTTCAGCACAATGAGGTCTTCCGAACCTTCGTAGATATGGCTACTCCGGCGATAAGTTTTGGAGCATTCTACCACCGTGCAATATCTGGCCCGTCCTCCTGTAATAAGGTCTCGCAATGTTGGGACATTGAGCAGGTACTTAACCGTTATGACAATATCCCGACCGCCGTCGGAAACCCTGCTCCAGGGAACCTCAGCAGTAAATTCATACTCGTCCCGGTAATCGTCGCGGTCTGCGCTGAGCACCGGATGTGGCATCAGCCGTCGGTTACGATAACTCATCAGGCGTTCTCTCGGTGTTCGGAGATGGTGTAGGCCAGATAGGGCGCATCGGAACCGATGTCTAGCTGGAGAGTTATGCGCTTGCCCTCCGCGGCGCCGGCTATCCTAATCATGTTGCCGCTAAGTGCGGCAGTAACGTCTTCTGGGCTAACGGCGCTTATGCCGCTGACCGATATACGTTTCTCCCGGCGGTATTCATCGCCGGCCGGCCGTATCGTGAAGGCGCAAGTGTCACCGTCTTTCTGTTGAGCAGTGAAGGCTACGGTAAGCCCTGCTGGGCTGGTTCGCACGATGCGGGTACGGCCAATCAATGAGGTTTGACGGCTGACGCTATTGCTGCCTTGACCAAGGCCGGGGTCCGGACGGGCTTTCCCTCTGCGTTTCCGACCGCCGCCATTATTCGATTGATTGTGATTGTCATTGCCGTCCAGCCCATCCTCCGCTATGCCGTTTTCGTCCAGAACTTCTTCCCCATCGTCCCCATCTCGGCTTTGTACAATCAAGCGGCATAGGCTAGCGTGTCGAGCATCCTGTGGTACAAGAGGCGCGGGACTTTTATCGATTCGTGCTCGCGCTCGGACGGCATAAAAGTTCCCTGCTGCACCCAGAGGTGTCGTCTGACCAGGGCGATGGCGTCGGCGAAGGAAGGGCTGGTTTTGTCATACCACGCCGCGGTGCGCGGCGCCATGGCGCCACGCTGTTCGATCAGGATATCCGCGGCCAGCGTCACCACGCTGAACAGGCCAAAGAGCGCGGGGGTGGTTCGGGCGATGGCTCGTTCCGACCACTGGCGCTGGGTTTCCATGCCCAGGTGAGCCCGCAGCTCCTCAAAGGTCACCTCGACCTGCCACCGCAGCAGATACCACTGCAGTATCCGCAGGGGTTCCGCCTCGGTGTCGGTGCATAGTAAAGCATAGGGCCCGCGGCGCTCCGCCAGGTATCTGATGACGACCCAACGTATGGGAAGGCGCGGCGGCCCGCCGTGGTACCACAGCGCTACGCCCGAAGCGAGCTCGACCATGGCGGTACTGCCGTCGGAACCGGTGGCGCGGTAGGGAATCCATTGTGTAGCGGGATCGTCCAGCACCGCCGTGGGACTGGGCAGTCGCGCGCCGACCACCCGGGGCCGCCCGATCTGGCCGGGCCGCCGCGCTGGCGCGGGCTGGTACAGGGACGCGTCCTTGCGCAGTTTGGTGACGACGACAATCGGCTTTGACATACTCTGGCAATGCCGCAGGAACTCGCGCTTGGCGTAGCCGCCATCGGCCACCACCACCAGGTCCCTCTCCGGCAGCCAACGGCGCAGGCAGACCAGCATCTGCTGGGCGTAGTCGGTTACCGTCTTGTGCCGGCGGCCTTTGCGCCGGTCGTAGCGGGCCGACACCACCAGCGCGGTCAAAAACGGCAGCGCCCAGTATCGACCCGCCCACCCGATACGCGTCAGCAACATCAGGCTCACCCATTGCAATCCGGGGGTCATCACCACCTGGTCGTCCTTGGACCGCACCGGATCCCGATACCACCCCTTGGCCGCAATCTTCCGGCCCCAGCGTCGCTCCACCGTCTCGTCAATGCCGAACACCAACGGCTCGGTGGACGAACCAAGGCGCCCGGCCACCAGCAGCAACAGCGCCCGGCTCAGTTGCAGTGGCGACCATCGGGCGCGGTTGAGCACGTGGTGATAGACGGCGAAGTCGCCGTGCTGCCCAATCCCCAGGATGTTGAGGGCGGAGGACACGGTGCGTTTGCCGGGAGACAGGATCGCTCCCATGGCCAGGAGTTGGGCTTTGCGCCAGGTCCTGGGGTCAAACAGGTGCTCAAAGGGCAGCAGCAGGGTTACTATGACTGCGGGCAGGGTGGGCATACTCGACCTCTTGTGGTGATTTGGTCGAGCTTACCCTGTTCTTATAATTTATCTAGCTTTTGTACAAAGTCGAGCCCCATCTTCCGGTGCATCAACTGTGACCACGTGGTGTGACGGCATCCGTGGTGTAGTAGTGTGTATCTCCAGTTCGCGGTTGCCTGGCAGCGTCGGGTCTAGGTCGGGGAAAAACTCGGCTAGTTCCCGCAGGTTGGTAGTCCCTGCCTCCTCCTGTTCTCGTATTGCATTGGCGATAATGTCCCGAATTTGTCCACTGACGTCGACTAAGTGCCGACGAACTTCGCGCTGCTCGTCATTCGGCAGGCGGTCAATGGATATGATGTCGTGAGAGGGGTTTTCCATCCCACGAATTAGCCGATCAGTAGCATCTTCCGCAGCGATGACGACAGCCGCGTAGTTGGGCCACATCCCCTGACCACTGCCGGGGTAAAACGGGTTGCTGCGCCGCCTCTCCCGAGTGTCGGTAATTAGCATCCCACGGCGATTGACGTAAGCAACTCGTTTCGGCGCGTCGGTCTCATTATCAATGTACACGTCAAGCGCTCCAATCGGCCCGGTGGGAAGGGTAGTACCACTGGGTTCCCCACGGATTGCGCGGTAATAGTACTTGGTCTGCCGATTTCGGTTGTTGCTGACTTCTTCTATGATGCTGTCGATGGTGTCATAACTGATTTGCTTTTCGCCTATCCAAACTTCCAGGTTACGATGGTGTATGGCATGGAAAAAGCTATCAACCGTAGCGCGGACGGCTGCTCGTTGCCAGTCGGTTCGTCCCGGTGTAAATCCGGTTATCCACAATCCGGTGCCGGGTTCGTCTAGGCGGAAGGGCGTTGGTATGTCCGGCCCGGTGAGCGGCTCGCCGTCCTCTCCGGCGTAAAACCCAATGTGCTGCAGCATATCCATCCCTTGCGGGTCTTGGTGACTAACCAACTGAGCGCGCCCGGTCATCTTTTCAACCCGGCCTCTTTTGCCGTCGGTGTACCTGGTGCAGTAGATGACCGTATGCAAGCCGGCAACGTTATAAGAAGCATTTTTGCCGATGCCGAAGGAGCCGCCGGCTACTCCCACATCCCCGACTATACCCTTCTCAGGGACGCCTTCCTCACGAATGAGGCTGTCCCACTTGCGGCCCTGCAACCCGGTGGTGTTGCGGTCAACGATGACCAGGCACGGAATAATTGGCCCATCAATGATGTCGAGGGCTTTGCGGTAGTCCTCCTGCCCTTCAACTTGTCCGGTTTTGCAAGTGCGTTCCAAGGCTCGTTGCAGATGGAGTTTCAGTGAGTCCGCCCCGATGTATCTCCGATCGATGTCGCACTGTTGAATGTCAACGATGACCGCGTCCAGGCCATCCTCATGGGCATCCAGGGAATTCTGGATAGTTTCCCGCACCAGTTTGCCAATGGGGTCCTGCTTAAAATGTTCAGCGCCGGCGTTGTTGTAGCCGTGGATAATGCCGCCGCCAGTGGGTGCGAAACTCCATCTCGCTTGGCTTGCTGTGGTCATTTTGGTTCTCCTTGTCTTACCCACGCTTACGCCAAATGAGCGAGGTACTGGTCGGCGAAATCCATGCCAACCAGGTCGCTGAACGCTGTCATCAGCCGGTGGGTGATTGGGCCGGGCACCGCACCGTCGCCAACCGGAGCGCCGTTGATTGCGGACACCGGGCAGATGCAAAGGCTGGTGGAAGTCAGGAAAGCCTCATCGGCGGTGTAGGCGTCGTAGAGGTCGATGTCGCACTCTGCGGTTGGAATGCCCAGGCCGCCGGCCAGTTCCAGGGTCTGGTTGCGGGTAACGCCTTCCAGCACGTACTGCGATTTGGGAGTCAGCGCGACGCCGTCCTTGACCACGAAGATATTGCTGCCCCGACCTTCGGTGAGGTTGCCAAACTCATCGAGCAACACCGCCCAGGCCTGGGGGTCCTCGCCGTGCGCTTCCAGTTCACCCAATATCAGGTTGAGATAGTTGTGCGTCTTGGCGCGGGGACTGAGGAAACGGGGCGGAATCCGGGGCACCGAAGGGGTGCTGACGCGGGCGCCGTCGCGGTACAGGGGGGCGCGGCTGGCAAAGGGGATGGCGTGGCTCTCGATCAGGATGGTGGGTGTGAGGCCGCCAGCGCGGTTGGGCGATTCTACGCCCCGGCTGACGCGCTGCATAACCCACATATCTTGGCCGGCCGGCAGCAGCGGATAGTTTTGGGCAACGACTGCTTCCGTGGCGGCGATCATCTCGGCCTTGCTCATCGGCACTTCGATGCGGAGGTAGCGCAGCGAGTCGTACAGGCGGTCGATGTGTCGGTCGAGGCGGAACGTCTTGCCGCCGAAGGTGCGGGTGGCGTCAAACACGGCGTCGCCATACAGAAAGCCGCGGTCGTAGATGGAGATACCAACCTCACCGACCGGCACCATTTCCCCGTTGAAATACACCACCATTTCGTCCGGCATTGTTTAATCCTCCCGATTCATCCTGTCCATCCTGTTTATCCATGCAAATTACCCGGCGTCCTTGCGCTGGATTGTGAAACCGGCCTGCTCTTCCATAGGCAGTACGATGGCGGCGCTGTCCAAATCTCCCAACCCTTGCTCAACCGCCTCGCCCAGCAATCGGTACGCCAGGTCGCCGCCGGGGATGGGGGTATCGAGGTCGCGGGCCATTTCCTGGATGAGTCCCAGGTCCTTCAGGAAAACCCGCAGCTGGGTGCGGGCGCCGTCAAAGTCGCGATCCAGCATCGCCGTAGCGTTGCGGCCTAGGACGAAGCTTTGTCCCCAACCCGAATTGACCAGTTCGAACACCAGCGCCGGGTCAGCGCCCGACTTTGCCCCCAGCAGCATCGCTTCGGCGGCGGCAACCATGTGGACGCCGACTAGCAGCTGATTGACCAGCTTGGCAGCGGTCCCACTGCCGGTCGGCCCGACGTGGCGGACCACTGCCCCCATTATGTCGAAGGCCGGCAGCGCTTTGTCATACGCTTCCTTTGGCCCGCCTACCATGATGGTCAGCGTGCCGTCGGTGGCGCGTTCGGTGCCCCCGCTGATGGGCGCATCCAGGAACATGGCGCCGCGTGACTCGGCGGCGGCGGCGCAGGCTTTGGACGTTGCTGCCCCCACCGTGCTGTGGTCGACGATGATTTGGCCGGAGCGGGCGTTGGCCAGTACGCCGTCGTCGCCGAGGAGTATCGTTTCGCAGGTGGCCACATCGGGCAGACAGACCAGAACAATTTCGCAGGTGGCCGCAACTTCGGCGGCAGACGTGGCCGCGGTGGCGCCGGCGTCGGCGATCTGGCGTACCTTCTCCTGGCTCCGGTTGTGAACCGTCAGATCGTAGCCGGCGCGCAGCAGGTTGTAGGACATCGGTAACCCCATGCGGCCCAAGCCGATAAAGCCGATTTTCTCAGTCAAGGTGTCAACTCCTCAAACGGGTTCGTCAACCACGGCCACTAGGCGGGCGACGAAACGGCGTATCCGCGGCCGGTAGCGCGCAGTCCAAATGTCGCTCTCTTGTCCGTGATAGAAATTGCTGTGGAACCTTTCCGATATGTTGAACTCGGTGAGCCAGTATGGCTGACCGGTATTGGTGCGCAACTGCTTGGCAAGGTTCTTTAAGCGCGCCATGGCTGTCGTAAGGTCGGTTTTGCCTGAGGGCGACGGCTATCATAGCGTGGGCGGCTGCGCCTCACAGCATTTCCGACCCTTTCAGCGCCTTGCCAGCGTCAAATTCAGCGCCTGATTCCTCCGGCAAAGCCAACGCTATTTGTGAGTGTTCTGGAATCGGCAGCGTTGGTAGGGTCATCGGATTAGCCCGCCATTTCTTTTACCGTACCGATGAACTCGTGCGCTACCCGCCGGGCCCAGTGGGTATCACCATCCTCAATTCGGAGATAACCGGCGCGAACCAGATTCGGATACCCTTCCGCCGCGCCATACGAACTGAGCAGTACCTCGCCGACTTGCTCATCCATTTTGGCTACCTTCTCCACCACGGGGTAGAGGTCATCGGCATCATAGTCCCAACCGTTTTTGTCGGCCACGGCCTTGAGGGTATGCGTAATCGCCGCCCACAGGTGTTCTGTGGCCGCCAGCGCGTTGGCGTTTTCAAACTCCCGGTCGGCGGCGGCCAGGTAGTCCTGGGTTGTTTTCATCTGCTGTTGCGTTTGCATCGCGCCCTCGTGGAACAAAGTGGAGGTGTCGGATTGTGCGGCCCGCTCCAGAACCGTGTCAATGAACTCTCGCGCCAGCCGCCGCGCCCGGTGCGTGTCGCCGTACTCAAACCGGATATACTCGGCGCAAACCAAGCCGGGGTGGGCTTTCGCCGCGAGAAATATGCCCTCGAGGATGTCGCCAAGCTGCCCATCCCCGTCGGCCAGTTTCTGCACCACCGGAAAGAGGTGGTTCGTATCGTATTCCCAGCCCTTTTGGTCTGCCACAGCTTTGAGGTTATGCGTAATAGCATCCCACAACCGTTCCGTGCTGGCCAAAGCGTTGGCATTCTCAAACTCCCGGTCGGCGGCGTCCAGAAAGTCTCGCATATTCTGCAACTGCTCGGGCGTCAGCATCGCATCATCTCTATCATTTCCGACAACTTCGATTTTTGTGGGATGCCAGGCCGCAGCGTAGATAAAGTGGCTCTATCGTGACACCGCGTCCAACCAAATTCCTTTCTATATCTGACGGGAGTCCATCAGTTGTACACAAGGTTAGTCTTGTCCAGTCGGCCAGTCCTTTCTGGTCTCGCGTGTCATAGTATCTTTGCTCCTGTGGGCGACTGTGCAGGGAACTCACGAAAAATTGTTGATCTCAACGTAGCAGATGATCCTCGCCACATTAACAGCGTACCTCGTCCCCTCGTCAGATCAACCCCTCCGCCAACGCCGCCGCTTCTATCACATCCCAACCGTCATTTATGCCCGCCACCAGCCGGTCGCAGGCCTCTGCTTTCAACACTGCCCGACCAACAGCGTCGCTATCGTCAACGGACACCAGGGTTGACGTGAATTCGGAAGCATCGCCGGCGGGCAGGTCGGGGCGGGCGGTGAAGCAGCAATGGCTGTATCCTAGGCTGGTCCATAATACGCGCAGGGCAGTGGGGTCGATGCCGTCGTCGGGTTGCAGCGTATCCAGAACGCGCCCGCTGACTGCGCCAGCGTCATATTCCCTGGCCAGCACGCGGGCCACCACGTCGAGCTCATCCGATACGCGCACCGGCGAGCGCTGGTCGTAGAAGTCGGCGGTGGCGAGGTCGTTGGAGGGATTGATGCCGAGTTGTTTCAGAAAATGCACCGGCAGCAGTCCCGCCTGCACCGAGTTGCGCGCGCCCAGCGCAAACCGGGTACCGGGCAAATCTTCCACCGTGCGGATGGGCGAGTCGGCGCGGACTATGAAGTTCGTGGTGAAATCTATGTCCACGTCCCGCATTGCAATCACCGGGGCCACATCGGAGAAGGCGCGGCGCATCTTGACGTGGGACAGGGGGCCGTTCCAGGCAACATTCACCTCACCCCGCACGAATGCGTCAACCATCTCGTCGTAGCCGGAGTACAGCACCCAGTCGAACTCGATGCCTCGCCGTTGAAACACGGTTTCCAACGCCCGGCAAAGGTCCAAGTGGGATGTGGAACCGGTTGCTCCCATCCGTATCATGGTCATCACCTCAGGTGTAGCGAGTGTTTGCCTGTTCACTTGGGTCGCGGTGCAAGTCGGCGCCAGAGCACCGGTGGCGCCAGTTTATCACCGGGCATAGACACTGCCAACCGCAGCCACAACGTCGCTGACGGCCACCGCTGGGGCGTCCCTCATGCGTACCCGCTTTGTCATTGCGAGCGTAGCGTGGCAATCTCGTCGCCGTAGCAACTGCGGTTCGCCGAAGTGTGTTCAATCTCATCGGGATTGCCACGTCGCTACGCTCCTCGCAATGACAGGGGAGGTGGGCGCTCCTCGCAATGACAGGTGGGGTGGGCGCTTCTCGCAATGACAGGTGGGGTGGGCGCTCCTCGCAATGACAGGTGGGGTGGGCGCTCGCAATGACAGGTGGGGTGGGCGCTCCTCGCAATGACAGGTGGGGTGGGCGCTCGCAATGGCGGTTTGAAGCGGGTAGGTGTGAGTTTGGGTAGTTTAGGGTTCAGAAGGTTGGTGTTTGATGGGCTTTCTCCTTTTGGGTGGTGGGTTTTGGTGTCAGGCGTTACGGTTTCGGGGCGGTGTCGGAGCACGGCCCGACGCTGTTTTTGCGTGCAGATAGATTTGTCCTAGGCTTCCGTGTCCCGCGGGCAACCGGCTGATGGAACCGGGGCAGCGCGGCACGGGGCGGTGGTGACTCCCGCTGGGCTGTCTGGCGTGTTCCCGTTGAGTATGACGGGTGCAGCCGGCGCACAGCCATTCTGCTAGATAACCGACTGGGCCGTGGTCGCCCTGAAACCGTATTCGCCTTGCTAGTGAGATGCAGTTTTGGCGGTTCCGGCGAGGATCGCGAGGTCTGGCCGGAGTTGCCTGACAGGATTGATGATAGGGATGGGGAATCCGAGGGCGCAAGGGGCCGGTGTCAGTGGCGGGTACTACTTTAATCCGTAATCTGTCATTGCGAGGAGCATGGCGACGTGGCAATCTCGATGAGGTTGAACACACGTCGGCGAGTAACTGTTCAGACTTGGTGGGGGAATTGGTTCAAAGAGGTTCGGGGATGGCTGGCGCGAGGGGTTGTGGTTATGTCATATAACGGGCATGGATCCGGAAATCGACCTGTCCACCGCTGACCGCGATGCGCTCATCGCCATCGTCATACGGCAGGAGGCCATCATAGCCAGGCAGCAGGCGATCAACGAGCGCCTGGAGAGGCGGATTGCTCAGCTGGAAGGGTGGGCCAAACCCAGTGGCGCCCGGGGGATGCCCGGCCTCAAACCCACAGCCAGCCGGAAACCGGCCCAGCCCAAAGCGCCACGCCAGCGGCGCCCCCACGGCTTTGCCCGCCGTCGCATGACGCCCACTCGTCGGGTGGAGCATTTGGTGGACCACTGTCCCGACTGCGGAACCCAGTTGTCCGGTGGCTGGACCCAGCGCACCCGGGAGGTCATCGAGTTGCCCCAGGTTGCGGCGGAAGTTACCGAGCACGTCTATATCGCCAGGGATTGTCCGGCTTGCCGACGCCGCTGCGTTCCCACCGCGCAACTGGACGGCGTGGTGCTGGGCCAGCAGCGCATGGGTATCAACCTGGTCAGCCTGATCGCCACGCTCCGAGCGGAGGCCCGACTGCCCATCGCCGTCATCCAGCGGTATCTGCGCACCGTCCATGGGCTGCGCCTCAGCGTGGGAGCCATCATGGCTGCGGTGCATCGCACCGCGCAAAAGGCCCAGGCCGCCGTGGACCGGATACTCGCCCAGATCCGCGCCAGTCCAGTGGTCCACGCCGATGAGACCGGCTGGCGTGAGGATGGCCACAACGGCTACGTGTGGACTTTCAGCACCCCATCGGCGCGCTACTTCCTGCGGCGGGGTCGCAACAAGGAAGTGGTGGATGAAGCTCTGGGCGACACCTTCTCCGGTGTGCTGGTCAGCGATTTCTACGCTGCCTACCACCATTACGACGGCCCCAAGCAACGCTGCTGGGTTCATCTGTTGCGGGACATTCACGACCTGAAGGTCCTCTATCCGAAGGACCGAAAGCTGGCGCAGTGGGCCGACGCCGTCCACGAGATTTACGACCGGGCCAAAGCCAGCGCCCATCCCCAGACCAAGCGGCGGCGCACCGCACAACTGGTTCTGGAACGGCAGCTGCTGACCATCTGCCAGCCTTGCTTGGACGACTCGTCAGCGGCTCAGGCCAAGCTGTGCCGACGCATTGAGCGCCATATCAAAGAACTCTTCGTCTTCGTGGCCGAACCGGAGGCGACACCGGACAACAACGCCGCCGAACGCAGCCGGCGCCACCTGGTCGTCAGCCGCAAGATCAGCGGCGGCACCCGGTCGCAACGGGGCAGCAGAAGCAAGATGACCCTGGCTTCCCTCTTCGGCACCTGGCGCGCCCAAGGACTGAATCCCCTCGCCGCTTGCCGACAACTGCTCACTTCCCCGCAACTCTGAACAGTTACGTCGGCGAACCGCCGTTGCTACGGCGACGAGATTGCCACGCTACGCTCGCAATGACAAAGCGGGTACGCATGGCCGGCAGGACGATTGCAAAGTCCTTGAAAATCGGTTGGTGGTGAGCCTGTCGAACCATGAGCGGATTCTGGACA